>JADKIL010000001.1 GCA_016721315.1 Candidatus Villigracilis vicinus
GTTGTTACCGTCCGTGCTGGATAGGGCGTTCAAAGGTGAACTATGAAGACCCTAAGGGTTTGTCCCGATAACCTTCGTCATGTCAAGCAGGAGAGTCTTGTCCGCGGGAACACGAGTCAGTCAAGGAAACCCTTAGGGTCTCGGATGATGATGTCCGCGCGGCTGGTGGCGCTGCGGGAGGTACAGTCCGCTACGGGGGAGGAAATGGGGGCGTTGTTACTGAGTGTTTTCAATAAAGCATTCAATGGGAACTTGTGAACGTAAAGAAAGATCAAGAGGAGTTCGACCATGCCTGAACCTACGAAAACACTGGTTAGAAATGCCAGGGAGCAGGACATTCCCACCGTTGCTGAAATTGATGCGGAGGCATTTTCTCCCTACGGAACCGCTGAAAAGCCGGAAACGTTTCAGCTCCGCCTCACGGCATTCCCAGATGGATTTATTATTCTGATCGCCGATAATGAAATTGCAGCCTATGGTTGTTCAGAAAAATGGTTAACCGAACGCGAGCCCGGCTTGGACGAGAATCCCTTAGCCACTCATCAACCAGAGGGCAGGATCCTGTGCATCACCGGAATGGCTGTCAAAATGAAATATCAGAAGCGGGGCTATGGGCTGCTGATCCTTGATAAACTTATTGAAATTGCCCATAGAGAAGGTTGCCGGAAAATTATGATAGAGACGACCCATGCTCAAGGGTTATATCTAAAACGAGGTTTCACGACCATCCAAACTCGTGCCGAACGTGGAGTTTCTCTGGATGTGATGTCTCTGGATATAGAATCCTATGGCAGTAAGGCATGAATAGCGGTTCTGTGTCCCAGACTTTGGACGTCTAAAGTGCGACACCCTCTCTGCTGTTCTCAGTAGGGGGTAGGAGGGGACTGATGCGAGGTTCGCTTTAAATCTAAAGGAGAACATAATGACAGAAACAAATGTACTGCCGTGGGTCGAAGTCAACGAAATGATGGACGATGAGTATCGTCAACTCGTGGTGGCGGAGGCGCTCGGTCACTACCCCAAGGCTTCGCCTGAACTAAATAAATTCGCCCTGGATATTCTCAAGAAGACCATTCAGGTGAATGGGTTCCGCTCCTTTCAGAGCATTCCGCCGCACATGGCAAAAATACAGGTGGTTAAAGAATTCAAGGTCAATGATCTGGTCGCTGCGGCGGTTATCTGCTTGTGGGCAGAGAAACAACACGAGCTGATCGAGTCTCTGGCAAAGGCGGCACGGGACGCGAACATCCCCGTCCCTGAAACCTGGGGCTGGCAGCAGGCGCGCTATGGCTTTGTGCAGGGTGAAGATACGCCCGAGTTCGATCAATTGGCTACGGACTTGTCCGCGCAGAAGAGCAAGCCCGAATCCGATCATTATCTTTTGGCTGCATTGTGGTTAAGCCATAGCCTTCATGAAAAGTAAAAGATCAACTCTTGATAGATTGTTATGAACACCCCACAACCAAATAATCCCCTGCACGGCGTAACATTGGAAATGATCGTCACCCAGTTGGTCAGTCAATATGGCTGGGTAGAGTTGGGCAGGCGTGTTCCGATCAAATGTTTTAACGAGAATCCGAGCATCAAATCGAGCCTCAAGTTTTTACGTCAGACCGCGTGGGCAAGGAAGAAAGTGGAAGAGTTGTACCTGAAATCCATCGCAAAGTGACCGCGATCATATTGTGGAAATCAAAAGGAGACGATCACAACATGACCGTCTCCTTTTGATTCGACTTATCCGCTTACGGACAGGTGAGCGAAGCCGAAGCCTGAGATGTCCCGTCACCGGAAGTAACAGTAAACGAGTAAGTCGCTCCGGCTGGTCGTATTTCAGTGAATTCCCTATACGATTGATCGAGGCTGGTTGTCCCCCCGTTTCCTGTTAGTTGATTCCCATTTTGATCGAACCACTTCGCGTTACGCGAATAACGGCGGCCGTCATTCAGGACACTTGTCGTATCCGTCCAGTGAATGACGATTTGGAATTGGAAAGTGCCGTCAAGTTGATCGGTGCAAATCACAGATGATTTCAATATCACCAAAACTGGCGGGCTCTGGTAGGCGCAGGAGCCGTCGTCGCTGTTGGCTTTTGCATTGTAGTTTGTCGCTGCGGGGTCGGTGCAACCCAAAATTGTCGCCTGTGCCGTATAGATACAGGAGCTGTCGTTCACTGTGGCGGCGGAATTGTAATTGCTTGCGGCTGGGTCGGTACAACCTGCCACCGCTGGGGCGCCAGCCGCGGTTGTGCTGGTGGCTGTTGCGCTTGCACTGGGGGTCTTGGTTGCAGTCGGCTTTTGGGTTGCCGCTGATGTGGGCGTGACCACATCCTTCAAGCTGGCAGTATCGCCAGTGATGGTGGCGTATTGACCCCATAACCAACAGGTCTGCCCGTTCTGACCGGGGATCTCGATGATCCAATAGCCAGAGTAGGAATTCTTGGCAACCACTTTGGCAACCTGCCCCACCGGCATGCCATAAATACTTTTGAATGCGGCTCCGGGTCCCTGGCGGCAGTTGGTTGCCACACTGACGGTCACGGTCACATCGCCTACGGCGGGCGGAAGGACAGCGGCTGGGATGACCACTTCTTCGGTCGGAGGAAGAGCCGGGTCTTCCGTCGCGGACAAACCTTGTGCTTCTGGCAGTTGCGCTCCACTGGACAACGCGGTTTCGATCAAGGCGGCATTAGCGGTCACGGTCAGTTCATAGCCGGGGGCGCTGGGGTCGCTGCCTGCATCGACAAGTTTCAGGTTGCAAGCCTGCAGGGTGAGTGCGAGAATGATGAAACCGACCCAAAGTTTGGATGTTTTCATTATTTTTTCCTTATGGGCAGGTTAATGAAGTCGAAGTTACGCTTTCAAACGTAACGGTGACGACCGTCCCTGCTGGCAATGTGAGCGTGGGACTATAAGGGTTTATGCTTACTTTCATGCTGGTACCGCTTTTATATACCTCTTTCCCATTGAGCATCCCAACGGTAGTTCTTGCAATCCTACTTAGACCCGGATCAGCAGGCTTCCAATGCACTGTGATAATAAATTTGTAGTTGCCATCGAACTGGTCTTCGCAGACCACGGATGCACTCGTAATGATCGGCGCAGGATAGCCGCAGGAGCCATCATCCGCATTGGCGTTGGGGTTGTAGTTAATTGCGTTTGGATCTGTGCAGCCACCCACAAATGCAGGACCGATATAGGCGCAGGAGCCGTCATCCACGGTTGCCGCAGAGTTGTAATTGCTGGCAGTTGAGTCGGTGCAGCCTGCCACGGCAGGGGCAGCGGCAGCCACTGTGTTGGTGATTGTGGGGGCAATGGTAGCTGTAGGTGTGTTTGTTGCCACAGAGGTGGGCGTGACCACATCCTTCAATCCAGCCGTATCCCCGTTGATGGTTGCGTATTGCCCCCATAACCAACAAGTCTGCCCGGCTTGCCCTGGAATCTCAATGATCCAATAGCCCGAGTAGGAATTCTTGGCGACGACTTTTGCCACTTGCCCAACTGGCATGCCATAGATGCTGGCAAAGGCTGTGCCGGGTCCCTGACGGCAGTTGGTTGCCACACTGACGGTCACGGTCACATCGCCTGTGGCGGGCGGCAAGACAGCAGCTGGAACGACCGCTTCTTCTGTAGGTGGAGCGCTCTGTACACTGCCCGGTTGAGGCGTGGCAGTGATTTCCACAACATTCCCTTGCTGCGCCGCCTGGTCGATCAACATCTGCTGGACGATGGCGGTCAACTCAAGGTTTGCGTCGTTTGGGTCTTGCGGACTTTCTACCAATTGCAGGTTGCATGCGGAAAGTATGAATATGGGCAGAACCAGCCATAAAAATTTGGTTTTGAAGTTCATCAATAGCCTCTTTGATTATGGACAAGATAAACTGGTTGAGACGGGAGCCGAACTGCCAGTACCGTTTTGCGCAATCAGGCTGACGGTAAGATTTGTTCCCGCCGGAAGCACTTCGGTGAACGTATGGGATGTCGCATTGGGACCCTTACTATCGAGCCTATTGGAGGACGTCGTGATTACAAACATTGTTTCGTTATTAGAGTTATCTGCCCAATTGAGTTCAATCACATAGTTCCGGTTGCCGCCGCCCGCATCAGAGCAAGTCACAAATGAGGTAAGGATCTGAGGCGCATTCGGTGCAACGGCTGCAGCGGTTGTGCTCGTGGCAGTCGGCTGGACGGTGTTTGTTGGCTTGGGCGTGTTGGTAATGGTCGGTGCGGGCGAGGTAGGCGTGACAACTTCTTTCAAGGCGGCGGTATCGCCATTAATCACCGCATACTGTCCCCATAACCAACAGTTCTGCCCGGCTTGCCCGGGGATTTCGATGATCCAATAGCCCGAGTATGAATTTTTTGCAATGACCTTTGCCACTTGTCCCACCGGCATGCCATAGATAATCTTAAAATTCTGTCCGGGACCCGTGCGGCAGTTGGTCGCCGTGGTGACGGTGACAGTCACATCACCTGTAACGGGCGGCAAGACCGCAGCTGGAACGACCGCTTCTTCGGTGGCAGGAACATTCCCCGCACCCGGCGTGGCAGTGATCTCCACGATATTCCCTTGTTGCGCTGCCTGGTCGATCAACATCTGCTGGACGATGGCGGTCAACTCAAGGTTATCGGCATCTGCGCCTTGTGAGCTTTCTACAAATTGCAGATTGCAGGCTGATAATGAGAGGGTCAATATCAAGCACAGGAAAAATTGCACGATTCTTTTTGTCATATTTATATCCTAGCCCAATGAAGTTTAAAGAATCAAAGTCCCTGCAAAGAAACTTGTAGGGACTTTGATTCAGTACATTAAGGGCAGCCAGCGCCCACTACTTGTATGGTAGCAGGTAAACCGCATGTGCCTTCAGTGTTGCCACTACATGCATAGACAGAGACCGTAAATTGAAAGTTTGGCGAGGCGTTCTGGACAGTGATCGTTTCCATAACAACACTGAAACTGTCACTGGTCGAATTGGCTGCCAATATATGTGTGGAGACGTTGTTAGCACTTGAGACAACCTGTAACTCATTAGTAGAGTTATCCGTCCAGGATATGTTCCCGTTGACCGTTGTTTGGGTAGCGCCGGGTCCAGCAACACAACTGATATTGGCAGTCAGCCCTGAAGGTGCATTGGGGTACACAACTCCAGTGGTAGCTGTAGCAGTCGCTGTGGGTTTGGGCGTGTTGGTAATGGTCGGTGCGGGTGAGGTGGGCGTAACCACTTCCTTCAATTTGGAAGTATCGCCGTTGATCACGGCATACTGCCCCCATAGCCAGCAGTTCTGCCCGGCTTGCCCGGGGATTTCGATGATCCAATAGCCCGAGTAGGAATTTTTCGCCGTGACCTTCGCCACTTGTCCCACCGGCATGCCATAGACAATCTTAAAATTCTGCCCAGGACCCGTGCGGCAATTCGTCGCCGTGGTCACGGTGACGGTCACATCACCGGTAGCGGGAGGGAGTACCTGAGCCGGTTGAACTTGTTCGGCAGGCACGGCGCCGCCTTCGGGCGTGGCAGTAACAACGACGACCACTTGTTGAGCGGGGTCCTGCCCTGCGGCGGGCTGACCACCTTGTTGCAGCAAGGCTGCCTGTGCGGTAATGGTCGCTTCGAGATTTGGCGATTCAACGACCTGAATATTTTCCAATCCGCAAGCGAGAGTGGATAGGATGAGAACAACTAACAAGCTAAGAGATTTTCGGGCGGCGTTCATTCGTATTTCTCCTCATTTAGAGATATTGCTTACATAGACATCCACCACAGAGAAAGTTGAAATCTATGGCTTCTCTGTGGTGAATATTCTTTATATAAATTGAGTCAGTAGACAGTCCCTTTATGGGCATTTGAAGGCGCCGGTTCCTACTGGCTGGGATGCGCCTTTTTCATTGGCGGCAGCCAAGGTTGCGGAAAGAGTTGTTCCTGAAGGAAGATTCTCTTCGAAACTGAAAGATGTTTTATTGGGTGGTGTTGAGAAAGCTTTACCGGTGGAAGAATTAATTACAAATTTATTTTCGTTGGAGGAGTTATCTGCCCATTTGAGGATGACCTTGTATTGATAATTTCCACCGCTGAGGTTGGTGCATTTTAATTCTGCATTCAAAAGTGTTGGCGCAATTGGCGCACCATTTGAAACGGCTGTAGGCGTTGCCGCATCTGCAACTTTTGAAGCATCACCCGTCACTGTTGCATATTGTCCCCACAACCAACAGGTTTTCCCTGAAGCATCTGGCAATTTGATGACCCAATAATTATCAATGGTATCTTTGCCGATCACTTCAGCCACTTGCCCAGGACCTAAAGCCCCAACTTCATCAAAAGCCTGACTCGGACCGGAACGACAATTGGTATTTTGGCTGACAGTTATTGTCACTGCACTGGATGTAGTGGCAGCAGGGTCGGTGGTTGGAGCAAGAATGTTAGGGTCGGGTGTTGCAGTTACTACGATGATAATGGGTTGAGATTGTAATGCTTGGGCTGTTTGAGTGAAAAAGTCCAATTGAATGGCTTGCACCGTTAATGTCAGCGCAACCTCAGGCGGTGGAGGGGGAGGGGCATATTTTTGCGGAATACAAGCAACAAGTACGCCAACACATAAAATAGAGAAGATTACAGAAAATGACTTGCGAATCGCGTTCATGGAACAGCTCCTGTATGAATCTATATGGCTTTGCAATAAGAGTGGATTTGTATTTCTGCCAAATGACCATCCTTTTCACTCCATCTTTATAAAAGGCTTTACCTGTGCGGAGCCTGGCACATGGCAAAGAACATGAGGTTCAATTGGAAAAACTAAATTTCCCCATTAAGGTAATTATCCCCATTTTACTGGACTTTTCATTTTAGTAAGGTGTCCTTAAGTACTGTAATTTAATGGCAATATGTTATTTATCACAAATAACTTTATAAATCTTGGGGGGTAAACTTCACCACCAATGCTGTCCGCGCCCATTCGCTTGGATCTTGCCCTTCCCACTCGTTGTATTTGACTGCCATTACCATGCGGATCATTTGCTCGACCGTCTTATCGTCTAGTAGATTTGCCACGGCAGGGAAGGTCTGCCCGGCAATGCGGATGCTCACTCTGGGCTCTTGGAGCAGGTTTCGAACCCAATCTGATCTTTCCATATTGCCGGACATGATGTATAGCGAATTTTCATGGACGATAAACCATATCTCGATCTCATGTGGATTCCCGGTTTTTCGTCCGCGGGTGGTGAGGTAGCAGTATTCTTCTTTTTCGAATTGTGCCAGGTCGATGGGGAAGTTTGTCATTAGGTGACTCCATATAAAAAAGACTGACGATTAAGTCAGTCTATCACGGTGGGCAGAGAAAATAAATAGTGGGCTATGTGTCGTACTGAGCGATATCAGTAGAGATTTCATTTGAGAGGAAGTAGGTCTGGGCGGGGAGTAGGACATGCTTACGCTGCCAGGTGGCGTCACTTGTGGTGCAGAAGGAACGCGGCAGGCGTTTGATCATGGCTGAGTCATAGAGCAGGATGGAGCGATTGGTGATCTTCTCAATGACCGTCCAATGGTCGTGATAGCCCTGGATACCGAGGATGATGGAACGCCCGGCGGTGCCATCCAAAAAGCTCTGCATGGATTTCCAGAATGTTGTCAGGTCTGGGTTGGGTATACCCCGCCAAGGCAGCCCCACATTTGAGATACGTTTCTTGCCCACTACTTTTTTGAGAATGAGCAGCATGTGGGGGTGATGAATGCCGCCGATCAGGAATGTGCCGAGCAGCCCGCGGCGGGATAGATAACGGATCAGGTCATCGAACAGGACCTGAGATTCTTCATCCTTGGAGCGGTTGATGAAACGTTCGGCGTTGATGATGCTGTACAAGCCGCAGAGCGAATCCAAGCCGCCTTGTTGAAAGGGTGGCAGCCCCATCATCAGGCGATTCGATCTTTTCATTACGGCACTAGTCCTTCTTTCCGAAATATCCGAAAGCGATCAACGCGGCAGAGACGACGGCAATGGCAATGCCTCTTTGCAGAAGCTCCATGCCATCTTTGATCTCGATCAATTTTTGTAGATATTTGACCGCCATGACGAGCACGATCATACTGCTTAACTTGGCTTTGAGCTCATACAGGTCATGTGCCAGCATCCACTCGGGCATGTCCAGTTTCCCGATGAAGAGTTCATATAAACTGGCAGAGAAGATCAAGATGGTGGTGGCGATCAGAAAGATGTCAATGAGTTCGATCAACTCGATGGTGATGGTGGCGTCTTTGCCGAGGGATTGGACGATCAACAGCGTGGTGGTCACCGTCTTGATGGTGCCCCAGGCAAAGGCGGCGAATGAAGCGACCAAAAGGGAGATGATGCCGATCAGGGCAAGATAGCGTGAGCGTTCGAGTAGGAATTTCATGGGGTTATCCTCCAAAATTATCATTAAATGAAAGATGTTGCAGACCTGTCTTGCATCTGCAACATCGTGTACTTATTCTCCGTGCATTTGGCGGTGCAGTGCCCGCAGGTTGCGCCGGTGCAGGGTCTCTGCCAGCCCACCCAGATACACGCGGCTCTTGCCGCAATCTTCGATGGCGATCTCCTCGAGATATTCATCGACATTCTTGCGCTTACCGCCCGCTTTAACCGCCTTCTTGATGTTGTTGAGGTAGTTGACGTTCTCACGCACGGCTGCATCGATCTCACCGCGCAGGATGATATCACCATGACCTTGAATGATGTTTTCCAGACCCATCTTGCCGATCTTCTTGATGGAGGCGAGCATGTCGTCTGCGTCGCCATCTACAATGAAGGGCAGGGGCATGAAGGCATCGCCAGCAAAGAGGACACGGTCTTCTTCGACGAGCACCGAGATGCCGTCATCGCTGTGACCAGGCGAAGTGGAAAGGATCAAATTCTTCTTGCCGACCCGTAGAGTCATTTCGCCGGTTTCAAAGGTGAGGTGCGGCGGCACGATCTTGACCTGACGCAAGCTGGGGTTTTGCTTTTGGGCGTTTTCCAATGAGGCAACGCCGTCTTCGATCAGATACTGGCGGCACTTGGCATGACCGATCACCACTGCTCCGGGGAAGAAACAATTGCCCCAGCAATGGTCGGCATGGTAATGGGTGTTGATAACATACCGAACCTGCACGCCTAACTCGTGCTCGATGAACTCGCGCATGGTCAGCGTCTCTTCAGGGAGGGCAAGGGTGTCGATCACCACTGCCCATTGAGGACCGATAATGACACCCGCCGTGACTTGCGCGTAGACTTCACTTTGGAACCAAAAAACGTTCTCTGAAACTCGTTCTCTATGCATGCTTGCAACCTTCTTACGTGGAGTATCTATTGTTAATAGCATACTATGCCGAAAATTTCAAGATGTATATACAAATTAGTAAGGGCAAAAAAAACCGAGGTTCAAAACCTCGGTTTTTAGGTCTCAATTGGCGATACTTAGATGTGAATAGGTGTTCCGCTTGCGCCGTGCGCTGCTTCCATCAATGTCTCTGAAAGCGTCGGGTGCGCATGGACGTTGCGTGCAATCTCGTGCGGGGTCAGTTCCATCATCTGCGCGAGGGTCAGTTCGGGCAACAGTTCGGTCACTTCAGGTCCGATCATGTGTGCGCCGAGGATCTCGCCGTATTTTTCATCGGTGATGATCTTGACGAAGCCCGCATAATCGCCCAAGCCAAGCGCCTTGCCATTCGCCTGGAAGGGGAAGCGCCCGACTTTGATGGTGTAGCCCTTCTCTTTTGCCTGCGCTTCGGTCAGCCCGAATGAAGCAACCTGTGGATGACAGTACGTAGCACGCGGCATCATGTCGTAATTGAGCACCACGGTCTCATGTCCGCCAATGTGTTCGGCAGCCACAATGCCCATCGCCGAGCCGACATGCGCCAGCATGAGTTTGCCGGTCACATCACCGATCGCCCAAATGCCGGGGACGTTTGTTTGCATCTTTTCATTGATCTCAACAAAACCGCGATCACTGATCTTGACGCCAACCGCCTCAAGCCCAAGCCCTTTGCTGTTCGGCGTGAAGGAAGTTGCGATCAACGCCTGATCCACTTCAAGGGTCTCGTCTGGCAGTTTGACCTTCACCTTGTCACCACTGACAACGATGCTTTCGAACTTAATGCCGGTCTTGATCTTGATGCCGTTCTTGGTGAGTTCCTTGGTCAATTCCTTGCTGACCTCTTCATCTTCACGCGGCAACACACGCGGAAGCAGTTCAACGATGGTCACGTCCACGCCATAGGAATTCCAGATAGTGGCGAATTCCACGCCAATGGCGCCCGCGCCGACGATCACCACAGACTTGGGCAGTGTGTCTTGCATGATGGCTTCCCAATACGTGACGATCTTCTTTCCGTCAATCGTTATGCCGGGCAAGGTGGCTGCACTCGCGCCAGTTGCGACGATGATATTCTTCGCCTTGAGCTCAGTAGCTTTGCCGTCTTTATCGGTAACGGTAATTGTGTCTTTCGCCTTGAATTGCGCCGCGCCCATGAAGACAGCGATATTGTTCTTCTTCATTAAGAAGCCAATGCCTTTGACTAGACGATCTGAGTTGGAGCGCGAGCGTTTGAACGCCACACTGTAATCCAATTTCAGGTTATCGAACGAGAAGCCAAAATCCTTGGCGCGGTGACGTAGGGTATGTGCCACTTCGGCGTTCTTTAATAGCGATTTGGAGGGGATACACCCAACGTTCAAACAAACTCCGCCCATCCATTGTTTATCGACGATCGCCACTTTTTGTTTCAGCTGTGCGGCACGGATCGCAGCCACGTAGCCTGCAGGCCCCGCACCGATCACAACAACATCAAAATTTTCTGCCATGAGAAGTTCTCTCCTAAATGTAAAAAGGTTAAGGGCGATTATACCCTTAACCTTTTTTGCGTTTTGTAGGACAAGTCTATAGACTTGTCTTACAGTGCGGCTTTCAAAAACTCAAACGTCCGGCTCCATGCCGACTGTGCGGCAGCGGGGTTGTATTCGGGGCGATCTTCTTCCACGAACCAATGGGCAGTTCCCGGGTAGGTGTGACGCGTCGCATCCACGCCTGCTTTGGCGAACTCCGCAAAGGTGTTATCCACAAATTCAGTTGGTTCCCATTCATCCACCTCACAAAAATGCCCCATCACTTTGGCTGTGATCTTGCCATAGTCTACGCCTTCGTTGCCGTAAAAAAGAACGACGGCGCCGAATTCCGCTGGCTTGTATGCAGCCGCGATCAAAGACCACGCCGCACCCATTGAAAACCCTATCACGCCGAGCTTGCCCTTCACCCGTGTTTGTAAATAATCTTTTGCAGTGAAGACCGTATCGCCGATCAATTGGCTGTCGCTTTTTTCCATCAAAGCTTTGGCTTCATCAATAGTCTTGGCGATTTGTCCATCACGCAGATCGGGCGCGAGTACAGTAAAACCTTGTTCTGCAATACGGTCGCAGACTTGTTTGAAGAAAGGCTTCAATCCCCACCAGGCGTGCAAAAGCAAAATACCCGGTCCGCTGCCGTCCGCGAGATAGGCTTTTACTTTTTTATCATTCACGGTTAATTCGATCTCGGAAGTTTGAATGGACATGGCAATCTCCTTTTGAATGATTATAAGTACATTTGTTCTAATTATCAAGCAAAAGAAAAAGGCGACTTTCGCCGCCTTTGAGATTTACAACCAACGCCTCACTTTGGAACTGTAGGCTGTGTACTCGCCTTTGAACTTTTTCTCCAGATAGGCTTCTTCCTTCTCTATCACGAGCCGCGAGAGAGTGACCATAAAAATTGGCGACACGACCAAACCCCATAATGATCCGTATGCCAGTGGGAAACCAATGACCATCAAGAGAAAACCCAGGTAGATGGGGTTGCGGGTAAAACGATAGATTCCACTTTTTACCAATGCTTTGACCGACCCATGCGGGTCGAGCGTTGTGCGTTCTTTGCGAAATTCAAGGAAGGCGCCTACCCCAAAGAGAAAACCAATGAAGGTTAGACCCAGACCAATGTTCTTAAGCAGCGGAGGCATCCCGGCAAGGATGGGGGCGAGGTATCCCATCAAAAGACCGACGATGATAAAGACCATCGCCACAATGGGTGGGTGGACGTTCTTGTTGATGTTCGGACTGTCTTTTTGTTTATCGCTCATGCTCATTCCTCGATTTCAAGTGTGGCTTTCAACGGTGGTTTGCGCCAGAACCAATCCATCCAATCGGCGTAGGAGACACCTTTTTGCTTTGAGTCCGACCAGATTCCTGCTGTGAGTTTGTGTTTGTCGAAAAAGCCACGTTTTACAAAATGGATTTTTCCAGACCAGAGTGTCTTCTCATGCGTCTCGTAGATAGTTAGATAATGACCGTCTTGCAAAGTGATGAGGTCGTTCAGCCCATTACCTTCATCAGGCATGAAACTGAACACGATCATACCTTCCCAGCCTTGCTCGTAATAGGCTTCCAATTTTCCGAAGTAACGTTTCACTTATGACTCGTTACTTTTCTCAAGCCCAATTTTCCAACGTATCCTTGACCCTTGCCAGGAACCAATCCGCAGATGCACCGTCCAAGATACGATGATCGAAGACGAAGGACATGTAGACCATTGGGCGAATCGCGATAGCATCATCGATCACTACAACGCGTTTTTGCATCGCTCCCACACCGAGGATGCCCGCTTGCGGCTGGTTGATAACGGGGAAGGCGAATAATGATCCGCTCACGCCGTGGTTGGTGAGTGTGAACGTGCCGCCTTTGACATCGTCCGGTTGCAATTTCTTGGTACGGGCGCGATTCGCAAGGTCATTGACTGCGCGTGCCATCGCCAGCAGGGAGAAGTCTTCGGCTTTCTTGATGACTGGCACGATCAAGCCATCTTCGCCGAGTGAGACCGCCATACCGAGATTGACATTCTTATGAATCAATAAACCTTCATCTGTCCATGATGAATTGGTCTGTGGATAGGCTTTCAGTCCCGCCACGATCGCCATCATGAAGTATGCCGTGAATGTGAGGTTGACCCCATCGCGTTCAAATGCGGCTTTGTTCGCGGCGCGATGCTTGCTAACCTTGCTCATATCCGCTTCCATCACAGTCAATACATGCGGCGAAGTATGCTTGGACTCGACCATGTGCTGCGCGATGGATTTGCGCATGGTGGAATGCTTGATAAGTTGATCACCTTCGGTTGGAGAGACGATTGACGATTGACGATTGACCATAGGCTGACTTTTGACCTGTGACTTTGGACCCGAAGACACATAGTTCAACACATCATTCTTCGTAATGCGTCCACCCAACCCGGTGCCATTGATCTGAGACAAGTCCACGCCATGCTCGGCGGCGATTTTTGCTACGACTGGGGAGATGAAGCCGAGGTCTGTAGTGCGTGATGCGTGATCCGTAATGGGAGGCTGGAGGTTAGAGATTGGAGATTGAGCAGTCTTTTGTGCAGGCGCACTGCCCACTGATAATTGTTCACTGTCCACTGCTTCCCCAGGCTTACCGATAATCGCAAGTAATTCTCCCACCTTCGCGGCAATCCCTTCTTGCGTGATGATCTTCAAGACTGTTCCAGTTGCCGGGGCAGGGATTTCAGTATCTACTTTATCGGTGTTAACTTCGAGCAAAGGTTCCAGTTCATTAATAGAATCGCCAACTTGCTTTAGCCATTTTGTAACGGTAACTTCATCCACGCCTTCGCCGAGCCGGGGTACATAAACTTTTGTTGCCATAATATCTCCAGTTGGTGGTTATCGGTTGGTGGTTGACGGCAGTGTGTTGATCAGGGCGTAAAGTTTTTTGCGTAAATTTTGTATTTGCTCATCCATTGGGTCAACATCCTCTTTGCTCAAATACCCAAATTCCTGAGCTAAGACCAGTTGAGTATCTACTTCTGCAAGAGAACCAAGCGCAATGTGTAAAAAACGTCGAAAATCTCCAGGGGATTTCCTTGCCTGACCTTCGGCGATATTCGATGGAACAGAAACTGCAGCGCGACGGAGTTGATCTGCCAAAGCGTATGTTTCTTGTTTTGGGAATTTTCCAGTCAATTGATATACAGTTTTTGCGATCTTGATGGCGTCCTGCCAAACAATCAACTCTCGATAATTCCTTGCTGAAACTTTTTCTTTTTCCATATAACCTCGCTGCCAACTGTCAACTATCAACCGTCAACTGAAAAGCGGATACGCGTTCGGGTCAACTTCATGCATCATTTCATAAACAGCATCAAACACCGTCTCAGGATTTGGTTTGGACCAGTAATCTCCATCTGAACCGTACGAGGGGCGATGTGCCTTGGCAGATAAGGTGCGGGCTGGTGAGTCTAAATGGAAATAGCCGCCTTGTTTCTCAATGACTTCCTGCATCATGTAAGCGGTTGTTCCGCCGGGGACGTCCTCATCCACGAAAAGGATGCGGTTGGTTTTCTTGAGCGACTCGATGATCTTGCTGCGAATATCGAACGGCATCAGTGATTGCACGTCAATAACCTCAACATCAATACCGACCTTGGCTAATTTATCTGCGGCATCCAACACGACACGGCAACAGGCGCCATACGTGACGATGGTCATGTCCTTGCCTTCACGAAGGGTTTCAGGCACCCCCAATGGAAGTGCGATTTCACCGATATTTTTTGGCAAACGTTCTTTAACACGATACCCGTTCAGCACTTCTACTACAATGGCGGGCTCGTCCGATTTCAACAGGGTGTTGTAAAAACCAGCGGCATGGGTCATGTCTCGCGGAACGAGCACATACATACCGCGCACCAAACTCAAAATACCCATCATGGGTGAGCCCGAATGCCAGACGCCTTCCAAACGGTGCCCGCGTGTGCGCACAATCACTGGCGCTTTCTGTCCGCCAGCGGTGCGCCAATGCAAAGATGCCAGATCATCGCTCATGGTCTGTAAGGCATACAAGACATAATCCAGATATTGGATCTCCGCGATGGGGCGTAGTCCACGCATGGCCATGCCGATCGCCTGCCCCATGATGGTCGCTTCACGAATGCCGGTATCGGTCACACGCATTGCGCCATATTTCTCCTGCATTCCTTTGAAGCCCTGATTTACATCCCCGAGTTTGCCAACGTCTTCACCAAAGGCGATCAGGCGCGGGTCACGGGCGAGGGCGGCATCGAAAGCGGCATTAACCACTTCGAAGCCGAACATGGTCGGCGATTCGTCCGCATACACCGGCTTGACCTCATCCACTTTCATGGCGGTGCCCGAATATAAATGCGAGCCGTAGCGTTCAAGATTCAATTTGTCGTTCTCGTGTTTCCATCCGATCAAAACCTGCTTGTTCGGATGCGACTCATCCCGCAGCAGGCGCAGCGCTTCATGCACTATGGTGTGGATGTCGCGCCTCGTAAACGACGGGAGAGTTGCCAGCCGGTCTCTGAGCATTCGCAACTCTGCGACATGATTCGAAGCCCCGGCGATCTCTTCAAGCATATCCATCACCTGTGCCCGCTCTTCGGTGATGGGGGCGAGGTAGGCATCCCAGGCAGCTTTGCGGAATCCCTCCACAGTGTCGTAGTCTGCTTTTTCAAGGGCATCCAGCTCGGGCACAGAAATGATGCGGTTGTCTATCATCCACTGACGCATCTTTTTGAGTCCGTCAAACTCTTCTTCCCACTTTAATCGCTCGGCTGATTTATACCGTTCATGACTGCCTGAGGTGCTGTGACCCTGTGGCTGCGTCACGTCAATGACGTGTACCAATGCAGGGATGTGATATTCGCGTGCGATCTCGGCGGCAGTTTGATACGTTTCAACAAGGGCGGGATAATCCCATGCATGGACGGTGTAATGGTCATAACCGTTGTGAGCTTTATCTGGCGGGGTATGCGGATCACGCTCGAAGCCTTTCAGCAGGGTGCCGATATTTTCCTTGACCATTTGGAATTGATTTGGAACAGAGATGCCATAGCCGTCATCGTAGATGCTGATCACGGCTGGCGCTTTGAGCACGCCAATGGCATTGACCGCCTCCCAAAAATGTCCTTCGGCAGTGGAAGCATTGCCAATGGTAGCGAAGGTCACTTCGTTGCCATTGATCGAGAAATCTTTCAGGTTGTGTAATTCCTTGAGGGAGCGGTATACGACCGATGCGTAAGCAAGCCCAACGGCTCTCGGCATTTGCGCGGCTGTGCAGGAAACATCGGCAGCGGTGTTGTAAAGCTGTGTTTGCGAGCGCCAGGTTCCATTAGGATGCAGCAGGCGCGTAGCAAAGTGTGCATTCATCTGTCTGCCGCCGCTGGCAGGATCGTGAGTGGTATCGCTGTGTGCGTAAAGTTGTGCAAAAAATTCCTGAATGCTCATCACGCCTAACATGAACATCCAGGTCTGGTCGCGGTAGTAGCCGGAACGCCAGTCGCCTTTTTGAAAGGCGCGTGCAATGGCAAGTTGGGCGATCTCTTTACCGTCGCCGAATATTCCAAATTTTGCTTTGCCGCTAAGGACTTCGCGTCTACCGATAAGGGAAGCCTGTCTGCTTTGATAAGCGAGGCGGTAATCTTTTATGATCTCGTTTTTTTCAAGGGGAAGCGCAATCGTACCCTTCTTTTTGTTGGGCATCTACTCTCTCTCCTGAGTTGGTGATGGGCAGGATTATAACAAGGATAAGGGATGCATGAGTATGGATGCAAGTGGCTATTGTGGTTTTTTGCGCAAAGATTTTGTCTCCTGCTATACTTTAACTATGATGCCCAACTTTCAAACCATCCAAACTCTGATCCCGCCCGGTTTTATAGACCTTGGTGCAGGTGAACCACAGCCGGAATTATTGCCTCTTGATCTGCTGCGTGATGCTGCCGCACATCGGTTTGGGCTAGGCGATAAGGACTTTTTGCAATATGGATTGGAACAAGGGGATGGATATTTCCGTGCTGCCTTGGCTGGGTTTTTATCGACGCATTGCGGCTCTTCCGTTTCACACGACGACCTGTTCACAACTTCGGGTATTTCCTCGGCGTTGAGTTTGCTTTGCACACTCTTCACGAAACCTGGCGATACCATTTATGTGGAGGAGCCATCCTATTTTTTGGCATTGCGCATCTTTGTGGATCATGGCTTGCATGTTGTCCCGATCCGAACAGATACATCCGGGCTGGTCCTTGAGGATATGGTGGCTGCATTGAACGTGTCGAAGCCGAAATTCATATACGTCGTTCCCACCTTTCAAAACCCAAGCGGGCAAACCCTTTCGCAAGAACGCCGCGAGCAATTGGTTGAGTTGGCAAAAGAACATGACTTCTTAATTCTTGCCGATGAAGTCTATCAATTCTTGAGTTACACCCAAGCGCCGCCCAAATCGTTTGGCGCTTATATTGACTCAGAACATGTGATTTCGCTGGGGTCATTCTCGAAGATCCTTGCCCCCGGTTTGCGGCTGGGGTGGCTGCAAACTCACCAGTCTATTATGCAAAAAATCATCTCATGCGGCATGTTAGACAGCGGGGGAGGGATGAATCCATTCACATCCACCATCGTCCGCAGTCTGATCGAAAGCGGCGGTCTGGACAGGAACCTCTCAACACTATTAGATGTGCTTGGCAAGCGGGTACGGGTCATGAGCGAGCTGTTACAGAAGCATATCCCACAGGCGCAATTTATCCCTCCACATGGCGGATATTTTTTCTGGCTGCACGTGCCTGGCATGGACGCAAAAGAACTGCGCAAAAAGGCGCAGGCACACAAAGTTGACCTGCGTCCTGGCATCCTGTTCTCCAGCGCGAATGGGTTGAACGAGCATTTTCGACTCAGCGTTTCCCATTATGGCGTGGATCGTATTGAAGAAGGGGTTCTGCGGTTGAAGGATTGCTTTAAATAAAAAAACAGGCGAACCCAAAATTTGTCCGCCTGTTTTTTGTTCAGGATATATGAAGGTTATGGGATCGTATATGTGCCGAAGACGCGATCGAACAGGGGAGCGTAGATCTCCAGGGTGCTGTCGTAGGACACGAAGGACAGCAACAAGACCTGTGTGCCGCCATTACGCAGTTCAAAATTCGTGACGCCTGAGTAACCGCCTTTGGTGGATTTCCATGTCCAGTACTCGCTTCCGTCTGAAAGCGTTTGGATGTTTGAGACACGTACATCGCCGCCGCCATTGGAATAACGTTCGTTCAACAAGAACAACGCCATCTCGCCCGCATTTCCCATGGTGTAGGTATTGCCGTCTACGACTGAAATATTTTCGATCAAGGCAGCTCCGTCGGGGGAGGTTAGTGATTCCATCACCGCATCGCTGTAGGTGGTGCGGTCATCGAGGCTGTACGTCCAACCGACTGGAACATCAATGGTCATGGAATTGTCGGGACCCACGAACTTCCAGGTTAGCTCATAGACCGGGCGGGTAAGCACTGCATCTGCCGCCACTTCAAGCTTTTCAAAGAATTTATCAAAGAGAGCCAAATATTCGGGGTTTTCCTTAACGATACTGTCTTGACCAATGACCTCAAATACAAAGTTGACCTGACCGAACTGGTTATAGATCGACTTGGCGTATTGAGTTTTTCCATCGTATAGATAGGTTTTTTCAACGACATATACGTCTTTGGCAGTACCAACTCCGTAATCAAGTTGTTCATATCCTTCCATTGACGTGTAGTAGTAGGTTTCAGTGGCATTGACGTATGCTTCGTAGGAAGCCGCATCAAGCGGAAGCCCAAAATTTGTGACCGCTACGTAGAAGGTAATGCCAGTTTCCGGTTCATAGACCAGTACATCGATATCTGAATCCTTTATTTCCCAACCAACAGGAGGATAGAACGTGAATGCTCCAGAGGGATGGGTGTACAACTCTGTGCTCAGTTCCATGGGCGCTGCTTTTACAGCAGTTGGGGAGGGGGGTACGGCTGTGTTGACGGCAGTGTTTGTTGGTATAGCCGTTGGCGTGGGGGTGGCGCTCCCAGCACATGCGAGGCTGACGAAGAACATCAGTGCAACAAAAGCGAACAATACTTTATTTCCTGATTTCATGATTTTCTCCTCCAATGAATTTGTTGGTATTAATATTCAATTATTAGAGTTTTTTGTATTAATAAAACTGACAAATGTCACCAAAAAACATACAAAACGGTTAAGTGTTTTTCTGATGGATACTCAGCTTTGTCATATAAAAAGAAAAGGCGGACAAACAATGTCCGCCAAAATAAGATTTTTGACTGTTACGGCATGATTTCAAGCCATTCCATGGCCTGATCCATTTCGCTGAATATCTTTGCATTCAATCCGCGATTCTTGCTGACCGTTTCTGCGAACCAGTCTATTTCTTCTGGACGGTACAAAACTGCCACCTTGATCAAATTGCGAAAGATCAAAGAACCTTGAACTCCGATCTCAAAACGCTGAATTGTTTTCACTTTCCCTGGCATGTGGGTGATATTGACGAAAACTTTTCTGCAATTTTTTGTCTGGCAGATCTCAAAAACATGTTTGGAGGTTGATACGAAAACCTCTATTGAATACTCTTCATCATATTCTACATAGATGTATCCGTCTCTTTGTTCGATTTTTTTCATAAGATGCTCTCGCGTACAGGGAAGAAAAAAGGGAGATGATAAAGCTTTATCATCTCCCTTTTTTCGTTATTTATTTCAGTCTTTCGGCTACGATCTCGGCAACGTCTTTCACTTCGATCGTACCGCCATCGCCTTTGGATGCATCCGTCATCATCGTCAGGCAGAACGGGCAACCCACCGCCACCGTATTCGCGCCCGTGGATTTGGCTTCGGCGAAGCGGGTCGCATTAACGCGTGCCGAACCTTCCTCTTCCTCTTTCCACATCTGTGCGCCGCCTGCGCCGCAGCAGAAGGATTTGGCTCCGTTGCGCGGCATCTCCACGGTTTCAATGCCAGCCGATTTCAAAGCATCACGCGGCGCGTCTGTCACCTTGTTATGCCGTCCCAGATAGCATGGGTCATGGAAGGTGATCTTCATATTATCACCTTCAAGGTTCATGGAGATTTTCCCCGCGCCGACTAACTCATTGATGAGTTGTGTATGGTGAATGACCTGATAATTCCCGCCAAACGCCGGGTATTCGTTCTTGATAGTATGCAGACAATGCGGGCAGGTCGTCACAATGCGCTTCGGTGCGACTTCGTTCAAGATTTCAACATTCTGTGAAGCCAAGCCGAAGAAGATATCTTCACGTCCGGCGCGGCGAGCGGAGTCACCGGTGCAAGCTTCGTTCTTGCCGAGTACGGCGTAATTTACGCCCGCTGTATTCAAAATTTTTGCAAAGGCTTGCGCGGTCTTCTGTGCGCGTGTATCGGTGGCAGGCGCACAGCCAACCCACCACAAAATTTCTGGTTCGGCATTCTGTTCAATGGTCGGCACGCTCATGCCTTCCGCCCACTTCATACGGTCACCTTGCGAAACGTTCCATGGGTTCTGATTGCGTTCCATGCCTTTGAAGGCTGTTTCCAATTGTTTGGGGAAGGCGCTTTCCATCATGGAAAGATTTCTGCGGATGTCGAGAATGTCGCGCATCGGTTCATTGCCCACGGGGCAAATATCCACACAGGCGCCGCAGCTTGTACAAGCCCAAACTGCTTCTTCGCTGATGAGTTCGGTCATCGCTACATCGGTCGTGCCGCCGCCGTTGAAGTGATAGCGCTTGTTGATCTCCAACGCAGCGGGGGAGAGCAACTTACCCGTGTTATATGCCGGGCACACTTCCTGACAGCGGAAACACATGATACAGGCGTAGCTGTCCATGATCTGTTCCCAGCCGAGGTCTTTCATCTTCGCCGCGCCAAATTGTTCGATGCTTTGGTCGTCGAGATTGATATAGCTCAATTGCCCGATCGATTTGCGTTCAGGCTTGAGCGCAAAATTCAACGGGGCAAAGAATAAGTGAATATGTTTTGAAACAGGGAAATAAGGAAGAAAGGCGACGACTGCACCAATGGATAACCAAAATGCGAGATGCTCACCCGCGACTAAAACATTCGCATCCACCCCCGCCCAAAGCTGAGCCACTGCCGAGATGCTGGGTTGCCAGCTGTCAGCGTGACCTGCCAATGCCAACCCAAACGACTCGCCCAGAAAACGCATCGAGTTGTGGACGAAGATAAACGTGGCAACGATCGCCGAGTCGCGCAGGATGCCGGTGCGAGCTTTCGGGTTGAGTAAAGTTGTCTCGCGAGTGGACAAAGTCGCCGGTCGAAGGATGAAGCGGCGGAACGCCATCGCAACAATACCAAAGATGATGGCAACGTTGGCAATATCCGCAATCAGGCGGTAGACATCACCGAACACGCCGGTATTATCAAGCAGACGCCAACCGGTGTAGGCATAGATCAAATCTGCGAGGTTGATGAGCAGAAAAGAGAGGAAGCCCCAGCCAATGAGCGCGTGCAGAATGCTGGGTCCGAGCCGAAAACGGAAGACGGGTTGAAATAAGCCTACTTTGACGACGAGCTCGCCGATCCGTTTCCACATCAACGACCAGTCCACTTTGCCCTGCCCGCTGGCGATGTGACCAACGATCTTCATCACCCCGTTATAGGTGAAATAGAGCGATACAAGAACCGCAACTGCGAAGAGGATTTTTTCTGCAAGAGTAAGCAAGGGGGCCTCCGTGAGTGACTATCGTTGTATGGAGTAAAAACTCACTTTTTGCAACGACGACTTACGAAGTTTAGCACAACTTCATTTGATTGTCTCAAAATTCACTTGTGACGTTCCTCCTGCATCCCCCGGCGTATATACCTGTTACTGACTTATGTCGTTAACATAATCCACTGCACCCAAACATGCCCCGGCAAGGTGAGGAGAAACGCTTTCCCAGGTTAAGGGCTGGGTGCTGTTCGCGCCATATGCTCCACTGATGGCTTCGGCGAGGCAGCCTCCGCCCGCGTTGTAGTTGACCAGAGTAAATTTCCAAAGGTCTTCATAAGAAGCCATTTCTGCCGGGGTGTGCAGGGTGTAGTTGTACACCACCTGCCCGGTCTGTTCACAGCTTGCGATCAGGGTGTTGGCAAAAACGCCGACGGAAAAATTCGCCTGGGTCAGGTCCAGTCCAAGTGGACATTCTTTGCAGCTCGCATTGACGCTGCCCACAAGTGCGCTCCGCAATTCCACCTGTTGTTGTTCATTCAAGTTGGCATAACCGATGCCGCAGATTTCAGAATCCATTACCAGCGGACAGAATTGATTGAAGAAGGAACGGTTCCAAAAGAGGGTGGTGTCTGCGCCGTTTTCGGTGAGCTGCCCCAAACCAATATCGCCAGCCGCCTGAAATATGCCGGGCCAGAATTGGCTTTCACGCGCGAAAAGATTTTTCAACAAAAAAGCAGGTACGCCGGTCTCTCTTGCGGTTTTAAGAATCAATTCGTCGAAGCTGTTTTGCCATTTATACACAGCCTCGCGCGATTTTTCCAAACCACACTGGTTGGCTGCATTCTCCGGGGAGAGCCCGCCATCTGGACAAGATCGCGCGTCCACTATGCCTTGCAGGATGAGATTCGCTGCAAGATATGTGTAAGGAATATCGCTGCTGAGGTCTTTGCTTTGAGTAGGAGTGCTTAGCCAGGCAGGTGCGCCGCCAACAGGCGGAAAGACGCCCCATGCGTCGGCGCAGGTTGCAGATACGTTTCCCTGCCATTGTGAAGAAAGCACATCCACATACCAGTAAAGCTGGTCTGGGTCGCCTTCGTCCACTTTTTTGGCGCGGACCTGGGCTTCGTAGACCGGGCTGCTATCTCCATAGGATGAATATGCCCAGAATTCAACGGTTACACCTTCATTTTCTGTTTCAGGGACGCGGAATTTGCATACATCAGTATCGGCGCATGAGAAGGGTTGCCCGTTGTATGTGCCTTCCACACGCAGAATGGTTTCATTGGGCAAGGGCTCGCGCCCTGAGATGACCAGGGTCGGTTTGGTTTCGCAGATGTTGGTGGATGTACTGAAAACGGGTTCGCAGTCTTCAAGCGTAATCCAGGCACTGGCGGCGGGCAGCTGCATAGCGATCTCTTTTTGTTTTGGTCGTGTGGTGGAAAGTCGGGCAAAGTACCCTTCGCAGTTGGCGGCATTATTGAGATTACAAAGCGGCTGAGATATCCAGTTGCGATAGATGATCGTACCGCAATCCCGATAGACTTCCTCTGGCAGGGGCATTCCGTCATGGTCTATGATGATGGAACAGACTTCGGCTCGATCTTTCCAATTGACGAGATCCCACTCGTAGGAGATGTAATCGACGGTGATAACGGAGAAACGGTCTGGTCCAGGTGGGGGATTGGTTTCAGAAGCAGGCGTGGATGTAGTCCCGGAGGCGGGTAAAGCTCCAGTATTGACCATCAGGTTGGAGACTGCGATCAGAATGAAGAGGAGGCGGTTTTCCCAGTGTCGCCTTGGCATAGAATCAAAAAGGGTCCGTCACATTATACTTTACGGTATAACGTAACGGACCCTTCGCTGGAACTATTTTTTCTCGGTGTCCATCGATTCGTAGGTTTCTAGGTCACGTTTGAGGTTGCGATTTCGAATGTACATGCTGAGCAGGTAAATGCCCATGGTGATGAAGGATACGACGTAGCCTGCGATCATATAGCCGTCGGTATTAGCGGGTCCCATAATGTTTTCTCCTCTTACATTGAAACTTTCAGTTTGAGCTGTTCAACCTTCTCTTCCAGGTCACCCATGCGGACGCGGTGCCACATCAGGTCGATGAAGATGAGAGTGAACGCGCCAATGGCAACGAACATGGCGGTGAGCATATTGCTGGACATATCAAAGCCGCCCCTGTGCTGCGGCGCTCTGATTACCGACGACGACTGGGTGAATGGTGCGAAAGAGACGGATGACCATGAAGGTGATCGGAGCGCTCAAGCCGCCAAGCAGCGCATACACGGCGCCGAAGCGGGCGCGCTTTTCGGGGTCTTCCATACCGGCACGCAGCATGAAGTAGGCGATGTAGATCAACTCGGTAACAGCGGCGGTGGTCAGGCGTGGATCCCATGTCCACCAGGTGTTCCAGGCGGGGCGTGCCCAAATGGAGCCGAGTAGGATGGTGATGAAGAAGAACATGGTGCTTACTTCCACGGCGGCAACTTCAATGCGGTCCCACTTCATATCTTTGGTGACGAGATAAATGATGCCTGTCACTGCGGCGAGGACGAAACCAACCAGCCCGACCCAGGCAGTGCCGATGTGGAAATAAAAGACCCGCTGAACATTGCCCATCACGGCTTCGGTGGGGGCGAAGACCAGCGCGAAATACGTTGAAACACCAAGCGCGATAATTGAAACAATATCGAGAATGGTGAGCGCAATAGGTTTGGATTGCATGGATAAACTCCTTTTACGATTTTAGATTGATGATTAAAACTTGGAAAATAAAGCCACAGGATTTGGAAATTTGAAGCAACGCCTCTTGCCTTGTGTTAGGCTGGATTCTGACCATTGGGCGGTGTGCCGCACTTTTTATTCCTCCACCACATAATCGAAGATCATGAACGATGCGGCGATAAAGACCACGTCATATACGATGAGCAGATTGAGCGGTGTGAGGATCTCTTCAAATGGCAGACCGGCAATGATCCCGCCGCTGGCTTTGACGGATGCCAGCAGAACGGGCACTGCCACAGGAAACAAGAGAATAGGCAGCAATACATCGCGGGTACGGGTCTGCACAGACATGGCAGAGAGCAGTGTGCCCACTGAGATATACCCTATGGAACCAAGCAGTAGAACGCCGATAAATTCCAATTGGAAGATGCGGGTTTCGTTGTATAGCATGGCATACATCGGCACGACGATGGCTTCCACGATGAGCATGAATGCCAGATTGCTGATGGCTTTGCCAAAGAAGATCGCGGAACGATCCACGGGGGCGAGCAGGAGACCATCCATGCAGCCACGGTCTTTTTCCACTGCCATGGAGCGGTTAAGTCCGAGTGTTCCGGCGAAGGCGAAGGTTGTCCATAATACGCCAGCCGTGACAGATTGCCGGACTTTCACATCCAATTCGAGGGCGAAGTTGAAAATGAGAATGACGAGCATGGAGAAGACCAGCATGGCAGAAAGCAGTTCACGCGAACGGAATTCTGCTGCCAGGTCTTTATGAGCGATCGCCAGCATGGCTTTAAAAAAGGAGGGAGTGGGTTGGTTCATGGGTGGTTTCTTTACGGGTTACGCAATACGAAATATGAGATCCGTACTGCGTGATGCGTAATTCATGCTTCCAGGGCTTTCTTATAGAAGTCGAGCAGGTTGGAATTCTTGAAGTCATCGCGAGTGCCGGATGCTGAGATGACGCCGCGGGTGAGTACATCAAACCGGGTGGCAAGGTCTTCGGCGCGGGCGAGGTCATGCGAGGTCATGACTACAGTGCGTCCCTTGGCTGCCACAGAGCGCAGTACCTCATCCAGCATTTCGGAGGCATCCTGGTCGAGCCCGGTGTAGGGTTCATCGAAGAGCACCACTTCGGGGTCGTGTAAGACGGCGCGCCCAATGGCGAGTCTTTGCTGCATGCCGCGTGAAAAGGTGCGGACGAGGTCGCGGCGGCGGTGTTCGAGACCGACCATGCCCAATACTTCGGTGATGCGCTCAGATTGGTTCGCCAACCCATACATGCGCGCATAGAATTGCAGGTTCTCTTCTGCGGTCAGATCGGGGTAGAGCAGCGGCATGTGAGAGACCACGCCCAGCCTTGCGCGCACTTTGGCAGAATCGTTTGGCAGCGAATATCCTGCTACCTTAACGCTCCCCAGTGAGGGGCGCGAGAGCGAGGCAAGGATGCGCAGGAAGGTGGTCTTGCCCGCGCCGTTGGGTCCGAGCAAGGCGACAAACTCGCCGGGCTGCACGGTGAAATCCAATCCTTTGAGGATGGTCTTCAATCCAAAACGTTTGATGAGTTTCTTGACTTCGATCATGAGAAGTTAGTAATTGGTAATTGGGAATTACCCATTACTAATTACCCTTTTTTAGCGAACTGGTCAATTCGGCGCGGCGTTTGCTATAGGCTTCGTCCGATATCTTTCCGGTGCGGTGCAGGTCGTCTAGGGCGATGATGGCATCCATGATGGATTCAGTGTCTTCATATGCATCATCATCTTCATCGTCTTCTTCACCATCGTTTTCTTCTTTCTTGCGGTCGCGCAGGTACATCCACACGCCGGCGAGGATGAGCGTGATGCCCAGGGCGCCAACGCCGATCAGAACGTATTGATTTTGGGTGATGTCCGGCGATTCGGTAACGGTCTCTGGCTTACCGCTGAGGGTGAACTCAAGAGCTGCATCCTTTGCAACGGGTGAGCCTGTGTAGGTGTGGAAGTTCGCGCCTTGCAGCGACTGAACACCATTATCGGTAAGGGTTGCCCCTTCAGCTTCCATGCCTTCAGGTAGGAATAGGCTGATGGTGTTGATGGGCAGCAGGGCGGTTTGAATGATCTTTATTTCTTTTGTCTTTGGAATGGAGGCAAATGCGATTAAGCCGTACGGTTCTTCACTGGGTGGAATGGCAAAGCCATTGTCAGTCGGAACAAATGCTGCGCTGCTGTCGGTGGTTTCAAAGCCGAGCCCGGTGGCGCCTTCAGGGAAGGCGATGAATGGAATGTTTTTTCCGTCTGTCATGGGGATAAGAACGGTCTTATCGCTGTTATTGGTTATGAAATAGACGGCGAAGATTTGCGCTTCTTCACTGGCGAGATCGAAGAATATCTGTAATTCTTCAACTTTTAATTCGCTGGTGTCGTCAGTGGTGGGGTAGATGATGATGGGTTCAAGCACGAGTTCAGAAACACCCGCAGGTACCACACCAAACCCGGATTGGTAGCTCATGCCATTGACTTCGATCTCAGTCAGATAGATCTGACTTTCGATGAGTTCAGTTTCAAAGCTATAGCTGCCATCAGGGTTGACTTCCCCTTCTACAGTGAGGAATTCGGTAGGACCGGCGCTGGGGTCGGTGCCATGATCGAATCCGCGCAGGGTGATCTTCAACCCGGCAGGGAGGTTGGTGCCGGTGCGGTTGTCGACCTGTCCTTTGACTGTGCTGGGCGCTAGGGCTGCTTCTTCTGTAGCAGCAGGAGTTGCTCCATCGACCGGGGTTCCTTCGGCAGCCGGGGTAACGGCTTCGGCGTTGACAGGCGTTTCAGTGGCTGCAACCGCTACCGGCGCGGCGGGAGCGGCAAAGGTCATTGTGCGGATGTAAGCGGCAGCGGCGTAGGCTTCTTCGTCGCTGAATCCGCTTCCAAAGGCGGGGAAGTTCCCATTACCTTCGCGAATGAATTTCACGATGTCGTCTTCAGATAAAGCAGACATCATTTCCAGATTGGTGAAGGCATCACCGCATTCAGCGCAATTAGCTTCAACGAGGGTTTTGCCGAGATCGATCTGTTCGTTGGTGGTGTGCAGGGTGAGTGCATATGCCACAACATCCCAACGCTCTTGGTCATTCAGGCTATTGAAAGGCGGCATGAAGCGTTCGATCCTGCCTTGGGTAACGGTGGCATACCAATTGGATGGGGTTGCGTCGTTGGCGAATTCAGGCAGACCAATGGGAATGACCGAAACAGGCAGGTCTTTGCTTTGTGCGCCGTCGCCCAGACCTTTTTCGCCGTGGCAGTCAACGCATTTTTCAGCATAGATGGCTTTGCCGTTCTCAATATCCGGCGCCTGGTCGGGGAAGAGCGGTCCGAGGGTGGGAGCGGGAGTGGGGGGGACGTATCCCGGAGGCGGGGTGACATCTGCTGCAAGCGTCATGTTACAGGCAGAGAGCAGGAGCGTACCAAGGGCTAAAAGAAGGGTGTGGCGTAATTTCATGAATTCCTCGGGTGGAGATTGATAAATGCTAATGACCAATCTCTAATTACTATTTACTTCAACGACTTTCCGCAAGACGGGCAAAAATGATCGGCAACGAGCACAGGTTTACCGCAAGAGGGACAGAACCCGGCAGATTTGCTTTTGTGCTGTTTGCGGCGCGCGGCGATCATGGCTTCGAGTTCCTCGTCACTAAGTTCGGATGCGTTGGAGGAGGCATCGGCACGTTTGGCGGCAGCGGCTTTTTCGATGCGTGATTCGGCGTCACGTGCTGAAGAAAGGATCGGTTCGAGTTCATCGAGCTGACGCAATATTTCAGAACCTTTTTTCAACAGTTCAGCGCGTTGTTCGGGGTAATCCTCGACGGGAATCTTGCCGAGCTTCTGATCGAAATCCAATTCCTGCAGCGCGTTGATGACGCGGTCGCGTTCGGCTTTCAATGCGGATACTTCGTGCGTTTGGTTGGTGGATGTTTTGCGGGCGCGGGTCATGAACGGCGCATACAGATACATGCCGACTATGACGAGGACTGCCAGTATAAGAAAGATTGAGCCTAGTTCCATTGAAATTCCCCTATTCTGCGTTCGCGATAAAAGCTTGGATTTCCGAAATGGATGCAAACGGACCGATCTTGATCTGCCGCAGAACACCTTCGCGGTCGATCAGGTAGGTTTCGGGCACGCCCATCTGACGGTTAAGAATGCTGGAGATGTTCGATTGCAGGTCGGGGGCATTGGGGAAGGTGATGGTGAATTTTTTCAAATACCCAAAGGCACCTTCGGGCGTATCCACATAATCAACGCCTACAAAGACCACATCGTTACTGTCTTTATATAACTGCCAGGCTTCTTCAAGATCGGGCGCTTCCTGTTCGCAAGGTTTGCACCATGAAGCCCAAATATTGATGAGCACAACCTTGCCACGCAGGTCTGAAAGATTCATTTCGGCAGTGTTGTTGTATTCGTAACCTTCATAATAGACTAATTTGAAATCAGGCACGGGTTTGCCGATCTCTGCCATGGGGCTGCTGGAGCGCTTCAAGCCGAAGCCTACCAGGGCAAGCAAGCCTGCAAGAAAACCCCAAATGGTGATTTGTGCCCAAAGTGGCACACTACGTTTTGTTTGCGTTGTTGTTTCTGTCATTGCATTCTCCGAGCCCTCATCCCCAGCCCTTCCCCGAAGGGGGAGGGCGTTCCCACTCCTTTTGGGAGAGGGTTCGGGTGAGGGAGATTTTATTATTTTCTGTTCTTTAATTCTTCTTCAAGACGCTTGATATATTCATCATCACTGGATGAAGCCCCCGCCTCTTTTTCCATCCCCGCGCCTGCCTCAGCAGATTTGGGTTTGGTCCATGCCCGGAAGGCGTTGAAAAGCACAACCGCACCCACAAGGATTAACACTGGCGGGATGATGTATACCAGCCAATTGAAGCCGGTGCGCGGCGGTTCAGAAAGCACACGTGCGCCGTAGTTGGCAACAAAATAGTCCTTGATCTCTTGTTCGGTCTTGCCTTCCGCTAATTGTTGGCGGATCAACTCACGCCATTGGCGGCATGCTTCGGTCGGGCAGACATCCAGCGGGGTATTCTCACAGACCGGGCAATATAACTGCTTGGCGATCGCGTTCACTTCATCGTCGGTGGGAGTGGTATCTTGGGCAAAGGCGACGGCTGTGAATAGACCAGATGCGACTAGTACGAGTGTAAGGGTAAGAAGGAATTTCTTCATTGAATTTCTCCGAGATAGGTCGATGACTTTCGACCTTTGACTCTTTTAGTCTGCTGCGCTCGTCTGGTGATTTCCAGCGCTCACCTTGCGGCGGACGGGTTCGTCGGCGGGGTCACGGTCGGGCCAGGCAGCGAAGATCAAGCCCAGCAGGAAGGTGAGGCTGCCGATCCACAACCAGTTCACCAGCGGGTTGACGTAGATCTTGAAGGTCGCGCCATCACTGGAGACGGGCTGCCAATCTACGAGCAGAATGTAGAGATCATCCTTGAGTGTGGCATGCTGACCGGGGATGGTCATATTTTGTTGGGAGTCGAAGTAATAATCGATGCGAGGGTAGAGTTTTCCAATGAAGATACCGTTCTCATAGATATCCACGACCGAGCGGGTGTAATTGACACCGGCGCCGCCGTCGTCCCATGAGGCGAGTTCCTGATATTGAACGGTGTAATCACCAATATTTAATTCTTCACCTGCGGCAATGGTGCCCTGGGTCTGAATCTGGAAGATCTCAATGCCGAGGATACCGATTGCCATCAACGCCATGCTGACGTGGATGATGTATCCACCGTAGCGGCGGCGGTTGCGTCCCATCAGGCGGGCGAGTGCGAGGAAAAAATTCTCGTTCTGGGCTTTCATTCTTGCGCTTGCACCGCGTGCAAATTCATCTGCGGTGGCGAACAACACCAGCGCGATCAGGAAGAACCCGATCAAGGCGTAGATATTCTGAGTGTAGGTAAAGACCAGCACCACGGTCAGGATGGCTGCGGCAAGTGCAGATTTCCAGATGGCGCGACCAAGTGTCTGGATCGTCGAGTGACCCCATGCCGAAAGCGGCGCAATCGCCATCAGGAATAACAGACCTGCAAAGAGCGGACCCGTGGCGCGCTCATAGTAGGGAGGTCCAACCGTGATCTTGGTTCCAGTGAAGAGTTCCGAAGCCAGCGGTGAGATGACGCCCCAGAAGCAAACGACGAGGATACCCATAAAGAGCAGATTATTAAGAAGGAAGAGCGCTTCACGCGAGAGCATGGATTTCATTTCAGTCTCACTGCGCATTTCGGGCCAGCGTTTGATGAGCAATGCGATCGAAGCGATTAACGTCAGACTGACGAACGCCATAAACAATGGACCGATCGGGCTGTTCGCAAAGGCATGTACCGAGGAGAGCACACCAGAACGGGTCAGGAAGGTTCCGAACACAACCAATGAATAGGTCAGGATAATGAGAATCATGTTCCAGTGTTTGAGCAAGCCGCGCTTTTCCTGGATCATCACAGAATGCAGGAAGGCAGTTCCCGTCAACCACGGCATGAAAGCAGCGATCTCAACCGGGTCCCAGCCCCAGTAGCCGCCCCAACCGAGTACATCGTATGCCCAGCGTCCGCCTAGCACGAGACCTAGTGAAAGGAACAGCCATGCCCATAACGTCCAGCGGCGGGTGATGCGGATCCAACGGTCATCGGTGCGCCCGGTGATGAGGGCTGCCATTGCAAACGCATACGGAATGACGAAAGAGACGAAGCCCAAATACAGCATGGGCGGGTGGATGACCATGCCCGGGTGGCGCAGAAGCGGATTCAAACCACGTCCATCTGGCGGGGTGAAGAGTGTTGCACCTGCGGCAGGAGAGAACATGCTCGGCACAATTTCGCCGCTCACATTCCAGAAGCGAGTGAAGGGATTTTCGTAAAAAACAACCATTCCAACAAAGAACGCCAGCGTAATGGATGACACTACGATCACCCACGGCAGGAATTCAATATCACGATCCCATTTGCGGATGGTGACAGCCGAAGTGAACATGGCTAACAACCATGCCCAAAACAAAAGCGAGCCTGCCTGTCCACCCCACCATGCGGTGACTCTCAGATAGGTGGGCATGCTTCTGCTTGTCACTTCATACACGAACGAGACGTCGAAATGATTATTTACCAGTAAATAGATCAGCATCCCCGCCGCAATGGAGAGGAGTGGAAAGGTGAGTAATTGAGCACGTCGCGCACTTTCCACCAGAGATGCGGATTTATTTTGAACGCCCAAGAAAGCGGCAATACCGCTGTAGATCGTAACAATAAAACTGACCAGTAAAACGCCATATCCAAATTCTGCAAGCATATTAACTTTCCTACTATTCTCCCCCTTTTCTCTGATTAAGGATGGGGGTGAGGATGGGGTGAAATAAAACCTGATGGATAGAACACCCATCAGGTTAATTGGTTAGTTCGATGCCGCCTGTTCCGGGACAGCTTCTTCATATTTGGTCGGACATTTGAGCAGAAGTTCCTCAGCGTGGAAAACACCATCATCGCCGAGCTTGCCGGTCATGATCGCCTGCGCCTCGTTGCGGAGCAGGTCGGGCATCACACCTTCGTACACCACCGTGACACGGGAGCGGCTCGGGTCGATCACTGCCTGATGCAGCACTACTGCCAGCCCGCCTTGTGCTTCGATCTCGGCATTATCGCCTGGAACGTGAGCCACCTCAAAAGTCAACGTCAGCGTGGATGCATCGTACTGGATGGTGTCACCCAGAACGGCGCCGGAGAGACGAACGCTCTTGTTGATGGCAGATGCGCCTTCCGCATTCAGTTCGTCAACGGTCATGAAATATTCCGCGCTTGCCTGAGTAGACGAAGCGATCAAGTAAACGACAGCTGCAAGGATGAGCGCGCCGCCGATAAAAAATTTGTTTCTTTGCATGGAAGCCTCCAAGAAATGGGTAGTGCCAAATAGAACAATCTATGTCCATTTTACATGGTGAGATTAAATACGGCTGAGTTTAAAGGCAGATGGATGTCATAAAACCTGCGTGATTCTGTCTTAATTATCCATGACGATTTTTTGATGGTATAGTTGCCAAAACGAACGGAGGCTACGGATGCAAAAACGGCTCATCTTATTTTTGACCTTACTTATAACACTGCTCCACCCAACCAGTGCTCTTGCCGCGCCTCAAGCGGACGTGGAAGCTGATTCCGCCACCCTGGATTTCCCCAACACGGTGACATTTTCCGCCACCCTCAAGGCTTCTGCAGAGATCACCTCGGTGGTGCTTGAATACGGCAATGAGCAACTTAATTGCGGCGATGTGATCGCCAAGGCATTCCCCGATTTCCAACCGGGAACTTCGGCAGATGTCTCATGGACATGGGACATGCGTCAGAGCGGATCGCTCCCGCCCGGTACTACCATCTGGTGGCGCTGGCGTTATGTCGATTCTTCCGGCACCGAATTCGTCAGCGATACTCAAACTGTCACCTGGCTGGACGATATCCACGATTGGCAAACCGTCACCAGCGCCGGTATCCACATCCATTATTATGGGGCAGACGAGAGTTTTGCCCGATCCATGCTGGCAGCAGGGGAGGAAGGTCTGCGCCGCAATAAAGAACAGGCGGGTATGACCCCCGATATCCCTGTTCAAATTTATGTGTACCCCAGTTACGATGAAATGCGCGATGCCATTCTTTACGAACCGCAATGGACGGGCGACTTGGCATATTCTGACTCAAGCATCATCATCATGGGTACCTCCGGCAGTGCCGATTTTGACAAAGCCACCGTCATTCACGAAGTGACCCATGTTCTGGTGGGGCGTAATGCCTTTACTTGCATCGGTTTCATTCCCACCTGGTTGAATGAAGGGCTTGCCGTTTATAACGAAGGACCTCTCGACGAGAGCATGCAATCTCAGTTCGATATCGCTTTGCGCGATGACGCCTTTTTCCCCGTCCGCTCGCTTGGCGGGAATTTTTCTGAGATCCCCGAAAAAGCCTTGCTCTCGTATGCCCAGTCTTACAGTGTGGTCAATTTCATGCTGGAGACCTATGGACAGGAGAAGATGAGCCAGTTGCTCACTGCGCTTAGTAACGCCGAACCGGTGGATACTGCCTTGCTTAACATTTACGGTGTTGATACCGATGGACTTGATGCCGCCTGGCGAGAATCGTTGGGGCTGGCTCCATTGATAGTGGCACAGGCGACTGCTCAACCTACCGCCACCTACGTGCCGACCTATGTTCCAATAGACGGTATCCCGCAGGCGATTACTGCCACACCTGGAGCAATCCCTGCTTCGTCACCAAATAATCCAGATTCAACTTCAGGTTTTTCCGGTCCGAAGATCGCAGTGACTGTGTTCCTGTTGTGTTTCTGCCTTGTGTTTCTACTTATTATTGGTGTCATCGTCCTTGGCGTAGTTGTCCGCAAGGGAAATGCCAAAGGAGGAAAAAATGGATAAGTTCATTACGGCTTTTCAATCCAAAGGCAGGCAGCGGACTGCGATCGGCAGCCTTATGTTTGTCTTGATAACTTCGCTTTTCCTAACTGCCAGCGCACCCAGCAGCCCCGATTTTCAGATCGGCGTTCCGCTCGACCAGGCGTTGGTATACAACGGCGGCGAATCTGCCAACCCGCGCGATTACGACCCCGCCACCACCTACAGCTCCGGCGACAAACTTGTTTTCAGCGGCTTGGTCATGCTCGACCAGAATCTAAACATCCGCCCCGACCTCGCTGAAACCTGGGAAGTAAGCGGTGGCGGCACGATCTACACATTCAAGATTCGCGAGAATGCCCGCTTCCATAACGGACGTGAAGTAACCGCTCAAGATGTTGCCTTTTCCTGGGAACGCGCTGCCAGCCCTGAATTGGCATCCGATACTGTCCTCACTTATCTTGCTGATATCGTGGGTGTGCGCGAGAAAGCGCTCGGACAGGCAGAAAACATCAGCGGCGTTAAGGTTATTGACGAAAAAACCCTTCAAGTCACGATCGATGCGCCGAAGCCTTACTTCCTCATGAAGCTGACCTTCCCCACATCCTATGTTGTGGATGAAGAGAATGTCTCGGCGGGTGAGGAGTGGGTGCGCCAGCCGAATGGAACCGGTCCATATAAATTGACCGAATGGCGCTCCAACGAATATATCGTTTACACTGCCAATTCCGATTTCTACCTCGGCGCGCCTTCCATCCCATATGTGGTTGTGAAGATCTATGCAGGGGATGATGTACGTCTCTTTGAAACGGGAGATATTGATGTTGCCGGTGTCGGTTTGTATGATGTGCAGCGTATGCTCAACCCTGCCGAGCCCATGAGCCGCAATCTTGTCACCGGCGTGAACCTATGTACGAGTTACGTTGTGTTCGATGCCACCGTGCCGCCTTTTGATGATGTCAACGTGCGCAAAGCGTTTAGCATGGCATTCGACCGTCAGCGTTATGTGGATGTGTTGTATCGTGGTGTTGCCTTGCCTGCGGTCGGTCTATATCCGCCCGGCTTACCCGGCTTTGACTATGGCTTGCAAGGTTTGCCTTATGACCCTGCTCAGGCGCGTGAGTTGCTCAAACAATCCAAATACGGCGGACCGGAAGGCTTGCCGGAAATCACTTACACCAACTCTGGTATTGGCAGTTATATTGGCGGCACCGTAGCAGCACTGGCAGAGATGTGGCAAACGAATCTGGGTGTCACCATCAAGGTTGAGAACCTCGATTACAACTTCTACTACGAGCAGATATTCTCTGGTAACCATGGGCAGATCTTTGATGGTGGTTGGTGCGCCGATTACCCCGACCCCGAAAATTTTGCGGATGTACTCTTCCATACCGGTGTGCCGCAAAATCATGGCGGTTACTCCAACCCCGAGTTGGATGCCCTGCTCGAAGCCGCGCGCATCGAACCGGATGTGACCAAGCGTATTGCCATGTATCAGGAAGCTGAACGCACCATTGTGAACGATGCGCCTGTATTGTTCACCACCCATTCGCTTTCTTATGAACTTGTTCAACCATATGTGAAGGGGTATGTGTTCACCCCGATCACTATCCCGCTTGAGAGATACATGTGGCTTGACGGAAAATAAACGCTGACTCTGGATTGACTGGACTGGCAGTCTTCTATGGGCTAGCTTGTACGGAAAATTCCACCGTCTCAATATCTCCGCCGACGCTGGCTACGCTAAAGTCAAAACTGAGCGAACCGCCCGGCTGGAGACCTCCGCCTTGCCAACGACGAACCCCGACTACAGTCCCATTTTTATCGTATGCCACCGCCGCAACCCAAACCTGGGTTGCGGCGCTTGATTCAACGGGCAAGCTCACCTGTCCGCTAGCCTGTGCGGTCTTGCCATCCCAATCTACTTGCGCAGACGTGTTGTGGAGTGTGGCAGGCAGGTAATGACCTGTGCCCGCTTGCATGGCGCTTAAGAGTTGGGCTTGCGGTTTGGCAGTGGCGGGCATGTTTGGAAAGAAAACAAAGACGGGCAGCGATGTATTTGGAGAAAGCATGTCCAAAGGCAGGAAGGCAACCTGGCTTGCGATGACCTGGTCGTTTTCATCGAACAGGTTAATCTGCACCGAGACATTTTCAAGGATATCTGGTGTGGTGTTTTGAATGAGCGCAAAACACCATAAACCTGAATCCGTGGTGGGGTGGCAGGCGGTTTGGGTAATGGGAATAGGCAGCGGTGTGGGCGTCGAGGCGGCGGCGAGAGCGGCAGATGGGTCTGGAATGAAAAGAGTCTGCCCGATGGTGAGCGTGTTCGGGTTCACATCCGGGTTCGCCGCGATCAAAGCAGCTTGGGGAATTCTAAATTTTTCGGCGATCTCGCTAATGGTATCGCCCGACTCGATCATATACACTTGTTGGGTGCTGGTGGGTTGCGCCGTTTCGATGATGGTCAGCACGTTCGGGGTGCTGCTGGCGGCAGGTGTTGCCGTAAGGTAGGGCGCGAGTGAAACGTCTGTGGTCTGAGCAGGCGAAGGCGCACATGCGCAGAAAAATATGCTGAGAAGCAGAAGTTTTCGCATGAGGTGATTATAATAGAAGCGAAAAGTGACAGTCATCAGTTTGGTGGCTGTCACTTGAAAATTAAATGGAGGAACACAATGCAATATCGTCATCTTGGAAGAACGGGAATTCAGGTCAGTGAATTATCGATCGGTTCCTGGGTTACATTCAAAAATCAGGTGGATGTGGATGCGGCAGTGGAGATCATGGCAGCAGCCTATGACCACGGCGTGAATTTCTTCGATAATGCCGAAGTGTATGCCAGCGGCAAGTCTGAAGAAGTGATGGGGGCAGCGTTGAAGAAGCTGGGCTGGCGGCGCGGAAGCTATCTGGTTTCAACCAAGTTCTATTGGGGTTTGCATGACGGCATTAATGAAAAGAACACGCTCAACCGCAAACGCCTTATTGAAGGGATTAACGGTGCGCTCCAACGGCTCGACATGGACTATGTAGACCTGATCTATTGTCACCGCCCGGATAAGACCACGCCCATCGAAGAGACTGTTTGGGCGATGCATAACATTGTCGAATGGGGGAAGGCGTTGTATTGGGGTACGTCGGAATGGGCGGCTTCGGAAATCATCGAAGCGATTCAGATCGCAGAACGACACCACTTGCACAAGCCGGTGGTCGAACAGCCGCAATACAATCTCTTCGAACGCGGACGCCTCGAAGGCGATTACGTGCGCTTCTATAAAGAATATGGCTATGGCACAACCATTTGGAGTCCGCTGGCTTCGGGTCTGCTTTCGGGTAAGTACAACAAGGGTATCCCACAGGATAGCCGCGGTGCGCTCAAGGGCTATGAGTGGTTGCATGGAAATCTGACCAATCAGGAGAAGCTTGCCAAGGTTACGGCATTGGAACCCATCGCCAAAGAACTTGGCGGCACAGTGGCTCAACTTGCCCTTGCCTGGTGTTTGAAGAATCCCTTTGTGAGCACAGTCATCACCGGTGCAAGCCGGGTGGAGCAGGTGCATGAGAACATGAAATCGGCTGAGATCGCGCCAAAGCTCACACCCGAGATCATGGAACGCATTGATACGATTTTTGGGGTCAAGAGGGAAGAGGAAGACGACGACTAGAGCCTGATAAATTCAATAAAAATGCTCTGTTGAGGCGAAGCCCAACAGAGCATTTTGTTTTATAGCTTTGAAAAATAATTCTCTTCCACGCTTTGCCAGGTCTCATCGCGCAGTTTCATATATTTTGTGAGCAGCGGATGAACTCTTGAAATATCCTCATACATTTTTTGCGCCACGCGCCGAATGGAGAAGTGGGCATTGGCGGCGGTTCTTAATTGACAGAATGCGAAGGCTTCGCGCAGGTTGAACTGTGCCAGTACCCGGCGGTTAAATCCATTCGGGACGATGTATTGAGCGACATCGGGATTAAATGCGTGGAGTTTTTCGTACATGGCATGTGCCGCTTCCATTGCCGCCTCATACCTGGAACCGAAGTTTGCTTCCGTTATAAGCAGCGGAGTCGTGTACCCAAGCCTCGTCGTCAGTCGCTGCGGGGTCTGCGTCATCATGCGGTGACGTTTGAATTCGGCATACGCACCCTGGTCCATGACGAGGTCGAAGGTGTACGTGGAATATTCCAACTCTCGCAGGGGAGTATCATATTTGCCGAGTTTGCCCAGCAACACTTCAGCCAGCGCTTCACGCTCTTTTTTCTTGAGCGATTTTACATGTGCCAGGGCTTCGGCATAAGGAATTTCATCGAAGCGATAGAGAGCTGCCGCGAGGATCTTCTTTTCACCGTCTTTGTCATGGTCGATCAATTCACACCAACCAGATTGGCGATTGGTGATAGATAACTGACGATTGGCAAGTTCGCGGATCGTTTCCGTGGTGTATGGATTCGCGTCGGCGTATTTGACCAGTGTAGGGGTCTCTGCTTTGGAGACTTCTTTCATTTTTTCGCCGATCTGGCGCACTTCCTCCAGCGGGTGGGAGAGCATCTTGCGGATCGTCATTTCGATGACACGCGCATTGGCTGTCATGCCCACATTGGCGTTGGCGGCGGCGGGCAGCAGGAAGCGGCAGCGGTCCACATATTGTGAGCGGATACGGCGGTCGTAGGCTTCGTCGCCCTCGTTCTCGCGGCGCGGTGAACGCTCCACGATGAGATTCTTCACCGGCTCGAGCGATTCGGCATAGGCGGAGAAGAGGAGGCGCACAGTGGCAATGAATTCGTCGCGTAACGGATGTCCATCCAGTTCAGGCGGAATGGTGAAATCTTCCATGCCCCATTTTTGGTACCGTGTCGATTTTTCGGTGTAGGATGCGAGCCGGTTTCCCTCGATGGTTTCGATGGCAACCCGCGAAACATTTTCGAAAGCGAGGTGCAGCACGGCATGTTCCGCCACTGAGGCATGCCCATACCCAACGACCCATTTCTCATGGAATTGGGCGGAAGACTCATCGCTGAGTTCTGCCGCGATCTCACGAAAAGATTCGGGGGAACGCGAGGTTTTGGCAAATGCAACTGCTATGGTTTCCGGGCTGAGCGCGCGCGGCGATAAAAGATAAATTTCTCGTTCGGGCATGAATTCTCCTGAAAAAATAGACCTCTTGCATCAGTGCTCTCGACGCAGTCCCCGGCGGCGAGGACGCCGCCTTGAGCAGGATGAAAAATAGACTTTTACAAGAAGTCTAATGATGATGGACGATGGTAATTATCGTCCATCATCCAAAACTATCCCATTTTGGTGAGCTGCCTGCCGCCGAGCAAATGCAGGTGGATGTGGAAGACGGTCTGCCCGGCATGGGCATTGGTATTGATGACGAGGCGGTAGCCGTTCTCTGCCAGTCCTTCCTGTGTTGCGATCTGCCTGGCGGCATTGAAGAGATGACCGATGGTCTGCTCATCGTTATCTGTCATGGCGTTGATCGAGTCGATGTGCTTGCGCGGTACGATCAAAATGTGAGTTGGCGCGGCGGGTTGAATGTCGCGAAAGGCGTAAGCTTGTTCATCCTGGTATACGCTGGTGCTTGGAATTTCACCGTTGATGATCTTGCAAAAAATACAATCAGACATGAGATGCTCTCCTCGATTTATGGGGTGGGCAGGGGCCCATATTTTTCTGCGCAGACAGTATTGTAATATTCAAATTCTGTTTCTTTATTGGCAAGGGTATATTCCGCTGCTGCCTTGCTGATGGCGCGCACCGTGTCAATGGCATTGATTGCTTCATTGGCGGAGTACATAGGTATGGTCATCACCGGGTCGTTGATACGACCTTCAGGAATTAACCCCGGGCGCTCCGGGTCGGCGGCATCTGCCAATGGGATCCAATTGTACATAATGGGTCCGCGCGGATTTTGAGTAAAACCCAGCCGAAAACGTAGTTGTCTTGCTGCATCAACCGGTCGATAACCGAAACCACCATTAGGCCAAATAATGGCGTTTGGAAATTTATTGAAACTGACAAGCCCATTCAGCGAGCCTTGTAGTTCACGTGCAATGATCGTCTTGGCTACATCGTCTGAGAGGATTGTATCCGGGGTGACGCCGCGGGCTTGGTGATTTACAAAACCCTCTTCTTCAAGGGATACGTTCCCTTCGAGCAGTACCGGGTCGATCTCCGCTTCACTGACCCAGGCATTGGTGACAGTCCAGCCCCACCTTTCGAAATACTCACGGAAATTCTTATCGAAGTACTCTTCGCTTTGGTTGCCATCTTGAATAAGAAGGACCGAACGGGGAGGGATGGCTGCATTGCGTTGTAAAAAGGCATGTAATTGATTCGTGTCGATCGTGTCAAAGCCTTGCGCCTTGAGCATTTCCATAAGATCGAAGAATTCAAGGATGCGGATGCTGTCTGGTATTTCGGTAGTACCGCGATTAATGTTCTTGATCAAAATAACCATCACCACGGTTCCTGGCTCGGAATTGATCGGATTCCATTTGTACCGCAGGGAACGGCACGTGTCATTTAGGTAAGTGTGCGGCGTATCGAGCGGATTCAAAAGGTTTGTTTGAAACGTGGCAGGCAGCGGCGGAAAGTCCTCAACCGACTCGTTGCTGGAATTATCCACGGTTGCCGGGTCTGCAGTAGCGGATGGATTTAACTGACAGGAGATCAGGATGAAGACGATGGTGAGAACGAAAATGGAGCGCAGGAGAATTTCCTGAAGTGCATTTCTTGTTTGCATATCGTTGGAATTGTAAACCAAATTAGAGCCGGAGATTGATAGGGTAATTCAGGCTAGATCCCATTTTATGGGTATGTAGCCTGAATTTTAATTTTTACGACCATCACACTGAAAGCATGACTTGTAGAATTTACGGAATCGGTCCGTATGTAGGCGCGCAAACAATGTCGTAGTATTCCAATTCCACGGCTTTGTTCTGTTCGGCATAGGCGGCAGCTTCTTCGCCGATGGCACGGACTGTATCGATATGGTCAAGGACGTTGGTGCTCCAATAACGGGGCAGGGTCATGAGCGGATTTCCAGCAGGTACTTCAGGGATCGCCATCGGGTTGGAGTCGTTGACGGCATCTGCCTGCGGGATCCAGTTATACATGACGGGTCCGCGTTCGTTGACGGTGAAGCCGAGTTTGTAGCCGAGGGTGGGTCCGATCTCAACGGCGCGCTTGGAGAAGCCGCCGCCGGGCCACGTGTAACCGATGGGCGTTTTGTTCATGTATTTTTGAATGGAAGAGATCGCGCCGCCCATTTCGCTGATGATGAATTCATCAGTAGAACCTTCGCTGATGGGGATGTTGTGAATGTATCCGTGGGATTGGAAGTCTACCCAGCCTTCGGCGGATAGCGCGGCATTTTCTGCCCACAAGTCGGTGCGTTCATCAATGCCAATATAGGCATTGACAACGGACCAGCCCCATTGGTCAAAGTATGGTCGCCAATGGTCGTTGAAGTATTCGGCGAAGTGACGGTCATCCACAATGAAGATGACGGAACGCTGGGGAATACTGGCATTGTCGTACATGAAATCTGATAACTGCTGCATGTTGATGGCTTGGAACCCGGCTTCATACAGACTGTCCATGATCTTCTTGTGTTCATTTACGGTCACATCGTTGCCGCTGGCTTCCCCTTTGTTGATGCCGTGGTGCATCACAACCATCACCACCGTTCCCGGCGCAGCTTTGGTCGAGTCCCATTTATTTTTGATGTACTGACAAGAATCTGTAACGTAGGTGCGGGGCAGGTCTTCGGGTTTGAGCATTGAAGTCTGATACGTGCCCGGCAATGCAGGCGGTGTGCGCGGGATCGTGGCAGTGGGAACGGGGGTATCTGTGATCTGCGGTGTAGCGGTGGGTGCGCTGATCTGGGCAACTGCGGTTTCGAAGGCAGCGGTCAGGGCGAGATTTACATCGGGCGTTGCGGCGGCGGGTTGGCAGGCAGCCAGAAGCGCTGCGAGCAGGCTGAAGGGAATTAAGAAGCGGGAAACGATCAACGAACGACGAGAGTATTTGCGTCTCATGATGAAGTTATATCCTTTTTGTGATTGCCAATAATAACAGAAAAGGCGTACTGGGTCTCAGCACGCCTTTTCCTTCTTTTTATTCGTTACTTGTCTTATTCGTCGCTCTTGCCTGAAATAAAGTCTTCCACTTTTTGGTGGGCAACTTCATCCTTGAACTGTTTGGGCGGTGTTTTGAAGAAGTAGGATGATGGACCAACGATCGGACCGGCGAGTTCGCGGTCAAGCGCGATCTTGGCACAGCGGATGGCATCGATCATCACACCGGCGGAGTTGGGGCTGTCCCACACTTCAAGTTTGAGTTCAAGGTTGAGCGGCACATCACCGAAGGTGGTACCTTCCATACGGATGTAGCACCACTTACGGTCAGTCAGCCAGGGGACGTGGTCGCTGGGACCGACATGCACGTTGCTGGGGTCGATCTCGTAGGGGATCATGCTGGTGACGGCGTTGGTTTTTGAGATCTTTTTGGATTCAAGACGTTCGCGTTCGAGCATGTTAAGGAAGTCGGTATTGCCGCCGAAGTTGAGTTGGTAGGTTCGGTCGATCTTCACGCCTCGATCTACGAAGAGGCTGGTCAGCACACGGTGGACGATAGTTGCCCCGACCTGGCTTTTGATGTCGTCGCCGAGAATGGGCAGACCGGCATCGGCGAAACGCTTGCCCCAATATTCGGAGGAGGCGATGAAAACGGGGATGCCGTTCACAAAGGCGCAGCCTGCTTCGATGATCTGCTCCACGTACCACTTGGTCGCCATCTCCGAACCGACGGGCAGGAAGCTGATGACGACTTCGGTCTTGGTTTCTTTTAATAGGCGCACGATATCGGCGGTGGAGCCGGGTGCTTTTTCGATGACCTGGCTTAGATATTTGCCCAAGCCGTCATGTGTCATGCCGCGCACGACGGGCACATTGAGATGGGGAACATCTGCAAATTTATAGGTGTTGTTCGGCTCGGCAAAAATTGCTTCAGACAAATCTTTGCCGACCTTGGTGGCATTGATGTCGATTGCAAGCGTAAATTCGATGTCGCGGATGTGATATTCGCCCAACTGCGGGTGCATAATGCCGGGGATCACATCATCATTCTTGGCGTTCTTGTAGAATTGAACTCCCTGCACCAGGGAGGATGCGCAATTTCCCACGCCGATGATCGCTACTCGTACTTTTTTCTTGGGTGCCATTTTTATATCTCCTTGAGATGAATTACAATTTCCTTGTTGATTTGTGAAGGCAGAATTCAGATACAACCGTGAAGTATAATCTTACCAACAGGAAATTGTATGACCATCGATCAGGGAAAAATCCTAACCCGCCTTCTCGAAGTGACCCGCAGCCTCGATTCTGAAGTGGATCTGGAGTCGAACTTTCGTTCGATCCTTTCCGCTGCTGTCGAGTTGACTGGCAGTGAAACCGCGTTACTTTTGGAATACGACGAAGCATCCCTTAACTTTTTTTTCAAGTATGTACCGTGGTTTCACCGCGAATCAGCAGGCAGCGCTACAAGGATTCCCCTGAACGGCAGCATTGCAGGCTGGATCTTCTTGAACAACGCAGCAATTGTTGTTGACGATGTGAGTAAAGATGACCGCCATTCCCGCAAGGTGGATGAACTAGCCGGGATCGCCATTCACTCGGTGCTGGGTGCGCCCATGGTTGCGCGTGGAAAGCCGATTGGGGTTTTGGAAGTTTTCAATAAACGCGAAAAATATACGGCTGAAGACACACTCGTAGTGGAGACGTTGGCAGCGCTGGCAGCTTCAGCGATGCAAAAGGATATTCTTGAGAAGGGCATTCTTGTTTCAAAAGAAGAGACGCGGGAACTGGACCGTTTGAAGAACGAGTTCATTGCCATCACGTCTCATGAACTGCGCACTCCCCTAGGCTTGATCCTTGGTCATTCCACATTTCTCAAAGAGTTGATCGGCAGTGAACATCAGGAACAAGTGGACGCCATCATCCGTAATGCTGCACGTCTCAAAGAGATCATCGAAAGCCTGACGAGTGTGGATAATTATCAATCAGGCGGGGCACTCGTCCGTTCGCGCAAAGTGTCCATAGCGCGCATCATTGAAGATGTATGTGTCTCCTTTAATGAAATGGCATCGAAGAAGAACATCTCTCTCAAAAAATCCCTGCAGCCCGGGCGTGAAATGTGGGTGGATGTAGATGGCGGCAAGGTTGCCATTGTGTTGAGTAATATCTTGAAGAATGCCATTTCCTTTACGAATGAAGGCGGCGAGATCATTATTCGCGGAGAACAACAGCCAGATTACGTGAAAGTTTCCGTCAAAGACAGCGGCATTGGCATCCCAGCCAAAGATGTGCCGCATGTATTTGATCGGTTTTATCAAGTGGAAGGACATCTCACCCGACGGCATGGCGGCATGGGGCTTGGGCTTTCGGTTGCCAAAGTGATGGTGGAGATGCACGGCGGGCGTATTTGGGTGGATAGTGAGGAAGGCAAAGGCAGTATTTTCTCTTTCATTCTCCCGGTACACACCGTCGCCCCGCCGCCCGCGCCGGTTTCTGCGCTGACCTCTTGATCCCGTCAAACCGTTGACGGGATTTTTATTTCCCTATACACTCACGCCTTATTCTTTCCGTCGTCGTGAAGCATGGTCTTTTGATAAAGTACTTTCATTCAGGTGAGCAACTTATGCAAACACTCAATACTCAATTTGAACTGATACGCCAGTCTGCCACGGTTTCTCTAACAGACCGCATTTTGGCTCTAAAAGCCAGCGGGCGTCAGATCATTGGCTTGCAGGTCGGCGACCCCGATTTTGGAACCCACCCCGCCATTGCAGAAGCTGCGCTTAAAGCCATGCAGGATGGGCAAACCCATTACGGTCCATCCAATGGCACGCTGGAACTACGCAAAGCCATAGCACATAAACTTCAACGTGACGAAGGCGTGACTTATGACCCCGCTTCGGAAATTCTTGTCACCAATGGCGGTATCCATGCTTATTACACTGCCATGCAATCTGTGCTCAACCCCGGTGATGATGTGTTGATCCCCGACCCTTCTTGGGCGACACATTCCAATATGGCGACCATGCTGCGTGGAAATGTCATCCGCGTCCCTGCCCCCGCCGAAAATGGGTTCATCCCTCATTTCGATTCCTGGCTGAAAGCTCTTACCCCTAAAACCCGAGTCATCGTCCTGAACTATCCCTCAAACCCGACTGGGGCATATCCCAATCGTGAATACTTACAGCAGTTGCAAGATTTCGCCGCTAAAAATAATTTGTGGATTGTCAGTGATGAGGTCTATGGCAGTTTGTATTATGGCGAAAAGCCAACCAGCGCTGCTGCCATTGCCGGGGCGAAAGAACGTACTTTGCTCGTACAAAGTCTCTCCAAATCTTATGCGATGACGGGGTGGCGTGTTGGTTTCCTTGCCGCTCCGGCGCAGGTGATTGCAAATGCGCTTAAAGCCAGCCAGAACTCCATTACTTGTGTGGCTCCCTTCATCCAAAAAGCTGCTGCCTTCGCGTTGACCGACCCTGCGATTCAGGATGTCACAGTCAGCATGCGTTCTGCGTATGCCAAACGCCGTGAACTGGTCTTACGCCTCGCTCGCGAATTCGAAAGTGACAAGGTCATCGTCACGCCTTCACAGGGCGCCTTCTACTTCTTCCTTGATATGCGTCCCCTCAAAATGTCCTCGGTGGAAATCTGCGAGAAATTGCTGGATGATGTTGGTGTGGCGCTTGTGCCTGGCTCTGCGTTTGGAGAACAAGGTGAAGGCTTTGCCCGCTTGTGCATCGCCGCATCGGATGCGGATGTGGAAGCCGGGTTTCGGAAAATAGTTGAGTGGGCGGAAAAGCAATAATCAGTTACCAGTAGGGGCGGGGCCTCCCCGCCCGAAGGAGTCATAATGAAAGTATCATTTCAGGGCGAACCTGGTGCATATTCAGAGCAGGCGGTCTTCAATTATTTTGGAAAAGTTGAAACGGTTCCGTGCGAATCTTTTGATGTGATGTTCGATTCGGTCATTTCCGGCAAAAGTGATATGGCGCTGGCTCCGATCGAAAACTCATTGGCAGGGAGTATTCACCAAAACTATGACCTGCTGCTGCGGCATGATCTGCATATTGTGGGCGAGTATTTCCTGCGCGTACAGCATTGTTTGATCGCGAATCCGGGTGTGAAGATGGAAGACATCAAGAAAGCCATTAGTCATCCGCAAGCATTAGGGCAGTGCGCGGCGTATTTGCGGGGGAAAGGTATCAGATCTGAAACTGTGTACGATACGGCAGGCAGCGTAAAGATGTTGAAAGAATCCGGTGCGCGGGATGTGGCAGCCATCGCTTCGAAGCGGGCGGCTGAATTGTATGGCATGCAAATTCTGGAAGAAGGTATTGAAGATAATCAGGAAAACTATACGCGTTTTCTTGCTGTCCAACGCGAAGCAGTTGTCGCTGAGAAGGAAGCGAAGACTACCATTGTATTCACATTGAAAAATGTGCCGGGGTCGCTTTTCAAGGCAATGTCTGTTTTTGCGCTGCGAGATATCGACCTGGCTAAGATCGAGTCACGTCCGTTGCAGGGAAGCCCGTGGGAGTATCTTTTTTATATTGACCTGATCGGCTCCGTGCATGATGAAACCGTGCAGCGTGCGCTTGACCATTTGAACGAATATGCAACGATGCTGCGGGTGCTGGGGTCGTATCCGCGTTTCAAACGCTAAACAAAAAAATCTCCGCTGCCTGCGGAGATTTTTTTAGAAAATGTACGGAACAAGCCGCCATGTTTTGGCTTGGTACTCTTCCCATTCTTTGCCAAATTCTTCGTGCATCATTTTCTCTTCGGCAAAGACGCGCCAGATCAAAACCAAGGCTAAGGCAAGGACAGTGAAAATACCAAGCAGGGAACGGAAGGTTAGAGAGACGCCGGTGAAGAAAATTAGGATGCCTAAATAGCGTGGATGGCGAACCACTTTGTAGGGTCCGCTTTGGATGAGCTTATGGTCTTTTTGTAGAGTCACTTCGATGCTGAATTGTTTGGCAAGATATTTTTCGCCCGCTTGCATAAGTACAAAGCTAGGGATGGTGATGAGAAGCCCAGTATAGCGGACGATATTTCCTGCATTCAATACACCGATGGAATGACTGTCTGAAAATGGGGAGAGGATGACGACCGCAAGGCTGAAGATCTGAATCAAGATCAAGTCCAGTTTGCTGCGAGGGGCTTCATTTTTTCGGTTTTCCTGATTTTGCCCCACTTGCGGGTTATAGATCAGGGAAAAAACTTGCAGAGCAAATATTACGACAACAAAAGCGATGCGGGCTGGGTTCTCAAAGAAAGTTGGGAGGTTTCCAAGACCCCAACCAAGCAATGGAAGACCGATGAAAATGATAGAGCCTGCAAGCAGGGCGAGGAAATAGCGGGGGAGTGATCTCATATTGTTTTATTCCTATTGGATTTGCAGAAAGTATAAATGATTCCCTCTTGACAATACAGAAAATTTGTTCTAAAATCTAATTATATTATGTAACTAAATGGTTACAAAAAGGAATTATGAGACGAGACGTATTTCAAGCCATCGCAGACCCCAACCGTCGTGCCATTTTGGCGCTGCTGTCACAACAGCGATTGACCCTGAACGGCGTTGCTGAGAATTTTCGCATCAGCCGCCCGGCTGTTTCAAGGCATATCAAGATATTGAAGGAATGCGGGTTGGTGGTGGTCATCCCGCAGGGACGCGAGCGCTTTGTGGAAGCGCGTTTTGATAAATTGGAAGAAGTGACTCGTTGGGTGGAGCAATACCGTCAAATGTGGGAAGACAGGTTTAACCGCCTTGATGACGTTTTGGAACAGATGAAAAAGGAGAAAAATCATGCCCTCAAAAAATAAAGTGACAGTGAATGCCGAGCCCGGTAAACAAGAACTGTATATCATCCGCGAATTCGATGCGCCGCGTGAATTGGTGTTCCGTGCTCACACTGACCGAAATCTGTTTGTCAAATGGATCGGACCGCATGGGTATGAAATGATCCTTAAAGAGTTTGAGCCGGTCAATGGCGGCAAGTATCGTTATATTCACAAAGACCCGCAGGGAAATGAATATGGCTTTCACGGCTGCTTCCATGAGATCGCGCCAGAGCGTTTGACGCAGACCTTTGAGTTCGAGGGCTACCCGGGGCACATTTCGCTGGAGACTGCGACGTTGGAAGAACTGCCGGGCAACCGTACACGCGTCACGATCCATTCTGTATATCAATCTGTTGCAGATCGTGATGGCATGGTGCAGAATGGAATGGAAAAAGGCGTGCGCGAAGGGTATGAGCGACTCGATGATATTTTGACGGGAATGAAGTAAATGAGCGGATACCTTGCTTTGCTGCGCGGAATTAACGTCGGTGGAAAGAACATCATCAAAATGGCGGACTTGAAAGCCAGTTTTGAGGCGATGGGCTTTTCAAATGTGGTCACTTACATTCAAAGCGGAAATGTTGTCCTTCAGTCGGACGACAAGGATAAAGCTGCAATAACCACCAAGATCGAAAAGGGACTTTCGAAACGCTTCAACTTTGAGGCGAGGGTGGTGGTGATTTCTCAAAAAGAATTGGCTGCCATTGTTAAGTCTGCGCCAAAGGGATTTGGCGAGGATGACGCGACGTTTCGTTATGATGTCATCTTTTTGAAGGAGCCGCTCACGCCAAAGGAAGCGATGCTGAGTGTAAAAGTCCGCGAAGGTGTGGATACGGCTCATGCAGGCAAACAGGCGCTGTATTTCTCGCGTCTCATCAGCCGCGCTTCACAAAGCTATCTCACAAAAATTATTGGCATGCCGGTTTATCAGTTTATGACCATTCGTAATTGGAACACGACTACAAAATTATTGGCGCTTATGGAAGGACAAAATGGCTAAGACAAATTTCCAATCGATTGATGAATATATTGCGGCGTGTCCGCCAGACTCGCAAGATTATTTGCGACGGATTCGAAAACTGATTCGTACACTTGTGCCGGATGCGAAAGAGAAGATCAGTTATCAGATGGCGGCGTTTGAACGGAACGGCAGGAATTTGATCCATTTTGCGGGGTGGAAAAAGCATGTGTCGCTGTACCCGGTTCCGGCGGGGAGTGAGGCGTTTGAGCGTCAGATCGCAAAGTATGCGGGTGGCAAGGGTACAGTCAAGTTTTCGCTTGACGAGCCACTTCCGCTTAAGTTAATTGAAAGAGTGATCAGGTTACACCTAGCAGTGAATAAAAAACAAACCAAAGGAAAATTAAAATGACAAAAATTACCCCGTTCTTATGGTTCGATACACAAGCCGAAGAGGCGATGAATTTTTACATCTCAATATTTAAGAATTCAAAAATATATAATATCTCACGCGATCCGAATGGCAAAGTCTTTACGGTTGCGTTTGAGTTGGAGGGGCAGGATTACATAGGGTTGAATGCAGGACCTGCCTTCAAGTTTAATGAAGCAATTTCGATGTTTGTGAATTGCGAAGACCAAGCCGAAGTGGATTATTTTTGGAATGCACTGATCGCCGATGGGGGCGAAGAGTCGATGTGTGGCTGGCTTAAGGATAAATATGGCTTGTCCTGGCAGATCGTGCCCAAGCAGTTGGGCGAGTTAATGAACGACCCAGATCGTGAAAAATCCGGGCGTGTCATGGATGCCATGCTTAATATGAAAAAGATCATTGTGGCGGACTTGCAAAAGGCGTATGACGGTGAATAAATCGTGAGAAAAATTGTTGTGCTTGAGCACATCTCCCTCGACGGTGTCATTCAAGCCCCAGGCGGAAAGGACGAGGATACCAGCGGCGGGTTCATGCATGGCGGTTGGATCGCATCATATTCGGATGCGATCCTTGGAAAAGCCTTGCGGGAGCAAATGAACAAATCATTTGACCTGTTATTAGGGCGCAAGACCTTTGAAATTTGGGAACCGTATTGGCCGCATCATGGCGATGTGTGGGCGAATGTTAATACAGCGACCAAGTATGTTGCTTCGAATACCAGAACTTCCAGTGCATGGCAGCCGTCTGTATTTTTAAGCGGAGATATTGCAGGTGAAGTTGGGAAACTTAAGCAACAGGAAGGACCAGACTTGCATGTGTGGGGAAGCGGTAATCTTCTTCAAACTCTCATCAAGCATGACCTGGTGGATGTGTTCTGGCTGATGATCTATCCGATCACCTTGGGCAGTGGAAAGCGCTTGTTTGCCGAAGGTACAGTTCCAGCGACGTTTAAGGTGACCGAAAGCCTGGTCGGTTCAAGCGGTGTTATCGTGGTGAATTATGAGCGAGCAGGTGCGGTTGCATCTGCGCGTTTGTAATTGAAAAAAATGTGTATGTATAGGAGTAAAACATGTCATTTCAAGCATATTTAGATAATGTGGAAGAAAAGACAGGAAAAACCCCGAAGCAATTTATCGCTGAGGCGAAAAAGAAAAAACTTACCGAATTTAAAGACCTGATGAATTGGCTAAAAACCGATTATGGACTCGGCACTGGGCATGCCAGAGCCATCATCCATGTCATTCAACATGGTGATACCTTTACACTCAAGCACACTACAGGCACACATCGAGATGATTCCGGGAAGCTGAAATTAGATGGGAAGAAAAAAACAAAAAAGAAGAGTGCTTGAAAAAAATGATCAGACTTGGTCTATTGCTTTTTTTGAACCTTTTTACGTTCATCATCCCATAGTTTGGCGAAGCGTTCAAATATATCAGCGATGATCTCCAACTCACTTTCGGAATAAGTGGACATCAACGCCTCTTGCGCATTTCTCGCTGACTCAAACCAGGCTGCCATTTTGGCATTGCTCGATTTTTCCGGAGCGATCAATGTGCCGCGGCGGTCATTGGGGTTGGGTCGGCGTTCGATCAAGCCTGCTTTTTCAAGGCGGTCGAGCATGGCGGTGGTTGCACCCGAAGTGAGCCCCGTATGTCTGGCAAGTTCAGTGGGGGTGGCGGTACCCTTTTGCGATAACAGCCTCAGGCATTCCATGTCGGTGGCGTTGAGCCCTGCCCATTCGTTCATGGCGTTGCGAAAGTGGGTGAGATTTACCCCGTAATCTCGCACTGCCATGAGGGCTCGTATTTTCAAATCGGTCTTTGTTGGTTTCTGCATGGAATATCCCTTGACATTATCTTTATAATAAAGTATCTTTATTATATAACTAAATTGATTTTACTGCAAGATATCGATAAGGAGATTTCCATGAGCCCAGTCAAAAAGTCCACCCAAAAAGCAGAAGGATTTACCGCCGATGAAAAAGCCGCGATGAAGGCACGCGCCCAAGAGTTGAAGGCAGAAGCGCGTGCAGGCAAGGACAGAGCCGAAGGTGAAAAAGCCATTCTTGCTGCGATTGCCGGAATGAAAGACCCAACGGATCGCTCGATGGGGAAGCGCATTCATGAGATCGTCACCGCGGCTGCGCCAGAACTGATGCCGAAGACCTGGTATGGCATGCCTGCCTATGCCAATGCAGATGGCAAAGTCATTTGCTTCTTTCAGGCGGCGAGCAAGTTTGGGGTGCGGTATGCAACCTTCGGCTTTCAGCCGGATGCGATGCTTGATGATGGCAATATGTGGGCAGCCAGTTTCGCGCTCATTAAGTTGACATCTGCTGAAGAGGCGAAAATCACAGCACTCGTGAAAAAAGCCGTGCGTTAATTGTCTTGACTGAATAGAAAAAATGTTCTAAAATCATAGTTCGTTTGTCACGGGCGGGCAAAAGCAACCTTGCTTTTACCTGCCCGCTTTGTTTTTGGCAGAGATTTCAGAGGAGAGACCATGCCCCAGGAATATATTGAGATTCGCGGAGCACGCGAGAACAATTTAAAGAACGTCTCGCTGCGCATCCCCAAACGCAAGATCACCATTTTTACGGGCGTATCCGGCTCGGGTAAATCATCTATCGTGTTCGACACGATCGCGACCGAATCACAGCGCCTGCTCAATGAAAACTTCAGCATGTTCGTGCGGAATTTTTTGCCGAAGTATTCCCAACCTGAAGCGGACTCCATCGAGAACTTGAGCATGTCCATTGTGGTGGATCAGAAGCGGATGGGCGGCGGCTCACACTCGACCGTGGGCACGATCACCGATATCAACACGATCCTACGCATGATGTTTTCCCGCATCGGTCAGCCCCACGTGGGACCCACCAACGTATTCGGCTTTAACGACCCGCAAGGGATGTGCCCGAACTGCAACGGACTCGGTCGCAAGCTGGATGTAGATATGGATAAGTTCCTGGACAAATCCAAGTCCTTGAATGAAGGCGCTATTTTGTTTCCAGAATATGCGGTGGATAGTTGGGGCTGGAGCAATGTAATCAATACGGGTTTGTTCGACCCGGATAAGAAAATATCCAAATATACCCAGAAGGAAATGCATGATCTTTTATATAGCGAACCCATCAAGGTCAAGACCAAAATGGGGGCAAAAGACTTCAACCTGACCTACGAAGGCATCATCAACCGCTTTACCAACAAGTACATCAAGCAGGATCTAAAAACCAAGTCTGAGCGGACTCAAAAGTCGATCGAGCCTTTCATGACGATGGGTCCCTGTTCCGAATGCAATGGCGCGCGGTTGAACAAGACCATCCTGAAATGCAAGATCAACGGGTACAACATCGCCGATCTGACGAGTATGGAAATCCCTGAATTGATTGAAGTCGTAAAGAAGATCAAAACACCTGCCGCCGAGCCGATCGTCAAAGCGCTTGTGGAGCGATTACAGAATCTTGCCGATATTGGCTTGGAATACCTTAGCCTCGACCGTGAGACGGATACATTGTCAGGCGGAGAGTCGCAACGCGTAAAAATCGTCAAGCACCTCGGCAGCAGCCTGAGCGATGTGATCTATATTTTCGATGAGCCAAGCGTGGGGTTACATCCGCGTGATGTGCATCGCATGAACGAGTTGTTGCAGAAACTGCGTGACAAGGGCAACACGGTCATTGTGGTGGAGCATGACCCGGATGTGATCAAAGCGGCAGACCATATCGTGGATGTGGGTCCGCTTGCGGGTCCACATGGAGGTGAGATCGTCTACGAAGGCAGTTATGCAAATCTGCTCAAGGCGAACACGCTCACGGGCAGGCATATGCAGCAATCCGTGCCGATCAAAGAAGAGTTCCGCAAGCCGACGGGTAAACTACCGATCAAGAATGCGAAGGTCAATAATTTACAGAATGTCAGTGTGAACATTCCAATGGGCGTGCTGACCGTGGTGACGGGCGTGGCTGGGTCTGGCAAAAGTTCGCTTATCAATGAAGTCTTTCAGCACCAACATCCCGATGCTGTTGTGATCGATCAATCGGCGGTGGGAGTCAACAGTCGTTCCAATCCCGCCACATACACGGGCATTCTGGACGATGTCCGCAAGGCGTTTGCATCGGCGAACAAGGTGCAGGCTTCGTTGTTCAGTTTCAACTCGAAGGGCGCCTGCGAAAACTGTCAGGGACTGGGCGTGATCTATACCGAGTTGTCATTTTTCGATAGTGTGAAATCGCCCTGCGAAGTGTGCGAAGGCAGGCGCTTCAAAGATGAAGTATTGGAATATAAACTGAATGGGAAAAATATTTCAGAAGTCTTGTCTATGAACGTTGAACAAGCGCTGGCTTATTTCGAACTTCCGGAAGTGAAGAAAAAACTACAAGCCATGAGTGATGTGGGCTTGGATTATCTCGGACTCGGTCAACCGTTGAGCACGCTCTCGGGTGGTGAATGTCAACGCATTAAACTCGCCAGCGAACTGCACAAAAAGGGAAGCATCTACATCATGGACGAACCGACTACGGGTTTACACATGTCTGATATTGGTCATCTCATGGAAGTCATCAACCGTCTCGTGGACACAGGCAATACGGTCGTGGTCATCGAACATAATTTGCATGTCATCAAGAACGCCGATTGGATCATTGACATGGGTCCCGAAGGCGGCAGCAAAGGCGGCAAGGTCATGTTCGAAGGCACACCTAAAGAATTATTGAAAGCGAAGCAATCGCTCACCAGTGCGTATTTGAAAGATTAGTTGTTTGAATTGCTTCTGAATCTTTGAGTAAATAGAGCGTAATTTTAGAAATAAATAAGGATAGCAGTGAAAACTTTTTATCAAATTCTCGCCAATACAGTTCTCGCCAACGTCACGAACATGACGGTTTGGTTTGCGATGATATTTTTTATTTACCTTGAAACCAAATCCGTCACTGCGACTTCGATCGTTTCAGGAATTTATCTGGTCATGACGGCAAGCCTGGGTATTTGGTTTGGCAGTTTGGTTGATCATAACAAGAAAAAGACGGTCATGATCCTTTCGGGCGTGATTTCTTTGATCATTTATATAATTGGTTTTGTGCTTTATATAAGCACGCCTGCCGAAACATGGAAAGAACCAACCAGTGTTACGTTATGGATTCTTAACGTACTTCTTCTCGTCGGTGTGATCGCGGGAAATTTACGCTCGATTGCAGTGCCAACTTTGGTCACCATATTAATTCCTGAAGAGGAGCGTGCCAAAGCCAACGGTCTCACTGGCACTGCCTTTGGAATCGCCTTCTTGATCTGTTCCGCCATCAGTGGTTTGTTAGTAGGCGCGGGCGGCATGTTTTATGTGTTGATCCTTGGCATTGTCATGATGATCCTTTCGATCTTGCATCTTTGGTTCTTGGTCATTCCTGAAAAAGAAATTGTGCATCTTGAGCATCAACCCAAAGTGGATTTGCGCGGCACCTTTGCCGTGGTCGCAGCGATTCCTGGCTTGATGGCGTTGATCCTTTTCAGCACCATCAACAACTTTTTGGGCGGCACCTTCATGGGTCTCATGGATGCCTATGGATTGTCATTGGTTTCAGTTGAAACATGGGGCTTGTTGTTTGCCGTGATCAGTTGCGGATTTATTGTGGGCGGCTTGTTCATTTCAAAGTATGGCTTGGGGAAGAATCCACTGGTGGCGATGTTCGCTGCCAATATCATCATCTGGATTATCTCGGCAGTCTTTACCATTCAACCTTCCATTATTTTGCTTTCGGTGGGTATGTTCATCTATATCAGTGTTGTGCCCTTCATCGAAGCTGCCGAGCAGACGATCCTTCAAAAAGTTGTCCCACAGGAAAGACAGGGACGTGTTTTTGGATTTGCCCAAAGTGTGGAACAATCCGCCTCGCCTCTGACGACCTTTTTAATTGGTCCCATTGCTGAGACTTTTTTCATCCCGTTCATGACAACCGGCGCAGGTGTGGGTCTGATTGGCAGTTGGTTCGGCACCGGACCTGCTAGAGGTATCGCTTTGGTATTCGTTGTTACGGGTATTATTGGCTTGATCCTGACCATAGTCGCCATGAACACAAAATATTACAAGTTGCTTTCTGACAGATATATGAAAGATGTCCCTGAGACCTTGCCCGAAGGCGAGTTGGCATAAGGAGTTGTGTATGACGGTTTCTAATTTTCCCAAGATCGGTGCTCCTGCCACACGTGCCTTGGAAGCAGCGGGATATACCAATCTCAAACAGTTGACCAAAGTTACCGAAGCTGAGCTTGCTCAACTGCACGGCATGGGACCGAAGGCGTTGAGGATTTTGCATGAAGCGCTCAAGGCACAAGGTTTGTCTTTCAAACAAGATAAAGCGGGAAAACCGCTAAAGAAGAAAGGCTCGCCCGTCAGCCGCACGGATAAGGTGGATGAATTCCTCGAGAATCTCAGTCACCCGCTCAAGGCGGAGGTGGAGGCGCTGCGCTCCATCATCAAAGGTGTGAATAAAGATATCAACGAAGAGATCAAATGGAAGGCGCCATCCTTCAATTTCAAAGGGGAGTATTTAGTGACTTTTAAGTTCTGTGGGGGACGAAAATTGCCGGGCGCATTCATCTTGTATTTCAAAATCGCAGATTTCAAAGGTTAGAAGGCGCAACAGTTGCTAGGAATGGATTAGAAAAACCGGCGCATGGCTGTATTTTGCGGACATGACCTTAAGATGCAAGGCGAAGAAGCCTATACTGGAACCAAGGCATTGAAAGACCAGGCTGGAATTGATCTCTGGATAAAAATTTGAAATAAAAAGAAATACCCACTGAGTGGAAGTAAATAGTGGATATTCTTGACCGTCTCCTCGCGCATGATACATGGACAACCCAACAGCTGCTTAATGACTGTGCAGGTCTTTCAGATGAGCTGTTGGATAAGAATTTTGATATCGACCATCGCTCGCTTCGAGAAACATTTCTTCATATGATCGAAAACCTTGAAACGTGGACAGACCTGATCCATGAACGCCCCGTGCAGGATAAACAGGGCAGGTCCATTCCAGAATTAAGACAGAGACTGGTGGATGTAAGCCGAGAATTCGCAAATCTTGCCCGCAAAATTGCACGTGAAAACCGCTTTGACGATTCGTTTTGGGATATTCTGGACAACCCTCCACGTTTGAAAACATTTGGCGGTGCGATCGGACATGTGCTTACTCATAATATGCATCACCGTGCCCAGCTTATGTATCTAATGGAAAAGGTGGGCATAAAAGATCATATTGAGGGCGACTTGTTGAGTTGGGAATCGACTGCTTTTGGGTGGGCGTGATCACACGATAGACATGGTTCTTGGAAGAGTCGTGTAGAATTTATAAAACATACTCTGTTAAATGGATGGTATCTACGATGATCAAACTCTCTCCCATAATATTAGAAGGTCATGGTATTCGGCTTGAACCGCTGACGATTGAGCATGAAACGGATCTTTCTGCGGCGGCAGCGGATGGCGAACTTTGGAATCTGTGGTTTACCTCTGTGCCAAACCCGGAAGAAACCAGGAAATATATTGAAACTGCATTGGCAGGCTATCAAGCGGGGCACATGCTGCCTTGGGCGGTTCGTGAACTAACAAATGGAAAAATTGTTGGGAGTACTCGCTATCACGATGTGATTGCCAATATCGATCGCGTGGAGATCGGCTATACCTGGTATTCCAAAAGCTGGCAGAAGAGTCATGTCAACACAGTTTGCAAGCTGCTGCTGCTGGCACATGCCTTCGATACACTAGGATGCAAAGTGGTTGGCTTGCGTACCGATAATTTCAACTTCAATTCGCAGAAAGCGATCGAAGGGTTGGGTGCAAAGAAGGACGGTATTTTGCGTCATCATGCCATGCGCCGTGATGGGTCGGTTCGGGATAGTGTTATGTACAGTATTTTGATTACTGAGTGGCCCAGTGTAAAGCAACATCTCAGATTTCGATTGTCTCGTCATGGGACGTTGTAGGTTTTTTATTTTTTAGACACTAATTACTTTTACTATTAGATAGGAGAAACCATGAGAAAAATAATTGTGCACGAGTTCATTACGTTGGATGGTGTCATTCAGGCACCCGGCAGCCCCACAGAAGATACCGATGGCGACTTCACCCACGGCGGTTGGACCATTCCGTACTGGCACGACGATATTGGCGCCCACTTCGGTCAGATATTTGCAGATGCCGATACCCTGCTGCTCGGACGCAAAACCTGGCAGACCCACGGCGAAGCCTTTGAGCCTAATCCAGACGAAGACCCGTTCAATGGCTTCAAGAAGTTTGTTGTTTCATCCACATTGAAGTCCGCAGATGCCTGGCGCGACTCGACCATCATCCGCGGAAATGTGATCGAAGAGGTCCGCAAGTTGAAGGGGCAGCCCGGCAAGAACATTATCATGGATGGAAGCAGCGTTCTGGTTCAGGCTTTGATCGAAAATGATTTGGTGGATGAGCTGTCCCTGCATGTGTATCCGCTTGTGCTTGGCATGGGCAAGCGCATGTTCCCGGATGGAAAACGCGTCAACCTTAATCTGATAGAGTCTTCAGCGCTTCCTACCGGCGTTGTCTATCAACGTTTTCAACTAACTTAAAATAAAAAAGAGCAAGAGCATACAAGGAGTCTGCATGAAAATCCATTTGGTAGATGGCACTTACGAATTATTCCGTGCTCATTTCGGCGCACCGCCCAAGAAATCTCAAAGTGGACAGGAAGTTGGTGCCACGCTTGGAATGCTGCGCAGTATGCTCTTGCTGCTCTCCGACCCGGAAGTGACCCATGTCGCTGTTGCGTTTGACCATGTCATTGAGTCCTTTCGCAATAAGATGTACAAAGGCTATAAATCCAGTGAAGGGGTTGACCCGATCATCTTGAATCAATTTCCAGTGGCTGAGGCGGCGATCAAAGCCTTGGGGTTGGTGACTTGGCCCATGGTCAAGTTTGAAGCGGACGATGCGATTGCTACAGCAGTGGCGAAGTTTAAGAAAGTCAAATCCGTGGAGCAGATCGTGATCTGTTCCGTCGATAAAGACCTGACGCAGATGGTGGATGGCGACCGCGTTATATGCTGGGATAGGCGTCGTGAGATCACTCTAAATGAAAAAGGTGTGATCGAAAAGTTCGGCGTCAGTCCTGAATCGATTCCTGACTTTCTCGCCTTGGTGGGGGATTCCGCTGACGGCTACCCTGGCATTCAAGGTTGGGGTGAGAAATCTACATCAACCGTTCTGGCGAAATACAAACATATTGAAGCGATTCCAAAAGACCCAAATAAAATTCCACTTGGCTTGGGGCGTGCTACAACCTTGCTTGGAAATTTGCAAAATAACTACAAAGACGCATTGTTGTTTAGAGAATTGTCCACCTTAAGGACGGATGTTCCTTTAAAGGAAACACTCACAGACTTGAAGTGGCAGGGAGCGTATCCGCGCTTGAAGAAGGTTTGCCAGGAATTGCGGAGTGAAAGTGTTATAGACCGGGTGACAAGGTGGCGTTGAACATTTTCGGCTGCTAAAGGAAACAACTATGAACAAAACTGAACTCTTAATCTGGTTGAGGGCAGAACATCAGCACTGGGAAGAATTTCTCGACCATATCGGACCTGAACGTATGGAGGTACCCGGTGTGAATGGAGATTGGTCGATGAAAGATATGGTTGCTCATCTGACTTGCTATCAGCCCTGGGTTACCGCCCGCATACAGGCTGCGGCTCATGGTGCTCCGGAACCGCTCCCGCCCTGGCCCGCAGAATTACAAACGGATGATGAGGTCAATGCTTGGATCTATGAATCCAATCGGGGTCGTTCGGTGAGCGAGGTGTTGGATAATGCCCGCCAAATGTTTCACCAATTTTTTGCCGTCATTGAGAATTTACCCGAGGATGTCCGCATCGAAGAGGTGCAGCATAAGGGGCGAATGTTCTATCTTGTTTGGTTGGGTGAACAGCGTTTTCAGGTTGGCGAGATTTTTGATCATTTCCGTGATGACCATGAGTCGGATATCCGCGCATGGTTGGCGGGTTTGGAAAGCCAATAAATAAAGAAACCTATGCTGACTATAGACCTCGAAACTGCCCGCCGTTTTATTCTTGGTAAACAAGGTTTGTGGCCCGGTCGCCGCTGGCGCGGACTCAAAGGTACCGAGCAAGCCATGCGCACCATGGAATATCTTCAACTTGACCCGTTACAGATGATTGCACGCAGTCAGGATATTTCTTTATATAGCCGTGTTCTCAATTACAAACCCGAACTTTGGGAAGATGCCGCCTACAAACAGAGAAAGTTCTTCGATTGGGGTGGCTGGTTGGCGGCGCGCCCGATGGAGGAATTGCCCTACTGGCGGGTGGTGATGCATCGCGAACGGGATGGGGGATACGGTGACTCGCGCCTGCGGCAGATGGCAAAGGATCATGCAAAGGCAATTGTTGAAGTCTGCGCCATTTTGAAGGATCGAGGAACCGTGAGTAATCGCGACTTTGAAGCGGCAGACCACAAAAAGACTCAAAGTTATCGCGGACGAAAAGATAGCGCTCTGGCTTTGTATTATTTGTGGCGCACCGGTGAGGTGATGACGCATCATCGCGAACGGTTTGAGCGGGTCTATGCACTGACGGAAAACATCGCACCGAAAGAATTGATCTACGAAAAGACTCAGGATGAGGCGGATCGTTTTCTCGTTAGAAAAGAAATCAGCTTTGGCGGCATCACGCGCATTAAACGTACTGGTGATTCCTATGGACGCGGCGAACCCGACCGGGCAGCGAAAAAACTTCTTGAAGGCATGCTGGCAGACGGCGAGATCATCGAAGTAAAAGTGGAGGGCTGGAAGGCGACTCAATATGCGTTGACAGAAGATGAGAAGATCATTTCAGGCTTAAGCGTTGGTCGTATTCCAAAAGTATGGAAACCTGTAGATACAACGACGACCGAAGAAGCCGTTTTTCTTGCGCCGCTGGATCATGTTAGTGCGCGTGGGCGTGCCAAAGAGTTGTTCGGGTTTGATTATGTGTGGGAAGTTTACAAGCCGGAACACCAACGCAAATATGGTTATTACGTGTTGCCCGTCTTATGGGGAGACCGTCTGGTTGCCCGCTTTGATAGCAAGTTAGACAGAACCACAAATACATTCGTGATTTTAGGTTTCTGGCTCGAAGATAAAGCCCTTGCCAAAGATGAAGCCTTTGCTGAAGCTCTGGCACGTGGATTTGCCCGCTTTGTTAATTTTCTGGGTGCGGAAAAAATGGATGTTAAGGTAATTCCATATCCGCTCTTGCGAAGAACGGCAACTTCATTTCTCTAGCTTGTACATTGAGATTTTCCCACCTTCATCGTGAAGCGTAAATCCGTTTTTCTGCAAAACTTTTTGTGAAGCAAGGTTGTGATTTGCCACTTCTGCGAACAACGGGCGGGTTTTCATGAGCAGTAAAAATTCCGCCACGGCTGTGCTGGCAATCCCGCGCCGCCAAAATTCTTTGCCGATCCAATAGCCGATCCGCTGTTCGTATTTGCCTTCTTTCCAACAAATGATGTGACCTGCGATCTTCTCTTTGTAGAGAATGGCGCGCGCGGTCGCATTTTTGTTTTTCATAATGCCTTCCCAGTGCCGCATGAACTCGCCACGGTCTTTGGCTGGGTAGGCAGACATGGCAACCGCTTGTGGATCAAGTTGTTGTTGAAAGAGAATGGGTAGATCGGCGGGGAGCACAGGACGCAGGGCGATGTTAGGCATTTGGAATGATGATTGAAGATTGGATTTTATAAACTTACTGCAACGGGCGAAGTAAAATAGTGTTGTGTGTAAATCATAACATCATGGAGCAAGAATGATCGAGAAATTATCTTTGCGTTTTTATGGCAGGGTGGGATTGCTGCTGCTTTTGGTCGCGGCACTTAATTTTGGATATCCGCTGACGCTGTACATGGGCGGGTTGGGAAATATCATCTTTTTGCTGGCGTATGCGTTGATGTTCGTGATCGGTGTATTGGTGACCAGCGAAGATAACAAACATTTCATTCAAACCAGTATTGCGGCTGTGGCGTGGATGGTCTGCGCGGTGATCTCGTTCTTTGCCCCATCTTCAAGCTTTGTTGCGATTCTTTCGCAGTTGGCGATCATCCCTGCCCAGTTGTTGATGACGATTGCGCTGGTGCGCTACATCTACACATCCAAAGTCGTGGATACGAGCGTGATGATGACCGCCATCACGGTCTATATTTTCATTGCCGCCATGTTCACACCGCTATATGTCATCATCAGCCGATTGGATGTGAATGCCTTCGTGGATAACGGATTGGGAGTCGCACCGCAGTGGCAGCAGTTGGTGTACTTCAGTTTTGTCACACTTGCTACGCTCGGTTATGGTGATGTGCTTCCTCTCAATGCGTGGGCGCGTTCACTGGCGACGGTGGAAGGGATGGTGGGGGTGTTGTACGTCGCTCTGATCATGGGACGATTGATCGGGGTGTACTCGCAGGAAAGAGATTAAGAGCGAAGCGCCTGATCCAGATCCCAGAGAATATCTTCGATGTCTTCCAAACCAATAGACAAACGAATAAAGTCTGGGCTGACTCCTGCGGCGGTTTGCTCTTCGTCGGATAGTTGACTGTGGGTGGTGCTGGCGGGATGGATTGCCAGTGAGCGTGTGTCACCGATGTTAGCAACGTGGCTGAAGAGCTGCAGGTTGTCGATGAATTTCGCGCCCGCCTCTCTGCCGCCCTTTACGCCGAATCCCATCACCGCACCTGTTCCAAGCGGAAGATATTTTTTTGCGCGTTCGTAATGAGGGTGACTGGCAAGACCTGCGTACGAGACCCAGTTCACATTGGGGTGACTTTCAAGAAATTCAGCAACACGCTGTGCGTTCTGCACATGACGTTCCATGCGCAGGGAGAGGGTATCGAGTCCTTGCAGGAGGAACCATGAAGCGATGGGTTGCTGAACTGTGCCAAAATCACGCAAAATACCTGCGCGCGCTTTTGAGATGAACGCCAGCGGACCAAAGTCATCGGCGTAGGCAACGTCATGGTAGGCAGTATCAGGCTCGGTGAAGTTTTTGAAGCGCCCGCTCTTCCTCCAATTGAATTTACCGCCATCCACGATGATTCCGCCCATGGTGGTGCCATGCCCGCCGATGAATTTCGTTGTAGAGTGGGTGATAATGTCCGCGCCCCATTCGAAGGGACGACAGAGGTATGGCGTGGCGAAGGTGTTGTCGATCATCAATGGGATGCCGTGCTCGTGCGCGATCTTGGAAACTTCGTCGAAAGGGAAGATGTTGCCGAGTGGGTTACTGATGGTTTCGCCGTAGATTATTTTTGTGTTCGGTTGAATGGCGCGGCGAAAATTTTCAGGGTCGCTGGGGTCAACCAATGTGACGTTGATGCCGAGTTTCGGAAAAGTGGATTTGAATTGTGTGACCGTGCCGCCATACAGTGTGGATGTGGAAACGATGTGGTCGCCTGCTTCGCAAATGGTGAGGATGGCGGTGGCCTGCGCGGCATGACCTGAACCTACTTCCACGGCGCCAACTCCGCCTTCGAGACTTGTAATGCGTTTTTCAAAGACGTTGCTGGTGGGGTTCGAGATGCGCGTGTAAATGTTGCCGCTCTCTTGCAAGGCGAAAAGTCTCGCGGCGCGGTCTGTGCTTTGCAGGTCGTAAGCAGTGGTTTGATATATCGGAACGGCGCGGCTACCTGTGGCTGGGTCGGGAGTGTAGCCTTCGTGCAGTTGACGTGTGTTGAAACCGAATTTACGGGGTGAGGTCATTTATTTCTCTTTGGAATTTCATTTGGGTCGAACGGCGTGGACTGATAAACGTAATAGTTCAGCCAGTTCGCGTACAACAAGTTGGCATGCCCGCGCCAGCGGACGTTGGGCATTTTGCTCGGGTCATCATTGGGATAATAATTTTTCGGCACGTGAATGGACAAGCCCTTGTTCACATCTCGGTCGTATTCGCCTTTGAGGGTGAATGGGTCGTATTCAGAGTGACCTGTGATGTAGAGATTGCGTCCGTCTTTGTCACTGACGATGTAAATACCAGCATCATCAGATTCAGCAAGGATTTGCAAGTCGGAATGTTTTTCTATGTCTTCGCGGCGGATCTCGGTGTGACGGGAGTGCGGAGCGAGGAAAATGTCATCGAAGCCGCGCATCAGGCTTTCGGTCCGATTTAAGAGGCGGTGCTCAAAGACGCCGAACATCTTGCGGGGCAAGTCATATTTCGGAATCCCGTATTTGTGATACAAGCCCGCCTGTGCTCCCCAGCAAATGTGGAAGGTGGACTCAACGTTGGTCTCTGACCAATCCATGATGCGTTGGAGTTCCTGCCAGTAATCCACATCCTCGAAGGGCATCTGCTCAACGGGCGCGCCTGTGATGATGAGTCCGTCGAATTTTTCGTTTTTTACATCATCAAAGGTGACGTAATGTTCCATGAGATGGTCTGCGTCAGTATTCTTGGATTCATGTGTGGCGGTGTTGAGTAAGGTGACTTCCACCTGTAATGCCGAGTTGGAAAGCAAACGTAGAATTTGTGTTTCAGTAGAAATCTTGGTGGGCATCAAGTTCAGGATGGCAACACGCAAAGCGCGGATATCCTGATGAATGGCGCGGTCTTCGTCCATGACGAAGATGTTCTCGTTTTCGAGAGTGGTTCGAGCGGGGAGAGTGGAGGGGATTTTTACAGGCATTTTTTGAATGATGAATGTTGAATGCGGAATGATGAATAAATTTCATCATTCCGCATTCTAACTTCTGCATTTACGCGTTAAGCGCTTGATCCAGATCCCACTTGATGTCTTCGAAGTCTTCGAGACCAATGCTCAAGCGGATGAAATCGGGGCTGACGCCAGCGGAGACTTGCTGCTCGTCACTGAGTTGACTGTGTGTGGTGGCAGGGTGAATGGCGAGACTGCGCGCGTCACCAACATTGGCGAGATGGCTGAAGAGTTGCAGGCTTTCGATGAATTTCTTGCCAGCTTCTGCGCCGCCTTTGATACCAAATCCGAGAATTGCACCTGCACCCTTGGGAAGATACTTCTTGGCACGAGCATAATCGGGGTGGCTCTTGAGTCCAGGGTATTTGACCCAGCTAACTTTGGGATGAGCCTCAAGATATTCGGCAACAGCTTGCGTGTTTTGCACATGACGGTCAATGCGCAAGTTGAGGGTTTCGAGCCCAAGCAAAGTTTGCCATGCGTTGAACGGAGATTGGCAGGCGCCAAGGTCACGAAGAACCTGCACGCGTGCTTTGATCGCAAATGGGGGAAGTCCCGCCGCGGCGATGGAGGAATACACGAGACCGTGATATGAGGGATCGGGCGTATTGAAATTCTCGAACTTGCCGTTGCTCCAATCGTAATTGCCGCCATCCACAATGATGCCGCCGATGGATGTGCCATTGCCCGTGATGAACTTGGTGGTCGAGTGGGTGATCACGTGCGCGCCATATTCGAACGGGCGGAAAAGATACGGAGTGGCAAAGGTGTTGTCGATAAATAAGATCAGTTTGTGCTTGTTCGCGATCTCGGATACTTCTTCAAACGGGAAGACAGAGATGTCAGGGTTGCCGAGAGTCTCGCCGTAAATAATTTTTGTGTTCGGCTGAATGGCTGCTTCAAAATTCTTCGGGTCGCTTGGGTCAACAAAAGTGACATTGATCCCCAGCTTGGGCAGGGTGTAGGCGAACTGGTTGTACGTGCCGCCATACAAACGGGATGACGAAACGATATGGTCACCTGCGCTGCACAACGTGAAAATTGCCTGTGCTTGCGCGGCATGTCCCGAGCTTGCAGCCAGAGCCGCAACGCCGCCTTCGAGTGCAGCAATGCGCTGTTCAAGCACATCGGTGGTCGGGTTCATCAAGCGCGTGTAAATATTTCCCAACTCTTTGAGCGCGAACAAATTCGCGGCATGTTCCGTGTTCTTGAACTGATAGCTCGTTGTTTGGTACAACGGCACGGCGCGGCTGCCAGTGGTGGCATCGGGTGAATAGCCCGCATGTAACTGGCGGGTGGCGAAACCTAACTTGCGATCTGTGGACATTTGAAGTATCTCCTCTTGTATAAAATTTTTATTAAATTAATTCCGCCCGTCAGAAGAGATAATTTTGTCAGATTGTCATCCTGAGCGAAAGCGAAGGATCTCTATGATAGTCTCAGAGATTCTTCGCCGCTATCGCGTCTCAGAATGACATTGCGCACGACTTAAAAAATTTACCTCTTCTGAAAGTACAAGAAGAGGTATACGTCTACACCGTCCTCTCATCTTCCAGATATGAATGACTGTGTCATTCGTATTTGCCGAATTTGGCACCTGAACTTTCGTTTGGTTGCCGAAGCTTCAAAGGGTCGGTCCCTCAGCTTCTCTGGATAAGAGCGAATATTTAATTTCGCGGTTTATATCATGCGGTTCATGATTGTGTCAAGTCTTTTTTCGTAACGGATAATAAGACTACCCTTTTGGGTCATCACTATAAAAGATTTTCACTCACCAACAACTCGGCATTATAGATCGATGCACCTGCCGCACCGCGAATCGTGTTGTGGGATAGTACAACAAATTTAAGATCAAGGATGGGATCTCTGCGCACGCGACCGACTACTGTCGTCATGCCTTTGCCTGCCATGCGGTCGAGTCTTGGCTGTGGGCGATCCGCTTCATCTCTGACCTCGATGACTGGTTTGGGCGTCGACGGCAGATTCCTCGCTGACGGTTTTGCCGCGTAATCGCGTAACGCTTGAATCGCAACTTCTGGCTCCACGGGTTTGTCCAATGCCACGCTCGCACACACGGTGTGACCATCGATCACCGCCACGCGATTGGTATGTGCGCTGAATGTGATGCCTGCCATGTCAATTTTGCCGCCGTTGAATTTGCCCAGCATCTTGCGCGGCTCCCATTCCACTTTTTCTTCTTCGCCGCCATTGCCCACGTTGGGGATGATGTTGTCCATGATGTCGAGCGACGGCACGCCAGGGTAGCCTGCTCCCGAAAGCGCCTGCAATGAGACCATGAAAACTTTCTTCACGCCAAAAGACTCGTCCAAGGCTTTGAGCGCAATCGTTAGACCTGTGCTCGTGCAGTTTGGGTTGGTGACAATGCATCCGCTCCAGCCTTTGTTCTTGCGCTGATGCTTCACCAGTTGAATATGCTCCGCGTTGATCTCAGGTAAGAGCAGCGGCACATCTTCTCCGCGGCGATACGATGACGCATTCGAGCAGACTGCCGCGCCTGCTTTGGCAAAGGCAGGCTCCAGTTCATTTGCGATCTCGGTGTGCAAGGCTGAAAAGACGATCTTCGCCTGCACCGCATCCGTGTTGGCAGGCACGATGACCATGTCACGGGCATATTCGGGCATGGGCGTATCCAATACCCAGCGAGTCGCTTTGGCGTAGGGCTGTCCCGCTGAACGGTCTGATGCGGCAAGCGCCACCACCTTGAACCACGGGTGATTTTCCAACAACGAAATAAAACGCTGACCGACCGAACCTGTCGCGCCGAGTACGGCTACGGGGATTTGAGATTGGGACATGAGAAACTCCTGAATGATGAATTTTTAATGATGAATGCAGAATTAGTCGAAGGTCAAAAGTCAAAGGTATTTAAGCGTGTAACTTTTGACCTTCGACTTTTGCAGATATTATTTCACGATCAACTCATGCAGCGCCTTGACCGCATTTTCCGTATCCGCTGAATCTACAACGAGCGAAATGGACACTTCGGATGAACCTTGCGCAATGGCGAGGACGTTGACACCGTCATTGCCGAGCTTGCTGAAGACACGTCCCGATACCCCAGGCGTGTGCCGCATCCCTGCACCGACGACGGTGATGATGGAGATGTCTTCGGTGGACCAAACGCGGTCAATGTCTTCGTCTGCGATCTCGTTGGCGAATGCTTTTTCAAGAGAAGATAACACGGTGGGGGCGAGCTCTGAAGGCACGGCAAAACAAATGGACTGCTCCGAAGATGCCTGCGTAATCAGCGGAACGCTCGTGCCCGTGGATGCAACAGCTCCGAATGCACGCGCCGCGACACCAGGCACGCCCAGCATACCGCGTCCTTCAATGGTGATGAGCCTTTGCTTGCGGATGGCGGTCACTGCTTTGATGACCTTTCCTTCCACTTTGCCATTGCTCTTCACACTGGGAATCAAGCGCGTCCCAGGGTGGCTGGGATTGAAGGTGTTGCAAATGCGCAGACCAATGCCCGCATCCAACACGGGGCGGATGGTCTTGGGATGTAGCACTTTCGCGCCGTAGTAGGCGAGTTCGGCGATCTCGTTGTAGCTGATCTCTGGAAGGGTTTGTGCTTCTCTCACAATGCGCGGATCGGTGGTCATCACGCCGTCTACATCTGTCCAGATCCAGACATCATCCGCAGGGAGCACGGCGCCGATAATGGCTGCGGAATAATCCGAGCCGCCGCGACCAAGCGTGGTGATTGCGCCTTCAGGGGTTGCGCCGATAAAACCAGTTGTAATGGGAACAATGCCTTTATCCATGAGTGGATTGAGTTTCCCCCGTGTCTTTTCGGTTGTGACCTTGAAATCGGGATGGGCATTCTGGAAGTGAGCATTGGTGACGACGAACTCTGTCGATTCAATGGCTTGGGCGGGAATGCCTGCATCGTGGACGACAGCTCCCAACAAACGCACACTCATCCTTTCGCCGAGGGATGCCACCGTGTCCATCGCTCGCGGACTGGCTTCGCCGAGTACGGCGATGGCTTTGCACAAGTCCACGAGCGAGAAGATGAGCGCGTTGATCTCGGATTTCGTCTGTTCTCGCAAAGACTCATCTTTGATGAGCGCATCGGCGGCGGCAAAGTGTTTTTCTCTCAGCGAAGATTCGGTTGCTGGAAGTGAATCCACTTTCCCTTGCGAAGCTGAGGCGGCAGAGTCCAATAGCAGGTTCGTCACGCCAGACATGGCAGATGTCACCACGACGACTCGTTCCCAATCCTTTTTCGCATCGCGGATGATCTGAATGGCGCTCTTCAATGCATCGGCTGAGCCGACGGAGGTTCCTCCAAATTTCATAACCAGTGTTCTCGACATAGTATTCTCCTTGGCGCTTCTCTGAAAGAGAAGGGATTTTGATAACAAAACGCCCCGCGTTTTCCGCGAGGCGTTGTGTGTTCTGAAACCCGTTCTGACGGTTATTTCTGACCAAGCACAAATGCCTCGCGGTGTGTACCGGAGGTAGTGGTCATGGTCATACCCAAGCCGTGCTTGGTGTTCGTCAAAACGTTATACATAATTGGGCGGTATTCTATGTGAGTGTGTAAGATGTGTCAAGGGATGAGTTTGTTCAATTACCCATTTGGGTACTCTTAAGAATGGCTTGTGTAAAACCATTGACTCATTTCATAACGGTAGTAGAATTGCGCGAAATGTTCACCCTGTTTGTAATGCCTCGTACCCGTCGTACCAAGCCCACTTCCCAGAGAAGGTTGGGAGCTTTTCGTTTGGACGATGCGAACACGAGCGTGAACTAACACACGCATAGTCGACCAAAACAGCCCATCCTTCTCGGATGGGCTGTTTTTATTTCGGAATCCGGAATTTCTACTTCCGCGATTTCAAAAATTATTTTCCGAAGTAGAACTTCGGGAATCCAAAAGGAGTAAAAATGAGTCCAAAGTCAAAACCTAGTGTCAAGAAAGTTGTATTAGCCTATTCAGGCGGGTTGGATACATCCGTCATCGTACCGTGGTTGAAAGAGAACTACGGTTGTGAAGTGGTTTGTTTCTGTGCCGATGTAGGGCAGGGCGATGAAGACCTCGCCAAGTTGGAAGATAAAGCCATCAAGAGTGGCGCGAGCGAATTTATCATTCATGATATGCGGGAGGAATTTGTCAGTGAATATCTTTTCCCGATGCTCAAAGCGGGGGCGGTCTATGAACACAAGTATTTATTGGGCACTTCGGTTGCCCGTCCTTTAATTGCAAAACATCTCGTGGAAGTGGCGCACGAAACCGGCGCGGATGCGATCGCGCACGGCGCGACCGGCAAAGGCAATGATCAAGTTCGTTTTGAACTGACCGTCATGGCACTTGACCCACGCCTCAAGATCATCGCTCCATGGCGTGAGTGGGATATCCGCTCCCGCGAAGATGCGCTCAACTATGCGGCGAAGCACAACGTGCCTGTGACCGCCACCATCAAATCTATTTACTCACGCGATTCAAATCTCTGGCATCTTTCTCACGAAGGCGGTTTGCTCGAAGACCCGTGGAACGAACCCGAAGAGATCATGTTCCAGATGTCCACCTCGCCGGAGAATGCACCGGATGAAGCCGAGTATGTGGAGATCGAATTTGAGAGTGGCAATCCTGTTTCTGTCAACGGTGAAAAACTTTCGCCAGCAAAGATCATTTCTACCCTCAATGCCATTGGCGGTAATCATGGCATCGGTCGCGTGGACCTGGTTGAGAATCGCCTTGTGGGCATGAAGTCTCATGGCGTGTACGAAACTCCCGGCGGCGCAATTCTTCTTTATGCTCATCGCGAACTTGAGTCGCTCATTCTCGACCGCGAGACTTTGCACTACAAGCAAGTTGTCGCCGTCAAATATGCCGAGATCACCTACAACGGTTTGTGGTTCACTCCGCTGCGCGAAGCGCTTGATGCCTTCGTCAATTCCACACAGGGACCCGTCACCGGCACCGTGCGCCTCAAACTTTATAAAGGCAACATCATCACCGCCGGGCGCAAGTCGCCGTTCAGTTTGTATCGCGAAGACTTCGCCACCTTTGGTCAAGAAGATGTCTACGATCAGAGCCATGCTGAAGGCTTCATTCGACTTTATGGTCTCAGCATGAAAGTCCGCGCCATGAACGGTCTGCCCGTTTCCGGTCTCGATATGCCCAAGCCGGATTATTCGAAGTTCAAGAGAGATTAGTGAGTTGGGAATCGGTAGATTGGTACATTGGGCAAACCAAGCCACCAATTTACCAATCTACTAATTTACTAACTGACCGAAAGGAAATCACATGACCCTTTGGGGTGGCAGATTTACTCAATCATTAGACTCTCTCGCATGGGCGCTTAATTCGTCCCTGCCTGTTGATCAGCGCATGGCGATTCAGGATGTGGATGGAAGCATTGCCTGGGCGGCGGCGATTCATAACGCAGGCATTCTTACGGATGAAGAACACGCCTCAATCTCGCTCGGGCTGGATACCGTCCGAAAAGAATTCGCTTCGGGTGAGTTTATCTTCCAACCCTCTGACGAAGATATCCACACCGCAGTGGAGCGCAGACTCAGCGAACTCATCGGTGCCGCCGCTGGCAAACTTCATACGGGACGAAGCCGCAATGACCAGGTCGCCACAGATTTCAGATTATGGATGTTGCAGGCGATTCCTGAACTTCATTCTGCATTCCTCAATCTGCAATCTGCATTGGTGGAGCAGGCTGAACTTGCAGGCGAGACCATCATGCCGGGCTACACTCACTTGCAGAGAGCGCAGCCAATTCTGTTGGGACATTGGTGGTTGAGTCACTATTGGGCGTTGAAGCGCGATGTGGAACGCTTGAATGACTTGACCAAACGCGTATCCGTTCTGCCGTTGGGAAGCGGTGCCTTAGCAGGCGCTCCCTTTGCCCTCGACCGGGATGCACTGGCGAAAAACCTCGGCTTTGCGGAAGTTTCGCAGAATAGTCTCGATGCCGTTTCAGACCGGGATTTTGCAGCGGAGTATTTGTTCGTCTGTTCGATGGCATCTGTCCACTTGAGCAAATTGGCTGAACAAATTGTTTTGTACACCACCGCAGAGTTTGGCTTCTTCGAACTCTCCGATGCTTTCTCGACTGGCTCTAGCCTGATGCCGCAGAAGAAGAATCCCGATGTCTTTGAACTGACACGCGGCAAGGCAGGGACAATGATCGGCTTGCTGACTGGGTTGATGTCCACGCTCAAAGGGTTGCCCTCTACCTTACGACAAAGATTTGCAGGAAGACAAAGCGCCTGTCTTTGCAGCGACGGATACCTTGCTTTCGATATTACCCGTCATGGCGGCGGCGTTGCGGACGATCACCGTCAAGCCGGAACGAATGCGAAGCGCCATCGACTCGACGATGATGGCGACGGACTTGGCAGATTATCTCGTGGAGAAAGGTGTGCCGTTCAGAGAAGCGCACTCGCTGGCGGGGAAAGTTGTCCGTGCGGCGGGGGAGGGGAATGTTCGGATGGAGGAACTGCCCCTCGAAGCGTATCAGGCGATCAGTCCAGTTTTTGAGGCGGATGTGGTGAAAGTTTTCGATCCGCTGGAATCCATCAATAAAAGAAATACGGTTGGCGGCACGAGTCTCCAATCGGTCAAAAATCAAATTTCAAAAATCAAAGGAGAATAAATCATGTCTACAGTTGTATGCCCAGAATGTGAAGCCCAGGTTGAGTTGGCGGCTGGAACCGAAGCCGGTGAGATCATCGTCTGCTCGGATTGCGGCGTGGATCTGGAAGTGACCTCGATCGACCCTGCCGCTGTGCAGCTCGCGCCGATGGAACAGGAAGATTGGGGTGAATAATTATTTGATGTAGGGGCGACTCGCGAGTCGCCCCTACGGAGAACATTATGCAACGACGATTAAAGATTGGCGTCCTATATTCCCGTGTGCGTGTTGAAGAGAAATGGATCTTTGGCGCGATGGAAAAACGCGGCATTGACTATGACCGTCTCGATGACCGCGCGATTAGTTTTGACCTGGAGAAGCCTGAACCGTGGAAGCAGTATGACGCGGTGCTGGAACGCAGTATCAGCTACAACAGCGGGCTGTATGCCTTGCGTTTGCTGAACTCGTTCGGTGTGCCAACGGTGAACACGGCGGCAGTGGCGGAAGTGTGCGGTGACAAGTTGATGACCAGCGCTGTGCTGGCACGTGATGGTGTGCCTCAGCCGCATAATGTGACTGCGTTCACGCCGGAAGCAGCGTTGGAAGCGATTGAAGCCTTTGGCTATCCGGTGGTGTTGAAGCCGGTTGTCGGTTCGTGGGGAAGGTTGCTGGCGAAGGTCAATGACCGCGATGCGGCGGAGGCGGTGCTGGAGCATAAGTCCACGCTGGGTTCGGTGCAGCATTCGGTTTTTTATATTCAGGAATTCATTGAGAAGCCCGGGCGTGATATTCGCGTCATCATGATCGGTGACCGTGTATTGACGGCGATGTATCGCACTTCGGAGCATTGGATCACGAATACGGCGCGCGGCGGCAGCGGTGAGTTGTGTCCGATCACGCCGGAGATCGAAGATATTTGTCTGCGTGCTTCAAAGGCGGTGGGCGGCGGCTTGCTTGGCGTGGACTTGGTGGAGCACCCTGAAAAGGGACTTGTGGTCAATGAGATCAATCACACCATGGAATTTCATACCATGCAGCCTGTGAGCGGTATTGATATTGCAGGCGAGATCGTGGAATATGTGGTCAAAGTGGCAAAAAAATCTACCAAGACAACTTGATGTTTGATTTTACGTTCTCTCGATTTGTTTTGTCAGGGTTTCCCAGCTCGCGATCACAGACTCTTCTTCCAAACCCAACCATTGGATGGCGTCGCTTTGATTGTGGAAAATACTGAAGTTGGCAACCGAATCAAAAGAAATCTGCCTTAATGCTACGCCAAGAAACTTCATCGTCGCACTGCGTGTATAAACTGCTGTTTGACCGACCCCCTTGCCTAGTTGCTTTGCTTCGTTATTTTTGAAAATGGCAAGGTGAATATCAGATACAGAGGTGTCAAGCTCGGCATTGAAGAAATCCAGAATAACTTTCATATTTTCTGTTATATGAGGGTTCTGAAGTGCTTCATCCCCAACCCTGAAAAATTCTGTTGGGGTGACTAGACCAGTGCCAACATAAATGATGAGATCTAGTTCTGGAAAAATATTATAAATAACGGGCATTTTTCCTCAAAAAGGTGTTTTTTTTCAGCATTATATAGGAAAAGGAGTTGTATGACAACTGTTTCAATTATTGGAGGTTCGGGATATGGTGGTGGCGAGTTGCTGCGCTTGTTGCTCGGGCACCCGAATGTGGAAATAAAACAAGTCACTTCGCGTTCACGGGTAGGGGAGTATGTATATCAGACTCACCCTAATTTGCGCAAACGCACACAGTTAAAGTTTAGCGACCCGTCGCAATTGGAGTCGGTGGATATTCTCTTCCTCGCCCAGCCGCATGGACAGGCGCAGAAGAATATTGAAGAATATGCCAAGTTCGGAACAAAAATTATTGACCTCGCGGCGGACTTCCGTCTGCGGGATGCGGAGTTTTACGAGAAGTGGTACGGCGAAGCTCATGCCGCGCCCGAGTGGTTGAGTAAATTCGTGTATGGCTTACCTGAACTGCATCGCGAAGAGATTTCCAAGGCGAGTTATATCAGCGGGGTGGGATGCAATGCTACGGCGAGCAACCTTGCGTTGCTGCCATTGGTCAAAGCGGGGTTGATCGATCTGGCTTCACCAGTAATTATCGAGATTAAAGTGGGTTCCTCTGAAGGCGGCGCGGAAGGAAATTCCGGTTCGCTGCATGCGGAGCGCGCGAATGTAATCCGCACGTTCTCTGCGTTCGGGCATCGTCACACCGCCGAAGTGATTCAGGAAATGGGTGTCAAAGATGTTTCGTTGACCATGACCGCAGTGGACATTGTCCGCGGGGTGTTGGCGACGGCTCATGCCAGGGTCAAGCCGGGTGTGGCGACAAAAGATTTGTGGAAAGCCTATCGTGCGGTGGCGAATGAAAATCCGTTCGTGCGGGTGGTGAAGGAGCAGCGCGGAATTTACCGTGTGCCGGAGCCGAAGATCCTTGCTGGCTCGAATTATGCCGATTTGGGATTTGAACTGGATGAGAGTAACGGTCACATCGTAGCGATGTGTGCGATCGACAACCTGATGAAAGGTGCTTCGGGCACGGCGGTGCAGTGCATGAATTTGATGATGGGATGGGATGAGACGCTTGGCTTGGAGTTTATGGGTTTACATCCGATTTAGAGATACTCGATATTAGATAATTCGATATTCGAATTTCGAGTATCGAATATCGTTTTGGACAGGAAATTATGACAGAACATACCTCAGTTACTGTAGTCAAACTCGGTGGCACCGAAGGCGTAGATTTTTCCGCGATCTGCAAAGATGCCGTAGAGTTATTAAATCAAGGCAAGAAGTTGGTTTTCGTGCATGGCGGTTCGGCTGAGGCGAATGCATTGGGCGAAGGTCTTGGCACGCCGCCGAAGATGATCACCTCGCCCTCGGGATATACCTCGCGTTATACCGATCGCAAAACGCTGGAGATCTTTTTGATGGCGGTTAATGGCAAGGTCAATTCTTTGCTCACCGAGCAATTGCAAATGTTAGGTGTGAATGCTTTTGGGTTGTGCGGGCTTGATGGGAAACTGATGCAAGCCACGCGCAAAGAGTCTGTGCAGAGCATCGAGAATGGCAAGCGTAAGATCATCCGCGATGATTACACGGGCAAGATCGAAAAAGTGAACAGCGAATTATTGACCATGTTACTGGATGCGGGCTACATGCCCGTGATCGCACCGGTGGCGGTCAGTGAAAAAGGGGAGGCATTGAATGTAGATGCCGACCGCGCGGCGGCGATGGTGGCATCCGCGCTGAAGGCGGAGAATCTGTTGTTGCTCACTGCGGTTCCTGGCTTGATGAAAAACTTCCCAGATGAATCAACGCTCATTCGGCAACTGCCGCAGAGTCAACTTGCGGCGGCGAGTGAGGCGGCGCAAGGTCGCATGAAGAAGAAAGTCCTTGGCGCCGAGGAAGCGCTCAAAGGTGGCGTGAAACGCGTCATCATTGCCGATGGTCGCATTCAAAACCCGGTCTCAAGTGCGCTGGCAGGGAATGGGACCGTCATCGAGTAGGTTGACTAGACAAGTCAGGAGCAGTACAATGACGCGATTTTTACAAAGGTGAAACGATGAGCGCTTCTTTGAAACTTCGTTATGGGACCAATCCACAGCAGGCGCCTGCCAGTGTTTTCATGGCAGCGGGCGTAGATTTACCCATCACGGTCCTCAACGGTTCGCCGGGTTACATCAATCTGCTCGATGCGCTCAACGCCTGGCAATTGGTGCGTGAGTTGAATGCGTCGCTGGGCTTGCCCGCGGCGGCTTCGTTCAAACATGTCAGCCCGGCGGGGGTTGCGGTGGGTGTTCCGCTTTCAGATGTTTTGAAGCGGGCATATTTTGTCGATGACCTTGAACTCTCGCCGCTTGCCACGGCGTATGCCCGCGCCCGTGGTGCGGATCGGCTTTGCTCGTTCGGTGATTTCATCGCGCTCTCTGATACGGTGGATGTGCCAACTGCCCGGTTGATCGCGCGTGAAGTTTCAGATGGAGTGATCGCACCCGCGTACGAACCTGCCGCGCTTGAAATTCTCAAAACAAAGAAACAGGGCAAATATGCGGTCATTCAAATTGACCCGGCGTATGAGCCGGGTGACTTGCAGGAACAGCGTGATGTGTTTGGCATCCGTTTCGAACAGCGGCGGCATGATCGCCGTGTAGTACCAGATGATTTTTCAAATATCGTCACCACGAATAAAGATCTGCCTGCATCCGCCATGCGTGATCTGATCCTCGCGTGGGTTACGCTCAAGTTCACACAATCGAATTCGGTCTGTTTCGTAAAAGACGGTCAGACCATTGGGGTGGGGGCGGGGCAGCAATCACGCATTCATTGCGTGCGCCTTGCCGGGCAAAAAGCGGACTTGTGGTGGCTGCGTCAGCATCCTGCAGTGTTGGGGTTGCCTTTCAAATCAAATATCAAAAGACCAGACCGAGACAATGCCATCGACCAGTTCCTGCGCGATGATGTAACCCCCAACGAAAAATCTGCCTGGGATGAGATCTTCGCTCAGACTCCGCCGCAGTTGACTCTCCCCGAAAAACAGGACTGGCTCTCCAAGCTGGATTCCGCCACTCTCGGTTCCGACGCCTTCTTCCCCTTCCGCGACTCGATCGACCGTGCCGCAGCCAGCGGTGTGAAATATGTGCTTGAACCCGGCGGCTCCACCCGCGATGATGTTGTCATTCAGGCGGCGAATGACTATGACATGACAATGGTCTTTTCTGGAGTGCGGTTGTTTCATCATTAAATAGCAGGGGCGGATCGCGATCCGCCCTGCACAAGGATTTTTTATGCCCAAAGCAATTCTTTCTGTTCACGATAAGACCGGCATTGTAGATCTTGCCAAGGGTCTCACCGCCTTGAATTGGACTCTGCTCGCTTCCGGTGGGACAGCCAAACTCCTGCACGAGAACGGCTTGACCGTCACCGAAGTTTCCGAGTACACCCACTCGCCTGAAATTCTTGGCGGGCGCGTCAAGACCCTGCATCCTGCCATCCATGGCGGATTACTCGCCCGCCCTACTGAAGCAGATCTTGCTGAACTTCAAAACCTCGGTTGGGATTTTATTGACCTGGTGGTCGTCAATCTCTATCCTTTTGAAGCCACCATTTCAAAACCGAATGTGACATATGCAGATGTTATTGAAAACATCGACATCGGCGGCGTTACGCTCATCCGTGCAGCGGCAAAGAACCATGAGCGTGTTACTCTCGTCTGCAATCCCGCGGATTATCCCGAAGTATTATCGAAATTGAACGAAGGCACCATCCCATTTGAATTTCGCAAGCAACTTGCCGTCAAGGGCTTTCAAGTGACAGCCCATTATGATGCCATGATCGCTGCATATCTTAATGACCATTAGGTGAATTCATGAAGTTTGCAACACTCGTTTTGGAAGATGGAACCGTCTTGGAAGGTCAGGCATTTGGTGCGGAGACCGATGCCGTTTTTGAGTTGGTATTCAACACCAGCATGACCGGTTATCAAGAGATCCTTACCGACCCATCCTACCGCGGACAGGGTGTGCTGTTCACCGTGTCACACATTGGGAATGTGGGCATCAATACAGAAGATGACGAATCGGCACATCCGCAAGTATCTGCTGCTGTCATCCGTGCTTTGAGTCCTGTGGTGTCGAACTGGCGTTCGGCACTTTCTTTATCTGACTGGCTTGCCCAACACGGAGTCCCTGGTATCGGCGGTGTGGACACGCGCTGGTTAACTCGCAAACTGCGCGACGGCGGCACGCAAAAAGCGGCGCTCTCTACAAAAGGTACGTCTGCCGAATCGTTGTTGAAGATGGCGCGCGAGTGGAGTGGACTCGACGGGCGTGACATGGTGAAAGAAGTAACCTGCGAAGAGACGTATCACTGGTCGGATGATGCAGGGAGTAAGTGGGTGGAAAGATCCGATAATTCGAAACTCGATAATCGAAGATCGAATAACGAATATCGAATTATTGCATATGATTTTGGTGTCAAAGAAAACATCCTGCGCCATTTATCTTCATATGGTGCAAATGTAACTGTCGTTCCTGCAGATACTTCTGCGGAAGAAGTGCTCGCACTAAACCCCGACGGCATCTTTCTCTCGAACGGTCCCGGCGACCCGGCGGGCTTGCCCTATGCCGTCGAAGCTGTCGAAAAATTGATCGAAAGCAACGTGCCGATGTTTGGCATTTGTCTTGGGCATCAACTCATCGGTCGTGCGCTCGGAGCCGACACCTACCGCCTCAAATTCGGACATCACGGCGGGAATCACCCCGTTCAGCATTTGCCAAGCGGAGAGGTGCTCATCACTGCACAAAACCATAACTACTGTGTCACCGCGGGTGACTTGAACAAAGATGAAGTGGAAATTACATACAAAAGTTTGAACGACGACTCGTTGGAAGGCATTCGGATGAAAAAGAAACCTGTGTTCAGCGTTCAGTTTCATCCTGAGTCTGCGCCGGGTCCGCATGATGCCCATGATATTTTCGGTGAATTCTTCAACATGATCGGGGGTAAATAATATGAAACGCACAGACATTCATACCATCCTTGTTCCGGGTTCAGGCGCCATCGTTATCGGTCAGGCGGCTGAATTCGATTATTCTGGCACGCAAGCGGTCAAAGCTCTCAAAGCGGAAGGCTATCGTGTGGTGCTGGTCAATTCAAATCCCGCCACGATCATGACCGACCCCGAAATTGCAGATGCGACCTACATCGAACCGCTCACGACTGAAGCTCTCGAAGCCATCATCGCGCAAGAAAAACCTGATGCCATGCTTCCCACTGTGGGCGGGCAGACGGGACTAAACCTTGCGCTCGCTCTCAGTGAAAACGGCGTACTTGAAAAATATGGCGTGCAATTAATTGGCGCGAAACTCAGTGCTATCAAAGCTGCCGAAGATCGTCTGCTCTTTCGTGAGACGATGCAGAAAAATAATATTCCCGTTCCGCGCGGGGGAGCGGCGTATTCACTCGCAGAGGCAGAAGAACTCGTCAAGCAAACGGGTTATCCCGTTCTCGTCCGTGCTTCGTTTGCGATGGGCGGCACTGGCGCGTCGTGGGTTTATGACCCCGCTCAACTGAAAGAAGCCGTGCGCAGCGCGATTTCCGAATCTCCGATCGGACAGGCATGGCTCGAAGAGTCTGTCATTGGTTGGAAGGAATATGAACTCGAAGTAATGCGCGACAAAGCCGATAACTTTGTTGTCGTGTGCTCCATCGAAAATCTCGACGCGATGGGCGTTCACACCGGTGATAGCATCACCGTCGCGCCTGCGCAAACGCTGACTGATCGTGAGTATCAAGTCTTGCGCGACCTTGCGCATCGTGTTCTCTCTGCGGTTGGTGTAGAGACGGGCGGTTCGAATGTGCAATTCGGTGTGGATCCTAAAACGGGACGCATTGTTGTCATCGAAATGAATCCGCGCGTGAGTCGTTCGTCTGCATTGGCGTCCAAAGCCACGGGCTTTCCCATTGCCAAACTTGCCGCGCTTGTCGCTGTCGGTTACACCCTAGACGAAATCACTAACGACATCACAGGTCAAACCAAAGCCGCCTTCGAGCCTTCGCTCGATTATGTCGTCACCAAGATTCCGCGCTGGGCGTTCGAGAAATTCCCCGGCGTGGACCCTACTCTCGGTCCGCAGATGAAATCGGTGGGTGAGGTGATGGCATTGGGACGCACCTTCCCCGAAGCCTTGAACAAAGCGATCCAATCCCTCGAAATCGGAGTCGACGCCCTCGACGGCTCCGGTCCCAGCCGAGAGTTGCCCGCTGAACCCGAAACATTGTCCACGCTGAAACTTCCCACCGCAGACCGATTGTTCCGTGTCTATCGAGCGATTCGGCAGGGAATTTCACTAGAAGAAATTTCCAAAGCGAGCGGCTATGACCTGTGGTTCCTGGCTCAGATGAAAGAAATCAGTAATTGGGAAGTAGTAATTGGTAATTGCAAGACCGAGGCAGAACTGAAACCTGTGATTCGTATCGCTAAACAATTAGGCTTCTCGGATTCACATATTGCCCGCCTACTTACCAATTACCAATCACCAATTACCAATCTCCGCGAATTACGGAAGAAACTCAACATCCTTCCAACATTCCAAAGAGTCGACACCTGCGCCGCAGAGTTTGAATCGCAGACGCCGTATCTATACTCTGCATACGAAATGGGTGACGAATCCCGCCCGACGGATAAGCAAAAGATCCTCATCCTCGGCGGCGGACCGAATCGCATTGGTCAGGGTATTGAATTTGATTATTGCTGTTGTCAGGCGGCGTTCGCTTTGTCTGAGATGGGATTTGAAACCATCATGTACAACTGCAACCCAGAAACCGTGTCCACCGATTACGACACGGCAGACCGCTTGTACTTCGAGCCGCTCACACTTGAGCATGTATTGAACGTCATTGATAAAGAGCAACCCATCGGCGTCATCGTCCAATTCGGCGGGCAGACTCCGCTCAACTTGGCGGCGGGACTCGAAGCGGCGGGCGTGAAAATCTTAGGAACGTCACCGCACGCCATTCAACTCTCTGAAGATCGCGAAGAGTTTGCGAAACTACTCAAAGAGTTGGACATTCCCCAGCCTGAAAATGGAATTGCCCGGTCACTGGACGAGGCGCGTGTCATTGCTGAAAGGATTGGTTATCCTGTATTGGTTCGCCCGTCTTTTGTTTTGGGTGGGCGAGCCATGGCTCTGGTGGAGTCTGAGGCTCATTTGGCAGGATTCATTCAAAAGGCGATCGAGGCGGCTCCTGGTCAACCGATACTGATTGATAAATTCATGGAAGACGCTTTCGAGATCGACGTCGATGCTTTATCTGACGGTGATAATGTTGTTGTCGGTGCGATCATGCAGCACATCGAAGAGGCAGGCGTGCATTCGGGAGATGCTGCTTGTGTGCTTCCGCCGTATAAGGTTAGTGAATTCCATTTGGGGATCATGCGCGAATATACAGAGCAACTTGGGCTTGCCCTCGGTGTTCGAGGACTCATGAATGTGCAGTTCGCGTTGAAAGACGAAGTGGTCTGTGTGCTGGAAGTGAACCCGCGTGCTTCACGGACTGTGCCATATGCCAGCAAAGCCACAAATTTAAATCTCGCGTACAAAGCCGCGCAAGTGATGGCTGGTAAGAAATTGGCAGAACTTGATGTGACGGAAGAACCGCATGTGGATGGTTTCTTCATCAAGGAAGCAGTGTTGCCCTTCAAGAAATTACCCGGATCCAGTTCATTACTTGGTCCCGAAATGCGTTCAACCGGTGAAGTGATGGGACATGCCTCCCGCTTTGGTCACGCGTTTGCAAAATCCCAGATCGCAGCAGGGCAGGGCTTGCCACAAAGTGGGGCAGTGCTTGTCAGTGTGAATGATTATGATAAGAGTGCTGCATTGAAAGTTGCGCGAGATCTATCTCGCATGGGTTTTGCTTTGTACGCCACCCCTGGCACCGCTGACTTTTTTAGCAAAGTTGGTTTAACTGTGGAAGTGGTGCGCAAGATCGACGAAGGCTCTACTGCCATTGAAGATCTGATCCACAGCGGTAAAGTGCAGTTGATCGTGAATACGCCACTGGGTACGCATGCTCATTCCGATGGGGCACGTATCCGTGCGGCGGCGATCGCAATGAATGTTCCATTGTTGACGACACTTTCAGCAGGCATTGCGGCAGTCGCTGCCATACAGGCATTGAACAAAAAAGAATTGCAATATCGAAGTTTACAGAGTCACTTTTCTTAAATGCAGAATGATGAATGCAGAAGTTAGAATTTCAATTCAGCATCATCATTCTGACTTCTGCATTGGAGTTAACTATGAATATTGTTGAAACCGAAAATAAACACACGTCTGGCGTGTACGCCAAGCAAACACTGACCATCGTCCGTGGGCAAGGGGCTTCGCTGTTCGATGTGGATGGCAACGAGTATCTGGATTGCTCGTCTGGTCATGGCGTGGCAAACTTGGGGCATGCACACCCGAAGATCGCCGAGGCGCTTTACAAGCAGGCGAATACGCTCATTACTTTGTTTGAAACTTTTCCCAATGACCAACGCGCCGCATTGATGGAAAAGATCACTGCACTTGTCCCCGGCATGGACCGAGTCTTCTTCTGCAACTCAGGTACCGAAGCCGTGGAAGCGTCGTTCAAGTTTTCTCGTATCTCGACAGGACGAAAAAATATCATCGCCGCTATGCGTGCCTTTCATGGGCGGACCTACGGCTCGCTCTCTGCCACCTTCAATAAAAAATACCGTGAAGGCTTCGAACCGCTATTGCCCGGCGTTTCACATGTTTCGTACAACAATATCGAAGCCCTCGATAAAGCCGTCAACGAAGAAACCGCCGCTGTGATTTTGGAAGTTTTGCAAGGCGAAGGCGGCGTGTATCCAGCATCTGCTGAATATATCCAAGCCGCCCGCAGGATCTGTGATGAACGCGGTGCGCTGCTGATCGTGGATGAAATCCAAACTGGCTTTGGGCGCACTGGCAAGATGTTCGCGGTTCAACACTTCGACGTGACGCCTGATCTGTTGACCTGTGCCAAATCCCTCGCTGGGGGCGTGCCCATGGGCGCGGTGCTGATCGGACCCAACGTCAAGAATCTCACACCGGGCGTGCATGGTTCGACCTTTGGCGGCAATCCGCTTTCATGTGCGGCGGCGAATGCGGCGTTGGATGTGATGAAAGATGAAGATCTGCCTGGTCAAGCGACGGCAAAAGGCGCGTATTTGATGGATAAATTGAAAGCCATTCAATCTCCCAACATCCGTGAAGTGCGTGGACTTGGCTTGATGGTTGGCATTGAAATGAAACAAAAAGTGACAGGGTACATCAAGGCGTTACAGGAAAGAAAGATCATTGCGTTGAATGCAGGCTTGACTGTAGTCCGCCTCCTGCCTCCACTCGTGATCACCTATGAACAAATCGACCAGCTGGTGGAAGTACTCACAGAAGTATTGACTCAAGAAACCAATGACTGACCAATTACCAATTACCAATTACCAATCTCCCGAAACACTTATCGGTCTCATCTCCCAATACAGTCCCTCAGGGCAGGAAAGCGGCGCGGTGGAATGGCTGGTGGCGCGCATGAAGTCACTGGGCTATGACGCCGCATTTGTGGATGAGGCTGGTAATGCAGTCGGTGTGATGGGGCAGGGGACGAAGCAGGTGGTTCTGCTGGGGCACATTGATACGGTGCCAGGTGAAATTAAAGTAGAGCAAGTCTCAGACTTGCTCTACGGTCGCGGCTCGGTAGATGCCAAAGGTCCGCTTGCGAGTTTTGTGGATGCGGTGGCAAAGGTCGGTGCGAAGGATGGCTGGCAATTTGTAGTCATCGGCGCGGTGGAAGAGGAACGCGATTCGGAAGGGGCACGGTTTGTCGCGCAGCAATACAAGCCGGAGTTTGCTATCGTTGGCGAGCCGAATCAATGGGACCGAGTTTCACTTGGATACAAAGGCAGCGCGTGGGCACATGTAACCATCAAACGCGGGCAGGCTCATACGGCAAGCGGTGAAGAGACAGCGGCTGAAGCGGCGATTGAAACGTGGTTGAAAGTCAAAGCCTATGTTGATCTGTATAATGCGGATAGGCAAAAGGTTTTCGATAAACTTCTGCTTACGTTGCGCGGCATGGATTCAGACTCGAATGAATTTGAACAGTGGGCCAGGTTGAAGATCGGTGTGCGTTTGCCGGTGGAAGTCTCGCCGGAAGATTGGTATCAAATATTAAATGAGACCCTAAAGGTCTCTGAGACCTTTAGGGTCTTTATAGAACCAATAGGCTTCCCCGTCCCGGCATGGAAGTGTGAGAAGAACTCCCTCCTGGTACGAAGCTTCTTAAGTGGCATCAGGTCGCAGGGCGGTGAGCCGCGTTTCGTCTACAAAACAGGAACTGCGGACTTGAACATCGTCGCTCCGGTGTGGGGCTGCCCGGCTGTGGTGTATGGTCCCGGTGATTCGGCATTGGATCATACGCCAAATGAACATATCTATTTGGAGGATTATCGTAAAGCAGTGGATGTTTTAAGTGCGGCTTTGGAGAAACTGACTAGCTGAGCACATTCCTGAAGGACAAAATGTAATCGTTCCTTTTTGCCGAAACGGAAAAAATTGCTCTTGACGGATTTCCGTTTCCGCCTATAATCGGGCGAAGTCAAACCTCATGAATATGTTGTTCAACCTCTCGCTTATTGTCGTCCTTATTGTAGTCCTTATTATTAAAGGATTATTTTCGGTTAGGATGGCTGCGGTGAGAGTAAGATAGACCACTGAGTAAGAACGAGAGCCGCCCTAACCACGGGCGGCTCTTTTTATACCCAAACCTCACCCTTTCCCTCTTCTGAGGGGAGATGGGTATCAAGGAGAAACATGCGTTCAGATACAGTAAAAAAAGGGTACGAAAAAGCGCCACACCGCGCATTGTTACGTGCCACCGGTTTGAAGGACGAGGATTTCAATAAACCCTTCGTTGCCATCGTCAATTCGTATGTAGACGTTGTGCCCGGTCATGTGCATTTGCAGGAATTCGGCAAATTAGTGAAAGAAGCCGTCCGCGCGGCGGGTTGTGTCCCGTTCGAGTTCAATACCATCGGCGTGGATGATGGCGTGGCGATGGGTCACATGGGTATGAAATACTCACTGCCTTCGCGTGAGTTGATCGCCGACTGTGTGGAGACCATGATGGAAGCACATCGCTTTGACGCGATGGTCTGCATTCCGAACTGCGACAAGATCGTACCGGGCATGCTGCTGGCTGCCATGCGCGTGAATGTGCCGACCATTTTTGTTTCGGGTGGCGCGATGAAAGCCGGCATGACCCCCGAAGGCGAAACGCTTGACTTGATCTCCGTCTTTGAAGGAGTGGGTGCTTTTTCTGCGGGCAAGATCGACGAAAAGCGCCTCCTGACGCTCGAGAAGTTTGCCTGCCCATCCTGCGGCTCCTGCTCCGGGATGTTCACCGCTAACTCGATGAACTGCCTCATGGAAGTGTTGGGGTTGGCTCTGCCATATAACGGCTCTGCGCTGGCGAAGACACCCGAACGTGAAGCCCTGGCAAAACAAGCAGCGGCTCAGATCATGACCTTGATCGAACGTGATATCAAGCCGCGTGATATTGTCACCGCCGACGCCATTGATGATGCTTTTGCCCTGGATATGGCCATGGGTGGCTCGTCTAACACGGTGCTGCATACGCTGGCATTAGCCAACGAAGCCGGTGTGGATTATCCGTTGACCCGCATCAATGCTGTGGCAGACAAGGTGCCGCATATCTGTAAAGTGAGCCCGGCAGGTAAATGGCATATGGAAGATGTGCATCGTGCAGGCGGGATCCCGGCGATCTTGAACGAAGTACAACGGGGGACGGGGATGCTGCATTTGGACCGTATAACAGTCACTGGCAAGACATTGGGGGAATCGATTCAAGGCAAAGATATTCAGGATGAAGAAGTCATTCGACGTTATGAAAATGCCCACTCCAAGCGCGGCGGTTTGTCCATTTTGTTCGGCAACCTTGCACCAAATGGGGCGGTGGTGAAGGTCGGCGGCGTGAGTGCCCCGATGATGCAGTTTGAAGGACCGGCTGTCATCTTCGAGTCACAGGATGAGGCAATGGCTGGAATCCTCGCGGGCAAGGTTAAGGCTGGCGATTGTGTCGTGGTACGTTATGAAGGTCCCAAAGGCGGACCGGGCATGCAGGAAATGCTTTCGCCCACATCTGCCATCATGGGGCAGGGACTTGGTGATAAGGTCGCGCTCATCACCGATGGACGTTTCAGTGGCGGCACACGCGGCGCATGTATTGGTCACGTTTCACCAGAGGCTGCGGCGCGTGGTCCGATCGCGGCGCTACAGGCTGGGGACCTTGTCCAAATTGACCTGGTGGCGCGTACGCTCAACGTCAAGTTAAACGAGGCGGAGATCCAGAGCCGGCTTGCGGCATTGCCTCCCTTCCAGCCCAACGTCAAATCCAAGTGGTTGAAGCGCTATTCTCATTTTGTAACCAGTGCGGATACCGGAGCGGTTTTGAGCTCAGATTGAAAAATGTAGAATGCAGAATTTGAAAGGAATTATTGAATGAAAAAGACAGGTGCAGAAATTGTTTGGGAATGTCTCACACGCGAAGGCGTGGAGGTGGTGTTCGGCTATCCGGGTGGTTCAAATATGCCGATCTACGATGCCATGTTGAGCTATCCGGTTCATCATGTGTTGGTGCGGCATGAGCAGGGTGGGGCGCACATGGCAGATGGATATGCGCGGGCTTCCGGCAAGGTCGGGGTGGCAATGGCTACTTCGGGTCCTGGTGCAACCAATTTGGTGACTGGTATTGCCACAGCCATGATGGATTCGGTTCCCGTGGTCTTCATTACCGGGCAGGTAGCGGCTCATCTCATCGGCGGCGACGCCTTCCAGGAAACGGATGTGACAGGGATCACCCTGCCCATCACGAAGCATAACTATCTGGTGACCCGTGCAGATGAAATTGCGGAGACCATTCGTGAGGCGTTTTACATTGCCAAAAGCGGCAGACCGGGACCCGTTTTGATCGATATCTGCAAGAACGCTCAGATCGAATCTTGCGAGTTCGAATATCCGGACGAAGTAAAACTACCCGGCTACCAGCCGGTGATGCATGCGCCGCGTCCATCTTTGGATGATGCGGTGAAATTGCTTGAGAAGGCGAAGAAGCCCATCATCCTGTGTGGACACGGCGTGCTGATGTCCAAAGCGGAGCAGGAATTGCTTCAGTTCGCAGTCAAAACGCAAACCCCGGTGGCAAGCACGTTGTTAGGGTTGGGCGCGTTCCCGTCTTCGCATGAATTAAGCCTTGGCATGATGGGTATGCACGGCGAAGTGCATACGAATATGGCGATCCAGAATTCTGACTTGATCCTTGCTTTTGGTATGCGGTTCGATGACCGTGTGACCGGCACTCTCAAGACCTATGCGCCACGCGCGAAGAAAATTCATATCGAGATCGACCCGTCCGAATTACACAAGAACGTCTATGCGGACGTCCCTTTGGTGGGCGACCTGAAAACCGTCCTGAACGATCTCATCCCGATGGTGGATGAATACGACCATGAGGATTGGAAGTCTGAGATCAATGGCTGGAAATCCGAAGCCGATAAACGCAGCATTATGAATTGGAATAATGATGGCAAGCTCTATGTGGCTCATCTTATTGCAGATATCTGGAAGGCGACCGGCGGCGGCGCGATCGTCACCACCGATGTGGGACAGCACCAGATGTGGACAGCGCAATATTACCAGCTCGACAAACCGAACCGTTGGATCACCTCCGGCGGTGCAGGTACGATGGGCTTCGGTCTGCCTTCCGCCATTGGTGCCTGGTTTGCGGCGAAAGATCAGGAGATCTGGGCTGTGGCTGGGGATGGCGGTTTCCAGATGACGGCTGCTGAATTGACCACTGCCGTTCAGGAAGGCGCGAATGTAAAAGTCGCCATCATGAACAACAACTTTCTTGGCATGGTTCGTCAGTGGCAGGAATTCTTCTTTGAGAAGCGCTATTCAGCTGTGAATATGGTCACTCCAGATTTTGTCAAACTGGCAGAGGCGCATGGCGTACCCGCCCGCCGCGTGACCAAGCGCGAAGAAGTAGACGAAGCCATTGCCTGGGCGCGCAGCATCAAAGGACCGACGGTGCTCGAATTCAAAGTGGAACGTGAAGATGCGGTCTACCCGATGGTTCCCGCCGGTGCAGCCCTTCACGAAATGCTGCAGAGACCGGAAAAAGCGTAAAAACGATAATGGACTTTGTCCCTTATCTAAAGGAGAAAAATGAACTACACCTTCATTGCATTAGTTGAGAACAAACCTGGCGTGTTGAACCGTGTTTCTTCACTGTTTCGCCGCCGTAACTTCAATATCGAATCTCTGGCGGTAGGACGTACCGAAAACCCTGAAGTTTCGCGCATGACCATCGTGGTCGATTGCCCCAATGGGGACATGGATGCGCATAAACTGGAAGCCAATTTATATAAATTGGTTAACGTGATCGATGTGCAGGATGTCACCCGCCAGCCTTCTGTAACCCGTGACCTGGCTCTGATCAAGGTCAAGGTCGGACCGGAACGCCGCGCAGAAGTGAACGGACTCGCCGAGATCTTCCGCGCCCACATTGTGGACGTTGCCCCTGAGTCTGTCATCGTGGAGATCACCGGCACCGAAGATAAGATCGAAGGCATGATCGAGCTTCTGCGCCCGATCGGTATCATGGAAATGGTGCGCACCGGTCAGATCTCGATGACACGCGGCAACAACGACGGCATTCGCCGTATGCCCGGGTTGGATGGGCGCCGTTATGAAGACGTGATGGATATGGCGGTCATGGCGCCGTAAAGACTGAAAAAGTCAAAATGAGGCTCGCAGAAATAACGAAACCTGCAACCTTCAACTTGTAATCAAAAACTTTAAACAAAATCAGGAGAATAAAAAATGGCTAAGATCGATTTCGGTGGTGTGGTGGAAGATGTTGTTACCCGCGATGAATTCCCGCTTGAAAAGGCGCGTGAAGTCTTGAAGAATGAAGTAGTGGCTGTGGTCGGCTATGGCGTGCAGGGACCGGCTCAGGCAATGAACATGCGCGACAACGGCATTAACGTCATTGTCGGCCAGCGCAAGGGTACGTCTAATTGGGATAAAGCCATTGCCGATGGCTGGGTTCCCGGCAAGACTCTCTTCGAAGTGGAAGAAGCGGTAGAAAAAGGCACTGTCATTCAGTATTTACTTTCAGATGCCGGTCAGCGTTCACAGTGGCCCGCGATCGTGGAACACCTCAATGAAGGTGATATGCTCTACTTCTCTCATGGCTTCTCTGTCACCTTCAAGGATGACACTGGAGTGATCCCGCCTCCGCACGTGGATGTGGCTTTGGTTGCCCCCAAGGGCTCTGGTCGTAGTGTGCGGGTTAACTTCCTGGAAGGTTCTGGTATCAATGCCAGTTATGCTATCCACCAGGATGCAACCGGCAAGGCAAAAGACCGCACCATTGCGTTGGGTATCGCCATCGGTGCTGGTTACCTCTTCCCAACTACCTTCGAAAATGAAGTACTCTCTGACCTTACAGGCGAACGCGGTATTCTCATGGGGGCTCTCGCAGGTGTGATGGAAGCCCAGTACAACGAACTCCGCAAACATGGACATTCTCCCTCTGAAGCTTTCAACGAAACAGTAGAAGAGTTAACTCAATCCCTCATCCGCCTCGTTGGACAGAACGGTATGGACTGGATGTATGCCAACTGCTCGACCACCGCTCAGCGCGGCGCACTCGATTGGAAAGACAAGTTCCGTGATGCAACTGCACCCGTCTTCAAAGACTTGTATGAAAGCGTTGCGACCGGTAACGAAGCCCGCATTACCCTCGAAGCCAACAGCCAGCCCGATTATCGTGCCAAGCTCGAAGTGGAACTCGCCGCCATCCGCGATTCGGAAATGTGGCGTGCTGGTGCCGCTGTTCGTTCGCTGCGCCCTGAAAATTGGAAGAAGTAACCGAATATCGAATACTCGAATACTCGATATTCGGTATTTGATGTGGAGACATATATGTCTAACTACGTCAAAATTTTTGATACAACCTTGAGAGACGGCGAACAATCTCCCGGCGCAACGATGACCTCTGCCGAAAAATTGGAAGTGGCGTACAACCTCGCCCGCCTCGGCGTGGATATTATCGAAGCTGGCTTCCCTGCCGCTTCGCCGGATGATCTGGAAGCCGTCCGCCGGATCGCGCTCGAAGTGGGCAACCCGCCCAATGGAAGTCCTGATGCGAAGGTTCCCGTCATCGCTGGCTTGGCTCGTGCCAATAAGCCCGATATCGATAAGGCATGGGAAGCCGTGCAAGGAGCGAAGAAGCCGCGCATTCACACGTTCCTGGCTACATCGGCAATCCATATGAAGCACAAGTTGAAGATGGATCCCGAAGATGTGGTGCAGCGTGTTTCTGAAATGGTGACGTATGCGCGTTCCTTATGCGCGGACGTTGAGTTCTCACCTGAAGATGCCGGACGTTCTGAGCCTGAATTCTTATATGTTGTGTTGGGTGAAGCTATCAAAGCCGGTGCAACCACGCTCAATATTCCCGATACAGTCGGCTACACCACCCCCGATGAATTTTTCAAATTGATCGATGGCATCATCAAAAATACGCCGGGCATGCATGATGGGATCACGGTTTCTGTGCATTGCCACGATGATCTGGGACTCGCCACCGCGAACACACTGGCGGGCATCCGCGCAGGAGCACGTCAAGCCGAGGTGACCGTGAACGGAATCGGTGAACGCGCGGGCAACACCTCGCTTGAAGAAGTAGTGATGGCGTTGAAAACGCGTCACCCGGTCTTTGGCTTGGAAACTGGGATTGAGACTCAGCAACTCTCGCGCATCTCGAAACTGGTTAGCAATTACACCGGTATCGTTGTGCAACCGAATAAAGCCATCGTTGGGTCAAATGCTTTCGCGCATGAAGCCGGTATTCATCAGGATGGCATGCTGAAACACCAAAGCACATACGAGATCATGCGCCCTGAAGATGTGGGTGTGAATCAGACCAACCTGGTGCTGGGCAAACATTCCGGTCGCGCCGCGCTGCGCAACCGCCTGGCGGAAATGGGACACTCGCTCGATGATGTTGAACTTGATAAGGCATTCGCGCGCTTCAAAGAACTTGCCGACCGCAAGAAGGTCATTACCGACCTCGACCTCGAGGCCTTGGTTGCCGATGAGTTTTACAAGCCGCGTGATGTGTATCTGTTGAATGGCTTACAAGTGACCAGCGGCACAGTGGGCATGCCCACCGCCACCATCCGTTTACGCGGACCTGACGGCGTTGTTCACACCATTGCTGCCATCGGTACTGGTCCTGTGGATGCAACCTATAAGGCCATTGATGCGATCGTGAATGTTCCTTGTACATTGCTGGAGTTCAACATTCACGCCATTACCGAGGGCATTGACGCACTTGGTGAAGTGACAGTCCGTATTCAAAACGAAGGCGGTTCCACCACCATGGATGCGCAAAGTGAAGTGGAATACAAGCGCGTTTACGGCGGACATGGCGCAGATTCTGACATCATCGTCGCCAGCGCCAAGGCATACATCAACGCGTTGAACAAACTCATCATCGCCCAAACCGAAGGCAAAGGCAAAACGCCGAACGATCTTGGGGTGATGCTGGGATAAGCTCCGAACCGCCGACGACTGACCATTGACCGCCGTCAGCAGTCGTCGGTCTACGGTCAAATCATTACGGAATAAAAAAATTTAACAAGGTATCGAATATGGCAAATCAACCAAAAACACTCTTTCAAAAAATCTGGGACTCGCACGTCGTCACCGAGCAGGAAGGCGCTCCCGCCGTCCTCTACATTGACCTGCACCTCGTTCACGAGGTAACCTCTCCCCAAGCCTTTACCGGACTCCGCACTCGTGGGCTGAAAATTCGCCGCCCCGACAAAACTTTGGCAACGATGGATCACTCCATCCCAACCACTCCCATTGATGTGCCGATTGCCGATGCAATGGCAGCCGCACAGATCAAGCAAATGGAAACCAATGCCGCTGAATTTGGCATCACCCTGCACGGCATGACCAGTCCGCATCGCGGCATCGTCCACGTGATCGGACCGGAACTCGGGCGCACCCAGCCCGGCATGACCATCGTCTGCGGCGATAGTCACACGGCTACACATGGCGCATTTGGCGCACTCGCGTTCGGCATCGGTACTTCAGAAGTTGAACACGTCCTTGCGACTCAATGTCTCTTGCAGAAGAAACCCAAAACCTACGAAGTCCGCGTGGATGGAAAACTCCCTGCTGGCGTTTCTGCCAAAGACATCATCCTTGCGCTCATCGCCAAGATCGGCGTGGGTGGGGGAACGGGGCATGTCTTTGAATACACCGGCGAAGCCATTCGTGGGCTGACCATGGAACAACGCATGACCATCTGCAACATGTCCATTGAAGGCGGCGCGCGCGCAGGCATGATCGCCCCCGACGAAGTCACTTTCGAATATCTCAAAGGACGCGAGTTCGCTCCCCAAGGCGCAGACTGGGACAAAGCCGTTGCCTATTGGAAGACCCTGCCCAGTGACGAAGGCGCCGTGTACGATAAGTCTATTGTTCTCAATGCCGCTGACCTCGAACCGATGATCACCTACGGCACGAATCCCGGCATGGGCATGAAGATCACTGATCGCGTTCCCACTACGGAATCATTTAGTGAGCCTTCGCAAAAAGCCGCCTTCGAAAAAGCCATGAACTACATGGGCTTGCAGCCTGGTCAATCGCTGCTCGGTCAAAAAGTAGACGTGGTTTTCATCGGCTCCTGCACCAACTCCCGCATCTCTGACTTGCGTCTTGCTGCTGGTATGTTGAAAGGGAAGAAAGTTGCAGATGGACTTCGTCTCATGGTTGTTCCCGGTTCGCAAGATGTAAAGAAGCAAGCCGAGCAAGAAGGCTTGGATAAGATATTTAAAGAAGCAGGCGCTGAATGGCGTGAAGCAGGTTGCTCGTTATGTATTTCAATGAACGGTGACTTTGTTCCTGCTGGGCAATATGTTGTTTCAACAAGTAACCGTAATTTTGAAGGTAGACAAGGTAAAGGTTCTCGCTCTTTTCTTGCAAGCCCAATTACTGCTGCTGCAACCGCTATCAATGGAGTTGTTACTGACCCAAGAACTCTGCTGTAGAAACTAACGATAGTCAATTTGTCGAAGGCTTTTCTTGCTATTACATCTGGCACACAGTGGTTGAATGTTGTTAATAGAATCACTGCCGCCGAGAATCAATGGACGCACATGATCACGAGTAAGTTTGATCTCAGGTTCTTGCTTTCCGCAGCATAGGCATTTGAAGTTGTACTTAGCTTTCAAAGCTTGCCATTCTGCATCAGTATGAGAGCCTTTAGCAAAAAGTTTTCGGGCGCGACGGTTGTTTGTGTATAAAGTTAGTTTGTCTCGGTTTGCTTTGCCGTACTCCCGTTGATAAGCATTTCGTTCTTCCGCATGTTTGTCACGAGATTTTCGTCCAATTTCACGGTAATGCTCCAAGTCTTGTTGACGTCGCTCTCTGGCTTTGATGTTGATTTCTTCTCGGTGAGTTTCGCGATATTTCCCCAGAGCTTCTTGGTACTTTTCAGGATTTGCCCTTTTGTGCTTGCGTTTCAGTTCTTGATAATGTGCTTTGTTAGCTTCAACGTACTCGCGTTCTCTTGCTCGGTACTCTTCGATTTTTGCTGCTCGTTCGGCACGGGCTTGTGCTCGGAAACACTCCCTGCAACGGTATTTATATCCGTCGCCAACAGGCAAGCCAAATAATCTGGCTGGAGCAAACTCACTAAGTGGTTTCCAACCACATTCAGGATTTGCACAATTCTTTCCTGCAACACCGTCTTGATACACAATTGCCATCGTAAGTCCGCTCCTTGAGCAAAATATGTAAGGTAAGTATAAATCAATCAATAAGGAAAATGTATGGCACAATTTACTTCTCTCACCTCCCGCGCACTTGCCATCCCTGTCAACGACATCGACACGGACCAGATCATCCCTGCGCAATTCCTCAAAGTGACCGATAAGAACGGTCTCGCCGACGCGCTCTTTTTCAACTGGCGCTATAACGATGATAAATCTCCGAAAGAAGACTTCATTATCAACAAGCCCGAGTCAAAGGGCGCACAAATTCTCCTAGCCGGAGACAACTTCGGCTGCGGTTCGAGCCGCGAACATGCGCCGTGGGCACTCACCAGCTACGGCTTCCGCGCCGTCATCTCCACCTCATTTGCAGACATCTTCCGCAACAACTCGTTGAAGAACGGACTCATTCCCATCATCGTGGATGATGAGACTCACAAGATGCTCTTCGACTTGTTGGAAGAAGCGCCTCGCGCTGAGCTGACAGTTGATCTGGCCACCCAAACCGTTTCCTTCCCCGGAGGCTCGTTCACCTTCCCGATCGACGCATTCAACAAGACTTGTTTGCTCAACGGCGTGGACGAACTCGGCTACATCATGGGTTTTGAGAAAGATATTGCGGCTTTTGAAGCAAAGGCGTAATTAGTAATTGGTGATTGGTAATTACAAGTTACTAATTACCAATCACCAAAAGGCAACACATGACACTACCCCTTATACAAATCTACGACACCACCCTGCGCGACGGAACGCAATCCGAAGGCTTCAACCTTTCGGCAAATGACAAGGTCCGTGTGGCGCAAAAACTGGATGAGTTCGGCGTATCCTTCATTGAAGGCGGCTGGCCCGGTTCGAACCCCAAAGATGTGGAGTTCTTCGAACGCGCCCGTGATATGCAATGGAAGAACGCCCTCATCGCTGCCTTTGGTTCTACCTGCCGCGTCAAAGGCGGACCCGAGGACGATGCCAACATCAAAGCGCTGCTCGATTCGCGAACACCAGTCTGCACCATCTTCGGCAAAACGTGGACTCTGCATGTCACCGAAGTCTTGCAAACCACCTACGAAGACAATCTGCGCATCATTGAAGATTCAATTGCTTATCTCAAAGCAAATGGCAAGCGTGTCATCTACGATGCCGAACATTTCTTCGATGGCTACAAAGCGGATTCAGCCTATGCACTTGAAACGCTGAAAGCTGCCATTCGCGGCGGCGCGGAAATGGTCGTGCTGTGCGATACCAACGGCGGATCCATGCCGTGGGAAGTGGAACGGATCATCCGCGAGATGAAGGCGCAGATTCAACATCCGTTTGGCATTCATCCACACAATGATTCAGAGACGGCTCTTATCAATGCACTAACCGCTGTCCGTGAAGGTGCGGTTCAAGTGCAGGGAACCATCAACGGAGTGGGGGAACGTTGTGGCAATGTCAACTTGTGTTCGGTGGTGGCGAATCTTGAACTCAAAATGGGCTATCAATGCCTGCCCAAGGGCAACATCCAACACTTGTATGACTTGTCTCATTTTGTAGCTGAAGTTGCCAACCTCACGCCTGACGAGCATTTGCCCTTTGTCGGCAAATCGGCATTCGCGCATAAAGGTGGTGTTCATGTGGCTGCCATGCGGCGTTCTCCCATTTCGTATCAGCACATTGCACCCGAACTCATCGGTAATAAAATGCGTGTGGTGGTTTCCGACCTTTCTGGTCGCGGCAACCTGCTCAGCAAAGCCGAAGAACACGGATTGGAAGTTGAGGGCACAGAAGTCGTGCCCGTGCTCAACGAGATCAAAGAACTCGAATCGCGCGGCTTTTCCTTTGAAGCTGCCGAGGCTTCGGTAGCGATCATGCTCAAGCGCCAGGAATACGGTTACAAACCGCCTTTTGAATTGATTGATTTCTTTGTCAATGTAGAACACAGACAAGGACGCGGCATTTTTGCGGAAGCAATGGTCAAAGTCCGCGTGCAGGGTGAAGTGCTGCATACAGCCGCTGAAGGCAATGGTCCCGTCAATGCGCTTGACCTCGCCTTACGCAAGGCGCTCAAAGACTATTATCCGCAGATCATGAAATTCAATTTGTCCGATTACAAAGTCCGCATCCTGGATTCAGATCACGGTACCGAAGCTATCACCCGCGTGTTGATCGACACTCGCAACACCACCTCGCGCTGGAGCACCGTCGGTGCAGGCACGAATATCATTGAAGCCAGTTGGCGTGCGTTGGCAGATTCTGTCGAATATGGATTGATGGTGGCGCATTAAAATCACGACGGCGGACCGCCGACCACAGACCACAAAACGGTCAGCGGTCGGTCGTCTGCGGTCATATCAGGAGACTCCTTTGAAATTCAAAATCACCTTACTCCCCGGCGACGGCATCGGACCCGAAGTGGTCGCTGAAGCCGTGCGCGTGCTGGAAACAATTGCCAGCAAATATAAGCACTCATTTCAGTTTCAAGAAAGATTGATGGGTGGCTGCTCGATCGACAAATACGGCTCTTCCCTGACCGATGAGACTCTTGCCGACTGCCAAGCCTCAGATTCCGTTTTGCTGGGCGCCGTCGGCGGACCGAAATGGGACGACCCCAAAGCCAAAGACCGCCCTGAGCGTGGATTGCTTGCCCTGCGCAAAGGTCTTGGCGTATTCGCCAATTTACGCCCGGTCAAAGTCCACCCGGCGTTGATGGAATGGTCTCCGCTCAAGCCGGAGAAATTACAAGGCGTGGATATCCTGGTTGTGCGTGAACTCACGGGTGGGTTGTACTTCGGCTTCCCCAAGGGACGCGACATCAAAGATGGACGCGAACGTGCGGTGGACACACTGGAATATTATGATTACGAAGTGAAACGTGTGATGGAGCTTGCTTTCAACCTCGCCCGCGGACGCAAGAAAAAGGTCACCTCAGTGGATAAAGCCAATGTGCTCGAATCCTCCCGCTTGTGGCGCCAGATCGCTGTCAAGGTAGGTGAGGCGAACAAGGATATTGAGTTGGAGCATATGCTGGTGGATACCGCTTCGATGCGCTTGATCACTGGACCAGCGTGGATGGATGTGGTCGTCACCGAGAATATGTTCGGCGATATTCTCACCGACGAAGCTTCGGTTTTGGCAGGTTCAATGGGAATGTTGCCCTCTGCCAGTTTGGGCGAATCAACTATCGGTTTGTATGAGCCGATTCACGGTTCCGCTCCAGATATTGCGGGCAAGGGTATCGCCAACCCGACCGGCACGATCCTTTCCACGGCAATGATGCTGCGTCACTCGTTTAAATTGGAAACCGAAGCCGCAGCCATTGAAAAAGCAGTGGATGAAACTGTCACAGCGGGTGCGCGTACGGCAGATATCGGCGGTAAGTTAACGACCCGTCAAATGGCGGATGAAATTATTCAAAGACTATAGGAGAATATGTTATGGGCATGGAATCCAAGTTTATCTGGAAAAATGGGGAGATGGTACCGTTCGAACAGGCGACATTGCACTTTTTGACGCCTGCTTTGCATTATGGTGCGGCGGTCTTTGAAGGCATCCGCACTTATAACACCCCAAAGGGACCGGCTATCTTCCGCCTGGGTGAACATGTGAAACGCTTGTTTGACTCAGCACGTGTGTTGGGCTTCCGGGAATTTCCGTGGAGTTTCGATGATGTGATGAAAGCGCATAAAGATACTGTGCGCGCGAACGGTTTCAATGATTGCTATGTGCGTCCGCTCATTTATTTGGATGGCGGCGGCTGGAACTTGAATGTGGATTATGGAAAGCCCTCCTTGATGATCGCGGTTTGGGAGTGGAATAATTATCTTGGCGGCGATGCGTTGGTAAATGGTATTCATGCAAACATCTCTTCCTTTACCCGTCATCATGTCAACGTGACCATGACCAAAGCCAAGATCGCCGGGAATTATGCGAACAGCATCCTTGCAAAGACCGAGTCGGAGCGTAATGGCTTCCAGGAAGCCATCATGCTGGATCCGCAAGGATTTGTGGCTGAATGCACGGGTGAAAACCTCTTTATTGTGCGTAATGGCGTGATCTATACACCATCCACTGCGCCAGTGTTGGAAGGCATTACCCGTTCTTCTCTTGCCACCATTGCTCAAGACCTTGGCTATGAAGTTAAGGAAGCGCCAATCTCCCGCGACCAGCTTTATATTGCCGACGAAGTTTTCGTCTGCGGTACAGCAGCGGAAGTGATCGGCTTGAGCAAAATTGACTATCGCCAGATCGGCGACGGCAAGACCGGACCCATCACCCGCAAAATTCAGGAAACCTATCACGATGCGATCCGTGGAAAGATCGCGAAGTACGAAGCTTGGTGTGATCTAGTAGGGTAGGGGATAACTCATATAGGGATTTGACGATGGATCGTGGAAAGCAGGTTTTATGGTCTGCAGTCCGTGGTCCATCGTCCGATTCCTGTGATATAATCCCGCCGCCTTGAAAAAGGCATAATCTGCCTGGGACGGGCACAAGCGTCCCTGAGTGGGTCATCAACCCCACTAAACTCATTCCGCTCCACACCACCACGTGATGCGTGTCGGAGAGCGGATTTTAGGAGAAACATGGCTAATATTTCCATGAAAGCCCTGCTTGAGAGCGGCGTCCATTTCGGTCACCGCACCAACAAGTGGGATCCCCGTATGAAGCCGTACATTTTCACCGAACGCAACGGCATTCATATCCTCGATCTTCAACAGACCGTCAAGTTGGCGAACAATGCCTATCAGGTCATCCGTGATACAGTTGCCAACGGTGGTACCGTGCTCTTTGTAGGTACCAAACGCCAGGCACAGGAAACCGTGATGGAAGAAGCTGTCCGCGCGGGCATGCCTTACGTCACCGAACGCTGGATGGGTGGCATGCTCACCAACTGGAACACCATGTTCAAGCGTATCCAGGAACTTGAGCGCCTCGAAAAACTGCGTGACAGCGGTGATATCAACCGTCTCACCAAGAAGGAAGGCTTGCTGATCGAACGTGAGATCACCCGCCTCCAATCCCGCCTCAGCGGTGTCCGCGCCATGAAGCGTGTGCCTGACCTGCTCTTCATCGTCGATGTTGGACGCGAAGATGCGGCTGTCGAAGAAGCCAATCTGTTGAACATCCCCGTCGTTGCCTTGGTGGATACCAACTGCAATCCTCAGAGCATTGATTACGTCATCCCTTCCAATGATGATGCCATCCGCGCCATCAAGCTGCTCGTCTCCAAGATGGCAGATGCTGTTCTAGAAGGCAAAGCTTCCCGCAAGGACGATGAACCTGAAAAGGCTGCTGAAGCACAAGCCGATGCCAAGCCTGTCAAGTCTTCCCGCCCGGCCCGCAAGGTTGTCGAAACCGACGATCAAGTGGGTGATGATGCTCTGTTGGGCAAGTCCACGCTTGCCAAGCTGAGCCCCAAAGCGGACGAACCTGCTGCCGACGCCCCTGCTGCTTAATAAGCCAGGCAATTGCACACCAAGAACGCAATGTATTAAGGATAGTTACGATGGAAATTACGACTGAAATGATCAAGCAACTGCGCGCTGCAACCAACGCCCCCATGTTGGATTGCCGCAAAGCGCTGCAGGAAGCCGACGGAAATTTTGACAAGGCTGTAGACTGGTTGCGCGAAAAAGGCATGGCTACCGCCGCCAAGCGCGCCGACCGCGACGCTTCCAATGGCGTTGTGGAACTGTACTCCCACGGCGGTGGGCGTGTGGGTGTGATCGTTGAGATCAACTGCGAAACCGATTTCGTTGCCCGCAACGAGCAATTCCGCAAACTCGCCCATGAGATCGCTTTGCAGATCGCTGCCAGCGCACCCAAGTACATTGTTGCTGAAGAGATCCCTGCCGCTGAACTCGAACACGAAGCGGAGATCGCCCGTGCTCGTGCGAAAGAAGAAGGCAAGCCCGATAATGTCATGCCGAAGATCGTCGAAGGACGCATGGAGAAATATAAGGACGAGGTCTGCCTTATGCGCCAGGCATATATCCGCGACGAGTCGATCAGTATCGAAAAGCTCATTCTCCAGAATGTGGCTGCCATTGGCGAAAATATCATTGTCCGACGCTTCCAGCGTTGGGAACTCGGCGAAAGCATCAATAATTAGTTTCAGAAAAGCCAGCCTTCGGGTTGGCTTTTTTTCTATTTCGATTTGGAGGTAAAAATGGCTGAACTGAAATATAAAAGGATCCTGCTCAAATTAAGTGGTGAAGCGCTTGGCGGCTCAATGGGCTATGGCATTGACGTCAATGAAGCGGAATCGATCGCTAGTCGTATCAAGGAAGTGTACGATATGGGCGTGGATGTTGCGGTTGTCATTGGTGCAGGTAACCTATGGCGCGGCAAGCAGGGTTTGGAGCGCGGCATGGATCGTTCCACTGCCGATTACATGGGCATGCTTGCCACCGTTATGAATGCCATGGCGCTGATGGATGCCCTCGAAAGACAGGGCGTATTTACCCGCGTCATGTCTGCCATTGATATGAGAGCCATCGCCGAACCGTATATTCGCCGACGCGCTGTCCGCCACCTCGAAAAACGCCGCGTGGTCATCTTTGGCGCCGGGACGGGTAATCCCTTCTTCTCAACAGATACCGCTGCTGCTTTACGCGCTACTGAGATCGACGCCCAAGTGGTTATCAAAGCCACCAAGGTGGACGGTGTCTACGACTCAGACCCCAAGAAAAACCCTGATGCAAAGAAATTCGACCAGCTCAGCTACATCGAAGTCCTCAATCGCCGTCTCGAAGTAATGGATAGCACCGCGATCACCCTGTGTATGGAGAATAACCTTCCCATTCTTGTTCTCAACTTATGGGATTCCAAGGCGCTCACCAGCGCACTTTACGGTGAAGCAGTAGGAACATTGGTAGCCGGTTAATTGAATTTAACGAAAAGCCTCTCCCTTTACCATAGGGGAGAGGCTTTTCGTTTTGAGAGTCTCTCCATAATTTTCATAAACTATCAATGTTTTTTCAGTCCCATAGCCTAAATCCTTATTTTAAGGTATCCTTGTAATGTAATCTTTTTTTGGAGGAAGATCGTGAGTACTGACGAAATCAAGAGCCTATTAAAAGACGCCGATACCCGCATGAACGGCGCGATCCAATCCCTTGTTGACGACCTGAACGGCATTCGCACAGGGCGAGCCAGCCCGGCACTGGTGGAAAAACTTCCGGTCGAATACTATGGCACTCCCACCCCTCTTCAGAATTTGGCTTCCATCAGTGTGCCTGAACCTCGCACACTGACTATTAAGCCCTTCGATGTCGGCTCGCTCAAAGATATTGAGAAAGCCATCCGCGTTTCGGAACTGGGTTTGAACCCCAATTCTGATGGCAAGGTCATCCATTTGAACCTGCCTCCGCTTAATGAAGAACGCCGCCGTGACCTGGTCAAGCACATGAATCATCGTCTTGAAGAGTCGCGTATTGCCGTGCGCAATGTTCGCCGCGACCTGCATAACGATATTCGTGAGTACGAAAAGGAAAAGCTGATCACGGAAGATGACCTCAAACGCGGTGAGGAAGACCTGCAAAAACTCACCGATAAATTCATCGAAGAGATCGCAAAACTTGGGCAGAACAAAGAAAAAGAGATCATGGAAGTCTAGCCTGCCACTTCGATGCCGCTGGCATTGAAAAGGTCAACCCTATGACAGACACCCCCTTGAACATTCCGTTGGAAAAGATTCCCCAACACGTTGCCATGATCATGGACGGCAACGGACGTTGGGCGATCCAGCGCGGACTTCCGCGCCTGGCAGGGCATAAAGCCGGAACTGAAAACCTGCGCCGCGTGATTCGGTCCACGGTTGAATTTGGTGTTAAATACCTGACGATCTATGCCTTTTCCACTGAAAATTGGGGACGCCCTGCCGAGGAAGTGAACGGGCTAATGCTCATCCTTCAAAATGTGATCGATCGTGAACTCAATGAACTTCACAAAGAAGGGGTTCAACTTCGTCACATTGGGCGTTTGGAAAGACTGGATCCTGCCATTCAAAAGAAGGTCATGCATGCCATTGAACTGACGAAAAATAATGATCGTCTTGTTCTTAATGTCGCCTTTAATTACGGCGGGCGTGATGAGATCGTCAATGCCATTCAAAACATCATTCGCGATGGGATCCCCGCTGAAGAAGTGACCGATGAAATGGTCAATCGTTATCTCTTTACCGCTGGTGTGCCCGACCCGGACCTGATCATTCGCACCTCTGGGGAGTTGCGAGTCAGCAATTTCCTTATCTGGCAGGCGGCATATTCAGAATGGTACATCACACCCACTTTCTGGCCAGATTTTGATAAGGAAGAATACCGCCGCGCGCTGGAGACTTTCTCCAACCGTGACAGGCGCTACGGAAAAGTTTCTTCAGGGGAATTACAAGAATCAAATGCGTAGACGATTAATTACAGCACTTGCTTTAGCAGTCATCGGGGTGCCCGCCATTGTTTTTGGCGGCATCCTTTATTATTTATTGATGGGAACGTTTCTCATCGGCGCAGCGTGGGAATATGTACATTTATTCCGTGCAGTGAAATTTGAACCAAACATGATCGTGACGGTGGGCGGAGTGGCGGTGGTCACTTTGGCGCGCATGTTCCTCCCAGAATATGCCCAACCCGCTTTTGCGATTGCCATCCTTTTGGCTATGGCAGTACATCTTGTATCTTATGAGCGCGGACGAGACCAGTCCGCGCTCGATTTTGTTATCACCGTTGGCGGTATTGTCTATATCGGTTGGATGGGCGCCTACCTGCTGGACTTGCGTAACCTGCCCGAAGGTGGATGGTGGTTCATGCTTGTGATGTTTTGCGTGTGGGCGGGTGACTCCGGCGCCTATTCCATTGGACGGGCGTATGGTAGCCACAAAATGGCGCCGCGCCTTAGCCCCAAGAAAAGCTGGGAAGGCTACGCTGCGAGTGTTTTTACGGGCATCCATACCGGTGCGCTTTATGTTTGGATATTCCAAACCTATGGGAACCATATTCATGGCATCACCATTTGGCAGGGCGCACTCCTTGGTCTGTTGCTTGGCTCCCTGCCGCCATTGGGTGATCTTGGTGAGAGTATGATCAAACGTCAATCGGGTATCAAAGACTCGAGCGATATTATTCCTGGTCATGGCGGCTTCTTTGACCGTATTGATTCATGGTTATGGGGCGCAGCTATCGGGTTTTATTTTCTCACTTGGTTTATCATCTAAACACTGGAGGATAAGATGAAAGTTCTCGGCGCAACACCCACTCGTAATTTGGCGCTCGAACTTGCGCGCGTGACTGAAGCAGCCGCGATGATGGCTGGTCGTTTTATGGGACGCGGCGATAAAGAGGGGGCAGACCAGGCGGCAGTGAATGCGATGCGTCTCATCCTCAGCACAGTAGATATGAACGGAGTCATTGTCATCGGAGAAGGGGAGAAGGATCGGGCTCCGATGTTGTATAACGGCGAGAAAGTGGGCAACGGCTCAAAACCAGACGTTGATGTTGCTGTAGACCCCATTGATGGTACCCGCCCTTTAGCCTTTGGTCGCTCAAATTCGCTTGCTACTGTGGCACTGGCTCCGCGCGGAACGATGTTCGATCCGGGTCCTTTCCTGTATATGAATAAGATCGCTGTAGGACCGGAAGCGAAGGGCAAGATCAATATCGAAAAATCGATCACTGAAAATCTGCATGCCATTGCGAAAGCCAAGGGGAAGGCGGTGGAAGACCTTACCACCATCATCCTTGATCGTCCGCGCCATGATGATATGATCGCAGAGATCCGCAAGGCGGGTGCTCGTATCCGCGAGATACCCGATGGCGATGTAGCAGCCGCACTGATGACCGCCTGGCCCGACGCCGGTGTGGATGTTCTATTTGGCATTGGTGGCACACCCGAAGGGGTAATCTCCGCTTGTGCGTTGCGAGCCATGGGCGGCGAAATTCAAGGAAAGCTTTTTGCACGTGATGAAGACGAACTGCGCCGCGGGCATGAAGCCGGATACGACTTCGATAAAGTCCTAACGATGGATGATCTTGTCTCCTCTGAGGACGTCTTTTTTGCTGCCACTGGTATCACAGATGGAGAATTGCTCAAAGGTGTGCGCTACTATGGGAACAGCATCACGACCGATACACTGGTCGTGCGCGGTCTGACCGGTACAGTACGCCAGATCCACGCCACCCACACCACAGATAAATTGGACAATCTGAGCTCGGTCCACTACTAGATTACCGCTTGACATTCCTGGGGCATATACATATAATATCGCTCGCGTTCCTGGCTAGCTCAATCGGCGGAGCGAGCGGCTGTTAACCGCTAGGTTATAGGTTCAAATCCTATGCCAGGAGCCAATAAAAAAAGCCCTTGAAATTTCAAGGGCTTTTTTTGTTTTCTTAATTCTCTGGCCAGGGAATTTCAGCCGGACCGGCGTAGCCGTGTTTTTCCTGAATATACACCCGCCCATGTGAAGGTTCGGAGCAGCCGGGTTCATCAGTGAAGGTGATAAAGGGGACACGCGAGCCGATGGTGTCAAAGACGATCTCGCCGTTTTGGCAACTCCAAACTTCAACAATATATGGAAACATATTTTCATCCTCATATTTTCCCGGGCTAACGATGATCTCGATCCAGTCTACGATGATTTCACTGCCGTTGCGCTTGGCATTAAGCACGGTGGTTGGTCCGTAATACGGTGAGACAGGGATCTTATATCCATCGGGATACATCGGAATGAGCGCTTTGAGATCCCCTTCTTCTTTGAGTGCAATGAATTCAGAATTTGCCCAACAATCTTGCTGTCCATTTTCGATCAAAACCCAATTATTTCCGGGCGCGCGTCCGATCAGACGGATCGGCGTGGATTTGTTGAACGCGATCAGATATAGGTAATTTGCGCCGGGACCGTAGCGGCAAATGAGTTTGTCGGCGGTGACGGTGGCTTTCAGACTCTCAACGGTAGGGATGGGAGTGATGGTTGGCGTAGGGCTTGGGGTTTCAGTTGGTGGGACGGGTGTGGGCGTGAGGGTTTCTGTGGCAGGCAGTGAAGTAGCGGTAGAAGTTGCAGCGAGGGCAGGTTCTCCGGCGGCTGTGGCAAGCTCCGGCGTAGATTGTGAGGCGGGCGAACAGGCAGCTACAAGAAACAGTAGGCAGGTTAGGGCTAAGGTCCGGGCACGATTCATTTTGATTCCATCCGATCTGAAGTTTTACTTATTGTACCGAAAAAACTTTTATTCAAATCTAAGATACTCTTCATAATGCCTCCCATTTTTTCGTTATAATCCCTGCCATGAATGCTTTGATTCCGCAACGCGATTTACCCAGGCAACTCCTTGCTGCATTGAGCGGCGGTTTTGCATTGTTTATTGGTATCGTCCTGGTGTGGACGATCGGATATCAGCTAGCTTATGCAGGGCGCATCTTTCCGGGTGTGTCTGTGGCGGGCGTGGACCTTTCAGGGCTGTCGCCCAGTGAAGCAGCTGTGAAATTAAGCCAGACGCTTTCATACCCCAACACTGGCAAACTTTTGTTTCGCGATGGTGAACGGGTGTGGGTGGCATCTCCGGCTGAATTGGGCATGGTCTTCGACCCGACCGCCAGTGCGAATGCGGCATATGAACATGGACGCAAGGGCGGTATGTTCACCGCGCTTTCAAGGCAGATCAGTGCGCGTGGACTTGGCGCAGATGTTGCGCCGGTGGTGATCTTTGATCAGCGTGTAGCGTATGCCTATTTGCAGAACCTCGCTGTACAGGTGGATCAGCCGCTTGCAGAAGCTGTCTTGCGGTTGGAAGGAACAAATGTGATCTCAGAACCGGGCAGGGTGGGACGCTCTTTGAATCTCGATGCCACCTTGATCTACCTTGGCTCACAATTGCAAAGTTTTCGAGATGGCGAAGTTCCTTTGGTGATCCAAGAAACAACGCCAAGACTGTTGGATGTAAATGCTCAGGCAGACCTGGCGCGGACAATGCTCAGTCAGCCTTTCACGGTAACCCTGCCGAACACCGGCTCCAACGACCCAGGTCCGTGGACGTTCGATGTGAATGTGCTCGTAAATATGCTGGCATTCAACATGATCGATTCGGGCGGCGTGCCGCAGTTGCAAGTCGGTTTGGATGCGAATGCCCTGCGGAAATCATTGAGCGACCTGAAAGTTTTGGTGGACCGGACTCCGAAAGAGCCGCGCTTTGTCTTTGATGAAAGCCGGGGGCAGATCGAACCGATCTCTGATTCTTCCGTTGGGCGTGTCATGGATGTGGAAGCGAGTATCGCCGCGATCAATGGAGCATTGCAGCGTGGTGAACATAGCGTCAACCTTGTCGTTGCCGAACAACAGCCAGCGGTGACAGACCAAGCCAACGGCGCGGAACTGGGAATCATCCAATTGGTTGCTTCACAAACAACGTATTTCTATGGCTCCAGTGAGGCGCGTATTCAAAATATCGTTACCGCTGCTTCGCAATACCACGGCTTGTTGGTGGCTCCCGGTCAAACATTTTCCATGGGGAGTGTGCTGGGTGATGTCAGCCTGGAGAACGGATACGCAGAAGCGCTGATCATTTATGGCGGACGGACCATTAAAGGCGTTGGCGGCGGCGTGTGTCAGGTGAGCACAACCTTGTTCCGTACGGTGTTTTTTGCGGGTTTCCCGGTTGTGGAGCGTTACTCGCATGCCTACCGCGTACCGTATTATGAAATGGATGCCAGCGGTCATGTGGATACTCAGTTTGCCGGTATGGACGCCACGGTATATGTCCCTCTTGTGGACTTTAAATTCACCAATGACACGCCCTATTGGATGTTGATGGAAACCTATGTGGATGTTGGAGCGCGTACTCTGACGTGGAAGATCTATTCCACATCTGATGGACGCTCTGTGACGTGGGAGACGACCGGTCCGCAGAACACTTTGCCTGCACCGGAGCCGGTTTTGGAAGAAAATCCGGATATGCGCGTCAACGAAATCAAGCAGGTTGACTATGCCGCCGAGGGCGCTGATGTCAACGTAACACGCACTGTGTGGCGCAACGGTCAGATCTATTTTACAGACCAGTTCCAGACGCATTACGAGCCCTGGGCGGCGGTCTGCCAATATGGTCCTGGCACCGAAGACCCAAAGAAGCTGGCAAAAAAGAGCGAACTTTGTGCAGGAAGCTCATAAAACCGGCATGGTACAATCTTTCCCCGAACAAGGAGACATTATGGTCAGTACTGAATTACTTGAGATCTTGCGCTGCCCCAATTGCGTGCGCGAAAAAGACGGTTTGCTCACTCTTCATAAAGATGCCTGGCTCATCTGCCAGGATTGTGGTCGCAAGTATCCCATTGTGGACGACATCCCTGTCATGTTGATCGAAGAAGGCGACAAGTGGGTGAGCACTGCGCAAGATGCATTGCCTGTCCCTCCGCCTGCCAAATAAAATGAACGACCTGTTCGCCGAGCTTGTCAGCGGGGACGATGAACGCGCTGAAAATGCCATTCCCGCCATTGTGGATCTGGGAGCGGCGGCGATTCCAACCTTATTGGACCTTTCCCGCTCTCCAGATTCCGATTCGCGTTGGTGGGCTATTCGTGCCCTCGCCGCTTCGCCTCACACCCAAACCTCGGATCTGATTCCCTTCCTCAGCGATGCCACTCCGGAGGTACGAGCTGCCGCTGCTTTGGCGCTATCGCATCACCCCGGCGACGAAGCGCTCCCAGCGTTGACCCAAACCCTGCGAGACAGCGACCCGCTTACGGCGGGTTTGGCGGCGAATGCCCTTGTCAAAATAGGCAAGGCAGCTGTGCCTAATCTGATCGAAGCGGCACAGGATGGGGAGGCGGGCATCCGGATTTTGGCGCTGCGGGCGCTTTCAGAGCTTCGCGATCATCGCGCCATTCCTGTAATGATGAAATGTATTCAGGAAGAATCGGCTGTGCTGCAATATTGGGCGCAATTGGGTTTGGAACGGCTTGGTCTGGATATGGTATATATTAAGCCCTGAGGTAACAGGTACATGGATAGATTTGAATTTCTAAAGAACATAAAGATCGGGCGCCCGACCATTCCCCAGATCATATTCTGGGGGGTGACGGTTGCGTTGGCGGTCGCTGTATATATCTTGCTCGGTAATTTTGTGCAGTGTTGGACCTTCACCGAATTGCCTGGCATTCCACCTGCGCAATGCGGCGTGACGACTTCGGGCGATAACTTTGAAGTAAATGCAGACGGTACGCAGCAAACCGCAGAATTGCCCGCTGCGCCGGAAGCAGCCGTTCCCGTTGACGTTCTGCCTCCCACCTGGGATGGTGCCAGCCGAATCAACATCCTTTTCATCGGTTTGGACTCGCGTGACCTCGAAGCTAATCAGGGTCCGCCGCGTACAGACACGATGCTACTTTTCACAGTGGATCCAGTTAGTAAAACGGCTGGGATGTTATCCATTCCGCGCGACATGTGGGTGAATATTCCTGGCTTTGGGTATAGCCGTATCAATACTGCGTACCCGAGCGGCGAAGGTGCAAAACTCCCTGGTGGCGGTCCTGCGCTTGCCATGAAGACCGTTTCGCAGTTCCTTGGCGTTCCGGTTCACTATTATGTGCAGGTGGATTTCAACGTTTTCATCCGCATGGTGGATGAATTGATCAATATCGGCGGCTGTATTCATGTGGAACCCAGTGAAAAAATGATCCTTGATCCGATCGGTCCTGGTATGGATAAGGTTGTGTTCACCCCGGGTGGCGACCGTCCCTTGTGCCAGGGTTGGAAGGTTCTGGCGTATGCGCGCAATCGCCATACCTCCGGCGGTGACACCGACCGCGCCCGTCGTCAGCAGGAAGTTGTGCTCGCGTTAGCCGACATCATTTTTGATACGAATAACTTCCCGCAATTTATCAGCAATGCGCCTCGTCTTTACAACGAGCTGTCCTACGGCATCAAGACCGATATGGCGTTCGATGATGCAGTCAAACTGGCAATGCTTGGTAGAGAGGTTTCACTGGAAAGCATCCGTACGGGTGTGATCGATCCTCAACAAGGCATGGCGATCTTTGATAACACCGTGCTTAATGGCGAGGCAGCCAGCATCCTTAAACCTGTAATGGATAAGATCCGTGTCTTGCGTGATGAAATTTTTACATCCACGGGTCCCACCAGCCCGGTAGCAGTTCCGATCGGGTATACCGATGTGAATTTGTTCGCTCAGGCAATGCAGCAGGAAGAAGCTCGCGTGCGAATCATGGATGGTACCTTTACTCCCGGTTTGGATCAACGTGCGGGGGCGGTATTCCAGTCTTATGGCATGACCGTGACGGAAGTGGCACCATCTCCCGAAGTCTACAGCCAGACGGTCATCGTGGTATATGGTCCGAAACTTTATACGATCAAATGGATGCAAGCTGCGTTCGGCATCTCTGATCGGCAGATCCGTTTTAGCCCAGACCCGAATCAGAACGTGGATATTGAGATACGGCTTGGTTCGGATATCGCCGGATCGATCCCATAATGAAAAAACCCCCTTCATTCTTGAAGGGGGTTTTTTGTTTCTGCGAAGTGATGCGGACTTTATTTGATTTCTCATGAACACGAAGGGTATTCCTGTTTTGATAAACCCTAATCAGTAAGTATGTTACGGAACCAATCACCGATCAACCAGTATTTAAAATCCTGTCCCTGATTACATTGGATGCCCGCATACACTCCATATATCAAGGCAACCAACGGCATGGCACTGATAACGCAGGCAAAGGGAATGCATAAGAGACCAATGATCACAGCACTCAACGCTCCGGTGATTGCCCAGGCAATGCCCGTCAGTGCGCCGCCGCCGACCCACCAGATTAGCTGGAAGATTAAAGCCTGCATGGATTGATACGCCACGTAACGCGACCGCTCCTTGTAAATCATGTAGATCGCGAGCGGTACGATCGGTCCTAAAAAGCCAGAAAATAGGTTTGCCAGCACACCCAAATGGGCGAGCATTGCCCATTGACGTTCCTCCTCCGGAGTCAGTGGAGGGAGTGGTGCGGGCGATTGTTGAGGGATTTGTTCGGTCATGCTATTCTCCTTGAATTCGTAAGTTGCTTATACCCTTAATACGCAGGAAGCATGGATGGGTCGCATTTTTAAACAAAAAAGACCCGCGTCTAAAACGCGGGTCTTTCGATAACGCGGTTGGGATTACGCCCAGCCCTGATTGCGAATGAAATCGGTGACAACCGGGATGCGGATGTCCTGACCCTGATACGCCTGGTAAGCCCAGTAGAGCTGAGCAAAAACGAGAACTGCGCCACAGCCGAAGGTGACCGCCGCAATGACCGAAATCACAACAGTTGCTGCAAGGGATTGCACAGCGCTGAACTTGACGTACGGGCGGGCTTTCTTGTCTTCCATGAACAACACAACAATGGCAACGACGGGTATTAAGTAGCTAAGCATCGCCCACAGTTTGTCGTCCTGGGTGATATCAGACATAGGTGCTTGAGACATGTTTTATTCCTCCGAAATGAATTGATTTTGAATTTCCAGTATTTTACAACCAATCACCTTAAGATGCAACCAATCTGATTTCACCCAATGGTACTGTCTTCAACAAAAACCTTATATCCCTTTTATTTTTCACATAAATTCGCTCAAAACTTTACATAATAATGAAACAAGCGATAAAATCGCTTTATGACTATTCGTGTTGTATTCATGGGTTCGCCCGATTTTGCCCTATCCTCCCTGCGCCTGCTTGCACAGCATTATCAGGTCGTGGGAGTCGTTACTCAGCCAGACCGTGCCTCCGGGCGCGGACGGGAACTCAAAGCCCCGCCGGTCAAAACCCTGGCACAGGAATTGAACATCCCGGTCATCCAGCCGGAAAAAGTGCGTCAGCCCGAAGCCATGCAGCAATTGCAAGATTGGAACCCCGACCTGATCGTCGTTGCAGCGTTCGGACAGATTTTGAAAAAGGATGTCCTTGAACTCCCTAAGTATGGCTGCATCAATGTCCACGCCTCGTTGCTGCCACGTTGGCGCGGCGCGGCGCCTATTAACGCTTCTGTTTTGGCGGGGGATGAGGAGACCGGGGTGACCATCATGAAAATGGACGTGGGGCTGGATACAGGTCCCATGCTGGCGATGAAACGTATCCGCATCAAACCCGACGATACAGCGGGTTCACTCTTCGAAGCCTTAGCCACACTCGGAGCGGATCTCCTTATTGAAACCCTGCCCGCCTACATGGACGGTAAACTTTCTCCACAACCACAACCCGAAGAAGGTGCAACCTATGCGCCCATGCTCAAAAAGGAAGACGGCTTGCTTGATTTTAACCAACCTGCTGTCGATTTGGATCGCCGCATCCGCGCAATGAATCCGTGGCCCGGTGCATGGTTTGAGTGGGAAGGCGCACCGTTCAAGGTTCACAAGGCGCATGTGGGGCAGGGCAAGGCCGAGGCAGGCAAAAGGCTTGTAGAGCAGAATCAGCCCGCAGTTGGGACGGGAAGCGGGATTTTAATCCTCGATGAAGTGCAGCCGCCAGGCAAGAAGCCCATGAATGGCAAATCCTTTTTGGCGGGCGCGCGCAATTGGCTTGATTAACTCAGGCGGGATATTCTGCTTTCACGATCTCGATGAATTTTTTGGCAAGGAAAGATTGTGTCCGCTCGGCGTGAGTGGCGGCGGCAATTTTACGCTGCGGCACGGCTCCGTTGAGCGGACGGTAATTAACCCGTTGGCTTGTATCGCTGAGCGCTAACGCACGGGGGACGAGGGAAAGACCCAACCCAATTTCAACACAATTCTTGACCGTGGTGAGCTGTGAGGTATCGCAGACGATCTTCAATTCCAGGTTTTGCCGATGGCAGAACGATTGCACCTGTTCGCCGAGGCAGTGCATTTCACTGAGTGCAATGAAGGGGAACTCATCCAACTCTTTAACATGAATGGTTGTACGGGTGATGCAGTCATTTTGCTTGGAGGAAGCAACCAGCAAGGGTTCGGTCAACAATTCTTCGGTACGGATGAGGCGGTGATGGATCGGCATACTGGTGATGCCGACATCCAGCTTTCCATCCAATAGATTGCGGACGATGGTTTCGGTGAGGTCTTCCTGCACGGTGAGGCGGGCATTGGGGAACTCTTCACTGAAGCGTTTGATGGCACGCGGCAGGACGAAGGGCGCGATGGTGGGGATGAAACCAACATTGAGCAAGCCGTGACCGGCATCTGCATTTTGGTTAAGGGTGTGTTTAATATCGTGCAGGTCACTGAGGATATTGATGGCACGTGGCAGCAAGGTACGCCCGGCATCGGTGAGAACCACTTTCCGGGGCAGACGGTCGAAAAGTGGTTCTCCCAACTCCTGCTCCAATTTTTGGATCTGCTGACTTAGCGAAGGTTGGGCAATGTTACAGCGTTCAGCGGCACGGCTGAAACTCCCTGTTTCTGCAACAGCGACAAAGTAGGTTAACTGATGGATTTCCATTATTTTCTGCTATAGGTTCTTTCTATTGCTTTTATAGGGTTTCTATATTTTACATCTATGGGTTAGAGTTGTACAATGAAGGTGGAATATTTGAAAGCCCTTACTATGTTCAATCAACATAAGGAGAAAAACAATGAGCGACGAAAGCAAATGCCCTGTCACCGGACATGCCGGTATGACTTCTGCCAGCCGGGGAACATCCAACCGTGATTGGTGGCCCAATCAACTCAACCTGAACATTTTGCACCAACATGCCCCGGCTTCGAACCCGATGGGTGCAGATTTCAATTACGCCGAAGAATTCAAAAAACTGGATCTTGCCGCTGTTAAGAAAGATCTGTCTGACCTGATGACCAACTCGCAAGAGTGGTGGCCCGCCGACTGGGGACACTACGGCGGCTTAATGATCCGCATGGCGTGGCACAGTGCCGGAACCTATCGCACGGGCGACGGGCGCGGCGGTGGGGGAACCGGCAATCAACGTTTTGCGCCGGTCAATAGCTGGCCCGACAATATCAACCTCGATAAATCACGCCGTTTGCTTTGGCCCATCAAAAAGAAATATGGCAACAAACTCTCCTGGGCCGACTTGATGATTTTGGCAGGCAATGTCGCGCTCGAGTCGATGGGTTTCAAAACCTTCGGCTTCGGCGGCGGACGTGCCGATATTTGGCAGCCCGAAGAAGATATCTACTGGGGCAACGAAGAGACCTGGCTGGGCGACAAACGTTACAGCGGTGAACGCGACCTTGAAAATCCGCTGGCAGCCGTGCAGATGGGTCTGATCTACGTCAACCCCGAAGGACCCAACGGCAACCCAGACCCCGTCGCCTCAGGGCGTGATGTGCGCGAAACCTTCGCCCGCATGGGTATGAACGATGAAGAGACCGTCGCGCTTGTGGCTGGCGGTCACACCTTCGGCAAGGCGCACGGCGCAGGTGACCCGGCGCTGGTTGCACGTGAACCCGAAGCCGCCCCGCTGGAAGAAATGGGCTTGGGCTGGAAGAACAGCCTCGAAAGCGGCAAGGGCTTCCATACCACATCCAGCGGCATTGAAGGCGCGTGGAAACCGAACCCCACAAAATGGGATATGGGCTACTTCGATGTGCTCTTTGGCTACGAGTGGGAACTGGTCAAAAGCCCCGCTGGCGCACAACAATGGACGCCCAAAAACTGCAAGCCCGAACACATGATTCCCGATGCGCACGACCCTTCGAAAAAATTTGCGCCGATGATGACAACGGCTGATCTCTCGCTGCGCTTCGACCCGATCTACGAACCGATCTCACGCCGCTTCCACGAAAACCCCGCAGCCTTTGCCGATGCCTTCGCCCGCGCCTGGTTCAAGTTGACTCATCGCGACATGGGACCCAAAGCCCGCTACCTCGGCACAGAAGTGCCCACTGAAGATTTGATCTGGCAGGACCCGTTGCCCGCGGTGGATCATCCGCTGGTGACAAAAAAGGATGTTGCGACTCTCAAAACCAAAATACTGGATGCGGGTCTTTCTTTGTCCGAGCTTGTTTCTACAGCCTGGGCTTCTGCCTCCACCTTTAGAGGATCAGACAAGCGCGGTGGCGCGAATGGCGCGCGCATTCGTCTGGCTCCGCAAAAAGATTGGGACGTGAATCAGCCTGCGCAACTGGCGAAGGTTCTTTCCACGCTTGAAGCAATTCAGCAGGATTTCAACAACGCCCAGAAAAAAGGCAAGAAAGTTTCCCTGGCAGATTTGATCGTGCTGGGTGGTTGTGCGGCAGTAGAAGCAGCGGCGAAAGCTGCTGGATATGATGTGGAGGTTCCCTTCACACCTGGGCGCGTAGATGCTTCACAGGATCAGACCGATGTGGATTCGTTCGCTGTGCTCGAACCCGAAGCCGACGGCTTCCGCAACTACCAAAAGACGACCTACTCCGTCTCTGCCGAAGAAATGCTGGTGGACAAGGCGCAGTTGCTGACCTTGAGCGCGCCCGAAATGACCGTGCTCATCGGCGGCTTGCGTGTGCTCGGCGCGAATGTTGGCGGCTCGCAGCATGGCGTCTTCACCAAACAGCCCGGCAAACTTACCAACGATTTCTTCGTCAACCTGACGGATATGGGTGTGCAGTGGCATCCTGAAAACGAAGATGCTCAAGTGTTCAAAGCCCACGACCGCAAGACTGGCGAAGTCCGCTGGACTGGCTCCCGTGTGGATCTGGTCTTCGGTTCCAATTCACAATTGCGCGCCTTGGCGGAAGTCTATGCTCAGGACGATGCGAAGGAAAAATTTGTACATGATTTTGTTGCAGCTTGGAACAAGGTGATGAATCTGGACCGTTTCGATCTTGCATAACTGCACAAAGCCACTTTAGAGTTTGATAATAGAAATCGGAATTGGAGGATTGAATCCAATTCCGATTTTTTGTTTTACAATTAATAGACTGGAGGCACTCTCATGACTCAATACGTTGGCGCAATAGATCAAGGCACGACCAGCACTCGTTTTATCGTTTTCGACCATAGTGGAAATATCGTTGCGGTTGACCAGAAAGAACATCAGCAGATTTACCCCAAACCAGGTTGGGTGGAACATGATGCGCTTGAGATCTGGCAGCGCACTCAGGAAGTAATCGCTGGAGCGTTGGCAAAAGGCGGACTCTCGTCTGAAGATATTGCTGCTATTGGGGTGACCAATCAGCGTGAGACGACACTCGTATGGGACAAAAATACGGGGCAGCCAATTTACAATGCCATCGTCTGGCAGGATACCCGCACAGATACGATCATCACCAAGTTTGCCAAACAGGGCGGGCAGGACCGCTTTAGAAAAAAGACCGGCTTGCCGCTGGCTACGTATTTTTCAGGTCCCAAGATCAAGTGGATTCTGGATAATGTAAAAGGCGCCAAGGAAAAAGCGAAAAAAGGCGACTTGCTTTTCGGCAATATGGATACCTGGATCATTTGGAAATTGACCGGCAAGCATGTGACTGATGTGACCAACGCTTCGCGCACGATGTTGATGAATCTAAAGTCGCTGGATTGGGATGCCGAAATTTTGAAAGAGATGGGCATTCCGCGTGTGATGCTGCCGGAGATCAAATCATCTTCAGAGGTATATGGATATGTAGGTTCTGGGGCTCCGTTGCGTGGAGTCCCTGTGGCAGGAGACTTGGGCGATCAACATGCTGCGCTTTTTGGTCAGACTTGTTTCAAGGCAGGTGAAGCCAAGAATACCTATGGCACCGGTTGTTTTATGTTGATGAACACCGGCGAAAAACCCGTTCAAAGCAAAGCGGGGTTATTGACCACGCTTGGGTACAAGATCGGTGATAAGAAGCCTGTCTATGCGTTGGAAGGCTCGATTGCCATTTCTGGGGCGCTTGTGCAGTGGCTGCGTGATAACCTCGGCATGATCGAAAAGTCTTCTGATGTGGAAGAACTGGCGAAGACGGTGGAAGATAATGGCGGGATTTACTTTGTCCCGGCGTTCAGCGGATTGTATGCCCCGTATTGGAAGTCGGATGCACGTGGTGTGATCGTAGGCATGACACGCTATGTAAATAAGGGACATGTTGCCCGTTCGGCACTAGAAGCGACCGCTTACCAGACTCGCGAAGTGCTCGACGCCATGGAAAAAGATTCGGGCGTAAAGCTCCGTTCGTTGAAAGTGGACGGCGGCATGGTCTTCAATGAATTACTGATGCAGTTCCAGTCTGATATTTTGAACGTGCCAGTTGTGCGCCCGAAGGTGGCAGAGACAACGGCACTCGGTGCGGCGTATGCGGCGGGTCTCGCCGTTGGTTTTTGGAAGGATACCGATGAGTTGAAAAAGAATTGGGGGCAGGATAAAGAGTGGAAGCCGGATATGAATACAAAGACCCGCACGAGCTTATATACGGGTTGGAAGAAAGCGGTCACACGGACCTTTGATTGGGTCGAATAAAAAGACAGGACGGCGAAAGCCGTCCTGTTCTGTTAAGCGCGATAGGGTTCCTCTTGCACAATGTGCCCGTACACGATCTTTAGGAACAACGCCGGGATAAACCACTCGAAACCCGTTATGGGTGGGATAACGTAATAATTGAACAATATCGCCAGCATGATGATGCCCATTGCAGCGGGGCGCTGAAGATAAAGCGGCAAGCGTTGAACTCCTGTGGAAACAATGACCATGGTTGCGTACCAGATGATGCCGTAGGTCAAATTCATGTTCCCGAACACAAGTCCGATGAGGATGGGGTGAATGTGGAGAAGAGCAAATACAAAATGGTTTTTTGCCAGTGCTGTAAAGCCCGTCTCTTCGGGTTGAATGGGGGAGTGATAAAAGCGTTTGCAGCTGTTGAGTGAATTGGCGACCACGCCGCCCAGCACATCCAACGCAAGTAAGAGGGCGATGGCGTATTGCCACCAAGTCCAGTCCATGGCATGACTCCACCAATACCAGCCAAGCAGGGCTGTAGAAAGGATGCCAAACAGCCAGACGAGATTTTGTTCTGCCTGTGTTGCGCCTGTGCCAAAGAAGCCATCCGGTTTGCCGGAGTATTTCCACTCGATGTTTGTTTTCATGATTCTCCTGAATTCAATTATTCAAACTGTTGAATCAAAAATTGTGCTGTATTTTTTGTTCCATCCCAGTCTTGTGAAAGGGACTGGATCTCTTTGGCGCGTTGATGGGCGTGGGAGTCCTTCAATAAAAACTCGATCGACCCAAGAATCTTCTCGCGGTTGAAATACCGTTTGCTCAAGCGGATAGCGCTGCCCTGACGGACGATCATGTCGATGTTGGCTTCCTGTTCGGGTTGCAAGCCGATGCCTACAAAGGGTGTGCCTGAAGCGCAGGCGGTTTGCACCGTCCCCTGCCCGCCGTGAATGACTGCGACATCTGCCAGCGGGTTGACCTTGTGCGCGGGCAGCCAATCGTAGAGCAAAACATTCGAGGGGACGCGCAGTTTTTCTTTTTCAAAATGCGCTTTCATCGGGGCGATGACTGTGTAAGGTGCGCCGTCGAAACTTTCCAACACGGTGCGCAGGATGGCGCGATTGGCAGAACTTCCCATTGCACAATAGACAAGCGGTTTGTCTTTGGGCAGATTCAAAATTTCCTGCGGCACATCACCGTTGAGATGTGCGAAGATGGGTCCCACATATTGCCAATTTTGCGGCAGGTCTTTCACGCCCGTCAGATCGGGGATGTCGGTGACGAGGTTGTAATCACCTTCGTAAATGTCCACCAGTTTTTGGATGGGTTTGATACCGTATTCCTTTGATAACTTTTCAAAGGGACGGATCCACAGCCTGGTGCTTTTGAACCAGTCATTGATCCAACGGTCGCGCGTGGACTTGGGAATGATGCGCAAAAAAGCATAGTCGAACATGTCGGGCCATTCTGCCAGACCCGCTTCGAGAAACGGTCGTGTCAACGGGAAAGGCATGACGTACACCAGCGGCACGCCTGCCTTGCGGGCAGACAAGGTCACAGACAGGGTAAAGCCCATGACGACGGCGGCAGGCTTGAGGTCCAGAAAGAGGCGGGATTCTCCATCCACGCGCCGCCTCAATTCTTCGACTGTGAATGGGTCGGCGAACGATTCGCCTCTATCCACCTTCCAGAGATGTTCGATCTTGGCATCGGTCAGCCAGGGCTCCATGCGTTTGAATTCAAAGCCCGCTTCGGTGATGAGGTGCGAGAACTTGTCGGAGTAGCCGAAGAAAATGCAGTGGAAGTGTTCACGCACAGCTTTGGCGATCTCCACCATGCGGGTGGTTTCGGCGATGTTGATGGTTTCAGGTGCGAAGACAAGGGTTTTCATGTTAACCTGCGCTGGGTTTGCAAAACCAATTGCATGGGTTGAGATATTGTTTGTAGCGCGTGACGATTTCTTTGCCGAGCAACGCGCCGCCAACCCAGAAGGTGGCTTCGCCGAAAAAGATCAGCACGGGCGTGGCGGCGAGTTTCGTTGTGGTCGGAATTGAAAAGAAAGGCAGCGCGATCAAGCCGCCATATAACAACGTGGAGAGAATCACCAGACCGATGCTCAGTGGAAACATCCATGCGGCGGGTGGAGGAGGCGCGGGATTTTTATCGATGAGATGTTTTTTCAGGATAGCGCTGTAACGGTTGAGCAGAATGAAATCTGCAAGGCGTGGCGAGATGGCGTTGATGCTTGCGAAGAGGCGCGTGCTGAACCCGCCCATGATGTGAACTGTGCGGCGGTTGGCGATCATGTTGAGAAGCTCGGCGGCGATTTTTTCAACGGGCAGAATCTTCACGCCCATTTCCTGCCAGATGGCGTGATACGGACGCTCCGCTTCGGTGTCGGTGGGGCTGGGAGAGAAGTAGCCGATGCGCACGTTGCTTTTTCCGAGCGCGAGTTCGCGGTTCACCGACTCGATGAAGGTGAACATGCCCGCACGCGTGGCGGCATCCACGCTGTAGAAAGGGGAATGCGAGGCGTCCATCGGCGAACCCACCAATGTGGACGATCATGCCGTCATTATGGTTTTTCATCAGCGGCAGGAAGGTTTGGGTCAGCAGGATCGCTCCGTGTAAGTTGGCGCTGAGGAGTTTATGGATCTCATCTTGTTGATGGTCTTCCAATGGCTTGCGAGTATCTGTCCCAATGGCGTTGACGATGATATCTACTTTGCCAAACGAATCAGAAATAAATTGACGCAAAGCCAAATGACTTTCGGAATTGTCGAACTCAAGCGCATGAATGGTGGGTGAGGCGGGCATCGAGTCCGCAAGCGCTTGCAAAGCAGGAAGATTTCTACCTGCCAGAATGACCTGCGCTCCTTGTTCTGCGAAGGCGTGTGCAAAGGCAGAGCCAAGCCCGCCGTTTGCGCCTGTGATGAGCACGACTTTATCTTTGAGATCAGGTTTCATTTGTTTTCCAATCCGTTCATGAGAAGTTTGAAAGAACTGAGCAGAGTCTTTTTTGCATCCACTCGTTCGGGGTCAAGCATGGTCAATTCCAATGTGCCTTCATAGAGAGAGGCGAGCGTCAGCGCGGCTTCGCGGGCGTTCACCGATTTGAACTCTTTACGGTCAATGCCTTGTTGGATGAATTGCTCCAGTACGCTGTGATAGGTTTGCAAAAAGGCGCGGATGTGATTCTTCACTTTGGCGTTGCGGTGCGCCAATGAATACAACTCGTAGGTAATGGGGATGTACTCTTGCGCTGCTTCGATGCTCAGACTGATGTATGCTTCCAGCCGTGCGCGGACACTCCCTTCGGCTTCGAGCAGCGCACGCAGGTCTTTCACATCCTTGTCGATCAACTGCTCCATGATAGCGATGATGATCTCTTCCTTGCTTTTGTAATACCAATACACGCCGCCAACGCTGAGTTTGGCGGTCTTGGCGATATCTTCCATGCGTGCGGCTTCAAAGCCTTTTTTGGAAAAGACCTTGATCGCAGAGTTGAGTATGAGCGGAATACGCTCGGCGCTGACATCGGGCTTGGGCATGCTTCCTCGTAATAACTGAATTTATATTCGGTTATATGGGTAAAAAAATAACCGAGCAACCGTTCGGTTATTTTATCGGATTTGGGATTTTCGTCAAGGGCTTAGATTTCGATGGAGGTTGGTTCGCCCAGCGTCAGCCAGCGGACTTTACTTCCCAACCCAGCGGCTTCGAACTCTTTCGAGATGGATTCCCTGCCCTGAACAAAATGTTTCCAGCCTTCGTAATGGATCGGGATGATTGTGCGCGGATTTAACTTCTGCGCGGCTTTCACGCCATCTTTCGCATCCATCGTAAAGCGGATCGGTCCTGTAATGGGGAAGCTGGCTCGTCCCAAGTGCAGCATTGCCACGCTGACGTTGAAACGCTCCGCCACGGCGTCAATGCCGTGATAGTAGATCGTGTCGCCTGTGATGTAAAGCGCACCGTTCTGTTGTCCTTCCCATTCGAGCATGAAGCCAATCGTCTGCCCCGCGAACGGACGCGCAATCAAATTTCCGTGTTGGGCGGGCGTGGCGGTGATTTTGATTTTGGTATTCCCAGATTCTAGAATTGTGCTTTGCCAATCCGCCATCCCTTCGGCATTGCCGCGCAAACGTTTTTCGCCGGAAGTGGTGGTCAGTACGCGTTTGGCTTTGGGCAAAAAGGCACGCCCGGCTTTATCGAGATTATCTTCATGATGGTCGTGGCTCAAAAGCACGGCATCAATATTGCCAAGGGCTTCAATGGAAACCGAAGGTTCGGTCAGTTTGGTCGAGCCGGTGCCCCAGCCGAAGTAATACTTCCCGCCGGGCGGATCAAAGACCGGGTCGGTGAGGAGGCGCAGTGAACCGACCTCAAGCAACGCTGTTGCCGCACTGATGTGGGTGATTCGAATTGGCATTTGTTTTGTTCAACCTTTTCTGTTTATTCGATTGTACCGGCTCAACGATATTTTAGACATACTTTTTTTGTATCAACCATGCTCCCACTAGACCATGTAACAGAGGTCGAAAGATGATCGATTCCGCGCTAAGCGCCTCATAGATGAATGGATCGACAATATTTCCCTGTCTGGCGTTTGCCCACATGCGCAGACCCGCGATGCGTTTTTGGGGAAGTCCATGTTGGATGGCGTGAGCGACGTTCTCGCTGGTCATCTGCCGAGTTGGCTCAATGATAAGCAGAGTCCCGCCTGGGCGGAGCAAACGCCAAAGGGAACGCAGACCCGCTTCACGGTCGGGAAGAACCGCGAGCAGGGAGGCGGCGGAGACTACCTGCGCCGATTCCGTTGGAAGGCTGGTAAAGTCGCCCGTTTGAAATTCCGCTGGCGAATGTTTCCACCGTGCAATCCGTTTGGCGGCGGCGACCATCTGCGGGTCGGTGTCGATGCCAGTAGCGCGGTAGCCCCGCTCGGCGGCGAGACGGGCGACCAGCCCGGGTCCACTGCCAAGATCCAGCCAGGTTTCACCATTGCCAGTGGGTAAAGATTCAACCGCTTGCTTGTGAAGGTCGAAGTAAAAATCCGCGCCTTGCAGCCAGGTGAATAAAAGTGTCGAGATCATTTTTTTCCTTTGTTCATCAACCAGATGACGACTCCCAAAATAATCAAACCAATACTTGCAAGGGAGGCGATGAATTTAATGGCTGTAAAAAATGCCGCCGCCAGCGCGTCCAGCCGATTTGGATATACTACGATGATTGAAACAATGCTTGCATTTTCAAGGTAATCTCCGACCATTGCGGCGAAGGGCAGCGTGTTCAATAATTGCCAGGCGCTGTCAGGCTGAAAGACTTGCCGAAAAAGAAGTGTGATTGCAACGGATAGAAACAATGCCTGTGCGAGCGGAATAAAAAGGTCAACTGGCGAAACGCGCGTCAGGTAGAGACGACGCCCGTGCGCACCGTAATCTGTCAATTGACTGTACAGGGAATCCGCCGAGCGCCAAAACTGTGTATCGGGTACATTGCGCCCACCTGCCAGCGACATGAGTTCCGCCGATGGACTGATGGAAGAGGTCATGGCGTACCCCAGACCAAACATAATGAGCGTGAGTAACAACCACAACCTGACACTGGCAATCTGTTGGATGCGTTTATTTAAATCATTCAGTAGTTTCATCTTATGTCGCTTTCATTGATTTTTTGGAGAATGGAAATATTCCATTCTCCACAAAATCTTTTCATGATTACGCGTTTGCAGTTGCTTTTGGGCGCCACAGCGTCAGCAGGATGATGAACAGCGTGGCATTGAACATGGGGAAGCCCGAGTGGGCGAGGGCGACAACGCCCGTTGCGGTGTAGAAAATTCCCACAGCCAAGTCCACGGCTTGAATCAGGATCATATTGTTGATCCAAAATGCGTGTTTTTCAGGGTCGCGGGCAATGACCAACATGCCAATGCCATACGCCAGAAAGCGGGCGGCGAGCATTCCGAGTGGATAGGCGTTATCTGCACCGGGGGTCGAGAGTCCCTGCATTGACAAAAATTGCAGCGGCAGGAACAGATAGAAGGCTCCGAGAATTAATTGCACAACTCCGATGAGGCGTAATAAAACTTTCAATTTCATGGTGGTTCTCCTTGGTTGATTTTATTTATAAACTATATATATTGAATATATAGTTATTTACAAAAAAAAAGATTATTGGTTCAAACTTGCCATGAGATTGGCAATGGTGGTTTTCGCAAGGCGTGATTTCATGCCTTCTTCGGCGTCGGTAAGCACGGCATTGACAGATTGTTGCGCTCGGGTGGGCTTTTTGCCCGTGACCCGCAATTGATGATCCTGCCGAAACATAGGCTTGCCTGCTTCGAGGGCATTGAACACATCCAGCAGGGTGATCTCTTTGGCTGGCTTTGCCAAACGAACGCCACCCCGTGAGCCTTCGCGCGTCTCGATGATTCCCGCATTCGCCAGGTTGCCCAGGATCTTCACCGCCGATGGGCTGGGAATATTAAGGGAGGTCGAAATTTCCTTTGTCGGGACAAAGTCGAAATAATTCTGCGCGACCTTGTCCCCAACAAAGAGGACGACGAATATGGCTTGGGAGAACGAGAGTGAATAACTCATAACTAAATATAGTTTATATTTAGTTTATTGATTTGTCAAGGTTTTTTAACCATTCTTGCAGCGTCACTCGCGGTGCTCCGAGCAACCGATTGGCTTCCTCGGGCGAACCGTCTTCGCCCCAGTTCTCGTAATGCTTCATCAGCACCGCCATGCCTTTCCATTCAGCGTTGAAGGTGAGCGCGCCCAGCGCGGCGAGCATTTGTGTGGACATCGGCGCAACCTTCACGCCTGTATGGTCTGCGTAGATTTTCATCGCCTCGCCCATCGTGTAGGCTTCAGGTCCAAAAATATAAAGTTCCTTGTTCAGGGTTTCATCTGTTTGATAACTCTTCGAAACCATGCGCGCATAATCTTCGGCTGCGATCCAATGCAGTGGGTGAGGTAGATTCCCGATCAGTGAAATGCTTTTGCCTTGTACGAAGAGCGGAAGCGTCTCCATGAACCACGAAGCGCGGAAGATGGTGTACGGCACGCCGCTGGATTTAAGTGCCGCTTCGCCCTTAACCTTTGACCTGCTCTCTGGCGTATCAGCCTTTTCCTCGCTGACGGCATACGCCGAAAGATCGTCACCCGCCCAACTCCCAGTTCTTTTGCAATATTGGCAATATCGCGTACAGCCAGATGATCCATGCGGTCATAGTCCGCTTCGGTGGGACCACCCTTCAAACTGATGTGGACTCCATCCACGCCTATCATCGCCTCTCTGAGAGCGGCGGCATTATCTACATCGCCTTTGACGATTTCATATCCAGCGCCTAAAAGTTTTTGCGCCTTTTCAGGGTTACGCGCCAACAAGCGGACATTGAATCCGTCCGCTTTGAGTTGTTGGGCAACGGGTTTGCCGAGCATACCCGTCCCGCCGATGATGAGGATAGTTTTGTTGGTAATTGTCATGATTTCCTTTCAACTGAATTATCTAACTCAGATAAGCCGAAAAAGATTTAACCACAGAGAGCACAGAGTCCACTGAGAAAATCTTTTAAAAATCTCCGTGGTCTTCGTGGTCTCTGTGGTGAGAGATTTTTTTACAAAAAACAAAGATTCATTTCTAAGTTTCTAAAGCCTGTTTGCAAATTCTTGAATCCGTTCCGCGCTCCGAATGACAGGACCATGCCCAAAGCAAATCACCTGCGGCTTGAGAGCGGCGATCTTTTTGATGGACTTGCGGTTTTCTTCAGGATCAGTTGTGAACACGGTGAGCGGCTCATCAAACTCTGGCAGGGTGGTGAAGAAGTTGATATTGCGCAGTACATCGCCTGCTATCAACACGCCGTCATGTTCGCGCCAAAAACAAATATGTCCCGCCGAATGCCCCGGTGTTTCAATAACGACAAAATCTTCAACCTTGTCACCTTCCTGCAAAATTCGGTCAACGGGATGACCAGGTCCAGCCATAAAATTTTGTTCGAAGATGACAACTGGGTGTTTTGGGTTCGGCATAGCCCCGACCACCAAACCGCTTTCCGCCTCAGGCTTATCCTTTTCTCCCACCCAAAACGGAATCCCCAACTTTTTGCATAACTCTGCGCTTGCGCCCTGATGGTCGGGATGCGCGTGAGTCAACGCGTGCGCGGTCAACTTATGGTCGCCAAGCTGACGTAAAATGGTGCGCCCCGAAAACTTGATACCTGCATCAATTAATGTGGAGCCGACCAGATAAGCATTAATCATCTGGCGCGGCGTGACTGGAATTTGAAAAACATCTTTTGCAATTTGAATCATTCTGTCTCCTTGCCCCCGTTTATACAGTCTTCCCCAACGTCAGAGTCAAGGTTTGCAGAAGGGAAGTTGCATTTCCACCGTCACATTATCTTCATCTTCGCAGGTGAGCTCGCGTCCGAACAAATGCAATTCGCGATACGCGCCATTCGCCTCGTAACCGTTTTCACCAACCCACTGGAACAAAGCCCCAATCGCATCACCGACTTCGAGTAATTTTCCATGATGGATGACGGAAGCCATTTCTTTCACCGCAGGTAGTTGATGAAATTCCACGCCTCCTGTCTGGACCTTGAGCCTGTTTCTGTTTTCCCAGACCTTTTCCTCCACGATAGCAGCCACCTCCATGTTGATGTCCGTTTCGACATATTCAACGTTGTCATAGATTGCCAATTCAGGCTCCAGCGGTGTGACCTGATTCTCGTCGAGCCAGCGATAGACAGAGTCATACATCCCGCAGCGGACGTGGATAATTTCATCCAGCGTGGCAAGTGAAATTCGCGCCGAAACAACCGTCAGCGGGCGGACTTCCTTCACAGTCACTTCATACGGCGAGACCGTTCCCTCGCGTTCGATCTGTCGCAGACGCGCCGCCACCCGCATGAGGCGCAATTTCCCCTCTTTGAGTTCCTGTTCCAAATCTGCCTGCTTCATCATTAACATGCCGCGCAACTGCTCGGCGGATAGATCATCCTTAAGCAGTTGCGCGATCTGGTCGAGGGTGAGTCCCAGATCCTTCAACGCGATGATACGGTTGAGGCGGGGGAGTTGTTCGGCTTCGTAATAGCGATAGCCTGTAAATCTATCGACGTGAACGGGTTTGATTAAACCCATCTCATCATAAATCCGCAAAGCGCGGACAGATACCTGCGCCAGTTGTGAGAAGTCACCGATTTTTAGCATGAAGTAAAGTATAAACTCTTACACAGGGGGAGAGTCAAGTTCTACCTCGACCAGTTGGCGTTGTATAAACATAAAAAAGCAGTTGCCTGCATTAAATTTTGTGAGGCTAGCAGATTTTTATTTGAACGTCTTCTGCTTCTGGTCGGGAGGAGAAATTTCCGCACAGGATTTTGTGACCGTCTTTGAAGTAAATTTCCAGGCTGTAGGTGCGTGGACCTGAGTCCCAGTCGTGTTCGCGGACTTCGCTTTTGGTAATATCGCGGAAGGTGTAGCGTTTTGTCCGCAGGGCGTTGACCGCGGTTTCGTAGCGGTGGGTGATAGTCTGATGTTTCAGGTCGAAGGTGGTGGTTTGATTCATGCCGAAAATCGCCGCGCCGATGAACCCCAAACTGACCGCGATGGCTCCCAGCGAAATGAGAACGAAGAAAATCATCACGAACGAGAACTCACTCCACTGCCGTTTGATGAAAAACTCATACGGAGCCAGCCAGGGGAGTAATCCCATCAGGAAGAGGAATATCCGTATTCCCGTGGACATGGTCTCGGTGATTTCGATTTTGTCTTCGGTTTGGGTCAAGTGAGTCATGGCGTCTCCTTTTGCAGATTCTATCTGCAAGGATTGCAGAATGGGTTAACAATGACTTAACTATTTTTCCTGCTCATCAAAATCATCGAAGTGATGATGACTACATCCTGCGCGAAGTGAATTGCCCAAGCGATGAGAAGTCCCTGCGTTTCAACGAGGCTCATCGCCAACAGCCAGCCGAGGAATCCCGCCATCAATGCGCCGACCACGCCGCTGGGCATTCCGAAATAATGCGGTGCGCCGAAGACAATGCCTGAGATCAGGACGATGACGGATACCGAGAAAATTCCATACAGCGGCGAGATGATTCCGATTCTGAAGATGGCTTCTTCTGAAAAAGCATTCGCCATCGAAAATGGAATTGACCAGAGCAGGCTGAACAGAAAGTAGCGATAGTCCACGCCTGCTTTTTTCAACTGGAAGAACATGAAGATAGCTGTGCCGAGGGTGATATACAACCCAAGTGTGAGGGCAATCTCCAGCCAGGTCTCGTTGCCTGTGACACCGAGCCACCCAATTTTGCTGATGTGTGCGTTGACATCTCCCACGCGGAAGAAGCGCGCGAAGTTTTCAGGGTTGAGAAAATAGACGAGCAGTAGAACAATGGCGGTCAACACCAATTGCAGGGATTGAAATTTGATTTGTGTGTTGACAACTGGATCGGAGTGGAACACGGTTTTGATTTTGGCAGTGACAGGTCGAAGGGCGAAAATGCCTGCGGCGGCGAGACCAACTATCAGGGCGGTGAGAAGCGGCGTCATGTCAGCCTCCAATTCCGACGATGATGAAAATCGTCTCGATGAGGTTCAATGCCAGATGTGCAGCAAATGGTGCGATAACATTTTTGCGCGTGACACGAAGATAAGCAAAAGGCACGCCAGCGACAAGTCCCACCAACACGATGTACCAGAAGCCGCCCGTCCAGTGCAGAATGCCGAAGAAGAAAACCGAAAGCGCGATGGCAACGGGTTGGCTGAATTTTCCAAGCAGACGAGTGAGACCGTAGCCGCGATAAATGCTTTCTTCGACGAAGGGCGCGAAGAGCACGTCCGCGATGGCGAAGGGGATGAGCGACGCGCCGAGGGCGGTGAGCACGGAGCCTGCGGGGACGTAATCCCAAATGTTTTGCAGGCTGACGAGGACGGGGGTGAGGACAAAAAAGTAAAGCAGGGCAATGACCACGCCAGGGATAACGCCGATAAGAATTTCACGCCAGAGTTGCTGACCGTCTTGCAATTTCCAGCCGATGTCTTTCCACGAGAGACCTTCGCGCTTCATGGATTTCATCAGGATGAGGAGCAGCCAGATTTGCAGCGCCACCAATTGATAGGGTGTGGAGTCCGCCACGAGTTGAGGAATGGCTGCGGGGTCTTTTCCCTGCGTGACGAAGCCAAAATAAACAGACGCGAGGATAATCAAGACCAGCGCGAGAAACGGCGCGGCGAGCAGAGTCCACCAGAGACGACCAGACTTTTGAGTGTTCATGTTAGATTTCCTTATTGATGGTTTCGATGGCTTCATCCAGCCAGCGGATTGTGGCTTCTTCGATCAACTCGCCCGAGCGCAGGGTCAGTCCCCAGAACAGAGCGTCTTTCTTCAACTGCGGCACGTTTTCGCGCACATTTTGAATGGTGGCTTTGGTGTCAGTTCTATATTCGTTCAATAATTTTTGGTGAAGGTCACGCTGGAGTTTCAACTGGGTTAGCAGGGTTTCCTTGTCCACGCGGGCGCAGAAAAATAATTTGAGCAGGAAGGGGTCTTTGAGTTGAGGAAGTTCGACGTTGGTATCGCCCAGCCAATTGTCCAATTCCTGTGTACCCTGTTCGGTGAGGGTGTACACGCGGCGGTCGGGACGACTGGTCTGCTCCTGCACATCGGAGGTGACCAGCCCCTCTTTTTCCAGCGCCTTGAGCGTGACATAGATCTGGCTGAGTTTGGCGTGCCAGAAGTTGGCTGTGGAGGTATCCATGAACTGTTTGAGGTCGTATCCTGTGGAGGGGTTGTATTGGAGCAAGCCGAGTAGGGCGTATTTGAGCATTTCATCTCCTGATATATAAATCTTTATATATAATAATTTGTATATCAAGTTTTGTCAATAAAAAGTGACTGTCAATTTGTAAACGACAGTCACTTTTGCTATTTTGAGCGGAAAAACTCTTATTTTTTCTTGAGCAAGCTCACTGCGACCAACCCAATCGTCGCGGCGACCATTGTCCAGCCGAACCAATCGCCGAAGCGGGTGTAGAGGGTTTGACCTTCGACCACAAAGGTCTCGCCGACGGTTACGCCGCGTTCGTTGATTTTGCCTTCGGCGGTGATTCTGCCGTATGGATCGACCACCATTGAAAGTCCGCTGACCGCGGCTTCCCCGAAGGCGAGGCGATTTTCAACGGCGCGGAAGACTACGTCGGCGGCGTGGAAGGGTGGGAAGGTGCGTGTGCCGTTGAAGTCGTTGTCCATCGGCAGGAGGACGATCTGTGCGCCAGAGCGCGCCAACTCGCGGATGATCCACAAGCGGTGGACATCCCAACAGACGGAGATGCCTGCTTTGCCGTAGGGCGTTTCAAAGGGGGGGGGGGGGGGGGGGGGGGGGGGGGGGGGGGGGGGGGGGGGGGGGGGGGGGGGGGGGGGGGGGGGGGGGGGGGGGGGGGGGGGGGGGGGGGGGGCGGGCCGGGGGGGGGGGGGGGGGGGGGGGGGGGGGGGGGGGGGGGGGGGGGGGGGGGGGGGGGGGGGGGGGGGGGGGGGGGGGGGGGGGGGGGGGGGGGGGGGGGGGGGGGGGGGGGGGGGGGGCGGGGGGGGGGGGGGGGGGGGGGGGGGGGGGGGGGGGGGGGGGGGGGGGGGGGGGGGGGGGGGGGGGGGGGGGGGGGGGGGGGGGGGGGGGGGGGGGGGGGGGGGGGGGGGGGGGGGGGGGGGGGGGGGGGGCGGGGGGGGGGGGGGGGGGGGGGGGGGGGGGGGGGGGGGGGGGGGGGGGGGGGGGGGGGGGGGGGGGGGGGGGGGGGGGGGGGGGGGGGGGGGGGGGGGGGGGGGGGGGGGGGGGGGGGGGGGGGGGGGGGGGGGGGGGGGGGGGGGGGGGGGGGGGGGGGGGGGGGGGGGGGGGGGGGGGGGGGGGGGGGGGGGGGGGGGGGGGGGGGGGGGGGGGGGGGGGGGGGGGGGGGTGGGGGGGGGGGGGGGGGGGGGGGGGGGGGGGGGGGGGGGGGGGGGGGGGGGGGGGGGGGGGGGGGGGGGGGGGGGGGGGGTGGGGGGGGGGGGTTTGGGGGGGGGGGGGGGGGGGGGGGGGGGGGGGGGGGGGGGGGGGGGGGGGGGGGGGGGGGTGGGGGGGGGGGGGGGGGGGTGGGGGCCCGGGGGGGGGGGCCTGGGCGCCCTAGCGCCAGCCCTGCGGAGATGATGAAGAAACCAAGTCCGCCCCATTCCATGAAAGTGGGAGATTGGTAATTGGTAATTGGTGATTGGGAATTGGGGCGGCTGAAGATAAAACGATACGTCACGATCAGCGCGGAAAGAAACAGCGGAAGACCGACGCTGATCCAATGACTGACCTTTGGAATGTCGAAGGTGCTCCAATGGATGATCCACGGGATGAAGGCAACCGTCATCCAGGCCATGCCCGGCAGGGAGATGGGTCCAGCAGGGCGCTGGGAGGCGGGCGCTTCGTAGGTGACTTCGCGGGCTTTCTTGAAGAGCGAATCCATTTTCATCAGCAGTTCCAGTTCGCCTGTGGCGGTGAACAATTCCTGCATGAGCGCTTCGTAGCCTGTCATCTCGCCGTGGCTGATCTTCATCCACACTTCCGATGGGGTGATGACCGTCAGGGTCGGGTCTTGGGCGGCGCCATCGTGAAAATAGCATTCGCCGTTTTCAATGCGGAGATGATAGACGCCCGCTTCTTTTCCGCTGACGTCAAACTGGATGGTCGCCTTGAGATTGGGAATGGCATTCGCGTCGAAGGTCAGCGTCATGCCTTCGAGGGTCTGGCGCAAGTTTAGATTCTTGGGAATGTTCATGCGAGATTCCTTACTCTTGCTTTACACTTTCTTCAGTAACGCCAGCGCATTGACTTCGACAGATTCGCCTTGATAAACGCCGACCAGATTTCCGACGGGATCCAACACGGCAATCGCAGCGGTTTTGTTGGTATCTTTCAAGCCAAAAGTTTTGGTTACACTGCCGTCCCAATCGGGAAGAATCAGAACCATGGAGGCAGGGTCAACGTTTGGCGGCAGGGAAGCTGCGGCTTTTTCGTAGCTTTCTTTCATGGCTTTTTCTGCGAACCCTCTAAACAGTTTTGGAACGCTATGCAGGTCTACAATATTGGCAATAAAAAGCGAGTCGCAGTTTTTGTATTCATCTTGAGCACGCAAAGAACTATTGACCACGGCGGCTCCTTCGGCGGTTTCTTGCGTGTGGAATAACAGGACAGCAGGTTTGCCGATGGCGTTCAGGTCTATTTCAAGATTGGAGCCGATGGTTTTGATTACAGGGAGTTGGTAGTTGGTAAGTGGTACATCTGTCTTTTGAGGTGTCACGCTTTTCGCGGGTGCTTGATTGCTGCTCAATTCAGCCTGTTCATCGAGCATAACTTGTGGTGAGGTCATCAATACTGCTGGGTGTCCGTCTAGGTAGCCTAGCACAATTCTGGAGGTTTCCCGTCCAGACATCATCGCTGCACTCATGCCGCCTGCAAACGTCCACGCGCCTGTGAGGAAAAGGTTTTGAACGGGTGTTTTGGCTTGCAAACGGTTGAAATACATATTGTCAACGCTTTGCTCGCTGCCATAGATGGCGCCGCCGGTGTTACGGCTGTAACGCCAGTTGGTTATGGGGGTTCCGACTTCCATGTATTTGATATGTTTGCGCAAATTAGGGATTACTTTTTCCACGCGGTCGATCAACATATCGGCGGCGGCATTTTTGATCTCGTTGTATTGAGGGTTGTCGCTGTAATTTTCCAAATTACCACCGGTACCCCATTGGTTATCCGAGTTCCAATCGGCAAGCGAGAGAATGTTGAGGATCGAGCCGCCTTCCGGCGCACAGCCAGGGTCTGTAAGGTCATAATATGTAATGCCCATCCCTGTCTTGCTAAAATCACCTTTGATACTGGCTTCATAGTCCGCTTTAATATCGTACCCATCAGACCAGAACATTTCGTGATGCTGCCAGCCTTCCGCACGCAGGTCACAATCCAAGCCCAGGTAAATGACAAGGTTGGAAATAGATGGTTTCCCTGCCTCTACTTTTTGGACATACTCAGCGGGCAGGTGTTCGCGTCCAATGAACTTGAGAAGTGTATCGGGCGCGTTGGCATTGCTGATGATCACGTCGGCTTCGATCCGCAGCCCTTTTTCAGTTTCCACTGCCACAGCGCGTCCATCGCGGACCTCGATGCGGTTCACCGTTTGGCGATAGCGAATCTCACCCCCGAACTTTTTGAGCGTGGCTTCGAGCGCGCGGCTGATCGCCATGCTGCCGCCCTGTGGAAAGTATGCACCAGAAAGATGATAACTGCCCCAGGGAAAGATGAAAGCGGCGGCATTCAGTTTCTCAGGTGAAAGTCCATAATAGCCCCACAGTGTGCTGAACACTGTTTTCAATTCTGCGTCCTGAATGAACTGACTCATGTATTCATCCCAACTGATAGACATGGCAGCGAGCATTTTTGGATATTCGACCGGCATTTGCTTTACCGGCGGGCGAATCCCCGCTTCACCTTCGGCGCCAAAGCGGCGAACCTGCCAGAAGGTTTCCAACATGTCGGCGATCAGGGCGTGGATCCCTTTGCGCTCATGCGGAAAATTCTTCACCAGCTCGGCTTCATATTGCACAATATCGGCATGTGCGTTGATTTCATGTTTGGGAAAATGAGCAGTATAAAATGGATCCATGCGTTTGAATGAAACCTGCTCCAGAACATTCAGTTCCTTCAAGGCGGGGTATGCCCACCCGCCGGGTGCGGCGCCATCCAATGCATGCAGCGCCACCTCAAAGCGATACTTTCCGCGCCGAAATTCGTGGGCGTATCCGCCTGGTACGGCATGATGCTCAAGCACGAGAACTTTCTTCCCCGCCTTTGCGAGATACCCCGCGGCGCTCAGCCCTCCCAGACCCGCGCCGATCACAACGACATCGAATTTTTCAGACATATTTTTTCCTTTTCCAAATAACTATTGTTTTACTAGCAGCCAATGCCAATATAGGAACAAAGGTGCACCTATGATTTCCAGCATAGTGAAGGCAATGAATGGAACAGGCGGCAAGCCGATAACGAATATGGAAAGCAACCGCCCCACACCGCCAAGAAAGATCATGAGCCAAAGCACGCGATACAGTTCAAAATGTCTTTCGAGATTTCTCACGGTGGCTAACACTGTCAGACCGAGACCCAGCCAAAGTCCGCCAAAGAAGCGCAGTTCGCTGTCCAATAAGGCTGAGGCAGGCAGGTTCAGGCTTGATAGTATCGGGTCGTGGATTCCCAACATGGTGAGCATGCCTGTGAGTATAGGGATGAGCCCTAGTACAACAAGAAAAGATTGAAGTAGTTTGCGAGTCATCTATTTACCAAAAGTGTGGTTTTGCCACCATCAAGAAGGTAATGCCAATGGTGATCAGGACAATGACCGTTCCCAATACAATTCCGTTGCGCGACACACGCTGATAGACTGGGTCGTCTGCGCCTTTGGTTTCGGCAAGTTGCTGCTGTTTCTTGAGCAGGGGAGCGTATACGAAAAGCCCCAGCACTGAAATGATCGCGTATAAAATGAGCGCCACTGTCATCCAGGATGTGGAGTAGTGAATTTGCCCGCCCACACGCATCATGATCTCACCGGTGATGTATGCCAGAATATAAGCAGGGTTGGCGATCCAGTTATCGAGCAGGCGAATCGTTTTGAGGGTGAAGACCAGTGTCTCGCGGCTCTTTGGCACGGTCATGAACCAGGGAAAGTAGGTCAGGTTTGCGCCGAGTGAAATGATGGCGCTAAGAATATGAATCCATTTGGCGATTGTATAAAGCATGGTTTATCTCCTTGTAATTAAATTATGTTGAGGGTGACTTTATGAACGTTTTCCAAAAAAGATTTTTGGAAACAACAACCCGCTTTTCTTTTTGTATTCTGCAAACTGCGGGTAGCGTGAAAGCGATTTATCTTTTGAAAGCATGTTGCGAATGAAGAAACCGAAGACCCATCCGCTCAAGATCACGAACGGCAGCCAGTGCAAAGACAGGGTTGCATACGCCGCGTAGATCATGATCTCGCCGAGATAATTGGGGTTGCGGGTATATTTGAACAAGCCTTCATCGATCAACCCTTTTTTGAATTGCAGGGTGTAATGTTTTTGCGCGTCGCCGACATAGTGCAGGAAAATGCCAAAGATATACAGGACCAGCACCAGCCCGATAAGCGGCGGGTTTAATGTCACATGGCGGCTGATGAGCAGGTATGGGGCTGCGTAATATCCAGCCAGCGGCAGGAAGACAAAAATAATCGCAATTGCAGCAGGCATTTTTTCTTCAAAGCGCTTGTCGGGGTAGATTGAATCCTTGACCAGCCAGAGGATGCTATAGCTGCCATGAATGGCAAGGTAAATAAATGCTTCTGTACTCCAGTTATTGAAGTACCACATCAGCCCCAAGACTACAGGGGTAACCAATGCTTTGTGAATATTGATCGCAGTTCCTACTTTCATTTTTTGCTATCCTTTCGCGCACAAGGCGCATTTAATAGACCGTCCTGGGAGCAGGCGGTTTTTATTTTTTTTACTTATTTTCGTTATGGGTTATTGTTTCGGCGGCATTAGCGGCGCCAGATTTTCAATATTTTTTCGTGTTTTCTCGTACCAGTCCAGTTCAAATTCGAAATGCGCAATTCCGTAATCCAACGTGATCTGCCAGAGTTGGCGGGCGCGCTCGACACCAATGCGTTTTGCGTTTTCATCCAGCCCGGTTTGCACCGAAGTTTTCAATAGATGAAGATGTTCTTTAATTTCTTTGATACGAACATCCAGCAAAGCCGTGATTTCCTCATTACTGCTAAAGTGCGAAAAGAAAATTTGGATCAAATTAGCGTCGCGGACGGGTTCCATGGGTAGGGGAGTGAGCAGCCAGCGACGCAGTTCGCTTCTTCCCTCCGTCGTGATCTGATACTCTTTTCTGTTGGGTTTTCCTTCCTGCGGAATGACCTTCGCCTCTGCCCAGCCTTTTTTCTCCAGCCCTTCCAGCGACTTATAAATATGGCTTTGGGTGGCAGACCAGAAATGAACAACCGAAACATCGAAATACTTTTTCAGGTCATAGCCGGTCATGGGTTGAAATTCAATGAATGCAAGAATGGCATGTTCGAGTGGCATTTTGCTCCTATGTTTGTATATTCCTATGTAGGAATATTATCAAGTAGGATTATTTTTGTCAAGAGTTTAAAACCTCCTGTTTTTCGAGGACATCCTACTAAGTACTTTGATAACCCCTAAAAATTGAAATCATCGTACAATCAAGTTATATATTTCAAAGGGTTATTAAGATGAATCGTTCTGAAATTCTTTCACAGCTAAAAAAGAATCCGCAAGTTTCTGTGCTCATTGTGGGCGCAGGCATCAATGGAATTGGCACCTTCCGCGACCTGGCATTGAATGGCGTTGACGTTCTGCTTATCGATAGGGGAGATTTCTGTTCCGGCGCGAGTGCAGCATCTTCACATATGGCACACGGTGGCATTCGCTATCTTGAGAATGGTGAGTTTCGTCTGGTGCGTGAGGCGGTGAAAGAACGCAACCGCATGATCCAGAATGCGCCACATATCGTCAAGCCGTTGCCGACGACGATTCCGATGTTTAAATATCTCTCAGGTCTCTTGAACGCGCCGCTTAAATTCCTGGGCTGGCTCGATAAACCTTCCGAACGCGGCTCGGTCATTATCAAGCTAGGGTTGATGATGTACGATGCCTACACTGGTAGTCAACGCACGGTGCCGCGCCACAAGTTCTATTCCCGTGCCGAGTCGCTTTCCAAGTGGAACAAGTTGAATCCTGAGATCGTCAACACAGCGGTCTATTATGATGGGCTGATCTCCAACCCCGAGCGCCTTGCACTTGAGATCATGCTGGATGCAGAAGCCGAAAATACGAACGCCCGTGCGTTGAATTACGTCAGCCTCGTGGGTGGTTCCGGTAAGTCGGTCATTCTGCGAGATGAGTTGACCGATGAAACGGTTGAACTTGAACCGAAGCTGGTCATCAATGCTGCTGGTCCGTGGATCGACTTTGCCAATCACAGCCTGGGTGTGACCACCAAGTTCATTGGTGGTACGAAGGGTTCACACCTCGTCCTGAAGCACCCCGAATTACGTGCTGCCATTGGCGACAACGAATTTTTCTTTGAGAATAAAGATGGGCGCATTGTGCTGATCTTCCCGATGCAAGACCGTGTGTTGCTCGGTACCTCTGATATCAAGATCGATCACCCCGATGATGCCAACTGCACGGATGAAGAAGTGGATTACTTCCTCGAACTGACTGCGCGTGTTTTCCCGACCATCAAAGTGACCCGCGAGCATGTGGTCTTTGCATTTTCAGGTGTGCGTCCTTTGGCAAATAGTGTGGCGAAAACCACTGGGCAATATAGCCGCGACCATCACATCGAAGTGCTGAGCGGCGATTGGACGAATCTGCTCTTCCCGGTCTATTCTTTGGTCGGCGGCAAGTGGACCTCCTTCCGCGCCTTCTCGGAAGAAGTGGCAGATAAGGCGCTGCAATTCCTTGGCATAGCTCGCAATAAAGGCACAGGCGACCTGCCTGTGGGTGGCGGGCGTAATTATCCGCGCACAAGTGAAGACTGCGCAAAATACATCAACGGTCTTGCCGCGTGGACGGGGCTTTCACATGAACGCCTTGAAACTCTGTTTGACCGATACGGTACGCGCGCTGAAACCATTGCCGAGTTCATGAAACTATCTACCGATGCTCCATTGATCTCCCTGCCGAATTATTCGAAACGCGAGATCCTCTTCCTTGCGCAGTATGAGCGCGTGGAACATCTTGACGATCTGCTTTTGCGCCGTACCATGCTCGCCATGCTTGGCAAACTTTCACGCGAAGCCGTGCTCGAATGCGCCGAGCTGCTGGCAGATGCCTTCGGTTGGAGCCTTGAGCGGAAAAATGCTGAGGCGGAGAGAACGCTTCGGTTGTTGGCAGACAGGCACCGGGTTCGGTTGTGAGCCGCGTGGTAGAATCTTGTAGATGTCTCCACGGCGAAAATCCAAACTCCAAATAGACCTCGTCATTCCCGTATATAACGAAGCAGAAGCGCTTGTACAAACGTATGCGGACGTCCGCCAGGTGGTGGATGCGTTGCCATACGATTTTCGATTCATCTATGTGGACGACGGCTCAAGCGACGGGACAGAGGATACACTTCGAGGCATCTCTGCGAACGACCCAAGAGTGACCCTGCTCCAGCTCAGCCGCAACTTTGGGCACCAGGCAGCACTGACGGCTGGCATGGACGCCTCACAGGGCGATGTGATGATTTCGATGGACGGCGATGGGCAGCACCCTGCGGAATTGATCCCCAAAATGATCAGTTTGATCGAACAAGGTTACGACATCGTACAAGGACAGCGCATCGAAGAAGACCGTGCTGCATCCTTCAAGAAGGTCACTTCTAATTTTTTCTATTGGCTTATTAATCGCATCAGCGGTACACAGGTTTTGCAGGGCGCCGCGGACTTTCGTGCTCTTTCCCGCAATGCCTTGAATGGTGTGCGTTCGATGCACGAATATCACCGCTTTCTGCGCGGCATGATCTCATGGATGGGCTACAACAGCGTCATTCTGCCGTATCACGAACCCGAACGTATTGCAGGCAGATCGAAATATTCGCTCAGTAAAATGGTACGGCTTGCTTCGGATGCCATTTTCTCTTTCTCGCTGGCGCCGTTGTACATCGGTTTGAGTGCCGGTTTCGCGTTCTTTGTCCTTGCGGGTGTGCAGCTTGTGTATGTGTTGTCTTTGTGGGTGACGGGCAATACCCAACGAGTGGAGCCAGGATGGAGTTCACTTATGGGTGTTATGCTGATCGCCAGCGGCATCATTATAATCCTGCTTGGGTTTATCGGCGTGTATGTCGGCTATATCTTTCAGGAAGTCAAGCGTCGTCCGATCTATCTTATAAAGGGGAAGTCACCTGATGATAGAGAATAACAAGCCTAAATTCTTTGTGGTTACGTTCCTTCGGCACGGTGAATCGGTGGGGAATGCCGAATCGCGCTGGTAGGGGCAGGCAGACTTCCCACTCACCGACCGTGGGCGTTCTCAGGCGCAGGCGCTGGCAGATCGCTGGAAGCGCGAGAAAATAAGGTTCGACTATGTCATATCCAGTCCGCTTTCGCGGGCGCGTGAGACGGCGGAGATCATTGCTTCCAAACTTGGTTTGAACGTGGAGTTCGAGCCGCTTTGGTTGGAGCGCGATAATGGTGCCTTTGCCGGGCTGACCCAACATGAAGTGCGCCAGAATTTTACCCATCCTGATTTCACCACGCCCTACGACTCAGTAGGCAATGACGGCGAAGGAGATTGGGAACTGTTCCTGCGGGCGGGGCAGGCATTGCATGACTTGCTCAAACGCGAGCCTGCACGTTATTTGATTGTCTCGCATGGTGGTATGTTAAACCAGCTCATGCATGCTGTGATGGGCATCATGCCGCAGGCAAACAATGCCGGAGTCCGGTTTCGTTTTGGCAATACTGCATTTGCCCAGTTGCTATACTTCCCAAACCAGCATCGTTGGGCGGTAGATAAGCTCAATGACCATGCCCACTGGCCAGATGCCGAGTGATGCATAAAGATACTTATTACTACGATATAAATTAATCTTAACCTTGGAATCAAAATTAAATATGACCCTCCCTTCTTCACAATCTTCTGAACTTAAATTCCTTGTCTTTGGCGCAGGCGCGATCGGTACCTATATTGGCGGTTCGCTGGCACTGGCAGGCTATCAGGTTGTTTTTGTGGAACAGCCGAAGATGGTGGAGGAATTGCGCGCCAAAGGCTTGCGCCTAGACCTAACGATCGATGAACGCCGCAAGACCAAAGATGCGCACTTGGTTGCCCCTCGCGCTTTTGTGATCGCGCCCTCATTGGAAGAAGCCTTGAAATTCGGACCCTTTGATGCAGGCATTTTTGCTTTGAAATCCTTCGATACTGTCTCTGCCATGGAAGGTTTTAAGCCTTACGCTGATAAGCTGCCGCCTCTGCTCTGCCTTTCCAATGGCGTTGAGAACGAACCTTCCATTGCTCGTGCCCTTGGCGCGGATAAGGTCGTATATGGTACCGTCACCACTGCCATCGGCAGGCGCGGACCCGGCGACATTGTCCTCGAAAAGTTGCGCGGCGTGGGTGTGGCGGCGGGGCATCCGCTTTCGGAGAAGCTAGTCGCCGCCTTGGATAAAGCCTATCTCAAGTGCCGCCTGTATCCCGATGCCTTGGGCATGAAATGGTCGAAGATGCTCACTAATTTGGTATCCAACCCCACATCTGCCATTCTTAATCTGACCGCCGCGCAGGTCTTCGCGGATAAACGTTTATACAAACTTGAAATAGACATGCTCAAGGAATGCCTGGCTGTGATGAAGTCCATGAATCTCGAAGTGACCGATCTGCCTGGAACGCCGGTGAAATTACTGGCGCTTGCCACAAAGCTCCCGCTTTGGCTTTCCAAACCGTTCCTCTCCAAAGCTGCAGGCAGCGGACGTGGCGCCAAGATGCCGTCCTTTCACATTGACTTGTACTCCGGTCGTCCGCAAAGCGAAGTGGAATTCCTTCACGGGGCAGTAGTCCGCGAGGGAAAGGCACGCGGCATTCCAACGCCTGTTAATCAGGTTCTCACCGAAACCTTGCTTGCGCTAACAAATAAAGAGATTCCACTTGAAGAATTCGCTGGGAAGCCAGAGGAATTGTTAAAGAAGTTGAAGTAATAATTTGACCATGGACGATGGACCATTGACCATAATGGCTTATCGTCCATAGTCCATCGTCTGTCGTCCAATGTCCATCCACATCACCCCACCCAACCCGAACGTCGAAGTACATCTGCCGAATGGCAAAACATTAACCGGTCCGCGCGGCACGCAGGTGGGTGAGTTCCTTGCGCAGATCAAAGATAGTTTCACCGCGCCTATCGTGGCAGCGATCATCAACAACGAGATCCACGAACTGACCTATCCCATCAAGTCTGAATCCACCTGCACACCTATCACTATGGACAGCGCCGATGGTGCTCGCATTTATCGCCGTTCAGTCATCTTCCTGTTGGAGATCGCCTTCTCGCAGATTTTTCCTGACGGCTATTTGAATATTGATCATTCCGTTTCGTCGGGCGGATTTTATTGTGAGGTCAAAGGTCGCAGTGCTCTTTCGCAAGCCGAGCTGGATACGCTCGAAAAGCAAATGCGCAAACTGGTCGCCGAAGACCATGCCTTCGAACGCCGCGAAGTTCCCATTCAAGAAGCTGTCGATTACTTCACCCAGCGCGGGCAAGAAGATAAATTGCGTCTGCTCAAGTATCGCCGCAAGGAATACCTGACCCTTTATGCCTTCAACGGTCTCATGGATTATATGCATGGCTACATGACCCCTTCCACGGGTTATCTCAAATGGTTCGCGTTGAAGAAGGTCAATGGCGGCTTCATCCTGCAATATCCGCGCCGGAATGCGCCGACCACCCTTGAGCCGTTGGGTGATTATCCAAAATTGATCCGAACCTTTCGTCAATATGGTGATTGGCTCGAAACGCTGCATATCGATAGTGTTGGCGCATTGAACGAAGCTATCGAGTCGGGGCGTGCCGATGAGATCGTGCTCGTCTCTGAAGCCTTGCATGAGCAAGGCATTGCCGATACCGCCCAACATATCGCAGAAAAAAATTCACGCATCATCTTGATTGCCGGTCCATCATCGTCTGGCAAGACCACATCGTCTCGCCGCCTCGCCGTGCAGCTGTTGGCGCGCGGCATCTCGCCGTATCCGCTTGAGTTGGATCATTATTTTATTGACCGCGAAAAATCTCCGCGTGACGAAAACGGCGAACACGATTTCGAAGCCATCGAGGCGCTCAACCTCAAACGCCTCGCGAATGACATTGAAAAACTTGTCAGCGGCGAAGAAGTTCAATTGCCAAGATACAACTTCAAGACAGGGCGAAGCGAAGATGGGGATGTGGTCAAGCTGCGCGACGGACAACCGCTCATCCTCGAAGGCATTCATGGATTAAATCCCCGCCTCATCCCCGACCATTGGGCTGATTCAGCGTTTCGGCTTTATGTCTCCGCCTTGACCCAACTCAACCTAGACCGCCACAACCGCGTCTCCACTACAGACACGCGCCTTATCCGCCGCATCGTACGCGACGCACGTGAACGTGGATATTCGGCACAAGCCACCATCTCACGCTGGGAGTCGGTGCGGCGCGGCGAGAAGCGGCATATCTTCCCGTATCAAGAAAATGCAGATGTGATGTTTAACTCAGCGTTGGTTTATGAACTGGCTGCACTAAAGAACGCCGCCGAACCGTTGCTGCGACAAGTGCCGCACAATGTGCCTGAATACATTGAAGCCCGCAGGCTGCTCGCTTTTCTTGATTGGTTCCTGCCCTTGGATGTGAGTTTGATCCCCGCCAACTCCATCGTCCGCGAATTTTTAGGCGGTTCGAGTTTGAAGGATTTCAAGATCTGGCGAGGATGATTCTTAAATGCAGACCTCCGAGGTTTTCAAAACCTCGGAGGTCTTTTGTTTATTTCAAAATATTTTCGATTTGTTGCAACTCATCGCTTGAAAATTCAACCTTACTCAACATCCCAACTGCATCTTCGATCTGACTGACCTTGCTTGCCCCGATCAGCACGGAGGTCATCGTTTCGTGACGCAGTACCCATGCCAATGCCATTTGCGCGAGGGTTTGTCCGCGCTGCTGGGCGATGGCGTTGAGCTTTTGCACCTTGGTGATCTTGTCATCGGTGATGTGAGCCGGTTTGAGGAAGCCATGCGCTTTGGAAGCACGTGAGCCTTCGGGAATGCCACCGAGGTATCTATCGGTTAGCAAGCCTTGCGCCAGCGGGGAGAAGGAAATACAGCCAATGCCTTCTTCCTTCAATGTTTGTAATAACCCATCTTCCACCCAACGTTCAAACATGCTGTACTTGGGTTGATGAATAAGGCATGGCGTTCCTAAAGATTTTAGGATTTGCGAGGCTTCGCGTGCCTTATCGGCGGGATAGTTCGAAATGGCGACGTAGAGTGCCCGTCCGCTGCGGACGGCATAATCAAGTGCCTGCATCGTCTCTTCGAGCGGAGTGTCCGGGTCGGGTCGGTGATGATAAAAGATGTCAACATACTCAAGTCCCATACGTTTGAGGCTTTGGTCAAGGCTGGAGATGAGATATTTGCGCGAGCCCCATTCGCCGTAAGGACCTTCCCACATGTAATAGCCCGCTTTGGACGAGATCACAAGTTCATCGCGATAGGGGCGTAAATCTTTTGCCATGATTTGCCCGAAGGTTTCTTCCGCCGAGCCAGGAGGCGGACCATAGTTATTGGCTAGGTCAAAATGCGTGATGCCGAGGTCGAAGGCGCGTAACACCATGGCACGACTGTTTTCGTACACGTCCACGCCGCCGAAATTGTGCCACAAGCCGAGTGATACAGCAGGGAGTTTCAGTCCGCTGCGCCCTGAGCGGCGGTATTGCATGGATTGATAACGAGAGGTGGAAGGGAGGTAGTTCATGTTGATCCTTTTTTATTATGACGTACGTAGGGGTGACCCGTCAGGTTGAGCTATGTAACTTGCTCTCGCTGGGAGGGTCGCCCCTACAGTGTTATACAAATCCGTGTTCGATCAAACTATCTGCCATGGAGATGATGGCTTCTTTTTCAGAGCGCGGAGTCCACTTGAGGATGCGCCTTGCTTTCTCGTTGGATTGTTCGCAGTCACGATCCAGTTCTTCGGTGACACGCGCAATCTTTTTATCGAACAGACCTAAAAGGCGCACCATCCAACTTGGGAATTCAAAGGTGGGGATTTTATATCCGCGCCCGGAGAATTCGGCGTGCAAGATGCCAGCGATATCTTTCAACCAGAACATGCCTCCAGAACAGAGAAAGCGTTGCCCGGCAGCTTCGGGCGTGGTCATGCCGAGAATAATAGCAGACGCTACATCACGCACATCCACCAGTCCCATTTTGATGCGCCCCACACCGGGGACTTGCCCAAGCATGTACGTGCGGATCAATTCCACTGAGGTGCGGAAGTTCTTGTTCGGCACCGGTCCCAGGATCAGCGGCGGGTTGATGGCGACCAGTTCCATGCTATTGGTGTTCTCTGCACCTTTGATGAAGTCCCATGCGGCACGCTCAGCGAGGGTTTTACTTTTGGCATACGCGCCGATCTCATTTTCAATGATCGACCAATCTTCTTCGGTGAAGGTTCTAAATTTATCTTTGTATCCTGATGAAATGGCAGCCACCGATGAGACTTGCACCACACGCTTCACGCCTGCCTTGTGCGCCGCACGTAAGACTCGCAGCGTCCCTTGCACGGCGGGGATGATAAGTTCATCTTCATGCTTGGGCTCATACAAGGGAAAAGGCGACGCGACATGTAGAACGGATTCGACGCCGTGCAGCGCCTCATCCCAGCCTGCATCCTGTTCCAAGTCCGCGGCTTTGAACTCCAGCCGGTCATTCGCTTGCACGAATCTCGCAACCGCCTCGCGGACTTCCGCCTCTTTCGAAAGTGAACGGATCGTTCCGCGCACAGAGTAGCCTTTTTCGAGTAATTGAATGATGGTGTGAATGGCAACGAAACTGCTCGCGCCGGTGACGAGAATGGGCTTTGATGATGGCATGATGAATGTCCTTTTCAAAAAAGCCCTGACTGGTTGAATTGTCAGGGCTTTTGCATTAAGAGTATCTTGTTCTACTTTCTCGAATGGCTTCCAGAATGTCTGACCTTGTAATGTTCAGTTTGATACTGCGAACTTCAAAAGGAGAATCTTTAATAGGCATTACCGGGCTGATGGTGAAAACCTGACCGTCTTTGGTCATGAAACGGATTTGACCTTCTCGTAAAGCTTTTTGTAGTAATTCGGGAAACTTTTTTTGTATTTCTGCAGATGTGTATATCATCATTTTTACACCTCTATAACTTGAACGCCTTCTTTTTGGGCAACGATTGCCAGTTCCTTGTCAAGTGTAATGAGCGGAACTTGATTTTCGATGGCACATTGCAGGATATAGGCGTCATAAGCGTAAATGTTATATTTCCCTGCGAGCCGCATCGCGTCTGTGAGGTCTATCTCAACTACTTCCATTGAAATTTCCTGATAAATCTTAATGGCTTCGATGGCTTGTTCAAGCTCCACTCTTGAACGCTTCATCATCGCGGAAAAGGCATTTCCAACTTCCCATTTGATGGAAGGCGGTACAACGATGGAAGAATTTTTTGTTAACTCTATTAACTTCGCCCGTTCAGGCTCGTCAGCAATGACCGCAATAATGGCAGAAGTATCAACTGCAATTTTCATGATTGAACTTGATTATAGCATGGCTATTATTAATGCCACGACCACCCCAAACGCGCCGCAGGAAAAATTGACCAGATCATTATCCAGCCACGTCCAGCCGCGGATGTGAACCGTTTCTGTGCCGCAGGTGTGCAGGGGATGTTTCTCGGTCTCTTTTTGGTCGGTGGGGCAGAAGTACATGGCTTGGACGGTTCCGCCGAGTAATGAGTCGAACAGGGAACCGGCGAGTCCGCCAAGGGTGACGATAAAGAAGACAGAAACTGGATCAGCCGTCCCGTAGAGGGAGGCGGCGAGAATGCCGATGAGGGCAGACCCGGTCAACGAGGCAAGGGTGCCGATTAATGAGATTCCGCCTGAGGTGCCTTTTTCCACGACTTTGGTTAAGTTGGTGATCATGCGCGGAGGGTTGGGATTCAATACGCCGAGTTCGGTTGCCCAAGTATCGGCGTTGACGGCGGCGAGAGAAGCGGCGAACCCGATCCATACCCAGGGTTCGTTGGGGTAGAAATAATGCAGGGCAGCAAAGAAGGTGGCAATACCGCCATTACCAAAGACCTGACCGGCGTCACGTTCGTGCCCTTTGGAGAATTTCTCTTCGAGTTTGGCTTTGCGTTTTTTGAAGGCGCGACTCAATGCAGAGGAGGTAATAAAAAAAGTGAGCAATAGAATCGCCCACGATAAACCGCCAACTCCGAAGATGATCGTTCCAGTGAAGGCGGCGGCGACGGCTCCGCTTTTGTTAAGGCTGTGGGCTTTGTATGCGAGGAAGGCAATCAGAAGGGCGAGGAGAAAACCAAGGAGAAGTTGCATGGGGAGGTGAAAGTCAAAAAATCGAAGGGCAGGGATTGGAAGTCGGACTTTTGACTTTCGACCTTCGATGTATCTTACACGGGTGTGGTGATGATGAACAGAACTGCTAAAAGGAACAGCAGGCTGGTGATTGTGCTTGAACCCCAAATAATGAAGGCGAGCGTACGTTCACGGTCCCAGCGATAGAAGTAAAGACCTGCGATCCAGCCTGCAACGGCGAGCAAAAGACTTGCAACCGGAAAGATCATAAGTTGTGAGGAAGGCACAGTTTGAAATGTGCTTTCTGAAGCTTGAACAGCAAGTGCGACTTCTGGAGTGGTGGGAATGATAAGGCTGGACCAGACGAACAACCCAATGTTCAAAAAGAGTGCCGAGAGCCACAAGTAACGCGCCATGCCGCTTTCCCATGCCTGCGAAACAATAAATGAGGGATAGACCGATTTTGCTTCTGTTGGAGCAAGGCTGCCCAATTCGGTGGCTCGGGCGAAGGTTTGGGTCAATCCGGCAGGATTTTCGGGTGAAATGACAAAAACACGTTTGGCGGTGGCAATGAGTAAAAGTTTTTTGGGGTCTGCTGCAATGAACTCTACCACGCCAAGATCGGGGTGGCGTCGCAGCCCAAGCAATGCACCAGGCAGCGGCATTGCTGGCAGGGTGAGCGGGTGGGTCAAGTCTTCGGCAGGACGCATCCATTCAATTTCAGAGAGAGGGATGTCTTCCACACGCAACCCCCAGCGGATGGCGAGACTGTCACGGTCGATCTCATAACTTCCGCGATACAGGGCAAAGATGCGATAGGCAAAAAAAGGAATCGGTACAAACGCTGCCAGCGAGACCAGCAGCCAGATAAGGAAGGCGGGGCCTACATCAGCTGAGGTGAGTTGGATGAATCCCACCACGACCACCACACTTAGTGTAAGGAGGATGATGCCGTGGATGAGGAGTCCACGCTGCTTGGGTGGTGGGAACAAGCCAGTGTTCATGAAAGGTACAGCATTTTGATGAAGACAGTTTTTGGTTTTTCTTCGCGCAAGACCAACTCAATATCTTCCTCTTCCTTGAGTCCCATTAAATGCGGGTTATCTGCAATGCGCATGCGGATCTCGTGCGGCTGTCCCTGCACGGTGTAGGCAAATTTTCCATAATAGGTATAACGGCGACGATTGTTTTTGCCGCTGCTTGCAGTGACCGTTTCAAGGTCGAGTATTTTTCCGGTGATGGTTATTCCATCGCGGAAGGTGGACATGATGAGGTTGTAGCGGGTGGCAAACCAGACTATACCGATCACGGTAAGAACAGCAAGGATGGCAACCAAAGGCGGGAGTATCTGCTGTTCAAACCCATAGTAGGCAATCACTTGAAAAAGCAAAGAACCAAAGATCATTTGGACGGACGATTTGATGTTGTAGTCAGTGGAATAGAGTTGTCTGAAAGATGGGGTTTTATTGGACATATATCACCTCTTTAATAAATCAATGTCTTCTGAATTTAAAAGACTATCAACCGATAAAGTACCGTTTTCACTGGATGTGCGTCGCTTCAATTCTACCATTCCGTTTTGCAGTCCTTTTTCGCCGACGGTGAGACGTGTGGGGCAGCCGATCAGGTCGGCATCATTGAATTTAACTCCGGCACGCTCATCGCGATCGTCGAACAAGACCGAAGTGCCTGCGTTTTGTAACGCGTTATAAATTTCTTCGGCTTTGGCTTTTGTGTCCATTGTCTTGCCGGGGACGTGCATCAGGTACACATCAAAGGGGGCGGCAGAGTTGGGCAGGGTCAAGCCTTTGTCATCGTGATTAGTTTCTGCAAGGGAAAGCATTAGGTTCTCAAAATCAACTTCACTTCCCGATGCAATTTGTATAGCAGATGAAACCTCTAATGGATTTCCGCACTTAGGGCAGCCATCGCCAGCTTTAGCTTGCACCAGATCAGCAACCATCTCCGCTGCATAATCGCGCGGATAGTTCGTGTTCAATAAGTGATAGCCAGCCTCATTCGCGCCTGCCACGAGGTTTTGCGATTCGGGGATCAAGTCATCGACGAGGATGAGCGCATCCCTTAAGCCAATGGGCGATGCATACCCCGCGGCAGCCCCGGACTTTGAAATGGATTCTACATCTGCCAGCGCCACCTCGCCGACGAATTTTCTCAGCTTCGCTTCGCTCAGTTGCATATCTCCGCGCACGGCGATGAAGATGAATTTGTTATCTGCCTTGCGGACGAACATCAAGGCTTTGGCGGTCTTTTCTTTGGGGATATTTAGCAAAGCTGCCAACGCCTCAATAGTATTGCAATCAGGCGTGGATATTTTTTCAAGCGGACGTTCCTCTTCTCGCGGCAGGGCGGTCTTTTTGAACTGAGCCAGCTCAAGCCGCTCTGTGTACTGACAAGATGGGCAGTGGGCGAGTTCTACATTTCCAGTGGAAAGCGGAAAGTAAACATCGCTTTCATTTTTCTGAAGAGACAATCCCAGCGAATTAATGTCGCATTTTTTCAATCGAGCAATCATCTGTTCGCCTAGCGGCAGGAGTTGATTGTCACGGGTGATGTATCCGGCACGGACGAGCCAGCCGAAGCCTTGAGTCCGGGCGTTGTTGGGGAATTCACGTTGGGTTTGGATGGAGAGAGAGGTGTATTTCATATACAAATTCCCCCCTCCTTATCGGAGAGGGGCAGGGGTGAGTTTATGATTCTTCCGATTTCTTTTTGCGTGGTAGGCGTTGGGTATTTACAGGGGTGGATGCCGGGGCGGGGACTGGCTCGGGTATCTGAATCGGCGTCTGCGCGATGACTTCGGCTTGGGCGGCTTCCGAAGGCGTGGCTTCAGGAGCCGGCTCGAGATTAAGGTCGACCGATTCTTCCATCCGAATCTGACCGCGCAGGAAGGCGCCTTCCTCGGTCACGAAGGCAGTGGTGACCACGTCGCCCCATACACGCCCCGTAGCGCGGATCTCCAGCTTTTGGGTGGTGATATTTCCGCGCACCGCACCCGCGACAATGACAGTATTGGCGCGCACATTTTGGCAGGTCACGCGCCCCGTCTCGCCGACCACGAGCATGCCGCGCAGGGCGATCTCGCCTTCGAACGCGCCTTCGATGCGAACACCGCCGGAGCCGTTGATGGACCCGTGCCAGATCACACCAGAACCCAGCACCGAAGTGATGCGCTCGACAGCTTGCACAGGTTGTGCGGTTTCAGCGGGAGTAGGGTTGCGTTTGAACATTAAGCACTTGCTCCCATGGAAACCTGATATTCAACCGGAAAGATATCTTTCAGATTAAGGCGATGCGAGGCGTCCATGATCTCTATACCAATGATCCGTTCTTCACTGCCCATATCCAATACCACGTCCTCTGAGACACGCTGATTGATCACGTCCTGCTTGTGTTCATCAAGACGAATATATAAAACGTCAGATTTCGGGTTATAAATTATCTGCATTTCAATCTTTCCATTCTCCGTAAAAGACGTACACAGTTACGGTGATAATCGTATCATTTTCTTCCACGTAGACCACTTCGACGCGTTTCTCTTCGTAGTACTTACCGAGCCGCTCCTGTTTGAAAGTAAATACTTTTGCTTTCGCTTTCCGGTTTCCTCGGGCGGGAATTTCCTTGCCTTGTTCCAGAACGATTTGTATTTCCGTGATGTTTGTGCCGCGTTCTTCAGCCCGTTGTAATGTGTGCGGTTCGATCTGAATTTTCATTTGTCCAACGCCCAAGATAGGATAAGTACCTAATTTTACCGTTAAAACAAAAAGGGGCGGACGTGAAGCCCGCCCCTATGAATTACTCGCCTTTTTCTTCCACCATTTGCACGCCCATGATGTTGAAACCCGAGTCTACATACATAATCTCGCCGGTAATGCGCTTCGACAGATCCGAAGCGAGGAAGACCGCTGCATCGCCGACATCTTCAATGGTGACATTCTCGCGCATGGGAGATTTATCTGCAAAGTGTTTGTACATATCGCGGAAACCGCCCACGCCCGCCGCCGCAAGGGTGCGGATCGCGCCTGCTGAAATGGCATTGACGCGGATCTTTCGCGGACCGAGGTCATACGCCAGATAGCGTGTGGATGATTCCAATGCAGCTTTGGCAACGCCCATCACATTGTAGTGTGGGGCAACCTTCACAGCGCCTGACCCATACGTGAGGCACAGGATCGAGCCGCCATCATTCATAATGGGCAGGAAGGCATTCGTCAACGCCACGAAGGAGAAGACCGAAATATCCATCGCCACACGAAAGCCTTCACGGCTGGTCTGATGATAGGGTTTGCTCAATTCATCGCGCCCGGCATAAGCAATCGAATGGACGAGAATGTCGATCTTGCCAAAATGTTTTTCGGCTTTCTTCACAACGGCTTCGATCTGATCGTCCTTGGTCACATCGCATTCTTCGACCCACTGGCAATTGATTTTTTCAGCCAAAGGTTTTACGCGCTTTTCCATGATCTCACCGGCATAACTAATGCCGATGTTCGCGCCCTCGCGCAAAAAGGCTTGAATGATGCCCCAGGCAATCGACTTGTCATTTGCCAGCCCAAAGACCAGCGCGTTTTTTCCTTCAAGTAATCCCATAACTCTCTCCTCGATAATTCGGTTTTGGATACCCTTATTTGAGTATCGGCTCTTTGACTAAGAATCTCCAAGGCTTTGATAGCCAAGGTTCTGGTGTTTTATTTAAACCCACCCGTGCGCCAATCGTCACGCTCTTTTCGGGGACTTTAACCCCCGCCTCGATCCATAAACCTGAGCCTGATTCCGTTAAATCGGCATAGTTCTGGCTCTTGGTGATTCCCAGCGCCTGAGTCAGCTTGCCGGGACCAAACGTATCCCGTCCCTGACGGCGATTCATCATCACCTCCACGCCCTCAATGGGTTGTATCGCGCGGATCAGCACCGCCGCAGGAAAGCCTTCCTTCTCGGTAACAGCATTTAACATCCAATGATTGCCATAGGTGAAGTACACATAGGCATGCCCCGGCAGACCAAACATCGGGTCGGTGCGGATCGTCCGCCCGGCTTTGGCGTGGCTGGCAAGGTCATCGAACCCGAAATAGGCTTCCGTCTCAGAGATCAAACCGACTAATTTTATGCCGTTTGAAATATGAACCAAACGCGCGCCAAGTAATTCGCGAGCAACAGTTAGGGTGGGACGGTTGTAGAATTTACGGGGGAGAATCATTTTTGCCACAAAGGACGCCAAGCTCACGATGGTCGAGATTTTAAACTTTGTGTTTAATCACTTAAATCTGGTGTCTCGTTGAAGCGTTAATCTCAAACCCTCTTCCAACTGAATGGACGGGGTAAAGCGTAATTTTTCTTTTGCCACGGTCAAGTCTGCTTTCATGCGTGAAACGCCGCCGGAGGTTTGGTTGTTATAAACCACATTCGCTTTGCTTCCCGTTACGGTCAGGACGGTGTTGACCAAGTCCTGTACCGAGGTTTCCACCCCAGAACCGACATTGATAACTTTCCCGTTTATGTTTGGTGCTGTCGCTGAAGCAACCATGGCGCTGACCACATCGTCCACGTAGATGTAATCGCGGGTCTGGTTTCCATCGCCGTGTGCAACCAATGTGCCGCCGCGCAGCGCCTGCCGCAAATAGTGGGGGACAACAGGAGGGTGGGATGGCGGCAGATGCTGCCCTGGTCCATAGGCATTGAAGATACGTAAACTGACAGTTTCGATGTTCCACAAATTCCCGATTGTGCGGACGTAATATTCAGCAGAAAGTTTTGAAACCGCATAGGGAGAACGTGGATTGGGGATGTCTGTTTCTTTTAGGCTGCCATCGATCATGTCGCCATAAACCGCGCCGGATGACGCCAACACAACACGCTTCACACCAACATCCCGCATGGCTTCCATTAATGCAACGGTTCCGCCTACGTTGACGGCGTTGTAATCGCGTGGGTACAGGATCGACTCTTGTACCGAGACCCGAGCCGCAACGTGGTAGACCACATCCACATCTTGCAGAAGAGTCCACAGTTTGGGGCGGTCGCTTACATCCCCGCGGGTAAAGTGAACATCAGGAGCCAGTACTTTGGGGTCGCCGGTGGAGAGATCGTCCAATCCGCGTACCTGATGTCCCTCACGGGCAAGGTGATTTGCAAGCGAAGAGCCGAGGAATCCCGCGGCTCCGGTAATTAAAAAGTTCATAGGGTAGAGATTATACTCTCAATATTTGCCGTCATATTTTGATTGACGTTTATGAGTTCGTGTGTTATTGTTGAAGCCAGATAGGAAAACGGTAGGTTACGTTGGTTTGAAGAACATCAACAGCTCACAGTTTTTACTGTGGGCTGTTTTGTTTTGTCCTCCGATGGAACAAACAGATTTGCCTATAAAATCTCAATTGCCATAGGAGGCAAAAAATGTCTGACAGAATTATTGGAACAGTAAAGTGGTTCAACGGCGATAAGGGCTTCGGCTTTATCGAACGCGAAGGTGGAGCGGACGTGTTCGTCCACTTCTCCGCCATCCAGGGTGACGGCTACCGTAACCTTCAGGAAGGCCAGAAGGTCGAGTTCACCGTTGAAAAAGGACCCAAGGGTCCTCAGGCCAGCAACGTTACCGTTCTGAGCTAAGTCAACAAAAAGAGCCGGATGCGAAAGCATCCGGCTCTTTTTGATTCTTATTTTTTACGTGGTGCCAGTCGATTCCTGCCATAACTCTTTGGGGTGGGGGCTGGCTTGGGCGGACGGTGCCCATCGCCGCGTGGACCGCCTCTGCCTCTGCCGCCAGAATCAGAGCGCGGCGGAGCGGGAGCCTTATAGTCGAACCCATCCAGCGTTTCACGTTTCAGTTCAGTGCCCATGATGCGTTCGAGCGTGCGGATCATATCCTTATCTTCATCGGTTACCAAGGTGAAGGCATCCCCGGTGCGTTGTGCTCGCCCGGTGCGACCGATGCGGTGAATATATGCATCGGCGGTATCGGGCATGTCGTAGTTGATGACGTGCGAAACGGTTTCGATATCAAGCCCGCGTGCGGCAATATCCGTGGCAACCATGATGTCATGATGACCGCTTTTGAATCCTTTGAGCGCGGCTTGGCGCTGCCCCTGTGAACGGTCACCGTGCAGGCTGGTGACCTTGAACCCGGCGCGTTCGATCTGCTGGGCTACGCGTTGGGCGCGATGCTTGGTGCGCGTGAAGACCAGCACAGAATTTGTGTCGGTGCGCTTGAGCAGTTCGATCAACAGCATGGTTTTCAAATGCTGTGGAACCGGATACAAGGCATGCGCAACCGTGTGGGCAGGTTTGATGATACCCATCGAGATTTTTTGCGGCTGCTTGAGTGCCAACTGGGCGAGCAATTCCACATCTGGTGGGAAGGTGGCAGAGAACATCATTGTCTGCCGTTTTTCTGGCACCGCTTTAACGATGCGGCGCACATCTGGAAGGAAGCCCATATCGAACATTCTGTCGGCTTCATCAAGTACGAGCAGTTCAATGTTTGCCATCTTGGCATGACCCTGTGCAATGAGATCCAGCAGACGACCCGGGCAGGCGACGAGGATCTCCGCGCCATTACGCAATGCCTGGATCTGCGGGTTCGCTCCAACACCGCCGTAAATGGTTACACTCCTGAGCTTTGTCCCCGCGGATAGCACTTTGATCACATCGTTGATCTGCTCTGCCAGTTCACGCGTCGGTGTGACGATGAGCGCGCGCGGTGTGTGGCGCGGACCTTCAAGTAGTTTGTTCAAAATAGGCAGAACAAAGGCAGCGGTCTTGCCGGTGCCTGTCTGTGCGGTACCGATAATGTCCCGTCCGCGTAGAGCGGCGGGGATGGCGGCTTGTTGAATGGGGGTAGGGGATTCGTACCCTGCCTTAGTAATTCCCTGCGTGAGGCGAGGGTCAAGCTGAAATTGAGAGAAATTCATAAAATCCTTCTGAAAGTGACAGACATCTAGAGGATGTCTTTTGAAATCATTATATCCTTTATATTTCTTTTGTTTGCAATTCGGAGCGTGTCAAAAGCACAACAGCGGTCAGGATCAATCCTCCACCAACGAGGACGATGGGAAGAAGCTGGTCGCCAAATAACCAGGTAGATAGCAGGACAGTGACGATCGGTTCAATGGTCGAAAGCATGGCGGCATTGGTCGGACCGATCCGATCCAGCCCGGCGAGGAAAGTGTTTACCGGAATGATGGTGGAAATGAAAATGATGCCTAAAACTGCAAGCCAGCCTGCCTCCCCGGTGGGGAAGTGTGCTCCGTTGACGAAGGTCAACATGCCATATACCGCTCCTGCCGAAGCAAAAATGACCGCAGACGATTGCACCGGCGAGACATGTTTCATCACATTTGTGCCGATAATGATGTAAATGGAATAGATCAGTGCCGCCACGATCGCCATGACCGCGCCAATGAGCTGCCCGCTGACGGGTCCCACGGTGAGTGCGGCTCCGACCAATGCAAGTACGAGAGCGATGATCTTCGTCCGTGTGAGTTTTTCGTGCAGGAAGATCACAGAAAGCACAGCGACGAAGAACGGATAGAGGTATAGCAACAATGCCACCAGACCTGCAGACGCATATTTGATCGCGGTCATGTAAAGAAAGGATTGCCCCACATAACCGATCGCACCCATGCCTATGAGTTGTGCGAGAATGCGTCCGCGTGGATACGGCTCCTTGCGCAGGATCAACAAAAAGGTCATGAATGCGGCGGAAAGCCCAAAGCGTAGGAAGAGGACAGTGAATGTGTCCATACCGTCGGCGTAGGCAAAACGCCCAAAGATGGCAAGCGTCCCGAATGAAGCGGCAGAAATGCCGATGAGTAAAATTCCGGTGAAGCGTTTCATAGCCGGCAACTATACCCGAAAAAAATCTCCCCGTTGATGGGGAGATCTATGCAAGTACTGCGTTTGGGTTCAGGCTTAGTTTTCGATGGGAGAAGCCTTCCCAAATTTCCTGCGGATAGATGATCTGATTCGTGCCGGGCAGTTGTTCCATGGCGAGACCGGTATTCATATCAATACCGATGGACTGATATGCTTTGTAGATCAACTGACTGCAATAGAAGGCGTCTTCGGTTTCAGGGTTGAAAAAATTGAGGTTGTAAGGTTTGCCCACTTGTGCATGCACATATTTTGCAATCGTAATGCGCATGTTGACTTCATCTTCATCAGAATAACCGAGCACATCCAACGGCGAAACGACTCCATAGAAGGTGTCGAACAGGAGTCCGCGCTGGCGTGCCATACGTTCGGTATCCCAATTTCCATTCGGCACATCAAAGGTGATGACCCCGCGTGCGCCTGCCTCGGCACAGCGTCCGTCGGGTCCGAGATAGATGGCAACGTGGTCAACATCCCCCGGCACGAGGCGACCAACCATTCGCCAAAACTCGCCTGGCAAAATATCGGGTTTGCCGTTCATGGTGCAAATGACATCGCCCGTTTGCACGGGCATGCCATTGATCTGATAGGTGTAAATCATTGTATTCATTATACGGAGTTTGCCCCCTGAAGTTTCAGCCGTTCATCTTAAAAACGAAAGCAAGAAATCACGGATCTGACCTGCCGTCTGATGCCACTTGGGCTGACGCTGATAGCGACTCCGCGCTGCGAGGCTCATCTCCAGAAGCAGATCGCGCCTCTCGTTCAGGAGCTGCAGTTTTTCAGTCAAACGTTGAGCGTCTCCCGGCTGAATGAGAAACCCGGTCCTGCCATCTTCGATGACTTCGCTTGCCGCTCCGAGGGTGGTGCCTATTGCAGGCAGACCAAAGCCCATCCCTTCGAGGTAGACGATGCCAAAGCCTTCATAACTGGATGGTACGACAAGAAGATGGGCTTGCTGAAGTTTATCAACAAGAGGTTGGTTGTTGAGTGCGCCGTGAAATGTGACAATGGGTGATACTCCGTTATCACTGGCAAAGTCTTGCATTTGTTTGGCATAGGCTGGCTCGGTGGTGAGTGATCCGACAATATCTAGTTGATAATTGGAATTTGGTAATTGGGTTAAAGCTTCTAGCAGAGTATGCAATCCCTTCCGCTCGATGATATTGCCAAGGAACAGGATGCGTAGTTCTTTCTCTTTACTTCTTTCTATGATGTCATGTTCGTTGAGTGCCGCTCCAAAGCGATCTGTTGGCGGGAAGGCAACGACATCAGGCAGGTTATTCCCAACGACGCCTTGCACTACTTCTCTCGTCGTCTCGGAGTTAAAGATGAATCCATCCACACCCTGTAAATATTCTTTCTCCACTACGCGATAAAAGTCATTCTGCCATTTGGGGCGCTGTTCCGAGCAGCGCAAATGATGGACAAGGCTGATAATGGGGTAGGGATGCGGGCATCGATTTGCAAAAATCAGAGAGGGGTGATTGAGTTCATCTTGAATAAGAATATCCAACCCTGAAGGCAGCTTGAAGGTGAGGTTATCCGTCAGGTGTGCAGCGTAATTTCGCCAGGGCAGCGAGATGATCTCCACCATGTCGCCTTGCGCACGGAGATGATCCACCAACATACGGTCATACATATATCCGCCGCTGAGGGTGTCGAGCGAGCCGTAAATGACAAGTCCGATTTTCATTTATCGAGTTACTTGAAATGCCGCCCACGCATTGGCGTGTTCCCACAACACTACTTTTACACCGATAATGTTCTTTGCCTTGATGCGTTCATTTAAAGATGTGGCGAGTATCCGTGCAAAATGCTCAATGGATGGGTTCAACCCGGCAAATTCAGGTTTTTCATTCAACATTTGTTCTTTGTAATAATCTACGATCTCATCAAGATGCTTTTCCACATCCACAATATCAACAAGGTACCCATGTTGGTCGAGTTCGTTACCTTCCAGAACCAACTCAAGGATGTAGTGATGCGAGTTGGGGAAATTTTCCGGTCCCCAATCTCCGCCGATCAAAAAGTGACGAGCAATGAATTCCCGACGTACACCAAGTGAATACATAGTTTTCTCCAAAATAAAAGTCAGGCTGTAGGTCTAACTGCCTGCATAATTAAATAGCCGTTTTTTCGTTCAATAGGCATAGCAAAATCAAAAGCATCGATGTGCGTGCAGAGGGCGAGGTCAGCATGTGGAAATTGCGGATGTTCTTCCATGTGCTGAAGCGCATCTCTTGAGGCATGTACTCGTTTGACGAAATCCTGCGCCTCAACTGTCTGCCCAGTAAACTGTTTCTCCAAATAATCAGCACAAGCTACATCTTCATCATTTTTCAAGCCACCGGTGATGACAAACGATATCTCTGTAGGCTTTAATTTTAAGACATATTCAATCGTGGCTCTTGCCACAACAAAGCTGGTTGCCAGCATCACATTCGCGTTCACAGCGCGGACAGCACCCTGGGTCCCTGCGCCAGTGCGCTGAATGAGGGTGATGCCGTTCAGGTCATGTTCAAGGATGCGGGTAGGGGAGTTGCCGAAGTCGAAGCCTTCCGGTGGGAGTCCACTCACTTCGCCCATTGCCTTCGCGTTGATAAGTTGTGATTTTAATTTCAAGGCTTCATCCACACTGCTTACCAGTCGAATCTCTTTGGCGCCGCGCGAGAAGGCATATGCCGCAGTGGAAAACGCACGTAACACGTCAATGACGAGAACAATGCCAGCGGCTTGATGACAATCTTCAAGAATATACCGATCGAATTTCATAGCGATAGTTTTTTGAGCAAAATCCCGATCACTACTGCGAGGAAAGAGAACAGTAATACAAACATATTGAGCTTGCCAAGAGCTTTCATGTGAGGCGGCAGAATGTTGGCAATGCCAAAGCTTAGCATTACGGTTCCGACTGCGAAAACTTCCCAGGTGTGTGGGTCATTGAAAATGGCGATCCGACTCGGATGTAGATCCATATAGGGGAGAACGCCCAAAGAAACCAGCATGGTTAATATTCCACCCATGCTGGGGAGCCCGCCAAGAAAGAATTTCCCAAGCGCACTCTGTGCAAAAGCCGCACCTGAGATCTTTTTATTTTCCATAGTCAAAGACCACCTGTAGCGTCTCTTGCGGATTTTCATCCAGCAACTGGTATGCCTTGGCTGCATCATCCAATGAGAAGCGCTGGGTGATCCACTTTGCAGGCTGAATGCGTTCCAACGCCTGCCACGCCACCTCGAAGCGACGGGATTTATCCCAACGTCCGCTCAGTTCTGGCGAAATGGAACTGACTTGTGAAGAGATAAGTTTAATGCGTGAACGATGGAATGAACCACCCAGATTGATCTCGGCACGTTTTTGTCCATACCACGAACCGATTACAATGCGCCCGCTGAAGGCAGTGTGCTCAATGGCAGTGTTCAAAACCGAAGGCGAGCCGGTGAGCTCGAAGACAAGGTCGAAAGAGTCTAGAGTAGAGGGTTGGAGGTCGATAGGCGCAAGTTTATTGAGCTTTGTCCTTTGACCTTCAACTCGAATGGCATTTTTTCTTAGTTCGATCCCGTCTACAACGGTTAAATTCTCAAGCGGAAACTCATTCAAGAGCGAAGCTGTCAACAAACCCACCATACCCTGCCCCAAAACCATCACACGTTCTCCAAGGATCGGCGCCCCGTCTTGCACCAGGTTGACCGCCGTTTCCATATTCGGAAGAAAGCAGGCGTTCTCAGGAGCGAGATCCGCAGGAAGGGGAATTAATGCGGAAGGCTGGGAAATGAAAGCTGAAGTATGTGGTTGAAAAGCAAATACATATTTCCCTAACCAAGACTTGTCCACTTGTTTGCCTGCTTCTTGCACCACACCTACACATGCATACCCGTACGCCAGCGGATATTTCAACTCGCTACTGACCGCATCATGCGCATCCTGCAATTGCGGAAACTGCCCGCGGTAGACCAGCATCTCCGTCCCGGCGCTGATGGCAGAGCAGACCGTTTTTACCAAAACCTCATCCTCTTTCAAAGAAGGAAGCGGCGCTTCAAAGATTTCCACGTTTCCGGGAGCTGTGAATATAAGGGTCTTGGCAGAAAACATGGCGGAAGTTTAACATAAAAGATGGCAGCCATTTCAGGCTGCCATCTTTGCGGCATTTTTTATTTTGGCGGCACCCCACGGGTCGGGTATTTGGGTACATCCCGCCGGAATTCATAATTTTGGATAATAGACTCGATCAGCTTTTTCTGATCCGAGGGAACTTCTTTGAATTCGAAGCCAATGTTGAAGTACTGCGGACTGAGGTCTTGCTGGCACCATGCCACACGAGCAACCAAACTCATGCGAATGGCTTTTATATCCGGTAGCTCAGGAATCTCAACCGCGAGCGTGATCTCTGTATCCGGTTTCATTGGCTTTTCACTGATGATCATCGCACCTGAGGCGGTTAGATCGCCAAGATACCCAAGCAAATTTCCACCATACAGATCAAAGACCTGAGTGTATGCTATAAGATTTTTGCGTTCCTGTTTTCGTCTTTCTTTCATGGGACCTCGTGCATCCAAGTGTAAGGGCAGTGAATGGAATGATACATTGCTATTTTATGGTAAAAATAGCAATGCGCTGGATCTATCTTTCCCCTCATCTTGATGATGCCTCCCTTTCCGCCGGTGGTTGGATCTACGACCAAACTCAGGCGGGTAATGCCGTCGAAATATGGACGATCATGTGCGGGTTTCCACCCACAAAAGCGCTTTCGCCGTTTGCCCAATACCTCCACGCTCAATGGGGCATGGACTCTGCACGGCAGGTCGTAAGTGATCGCCGGGTTGAAGATAAGAATTCCGCTGCCATTCTTGGAGCAAAGGCCAGGCATTTCAACTTTTTAGATTGCATCTACCGGCAGGATAAGGCGGGGAACTGGCTCTATGTGGATATTTATACGCCGCCGCTGAAACAAGAGAATTACCTGCCAGCACAGATCGCTGCTGCCATTTCCGCCCGCCTCAAACCAGACGATAAACTGGTCTGCCAACTAGGCATTGGCAAACACATTGACCATGTCACCGTGCGGCTTGCAGCAGAATTGTTGAAGCGCCCGCTTCATTATGTAGCGGATATTCCATATTTGTTCAACTTTCCCGAGCACCTAAAGCCGAGCACAGTCGGAATGAAGAAAAAGGTCGAACGGGTAAGCAGGGCAGGACTACAGGCGTGGAAAGAGGCGATTCTGGCGTATGAATCCCAAATGTCCATGCTTTTCAAAAATCACCGTGCCATGCGCGGTCAGATTCATCAGCATTTCCTCAAATTTGGCGGGCAAGCTTTTTGGGAAAAAGCCTAGACGATTTCATATAGGAATTTTGGGGGCTTGAAACACCCTCTAAATCGTGATATATTATGCCCGTTTTCCGGATGACGTCACCGGAAATTTTTTCATCATTGCATCTCGGTAGGGGATGCAAAATTCATTTAGCAGGACAATAGAATGCCAACCAATTTCCTTACCAAAGAGGGTTATGACAAGCTTCAAGAGGAGCTTGAACACCTGCGTACCGTGAAGCGCCAGGAAGTTGCCGCGCGTTTGCATGAAGCCATGGAAGGCGGGGAACTGATCGAAAATGCTGAGTATGAAGCCGCCAAGAATGAGCAGGCTTTTGTGGAAGGCCGTATTCAGGAGCTTGATCTTTTACTTGCCACCGCACAGATCATTGAAGATAACGGCAAAGGGAAGAAACATGATTCCATTCAAGTCGGTGCCAAGGTGACCATTAAAGAAGGTAACTTTGAAGCCGAGACCTTTACCATTGTAGGGGCGGCAGAAGCCAACCCGCGCGAAGGCAAGATTTCAAATGAATCCCCGATCGGCAAAGCTATTCTTGGACACAAGCTGGGTGATACCGTTAAAGTGGAAACTCCCGGCGGCACTTACAACGTGAAGATCCTCAAGGTCGCCTAATTTTAGGACGCGCCTCGTTGCCCCGCGTCCATAGTTTGGATGCGGGGCTTTTTTTATACTTACCTCACCCCTAACCCCTCTCCTAAAAGGAGAGGGGAACTGAAGGAAGAATCATGGCAGAATACAACTCCCTTGAAAAAATCCGTTTGCAGAAAGTGGAGGAACTCCGTGCTGAAGGCGTGGAGCCGTACCCAACCCGAGCAAAGCGGACTCATACCAGCGCACAGGCAATCGCCGAATTCGAGAAGGATGAGACGGTTGAGGTGAAAGTCACACTCGCCGGTCGCATTCGTTCGATGCGTCCCAAGGGAAAGTTGTGCTTCGCCCATATCGAAGACGGTGACGGCAAGATCCAGTTGTTCCTGCGCGTGAACGAAGTGGGGGAGGATCGCCTCGCCTTTTTCAACAAGATGTTTGACCTCGGCGATTTCGTGGAAGCGACGGGTGTGATGATGCGCACCAAGGCTGGCGAACCTTCGCTTCAGGTCTTGGACTTCAACCTGCTCGCCAAATCCATTTCACCGCTCCCTGCTGACAAGGACGTGACTCAGGAAGACGGTACGGTGGTCCGTTATGCTTCTTTGGATGACCCCGAACTGCGTGCCCGCCAGCGCTATGCTGATCTGGCAGTGAACTCCGAAGTCCGCGATACCTTTCGAAAACGCGCAAAGCTGGTCAAAGCCTTGCGGACTTTTCTCGACGACCACGACTTCCTCGAAGTGGAAACACCCATCCTCCAGCCCTTGTATGGCGGCGCGGCGGCACGTCCGTTCACCACGCATCACAACGAACTTGACCAGGATATGTATTTGCGCATTTCCTTTGAGTTATATCTCAAGCGTTTGCTTGTGGGTAACTTGGAACGTGTCTATGAAATCGGGCGTGACTTCCGCAATGAAGGTGTGTCGTTCAAGCACAACCCTGAATTTACCCAGCTTGAATTCTATTGGGCGTACGCGGATTATTTGCAGGTGATGGAACTGACCGAGCAAATGGTGGCATATGCCGCCGAGCAGGTGACTGGCTCCACCAAGGTCAAATTTGGCGAGCATGAATTGGAATTCAAACCGCCGTGGAAGCGTGTGGAAATGCGTGATGGAATTTTGGAAACCAGCGGCATTGACATTGCCGAGCATAAAACGGCTGAGGCGTTGCTCAAGGCGATTAAAGAGAAACTGCCCAAGGCGATGCCTGATCCGAAGTCCACTCGCGGTAAGTTGATCGACTTCCTCGTCAGCGAATATCTCGAGCCGACGCTTATCCAGCCGACCTTCCTTTATAACTACCCGCGTGATATTTCGCCACTGGCAAAGTCCATGCCTGGCGATCCGCTGACTGTGGAGCGTTTTGAAGGGTATGTGGCAGGCTTTGAGTTGTGCAATGCCTTCACCGAATTGAATGACCCGCTTGATCAGGAACAGCGCTTCCTCGAAATGGGACGTGATTATGCCGACGGCGACGAAGAGAAGCAGCCACTTGATGAAGATTATCTGCGCGCCATGCGTTATGGCATGCCGCCCAATGGCGGCTTTGGCATGGGAGTGGATCGCCTGACAATGCTGCTAACGAACAAGCACTCCATCCGTGAAGTGCTTTTGTTCCCGGCGCTGCGAAAAGAAGAATAGTTACGACCGCCGACTACAGACCGCCGTCTTCTGTCGGCGGTCTTTTTTAACTCACCCAAACGTGGGACTTGCTTTTATGACCTTAGAGGGAGATGCAAATAAGGCTTTCATGCGTAAAATAGATTTACTAAAACAGATGACAGCCATTCTGGTGTTGGTCATCTGTATTTTTATGAGGAATACTGGTGACTATGGAAAAAATAATGGAAGTTTTAGGTTTTGATGATGCTGATCTTGGTTCCAATCGTTTGGGACAACTGACCCAGAAACAGAAAGACTTGCTGGCGGAAAAAGCAAAAAGCCATAAAAGTTTCAATACGATCATTGGCGTGATCATTGCAGTTGTTTTTGGCGGAGCATTATTGACCGGTTTGGGCGCGCCCATCCTTGCCGCAGTGGGTGGAAGTTTACTGGAAAGTGGCAAAGTCACAACAGAAGCGCTTCTCGCTTTAATCCCCATTATTTGTGTAGTCCTGTTTGTCCTCGTCATCTTTGGCGGAATTCTTATTGTGATTCTAAAAGTTGTCTTTGATCGAGCCAACCAAAAAGTAGATACAACCGTCCGTCGTGTGGAAGGGACGGTTAACTTTATATGGGTCGAGAGGCGGGAACGCAATACGAGTAAGACAGGTCCCACATATAAAACCGTCCGCGTGCTGGAGATGCGCATCGGTGGCGAGACGTTTAATGTCAATAATGAATTGCCCAATGTCATCAATCAGGGCGAGGAATGGATTTTTTACTACACTAACCATCCCTTCAAATTCTTGTCTGCTGAAAAAAATAAATAAGGGGTAAGCCCATGTCTAGGAATGAAAAACTTCAAGAATATTTCAACTTCAGCCAGACCGACCTGAATGCCAATCAGCAAGGACGTGTCACCGAAGATCAGCGAACCCGTATAAAAGCCAAGGTTCAGCGCTATAACAACCGCGTCCTGATCGTGTTGGGAATAGTCCTGGTGATCGGCTTCATTTCCAATTTCGCCATTCGAATAGCTGCTGCGAGTGACCAATTTAGTAGTCTCTTTTCCTCGCTGCCAATGGGCGCAGTTGGACCGATTTTCGCTGCCTTCATTATGGTCATTTTCTTAATTTTTCGCACCCAAAAGAAAAATGAACAATCTCTCCTGAAAGCCGAAGGTACGGTCAACTTTGTTTGGGTGGAGAGACGCGTGTCTAATCAGGATCGCACCGGTTACAAGACCGTCAGAAGCCTGCAAATGCACGTGGGTGGTGTCTCGTTTAGTGTCAACGAAAACCTGATGGACATCATTAACCAGGGCGATAACGTCCGCTTCTATTACACCAGCGGCGGGGATATTGTCTCTGCAGAATCTATCAACAAGCCATAAACCACCAAAGGCGATTACAATCGGGCGAAATCCACTCCTAAAGGTGACCTAATGAATTTTTCCGCCTCCCGTGATTTCGCCCTGCAACTTGATGCCCAAGATAAACTCGCCTCTTTCAAAGAGGCGTTTGTCATTCCAGACCCAAGCCTCGTTTACTTCGACGGCAATTCGCTTGGCATGATGCCCAAAGCGGCGCAGGAAAAATCGCGCCAAATTGTCGATGAGCAATGGGGCAGGGATTTAATCCGCGGTTGGAACAAAGGCTGGTGGGACGCTCCCTCGCGCGTGGGGGATAAGATCGGTCAGCTCATCGGTGCGGCGACGGGTCAAACTCTCGTTGGCGATACGGTTTCGGTCAACCTTTTCAAACTCGCCACCTCTGCACTCACGCTTCAACCGAATAAAACCCGCATCATCACCGACACATTCAACTTTCCTTCCGACCTTTACATTTTGCAGGGCATTAATCAAACTCTTGGTAATCGTCACGAAATCATCCGCATCGGCTCAAGCGACAACGACATCACGCCCGATCTCGCCGCGCTTGAAGCCGCCATCAATGAGAACACTGCGCTCGTCACTCTTTCGCATGTCGTGTTCAAAAGCGGCTACATGTACGACATGCAACGCATCACCGACCTTGCCCATAAAAAAGGCGCGCTCGTCCTTTGGGATTTATCTCACTCCGTCGGCTCCGTCCCCGTCCACCTCGACGATTGCAACGCAGACTTCGCCATCGGCTGCACCTACAAATACCTCAACGGCGGCCCCGGCGCGCCTGCGTTTTTATACGTCAACAAAAACATTCAAGAAAAACTTTCCTCGCCCATCTGGGGTTGGTGGGGTCAAAAAAATCCCTTCGACTTCGACCTCGATTACACCCCCGCCCCCGGCGCGCAACGCTTTCTCGTTGGCACACAACCGATGATTTCTTTACTCACTATGGAAGCCGCCCTCGAACCGCTCATGCAAGCAGGTATGGATGCGCTTCGCGCAAAATCCATTTTGATGACGGACTTCGCGTCTTTCTTAACCGAAAGCTGGCTCGTCCCCTTCGGCTTTTCATTAGGCTCCCCAGCGGACTCTGCCATTCGCGGCTCGCACATCTCCATTCGCCATCCCGAAGGCTACCGCATCAACCGCACCCTCATCGAAGAGATGAATCTCATCCCAGACTTCCGTGCGCCCGATAACCTACGTCTCGGCTTTGCGCCCATCTATCTTTCCTTTGCAGATGTCTGGGAAGGCTTCGACCGAATTCGGAAAGTGATGGAAGAGAAGCGTTACGAGAAATATCCGAAGAATAAATTGGCAGTAACATAAAGTATTCGTCATTGCGAGGGCGACGTTCTTCCGCCCGAAGCAATCTCATGTCCGTGCTGTGAGATTGCTTCGTCGTTCACTATCGTTCACTCCTCGCAATGACGGGAAAGAGTAAAGATGGAACACAAACCCGATACCATCAAAGTCTCAGCATCTCATAAGGAAGAAATCTTTGCCACCCATGCAGATTTGCATGTGACGGTCAAAGGCTCCTCGCTGCTCAGCAGTAACGAGGCGATGAAGAAAGCTAAGGAAGTGAATCAACTGCTCGAAGCGCTGAAGCAGGTTGGGGTTAAGGAAGAGGCGGTCACGCTTCAAGGCGTGAATGTGTCCACATCCTCAGGCGCGGTGTTGAAATCTTCTACGGCATCCTATCGTTTAAAAATCCGCTGTGAAGATTTAGCGAAGTTCGCAGAGATTTTGGATGTGATCTCATCTCAGAAGAATGCAACGCTTACGCAGACGGAATGGAAATACGACGAAGATGCAGCGCGTGAAGCCTTGCTGCTAACGACCTTGGAGAAAGCCAAAAGCAAAGCCGCGAAGATAGCGCAGGCGATGGGGGTGAAGTTATTGGGCGTGTATGACTTGATGGAAAATACTTATGATGAAGAGCTGGCAATGCCGTTTCAGGCACAGGCGAAAGCGACATTTCGTTCTGCACCCGCAGAACCAGAGCCAAGCCTCGGCATGGATGTGCAGCACTCAAAGACCATTCATGTGAATGTGGATATTTGGTATCGCGTCTCTGAATTCTAGTCTAGCACTTTTGTTCTAATAATGATAAAATCTCTTCCCCCAAGGAGAGATTTTATTTATGTCCCCGACCATTCAAGTTCAACATTTAAGTAAAACGTATCAGGTGCCGGAGCGCGAAGGTGGATTTGGTGCGGCTGTTCGTAGCTTTTTCAAACGCAAATATAAAGAGGTGAAGGCTGTTCAACAAGTGGACTTCACCATTGAGCAGGGCGAGGTGGTTGGCTTTCTCGGACCGAACGGTGCGGGCAAGACCACAACCTTGAAGATGCTTTCCGGGTTACTGCATCCCACAGGCGGAAGTGCGAATGTCTTGGGATTCACGCCTTGGGAGCTCAAACCTGAATATCTGCGCTCGATGACTTTGGTGATGGGGCAGCGCAATCGCCTCTCATGGGACATTCCCGCGGCGGATTCGTTCTTGCTCAACCAAGCCATCTATCGCATCCCCGATGATGAATATAAAGAAACTTATAAAGAATTGGATGAATTGCTCGAACTTGAGCCGTTGATGAAGAAACCGGTTCGCAATTTGTCTTTGGGTGAGCGCATGAAGTGCGAGATCGCGGCTGGACTTTTACACCGTCCGAAGGTTTTGTTTTTAGATGAACCGACGATCGGTTTGGATATCACTGGTCAGTCGCGCATCCGCGAGTTTTTGAGAGAGTACAACAAGCGCACCGGCGCGACGATTTTGCTGACCAGTCACTACATGGCGGATGTTACCGCCTTGTGTGAGCGCATTATCATCATCCATCACGGACAGTTGAAATATGATGGCGGCATCAACGACCTCTCGAAGAAGATCGCGCCGTTCAAGTTGATCGGTGTGATGCTGGCAGATGCGGATGCGCATGACTTGAGCAAATATGGGGAAGTGGTTCAAAACGAGGAAGATGCCGAGAAGCGCTATATTCAGGTCAAAGCGGAGGAAGTGACGCACGTCACTTCACGGCTTCTGGCGGACTTGCCCATCCGCGATATCACCATCGCCGATCCACCGATTGAGGATGTGATCGAGCAGGCATTCAACGCATAGCATTTGCCCTCACCCTAGCCCTTCCCCTTCGGGAGAAGGGTTGGGGATGAGGGAATTGGAGAATTTTATGTTCTTAATTTTCAAACGACTCTGGCAAGTGAACTGGGCGGAGCAGTGGCAATACCGCGCCAACTTGTTGATGTACCTTTTATACTGGCTGGTTTCTCCCATTGTGTACCTCGCCGTGTGGACGAGCATTGCGAACGTCAAAGGTGATGTCAACGGGTTTACTGCCAATGATTTCACGACCTATTACATGGTTCTGCTGATCTGCGATCAGGTTACCAGTAACATCATTATCCACACCTTTGCCTACAAGATTCAAGATGGTTCGCTTTCAGGTGAGCTGATCAAACCGATTCATCCCATGTTGACGAATGCATTGGTCAATAATGTTGCCTTCAAGGTGTTGACGATTATGGGGTTGATTCCTGTGTGGATTGTTTTGTTCATGCTCTTCAAGCCTGATTTCAGCGGCATTACTTTAACCGGTGTCTTGTTGTCCATCCCTGTGATGATCGTGGCGTTCTTTATCGGTTATCTGCTGTCCGCCACTATCGTCTCTCTCGCTTTCTGGACGACCCGCATCTACTCCATTCATGAATTTTACTTCGCGCTCATCCTGTTGTTCTCGGGTCAGTTCGTGCCGCTGCCGCTCATGCCAAAATTGATTCAAGATATCGCGCAATACCTCCCATTTCAGTTGCTGCTGTATTTTCCTATTCAGCTGATTCTCGGCAAGCTTTCGACAGAGCAGATCGTACTTGGATACATCATGTCGGGAGTGTGGCTGACTGTAGCTGTGGTCTTGTTTAACTTCGTCTGGCGAAACGGCGTCAAGCGTTTTTCTGCGGTCGGAGCATAACATGCAGACTCTCAAACTACTTTCTGCATTCTTCAAAGTCAACGTGCAAATGTCACTGGCATATCGTGCCGATACTGTTGTCAACATTTTGCTCAACCTGATGTGGCTCGGCTGGGAATTGCTTTCCCTTAATATCATCTTCAACAACACTGAAACCCTCGGCGGTTGGGGCTTGGGCGAACTCATTGCGCTGTTGGGTGTCTTCCGCCTCGTCAACACCATGATGATCGCGCTGATCTGGCCCAACACTGAGAAATTCAACCAGTCCATTCGTGATGGCTCGATGGATTACACCATCCTGCAACCGGTCAACAGCATGTTCCTGGTCACTTTCTCGCGCATCACCGTATGGCGGATTTGGGACTTGGTACTTGCTGTGGTGTTGATCGTGGTGGGGGTCAATATGTCTGCTTCAGTGACCTCCGCGGCTCAGATCCTAACGTTTATCCTGCTCAGCCTCTCAGGCATGATCGTCATCTACAGCCTTTGGATCGTCCTGATCGCGCTGACGTTCTGGTTTGTCAAATTTGATAATAACGTCACCATCCTGCAAGCCCTGATGGATGCCGGGCGTTATCCGGCGACTGTCTATCCTGCCTGGTTGCGTGTCATCGTCACTTTCATTATTCCCATTGCAGTTGCAACGACCATTCCGCTCCAAGCCTTGCGTGGCGAATTGAGCGTCATCCAGGTGCTGACCTTTCTCGGTGTGAGCGTGCTCAGCTTCTTGATCGCGACACGCGTGTGGAAGACGGGTTTGAAACAATACAGCGGCGCAAGCAGTTAAAATCAAAACGGCGACTTCAGGTCGCCGTTTTGTTTATTTCTTTTCCAAAATCACTATGGATTTGCCATCCTCAGTTGACAGTGTCAATAGGTTTCCGTTCTGGATACGTTCAAGGTTTTATCAGAGACGATGCCGAGCACGGCAATTTCCTGAGCAGAGGTCGCTTCACAGAACATCATGGTCGAAACAACCGAGCCAACGTGAATGCTGCTTCCTTCTGAAGTATAGTCCGCACCGAAGGAATTACAGCCTACAGTGCCGCCGAACGTTCCATCGTCAAAATTAATGGATGTTTCTGTATCTGCAACGGCTGGCGTGATGTTCGTGGCATCCCCATACGAGATGAGCTTCCATTCACCCGTAAGGGTGGTGCCATTGTTCGAGCAGGCGTTGAACACGAACATGGCAAGAGATAAAAGAACAAGAGCAGGTAAGGTGGCGAGTTTCATAATTTCTTCTCCTTGATATCTATTTTGACGCCCCGATGGATAAAAAGTTCCCGAAAAAAAAGAACCGAGGTTTTCCTCGGTTCCGGTTGAGCTAGTTCGCCTGGTTGAATTTTGAGCGGCTGTAAAGTGTGATTCCTGCCGATGCCGAAACATTGAGCGACTCGACTTTATCACTGATGGGGATGCGTACTTTCATCGTGGCAGCGTTTTCGACCTCCGCTGAGCAGCCATCTTTTTCGCTGCCAAAAGCAAGTAGTAAGCGGTGGGGGGTGGCTGCGATTTCATCCACTGTCTTGTCCGCGTGCATATCCATGACCATGAGCGACTCGTTATTCTTTTTGCAATAATCCAAAAAGTCTGCAGTGGATGCGGTGATCATAGGCAGGGAGAAAAGATACCCTCGACTCGCACGGATGAGACGACGGTCGTACAGATCCACAGGGTCCATGTTGAGCAGGAGGATTCCGCCCACGCCGAGTGCAAGTGAAGTGCGGGTGATGTTGCCAATATTGCCAGAGATGCTCAAATCTTCGAGCACGACCACATCTTTTTTGATGGATTTCAACGCCTCCAACCCTACGGGTTGTGGCGTGTAGGCAATCGCAAAGATGCGCGAAATTTTGTCATTTTCAAAGAGCTTTTTAGTGGTGCGTTTGGCGACTTCGTGAATGGTCGCCCCGGCGGTGAGATTCTTGCGCAGCGTATCCGAGACAGTCTCTTCGCCTGCATAATAAAGCGAGTCGATCTCCACTCCGGCTTCGATGGCTTGCAGAATATTCTCTTCATCATCAATGAGGATCTGATTGAGCTCGCGCCGCCCTTCGCGGGTAAGCAGTTTGCGAATAGGTCCCGCCAGCGGGTGATTGAGCGAATCGACAAGAAAAGGGTTATTGGCTGATTGTTCTTCCATGCTGTCATGATAATCTTGTTATAAGGTGGGGTCAAGTTGACTTGTTTGGGGGCATTGTTGAAAGGGTACAATTGAGAAAAGGAAATCTAATGGAATATATTCTGACCAGCACTCCCATTCCCGGCATGCTGCTCTGGGCTGCACTTTATATCAGCGATTATTACATGACTCTTGCTGCTGCCAGGGGCTATAAAGATATTGGAGTTTTTAAGTTCGAGAAGAGCTTTGAATTGACCCCGCAATTTCAAAAAGATATTGACGGGCAGTCCCGCATTTCCAGAAGACACATTCTCTATCTGTTCGCCTATACCATCATTATCCCTGTATTTTGGTTTTTAGGTGTGCGCATCCTTCGAATGGATTGGCTCTACTCTTTTTTGATCGGCGCACTCCTCCTGTTGGAAGTTGCAGTACACATGCGTCATTTCCGTAACTGGAAGCAGATCCATATTTACAAGCGCGAAGGCGGGGTAACGGGCAGCATCATATTCGGGCAGCGCTTTTCCTACCTGAGTTCGGCATTTGACCTGTACCTTTATGCGGTCTTGTTCTTCCTTGTGTTTTTGATCACCTTTAGTCCTTTTTTTCTTGGCGGCACATTTTCCTGCTATTTGACCGGCTTAAAACATAGCAGGCTCGCTCAAAAACTATCACCCCCTCAGAAAGATCAATTGGCAAATTCAGATGCAGATCCTTCATCAAGATAGCTCCATTCTTGTAGTTAATAAAACTGCCGATCTTTCCGTCCTGCCGGAAGGCTGGGATAAGGAAGCGCCGTATCTCGCAAAATTGCTGGAGGAGAAATACGGCAGGATCTGGGTCGTGCATCGCATCGACAAGATCACCAGCGGCGTCATCGTCTTTGCATTGACGGCGGAAGCGCATCGTTCATTGAATATTCAGTTCGAGAAGCATGAAGTGGGGAAGTCGTATCATGCTTTGATAAACGGACTCCCCAAATGGGAGCAGAAGGTGACGAAATTTCCGCTGCGGGTGAATGTGGGGCACAAGCATCGCACCGTCGTGGATGACCGCGGCGGAGTCCGCTCGGAGACGCGCTTCAATCTGCTGGAACGCTATCAAGCTGCGGCGCTGGTGGAGGCGTCACCGATGACAGGAAGGACACACCAGATCCGCGTTCATGCTTACGCATTGGGGCATCCGCTGTTGGGAGATGTCTTATATAGTGCTCCTGAAACAGACCTGATCGCACGCCCGGCGCTGCATGCTTTTTCCTTAACATTCACTCACCCTGAAACGGGTAAGAGATTGACCATTCAGGCAGACTATCCACATGATTTTCAAGAAGCTTTACGTTTGCTGAGAGGCAAATGAGCCTTTTGAATTTATGGTATATTTTTAGTAAGGAGCACAGCCATGAACGAGCGAATCCTCATCATCGAAGACGATCAAGCAATCTTAAAGTTATTGCAGCGCGGTCTGGCGTATGAAGGTTATACGGTCGATACCGCCACAGACGGACGGATGGGGTTGATCGCAGCACGCGACCATACTCCCGATCTGGTGGTTCTGGATTGGATGTTACCCGGTATGGATGGCTTGGAAGTTTGCCATCGTTTGCGCCAGGGCGGTTCGATTCCCATTTTGATGTTGACGGCAAAAGATACCGTTCAAGATCGCATTCAAGGATTGGACGCGGGAGCAGATGACTACATGGTCAAGCCGTTCAATCTGGATGAATTGCTGGCACGTGTACGTGCGCTTCTACGCCGAACCCAGCCGGAACGCATTCCCGTTTTGAAGTTTGCCGACCTTTCGCTGGATACGGGCTCGCGGCAGGCAACCCGTGGCAATCGCACTGTGGCATTGACCGCGAAGGAATACGAATTATTGGAATTGTTCCTGCGCCATCCTAAGCAGGTATTGACCCGCGAAGTGATCTTTGACCGGGTATGGGGCTACGACTTTGGCGGCGAGAGCAATGTCTTGGAAGTATATATTCGCTATCTTCGCCAGAAACTGGAAGTGGAAAATGAAATGCGCCTGATCCATACGGTGCGCGGCGTTGGCTATGTCCTAAGAGAGAATCCTTAAGGCATAATGTGTAATTCTTGTTTTGTAATTGGTAACTGGTAATATACAGGTTACCAATTTTTTCTTAATCGTCAATCGTCAATCGTCAATCGTCAATCGTCAATCGTCAATCGTCAATCGTCAATCGTCAATCGTCAATCGTCAATCGTCAATCGTCAATCGTCAATCGTCAATGTCCCTGCGTCTGCGTCTTACCTTGTTGTACTCCACATTTATGGGCGGCATCCTGCTTGTATTTGGTGCGGCAGTGTACATCCTTGTCAATGTGATCTTGTTGAATCAGGTGGATAACCTGTTGGCAGGAGTGGCGCGTGAGATCGTGCGGGCGACCACAGTCGACTCGACAGGGGACCTGAGCGTCATCAGCCTTCCACAGTTGGATATGACGGCGAACGCCTACGTACAGGTCTGGGGAGCAGATGGAAATCTTCTCACAACGTCTCCGAGTATTGGCTCTTTGAATAAACCTCTTGACCCCATTGGTCTGGACATGGGGAAGACGATGTATGAGGATTCCTACCTGGATGGGGCGCATCTGCGGGTCCTCACCGTTCCGCTTAAATTACGCAATCGCATCATAGGGATATTGCAGGTGGCTGCCAGCCTGACGGTGGCAGATAACACGCGCACCAGTTTGCTTTCGATCATGGCGGTGATCGCTGTGGTGGCAGTTGGGTTGGTGATGTGGGGGTCGTGGGTTGTGCTTGGGCGGGCACTCTCGCCCCTGCAGGATATTGCCGACACGGTGGATCAGATCAACCGTGCAGATGATCTTTCGCGCCGCATTCCAAACCAGGGCGCCCTGCAGGATGATGTGGGGGACCTGGTCATTTCTGTGAATCAAACGCTGGAACGGCTGGAGTCTCTTTTTACTTCACAGCAACGCTTACTTGCCGATGTGAGCCACGAACTGCGTACGCCGTTAACGGTTATCAAAGGCAATGTCGATTTGATCCGTAAGTATAAGGAGCCTGATGAAGACCTGCTCAACAGTATCGACCAGGAGGCGGGCAGGCTGAACCGCCTTGTGAGCGGATTGCTCATGCTGGCGCAAGCAGATTCAGGGAAAGTGCCGCTGAATTTTGCGCGAGTTGAACTTGACCTGCTTTTGACGGAAGTCTTTACGGAAACGCGTGTCTTGGCTGGCAGTAAGGTAAAAGTACACCTTAATCAGATCGATGAAGCCCTTGTTAAAGGGGACCGGGACCGATTGAAGCAGGTTATTTTGAATTTGGTTGCCAATGCCATTCAATACACACCGCATGGCGGTGAGGTTTTCCTGAGCCTCAAACGTATTGGTGAACAAGTGCGGCTAATCGTTCGCGATACGGGACCAGGCATTCCTGCTGAAGACCTCCCCTATATATTTGAGCGTTTCTATCGCGCAGAAAAATCCCGAACCCGTTCCCAAACCAGTGGGTTTGGGTTGGGATTGTCCATCACGAAATGGATTGTGGAGCAACATGGTGGTCAGATCAAGGTCGAGTCGAAGGAAGGCGAAGGGACAACGTTTGTGATCTGGTTGAACGTAGTTAAGTAATCGTTTAATTGGGGGTTATGGCAAACCCAGCCGTTGACTGGCTTGGTTGCAGAGACTGACACCGTATTTTGTATACCATTCATCTAATGCATCACTGGCAGCAATGCCGCTTATGGCATCGTTGTAGATCGGTGCGCCATATTGAACGTAACGCTTCGTTTCTGCATGCCAACTCCATTCAGCGCGTGGAATGATGCCAATGCCGCCATTGTAGCCAGCCATGGCAAGACGGGCGTCTCCATTTGCGCTGGCAAGGGAGCGGACGAGGTAGGCGAGTCCGCGAGTAGCATTGGTTTCGGGGTTATAGGGATCATCCCCTGCATGGAAGTGAAATGGCATTACTTGGAAGAGCCCCATGGCACCGGCGCCAGATGTCGCACGCGGGTCTCCACAAGATTCGATTTGCATAATGGTGGCAACCAGGTTCGGGTCGAGGTTTGAAGCGGATGCCCATCTCGAGATGGAGTCTGCCCAATAGAGGACTTCCCGCCTGAAAATGGGGGAAAGGTTTGATGGGATGGAATCGGGCATCGAGTCTAAAGATGCCATTGGAAGCGGATTGGCTTTCTTTAATGCCAATGTTCCAAGTAGAACACTAAGCAAGATGACAGCAAAAGGAACGATGACAAAACCAGAAAAACAGCCGCTCCCTGCATCTTCCAGAGGAGCGGCTTGTATTTCGTATGAGTCTGTTTTTGTAGAACGAGCGCGGGGCATGTGTAAATTCTCTTTTCTGGGTCTGAGGGACCCGGGCTCGAAGAGGTGAGTATTTAGTTGTCGAAAAAATATTTTTATGCGTCGTAGCGTCGGTCTGCGCCTTCGGAACTGCGAGCTTCATAGGAGACAGGATGATAAGTCGGCTCGGGAGGAATGAAGGATGTTTGAGTGGACGAAACGGGCTTTGGCGCCGGGCGGAAGTTGGTCTGTGAAGCCGGGGCAGCGCTGACAGGTCGATTGATCTGTGAGGCTGGGCGCAGAATGGGCTGATTGGTGGGTTGGTTGTACTGCGGGCGCTGTTGACTTTGGTTTTGATAAACCGGGCGCGGTTGCTGCTGTGGCTGTGGTTGAGGGCGTGGCTGGTTGTAGTTGGACTGGTATGTGTTGGAGTGAGCCTGAGCCGTGGTAAAGAGACGTTCGCCAGCCAGCGAGAAAGTACCAATGATGAGCAGGCGCACCAGCCAAACCATTCCAGCGACAAAGATCGGGACGATCTTTGTAATGGTTTCAGTACTCATTGCAGCAGTTCCTTGAATGTTGCCATTTTGAGCAATTGCAACAGAAACACCCCACCAGGTAAGTGTAGCGTTGAAACCAGCAGCGAGCAGCCAGGCACCAAAGAGATAATAAACTTCAGCAGGTTCATCACGCCCTTGTTCGGGGGTGAAGATACGGGCGATGCCGGCAAAGTCGATGCCGCAGAAGGCAATGGCCAGCACTGTGGACCAGCGCATACCTGCAAAGGTCAGGTCGCCGAGCATATCGTGCAATGCAAACTGCGTAGTGCTAAAGTTAAATACCTCAAAGGCGAGCAGAGCGCCGAGGATCATGGCACCCCAGGCAGCGCCGCGGCTATATTGGCGGTTGTGGACGATGCTGTTCCATAAACGAAGCAGGGTATCCCCAAGTGGATTGCGACGGTAATTAGTCATTTCGACCTCCTTGTCGATTGATACAGAACGTGTGTTCTAATAGTAGAGCGGATTTTAGAACAAATGTTTTTTTGTGTCAAGGTTTGAATGAGAGAAAATCGGGGTTCAGATTCTCTCGTTTCTTTTTCCTATTGCGGTTTTCGTGGCAATATTTTTTGTTTCTTATTTGACTCAATCCACCCATCCCCGTTACACTATCTGCACTCTATGACTTCACCCCTTGAACCGGGTGAACCGCGAAAACGGAGACCCAATGTTTTTCTCGAACACACCGCGCCCAGAAAGTCTGCGGGCGATTGCGGATGTGAAGCACATGCCCTATTGGTTGGATGACCCCTCCAAACCAGAACCAACCCCACCTCTTACAACCCAGATCCAAACCGACCTCGCCATCATAGGCGGAGGCTTCACCGGTTTGTGGACGGCTCTGCAAGCCAAGCAAGCCGACCCGAATCGAGATGTTGTCTTGCTTGAAGCAGGGGAGATCGCCATCGGTGCCAGCGGACGTAACGGCGGCTTCTGCGCCGCCTCTCTCACGCATGGCATCGATAATGGCAGGAGTCGCTGGGCGAAAGAACTTCCCACGCTCATTCGACTAGGCAAAGAAAACCTCGATGGCATCGAAGCCACCGTCAAACAATTCAATATTGACTGCGATTTCATCCGCTCGGGCGAAGTTGGCATTGCCAACGAAGAACATCAAATCGCAGAGTTGCGTGAAGAAGTCGAACTCGCCGCACAATATGGTGTGCCTGCGCAATTCTTTGATCAAGCCGAAATGCGCGCACGTATCAACTCGCCGACCTTTTTGGCGGGCGCAATCGACATGTCCAATGCCATGCTCAACCCGGCGCGCTTGGCATGGGGTTTGAAGAAGGCATGTATTCAGCTTGGAGTCCGCTTTTTTGAGGGCACCCCGGTCACGGCGTTGGAAGAGAGGCGCGAGCATTTGGTCCTCAAGACTCCGCAGGGTCAAGTCACAGCGCGTAAAGTGGCGCTGGCAACCAATGCCTTCCCGCCTTTGCTAAAACATCTTTCGCTTTATGTTGTGCCGGTCTATGATTATGTTTTGATGACCGAGCCGCTTTCCAAAGCTCAGCACGATGCCATTGGCTGGTACGGACGCGAAGGCTTGAGCGATATCAACAATCAATTCCATTATTCGCAAATGACATCAGACGGGCGGATTCTGTGGGGCGGCTACGACGCGATCTATCACCGCAATAATCAAGTCGCGCCGCATTTGGAGAACCGCCCCGCCTCTTTCGGACTTTTGGCTGAGCACTTCTTCCAAGCCTTTCCCCAGCTGGAAGGTCTGCGCTTTACCCATGCCTGGGGTGGCGTAATCGACACTTGCTCACGTTATGCTGTCTTTTGGGGCAAAGCCTATGGCGGCAAGTTGACCTATGCCATGGGCTATACCGGTTTAGGAGTTGGCACGTCGCGCTTTGGCGCACGCGTAATGTTGGATTTGCTCAGCGGCGAGAAGACCGAGCTGACTGAGTTACAAATGGTCAGAACCAAGCCGTTCCCATTCCCACCAGAGCCATTCCGTTCGCCGATCATCAACTTCACACAATGGTCGTTGGATCAAGCAGATCGAAATCAGGGGAGGAGAAACCTGTGGTTGAAGACTCTGGATGCGTTGGGTCTGGGGTTTGATTCTTAATCAAAAAGACCTCCGAGGTTTCAGAAACCTCGGAGGTCTTTTTTTACTTCTTCGACGGTTTGGACATTTCGTCCACAACCGCGTTATACAGGGTTTCGGCTTTTAATTCATTGAGCGAGAAGCATGGCGCTTCGAGGTGGTCTGCCAGTTGCTGGGCAAGACCCTGATCGAAGGCGGCGTGTTCCATGTTGATGACGACTGAGCGGATCTTTTCGTGCGCGATCATTTCCGCAAATTTGAAGCCTTCTTCTTGCGGCGGCAGTGTACCAATGGAAACGTTGCCTGCGCCATCGGTTAGCACGATCAGCAGCGGCTCAACATCAGGATGGATGTGTTTTTCATGGGTGATCACATCGTGCGCCATGAAGAGTCCTGCGGAGAGCGGAGTCTTGCCGCCAACGGGGATGTCTGCCAGGGCACGTTGAGCAAGCTGTACAGAACTGGTGGGGGAAAGTACCAGCGTGGCACGATCTTTCTGGAAGACGATCAAGCCGACGCGGTCACGGCGTTGATACGCATCGGTGAGCAAAGAAAGAATCGCGCCCTTCGTGGCATTCATACGTTCGGCAACCGCCATCGACCAGGAAGCATCCACGAGGAAGAGCACAAGGTTCGCGACACGTTTGACGCGGATCTTGCGCTGTAAGTCACTCTTCTTGATCGAGAAGGCGAGCAACTTGCGTTCTTCGGTTCGTTGTTTTTGAAATGGGGCTGCGGCGCGGATGGTTGCATCGAAGGCAATATCCGTCAGGTTATCGCCAGCAGGGCGGGACTTGATGTAGCGTCCGTGTTTGCGCTCGGTCTTGGTGAGCGAGCGCCGTCCCGCCTGCTTGCGAGTTAGTTTATCTAATGGAGTGTTGAGCTTGCGCGGTTGGAAGGTCTCACCGGCTTTAACTTTTTGTCCGCCTTCCCACCAGTTCGCGTTACTGCTTGCGAACACTTCCCGATTTTCCATCGGTTCGGGGTTGCCTTCCTGCGGACCTTCCTCGGTCTGCTCATCTTCCAGTTTTAAGTTTTTTTTTCCTCTTTTTCGCCGTCCGCTTGCTGGCTTTCGGATTCTTCATCCTCTTCGCTCGGCATGGACTGACCCGCCAACTGCTCGATGCGTTCCTGCAGTTGTTCGGTGGTCATTTCGGCTTGCTGGAAAGGCGTGCGCTTGATGCGGTGAGGCAGAGCCAACTCGGCAGCGAGGGCAATATCGTGGTCGTTGATCTTGGTGCGACCTTCGAAGGCGGCTTCGGCGCGTGCAGCTTTGAGGATGACCATATCCGCGCGGTGACCGTCCACATTGAGGGAGGAGGTTAGGGCGGCGATGGAGAGCAGATCACGTGTGGTGTATTTCACCTGGTCCACGAGTTCGCGGGCTTTGGCGATCTGCTGGGAGAGTTCATCTTCCTTGGGCTGCCACTGACTGCGGAAAGCTTCGGGATCTTTTTCATAGGCGATGTTGCGTTCCATGATCATCATGCGTTCGCGCGCTTCACGGATGCCGACGATCTCAACCGAGAGGGCGAAGCGATCTAACAGCTGCGGACGCAGGTCACCTTCTTCAGGATTCATCGTCCCGACGAGAATGAAGCGTGCCGGGTGGGCAAAGGAAATGCCTTCGCGTTCGACCGTGTTCACGCCCATGGCAGCCGAGTCCAAAAGAATATCCACCACATGGTCGTCGAGCAGGTTCACTTCGTCGATGTAGAGCAAGCCGCGATTTGCGCCCGCCAACACGCCGGGTTCGAAATGACGTTCGCCTTTTTGAATGGCTTTTTCGATGTCGAGCGTTCCGACCACACGATCTTCAGTGGCAGAAACAGGCAGGTTGATGAAGGGTGTGGCACGTTCAGCCGTGGGAAGTTTTTTGGCAACGGCATGGCGTTCTTTACATTCCGTACACCATGTGCCGGATTTTTCCGGGTCACATCCGAAGCGGCAATCTTGAACGACTTTTACATGGGGGAGAAGCGCGGCAAGCGAACGAGCCGCAGTAGACTTTGCAGTACCGCGTTCACCGCGGATCAATACGCCGCCGATGCGCGTATCCACTGCATTAAGGATGAGCGCGCGTCGCATGCGCTCCTGTCCAACGATAGCTGTAAAGGGGAAAATAGCTGGCATCTGTATACTCCAGCCGGTGATTATAACGCCTGTTTTGGAAACTCGCGTGAAAATTTGGGGTTCCTTCTTCTTATTAGGGTTGTCAACTTGTCGTTTCACTTGTATAATCTCTTCATATTTCTTTTAACTGGAGTCACGAGTGATGGATCAAAATGAAACCCTGAGCGGGACAAATAATGCGCAGGGAGATCAGAATAACAATCAATCGATGGAGGCGCTGTTAGCATCTGAATCGTTTGGCATTGATCTTCCTAAAGCAGGCGAGATTCGCAAAGGGACAATTGCAAGTATTTCACAAAACCAGATCCTGATCAGCATTGGGGCGAAGTCCGAGGGCGTCGTTGCTGGCAAGGAATTGGAGCAGCTGACCGAAGAAGAACGCGCCGCGCTCGCAGTCGGACAGGAACTCGATGTTTTCGTGATCATTCCCGAAGACGCGAATGGCAATGTTGTGCTTTCTCTCAAGCGTGCTTTTGAACAGATCGCTTGGGAAAACGTTGAGAAAATGATCTCCGAGGAAACCGTATTCGATACAAAGATCATCGGTTTCAACAAGGGTGGTCTCATTGCCGCCATTGGCAGCCTGCGCGGTTTTATCCCCTCCTCACAGATCAGCGCTGTGCGTCGTGCGCAATCCACTGGCGATAAACCGGAACAACGTTACCAGAAGATGGTCGGGCAGCCGATCTCCGTCCGCATTGTTGAAGTGGACCGCGAACGCCGCCGCCTCATTCTCTCTGAACGTGCCGCCAGCACTGAATCTCGTTCCGAACTGAAGGAACGCGTGATCGGCGAACTCGAAGAAGGCAAGACGTATACCGGTCGCGTGACCAGCCTCGCTGATTTTGGCGCTTTCGTCAACATCAACGGTGCAGATGGTCTCGTGCATCTTTCTGAGATCTCCTGGGATCATGTGACACATCCCAAGGAAGTCCTCGAAGTCGGTCAGGAAGTCAACGTCAAGGTTATCAATATTGACCGCGAAAAGCGCCGCATTGGTCTTTCCATCCGCGCGCTGCAGGATGACCCCTGGAAGAACCGCATGGCCAATTTCAGCGTCGGTCAGCTTGTGGAAGGCGCGATCACCCGCCTGACCAAGTTCGGTGCCTTTGCCCGCCTCGAAGGCGATATCGAAGGTCTCATCCACATCTCCGAGTTGAGCGAGAACCGCGTGGAACATCCCAAGGAAGTTCTGCACGAGGGTGACGTCAAGACCTTGCGCATCATCCGCATTGACCCTGACCAGCACCGCATCGGTTTGAGCCTCCGCAAAGTGGACTCCGCTGCCTTTGCCGATAAAGATTTCAAGATGCTCACGAAAGACTTCGGCGGCGACGAAGAAAATAACGAAGAATAAGAACAGAGCGCACCGAAAGGTGCGCTTTTTCATTTTGAGGTGCCCATGTCCTTACTTGTAGATGCCCACGCCGATATTGCTTTCAATATGTTGACCTACGGGCGCGATTACACCCGCTCCATTGCAGAGACTCGCGCTCTTGAAGCAGGAACAGCCACTGTTAAAGAGAACGGCGATACTCTTATTAGTTGGCATGAATACCAACGCGGGCGGATCGGGGTCATATTTTCAACGCTTTTCGCCGCACCGGCACGCTTTCAAACTCATGCAACCGAATCGCAGGTTTACAAGAACTTTGACCAGGCACACAAGTTGTACAGCGCTCAATTGGATGTCTATCATCGGATGCAGGATTCCGCGCCGGACAAGTTCCGCATCCTCGCCTCCAAACGGGACCTGGAACAGCACCTGACTCTCTGGCAGGATGCAGCGACTGAGGCAGTGAGCCGCCCATTGGGCATGGTCATTCTCATGGAAGGTGCTGAAGCGATCCGCGAACTTTCTGAATTGGAAATGTGGCACAACCGCGGAGTCCGCTTGATCGGACCTGCCTGGGTCGGCACACGCTACTGCGGCGGCTGGAAGGAACCCGGTCCGCTGACGGATGACGGGCGCAAACTCCTCGCCGCCATGGCAGACTTCAACTTCACCCTCGACCTTAGTCACATGGATGAACGTGCCGCCGTTGAAGCTCTGGATATTTACGAAGGTCCCATTGTGGGTACGCATGCCAATTGTGCCGCCCTCATGCCTAACTCTAATACGAACCGGCATTTTACCGACCGCATCCTCGAAGGCATCATTGAACGTGATGGGGTGGTGGGGGTGGTGCCTTTCAACACCTATTTGAAAGTTGGCTGGTCGCGCGATAAGGGACATCTTCGCGACGAAGTGCCTTTGGATGTGGTCGCCAGCCATATTGACCATATTTGCCAGATCGCCGGTGACGCGCTCCATGCCGGCATCGGTTCAGACTTTGATGGCGGCTTTGGCGTGCAATCCGTCCCGCCTGAAATTGATACAGTTGCCGATCTGCAAAAACTGGCATCCGTATTGCAGGCACGCGGCTATTCCGAGACAGATACCGCCAACATCCTTGGCGGTAATTGGATTGCACGTCTCAAAACGAACCTGCCTTAGTTTTTTCAAGAGATACACACGGCTGAACGAAAATTTCCTTCAAAATACAAGTTGTTTGATTTTGTTCATCTACGGTTAAAATTACTCCATGTCTACTCTTCCTGATGATCCCACGCAAAACCCAGCTGCCCTGCAACCGCAGGACGATTCGCTTACCCCGCGCATTCGAGTCAGTCTCATTCTCACATTTATCGGGCTGTTTATTTTTGCCGTTGGCGCCAAACCCGATCTCTTCGGTTGGGATCGCAGCCCTGTAGTCGGCTTTGTACAGATCATTGTCTTGCTGATCGGTCTCGCCTGGATCTGTGCGGGCGGGTATCTCGGTTTACACGCCCTGTGGTGGGGACTGGAACGTACCATTGTCGGTGACATTGGCAGCCGCCTGGTTGCAACGGGCTTTGTCTTTTCGGTCTTTGCCGGGTTGGCGGATATTTTTGGCATGGGCTCGCATTCTTTCCCGCAAATTCCTTACTTCGGTCCGTGGCAGGCAGCAGGCGTCTTGATCGGACAGGGCATCATCGCGCTGGGATTTTTGATGATGATTCCGTTTCGGCAGAAGTAGTTTTTACGCCTTATCATTTTTTCAGTTGGACCCCCGCCCCAGCGCAGGTAACGCAAACCGTTGGGCGTTTCATCCACAATCGCAATTATTTGTTATTTTACTATCGTTAACATTGATAAACCTTGATTTTTAGTGTATATACACATAAAATCAAGGCGGCTACAAAAAAATAATTCAGAATCAAGTTTTAGGAGGTGTGAGTTTCTGAGATACAAAATATTTTTCAAACTCTTATAAGACAAAAATCACCATAAAAATAAACTTTGAGGTTAAACATGAAAAAACCATTTCTGATAGTTTCTATACTTGCTATACTACTTTCGGCATGTGGCACATCCGTGACCGCACCTGTAATAACTGCAACCCCAGCAATAACCGCAACCTCTGCTTTTACCTCTACGCCAGAACTAACTGCAACGCCAGAAGCATCACCTACACCAGATTTTAGCAAACCTACCGCTGTAATTGCTTCAAATAAAGCAGAATTTTGGTTCCCGCTTCCCGAGCAAGAATGGGATTGGTTTGTTGAATATTGCAACCCATGCTTTCCTACTGCTGCGCGCCCGCCTGTAGAAAGAATGTGGAGAGTTTTACTTGAACTAGATAAAACTTATGATGTTGAAGTTTCATGCTATAGTGACTTAAGTCAATCCCCACAAAAAGGAAATACAAGTGAAATGTTGACAGCGTGCTCTGGAAAGATATTAGAAGTTACGAAATTTTATGATGGGAGTCACATTGAAACAGCACAAACTTCTTTTTCTGGACTGACTTTCTCATACGACGACGGCAGATTAATAATGGAACTTACAGACCCAACGCTAACCCAAATGCTATATGATAAACAGCCAACTTTCCTGAAATTTTATTCAAGGCTAATGAGTAGCTACTCAGACCCCGAATCAAGAGGATACAAGGACGAATCTTATAACGCGATTCTTGTATTTGAGTAAAGACATTTTTCAAATTTCAAAAATAGTGCATCTGACGCTGGAGATTCTGCGGCAATCTCCAGCAGTTTTCTACTTTTTTGAATCCGTATAAGACAAAAATCACCATAAAAATAAACTTTGAGGTTAAATAGGAGATACCTTATGAGCAATATAATTTCAGAAATTAAATCAGCGATAGATTCGCTTGATATTGATCAAGCCCGTGAACTACTCAAAGTTGCGCTTAAAGAAAACCCGACTTCTGAAGTTTACTATCTTGCATCCAGAGTTGCGGTAAACGAGACGCAAAAGAGGTCATATTTAAATAAGGCGATTGAACTAGACCCATTCAATGAAGATGCGCACAACGAATTAAAAAGAAGAGAAAACAGTTCAGTATCCAAAAGCCCAGAAACTAGCCTAAGAAACAGGAGCAGACCGCATTAGATATTAATAAGTTTAAGGGATTGTTTTCAACACAGAACGCACTTGCAAGGTTTTTGATTATTGGTGTGGGGATTTTTGTCATTTTTGCAATATTTAATGCATGGAACACTTCTAATAAAAGAAAACAAGCAGAAGAGTTTGTAAATCAGGCGAACGCATTACTAGAAAGTGGTAATTATCAGGAAGCTATCACTTTATATAACCAAGCCATAGAGCTTGATGACAGCAACTACGAAGTGTTTTACAACTGTGGAATTGCCTATTACAAAGAAGATGAATTTGACCGCGCCATAGGAAGTTGTCAAGCAGTAAAACTCAATAAATCTTATGCCCTAGCACACATGTGCCTAGGTGATTCTTACAGCAAAAAAGGAGATTATCAGTCAGCTTATTCGGAATACACAGAAACAATCAAAAAAGATTCGGATAATGCAGAAGCTTACATAAAAAGAGGAGTTATCGCATATCTTCAATTCGAAGACTATGCCCAAGCGATTAGCGATTTCACTAAAGTATTAGATATCAATCCTGATGCGACTACCGTTCTTAAGTATAGAGGCTTTGCTTATCTGAATTTGGAACAATATGAGAACGCTATATCCGACTTCACCCAATATATTGATTCGACTGGCGACAGCACGATGTATTATACATTAGGGGACATCTATTACAATAATAGTGATTATAAAAACGCCATCGAAGCCTATTCCAATGGACTTTCTTTTTCAGATGAAACAATACCAGAAGCATATTTATTCATGGCAATATCATACGAGGAGATAGGGAGCGTTGAGCAAGCTATCCAAAACTACAATAAATATCTTGATTTGGATAACGGCGACAATGAAAGAACACGATATGCTTGCTCCCAAGTGAACTCTCTTACATTAAATAACTCCAGCAACATATTCAGTTTCTTCTTTAATGCTTTGATACCTTCATGCAGCAGATTTAGGAATTCAGATGGGGCAACTATACAAGTAATGACACGTTAGATGACTATGCTACCCAGTGAATCAACATGCGGAGGTGGTTATACCCAAAGATGAATGTAATTGGATTGGTGATATACAAACAGAACAGTACCTTCAATCAGTACAAGGTGGCACGCCTTAATAAAAGATAAAGTTTGCTTTATATAGTAAACGCCTAAAAAAGCAAGTACCTGACGCTGGGGATCCTGTGGCAATCGCATATAGTTTTCTACGCCTTAGCCTTTTCTGTCTGGATGACTTCGCCGTCCCCGCCCTCTAGCGCAGGTATCGTTATAATCACATATCTTGCCCTAACCCTCTCCATTTTTGCGTGGTGGCGGGTTAAGGCAAGATAATAAAACAGAAAAGGAATTTACATGAGCACAAAAAGAATTTTAGAGATCAAGGAATCTATTGCCATAAACGATGTGAGTAAGGCTAGAAAGTTAATAAGCGTTGCCCTCAAGAATCAACCAGACGCAGATATTTATTATTTAGCGTCTCAGGTTGCACTTGACGACAATCAGAAAAAAGAATTTCTTAATAAAGCTCTTGAACTTGACCCATTTCATGAAGAAGCGAATAATGATTTAAGTAAGAAACAAACTACTTCTTTATCCAAGGATAGAAGCTTATTGGAACTCTCATTGTTTTTATCTTACCCATTTCGTGGGTCTTAAATAATAATCAATCCAGTAAAACCGACACACTTGTTATCCCCACAAAACCGACAACATACATACCTAGCGAAACAACTGCTAACTCACAACCCGCAGGGAATTCGGATAATCCGAAAGATTGCGTCACAGACGTAAATTTGCATTGCACTATGTCTGGTGGAAGATATTATTTTGAAGGCTACGCAACTAATACAAGTCAGCGGTTAATCAAGGTTTATACAATTGGAGGTACATTCGGGAGCGCAGTCCTCTCCCCGGGGTACAACAATGTCTCTTCTCATATGGAGCTAGCGCACGTAGAAATGGGATCAGATGGAGAACCTTCTTATATAGATTGTGAAGATTATCAGGACTTACAGTATGAATGGTATGACTAAATCTAAATCGCTTTATAGAGAAGGAGAGATTTTATGAAAGCAACAAGAACTACAGAGATAGAGGAAGCAATCGCTTCTAATGATGTAAGTAAGGCAAGAAAATTAATAAGCGCCGCCATAAAAAACGAGCCAGATGCAGATATTTATTATTTAGCATCTCTGGTTGCGCTTGATGATAACCAAAAGAGTAATTTTATCAATAAAGCTCTTGAACTTGACCCATTCCATGAAGAATCTAATAATTTATTGGAAGGTAAGCAATCAAATTTAAAGGCGCAAAAAACAAGCGAAAATGCTCATAATAAACAATCTATTGAAAATATAGTCCCTGACTTAAAGTTTAAAACACCGAAATTACCATCATTCCAGATTGACCCATCATGGCGTCAAAAGAATTAAAGTTGGCGCAGCGGTTGGATTCTTTTTCACTCATCATTTCAGTAGTAGATGGCTATTGGGCTGGAGCGGTCTGGTAATTTTTACGGTTAAGTTTTCTACGCCTCAGCTTTTTTCTGGCTGGACGGCTTCGCCGTCCCCACCCCAGCGCAGGTAACGCAAACCGTTGGCTGGCTGAAACTATCAAATATCTTAAGTGTAAAACAAAAATATTGACAAATATCATAGGCTTTGATAAATTTACTTGCAAGGACTTCGTTCAAATAAATTAGTCAGTTGATTATAAAAAGGAGATCACTGTGTCAGAAAATCCAATTGAAAAACGCATCGAAAACATTAAGGAAAATTTACCAAGTATTCCTGTTGATGTAAAAAATGCAATCATATCTATGGCAAATAACGGACTTCAGGAAGAGAAGATTGAAATTACAGAAGTAGGTGAGATGTGCCCAGGTTGGGGCGAGTGGTCACAATGGGCGCAATGGGTTTAACTAGACTCCAATAAATAATGCGCTTATTAATGCGCATTATTTATTGGAGTCTTTATAATGATTTAGGATGGAGATTAATAGCATGGCATTGCCTAGACGACAACTCGTTATTCTGCAACAAGGACCATTTTGCAATATTGACTGTAAATATTGTTACCTGCCAAATCGCGCAAACAATAAAACAATGGCACAAGAGACACTGGAAAAGGTGTATCATGAAGTTTTCAATAGTAACTATTTACGCGATCCTATTACGTTTCTATGGCATGCAGGAGAACCTTTAGCCGCAGGGCACGCCTTTTTCAGAACGCTTTTGCCTTAGCAAGAGAGATAAACAAAATACAATCGAAACTACATACATAATATACAAACAAACGCTACTTAATTGATGAGCAATGGTTGAAAATATTCAAAAGTGAAAATGTCTTAATGGGCGTAAGTTTAGATGGACCAGCCTTTATTCACGACAAAAATCGTGTTATGAGAAATGGAAAAGGAACTCACTCTAAAGTAATGGAGGGTATCAAGCTTCTCCAAAAAGAGAATATCAATTTTGAAGTTATAGCAGTGTTAACAAGTTTTTCATTAGACTATCCTGATGAGATATATAATTTTTTTATAGAAAATAAAATAACAGGTGTGGGGTTTAATCTTGATGAAATAGAAGGGACACATCTAACATCATCTTATCAAAATGAAAATGCAGAAAATAAATACCGACAATTTATGAGACGTTTAATGGAATTATTATTCTTAAACCCTGGAAAATTAAGATAAGAGAATTTCATTCAGTAATACCAGCGCTCATCAGTCCACAGGTAAAACTGGGGATGGAGAGAGGTTTTAATAACACCAATGTGCCTTTACAGTACTTACAATTGATTATTTAGAAATTATTCAACATTCTGCCCAGAGCTATCAGGAGCGAAAAGCGTAGAATACAATAATTTTAATATGGGGAATGTATTCCATCAACCAATTGATGAAATATTTAACAACTCCATTTTTCAAAAAGTAAACTTTGATATACAGAAAGGTGTACAAGCCTGTAAAGAAAGTTGTTACTACTGGAGTTTTTGTGGCGGGGGCTCCCCCGCAAATAAATTTTTTGAAACGGGTAAATTTGATATCACAGAAACAATGCACTGTCGAATTCATGTAAAAGCATTAACAGAAACATTAATCGAATTTCTTGAAAACACAACGAACTCTAGCATAGAAAAATCTTGATAAGAACATAAATACGCGAAAGGACTCGATAATGTTTCTGGAAAATGAACTTCAAGTCTGCGATGATTTCTCTCAAATTAAATCCGAACAACCTCGATTTCAAATTGCAAGTGGCACTATACTTGCAAGTGAATATCCTACAAAACTCCAAAATTATGATAAAGACGCCTATTTACCCAAGGTGGATTGGAGAAATTTATCTTCAGAAGAATTACAACTTTTGAAATGTACGTCCACTGAAGTTGGGAACAAAAAAATTGGTGAATGGATAGGTATCGTCAGAATACCCCAAAATATCCTTGGCTACTTTAATGAACTTAATGAGTTATCAAAAGGCGGTAATATCGAACCACTTCGCAAATCAATTGAAGATAATCATTATCGATCTGCAATAGGTATTACAAGTAAATGGGTACAAAAAACTTTTTCTCAGGATATAAACGAGCCATTAGAAGGAGGTTTTATTTTTATTGGCGGCGGAAATAAAGTAACACTAACATATGCAACTGGTCCGCGATATATTGGGTTACACGTAGATAGTTTTTACCAAGTGCCGCTTGAAAAAAGATCCCTATCACCAAATCGTATTTGTATTAATTTAGGGGCAGGCGATAGGTTTTTATACTTCATAAACCTTGGGCTTGTAAAGATTCAACAGAAAATTAAAGGGTATAAATCCCTCCGAAATTAGTCAAGTAAGAATAGGGTCACCTTTAGGGCAGGCTTTTATGAGAATTTTTCCTAATTATCCAGTTCTGAAGTTGCGGGTTTCCCCAGGCGAAGCTTATATTGCTCCAACAGAAAATATGATACATGATGGGTCTTCTTTAGGAAACTCTCATTATGATGTTCATTTAACTTTTAGGGGTAACCTGTTCTATAAAAAAGAAGCCTTAATCGGAGAATAACTACATGGATACAAAGTCGTTACTCACTCCAGAAGCTATAGCAACTTACATTGCCGCATTGTCAAGCATTATTTTTGGTGTTGCGGGCTTTTTAATTTCATCATGGTTGAATAGAGTGCAACAAAAAATTGTCATACAAAAATCAGCGTTTCCGAATTACTAAAAATTTCTCCAAATGTATCAAATGGACTTGCAGTCACCTATAATCAAAAACCTATAAAATCTCTTTATCAAACTGTTTTTTTAGTTAAGAACTACAGTAAAGAGATTATAGAAAATATTGCCTTAGACATAGATTTGCAAAAAGAAAACGTATTAGAAATATCTATTGCGGATAACAATTTTGACAGAACCTGCTCGATAAAAGATGGAAACAGTAGATTCGCCATAGATATATCATACCTAAATCCGCATCCTCTTTATAGAGATTTCGTAGAAATAAGTATTTTTACTTTTGAACAAATAAGTTTTTTTCAAATCAAAGGGAATGGTAGAGGATGGACTTCTGAATTTTTCGACAAAAATATTTAACAATGCCAGCCAACAAAGCGTGAACCTGACGCTGGGGATTCTGCGGCATTTTCGAGCATTTTTTTTCGCTTCGAGTTTTTCCTGCTCTCAAAGCGAATCCACGCCCGTCCACACGCAGGTAATGCAAGCCGTTAGATTAAATAGTGAGAATAGGTCCTAAGAATTAAAAAAGAGTCTGCACGCGGACTCTTTTGATTCTTTGCTTCCTACTTCGTAATCCTTCTCGCTTCAATAATAAAACCGTTTCTCCTTCGCTTCACCCATCGAGAAGGTCTTACGGGGCAGGGCGCCATCCAAAACCACGGTCTTGAAGAGCTCGTTCTTATGCATGCCCGCCAGGTAAAAACCGAGTTTCTCTTATCTTGACGAAATAGAAAATACGTTCTATTATCTGATGTAGGAGAAATACCCATGAAAAAAGAAATCACCATCACCCCCATCCACGTTGCCGACCTGCTCGCTGAAGGCGAGCGGATGCCGGTCTATGTACATGTTATCGATCATCCCAATGGGCGCGTACTGGTCGACACCGGTATGACGGAGCTGCACCCGGCAGTGGCGGATATGGATCCGCGCCTCAGCCCGCTGAACCAGCAGGACTTCGATCTTACAAGCGTTGATATCGTCGTCAACACACACCTGCACTTCGACCACTGCGGCGGAAACCACCTTTTTGCGGGCAAACCCATCTATGTCCAGCGTTTGGAGTTGGACGATGCGCGCAGCAAGGATGATTATACGATCCGCGAATGGGTCGATGCGCCCGGCGTGCAGTATGTGCCGGTCGATGGCGAGTTCGAACTGCTGCCCGGGCTGCGGCTTGTCCCTGCACCGGGTCACACACGCGGAATGCAAATGGTCGTTATCGAAACTGGCGAACGTCCGATCATTGTGGGTGGTGATGTGGCAGTATGGTTCGGCGAACTCGACGAGCCGCACACCGAAGGTCAGTTGCGTGCGCTCGCACTCGACCCTGAATTGGTCTGGCTCACACACGTAGATGAGCCGTGGCGACCTCATTGAAATGGGTAATGAAAAACAAGCGTAAAGACTAAAAAAGATAGAGTCCACACTGTGGACTCTATCTTTTTTCCTGGGATAAATCTATGGGTTGGGTGCGAGGCACCCTTTTGGGATTCTACTTCGTGATCTTTCTCGCTTCCATGTAGAAGCGTTTCTCTTTCGCTTCACCCATCGAGAAAGTCTTGCGGGGCAGGGCGCCATCCAGGATCACGGTCTTGAACAACTCGTTCTTGTGCATGCCCGCCAGATAAAAGCCGACGTTGCCGCTTTGCAGGGACAATCGCTCCACCACATCTTCGCCGTGGACGTAGTCAATTTTCTCCGCGCCGCTATTCTTCACGAACGGGTCGAGGAAGGCTTGAATGGTTCCCACCGCCAGATTGGTGGATGGCTTGCTGATCTCGATCACGCCGAACTGCTGTCCGCCTCCGACCACGCCGATGAGTTGCTTCTCACCAGAAGCATTGTCTACGTGTTGAGTCATCTCCGCGCCGCTGGCAACGGGCGTGTATTTGTAATTCTCGCCAAAGAAAGACTTCATCTCGGCGAAGACATCTTTCTTCAAACCGAAGACCACGCGGTGAATCGGCTCGAACTCCAACGCCTCATCGTGGACGTTCTCAATTTCAACCAAAGCATAACGCGCCGGGTGATCCATGCCCACTTCGGCTTTGATCTTTTCCCAAATGGCTTTGGCAGTCGCAAGCGAGTGATTGCCGTCGCCCATGGCGAAGAGCAGCACCGGCAGATCTTTGCTGACGTCATATTTCGCGGCGAAGGTTTCCGGCTTGGCGAGTCCACGCAGGGCTTCGACGACTTGATTCTCGAATTCAGCATTCACGGCATAACCCGCGAGATGACCACTGCCCAGCATGGTCTCAAAATCATATAACTTCTCGAACTTCGCTTTCGCCGCCGTCAACGGTTCGATGACGGTTTTGTTCGGGTCGTCGATCAACACCAGAATATGCGGGAATTCAAGCTGAGCGCCTTCACGGATCTTGATGCGCGGAGGCAGGCGGTCCACGATCGTCCCTTCGGTGGCGCGGATCAGGCTGGAGGAGCCTTTGTTGTAATCATAGCGTTCGAGGTCGAGGCACAGCATCACACCTTTGCGGGTCTTGCCATGCAAGGTCTGGCGCTCCACATACACAAATCCATCATGCGGCTGGAGGATGCCTTCATCCATGTACTTCTTCATCGCCGCCTGAATGTTCTGGATGCGTTCATCACCGCCCGGTCCTTCGAGATAGACTTCGGGGAAAGTCAGGCGCAAGGTCGATGGCGCATCGCCGACGATCTTTTCGACCTCATTCCAATACTCCGGCTCCGATGTAAATTGGTCACAGGCGATGACCGCCCACTTCTGCGGATCAATGCCGGGCTTGGGCAGAACCACTTGCGGAATCTGAATGCCAATGTCGCTGATGATTTTCATAATAAAGGTCTCCTCTAAAGTATCCCGTCATTGCGAGGAGGGTGCTCTTCCCGACGACCTCCGTGGGGGTGGGACCCATGAGCATGGTTGGAGATTGCTTCGCCGCAAGAACAAGAGCGCGGCTCGCAATGACGGAGGTGGATGTATTATTTCTTCGCGAACGCGATCAACTTCTCTGCCACTTCCGCGCCGACGCGAGCTTGGGCTTCCTTTGTGGCTGCGCCAATATGCGGGGATGCGATGACGTTGTCGAGCTTGGCGAGTTTCCAGTCGGTGGGGGGCTCTTCGTTGAAGACGTCCAACGCGGCTCCTGCGACCTTTCCACTGGTCAGCGCTTCGTAGAGTGCTTCTTCGTTGACGATTCCACCGCGCGCGCAGTTGACGATGCGTACGCCGTTCTTCATCTTGGCGAACTGCTCTTTGCCGATCATGTTGCTGGATTCTTTGGTCTTGGGCAGGTGCAAGCTGATGTAATCAGACTGGGCGAGCAACTCATCGAGTGAAACCAGTTTGACGCCAGCCATTTCTTTCACATACGGGTCGTAAGCGACCACGGTCATTTCCATGGCGAGGGCGCGTTTGGTCACTTCCTTGCCGATGTTGCCGATGCCGATCAAGCCGAGAGTCTTGCCGCCGATCTCATCGCCGTTGAAACTTTTCTTGTCCCAGGTTTCTGCTTTCATGGTGGCGCTGGCTTTGTAGAGTGAACGAGCCATCATCAACATATAACCAATCGCAAGCTCCGCCACCGACTTGGAGTTGGCGAGGGGAGTGTTCATGACCGTGATGCCTTTTTCCTTGGCATACTCATGGTCAATCGTATCAAGCCCGGCACCGCCGCGCAAAATGACCTTGAGGTTGGGGCACACATCGATCAGGTCTTTGCGGACCTTGGTGCGCGAACGCACGACCATGCCCTCGTAGTTGGGCAGCTCCACCATCAACTGTTCCGGGGTGATGTCGTCGCGCACGTCAACGGTCAGCCCGGCGGCACGCATCTGTTCGATATATTCTTTTTCAGTCTTGTCGCAGATAATGATCTTCATTGGATTCTCCTGTTAATTTACAGTGTGAGAGTTTTCTCGCGCTGCATTGGTGGAAATTATTTTCGTAGGGGCGACCCTTCCGGTGGGGGAAGATTATCTGTTAAACCCGGGCGGGTCGCCCCTACGTGTACGGTAAATTAATAACAGGAACCAAACCGCCGAAGCGGCTATGTTCCTGTTTGTGAATTCATGCGCAACACATCGGTCATTCTAACAATGCGATATGCCTTTGTCAACGATGGAAATCAGCCCATATGGGTGCTTATTGTTCTTGTAGATTTGTCTGACAACTACTATAATGGGTTAATTGAATTTGTGCAATAATGAATTATCATCGCATAAAATTGTTTAGACATAAGCAAGATCGCAGTGTAGTGAAAAGTTTGTGAACGAAGAATCAAGCCCAAGTCTCAGAATGAGGCGTTTGTCATCCACTAGACTTCTTGTAAAAGTCTATTTTTCGCCCTGCTCAAGGCGGCGAGAGCACTTATGCAAGAGGTCTACTATATAAAACAGGAGTATAAATCCATGTCTGATTTAAAACGTGTCTATAATTTCAATCCTGGTCCTGGTGTGCTTCCTTTGGAAGTGCTGCAGGAGGCACAGGCAGAGTTGCTGAACTTTAAGGGCACCGGCATGTCGGTGATGGAGATCAGCCACCGTTCGAAGGAATTTGAAGCGGTCATTCAAACCGCTGAAGCAGATCTGCGCGAGTTGTTGGGCATTCCCTCAAATTACAAGGTGATGTTCCTGCAAGGCGGCGCGACCCTGCAATTTGCGATGTTGGCGATGAACCTGCGCCCTGCGGGTGCTTCGGCGGATTATGTTGTGACCGGTTCCTGGAGCAAGATCGCGTTGAAGGAATCCAAGAAGCTGGGCACAGCCCGGGCTGCTGCCAATACCGAAGCGTCGAATTTCAATTGCCTGCCCGAGAAATATGACTTTGACCCCAAGGCGGCGTATGTGCATTACACCATGAATGAAACCATTCACGGTGTGGAGTTCTTTTCTGAACCAGTGATCCCCGATGGGGTGCCGCTGGTTTGCGATACTTCGTCCAATTTCATCAGCCGACCGATCGATGTTTCGAAATACGCCTTCCTGTACGCGGGTGCGCAGAAGAATGCCGGACCTTCCGGTGTGACGGTTGTGATCGCCCGCGATGACATGATCGCTCGGACTCCCGAGAACCTGCCCGTGATGCTCGATTACAAGACCCTCGCTGAGAGCGGTTCCCTGCACAACACGCCGCCTTCGTTTGCCATCTACATGGTGGGACTGGTCTTCAAATGGGCCAAGAAGATGGGTGGTTTGGCGGCCATTGAGAAGATCAACCGCGAAAAAGCGGGTATTGTTTATAACGCCATTGATTCCAGCGGCGGCTTCTATCGCGGACATACCGTGCCAGCAGCGCGCTCCCTGATGAACATTCCCTTCCGCTTGCCGAGCGAAGAATTGGAAGAGACCTTTGCCAAAGAAGCCAAGAAGAACGATCTGATCGGCTTGAAGGGACATCGTTCTGTGGGCGGTATGCGCGCTTCGGTTTACAATGCGATGAGCATTGAAGGCGCGAATGAATTGAGCAAGTTCATGGCGGAGTTCCAGAGGAAGAACGGCTAGTACCCAAACAACATGAAGATGCAGGTAAAGCGGCTGCCGCTTTACCCTCCATTTGAGTTGTTTGGGCACTAGTTAGACTATTAAGAAAAAACTCCCCCGCGAGATTTAGATTTCGCGGGGGAGTTTTTGTATCCAGGCAGTGTTCATTAACTGGCTGGTGTAATTCGCCCTGCCATGATCTTTTGGAAGACCGGTACGATATCCGGGTCAAATTCCTTGCCTGAGTTTTCCACGATGTAATTGAGCGCCATTTCAGGCGACCAGGCTACACGGTAGTCGCGGTCCTGGGTCAGGGCATCCCAACAGTCAGCGATGGAAAAGATGCGCGCGTGTAGGGGGATATCTTCGCCTTTCAAGCCGTTATAGCCGGAGCCGTCCCATTTTTCATGGTGATAACGCGGAATATCCAAAGCTGGGCGTAGAAAATCGATATCCTTCATCCATTGGAAGGCAAACTCGGTGTGCATTTTCATTACATCCCACTCCACTTCGGTGAGTGAACTGGGTTTGTGCAGGACGAAATCCGGGATGGCGATCTTGCCGATATCATGCAAAAGGCTTCCGTAGCGGATGTTCTTGAGTTCGGTTTCATCCTGAATACCCATTGCGAGCGCAATTTTAAGCGCCATTTCTGTGACGCGTTCACTGTGCCCCTCAGTTTCCTTGTCTCGCATTTCGAGCATTCTTGTCCAACCGCGCAGGCTTTCATCATGTGAGGCGATCAGTTGAATGTTCTTTTCCTGCAAGTGCAGGTTTTGAGAGTAGATCAGTTTTAAATCTTTATCGTAAGTGTAAGCGGTAAAGATCAGAATAAGCGCTCCGGTTCCCAGCACTGCCAGCATGCTGCCTAAACCTTCGAACGGCTGCTTATAAAGAAATAGACCCAAAAAGAAAAACGGAATGAGTGACACCCATAACATGGTGCGCCAGGATAGCAGTAATGGCATGGTCAGAAGTGGAAGAACCAGCCAGATCAAAGTGATCTCAGGGTGAGCGTCTCCACGGATGGCGCTAATAAGGGCAGTTTGGTACCCGGCAATGCACATCGTTATAACCAGGAAGATGGACCCAATCGAGTAGTATTTTGTGCGTGTAGTGAAGTAAGCAAAGAAGGATACGCCGAGAACGATCAGGTCAAGGGTAATCTCTAATCCCAGCGCCCAGCGAACCAGGACTGAAATTGAAATAAGGATGATCAAGATCAGGAGCACCTTGCTGGTTAGAGTGGCGCGTTTTTTGCTGAAAAAGGTCCGGGCTGTGTTGGCGATGTCTTCAATTTCTACGATAGTACCGGGCATGGTAGGTGGGTAGCCAGCTTTGTGAAACATATATCTATCCTTGAGTGGATACGAGCTGAACTGGAGTAATAATTCAATGATTTGTCCCCCGTTTTGGGGCTTTGTTTTGAAACTATAACACAAGTCTATATAATTAACTCAAGCTGCCACCTTGCATATTTTGGCATGATGGGTCAAACTTTTTTAACGCAAAGTCGCAAAGACGCTAAGATTTAAGTGCTTTTTCTTTGCGCCCCTGCGCCTTTGCGTTAATTTTTTTTCACCTTCTCTATAGGTTGCAACTTGGGTCAATTAATAAGAAATCCCGCCTGAATGTTGCTTAAAATCTATTAACCTGATCGGTTAATAGACGACATCATTTCTTGTGTAACATCCTTGCCGCCTGTCAGGTTGGTATAGATCGTTGAGATGGTGTAGATCGGTCCCCAAGGAATACCCCACCACCCCAGAAAAAGCGAAATCAATATGTAACCTATGCCGGAACCCAGTGAACTCTCTCCAGCTTTAATGAAGTATATGCCTGAGTTTCTACGAAAGGTCATGATCAAAATGGAGATGCAATATGGGTAAATGACAAACTTCCCTCCTTGAGCGACCTCAGATTGAACTTGTGAGATCGTCATACCTTCGATGCCGTTGATTTTCATTGGATAGCTCCCTTTTTATTAGATTTGAATGCCAAAACTATCGACAATACGATTGTACTCAATACCAAAGCGAATAGGATCGATCTTGGTGAACCGCCTTGCGTGGGGTTCGTGAAGCCTTCACGTATGAGGAAAACAACGGTGAGAAGTAAATACGAGCCGATTGCACCGAGGGAGGAAATTAAAGGGGCTGAGTTGAAATGCCCGAAGAGCAGAACCGCCATCCATAAAAGGATGATGACATTCGCGGCGACTCGTATAAATTCCAATTGATCGGCGGCAGCGTGGATGAACATGTCTGCCATTTGGATAAGGATGAGGCAGATCCCGATCATTTTTGATGAGGTGGTTCCCATTTTTAATTCCTTTATAAAGTTTTTGCGCCGGTATGCCAATTATTGTTGCCGCATCCTACGCGGTTTGTTCCGCATTCTTTTCAAAAGCCTTCTTCATCAATCTCGAGATCGGAAGCAGGGTAAGCCAGCCCATGAAACCAATCGGGAACATATCCATGCGGCGGATCGTCAGCGTACCTGCGGCTGTCTTTTGGAATTCCCACGTTTCGATAAAGTGTGTGGCAAGGTGTTTCAATGGGGGAGTGAAATCCTGAAATTTCAAAACCACCTTCCGAGCGGTATCCCATTCCATGATCTCTTCCACATGCCCAGAGCCGTCCTTGTTCTGCACCTTTATTCTGGATCCGACATACTCTGGTGTTCGGACTTCAAACTGGGCGTGTTCGATGCCCGGTAAAATGGAATAGCCTTCGAATTCTGACCAACGCTCCGTATCTAGAAAGGCGGAGCATATCTCTTCAGAAGATCGCTTGTTTGTGCGTTGGATCTGGATGCTTATGGGCTTCATATTATTTTCTTTTCTAATCAGACATTGCGACCTGTCCACGGACCTACCCCTTCAATACGGGTAACTTTGACACGAGTGATATAACCAGACGGTGGATTATCCATTGGCGGAAATTTCACGCCGGGTCCGATATACACTTCGGCGAGTTTTTGCAGTAATTGCGGCGCGCCTCCCTGCGTGATGCGGGCTTCACCGTAGATAACAGCATATTCAGTCAATCCCAAGTCGCTTTTTGTGGAGGCTTCGAGTGAGATCACCACTCGCGAGTCACGCTCGATATTCCTTACTTTTTGGTTGCGCGGCAAATGCGCACAGACGATCTCGTCATTTTCCAGTCCGATCCATACAATGGTAACGTGAGGACTGCCGTCCTTGTTCATGGTGACAAGATGCGCGTCGCGTCCTGATTCGATCAAGTCTTTGAGAGGTTGAGGGATTTGCATTTAAACTCCTAATCTACCATGAAAGTATAAGCTGATTTGCTTTCGAAATAAAGCGTTTAAAATGACGGTGACCGCAACCATCCCACTCCCTAATGAAACTGTAATCCTCCCTTTCGAGCCAGCCCAAGCCCGCAGGGTATAATCGCTCGCATGGATTTTTTCTTTCCCGAAGATAACCTTACCCGTGCCGTGCCCGAAGAAACGCACATCACAACCTTATCCGCCGAAGCCTATCCCGACGGACGGCGGCTACGTGTCAACCTCGAAGTGACGCCATTCCAAAAGCGACCTTATATTGAGGTCGCCCTCAATGATGCCAATGGTGACGAGATCGCCTCTACCAGCATCGTTGAGCCGCTGAGCTGGAAGCTCGAATTTACCATGCACATCCGCGGCGAGCTGAACAACCCCTATACCTTGAATGCCCGCTTGTATTACCCTGATGACGGACCTTCCGATCAGCCGCGGCAGTTTTCTTTTGACGTAGTGCCGCCTCAAGATTCCCCTTCACTTGATTCCAATTAATTGACATTGCCCATGCCCTGGCATTTCACAACCTTTCGTTCGAAGACCTGGCTTCTGGCTTCACTTTTGAGTCTTGCACTCATGGGGTGTAACCAAAATCTGGAAGCGCCTCCCGCAACCGAAGCGGTCCAGCCTGTTTCAACCGATACCCCTATTCCAACACCAATCGACCCTGCCAGTGAATCTGCTTTCCTATCCATCGAAGAGAACGGCTACGCCCATCTCTTTCTCTTCCGTTCGCTCAACATGCAATTGACACGCATCACCACCGGCTCATGGAGCGACATCGCCCCTGCGCTCAACCCGCAGCGTACCCGCCTTGCATTCGCCTCCGATCGCGATGGCGACTGGGATCTGTACGTCATGGCATTGGAAACTGGCGAAGTAAAACAAGTCACCAACACGCCGCAATATGACTCGGCTCCATCCTGGTCACCGGATGGACAATGGCTGGCGTTTGAAACCTACGTGAACGACAACCTTGAGATTGCCGTGGTCAATGTTGATTCCGGTGAAACGGTTCCGCTTACACAACACCCTGCCTCAGATCACTCGCCTGCCTGGGCGCCTGATGGACGTAATGTTGCCTTTATCTCTACTCGCGGCGGGGATAGCGACGTCTGGCTGGCGAATCTCGACCTTGCCGGAGAAGATCGCTATAAAAACCTGAGCAATACGCCTTTTGCCTCTGAGAACTTTCCGCTTTGGAACCGCGATGGCTCCCAGTTATTGTGGTCATCCATATCACAGACGATTGGCTACAGCGGCTTGTATGCATGGAATGTTGCCACTCCAGATCGTAATGCATATTGGATTGGGGATGGGAATGTTGGCTCATGGAACGAAGCAGCAAATCGTGTTCTGGCTGCGGTAAGTGCCCCAAATCAGACTTTCCTTACTTCCTATGACCTCGAAGGGAATATTCTTTTCTCTTCCATTCCTTTAACCGGACGTGTCCGCGGCATTGCCTGGGGCAGCCTGGATCTGCCTGCCCAACTGCCTGAGACTTTCATCCAAGCCGCTGCGGATGTCCCGGCTGTATTATGGGCGCCCATTGTCACCCCTGCGGGCGATGTGCCCAACCAGCGCTTCGCCGTCGTGCCGATCAATGATGTGCAGGCACCTTTCCCGCAACTGCATGATCTTGTAGATGAATCATATAACGCCTTACGTTTGCGCATTTCACAAGAAGCCGGGTGGGATGCACTTGCCAGTTTGGAAAATGCTTTTGTTCCATTGACGACCAGCCTTGAACCCGGTATGGATGAAGACTGGCTTTACACCGGGCGCGCATTTGCGATCAACTCTTTGATGGCGAATGCAGGTTGGATGGTGACCCTGCGTGAAGATATCGGAGCGCAAACCTATTGGCATGTTTACATTCGCTGCGCCGTGCAAGATGGTTCGATGGGGGAGCCCATTCACAATGTGCCCTGGAATTTGAATGCACGGTATGACCTTGATCCGCGCACCTATGAACAGGGCGGTGATTATGCGCCCGTCCCTGCCGGGTACTGGGTGGATGTGACTTCTCTTGCGTATGCTTACGGTTGGGAGCGTCTCCCTGCCTTGCCAACCTGGCGAACGTATTACAAAGGCGCGCGTTTCACTACTTTTGCCGCGACCGGCGGTTTGACTTGGTACCAAGCCATGCAAGAGTTGTACCCGGTGGCGGCGCTCACCACACCCACGCGTGTTTTGGCGCCTAGTCTGACTCCAACCAACACTCCGACCTTAACACCAACCATCCGCCCTACACGGACGCCGCGTAATACACCAACTCCGGTATATACACCAACGATCACGTTGACGCCCTCTGAAACACCGTTCCCGACTCTGACGCCCACACCTCCAACAGTGATTCCTGGTGGGTAGCCGCTGGCGAGTTATCTACTTTGAATCAAACCATGTCATTTAAAAGAACACTCGCTTCGTTATTCCTCTTATTATTGTTGTCTGCCTGTACTTATGGGGTAAGTAATCCCACGCCTACGCCAGTGATCGCTGTCGAAGCGCAGGACCAGCCTGAAGTCCAATTTGAGGCGTTTGTTACTCCGTCACCTCAACCTTTCCAATTTAGTTTGCCTACGCCAGGGGCGGAACCTATTACAAACTGGCGTCCACCTTTATACCCAGTGCCATGGGCGATCGCGCCATATGATCACTTTTTCTTCAACCGCCCTATTGCTGCAGATCAGACCAACTGGCCCATCGCGGATTATCGTTATGGCGGCGTATTTTTTGGCCGTAACATTGTGCATACCGGTGTAGACATTCCCTCGCCTGAAGGAACACCCATCCTTGCGGCAGGACCCGGTACCGTGGTTTGGGCAGACTGGGGTTTGTTTCTGGAGATCCCCGGTGATGAAACTGACCCCTATGGCATGGCGGTGGCGATCCGCCATGATTTTGGATATAACGATCAGCAGCTTTATACCATTTATGCTCATATGAGCCAGATGAATGTGATCAAAGGTCAGCATGTGGATACGGGCGAAGTAATAGGGTTGGTCGGCTCGACTGGCGCTACCACGGGTCCCCATGTCCACTTTGAGGTGCGCTTCCCATATAATTCCTTCTTTTATACCTATAACCCCGAGCTGTGGATCGCACCACCACAAGGCTGGGGCGTACTGGCTGGGCGCATAATGAATGAAAAAGGGGAGCTGATCCAGCAAATGGAGATTCTGGTTGCACCCGAACGTGCCTCGCGTACCTTCACCGTGCGGACCTACGGAAAGAGAGGCGCTGCCAATTCTGACCCGTATTACCAGGAAAATTTTGTACTTGGTGACCTTCCAGCCGGCATTTATAAAATTTCATTTAAATACGATGATGAACGTGTGCAAACCTGGGTGGAGATCTTTCCCGGACAGGTGACCTATTTCACCTACAAAGACAAAACAGGTTTTAATGTAGCCCACCCGCCCGCACCGACATTGGACTTTTTGCCAGGCAATTTACCTGCCACTCCCACGCTTCAGCCGTGATTCTGTAACCGATGGTTTACCCATCTTTAACCCCTTGACGGTCAGAACATCTGTGCTATACTCTCGAAACCTTAACCCACTCAACCTTTGTTTTGAAAATACCTTTCGTGGTTAAGCATATACAAGGAGATTCACTATGGCCAGAAAACCCCGCGCAGCAGCTTCAGACTCTGCCCCCTCATCAAATATGGATAACGCCAAACGGGCTGTTTTAGACAAAGCCGTTGGCGATATTCTCAAACGCTACGGCGACGGTTCCATCATGCGTCTGGGCGAGGCTCATGCCATGGTTACCGAGATCATCCCAACCGGCTCGCTCTCCCTTGATATTGCCCTCGGCGTCGGCGGTGTTCCGCGTGGACGCGTGGTTGAAATTTATGGACCTGAGTCTTCGGGTAAGACCACCCTTTGTTTACATATTGTTTCTGAAGCTCAAAAGAGCGGCGGTACCGCGGCCTTCATTGATATGGAACATGCGCTCGACCCCGTCTATGCCGCCCGCCTCGGTGTGGACATTGATAACCTGCTCGTTTCCCAGCCCGATACCGGCGAACAGGCGCTCGAAATTACCGAGACCCTCGTCCGCTCCGGTGCTGTCGATGTTGTCATCGTCGACTCCGTAGCTGCCCTGGTTCCGCGCAACGAAATCGAAGGCGATATGGGTGATGCCAGCATGGGTATGCAGGCACGTCTCATGTCTCAGGCGCTCCGCAAACTCAGCGGCGCCATCAACCAGACCAAGACCACTGTCATCTTCACCAACCAACTCCGCCAGAAGATCGGCGTCATGTTCGGCAACCCCGAAACCACCACCGGCGGTCAGGCGCTCAAGTTCTATGCCTCCCTGCGCCTCGATGTGCGTCGCATCCAGTCCATCAAGATGGGCGAGGAAGTCATCGGTAACCGCACTCGTGTTAAAGTCGTCAAGAACAAGGTCGCGCCCCCGTTCCGCACCGCCGAGTTCGACATCATGTTCAACGAAGGCATCTCCAAGAGCGGCGACGTGCTCGACCTGGCGACCAAGTTCGAAGTCATCACGAAGCGCGGCGCATTCTTCTCTTATGGAGATATCCGTATTGGTCAGGGACGTGAGAACGCCAAAGATTATCTGCGCTCCAACCCCGATCTGATGAACGAGATCGAAGGTGTCATTCGCCAGAAATCAATGTCTGGTGAAATCGCCCTGCCGATCGATTTGGGCGATGGCGGCGGTGGTGAGGATGCTGCCGCGGTCGAAGAAGAAGCGTAAAATAGAGTGGACACGGAAACGTGTCCACTTTTTATATGAAAAAACTACGCATCATCTCCCGCCCGGTTCTGTTTCTTCTCTCGGTCTTTTTTCTCGTTGTTGGTTGTGCCCCCCAAGCGGCGCCGACAGCTTTCCGACCACCAACAGCGGCTCCGCCGACGCTGATCCTCCCAACAGCGACGCCTCTATCCATTACCGCCACCATCGCGCCGACCCTTACCGCCACAGTGGATGCTGGTCCATGCACGAATCTTCTGACCTTTCTTGACGACCTGACCGTGGAAGACGGTACAACTTTTGCCCCCGGTGCCGACATCGATAAGCAGTGGCTTGTTCAAAACGATGGCACCTGCAACTGGGACTCAACCTATAAATTGAAATGGGTAGGCGGCTATACCCTCGGCGTGACAGAAGAACAACCCCTTTTTCCAGCTGCTTCCGGGGTTCAGGTTACGCTGCGCATTGTCTTCACTGCGCCGGAAGAACCTGGCACATATCAAACCACATGGCAAGCCACAGCCCCGGATGGGACCCTTTTTGGGGATACCGTTTACATGGAAATCGTGGTGCAATAAGAATAGTTTCTGAAATGATCGATCAAGAGATGCATGTAGAGGTACCTGGAGGAGAGTAGTAGTATTTTCCACCCAGCACGGGCGGATAAAATGGAGAAAGTAATGAAAACAGGTGTGCGTTTCCTGGTGCTTAGTTTGGCACTAATACTGGCCGCGTCTCTTACAGCTTGTGGTCCCATCCATTGCGGCAACGATCTCAACGATGACTGTTTACGGGTTTTATTTGTAGGAAACAGCCTGACCTTTGTGAATGATCTCCCCACAACATTTTCAGAGTTGGCGCGTTCAGGCGGTCATAAAGTGGAAGTGGCAATGGTTGTTGAAGGCGGCGCGCATTTGTACGACTTTGTTTCTTCCCCTGAACTTTCCAATACACTTTCCTCGAGTCAATGGGATTATGTTGTCCTCCAGGAACAAAGCCAGCTGCCTTCGGTCGAATACTGGCGGGTTAATGATATGTACCCGGCAGCGAGGACCCTCGTCAAGAAGGTGAGGGCGAATGATGCCCAACCTATTTTTTTCGAAACATGGGGACGCGAGTATGGGTTTCCAGAAAATGGAATGCCAGACTTTGAATCGATGCAATATGAGATCGATATGGGCTATCAGCGGATCGCGAATGAGCTTAACGCTCCCATCGTTCATGTGGGCATGGTCTGGTTCCGGGCTTTGAGGTCAAACCCCGATCTTCAGCTATGGCAGGAAGATGGCAATCATCCCTCTGAGATGGGCACCTATCTTGCAGCTTGTGTTTTTTATGCAACTTTGTTTCAGGAAAGCCCGCTGGGGTTGGCGTATCCCGGGAATATATCGAAAGAGGTCGCACTTAAGTTACAGGAAGCCGCAGCAACAGTATTGATCAAATAATAAAAGGATAAACATATGCCAGCTCAAGATGAATTCCCGCTGATCTTTGAACAGCTAAAAGTCATCCTTGTCCCTTATGGAAAAAAATTGACCATCAAGATAGATGTCCCCGGGCATTATATTCTGGATGGCGCTTACAGCGAAAAGTGGAAGAAGGAACTCTTCTTTGCCTCGGTGCAGATCAAGAAGAATTACATCTCGTTCTATCTCATGCCGGTTTACATGTACCCAGACCTGCTAAAGACTATCTCGCCAGAACTCAAGAAGCACATGCAGGGAAAATCCTGTTTTAATTTTAAGAAGCTGGAAACAGGTCTTTTTGCTGAGTTGGCTGATCTCACGAAGCAAGGGCACGAACGATTTATAAAGGAAAATTATTAATAACATTCCCAGGTCAGCAAAATAAAACTCACCCATGAGTTGTTTTTCAGGGTGAGTTTTATTTATATTGATCGAGCAGCACTAGTTCATGTTCATGAAACCGAACAATTTCCACATGCTGCGCATGAATTTGTGACCACCATCAGGGGTGAGGAATTGGTTAGGGCAGGAGCCGGGAATGACGGAAATGCCGTTGGCATTGCAGACATCGACTGCAGAAGGGGATACACTGGTGGTGCCCGCTGCGAGACCGGGCTTGATGCCCATCATACAGTGCATCCACACGTGTTTGATGCCAAGGTCAACACATTGGCTGACGATCTGGTCGGTCACTTTGGGGTTGGCGAGGATAAAGACCGCATCCGGCTTGGAAGGCAGAGAGGTCAGGTCGGGGTAACAGATGTCGCCTTGGAAGGAAGCGATACGCGGGTTGACAGCAAATACCTCGTAGCCGCTATCTTTGAAATTCTTATATGCTGCATTACAGCCAGTTTCACGTTTGTCTGAAACACCTACTATGGCGATTTTCTTTTGTGACAGGAAATCCTGTACCAGGTTATCGAGTTTTGACATTGAAACTTCTCCTTTACTTCTGTTACATACGTTCGCATAGGTCGAAGGTAGCGTTCAATGAAGAGTATAAGGAGAAAGGTTACGCCTTCAAGATGACGAATATCATTTATTCGGCATCTTTTTCACGGGCCAGGGAGCCAGTGGGGCAATGACTCCATATCCGGCTTGCGTTGCCAGTGTTTCGAACAGGACGCGGGTGGCATCATCAAGGGGGAGATATTGGTTGAGGAACAGCTCTCCGTGTGGAGTTATGGATGTGGTGGTGGAGGTGGCGTAGTAAAGGTGTCCGAAATCTGCGTGAGTGTAAGCAAACAGGTCTACGTTGGCTTCGCGGTCTTGTTCAAAGGATGAGACCATTCGCCAGTATCGTTCGAATAAGGGAAATTCTACCGGGTTACGAAACGCCTTCATGAGATATTGGAAGTAGGGTTTGGGGCGGTATCGCAAACTATTTTCACGGATAAAACGCATAGATCCAACAGCATATTGTTCCCAATTGTCGAGCACTTTGGAGCGGATGGAAAGATCCTTGCCAAACATCATGCGGGCAGTACTGTATCCTCCGGGGAGGAGGGGAGCGGTTTCAAGAATTTGTGGAGAGACTTGAAAGAACACGGCAGCATTATGGTTGATCGCGAGCACATCCGAGTAAACATCCATAACAAAGGCGGGGACGCGCAGTTTTTCGATGATCTGAACCATTTTCCCGAGCACTTTTTCAGAATTGATCGTGTCAGTTGCCAGGGCTGCAGAAGGCTGGCGGATAATGCGTTCCTCATTAATGCCGCTGGCTGCCAGAAAAAATTCACGGCGCTCAATCGTAGTCAGGTGCAGAGCGTTGGCAAGTTTAAAAAGCAGATCTGGGTCAAAAAATTTTTTTACGCCCCGTTCGATCTGACTGATGACCGCAATATCGATCTCGGCGTATTCTGCCAGTTTAAATTGGGTCAGATCCAGATCCTGCCGGAGTAGGGAGATGAGAAAGCCAAATTCTTTACGATCCATGGGAAATTACACCTTTACGACTCAAAAAAATCTTTGAGTAAAGTGTAAACTCTTTTACTGGACTTTTCAAGTCTAAGTTGTAAAATAATTTAATTATTTTTGATATCTACCCGCCTCATGTAGAGACGAGAGGGGAACTACATTTGGAACCTCAGCCGCACAGGCTGAGGTTTTTTCATTCTCTTATAAAATTTTTACGCACACGTACTATAAATAAGAAAAAAACCTCGTTTCCAGGAGGCAACATGACAGATACAAACACCCAGCAATTTACTTTCAAAGCAGAGACCAAACAGCTTCTGCAAATCCTCATCCACTCGCTGTATAAGGACCGCGAGGTCTTTTTGCGCGAGCTGCTTTCGAATGCGTCGGATGCGATCAATCGCTTGCGCTTTGAGATGTTAACGAACCAAAACGTACTTGACCCTGATGTGGAACTAAAGATCCATGTGACAGTGGATAAAGACAATCGCACCATTGTCGTTCAAGACACCGGCATTGGCATGACACAGGATGAGCTAGTGGATCACCTTGGAACCATTGCCCAATCCAGTGCGCGTAAATTTTTGGAAACAGCGAAGGAAAAGAATCAAGACGCCTCCGGCTTGATCGGTCAGTTTGGCGTGGGCTTTTACTCGGTTTTCATGGTGGCGGAGTGGGTACGTGTTACCTCTCGTTCCTTCCGCCCGGATGCTCAGGCGGTGACTTGGTTTGCCACAGGGGATGATACGTACCAAATCAGCCCGGCAGAGATGTCTGAACGCGGTACACGTATTGAAATTAAACTGAAAGAGGATGCGGCGGAATTTGCCGAGGAATACCGCCTGAAGAATATTGTCAATAAACATTCGGATTACATCGGCTTTCCGATCTATGTGGGTGAGGATGAGAAGCCGGTCAATAAGCAGTCTTCGCTGTGGCGTACGGCTCGTAATGAGATTACCCCTGAGCAATATAAGGATTTTTACCGTCAGACCACGCTTGATTTTGAAGACCCGTTGATGCATGTCCACATGGTGACGGATGCACCGGTGCAGTTGTATGCGCTCTTATTCTTCCCTGCCAAATCGGAACGGAATATGTTCTCGCTCCGCAAGGAAGACGGACTAAAGTTGTACTCTCGTAATATTTTGATCGACGAATACAACAAAGACCTGTTGCCCGAATATCTACGCTTTGTACAAGGCGTAGTCGACTCGGAAGACCTGCCGCTCAATGTCTCACGTGAGACGGTGCAATCCAGTGGATTGATGCCAAAGTTGAAAAAGGTGATCACCAACCAGGTCATTAAAGAGCTGGAGACGTTGGCGAAGAAAGATGCGGAGAAATATGCCGCCTTCTGGAGCGAATTTGGTGTTTACCTCAAGCAGGGCATTGCTGCTACTCCTGCGGATACAGACACCATCACGCCATTACTGCGTTTCAAGACCAATACCAACCCCGAAACCTGGTCTTCGCTTGATGAGTATGTTTCAAGAATGAAAGATGGGCAGAAGGTTATTTACTACATTGTAGGTGAAGACCCCAAGGCGGTGTTGCGCAGTCCGCATCTGGATGCGTTCCAGGCGAACGGCACTGAAGTGTTGCTGCTCACCGAGCCGATGGACTCATTCATGTTGATGAGCTTGCGCAAATTCAAGGATTACGAGCTGAAAAGTATCAGCGGGGCAGAGGCGGATGGGACAGAACAGCCCAAGGCAGAGTCTGAGGCGGAGAAAATCCCCGAAGGTGACTTTAATTCTCTCGTTGAAAAATTCAAGCAAGTGCTTGGCGAGCGCGTTACTGATGTTCGTGCCAGCAGCCGTCTGGTTACATCTGTTGCACGCTTGGTGGATGCAGATGAAAATTCCAACCCGGAACTTCAACGTGTGTATAAATATTTGGGCAAGGAATATGAAGTGCCGAAGAAGGTGCTGGAGTTGAATCCCGCACATGCGATGTTAAAGAGCTTATTGAAAACAGATGGAGAGTTGCAGACCATCATTATTGAGCAGGTTTTTGATAGTGCCTTGCTCGTGGAAGGTTTGCATCCTGATCCTTCGAGCATGGCAGCGCGCGTGCAGCAGATTATGGAAGCGGCATTGAAAGGGCAAAAATAACCCCTTACTGGTGAGGTTAATCACGTTTGCAAATACCTATCAAATTATTGCGCTGCAACTATTCTGTAAGGAGAATCAATCGGATGTGCATGTTATAGTACATGCACATCCGATTAAGGCAAAACCGGTGAAAGCCGGTGACGCAAAGCTATGGGTCTACCGTCATCATAATGACCAAGACCGCCAGGCCGCCGAAGATACCACTGTTGCATAGTTCTATCAGCCTGGCTTATTCAAGCCAGGCTTTTTTATTCGGATGGCTGTTTCGGACCGTTTTTCATTTGTTTTTGAAAAGGAGAAAAGCCATGTTTAAATTTTTGAAAGTTGTATTTGCAGTTGCCGCTGTTGTTGCGATCGCGGTAGCGTCTTATGCATTTGCTGCTGCCAATGTAGTTCCTGATACGAAAGCCGGTGAAGGTTTGGGGGATGTCACCGGTTATACCGTGACGGATGTTGCGTACACCCTTAATGCCGCCGACCCGTCCAAGTTGGACAGTGTCGCTTTTGATCTTGGCGCCGCTGCTCTTGCGGGACAGGTTAAGGTTCAACTTGTAGCCAGCGGCACCTGGTATGGTTGTACCCTCGATACCGGCACGGTTTGGGAATGCACCACAACCGGGCTGGATGTTTCCACGATCAATCAGTTGCGTGTGGTCGCTGCCAGTAACTAAGCTCATCTCCTCTTGATGCCGGGCTTGTTCCCAAACGCACCCTTTGCTGGTTGGCAGGGCGGCAGTGGGAACAAGCCCGGTACTTGTAAAAGTTCCCGGCATTCCTCATGATTAAGGTCAGTAAAGAGCAATCCATTCTATTTACAGGGTCAAGCCTGTTTTTCCTTCTGTTGGTGTTTTGGCTTACATTGGCGCCCACCCAGCTTGGCGGACCTCTGACGTACGTGATCGTGAACGGCAATAGTATGGAACCAGGCTTCCTGCTTGGAGACCTTGTGCTTGTGCGGGCAGAAACCGTTTATACGGTGGGGGATGCGGTCGTCTACAAAGATCCGAATATCAGGCAATTCGTTTTCCATCGCATTGTTGGCTTGGAATTCGACCATTTTATTATGCAAGGGGATAACAATAGCTGGCAGGATACGCATCAACCGACACAAAGTGAAGTTGTCGGAAAGCTATGGATACACATCCCTAAACTGGGGAAAGCAGTAGATTGGTTTCGAAAACCGATGAATGCGGCGATAACGACTGGATTGTTTGGAGTGCTGCTTATGTTGGACATGTTCAAAAAAACGCCTCGAACCAAACGGGAGGGCGGATTCCCGTCCATTCAGTTTGGTGAACACTCCCAGGGATTATTTTGGGGATGCGGGTTGATGGCTGCGTTGTTTCTTGCATTGGGAATCTATTCCTTCGTTCATCCTCTCAACCAGCCCATGGAAAGTATTCCCTATGAACAAACGGGAGATTATTACTATTCTGCCACGGGCACGCCGGGGGTTTACGATCTGGATGTAGTCCGCTCGGGTGAGCCAGTCTTCCCCAAGTTGACATGTTTTCTTAATGTCGGCTTCAACTACAACATTGGCGGCGGACGCCTGCAAGGCATTGTCGGCAGCCATAAAATGTATGCCCGCATTCTGGATGAACAAAGCGGCTGGCAGCGGACCATTCCGCTGTATAACGATATGGCTTTTTCCGGCACCTCTTATTTCAGCACTGCTACCTTGGACTTGTGCCAGGTGGAAGCGATCGTTAACCTTGTAGAAGCCGAAGCTGGGTTAAAGCAAACCGCCTACACTCTGGAGATCATTACGGAAGCCTCATTTGTTGCCAATGCAGAAGGGAATCCGGTTCAGGATTCTTTCTCACAAGCATTGCTCTTTCAATACGACAAGATCCATTTTTACCTGAGCGAAGTCCCATCCCAGCCTGACCCTCTGCATTTTTCGAAGACAGGTACTGTTGGAAGTTCCATTCCGCGCTTGAACAGCCTTTCCTTGTTTGGGTTGAGTGTGCCGGTTTGGAGTTTACGGTTTATAGCGGTATTTGGGTTTGCCATATCAGGGTTGATCACCTTTGCTGTGGGTGTTGGTCTATATCAAACCGCCAGCCAAAGTGAAGAAGCATTGATGCGATTAAAGTACAGCGCGATGATCGTCAATATTCATGATCAGACTTTGCCGCCAGCCGCTGCGGTTGTAGATGTTGATAGCATGGATGATCTGGCGCGGCTTGCAGAACGTAACGATACGATGATCCTGCACATGCGGCGAAACTTCCTGCATTTTTATTTTGTGCAAAGCCACGGGGTAACCTATCGCTATGTGATCACAACCGGTAGACAGGGCATTGCCGTGATTGATGAATGTGCAACAGAGATGGAAAGAGCCACTGTTGCAAACGTTGGCATGCCCCTTGTGCTTCCTGTCTCGCGAAATTCTCAGGAAGCTGAAAACCAGCCCATTCGAGTCCGTGATCGCCTGATCTATACGTATCCTCCTCAAAAAGAGATCTTGGGGTTGGATGAACTCCAGCCTGAATCGGAAGCACGATCAGAAAAGACATGGACAGGCAGTAAACCTCCCGAGTATGTAACCGACGCCAGTCAGGTATTTGATGCAGCCCAATTGGATACCACGATGATGCATAAAGTAAAGATATGACCCATGCGAACCCTGCTTCGTTATTCCGTGTTTCTTCTGGCTGTTCTGCTTATCTTTACCTCACTGACTGCGGTGGCGGCAATGAATACCGTGCCGCCCACGCGGCTGGATATTAATGCTATTTCATTTCAAGTGAACCATTTGCGTCCCTCTGCCTGTGCAGGACTGACCGTATCCAATCTTGTTACGGGTTCCGGCACGTTGGTTGGCACCGAGGGGAATGACCTGATCCTCGCGAGTTCTGGCATGGATACGATCGATGGATTGGGCGGCAGTGATTGTATCGTTGGCGGCAGCGGAGACGACATCATCACTGGCGGTAATGGCGCTGATATCTGTGTCGGCGGCGATGGCAATGACCTATTCACTGGTTGCGAGGGCGAGCTTCAATAATCTGATATAAACGGGGGCATGAATATTCAAGATGCCTATAACGAATGGTCAACTATATACGACTCGAATATCAACCGCACCCGTGATCTGGATGCTGAAGTGACGCGCCGCACCCTTAAGGGACGGCACTTCTCGTCTATTTTAGAGATCGGCTGCGGGACGGGGAAGAACACCGAGTTCCTGGCAGAGATCGGCGATGCAGTGCTGGCATTCGATTTTTCTGAAAAGATGCTCGCCAAAGCCCGCCAAAAAGTGACGGCGAGTCACGTCCGCTTTGCCTGGGCAGATATCACTCAGCCGTGGAATTGCGAGTCGGATTCGATTGACCTAATCGCTTGTAATCTAGTCTTGGAACATATTGAGGATCTAGATCATATCTTTACCCAAGCCGAGCGGACCTTGCGCAGTGGGGGATGGTTTCTCATCAATGAATTACATCCCTTCAAGCAATATGGCGGGACAAAAGCCCGCTTTGAGCGCGGTGAAAATATTATTGAGGTGGATGTGTTTATCCATCACATTTCAGAATTTATCCACGCAGCCGAGAAGAATGGACTGAAATTATTGAAGCTTGATGAAGTCTGGCATGAGGACGATGCAGGCAAGCCGCCCAGATTGATTTCATTCGTATTTGGCAAGTGAAACCTGACGTAAAATATTCTGAGGGGGGTGTTTTTCTTGTATAATTTGCCGAGGTAATGGGAAGCAAATCAAAATCCGACTCGATCTTGAGGAATTTACATGGCAAAAGTTTTTATTTCTTATTCACGCAAAGATACCGAGTTTGCCAGGAAACTCACCGATGAACTGAAAAAAAGCGAAATGGATTTTTGGGTGGACTGGGAGGGAATTCCGCCCACTGTGGATTGGTGGAAAGAGATCGAAAAAGGAATTGAAGAGGCGGATGCTTTTCTGTTTTTGATCAGCCCCGATTCTTCTGCTTCCAAAGTCTGCGGGGAGGAGATCGATTGCGCAGTTAAGAATTCGAAGCGCATCATTCCATTGGTAGTACGTGAGGTGAGTGGGGCTGGGGCTCCAAAACAATTGAGTCACCTGAACTGGATCTTTTTTCGAGCCCAGGATGATTTTGATGCAGCCATCCAAAAACTGCTGACTGCCATTCATACCGATTACGAGTGGCTGCAGGCGCACCGTAAATTGCAAAACAAGGCGCTCGAATGGGAACGAGGCGGAAAAAATCAGTCCTATTTATTGCGCGGGGTGAATCTGACTCAGGCGGAAACCAATCTGGCGGTTAATACTTCCACGGCACCGCACCCTACCGATCTGATGCGTGAATATGTTTTTGCCAGCCGCAAAGCGACAGATAGACAACGCGGAATCACCACCGGGCTTTCGATCGCGGCAGGAGTTGCGCTGGCGTTGTTGGCGGTCTATGGATTTGTGCAAGCTGGGCTGGCAAAAGCAGAGGCACGCCGTGCCACAGCGGGACAGTTGGCATTGGAGTCTAAAAGTGCGCTGGAGAAATATCCGCAGCGGGCTTTGTTGCTGGCGTTAGAGTCAGTGCGCATCAGTCAGGATGCGAATGAGCCGGTTCTCACTGAAGCGGAAGAGGCGCTGCGCCTGGCGAATGAACGGGTTTCAGGCTATGGATTGGCAACATTTACCAAGGAACCATCGATCATTCAATTTACCAAAGATGGCAAATGGCTGTTGGCAGGTACACAGTATGGGGGAGAAGCGCGTTTGTGGAATGTTCAAAAAATAACCGAAGACCCTGTTTATGAGCCGTTTAGTATTTCATTCGAAGTTGACATGGATGATGATGACTCCTGGAATGTTGAAAACGGACTTATTAAATTCAGCGCGAACGAGACCTGGCTCATGGTAAATGCCACAAAGAGCGGTTCCGGTTTGTGGAAGGTGGATGTGGAGGATGAGAACCGTACTCCCATCCTTTTTGATGGCAAGATCGAATTTCTAAATCCGGATGATGAAATGGTCATCCTGGAAAAACAAGCTGATGCTGTGGTGCTCTGGCAGGTGGACGCTGTGGAAGTATCCAAAAAAGAGATTCAACGATTGCCGGGCAAATATGTTAGGCGCAGTGAAAATGGTCAATATATTTTGACCAATGACCCTGAAACCGGCATACAGATTTGGGATATTTCTACAAGCCCGGCTACTATGATGGCAACACTTACTGAGCCTGGTTTCTTGGCAAAGTCCGCTTTTTTTGACGGTGACTATCGCTGGCTCGTTTTGGTGCAGAACGAGGAACACCCAGATATTCAGGTGGATAATGGATATATGGGTGAGGCGGATACTTGGGTGACTGTGATGGAACCGTGGGCATCGAATAATTTTTTGGTGTACTCCATGGATGATCTCAATGCAAAGCCCGTTCTTCTTGAGATCGGCACGATGCTCTACGAACAGTATTACTCTGATAACGGTGTGGTGTTGAACAGTCCCAACCGCGAAGGGTTCTTCTACTATGGTGAGAAACTGAATGTAAATATGGATCGTTCCGTTGTTGCGGGGTATCTGGATTTAAGCGGTGATATTCCGGTAAACACTACTTTGGGTGAAGGGTTTTCCCCAAGTGGGTTTATTAGCAATAATTTTATACTTGTAGACTTTTTAGAAAATGAAAATGCGAGCTATGAGGAAAAATTTCTAGACTTGCGCGACATGAGTTTGCTGGATAACCCGGGTGAAAATTTCAATCAGTATCTCGAATTTTATGTTTCAAAAGATGGAAGATATGCTGGTACTGGCGTATTAATGCTGGATATTAAGGCGCTAGAGGAAGACCGCGAAGTTAAGATCATGCCCATCCGCCCGGCATTGTTTAACCTGCCTGAAAAAGCAGAGCAAAGCAAATTTGAAACCTCCCTTTGGGCAGACCCGAAGGCTTTCGGGATGGAAGATTCCATTACGATGACTTCCACCAGCCCCGATGGACGCTGGTTCGTGGCAGGCGCCTACGACGGTTCCCTGCGGCTTTGGGATAACAATAGTCCCCTGGGCGATACACAGATCACAATTTCTGTGGAGGAGAAGCTCTGGTCCAGCGTCACTTCATTGAGCAATGATGATCGCTGGCTGTTCATTGATAATACCCTTTGGACGTTGGGGGATGGCAGACCAACCCGTGCCTATTCACCCGCTCCCAAGGATGAAAATATTGTCATGTCAGTCTTCAGCCCGGATGCGCGCTGGCTGGTGACCGGTTCTATGCCCACCGAGTATACGGGCAACGAGAATATTCATTTTTCATTGATTGATTTGCAGAAAACGCTGGAAACCAGTGAATTGGCTCAGGAGGAGGTCAAGTCTATTATTGCTTTGGGTGGGTCGCTTCAATTCTCGGCAGATAGCCGCTGGTTCTTTGTCAACCACGCCACCTCGTTCCTGTACAACCTTGAAACTGGAGCAATGTACGACTTTCCCTATACCCCGTCACAATCGGTTTTCCATGAAGACGGGCGGCATTTTGTTCTTCTTAACCTTGAATATGATGGTGAGGGATATATTGGAAGCGAGGCAAAGATACTTACCCTGCCGGATGAAAGTGGAAATGTTGAAACTGCTGGCAGCCTGAAAACAGATGATCAGTCTCGCTTGTATGCCAGCCAAAATGGACGCTGGTTGGTGGCGGTCCCATACGATTCAGATAGTGTAAGTGACGTCAAGTTATGGAGTGTGGATTGTATTTTGGAAAAATCCGCTTGTGAACCATTAGTCTTCCAAACCAACCGTGCCGCTTTCAGCCGTGACTCACTGACCTTTTTAACTGGGATTGAACAGGGAGATCAACTCAATTACGAGGTTTGGAGCCTTTCCACAAGGACGCCCAAAAGAACTTTTTCCAGCAGTGCCGCATACTCAAGCCTGATGATGGGTAATACTGCCCAATGGATGGTTTTCAGCGATTCTGCCAGCGAAGGCAAGGCATTCCTATCTTCATCGTGGGTTGATACCCCCTATAATTTTATAACCACATACGATGGGTACGGCACATACTCACTGTCTGGTGGCGGCGGAGGAGGAGGAAACATTGGTACTTATCAAAAAGATTATGCGGTTCAAGCTTTCGCACCGTCTGAAGAGCAGTACATCAATTTGCGCGGACACGAATCGAATATTTCTTTGAATGTCATCAGCCCCGATGAACGCTATCTTATTACCTATTCCGGTGGCTTGCAGGACGATGACGGTGCAAGCGAAAACGTTCTTCGTTTGTGGGATATGAACGCCATGCAGGAAAATCCCAAAAAGCGCGGCGTGATTCTGCCGTATGTTGGTGAAGCAAGTGAAGAGTACCCCGATCTAACGTTTGGGTTCTCCTCTTTCTTCGCCCCCGGCGGCGATTGGATCTATACCATCGAGAGCCGCTATTACTATGTGTCTGAAGTCAATAACGGGTATATCGAATCCATTCTTCATTACACACCCACATCCATCGAAGTGCTAAAAGAACAGGCATGCCAGAAGGTTGGACGCAACTTCATCATCAACGAATGGGAGCGTTTCTTCCCGGATGATGCATACCGCAAAACCTGCGAAAACTTTCCAGAACATCCTTCAGCAGTAGCTACGCCCTAAAAGAAAGCTCCCCAGTGATTTATCGCTTGGGAGCTTTCTTTTATAGGATCATTTTTTTCGTTTGGGCAGATCTTTTGCCAGCAACACAGGGTATTCTCTATCTTTCACTTGTTCGCGATACGTACAGTGGAGCATGAACTCTTCGCCAGGGGTCTGCCAGGGGTGAGATAAAAAACCGCCGCTTCGTACAACATTTGGAACGTCTCGCGGCTCCCAAGCGGACCCATCCACTGGGGCATTCTTATAGCCCAAATGCCAGCCGTCTTCCACCCAGGTGCCCCAGCCCAGCCCGCAGACTCCAAAGGGGTGATCGTCTTCGAGTAGTTTGGCTGAGAGGATGCGGCTTGTATACTCTTGTGGGTCTTCTTCGCCATTGAGCCATGTGCGTACAGCGCCAGCCCGGGCGATGTATTCCCATTCAGCTTCGGTGGGCAATCTGGTAGCGCTTTGTTCGGTGAGTTGGAGGGCGGCTTTTGCGCCATACCAGTAGATGTTGTGGTTGCTTTCCAATAACTCCGCCGACTTGGTGAACTTCTTACCTTGCGCACCCGTGATTGGCGTTTGGGCGCACAAGAACGGCGGGAGTTTTACTTCGTGCGCCGGGCGGGCGGTTTCGGCAATATCACGCGCAAAATATTTGGCTTCTTCAATCCCATGTTTTTTGGCGAGGCGGGTCAGTTCTTTCTTTTCGTCGTCGGTCAGACCCATTGAATACTTCCCGCCGGGGATGGCGATGAAGTGTAGTTTGAAGGCGGTGTGCTGAAAACGCATCAACTCGTGCGGACCGACCAGATCAACGAAGGTGAAATCATCGCCCAAGGATCTGGCAAGGGATTTCGCAACTTTGGTTTTTTGCGAAGCCTCCAGCTTGGACCAAGCCTTCAGCGAAGCCAGCTCAAGCCACAAGTCCGCGTATGAGGCGTTACGAGCGGACGTCCGCACTGGGCGTTGCACAACTCCATAACTTTTGCGGGTTTTTTTGCCCGATGATGTCGAAGTCTTTGGGGGTGAGCAGGGTTTTGAGTTCATCGAAAGATTCGATGTGATTGAGGATGGCTTCGACGATCTGTCCATAAAGACCGGGTTTGATGCCTTTCAGCGAAGCGCCTGCTTTATTTGCGATTTCGATCAGGCGCGCTTCCGGGAGGTGACAAAGCCCGTGATAAACCCGTGGGTACTCTGTAATGTCATAATCCATGCTGGTCTCCGTTGTAAAAATTAAAGTTGGCAGATTGTACCTGTTGGGTAAAAGATTTTTTACATCCCCAATTGTTGGACTGATATAAAAGAGACGGTCACCTTTGCGAGTGACCGTCTCTTTTATGCTGGCAGCGAATCGTTCGCCAATGTTTTAGCGGGTTGCATTGCCCAGAAGAAACCAAGCAGGATGATGCCAGCCACTGGAATGAGCAGACCGAATAACCACCACGGGCTGTTGCCGCTATCACGCAGGCGACGAGCGCCGACTGCCAGAAAAGGCAGCAGGGTGGCGATGGAGTAGATGCTGCCTGCGGTTTCACTTAAGTAGGTAAATGCCGAGGCGGAGAGCAGGATAAAGAGGGCAAACCACCAAAATTCAGGGCGTGAGGCGCGACCTGTAAAATCCGCATATTTGACGAAGCATATGCGGATCGCATTTTGAAAGTTGACGGGTTCCGCTTCGTTGAGCGGGGTTTGAGTTGGCGTGTTCATTTCTATCTCCTTGCCGATTCGAAAGACGGCTTCTTTGAACGTGGATTTCGCCCAGCTCCATAGACTGGACGTGCCGCTATTTTCGATGCTTTCGCCTTCCGCCGCAACTGTGGATTGCCTCAGGTGCAGCACCAGCTCCATGCGCGAGTTGACTTGATGCTTGGCGTAGATGTTTTTCAGGTGGAATTCGACCGTGCGTTCGGTGATGCCGAGCGCATGGGCGATCAGTTTGTTGCTTTTGCCTGCCAGTAAAAGATCGAGCACGTCTTGCTCGCGTTTGCTGAGTGGAGTTTGAGATGTCATATCGATTTCCTTTTAAAAATATGCCAGTACATTTTTAAAAAATGACGAAGTATTTTGCCAGATGGGACGGCAGGGATTTCTGTAGCTGTATTTTGGGATAAGCGCGAGTGTCTTTTTTAAATCTTATCGCTGCACTGCCATATGCGCGTCGTACTTATATATTCACAGTAATCCCCATCCATGCTGATGCCTACATCAAAAGAGATCGTGAATTCATCTCCATTCGATAGAAGTTCATACTCATACTGAGCCCCTCTGGCAGGTTGAGGGATGGCACTTAAATAAGTCGGAATAAGTACATCTAGCTCGGATGGATAGCTCCCTGTATCCGCCTTGTATTGTTCCAGGGCTTTTATCAATTCATTCGCCCTTTCTTGCCCTTCTTGGGCTGTAGGTTGATCGAGTACATTATATAGTTGAGGGGATACCGTAAGAACACACCCAAGGCATAAACATGTGCCGAGCGCAAATGTTGCCAAAACGATAATGATCTTGTTTGTTTTCTTCATTAGAGGAAGTTGTCCGAAGGGAGAAGAGGTCCAGTGCATTATCCCGATGCTCTTCGGGATGCTTTGTTGGGGAGTTTTATACTAGAAGTTATCTCAAAAATGTCATCCTGCCTGCACCGTGCAGCAGGCACGCGTGAGCGATAGCGACACATGCACCGCGGTGCGGATGCAGTGCGGTGAGGATCTCTACACCCAAAATAAGAGACCCTTCGGTCGCAAAGAACGCTCCCTCAGGGTGACACGATATTTTTGAGACAGGTTCTAGAAAGTATTATTGCCATAAGTTATACCCCAAAATTGATTCTTTAACTTCAAAGTTTTAGAGATTAATCCTCTCACTGGAGGAATTAAAACCTCTCTAGGGAGGATTTAAAAGACTTTTTAAAACCATTTAAAAGTCTTTGGGAAAATGTCAGTACATTTTTTAAAAATGATAGGTCATTTTTGCCGGGATGGGGGAGGAAATAGGTAAACCTGACAGGTTTGGGTAAAAAAGAGACGTCACTTTGAAAATGACTGCCTCTTTGGTGGACTTGGCTCATCCGTCCAGCCAGAAAAAATGAGAAGGCGTAGAAAACTGCTTGGGATGTGCGCAGACTCCCCAGAGTTAGGTGCGCACTTTGTTAGCCCGCCGTTTGCTTTGGTATTTATTTTGATTACCGAGACCATATTTTTACATCATCAAAATAATTTGTTGTATTTGAGTAAATCTGGAAACCTAATTTACCTGACTGTAATCTCGAATCTGTCCCATGTAAAACTGAAACGCCATCTATAGAGGCATAAAAATTTCCTTCTATTATTTCTACTCTAATATCGTACCATTTTCCAGTTTCGATATTTATTGGCATTCCGAAAGGTATTCCTTGTAGTAGCTGGAAGGGTGGATAGTAATAAAGTTAGGTGATTTTATGGTATGGGTCAAAGCTAAAAACGTAAGTTGGTTTTCCCAGCCCCATATGCTTTATTAGTAGATTTGCAGTTCCTGAAGTTTCAGACACATTATCCATTTTAACAATTTTGACTCTATACTCTATTGCGCAATCCGAAATATTCTCAGGTCCAAAATTAACTAATAATGTGTATATGCCCGCTTCACTTAATTCGAGAACTGTGTTTCCGTTTTCTTCGTTTACAAGATTTAATGACCCGCTTCCATCACCTAATGTAAAATTTTTGTTTCCGTTCTCTAAATCATCTGAAAAAATCAATGTTTTGAATTGAGATGATGTGGCAGTTGCAACAGGCTTTTGGGTTTCGACTGGATTGGACGCAATGACGGGGGTAGAGGTAGGAGTGTCAGGAACAAAATTTGGTTTTTGCTGATCAGCGAATGAATTGCCTGAATCGAGAGCAATAAGAATAGTTACGATGATGCCAAGTGCTGCCATCGCATCACTTACGTTAAACTTTTTATTTACAATAACATTGACAACAATGTAAATCAATAATAAAAAAGCAGTGCCGTATAAAACATAAGAAAATACCATGTATGCCTCTTGTTGTTTTTTATTTTCAAGATTGCGGGCTAACGGTTTGCGTTACCTGCGCTGGGGCGGGGACGGCGAAGCCGTCTAGCTGGGAAAATGCTGTCTCACTAGATTCTGTAAATTTCATCAATACTAAATCTCTCCCAAGATTTTGTCGTATCCATTAGGACAATTTGCAGGGGTAATCATTACGTTTTGCGAACTATTCAATCGATACAATCTTTTGTATGTTTCCAATTCTGGTACTGATTTGAACCATAATTTGGCACTTCGCAATAAAACAATTAAGGCATTTCGGCGTATTGCACTGTAGACTAGCTCAAATGCGTAACCTTGCGAAGGCACTTTCAAATTTGTGTGCGCAAACTTTCGTGAGTGATATGGAAAATACTCCACACAAAGCAACTTACGAGCTACTGCTTCGCGTCCCTTGGCAGCGATTAACCTTGATAATTTTTGTTCCCACCACTCTCTACCGGGGGCTTCTATTTTTGGGTTAAGAAAAAAGAAAGGATATTCTGAATCTTCATTTTTTAGATTGCTACGTGACACTTTAATAAATTGATTATCTAAATGGGTTTTAGGATCATCTGGGGAAAACCTGGATTAAGTGCAAGAAGGACAATAGGAGCATTTAAATCCCCAATAAAAGGTTCTGGAAGCAACTCGAGATGTACTAGTGTATCGGGAGTGGCAGATTTATTAAATTCTAAAACACTTTGTAGATCTGATTCGAGTGCAAAAGGTGCTTGTTTGGGTAATGTTTGCCAAGGGTTTATCAATTTCTTCACTCCCAATTTAATTTGTAGAAAATAAACTCCCAAATGCATAACCAGAAAAATGTTAAATGCGGTTTTATAGCTTAAATATCTAGGATACGACAATGTAACTATTAGAGTCTATATATTTATATACAAACCCTTTTCGCTATCAAGCCTTATACCAATCGCGCCAGAACATCTGCGGGAACTTGGGCTTTCAAGTCGGGGTACGACTCTAAAATCCGCGCTATGTCGGCAAGGTCTTTTTGGCGTTTACTTGCTCGGCGGTCAGGGTCTTGAATTGCCCAAACCTTTCCCTGCAAAATATCTTCCAGGCGGGCAACAGGCAATGTCAGCCCCAGTATTTCTCTTTGGCTGGCACGGGCGGCAAATTCGCCATACGGGAATCGGTTTGAATTTGAATTCTTAGATCAGAGTCGGGCAATTCAATGTTAAGGCTGTGAGGAAAGCGAGTCACTTTATAGTATCTGGCAAGCAGGGATTCAATTAATTCGGCTTGGGTAGTAGCAACAGCTAAATCCAAGTCAAGGCTGACAAGCGGGTCAACGTAAGCATTGACACCTTGCCCGCCGATGACACAAAAGCGAATTCCATTCTCTTCCAGCATCGCCAGAAAAGATTCCAAGTGATTGGCTTTGTCCATAGTGATTGCCTTCCAAAAATCAAGTGCCTGCATGGTTTTCTCTCTGCTCAGAGTATAGCATAAGCGTATTCAAGAAATTAACGTGAAAACTTTCTAAAATCTTTCTGCTATAAAAAGAGACAGTCACCTCTATGGTGACTGTCTCTTTTTCTTTAATTCGTAGGTCTCTTGAAAATGAGCCGTAATGTGTCTCCAACTTCGCCCATAGGGCTCATCCCAACCAGCTCCCAGCCTTCCTGCCCAGATTGGTTGAGAAAGTCGGTCAGCGACGGTCTGCCGGTGTAGGTGGTGACAAATCCTCTCAGCGCCGTGCCGATCGTGGCTCCGTTAACTTCAACGACTTCGTGATTGTCAGCGAGTGCATGCAAATATTCCCAATTCTTCATGTTCATTCGTTCCTTGCCATTTCCTTTTTGATTTTTGCATCCCACCCCCACCCGTCCTCCCCCAAATGGGACATGTTATATCTGGTGTTATAAAAAGTTTTCTTGTCCCATTTGGGGGAGGTGCCCCGATAGGGGCGGAGGGGGTCAAAATCCTTCCGCCACGTACTCGCCCCAAACGCTTCTCAGCGTATTGCAGATCTCGCCGAGGGTCACGTCATTCTCCACACATTCAATGAAGAGCGGCATCAGGTTCTCGGTCCCTTTCGCGGCTTCAACCAATCGTCCGCGCAGCCGTTCTACCGATTCCCGATTTCTCGATTCCCGTAATCTCTTCAACTCCTCACGCTGTCCCAACTCAATCGACGTGTCTACCTTCAAGCGTTCCAAGGTCAGGGTCTCGTCTACGTTGAATTGATTGACGCCCACGATCACTTGTTCTTTCCTCTCGATGGCTTGCTGCGCCGCATACGCCGCGTTCTGAATTTCGTTCTGCATAAATCCGCGTTCAATGGATTGCATCGCTCCGCCCATCTCGTCGATCTTGGCGATGTACTCCAGCGCGCCTTTTTCAATTTCATCGGTCAGATGTTCAATGAGATACGAACCCGCCAACGGGTCAATCGAGTCCGCTACGCCGGATTCGTGCGCGATGATCTGTTGAGTCCGCAAGGCGACGCGCACTGATTTTTCAGTCGGCAGCCAGAGGGCTTCGTCCATGCTATTGGTGTGCAGAGACTGAGTCCCGCCGAGGACGGCGGAAAGAGCCTGTAACGTCACACGCACCACATTATTTTCCGGCTGTTGGGCAGTCAGGGTCGATCCTGCCGTCTGCGTATGGAAGCGCAACTGCCATGAAGACGGCTTCTGTGCTTTGAAGCGTTCACGCATGATGCGTGCCCACATCCGTCTCGCCGCGCGGAATTTGGCAACTTCTTCAAGCAGGTTATTGTGCGCATTGAAGAAGAACGAAAGCTGACCCGCGAAATCGTCAACGTTCAGTCCGGCTTTGAGCGCCGCTTCTACATAAGCGATCCGTTCGCGAGGGTGAATGCCACTTCCTGCACGGCGGTCGAACCGGCTTCGCGGATGTGATAACCCGAGATCGAGATCGTGTTCCAATACGGCACTTCCCTGGCGCAGAACTGGAAGATGTCAGTGATCAGTCGCATCGACGGGGCAGGCGGGAAGATATACGTCCCACGCGCTACATATTCTTTGAGGATGTCATTCTGGATCGTGCCGCGCAGCTGGTGCATGTCCGCGCCCTGGCGTTTGGCAACCGCGATATACATCGCCAGCAGCACTCCCGCCGGCGCGTTGATGGTCATCGACGTCGAAACTTTATCTAATGGAATCTGATCGAATAACTGCTCCATGTCTTTGATCGACGAAATGGACACGCCCACCTTACCGACCTCTCCCTGCGCGATGGGATCATCCGCATCATACCCAATTTGAGTTGGCAGGTCGAACGCAACCGATAGCCCCGTTTGACCTTGTGCCAGCAAATAGCGGTACCGCTTGTTCGATTCTTCTGCCGTCGAAAAGCCCGCATACTGGCGCATCGTCCAAAAACGTGAACGATACATCGTCGGCTGCACGCCGCGAGTGAAGGGTATTCTCAGGGTAGCCCAACTTCTCTTCGTAAGCAGGACCAGGCTCGAGCGGAGTCGCGAGGCGCGGCACTTCGATCCCCGAAGAAAATTCAAAACGTTCCTTGCGCTCTTTGAATTTTTCCAAAGACTCTTGAGCGTGGTTTCTTTCCATTGGTTGTAGCGATCTTTAAGGGTCATATAAAATTCCTCATAATACCGTGAACGTGAACAAGTATAAAGCCAAATTTCAGCCTTCGGAATTGGATAAACACAACAATATCTCAAGATAAAAGTCACAGGACGGAGAATGATTTCTCCATGTTATGAGTCGCAGAGTTCAAAATCCTCTAAATTTGAATATGGTAATATTGAAAAAAATTACAGTTAAAAGGATGTCTATGAAACGCTTAATATCGTTGTTTTTTATGTTAACCCTATTGTTGGCTGTCCAGGCTTGTGCAGACCTTGGCGATGAAGAAGTTGATGCCAGTGAAGTTGCTACAGAGGAATTTGTCACAGACGTTGCGGCAGAAGAGGCTGCGACCGAAGAGGCTGTTTCAACTGAAGCGCCGGTTGAGGTTATAGAAGGTGCAGTCTGTATTGATGTTACTGGTCCGATCATCGAGTCTGTCAATGCCGTGAGTGAAAGTGATGGCGGGTCGGAAACCGTGTTGGAAGAAACGCCTCTTGTCACCTATGTGGTGAGCGGGGATGAAATTTCTGATCCCGCTTTGGAAACGGTTCCCTCCGAACTAGAAGATCAACAATTGGATGAAGCTACCCAACAGCAGGTTTGGGAGTATTACGCAGCACTGATCCCGGCTGAGAACCGCGATACCATCGTTGAGTATTCCGTCTTTACCGACGGGGTGGATAACACACTGGCAATGGTCACCCAAACCAAGACCGACCCTGCTGCCTGGTCTTTGCAAGTGGATATTGCCGACACAGCTAATTATTACAGCCTGACCTACACTCTTGTTCATGAATATGGTCACTTGCTTACATTGGGACCCGACCAGGTCACTCCCAGCGAAGCTGTGTTCAATGACCCTGAGAATGTTGATGTGTTGAATGAAGAAGTCGCGGCTTGTCCCGATTACTTCCCCGGGGAAGGCTGCTCGAATCCTGATTCCTATATCAACGCTTTTTACAATCAATTCTGGACCGAGATCTACGAAGAAAATCAAGAGATTAGCTACGAGCAGGATCCAGATTTGAATCAGCAGATGTTGACCGAGTTTTACGACAAGTATCAGGATCAATTTGTTACCGAGTACGCCGCTACCAACCCTGAAGAAGATATAACCGAATCCTGGGCATTCTTCGTATTGGGCGATAAGCCAACGGGTGATAGCATTGCTGATCAAAAGGTACTCTTCTTTTATAACTACCCCGAGCTTGTTGAATTGCGTTCTGCCATCCTTGGTAACCTTTGCACAGCCTTTCCTCAATAAGCAGGTCAGGGCAGGGAAAATCTGGCAGGATTTTCAAATAATTGCAAAACTAAAAACAGAACGGGCGATGTATATACATCGCCCGTTCTGTTTTTGACATTCGGGTCTGTGCTACACTTAAGTAGATACATAAGGAATAGTTTTATGGACATCTGTTATTTGATCGCCTTTCCCGATATCGAATCGAAAATTGCCCCAAAAAGAATCCATTCAGGGCTTGAAGGATGCACCGTACTTTCAGCCGGTGGATATTGACGTCATCAGCCTTGGCGATGAGACTGTGTTGATCGAAGGGCATGCGGTCGCTGTGGTGCGTCATCAATACGATGAACGTGTGCAAATGGTTGAGGCTCGGTTTTCATTGAAAAACCCCTTCGACCCTACTGCTTTGCAGGAACGCGCCAAGATTGAGAACGCTTTACAAAGCAAATTCATTCCGGTCGAACATCGTCAGAGTGGGCTTTATGAAGAGTACACCATTCTTTTGGTGGATGATGCGAAACCAACCCCGGATAAATGGATCGACAAGAACGCGCTTGAGATTTCGCGCTTTATCCGTTCTCAGCGTGACAGCTTCGACAAGAACGAGATCAGCGAAATATTGGTCTCGCGCACACGCTACTCCGCCACCGAGTTGACTCTGGTGGATTGGGAAGGCGCAGTCATCATCGCCCCGAGCGGCGATTACGATTCGGATATTGTCCTCCTCAAGATCGGTAATTATCAGCTTTTGCGTTATCGCGTGCTCGACCATTCCATTGAAAAACTGCTCGACAAGATCAATGAATCGTTCTTTGAGAAAAAACGCCGTCCGCGTGCCACACGCGGGTTGATCCGCCAGATCGCCGAGCATAAACTGGAAGTGATGTTAAACTTCGAGCGTACGGAGCAAACCCTGCTGCTCATCGGTGACTGGTACACTGCCAAACTCTATGAAGCCATTCAGTCTGAGTTCTATCTCAAAGACTGGAAAGAAAGCGTGCGCAGCAAGCTGGATAATCTGGAGAGTATCGTCCAGACCATCAAGGATAACCTTTCCATTTCGTGGGAAAACCTGATGGATCAGATCCAATTGTTCCTTTGGATGGTCATGCTGCTTGGATATCTTTATTTGTATTTGTTAGATGCCGGTTGGATCACCATTCCGGCAAATTAGGGTTTCGTGTTGTGGAGGCATCATGTCTGGGAGAGTTACTTTTATTGTTGTTTTGCTGGTGCTTGTTCTGTCACTGTTTGCGGGGTACTTCATGGGAAGAGGGACTGCAAATGATCTCGGCGTTGAATACCATGCGTTTTGCACCATATCTACCGATCAGGTGTTCAAAAGCGGGTTGGGGGATGTATATGATTACGAAGGTGTCACGGATTTTTCCGAACCAGATTTCCATTATCTTGTCTCCTATATCGTTGAAGGGAATGCTCTGAAAGATCCCAGTCTGGTGAACGTCCCAGCTGATCTACAGGATGAGCAAAAAGACATGGCTTTGCAAAATGAGGCATGGGGACTTTTCACCGCTTTGATCCCCGCACAAGATCGCAGCATGGTAACGCAGTTCAATGTCTTTACGGATGGGTATTCAAATACACTTGCAGCGGTCGACCAATCCAGTGTGGAGCCTTCTCAGTGGGTGCTCGAAGTGGATATCGCCGACCTCGAAGATAGGAATGCACTCATCTTTACCATGATCCATGAATATGCTCACTTGCTCACGCTCAATGCTTCACAGGTCACACCAGACCTTGAGATCCTGAAGGCTCCTGAAGATATTGAATTGCAAAAAGAAAAATCCGCCGCCTGCCCCCATTATTTTACAGGCACAGGTTGCAGCCATGCAGATTCGTATATTCAGGTTTTTTATACCCGTTTCTGGGTCGATATCAATGATGAGTGGGCGCAGGTCGATGCGATGCAGTATGACTCGGAAGATGATGTGCCCTACTACAACGCCCTCTATGATTTTTATCTGGCGCATCAAGACCAGTTCGTTGGAGATTATGCGGTGACGCACCCCACCGAAGACATAGCCGAGTCCTTCACACATTTTGTCTTCAGCCCCAGACCCAGCGGTAATTCCATTCGGGAGCAAAAGCTCGCCTTTTTTTATGAATTTCCTGAATTGCTTCAATTGCGCGAGGATATTTTGAATGGAGCTTGTAAGCTCAAATAAAAAAAATCTGAATGAGACACTATGGTATCCTTGGAAAAAATTTCCAGGGATATTTTTTATGCCACGCTTGAAACTTTTCTTTGCTGTATCTGCGCTGCTTTTCTCGACCCTTGCCTGTGTCACTCTCTTTGGGGAGCCTTCCAACTCTCAGGGTGTTTCTGCCTCAGGTGAAAGCATACCGGAATTTGTTCTACCCTCCGATGTTCCAGCCGAGGCGGCTTCATGTCCGGCGATCACCGACCAGATCGTTGGCGCGAATACGTCGCTTGACCTTGCCAACGACCTTGCCAAAGATTTTAACAACGTCCCGGCAGATGATGGAGAAATCAGGTATCTGGTCACCTACCTTGTATCTGGTGATGAGATCCAGGACCCGTATTATGAAAATGTCCCCTCAAGTTTGGAGGATGAACAGAACGACACAGACGCCCATCAACGAATTTGGAATTACTTTACTGCGTTGATCCCGCTTGAGTATCGACAAACCCTGTCAGAATTTTCGATCATGACCGATGGCGAAGACAATATCCTTGCCGCCGTGGCACAGACGTATGATGACCCGAACCGCTGGGGGCTTGAAGTGGATATTGCCGACACCAGTGATTACTACTATCTGTCCTTTACACTGGTTCATGAGTTTGCCCATCTCTTCACACTCGCCCCTGACCAGGTGACCCCAAGCATCGCTATTTTCAATAACCCCGAAGATGAAACCCTGTACATGGATGAAGTGGCGGCTTGTACCACCTTCTTCCCCGGTGAAGGTTGTTCGAACCCTGATTCATATATCAACGCTTTCTACGAAGAATTCTGGACCGATATCTACGACGAATGGAACGAGGTCAACCTCATAGAAGATGAAGATCTTTACTACGAGAAGCTCGATGATTTTTATTACAAATACGAAGACCAATTTCTGACAGATTACTCCGTGACGCATCCTGCCGAAGATATCGCCGAGGCATTCGGTTTCTTTGTCTTTGCCGATCAGCCTGATGGTGACACGCTCGCGGAGCAAAAGATCCTGTTCTTCTACCGCTATCCCGAACTTGTTCAATTGCGCTCGGAGATCCTGGCGGGTCTTTGCTTGAATTTCCCGGAATAATGCCGCAAATGCCAAAACTCCCCATTATCGAGTCCTATTGGATTGAAGAAGGTCTTTTCATGGCAGGCGAATATCCTGGCAGCCACCATCCCGAAGATATGCGTAGACGTATGGACGCTTTCCTTGAAAGCGGCATCCGCACCTTCATCGACCTGACCCAACCACATGAGTTAGTGCCCTATGAGCCGATTCTCAAAGAAGAAGCCCGCCTCTACGAATATATGACCGTCTACCATCGCTTCGCCATTCGCGACCACGGCATTCCTTCCGTGCCGACCATGTCCCTCATCCTCGATACGATCGATTCTGCCATTCAAAGTGGCAGCCCGGTGTACGTCCATTGCTGGGGTGGGGTGGGGCGCACAGGCACAGTGGTGGGGTGTTATCTCGTGCGACATGGCATGTCGCACCGGCAGGCACTTGAAAAAGTGGATGCGTTATACAAAACACGCCCTCATAATTATTTTTTGGCTCGTTCGCCAGAGACAGAAGAACAAGCTGATTTTGTGCGCAAATGGCGCGAAACTCCTTCTGGGCATAAGACCAAACAACGCTTTTGCGAAGGTTGATCGATTGACACCGAACGAATACAGCTGAGAAAAAGCTCAAAGTTGTCGAGTCAAATTTTGATGCGAACAAGAAGCGCTATATTCGCAAATAAAATGTAAGTAAGTATGGGAGGATAGCCTCAAAATTAGAAGTATAATTTCAGCGTAATCGGAGGCATTTTGGAAACATATAATCAAGAACCGTTGGCAGATGAAAACATGCCTGCGGAGGAGGGGACGAACTGGAAACGATTTTTCCTCGACGTGGTCGAGACGCTGGTCTTGGCTGTCATTTTGTTCGTTGGCATCAATGCCGTTTCAGCTCGTGTACGTGTGGACGGATTCAGTATGCGCCCCACTTTGGAAGATGGCGAGTTTTTACTGGTTAGCAAACTGAGCTATAAATTTGGGGAATTCAACCGCGGTGATATCATTGTGTTTCATTTTCCGCTCAACCCTAAAGAGGAATTGGTCAAACGGATCATAGGTTTGCCCGGCGATAAGATCACGGTACAGGATGGTCAGGTGTTTTTGAACGGTCAGCTGCAGAGTGAAGACTACATTGCCCAATTACCGTTGTACAATGGTGAGTGGACAGTGGCAGAGGGTTTTCTCTTTGTGCTGGGCGACAACCGTAACAACTCGAACGACTCAAAGGATTGGGGTTTGCTTCCTCAAGAGAATGTAGTAGGTAAGGCAGTCTTGATCTATTGGCCTCCGCCCATGTGGGGCACACTCACTCATTCTCAATTGGCAGCCTCTCAATAGGTTTTATGGATACGATCAACGAAGACCCGATTCCCTGTGTTGAATGCCATGCCGGTGTTTTGCAACCGCGCCGGGTAACCTATTTCACCTGGCTGGGCAGGGAATTGATCACTGTGCCACATTTCCCTGCCTGGGTTTGCGATGTATGCGGGCGGCGAGAATATGATGAACGCGCCATTCAGTGGCTGAATATTTTGCTTGACCCGAACGCAGGCAAGCCTACACCTTCAAACCGCCGCACCCCGCCGCACCCCCGACCTCAAACTGGCATCCATCCCCCGATGCCAGAATCTTAAATCGGACCTTTTCCTCATGTCTCTCGAATCGTCAACATCACCTCGTACGTATCGTTTTGTCCTAGCCGACATTCTGACATCCGGTTACCGGGTGGCTGGCAAAATGTCTGTGACAGCTCATGGAGCCATGGGGTTTCTCAACGACCCAACTCATTCCACCCTTGAGATTCACGATGCGCGTATGGCACGTCTGCACATGCCGACCAAGTTGGTCGATCATTTTGAACTTGTCCGTACGATGAAGCGACAGATCCACGCGGTTTGCCTGCCGCGGCGTGAAGATCTGGGTCCGCAGGCGATCGTGCGCGGTGGTTACGTTAACGTAACCGAGTATTCAGTGCGCCTGACCACCTCCATGTTCGAAGTAGACGGAACGATGGAATTGCCGGGTCGTTTTGACTTTGCCAGCCTGGTCTCAGAAGGAACGCGTGAGTTTGTGCCTATTTTCAACGCCACACTGACCGCTATTCTCATTCCGAGCCTGCGAGTGCAAAGCGCGGGTATTCTGGTTAATCGTAAAATGATCGATCTTGTGGCGCTCTTAACCCAGCGAGTAAAACCTGAAACGAATTCCTGAAACTTCTTGACGCTTGCACAAGTGGGTGATAAAATTCGCCCGCTTAAGAAATGCCCCCATCGTCTAGTGGACTAGGACGCGGCCCTTTCACGGCCACGACCGGGGTTCGAATCCCCGTGGGGGCACAATTTAGCAGCAATTAACCGCCTGAAAAGGCGGTTTTTGTTTTAATCGTTTAATGTCATGCTGAGCGGTAGCGAAGCATCTCTACAATAATCTTAGAGACCCTCGCCGCTGCGGTGTATGTGTCGCTATCATTTAGGGCGAAAATCTACCCGCTTCATTCTTTCATTGGTATAATCCCGCCAGTTCGATATCAAAGACAAGCGCAAAGACAAGTAATTCAGCAACGGTACAGAGAGCCGCCGGTCAGTGTGAGGCGATCCGCTAGAGAATGAAATCCACTTTGCCCAGTTGTTCTCGGAGAGACGCAAGTCATAAGAGAATCGGGAGCGCCCGTTAGCGCGCATCCAAGGTTATCCCTCACCCTTCCCTCTCCCGGGGGGAGAGGAGATAGCGAAAGCAGGTGGCACCACGAGACGCCCCTCGTCCTGCAAACGGAATGGGGCGTATTTTATTTAACACCTTTCAAGGTGTTACGCACTCGGAGGTGCAACATGCTCGATATCAATTTGCTTCGTGAAAATCCTGACATTGTCCGCAAGGCATTGCAAGACCGCCAGGACAACCCCGCACCTGTCGACTCGATTTTGCAGTTGGACGAGAAGCGCCGCGGTCTGCTCAATGAAGTGGAACAGCTCAAAGCGGAACGCAACGTCGTCTCGAAAGAGATCGGCAAAATGAAAGACGCAACCGAACGCCAGTCCAAGATCGAGGCGATGCGCGTGGTGGGCGATAAGATCGCAGACTTGGATAAGGTCGTGGCAGAGGTCGAATCCGAATTGAATTACCTCATGTCCACGCTGCCGAACATCCCAGATCCGCGCACACCTTACGGAAAGGATGACAGCGAGAACATCGTCATCAAGACGGTAGGGGAGCCGCGCACGTTTGACTTCACTCCGCTTCCACACTGGGACCTCGGACCTACGCTCGGCATCATTGACTTTGAGCGCGGCACCAAGCTGACCGGTTCACGTTTCTACGTGCTGCAAAAAGCAGGTGCACGGTTACAACGCGCCCTGATCGCATGGATGCTTGACCTGCACATCCGTCAGGGATATCAGGAAGAGTATCTGCCGTTCATGGTCAAGACCGCCACGGTGTATGGCGCGGGTCAACTGCCCAAGTTTGCCGATAATCTCTACAAAGACCATGAAGAAGATTTATATTTTGTGCCGACGGCAGAAATTCCGCTGACTGGCTTGCACATGGATGAGATCCTTGATGAAGCCGCTTTGCCACGACAGTACACCGCATACACACCTTGTTTCCGCCGTGAGAAGATGAGCGCCGGGCGCGATGTGCGTGGCATCAAACGCGGACATCAATTCGACAAGGTCGAGATGTACATCTACTGCAAGCCGGAAGAATCCGAGGCGATGCATCAGAAGATGTTGAAAGACGCTGAAGAGACTTGTGCGCAGTTGGGCATTCCGTACCGCGTGAAGCAACTCTGCACCGGTGATATCGGCTTCGGCGCGACCATGACCTACGACCTCGAGTTGTGGGCTCCCGGCTGTAACGAATGGCTGGAAGTCTCATCGGTCTCAAATGATACCGACTTTCAATCACGCCGTGCCAACATCAAGTTCCGCCCAAGCGATGGCGGCAAGGTCAAATTCCCGCACACGCTCAATGGCTCCGGCTTGGGCTTGCCGCGTGCTCTCATCGCCGTGATGGAAAACTATCAGCAAGCCGACGGCTCCATCGTGGTCCCTGAAGTTTTGCGTCCGTGGATGGGCGGCATCGACGTCATCAAACCGTGACGGTGAAGAACCAAACGGGTTAATATCCGTACATATATAAACTGTAGGGGCGACCCATCCGTTGGGAGTGAATAATCTCAATGAAATGTGCAGGGTCGCCCTTACTATTTCCGGTGTCTTTTCTTATCAAAGGAGAAACGATATGAATCCCGCCGATTGGGAATTGTTCGGGCAAGTCATGTTGGAAGTGATCACGTTTGCCGTTTTGGTGTTTGGTTTGTTGGGCTTGTTAATGCCAGTTTTCCCCGGTCTGGTTGTGATGTGGATCGCTACTCTGATCTATGCCATCATTCAGGCGGGGCTTGGGAATATGACCTGGGTGGGTTGGACCTTGTTCGTGCTGATCACCTTATTGATGATCGGCGGCAATGTCGTGGATAACATCATCATCGCCAAACATATGCGTGACAAAGATGTGCCATGGAGTTCCATTCTATGGTCTTTCGCTGCCGGGATTCTTGCCAGCCTGATCTTTACTCCTATTATTGGGATCCTTGCCTCACCGGTTGGGCTTTTTCTGGCGGAATGGTACCGCCTCAAAGACCGCCCCGCGGCTTTCTCCAGCACCAAGACCTGGCTCACCGGGTGGGGCTGGTCTGTCGCCGCACGGATCGGTATCGGCATCGTCATGATCGCCTTCTGGGGGCTGTGGGCTTGGAACGCAGGTTAATAAATAGGAGAGTCCCATCATTCCATTTGTGTTGAGTGAGCCTGGTCAACTGCTTTTGAATGGTTTGACATTGATTGCACTCATCTTTAGTTTGCTGAGCTTATTTTTCCCGCTCTTCCCCGGTCTGATCGTGATGTGGCTTGCTCTGTTGCCGTACATTAGCATTCAAGCGCTGATGGGGAACATGCATGGGTCAAGTTGGTTGGTCTTCGCCATCATCACGGTCTTGATGTTAGGCGGCAGTGTCGCGGATATTTTCATTATTGATGATCATTTGCGCGAGAAGCAAGTGCCGGGCAGTTCGGTCTTCTGGTCTTTCATGGCGGGGATTATCGTCAGCTTATTCTTTACTGCTTTGATCGGTGTTTTGGCATCGCTTGTTGGTTTTTACATGGCGGAGTTGAGCCGCTTGAAAAATGAAAACAAGGCTTTTGACTCGACCAAAGCCTTGCTGATCGGATGGGGACGTTCGATTGCCTTGCAAATGGGAATCGGGGTTGTAACGATCGTGTTGTGGGGAGTTGTAGTATGGACAGTGACCTAGCATGGTTTTGGATTATCATTCAATAAAAGGAGAAACAAATGGATACCTTTCAACAAGTCCTTTCCACTTTTGGATTTCTACTTCGCGCGCTTGGGTTTCTGGTGTTGGGTTTTGGCGTCACCCGCTTCATGTTAGATGCTTACTACAAAGCCGCCTGGCAGGCGCAGATCGCTCTTGCGGTTGGATTTTTCCTTCTGCTCATTGGGCTGACAAATTATGCCAGCCCTGCTTCCATGGGAACCTTTGCCCTCGCCGCAGGCGCGGCGCTTGTGATGCAGTATATGGGGAAGAAGGAAGAGTCAAAAGAAGAAGAACACGTCAAAGAGACGAAGAAGAAATAGGAAAGATAAATGAAAAAAGGCTTGACCACTACTGGTCAAGCCTTTTTTGTGTTGTACACCACGGTGAGCAATCTCTACTACGTGTATAAGCAACCACTTCGCCTACCCGCTCAGGGTGACAATATGAATTTATACCTTTGCCTTTTGCACCGCCTCGACCAAAGCGGACTTGAACTTTTCTCCCGTCGCGTCTTTCCCTAGCGGCAAAAATATTGAACCCAATTCGCTGGCATCGGTGAAACGTCCATTCACGTTCATCCCGGTATCGGGGATCATTTTGTAGAACGAATTTTTCTCGTAATCTTCCACCGTAATATCTCTTAACTGCATAGACTTGATGTACAGCGCATTCTGGTCCACATTATCGGCGAGGATGAGCCAGCGGTCGGTCAGGATCGCTGTTTGCACAAGTAATTTTGGTCCCGCCCCGCTGAATAGTCCCTTCTTGAGCTTTTCTGAAGTTGAAACGGTACACATCACAGGATTGGCAAGGATATCCCCAAGGTTGTGTTTCTCGATATAGGTCTGAACACTTTTTATCACGTTGACTGGAATTTCCCCAAAATCAATTTCTTTTGTAGCTCGGTTGTAATCACTCATACTTTATGCCCTTAAATCTGTGGGGCGACCCGCCCGGTTTAAGCAAGATAACTTGCTCCCACTGGAAAGGTCGCCCTTACAATAAATTAGAACGAAACCGGTCTACTTAACATGGCGGTGAGCAATTTCACCGAGTTCTTCAAGTCGTCGTAGTCCACCATCTCTGAGGCAGAGTGGATGTAGCGGCAGGGGATGGATAGCGCTCCTGCCATGACACCGGCGCGAGTGACCTGAATGGCACGAGCATCGGTGCTGCCGACGAGCAGGACTTCACGCTGGTAGGGGAGTTTTGCTTTTTCGGCAGTGCTTGCCATCCACTCGACCACGCGCAGGTCTGCGAGCATGCCAGGGTCGCGGACCTTTACACACGGACCCTTGCCCAACTCCATGGACATTTTCAACGAAGCGGGGGTGTCACCCGTGCCGGTCACATCAATGGCGATGCCGATCTCGGGGTCAATGCTGAAGGCGGCTGTGCCTGCACCCCGTGTGCCGACTTCCTCCTGAGTGGTGAAGACGAAGTAAAGGTCGTGCGGTGTGGCTTTGATGGACTTCAAGGTTTCGATCAGCACCACCACACCTGCACGGTCATCCATGGATTTGGCAACGAGGCGGTTGCCCATTTCCATGTAGGAGCGTTCAAACGCGCCAAAATCGCCGACCTTCACCGGGCAATTGCTGCGGCTGGTTGCGCCAACGTCAATGTACATCTTGCTCAATGAAGGCGCCTGGTCAACTGATTCCAATTTATCGAAACCGACCACACCGGTTACACCGTTCATGAAGCGGATGCGCGCGCCAAGCGTATACCGCCCGAACACGCCGCCGTTGCTGGCAAAACGGACATAGCCGTTCTTATCTACATGGCTGACAATCACGCCGATCTCATCCATGTGAGCTGCGAGCATGATGCGTTTGGAGTTCTTGACCGCCGCTGTCGGTTTTTTGCGCACAATTAAGCTGCCCATCGCATCCACACGGATCTCGTCTGCATACGGTTTGACTTCTTTTTGGATGATCTTGCGCACCGCATCTTCGTACCCGGATGGTGCAAATGTTTCAGTGAGTGTCTTGAGTAATGATTTCATTGGTTATTTTCCCAAAGTGAATTTTTCACCAGCAGCATAACTCTTGCTGTCGTTCTTGGTAAAGACATGTGCTTTTGCTTCGCCCATTACACTCCAGGCTCCATCAGTTTTGCCGATGATGGCAGTGTTCTCGTCGATGCCAAGCATTACTTCTTCGTCATGCAAACGCTTACGGGTGACACTCAACAACGGCTTGCCGAAGATCGGAATGGCGTCAAAGTGAGGCAGGATAAAGGCGGCAGGTACCAGCCCAAAGACCGGATTGGTGCGCGAGCCTAACATCCGAAAATCAGGCACTTCGCGTCCGAGGATCATCGCGCCTGCTGAGCAGCCCGCATAGACTCCGCCGCGAGCCCAAACTTTTTCGGCAGATTTCCAGACCATGCTGTCTTTCATCGTTTGATACAGATACATGGGGTTCCCGCCGGAAAAATAGACGATATCTGCCTCTTCCACTACGGATGCATGATTCAGGTCGTTGGCGGTTTCATGGTTGATAACAGGCACTGCTTGAACATCAGCGCCGAGTGATGTGAAGTGATCCACGCCCATTTTCATCCAACGGTTGATACTGGAGTCGCCTTCCTGTCCTGCAGCTGTTGGCAGGCAGACAACGCGTGGTTTGCGTCCATTCGCACCGCAATTGGCGAGCAAATAGGCATCCACTTCATTCATTACGGGCAGATATTCGCCGGAACCGAGTAAAGCGATTAGTCCATTCATATTCATCTCTTCAGTAAAGCCGGGGTCATTTCTTGTAGGGCAACGTGTAAAAGATTCAAGGTATTCTTCCAGTCATCCACTCGTGATACGCTGATGGGACTATGCGTGTAGCGATGTGGTACTGAAACTGAAACTACAGGGATGCCTGAACGTGCTTGCTGGATCGCACCGGCGTCTGTGCCGCCGCCGCCGGGTTGGCGGAATTGGTATGGGATGTTGTGTTTGGTGCCAACTTCAGCAAGAAAACCAACGAGACGCGGGTCACTGATAACAGGGGAATGGGCAGGGTAAATGGCTGGTCCCGATCCTAACTTTGTGTTGTAGGTGTAATTTTCCCTGCCTTCATAATCTGGCAGGTCACGTGCGGGTGTTGAGTCTATGGCGATGGCGAGGTCGGGGTTGAAATAATATCCAGCCACGGTTGCGCCGCGTAAGCCGATCTCTTCCTGCACACTAAAGGCGAGGCAAAGCTCGACGTTTTCTGGTGCGTTCTTGAGCAGTTCGATCAAGATCGCGACACCGATGCGGTCATCAATTGACTTGGACATTATGGATGGACCGACGCGTTTAAACTTGGTCGCAAAGGTGGCGCGGTCGCCAGCCTTGGCTTTGCCTTCGGGTCCCAGGTCAATGCGCATGGATTCGATATCTACCGGATGGCTGCGCTCGCTGGAATCCGTCAGGTGAATGGGTTTTGCACCGATCACGCCGGGGGTGTGGTCTTTGCCGACGATGACCTGTTTGCCAACGAGATGGCGTTCGTCAATGCCGCCAACGGTTCGAAATTGATAGAAGCCGCCTTCATCATCCTTCACGATCATGAAACCAACTTCATCCATGTGGGCATCGAGCAAAACGCGCAACGGTTTACGCCCTGCACCTTTTTTACGCACAAGCACGCTGCCAAGTGCATCCACTTTTACTTCGTCGGCATAGGGCTTGACTTCTTCCAAGACAATACGACGCACTTCGCCTTCGTCGCCGGAAACCGACATGGCGTTACAAAGTTTTTCGAGTAATTTAATTTGAGGGGAGCCAATGGAAAGCATCAATTAATCCCAAACGATTCTTTCAATAAAATCTTCTTCAAGAGAAGCGACAAACTCTGCCAGTAAACGTCCTGCACGTTGGATATCTTTCAGGGCAACCAGTTCAACGGCAGTGTGCATGTAACGCTGTGGAATGCTCACGACCATGGTTGGTATCCCTTCTGCGGTCAGTTGCATGGCATCGGCATCTGTGGAGGAATACTCAGGCATCAGATCGTCGGAAACGGGGATCTCAAACCGTTCGGCAACTTCTTTGAAGCGTTTGTAAAGAAATGGATGAACGCTGGGTCCGATGCCCAAGGTTACGCCTTTGCCGAGTGGGAAGGTTTGGTACCCGCTAGCGCCCGCGCCTTTGCCGAAGGTCATATCCAATGCAATGGCGATGGTGGGACGAAGCTGAAAGGTGCTGGTATATGCGCCGCCGAAAACGGTCTCTTCCTGCACGGTTGCCACAGCCCACAGATCCCAGCTATGAGATTTGGAGCGCAGTTCTTCGAGGCAGATGGTGAGCGCCGCGACGGATGCACGGTTATCCAGAGTGTGACCGCTGACGGTTCCTCCGGACATTTCAATGGGTTCGGTGCCAAAAGAGACTCTGTCACCGACACGGACTCGCTTCGAGACTTCGGCAGGGGTGAGTCCTGTATCAATGAAAAGATATTTCATGGATACTACGCCACCACCTTCACCATCCGGCAGCAGGTTGGCAGGCGGCATGACGATGACGCCGTAAAGCTCTTCCTTGCTCGCCGAGGCATGGACCGTGACTGGTGTGCCGGGCAGGACACGTGAGTCAATGCCCCCGATATTTGTAATGTATAAAAAACCATCCACGATACGGGTGACCATCATGCCGATGGCGTCCATATGCGTGGCGATCATCACCGAAGGGCGCACGCCTTTCTTTAGCGTACCTCGCTTCAATCCGTGGACAGAGGCGAGGCTGCTTTGGGAAAGCTCATCTACCAGTGGAGCCCACTGTTTTTTGATGAGTTCTGCCGCGGGCGTTTCATCTCCGGAAAGACCAGAGACAGAGATCAGAGATTTTAGGAATGGGAGGATATCGCTCATGGACCACCGAATGCGGTTGGAGATGCCGTGGGTGTGGCTGTTGTTGTGGCTGAAGGTGTAAACGTTGGTGTGGCACTGGGTACGAATGTGAACGTGACCGTGGGTGTATTGGTAGGTGTAAAGGTGAACGTACTTGAGGGAGTCTGTGTGGGCGTATAAGTGAAAGTAGCAGAGGACGTACTTGTGCTGGGCATGAAGGGCGTCAGTGTAACGGTGGAGGTGGAACTTGCCGTAGGAGTGTTTGTGATGCTGGGAGTGAAGGTGATGGAGGCGGTGAGAATGGGTGGCGTGCCACTGACCGTGGCTGTGGGAGGTGTGCCGGTCACTGTAAGGGTTGTGGTTGGGGTGAGGGTCACATCGCGCGGGTTGGGTGCGAAGGAAAGGCAGATAAACCCGGCGCAATAACAAGGAATCGAGGCGATAATGATTGCAAGAAGCCGCATACGGCGGCGTGTTTGGGGTGTGTCGGCGTCCAGCATAATGGTTCGATTATAATCCATGAGATTGGGTAACTATTCATGATTCCTCTACATCTGCGTATTGCTGGCTTTCTTTCATATCATGATCCTATTGATTTGGATTTTGAAGCGGTAGATCTTGCCTGTATCTCGGGTCATAATGGGGCGGGCAAGTCTTCGCTGTTGGATGCGTTCACCTGGTCGTTATTCGGTGAGGCGCGCGGCAAGGGCACAGATGTTATCAATCTCAGTCAGGATGTGAAAGCGGCGGAAGTTGCTTTGACCTTTTCTTATGAAGGCAATATTTATCGAGTGCAGAGGACATTGCCGAGAAATAAGAGTACGGTCTTGGAATTCCAAGTGCTTGATGGCGGACCGCAGACGGCAGACCAAGGTCAATGGTCGGTGGTCGGTGGTCGTTGGCGACCGCTGACGGAAAAGACCACTCGCGATACCCAGGCTCGTATTGAGCAGACCTTACGGCTGGACTATGAGACCTTTACCAATGCTTCCTTCTTTTTACAAGGCAAGGCAGATCAGTTCACGCAGAAGAAATCCAGCGAGCGGAAGGCGGTGCTGGGTTCGATCTTGGGGTTGGAAATTTGGGATACCTATAAAGAACGCACGGCAGAGCGCCGCAAAGAATTGGAAGCTGAAGTCGCAGAGATCGATGGGCGCGTAGCGGAGATCGATGCGGAGTTGGGGGAAGAGGACGAAAGAAGGCGTCGGTTGGCGGAACTGGAAGGGTCGTTGAAGCAGTTGTCGGCGGCGAGAGAGGCGCAGGAGTCGGCATTGGAGAATATCCGCCGGAATGCGGCTCTGCTCAATGAACAGCGAAAAACCGTTGCTTCGATTCAGACTCAGTTAAAACGTTCACAGGATGCGCTAACTTCGAGCGACGCGAGAATTGCCGCGAAAGAAAATGAACGCGCGGAATATTTGGATCTGGTGGAACGCGCCAAAGAGATCGAGCGGCGTACAAAACCTGGCAGAAGACTCGCAAAGAATTGGAAGCGTTCGATGCTAATGCGGTAGAGTTCCGTGAGCATGATGAGAAGCGTCAGCCGTTGTTACGTGAGATCGAAGTGGAGAAGGCGAAGTTGGAACAGGAGGGGGAGGAGCTTGAAAAACAGTTGACAGTTGTCAGTGGACAGTTGTCTGCGGTGGATGAGTTGGAGAAGCAGTTGAGTTCGGCTCAGGCTGCTTTGAAAGAAGCGGAAGCGAAGATACAGGAACGCGCTGAGTTGGAATCTCAGCGTAATGAGTCGCGTGAGCGGCAGGCGGCATTGAAGGTGGAGAATGAGTCGCTGCGGCGTGAGATGGATGAGTTGAAGACGCGCATTGAGGCGTTGAAAGTTGCCGACGGCGCGGAATGTCCGTTATGCGGGCAGGAGTTAAGCGAGAGCCATCGCAAGTCTACGCTCAAAGAATTGGAACGAACTGGCAAAGATAAAGGCGATGCCTTCCGTGCGAATAAGAAGGAAGCCGATGATCTGGTTGAGCAGATTGCAAATTACGAATCACGGATCACGAAATTAACAAACGCAGATAATGAGCGCCTGCGCTTCTCAAATTCCATTTCACAGTTGACTTTGCAATTGGATTCGGTTCAGGCGCAAAGCAAGGAATGGGAAAAGACAGGCGCGAAACGTTTGAAGGAAATTACAAAACTGTTGGAAAGCGGCAAGTTTGCCAACGATGCACAGAAGACGCTTGCCAAATTGGACAAAGAACTCGCCAAGCTTGGCTATGATGTTTCTGCGCACGAAGCCAAGCGCAAAGAGGAAAGTGAACAACGCAGCGTGGAAGAAGAGTCGCGTAAGTTAGAGTCTGCGCGTGAGTTGAGTAAACGGATAGGGAAAGAGATCGAAGAGCTCGAAATCGAAAGTGGAAAGTGGAAGGCGGAAGTGACAGAGCATGAAAAGAATCTGTCAGAGGTAGAAAAGGTTCTGGCTGAATCTGAGACAGGCGCGCCAAACTTGCAGGAAGCCGAAAGCAGGCTCTTTGAATTGCGTGAAGATGAAAACCGGGTACGTGATGAAGCTGGGGCGGCGCGTCAGCGTGTGGATGTGTTGGCTACGTTACGCACTCGCCATGCAGACTTTGACCGTCAGCGTGAGGCGCTTAATCAGAATATTGTCCGCCATAAATCGCTGGAACGCGCCTTTGGCAAAGATGGTGTGCCTGCCTTGCTGATCGAACAGGCACTTCCGCAAATTCAGCAGAAAGCTAACGATATTTTAGAGCGTCTTAGCGACGGCGGCATGACGATCCAATTCGTCACACAGGCAGAGTATCGCGATAAAAAACGTGACGACCTGAAAGAAACCCTCGATATTCACATCAGCGATTCTTCTGGCATGCGCGATTATGAAATGTATTCCGGCGGTGAAGCCTTCCGTGTCAACTTCGCGATCCGATTGGCGCTTTCGGAGATCCTTGCCCAGCGTAAAGGCGCGCGTTTGCAAACTCTCGTCATTGATGAAGGCTTTGGCTCGCAGGATGCGCTTGGGCGTCAGCGTTTGGTCGAAGCCATCAATGCGGTCAAGAACGACTTTGCAAAAATATTTATCATCACCCATCTAGACGAACTCAAAGATGCCTTCCCGAATCGCATTGAGATCGAAAAGACCGAGCGGGGAAGTTCAGTGCGGGTGGTGTAATTCAAGAGATTAGTAATTGGTAAATAGTAAGTATCAAGCTCTAATTACCAATTACTATTTACCAATGTCCTACTTCATCTTTTCCACTATTCTTTTTGTCCTCGCTTTCATTATCATTTATTGGATTCATAACCAATATCATCTTGATATCGTCGTCGTACCTGCGCCGCCGCCCATGTCCGCACCGTTGGTGTCGGTGTGCATCCCGGCTCGCAATGAAGAGAACAACATCCGGCGCTGTGTTGAGGCGGTTCTGGGTCAGGATTATCCAAACCTCGAAGTCATTGTGTTGGACGATCGCTCCACAGATGCGACTTCCGAGATACTTCGCCAACTTTCGGCTCAGAATGACAAACTGAAAATTATCAGCGGTTCAAATCTACCCGAGGGCTGGGCAGGCAAACCCCATGCCTTGTACCAAGCCTCAGCCATCGCCCGTGGGGAATGGCTATGCTTTGTAGATGCAGACACCTTCCTCGCGCCGAACGCGCTTGCTTCGGTGTATGCCAAAGCGATCGAAACGCAAGCCGATCTTTTCACCATTATGACCAAACAGATTCTCGGCTCATTCTGGGAGCGGACCGTAATGCCGTTGGTGATGACCGCGCTTTCAGTGGGATTCTCGCCGCGCAAGGTCAACGACCCGTCACGCCGCGATGCGGTTGCAAATGGTCAGTTCATTTTTATCAAGCGCAGTATTTATGATCTGGTTGGCGGGCACGAAAAAATCAAAAACCAAATCGTGGAAGATAAAGCCCTCTCTGAAAATGTGAAGTGGAATGGTCATCGCCTCGTGGTGGCAAATGGAATGCAAGTCGTCAGCACGCGCATGTATGTATCGCTTGAAACCATGTGGGAAGGCTGGACGAAAAATATTTACCTTGGCTTACGAGATCATCCTTCATTGTTATTGTTGGGTGCCTTCGGCGCGACGTTAGCATTGCTGGCAGCCTTGTTCCTGCCTGCCTGGCCCGTGTTGGGGCTGACATGGTATTTCAACCAAGGTGGATGGATGGCAGTTGCTGTAATGTTTGAGTCTTTTGCAGTGTGGGGATATCTTATTTACATCCGCTCACGGGTGGCGAATGAGATGAACATTCCGCGTTGGTATGCGCTGACTACTCCGCTGGGGGCAGGGGTGTTTGCCGCGATGATGTTGACTTCAGCATGGAAGGTGTTGACCGGGCAGGGGGTAACCTGGCGTGGACGAAAGTACCGCCCAAAATAGTGACAAATGTCCTCTTGATAAAATGGGGTCAAATTTGTTATATTTCGTCATCCTGTGTTAAAGGTAACAAAATATAACAAATGGCTGCCAACTCATTAGACCGCGAAAAACAGATACTAGAGTATTTGCACAACAACGGAAGTGCCTCCATCCAGCAATTGGCGGAGGCTTTTGGCGTTTCAATATGACCATTCACCGTGACTTGAATAAATTGGCAGAGTCAGGGCAGGTATTAAAGAAACATGGTGGGGCAGTTCTCTCTTCCTCAAGCGGCAGAGTGCAGGAAGAAGCGTCTGTGTGTGCCATGTGCAGGAAGCCGGTGTCTCAACGGACAGTTTTCATTGTCAAGTTGGATAACGGGGAAGAACTACGCGCCTGCTGCGCCCATTGTGGTTTGATGCTTCAAAGCCGATCACAGAATGCATGGCAGTCATTGACGGCAGATTATTTATTCGGTCACATGATCAGCGCAGGACAGGCTTTTTACCTGATCGGAAGTGAATTGAATGTTTGTTGTGTGCCTAGCGTATTGGTATTTGGTTCCGGATCAGATGCAGAAAAGTTCCAAAAAGGTTTTGGCGGTCAGATTTTTAACATGGATGAAACATTGAAACATCTCAGTGGAATGATGCACATGCATTCAGGCATGTGATTCAGAAAAATCAAATTTGTGAGGAATAAGAGAATGAAAAAAATTTTTGCTTTTCTTTTTGCCAGTGCGCTTTTGTTGAGCGCTTGTGGGGGCGGTATGGCGGTGGGGAAGAACACACCGATGGGGAAGGTGTGGAGGCGCATGATTACTGGGCTCGCGCCGCAATGGCTGGTGGCAATAGTGCTGCTTACATGCTCATTCATAATCATGGTGGAGAGGCAGATGCTCTCATCAGTGCCAGTTCCGACGTGGCAGATGCAGTCGAATTGCACCTGAGCCAGATGAACTCTGACGGCACCATGGAAATGATCCAGCAGGAAAAGATCGATGTTCCCGCTGATGGCGAAGTGGAATTAAAGCCTGGCAGCTACCATATCATGTTGATTGGTCTCAAGCAAGATTTGATGGTTGGCAGCGAGATCACCCTGACCTTGACCTTTGAAAAGGCGGGCGAAGTGACTTTGACCGTGCCTGTGAAAGATGCTGCAGAAATGGGCGGCTCCGGTATGGAAGGTGAAATGCACATGGGTGGTGAAGACCCCATGCATGCGGAAGCCACTCCCACCCCTTAGTAATGAATTCGCGTCTTCGCCAGACGCATTCTCCTGTTCCCCGTTCATACTATGGACGGGGAACATAATTTAATCGCTGTCTTGATGGGTATTCGTACGATATCAGGGGGGTGATTTTTTATTTATTCAAAAAGGATACTGATAATGAAGAATACTTTATTGACTCTCTACATTATTTTCCTGGTGATCGCTGCGGGTTTCGGTGTTGGGGCTGCCACCGATGCGGGGATTTTGATCCCTGCTTCTGTGCCTTTTGCCCTGATTTTGATCGCGCTTTTATATTATATGGGGGGCAAGCCGGAATTACTGGCGTGGGCGGCTCTGACGGTCGGTCTGCTGGGCGGGACATATCTGCAAACAGGCGAGCCGATCGAATACGGCATGTATTTTATTTACATGTTGTTAACTGCTTTGGGAATCTTTAAGTCTCCTTATTTTCTAGCATTGGCATGGTTATTCCACCCGGTTTGGGATTTCGTTCCGCGTACCCTGCCTCAACACATGCATGACCTGCCGCTTGCTTGTGCGTTTTTCGATACACCGATCGGTCTTTATTTATTGTGGGGTTCATGGAAGAAACGTTGGGTCTCCTTTGGCGAGGACTCTAAGGATGCGTATTGGCAGATTGGAAAAACCTTTTTCGTTGGGATGCTTATTGTGGGGATCAGTTATGCCGCTATTATGGCGGCTGAAACAAAGGTACTGATTTGGGCGGCACTTCCTTTGGCAGCTGTGGTTATTTTTAGTTTTCGTGCCATGGGCGCAAGAGCGGAGTGGCTTGCTTGGGCAGTGTTGACTGGCTGGCTGGGTATGACCTATGCCCATACTGGCAATTCATTGGATGCGGTCGTATTCTTTGTTTATGTAGTGATTTCTGCTCTTGGCGTTTTTGTGTCTCCCTACTTTTTGGCGGCTGCCTGGCTGGCGTTCATTCCCTGGAATTTTGTACCGCATGAACTTTCTTTGACCTATCCTGATTTCCCGTTAGCCTGTGCCATCTATTGTCTGCCAGTCGGTCTTTATTTGTTGTGGGCGATTCGGAAAAAACGTTTTGTGCCAGCGGATGCAAAAAGACCATCCGAGATGGTCACTACTGTAATTTGATACCTACTCTTGGAGAACAAGAACATAAATGAAATCTCAATCATTCAGGGTTGCCGATCTGGCTTTCAAGTCAGACGAGAAGAAACACTCCCTCCTTTTGTGGGGCATTATTTTTATCCTGGGTGTTTGTGTGTTCTATCTATTCTCTCTTGGGTATGGCGCGCGCAAAGTTCCGCTGCCTTATGAATATTCTGCGCAGGATCTGTATAGCGGGAAGGCAGTATCACTAAGTCAGTATCGTGGTTCGGCTGTTGTCCTTATGAGTTGGGCAACATGGTGCATGGATTGCAAAGACGAACTTGCTGCCTTGGAAGGGCTTTGGGACTCTATGCATGAACGAGGCTTGGTTGTTATTGCCGTCAATCTTGATGCGGTGGAAGCCAATAAGCAGATTGAGGATATGGTTAATCAATACGACTTATCCTATCCCATCTGGCGCGACCCGGAGAATACATTCTTTTCAACGTTCAATGCGCCTGGAATTCCCACCACGGTGCTGCTCGATAAGCAGGGGGTGGTGGTGCGAGCTTGGGTGGGACCTGTGGATTTTGAAGTCTGGGATGTTAGAGAAGATATCGAAGATGTGTTGGTACAGTAGTTGGCCTACTGGAAGACGATCCCCGCTGTGATAGGCGGGGTTTTTGTTTGGATGAAGTGGAGAAGTTTGCAGCGCCGAGGCAATTTTCCCGTAGGGGTGAGGCGGTGTGTCATGAATCGAAATGACAATCCTCCTGTTTGGTTCGGGGTGTAACTAAAGTCACAGGAGATTTCGTCGTATTTGGCTATAGTAGGGTTAGGTAAATTTAATGCGAGGTTAATCCATGTCTAAACTTCCTATCATTGCCATTGGGATCGCGGTGCTGGCGCTTGGGTATTTTGCGCTCGTGTCAGATGCCGCTGCCTACGGCGGAAGCGCGCCGGAGACGTGTGCGAACTGTCATGCAATGGACTCGCAGTATGAGAACTGGGCACATGGGGGGCATGCCAAGGTGGCAAAGTGTACAGATTGCCATTTGCCTCACGATAATTTTGTTTCGTATTACATGGAAAAAGGACGTCAGGGCGCGAAGGATACCTATGCCTTTGTAACGGGAGATATCCCGGTGGCGATCCGTGCTGAAGAGAAAACGAAGCAGATCGTGCAGGAGAATTGCATCCATTGCCATGAAAATACTGTGGAAGCCATGCTGACGAGTGCTCAGCCCTTTGACCGCTATTGTTGGGAGTGCCATAGAGATGTTGCGCACGGACAGCGCGGCGGAACGGGTGCTCCATATCAAGACTCTGTACTTTACCCGACTAAATGAGGAGAATGCTCATGAAAAACTATACAACCTTAATTCTTGCCGGATTGGTGATCGTGCTTGCCGCTGTATTGATCGGCGTGATGGTCTATATCCAAAATCAACCTGCCGAAGAGCGTGCCATCGAACCCCTGGTGGATATTGCCGCTATGGAGCCGGATTCTTCCAAGTGGGGTATCAATTTCCCAAATCAGTACGATTCGTTGATGAAGACCAAAACCAATAATATAGATACTGCCTATGCCGGGTCTTCACAGTTCTCCTGGTTGGAGCGTGACCCGCGTCAGGTGATCTTGTTTGGCGGTTATCCATTCAGTAAGGATTACAACGACGATCGCGGCCATGCCAATGCAGTGGATGATGTCCGCGCGACCAAGCGTTTGAACCTGAACGATGAAGATCCCAAGCATACACCTGCCACATGCTATTCCTGTAAATCTTCCGATAACCCCGGCTTGTGGGCAGAGCTTGGCATGGAAGCGTATGATGCAATGACCTTCAATGAGATGACACCGAATATCAACAATTCCATTGGCTGTGCCAACTGCCACGAAGCCGGAACGATGCGCCTCATTGCCACCAACCCAGCGCTGATCGAAGCCCTTGAACGTCAGGGCAAGGATTGGGAGACCTATTCCCGCCAGGAAATGCGCTCGTTGGTCTGCGCCAATTGCCATGTGGAATACTACTTCAAAGGCGATGGCAAGTATTTGACCTTCCCTTGGGATAACGGCACCAAGGTTGAGGAGATCATTTCCTACTACGAAGAAGCTGGTTTCAAAGATTGGGCATACCCTGAAACAGAAAGCCCCATGCTTAAGGCGCAGCATCCGGAGTATGAGTTCTTCACCGCAGGCAGTACGCACTATGAAGCTGGTGTTTCCTGTGCCGATTGCCACATGCCGTATGTTCGTGATGGTGCAACAAAGTACTCTTCGCACGATGTTCACAGTCCTTTGCTGAACCCGGAACAAGCCTGCGGACAATGCCACACCGATACGGACTATGTTGTAGGACGCGTTGCGATCATTCAGCAGCAGGTGGCTGATACAAAGATCACAGCCGAAGATGCCATCATCGATGCGATGAATGCCATCAAGGCTGCAACTGCGGCCGGAAATGCCGATCCGGCTTTACTCGATGAAGCCAAGAAACTGCATCGCGAAGCCCAATATATGTGGGATTTCATCTCCGCTGAAAATTCGACGGGCTTCCATAACCCGGAATATGCACTGGAAGTGCTCTCCAAGTCCATTGATAAAGCACGACAGGCGCAGATGTTGGCGGCACAATCCGTCAATGACTCTGCCCTATTGCAGACAGGCACATTTTACGAGACGAAGTAAGACCAAATGAAAGCAAAACTCCCCGCCATACGGCGGGGAGTTTTGCTTTGGAACATTTACGGGTAAACTTTCGTTATATAAACAAGGAGTTTTATCATGAAGAAGATTTTAATAATGGTTCTTTCGTTTATGTTGGCGGCCTGCTCTGCTACTTCTGAGTATGACCAAAACCTCAAAAAATGGCAGGATGCTACTATTGATCACTATCAATTTGACCTATTCATCATTTGTTTCTGCCCATTTCGGGATGTCATGCCATTGACCATTGAAGTGCAGAATGGAGAAGTGATCTCGATCACTCAGGTGGATGGTGTGACCGTAGCCGCCGACAATCCATCGTTTGATTTGTTTATGTCAGCCGCCAGTGTGGATGCTCTTTTTGCCATGCTGGATTCCAGCCTGAATGGGGATGCGGACGAAGTGCTCGTAACCTACGATGCCACATACGGTTTCCCCACTTCGATTTCCATTGACCATATTAAAGAGGCGGTGGATGACGAAATCTATTATCAAGTGGAAAGTTTTGAAGTTCTGCCATAAAAGAAAAGGCGGCAAATTTGCCGCCTTTTCTTTAGTTGGGTTGCATCCACTGTTCAAAAATTTCCTTGTCCACGATCTGGATGCGGCGATCTTCGACCTTGATCGCGCCGCTGCGTTCCAATTCCTTGAGCGAACGTGCCACCACCTCACGTACAGTTCCAAGCCGCGCCGCAAGTTGTTCCTGTGTCCAATGCGGGGCTGATTTATCCATGGATATTTCGGAGATGAGTCGCGCCAGGCGGTGAGTCACCTGGTAGAACGCCATCTCACTGACCATACGCACCATGCCGCGCAGCATTTTGCCAAAATTGACCAGCGCCTTTTGGGCAAAGGTAGGGTGCTTCATGACCAGCTCATGCAGTTTGTTCTTATCGATCACCCAGACCCGGCAGGTTTCCAGCGCTTCTACATTGACCGGACTGGTGCCTTCATCAAAAGCGGGTACTTCAGCAAAGGTATCACCTTCTTGAAGGATGCGGACAATGTATTGGCGTCCCTGTGGGGAGAGGCGGAATATCTTGGCGCTGCCCTGCTCCAAAATGAACAAGCCTTCACAGGCGTCACCTTCCCAAAAAAGAACATCCCCGCGCTGGAATTCTCCAAGGCGGGTATGTTCTGCGATTTCCTTCAACATGCTTTCAGAAAGATCATCAAAGTATTGATTTCCCCTGACTGCATCCATTCTTTGTTGTAGGGTGGTCTCAACTGATTTCATGTCAATTATGCTTCGCCCAAAAGGACTTGATCCGGTCCCCGATCGATCTCCCATGGATATGTGATGAAGGCATCAGTGGTAGCGGCATAGTAATCGGGGCGGGCATTGCCGAACAGGTTGCGATACGGGTTGAAATGCAGCACACAAGTTTCCGGGAAGCCGCCCGCCGCGGAAACGCGATTCTTAACCGCAGTAATGGTGCGCCCGGAACCCCAGACATCATCCACGATCAAGGTGGGACGTCCACGCAGCTTATCTTCGGCAGGGAATTGAATGAACTCGGGCCATGCCATAAATGCGGAGGATTTCTCACTCTGTGTTTGTGCGGGGAAGTCTACGGCTGCGGTGAGGATGTGGGTGATATCCATTGCCTCCGCCAGCATTCCTCCGGGGATGATGCCGCCGCGGGTGATCATTACCATCGCGGTAAACTCACGGCGAAATTGCGGGATCAAGTGGTCGATCAGCTTATCCACTTCTTCCCAGGTTATGGCTTCTTGTCGGCGGGGATCAGGTTTCATAGGTTTATTTTATCAAAAGACCCCGAAGGTATGGAACTTCTTTCGGGGTCTGATCTGTTTTAGGATGCGAGCACCGCTGCCAGCGGAGCCGGAGCCTGCACCTGCGCCGGGACTCTTCCTTCCACTGTGGCTTTTTCCACATCACGCGCCCAAATGTAAAGGCAGGTGTGATATGCAGTGTTGGTGTACGAACTGAATACGCTGGAGATCATCACAAACGTGAAGAAGATCAACGCACCGACCACAATGCCAGCGATCGAAACAGCCGTATTCCCACCGGAAACGAAAGCCAACCCACCGCCAATGGCAAATGCGATGACCAGGCCCACCAGCCCGAATAAAAAGCCAATCAGCCCGGTTACAAAGCGAACTCCCACTGTACTGACGCCGATCAATAGCAGGTTTTCCTTGGTGATTTTCCACACACGCTGCAAGCCATCTTTGAGGTTCAAGTCATCGATAACCATCGCAGGCAGGACGAGCGCCGCAGCCTCTGTCCATAATGTTTCCATTAATCCAGTTGCTGAGCGAGCCAGACTAGCAGCAATACCGCCTTTGCGATTACGCTGTGCTGCATTGCGGATCAGCGCAACCGCTGTGGATGCGGCAGCCAGAGTGAGAATATCAAAGAAGTCACGTTTCACGACCGCCCAGGCATGATCCATGCGACCATCGCCTTTTGTGAGGTAACCAAAGATCAAGTAAGCCGTCATCCCTGAGAAGACATACGTCACTACGAACTGCACAAAGATCAACACCGCGCCCATCGCTGAAAGCACGATATTCCCAAAATCGCTGCCGCCCAGAATGACTGCCGCGATGGCGATGGGAATAATACCAATGACGGAGATGATACCGCCAACCACCAGTGCATAGATCGAGGGCTTGAGCAGATCCTTGTCTTTGAACGCCATATCCCAGGCTTGTTTCAGGAATGACCAGCCGCGTGAAAAACTTTGCATAACTCACTCTCCTTTTAATAACGTAAAACTGGTTGCATTATAGCAAACTTGCCAGACCAAAAAAACCTTATTTAGTTCGAGACAAGTATAATCGGGCAATTCCAATCCAACTTCGGGACTATTATGTACAGATATATACTTATCATTTTGTTTGCCGCCTTGGCTCTTTCCGCTTGTACTGGTGCTTCCAATGCAGTGCCCACCCCAACCCCTGACCCGTTTATTCTGCAAGGGCAGGCGGTCTTCAATGCGCGTTGTGCCACGTGTCATGCCCTCGTGCCTGATACGATCATCATCGGTCCATCCCTGTATGGGGTTGCCACCCGTGCTGAGACGCGTGTTCAGGGCTTAACTGCAGAAGAATACATCCTGATGTCCATCTTGCGCCCCGGAGACTATGTGGTGGAAGGCTTTAACAACGTCATGATCACCAACTTTGCCAAGGAAATAACCGGCGAAGAAATGGATGCACTCGTCGCATTTTTGCTGACGATGAAATAGTTCAACAAAACTTAAATACCAAAGGAGAGTGTATGAAAGTTTGGATCAAACGAATCTTTACAGGGCTGGGCATTTTGCTGCTCGTTGGTGTTGCCTATGCCGCCTTTGTGCCTCTTGCCCCTGCTGTGGAATTGCCTGAAGAACAGTGGGGCGCAGGCTCCAGCAGTGTTGAACCCGCCTGGAGCGGATTGCAGCGTGACTTCCCTGCCACGAACGAAACAGCGGAGAATTCATCGACGCCGGAAAAAGTGGAACTGGGACGCCTCCTTTTCTTCGACCCGGTTCTGTCTCAAAACGACGACATGTCCTGCGCCTCATGTCATCACCCAGACTTGGGCTTTACCGATGGCAGACCGCAAGCCTTCGGCGCGGACGAACAACCATTAACTCGCAACGCCATGAGCTTATGGAATGTGACCTACAACACCAACTTCTTCTGGGATGGACGTGCTGCCACGCTAGAGGAGCAGATGGAAACTCCCATCACCAACCCGGATGAAATGGGAGCTTCTCCTGAAGAGATCGTTGCCGAGTTGAAAGCCATTCCCGAATACGTGGACTTGTTCGAAACAGCCTTTGGCAGCTCAGATGCTGTGACGTATGAAAACGTGAAGAATGCCATTGCCGCATTCGAGCGTTCTATTGTGACGAACAACTCGCCCTTTGATCGGTACGCTGCCGGTGATGTGAATGCCCTCACGCCTGCTCAGCGCCGTGGATTGGGACTCTTCCGTTCGGCGGCAACGCGCTGTTTTGAATGTCACGCAGCACCGACCTTCAGCGACGACTCATTCTCTGTCACTGGCGTGCCTGACCTCGAAGGTCAAGTGCATGATGCCGGGCGCAAAGCCATTGAAGACTCGAGTTTGGATGGCGCATTCAAAGCGCCGACCTTGCGCAATATTGCCCTCACTGCACCTTATATGCACAACGGCGTCTTCAACACCCTTGAAGAAGTCGTGGACTTTTACGCCAAAGGCGGCGGACGTGATGCAGGCGTGCAAGATGTGGATATTCACGTCCTCGGCTTTGAATTGACCGAGCAGGAAAAAGCCGACTTGGTCGCCTTCCTCTATGCGTTGACCGATGAAGGCAACCTGCCTGAAATCCCTGCCTCTGTGCCTTCAGGCTTGCCCGTTGTGGAATCCGTGGAAAACCCTGCGCGTGACGTTGTCAGCCAGGTGAATGCTGCTGAAAGTGAATCAGCCGCCACGTCTACGCATGAGCCGGTGACTTTGAGAGTCGAGCCCGGTCAGACCATTCAGGAAGTTGTCGATCAGGCATTGCCCGGTGACACCATCGAAGTCCCGTATGGTATTTATGAAGAACATGTCATCATTGACGTGAGCGATATCAAGTTCTTAGGCATTCCGAACGATGCAGGTGAGTGGCCCGTCATCGAAGGTAATGGCACCGGCTCTGATGGTGTGATCGCCTCTGGTAATAACTTTGAGATGGCGTACTTTCAGGTGAAGAACTTTACGAGCAATGGTGTCTTGGTGGAAGGTTCAACACATGTATACCTGCACGATATGTACATCGAGAACACCGGTGTGTATGGCGTGTACCCCGTGCGTTGTACCGATGTGTTGATCGAACGCATTGAAGGGACGTTGATGAACGATGCGGCGATCTATGCGGGCAAATCGAAAGATGTTGTCATCCGCGATACGTTGACCTATGGAAACGTGATCGGCATCGAGTTGGAGAACACCGTCAATGGTGAGGTGTATAACAATTACGCTCACGATAACACCATCGGCATTTTCATTGACCTGTTGCCGCAGTTGCCTTCCAAAGTTTCGATGTACACCAAGGTATATGACAACGTTTCAGAGAACAACAATGGTGCGAACTTTGGCAAGCCTGGCACGGCGGTCTCGCTCATCCCGCCGGGAACGGGTATGTTGATCCTTGCGGCAGATCATGTGGAAGTGTATGGCAATACTTTCAAGGGCAATAAAACGGTTGGTTTGGCGATCTTCAACCTCACCATTGGTTTCTCGCCTGAAGAGATCGACGTAGACCCCAACCCCGACCATAACTTTGCCCACGATAACATCTATGAGAACAATGGGTATGATGCCGACCCATTCGTGAAGAATATGCTTGGCAGTGGTTTTGATATTGTGTGGGATACCACCGGTGTTGATAATCGCTTCGATGAACCGAACGCGAAGACATCTTTCCCGCCTGCCTTGCCCAAGAGCAACTGGCCCCAGCCGTTGTATAACTTGTACTGGCGTGTTTTGAATTTTGCTGTGGGGTTGATCTCGTAATTGAAAAAACTCGGCTGAGGGCTTAGCCCTCAGCCGAGTTTTTATAATATGTTGATGGGGTCTATCTCAAGCCGCCAGTCGTTGAATCGCATATCTTTCAAAACAGCTGCCGGGTCGGGTCCACGTAAGACGACCTGCCAGCGGTACTCGCCATTTTCTTTGGCAAAGAAACAGGGAACGGGACCAATTAATTCCGTTTGACGGAACCCGCCCGCCTCAAGCTTTAACTTTAGCTTGTCTGCCATTTTTTTGGCTTCTTCTTCCGCTTTGGCATTGTCTACATTCTTATATTCAAGTCGTGCCAATTTCGCAAAGGGTGGGTAGCCTAATAATTTTCGATATTCCAATTCACGCGCATAAAATCCGTTCACATCATGCCCGGCGGCAAATTGAAGTGCATAATGTTCCGGGGTAAAGGTCTGCATAATGACCTTGCCGCCGCGTGAAGAGCGACCTGCCCGCCCAGCTACTTGGGTAAGTGTTTGAAATACTCTTTCATTGGCGAATGGATCGGGCAAATTCAAACCGACATCTGCCAGCACGATGCCAACTAATGTGACCAAGGGTAAATCCAAACCTTTGGCGAGCATTTGTGTGCCGACCAAAATATCGGCTTGATGATTCGCAAAGTGGGTCAGGATGATCTCGTGCGCATCTTTCTGACGAGTCGTGTCCCAGTCCCATCGTAGAGTCCGCGCTTGTGGAAACATGGATTTGATTTCCGCTTCCACTCTTTCACTGCCCAAACCATATTCACGAATTTGCGTGCTCGCACAAGTCGGGCAGGTCTTTGGCATCTGGCGCGTGTATCCGCAGCGGTGGCAAAGCAATCCATTGACCTTTGACATTTGTCCGTCGACATGCAACGTCAACGGCGTTTCGCAGTTGGGGCATTTCAGGGTCGTGCCGCAATCACGGCAGAAGATGTAGGTGGAGGTTCCACGGCGGTTGAGATAAACAATTGCCTGCTCTTTGCGCTCGAGCACTTCTGCTAAAGACTCTGCTAGTGTTTTTGAAAAAATCCCGCGATTGCCGTTCTTTAACTCCTCGCGCATGTCCACTACTTGGACGGGCGGAAGGTTTGAGTCAGTCACGCGATTCGGCAGTTCTAACACCCTCATCCCCGACCCTTCTCCCGAAAGGCGAAGGGAGTGCTCGGCGGTATAACGTTGTTCGACGGTTGGTGTGGCAGAGCCGAGTACACACACTGCCCCACATAGACGGGCATATTCTTCTGCGGCGGTCACCGCGTTGTAATACGGCGGCTCGCTTTGATAATAGGAACTGTCGTGGCACTCATCCACGACGATGAGACCGATGTTTGGCAACGGCGCAAACAATGCCGAGCGTGCGCCGATGATGACGTTCAACTTCCCATCACGGGCACGGCGCCAGGTGTCGTATCGTTCCCCTTCAGAAAGCTTCGAGTGAACCAAGCCGACCTGCCCTGGAAAACGCGAGACAAAGCGCCGTACGGCTTGTGGGGTCAACGCAATTTCAGGGACGAGGATCAGCGCCTGCTTGCCGTTCTTTATCACTTCTTCCGCTGCTCGTAAATAAATTTCCGTTTTGCCGGAACCAGTCACACCGTATAAAAGGAAGGGAGCAGGCTGATTGCGAAAAGATGAAAGGATCGCATGCAACGCATCATTTTGTTCAGAGGTTAGTGATAACTCGCTGTTCGCTTCCTGTTGTTCGACCCTTTCCAATGGGTCTCGGAAAATCTCGTTCTCAAACAAGCGGATCAAACCGCGTTCTTCAAGTTCTTGCAAGTCGGCGATGTTGCTGCCGGTTTGCGCATAAACCCACGAAAGATTCACCGGCACAGGTTGTTGGATGAGGAAGCGCAGAGCCGCTTCACGCCGGGTTTGAGTCGCTTTTGTGGAGCCAAGAGAGCTTATCTCCGCCTGAGCTGCTTCAGGTGTGACGGCAAGCTGCGCAACGCGGATATTCTTTGGGCGTACGCGTGGCGGCGGCAGGACGTTCTTCGAAGTCAACACGCCTTTTTTGACGAGCATGTTGGCGGTCTTACGCCAATCTACTTTGGCGAAGTGAGAGTCGATCTGACGTCCGCGCAGGGGTCCGCGTTCGGTCAGAAGGTTTATCAAAAGACGACCACTGACGGGGACAGCCGACCGTTGTCTGCGGTCTGTGGTCTGTGGTCTGCGAGTGAGTAAAGCACATCTGCTTGCTGACTTAACCCGGTGGGGATCATCATGCCGATGATGGCGGAGAGTGGATTCAGCGTAGAGTCCGCTAACCGCATGGCAAGCGCAAGTTGGGGCGGGGTGAGAAGCGGGGCAGGGTCGAGCAGGTCAAGGATCGGTTTGAGATTCGGTACGGAGGAAGAGTCGGTCAACTCGACGATAATGCCCTGCACGGTTTGATTTCCAAATGGAGCTGTGACAAGGCAGCCTGCCTGGAGGTGTGGCGCGAGTTCGGCGGGGACAGAATAGTCGAAGACGCCGGAAATTGCAGGGATGTTGACGGCAAGGCGGGCAAACATGAGGTGATTATAATGTTTTATAATATCTTGAACGGAGGCTGATCGATATGAGTATTCTTATTCTTGTAGCAGGCGGGGTAATGATCGTGGTTGCCTTGGTGATGCTGGCGCTTGTATTCATGAAGTCAAATCAGGTGAACCTGACGGAGAAAACAGATGGGAAACCAGAATGGATGCATGCGATGCCTCCGGCTGAAACTGTGGCGGCAACCCTGAAGGATGGGGAAGGCGTAGCGCTGTTCGATCATGATGAAGGCGAGAAACTTGCAGCACCCTTTGCTGAACAGATCGAAGATGTGTTGCGTGCAAAAGTGGAAAGTGACCCTTACCTAAAATCTTTTAATATCGACTTTGGGACGGCTCCCGATGGTGGGTTGGAGATATGGGTGAACGGCGAGAAATATGAAGGTGTGGCGAACCTGCCCGATGAACAGTTGAAAAAGACATTCCTTCAGGTTGTGAAGGAATGGAATAGCAGGGGGTAGAGTTAATAAACAGGTGAAGGCGCGCCGGAGGAAACTCTGGCGCGTTATTGTTTTAAGATCACTGCGGCGCCATAGCCGACCACAGAGGAATAGTCACCGGTGACATCCCCGGATGTGGCATGTTTAAGGACTTGAACCTTGTTCGCTCCAAGAGCTTGTGCCGCCCACATTACCGCGGCAACTGCGGCATGCCCGCAGGCGAAGCCTTTGCCGGTTTGCTCGGCTTCAAAGATCGAAGCAGGGTCGAACGCTTCAAATCGTTTTAGCATTTCCTGGTCATATGTGCTGGCGGTTCGTTGGTCGTAGAAATGTGACAGGTCGGTGGATGCGATGAGGATGGCGTTCTTGTGCTGCAGCGTATGTGCCAGCGCTTCGCCAAGCTGCTTTGCAATGGAATCTTCCTGTGCTCGCAACATAATGGGTAGAAGTTTGAATTTGTTCTTGAAGATGCGCTGCAAGAAGGGAAGCTCGATCTCAAGCGAATGTTCCCGGTCGTTTGCCATGGGGGTGATGGGCAGAGGAAGCTGGCTTTGAAGTTCAGCCAAAGCAGATCGGTCCACTTCGAGCTCACCTAGAGGTGTGGCATAGGCTTGGTGTTTGGTCGTGAGTAGAGGGTGCGGGCTGTAGTTGTGGAACGGTGAAATGACAGCAGCGAGGTCGGGGGCAAGTCCGTGCAATGTCGCGAAGGCATGGGCGGCAACTGCACCGGAGTAACGGTGCCCGGCATGCGGTGCGATGACTGCGATGACCTGTCCGCTTAATTTTGGCAGTTTGACCTCTGCCAGGAATTTGTCTATGCTGGCGGCTAATATTTTGGGATTCTCAGGATACCAAGTCCCTGCTATCGGTGAAGGGCGGATGTCTGGTGCGGTCATGTTTTTATTGTAGCACTCTGAAAATAAAAGACCCTCGCGAATTTTCGCGAGGGTCTTTTGATAGAGTAGTTTTGATTACGGAATGCGGTACGAGGCGATGGCGTTGTTGATGGTGTCTATGGTTGCCTGGTCTGCGCTGCCCATCCACCAGGAGGTGAGCATCATAAAGGTGCTGTTGTCGTCGCCACGAGTCTCGAAGAAGGAGACTCCGGAATAACCGCCGCTTTTGGAAACCCATTCGAGGCGTTCGGAACCGTCGTTCATGATCTGATCGCTGGAAATGCGGATATCGCCGACAGCGCCAGTGGCGCTATAGAAGTTGTTGATCAACTCCAGAGCGAATTGCCCCTTCTGGCTCTTTACGAAAGCCGTTCCGTCGTTGTAAACAAGGTTTTCAACGAAGCCCGACACTTCATCGGGAGATGTGAAGCGGTCTACGTAGTAGTTGTCACCGGTGGTATGGCTGTACAGCCAGTCGCCGGGCAGGTCGAAGGCGGCGAGACCGTTCTCATCAGTAAAGGTGACCAGTCCATTATCTGCGGGTTGCTGCTGTTGCTGCTCACCCTGATCTTGGGGAACGTTGGTTGGAACGGGCGGAATAGTGGGGTTCACAGCAGGGGTGGATGAACCGCCACACGCCAGGCTGACAACCATTAAAAGGGCGGCAAAAGCAAATATCATACGGTAACTTTTCATTTATTAATTATTCTCCTTAAATTTATATGATTATATGGGTTTTATTAAAAACAAAAAGAGTACCGAAGTACTCTTTTTGTTTTTTGTGTGGTTATAGCGGGACTACGGAATACGGTAAGTAGCAATGGCATTATCGACAACATCAAGGACTGCCTGATCGGCATTGTTGTCCCACCAGGCGGTCAGCATTAACCAGGTGCGTTTGTCGTCGCCGCGCACTTCAAAGAAGGATACGCCCGTGTAATTACCGCCTTTGGAAATCCACTCGAAACGTTCTGAACCATCTTGCATGATCTGGTCGCTCTTGATGCGAATATCACCATTATTTGTTCCGGTGCTGCTGTAGTAGGTGTTCAAGATGTCGAGCGCTACAGCCTGACTGATCGAATTGTTGACGGTAACACCTTCGTTCGCGAACATGACCAGACTTTCAATTTTTGCCGCTTCATCAGGGGAGGTGAAGGTATCGGTGTAGGCAGTTACATCTGTGTAGATCGTATCGCCGTGATCGGTGTGGAGGTAGGTCCAGTCGCCGGGCAGGTCGAACGCCAATAGGTTATTTGCATCAACAAATGTAACGATCCCGTTATCGGTAGTTTGCTGCTGTCCTTGCTGCTGGTCCTGCTGTTGTCCCTGCTGCTGGTCCTGCTGGACGGGGGGATTGGTCGGAATAGGGGGCAAGGTGGGGTTGGCGGTAGGCTCTTGTTGTGATGTGGCACTGCATGCCAAACTGACAGCCAGCATAATTGCCAAAAAGACAAATACCATACGATATGATTTCATGTTCTTTTCTCCTCTTTTTGTAAGTTGATCAATACAAGGATACACTAGCAATTAAGGTCTTTTGTAGGGTACCTTAGTCTCATTTTACACTCTCGAATTTTTACTGCATAGTGCTAAAACAGAATCACTTTGCAATCCGTGTGAACCTGAAAAAATAAAGAGGGAAAAAATGAAAGACGCTGTCAGTTCAATGGTTCACTATAAATGAAAAGCTCACCCTCAAGGTTTAGGTTTCGAGAGTGAGCTTTTTTGTTCGGGGAATATTTTATTTGGCTGCTTTGCGGGTTCGCTTGACTTTTTCAGGCTGGACAGGTTCTTCGGAGGCGGGGACTTCAACCGCTTCGAGGGGCAGTGCAGGGGTACTGACTTCCAGAATGGGTTGCGGTGGAGTGACTGGATTTGCGGAAACCATAGTTGGCTGGTTGATGCGCTTGAAATAATCTTTGACTGTAAGATCACTGTAAAAGATCAGTGTGAGGATGCCAACCACCATTGAGAAGATATTGCCCATTAAAAAGGTGAGGATCTGGAATACGGCAATGGAAGTGGCGGGTTGTACCGGCTGTGGTTGGGTGCTCAGTAGTTTTGCCGCATAAATGATCTCAAAGATGCCGAGGATTGTGGGCAAGATGGTGATCGGAAGACAGACCACGCCAACCAAGGTTCCGAGCGCGGTTGCCGATGCGACGAATCCCCAAAAGAGGTTGGTGATGCCGCTGAGTAAAGTCATCACGGCAATGGCGGTCACCAGCCCGGGTTTTTGCTCTGTGTAGGATGTGTTCATATTGTTGCTCCTTGAAAATTATCTGGTGGATATAACGATTGAACACAGGTTTGGTTGCATCGACTAGGGTTGTTGGAACGTGAGTAAGCTACCGCCGGGGTAACTCGCTCCATTTGCATCTGTGCAAGTGGGGCGCTGACATCGGGAACGAATGCGCCGCCCGTAACGATGCGGATGTTGTATACCGTATCCGCCTCCATGAGGAAGTCGGCGTATCCATCTCCCAATTCAGGCTTGAGCCCGGTAAAGAAGCGGTCTTCGCCCTGGTCCCAGGTTACGACGATCTCGGCACCGGAGATCGGGTCTCGGCGTGAATTCAACAAGTTGAATTGCATGACCTTCGCCATGCCGGGGTCGCAGACTGTTTCCTGGCTGGTGAGGATGAAGGGCGCGCCAGGACCAGGGGTGGGTGTAAAAGTGGGGCGTGCGGTCACTGTTACTTGAGCGAGAGGGGTCAGTGGTGTTTGTTCAAAGAAGACGGTTGGCGGGGAAAGTGGGGTGGCTTCTTCGATCGGTTCATTCGGTTGAATGGTTTCCACCACTGTGGTTGGCAGGGGGACGTCTGGGGTGTTGAAAGTTGGGTATGGTGTGGATGTGAACGGTTCGCTGACACTACCTCGTTGAAGGTCGGTGGCAAGTTGCGCGAGGGGGCGGGCTTTCTCGAAGGATTCGCCTTCAGCGAGCATACGTTGTGCGAGTGCGCTGAGTTCGCTGACCGGATCTATGTCGCCGAGCAGGCTGAGGCGGGCTTGGGCGCGGGGCAGGTCTTTGTTGGCGGCGTAGGAAGCGGCGATGGCGATGCGGTATTGATCTTTGAAGTCTGCACGCAGAAGTGCGGGGTGCGCATCCACATAGGTGACCGGGGCGAGCAGCCAGGCGTATGCCAGACCCAGCCCAAACCCGGCAAGAAGCGCAAGAATGAGATAAAGGATGGAGTTTTGCGGAAGCTGCCTCATGGGTTTGCATCCGCATTGGGTTGGTAGGTTTGCATGGCGGTTAGCAAGGTTTGCAGTGAGAGGATCTCCGCCTGAGTGAAGCCGTTGAGGCTGGCATATTCCAGTGCAGAAGAAACGATCTCGGCGGGTGGGGCGCTGCCAAGCAGTGCAATACGACGTGCGGCGGCTTCGGCATCGAAATCGTTTTGATAAGCTTCTGCGGTCATGAGTACATAGTCCACTCTGTAATCTTCACGCAGAACGTCGGGAGTTACATCGGTGTATTCGACCGGGTCAATGACCCAACCGTAGACGAGCCCAAGACCGGCACCAAGTGCAAGCGCCAGGACGATCAAGATGAATTTTGTGGAAGGCATGTGGAGAATTATAGTATGGAGTTAAACAAATATCCGGGCAGGGAACCGGCGGCACCCGAAGACTCTTCCTTACCGTTGCTATCTTTCGATCCTGGCGGGGTTCGAAAGGCTTCGCCGCGCCGGGCCTGCCCGGACGCCGCAAGCATACCCGATGAAGGGGGGCGTGTCAAATCAAAGATTATGTGATTCGACGAATGCGAGGAATAGATCGACCAACTTGGGTTCGAACAGGATGTTGGATTTTTCGCGCAGGTATTCGATGACCTGTTCACGCGGCAGTTGTTTTCGGTAGGGTCTGTCGCTGCGCAGTGCATCCCAAACGTCGACGATGGCGAAGAGGCGCGCAACCCGCGGAATTTGATCGCCTTTCAAGCCGTGCGGGTAGCCGCTGCCATCCCAACGTTCGTGATGATAGTAGGGGATATCCAATGCGGGGCGCAGGTAGGCGATGGGGGAAAGCATGTCGTAGGCGTAGTTGGGATGCTGACGCATTTTTTCCCATTCGGTTTCGTTAAGCGGACCCGGCTTTTGCAGGATCTCATCGGGGATGGCGATCTTGCCCATATCGTGCAGAAGCGCGCCTCGCCGGATGTGGGAGAGTTCTTCTTCGCTGAACCCAAGCTGTTTTGCCACTTTGAGGGTGATCTCAGTGACGCGCTGGGTGTGTCCTTCTGTTTCACGGTCGCGCAGGTCAAGCGCGCGCACCCAGCCTTCGATGGTGCGTTCGTAGGCGTCGCGTAACTGGTCGTGGGCGAGCTGCAGGGCTTCTTCGGCTTTTTTGCGTTCGGTGATATCGCGTGAGGTGGATTGGATCTCAATGACGCTGTTGGTGTCGTGGTCGATGATGGCGCGTGCAGAGGTTTCCAGCCAGACGTAATGCCCGTGTTTGTGTTTGGCGCGGTAGGTGATGGTGTATGGGGCGTCACCCGGGTTTTGTTGGAACAGTCCTTTTACAGCGGGACTATCTTCTTCATGGATCAAGTCGAATATTTTGAAGCCGAACATATCTTCGGGCAGGTAGCCAAGGATGGTCTTGCATGCCGGGGAGACGTAGAACATCTGCCCGGTTATGGTGAGGCGGGCGATCATGTCGCTGGCGTTCTCGGCAAGCAGGCGGAAGTGCGCTTCGCTTTCCAGAAGCGCTTCCTGCATGTGGATGCGGTCGGCGCGGGATTTCCATTGGTCGAGCGCTTTGCGGGCGAGGTGCGGCATATCCAGCATCGACTCTGGGGATTTGACGACGTAGTCGAGTGCGCCTGATTTGAGCGCTTCCACGGCAATGCGTTCGTTGCCGTAACTGGTCATGAGGATGATGGGGGTGGCGAGGGGGTCGCGATGATTGGGCAGCAGTTCCAGGCTTTCGCCATCGGGCAGGCGCCAATCGGCGATGATGAGTCTGGGTTCGCGCTGTTTTATTTTTTCGCGGGCTTCACTGAGCGAGCGCACACGGTGGATCTGGAATTCGGTTTCCTGATCTTCGAAGGCGCGTTGGATCAACTCCGCATGGGGGTCTTCATCTTCAACCAGTAAAATATGAATGGTGTCGCTGGGCATAGGAGTTAAGCGCGGAGTTGTTTGTTCCAACCCAACCAATAGACGCCCAGGTCTTTCATCAGGTTGCTGAAATCTTCGAACCCCACCGGTTTGACGAGATAGCTGTTGACATAATTCCCGTAGGCATGGGTCATGTCTTTTTCGGCTTCCGAGGTGGTGAGGATGACGACTGGGATGCTGCGGAGTTCCTCTTCTTCTTTGATGATGCGCAGGACTTCAAGCCCATCTACACGGGGAGGCGCAGGTCTAAAAGGATGATGTGGGCGTGGGCTGCTGGAAGGTTCGCTGAAATTGTTGCGGCGCAGTAGATAATCCAAAGCTGTTTCCCCGTCAGTGAGGTGTTGTATCCGTGTGGGGATGGGGTTGTTTTCCATCGTTCGGATGACAAGCTCGGCATGGTCCACATTATCTTCGATCAGCATCACGAGTGTCGGTTCGCCTGACATGATAGCTCTCCTAATAATAACGCCCATATTGTAAACGATTTAGTCGCATCGGGCATAGGTGTTTGTAGGTGGATGATTGGGCATTTAAGGGAAGTTGCCTAACAAACTTGTAAATTCCATAATTTAATTTTGGTTTTGAAAAATATATTACTCATCATCTTTACTTTGAGATTGCTCAGTACAAACCTTGGCGGGATAGCGTCCATGCTGGTGAATCCTGCAACCTCGCTCAATGGTCGTGATATAATTTTGCCGTTCATCAATTATCGAAACCCCGCCCGGAGGAGAAATTATGGAAATCACCACACAAGAATTCAAGCATTGTGATCTGATCGCAGTAAAAGGACGGGTTGACAGCGCAACGGCTCCCCAATTTGCAAAAGCGCTTGAGACCGCCAACGATAACGGACGTTTCAAACTTGCCCTCGATATGAGCGGGTTGGAATATATGTCCAGTGCCGGTTTCCGCGCCCTGCTTGCCGCCCAGCGCAACTGCAAGCGCTACAATCGCGGCGAAGTGGTGCTCGTGCATGTCCCAGATCGCATTCGCGAAGCCCTCGAACTTGCAGGGTTCACTGAACTCTTCAAGACCTTCGACGATACCGTCGCCGCCGTGGGAAGTTTCTAACAAAAGGCTCCAATCAGACCTTGGAATGCCGTCTCTTGAATACAGGAGGCGGCATATCATTTTCTTTATGCCAGCTTATACCTTTCCAGCCAGGTTTGAATTTCTGGACGAGATCCGTGATGCGGTTGCCGATGTTGCGCGTGAGGGCGGTTTTCAGATAAAACCATCTACTCCCTCCAGCTCGCCGCCGACGAAGCCGCTTCCAACATCATTGAGCATGCCTACGAAGGCGTGCCTAATGCCTCATTGGCGATGACCTGCGACATGCAGGGGGACCAGATCATCATCACCATGCACGATACTGGAAGATCATTCAACCCCACCACCGTGAAAGAACCCAACCTCAAGGCCGATCTATCCGAACGACAGATCGGCGGCTTGGGCGTTTACCTGATGCGAAAGTTAATGGACAGTGTGAGTTACGAATCTTCCAAATCGGGCAACCTGCTCACCATGAAAAAACGGAGAGAATAACTCCATGTGCGCCGCAACCCGATCCTCCTGGGACTGGCTTCAACTCGCCAGCCTGGGTGAACAGCTGCGGAGCGAAGACTCTCTCAGCGCGCAGCGCGACCGGATCATTAACCTTGCGAATCGTCTGATCGGTGGGCAGGTGGATGTCTGGTTAAAAGAAGGTATTTTTCGCCTGCCCGATTGGGAAGACGGGCATCTTTTCCCGACCCAGCCCGCGCTCGAAGGCATGAAGCGTGCTGTCAAAACCGGGAAACTCGCAAAAAATATCAGTAAGAAGAAAACCAGCGCTTCTACCTCAGCCTTTGCCGCTGTCCCGCTCGAAGATCAGGGGATCACACTGGGAGCGCTTCAAATTACCCGCCCCAAAGGACCCGAATTTTCAAGCGACGAATTAAACCTGCTCCAGGGCTTGGGGCAGATCGTTTCCGTTAACCTCTTCGCCTCACACCGCGCCGAAGTGGAACAGTTCCGCTTGCGCCAGCTTAATCTCGTGCGCGAAGTCAGCTCACAGATCGCCAACGTGTTGGATGTGAACGAACTCGCCGCGCGGGTCACCAAACTCATTCAGAACACCTTCAACTTTTATTACGTCGCCTTTTTTACACTTGAGCCGAGTGACCATGCCTTGCATTTCCGCGCCAGTGCCGTCGCGCCGCGCAAAGGCAAGCGCAAAGCCTCCATTGCATTGGAAGTGGAGATTGGTCAGGGTTTGATCGGTGAAGCTGCCAAAACCGGAACCGAGATCGTCTGTGACGATGTTCAAGCCGACCCGCGTTACCGTTTCATCGATAGCCTGCCCGAAACCCGCTCTGAAGTGGTCATCCCGCTAAAGATCGAAGACCACATTCTCGGCGCGTTGGATGTGCAGAGCAACCAGCCGAGAGCCTTCCATCCCATTGACCTGCTCATTTTGCGCGCACTTGCTGATAACGTGGCACGTGCCGTTGAAGGCGCCCGCCTTTATAGTGACCTGAGCCGCCGCGCCACTCAATTGACCCTGGTTTCCGAAGTCAGTAAAAGCGTCACTTCCACTCTTGACCTCTCTCAACTCATGCGCGACGCTGCCACATTGATCCATGAAAAATTTGGGTACCCGCATGTTTCGCTTTTCACCGTTCACCCCAACCGCCGCATGATCATGTATGAAGCGGGCAGCGGCAAACGCAGTAAAAAACTCGAAGGCTTCACGATCCCTTTGGATGAAGAGCAGGGCATCATGCCTTGGGTGGCGCGGAATGGCGTCACTGTGATCGCCAATGATGTTTCCAAAGATAAACGCTATGTCGATTCGCCGCTGCCACCCCGGAATACCAAATCAGAATTATGCGTGCCATTGATCTTTGCCGAGCGCGTGGTTGGTTTGCTGGATATTCAATCGGATAAATTGAATGCCTTCACGGAAGATGACCGTATCATGTTCGAAGCCGTGGCAGATACCATGGCGGCGGCGATCCGCAATGCCGACTTATATCGTTCCGAGCAATGGCGGCGTCAGGTGGGGGATAGTCTGCGCGATGTGGCAGGCTTGGTCTCCAGCAATGCCGGTGTGGATGAAGTACTCGAGATGATCCTCGGTGAATTGGACCGCAACCTGCCGGTGGATACTTCTGCCATCTGGCTGCTGCAAGACGGTGAGTTGTGTCTTTCTGCCGTGCATGGTATGGATGGAAACCAGCTTGAGAATACCTGTCTTGCCAATCCTGAGTCAACATACGTTATGGCAGATGCGTTGGAGTCAGAGACGCCCATTATTCGCCGACCCGGTGACCCCATGGGTCCGGCTGGCATCACTGCAGGTTTTTCTCCCGATTATTCTTCCATTGTTGCGCCGTTGCGAGTGGGTGACCGTCCGTTGGGTATTCTGACGTTGGCGCATCACTCTCCCGGGCGCTATGGGCATGAAGCCCGTGCCATTGCAAGTACGTTCGCGAACTATGCGGCGGTATCGATCGAAAATACCCGCCTGTTCGACGCGGCACAGGAGCAGGCATATGCCTCAGCGGCTTTGTTGCAAGTTGCACAGGCAGTCGTCAGTTTAAGCGATCTGGATGAAATACTTGGCTCCATCATCCGTATCATGCCGATCCTTGTTGGTGTCAAGCGCGTGATCCTGTACCGACTCGACCATCAGTATCAGGCGTTGCAGGCATCGCAGGAATATGGTTTCTCAGAAGAAGAGGAAGCCATTATGACGGAGAAGACTCTGCCGCTGGCAGATTTTCCGTTCATTGTTTGGGCGCTGGAGCAGAATACGCTGGTAACGCATCCGCTTAAGGCGCAGGTGCAGCCGAAAGATTGGTTCGAGATCCAGCCTGAGGCGTGGAGTGAAGCGGATGTTGTTAATGCGGAACGTTTATTGATCGCCGTCCCGCTTTCCATCAAGAGCGATATCTTCGGAGTGATGTTGATCGAAGAGGATGAGAATGCGCGTCGCTTTCGTATGCGGCGGCTTGAGATCATCAATGGCATTTCACAGCAGGCGGCGATGGCAATACAGAGCGACCTGTTGCAGCAGGGAGATGGTGGTGCGCGAGCGCCTCGAAACGGAAGTGCAACTGGCACGCCAAATTCAGCAGACCTTCATCCCGAGCGTTTTACCGACCCATCCCAACTGGCAGATCGCGGCACGCTGGCGCACAGCCCGGCAAGTGGGCGGTGATTTTTACGATGTGATCGAACTGCCGAACCACAAGCTGGGTATTTTCATTGCAGACGTGGCGGATAAAGGGCATGCCGGCTGCGTTGTTCATGGCGTTGACGCGCACGCTCATGCGCGCCGCTGTGCTGGAAACGGCATCCCCTGCTGCGGCGCTGCGGCGAGTGAACGATTTTCTTTTGCCAGATACCCAGCAGGGAATGTTCGTGACCGCAGTGTATGGTGAGTTGGATCTGGCGTTGGGGACGTTCACTTATGTCAATGCGGGGCATAACCCGCCGTTCTGGGTGAAGAATGATGGAAGTTTGGAAAAGCTGACAAGAACATCTATTGCCTTGGGGGTGATGGAGCAGCCGGTCATGGAAGAACGTACCCTGACCATTGCGTTGGGGGATACGCTCCTGCTTTATACCGATGGATTGACCGAGGCGTTCTCACCGAGCGGGGATCTGTTCGGTGAAGTGCGTCTGTTGGATGTGATGGCATCCTTACCGGCTGGCACTGCTGAGGAGGTCATTCGATCCATTGAAGATTGCCTGAATGATTTTATCGACCCGCTGCCGCTGGCAGATGACCTGACGATGATGGCGATCCGCAAGGTGGGATAATGCGATTGTGTTCGTAATTTATACGGCGACTATGATGTTGCTGTGTAAGGAGGGGGCTTACAAAAATGTTAGCCGTTTTGAGCCCCCTAAAATTGACGATTTTGCACTTGGCTTCTATGATGTAGATGTTCAATATCGGGTCATTTAACTCGTTGAAATTCACATTGGAGAAGCAATATGAAAGATAAATCCCATTTTTTCCTATTATTAATGGCGGTTATTACCGCGTTAATTGCAGGCGCTGTCGGCCCGTCTGTTGTTTATGCAGACGATGGGGACACATCGGAGCCTTCTGGCGATAGTGCTCCCGCTTCAGACCCAACCGGTGAGGACGCCGTCGTAGAAGAGCCGGTCTTTGTTCCTGAAGTTCTTGAACAGGCGCCTGAAGGGACAGACCTGATCGTGGTCAATGAATCTGGAGAGGTCGTTCCGCTCGCTACAGAAGAAGCTGCGGTGATCATTGCCTCCAGTGACCCGATGTGGTGCCCTGCATCTGCCACACCGGGTGATGCTGGTTGTACAGCAAACTTTGGAACGTTCGACGATTTGATCGATGCCCTGGCTGCCGACGCAGTTTCAGGGTCACCTGTTTATACGGGCGATGGCATCATCTGGGTTGAAGATACCTATAACGGGAACGACAATGCCCAGATCTTGTTCAACGGCTCTGTGTTGACAAATATTGGTGCCAGCAACCTGACCATTCGAGGCGGGTGGAGCGGCGGCAACAATACCACGATTACCGGGGTTTCTGATGTGGATGTGGCTCTGGCTATATTAAACTGGGGTGGGAATGTTACGCTCAACAACCTGGTGATCTCTGCCACTGATAATAGCGGCTATGGTTTGTTCGTAGATAACACAGGCAGCACCACGTTGGATAATGTGTCGGTTAACGATACGATGGCCAACCCTTCGGGGTATGGTGATGGTGCAATGATCGTCAGCTCCGGGAATGTTGACATCGATGACAGCCAATTTAATGGCAACCAGGGCAATGGTTTGCAGGTTTCTTCTGGCGGAACCATTTCATTGGATACAGTCTCGGCAGATAATAACCTGCTAACCGGCGCCTATTTGGATACCTGTCAATATGACAGTGTGACCGGGCTATGTGTTGGAACCGGTTTGGTGACGATCACCAGCCTGACGGGTAATACTTTCAATGGAAATGATTTTGTTGGCTTGACCGTTGAATCGGGCGGCGGGCTAAACATGGATAATACCCAGGCAAATAATAACGGACTTGATGGTGCGGTTATTACCAGCGCCGATAAAGACGGCACTGGTAACGTCAACATTGACCAGAGTGAATTCACGGGTAATGTAAATGCCTACGGTTTGGATGTGTACACCGATGGCAGCCTGACCCTGACCAACGTCACCGCAAACTCCAATAGTTTTGGCGCATTGTTGGATACAAGTGCAGGAACCGGCGCAGTCGACGTTTCTGACAGTAATTTTGGCGAAAGCAATATTACTGGAAATTCCTGGACCGGTCTGCATATTGAATCAGGCAGCACTGTAACCCTGCTTAACGTGATGGCGTCCTATAACGGGACCAACGGCGCCTATGTGGAAGCTCAAGGGAATATCAATGTTACAAACAGCACCTTCAATGAAAATGTACATTTCAATTTTCCACAGGATCCCGGTTTGTATGCCCATAGCAATGGTGGAAATATAACCCTTGTGGATGTAACCGCCGATGGCAACCGCTTTGGCGCGGGAGCGGTCTTGAGTACCAAAAATACAGGCACGATCTCTGTTTCCAACACCGTACCGGGTACAGATCATTTCAATAGCAATGGAACCTTTGGAATTCAGGCTTCCACTCAAGACGGCAACCTGAACCTGACGGATGTGGAAGCATCTTACAATAAATCCAAAGGGATGTATCTTTCCACAAGTGGGCTTGGAAATGTGTTCGTTCTGGACGGGGAAATTGTGGAAAATGGGTACTACGGTATTTATGCCAGTACAAACGAAGGCGATATTAATCTCGATACCGTATCTGTTCTTGGCGATGATGGTGTTGCCACAACCTCCAATGATGATCTGACGGATATCGGCGCTATGTTGAAATCCTATAGCGGCGGCAACGTTTTTGTCACAGACAGTTCGTTCAACCACAACACAACAACAGGCTTGATCGTGATCAGCAGTGCAACAGTGGAATTGAACAACGTCACTGCCGATCAAAATGGCGTGAACGGGGTTGAGATCTACACCCCTCAAACAGCTTACTGCCGTGGTGCTAGCGAAGCCACCACTCAAGTGATCGTGAATGTGGATGCTGGAACGTTCACTAATAATGGCGAATACGGCATTCTGGCAATGCCCGGACCCGCAGGCACCCTGAACTTCGTTGCCCCGTCTGTCTTTGGCGGTAACGGGACGGGTGATTATTTACTTGACCTGCGCGAGCCGACCATCTGCCCGGTTGAGGTGCAAGAACCGACCGAGCCGAAGAAACCGCAGATCGTTCCCGCTCCGACCGTTCAACCTGTGGCACAGGATTGCTCGCAATTCAGCAGCACAGTCCACGAACTATCCGATGGAACTTTCGTCAATGTGGGTTGTCCTTATGAAGGCTTTAGCAGTCTAAACGAAGTCACTGTTAAAGACCTGCCGGGCGCATTGGGGGCTGGAACCCAGTTCTTGGGTGGTGTGCGGGTCAGTTTGACGGATGCCTCCGGCAATACGATCCTTAACCAGAATGGCACTGTTACGATCAGTTTTGCGCTTCCTAAAACGGTGCGCGGTCGGACACCCTCCATTTTGTTCTGGGACCCCACCCTGAATGGCGGGAAAGGCGGCTGGATGAAATTGCCGATCTTTGAGGCTGGCACCAGCTTCCCATTACACCCGGAAGACCCAGATGATCTGCGTGTTGTAACTTCTGGGGTGCAGCAAGTGGACGGCTCCATCACCCTTACAGTAAACTTCTCAGGCATCTTTGTAATGACGATACCATAGCCAGTATGAATCAAAAAAGGGACGGTTTGGATGACCGTCCCTTTTTGATTTAATGCAGATCAATACCGTCTTGCCGATAAACCCTGCAGCATTTGGTAACTTTGGAATGCCAGCAGACCAAAAAGGAATGCCATGTAAATACTATTCATGACCAGCAGCCCAGTCACCGCAAGCAAGCCGCCGGTGACGACGGATACCCACAACGAAGTGCGCAACCCATTCCGCGGGTCGCTTTGGATCAAGACATATCGGGTGACATGACCGCCATCCAATGGGAAGACCGGCAGCAGGTTGACGATGCCCCAAAAAACATTAACCCACAAAAAAGTGAGGAATACTTCGTTTAACATTCCGCTGCCATAAGGCAGCAACACGATCGGAAATGGAATGAAGCCCAGCAGGGTGGATAAAATGATCTGCCCGCCTAGCGCAGTGCCAACAGCGAGGGTAAGTGCGGCGAGGGCAAACCCGGCAAAGGGTCCGGCAAGGGAGACGAAGATATGTTGGTTCGGGGTCAAGCTGACCGTGGCGTATCCGCTGCCCCATGGTAAAGACTCGGGGATGGTCAACCCGCCGGAGAAATGCAGTAGGATATTTGAAGGCTGCCCAAAGCGCCGGAAGGCAAAGGCATGTCCCAGTTCATGCACAAGAATGGAAACGAAAACAACCACGATCCAAACCAGGATCATCAGCAAGTTGTTCGAGTTTGAGCCGAGTAAAATGGCGATCACCCAAAACAACGGGTGGACGCGTATGGGAATCCCTGCGATGGAAAAACGCAAGTCGAAACGGGTTGGGGAAGTAGATTGAAACATAAAAGATCCTGTTCTTTACTGTTGGATGGGCAACGTATAGCCGCCATCCACGACGATGGTTTGCCCGACGATCATTGCTGCAGCGGGGGAGCATAAAAATGCCACCACTTCGGCAACATCTTCCGGCGTAATGAGCCGACCGGCAGGTACCATCTCCGTAAATTTTTGGAGGATGTTTTCCTGCCCGCCCATGGATGCGAAGTGATGCAACGCCTCTGTCTCCACCACACCGGGTGACACCGCGTTGACCTGGATGCCACGCCGGATCAGTTCCACGCCGAGATAGCGAGTCAGGGATTCTAATGCTGCTTTGCTTGCGCCGACCACTACATAATCTGGCAGCACACGCACCGACCCGGCACTCGAAATACTGACAATACTTCCGCCACCCCGTTTTTCCATAAGAGGTGCAGCTCGTTGAGCGGCGAATAACAGTGCTCGGGCATTGATGTTCATGGTCCAGTCCCAGCCTTTGGGCTTTTGTTCCATGACCGGGCGGTTATACCCCGAAGCCGCATTATGGATGAGAATATCCAGCCCGCCAAATTCCTTTTCCACTTCATCGAACAGACGGTTCAGATCGTCCATATCGCCTACATCTGCTTTGACCAGCAAGGCACGCCTGCCAAGTTTTTCCACTTCAAGGGCGGTCTCTTCTGCAGGGGCACGGTTGCGAAAGAAATTAATAACCACATCTGCGCCATTTTTGGCGAAGTGCAAGGCAATGGCTTTCCCAATTCCCCGACCAGACCCGGTGACGAGGGCGATCTTGTTCGTAAATGATGAGTTGGACATATTTATGAGTATAACATTTAGGAGTAGTTGATAATGAAAGCGGAGATTCGCTTTTAATCAAAATACAAATTCAGGTCAGAGCAGTCGAAGCGGTTGCCGCAGTTGGGGCAGCTTACTTTACAGTTCATCTCATACATTTCACTTCCACAGCGATCACAACGCCACAGCCGTTTTTCATTCCATTGGATCGGCTTGAAGAGGGCAAGATCGAACGTGTTGATCCCAGCCTTGCCCAGGCGTTGTAGTTCCGTCATGACAACTTCCGCGTCATCCCTGATCTTCTTTACATGGATTCCCCGACAGATATCGCTCCAGCCATGTAGCCACTTCAAACTGCGTCCATAGACCTTGACCGCACCGTCATAATTCCCGCGTGTAATGTGCAGGTAGGTGACAGCCACTTGTAAGATCCCCTGATACAGGTCGCGGATCGCGCCGGTCTCATCGCGCCATGCGGTTTCAAGCTCCTCATGAGCTTCAAAGAACTTTCCGGCGTTAAATAAATGCAAACCTTCCATGGCTTTGGGATGCAATTGACCCTGGCATTCCTCAGTGGTTCTTCCAGAAGATTTTATCGATTTGTTCTCAACGGGCATGGCGGGAGTATATCATGCGGGTTTAAGCCGGATGGTAAAATGCTTAACGGAGGAATTTTGTTCATCTTTGTGCTTATTGCCTGCATGATCATTTCTACCGGTTCATTTGCATTGGGATACCGGGTAACCGGTTACGAGGATGTAATGCGTTGGATCGTGGTGTTTGGTGGCTTTTGGCTTGTGGCTTTTTGGCGTGGATGGAGGTGGGTCTCAGCGCTTGCAGTTTTACTTGCTGTTTCTCTTGCCGCATATGGGGTCTGGTTCGAGTTCGGTTTGAATTGGATGTTCAGCGGAGCCGCTTTTGCATTCTTCGCCTGGGACCTGACCGAATTTCAACAACGGCTTAAACGTCTACCGCCGCGCGATGATGTGGACGGTATGCTGCACCGTCACCTGATCCGCATTGGTTTGCTGGCAGGAGGTGCGCTTGTGCTTACCCTTATTTTGAGTCTTGGTCAGTGATCTTTGTGCGCAGCTTTTCGATCCATTTTTCAGTCTGGTGCGGGTGCTGAAAGTGCAATGATGTGAGGTGCTGAAATTCGGGGTTTGCCAACAAGATCGGGATCTCCCTTTTTCTTCGCCAATAACTTTTGAAGAACCAATGGATCAATGAATCTTCAGACCAAAGTTTGAGTTGGTTTGCAAAATTTTCTCGATTCCCATTCCATAGTTCTTCACGGGTTATACTGCGATGCAGGGTGCGGGTGAGCAGCCGCCAGAACACGATGTGGAAGGGGTAATCCAGCCAGATCACGGCATCGGCGCGGCTCCAGAGAATGTCGCGTACTTTGCTGTAATTTCCAGCCGCCACCCAACCTTGCGCTTGAACTGCACGATCAACACGTTCTCGAAATACCGGGGTTTCTGCTTCCTTCCAGTTCGGTTCCCAAAAAAGTGCATCCAGTTCGATGAATTCCAGGGCGAAAAGATCTGCAAGTTGTTTTGCCAGGGTGGATTTGCCCGATGAGGTGGTTCCAATGACAACGACGCGTTTATAAGGGAATGGGTTCATGGGCAGGGGATTATAATTTGATGTATACCGATTCTGTAAACCCAACTTGCAAAGGACTTTCCATGTTCGATCTTCCCGATAATGAAATTCTTCCTCTCTCGAAAGACCACGTCTTCTGGACGTGGTCTGCTCAAGCCAAAGTCAATCCGATTGCCGTAAAGCGTGCCAAGGGTGTGTATTTTTGGGATGTGGATGAAAAACGCTACCTTGATTTCAACTCGATGACGATGTGTGTCAATATCGGTCATGGAGATGAGCGTATCATCAAAGCCATGCAAGAGCAGGCTGCAGAGCTGCCCTATGCCGCGCCAGGCATGGCGACAAAGATTCGCGCCCTGGCAAGCAGAGAAGTGGCGCAGGTCACTCCAAATGGCGCGTTAAGTAAGGTGCTTTTCACCCTTGGCGGTGCTGATGCGAATGAGAATGCCATCAAATTGGCAAGGGGCTATACCAAGCGTCATAAGATCCTCACACGGTATCGTTCCTATCACGGTGCATCTGCCGGAGCCATGGCTGCCACAGGCGATCCGCGCCGTGTGGCGTGGGAACCGAATTTGATGACGGGTGTGGTGCATTTCCTTGACCCATATCGTTACCGTTCAACCTTTCACCGCACCAACCCTAATATCTCCGAAGCTGACTTCGCGCAAGATTATGTTAATCATCTGGAGGAGATCATTCTTTATGAAGGTCCCGAGTCCATTGCGGCAGTCATGATGGAGTCGGTGACCGGCACGAACGGTATCATCATCCCGCCGGATGGATATATGCAAGGGGTGCGCAAGTTGTGCGATAAATACGGCATTGTCATGATCTGCGACGAAGTGATGAGCGGCTTCGGGCGGACGGGGAAGTGGTTTGCCATTGAAAATTGGAACGTAGTACCGGATATCATCACCATGGCAAAGGGGCTCACCTCTGCCTATGCCCCGCTGGGAGCTGTGGCGATGAAGCCAGAGATCGCGGCAGCGTTCGATGAACATGCTTTTGAAAGCGGGCTGACGTACACATCACATCCCATTTCACTGGCGGCAGCGGTGGCGAACATTCAAGCCATGAAGGAGGATAAGGTTGTGGAGCATGCGGCAGGTATGGGGGCGGTGTTGAGGCGCATGCTGACAGATCTGGGCGAAGCTCATCCATCGGTTGGTGAGGTCCGTAGCATTGGACTATTCGGTATCATCGAACTGGTAAAGGATCGTAAAACAAAGGAGCCGTTGGCGCCCTGGAACGGGTCGTCACCTGAGATGACGGCGCTGCGAAAATATTGTACCGACCGCGGTTTGTTTTTATACACTCACTGGCATACTGTGTTGATCATCCCACCGTTGATCATTACCGAGGCGCAGCTGAAGGAAGGGTTTGATGTGTTAGACGAAGCGCTCAAGATCACGGATAGGACTTTGGATGGATAATCTATCCAGGATAGGTGATGTAAAATCTTGGAAACAACTTTAAAGGAGAATGTAATCATGGAATCCCAGCCTTTTTCACCCGAACCTTCATCTGCCCCTGCTCCCAAGGGGAATGAAGCGGTTTTTGCCGCCGTATCCTTGATGACTGGCATTACGAGTTTGTGTGCCTCACTTTTGCCGATATGTGGCGGACCCCTTGCTATTGCAAGTATCATTTTTGGGTACCTTGCAATGAAGAACCCCGAAAAGAAAACACTCGCAATTGCGGGTATGGCATTGGGCGGCGTCGGCTTATTCCTTACTTGTCTTTCTGCTGCTTATGGTGCTTATGTAGGGATGACGGGTCAAGGCTTTCAGTTTTCCCCGTAAATAAAACAAAAAGGCTCCCGCATTTTGTGCGGGAGCCTTTTTGTTTTAAGGGGTTGATTTTTGAACTGCTGGTGGTACACGCTCCGAACCGGGCAACAAAGGCATATCTGCCATAAAATAGGCATGTTGGTACGCGCAATCTGCGCCACCTTCGCCGGGAATGGGGTCGATGCGTTTATTGCCATCCTTATCTTCCCCGAATACCATCTGGTCAGAGAGTACACTGATCTCTGCGATGGTCGCTTCCATTCCAGACCCAAATGGCATGGTTTGTAACCCCAGGGTTAATTTTAGCAACTGCCTGCCCCAGTTTTCCATGTTATTGGTGCAGGTTATGACCTCTTCGCTTCTTTGCAAAATATTATCAGTGGCGTCTGGGGTTTGTGCAGCGAGCTCTGCATGGGCTATGCTCTGGGGAATATATCCCTGATCGATATTACTTCCAGGGTCGCTGTTGAGAAGGAGCCCATATCCATCGGAAGGATCGGCTATTTCACTGTCGCCATCCCAATCTTGGTACAGGTCGAGGTTTTGATCACCAACTAATTGATTGATGATCTCTTCGGTCTTTACCCGCATGGTCTTTTCATCCCCTTCATCGAAAGCTTCTTCAAGTTCTATTGTTGAGGTATTGACGGTGTCTGCTGTATCCCATAATCCTTGTATAAGTGCTACACCATCAGGTGTGCTTGATATGGAAACCAGCAGATGTCGGACATGTACAAGCGCTTGTGGAGGGAATACTGAGGAAGCGACGGCTTCACTTTCGGGTTCGTCAGGATATGGATCGTCAACCGGCTCGAGCGTGATATCGATCTGGTCGAACTGCGATAGCATACTGACCCCGTCAGGGTCTGTGTAAGTCAACTGCCCGCTTGTGCCGTTGAAATTTACGGTTCCAACGCTTCTCAAGACTTTGCCCTGTGACAGATACCATACTTCATAACGAGTGCCGGGCCCGGGTAAGGGGAGCCCATTGATAGTAATACTCGCTTTGTCCAGGAGTCCGTTGAAGTCATCGTAATTGACGAACCCTACTGGCAGGTTCGGGTCGAGGACTTTTGGGGCGGGTCCACGCGAACGGAAAAACCACATGGCTGCAAAGACGATCAACGCAAGAAGAAGTGCGCCGCCCCCGGCGAAGAGCGGAAGACGTGAAGCTGCTGCTGGAATAGCTGCCATTTTGGCGGTTTCGGCTGGAGCATTCAAGATATCTTGAACTTGTTCTGTCTTTTTGGAAATCGCCTTCCCTTCAAGGATGGCGGAAAATTCTTCGATCATCTCACTGGCAGAGTCATAGCGATGGGCAGGGTCTTTGGCGAGTGCGCGACTGACCATTGCTTGCATCGCTGGAGAAATTCCGGAGATGGTTGGGGGTGGTTCATTCAGGTGTTTCATCAACACACCGAACGAGGATTCAGCATCGAATGGAACGACGCCAGCCAGCATTTCGTAAAGGACAACACCCAGAGAATACAGGTCTGTGCGGCGGTCCACCCTGTCACCTCGGGCTTGCTCGGGGCTCATGTAAGAAGGGGTTCCCGAGACGGTACCAGTTGAGGTTTGAATGCTTGAATCGAGCATACGCACCAGCCCGAAATCGGTCAGTACTGGCTCTACATCGTCATCCAGAGTGGCATCCAGATCCACGCCGCCGCTTTTTGTACGGAGCAGGATATTGGCTGGCTTGATATCCCTATGGACGAGTTTGCGTTCATGGGCATAATCCAATGCCGAAGCAATGGGAGCGAGCAGTCTGGCGATGGTTTTATGCGGGAGTCTTTCACCGCGATTGTGCAGGGCTTTCAGGTAATTTGCCAGTGATAAGCCGGAGACAAGCTCCATCACGATGCATGGACGTCCATCCACCAAGTCATAATCGAATATTTGAATGATGTTGGGGTGGCTGAGGTTCGCGACCACACGGGCTTCACGATCGAACCGTGCCCGGGATTCGGGATCTTCCTCCACGTGGTCGCGCATGATCTTTACTGCCACATCGCGCTGCAACGTGGAATGCGTTCCGTAATAGACTTCTGCCATGCCTCCGCGTGCAATGAGGTCGCCGATGAGTACCTTGCCGAGGGTCTTGCCGCTCCATGTGGACATGAGGCGGATTATACCCGATGACTTTTTCAGGAACCTTGTCTCAAAAAGGTTGGAAGTGTCTAGTCTCGAGGTGGTACTCAAGAAGTATAGTGTCATTCTGAGCCGCGCTCTTGCTCTTTGCGGCGAAGAATCTCTACGCTATTTCAGAGACCCTTCGCTATCGCTCAGGGTGACACATCACCTCAGGTTTAGTTACTCTCAAAAGATTTTTTTGCAGGGGGATTTCCCTATAATTTATTATCCCATCGCGATAAAATAACCCGATGAATCCCACTCCTTCAACCCCATTGGAATTGCTCATTGGCAGGCACCTGAGTAAAAATCCATTAACGCTTGCCACCGCTGAATCCTGTACGGGTGGGCTGGTTGCCAGTCGCATCACAGATGTGGCTGGTTCGTCGGCTTACTTTTTGGGCGGCATTGTCGCATATTCATACGAGGCCAAGGCTTCCTTGTTGGGCGTCTCATGGGATACGTTAAATGGGAAAGGTGCGGTTTCAAAAGAAACGGTCATTGAAATGGCACAAGGGGCACGTAAGGCATTAGGCGCAGATATTGCCGTCAGCGTGAGTGGCATTGCCGGTCCGGGTGGCGGCACGCCCGATAAACCCGTAGGAACCGTTTGGGTTGGGCTGGCAACTCCGAGCGGGGAAGAGGCGCGGCACTTCGTCTGGGATGGAGACCGGGTTCGCAACAAATACCTTTCAAGCGAAGCCGCGCTGCAATTCATCCTTGATCATTTGGAAGGGAAGCTTGGATGAAGACGGTTGTGATGATCTCTGCCAATGCCGAATGGAGGTCTGTCAAAAAGATATTTCCAGCCCTTGTGCCTCAGCATGGGGCATATGGCGAGACAGCAGAATTAAACCTAAAAGGGTTTAACCTCAAATTATTTCACAGCGGTTGGGGGAAGGTGGCTTCGGCGGGGGCAATGCAATATGTGATCGACCATGAACAGCCAGACCTGATCGTCAACCTTGGCACGTGCGGCGGCTTTGAAGGTGTGATTGATCAGGGGGATGTGGTGCTGGTTGAGAAGACATTTATTTATGACATTGTCGAGCTGATGGGCGACCCCGACGTGATGGAATACTACGCCTCTGCTCTCGACCTGAGTTGGTTGCCAGACCCTCTGCCTCACCCTACCCGGCGGGGAGCTCTCGCCTCTGCCGACAGTGACCTTCAACCGGCGCAGATTTCTTACCTCAAATCATTGGGAGCGATCGCAGGCGATTGGGAGACAGGGGCATTGGCATGGGTTGCAAATAAAAACGCCGCGCGTTTGTTGATCTTGCGCGGCGTGAGTGATTTGGTGAATGAGAAGGCGGGGGAAGCGTATGATAACCTGCCGTTATTCCAAGAGCGAACGGACGAAGTGATGCAAACGCTTTTTGATCAACTTCCCGATTGGTTGCAGGGTATAAAAATATAAAGAGGCGGCAATCACTTTCAAAGTGACTGCCGCCTAAAGTTTTACTGCGGATTTACCACCCGCCCAATGAACAAAATCTGACCGGTTTCTACATCACGAATAAAGTACAAGAACGGGCGGTCAATGACCAGCAGGTTATCGGGCATCATTGCAGTTGCTCCCTCCATGATGACGGCAGTTGCTGCGGCAGCTTCAGTTCCTTTTTCATCCACTGCTACAAAGGCTTTATGGATAATGTTGCCGATGTATAGATCTTGCTGGTCGGTCATGCCGGAGAAATCAGCTTGGTTTGCATCGAAGGCGAGGGGCATGCCCATGCCTGCCAAAGTTTCTGAAAGGTTGAAGTCGCTTTCGTATTCGAATTTTGGAATGCTTAAGGTCACATCGGCGAGAGTGAGTTTTTTCAGAACTTCGCGGAACATAGTATCTTCCAGCTGGGATTCGATCTCTTCAAAGCGACCTTCATCTGGCACGAGCACGGTCATCACCGCAGACTCGCCCGCATAGGGTAATTCTGCAGCGGTATAACCATCTCCGAGCATGTATGGAATGGTCATCCGCTGTCCCATCATGGGGACCGTGATTTGAGAACCGTCAAGCAGGGTGAAATTTCCATCACGAGTATCATTGGCGTCAAAGGGCGAGAGCCAATCAGCTTTGAAGTAGATCGCATTAACCAGAACCATTTTTGTATCGGTTGTGACCGAATTTTCGGGCAGCAGATCGTTGATTTTATCCTTTGTCTCATCGCTGACCCATTGGTTGATCTCTTTTCGTGAAGGGTCTGGGTTGTTGATGAAGTCCAATAGGTAAATACCGGCACCATAATTAAGCGAGAGCGTATCCAAAAAATCGGGGAGGAAGGTAAAAGTCTGCTCTGCCCAAACGGAATTGGCAATGCTCAATTGCATGGGTTCCTGGTCTTTATCCAACATAATGGAGGGTTCTTCAAGCGCCAGATCTAATGCATTGAAAGCAGGGTGTGTCTGTTCTTGCGTAGAAAAATTCAAAACATCAGCCATTTGGGATGCGGTTTCAGCGCGGGCACCGGCGTACGTCATGGCTAAGGCGAGGGAGATACTGAACGGAGAAAGAATCAGATTCCCGTCTTCGGAACGAAGCGAATGATATACGTCCAGAGCGAAGGCGTTATTTCCATCCACCTGGGTTTGCATGTCTGATGCGCTTATGGTCGGATTCTTTTCACGCGAGCGGTTCGATTCTGCCAACCCGGCAGTGACGCCGCCTTCGCAAGCAGATATTAAGATCGCAACGAGGGCGAGTACTATGGTTGAACGTTGAATTGTTTTCATGGTGTCTCCTTTTCCATGCAGACGATGCCCGCCCGTAATTTGTTTCCATTGTATCCATTTATGTGCGGGTTATAATCGGTTTTCTGCCTCACCCATTTTTCCTATGTCTCTTGAACAATTCGATATCCAAAAACGCAATTACCGTTACGTGCTGATCGATGGCGCAGGTGTCAGCATTGCCAATGTGGCTGCGCCTTTCCTGCCGGTACTGCTGACCCGCCTCGGCGCGACCAATTTTCAAGTGGGGTTATTAACTTCCATGCCCGGTGTGACCGGGTTGATCCTTGCGATCGTTGTTGGGCGTTTCCTGCAAAGCCGCAATGATATTGTGCCATGGTACAGCCTTTCGCGTTTGATGGTGATTGCTTGTTACACATTGACGGGCGTGGTGGCATTTACCATATCGGGTCAATATGCGGTGGCTGCCATTCTTGCCATTTGGGGTTTCGCAACCCTGCCAATGACCGGGCTTGCAGTTGCATTTTCAGTGGTAATGAATGCCGTCGCCGGACCAGAAGGACGTTATGCTTTGTTGAGCCGCCGTTGGGCGGTCTTTGGGTTGACGGGTGTGATCGTGACGTTTTTTATCACGCGTGTCATCGATCTGGTTGAATTTCCAGTGAATTATGGGTTAATGTTCATGGGGCTTTCACTGGGCGGCTTGCTTTCTTATTATTTCTCCCGCAAGATACAAATTCCGCCGCTTTCTACAGGGACTTTGCAAACCCCGCCTGTGCTTGCATCATCCTCCACTGCTGTGGGCGCACCCCGCAGTTATTTCTCCCTTATCCGTAGCGAGCGCGCCTTTCAATCTTTTGCGATCAAAAAATTCGTGTACACCTCCGCGATCGCATTAAGCCAACCCATCCTGCCGTTGTTCTTCGTGCGCGAGGTCAACGCCACAGATTCGCAGATCGGCACCATCAACATGGCAATGACCCTCGTGATGCTTGCCGGATACTTTCTCTGGCCGTGGACCTCGCGCAAATACGGCGGGCGGATCGTGCTTTTGGCTACCACGCTCGGTATGGCGTTCTACCCTGCATTGACCGCAGCAACCCCGCAAGTGAATCTCATTATTCTTTATGCGGGCATTGCCGGGTTATTCCAAGCCGGGTTGGACCTGGTGTTCTTTGATGAATTGATGAAGACAGTCCCGCCGGAATACAGCGCCACCTTTGTTTCGTTTTCTCAGTCCTTGCAATATTTTTCGGCGATCATTGCACCCACGGTCGGCACCTGGCTGGCGGATTCGATTGGCTTGGGCGGTGCGCTGTGGGTGAGCGCCGGTTTAAGAGTCGTGGGATTCATCCTCTTCCTCATACCGGATCGGCGAAAATAGTTCCTTTTTAGCATTTACATGTTAACGGGTTATCAGCCAGGTCATAGTGACTTGCTCGGGGGTAACTGATACTGATTGCAGTTTGGCATTTTCATTTTTGCTGCCAAAGTTTGCAAGCCGATTGGCAATGGTCTGATTCCAATTATCCACTCGGTTTTGTTCAATGGCAATGCCATCGATCTGAGCCTCGGTGACCGAAGCGGTTAATTCACCATTGACTACACCCAGGTCAAGCCGGAAGCTTAGCATGTCGGTCTTGCTGGCATCGTTCAGGCGTTGGCGTTCTCCCGTTACAGAAACATAACCGGATTGTAAAGAGACAGTCAAACTCTTGACCAGTGGGTCGGCAATGGCAGAAGAAATCACTTCCTGCAACTGGGCTTGTGTTACCGAAGTTTCAACTGTGACCGTGCCATCTTCATTACGTGAGATATTCGCTTTGCACGCACTCAACGACAGCAGCAGGATCGCCGCTAAAAAAGAAAGTTTTTTGATGTTCTGTTTCATTTGATAGTTTCTCCAATGGACAAAGTATTACATGGCTTTGTTGATAATCAAATAATAGAATGTAATCTTTTTGTAAAATCGAGCTGCCCTTAATATAAAAAACGCCGCACTTTTGTGCGGCGTCAAATTGATTGTCATGGGTTGCCCGGCGGCGGGAGCACATTCGCGCCTTCCAGAATTTGCATGTCTGCCATGTATTCGGCATGTTCGAAGGCGGTTAGTGCGCCGCCTTCGCCCTCGATCGGGTCTATACTTTCGCTGCCATCTATGTCAATGCCTTCGTGGATTTGAGAAGCAAGCGCAGCCGCAAGGCGGATGTCCGCTTCATTGACCTGCCCTGACTCAAGGATGCGCTTCGCCACATCTCGAAGCTGGGTTGCCCAAACTTCCACATTCCTGCCGCTGACAGCTACGTGTCCGCTATGCAAAATAACGTTTTCAGTGGCATCGCCTGCGCCAGCAGCAAGTTCAGCGTGTGTGATCGTCCCTTCGATGTACCCACCCTGCCCGCCGTTCAACAGCAGACCAAATCCATCGCCGGGGTCATCAACTTTACCGTTCCCATCCCAATCTTTGTGGTCGCTGCTTTCCCTGCCAACAATGAGGTTGATGATCGCTTCAGCATTGGCACGGATGGCTTTCTCGTCATTACTTTCGAAGGCTTGTTCGAGCGCGGAGCCTGCCTCTTGAATTAAACTGCTGGTTTGCACCAAGCCGGTGGTCATTCCGATCTGATTCGGGTTGCTGGGAAAACTAACCAGCAAATGCCGAACGTGGGTCAGGGCTCCTTCTGGAATCCCGGAGGAATACATAATTGTGTCGGATGGGTTGGGGCTGGAATCGGGTTCTGTTTCGAGCGTGATCTTCATACGGTTAAAGCCATCCAACAGGTTGCGGTTTTGCAGGTCGATATAGCTCAGAGTATATTGCCCAGTGCTGTTCTTTTCCAAAATACCAAGGCTGATGATGATCTCATTGCTGTCATCCAGAAGCCAGGCTTCGTATTGGGAGCCGCCTGCTGGGTCTGGCAGGGATGCGCTGATGGTAATCTGGTCCATGTTGCCCTGGAAGCGCAGAATACCCATGAAATCACCGAACGAGACCGGCGGCGGCGGAACCCCCGGCTCAGTAGTTGCGGGGTTTCCATGTGAGTGGTCAGCAGTCTCTGTCGCAGTGACTTGAGAACCGCTCAACCCTGGCAACAGGGCAACCGCGGATATTCCCAGTGCGCTTGTAAGAATGACACCCAAACAAATGCAAACGAAGATACCAGCGCCGATCCATAGGAATAGGTTGCGGCGTGGGGCAGGGGCTTTGGTGGTGGTAGCAGTTGGCGGCGGAGTTTTGAAGCGCAAAGCGTGGATCGTTTCCGCTTCCGCATGCATGCCAACGGCGTTGTAAAAATCCGCCAAAAGTTCGCGCGCGGTTTGGTAACGGTTTTCGGGGAGCTTTTCCAGCGCTTTGTTGATGACCGACTGGACTTCAGGCGAGATATCTTCAATGGGCGGCGGCGGCTCAGTCATGTGTTTGAGGATGATGCCAAGTGTTGAATCGCCATCAAAGGGGACGCGCCCGGCGAGCATTTCATACAGCACGATGCCGAGCGAATAAGTATCGGACCTATGGTCTACAGACTTCCCCTGCCCCTGCTCCGGTGACATGTAAGCGGGGGTTCCACTTACAACACCCGAGGCAGTGTGATGAGCCGAGTTGGTCATGCGTACCAAGCCAAAGTCTGTGATGATACATTCTGTGTCAGCTGGCAGTGGTTGGTCTACGGCATAGAAATTGGTTTTATTGTTGAGGATGATGTTGGCAGGTTTGATATCACGGTGAACCACTCTTTGAGAATGAGCATAGTCCATGCCTGCTACAAGGGACTTAAGCAATTGCGCTACCTGGGCAAGCGCTAACTTTGCACCGCCTTTATGCATGTCTCGCAAGTACCCTGCCAGTGAGGGTCCGCTTAAATATTCCATCACGATGTAGGGATGATTGTCGTGGGTATCGAAATCAAAAATTTGAACGATGTTCGGGTGACGCAGCGCCGCAACCGCCTTCGCCTCACGTTGGAAGCGGGTGAGCAGGTCGGGGTCCTCTTCGATAAAACTGTGCATCACTTTTATCGCTACGGGGCGCTCAAGTGTTAGATGAGTACCTAAAAAGACCTCAGCCATGCCCCCGCGTGCCAGGTATTTTTCGATGCGGACTTTTCCAACGGTTTGTCCAAGCCATTCTGCCATGCGCGAATTATACAACTGAAATTGGAGCAAATATGTCTGTAATTCGATCGAACATGGATTTGAAATGTGAATTTGAATCGGATGAGCAAAACCGTATTGCAAGATAAAATAACTCCATGAACACTTTTCGCTTCATCCTTAACTGTATATTGCTCCTGTTTCTCACAGCTTGTGCTGCGCCGGTAGCCCCTGCACAAACTTCCACACCCAAAGCGCCCACCGCTATTCGACAGACGCGTACCCCAACCCTTACTGTTACCCCTGATGCCACACTGGGAAAGATCGAAGGAAACTTATACTGGCAGCCTTCCGGCTCGGAAGGTATCCAGCCTATTCCTGATGTGACCTTGCAGTTGGAGCGTCATTCTGGCGAGTATTTGAAAATGAAGGTTCGCTCTCAGGCAGATGGACACTTCATTTTTTACAATGTTGAACCGGGTGAGTATGGGTTTGGGCTGTATCTCAATTTACAACTTGGTGAGCGCAAGTGTGAAGCGCCTGAATATATCTACAGCCGCGACCTGAAGTGGCTGCACTATTCCACTTGGAGCAAAGTGGATGTTTGGTACGACGTCATCTTTTCCAGCGTGGATCTAACCATAAATTTGGGCGAGACCACAGTTTTAGATTTCACACTGAAATGCCCTTAATTAGGTCCTTTTTTGGATACGGATTACACGGATTTTCCTTGAGAAGACATTGGAAAAATCCATTGAATCCTTGTACTTAACTCAAGTTGCCACCTTACATATTTTGGCGTGATGGGTCAAGCGTTTTTTAACGCAAAGTCGCAAAGACGCTAAGATTTAAGTGCTTTTTCTTTGCGCCCCTGCGTCTTTGCGTTATTTTTTTTTTCACCTTCTCTATCGATCGCAACTTGGTTTACTTAATATACTCACCTCATGTGCCCAACCGTGTCGCTCTGAGTGATAGCGAAGGATTTCTGGGGTAATTGTAGCGGTACTTCACTCTGCTCACGTGTGCAGGCAGAGCGATACTGTGTAAGGTAAGGAAACAAGAAGTTTATAGAAGTTACACATATCTAGTACCGATTGGGGAAAAGATTTTTACTTTTTTTAGTACTCTCAGTGGATAATAAAAAATAAATGTTTTCCGTATAATGCCCAGCTGTGTTCAAAAAACATCGTGGAGAATATAAATGCAAAACCTTACTCGTAATCTAGTTGGTACCCTGTCAAATCGCATTGGTGGTGTCATTGCGGCGATTGGCGGCGCCATTGTTTTGGCAGGCTGCGGCGCCTTAATGACCTTTGTCCTTGCCCCCGGACAGGCGGTGAAAGCCTCACAGATCGCAAAGATGCCCCAGATGGATGCACAATATGTCAGCGCTGCGGCACCGGGTGCGGATATTCTGATTACCGGTTATTTGACTGGAACTGCCCCCAATTCGAACCTGCCTGAATTTATCGCATATAACCAGGAAGAATGGGATGTGACCCGCTCTACCAATACTGACGGGACGCCCCAGCCGCCTTCCGGATCATGGATGCATGTGGAAACCGTGGTGCCTAATTTATCGCTCGATATGAACGGTTCGCCTGTAAATGTCCTTTCCGTCAACAACGCCATGTTCAGCGGTTCTGCCATGCATGAAGAGGTTGTGCGTGCGCCAAGTACTCAAAGCCAGTTTACAGCAGATTATCAGGGGCAACCTCTGCCAGACGGTTCGATGCGCTACACTGGCTTTTTCAATGGCGACCTTGTGACCATCCTCGGCAAGAAATCGTCTGGTGATGGCGTTATCCCTGAGGAGCTTTTCTCCGGTGACCGCGTCGCTTTTGAACAACACCAAAAAGATGCCGCCAAGGCTCTGCTCTTTATGGGCATTGCTGCCATGGTCTGCTCACCATTCATAGCGATCAGCGGTGTTTTTGCTGCATTGCTCGGTCGAGGGAAGCGTCTGGCGTAGAAAGTTACCTGTGTCGATTTATCAAAACTCGGATGTCATCACGACATCCGAGTTTTGATTTAATTTCCTAGCCTGCCTCGTTCTACTTCGATCACATCCACTTCCAACTTCTTGAAAAGCGGACCGGGTTGATTCAACTTCGCGCCCGGCTTCAGGTCGCTGGGTTTCCATTGCAACCCTTCAACGGGCTTATATCGCAGAACCTTGTGCGAGCCGATGGCGTCGGTGACTTCTTCGGTGTATTGCTCGCCGAAGAGCGGAGTTTCGTAGGCGAAGAATCCGTGTAAGCGTTCGGAGGTGAAGGGGATGAACGGTGCGAACATCACCTTGAGTGAGTCAATCGCCTTCAATGCGGTGTAGATGGTTTTGGCGGCGCCATCTTTGTCTGTCTTTACGGCACTCCATGGCGCATTAACATCCAGATACTGATTCACGACCGTGGCAAGTTTCATTGTCTCGCTCAAGGCAGAGCGCAGACGCACGGCGTCGAGTTCGGCGCCGACAGTGTTGAAGCCAGCTTCAATGGTGGCGAGCAATTCCAGGTCCGCAGGGCGAAGCGTGTTCACATCCACATTCGGCACAACACCTTCCCAGTGTTTGTAGCAGAACGACAGCACGCGGTTCGCGAGGTTGCCCCACGTCGCCACAAGTTCGTTGTTGTTGCGTGCCACGAACTCTGCCCAATCCCAATCGCTGTCTTTGGCTTCGGGCATATTCGCCGTCAGATAATAGCGGATGGCATCCGGGTCGTAGCGGGTGAGGGCATCACGCCCCCAGACCGCCCAGTTGCGCGAGCCGCTGATCTTTTGCGATTCGAGATTCATGAATTGATTGGCAGGCACATCATACGGCAGGATAAGCGGCGCGTTTTGCTCGCCCGCAAAGAACTCCATGAACGCGCTGCCTGCGCCCATCAACTCAGCGGGCCACTGCGACGTGTGGAAGAAGATGTTGTCTTTGCCAATGAAGTGGAATTGCTTGGCGGCAGGGTTGATCCACCAATCGCGCCACGCTTCTTTCGCACCCGATAACTGTGCCCACTCAATCGGAGCGGAGAGGTAGCCGATCACGGCTTCGAACCACACGTAGAGCACTTTGGTCTTCCACTGTGGCTCATCGATCGGGACGGGGATACCCCAATCGAGGTCACGGGTGATGGAGCGCGGCTTGAGTCCTTCACTTTCGATCTTGCGCAGTGACTCACCCAGGACTGTATCGCGTATATGGTCTGAGCGCGATTGCAGGAATTTCTTCACTTCGGGTTCAAGCTTGGACAGATCGAGGTACGAATGCTCAGTATCGCGCAGCTCAAGCGCACCGTCACCGGTGGTGGCACGCGGATTGATCAACTTCTCCGGCTCAAGCACGTTACCGCATTTGTCACATTGATCGGATCGCGCGCTTTCATAACCGCAGATGTAACAGGTCCCTTCGACATAGCGGTCAGGCAGGAACTTTTCTGCTTTGGGTGAATACCACTGCTTGCTGAACTGACGGAATAAAAATCCGTTTTTCTGCAAGGCAAGGAACATCGCCTGCGACACCTTGAAGTGATTGTCGCTATGAGTGGTGGTGTACAGGTCGTAGGTGATGCCAATTTGCTGGAACAACTCGATGAAGCCTTCGTGGAAAGACTTATACACTTCTTCGACGGGCTTGCCGAGTTTGTCCGCGCTCATGGTGACGGGCGTGCCATGCGAGTCGGTGCCGGTGATCATCAGCACACGATTCCCTTTGAGACGGTTATAACGGGCAAAGATATCCCCGGGTAAATGTGAACCCGTGATGTTGCCCACATGGATCTCGGCATTGGCATAGGGCCAGGCGACGGCTACTAAAATGGTTTCGGTCATAGATGTTACTCGTTCCTAGATATTCGGGTTGACCATGGCGATGAAATCCAAAGATGGTCCAATACCGCGTAGTCCCGAAGGTTTTCAAACAAAAAGGCTGTCCGCGAAATGGACAGCCCGTTTTTTCAGGTATGAAAAACTATGCTTTCCACTTGGCGCAGGGGGACATTTCCATTCGCATCATGCGCATGGCCATGGTCATTGGCACCATTGGGAAAGCAGATGTGTATTTCATGGACGTTATTTTAGGCATGCGCGGGTACTTTGTCAATGGCGGGTTTGGTAAAAATAGGAGATTGCCAAAACTGTTTGGCTTTTCTCTCCCGGCAAATGGCGGTCAGGTGCAACAGCGTCCTGTTCGGAGGGCTTTAAAAAGGATTACTTAATTGTAAGAAATTTCTTTTTGCCTGCATGCTATACTACCTTTATTGTTATCGCGTTCCATATTAATGGAGGCATGATGTGGTACAAAAGACGTGCATTGTATATGTATGGCATCGTTGGGGGACTGGCAGGAATTGCAATTCTGGTCATCGGCGTTTTGCTTGAATTTAATAGACATCACCTGCCGTTAACGGTCTGGTCATTCTTATACTTGCATCGCACAGAACCGATGGTTATTTTGCTGGACCTTGCACCATTGGTTCTGGGAGCTATGGCGGCTTTGATAGGCTGGCAAAAAAGTCTTTCGGCATTGATTGTGCAAGCCAAAAAAGAGTGGGAACTTATTTTCGACTCTTTTTCTGCCCCGATATTTGTTGTAAATTCCAACAACATCATTACTCGTTGTAATCATGCGGTAGCAGACCGGCTTAATACGTATTTTGCCAATATTATAAATAAACCCCTTTTAGAGATTTTAGGGGAGGATTTTCAGCATGTGCCGCAATCCGGGATGGCGGAGTTTGAGTGGAAAAAACGCCTGTATGACGTTGTTACATTTCCGGTTCAAGTTCAAAATGCTGAGCCGTTGAATATTGTCATCCTGCATGACATCACAGACCGTAAGGATGCGGAAAATAAGCTTGCCATTGAAAGAAATCTTCTGCGGACTCTCATAGACCATTTGCCCGATCGAATTTATGTAAAGGATATTCAAGGGCGAAAAACCCTTAGTAATCTTGCTGATATGTCAGCATCTGGTGCCAGATCCATACAGGAGCTTATTGGCAAGACTGATTTTGATATGTATCCGTCCGAACTGGCTGAAAAATATTGGGCAGACGATAAGGTTGTGATCGATACTCAGGCTCCTCTTATAGACCGGGAGGAACTTGGGTTGGATAAAGATGGGAATCCCGCCTGGGTTATGACCTCAAAAGTCCCAGTGCGGGATGGAGATGGGCGGATGATGGGGCTTGTAGGCATAGGACGGGATATTACCCGGCAAAAAGAGATCGAATTTGAGATCAAACGCCAAAAACAATTTTATGAAATACTCATTTCAAACAGTCCGGTAGCTATTGTTGTTTTGGATAATAACGAGAGGATCACTTCCAGCAACCCGGCGTTTGAAAAACTATATGGATATAAAAGCAGTGAGATCGAAGGCGTATTTCTTGATACCTTGATCACAACAGATGAGACGCGGGATGAAGCCGAACAATATACTCGTCAGGTGATGGATTCGTCAGTACATGTGTTAAGTAAGCGCCGTCGAAAAGATGGTTCGATGGTGGAAGTGGAAATATTCGGCGTGCCTGTGATCGTGGAGGGAAAAAGGGTCGGTGCTCTGGCGATCTATCATGATGTTTCTGATCTTGTGCATGCCCGCCAGGAGGCTGAGCAGGCGAATCGCTCGAAAAGTGAATTCCTTGCAAATATGAGCCATGAGATCCGCACACCCATGAATGGTGTGATCGGAATGTTGGAACTTGCGCTTGATACCCCTCTCACACCGGAACAGCAGGATTATTTGCAAACTTCACTCAAAAGTGCCGAGGCGCTTCTCTCTCTCTTGAATGATATTTTGGATTTTTCGAAGATCGAAGCAGGTAAACTGGACCTGGAGTACATCAACTTCAAACTTCGCAATACGATAGAGGATGTAGGATACACCCTTGCCAAACGTGCTCAAGACAAAGGACTTGAATTGGTTTGCCTGGTGGATCCGGAAATGGCGCATACCCTGAAAGGGGATGCTGGTCGTATACGCCAGATATTGATCAACCTTGTCGGAAATGCCATCAAATTTACCCATCAAGGCGAGATCGTTATCCGTGCCGGACTTTTGGAAGAAACGGAAACGCACGCAAAAATACATTTTTCTGTTCAAGACACCGGCATTGGCATTCCTTACGAAAGGCAAGCGGCTGTTTTTGAACGCTTTACACAGGCGGATGGGTCCACCACCAGAAAATATGGTGGTACAGGGTTGGGGCTTGCCATAACCAAACAACTTATCGAAGTGATGAACGGAACCATCGGTATTCGCAGTGAACCCGGGGTCGGGAGTGATTTCTGGTTCGACATAACTTTTGAGAAAGTGGGCAATGAACCAAATGAGTTTTCACCTGTCCTGGAGCAAGTGGTAGAGTTGCGGTCTGCGCGCATCCTCGGGGTGGATGACAACCAGACGAACCGGTTGGTCCTCTCTAAAATGGTAGAGGGGTTTGGCTGCAGGATCGATGTAGCCTCAAGCGGGGCGCGAGGGATCGAGATGCTTTATCAAGCCATCCGAAGTGGAGATCCATATCATGTAGTCTTGCTTGATATGCAAATGCCTGGCATGGACGGGGAGCAGACGGCACGCGCCATAAAGAGCGATCCGTTGGTGAAGGATGTAAAGGTCGTTATCCTAACTTCCATGGGAAAACGCGGCGATGCAGCGCGGCTTGAAGCATTGGGGTGTTCCGGGTATTTGTTAAAGCCAGTTAAACAACAGATGTTGTATGATGCTTTGCAGGCTATCCTAAACCGGAACGATGAAGAAAATGGAGGGATTGTCACCCGGCATCTTATTTCAGAAAAACGTTCGAATGGTAATCGAATTCTTCTTGCAGAGGATAATTCGATCAACCAAAAGATCGCCGTTGCCATGCTGCAAAAGATCGGCTACTCTGTCGATGTCGTGGAAAACGGCAAACAAGCCATTGAAAAGGCTATCTCCGGTGGATACGGAGCGATCCTTATGGATGTACAAATGCCTGAGATGGACGGACTTGAAGCGTCGAGCCACATTCGCGAATGGGAGTCCAATAGTGAGCAGCATATTCCGATCATTGCCATGACTGCACATGCCATGAAAGGTGACCGCGAAAAATGTATCGATGCAGGCATGGATGATTACATTACCAAACCGATCGAATCCCGCATTCTCTATAATGTAGTGGAACGTTGGCTGGCAGATGCGCCTGCACAAGAAGAACCCGTCGCATCTTTTGATGCTCCTCAATTCGTGATCGATGATATGGATGATGGACTTTTCGGTGAAGAGCCTACTCCCGCCTCAACCCAGACTAATGAGCCTGTTTCTCCATCCCGAACATTCATTCCCCCTGAAATTCCTGTAAACCTGGATGCCGCACTTTCTTATTTCGACGGTGATAAAGAATTCATGCTCGAGATGTGCAGGGTTTTTAAGAACCATTTACCGGTACGGATCGAAGAGATTCAGTCCGCATATAAAGATGGGGATATTAACCGCATGCACCGTCACGTACACACTCTCAAGGGCAATGCTTTAAACTTCAATGCCGACTATTTGGCTGAACTCGCCGCTCACTTGGAAGAAATGTGCAAGCATGAGAAGATCACTGAAGCACCCGCATTCATTCAGGAAATAGAAGCAGAATCCATTCGTGTTCGAGATTATCTTGAGCGAACCATTAAATAACCGGAGGCAAAATGATACGCATATTGTTTATTGACGACGAGCCCAGTAATCATCAATTGGTTGCAAAGGCACTTGAAACAATGGATTGTCAGATCAGCTATGCGGAGGATGGGACCAGCGGTATTTCACGTGCTCGTACCTTGAGGCCGGATGTGATCATTACCGATGTGATCATGCCGGATATCACTGGTTATGAAGTGACACATCAACTTCGGCGAGATCCGCAATTCAGTACCACGCCCATCATTGTACTTACTGCTCAATCCGGATTGCAGGATAAGCTGCGCGCATTCGAGGTGGGTGCGGATGATTATTTGAGCAAGCCCTTTGAACCGGCAGAACTGGTTGCCAGGATCACGTCATTAGTTCGCCGGGCTGAGATGGCGCAATCCGCTGCTCCCTCAAAAGATCCTGCACATATGGCGCAAGTCATTGCTGTCCATAGTTTACGAGGCGGAATAGGGTGTTCCACCCTTGCCGTTAACCTTGGGCTTTCCCTTGCCAATCTTTGGTCAAATACCATTCTGTTGGACCTGTCCATGTCTGCCGGGCAGGTAGCGTTGATGCTCAACCAGAACCTTCGCCGGACCTGGGCAGATATTGCCCGTTATAAGACCGGTGAACTGGATATGGAAATATTGCGCAGCATCGTCAGCACCAATGAGACTGGACTATCTTTTATTGCTGCGCCTACGTTTCCTGGCGAGGCTGATTTTCTCAGCGGCGAAACACTCACTTGGACAATATCCATCCTCAAAGAACATTATCAATACATTGTCTTTGATCTTCCTCATGATTTCAGTGAACTCTCCTTAAGCGCACTGGATGCATCAGATCTATTGCTGCTTGTAGCGGCGCCGGATATGGCGTCGGTGAGAGCGAGTGCCGCTGCCATTGATACTTACAAAAAACTGGGCTATCCTAAGGAAAAGATCAGACCCGTCTTGAATGCGACCTTCCCGCGCTCAAGTCTTGCAAAGGAAAAGGTTGAAACAGCCCTGGGAATGAACTTTGCCGTATCCATTCCGTATATTGTCGATACCGTTTTGGAAGCAATTAACCTCGGACGCCCTCTGGTGTTGGACAAACCCAAAGAGAATATTTCAGCCTTGCTCGAAGATTTTGCTTTTCACCTTAGCAAGCCTGAACATAAAAAATCCAAGCCTGAAAACCCCACTGAGACCTGGAAACGGGTATATAAGCGATATCAAGATAGGAAAAAGTAAATTCAAAATCGAACGGGCTGGACATAAAAGTCCAGCCCGTTTTTTAGATATAAAAACTAACGAATTTTCCATTGTTATCATGCGCTAGGACAAAGTCATTGGTCTCATTGTTAAAGCAGAAGTGTATTTCACGATGTTAATTTAGGCCTGCGCGGATGCTTTGTCAATAGTGGATTTCGGTTTCATATGTTGAGCGATAAAAAGAAATGCCAGCACCAAAATCGTCGTACCGAGACTCCACAAGTCTTTTTCGGTAAAAGCTTGTTGAACGAGCGCAAAGATCGAAACAAGATCTAGCAAGATTAGAAATACAAAGGCGAGCAAAATACTGCGCTGTTTTTGGACGAGCGTGCCCATGATCCAAACAATAGGGATGATGTACGGAAGCTGGTCGTACACCCAAAGATAGATCGTGCTCACAAACCCAACCGGGATGATGAGGTTCATCGCCTTCCATGCCGACCATTGGGCTTGATTCTTCCAAAGTAGCAGACTCGCCCCACCGAGCAGACTCACACTCAAAGCCCCGCCCAGCAAATTTGAGCATGGAGAAGCCCCATCACAGCCGAGATAAGCAAACGCCCAAACGTTGGAATGAACTCCGAGAGTCCGATCCATTACGGCGTTGCTTGCGCCGATAAATTTTTGAATCCAATGTGGGTCTTGAATCAAGCCGGTTATGAGAATGATGAGTCCGCCAATAAAGATGCCTTTAATAGCTTTCCAGTCACGCCGCGCCAGAAACCAGACGCCAGCAAGTAAAAGGATGGTGAAGCCCTGTGGCGGCTTAAGCATGGTAAAGGCGAGGACAATGCCAGCCCATAAGGATTTATCTTTTTCAAGCAAGAGAATGGCTGCCAACAAAATCATCACCGGCAGAATACTAATCGTCCCTGCATGCGTAGTGAGATAAAGCGGGCTCCAAAACAGTAGGAAAAAAAATATTGGCAGGAGTAAGTTTTGCTGTGCCTTCTCCCGCCAGTGACTTAAAAGAAGATAGATCGTTAGTGCAACAAGCAAAAGTGAAATAACCTGCCAGATTGTATAGGCTGTCTTCATCGAAAAGAAGCCCAACGGAATACAGAACAAAGTCAACGGTAATGGATAAGGGAAGATACGGTTGGGGCGCCAGTCGATGCCGTTGGCATCGTGCCCGGCAAGGTATTGAGTTTCGTCGTACGGATTTTCACCGTCCAGAATCATGCGTCCTGCCAGCCAGAAAAAAGAGAAGTTCGAGTTGGGTACATCCAACTTCTGAACGAGCTGAACACGCGCAGAGATCATAACGCCAAGCATGACAAGGCTGATAAAAATACGGAGGGGTTTTGGAATGGAAAATTTCATGAGGTTGAAAAACCACCCGCGTGAGCAGGTGGCGTGTATTTTTTTACTTTAACAAGTCCTTCAACTTTGCAAAAGGTGAATCCGGTTCTTCCGGTCCGTGACCACAGTCTTTTTCGTTGAGATTTTGTCCGCATTCGAAGCATAGACCCTGACAATCTGGTTTGCAGATGGGGTTGATGGGGATTTCCAAGAGGGCAAACTCCCGCAAAAGTTCTTCCACATCGAGGTGGGCGTCATCGGGCAGGAGCAGACCCGATTCGGTGATGGAGCGTTGGTCGAAGGCGTAGAGTTCGGTAAATTCCCAATTGAGATTCAGGACAACATCGCTAAGACAGCGCGCACAGATAACGGTAGTCTCTGCCGAGAAATTCCCTTGGGCGATCAGTCCTTGTGGCGTTTTGCCAACATTGACATTGCCCTGGAGGTTGCGTAGTTCGATCTCACCTTCGAGGGTTACTTTTTCAAGGTCGAAGGGGAAATCGTGGTTATAACCAACTTCTTCATGAATGATGAAGCCGACGTTGAAGCGAAAGGGTTTTCTTGGGTTAGGCATAATGGTAATGATAAAAGGTGAATGTAGAATGATAAATGAAAAATAAAGCCATCAGTGTTTAAATATTTTGGCTATATTTTTCTATCGACAATATATTTTGCCAGGTTTTCCAACGCATCGCGTTCGGGACAGGGTTCAAGGGTTTCGAGGCGGGCGAGGGCACGGTCTACATGCTGTTCGGCTTCGACCATGGCTTTTTTGGTGCAGCTGCTCGAACGGATCTTTTCTACAAGGCGGGTCATATTCTCATTGTTAGTCCAGCCGCCATTCGGGAGGGAGAGCACATCGAGGTCGTCGGGGTTGATCTCAGCAAAGTAAATGGCTGGCAGAGTTACCAGACCAATGAGCAGGTCTGAGCCGAGCGGTTTGCCGACGGCATTCTGGTCGCCGTTGAAGTCGAGGATGTCATCCACGATCTGGAATGCCATACCGATCTGATAGCCGAAGTCGCGCATGGCTTCGATGGTGTCCTCGCTGGCAGGGCTGACCATCGCCGCCGCGCGTGAGGTCATCTCGAATAGGGAGGCGGTTTTGGCGTATATACGTTTGTAATAATTATCGCGGCTGATGAGCCCGCGTGATGTGAACATTTGGGTCAGTTCACCGTTGACAATGGTCGCCAGCGTTTCAGAGAATAATTTCATCAAGGGCAGGTAATCTGTATCGGCAGCAAGTTTGGCGGCGCGTGCAAAAAGGAAGTCGCCGGTCAAGACGGTGGCAGGCGGAGACCAACGCGCGTTAAGGGTTGGCGTGCCTCGGCGCAATAGAGAACCGTCGATCAGGTCATCGTGAACCAATGTTGCGGTATGTAATAGTTCCACTGCCGCCCCAAGGTTAACGAGCTTCTCCAGCGGCGCTCCCAGCATGTTTCCAACCAGCAGGCTGAGGGTTGGGCGGACGCGTTTTCCTCCGGCTGCGAGCAAATGCTCCAGTGCAGCGCGCAGGTCGGGGTGATGCTCATCCGCCTGTTCGCGCATGCGTTCTTCAACAAGTTTGATCTCTTCTGTTACGGGTGAAAGAAAGGTTACCGTGCTCAAATTAGTCTCCCCATGTGAAGAGCCGCGCCGCATTGGCAGAGGTAATTTCGGCGATCTCCACAGGGCTTTTAGAATGGATTTCTGCTATTTTATCAGCAATGTGACGAACAAAGGCGGGTTCGTTCCTTTTGCCACGAACTGGAACTGGGGCAAGAAACGGCGAGTCAGTTTCGATAAGCAGCCGATGTAGCGGCAGATTCTTTATCATTTCGCGATGGCTTTCGTTTTTCGTGTAGGTAACGGGTCCTGTGACACCAAGGCAAAACCCAAGTTTAATGGCTTTGGCAGCAAGGTCTATATTCCCATTGAAGGAATGCAGGACGCCGGGAGCCAGCCCAAGCGGGTGATTGAGATATAGCCATTTATTGAACCAGTATTCCATCATCTCGAATAGATCATCGAAGACGGGACCTTCCGTGGCATCATTTAACTCTCGCAGGTGGATGACCAGCGGTTTGTTCAACGCATCCGCGATCTGGACTTGAGAGTTGAATACGGTTTTCTGATGCTTTTGCTTCTCTGATTCCTTGACCCAATAATAGTCCAAGCCGATCTCACCGATGGCAATGACCTTTTCATGTTCAGCGAGTTTGTAAAGCTCGTCAAAATTATCCTGAGAAAGAGTTTCTGCATCCGTCGGGTGAACACCAACCGCAGCATAGACCTGCGGATATTTTTCAGCGAGTTCGATGGCTTGTTTGCTGGTCTCAATGGTCGTGCCGGGGACGAGCATTTTAGTTACGCCTGCTTTGATGGCGCGTTGAATGACGGCTTCGCGGTCTTCATCGAATTTATGCCAGTAAAGATGGCAGTGTGTGTCGGTTAATTGCATGGTTTGGCGATTATATCAGCCGGATTTTCGAGACGATTATTAAATGGACGAATTTTACAGAGAAAGTGAGATATTCATGACATTTATCCATGCGTTGCTTTTGTTTTGTCACATCCGCTTGGTACCTTTGCCTGAATTGACCAATGGGTTTAATCCCTGTATATTTGTAAGAACACCTCATACTTAGGAAAACATAATGAAAAAAGCTTTCATCCTTCTGTTCATTTTCATTCTATTCGCAGCATTATTCACCCAGCCGGTTCGGGCTGATGTTGCCCCGCCTGAGACGGTCCCTGGCTCAAATGTGAACCCGGAATCTAAGACTACACAGGTGCGCATGGTGGCAGAAACGGTCATATTGACGGTTTCTGAAGACCCAGCCAATGCCGATCATTCCACAGCAGAGACCCGCGCTGTCTTCACCATGCGCAACCTTGGCACAGAACCTGAAACGATGGATGTCCGTTTTCCACTTTCATTTTTCAATGGCAATTCAGATGGTTTTGGGAGATTCCCTGAAATCGAAGGTATTGATGTCAGGGTGGATGGGAAGCGTGTGCCAACCCGCAATGAAGTCCAGCCCTTCCTGGAAGGTGCTTTTTCCTTTCGGGAGCGTGAAGATATCCCATGGTCCATCTTTGAAGTGACCTTTCCACCCGATCAGGATGTTGTTATCGAAGTTGTGTATACCGTGCAAGGCTTTGGATACTATCCGTATGATGTTTTTAAATATGTACTTGAAACTGGTGCCGGATGGAACGGCACCATCGGCAGCGCCGAAATCGTTCTGCGCCTTCCGTATGAAGCAAGCGAACAAAACGTCTGGGTTGAAGATGTGATTGGTTACAGCCCGCCCACTCCTGGTGGTGTTTTCAGCGGCAATGAAGTTCGCTGGAAGTTTGAAGAATTGGAACCAACCTTCGAGAACAACCTGGAGTTCGTCATCGTGACTCCGTCTCTTTGGCAAAAAGTGCTCACCGAAGATGCGAATATTACCCGTAACCGCAACGATGGTGAAGCCTGGGGCAGGTTGGGTAAGGCTTATAAAGAGATCATCATGATGTCTCATGGAAATCTTCGCAGCGATCCTGTCGGTCAGGGTATGTTTGAATTAAGCCGCAGCGCCTACGAGACCTGCCTTGGCATTTTGCCCGAAGATCCGCTTTGGATGTATGGATATGCCGAGCTTTTGTGGTCGCATTATTATTTTGACATTTATGCACTTGGTAAACCCGATACACAAAATATTCTGCCAACCCTATTAATGCGGCTGCAAACCGCCCTCAGTATTGACCCAAACCTGCAACAGGCAAAGGATCTGCTGAATGAAATTTACTATGCCATGCCGGATGCCGTTTCAGTTGAAGGTGATACTTATGTTTATCTCGGCTTGACGGCTACGCCGGTTCCTCCCACGCCATGGAGTGCGGAAGCAACTCCTACCATTCCCTCCACCGTGGTTCTGCCAACTTCCACATTTACCATGGGTGTAAATACTCCAGAGCCCACGCCGGTTCCTTCAACCAACCCACTATGTGGAGGTGCTTTTCTTTTGCCTGCATTATTTGGATTAGTGATCTTGAATAAAAAACGTAAATAAAAAAGAGGAGACAGTCACTTTAAAGACTGTCTCCTCTTTTTATTAATTCACAATTTACTTAATCCCTGCCACTTTCAATCCATCCTGCAAAATCGCTTGCACCTTATCGGCATGGCGCGTCTCGCAGTACACACGCAAGATCGGCTCCGTGCCCGAGAAGCGGATGAGCATCCAGCCGCCATCTTCCATTTTGAATTGGAAGCCGTCCACGGTGATGACTTCTGTTACTTTCAGTCCGCCGAGGGTGGCGGGATAGTTGTCACGAATAATTTTCTTGCGTGATTCATGGTCGCCGCTGAAGGGACTATCCACACGGTCGTAGAAGTATTCGCCGCCCACTTTCGCGAACAGGTCTTTTAACAACTCAGTCGGTTTCTTGCCGGTTTTGACCATGAAATCGAGCATATACAAACCAGCCAAAATGCCATCACGTTCGGGTACATTCCCACGGAAGGCATAACCGCCAGATTCCTCGCCGCCGATGAGCGCGTTGGTCTCGGTCATCTTCGGGGCAACATACTTGAAGCCCACACCTGTCTCATGGACAGGCACGCCGTAAATCTCGCCGAGTTTGTTCAGCATACCGGTTGTTGAAAGCGTTTTTACAATGTCGCCGCGTTCGCCGCGTACTTCAAGCAGGTAATACGCAAGTAAAGCATATACGCGCAGTTGGTTGATGAATTCACCGTTCTCGTCACCGATACCGCAGCGATCCGCATCACCATCGGTGATGAGCAGCACATCGGCTTTGTTGGTCACAGTCGCTTTCAGCCCGACATCAATGTTCGGACGGATAGGTTCCGGGCGCTTCATTTCAGGGAAGGATGGATTGCGTTCGTTGTGGATTTCGATGATCTTGGTCTTGCCGCCGCCAAGCAGTCGGGTGAACCAACCTGCGCCATTACCCCACATCGCATCCACCACCACGGTCAGACCGGCATCCTTGATGGGTTGCAAGTCAATGAGTCCGTCACGGGTGAGGTGCTCAATGTACGGAGTCGCTGCATCGAACTTGACGATCTCGCCAGCCGCTTCGGCTTCTTTGTAATTTTTGACTTTTACATCTTTGACATCATCGGGAATGCCAGCCTCGATCTGGGTCAAGCCTTCCGGGTCAATGGCACCGCCCGTCTCATTGCGGACTTTGAAGCCGTTGTCGGTGGGGGGGTTGTGACTGGCGGTAATGTTCACCGCGCCTGCGGCTTTTTTGTCCACCACCGCATAAGCAATGACCGGGGTGGGAGTTGCTTCCTGGGTAAGATAAACTTTCAAGCCATTGCCTGCCAGCACTTCGGCAACCGCCGCTGCGAAATTCTCCGAGTGGAAGCGTTTGTCATGCCCCACCACGACCCACTGTCCTTTTTTGCCTTGTGAGAGCATATAAGAAGCAAAGCCTTGTGCGCAACGACGCAGGTTTTCGAATGTGTAATCTTCTGCAATGACACCGCGCCAACCGTCTGTGCCGAACTTGATTTTTTGTACCATGAGTCTTCTCCTGGAATTTAATAACTTTCGGGATTATACCCGTCACGGACGTAAATATCACCAGCTTTTTTACTTTAACCCCAATAGCTTACTGGCAGAATTCAAGAAATTGAGCATGAAAGCTGTTCCGCTTTCGGGGGATGCCAACAGAATGCCCATCGTCACATTTACCAGAGCAAGAGCGCTCACAAGGCTTGATATGCCGCTGGTCATGAAACGTTTCTCTTTCCATGCTTCATACTCCAACCCCAGCGAAACTGCGATCGCGATCAACGTGGAAGGCAGGAAGTCCAGAGTGTAACGCAGGGTGATGAAGTAGAACGTGAAGATGAAAATTGCAGAAACCATCGCTGCGCCAGTGTACATGACAAGGACCTTGTTGTAGTGGGTGTTCTCTTTCATTCGAAACACCAAACGATAGAGCGGTAGAAATATGAGGACGATAAAGGGCGCAATATAAAGCAAGCCCGAGAGCCTGTCATTTGAAGCTGTATATTCCACCATTGAAAGAAAAGGATACCGGCTTTGAAAATTGACCGGATGCAGAAAATAGACTCGCAGATTCTCGGCAATATATTGCAAGCCGAACGACCCTTTGAATTGGGTGTAGTCCACATTGGCGAGTTGGTAGCGAATGCCAAACTCAAAGATGGAACCGAAGCGAGCCCAGTTGTACCAGGCGAGGGCAGCGCCCCCTGCCAGAAGTGGAAGCACAGCCGCGATTAAAGGTTTGAGCCGGGCTTGCGTCGTGAAAAGCATTGGCAGGCACATTATAAGTGCGGCGATCGCTACGGCAGGCAGGATGGTCACCCTCGCGCCTATGGCAAATGCCCAATGCAGGGCAGCCAGCGCGAACTTCCATGGAATGGGAGAAGCGTCCATCAATGACATGGACGCCCAATAGCACCCTCCAATGAAAAAGAATTGACATGCAAAAATAGCGGCTTCGTACACTTCGCCCCTGCCCAACATGGTTGTCATGGGAACCGAAAAACCAAGCACCAAGAGAAGGATTGCCAACATCCAAACTGGTGCAGATTTCAACCGCTTCCACAGCGTGGTGACAGTTACTGCGGTGTAGAGGAATAACCCGAAAGCAAAGACCAAAGTCAGATGGAAGTCTTCGATATTCGCGAGGAAGTCATCGCTAAATGGCAAAAGGAGGAATGCTGGAGTGGGACCCCAGTAAATATAGAACCTGCCTTTGTACAAGGTCACATCCCAGGGGAAATCTTCGATGTCCATCTGTTTGCGAAGGGCGGTGTCGTATGGATTTTCCATTGCCAGTAATGCAGGTGAAGGGGTTTCGGGTAAATATAAATTTCCGCTCCGAAAGCCTTTGGCAAGTTCGCTGTAATAGTTGTAGATCTTATCGGAGTCGCTTTTGTCTCTCAATAACCAGTTATATCCAAAAGCAGTTAAGACAGCAATAAATGCAAACACGATACCTATTGCAACATCACGATTGGCAGAGTGAAGGAGGTCTCTGACCTTTATCTGTAATTTTTGCAGCTGAGCTCTAAATATTAACAGCATCAGACCAAACAAAAATATAACGAGACCCACTTTCAGGAGGAGGGTTCGCCCGCCGCCCCAACCGGTATCATTATCAATGCCCAATTGATTGGCGAAGATCGCCATCAGCGTGATCATGCCCCCAAAGATCAGGAATATATATTTCAAGGAATCTCTCAATGCGTTGGGTTAAGGTGTTGGTGTGGCAGAGTTGACCGGGGGAGGGAGAGGTGTTGGCGTAGAGCTTCCAACTGTTGCCGGTGTGGCGGTGGATGATTCGACTGGGGCAGGGGTTGGCGTTGATGTACCTGTTGCGGTTGCTGTGGCAGTGGAGGCAGGTGCATTGCCTGAGATCAGGATCTGCCATGCAATTTCCAGGTCGCCCGATGCAACCACAGGGAATTCCGGTAAATTGCTGAGAGCCAGGTCTAGCCGTTCGAGAGCTTTTGCCAGAACCACATCTTCTTTCTCTGTTTGCAGTTCAACGAGCAGATCGCGCGCGGTTTCCACATCCGTTTTTGCGAGCCCAAAGTTGCTTTGTGCCAGATACAGCCGCGCACGGGCAAGGATATCGAGTGCGCGGGCAAACATCATTTCATGTTTCAGTTCGAGCAGAACTGCGTCGTTATTTTCCTGCATTTGGGTTTCAAGTGCGGCTTGCATCTCTTCCAACTTCGCGATCGACTCTGTATGTGCTTCGATCGAACCTTCAAGTGCGGTCACACGCGAGTTCATTTCGTCGAGCTGGGCTTGCAGTGTGGCGATCTCTGTTTCCATTTTTTCGATCTGCGCGGTATTCTTTTCCACCGGCGCAATGAACGTGTTTTGCATGTAGGGCAGTCCGTAATAGAACATGGCGCCGACAGCCGTGAATAAAATAGCCAGCATGATCAACCGCAGCAAGGCGATCATAAAGGCTTTGAATGCCCGCCCCAACCGCTTGAGGAGTGAGTCCTGCCCTTGATCTGCATCTTGTGCAGGCGGAGTCCTCTCTATCACTGCGGGCATCGCCTCCTGCTCCACCGGAACCATGGCGCTGCTTTCTGAGACGTTTTCCTGCGCCTTGGCAAAGGACTCCAATTTCGCGAGCAGAGATTTGCCCATACCTTTGACCTTCAAGCAATCTTCCGGCGCATCGAACGGACGCGCCGAAATGAGATTCCCTGCAAGTTGGCGGGTTACACCCGGAACTTGCGTCAGTGTGTTGAGGTCTGCAGTATTGAGAAATTCTAGAAAGCGGCTCATGGGATCTCCTGTGAGGTCATTGTACAACAAAAGGCATCGGCGAGATTCGGGTTCAAGGCTCAAGAATCAAGCCAGGGTGGGGAAAGAGACGGGCAAACCTGTTATTTGAACAGCCCGTTAAAGGTCCATGTCAGACGTTGGACCAAGTCGGGGTTTAAGATGCGGAATGATTCAAGGTTGCCGGAATATGAAATGACCAGGCTGACGGTAATAGTATGGAGCAGGAACAAAGTCGCAATAATGATAAAAGCTTTTTTATTTTTGATGATTTCAAAACCGTGCCAGAAGCCGACGACGGTTAGCAACACAAGGCTGGGAAGGGCATCCAACAGATAGCGCATGGCAACGAAGAAAAATGCTTGCAGTGTGAAAAAAACAGCGACAAAGGCAAGGGTGATGGATGCCGTGACCCAGCGTAACTCCTGCCGTGGTTTGATGAATGCCAGCAAGGCAAACAATATAAATGGACTACTGATAAATAACCCCGTAATGTTCTCGGTGAAGGTCAGGTACATTTTGGGTTTGTAATTTGTCAGCCATTCGGGACCTGCCCAGCGTGTGGGAAAGATGCGGGGAAAGACCTCGCGCTGTTCGAGCGGATTGAAAAGAGTCTTGTATAAATTCGGCGGGATGTACTCAACAGCGAAGGTTTGATCCATCTTTTCGTACAGGTTGTAGCTGGTGAGTTGATAGCTATAACCGAATTCTGTAAAAGAACCGAAGCGGGCGTAGTTGTACCCGGCATAGGCGGCGCCGCCCATTGCAATTGGGATTGCGAATGCCAGTAAAACAGGCAGCATGCGCTGGCGTTGAGTCTGAAATGCCCAGATCAGTATAACGATCGAAACCAGCCCGACCGCAGGCAGGATGGTCGTGCGTGAGCCGATCGAGAGAACGAAGAACGCCCCGGAAAGTGTCAGGCGTGGAAGGCTGGGTTGCGCAAAGGCGGGCAGTAGAAAATAAAAACCGCCCACCAGAAAAAATTGCGCGGCAATGATGGCGGCTTCATAGACGCGCCCTTCGACGAGCACATACGGCATTGGGTTGACCAGTCCGGCAAAGGCAACTGCTGCAAGCACTGCCCAATGAGGTATGTGTGGGAAGTGTCTTCGCCAAAGCTCGAGGATGGTCAGGTTAAGGAAGAGGAGTGTGCCGACTAGAAATAGCAGCCCAAGGAGCTTATCGCCGACATCCGGCTTATGGAAAAGTTTGACTACTGTTAGCACAAGCGCAGGGGTGGGTCCCCAATAGAGGTAGTATTTTCCGTTATAGAGTGTGGCATCCCATAGCACAGGAATACCGATGCGGTTTTCAGGTTCGTACAGGCTGGTGTCTGTGAATGCAAGCAAGGCGGGGTCAGGTTGAATGTCTAATTCCAACTGACCTTTGGCGAAGGCATTGGCTTGCAGGTCAAAGTAGTTGGTCTCGCTGGGCATGGACTTTAGTATTCCGGTGGTGGCGAACCACAGGTAGATGAATACCATGCCGGCATTCAGGATCATGAGGGCAACGTAGAAGCGCCCATCTGCCGAATGGAGGATTTTGCCGATGAAATTATCTTCGCGGTAGAAGAGGGTTGTCACCAGCAAGAACGCGCCAATGAGTAAGATCGCCGACCGACGTACCCCCCAGGAAGGGAAACTTTCCAACCCCAATTGATTTGCAAATATCATCAGAAGAACGGCGGCAGTGCCAACAAGCCCGCCTGTGATTCTCAGCCAGTGAGTACGCATAGGTTGATTTTATCATTCTCGAATGTGAGGCGCGGCGTCGCCTTTGTTTGCTATAATCCCAGCCATGATCTATCTTGATTATGCCGCCACCACTCCTGTTGACGAACGTGTGCTCGCGAAGATGATGCCTTATTTCCGCGAGGCGTTCGGGAATCCGTCCTCCATTCATCGCTTTGGTCAGAAAGCCGAATCCGCAGTGGACGAAGCGCGCGAGAAGGTTGCTGCAGTGTTGGGCTGCCGCCCGGATGAGATCGTTTTCACCTCCGGCGGCTCTGAAGCGGATAACCTTGCTTTGCGCGGGGCTATGCTGGCACGCAAAGAGTCCAGTAAGTGGGTGCTGACTGCCAGGACGGAGCATCCTGCCGTGAGTAAGACGGCGATCCAGCTCGAAAAGGAATATGGTTTCCTGCTCGAATGGCTGGATGTGAACGAGTACGGTGCCGTCACAGTTGAGGCGCTGGCGAAAGCGGTTTGCAACAACACGACCATGGCGTCGGTGATGTATGCCAATAACGAAATCGGTACCATCAACCCGATCGCGGATCTTGCCGAAGTGGCAAAGACAAATCACATCCTGATGCATACCGATGCAGTACAAGCTGCAGCATACCTTGATGTGAACGTTTCAACACTTGGCGTAGACTTAATGTCGCTTGGCGGGCATAAATTCTACGGACCTAAAGGGGTGGGGGCGTTGTACGTTCGTAAAGGCACGAATGTGTTGCCTCACCTCACGGGTGGAAGCCAGGAGTTCAGCTTGCGTGCCGGGACGCACAACGTGCCATATATTGTTGGCTTTGCTGAAGCGTTGCAGCTTGCTGCACAGGAACGGGAAGCACGCATTGCGCATGTCAAACCGATGCGAGATCATATTATCGGTACAGTCCTTGAAACCATCTCCGATTCGCGGCTGACAGGGCACCCTGAACAGCGTCTGCCTAACCATGCTTCGTTTGTGTTCAAAGATGTGGATGGCAACCTGCTCTTGCAGTTGCTTGATGCGGCAGGCTTTGCCTGTTCTTCCGGCTCTGCCTGCAAGACCGGCAACCCCGAACCCAGTGACGTTGTGAAAGCCCTCGGGTATTCCGACGACTGGGCATTAGGTTCATTACGCATCACCCTCGGGGCGGGGATAACTCCGGAACATGTCGATTCATTCTTGAAGACCTTACCCTCATTAGTTTCAAAAGCCAGAAACTTGAATCACTAGTGACCATTCAATTAACCTTTGAAAACTAAAATCATCACCCTCGAGTCTCACGATGACCTCATCTCTGTCCGCGATAAATTGTCGTGGGCAAAGACGCCGCGTATTTTGTTGGTGTGGCCCAAATATGAAAAAGTGACCCTGCGTTTGCTGGATTTAAAAGTCTTGCAGCGCCACGCGGATTCACTTGGGGCGCAATTGGGGCTTGTTACCAGAAGGATGAAAGTGCGGCGCGATGCGGAATCGTTGGGCATTCCGGTCTTTTCCACCACTGCCTCGGCTCAGAAGGATGTTTGGGCTGAAGCAGCGCCCAGAACCCAGCGCACCCCGCCGCCCCCGCGCCGCGACCTGCGCTCTGTCCGTGACGAGATTTACCTTAAAGAAAGCCCCTGGCGCACATCCCTTTTGGGGCGGGTGCTCACATTTACAGCGGGGGTTATGGCTGTTTTGGTCATGGCAGGCTTGTTCATCCCGCGTGCGGCGGTGGTTTTGAATCCTGAAGCGCAAGCTGTTTCCATCGTCATCCCTGTTAATGCGAATCCGGCAACCACTGCAGTGTCGTTGAGCGGTGAGATCCCTGCGCAGGAGATGTCCATCGTCGTGAATGATGAGCAGACTGTGACAATATCCAGCCGGGTTCCCATTCCCAAAACGAAAGCGACCGGTGTGGTGCAATTCACGAATTTAGGTTCAGATGAACTCCTCATTCCGGCAGGGACGCTGGTTGCCACCAATACACTCATCCGCTTTATGACCTTGAATGATACGCGCCTGCCAGCGGGCGTGGATGAGATCGTTGAAGTTAAAGTGGAGGCGGTTGAGATGGGGGCGAAGGGCAACGTCCGCGCGGGTGAGGTGAGTGTGATCGAGAACGCATTGGGGCTTTCTGCCAAAGTGAGCAACCCAGACCCCATGATCGGCGGCAGCGACGAAGATGTGATCGGCGCTACCGAAGAAGACCGCATCACACTGCGAGACAAAGTGATGATCGCGCTTTACGAAAAAGCCCGTGGACAGTTCCAATCTAACATTGGGGCAGATGACCTGCTGATCGCGGATACCTTGTTCATGAAAGAGATCAAACGCGAAGAATTTTCTCCATCTGCGGGGCAGGCAGGCGCTGAGCTGGTATTTTCCGTTGAAGCGGAGTTTACAGCGCGGTATGTTTTGGCGGAAAACCTCAAAGCCTTGGCTGTTTCGTCGGTCACGGCGTCCATTCCGCAGGGATTTTCTCCATCGGGCGAAATGACCTTCAGTCCGCTGGAAGCGCCCATCACAGATGCTTCGGGGATTACCCGTTTTCCATTACAAGCTACACAAGCCACTTTACGCAACATCGACAAGTTACAACTCTATAACCTCATTCGCGGGCGTACTGCGCAAAGCGCTGCCACTGCTGTAAAAGATACCCTGTCCTTGCAAAATGAGCCGCAGGTAACGGTGACTCCATCCTGGTGGCCCTGGCTGCCGTTGATCCCTTTCAATATTTCAGTGGAAGTTAAGTAGACGATATGATATCGTCATGAATCACTATGAGAATCCTCGCAGTTGACCACGGTGAAAAACGCATCGGTCTTGCCTTGAGTGACCCGACTGCTACGATTGCCAGCCCTTTGAAAGTTATTCAGCATGTATCACGTATGATCGATGCCGCCCAAGTAGCGGATATTGCCGCACAGAACGAAGTCGGTTTGATCGTCGTTGGGCAGTCCTATGATGAAGACGGCAACCCCAACCCGGCTGGGCGCCGGGCCGGGCGTTTTGCCGATGAACTTCGCAATCAGACAAATATCCCCATCGAAATGTGGGATGAATCCCACAGCACTCAGATCGCCCGTGCTGCCCGGATTGAGCTTGGCGTCTCCCGCAAAAAACGTGCCGGGCATCAAGATGAATTTGCCGCAGTGGTCATTTTGCAGTCGTATCTTGAAGCACGGCGTAATGTGTGACCATACCAAAAATAGAAAATCCAAAATTGTAAATTGAAACCCTGATGCCAAAATTTTTTCGACGTTATCAATATTATTTTCTCCTCGCAGCCCTTGTTCTCATTGCCTTTGCCTGTGTCTTCGCATTCTTCTATTACGTCCCAGCCCGGGCTTCATTGTTGTATGGTCCACCTGCAAAAGACCTTTCGATCCCGAACCGCATCGAATATTCCACCCGTTTACTTTCCTATGGAGATGAACTAACCACCCCGTTGGATGTGAACGGCGCCGAACAGCCCTTTCGGGTTGAGTCTGGCGAGTCGGTTGCATCCATCGCAGATCGGCTGGAAGGCTTGGGCTTCATTTCCAATGGGCAGGCTTTCTTCGATTATGCTGTGTATACTGGCATCGATCTCACCATTCAATCCGGCGATTTCACCCTCAGCCCGGCACAATCCATTATTGACATTGCTCGGTCGCTCCAGAATTTTTCCCCCAGCGATGCCACACTCGTGATTTTGCCCGGCTGGCGGATGGAAGAGATCGCCGCTTCGCTCCCGACCTCCGGCTTGACCATTGCTCCCGAAACGTTTCTCGCTGCTGCAAACACCCCGCCCCAAGTCCTTTCCTTCGCTGCACCTGCCACCATGGAAGGCTTTTTCTTCCCTGATACATATACCCTGCCGCGTGAAACCACCCTTGATCAGTTGCTGGATATCATCGGACGTAACTTTGCCGCCAAGCTAACCCAAGACCTTCAAAATGGATTCGCCGCCCAGAACTTGAGCATCTATCAAGCCGTGACCCTTGCCTCCATCGTTGAGCGCGAAGCTGTGCGCAAGGAAGAGTCTGCAACCATCGCATCGGTGTACCTCAATCGTATTGCCCTCGGTATGAAATTAGATGCAGACCCCACCGTCCAATATGCACTTGGTTATCAATTTGATACCGGTTCCTGGTGGAAGAGTCCGCTCGCTTTGACAGATTTGGAAGTCATCTCTGCCTATAACACCTATCAGAATATGGGGCTGCCGCCCACGCCTATTTCCAACCCCGGTCTCGAAGCATTGATGGCTGTGGCGTATCCTCAGACTACATCCTTTTATTACTTCCGCGCGGCTTGTGATGGCTCTGGCTCACATGTCTTCGCTGCCACCTTTGAAGAGCAGATCGCCAACGGATGCCCATAACGTGAACGTTCAGGAATTGGAAAAACGTCTCGAAGAAGAAGCTTGCAGCCGGTCCCATTACTCTCTCGGCAAGCGTTACCCCGGCGGCGCATATTGCCTGATCCATGAAGATGGAAAATGGCGTGTTCTTTACAGCGAACGTAACCTCGACGACGAGCCTCTCTTTGAAGGCGAAAGCGAGTCGGAGGCGTGCGCCTTTTTCTTCGAATACATGACCACGCGCATCTTACATACACATTTGGTGGGGTATTTTATTTCGTTAAATAATGCTGAGGCATTGGCTGAGAAGTTGGCGCAGCAAGGCATCCCTACGCATCGTAATGACATTCCCTATCATGGCTGGCATGACCCGCGTTTTCGTGTGTTCGTAACGGGTAAGGATATTTTCAAAGCGCAGGAACTTTTAGGTGAATTACCCGTCCGCGACCACCGGGATTAAGGAGAGGAAGTTCTAAAGCCATCCCAAAGCGCAAGAGCAGGTTTGGCTGTCCCATCGAATTCGCGTAAACCCGTGTAGGCAAAATTACCCAGCATCGTTGCGTCGTTGCTGCTGGTCATGCCTTTTGTGTATGAGTCCAGGTTGAAGTCGCTCAAGAGAGTATTGACCCAGAACACCATGCGTGACCCAAGCTGGGTGTGAATTGCATTGAGATAGGCAACCTGGTCTTCAGGCGTATGCGTGAACTGGTTGAAGGCAACCGTAGAGAATCCACCTTCAGCAACCGCGACCGGTTTCAAGGTCCGTGAGAGAAGCGGGGAGTAATAATCTGCAGGGATGTCTGTGCCAGTGGGGAAGATAAAGTACGGGTAGGTCGAGATCACCCAAACATCCAGATTGGGCTCAAAGGCTTCCATTTGTTCCCAATTGGGTTGAAGTTTTTGCCGATTGCCTTCTTCGGGCTGGGGAAACATATTGTTTAGATCATCCCATTGAAAGGTGACAAAGACCTGGGTTTTTGGCGATTCTGCCTTGATCAGCGCATAGATCTCATGATATAGGCTGATGAAATTCGGTGCATCTTCGGGGTGAGCATCCATATATGTATTGATCTCAGATGCAAGACCAAGATAGCGCGGTTTGAAATTTTGCGCGACCCAAATGGCATAATTCTTGTATGCCATGCGGACATCCGGGTTGGCAAAACTTGCCTCCCAGCCAAAGGGCAAACCATCAAATTCGCGGCGGTTGAGTCCATTTAATGCATCGAGCACAAAGATGGTGTCCAGGTCATTTTGACGCGCGAGAATGACTTGATTGATGAGGTCTGTGCGTATCTGAGATTCGCCATCTACGCTGTTGACGAAACTTTCCCACTCTATATTTTTTTGAATGAGGACGAAATCACCGTGCTGGGCAATGTCTTTGAAGGTTTGAAGAACACTTTCAAATGTCACTTCAGGCGGGGCAGGGAAAAAACCGTAGGCGGTCTGTGTTGAATCAAATATGGATGTCTCTGGTGTAGGCGGTGGGGTGGGGGCTCCGCCACAAGCCAGAGATGTGATGATCAATATGGAAAGGAAAATAAAAATTCGCCGCATGTGTGCCTCCATAACATAGTACATGTAAGAAGGACAAAAAGTTGCGGCGAATTTTTCGATTTTATTTCTTTTTATTTATAAAATATCCGGCTGCGAACATTCCGCTGCCGATAATCGCGAGGGTCAGTCCTTGCCATAAAACCGGGGTGAGCTGTGCCCGAACCATGACGGCGGCAAAGTCACCAGTGAAATCTGCGAGGAAAGACGGCAGGTAATTCGGCAGGCGTTTTGTCAGGACACTCTCCAACACTGCCCTCAATATGGGCGTACCAAGAACGCCCATCAAAAATGTGATGAACCCCGTGATCCCCAGTGCAATACCCCACCAGGTCAGCCAATCGTTGGGGGAGCGTACGGCAACGAGTGTCAGCCCAAGCAGGAATATCAACGGCAGGATCGGGCTGAGGCGCATGAAGAATCGAATGGTTTGCAGCCGTTGGCGTGGGTCGTTTTGAGGCGGGGCGGTGACGAGAGTCAATCGATCGGGGATGATGGTTGCGGTGGCTTGCATCTGTCCTTGAATGATTGGCATCAACATCGGCAGTACATTCTCAGGTGGGTTGCATAATTGGACCTGATCGCCAGTAAACATGCCGAACATGATCAGCGCAGATTGTTCAAGGGTACAGGCAGGCAGGGTTCTCAACAGGGCAATCGCCGCTTGTGTGCCCGTCTCACTTCGCATGCTTGTTTTGACCGGGGCAAGATCGACCTCGATTGAATTGCTTTCCATGTTGATGTATGCAAAAGTCGAAATAAGTACGTCATCGCCAAGAGGTTTTAGCACCTCCGGTGGAAGCAGCGTGCGCATGAAACTTTCCCATGTTTCTGTGCTCATGCCTTGCATCCCAAGCGGTTGTTGAGCCGGGTCTGTGCTGGATGTGATCGACTGCGCCAGAAGGCTGGGAATTTTGTTATAAAAATCTTCGCGGGCAAAGGCTTGCTGATAGGTCTCAGCGGTGAAGGCACGCCGGTCAAAGTTAAAGAATAGCAAAGCCACCACGGCGGTGACGACGAATGCAATGGTAAATAATATTGCGATAGGTTTTCGATAAGTGGTCATTGGATTTATTGAAGTGGCAGTCACCTTCAAGGTGACTGCCACTTCGTCTATTACGCGATAAGAATCTCAATGTAATCCTGTGTTACAGGTTCGGCATGCCCTACACCAAGCAGGTCAAGCAACTCACGAACAAGGTCTGCTTTAAGATCGGCATCCTTACGGCTCCAGGTGCGGCTCTTGATCTCAAGGAAGGTTCCCATTGCGGGTTGTTTCATTTCATCCAGATTAATGAAGAATTCGGTGTTCTTGTATTTGATATGCCAGCGCAAGCGGTCTTTTTCCACAGAAACTTCCTGCGTCGGTTTGAAGTATTCACGATAGAAACGCAGCGATTGTGTGGCGGGCGCCAGGAAGCGGCTGCGCGAGAGCAATACTTCTCCCATTTCGTCCTCACGTTTGACGCCGAGCAGGGTCAGGCGTGAGCGTACATTTTCTATGTCCCCTTTTTCGTTGATTAGACTGTCTTCACGATAGCGCAGCCGTCCTTGATTGGGATCATCGAAAAGGAAATATTCATCAAATTGACGATAATGCTTGTGGGCATTGATCTCGATCTCTTCGCGCTTCACATTCTGGACGATGAGACTGGGGTCTTCGACCTTGACCTTAACCTGCACTTCGAATGATTCCTCTTCCATCGAGCCGCCGAGGGCAATGAGCTTCGAGAGTACAGACTGTTCACGCTCGGTCAGGAAGGCGTCGATCTTGGTGGCAAGTTCGCGGGCTTGAGCAATCAGTTCTTTTTCGTTCAAAGTCAACAGGTTGTGATCGCGCATTAACCATTTGCCGTTAACCATCACGTCTGTAACATCGGTGGACTTGGACGCATACACGAGTTGGGAGTACGCATTTAGCGGATCACGCTTGAAACGCGGCGTGTTGTGCAGGGGATTGGTATCCACGAGGATCAGGTCAGCGCGTTTGCCAACTTCCAATGAGCCGGTGATATGACCGAGATGTAGTGCCTGTGCGCCGAGGCGTGTAGCCATTGTCAACGCGGTGGCAGCGGGGATAACGGTCGGGTCGTTCGAGGCAGCTTTGGCGACGAAAGAGGCGAGGCGCACTTCTTCGAACATATCCAAGTCATTGTTGGATGCGGGTCCATCGGTGCCAATACCCACGTTGAGTCCATCCGCGAGCATTTTGGCAACGGGTGCAAAGCCCGAAGCGAGTTTGAGGTTTGAAGAGGGGTTGTGTGAGACGCCCGCATTGGCATGTTGCAAGGTGCGGATCTCGCCCGTGTCAATGTGAACACAATGTGCGGCAATGACCTTGGCTTCGAACAGACCAAGTTTCTTGACGTACGGAATAACCGGCATGCCCTGTTCCTTGCGCATGTTTTCCACTTCGAATGCGGTCTCTGAGATGTGGATATGCAAGGGCACATCGAACTCTTTGGCAAGGTCCACGCAGGCACGAATAATTTCGGGGTTGGTAGAGTAAGGCGCGTGCGGTGCAATGGCTGGGACGATGAGCGGATGCCCCTTCCATTTTTTGATGAACTCACGCGCATAGGCGAGTGAGTCGTCGTAAGAGGGCGCATCAGGTGCGGGGTATTTCATGACCGACTCGCCGCACACGGCGCGCATGCCTGCATCCGCGGTGGCTTGGGCGATATCGTCTTCGAAGAAGTACATGTCGTTGAAGGTGGTCACGCCGCTACGGATCTGTTCGGCGCAAGCGATGAGCGTGCCGAGGCGCACAAATTCCGGCGAAACAAATTGACGTTCCACGGGCAGCATATAGCCCATCAGCCAGACATCGAGGCGCAGGTCGTCGGCGAGACCGCGCACGAGAGTCATGGGTACGTGGGTGTGCGCGTTGACCAGACCCGGCATGAGCACCTTGCCGCCGCAGTCGATGGTTTCGGTTGCCGAGTATTCTTTTTTAAGTTCGGCTTCACTTCCAACCGCGACGATGGAATCACCTTGGACGGCGACCGCGCCGGGGTCGTATTGAGTTAGTTTTTCATCCATCGTCAATACGATGGCATTGATAAATAGGGTGTCAACTTTTTGGGTCATTCAATCTCCTTTTTCGTTTTGTTATTGTCACCCTGAGCGGTAGCGAAGGGTCTCTGAGATTATCGTAGAGATGCTTCGCTATCGCTCAGCATGACATAGACCGAGTCGATTATCTCCAATTCAACAGCACTTCCAATGCTTTTAAGTTCTCATCGAAATCAGTGAACTTGTGGGTCGAGAGCTCCATATCCACAGCGGTGATGCCGAGTTCAACGGCGTAATCAGCAAGGGTCCCGGTATAAACACAGCCCGTGTCAATGGGGGGGTAAGGGTAGCCGGTTGCCTTGGCAAGTGCTTTCGAGAATTTCTTCGAATCTGCTTCCCACGGCACACCACCAGGGAAAACGCCCAATGCTGCACTATGATAGCTGATAAGCGTCTCTACATTGTGCGATTGCAGGAAATACATAACGGTGCGTGTTTCTGGTTCGGAGCCGGGTCCTGTGCCGCCGGTAGTGGCTGTGAGACTCCAGCAGCCCTCACGGTCCCAAGTCTTTGCCCAGTTGGCAGGGAAGTTGCGGTTCAAGTCCACGCCGTGGTCGTTGACGCGTCCGTCGATGCCATGGTCACGTGCGTCACCGTCCGGGTTCATGTTGCGCAGAATGTAAAGGGTTACGTCATCTGGAACGATATCAGGATTATCAAAAATGTGCTGGATCAATTCGTCTGCCAGTGCAATGGTGTTCCATTCGTAGCCGCCGTGAATGCCTGCTACGATCATCTTTTCATGCTCGCCGTTTCCAAATATATATACTTCAATGGGCCTGCCGGAGACAGAGTATCCTACTGTGGCTACGCTGGCTCTTCCCGCTGAACCTACATTTTGAAGGACAAAGGGTGTTGGAGATTGTACGACGATCATGGTAGAGCGCGGGTTGGGCGTGATGGTCGGCAACACCAGCGATGGCGGATTCGGGGTGAAGGTGGGGGGCATGGTGGCCGTGAACACGACTCTAGGTTCCTGTGGCGCAGCATGTGCGGGTTTCAATGCCAAATAGGCAACTGCTACAAGTGCAACGGCGCATAAACCAAAGATGTTCAAGCCCCAGGCAAGGATGACTAATGGTGTGTCATTCTTTTTACGCGGCTTGGGTTTCGCCATTAGTCCATTTCCTCAAGGGTGGTGCGCAGCCAATTCAAGGCGAGGTTCATGCTCCAACGCGGCAGGCTTCTTGGCGGACCACCGTATGTGATACGGTGGGTCTTTTCGCCGCCGGGTGTGATCAACACCATTTCTGCGGCACGTTCATCCATATAAACGGAGACACCAAGCGCAATATCTTTTTTTGAGTCGGCTCGAGCGGCACGCAAAGCGTGGGTCAATGCATCAAGCGTGAGGTTGGGAAGTGAGGCGCTGTGTGGGATCTTACGCGCCAGCAGCCCATCCAGTCCGCTTTCGATGGCGGTCAAGGTCAAGCCGCGTTTGGTAAGTAGGTTGAGCACCACATCTTCAAGTTTGTCTTCATCGGCGCCAAATACGATCGTACCAAGACGTTCGCGCACCTGTGCTTCAACCTCGGCGATCATTGCACTCGCTTCGGCTTCGCTTTTTGCTTTTGCCGTGATGCGCACATCCACCACTCCTGTATGCGCTGCAAGACCCACTGTGGGGTTGCTGAGCGTTTCGAGGTCGGCGATCTTTTCGTCGATCATGCCCTCACCGAGACCTGCACAATGCAACACACGTACTTTGATGATTTCATCAAGCCCAAAGCGCTTTTGCAAATACGGAATGACCGATTCGTGCAATACATGTTCCATTTCAGCCGGAACGCCGGGCAGCGAGATGACCGCGTTTTTTTCGGTTTCCACAATGAAGCAGGGTGCCGTGCCGACCGGGTTTCTTAACCCGATCGCACCCTGCGGAACATAAGCCTGTCGCTTTTGATTCTCAGAAGGCTGACGTCCATAACGAGCAATGGTTTCAACAACTTGCTGCCAGAGGTCTTCGCGAAACTCTGTTTTTACACCCACGGCAAGCGCAACGGCTTCGCGGGTGGGGTCATCGATCGTGGGACCCAGCCCGCCAGTAGTGATGACGATGTTCGCGCGTTCCATGGAATCATGGATGACGCCCGCAATGCGCTCGACATTGTCGCCGATGGTGACGGTGCGATACAGATCCACGCCCAGCCCGCGCAGGGTGAGGGCGATGTGACGGGTATTTGTATCCACGATCTCGCCGAGTAATATTTCTGTTCCGATTGTGATGATTTCTGCTGAGGTCATATTCAATTCCCCCCTCTCTTTAGGAGAGGGGTAGGGGTGAGGTTAAACTACATTGTACTCTTTTATCAAACGACCCTCTGCGAAGCGTTTCAGGTCAAGCATTGAAACATCCACGCTTGAAAATTTGCCGTCCAAAATATATTCGCTCATTAACTTCCCGGAGATCGGTCCATGCATAAAGCCATGCCCCGAAAATCCCGTGCAAAGCAGAAAGCCCTTCACCTCGGTCGCGCCATAGATCGGGTGCGCATCTGGAGTCACTTCGTAAAGCCCTGCCCAATGGGAGGCGCGGCTTGCGCGTTCGATCAAAGGCATGCGCTCGATCGCCGTTTCTAAATTTACCAGTTCAAAGTCTTCATCCACGTTCTGGTCGAAGCCCGGCTTTTCGTTCTGGTTGCTCATGCCGATCAATAGACCTTCCCCTTCGCGATGATAGTACAGCGACTTCGCAAAATCGATCACGAACGGGAAATCCTCAGGTACTTCTTTCAGTGGATTCGTTGTGAACATTTGCCTGCGCAACGGCGTGACCGGGATTTGAATTCCCGCCATGGTACCGATCAGACTCGACCACGGTCCGGCTGCATTCAGAACCATACGCGTCTCGACCGTGCCCAGGTTTGTTTGCACTTCCCGAACCTCTCCGCCGCCGACGGTGACTCCCGTCACCTCCGCGCCTGTGAGCGCGATCACACCCATTTTTTGCGCCGCGTTGACATATCCCATCACCACGCTGTTCGGGTCCACCGTGCCGTCCTTTTGGTTGAAGGTACCTGCAATGGCATCGTCGAAGCGCATGAGCGGCAAACGCTTGCGGACCTCGTCCCCGCTGAGTAGTTCGGTTTGTACACCGAGCCGGTTTTGCAAGGCAACGTTCCACTTGAATTCCTGCTCATCTTTTTCGTTCGTAGCCACCAGTAAATACCCACACTTGCGGTAGCTCACATCCTGACCAAGCTCTTCTTTGAAGCGTTCGATCATGGGCAGGCTTGCCATGGAAAGCTTCACGTTGACTTCAGTGGAGAATTGGTATCGTACTCCACCGGCACATCGGCCTGTCGCGCCGGTGCCGAAATGGCTTTCTTTTTCAAGCAGGAGAATATTCTTTACTCCGCGTTTGGCCAGGTGATAGGCGGCACTTGCACCCATGACCCCTCCGCCAATGATGACAATATCTGCTGATTTTGGGAGTGTGTTCATAATGTTGTTATTTTACAAAAAAACCCGCTTTCCGCCAAAGGCGTGAAAACGGGTTTTTCGTTTATCACGATCTTGTTTATTCGATGCCCAGGTAGGTTTTTTGAACCATCTCGTTCTTTTTGAGCTTGGCTGCGTCATCGGTAAGAACGATGCCGCCGGTTTGCAGCACATATCCACGGTGTGCAATGGAGAGCGCCATAAGGGCATTCTGTTCCACAAGCAGGATGGTGGTGCCTTTGTCGTTCAAGCGTTTGATGGTATCAAAGATCAGATCTACCAGCACAGGTGCGAGACCCATCGAGGGCTCATCCAGCATGAGGATGCGCGGGTTGAGCATCAGTCCGCGCCCAATGGCGAGCATTTGCTGTTCACCGCCGGAGAGCGTCCCGCCGAATTGGGTGATGCGTTCCTTCAAACGTGGGAACAACTCAAAGACCAATTCGAGGCGTTCTGCGATCGCCTTCTGATCGTTCACAGTGAAGGCGCCCATTTCCAGGTTTTCGTACACGGTCAGCTTCGGGAAAATACCGCGCCCTTCGGGGACGTGTCCCAGCCCCATGCTTACAACAGTGTGGGGTTCAATGTGAGTGATGTCTTTTCCGTCAAAGTTCACGCTGCCTTCGCGGGCGTGAATGATACCGGAGATGGTACGCAGAGTGGTGCTTTTGCCTGCACCATTGGAGCCGATCAATGTGACGATCTCGCCTTCATTGACGTACAGGGAGATGCCTTTCAGGGCGTGGATATGTCCGTAATAGGAATGGACATTGGTGAGTTCAAGAAGTTTTCCCATGAGAGATGCTCCTATGCCTTTTGCTCGTGCGCAACCGCCGCGCCTCGTCCGAGATACGCTTCGATCACGCGCTGGTTCGAGCGGATTTCCTGCGGCGAGCCTTCTGCGATCTTTTCGCCATAATCCATGACGGAGATATGTTCAGAAATACCCATCACCACGCGCATGTCGTGCTCGATCATCAGGATGGTGATGCCTTTTTCGTCGCGGATGCGGCGGAAAAGTTTGATGGCATCTTCAGATTCATTTGGGTTCATGCCTGCGGTGGGTTCATCCAACAGCAGCAGGGTGGGGCTGGCGGCAAGGGCGCGGGCGATCTCGATGCGGCGTTGCCCACCGTAAGGCAGGTTGCGCGCAAGTTCATTGCCAACGTTCTTCAAGCCAACGTATTCCATCAATTCCTTGGCTCGCTGTTCGGCGTCCTTTTCTTCCTTGTGGAAGTTTCTGGAGCGGAACAGGGTGTCGAAGGCATTCTGCTTGAGCTGAATGTGCATGCCGACCAGGATGTTCTCGATCACGGTCATGCTGCCAAACAGGCGGATGTTCTGGAATGTACGGGCAATTCCCGTCGCCGCCACTTGATCCGGGCGCAGCCCGATCAGAGGTTTATCTTTGAACAAGATTTCCCCTTCTTCGGGTTTGTAAATGCCGGTCAGGCTGTTGAAGAAAGTGGTCTTGCCTGCGCCGTTCGGACCAATGATGCTAACGATTCGCCCTTCATCGACAGAGAAGGTCATCTTGTTGACGGCTGTCAAACCGCCAAAGCGCTTTACAACGTTTGTAGTTTTAAGTAAGGACATGGTTGCAGCCGCCTATTCTTTGTCTTCAACTAATTCGCGTTTACGGCGCTCGGCAGGGATCAAGCCGGAGGGGCGGAAGATCATCATCACGATCAGGATGATACCAAAGACGAGTTTTTGATATTTCGCCGGATCCAATTGATTGGAGAGGTTCTTCCATGCAAAGTTGATGACAGGGATGACCGCGTCGCTTTGACGAAGTTCACTCAAGTAGAGCGAGAAATTCTGAAGAACCTGGATGTTCAATAGCACAACTGCGGCTGCGCCAAAGATCACGCCGGGGATGCTTCCCAAGCCGCCGAGGATGACCATGGTCAACACACCAATGGATTGCAGGAAGGAGAAGGTTTCAGGGCTGACGAAGGTTCGGTTCGCAGCGTAGAGCGCTCCCATAATGCCTGCAAAGGAGGCACCAGCGGCAAAGGCAGCCAGCTTCATCTTGACGAGGGGAACGCCCATGGCGATGGCAGCGGTTTCATCTTCACGAATGGCTGTCCATGCGCGTCCGATGCGGGAGTCTTCCAGGCGGGTCGCCACTATGATTGCGACCATGATGATGACCAAGGCAAGGAAGTAGAAGAAAACGTTATAGAACTCAGCATCTGTTGGCACATGCCCCACCACTGGAGCCAAAATATTCCTGAAAAATTGCAGGATGGGTTCAGGTGGCAAAGACGGTCGCTGAATGGGGGTGATCCCTTGAGGTCCGTTCGTCAGGTTGAGCGGTTTGTCCAGGTTAAGTGCCAGCACACGAATCACTTCACCGAAACCAAGGGTAACGATCGCGAGGTAATCGCCTTTTACGCGCAAAACCGGAAGACCCAGCGTAATGCCAGTAAGAGCTGCAAGCCCAACACCCAGGAAGAGGAATAGCCAGAACCAATCAGGTGCAAGTGTAAATTGTGCATCTGCTGGCGCTGCCCCAGGGATGGAATGCAGCAGGGATAACTGTTTTGAACCAAAAATCGCCCAGGCATAGGCTCCAACAGCGTAAAATGCCACATATCCCAAGTCCAACAAACCTGCCATACCGACCACGATGTTCAAACCCAGTGCAAGAGCCGCGAACACGGCCATCTGGAAGATGACTTCAAGATAGAAAATGTTGCGGATACCAAGGACCGGGAAGATCACGACGATCAAAAGCAGACCAATGAAGACCTTGACCTTCATGTTCATTTTCATGAAGTAAAGAAGGAGCGGGCAGATCATCAAAGTAAGGAAGGCAGATAACGACCTTGGGCTTTGGTAAACGCTTAACGTTCCAACGAGCAAAAATGCGAGTGAGATGACAATGGGCCAGGAACCTGTATTGGCTTTCTGGAAAAGATCGTTGAATAATTTTTTCATGGGTACCCTTTCCTGAGAAGGCTAAGCCTTCTGCCCAACAGTTTGTCCGAGCAAACCGGACGGCCGGAAGATAAGTACAATGATCAGGATGGCGAAGGCAAAGATATCTTTATACTCTGCACCAAACGCGCCGTTTGTGAACATCGAAAGATAGGACGCGGCAAAAGATTCAAGCAGACCTAGAACCAACCCGCCGAGCAATGCGCCAGTTAGGTTGCCGATACCGCCGAGAACCGCCGATGTAAACGCTTTTAAGCCGGGGAAGAAGCCGACGAATGGATCCAACTTCGTAGCTTTCAACGCGAACAATACACCTGCTGCTCCACCGAGTGCGCCGCCGATCAAAAATGTAATGGAAATGATCAAATTGACGTTGATTCCCATCAGGCTTGCGGAGGGGCGATCTTGAGCAACCGCGCGGATCGCTTTACCGATCTTCGTGCCGTTAACCAGAAAGTTCAACGCTACCAGCATCAATACCGCAATGCCCACGATGATGACTGATTTGATCTGAATGCGTAGCGGATCAGCCATGCCGGGGACTGCCAGTTTCCAAAACTCATCGAAAGTTCCAAATTTTGGAAGAATGACATTGAACTCGCCGGTGGTGAGGCTGAGGATCAAGCGGACCGCATCTTGAAGGAAGAATGACATACCAATGGCAGAGATGAGCGGTACAAGTTTTGGTGCTCCACGCAACGGTTTGTAAGCAACCCGCTCCACAGTGACGGCAAGGGAGCCGGATATTACGATCGCTAATAGAATGGCAAGACCGATCACCAAATATTGATTTAGCGTTGCAAGGATCCCAAGATGCTCGAAATATGCCATCAACTGTACGCCTACAATACCGCCCACCATAAAGATCTCACTGTGCGAAAAATTGATGAATTCCAAAACACCATACACCATGGTGTACCCGAGGGCGATGGTGGAATATACAAAGCCAATGGTCAAACCGTTGATGATGACCTGCGGCAAGATCAGAGCTGACCTTTCCACGAGGTCATAATCCGTTACATTGATTTTAAATACTAGAGAAAGGAGCATGGTGACCAGCGACAGGATCACGCTCGCCCCCAACGCAAATATAATGATCTGCCCGATTGGAAATAGGATGAATTTATAAACGGGATTTTCGGTGAGTTGCTTCATTTCATCAATCCTGTCCTTTTTGAAAATGAGCCTCTCTCCCGTACGGGAGAGAGGCTTGTAGAGCAGTTTAGGATTATTTGCCGGGGGAGGCGAGATCGAAGGAATCGATGATTTCGTTGGTGCCCCATGCATCCTTGGTGGAAGCGTTCACCTTGATGATGAAGTACTTGGCGAGGGGGAGGTCACCGATTTCATCGAAGGTGATGGTGCTGGTCAGACCTTCGTAGCTGACAGCGCGGACGGCTTCAGCAACCTGAAGGCGGGTGGGCTTGCCACCGGCAGCTTCAGCAGCAGCCTTGATCGCGGTCAAGCAGACGCCCATGGAGTCGTACGCCTGAGCGGCGTAAGCTTCAGGAGCACCACCGAACTTGGCGGTGTAGTCAGCAACGAAAGTGGCAGCCTTGGGGTAGGCGCCGGCAGGTCCTGCAACGGTGGTGTAAGCCATGCCGCCGCCGGTGGTGAGAGCATCACCAGCGATGTCAGCGAGGTCGGAGGAGTCCATACCATCGGTGCCGAGGAAGGTGCCTTCGTAACCGGCATCGCGAGCCTGCTTGAAGAACACACCAGCCTGGTTGTAGATACCAGCGAAGAACACAACGTCGGGGTTGGCGGCGATCAAAGGAGTAACGATCGCATCGAAGTTAGCGGTTTCTTCGGTACCTTCGAAGCCCATCACCTGAATACCATCTTCTTCAGCAGCAGCGCGGAAGAATTCAGCAACGCCCTGACCGTAAGCGGTCTTGTCGTGGATGATGTAGACGGACTTGGCGCCGAGGGTTGTGAACGCATATTCTTCAGCGGCAGGAGCCTGGACATCATCGCGACCCACAACACGGTTCACTTCGAGGTAACCACGGGTGGTCACAACGGGGTTGGTGTTGGCGGGGGAGACGAAGGCGAGGTTGGCGGTGTGATATTCCTCGGAGGAGGGGATCATAACGCCGGAGTTCAAGTGACCCACACCGCAGAGGATGTCGGTATCAGCAACGATGTTCTTGGCATTCGCAACGCCGACGTCAGGGGTGGCCTGGTCATCGTACGGGGCGAGCTGGACATCATAGCCCATGGCAACGAGGTCGCCAGCGAGCTGTTCGAGAGCCAATTCAGCGCCCTGCTTGATAGCAACGCCGAGCAAGGACTGACCGCCGGAGAGAGGGCTCTGGGTAGCGATCTTGATGGTGCCCATGGATTCGGCAGGGGCAGCTTCGGTAGCAGCGGCCAGTAGCGGCAGCTTCGGTAGCAGCAGGGGCTTCGGTGGCGGCAGGGGCGCCGCAGGCGGCGAGTGCCATGCTGGCAATCACCAACAAGGACAGTAAAGCGAGTAAACGCTTGTTCATTATCTTACTCCTCCAAAATTTACAATTTTTTATTTGATTCCCGCAAAATGCGGGTGGCGACAAACAGAGCAGACCATGCGCGCTTAAGTCGGCATCACCTCCTTTTAAAGGATTTAGTTTATATACAAAGAAAGCCTAAAAACCCTGACGTATGGATTTTTATGGCTTGATTGATGAAACTTTGACAAATACCAATACACTCAACGCGAATAGCTAATGATACGTCGAATTCTAGCTTCGGTCAAGCATTTGTGTCTATACGTTTCAAAAAAATTAGAGGAAATTTGTCCTTATCAAGAATATGGCTACTTGTTTTCCGCAGGTTTATAAAGAAGCTGTTCACGGATGCGCAAGTCGGTGTTGCGGATCTTCATGGCAAGGTCCGCAGCCAGGTTATACATCAAACGATATCCAAGCTGTGGGTACGTCTCGCATAACATCACGATCTTATCGCGTGGGATAACAAGCAGGCGTGTATCCTTCTGTGTTGCTCGTGCCGATGCAGACCTGAGCCCTTCATCAACCAATGCCACTTCGCCAAACGATTGCCCCCGTCTCAGCCGTGCGACGACTGTTTCTGATTTACCGAGTGAACCTGTCATACCGCGATTGATGAGGATATCCACCTCCCCCTGTACGATCACATACAGTTCCTTACTACTACTGTTCTCTTGAAAAACGACCTGATTCGCTTCAAACTCAACTTCCTGGCACAGATTGGCGACCAGCTCAAGTTGGGTGGGCGTAAATTGATAGAAAATATCACTCTGTTTTAGGAAGTTAACTAGGTTGCTCATGTCAGAAAGTTTAGCATAATCACGGATGAAGTGCAACGCCCCATTCTTCTTAAGGGTAAGGCTGATTTAACCAATCAAGCGGATCCACCTGGACGCCGTTTACCCATAACTCCCAATGCAGGTGTGCCCCGGTTACACGTCCGGTCCCGCCCACCAACCCGATCACATCCCCTAAATTAACAGACTGCCCCACCTCCACCTGCATCGCAGACTGATGCCAGAAGCCGCTATACACTCCCCAGCCATGATCGATCACCGTTGCGTTTCCGCGCACAGTTAAGGGTCCCGCAAAGATCACTATCCCAGAAGCCGGGGCGGTGATGGGCAAACCGTCGCCGCCGCCGAAATCCAATCCCGTATGAAAACCCTGTACAGATAACTCCGTGCCCTGACCAATATAGGTGCGGCGGTTACCATATCGGGAAGTGAAATAGGTTGATTCGGCATATGCAATGGCAGGCGAAATAAAATCACCGACCCAATATTTGGTGGGAGTGGCAGGCGTTGTAAGGGAAATTAATTGTTGTGACTCAGGTTCAGTCGAAGCTGGGTCGATCGTGGCGGGATCTACATAAAGGAGCGGATCTTCGGGGTAGTTGCCTGAAACGATCAGAATCAGCTGTTCGTACGATTGTGTACTGCCATCGGGAAGAGTTGCATCCAAACGCAGGGGGTAAACCCCAGGCTCAAGCAATGCATGCACACCCTGTAAAGCGACCAGAGTCCCACCCTGACTTGGAAAAAATTGAAGTTGGTGATCCACCAACAAACCGCCAAGTTTTACCCCGGGCTGCGCTGTAACAGTGATCACGCCTGTGCCGCCTTGTTTGATCGGAAGGTCCCGTATCTCAGCGCTGATGAATGCCGAAGGCAGCCCACTGGCATTATTTTCACTGGATTCGCCTGGAGCATATAAAGTGTCTCCCGGCAATGCTGCCCATGAACCGTCCAATTGGTTGATGCTGTTGAGTGACCAGACATCCGTATTATTTTTTACCGCCAGCTCCAACATAGACTCGCCCGTAGCAGGGGAAACACGTTTGCTATATTGGGTTTGATCCTGAAGAGGAACGATCATGTTCGTGCCCACATAAAATTCACTAGGGCTGACAACATGGTTGAGTTTACGGAACAGAGCATCAGGCACCTGGGTCTGGCGCATCAGCCCACGATAGGAATCGCCGAAGTTGATGAACTTCGTATCAAGGATGCCGGAGACGCCATCCAAGCCGGGGATAATCAATTGCTGCCCGGCTGCCAGAGAGTTTGGGTCGGCAATGCCGTTGGCTGCCAGAAGGTCATCCAGACTGATGCTGAAACGAGCTGCAATGGAATATAGACTGTCGCCTGGCTGCACAACATAGACAGGACCCGTATCTTGGGCAAGCGCAGGTTTGAAAGGGATTAGAAGCGTTACGGATAGTAGAACTGTCAGAACAAGTTTACGCATTTTTGAATTCAACTTTGTCGCCAATCTCATAGTCCCCCCAGCGGTCTGGGTGTATTTCGAGGGTATAACGTGCTGCTGCTTTGGGTGCATACGCCGGCTTCCATGACTTGGCGATGACCTTGTCCACTACTATCATGTCGGAGTTGATCCAGAATACTGCCAGATCAAAAGGGACGAAGAACATATGGATGGACGTGTCGAGGCGTGAATCACGCTTTTCAACGAGGAGCAAGCCATCGTCCGGGTCGAGGCGGGGGCGGAACATCAGTCCGCGCAGTTTAGATAGGAATGTATCGCAATACCCCACCAAGGCGGGCTTTGCGAGAGGTCGGTTTAAATTGGCAATGGTGATGGAGTCGGGCATGTTATTTATGAAAATGGGCGGCGTATTCGCCGCCCGCATTAAAAATTTTACTTTTGTTGACTTAGGACTTTTTCCACGCTGTCCATTAATTCCTGCGGACTGAAGGGTTTGGCGATGTAGTCATCCACTTTGGCGATGTGTAAACCGAGAACCTTATCAATGTTCTGCGCTTTGGCGGTGACCACGATCACGGGGATGTCTCGCAGGGCATTATCGGCTTTCATTTGTTGGTATACTTCCCAGCCATCCATATCCGGCATCATAAGATCAAGCAAGACTAGGTCCGGGGGATTTTCGCGAATAAGGCGGATGCCTTCCACGCCCCCTGCTGCACCTCGTACATTAAACCCTTTCCGAGAAAGGATCAACCGGATAAGGTCGATCATTTCGGGTTCATCTTCAACGCACAAGATGTTTTTTGCGATTGTTTCATCCATAATATTTTGCCTTCCGAGCAAGTTTACCATAAAGGGACGGGTCAACTTCGTATGAATATCATTACGTGGAATGTTAATGGAATCCGCGCTGCGCTAGGTAAGGATGCACTTGATTGGGCGTTCGCGCGCAATCCCGCAGCATTGTGTTTGCAGGAAGTAAAAGCACGCCCTGAGCAATTGGATGAAGAGCAGGCGGCTCAACTTAAACTGCCATATATCTGGAATCCCGCTGAGCGGGCAGGGTATAGTGGAGTGGCTACCTTTTTTAAAGACAAACCTGATGAGGCTAAACTTGGTTTGGATGTGCCTGAATTTGATGTGGAAGGGCGAGTCGTTCAAACCCGTTGGGGGAATCTGCGGCTATTCAATATATACTTCCCGAACGGTCAACGCGGTCATGACCGCGTTGATTACAAACTTCGCTTTTATGCGCATTTGCTTGAATTGTGTACCACACTCCATTCAATGGGGGAGCTGGTCGTAATTACCGGCGACTTCAACACATCACACATGCCCATTGATTTGAAGAATCCCAAAGCCAACGAAAAAACTTCCGGTTTTATGCCGGAGGAGCGTGAGTGGGTTCAGAAATACCTTGATAACGGCTTTGCAGATGCCTACCGACGTTTATACCCGGAACGCGTCCAATATACCTGGTGGACGTACCGCCTCAACGCTCGCGCCCGTGGCATAGGCTGGCGCTTGGATTATTTCCTCGTCTCTGAGGCGCTCATGCCCAGGATAAGGGACGTCATCATTCACGATGAGGTTCTGGGGTCCGATCACTGCCCGGTGGAACTAGTGCTGGATTAAGGTGTGATAAATTCCGGGCAGAAAAAGGCTGGAGGTCTTTTTGACTAGGTTTCGGCTAAAAATTGAGGCGTGTTAGAGAATCATAATAATAAAACCCCAGTTCATCGCGTCTAGGTGGGTGGCTTGGTATAATGCCATAGTTCGTCAATTTTGGAGGATTCCGTGAATTCCCGTAGTCAATCAGTTTTTGTGTATTTCTTGTTGCTTGTTGCCATCGGAGCTATGATCTACGTTGGCTTAAAGGACAATTCCAGCGCGACCGAACCGCTCACTATTAGTGAAGTGGCTCGCATGATCCAGGGCGGACAGGTGGCGCGCATTATTATCGATAGTGACAACACCATTCGTGTGGTAAAGGTCAATGGGTCTGAAGAAACCGCGCTCGAATCACGTAAAGAGTCGGATACAACCCTGATCGAACAACTCCGCGATTATGGCGTCACCCCTGAACAGCTTGCCGAGATGAATGTCGAAGTGAGCGCTCCTTCTGTGTGGGGCGGCGTTTTGAGCGGCGCGTTGTACCTGTTGCCGGTTCTGTTCATGGGTGGTTTGTTGTGGTTCATCTTCCGCCAGGCGCAGGGCAGCAACAATGCTGCCATGTCGTTCGGAAAGAGCCGCGCGCGCATGTTCAGTGGGGAGCATCCCACTGTGACCTTTGCCGATGTGGCGGGTGCAGAAGAAGCCAAGCAGGAACTCGCGGAAATCGTCGAGTTCTTGAAAGAACCGCAGAAGTTCATCCAACTTGGTGCCCGTATTCCGAAAGGCGTTTTATTGGTAGGTCCTCCTGGAACCGGTAAGACCTTGCTCTCCAAGGCGGTTTCCGGCGAAGCAGGCGTGCCTTTCTTCTCCATTTCTGGTTCTGAGTTTGTGGAAATGTTTGTGGGTGTGGGTGCAAGCCGCGTGCGCGATCTGTTCGACCAAGCCAAACGCCATTCCCCTTGTATTATTTTCGTAGATGAAATTGATGCTGTGGGTCGCCAACGTGGTGCGGGTCTCGGCGGTTCACACGATGAACGTGAACAAACCCTTAACCAGATGCTCGTGGAAATGGACGGTTTTGACACCGACACCAACGTCATCATCATCGCTGCCACTAACCGCCCCGATATTCTGGACCCGGCTTTGCTGCGCCCCGGTCGCTTTGACCGCCGCGTGACGCTTGACCGCCCAGATGTAAAGGGACGCGAAGCCATCCTCAAGGTTCACGTCAAAGGCAAGCCCTTGGAACCCGCTGCCGATCTCGCCTCTGTGGCGCGTGGCACACCCGGTTTCGCAGGCGCTGACCTTGAAAACCTCGTCAACGAAGCGGCGATCCTTTCTGCCCGCCGCAATAAAAAATCCATCGGTCAATCCGAATTGGAAGAAGCCATCGAACGCGTCGTGATGGGACCGGAACGCAAGAGCCGTCTCATTTCGGATGAAGAGAAGCGTATCATTGCCTACCATGAGGCTGGTCATGCCATCGTAGCCAATGCCATCGCGGAAGCCGACCCCGTCCAAAAAGTGACCATTGTTGGTCGCGGACAGGCTGGCGGCGTGACGTGGTTCCGCCCCGATGAAGACCGCATCCTCATGTCTCGCAAGAAGATGCTCGCAACCCTTGCCATGGCACTGGGTGGGCGCGCCGCCGAAGAATTGATCTTCGACGACATCACCTCTGGTGCATCCGGCGACATCGAACAGGTGACCCGCATGGCTCGTTCCATGGTCACCCGCCTCGGTATGAGCGCCGAAATGGGAACTCTTGTGTATGGTCAGAAGGAAGAGTTGATCTTCCTCGGACGCGAAATTTCCGAACAGCGTGATTACTCCGAAGCTGTGGCTGAACAGATCGACCGTGAAGTCCGCAAGCTTGTCGAAGACGCCTACAAGCAAGCCAAGGCGACCGTGAAGAAATACCGCAAGCAGCTGGATCTTGTTGCCAAGAAACTGCTGGAAGTGGAATCCATCACTCGTGAAGAGTTTGAACAGCTCTTCCCGCCGCCCTTCGGCAAAAAGAGCGGTACTCCGCAGTTGATGTAAGCAAGTAAATCACAATCTATATATGAAAAGAGCCTCTCGAAAATCGAGAGGCTCTTTTTGTGCAGAGTTATTAATTGACCCTTACTTCGCGCCTTCTTTATGCTGCCTTACCAACTCACGGCGTAGGATCTTTCCAACCGTGGTCTTGGGCAGTTCACCGCGGAATTCAATGTAACGCGGAACCTTATATGGTGCGAGGCGCTCTTTGCAGAATTCCTTTAATTCGTCTTCGCTCAAGCTTTCGCCGGGTTTGAGCACCACCCAGGCTTTGACCGTTTCACCACTCTTCGGATCAGGGATGCCGCCCACGCCCACTTCCAAAACCTTGGGGTGATCCATGATGGCTTCTTCCACTTCACGCGGCCACACCTGGAAACCGCCCGGTTTGATGAGTTCTTTCTTGCGGTCGACAATATAGAAATAACCGTCTTCATCCATGCGGGCAATGTCACCGGTGAAGAGCCAGGTCTTGCCATCCTTCAACTGGCGCAGGGAATTGGCAGTTTCGGTTGGCATATTGTGATAGCCCTTCATCACCTGCGGTCCATTGACGACGATCTCGCCAATCTCGCCGAACGGAACTTCTGTTTCGCCGTCGTCAAGGCTGATGAGTTTCATATCCACATCGGGTAGGGGCATGCCGATCGAGCCTGTCTTGTTCGCGCCATTGAGCGGATTGCAAGACACAGCGGTTGGTGCTTCAGACATGCCGAAGCCTTCGAAGACCTTGCCGCCTGTCAAACGTTCGAACTCTTCCTTTGTTTCACGCATCAGAGCCGCCGAACCGGAGATACAGGCTTTGATCGATGATAGATCATATTTACCGGCTTTCACATCCGGATGATTGTTGAGCGCGTTATAAAGCAAAGGTACGCCGGGGAAGATGGTTGCCTTGTACTTGCTGATGTTGTCGAGCACGTCCTTAAAATCACGCGCATTCGGTATCATCACCATCGTCGCACCAGATGCCATGGCAAAGCTCATGCCCGCTACCATGCCATACACATGGAAGAGCGGAATGCCCATCAACACCACTTCTTTGCCTTCTTCCAAACCGGTCATCCATAACTTGATTTGTAAGGTGTTTGCCACGACGTTACGGTGCATGGCAACTGCACCTTTCGGTACACCGGTCGTACCGCCTGAATATTGGAAGAGTGCCGTATCGTCAGGTTGAATATCAATGGAGGGCTTGGGAGAACCGGCATGTTTCTTGAGCAGGTCCTGCATCCAGACATCGGAACTTTCAAGCTCATGCAGGCGGTCGCCACCCTTCTGTTCTCGAAGCAGGGTATACAGCACACGGGTGACGGGAGGTAGGGCTTCCTTCAAATTCGAAACGATGATCTTCTTAAGGTTCGACTTGTTTCGCACTTCCTTGAGCGTGTTATAGAAGCGCGTCAGAGTGAACATTACTTCGATCCCCGCATCGTTCACAGGAGTGAGCACTTCTTCCACAGGGTAGGTGGGGTTCACAGCAACCACCACACCGCCCGCTTTCAAAATACCGAAAAAGGCAGCTACGAATTGCGGCAGGTTCGGCATGAAGATGCCAACCCGGTCGCCTTTTTTGACTCCCATTTCCACCAGTGCCGCAGCCATGGCGTTCGACTGCTCATTCATTTCCCGATACGAAATGACCGCACCCTTGAATATTGTACAGGCGCGGTCAGGATACTTGCGCGCAGCTTCTTCCAAAAAGTGGAACAGCGGCGCTTTCGGGTAGTCAATCGTTTGCGGCACACCCTTATCGTAATGTGCCAGCCAGGGTTTGTTGCTCATACTTCCTCCATTGGTTTGTTGGACTTTTGAAGCTGAAACTTAAAAAGAAGTATATACGTGAAGATATTAAAAGTCAATTACAACACCCCATTTTTAATTGAGTTACGGATTAGAGTTTCAATTTCATTGAGTAAATTTTCACTTGCTGGATGGAACCAATGAATGCTTGGGTCAGACTCTTTGAACCAATTGGACTGTCTTCGCACAAAGACGCGTGTAATGCGCCTCATTTCGACTTTGGCTTGCTCCACAGTCATGGAGCCTTGTGCCACACTGACACATTCCCTGTACCCGATCGCGGACATGCTTGGCAATGTGGGGGCGTAACCCTGTTCAAGCAGATCCTTAACCTCATTCACGAATCCATCTGCGAACATTTTATCGATGCGTTCATCCACACGTTGATACAGCTCGGCACGTGGGCGGGTCAAGCCGATGGTAATCAAATGATACGGCGAATCACCAGAACCGCGCTGCGCTGAAAACTTTTTCCCTGTTGTGAAAATCACTTCCAGCGCACGTATCGTCCGGCGGACATTTCTCAGGTCAATGGCTTGTGCTGCTTGTGGGTCAAGTCTAGCTAGTTTTGCGTATAGCCATTCTTTGCCGTGAGTTTCTGCCAAATGTTCAAGGACAGAACGTAAGGCATCATTTGGCGTTACTTCTGGCGGACTCCACCCTTGCGTCACTGCGCGGATATATTGCCCCGTACCTCCAACCAGGAAGGGGAGGCGTCCACGCTCGTGAATGCCTGCAATAATCTCTTGTGCCATTTGTTGAAAGACTGCCAGGCTTAGTGTCTCATCCGGGTTGACGATATCGATCATGTGGTGCGGGACTCGCGCCATTTCTTCAGTGGATGGTTTGGCGGTGCCAATATCCATGCCGCGATAGAAGAGGCGTGAGTCGACGGAAACGATCTCACCCTGCATTTCTTCTGCGAGGCGAAGCGCCAATTCTGTTTTGCCGACGGCGGTGGGACCTACGATGAGGATGACGGGAGGTTTGGTCATTCTGCGGACTATTTCTTTTTCCTATTAAAGAAGAAACCTGTTCCCATTGCGATCCCCAAACCAATGACCAGATCAAGGATGAGGAAAGGCGGGTTAAGGGTACTGTGATATGCGAATCCGCCTTGCTCAAAGAAGACAAATGGGAATCCGAGACGCGAGATGGCGTCGGCGCAGCCACCCAGCCCAAAGAGTGCTGGCAGACCGCAGTCAGAGAAAAGATGCGCGGCAAAGATGTTTATCAAAATAACGACCAAAAGACCGATCAGGAAGCCTTTGAAAAAGTGTTTATTTAGGGTCATATCAATTCTGTTTCCATTCCGGTTCAGGCTTATGTTTCTGGTAAACTTTTGCAACAATCCAATTTTAACACTACCGAGGATGTCTCTATGATCAATTGGCAGGAACTTACCATTGATATGTTCGTGGAACAATTACGCACGGCATATCACCGTTCGTATGGCGATATCAAGCCGGAGTATGGGAATATTGTCAGCTGGGTGGGGCGGCTTTCCTTGGAAAATATTTCGAATTCAGATGCGTTGTACCATGATATTGACCATACCATCATGGTTTCGCTGGCGGGGCTATCGATCATTGAAGGCAAGCATTTGCGCGAAGGCGGTATAACCCCGGCGGATTGGATGCGTTACATGGTGGCGGTTCTTTGTCACGATATCGGGTATGTGAAAGGGGTTTGCAAGAACGATACAGAGAACATCTTCGCCACCGGGGTGGGGGATGAAATGGTGAGTATTCCGCCCGACGGAACCGATGTGGCACTGACTCCATATCACGTGAATCGCAGCAAGTTGTTTGTGCAGGAAAGATTTGGTTCCGGCTTGCTTGAAGATATGGAAACCCATCTCAATGCTGATTTGATCTCTTCCTATATTGAGATGACGCGTTTTCCCTCACCCAAGGATGATTTTTATAAAGACACCAAAGGACTGGGCGGATTGGTTCGCGCGGCTGACTTCGTCGGTCAGCTTGGCGATCCGGATTATTTCCGCAAGACTCCGGCTTTGTTCTATGAATTTGAAGAGTTGGGGGTGAATGCCCGGCTTGGCTATAAATCTCCGAACGATATGCGTAAGAACTATGCCAGTTTTTATTGGGAGCAGATTAACCCTTATTTGCAAGATGCGCTGGTTTACCTGCGCCTGACAGAAGATGGAAAACAATGGGTTGCAAACATGCACTCGCATGTATTCGACTCGGAGCATGCGTACCGATAAAAAGACTGCCGCAGGGTTAACCTGCGGCAGTCTTTTTATAAATTTTGAGCAAACTTCGTTCACCGCAGTTGGGACAGCGGCGGTAAAGTGCTTTTTCTCCATATGCTTTCCAGCGGATGCCGCCCATTTCCCAGATCGAACGTTCGTGCCCGCAGTTATTGCATTTGACCTTCCATGCCCTCGATTCTGTTTCCATTGAAGAGAAAATCTTTTCGGAAACAAAAAACTTGGTCAGTTTTTGTATGCTGGAAAGTTCGTTCATTGCGTTTCTCCGTTTAATATTCCCGGATGTGGTCGGTTACTTCATCCAGCCGGGCGACTTCGTCCTCGGTCATGCGCCAGCTTGCGCCGCCTGCATTATCTTCTGCCTGTCTGGCGTTCTTGGCGCCGGGAATAGGCAAAGCACCTTTGCAAATAGTCCAATTCAACGCCACCTGTGAGACGGTCTTTCCGTGAGTTTGCGCGATTTCCTGCAGGGTTTTGATGACGGGCGGCAATTTCTTGAGAAGCTCGGCGTAGTTCGAACCGCGCACACCTGGAGGGGGATTTTCGATGGAATACTTGCCGGTAAGAAGACCCTGAGCAAGAGGGGAGTAGGCAATGAAGCGAATGCCGAGCTCTTTACAGCGCGCCAGTGTGCCATTCTTTTCCGCATCGCGTTTTAGCAGGCTGAATGGCAATTGATTCGAAGCCAGAGAAATCCCTTTTTGAGCCAGTGCGGAATATGCGCGCAACATACGCGTTTCCCAAAAGTTTGAAACGCCCACAGTACGGGTCAAACCTTCTTTAACACACTCTGCCATGCCTTCCATCAAGGTTTCCGGGCTCATGATCGGCGAAGGCCAATGGACTTGGTATAAGTCAACTGAATCCAAGCCCATACGTTCGAGGCTTGCTTTCAAGGCGCGCGGAATGAAGCCCTTGCTAAAGCGCCAGGGCCATGGGAAGAATTTGGTTGCCACCAGAACGGGTTGATCAGTTTCTTTTATGAACTGTCCCAGAAGTCGTTCCGAGCGACCACTGCCGTACACTTCTGCTGTGTCAATGAAGCGGACTCCCAGATTGAGTGAAACATCGAAGGATTCTCGAATGCCTTTGTCTGACTCCCCGGGCTGATATCCCCAAACTACACGGTCTCCCCATTGCCACGCACCCAACCCCATCTCGACTGCGTGTAAGAACCTGTTTTCATTGCTGACCTCGTTCATTTCGTCTCCTTTGGGGAATTTGGACGATTTTATCTTAAAATATCACTCCCTAAAAAGATTCGGGTTACAATTCGGCTCGCTAAAAATCTAATAGGAACTCATGGAACGAGATCTCCTCACTTTGGAGGTAAGTGGATATCGCTCCCGGAGTTCCGGGAGGTTCCCGTGACAAACAATGCACAAAAGCGGGAAGTGGAATCCGCTGCCAGCCTTAACGACAGGCTGGGCTTGTCCTTTTCCAACTTTTCCCTGCTAACAAGAGCCCTGACCCATCGTTCGTACGCCAATGAACATCAGGATGGGACCATGGACAACGAACGCCTGGAGTACCTCGGTGATGCTGTGTTGGATTTCATCGTAGCGGAATGGGCGTATCGTCATTTTCCAGAACTGCCTGAAGGCGACCTGACCAAGATCCGCGCCCATCTGGTGCAGAACGATCATCTTGCCTCGTTCGCGCGGCAGATCAACCTTGGCGCGGCGCTCCGCCTTGGGCGCGGCGAGAAGACCACGGGCGGAAATCACCGTGATAGTGTGCTTGGCTCCACCTTCGAAGCCCTGCTTGGCGCGATCTACCTGGACTCGAATTTTGAAAAAGTAAAAAACTTTGTATTACCTTTTGTCCACCCGTCGCTGGATACGATCCTGGAAGAGATTAACGATCCGAAAAGCCAGCTTCAGGAACAAACACAAGCAATGAAGCTAGGGGCCCCAGTCTATCGTGTAGTCGGTACGAATGGACCTGATCATGCCCGTACCTACGACGTGGAAGCCGAGATTGCCGGTCAGGTTAAAGGGCGTGGCACAGGCTCCAGCAAAGCCAATGCCGAACGTGAAGCCGCAAGGGATGCCCTGAAGAAAATTTGAAAACGGTCCTGAGCGTCGATTACCAAAAATCTGAAATCATCAATCGAAAATCTGAAATCACCACATGCCTCTTCGTCTAAAATCACTTGAACTGCAAGGATACAAAACCTTCGCCTCGCGCACAACCTTTGAGTTTGCCGCGGGTGTGACCGCTATTGTTGGACCGAACGGCTCGGGAAAATCGAACATCGCCGACTCGCTGCGCTGGGTGCTGGGCGAACAGTCCTATGCTTTGTTGCGCGGCAAGAAGACCGAAGACATGATCTTCTCCGGGTCTGAACATCGTGCTCGTGCGGGTTTGGCGCAAGCCACCATCAATTTCGACAACACCGACCAATGGCTGCCGCTCGACTTCACCGAAGTCTCGATGGGGCGCGTCGCCCACCGCGATGGTCATAACGAATACATCATCAATAACCAGCAAGTCCGCTTGCGCGAGATGAATGAATTGCTCGCCCAAGCCGGTTTGAGCGAAAGAACCTACACCATTCTCGGTCAGGGTTTGGTGGATGCCTCCCTCGCCCTCAAAGCCGATGACCGTCGTCGCCTTTTTGAAGAAGCTGCCGGTGTGGGCTTATACCGCGCCCGCCGTGATGATGCGCTTAAACGTCTCAACGACACCGAACACAATCTTGAACGCGTGCTCGACATCATGTCTGAACTTGAGCCGCGCATCCGCAGCTTGGAACGGCAAGCAAAACGCGCCATTGAATTTGCCCGCTCCCAAGCGGACTTGAAAGTGATTTTGCGCGAGTGGTATGGCTATCACTGGCATCGCTCTCAACGCGACTTAACCGACGCACGCGAATCCGTCCGCACTCAGGAAGTCCGCGTGAATGAAACGCGTGTGATGCACGAGAAGTCACAAGCAGAGTACAACTCTTTCCGCGAACGTCTCTCTGGGTTGCGCGCGCATTTGAATGAATGGCACCGCAAAGCTGCTGAGTTGCACACGCAACGCGAGTCTCTTAGCCGTGACCTCGCCGTGCTCGAAGAGCGTCGCCGCTCACTGACTGCGCAACAGGCATCGATTCTTTCTGACCAGGAAAGCGCGATGAATGAATTGCATCTCGCGCGCGAACGCTATCAAGCCGCCGAAGCGGATATTGCCCGTGTGCAGACTGAGTTTGACGAAGCCAAAACGCAAAACGAGAATGCACAAAATGCATTGTCTACTCGTCAGTCGGAACGTTCGGGCATCGAAGAGCAAATTAATTCGATCCGGAATCAGATCGAAACGCTGACTCAACAACGCGCTGAAAACAACGCCCGCCTTGATGAACTTAAGTCTCGCATTGAAGCGCAGAGTCAGAAGATTGCACAAACACAAGCTGCGATTGCCAATGCCGAATCACAAACTGAAAAGGCAAAAGCCCAATACGAATACGCCCGCAAGAATCGCGAAGGCATCGCCGAAACGTTGCAACGCGCCGAAGACAAAGCCCTCGCCAAACGCGCCGAAGTGGATCGCCTCGATGGCGAACGCCGCGCCGCGCTTGAGCGCCGCACAAAAGAAGAATCTGAACATTCGCGTTTGAAAGCGCAACTCGAAGTGCTCGAGCAGTCAGAACAGTCGCTGGCGGGCTATGCCGAAGGCGCACGCTTCCTGCTCGATGCCGCGCGTCAGTCGCGCCTGAATGGGGCGCGTGGTGCGCTCTCGTCCGCGCTGGATGTGCCTGCCGAACTCGAAACTGCTATTGCCGCCGCGCTCGGCGACACGCTCGATGCGGTACTCATCGATGCAAGCGAATTAGAAAATGCTTTGCAGTTGCTCGAGTCCGATGACGCTGGTCGTGCTGCTTTATTGCCAGTCGATCAGATTTCCGAAGTCTTTAAGACTTCGGAAATCTCAGATGATATTTTGGGCATTGCCTCCGAACTCGTCAACGCGCCTGAAGAATTACGCAGTGCGGTTAGATTAACTCTCGGGCAGACTCTCATCGTCCGAGACCGTGCCACTGCCCGCAGATTGCAAGCGGACCTGCCGACTCATGCCCGCGCCGTGACTCTGCGTGGAGAAGTCTTCCGTGGTGACGGTTTGGTCATCGCTGGCAAAACCGCCTCTTCCTCAACCTTGAGCCGGGGACGCCAAAAACGAGAATTCGACTCCGCCTTGAGTGGACTCATCTCCCGCCTTGCCGAGTCGAATGACTTGGTGGAACGCTTGTCGAATGAATATGCCGAAGCGCAACGTGAGTTGATGCAAATCGAATCGGATGCGCGCGAAACCCGCGTCAGACTAGGGGAAGCTCAGGAGACCGAGCAACAGGCTGGGTTGGAGTCTGAGGCGATGGCTCGGACGTTGGAATGGCAGAAGAGTCAGTTAAGTCAACTGCAGGGAGAGGCTGAAGAGTCGACATCCCTTCAAGGAAAGATCAGTGAGTCATCGGTGGAGGTTGAAGAACAATCTTCGCAGGCTCATGCGGAATTGAAAGTGGTTGCGGCGAAACTCGCGGAACTCGAAGCGGGGGAGTTGCAGGAACAAGTCTCGTACTGGACGATGCGCGCGGCGGTGGCGGAACAAAGCCTGAGTGCGGCGCAAAATAAATTGAAGGAACGCGGTGATGAGATCACGCGTTTGGATTCGCGCCGTGTGGAATTGGCGAACCGCCTGACCGAGTTGGATGGCGGCTTGCATAGTTTGGATGCCGAGAAGGCTTCCCTGCGTGAACGCGAGTCTGCGCTGAACGTGCAGATCGAAGAGATGCGCATTCAGATCGAACCGGCGGAGAAGGAACTCGCTGCGGCGGAACAGGAAGAAGCACGTTTGCAGGAATTGGAAAATAACGCCCAGCGCGGCTTTGCAAATGCCGAGCGCATGTTGGGACAGGTGCAGTTGGAGCAAACCCGCAAGCAGGAAGCGCTCGATAATTTACAACAAAAGATCAGCGACGATTTTGGTTTGGTGATGTTTGAGTATGCAGCAGATATGACCGGACCCGTGCCGCTGCCTATCGAAGGCATGGTGGAGCAGTTGCCTATCGTCACCGAACTCGCGCCGGATTTGGAAGAACAGTTGACGCACAACCGCGCGCAATTGCGCCGCATGGGCGCGATCAACCCGGATGCGAAAGCGGAGTTTGAGCAGGAAAAAGAACGCTACGAGTTCATGAAGACGCAGGTCGAAGACTTGCACAAAGCCCAGGCAGACTTGAAGCATGTGGTGGCGGAACTCGATGAGTTGACCAAGCAGGAATTCGTGAAAACTTTCGACGCTGTCGATAAGCAATTCCGCGAAACCTTCGTGCGTCTGTTCGGCGGCGGCTCGGCGAGACTTGCACTGACCGACCCCGAGAATTTGGTCGAAACTGGTATCGAAATTGAAGCCCGCCTGCCGGGGCGACGTGAGCAAGGCTTGGCATTGCTCTCCGGTGGGGAACGCAGTCTGACCGCCATCGCGTTGGTATTCGCCTTGTTGAAAGTGTCGCCAACCCCCGTCTGCGTGATGGACGAAGTGGACGCCATGCTCGACGAAGCCAACGTGGGACGCTTCCGTGACCTGCTGGTGGACTTGAGCAAGGACACGCAGTTCATCGTCATTACCCATAACCGCAACACGGTGCAAGCCGCAGATGTGATCTACGGCGTGACGATGGGACGCGACTCGGCGAGTCAGGTGATCAGTTTGAGACTCGATCAGGTCACGGATGATATGTTGAAGCGCGGGTAGTAGGACGACTGACCGCGGACGATTGACGATGGAAAGCCCTGTCCCAGTTTTTGGGTGGGGCTTTTTTTTTGGAGTAGACGATATAATTTGTACTACCTAATATTGAAACCTTTTATGTTCTGAATAATATATTCCCCCCTGTGTTTTGAGAATCCTCATGCCTAATAAATTAGAAGTGCTTCTTTCCCAGTTACAAGAACAAATTGAACCGGCGCAACGTTTGCAGTTGCTCAATGATCTGAGCGAGGAATACTCAGACATTGATTATCTTAAAGCGTTTGAAACCGCGGAGGAGATGTATCAACTTGCGTTGAAACATAATATTGACCATTTTGTTGCACAAGCACTTGGTCAAAAGGCGTGGCTTCATACCAGTTTTGGAAATGTACATGAAAGCTTTGCATTTGTTTCTCAAGCTCAGCGGATTTATACCCGGCTCGGCGATGAAAAAGGACTAGCGCAGACTTCTTTACATGCATCGGCGGTCTTGCGGCGTTTGGGGGATTATCCAGGTGCTCTAGAGGAGGCATTGACCGCTTTGGATCTTTATCAAACATATAGAGATCGACAGGGTGTTGCGGAGACAATGGCAAGGCTGAGTTACTTATATGTTCATCTTGGGGATTATGAACAGGCAGAAATTTATGGATTGAAAGCCTATAGTGAGTTTGAGGTAATTAAGGGGTCAGGTGGAATTTATAAGTTTTCCATTCCTAATAGTTTGGCTATGGCGTATTTTCATCAAAATAAACCCATCGAAGCGATGAATATCTTTTTAAGAGAAGTCGAATTCCTTCGAAGACAAAATAATAAATCGGATTTGGGAGTTGCTCTTAACAATCTAGGCACGGTTCTTTTAGAACTTGATAGATTGGCAGAAGCGGAGGAATTAGTTGCTGAGGCACTACTGTTGGATGTGGAAACCAATCATCGGTATGGCGAAATTAATTGTTTATTTACCTTGGGTGAGATTGAAGAAAAAAAGAAAAATTATGAAGGAGCAATTTTATATTATAGCCAGTCTTTAGAGAAAGCCATTGCAAATCATGTCGAACAGATCGTTTATGAATTACATGATCGCTTGGCTGTTGTATATGAATGCGTTGGGCAAGTCGAAATGGCATTTGATCATCTTAAGAAGTATCGAAAAATAAGAGAGCCTCTTTTTAAAACAGAGTCTTTGGATCGTATACGTGGTTTGAGGATTGTTCATGAGACGAAACAGGCAATAGAAGAAGCCCGACGTAATGCTGAAGTTGTGTCACAACGAAACCGTGAGATTGAATTATTGCAGAAGACACTGACAACTACGAGCACATATCCTGAAAGACGGCATATTTTGGATGTTGTCTGCATGGAAATGTCAAGCGCACTAAAATCTACTCTGAGCATGGCGATCACTATTGATAGTGATCATCAACACGGAACCATTGAGGCGGGGTTTCATGGAGATAATAAACTTGATTTACTAGATCTTAAACTAAGCGAATTAATAGACCGAGATTCTCAATTAGTTATTAATATCCTTGATAGTGGGCGAATCGAAATGATCCGCGATGTCGATTCTTATTTTGGAAGTACATCCCGCTTGGCTGCTGTTGTAAAGAAAATGGGTATTTCTAGTTTGATTGCCATACCGATCATAGTCAATAAACGCACTGTCATGGTTTTGGTTGTTGGCTTTGATAGCAAACGAGAATTCACAGACGCGGATATCAACCTTGCTACCACCTTGGCTGCTTCACTTAGTCAAATTTTCGAAAATGCACATCTTTATCAAAGCCTGGTAGCGGCTCACGATACCCTGTCCAAAGCATATGACGCCACTATAGAGGGATGGGCAAAAATACTGGAATTGCATGATCTGGAGACAGAGGGACATGCGCGTCGTGTTACTGAGCAAACCATCAAACTTGCCCAAGCCTTTGGTGTAAGCAGCGACGAGATTATCCATATTCGACGTGGCGCGCTTTTGCATGATATTGGCAAATTGGGCATCCCTGATCAAATTATTCTTAAAGAATGGAAGTCTAACCGAAGAAGAATGGGAGATTATGCGTAAGCATCCACAGTTTGCTTATGAAATGCTTGCGGATATTGAATATTTGAAACCTGCCTTGGAAATTCCTTATTGTCATCATGAAAAATGGGACGGAAGCGGGTACCCACAAGGGTTAAGGGGTGAGCAAATTCCCTTAGCGGCACGTCTTTTTTCTGTGGTTGATGTGTGGGATGCGCTTCGCTCTGATCGCCCATACAGAAAGGGATGGAGTGATGAAGAAGTGTATGAATATATTCGATCATTGTCAGGCAAACAATTTGACCCCAAGGCGATGGAAGCTTTTTTGACTATGATGGGACAATGAAAGTTTAATTGGAATACTTATTCTTTTAATAAAGGAATGTTTAATGACTATAACTTACCGCTCTTTCCTGCAAGACCAAGATAAGCAATTGATGATCGACCTTGCTGGTCAATTCCAGACAGACCACTTGCACGTAGTTGATCTGCCGTATCGGCTCAGTTCGTGGGGGTTGGATGATAAGGAAAACGTCCGCTTGTGGTTTGATGGGGAGAATCTCGTCGCTTGGGCGGTGCTGCAAAGTCCGTTTTGGGGGATCGATTATGCTTGCCATGCTGACTATCCAGCCAGTCTGTTCAAGGAAATCCTTGCATGGGCGGATGGACGCGCTCAAGCCGTGAGCGGTACGCCGTACGAGCGTTCGGCTTGGTTCGTCAATGTGTTCTCGGGGCAAGAGTCTCGCAAAAAAGATTTGGAGGCGATGGGCTTTGCCTGTCAATCAGACGTGGGTGAGGATTCGTGGTCGAAGGTGTTCATGAAGCTTTCACCTGAGCCAAAGCTATACGAGCCGCCTGCCGGGTTTACCGTCCGCCCGCTGGGTGGGGACGTAGAGAAGTATGTGGCGTTGCATCAGTCTGTGTTTGAGAGCAAGAATATGACATTCGAATGGCGCGGGCATACGTTGCAAAGTCCGCTTTATAAGCCGGAGCTGGACCTCGTGGTCGAGTCACCGACGGGTGAGTTGGCGGCGTTTTGCATTTGCTGGTTCAATGAGAAACTGTCTGCGGGTCAGGTCGAGCCGTTGGGGGTGCATGCGGATTATCGTCAACTCGGGTTGGGGAAGGTGGCACTGTCGCATGGCGTGAGTCGACTCCGTTCAATGGGGGCGAGGGATATTTTTGTCGAAACCGATAATTATCGCAATGAGGCGTTTAATCTCTATCAGTCGTATGGATTTGAAGTGATTCAGGATGTGCTTGTGTATCGGAAAGATTATTTATAGTGATAATGATAGAAGGAGAGAATATCATGTTAGCGACCACACAGAACCAAGTCAAAGATGGTGATCAATGCGAAGTCATCAAGGGAACCCATGCGGGCAAATCGGGAACTATCCGCGATATCAAAACGAGTAAGACGGGTCAAGTCACCATTACGGTGGTACAGTCAGATGGGGAAAGATTTAAGACCCTTGCTAGAAATGTTGTTGTCAAAAAAAGATAGGAGCCCATATGACAAACCCGGAAGAAGCAGTCATCATCAACTCGCTTATGCGGCAGGCGTTGGTCTCGATGCAGGAAGTGATGGGGAAAATGGCTTGAACGCCGTTTTGAAATCGTGTGGCTTGGAAAGATTCGCAGGGAATTTTCCCCCGAATAACCTTGAGCCAGCCATCAAGACTTCACAGTATGCGCAATTAAACCAGGCAATCGAAGATTTTTATGGGCGCGGCGGCAGGGGCATGTTGCAGCGAATTGGCAGGGCGTCGTTCCAATATGGTGTGCGGGAACAAGCGGCATTACTGGGAATTGCAGGGGTGGCGCTCAAAGTGCTGCCAGAAAAACAGCGCATCAAGTTCATTTTAAATGGAATGGCAGATGCGTTGAAGAAAAGCAATTCGCAAGTCAAGGCATGGCTGGACGAAAGCGGTGATAAACTCGCCTATGTGGATGCCACTTGCGGCGTTTGCAACTCGCGGCATAGCGACCATCCCATTTGCCATCTCTATATTGGGTCCGTTTCTGAGGCGGTGAAGTGGGCGACCGGGAAGGATTATGAAGTTACCGAAACGCACTGCACGGCTAAAGGTGATGAGTATTGCCGGTTTGAGGTTGGAGAGTTAAAAGAACAGGTGACATAGTTCTTTCTCATTGGAGCGATCCGTTTCACGTCAGAATGAAAAAAAACATAATTAACCCCGAACATAATTTGGGACGCAGAAAAGGCAAAGAGAGTGTTTCTTAAAAGTTGCCGCCTTCAAGGAGTACGCGTTAAGAACTTAACGCAAAGATGCAAGGTCGCAAAGAAAACCCTTTAAATCTTAGCGACTTTGCGTTAAACATCTCGACCAATTTCAAAAGAATATGCAAGGTAGCAACCAGCGTTTACACCGCACTTGCATTCGGGGCAAGTGTCCGCGCTCTATTGCTCTTAAAAATAAACTCACCCGCGAATCCTTAAATTCGGGGTGAGTCATTTTTTTGTTCTTAATGTACTTGTACTTTGTTATTACGGTTTCGGCGTTTCTGTTGCATTGTTGGCCGCATCGAGGGTCGAAACTGATTTTGCCTGTGCAGTCTTTTGGGCATCGGCGGCGGCGGTGGCGGCAGTGATGAAGTTCGGTTCGGTGGGAACACGCTGCTGCCAGACATCGAAGGTTTCAACGCCGTATTCATCATGGAGGGAGGTGAGCCATTCCTGGAAGACGGTGTCTTTGGCAGTTTGGAACTGATCTTCGGTAAGCGGGCGTTCCTGGCGTGCGATCAACTGAATGATGTGAAAGCCAAAGCTGGATGCCACAGGTTCGGTGGTGAAGTCGCCGGGGTTTCGAGCGCGTAGGCTGCGGTTTCGAATTCAGGCACCATGGCGCCTTTGCCGAACCAGCCGAGGTCGCCGCCCTGTTGACCAGAGCCAATGTCGGTGGAATTGTCGAAGGCAAGGGTGGCAAAGTCTTCACCGGCTTGCAGGCGGGCGATCAGGTCTTTGGCCGTCTGTTCATCCGCAACAAGGATGTGGCGCGCGCGGATCTGTTCTTCGAAGGGGCGCACGTCGGCGGTGATGATCTCCTGCATTCTTTCACGCAGAATGTTGTTGGTGAAGAATTCACGATAGTACTGTTCATCAAAGCCGTATTTGGTTAGGTTTTCATTCGCATCCGTGAGCAGACCTTCAAATGCCTCGCGGGTGAAGGGGGTGGCAGTAGGCAGGGGAGTGGATGTGGGTCCTGCGGTGGGTGTTGCTGTAAGTTCGAGTGTGGCTGTGGCGGTCGGCTCGAGTGTGGCGGTTGTTTGGGCGCTGCCATCCGTTGTCGCCTGGGCAGCAACCGTGGCGGTGGAAGCAGGCGTCGCCGTGAATTGAGGCGTGTTCGTCGCTTCGGGGGTGGCGGTGATGAACTTCAGCAATTCCGCGGGGTCGGTCGGCATGCTAATGGCGGTCGGTGTGGCGGAGGGGATGGGGGTGCCATCCGGAAAGAAGTTGAAGCCTTCTTCGACCTTGGCATTGAGTTCTTCTTCGCTGACGGTGATGCCGCGTTTTTCGGCTTCGAGGCGGATGAGCTGTTCGTCGATCATTGCATCCAGTACAGATTGACCAAGCACTTCCGGCAGGTTGAGCTGTGCATCAATGTTCTGCAGTTGGCTGCTCAGATCCATGCCAAAGTATTGCTGGTATTGCAGGTACTGGTTGTAGTTGTCGATCAATTGCTGGCGGCGCAAACGCACGCGCGGTTCAAGGTCTTTGACGAGGATCTTGGTTTCGCCGACCTTTGCAACGGTGCGATTGAGCTGTAGGTAGTTGATGTCGAGCCAGCCATAGATGAGCAGAAGCACGACCGCGCCAATGATGCCAAAAAAGGTATACATGATGAGGCGGGTCTGTTTTTGCTCGCGTTCGAGGCGGGCGACATGCTTTTTATGCAAAGCGGGCTTTTTGCCCGATTCGTTGGTCATGGTCATACTCCCTTTTACCGCAGCCTTCACATGGAAGGTTTAAGATTCTCGCGGTAATTTTTTGCGGTGATGGATAGATAAAATTTCGGGGCATGGAACCTGCCCATGCCCCGTGCGTTTTTGTTCGATGCCTAATCAACGCCGCGATTGGCGAAGGGCAGGAGCGCAACGTGGCGCGCCTGTTTCACCGCTGCCGCCACCAGACGCTGGTGTTTGGCACATGCGCCGGTTTGGCGGCGCGGGCGTAAGTTGCCATCTTCTGTCACGTACTTGCGGAGAAGATCAACTTTCTTGTAATCGATGGTCAGGGTCTTGTCGGCACAGAACTGGCAGAACTTGGGTTTCGCAAAGAATTTGCGATCACCGCGCTCGCCGCCTTCGCCGCCTGAACTGGATCGTTCGGGTCGTTCGTCACTCATGGTTTACTCCAATTTTGTCACTCTGCTTGCATATAGGCGTGCGTTCTTCCATCCCTTTTCCATAGTGCAAAAGGCTCTTGCACGCCGCCTCTCAGAGTGACATTAAGTATTAGAAGGGAAATTCCTCTTCTGTTGACCCGTTCACGGGTTCAACAGCGGAGGTTTCTGTCTGGTTATTCGCTTCACGCCGGTCGCCGAGCATCATCATTTCATTGGCGACAATTTCCACGCTGGTGTGCTTTACACCTTCCTTGTCATCCCAGCGGCGGGTTTGCAGGCGTCCTTCCACATAGACCTGCTGACCCTTTACGAGATACTGCTTGCATATCTCTGCCAGCGTTCCCCAAGCCACGATGTTGAACCATTCGGTTTCATTGTGGCGTTCGCCGTCTGCGCTGTTCCAGGTGCGGCTGACCGCCACCGTGAAGGTGGTTACCGGTTTACCGGAAGGGGTATAGCGCATCTCGGGGTCTTTCCCTAAATGTCCAATGATCTGAACTTTGTTAAGTCCTCGGCTCATGATTCACTCCTAAATAAGAATGCCGGGTAAAACTAGTTGCCAACTACAGAAAGCATATGGCGCATGATCGACTCCTGGTAACGCAGGTTGCGTTCCAGTGTCGATATGGCGGCGGGGCTCAAGGATACATTCATGAGAACGTATTGACCTTCGCGGTGCTTGTTGATCGAGTACGCCATACGGCGGCGACCCCAAACCTCAGCCTTATCAATGCTGCCACCAGATTCGGTGATCCAACCCTTCACCTTATCGAGCACGCCATTCATGGCGGTCTCATCCAGGTCGGGCTGAATGATGCACATCAGTTCGTAATTACGCATGTGGGAAAACCTCCTTTCCATGGGTTTGTTCCTGTTCAAACCGTGGGTTTGCCGGGAACGGAAAGGCACGTATATATGAAACGTACCTAAATTGTAGCGGGCGAAAGTTTACCACAGGATTTGGATTCAGGGGATGAGCCTTGCCGCTCTGACTCGTACCTGGGCTTGATACAGTTCTTCGGCATTTTCTACGCGGTATATTTTTTTCCTAACAAACCTGTAAATTCCGTAAAGAAAAATTTGCAATAAAATCTAAAAAATAAAAGCATAGGAGCGGGGACATGCGAAATAGACACCCCCCAAGATTCGAACCTGTAAAAATACTACTGCCTTGCTATTTATCAGCTCCCATCTCCAACGCGAACATCCTATGGGGTGGGGCAGCGACCGCCCTGCTGGGAGCGACCCTGGCGGAGTGGCAGCGCAAGCGAGCGGAGGAAGAGATGGCGGTGGCAGGACGAATGCGGGGCGCAAGGCGTACCAAGCCATGATACAGGAGAAGCGCATTGTGGGGTCCTTGCAGGCAGAACAGAATGCGAAAGCGGCATAAACGCATTACCTGCCTGTTCGAATGCGAGAGCTTCTGGAGTTAAAAAGTTGGATTTACTGCTAGCTTTGATAAGATTAGTAATTCATATATCATAAAGAAATAATAGAAAGGTATAGCTGTATGAGTTCAACCGATGAAAGAGATGTTAATCCAATTCAAGAAATAATTAACTTGGTTGAAAATGTTTCAGGACTAAAAACTTTCGGCTTTCTTAGAAATTTTCAAAAAGTAGAAACCAATATTGTTATATATAACTCAGAGCAATGCCGGGTGAAAGTAGTTTGGGGAGGATGGGATCCCTCAGCGGGTAATTCAATAAGCATCTATTATGGCAGACTTCACGCCCCAGATGAAAATATAAAAATGATATGGAATGAAGAGGAATGCCATTGTTGGCATAGGTTTGAGCATGTTATTCACTTTCTAAACGGTGTTTCTCCAGTTGAAGCAGCCAAACTAGATTATTCCACACCTATAACAAGTAATTATTTTATTGATGAAGTTAGAAATAAATTTCATCGCCGCCAACCGGAATGGTTGATGCACATGCATATGGATGTATGGAAACATTATGGCGCTAATTTTTTTGAATTGTTTGACCTTCGTCGACCAGATTTATGGGAGAGATATAGAAAATTTCTTAAGGAAATGTATGATGTTCAAGGGCGTATTCCATTCATCAAACCGCCGATGGATAAGGTTTGCTAAACCTAATGTCGTTTAGGTGACAGTCACTTTCAAAGTGACTGTCACCTGGCTGGGGAGGAGCAGAGATTACGATAAATCCACCGCTGCCAATGGATAGCCCATATATTGTTGAATAAATTATTGTGGAGGTTTTACCATGAATAACTATAAACAATCTGTCTCATTGCAAAATCTAGTACGCCTGATTCAGGATCACAAAATTTTTTAGATAGACTTTCGCCTCAGATTATCGAAGCTGTTAAAAAACTTGGTGCTTATAGAGAATTAATAGCAACCGAATTTGTATGGGTAATGAATTACGGTGATAAGGATGAATTAGTCAAAAGTCTGCAGGAATTGAATGAATTGGGTTTTCTTTTTGCAGGGGGAGGAGCGGGCTGGACAGCAGCTGATGTTTTTGGCGACTTAATTGAGAAACAGGGAGTAAATATAAACTTCAAAGAAGTTAGATGGCGCGGACCCAGCGACTGTTTCATTATTGAGAGGTAGTGGGGTTTGGTTTGCTTGGTGACTGAGAAATACCCCACTGGATACATATTCTATTTGAAATGAAGTTGATTCAAGTTCATCTTAATAAATTTATTGTAGAATTAATTACAAAGGAGATGGGAAATGAAAATAGGTTACAAAAAAGTATGGGGAATTCTATGTCTTATGCTGAGCGGTCTTTCTTGTTGTTTGGTAGTGGCATTCAACCAAACAGGTGAAGCAATTCCCCTCGCTATTGTGGGTGTTTTTTGGTTGTTTTTTGTCTTGGGAATATTACTTCTGACACGCAGTTATGTTGAAGTATGGAAAGAGATTCTGATTATCAAACCTTTGATCGGGTCAGGTGTGAAGCGTTATAGCTACCAGTCTTCAAAGGATTTTTCCATCGAAGAGGATGAAGTGCTTTTGATCAATAACGGTACTCGTCAAAAATTACCTGTTTCAAAATGGCTGGTAGACAAACGCGGCTGGACATCCTTTCTTGAGTGGATCAAAGCTGGTCAATAGGGTTGAGGGTAAAATGCAAAAATATTTACCAACTATTTCCATTTTGCTCTTGGGCGTCACGCTGATTTCATTTGTGGTTTATCCAACAATCAGCCCGGTTTTAGCGATAACTTCCCTACTCCTCAGCCTCACCCTCTCGACCTACACCATCTACACCAAACACAAAGGGACCGAACACGCCCGCGCCAAAATCCTCAAAGAGGTGGGTGTTATGGTGATCACACTCGTTATCGTATTGTTTCTCGGTGGGATAGCGTCCATGTTGGCGAATGCCCAAGTGGGGATAAGGTGGGGCACGGTGGCGGGACTCGTGTCCGCGATTGGGGCGAGCTTTGTGGTGGGATACCTTGTCCGCGTGGGGATGGGGCGGGTTATAAGGTAGCCCATCTCCAATGCGAACATCCTATGGGGTGGGGCAGCGACCGCCCTGCTGGGAGCGACCCTGGCGGAGTGGCAGCGCAAGCGGGCAGAAGAGGAAGCCGCGCGTCTCGCCGCCCTGCGAAACAGCGGCGGCGGGGTTGTTTTACTTCACATAAATGGGATTGCTATAGATCCAGCCGCGTCGTTTGCCTAGGTAATTGCGATAGGCTTCCACACGGTAGACGCCGGGCTCGGTAGTGATGTGAGTGCAGGCTTGCTGGTTCTTCCAGCTTTGGAGGGGCAGCCCGTCTTTGTAAAGAATGATCTCGGCGGGGAAGGGCAATTTGGTTTGCAAGGTCACACCCCCTCTGGCGGGAATCTCATCCCCCATGATGACGGAGTCATCCCGTCCCTGGGCGGTAAAACGGAATCCCTTGGTGGGGGCGGGTAGGTCATAGCCCACAAAACAATGCCCGGCGGCAAACGCTTTATAAATGAGGGCACGGTCACTGGTCACGTCCCCAGTGAGCGGTTCAGGAAGAAGCGTATGCGTGTTCACGGTGCGGAAGTGGAATTCATAAGGGAAGATGATGCGGTGGATGGGTCCCATATGCATGTCCAGCGCGTGCGCATCCGAGCCGCCGATGGCGACCACCTTGTTCCCTGTGGCAAGAAGCTCATCCCATTTGGCGAGCGTGTTAGGAATGGGCTGGTTGGCAACAAAAGCGGGGAAGAAGGCATAGAATGCGCCGTGTAATTTGGTCGGCACCACGGTCTTTAGTTCACTGAGAGCATTCCACAATTCGATGCCGGTGTAGTTCTGAACCGACCAGTCTTCCCACGAAATGTCGGTTTCGTTGAAGGCTTTGGCTTCGGGGTCGTCGGGGTGGGCAAGGAAGGCGAGTCCGCCGGTTTCGCGCACCTGATTGATAAGCTGTTGCGGATTCTCGGCAAAGGTTGCCATCTCGCGGTTCGCCCCGAAGACCAACAGGTGATTCTTTTGCGGGTCACGCGCCTGGTCATGCACTTCTTCCCCGATCAACATCAGAAGCTTTTTGTTCTTATCTTTGTAATAGCCTTCAAACCCCTGCACAAGAATATTGTGATCGGTAACGATGACCACATCCACACCGGCTTTGAGCCCGGCGGCGGCAATATCTTTGTGAACGCCGCTGCCATCAGAGTAGCGGGTGTGCATGTGCAGGTTAACGATGACTTCGTGCATGAATTTCCTCTTTTGTAATAGACCTGACGGGTTTCTAGAACCTGTCAGGTCTAAAGTTATATTCAGTGTGAGAGCTTTTTAAGCTCGTTTGACGATTCACTTCACGAACAGGTATAATTTGCCCGCTAAATTCTAGGAGGCACATTCGCATGTCAAACGTTTTGAATATCGCATTAATTATAACCTCAGTGGGTTTGATCCTCAGCGTGATCCTGCAGAGCAAGGGTGCAGGCTTGGGCGGTCTTACCGGCGCGGACACCGGCGGTGTGTTCACTGCCCGCCGCGGCATTGAGCGAATTCTTTTCTGGGTGACGATCGGACTGAGCGTTATTTTCTTCGCGCTCGTCATCACCATCATCATTCTTGGACAATAATTCCACCACCCTTGAAAGGTCCGCCTGGATAGTTTGCCCGGTCTTCGGGCGGGGCGGTCCTTTCTTTTTTCCCCAAAACCAAACATTATGAAACGATTACGCTGGCAGATCCTGGTCGTAGCAGTGACCCTTGTGATCGTGGCATTGCTGCTGCTCAGCCAACAGCCGGTGACGACCATCACCCTGCCCGAAGCGGCACCCGGCGGCATTTATACCGAAGCGCTCATCGGTTCGATGGGACGCCTCAACCCGATGCTGGATTGGAACAACTCCGCTGACCGGGATGTGAACCGCCTCATCTTTAGCGGGCTGGTCAAGTTCGATTCCCGCGGCTTGCCCCAGCCAGACTTGGTGGAATCCTGGGGCGTTTCGGCAGACGGCAAAGTGTATAACTTTTCCCTGCGTCCGAATGCGGTCTGGCATGACGGTCAACCCGTGACGAGCGATGATGTGATCTTTACCATCGAAGCCATAAAAAGCTCCGGCTCGCTCTTCCCGCAGGATATCAAAGACCTATGGACGCAGATCGAGATCAAACGCCTCGACGACAAGACTTTCCAGTTCACTCTGCCTGAGCCTTTTTCTCCCTTTTTAGATTACGTCACCTTTGGCATTCTACCCAAGCACCTGCTTGAAAATATTCCCGCAGACCAACTTCCCAATGCAGAATTCAACTTGAAGCCAGTGGGCACCGGTCCATATAAATTTGACCGGCTGCTAACCAGCGGCGGACAGATCACGGGCGTGGTGCTGACCGTCAATCAAGAGTACTTCCTCGGTCCGGCATTTGTGGAGCAGGTGGTATTTCGATATTTTCCCAATTCTGCCACTGCCCTGGATGCCTACCGTCAGGGTGAGGTGATGGGCGTCAGCCAGTTGACGCAAGATGTGCTGGATGCCGCCCTTCAAGAGCCGGGTCTGTCTGTGTACACCAGCCGCCTCCCGCAAATGGGCATGATCTTCCTTAACCTGAACAATCCCGCCGTTGCCTTTTTGCAGGATGCGAACCTGCGCCGCGCGTTGATGTTGGGCGTGAACCGTACTGTCATCGTCTCGCACATCCTCAAAGGGCAAGCTATCATCGCGGATAGCCCCATCCTGCCAGGTTCGTGGGCTTATTACGATGAGATCGAGAAATTCCCCTACGATCCTGAAGCCGCTACCCAGATCCTCAATAAGGAAGGCTATGTTTTCACTGCCGGAAGTACGGTCCGCTCAAAGGATGGGCAGCCGCTGGCATTTACTCTCGTTCACCCGGATGATGCGATCCACACTCAGATCGCTGCCGCCATTCAAGCAGATTGGGCATTGATCGGTGTGCAGCTTAATTTACAGCCCGTCTCCTATGACGCCCTGGTCAATAACCATTTGGCAACCCGCAGTTACGAAGCTGCCCTGGGCGACTTGAACACCTCGCGCACACCCGACCCTGACCCCTACCTCTTCTGGCATCAAGCCGAAGCCACCGGCGGACAGAACTATTCCCAATGGGATAACCGCACTGCAAGCGAGTTCCTCGAAACCGGTCGCACCGCCGCGGATTTTAATGAACGCGCACGCTTGTATAAGAACTTCCAGGTGGTCTTTGCCAAGGAATTGCCTTCACTGCCCTTGTATTACCCCGTTTATTCCTACGGTGTTGATGCGCAGGTTCAGGGAGTGCAGGTCGCTCCGATGTATGACGTCAGCGACCGGCTTGCCTTGATCAACGAATGGTATCTGGTCACCCGCCGCGCCCTCGAAGAACAGCCTGAGACTGCCCCGACGACCGCTCCATAAGACGACAACAGCCTCCCGGGGTCGGGTCGAAAATAACCTTGTCATTACATTGTTAGGAGTACAACATGTCCAACTCACAGAAAGCGCTCGAATATGTCCGCTCGAACCGAGAGCGTTACTTAAACGAACTGAAGGAGTTCGCAGCTATTCCTTCCATTTCTACGCTGAGCGAGAATAAAGGCGATATGCAGCGCGCCGCTGAATGGGTCGCTGCACAGCTTCGTTCCATTGGCATGGATAAGGTTCAGATCATGCCCACAGCTTTGCACCCGGTGGTGTATGGCGAATGGATGGGGGCGGGCAAGTCTGCGCCGACGGTGATGATCTATGGGCATTATGACGTCCAACCCGTCGACCCGATCGAGCTTTGGGAGTCCGATCCGTTCAAGGCGGAGGTCCGAGGCGAGTATTTGTTTGCGCGCGGCACTTCTGATATGAAGGGTCAGGTGGTGGCATCCATCAAGGCGGTGGAAGCCATCATGAAGAATGACGGCAAACTTCCGGTCAATATTAAATGGCTGGTGGAAGGCGAAGAAGAGATCGGTTCTGAGCATCTGGGGGATTTCATCAAAACCAACAAGAAGTTGCTTGCTGCAGATTATTGTTTGAATCCTGATGCCGGCATGATCGGTTCTGATAAGCCGACGATCACAACGGGTTTGCGCGGACTTGCCTATTTTGAGCTGCGCGTCTTTGGTCCGAATAAGGATTTGCATTCCGGTCTGTTCGGCGGCACGATCCACAACCCTGCTCAGGCATTGATAGAACTTGTAGCTGGCATGCACGACAAGAATGGAAAGATCACCCTGCCGGGCTTTTACGACAAGGTCCGCAAGGTGAGCAAGAAGGAACATGAGGATTTCAAGCGCCTGCCTGTGAAGGATAAGGATCTGATCAAAATGACCGGCGTACCCGCGCTGTGGGGGGAACCGCAATTCCTTCCAGCCGAACGTACCGGCGCCCGCCCGACATTGGAGATCAACGGTTTGCTTTCTGGCTTCACGGGACAGGGTTCAAAGACGGTTCTGCCTGCCTGGGCAATGGCAAAGATCTCCTGCCGCCTTGTGCCAGACCAGACCCCGGAAGAAACCGAAAAACAAATGCGCGCCTACCTCAAGAAGAACGCGCCCAAGACCATCAAATGGGAATTGACCAACCTGCACAATGCCGGTGCGGCTCTCACTGAAACAGACTCGGCGGGAGTGCAAGCTCTGGCAAAGGCACTCGAAACCGTGTGGGGCAAGCGTCCCTACTTCAAGCGCGAGGGTGGCTCCATCGGTTCGGTCGTTTTGCTGCAAAAATACGTCGGCGCGGATTCGCTCTTAACCGGTTTCGGCTTGCCAGATGACAATGCCCACTCACCGAACGAACACCTGCACTTGCCGACCTGGTACAAAGGCATCGAAGCCTTTACACACTTTTTTTATAATTTCTAACAAGGAAGAAAGAAACCTGACAGGTCTTCATGACATGTCAGGTTTATCAAAAATTATGGAAGATCGAATTATCACTTACGGCGGTCAAGCCGTGATCGAAGGCGTTATGATGCGCGGGCAGAAAGCCTATGCCGTTGCCATGCGCGCGCCTGACGGCAGCATTGCCGTTCACACTGAAAAACTGGCAGAGGTGTATCGATCCGGTATCACCAAAGTTCCGTTTTTGCGCGGCGTTATTTTGTTGTGGGATGCACTTGGTCTTGGGATGCGCGCCCTGACCCTTTCCGCAAATACCCAATCTGGCGAGAATGAAAAACTGGAAGGACCGGCTCTTTACCTTACTCTGGCTTTTTCGCTCACAGTCAGCATTGGTCTTTTCTTTCTGCTTCCGGCAGGGATTGGCGGCTGGGCAGAGCATGCACTGGCACAAACCACCTCCGCGCTTTGGATCGGGAATTTGGTCGAAGGACTCCTGCGTCTGCTAATTTTGATCGGCTATATCTGGGTGATCGGTTTCATGCCCGATATCCGCCGGGTATTCCAATATCACGGCGCGGAACATAAAACCATCAACGCTTTTGAAGCCGGTGCAGAGTTGACCCCTGAGGTCGTGGCGAACTATCCCATTGAACATCCGCGCTGTGGTACGGCATTCTTGCTGACACTGGTTCTGCTATCCATTCTGGTCTTCACCGCTCTGGGACCGATGTCCATCGTTTGGCGTTTGGTTACACGAGTCCTATTCATTCCCATTCTCGCGGGCATTGCTGTGGAATACATCCGCTGGACGGCGAATCATTTGGGGAACCCGATCGTTAAGATGCTGATCAAGCCGAATCTGGCATTACAACTTCTAACCACCCGCCCGCCCGATCTTGCCATGCTTGAGGTGGCGATCGCATCGTTCCAATCCATGCGCAAAGCGGAGGCAGAGATCGCGTAACTGATCTTTTGATCGATCTCAAAAAGAGACAGGCAGCCCCTGTCTCTTTTTTGTTTCCTATCGGCTGATATAGGGGCGAATCTCATTTATTCAATCGCAACTATTTTGCAACATCGCGGCAACTCACCTGCAACGCTTATTTCATCCTCGTAACAATAGAATGTAACTGGCATAAAAATTATTCATTGACGCGTGTGCGCCGCACTGCGGCAGTCTGGAGGACATACGAAAAATAGATGCTTTGTTTTTGGGCTGTCTAAGTCCATATCTAACACCTTGATCCAATAAAGGAGAACACAATGAAATTCAAGAACTTCATCCGTGTTGCAATGCTGCTTGCAACACTAGCCAGTGTCTTTGGCACAGGCTCCCAGGTGTATGCCCAGGGAAGCTCCACCAATACCCTTGGCGCGCAGATCATTATTCGCAGTACTACGTTTTGGGATGCGGTCTTCAACGGAACCGTGAATGCGAACCGTTATGAACGCTGGTCGCTCCAATTGGTTGAAGCTGAGAACTTTACCATTTCGATCATCACCACGTCTGGCACACTCACCCCCGATATCTACCTGTTGGATGGCAACGAGAACCAGATCGCTGTTGCCAATGGCACCCTTTCAAGCGCCGCATTAACCACCAATCAGCTTGCGGGGGATTACTTCATTCAGGTTCAGCCGCACTCTGGTGACGGCACCTATCTGATGGAGATCACCCGCGTGGAACAGGTCGTGGAGCCGACTGCTTCTGTGGTCTTGAATCCTGCGGTTGTATCGGTGGGGGGAACGTCCACTGGCACGCTCATGCTGAGCAACATCCCGGCTCAAGGCTATGCCAGCGCTGAATTCACCTGTACCTATGACCCCGCTTTGGTTCAGATCAGCAACATTGCCGACTCGGGCCTCTTTGGCTCCGACCCCGCCATTGCCGCGAATGGACCTGCGAACGGTTCCTTCGTTTTCGCAGTCGCTGGCAGCAACGCTCAACGTGCCACCTCTGATGGTGCGGTCTTCACCTTTACTGTCACTGCACTTGCGGCAGGACAGGCAGAGATCAATTGTACGGCGCGTGTTTCTGCAGGCGGTTCCTTGAGCACCATTGCCTCCGCCCCGGCATCTCTGGCCATCGAAGAATTGACCTCCACTCTCAACGGCACCGTTCAAGCCACCAAGACGGTCACTGTCACCCTGTACAAACAGGACACCACCGTTGAAACCACCGCCACCGCTGACGCAAATGGAAATTTTACGCTGACAGCTCCGGCAGGCACATATACCGCTGTCGCATCGGCACCCGGGTTCCTCAAAGCCCAGGGCACCCCGGTCCTCAGCGCTGGTGCTACGAAAACCATGCAGACCATCTCGCTCCTCGCCGGTGATATTGACGGCAATGATGTGATCGACCAGTTCGATGCCCTTACCATTGGCATGAACTATAACCTCGCCGCTCCCGCTGCAGCCGACCTCAATAACGACGGCACGATCAACGTCCTCGACCTTGAACTTCTCGCTGCGAACTACCGCGAGGCGGGTGCGCTCGCCTGGCAATAACGAAAGACGGCAATGCAAGGACGCGTCGGTGTCTCCCACTGGCGCGTCCTACCTTGGAGACTACAATGAAAAAAATTGCACTGACCTTTTTGGCACTCATCTGTTTTTTTATTGCCGCCCCCGTAAAGGCGCAATCTGCGGAATCCATTTGGATTACCGCCAGTACGAACAGCTTTAAGACCGGCGAGACCCTCATCGTCACCGTCAATGGTGCCTCGGCTTCTCCCATTCAGGGGCTAACGTTTCAGATTAAGTTTGACCCGGCTTGCTTACAACCCGTTAATGCCGCCAGCCCCATCTCCGGTATGAATGGTTTATCCCTTCCACAGATTACCGGACTTGTCGATGCGTCTTTTGCAAGTACCACTCCCCAAGTCGCCAACGGTGTTCTGGCGGAAGTTCGTTTTATCACTCTTGGCGCCTGCCAAACCAATGTGACCCTCGAAAGTGCTGCGCTTGTCATCAAGAATGAATCCGGTTTCGCAGCACCGCTGCCCGGAGTTGCCCTTGGGGAAAAGACGATCGCACTTGCCGTCAGCGCCGAAAAAGGATCTTCGCAAGATGCGCCTCTTTTGGGCACTCCGCTTCCTCTCGGTACCGAGCCTGATCCGGCGGCTTCATCCCCTGTCTCCACTGGAACCACGGTCATGTTTGCTGTGATCGGTATTCTCCTGCTTGCAGGCATCGTCATTCTGATCCGAATCCTGCGCGGAGAGAACACGCGCGGTTAATCCATACTTTGTTGAGCATCGCCGCCTAAATAGGACATAGTGCCATGAAATTAAAAACGTCAAGCAGGCTGTTTCTGATCGTCGCGATCATCCTCGCTGCCATTCCAGCGGGCGTATCCGCAGATTCCACCCCGCCGGTGGATATGTTCCAGCTCCCTTGGGAACAGGGCAAAGCCTGGGTTTCATACGACGGACTTGATAACGGCTTTCGACGTTCCAACACCAGTCCGCATAACTATAATCAAGGCGGCGCCATCGATTTTGCCCCACATGCCAACATGGTCGTCGGGGAAGATACCTCGAACGCCTGGGTGACAGCTGCGGCGGCCGGAACCATTTCTCAAGTTGGTTCCTGTTTTATCAAGATCGACCACGGGAACGGCTGGATCACGGAATACTGGCACCTCGATAAGATCCAAGTTACAACGGGCAGCAAGGTTAGCCGTAATCAAAAGCTGGCGATCATTCATAACAACAAGACTCAACAAGTTTGTATCGGCAATGAATATCCCGGTCCGCACTTGCATTTTGTTTTTCGCCCCAAAGTTCTGGATACCCGCTTTGCCGGTTGGACGGTCAACTACAATGCCTTTACCAACCGCACTACCTACACCAAGAATGGCGTTACGGTTCCCATTCTCCAGCCTTTGATGAATATTCCCGACCTACAGACCGTTTCACGCGGAATCATTGACTGGAACGTGAATTACACTGGCAGCGTAGATACCTACCGCCGCGAACGCTGGACGCTTATGCTGATCGAAGAAGCAAAATTTGAGATCAACGTCAGCCCGGCAGCGATCGGGCTTGTGCCAGTCATCGTCCTCTTAGATTCGAGCGGAACGGAACTCACCCGTGCCAGCGGTACGCTTAGCACCACCCAGCCTGCTGGTTTTTACTATGTGGAGATCCGTTCTGAAGCGGGGACGGGTTATTACAACATGATCGCGACGAAACAGGAGTCGGGCGGAGCAACGGTCACCCCTTCTCCAACGGGAACGCCCACCCCAACCGGCACGTTGGTCGGCTCTGAAACGCCTACTCCAACCGGTACATTGACCGGTTCCGAAACGCCCACCCCAACCGGTACATTGACTGGCTCTGAAACGCCTACCTCCACACCAACTCCATCACTGTTTACCGATACTCCGACGGCTACCGAGACGCCCGTTGCAACCTTCACACCTACACCCTTCAATAGCAACACCGATACGCCAACCGTAACTGCGACTTCAACACCAGATCTGACTCAAACGGCGAACGCAGCCACTCTCACTGCGATCTCCAATGACACAACCCAGACTGCCATTGCCACAACACTGACCGCCATTGCGGACTCTGGTACACAAACGGCAATAGCCGCCACGCTGACTGCTAATGCTGCCACGCAAACTGCCAATGCCGCTACGTTGACCGCCATGGCAGACTCTGGCACACAGACCGCGATCGCCGCCACACAGACCGCAAATGCAGCAACACTAACAGCCATCTCCAACGACACAACCCAGACTGCCGTCGCCGCGACCTTAACTGCCAACCCAGTGATTCTGACCGCGATTGCCGCCACCCAAACCGCAAATGCCGCGACCCTGACTGCCGTCTCAAACGATACAACCCAAACGGCGATCGCTGCAACTCTGACAGCCAATCCCGCGATTCTGACGGCAATCGCTGCCACACAAACTGCGAACTCTTTAACTATGACCGCAGCAGCAGCCACGCCGACTTCTTCCGCGACGGCTGTTGTTACGCAAACAGCTGTTCCAACACCCACCGGACCTTATGTCCTCGTGGATGTGATCCAATCCACGCTCACGGCGAACCAGACCAGCCTTGTGAACGTCAGCTTGAATAACGTGCCGTTGGAAGGCTACACAAGTGCAGAATTCGTTTGTAGTTATGACCCCGCCATTGTGGAAGTCAGCGGCATTCTTGCAGCCGAACTCTTCGGTGCAGACCCTGCTTCTGCATTGAGTGGACCTCAAAATGGACAGTTCATTCTTGCCATCGCGGGCAGTAACGGTCGGAAAGCCACCTCAAGCGGAACAGCCTTCACCTTTAGCGTCCGCGGATTGCAGGTTGGTCAGACACCGGTTCTGTGTACGGCGCGTGTATCGATGGGGCAGGGCAGTCTCCAGTCGATCGACTACATCCCAGATGTGGTTACCGTCTTCGATGCGAGCGTCTCGCCTACACCAACACAGCCTGTTTCATCGATAGTGTCTGGTCAGGTTATTGCAAGTAAGCCGGTGACCATTCAATTATTTGATGCGAACAACACGTTGGTCGTATCTCAAACTGCTGATCTGGATGGAAAGTTCATCCTGCCTGTGACCGGTGGTACCTATACCATTATCGCTTCAGCGCAGGGCTTCCTCAATGCACAAGGGTTTATAACCCTTACCAATGGAGGCTCCACCGTCATGCCGACCATCAGCCTGCCAGCCGGTGATATTGATGGGAACAGCGTCATTGACCAATTTGATGCCCTCACGATCGGGATGAATTACAGCGCCGCCGCCCCCACTGCAGCCGACCTCAACAACGACGGTGTGATCAACGTCCTTGACCTTGAGCTGTTGGCGGCAAACTATCGATTATCTGGCGCGCTTTCTTGGTAATAAAAAACTGTAGGGGCGACTCGCGAGTCGCCCCTACTACAAAATTTAAAATTCAATTTCCCCAATTTGCTCAAAGTTGATATCGAACAGCTCTTCGGCTTCTGTCTCTAGCTCCACATCCAACCCATCTCCTGCGCGGACTCCGCGGTTGCAGTACGATCTATAAGGGCAGTAAAGGCAGCGGTTGACATCCTCAGTTTTCGGGTAGAAGGAAGCGGAATTAATTTCCTCTGCAAAACGGGTGAGGGCATCCCAATCCCGTTTGAATTGATCTGCATGGTAGGGGAAGCGTGCCGGGTCGTTGGGAAAATCAGAGAACCAGTAGATCATCTCGATTTGTTCGGGGGCAATGGGTTTGCCGTTGTTGAGAAAAGCACCCGCTTGAACCAATAAGGCACGGTACACACGGGTTTGCAAACGTATGGCGAGGAACTCGCTCTTGGGTCGTTTGCGGTAGGTCTTCCAATCGTAAATGTAGAATTTTTGCCCATCCGTGGCGACTAGATCATATTTGGCGACGAGACGAAACCCACCCAGCGGTGCGGACAACGTCACCTCAGTCCGGATGCCGGATAGATTTTTTAGACCCGTCACATCTTTATTTGTAATGAAATTATTCCACCAATTTTCAATCGTATCGGTATTGGCTGTTTTTGCAATTTGCTGTTCTGGAATGCCGATGAAGTATTGCTGAACCAGTCGATGAAAATATTCGCCTTCACGCTGATGCTTCTCATTCTCAAGTGCAGGTTCTGTTTCAATGGCAGGATATGCCAGGTGTTGAAGATAGCGCAGTTCAAAACGACGCGGGCAGTCGTTGTAATCCTGCAAGGACGATTGGCTGAGCGAGTTCAGTTCAATGGGCATGTCTTATTTTGCCACAGAATTTTGTCCCTATGCTATACTTTTGCCAAAATACGAGGATGGATAGGGAGCAAAACCCTACCATGCTCATTAGAATTTGGAGTTTTATGGGACAGGAAACACAGGTAGCCGTCTTTATCGACTACGACAATATAGAAATAAGTGTGGAAGAAACCTTTGGCAAAGGCACCGATGTGGATTGGGGGCGTGTCTTCAATTATGCTTCACAGATCGGGCGCGTGGTTTTGCGCCGCGCTTATGCCGATTGGGCTGAAGCTGCCAGCAAGCAGCGCCAACTACTGAACATGGGTGTGGAGTTGATCCATGTCAACAGCAAACGCGGCAAGAACGCCGCCGACATCCGCATTGTGTTGGATGCGCTCGAATTGTTCTACAACGAAAAAGAATCCTTTTCACACGTCTTGCTGGTCTCCGGCGACGGCGACTTCACCGAATTGGTGCATCGTCTGCGCGCACACGGCAAGACGGTCATTGGGTTGGGGGTCAGCGGTACAACAGCTGACTTCCTCGTGAGCGCCTGCGATAAATTCGTTTATTACGATAAGTGGCAGGGGGTTGGCAAGTTTAAGAAAGAAACGCCGTCGAATGGCGGGCAGAAACAGCAAACTGCCAAACAGAATAACCCGCCTGCTCAGAAACAGGAAAAGCCTCAACCACAAGAGAAAGCGCAGCCGCAAGAAAAACCTGCACCCAAACCCGCTGTGCCGATCTCGCCTGAAAAGCGATTGGAGCGTTATCTCAATATTCTCATCGCTCATAAGATCCGCATGACGCCCAGCACCCAACGTCCGTTGGTGATCTATAAACTTTATGACCTCGTGAAAGAAAACCCCGGGATCACCTTCAATCAATTGAAGGAAAAATCGCAGACCTTTTTTTCGACCGCCGCACCTCAGATCGAAGCCCAACTTGCGCTAGACACGGTTCATCAGCTTTTTCACACCTTCTGCTTCGAGTTTGATCAAAGCTCCGGGGCGCGCATCATGGACTGCCCCATGACCCTGCCCGAAGATACAAAAACACCTGCTGACCTGCTCAACAAATGTGATGGAAAACTTCTTCACATGATCGCGGGTGACCTGGGTGCTTCTGAAGTGCTCGATAAAGAAGCCGCTGCCAAAATTCTATATGGCGGTGTACGCAACCCCAAAGTGCTTGACCATATTCAAGAATTGCTCGAATCGGAAAATTAGGTATAATCACGACCATGCTTTACATCATCAGCGTAGGCAAACCCCTTTTTGCACTGGCGATCAATGGCTTCGATAACGCCGTTCCTTGTCGTATTGCGCCTGTACGCTGAAAGTTTTTACTTTCACACGCCGCAGGCATCGCCTGCGGCGTTTTTATTTAATTTTTACCAATTACGGAAAAAACCATGATCCAAATTCAACTCTCCAACATCACACTTGTCCTCGGCGCCAAGCGCATCTTTGAAAATCTCAACTGGGAGATCCAGCGCGGACAGCGCATCGGTCTGATCGGTGCGAATGGCGCGGGAAAGTCTTCGCTGTTCAAACTCATCGAAGGCGAACATGCTCCCGAACTGGGCGGAAGCATCACCCGCGCCCGCCCTTCGACAGGCTCAGGACAACGCCTCATCACTACGGGATACCTGCCTCAACACCCCGAGCTTGACCTCACGCTGACGGCGCTCGACGCCGCGATGGCGGGCAATCCGCGTGTGGGGGAGGTGCATGCGGAGCTTGAAAGAGTTGAAGCCAGTTTGGGTGACCCCGAAGTCTATGGCAACGAAAAGAAGTTGGAGCGTGCGCTGGAGCGACAGCATCAACTCATTGAAGAGTATCACGCTCTCGGCGGTGACGCATACCCGGAGCGGGTTAAGAGCATTCTGCTCGGGCTGGGACTCGCTCAAAGCGAATTGACCAAGCCCCTCTCCGTGTTGAGCGGCGGGCAGAAGAAATTGGTCGGGTTGGCGCGGCTGCTGTTGCTGAATCCAGACATCTTATTATTGGATGAACCGGATAATCACCTCGACCTGCCCGGCAAGATGTATCTTGAAAAATTGATCCGTGAATACGATGGCACAGTTGTTATCATCTCGCATGACCGTTATTTGCTTGACGCCGCGGTGACACATATCGCCGAACTCGAAGATGGCAAATTAACTGTTTTCACCGGCAACTATACAGATTTCATGATCGACAAAGAAGAACGTTTGGCGCGGCAGGAGGAGCTATATCAGATCCAACAGCGCAGCCTTGCCCGTATGGAAGTAGCGATCAAGCGTTATCGGTTGTGGGCGCAGTTCAACGATAAATTTGCGACGCGTATCCATGCCATGGAAGCGCGCATGCAGCGTGTGGATAAGATCGATAAACCGGTCTTGGATCGTCGCCGCATGGAAATGCAGTTGAATGGCTGGCGCGGCTCGAATAAAGTTTTAGAGTTGGAGAATATTTCAAAATCATTTGGCGAGCGTACCGTCTTTTCGAAGGTCAACGAGATCATTTGGCATGGCGAGCGTGTGGGCTTGATCGGTGCGAATGGAGCGGGTAAGTCGGTGATGCTGCGTATGATACTCGGTGAAGAGACCCCCGATACCGGCGAAATAAAGATCGGACCCAGCATCTCCATTGGGCATTACGCACAGGAACATGAGACACTCGACTTCAACCAGACCGTTTTGGATGCTGTCCGCTATGCGGGCGAGATGAGCGAATCAAAAGCCACGGCATTTTTGTTGCGCTATTTATTTACGTACAAGCAGGTCTCGCAGAAGATCGGTGAACTCTCCGGCGGCGAGCGCAGCCGTTTGCAATTGGCGTTGGTCGTTCTCTCTGGTGCGAACTTCTTGTTGTTGGATGAACCCACCAACAATCTCGACATCGCTTCTGCCGAAGTGCTGGAGCAAGCCCTTGAAGATTTCGAAGGGACGGTGTTGGTCATTTCGCATGACCGTTACTTCCTTGACCAAACCATGCAGCGTTTACTGGTGATCGAGAATGGTCAGCTTGCCGGGTATGCAGGTGGATACAGCGATTACCTGACGGCGCGAAACCCGAAGTCCGCAGGTTAAGCGACAAACTTATAATAATAAAAAAACCATCGAAGGAGAGAGAGAATGATAAACCGACGTGACTTTTTGAAAGCCGCAGGCATGGGCATTGCTGCCACAGCACTGGCAGCCTGTGCCGAGCCTGCCCCTGCTGCGGAAGCATCCGCTTCTGCCAGCGATTTACCCGAACTTGATTGGCAGATGGCAACCAGTTGGACCCAAGGCTTGGACGTACTTTTTGGTACGACGCAAGCCTTTGCGGACCGTGTCGCTGCACTCACGAACGGAAAGTTCAAGATCACCCCGCGGGCTGGCGGTGAGCTTGCCAAAGCCACCGAAGTGTTGGATGTAGTTTCTTCAGGTGCGGTGCCCATTGGGCATACGGCTTCGTATTATTACATTGGCAAGAGCTGGGTGATGGCGTTCGGTACTACCATGCCCTTTGGTCTAACATCTTCCCAGCAGAACGCCTGGCTGTATTCCGGCGGCGGACTTGAACTCTTGCAGGCTTTCTATGCCAGGACCTTCAATGTCATTCAATTCCCGGCGGGCAACACCAGCGCGCAAATGGGCGGCTGGTTCCGAAAAGAGATCAACACCGTGGCAGACTTGCAGGGATTGAAGATGCGTATTCCCGGCTTGGGCGGGCAAGTCATGTCTGCTTTGGGTGTGCAGGTTCAGAACATTCCCGGCGGCGAGATCTTCCAGTCTTTGGAAACAGGCGCGATCGATGCGGCAGAATGGGTGGGTCCGTATGATGATGAAAAACTCGGTTTGAACAAGACTGCCAAATATTATTACGCGCCGGGCTGGTGGGAGCCGGGTCCGACCGTGGAGTTGCAGATCAATCTGGATGAGTGGAACAAACTGCCCGATCAGTATAAAAATGCCATTCAGGCAGCGGCAGCGGAAGCAAATCTCAGCATGGCGGCAAAGTATGAAGCGGCAAATGGCGAGGCGTTGGAACGGCTGGTGGCGGGCGGCACGGAACTCCGTGCATATAGCGATGAGATCATGCAGGCAGCCCGTGAAACAGCAGCGGAATTGTTCGATGCCAAAGCTGCTGAAGATGCCGATTTCAAGGCGGTCTACGAGCAGTGGAGTACTTTCCGCACTCAGGTGCAAAAATGGAGTTTTGCGAACGAGTTTGGGTTGATGAAGTTTATGGAGAAGTAGTTCGATAGTCGCGTAGTCTGATCGTTGGATAGTCAAAACCCCAGCCGATGTATCTCGGCTGGGGTTTTTGTTACGGCAAAGTTTTTGCCGAAAGGTCTATGAGCCACGTCACCGTTTGCGGAAAGGCGAGGACGATAAGGAGTGCAATGATCTGCAACGCCATGAAGGGCAATGCGCCTTTGTGGATGTCGGAAGTGGGGACTTCTTTCGGCGCAGTGGTTTGTAAATAGAAAAGCGAGAAGCCAACGGGCGGAGAGATAAACGCGGTTTGCAAGTTGATGGCGAAAACGACGGCTAACCAAACCATGTCTATGCCCAAGGCTTGCGCGGCAGGGACAACCAGTGGCAGGGCAATGAAACAGATCTCTACAAATTCCAGAAAGACGCCAAGTAGGAAGATGGCGATGTTCGCAACGATGATGAACGTCCAGTAGCCGCCGGGGAGATTGACCAACCACTCGGTGATGAGGCGTTGTCCGCCGAGCCCATCGAAGACCACGCTGAATAACGACGAGCAAAAAAGGATCGTGATGACGAGCGCCGTCAGTTGCGCTGTGGATTTTGCCGCATCTTGGATTAGTTTGACGCTGAAGCGTTTGTTCATCCACGCCAGCAGACAGGCACCTGCTGCGCCAACACTGCCTGCTTCGGTGGGGGAGGCAAGCCCAAAGAAGATGCTGCCCAGCACCATGAACACCAGCAAGCCCGGCGGCAGGATGACACGCACGGCTTGGCGAAACATGTCACTTCCAGAGCTGCTTAAGGCTTCAGGCGGCAGAGCAGGCGCGAGGTCGGGTTTGAGGCGGGTGATCACAATGACGTAAAGCATGTAGAGTCCGGAAAGTAAAAGTCCCGGAATGATCGAGCCGACAAATAGATCCCCAACTTGTACGCCGATCTGGTCACTCAACACAACCAATACGAGGCTGGGCGGAATCATTTGTGCCAGCGTACCAGATGCCGTGATGACGCCGGTTGCAAGTTTTTTATCGTAGCCTTGTTTAAGCATTGCGGGCAGGGCGATCATACCCATCATGATGATGGTGGCGGCGACAACGCCCGTGGTGGCGGCAAGGAGTGTCCCAACGAGAATGACCGCCAATGCCAACCCGCCTCGGACTCTACCGAGCAGCCTGCCGACTGTTTCAAGAAGCTCTTCTGCCAGCCCCGAGCGTTCGAAGACCGAACCCATGAAGATGAAAAATGGGATCGCCAGCAGGGTAAAGTCGGACATGGTGCCGAACCAGCGGCTGGGCATGAGCTTGAGCAAGTTAAGGTTGAACGCGCCGAGTGCATAGCCTATGCCGCCAAAAAGAATCGCTGTGGCGGCAAAAGAGTAGCCAACGGGGTATCCGCTCATGATGAAGGCAAAGAAGCCGACGAACATGAAGATGGCGAGCCATTCGTAATGCGTCATGCTTCACCTTTAATGATCGCAACGTTTTTGATGATCTCAGAAATGGTTTGCAAGAACAGCATCCCAAATGCAGCCAATAGCATGGATTTGATCGGGGCGCGGGGCAGACCGTCTGGGTCGGGGGAGAGTTCCCAGGTGCCGAAGGAGCCATCTGGCAGCAAGCCCCACGATTGTAAGACAGGGTGTGTAGTGACGTACATGCCGATGATGCAGAAGATGCTGAGGAAGAGGGCATGCCCGATCAGGTCAACCCCGGCTTTGGTTTTTGGTGACCAATTGGCGTAAAGAAAATCCACACGGACGTTGAGTCCGTGTTTGAGGACGTAGGAAAACCCGAGCAGAAAGGTGAGGGAGAAGAGATACCACTGTAATTCAATGAAGAGGTTGCTGGTGAGTTTGACTTCGATGAACCTGCCAAGATAACGCGCCATGACATTATAGAATCCGACCGCGACGGTGAGTATCACGCAAATGGCAGAGGCATGACCAAGCTTGTCTGTAAGCGCATCAATGGTGCGGGAAAATTTGAGAAAGGTCTGCATGGATTGGCGGATGATAGCATAAAAACTTAATATTGCTTGTGCTATACTGGGTACTATATTTCACAAGTCGAAAGGGAGTTCTGCCATGGCAAAAAATATTGTATTAACTCTCACAGGCAAGGATAAGATCGGGTTGGTTGATCATGTCACCAGTCTGGTGGTGAAGCGCAGCGGGAATGTCGAATCCAGCCGAATGGCTCATCTTGGCGGTGAGTTCGCCATGTTGATGCTGGTCACAGTATCAGACGCGGAGTTCTCGGGTCTTGATAAAGATTTTCAGACCTTACGCGGCGAGGGATATCAGGTGGCACTGGTGCAAACCGAGGGGGATGCGAAGAAATATGCAGGCTGGCTGCCCTACGAGATCGAAGTGACCGGTGCCGACCACGAAGGCATCATTCATGAAGTGTCACATCACCTGGCTTCGCAGGGTATCAACATCGAAAGCATGGATACCAGTGCAACGCCCGCGCCGATGAGTGGCACGCCGCTTTTCATGATGAAAGGCGTCGTGCTTGTTCCTCCCAAATTGAATTTCCATGAATGGAGCGACGCGTTGGAGGAAGTTGGCGATAAATTGAACGTGAATGTCAAAGTGGAAGTTGTGAAGTAACAAAAAAGGCGGGCAGCGCGGGACGCTCCCGCCTTTTTGATTCTCTTTTATAAAGATCCACCTTGCAATTGAAAAACATTTTTTTTATTTTTCGTAACAGGGTGATAAATTCGGGGTTATCTACCTCATGAAAATGCAATTCCAAGAGCAATTGGATCACGCCTGGCATTCCCCGGCGTTTTCTTCTTTACTAGCCAATCGCCGTGACCTGATGTTTGTTGCGGCGTTTGGGGTTTTGCATATTGGTTTCAGCATGGCTGGAATCACGTTTTGGAATTGTCCGATCCGGGCGGCTACGGGAGTTCCATGCCCTGGCTGTGGTCTGACGCGTGCCAGCCTTGAGCTTTTGCACGGCGACGTTTCCGCCTCTTTTCAAACTCATGCCTTTGCCTCGGTTGCTCTGGCAACCGTCTTTCTGATGCTCCTTATTTTTATTTTGCCTGAGAGTCTGCGTGAAAAATGGGTGACAGCGATCAGAAACTTTGAGACCCGTTCTGGCTCCACAGCATGGATAATATCTTTTCTTTTTTTCTATTGGGCAATTCGGTTGTCGGGCATTCTGCCTTTTCCAACCGATTTTTAATATCTATCGATAATTACAGGAGAGTGAAACATGGAATTTCTTGGACCAATTGTGATCTATATTGCGGGTATCGCAGTCGTTATTAAAATGTTCCAAAAAGAAGGCTTGCTTAAGGGACTTTTGGGGCTTTTCTGCCTGCTGTATGCTTTCATCTGGGGCTGGCAGAACACCAACGAAACAAGCCTTGGTCTTCCCGTTAAGACCTGGATGTATATCTGGACAGGTGCCTGGATCCTGGGTCTTGTCTTGAATTTCGCTGCTTCCAGCGGCGGGTAATTCTTTCATTATTGCTCTACAACCGAATTGCACAAAAACAGCCGGGAATATTCCCGGCTGTTTTTGATATGAGGAGATATTTCCTCATACCTGAATCTTGCAAACCCAATAGAGAAGAACAAGATCGCAAAACCAAGCAAGACATCTAATGACGGAAAACTATGACTGCCGTCCGCTATTTTATTTATGCTATTCTTCCGTATTTCTTCAGCAACTCTTTCACGTCTGCTTGTGGTAAAGCCTTGGCGCTGATCTCATGACCGGTCATATCTTCCGCAGCGACCAGGGCATTGAGGATGGCTTCTTCGGTTGCGTATGCAGTGGCGCCGAAGATCGGGTCGAGGTGATCGTTAGGCAGTACCTCGAGCTGCATTATTTTTCCACCACGTGCGGCATCGGCATTGGCGGTCGAAAATGCAAGGAAGATATCACCAGAACCATTCCCGCCGATGGAGCCGGTTCGTGCCATCCCAAGCGAAACCCGTTTCGCTACGCGTTTAAGCTGATGCGGCATAAGCGGAGCATCAGTCGCAACAATGACGATCAATGAGCCATCGTCCTGCCGAAAGGGATTTTCTCCATTGGTGGCAGGTGAGTCGTCCTTTAGATGATTGCCGATGGGGACTCCTGCGATCGTTAATTGATAGCGCCTGCCAAAATTGCACTGTGCCAGGACGCCGACGGTCCAACCGCCTAATTTTTGCGGCAACTTGCGGGAGGAGGTTCCCGTGCCGCCTTTGAATTCATAGCATAGCATCCCCGTCCCGCCGCCAACATTCCCTTCGGCGATCACCCCGGAGTGTGCCGAGTTGATCGCTTCCAATACATGATGCTCTTTAACAAAAAAGCCATTCATATTGTTCAACCAGGCATCGGCGGTCTCTGCAACCACAGGCAGCATCCAATGTTGGGTCAGTCCGTGATGCTCCACCTGCCATTTGATCAATGCATGATGGACGATACCAACGCTGTGCGTATTAGTCAGACCGATCGGTCCCTCAAGAATACCGCCTTCGTCAACCCATGCTGCACCGGTCATCTCCCCATTGCCATTGAATGAATGCACTCCTGCCAATGCAGGTGTGGGATCATCCATTCCGCGCGGGTGAATGATGGTCACGCCGGTACGCGCATCAGATCCCTCAATAATGGTGGAGTACCCGACTGTAACCCCTTCTACATCTGTAATGGTGTTATTTTTTCCTGGCACCCCTTCAAATGGAATTCCCAAGTCTCTTGCGCGTAACTTTTTCATACATACTCCTTGAGAGGCTTTATTCTACGACTGGCGAGGATTATAGCCGAAGGAAATAGATCAAAAATTGAGGGGGAGATTTTTTGATCGCAGACTTTCAGTAAAGGTTTTCACTGGTACAATGGGCGCATTAAATTTCGAAAGGATATAGTATGGCACACGATAAAGTAAAAGACGGGCTGGTTGTTTCCATGGAATACAAACTGACCGTGGACGGTGAAGTTCTGGACTCTTCTGAAGAAGCGGGTCCATTGCAATTCCTGGCAGGGTATGGCAACATCATCCCCGGCTTGGAAAATGAAATGATGGGCATGAAGATCGGCGACAGCAAGAACGTCACCGTTCAGCCTGCCGATGGATATGGCGAATTCGAGGAGGATGCCTTTATGGAAGTTCCCCGTACCGAATTCCCTGCCGATATGGAACTGGAAGAAGGTATGGAATTACACGTCACCGATGATGATGGCAATCATCAGGCAGCGTATGTTGCTGAGTTCGATGATAAGAATGTAACACTTGATTTTAATCACCCTCTGGCTGGCGCTGTGCTCGAATTTTCCGTGAAAGTTGTCGCTCTGCGAGAACCGACCGAAGAAGAACTCGACCATGGGCATGTCCATGATGGCGATGGGCACCATCACTAAGATCGTTCAAAAAAGACCGTCACTTTCAAGGTGGCGGTCTTTTTATTATTAATTTTGAATTGCCTGTTCTGTGGCGTGAGTCCTTCCAGATTGGCGCCTTGCCAGCCAGATGCCTGCGCCAATGATCACGGTACCCAGTACGAACCCGCCAAAGTTGCCGATAAATTCATACACCAATTCCCATTGGGTGCCGAACATATATCCCAATCCGCCGTAAAGTATGATCCATGTTATTTCCCCGAGGATATCGTATAACATGAAGTGCTTGAACTTGTATCCGCTGCCACCGGCGATGAGGTTGGTCGGGATTGCCAGCGCAGTTACCAGAAAGCGAGTGAGAAATACTGCCGCCCAGGCGCGTTTATCAAAATTTCCTCGCGCATTGATCCAGGTTGGAGATTCTCCAAAGCGTCTTTCCACCCAGTCTTTGCTGTAATGTCCCATACCATAACTGAGCATATCGCCAAGCCCGGCACCTAATAGCCCAAGAATTGCCATCCCTTTCCAATCAAAATATCCTTGCTGCGAAAATGCACCCACAGCAATGACCATCAATGAAGCACCAACGGGTAATCCAACAGCACCGAGGAATAAGGTCAATGCAAATAGAGGTGCGCCATAGTTGATAACCTGTGTGAGGAAGAAACCAGAGATTGTGTCGCTCATGGTGATTTTGTTGATAATGAGGAAGACTCTCCCGGTATTAATGGCTCTGGCGGGTGAGTTTCGTTTTGGAATGCCTTTATTGAATCCTTCACCTGGGTCAGGATCACGCCAGGCTGATCTGGAAAATACTCTTCATTTAGTTGCAGCAGACTTTTTTTGCCATTCTTTTTTTCCAAGGGGATTCCCAGACCAAAAAAGAGGGCGTCAGGTGGAACTTCGTAGGTTTCTGAAATATATGGAATGGTCATCCAATCGCGGATGAGCTCCACATCCGTTTGATTGGCGGTGGGTGGTTTCCCATGGAATGGGTTGTGTCCATTCATGCGCTTGAACGACCGGATCATATTCATTCCAAAAAAAGCCACCACTACCATACCTACCAGAATCAGCCCAAATGTAAGGATACGCTGTTTTTTCATACCTTAATTTTATCTCTGCTTTCAATTCAATTGTAAAGAAACCATGTGGAATTAAAAAGAGCGTACCTTTACTGTTGGTAAAAGTACGCCCCATATCATGGCTGAAACCTCTGATCTATTCCTGCCACTCTAATTCGAAGTCACCGACAAAGACCGTGTGCCCGTCTTCAACACCTGCTTCGCGCAGGGCTTTATCCACACCGAGTTTTTGCATCATGCGTTGGAAGCGGCGTACGGATCCGTAATGTTCCCAATACGTCATCTTGGCGGCACGCTCGATCGCCACACCAGAAACGCGCCACTTATCTCCGTCTTCGCGGTGGATGCTGAACTGGTTCGGGTCCACTTCCGGCTTGTAGACGGGAAGCGCCTCTTCCTCAAGTTGTTCTGGCGGCAATTCCTGCAGCAGCTTATACGCTGTGAGTAAAACTTCGCGCGTGTTGGTGCGAGCCATTGCCGAGGCAGTGACAAGCTCCACTTTTTTCTTTTTAAAACTGGCTTGAAGTTCCTTCAAGCGCGCCTGTACATCAGGCTGGTCGATCTTGTTGATGACCACCACCTGCGGTTTCTTGCCGAGCTTCGTATCGAACAATGAAAGTTCGGTGTTGATCTGGCTGAAATCGGCGAGTGGGTCTTCTGAGAGTCCATCGATCATATGGATGAGGATGCGGGTGCGCTGGATGTGTCGCAAAAAATCATAGCCCAGCCCGGCGCCTTCATGTGCGCCTTCGATCAGCCCTGGAATATCTGCCAATACTACAGTGGCTTCTTCGTCGATCTTGGCAACACCAAGATTCGGCTCGAGGGTGGTAAAGGGATAATCACCGATCTTTGGTTTGGCATTCGTCAGAACCGAGAGCAGGGTCGATTTCCCAGCGTTGGGCAGACCAATGATGCCGATATCCGCGATCAGTTTAAGTTCGAGGCGCAGCATCTTTTCTTCATGCGGTTCGCCGCGTTCGGCAGTCCGCGGGGCTTGGTTTCGTGAAGTGGCAAAGTGCTGGTTGCCGCGCCCGCCGCGCCCGCCCTTGCAGACGATCAACTGCTGTCCGGTTTCGGTCAGATCGCCCAGCAAGTCGCCTGTTTCCGCATCGTAGATCACTGTCCCTGGCGGGACGTGGACAATGAGGTCTTTGCCGCCGCGCCCGGTCATTTGTGAACCACCGCCATTTATGCCGGGGTCTGCCGCGAACGATTGGTTGGGTCGAAAGTGGGAAAGGGAATTCAGGATCGGTTTTACTTCAAAGATGACATCGCCGCCTTTGCCGCCATCGCCGCCGTCTGGACCGCCGCGCGGTTCGTACTTCTCACGGCGAAAATGCACCATACCGTCGCCGCCTTTTCCGGATTTTACATGAATATTTACCTGGTCAATGAACATCCTTACATTATAACGGGAATAGTTATCAGGGTTCAATTATTCATTTAGTCCGTTTTTAGCTGCCCACTCATCTCAAATACGCCATCAAAAAATTTGTCATGTCTTTATTATGATTAGCTTGCTCGTTGCGGGGATAATCAGGCTAGGTGTGTTATGAATATTGAAACAGGCAAAGACCTGAGTACTACCATCCTGATCGTTGAAGATGAAGTTGCAATTCGCATGGGGCTTTCTGCTGCGATGAGTCGCCACGGTTACCGTGTGATCACTGCTGAGAATGGGAATGATGCGCTTCTGAAGGCGGAAGAACATCACCCCGACCTGATCATTTCTGACATTTTAATGCCGGTATTGGACGGCTTTGAAATGAAGAAGAAAATGTGCGATGACCCGGCGCTGGCTTCCATCCCGTTGATCTATCTGACTGCTCGTACTGCCGTGGAAGACCGCATCGTTGGCATCCGTGGCGGCGCTGATGATTATGTAACCAAGCCATTCGATGTGGAGGAATTGTCGGCACGGGTTGAGGCGGTCTTGCGGCGCGTGCGTAGGGAACGCGAACGCGGGCATGAACAGGCGAGAGAGTATGACCAGGAAGACCTTGAAAAACTCCGCCGTGAACTGATGCAGAACTTTCACCATGAGATCCGTACGCCGCTTAATAATGTATTGATGTTCCTGGAGATAGTAGCGACGCATAAGTTCGAATCGCTCGAGGAACAAAAGGAATTCGTTCGGATCGCCCGCTCCAGTGGAGATCGGCTTGATTCGCTTATCTCAGATATCATCCTGCTGACAGACTTAGACCATGGGGCGATCAATAATATCCGGCAGCCGATCAATGTGGATGTGCAAATCTTGGAGCCGATCCGACGCAGGTTAATGCGGTACGAGAATAAAAAACTGCATTTTGTACCGATTCTTTCGATCACACATGAGATCAAAGCCCCACGAAACGAATTTCCGCGGGCGGTATTGCATTTGGTAGATAATGCATTTAAATTAAGCCCGCCAGAAGGGACCGTCATTTTGAAAATGACTTCTGGAGTAAATGGCGGCGTGACGCTCGCAATCGAGGATCAGGGACCAGGTATTCCTGTAGCATTGCATGAGAAGGTCTTTGAACGGTATTATCAGGTTAGTCAGGGTTCTGTGCGTGAACACCAAGGTTTGGGGCTTGGGTTGACGCTTGCCCGTGCCGTCTTTCGTTCATTGAACGGCGATGTGAAGGTCATTGACAGTGCTCAGGGGTGCTGTGTGCAGGCGGTGTTGCCCGACGTTTCATTGGATGATCTTACTTATGGATGAGAAGATCTTGTCTGCCAGGAGATCTTCAGCCGATATGGACAAACAGGGTGGGAGACTATGGAATGGGGAGCTGGATTATCGTGCCCTGTTCGAGCAAACCGGTGATTGTGTTTTCATTGTCAACCTAGATCTAAACCTGGTAACGCTTAATCCACAAGCCGCCCGCCTACTGGGATATTCAAACGGGGAGTATTCCGCTGCTTTGGCTGGAGATCTATTTAATTTAAGCGACCCTTCCCGTCGGCGGATAATTCTGGAGAACCGCTTGAGCGTTTTTGAGCATGTGCTGCGCCGCAAGGACGGCACCCTGCTTCAGGTTGAATTAAGTTCGTCATTGGTGCATGATGTCAAAGGTGAGCCTGCCTATATTCAACTTATTGCGCGTGATATTGGTGAACGCAAGAAGAACGAACGACTGCTCAAACGGAATGTACGCGCCCAGTCCATTATCGGTGAAGTGACTGCTGTGCTTTTTCGGTCTTCCAATATTGAAGGAAGCATGCCGGAGGTTCTAGAGTCACTTGGGTATGCGGTGGGGGTATTTAGTTGCGTTATCTTTGAGGCGCGGAATTCGACCCTGAGAATAAGACATAAATGGGTGGATCCAGCCGTCCCTGAATTTGATGCGGAGACGGTCATCATGCCATTCCTGGATTCGCTTTCAAAGTTTCCAGACCGGGTCTTCTCTGTTCCAGATGTCCCTGAAAAAGTATCAAGCACACCTAAGACCTCCATGCTTGCAATTCCCATTCAAGGGGCGTTGGGGATGTGGGGATTCCTGGGGCTGTTCGATAAAGATGATCACCTCTCGTGGCTGCCTACCAGTTTTGATATCGTACAAACGACTGCGAATCTATTGGGCGCTGCGATCGAGCGGATGCACTATGAAGAGACCTTACGGTTAAGCGAACGGCGAAACCGCATCATTGTGGACGCATTACCCGATTTGTTGATCCGGGTGGATCGTTCGGGACGGATCTTTGATTACAACGCAAATCCGTTGCACCCGCTTTATATGGTGGCAGGCGCCGCGGTGGGTAAGAATTTATATGAACTATGGGATCAAGAGATTGCCGGAAAACTTTTGCCGCGCATTCCCGATGAAACTCTTTTCAACCTTCCGAGAACTGTGGAGAATTTTAAACTGCCAGGCAAGGAAGGCGTTTTTGAGGCACGCCTTTTTCCGCTTAGTAAACTTGAAGCTTTGATCATCGTGCGGGATATCACGGAACAGGCGCGTCTGAATCAGATGAAATCTGATTTTGTGAATTGGGCTTCACATGAATTGCGAACGCCGTTGACCGCAGCCATCCTTATGACCGAACTACTCAGGCAGAAGTGTACCCCGGAAGAAACAGAGGAATACCTGGGTACGCTGACGAACGAGTTGCATCGCCAAAAGAATTTGATTAATGAGTTGTTGATGGCGGGGCGGCTTGAAAATGGAAGTTTAAGAATTGAACATGTCATGCTTGATCTTCTTCCGATATTAAAGGATTCGATCTCTGCCATAACACCGATCGCGAAAAAAAGAAATATTCGGTTGGCTTTTGAGCCAACCGAACGAGCCTGCCAGGTTTGGGGGGATGTGAGTGCCCTTAAGCAAGTCTTTGTTAACTTGTTGAGCAATGCAGTGAAATTTTCGCCTGACGGCAATGTGATTGAGATCGAAATGGAGTGGCAGGAAGATACCGTGAGCGTCTCTGTAACAGACCATGGGCTGGGAATCCCTGCCGATGCCATGCCGTATTTGTTTGATCGTTTCTATCGTGCCCGAAATGTCAGTGCAGCGGAGATACACGGTAATGGTATTGGGTTGTTCATTGTCAAATCCCTTCTCAAAGAATTGGATGGGTCCATTTCGGTCGATAGTAAAGTTAATGAGGGGACAACATTTACTGTGATTTTGCGAAGTAAATGAAAATCGGGTGAACTTTTCACCCGATTTTCATTTACTCACAGAATCCTTCTTCCAAATTGTTACCCTATTCCTGCCGTCATGTTTTGATTGATACAAGGCTTTATCAGCTTTAATTAACAGTTCATCGGCTTTTTTTCCATGGGTTGGGCAGGCCGCAACCCCTATGGATAATGTGATGGAAAGTTCCCTGTTTTCATATGGAATGCGAATTCCTGCACATAACTGTCTGAAATGATCAGCACGTTTGAATGCAGAACTTGCAGTTGTACCAGGCAGGATAAGCAGGAATTCTTCGCCGCCATACCGATATGCAAAATCTGAATCGCGGATATTCTTTTTGAGAAGATCAGCGATGGAGATAAGGAATTTATCCCCCGTCTGGTGCCCGTAGGTATCATTGACCTTTTTGAAACGGTCAATATCCATAATGACCACACTGGCATATTTTCTCTCCCGCTGTGTGCGGCTTATTTCCTTCTCCAATGTTTCGGTAAGGTGACGGCGATTGTATAAATTAGTAAGGGGGTCATGCAGGGCTTGCTCACGAAGTTTTGTTTGAAGTTCTTCGATCTCGGAAATATGAAATCTCATCTGCGCATGAGCTTGTTCCAATGCCAGATCTGTCTGTTTACGGTGGGTGATGTCACGATTGCTGCCGCGTATACCAAGGTAGGTTCCGTTTTCATCAAAGACTGGCTGGCACACGTGACTGACCCAAACTATATTCCCGTTTGGTTGGATGACTCGAAACTCGATCTCGCCCACAACCTTGTTCTTGGTGGAGTAATGTATATGGGATTGAAACCAGGCAAGGTCTTTTGGGTGAATAATATCTTCAATTAATTTCGGCTGGCTTGCAAATTCTTCTGGAGAGTGCCCGGTTATGTTTATACAGGATGGAGATGTATAAATGAATGTACCTTCGGGGCTTTGCCAGAATTCCCAATCGCGAGTGTTATCAGCCACGGTACGGTATTTCAATTCATTCTTGCGCAGTTTTTCTTCGATTTTCTTGCGTTCTTCAACTTCTCGCCGGGTACGCGCCAACGATTTTTGAATAATGCGAATGACGTAAAATGCCAGGCTGGCAGTGCTTGCGAATAGAAAGGTGTATGCAAACCATTGGAGACATGAGTTTGAGTAATTTGGCGTGGGAAGAAGCCCGGCATTTTCTGCGGCGATCAAACCTGCAATTGCCAGCGAACTGGCAATACTTGCAATGAGAATTCCACGCCATTTGAAGAACAGCCCCGCCAAAATGATCATTGCAATGTAAGTGGAAGAAGCAGGAGTGCGGATCGTCCCCTGACTGGCGTTTATGGATGTGATCCAAATATATAGAAGAATGGTTAATGCATTTCCTGAAAAGATGATCTTGCCGCGTTGTAAGACCAAATACAATAGCAGCATACACGCCAATACCGAGGCGTTAATGAAGATGGTAATTCTGGGAACCGTTCTACTTGTCCATGAGAGGGGCAGTGCTAGACTTAGGTATATGATCCCCAGAATTATCCCGATGCGCAGCCAGAGATATCGATGCGTAGATTCTTCATCTTCCAGTTTAGGAAAAGCAAGCCATTTACGAATCCATGCGGGCATATGGAATCCCAATCCAATAATATCCAAATAAAAGTATATCCTATCTGGAGCGATAGAACAAAAAAACGGGTGATTTTCACCCGTTTTTTTGTAAACTATTCCATTCTTACTGGATTTCTCGGAATTAAGAATGCTGACTAAATTTCATCAATATAAAAACGCAGGCGGTTCAATTCAGTCCATTCGGTGGTCTCGTTTTCGTATTCCACTTGCACACGCTCACCGTCCACACCAAGCACGACCACGTCGTAATACAGTCCGTCATTGGCAGATTTGCATTCCACTTCTTCGTCAGGTTCCACAAGAAATTCCTCGAGGTAGTCTGAGCTTGTCCATTCTTCTTCACCGGTATCGAAGCGGATATAAATATCATCACCGTCAATTTTGACTATTGTGGCGGGATAAAAATATTCATCTTCATCGAAGAATGCGAATGCACGGTTGCCTTCGTTCCAGTATTCCATTTTATGTCCTTTCAAACTTGAATTGAAAACCATTATAACAAAAGACATTCCGCCTTTCTTTGTGTGCCTGCTATAATCTCGCGTATTATGAACTGGTATAAAACCATGCTCGAAATATCGACCTCAGGGAAGGGGCTTTTGGATATCACGTCATCTGTTCAGGCGCAGTTAAAGGAATGGCAGGTGCAGGGAGGCATGTGCTTTTTATTTATTCAACATACCAGCGCCTCTCTTACCATCAGCGAAAACTGGGACCCCACTGCCCGTGCCGATTTGGAAACCTTCATGGAGCGCCTCGTACCCGAACGGGATAGCTGGTACACCCATGACCTTGAAGGACCCGACGACGCCACCTCTCACATCCGCTCCATGCTGACGGATAGCAGCCTTACAATTCCTATTGATAATGGCACCCTTTCGTTAGGTACCTGGCAGGGTGTGTATGTCTTTGAGCACCGTGCCCATCCGCATCGAAGGAAGGTGTTGATGCGGGTGCTTTCAACTGAGTGATCTTGTAAATGAAAGATGGGTTAGAATTATATAAATCATAAATTCTCAACATGAATTACCTTTTCCCGGAACTAGGCACCTTGTTTAGCGGTGTATCTGTAAAAGATACAGATGTAGTTTTGCGCGATGCAAAATTGACAGGGTTGGTCGAGAAGAGATTGTTTGCAGGCGGGTATGCAGTAATGGTATTTTCCAGCGGAATACCGGGGGTGGCTTATCACATTGAAGGCGAAACTGTAACTCCATTAACGATTTCAGAATTTTCAGCTGTTGGTGCCGAACAAACCGTTGAGGCGCGTGTCATTAAATTGCCTGATGTTGCTGGGCGGCTTTCAATGTTAGCGTTGGAATCCAAACCGGATGAAGGCATGATGATCCAGAATGAGAATGAATGGAACATCCATATTGAATCCTGGAGGAAAAATAGGCGGAATGCGCTGCTTGAGGTCAGGTCTGGCGAAATGTATGGGGTCACCCTCATCTGGCAGGGAGAATTACAGGCGAGCGATATGATTTTCACTACCTCCTCAGAAGGCATCGTTTTAAGCCTTCCTGATTTTGCTGCAACTCGCGGTTTCCCGATGGACGTAATGCTGTATTCTTTATCCGATTCGTCGCAGGCATATCAATATGCGGTACTCAGGCATGGTGTAATGGAGTGGATGAGTATGATGCTTGCCCGCTACAAGGAATTAGTGGGGAGCAAACTCCTTTTTACAATGGAACAGGAATTGAATAGCCAGATCCACCCCTGGGGTTGGAAAATTAATTTGAACGGCACTCGGATGAGTGATGCTCACTTTTTTCTTCGTATGAAGGAAGCAGAACAGGCGTATCGTGCTTTGTTTATGTCCATGAGCATGTTAATGGATATTGTGATCGGGAGCAACTTGACCTTGCGGCTATTAAACGAAACTTATGCTCAACTTCCCCCTGAAGAACAGGCGGTTTTGCATGCAATGCGCTTGATACCAGTGGCTTTTTCGGAATAGTGGCGAATGAATAACCTTAAATCAACCAAAATCTTAGGATTGTCTCCTCAATGGGTTTTGCGGCTGGGATATTTCCTTGCTTTTACTATGCTTTCCCTAATGGTTAGGGAATATTACCTCCCTTCACCCGATGAAAATGAATCAGGGACAGGCACCTTGATTATTAATTACATCAGCCTTGTTTCTGCCATTGGTGCAGCAGTTATCGCCAGTATGGTGGCAGGACAATTTTCAAAAGGCGAATCTCCGCACCGGATCTGGGTTTTGTTCTCTGTCGGACTTTGGTTATGGGTTGCTGGTGAAGTAAGCGTGATGGATTACAGCTTTTTTCCGGCGGACAATATTTCACCAGACTTTGAGATGGTGGATGTCTTCTGGTTGTTGGGATATCTTTTCCTCGGGTTGTCTCTATTTTTGCAATTGCTGGCAGCTTATGGAGTGAAACATAGACGTAGAATTTATTTATTTTATGTTGGTATGGTGGCATTTGCTGTGTTGGTGGCAGCGGGTTTGACGATCCTTATTCGTAACCAGAATCCAGAGGGCGATTCGTGGTTGTTTTTGTTTGTCACCCTTTTGTATCCGGTTTTGGATGTTTTCGAAGGCGGCACCGCTCTTTGGCTTTCATTTCTCTTTGCGCGTGGGCAATGGAGCCGACCATGGTGGGGTTTGATTTTATTCGCCATTACAGACGGTATCGATGCCTTTTATTGGAGTGGCGGCTACAATCTTGTTCCTGTTTCTTTTCAAAATATTCTTGATTTTGTATCGTTAATTACATACCCTTCAAGTTATATGATCGCCGGGTTGGCGTTGCTTTCCAATTTCTTCATCCTTCGCTATGGCATGAATAGCGGACTATTAACCGTTCCAAAAAAGAAAACACTTTCGAATTTGGGTAAAGGATAAAGCAGGCTTCTTGCATAAGCGCTCTTGCTGCCTTGAGCAGGGTGAAAAATGGACTTTTGCAAGAAGTCTAGTATAAAAAATAATAAAAGCCGGGCATGTGATTGCTCGGCTTTTTTATCTCTATTTTTTTTCAAACTTCTTCATCAACACATCTTTCAACGTAGGTACGCTAATTTCCTGCAATTCATAGCGGACTCTTTTCCTATATCTCTCCCCATATCATCACTCTGTTCCTTCCATTTTCCTTGGATTGATAAAGTGCTTTATCTGCTTTGAGGATCAAATCTTCTGCCATCTTTGTATGATTAGGGTAAGTGGCAATCCCTACCGAGACCGTAATATTTATACTCTTGGTTTCGTACTGAATGTAAATTTGGGTGCATTGCGTTCGAAATTGTTCTGCACGGTCGTAAGCGGCTTGGGTTTCTATTCCTGACATGACCAGTATAAATTCTTCACCGCCATAGCGGCAGGCAATGTCTGAACCGCGACTGTTGGTCTTTAGAAGATCTGCAATGGCGATCAGGAATTTGTCGCCGGTTTTGTGTCCATACGAGTCGTTGATATTTTTAAAATGGTCAACATCCATCATTAGTAAACTGATTGGGATATTCTCTCGTTCTGCGCGATTTAACTCATGGGCGAGATATTCAGCAAGATAGCGGCGGTTGTAAAGCCCTGTCAATGGATCATGGATGGCTTGTTCCTGTAACTCCATGCGAAGCAGCTCGACTTTCTTCACGTGGTTATGCAATTCCTGATTTGCTTGCATCAGCAGGCGCTCATTTAATTTTCTTTCTGTGATGTCTCGTGAGACGCCATATACCTCTAAATGAGAGGTGACTTCATTGATATGGAAACTTGTCGTTGCCTCTGTCCATATAGTGCTTCCGTCTTTGCAGGGTTGTTCCACTTCGTTAACGTGAAATCCAGTATTCCCATCCAGGTATTCTTGAACATAGGTTGGAAGTTTTTCCTGGAGTAATTGGAATGACTGTGGTGTGAGAGCCTCTGAAAGGCTTTGCTGAAGAACTTCGTCCACGGTGTAACCACGTAGTTTTTCAATGGATGGACTTACGTATCGAAAACGCATGATATGAACGTCGAGGATCCAGATCACATCTGAAATATTTTCCGCCAGAAGTCTGTACCTTGTTTCGCTGGCTTTTAATGCCTCATTGATCTGCTTATGATCGGTCACATCGTCGAATGTCGTATATACCTGATAGGGTTCTTGCTCGTCATTTTTAAATTGTGGTACAGCATGGACATTGATCCAGCGGTAGTCGTTGACCTGCGGATTGAAAACCCCCATAACGACGTTTCGAACTTCCTGCCCGGTGCGTAATGCGATCATGGCTGGATGTTCCTGCCCTGGGAGTTCACTGCCATCTTCATGGATCGTTCTCCAGCGCGGATCCATGGAGGTACGCCCTTGCATTTGGTCGCTGGTGAGCCCCAGAAGATGTTCGGCGGCAGGGTTTGCCAGTACCACCTCGCCGCTTTGAGATTGAAATACAACCCCCTGCACCATGGTTTCAAATAGCAATCTGAATCGGGCTTCGCTATCGTGCAGAAGTTCTTCTGCTTTCTTGCGTTCACTTATGTCCTGCATGAAAACGATGATATGAAGCGAGTCTTCGAATCGATAATAACTAAGCTTGATATCTACTGGGATTTCTCTGCCATCTTTGTGTTGAGCGAGCAGGTTGACGCCAGTTCCGAGCTGACGAATAAAGGGTTTTTCGTTATACCCATGGCGGTGCTCGGCATGGGTATAACGAAAACGATCTGGCAATAATTCGTCCACATTTTTTCCAACAAGTTCATTGTTGGAGTATCCCATGAGGGTGGATGCCTCTATATTGGCAAAGTTGATCGTACCATCCTGATCAATACCAAAGATCAAATAAGGCGCCGAGTCGACCAATTGACGGATGCGTTCTTCGCTGGCGAGTAACGCTTCTCTCGCCCGTCTTTTTTCGTTTATGTTGCGCGAGACACCATAAATTTCAATATGTCCATTTTCAGGATTGATCTGAAAATTTGCCGTAACTTCGGTCCAGACTGTAGAGCCATCCTTGCATATCTGTTCCAATTCGTCCACATAAAATGCCTGCTGTCCATTTTGAAAATCCTTCAATCGCGACGCAATCGATTGTTGGACGTATCGGAACGAATCTGGCGCCAGAGCGCTTTCCATGTTCCCTGCAATGACTTCTTCCGGGCTGTATCCTCTTAACCGTTCCACGGATGGACTGATATAACGGGTGCGATTTTCAATTATGTCATATATCCAGATCACATCCGAGACATTTTCTGCCAACAGACGGTACATTTCCCTGCTTTGCTTTAGTGCTTCTTCCGTTTTTTGCCTTTCTTTAAGTTCTATTTTCAATTGGGTATTTGTATAATCGAGATGCTCTATCAAAAGATGGACAACTACATTGGAAATAATGATGATAATGATCAAAATGACATAGTCGAATACTGTTGCATGCATGTTGATTTGCGGAATGTATAACCCGTAAATATCCCCAAATGTCAACCAGGTGATTCCTGCAAGTGTTAATCCCGTTGCAAAGATCATACCGCGGCGTTTTTGAGCCAGCCCGGCGAACATGATCATGACGGGATAAGCAATCAGTGCGTAGTCGTGAATCCCCTGTCCCAGAGTTGCGGCGATGGTGATAAAGGTTATATAGATGCCAGCCGTTGCCAGACTGCTTTTAGAAAGTTTTCCTTGACGTAGAAGCACCATGGGTATGAGTTGCAGGACACAACCTGAGGTAAGTAAAAGCCAAAGAGAGCCATCACCCCATACCAAATCCATAAATAGGATAATGCCACTTCCCACCCAATAGATCAGGATATTAATCAGCAAGATTCGTCCCAATCTCTTTTCTTCTTCCCCTTGAGTATTATGGTGTAACAACCATTTGTTCGGGATAGTTGACATGAGATACGCCTAATGTAAGAGATTTTTTTCTTGACAGGATTATCCTTAAGTTAATTGTAGCAAGAAAGTGCCTCAATATGCATGGGCTGGTTGTTTAATAAAAGTCGGTTTGCCTCTCGACAAACCGACTCATCTTTTATTTCTTCATTCCAAACTTCTTCATCAACACATCTTTCAATGTAGGCACGCCAATCTCTTGCAATTCATAGCGGACTCTTTGACTCGGCTTGTTGATCTTGATGACGCGGCTCAAGTCGATCGGCGTACCGATCACAACCATATCCACATCCGACTTGTTGATGGTTTCTTCCAGTTCGCGGGTCTGTTTTTCACCATAGCCCATCGCAGGAAGGATGGCACCGGTCTTCGGGTACTTTTCAAAGGTCTTGGCGATCGAACCGACCGCGAATGGACGCGGATCCACGATCTCTTTGGCTCCGAAACGACGAGCGGCAACATAGCCTGCGCCATACGCCATCTCACCATGAGTGAGCGTCGGACCATCTTCTACGACCAAAACGCGCTTGCCGAAAATGGCATCTGGGTCATCCACGAAGAGGGGAGAGGCGCCTTCGATCTGTACGGCAGTTGGGTTCAACTTGCGGAGTGACTCGCGCAGCTTGATGACGTTCTCTGCATCCGCCGTGTCCACTTTATTGATGACAAAACAATCTGCCATGCGCACATTGGTCTCGCCGGGGTAGTACGTCGATCTGTGCCCAGTGCGATGCGGGTCTGCGACCACGATCTGATAATCAGGTACATAGAATGGGAAGTCGTTATTGCCGCCGTCCCACAAGACAATGTCCGCTTCCGCTTCGGCTTTGCGGATGATCTTCTCGTAATCGACACCGGCATAAATGATCACGCCGCTGTCAATATGGGGTTCGTATTCTTCGCGTTCTTCGATGGTGCATTCGTATTCATCAAGGTCATCATACGATGCATAGCGCTGCACTTCCTGCGCGACGAGATTTCCATACGGCATTGGGTGACGGATCGCGGCGACTTTGTAGCCCATCTCTTGCAAGACAGCTGCCACGCGCCTCGTCGTCTGACTTTTGCCTGATCCCGTCCGAACGGCACTGATCGACACGACTGGCTTCGTGCTCTTGATCTGCGTGTTCTTTGTGCCCATAATGCGGAAGTCCGCACCGGCGGCGTTGACCATGCTGGCTTTGTGCATCACATATTCATGCGGCACATCGCTGTACGAAAAGACAACTTGTTGCGCGCCATACTTCTTGATGAGGTCGAGCAGTTCTTCCTCGGCTCGGATTGGGATCCCGCTCGGGTACAAGTCACCAGCCAACTCTTTCGGATAGAGGCGTCCTTCAATGTCGGGGATCTGGGTGGCGGTAAAAGCTACAACTTCGTAATCCTTATTCCCTCTGAAAAATGTATTGAAGTTGTGAAAATCACGCCTGCGGCGCCCATGATGATGGTTTTGATCGGCATAGGAAACTCCTGTGCTTTCCGCATCGAGGACCATGTCCGAGCAGACTCGGCTTGGGATTTGAGCCAACTCGTTTTTACCCAATGCGGTCTTATTAATAAGATTAAACAAGAAAACAGGCTGGACGCCAAGATAACGCTCAGCCTGTTTTTGATGTGACACGCTTCTTTCCCCGCTCGAACCTGTATCTGTTACTGAACCATTCTCCACGCCGACGGTAAAGCAACACCCGCCGCAACCATCTTGATGACATCACCGATGATAAATGGCAGTAAACCCAATTCAATGGCTTTGCCAAAACTACCAACAACGGTGCTCAACCAGGTCACACCGAAGGCGTAGATGATGACTGTACCGATGAGGAAAGGCAAAACGGAAGTTTTGAAACTGCGTTCCATGCCGCGTTCAGCCAGTAAGCCGACAACATACGCCGCCACAATAAAGCCAGCCAAATAACCAGCCGTTGCACCGGTGAGAATGCCAATTCCGCTGGCACCGCCTGCGAAGAAGGGCAGCCCTGCCGCACCTTGAGCGATGTATGCAAGCATGGCAGCCGCTCCACGTTTAGAGCCAAGCAGCGCGCCAACGAGCAACACGGCGAAGGTCTGTCCCGTAATAGGAACGGGGGAGAAGGGCAAGGGAATTTCAATTTGAGCCAATAGCGCAACCAACCATGAACCAAGCAAGATCAAAGTGACGTTGCGCACAGCGCTGGAAACATGCGGGAATGAACGTTCGTATATTGTAGGGGCAAGGTGGTCATTAAGAGTCTCCTATGTAAAATGATCCTGAAATAATAACCCCTAAACTTGCTGTTCGATTTGCATTAGACCATTGTCCATCGCCATGGTCTATCGTCTAATAAAAAAACAGACCAAGCTTCACAACTTGATCTGTCTCCACTTTCTATCTATTTTCTTTCCCTCTTTCATCCACTACATCACATCCGGCGACTGAATATCCAAAAGCCGCAGGGCATTTGCCACCACCTGCTTTGCCGCCGCCACCAATCGCAGACGGGCATTCTTTACCTTTTTCGTCTTCATTTTGCAAAACAGGCACTGCATGATAGAACGAGTGGAAGGCATTCGCCAGATCGTAGGCATACATCGCCATCACGAGCGGACGATACTCTTCTGCCGCCTGCTGCACCTTCTGGGGGAACTGTGACATCTGCTCGATTAACTCGATCTCCTGCTTTGTAAGCTCATAATCAAACGTGGCACTCGTCACATTGCCAGCCTTTTTCAAAATGGAGTTGGCGCGTACATGTGCATTCTGGATATATGGGCCAGTCCGCCCGTCGAACGAAAGCGCCTCGTTGATATCGAAGACAATATCTTTATTGTTATCCACCGAAAGCATCGAATAGACCAATGCACCCAAACCGATCTGCTGGGCGATTTTTTCGCGTTCGTCAGGTGCGATCTCCACGCTCTTTTCGGCATTCACCGAAAGCACGCGCTTCACGGCTTCGTCATACACTTTAAAGAGAACCACCCGTCCCTTGCGGGAAGACATGGCACCTTCAGGTAAACTCACAAAACCGTAGCCGAGGTGATAACACTTCTCCGATTGCGGGAAGCCCCATAGCTTGAGAATGGCAAATGCTTGTTGAAAGTGCAATGCCTGGCGCGAGTCAACGACATAGATCGAACGGTCTACGTGATATTGTTCAAATTTCACTTTGGCTAATGCCAAATCTTTGGTCAGGTAAAGCGTCGTGCCGTCTCGGCGCAAAATGACGTTAGTGCGATACTTCTCCTTGGTCAGCCCAAGTTTTTCGTCAATCTTTACAATGACGGCGCCGCCGCTTGGGCGTTCATCATCTGCGATGTTTTTGGCGATCAATTCATCCACGATCACCTTCGAGGGCTCATCCACTTCAGACTCGTAGAACCACACATCCATTTTTACATCGAGCATGTGCAGCACTTCGCGCAGTTCTTCCAAGCTCCACTCACGGGTCACACGCCATAACTCGCGCACATACTCATCGCCCGCGTCCCACTTGCGATACATCTCGCGGCGTTCGGCTTCGTAAGCTTCGCGCTGCGCGGTCTGCTCGGGTGTTTCGTTTTCTTTCTTTTCCAGCAGTTGATTGGCTTCCACGTACAACTTTAGGAGCCATTGTCCGCGTTCATGAACGCCTGCAGGTTCCTGTCTCTTGTATAGTTTTTCATAGATCCACATCACCGTAATGACGCCCAGACCCAAGTCACCGGGGTATGAGGCGCGGATGGTCTTAAAGCCCGCAAACTCAACCAGCCTTGCCAACACTTCACCCAAGATTGTATTGCGTGCATGCCCAATATGAAACGAATGATGTGTATTCGGCTGAGCATATTCGACCATCACAGTCTCAGCCTTCGCCGCACCACGCCCAAATTCAATTCCATTGGAGAGCACTTCTTCCACAACGCGACCCGCATACTCAGATGTTTTAAAGTAGACGTTGAGATAGCCTTTCACCGCTTCGATGTGACTGATCCCAGCTACGCTTCCCAACTGCGCCTTGACCTGCTCGGCAATTTCTTGAGCCTTTTGCGGCACCGGAAGTTTGCTGCCTCTACCGAGTTTCGCTTCGTTGGCGGCAGTCTGAAAGAAGGAAGTAGCAAAACCCCATTCACCCGAGAAGGGGATGGGCTGCCATTTCAATTCTGCCAGCGCAATGTCGTTGGCTTTGCAGAACTCTTTTACTTTTTCTTCGATGAGTTGTTGTTCTTTTTTGAAACATAGGCGTAGCGATCCTGTGGATAGATAATTTCGATTATATCTACTTTCAATGCCGAAACGAAATGAATGTAGGTTGGGGGCTTCTCAACGCCGAAGGCGTGAAATGATTATAGATTTTTGGGTTATATCATCCCAACCCCGAAGGGGTGATATAGGTTTTATCGTGCTACGACACCCCTTTGGGGTTCATGTGACGATTTGTTTGTTGCTAAAATCCTGTTATCTCATCGGGATTAGACTCTTGAATGCTATTGGCGGAGACTTCAATCGTTCAATGACCTTTTCAGCGCATTCTTCGGTCGTCAATGTGGCAGTGTCGAGTTCGAGGTCGTATTGAGCGTATTTATGAATAACCTCATATTGCAGTCTGGCTTGACCGAGGGTACGGTCTTTTCTATCTTTTTCGCGTTGTTCCAAAATTTCCAGTGGACAGGTCAGCCCAATGAGGTAAGTGTTCGTTTTGGCAAACAATTCGGCGCACTCATCCACCCAGGCTTTTTCGACGAAAACATGGTCAGCAAGGACGTTGTTTCCGCGCGAAGCGGCAGCGGCGATGGCGTGGTGCATGCCCGAGAACAGCGACCAGCCCACAGGTCCAGCATGAAGCGCTTTTCCAAGGACCTCATCCCAAAGCGGACGGTCAAGATAGCGGCTGGGCAGCATCCAAATGAATTTGTCGATGCCCATATCCAGATATGGATCGGGTAACTTTTTCTGCAAAAGTTTCAGCAGAGAAGTTTTTCCAGAGGAGGATGTCCCGTTGATAAAGATGACAGTGGGCATAAAGTACCCGTGAAGGGTAAAACAAAAACGGGAGTCTTGCGACCCGCTGCTGTTCGAGTGCTAACTTACGCGCTCTTTTGGTCAACGCTGCAAGGGCTTTCATCAAGCGGCTCTTGCGACGCGCGACCGTGTTCTTGTGGAACACGCCTTTTCAGCTGCCTTATCCAAAGCGCTGATGGCTTGCATCACAGCTTGCTTGGTTTCAGGGGTCTCGCTGGAAATGGCTTTGCGCGCGGCGTTATCGGCAGTGCGGGCGGCGCCACGGACATTGCGGTTACGCAGACGGCGCTTCTCGTTCTGACGATTGCGTTTGATTTGTGACTGAATGTTAGCCAAGGTCTTCCTCCAAAAATTCTTGCCTTACTTTTACGACGGCGACATATTTTACATGGCGGGGCGTATTTGTCCAGTAAATCGAAAAAGAAATCCGCGGGCAATTTTGCCCGCGGATCATTGGTTATGGGGTCGCCGGTGCAGCGTTGATGGGGGTGTAGGTGGCGGTGGGGAGAACCGTCCCCGGACCCGGTGTAATAGGCGTGCTGGTTGGCGGACGAGTGGCGGTGGCTGTCACAATATTCACCGGAACCAACAGAACCTGCCCAACAAAGAGGGCGTTCGGGTCGGTCAGAGAATTTTCTTTCATGATTTCTTCGATGGTGCTGTTGAACGTATTTGCGATCGCACCCAGCGAGTCACCGGAAGCAACTACGTACTCCAATTTGGTTCCGCGCGGGAGGTTAGGTGGAATAGTTGTCGCGGTCGGAAGCGGCATATCTGGGTTGGGAAGCAAAATGGTCTGACCAGGAACGACATTTAGTGTAGTTGGGTCGATCCCTGTAGCGAATTTGGTCGGATCGGAAGGGGTTGCATAAGGATTCAGGAGCAACATGAGCGGAATGGCATTTTCACCCAATGCGAACTTTTCTGCAATTACTGCCAGAGAGTCGCCATCCTGCACGGTGTAGGTAAACGGCGCCGAGAACGTAGGCGTTGATGTGATGGTGGGTGAAGGTGTTTCTGTAAACGTGGGTGTTGGCGTGTTCGTGTTGGTCGGCGTATAGGTCATGGTAGGGGTGGGGGTGTCCGTAGCCAACAAAGGTTGATCGGCTTTCCGGGCAGGGTAAGCCAGTAGATCAACAGTGCCAGCCCTCCCAGTAAAAGTACACCAGCAGCGATCACGATCGTGTTTTGCCTGCCGCGGTTTCGTTTGCGATAGGAGCCGATCGTTCCTGATGGGGGGGAGCCTGTAGGTTTGATATTCATTGAGACATTCCTTTTTGCACTACTTTCTTGATGTATTTTCCAGCCAGTAGCAGTGTGATTTAATTCTACCTGAAAAATTGAATTGCGTAAGTCGGGAGGAATAGCCCTCCCAGTTCAGCACGAGTAAAAAATTGGTGTAGATCTCATAATGATTGACTCCGGAGTAAAAGAAAGACCTCTGCATGATAAGCGCAGAGGTCTTAGGGGGTGTAACGATGAGAATCGATTATCGTGCCATATGCTCTTTTAAGTATTTTCCAGTGTAAGAACCCTTGACCTTCATCACTTGTTCCGGCGTACCTTCGGCGATCAATTCGCCGCCACGGTCGCCGCCTTCGGGACCGAGATCGATCAACCAGTCGGCAACCTTGATAATGTCTAGGTTGTGCTCGATGATCAACACCGAATTGCCAGTATCGACCAGTCGCTGCATTACTTCGATCAATTTGTGAACGTCTGCTGCGTGCAAGCCGACAGAGGGTTCGTCGAGCACGTACAAAGTTCGTCCAGTTGCGCGGCGAGACAACTCTTTCGATAACTTTACACGTTGCGCCTCACCACCAGAGAGAGTTGTAGCAGGCTGCCCCACACGCGCGTAGCCCAAGCCCAACTTCCTGTAAGAGCTTCAGCTTATTCTGCATCTGCGGATAATTCTGAAATTCTCCCAGCGCATGCTCAACGGTCATATCCAACACATCGGCAATTGAATATTTATCACGGAATAAAACCTGCAAGGTCTCGCGGTTGAAGCGCTTGCCATGACAAACATCGCAAGGCACGTACACATCCGGCAGGAATTGCATTTCAATACGCAATTCGCCCTGTCCCTGACAGGCTTCACAACGCCCGCCATGCACATTGAAAGAGAAGCGCCGGGTTTGTATCCGCGCACTTTGCTTTCGGGCAGTTCAGCATACAGCTTGCGAATTTCATCGAACAAGCCGGTATACGTACCAGGGTTCGAGCGCGGTGTGCGCCCGATGGGTGACTGGTCAATGTTGATGATCTTGTCGAGATGCTCGATCCCTTCGATCTTTTTGTGTTCGCCGCCTTGGGTGCGCGCGCCCATTAACTTTGCGGCGAGTTCGTTGTATAGAATATCGCTCATCAACGTGGATTTGCCCGAGCCGGAAACACCAGTGATGCAAATCAACTTTCCAAGCGGGATGGTGATATTGAGGTTCTTTAGATTGTTTGCAGTTGCGCCGAGGATTTTGAGATTCTTCCCATTACCTTCGCGCCTCTTCTTCGGGACTTCAACCTGTTTCCGCCCCGAGAGATATTGTCCAGTGAGTGACTTTGGGTGCGCCAAGATCTGCTTGGGCGTGCCTTCCGCAATCACCTGTCCGCCATGTTCACCGGCGGCAGGACCCAGATCGATGACCCAATCTGATTCAAGGATGGTTTCGTCATCGTGTTCAACGACCAAGACCGTATTGCCGAGATCACGCAGACCTTTGAGCGTTTCCAGCAGACGTGAGTTATCACGCGGATGTAAACCAATGGAGGGTTCATCTAAAACGTAGAGCACGCCCACGAGACGTGAACCAACTTGCGTCGCAAGGCGGATGCGTTGAGCTTCTCCACCAGAAGAGTCACAGCTGAACGATTCAACGTCAAATAATCCAAACCGACGTTGACGAGGAAGTTCAAGCGTTCGTGGATTTCTCTAATCACTCGTTCGGCGATGGCTTTCTGTTTGGATGTAAGCGGCGAATTTTTGCCCGCGATCTTTTTCACCCAATCCAGCGTTACCAGCACGGGCCAGGAGTTGGCTTCCACGATGTTGACATCGTCCACGGCGACGGCTAATGCGCCAGGATTGAGGCGCTTGCCCTTGCAGCTTGGGCAGGGACGGTCGGACATGAACTCTGAAATTTTTTCGCGGATGTATTCCGAGTTCGTTTCGCGGTAGCGGCGTTCGAGGTTGGTGATGACGCCTTCGAAGGCACGGGTAAATTTGAACTCGTTGCCATTCGCATTTTGAGAGGTCATCTGGATTTGTTTATCGCCAGTGCCATATAAAACGATCTTTTGCTGTTCCTTGGTTAATTCATTGAAGGGTTTATCCAGATCAAACTTGAACGCCTTGGCGGCGTTAACCAAACTCTGCCAGTAATAGCCGCCTTCTTCCTTCGGTCCGCTCCACTCCATGCTGATGATCGCTCCATCGGTCAGAGACAAGCTGTCGTCTGGGATGATGCGGTTGGGATCGATCTCCAGCTTGGAGCCAAGCCCCTGACAATCTGGGCAAGCGCCTTGGGGCGTGTTAAAGGAAAAGGTACGCGGCTCCACTTCAGAGATGGTCGAACCGTGCTCGGGGCAGGCAAGATGCTCAGAGTAGGCGATGTCTTCCTTTTTATCCACGAGGTTTACGGTGATGTATCCCTCGCCGAATTTGAGAGCCGTCTCTACTGAATCGGTCAGACGGGTAAGCGCCGCTCTTTTATCTTCCTTTGAACCTTCCTGCGAAATGACAAGACGGTCAACAACCGCTTCGATCGTATGTTGTTTATAACGGTCGAGTTCGATCTCATCTTCAGAGCGAGTGGACGGTTCCATCTACGCGAGCGCGGGTAAAGCCTGCCTTGCGGATCTCATCAAAGACAGCTTGATATGTGCCTTTGCGTCCGCGCACCAACGGGGCAAGCAGAATGATGCGTGTGCCTTCAGGCAAGTTTGCGATCTTATCCACGATCTCTTGAGCTGATTGTTTCGCCACGACACGTCCGCAAACCGGGCAGTGCGGAATGCCTGCACGCGCAAACAAAAGACGCATGTAGTCATAGATTTCGGTTACGGTGCCCACGGTGGAACGCGGGTTGTGGCTGGTGGTTTTCTGGTCAATGGATACGGCGGGGAGAGCCCGTCGATATAATCGACATCGGGCTTGTCCATTTGACCAATGAACTGGCGCGCATATGCCGAAAGTGACTCGACATAACGTCGCTGTCCTTCGGCGAAGATGGTATCGAAAGCCAGTGACGACTTGCCCGACCCCGACAAGCCGGTGATGACCACGAACTTGTCGCGTGGAATTTCTACGGTGATATTTTTCAGATTATGGACGCGCGCGCCCACGACACGGATTTTGTTGGAAGACATGAGACTCCTGTTTGGGAGGGATGATTATAGCACAGGCGTTCTGTTAATTGAATAGTCTCGGGAGTTAATTGAAAATAATTATTCTTATACAAGACCTCCATATTTTCGGTGAAAACGTATTCGTATTTGTATATAAAAGCATCCGTCGAATATTCGACGGATGCTGAAAGACCAAAAAGCAATTGAAATTAGGGTTTGATTTCACAAAGGGCTGGGAATTTTTGGCAAATATTCACAAGTATGATGCCACCGCCCCCTGATGATGGTGAAGAAGGCGATGAACCATCATCCCCTGCTTCTTCCGAAACACCAGCTACGGAGCAGCCCAAGGGCTCGGTGCCAGTTGGGACAAAACCCACTGGGACGCGGCAGGAGTTGTCAATACCAGCAATGTTTTTGATCGGGTACAGACTGTTTGTTTGTCCGGTGACCCGGCAGATTCTTCTGTTGTTGTGTCATGTAAATTGAACTTTGTAGTATCAAATGGAGTGGCACTTGCCCAAACCGACCACATAAAAGTAGGGGTAGAAGGAAAGATGACCTTGTTGAATGCAATTTGAATGGAAGGAGTTTCACCGTTCACAAATCGTACCCATCCCAGATCGGGTTTGCTCCTCTCCACTATCAAACATGGTTTTTCGTAGCCATCGCCCGTGTAATTCGTATCACTGCGTTTTGCGTCATTGCCGCCGATATCGCCATTGTCATCAGCGTAGATTTGCACACCATTCGTGCTCCAGTCACTTCCAAATGTTGGGTTGGCAACGATCAACAATTCGCCGCGTCCGTCAATGTTGCTGTCTAATTCAATGGCGTAATGACCGCTGGGAGCTTAGTAGCAGCAGCCAATCCACCCAAATTTAGGGTGACATAAAGAAATTATCATCTTCACCAATTGAGAAATTGACAATGTCAATTTCAGGTAAATACTCCCATGTCCGCAGTAAATGGACGTTCATATCTGTTTTCTTAAAATCATCGCCAAAATTTACATCTTTATTTTCGGCAGAATTGATTTCATCATTGTCTGAAGCGTTTCCTATAGTTTCGGCGGGTTCAGAAGGTATCGTCGTGTGAACGATCGGTGCTTCAGTAGCTGGTGCTTCTGTTGCAACTGGTGAGTCAATAGCTGGTGCTTCCGTTGCATCTGGAGTGGCGCCTCCAAAATTACAAGCAGATAGCATTAACACCATTAGAATTGCCAACAATTTCGATAGATTTGATTTCATAACTTCTCCTATTTTTTTCTTCATAAAATAAATTTGTGACCTGCGTGTCTGATATTAAACTTTTTCATGCACCTTGAAAATCACCCTTTCGTGGCATGACTTTTGTATGGTGAAATTTAAATGTTTTTGGGGAACATATTTGAAAATTCAACGTCTTATTTAACTGATGTTACAACGACAGGGAAGGTAAAAGTTGCTGCCAAAATGATCTGTATATGACCCTTAAAAAATTCAAAAACATGACACACCCCGAATTTAAGAAATGAGGGGTAGAAAAAGATAGACCTCTGATGTAAGGTTGAGTGAATTGGGGGGATACCTGCTCGGGTCGGAAGCCTGTCAAGCAGGGACAAAACGGATCAGTAACTTGTTACACAGTCAGAAATGGACAGCGGGCGAGATTGAGAAGTTCCATTGGGAGCAAGCCAGTCAACGAGTGCAGGAACTGCAAGAGCAAGGCGAACGCCCATTGGTGATCTGGGACGAGAGTGTACTGGAAAAGCCTGAGAGTTTGAAAGCGGAGAGGCTGTGTGCAGTGCGTTCAAGCAAAGCCAGTCGCCTGAAACGCATCAAGCCTGGTTTCTTCAATCCGCCTGGTGGACGTCCGGTCTGTGTGCCGGGATTTCACTGGTTGAAAGTGCTGGTAATCGGACATAAAGGTCCACCGACTCTGGCACATATGCGCTGGTGGACTACACGTGGAGAAGAGGCAAGTCAAAAAAGGGAGGAAGAATGTGAAGTTTTTGATCAAATCGATGGCTTATGGGGCAAGGAAGTTATTCATCTTTGGGATCGCGGCTTTGCTGGCAATCCCTGGTTGACACAAGCTTTCTTGCGAGGTGCTCGCTTTATTCTGCGCTGGCCAAAGAACTACCAACTTCTGGATGAATTCGAACAACTCAAAAAGCCAGGCGAATTGAGCAAAGCTAGGCGTTCCTGGGATCATCGGCTAGTTTGGGATGCTCGTCGTCGGTGTGAACGCAAAACCGGGATTATCGCTTTCCCCGTTTTCGATCGCACTCATCATCAACCCCTCTGGCTCGTGGTCGCTCGCCGCAAAGGCCAATCTCCCTGGTATCTGCTCACCTCTGAACCTGCCCATTCTCCTGAACTCGCCTGGAAAATCGTTTTCGCTTATGCGCGTCGCTGGCAGATTGAAATGGCGCTACGCTACAACAAATCTGAACTCGCTTTTGAAAGCCCCAGACTTCTCCAATGGGATGCTCGTCTCAAACTCTTATCCATTACAGGATTGGTTTATTCTTTCCTGCTCTCCCTTCTTCACCCAACTCTTTCTGAACTACGTTCCTGGCTCTTGCACACCTTTTGCCATCGTACTGGAAAGCGGAGCCAGATCACTCCAGCTCCGCTTTATCGTTTACGTTTTGCTCTTTCTCTTCTTTGGCTTTCTCATCCCCCTCCCTTCTTCTCCTTTTTATGAGATTCGGGGTGTGTCATGTTTGTTTTTATAGGTTATGGGCTTTAGGGTACAGGTGGAGGGGGAGGCGGGAATATGATGATTGGATTACAGAGAATGGGGTAAAGTGCGCAGAAATTTACCCCACCGCCACTTGGAGGCGCTTCACCTTCTTCTTCTGGTACACCTGCTACGGGGCAGCCTAATGGTTCGAATCCAGTGGGTTGGAATCCAACGGGCACACGGCAGGAATTATCCATGGCTACAATGCCTGTGATAGGATAGAAACTATTTTGTTTGTCTGGCGAACCGGCGGCTTCCTCTGTGGTTGTATCGTGCAGGTTGAATTTTGTTGGGTAAAACGCATCTTTGCTTGCCCAAACTGACCACATAAAGCGAGGTGTTGAAGGGAAAATGACCTTGCTGAAGGCAATTTCGATGACCGGGGTTTCACCATCTGTAAAACGCGCCCAGCCAAGGTCGGGGTTGGAGCCTCTTCCATTATCAAAGACAAGGGCTTCGTAGCCATCTCCGGTGTAGTTTGCATCGCTTTGTCTCGGATTTTCACCGCCTAGATCACTATTATTATCTGCAAAAATTTGCACGCCATCAGTGCTCAATCGGCGTTAAAAGGCGGGCTGGCAATAATAAGGAGTTCTCCGCGCCCATCTATGTTCCCATCCACTTCAATGGCGTAGTGACCGGAAAGAGCCTGACCATCAGCGGGGAGTCCACCAGGGGTCATGGTAACGTAGAAGAAGTTATCATCTTCACCAATGGAGAATTTCACAATATCGATCTCGGGCAGGTATTCACCCATATTGGCAGTGAAAGGACGTTCAAAACGATTCTTTACAAAATCATCGCCGAAATTCACGTCAAAATTCTCATGCGAGAGGGTTTCGTCATTATCAGATGCATTCCCCAAATTTTTGGCAGGTTCTGAAGGAATGGTGGCGTGGACAATGGGGGCTTCAGTGAGTGGCGCTTGAATCGCCACTTCTGTGGCTGGCGGTTCGGTTGCCTCAGTATTGATTTCCGGCTCGGTGGTTTTGAGTAACGATCCCAAACTACATGCTGTCAGGAAAGAGCCATCAATAAAGTTGGAAGGACTAAAAATTTTCTTTTCATACTTTCTCCTATTTCTAAAGTTATCAAATGCGTCCAGAAATATATCTAAGGCTTTTGTAGGTTTTGAAAATCATCCATTAGTAGGGTACGAGGGTCTGTAGATGTTCCACAAATTCCCATCGAGGCTGGGTTGTGGACTTTTATGCAGTGAGGATGCTCTTATCGCCGGTACCACCAATGTAGAAGGATTCCAAGGTATAACCAGGAAAAATCAGGTTATATACTTGTCAAAGTTATAATTGCAGTACTTTTATGAATTCACTCAAAAAAGATTCTCAAGGTTTCGTAACAGGCAGCCTTAAGCCGCAAAAGACCAATGCACTCGTTGCTTCAGTGCCTGCCAATTTACCTGCCTTGCGCGGAAAATTTATCGGACGTGATGCCGACCTGAAAACCATTCTCAAGTTGTTTAGAAGTGAAGCAGCGCGTCTTGTTACATTATCAGGCTTTGGAGGTACAGGCAAAACCACATTGTCTTTACATGCCGCGCATCACTTGCTTGAACACTTTTCTGGTGGAGTATTTTTCATTGACCTCACTTCCATTCAAGAGCCAGCCCTTATTCTGCCGACCCTTGCCGCAACGCTCGACTTACAGGAAGATCCCAGCCGTGAGATCGCCGACGCCCTGCGTGATTTCCTCACCAACCGTGCCATTCTCTTTGTGTTGGATAACTTTGAGCAGCTGGTCAGCGGCGCAAATATCATTGCCAATTTTTTAGACGATAACCCCCATGTCAGTCTGTTGATTACCAGCCGTGAGGCGCTGCGCCTGCGTGGTGAATATATTCTGCCGCTTGCCCCGCTTGAATCAGCTGATGCCATGCAGGTCTTCACGCAATATGCCCAAACCCTCAACCCACACTTTCGACTGACCGAAGATAACACCCCCGCCATTACCGAACTCTGTAAAAAACTGGATGGACTTCCACTTGCCATCGAGCTCGCTGCCATGCGCACGCGGATGTTCACCCCGCAAGCCCTGCTCGCCCGCTTCCAATCGGACCTCGGAACTGATTCGCCGCTTCTGGCGACTCTAACATCCGGTCCGCGTGATATGCCGGAGCGTCAGCAAACTCTTGAGGAATATGATCGCTGGAGTTACAACCTGTTAAATGATGCTGAAAGAGACTCCGCAAGCGGCTGCGCTCTCTTCCGCTCGGGTTTGATATCCGCTTACTGGCAAGCGTAACAGCCATCCCTGAGAATGAAGCGGAGCTAATTCTTGGACTTATTGGTGGATAAAAATCTCATCCAGCCTTTTTATAGTAGCGAGATGCGCTTCCATGTGCTTGAAAGCATTCGCGAGTTTGGGCTTGAGCAGGCAAAGGTGACGGATGGCTGGCAGGAGCTTCAATCCAATTTTGTTTTTGCGTTTCAAGAGCTGACACAGGAAGCAACACACGATATTGAAACAGATCAAGGGCAACAGGGACTTCTCTGGTTAAAGGCAGAAAACAGCAACATGCTTGCCGCGTTGGAAATCGCATTGAAAGCCGATGATAAAAGAGTTCTAACGGCAGGTATGTATGTGCTGGAAAGTTTTGACCATTATTGGTTTCCCTACTGTCGTTATAGTGAAGCAAAAAAATACCCTGAGTCTTGCTCAGCAACGCGTGGAAAAAGATGGCAGCGATTTTGATAAGGCGGTTGTCTATGGTTTGTTGGGCACATTACGCTGGTCATTATTTGACTTGCAATCTGCGGTCGATTTTCATAGAGCCTCTGCAGACCTGTTCACCGCCTTGGGTGATGAAAAACGCCTGGGACGTGTCCTGAATAACCTCGCCGCAACCCTTGAGCTTTTTAACAGACCCAAAGAATCTGGGGAATATTATCTACAAAGCCTCAACCTTGCCCATAAAACCAGCGATCTATGGAATAAAATTCGCGTGTTATGTAATTTGGGAACCCGAAGCGAACTGGGTATTGATAAGAAGAATAAGGAACAGAAATTAGAATACCTGCATCAGGCTCATGATTTGGCGGTCAATCTGGGGAGAAGTTATGGATTAGCCATAATTGAATTTAATCTTTCCTGTATTTATTACGCTGCACGAAACCTGCCCCGTGCAACCGCCTTCCTCGAAAAGTGCGTGAAGATAGCCGATGAAAATGAGTATCTACAGATCATGTCTTTTGGGCGAGGTTTGTTGGGCAGGATTGCCATTGAGCAGGGCACGAAACAGCAAGCCTATTTTTATTTGAAACAGGCTTTGGAATTCAGCACAATCAGCAACTTTCAATCTGTCTCTTGCGAAATTGTGGAGGTTATTGCCGAGTTGTGCATCTCAAACAACCAGCGCGATGATGCGGTTGTTTTACTGTCGTATGCATTCAATGAACTGCCAGACAATTCCAACTCCCGCACTTTGCCCGCGTTGCAAACAACGGAAGAACAACTTGCCCAATTAAAACAAGACCTGGGCGGGGAACGCTATGAGCGCAGTTTCCAAAAAGGCAGGTTAATGTCTCTGGCGGAAGTTTGCACTCTTGCTTTTTCGCTTTGTGTGTCAGTAGATGAGGAAAATTCCACCCTTTCCGTTGTCTCTCAATTCACAAACCGTGAATTAGACGTGCTGCGTCTACTGGCGCAGGGCAAGACAAACGAAGAGATCTCCACCGAGTTGGTGGTGGTGTTGAAAACGGTTGAAAAACACGCGGCAAATATTTTTAGAAAACTGGGCGTAAAAAACCGTACCGAAGCGGCGGCATGGGCGCTGGAAAATGGCGTTAAGTAGGGGACGGCAAACAAGTAAACAAGTAAACAAGTAAACAAGGGCTCATGTTTTCGTGAGCCCTTGTTGTTTTAGTGAATTACGGGCAACCTCCGCGATGCGTGTTTCTCCGGCTTGCGGCTCAAGCTGGACCTCGACCAGTTCCGTCGGCTAGGGGGATGGATTCTGTCTGGGAATTGGCGGCAGGTTGGTTTCCGTTTCCACAGGCAGTGAGAAGAGTGATCAATAAAGTTAAAGCAAGATATAACCTTTTCATTTTATCCATTCTTTCTAAATCAGGTAGTCAATGCGGGACAGCCCATCTTTGATTGCGCCAATGGTGACTCCTGTGCCTTTGGCATTACATATGGTTTGCAGGGAAATGTTGCGATTGCTCAAAATGCTATTAGAGAGCCACCTATTTTGGTGGCTCTCTATAATTTCAACATTACTATTTTGATGGCGGAGGTGGAGGAGGAGGTGGTGGGGGCGGTGGATCCTTTTCACCACCAGCTTTTCTTACGGTTATGAGTCCCTTTTGTATATGATAACCGGCTGTGTCGCTATCATCTTCTTTGGGAGTTGCGCTGGATATAATTACATCTTTTAATTTATAAATACCTCTGGGTCACTATCAGCATTTTTTGATTCGTTTTCCCCGTTTTCTTCGTGATTTCTCACCAATTTTACTTCCACTCTTCTGTTATTTGATCTTCCAGGATTCCTGGCTGCTGCCTCGCGTATTTTTTGAATTGCAGGTAAGAGAATCATTATCAAGACTACAAGGATGATAGTTGCCAAACCAAGTTGTTTTAAATTATTGCCACTTGTACTGCCTGCGGGTAAATCGCAGTGATACCCTGTGTTTCCTACAGAATCTTCTACTCCATATCCTTTGCCGCCTTCTGCCCAGCAAGCCAAATCGGACATCCAGCAAGTAGCCCAGGAACATTCCTCGTCCCATGAGCCGCCGGTTGTCCCATCGTTATCTTGTGTACTGGTGATAGTTAAGGGTTCTACTCCAGGTGTAGATGTGGGTGGAAGTGTAGCCAAAGGCGTAACTTCTGGCGTAAGCCCGGGAGGTTGATTTGTTGCTGTATTTGTAGGGAAGGCTGCAAGTGGAAAAGGGGTGCTTGTAGCGGTTGCGGTGGCTGTGGATGGTACCGATGTGGGCTTCTGGTTTCCGCCGTCGGTACTGTCTTCGTTGGGAGCAGGCGGGCAGACAGGACCGCCTGGTTGCCCGCATGGAATTTCTTCCGTTTGCGGGCAGGGAATTACCCCTCCAGCTGCATCCAGACAGATCGGCTCTTGGGCATGGGCAGCTTTCTGGGGCAGGGCAATCATTAAAGTTGTCAGAAAAAATGTTCCGAATATCAATAAGGCGCTTCTTTTTGAAAATCTCCTTCTAATTGTTACAGGATATAGAGCCAAATCCTGATTTTAAGAACTTTTATATATTCAAATCACTTCCCGTCTACATCGCCATCTGAATTAAAGTCACCTAACTTTCCACTAGAAGGTTTCGGTTTAGATGGTGGAGGAGGTGGCGTTGGTTTGGGTTTTGGTGCAGGCTTGGGTTTGCTTGCCGAGTCATTGTTCGCCTCGCCTTTAATATCTTCAATCTTCATGAAACCTGCTTCGGTGCTTCCGTCATCTCCATCTGCGATGGTTTCCATTAACTTATGCCGGTTGGATTCGATTCGTATCTTTGCAGCAGATGCGCGCGCTTTTTGTATTGCGGGTAGGCGTGTGATGATCAAGACCAAAACAACGAAGATCGCAAGACCAATTTGTTTTAGGTTATTTGCAGGAAAAGATTCCGTGTTCTTGGGCATTTCACAAGTGGAAAGTACTAATTTGCCGTTTTGGTAATATGGGTGCCATATCCCGCCTTTTTCCAGGCAGTCTTTTTGGGGGTCATAATCATATTGAGGTTCAGTCTCTTTGGGCATATCACAATAGTAGATCACGTTGCCGTCTTTATCAAAATAGCTAGACCATTCTCCGCCATTTTAGAACAGTTTATCCGGCGTAGAGACAACTAAATCTTACATGTACTCACTACATCTTCAGGGCCAACTGTAACGGTATCATCATCTGAGAGTGGGAATGGAGTTGTTTCAGGCGCTGGCGGGCTTGCCTCAGATTCGTTCTCACAATAAACTCCTGCTCCTTCACCACCCGGGTCAAACCAAATGGATATTTCTCCGCCCTCTGAAGTGCAATCAGCTGTATAAGAGTCAAGGCAGGCGTCGAGATTTGCTCCACCATTACTGCCGCTGCAATCACCACCCAATTTTCTACAGGTCCATCGTTGGTTGGGATCGCAATGGGGAAATTGAGTTGAGGAATATTTTCATTTGGGATGCAGTAAAAATCGTAAGTTGTACCGCCTTCTGTATACAAATCTATTTCGATTACAAATAAGCCGTCTTCACAGACAAACTTTTCTTTGCACGTAAGGAAGTCATCTTCCGGCGTACATTGACCGAGGTAGCCTTCCTTGGGTGTGGCAGTTGGCGCGGCTGAAATGGGCAGGGGTGTTGCAGTTGGAATTGCTGTTGAGGTTGGAGGAACAGGTGTGGCTGTTGGCCGAGCGTTTCCTTCATCACTGTCTTCACTGCCTTCACTGCTATCTGAAGCGGGCGGGCAGGGGATTACTCCTCCCGCTGCATCCAGACAGACTGGCTCTTGGGCATGGACAAATTTCTGGGGCAGGGTAATCATTAAAGTTGCCAGAAAAATTATTCCCAAAATGAATGGGGCACTTCTTTTAATTGAAAATCTCCTTATAAGTTTTCACAAGATACAAGTGCGAAAAGCTGATCTTAAGAACTTTTTTTCGCGTTTTCTTATTTTTACATGCTAGGTTCGGTTTGTCGGTGGGGTTAACCTACTCTTGCCCTACTAATTCATAGGAAATCGGTCATGTTATACTGGGTGCAACTTCTCAAATCCGGCGGTGTTCTTATTTTTAGTTCCGCCGGTAAGGTTTTTTAACTTGTCCGATACGGAATATCACGAAGAGGAAGTGCTCGCCCGCGCCTCCCAAGGCGATAAGGACGCATTTGGCGCACTGTACGGAACGCTATGCAGAGCGCATCTTCAACTATGTGTACTATCGCACTGGGAACCAGCATGATGCTGATTTAAACGCGCGTGTATTCCAGCGGGCGATGAACACATCCGAAATTGCACGGATCGTGGAGTGCCGTTCTCGGCATGGCTTTACCGGATCGCTCACAACCTGGTGGCGAACTGGCATCGCGACCTGGCCGTAAGCAGGAAATCCCTATTGATGACCTGCCCATTCTGCCGACCAAGGGTGACCACCCCTGAAAGGAATTTGGTCCGTTCGCAGGAGCAGGATGCGCTGTTGAAAATGATCCCGCAAGCTTCCGCCGGAGAAAGGCGAACCTGTTGATCTTGAAATTTGTCGAGAACATGTCTAACGCTGAGATCAGTAAGATCATGGGTAGAAGCAGAAGGAGCTGTGGAAAGGTCTTTATCATCGCACTCTTCTGGCACTTCGAGATCAATTGGAAGATCAAAATCTTAATCTTGAAGGAGAATAAACCATGGCATTACGTATCGTAACCGACGGCGCAGTAGACCTTCCAACAGAGTGGTACAAGATACGACATTCAGCGCATTCCGATCAATGTGCATTTTGGCGAAGAAAAGACCTTCATCCGGATGAGGAACTTGACGGGACGGGTTTTACAAACTGGTGAACAGCAAGACCCTCCCTCATCCCAAGACCTCCCAGCCTTCTCCGCATCAGTTTGTGGAATTCTACAAAAGATCGCCCAACCCGGCGATCGATCCTTTCCATTCATATCACCAGCAAACTCTCCGGCACATACGCCTCATCCGTTTCGGCGGCTGAGGAATTGAAGGCACCACTGTTGTGCCGGTGGATACGTTATGCGGAACGATGGGCACGGCTTTTATGTGCCGCGCTGCCCGCCAGATGGAACGTGCTGGCAAGAGCGTCGATGAGATCGTGAAATTCATCGAAGGTGTTCGTAGCAAAACCCATGTGGTTCTCACTCTTGAGACCCTTGAATACGCTCGCCGCAGCCAGACGTGTCGGCGCGCTTTCAGCGCGCTCGCCATCTATCGCGAACGTCAAACCGATTGCTTTATTGAAAGACGGGCTGATCGACATGGTCGATCGCGTTCGCACGCGCAAGGCTGCCATTGAACGTGTGCTTGATCTTGCAAAAGAAACCGTTGGCGATGCACCTGTTGCAGTTAGGTCGTTCATGCCAATGATGAAGCATCCGCACAGTCACTGCTGGACGAGGCAAAACGTTTCAACGTTAAAGGAAAGTTTCCTAACCGACCTATCGATCTCCTTGTCATCAATTTTGGACCCGGCACGAGTTGGCTTGGTGTTTATATCCTGCTGAGTAATTAGACCCAATGAACGCACATCAGACTTCCTCCACAAATAATGAGTTGCAATCCTCGAAAACGCATCTCTCGCCCGGACATTGAAACAGGTATCGCCTCCGAACGGTCTGGTCGAACGCCTGCGCGGACGTGTTCAAGTCACCAACCCGTTCCGAGATCACTCTGCGGCTGACCGACTGGCCCAAGTTGTTCGTGTCTTTGGCGGAGTAATGTCTGAGTATGTTGTTATTGGTTACGCTGGCGCGCATGTTCTACTACCTCACCGGTCGTAGAACGCAATGTAAGTTTGTAAAAGGAATAAACCCCTAAAGGAAAACCTTTAGGGTTTTGATTAACTCAGGTTAATTCTTCAGCAACCAATGCACAATGCTTTTGATTCGGCGATCAGGTCGGCATTGATCAGGAGTTTGAATTCTTCGGTAACACGCAAGGTCAAATGGTCAGCAGCCAATTTCAAGTCGGGGGGGAGAAGCGTTTCTTCTTTGATGAAATTAAGCAGGTCATGGGCGGAACGGCTTGGGAGGCGGGTTCCTTTGCGGGTCAGATAATCCCGGATGGCGATGCCAGCAGCACGACGCGCACACACCCGCGCCTGTCCTTCATTGTGATTGGCTCTTGCCTGTGCAGCGGCTTCAAACTCTGTTAGTTTCGTTGGCAGGGTTGGTCATATTGTGATTATAAGATAACCTGTTTGCTGGATTTAAGACCGCACTGGGTATAATTTAGAAAGTATTGAGGAGGCTGAAGATGAAAATAAATTGTTATCGGTATTTATTTGGAGCGTAGTTCTAAGTGTGATGATCAGTGCGTGCGGCGGAGTGGCGCCGGTTGGTGCGCCAGACGCAGTTGTAACAGAGGCTGCCGAGCCTGTGTCAGAACCTGCTTTGGAGGCGCTTCCTTCGGGTGATGGTCCCACGGGTAGTGACCGGTAGGTGGAATATACAGACTGTTCTTTACCATGGGCGTCGCTGAGCCTGTGATCATTTTGGAAGATCAGGGTGGGTTCGTTGCCCGAAATCGCAAATTCATTATTCCGGTCGAGTCGCAGGTGATGGGGCAGATCACGTCCGATTTTATACCTCGCCGTTCACCTATAAGCTTTGACCCTGCCTGCCCAGCCAAAAGGACATTGAATGATGTCGATCATGACGGGCAGCAAGATACTGGCGTGATGGTCTTTGCTGTGGCGTATTGGACGAATACCTGGGGTGACCCTTATCTTGAGAAGCGCGATCAAGGCGGCGGCGGTTGGTCAGGTGCATATGCCTCCACCCGGGTAAGCGATTCTAGCGATTCTTTCCTTGAAGTCTATGGTGGGCAATATGTAGTGTATGCACCGGACGAGGATCAGCAATTCCCCTCCGATTTTGGTGCAGATAAAAAATTATTCACAGACGATGACCCGCTTGTGAGTTTGCCTGCTGGTTGGTCTGTGGTGGATATGGACCAATCTCCATTTGCGATCGACCGCTCGGATAACCCGACACTTTTATATATGAGCCGGAAAGCTCCGCGTTGGATGATTTTCGCAAATGTCTTACACCGAGGCGTTCGATGCCATGTTGGAAAAATTCCGCAAGGAATACGCCTACACGGAATTTAAGAAGGTGGATTGGGACGCCCGCGAGGAGGAATTCCGTCCCCCGTTTTGAAGGGCAGAGAAATCCAAAGATTCTCACGCGTATGCGCTGGCATTGCGCGATTTCCTTGGTCTGTTCCTGATACTCACATTGCTATGGATATCTCTGCGCTTAATGATGATTTCTCCGCTGATATTTCGGGAGGATAGGTCTGGCGCTGGGAGAAACCAGTGATGGCAAGATCGTTGCTCGTTATATCACCCGGGTGGTCCCGCGGAAAAATCGGGCATCGAATTTGGCGCTGAGATCATTTCCATGGATGGGAAGCCGATCGATGATATTGTCTCTGTTGTGGTGCCATGGTCTTCGCCGTTTAGCAACCCTGAGATCAAACGATTACAGCAATTGCGTTATGCTACCCGTTTCCGAGCAGAGAAAGGGCAGGTGGAGGTTGCATTCGTGAACCCAGGTGGAACGGCGCAATCGGCTGTTTTGGAAGTGGTCGCTGAGCGTGATAGTTTTAGTGTTACCTCTTTTGCCTTTGGTCAGCCTGCCACTTCATTACCCGTGGAATTCAAAGTCTTACCAAGCGGTTATGGATATATCAAGATCAGCAGCTTCTCTGAAAACGAAGTTTTGAGCATTCAAGCCTGGGAATATGCTTTGCAATATTTCGTTGATAATAAGGTCCCGGTGTGATCCTGGACATGCGCAATAACACGGCGGCAGCGGTGGCTTTGCAGATCAGATGGCAGCCTACTTCTTTACACAGAGGTTGTTTCTGGAAAAGGATCCACATACGATGAAGTTTCGGACGAGTTTTATATCGACCCTGCCAGTGAAGCGCTCATGATCCCGCCGCGGAAGGGTTTGCAATATACGGGTCCGGTGGTGGTGATGGTGGGTCCGGCATGTGTTAGTGCCTGCAAGTTCTTCTCCTATGACACGACCATCAATGACCGCGCCACCATTGTGGGGCAGTATCCGACCTCTGGCGCAGGCGGGGGTATAGAGGCGTTCATGATGCCGGAAAGTACCTATGTGCAGATGACTGTAGCGCGCCAAATGGATGCTGATGGCAACATCCATATTGAAGGCGGTGGCGTAGCCCCTGATGTGCGTGTACCTGTAACCGTGGAATCATTCCAGCGCGTTTTGGCTGGGGATGATGTGATCCTTGAGGCGGCGGAGGAAGTCATCGGTCAGCCTATGGGAGCCGGAGTTACTCCATCTGCTTCACCGAAACTTTCTACGAAGGAAGAAGCGGAATCTGCTTTGTCTGCCGGCGCGGAATTTCTTGATGCCAAAGCGCGCGAGCAGTATCCGCCCGAAGAGGCATCTGTCCCTGGTGAGTTGACTTATACAGTTCCACTTGAAAAGTCTGAAACATTGATCTGGGCGTATTACTGGTGTGCGTCTACCAAGGAGACGCTGGCGCAGAATTTCAGCCAGATCAACGTCACCTTTGAGATGAATGGAGAGGTAGTTCCCCTCGACCAATTCGCCGTTTCTGAGCTGGAATCGGGCGGGAATCAGTGCCGGGTCATTTATACGGCTCTTTCAGACTGGCAGTCTGGGGAGCATCATCTGACAACATCAGTTACTTTCAAGAGTGCGATCAATGACGGGATGGGGGATTACCCGGCAGGGGACTATATTTCCAAGTACTCTGTCTTTGTACCTTGATCTTCAGGAATCCCGGGTCGGGAGAGACCCGGGATTCCCTGTTCTTGTAAGGGTATTGCAGACAAAACTTATAAAAACTAAGTATAATTATCTTAATGGTTGAGGCGCTGAAGATGTGCCAAATCATCCCATTTACGGAAACGACTGGAGAACCCATGAAAAAATCATTGTTAATTAGCATTCTTGCCACCATCCTGGTGACGGCATGTGCTGCCCAGCCAGCCCAGCCGACTCTTTCTGCTGAAGATCAAAACGCCATTGCGGTTGCTGTGGCAATGACCACAATTGCCGAGAACAGTGTTGCTGTTGAAAACGCTCCGGTCACAGTTGCCGAGGCTCCGGCGATCCCAACCGAACCTGTGGTGATGGTTTCTGTTGATAATCCCACGGCTATGCCGAATGTTACAGATGGGCTTGCCTTGCAGACAACTCCTGAAAGTGTGGTGGACCCCTGTGACAAGATCTTGAAGACTTCTGAAGCTGGTCCGCTTACCAATGTTCGCTTTAAGAACAAGACTGGCGGACAGGTCAGTTTGGGTGTTTTCCTCTGGAAAGAAAATGCTTATGGGCAATGCGGATATGTAGTTGGAAATCCCATTAGTATTGCCAAGAACCAAAGCCGCTCTCTTAGCTTGCCGCAGGGCGCTTATTTTGCCTGGGCATGGGTTACTTTCGAAAACGGTGAGACGAGTTCTCCTCATGGCAACTTCTTCAACAATGAATCCTCCGATCCCAATCTTTCTGCCAGCGCCCGCCCCACCATGGAAGTGATCATTAAGCGCCTTGAGATCATTCCTGGTTAATTTATCATTTGCAATAAAAAAGACACCGGCATGCCGGTGTCTTTTTTATTTGTATATATTGGAGGTTAGTCCACGAAACGATATTTGATCAGCGCCCAGACTGCCTCGAAGGCATCATGAAGTTTGATCTTCTTTCCCTGTGTGTAATCACGTGGATTAAAAGTGATCGGCACCTCATAAATACGATATTTGCGTTTGAGGATCTTGGCGGTAAATTCTGGCTCAAAGTTGAAACTGTTGGCACGGATAACCATTCCTGCAATTACCTCTTTGCGGAAGACCTTGTAACCGGTTTCCATATCGGTCAGAATGGTGTCATATAGGATGTTGGTCATCAAGGTCAATGACTTGTTTGCCACCATGTGCCAGAACATGGTCACACGATGCGCCCTACCGAGGAAGCGTGAGCCGTATACAACATCAGCCAAGCCTTCTTCGATGGGCTTTATCAGTTCAGGGTAATCGCGCGGATCGTACTCAAGGTCGGCATCCTGAATCAGGAGGATATCCCCCTGAGCGGCATTCATACCAGTACGCACTGCAGCGCCCTTGCCTTTATTTTTTTCATGTAAGATGACGCGCAACCCATTTTTTCCATCCAGGGTACCCAGAATGTCGCGCGTTCCATCCTTCGAGCCATCGTCCACAAGTATGATCTCATGCGCCAATTGGGTCGCCTGGACGCGTTGAATGATGGTCTGGATGCTTTCAACTTCGTTGTAAACGGGAATTATGACAGAGAGTTTCATAGCGGCTGGATTATAAACGAAAAGAAGTATAATCGGACGCACGTTCGAAATTTTCCACTCTGGATACGGTGACCCTTATGGTAGTAAAACAAACTGGACAAATTCCCCCTGCGCCTTCTGGCGGGTTTACTCCGCCGCAGATCAATAGCCTTGAGGATACGGGGCTTTCCACCCTCTGGCTTCAAGATCTCATTTTAAAGGTGCTTTACTTTCGTGGGTATTTGTCTGGCAGCAAGATCTCTGATGAGATCACCCTGCCCTTTGCCGGTGTGACAGACCAACTTTTAACCACCCTTAAACAGGAAAAATTGATCGAAGTCAAGTCGTCTCAGGGCGGCTTGGGTGAGGGGTCCTACACCTACGGCATCACCAGCGCTGGAATTGTCCGCGCGCGTGAAGCGTTGGAACGCAGTCAATATGCAGGACCAGCCCCGGTTCCTTTCGAAGTCTATAATGAATCCATTCGAAAGCAGAAAAGCGGCAGGGTTGCTGTTACCACTCGTAGTATGCGGCAGATTCTTTCGCAAATGGTGATTTCCGAGGCGTCTTTTCAGCGTCTTGGTCCTGCTTTGAATTCCGGAACATCCATCTTTATGTATGGACCTCCCGGAAACGGCAAGACCAGCATTGCTCGCGCCTTTGGCAACCTGGTGCTTAGCCAGAACATGTACATTCCGTATGCTTTGTATCTGGACGGGCAGGTGATCAAGGTATATGATGCGGTCAGCCACAGCCTTGCACCGGATAATGACACTGGTTCTCCCAACCCAACCGGTACATTGCGCTCCAACAACCGCCGCGACCCACGCTGGGTTAAGATTCGTCGACCATTCATTGTTGTCGGCGGCGAGTTGACGTTGGAAGGTCTTGACCTCGTATTTGATGACACCACAAAATTTTACGAAGCGCCATTTCAAGTGAAAGCCAATGGCGGAATTCTGCTTATTGACGACTTTGGACGTCAGCAGGTTCGTCCGCGTGACCTGCTCAACCGCTGGATCGTTCCACTCGAAAACCGGGTGGACTTCCTGCGCCTGCATACCGGGCGCAAAGTGGAAGTGCCCTTCGATGTCTTGATCGTCTTCTCGACCAACCTGCCGCCAAAAGACCTCGTCGACGAAGCCTTCCTGCGTCGTTTGCGCCACAAGATCGAGATCGGCGACCCATCCTTTGAAGAATATCGCGAGATCTTTAAGCGCGTTGCCCAAGACAAACGCGTTGAATATAACGATCAGGGATTGGCTTATCTTCTGCAGGAATGGTACATCAAACGCAATCGAAAGCTGCGCGCTTCCCATCCCCGCGACCTGTGCGATCAGATTCTCGATATCGCCTCGTACATGTCGGTTACGCCTACCATGTCGCGTGAAATGATCGATCGCGCTGCCAAAGCTTATTTTGTGGACATTTAAACCCGCCTCACCATACCGCCTCAACCTGACTCATCATGCTTGATCTTTTCCCACATCCCATCCTTCTCGCTCATCGGGGCGATCTGGCGCATGCGCCGGAGAATACACTCCCATCTTTCACACAAGCCATCCAAAAAGGCGCCGATGGCGTGGAATTGGATGCCAAACTTACCGTCGATGGACATGTTATCGTCATCCATGATGAAACCGTGGACCGCACCACGGATGGCAAGGGAAAAGTCGCTTCCTTTACTTTGGATGCGATCCGAAAATTGGATGCAGGTACCTGGTTTAACCCGAAATTTGCAGGCACAAAAGTCCCTTTGCTGGAAGAAGTCTTTGAGACTGTTGGCAAGGATAAACTTATCAACATCGAATTGACGAATTATTACTCCCGGCATGATGGTCTGGTGGTAAAGGTCTGCGATTTGATCAAACGCCACAACAATGCCAGCCAGATCATTTTTTCTTCCTTTTTTGCTTCGAATTTAAAGATCGCCCAACAGACTCTGCCTGAGATCCCGCGCGGATTACTCGCTCTGCCCGGACTGATGGGGTTGTGGGCGCGTTCCTTTGGCTTCATGTTCGGTGACTATCAGGCATCTCATCCGCACATTTCAGATGCCAGTCGGGAACAAATTCAACGCGCGCATCGTGTGAAACGCCGGGTACATGTATGGACGGCAAACTCTCCCGAGGAGATTCAGCGCCTGCGTGATTGGGGTGTGGACGGACTCTTCACGGATGACCCTGGCGCAGCAGTACAGGCTCTTGGCAGGGCGAAGTGAAGCTCTCCGAATGCCGGGAACAAGCCCGGGCGCAGATCGAAGCGGAAATCCAATGGCGTCGTTCAATGAACGGCGTCCATTTTGTCTTAATAGCAAGTTGTGTTATAAAAGTGCATCCATGCGCCTGATCCGTGTCCTTCTTCTTTTTGTTTTTATTTTTTCCCTTGCACCGGGTTCAACCCAGGCGCAAACTGCCACGCCGCCCGCGGCTGTGCGGCTTGTGATGGATTCAATGACGCCCGAAGAGCGTGTGGGACAGTTGTTTTTGGTAACTTTTAACGGGGTTGATACCAGCAGTGAGTCGCAAATTTATGATCTGATCGTTCGCCGCCATGTGGGTGGAGTGGTTCTGCTGGCAGAGAACGATAACTTCAGTGCGGAGAATACACCACAACAGGCATTTCAATTGATCGAACAGCTCCAACGCATGGAGTGGGAAAACTCTATTACACCTGTGATCGACCCGGTATCTGGAAATTCACAACGCTTCGCTTATGTTCCACTGTTCATTGGCGTCTCGCAAGAAGGGGATGGATACCCGACCGACCAGATATTGGACGGGCTGACGCCTTTGCCTAGTGAAATGGCGATCGGTGCTACATGGAACACTGACCTCGCAGAAGAAGTGGGTGGGGTGCGTGGTAGTGAAATTTCATCATTGGGTATCAACCTTTTCCTTGGACCTTCATTAGATGTACTGGAGACCCCGGCTGAATCTGGCGGAGACTTGGGGACGCGCGTTTTCGGCGGTGATCCATTTTGGGTGGGCGAGATGGGTCGCGCCTATGTGAGGGGCTTGCATACCGGTTCGGCAGGCAGGATGCTTGTGGTTGCCAAACATTTTCCAGGCGCAGGCGGGGCAGATCGTTTGCCGCAAGTGGAAGTTTCTACGGTTCGTAAATCTCTTGAGCAACTGAAACAGGTGGAGTTTGCACCTTTCTTTGCGGTGACGGGGAATGCCACGACCCCTGAAGAGGCTGTGGATGGTTTGCTCGTATCGCACATTCGTTATCAGGGATTTCAGGGCAATATCCGCGCTACGACCCGCCCGATCAGTTTTGACCAACAGGCGCTTACGCAAATTTTGGCTTTGCCAGAATTTGCGAGTTGGTATACCAACGGTGGATTACTTGTCAGTGATAATCTTGGCACAACGGCTGTGCATGATTTTTATGTCACGGGCGGCGGTCAGTTCCAGGCACGAGTTGCTGCGCGTGATTCCTTCCTTGCCGGGAATGACCTCTTGTATTTGGGAAACATCAAAGGGGATGATGCTCCTGATAGTTACACATCGGCGGTTCGCACCTTGGAATTCTTTGCGCAAAAGTATCGTGAAGACCCCGCTTTCGCCCAGCGCGTGGACGCTTCTTTAGCACGTATCATTGCTGCCAAGCTGCGTATTTACGATAACTTCATAATTTCCAACGTTGTCTTGCCGAACCCCGAATCTATTGGGAATGGGACGATCTTAGAATCCACCGATACGAACTCGGATATTACTTTTCAGGTTGCCCGAAATGCTGCCACACTTGTAAGCCCCAGTCAGCAGGATCTGGCTTCTATTTTGCCGTTACCGCCCCAGCCAAATGACCGAGTCGTGTTCATCACGGACCCTGTCAGCGTGGCGCAATGTTCAGATTGTTCACCTCAATCTTTCCTTGCATTCGATGCGCTGCAAAATGCAGTCCTGCGCTTATACGGTCCACAAAGCGGGAATCAAGTGGAAGAGTTTCGCTTGAAATCATATTCATTTGAAAATGTGCAGGCATTGCTGGACCTGCCAGATGACAATCAATTTGTGGCGGATGATCTCGATAATGCCGATTGGGTCGTTCTTTCCATTAATGACTCAGCGAAGGGGCAGGCAGAATTGATCAGCCGCTTGTTGCGCGAACGTCCCGACCTGCTCTTGAATAAACAATTGATCTTGTTCACATTCGGCGCACCATATTATTTTGACACAACCACGCTTTCACGTTTCACTGCTTATTACGCACTTTACAGCAAACAGCCCGAGTTTGTCGATGTGGCTGTACGCCTGCTATTTCAAGAATTACCGCCATCCGGTGCCTCGCCTGTTTCCATCCCTGCTGTTGGATATGAGCTGATCAGCGTTACGGCTCCAAATCCGAATCAGATCATCCCGATCTTTCTGGACCTGCCGCCTGCGCCGACTACCCCAGAAGCTTCAATCACTCCCGAGCCGACCCTGACTCCGCTCTTCCGTATTGGTGACACCATTTCGATTCGTACGGGCATAATTCAAGATCACAATGGCAATGAAGTCCCCGATGGGACGGTGGTGCAGTTTTCCATGCTGCTCACTGGTGAAGGCGGCGGTATTTTACAGCAGGTCGAGTCTGTTACGAAAGACGGTGTTGCGCGCGCTGCATTCGGGTTGGATAAGCCCGGTCTGCTGGAAATTCGTGTGGCGAGTGAACCGGCGGTCATCTCCGAAGTTCTGCAACTGGATGTTTCCCAGTCTGGAGCAGTGGCAGTGACCGTGGTCGTGCCGGAACTGACGCAATCTTCCGAGCCGACGCCTGCTCCGCCGGTGCAGGCAGCACAGGATGCCTTCGTGACGGGGGAGGGCTACCCGCGTGTTTCCGCTTGGTCACTTTCGATGTTGTTCGTGCTTTTGGCTGCCGGGGCTTTCTTTGGCATATCCTCCCGCTTCCTAAAACGGACGTTTGCCATGCGCCTGTCCTTGGGGATGCTGTTGGGCGGTTTGTTGGCATATAACCTGCTCGCGCTTGGTTTTTTCAACGTGTCCGACTGGTTGAAGGATGCCGGAGTCACCGGCGTGCTCTATGCCACCATGGCGGGGCAGGTACTGGGGCTGGCAGGCGGGTGGGTTTGGTCTCGTTCGAAAAAATAGTACTTTCAAACCATATTAATTTCTTGAAGCGTTCATCCCCCTTGTGGGATAATACCCCTCCACCGAAGTGGTTAGGAGATTATGGATCATGGAATCGAACAATAAAGCCGGTAAAGTAAAAAACGTTAATAAGGCAAAACAACCGCCTATTTTATTTGAGAAGACTCAGGCGATCATTAAGCAGCTGACGAAGGAGCTTGGCGGCACACTGGTCACCTATTTTAACAATCCGCGCGGAAGTGTCTGTCACGATGATGTATTGGCATTATTCGAATTACTTGAAAAGATAGGGCGGCAGGAGAAGATCTATCTTTTCATAAAATCCAGTGGCGGCAATGGGCAGGCCTCCCTGCGGATCGTGAACTTGCTGCGGCAGTATTGCGATGAGATCATCGCTGTCCTGCCCTTAGAGTGTGCCTCTGCTGCCACAATGATCACGCTGGGCGCAAACGAAATTCACATGGGACCCATGGCGTATCTCACTTCTGTGGATACATCTTTGACACATGCCCTCTCACCGATCGATCGCGATAATGACCGCGTGAGCGTCAGCTTGGATGAATTGAACCGCGTCGTTCGGCTGTGGCAGGCTCAAAAGTCTGATTCGAGCGAGAACCCATATCAGCAATTATTTCAGCATGTACATCCCCTTGTCATCGGTGCAGTAGACCGAGCAGAATCCCTTTCGATTATGTTGTGCAAGGAACTGTTGGCTTATCACATTAAGCAAGAAGAAGTTGCCGAGAAAATTGCCTCGACCTTAAACTCGAAATACCCTTCACATGGGTATCCGATCCTGTTCGATGAAGCCCAACGTATTGGGCTCAAGGTCAACCGCCTTCCGGCTGCGATCAACTCACAGTTGCTCGAGCTAAATGAGCTTTATAGTGAGATGGGGCAGCGCGCAACCACGGATTTTGATGATACCCATGCACACGGAAATGAGATCCTCAACATCTGGGAATCGACCGATGTGCTGGTCTATTATCAACAAGATAAAGACTGGTTCTATCGTACAGAAGAGCGTCGCTGGATCTCGCTTAATGACAATAGCAGTTGGCGGCGGATGCACAGAAAAGGCAGCAAGGTGGAAAAATCCATCTTGCACATTTCGTAAAATTTTGAGGCACAGCACCCGCTGTGCCTCTTTTATTGTGGGCGAGGTGGTAAAACTAATCTGTTGCAAAACCTTTGCAAAACCTTTGCATTGTGTTAGAATATTTCTATTCGATTTTGTGAAAAGGTACTCATGGCAAAGAACTCTCAACTCAAATTTAATGATCTGGCTCCCGACTTGACCCTTTTGAATGGGAATGGCAACCCTGTGCAACTTTCCTCTCTCTGGAAAGAGCATGTAGTCGTGCTTGCATTTACTCGTCATTTTGGATGCCCGCAGTGTAAGGAAATGATCGACCAGTTGATCGACTCGCATCAGACCCTGACCGATAATGGGTTGATGCTTACGATTATTTCCCACGCCTCGCCCGAATCTGCAAATAAATTCTGTGAACAGCGTGCCCCGAATGCGCTCTGTCTTGCCGACCCCGATCGGGCTGCCTACCGTGCCTACGGACTGTACCGTGGCACCCTTTGGCAGACGCTCATTTCGCCGCGTATTTGGAAGTCTAATCGCAGGTTGGCACGTGAAAAAGGCATCAAGCCCGAATTGCCGCTTCCGGGTCAGGATGCCTATCAAATGTCTGGCACCTTTGTCATTGGCACAGATGGAAAGATTCGCCTGCCGTATTACTATGAAGATATCGCCGACCATCCCCCAGTAGACCTACTCTTGCATGGCATTATGGGTGTGGATTGGAAAAAGCCGTTTGACTCAAAACCATTGGCATAGGAAGTAGAAGGAAATGAATAATCTCTTTATTGCAACGTACCTTGCGCTCAAGGAAGTCATCCGCAACCGTGGACGCTTTCTCCTTGTTGCGCTGGTGATTGCGTTGATCACTGTACTTGTGTTGTTTATTGCTGCGCTTGGCGAAGGTCTTTCAGATGCCAACCGGCAGTATGTTGCCAACCTCGATGCGCAACTGATCGTGTTTCTGGAAAAATCAGATTACAGTATTACCGCCAGCCGCCTGGAGACAAATACCATCAAAACGGTTCGACGTGTTGAGGGTGTAGCAGATGCGGGCGCGATCTATACCTCGAATTCCGAGATCGTGTCTTTGCCTGAGCCGCAGAAGATTTCCATGTTAGGTGTGGATGCTGGTCACCCTGGCATGCCGCCCTTGATCGATGGACGTTACTTCCGCGGTGGGGAAGCGCGCGAAGCCGTGATGGATATGAGCGTGGCGCAGCGTACCGGCTTGCAGATCGGTGATGAGATCGAGATCCGTTCCACACAAGGGACGGAAGATGAGTTCTACACATTGAAGATCGTGGGGTTGGTGGATAAACAGGCTTACTTCTTCCAACCGACGATCTTTGTTCCGGCAGCCACATGGGAGTTGATGCGACCCCAACCTGAAGCTGACTTAAACAGCGATACGCCCTACCCGAACATTATCGCCGTCAAGTTGGAAGACCCCGCCCAGGTGGAGATAATCAAACAGCGTTTGCAGGAGCAGGTTCCCAATATTGAAGTCGCGGATATTGAGACCACCATCAATAATATTCCCGGCTATACCGCCCAACAGGGAACCGTGCAAACTCAGGCAGTATTTACCTTGTTGATCGGCATCCTGGTGATTGGCGGTTTCTTCCAGATCCAAATTTTGCAAAAGGTTCCACAGATCGGCGTGTTGAAGGCGATCGGTTCTTCCAATTTTGTGGTTGGGCTGTCTGCCGTCATTCAGATCATTATCGTCACTGCCATGGGTGTGGGCATCGGCGCCACCCTGAATTATCTGTTCTCGCTGGGGCTGCCGCCTTCCATTCCTTTGGCATTCAATGGAACACGCTCCCTGATCGCCATAGCGTTGCTCCTGTTCATTGGTCCGTTGGGTGGGATGGTATCCATTATTTATGCTGTTCGTATCGAGCCGCTTAAAGCGCTCAGGTTAGGTTAGAAATGTCAGATATTGCATTGGAAGTTCGTGATCTGGTTAAGTCATTTTCGTTGGATGGCACAACCATCAACGCAGTGGACAAAGTATCGTTTCAGGTGAAATTCGGCGAGTTCGTGGCATTGGTCGGACCCAGCGGTTCAGGCAAGACCACCATGCTTTCCATCCTTGCCGCGCTCCTCACTCCCACCAGCGGACAAGTCCTGATCGATGGACAGGATCTCGCACAGATGAGTGAGACGGAGCGTGTGAAACTGCGCCGTGAAAAGATCGGTTTTACCTTTCAGTCGAATAACCTGATCCCTTTCCTTTCGGCGCGTGAGAATGTCGAATTTATGCTGCGTTTGAACAGCAAACTGGATCATGCCAGCCGCATTCGTTCGGATGAACTGTTGGCGCGTCTGGGTCTGGCTGAACGCTTGCATAACCTGCCTGCGCAAATGTCCGGCGGTCAGCAGCAGCGTGTTGCGATCGCCCGAGCGTTGATCCACAACCCTGCGCTTGTACTTGCGGATGAACCCACCGCCTCCCTTGATACGGAGCGTGCCTTCCAGGTCGTTGAAACCTTTGCGAACCTTATCCATGAGAATGGGCGCGCGGGCATCATCGTTACGCACGACCTGCGCATGTGTCAGTTCGTGGATCGTGTATTGCAAATGCAAGACGGTAAACTCGTCCGGGTGTATGAAACCAAGGAAGAGATCATGGAATTGGCAACCGCCACGGTCCATTAATAGTTCCCTTTTGGAAAATAAAGAGCGCAGGGTATGGAAAAACCTGCGCTCTTTTGATTCGTGAGTCGGCTCTTTACGAGTCTTTGTGAAAGAACTTGTCCATTACCGGTGCAATATTCTTTGGAATATCTTCGTTCCAGGCTCCGCCGTCGATCTGCTCGCCGGTGGGTTCTCCGGCATCATCCAATTTGAAGTATACGGGAATGAAATCAAATTGGAAGAACTCCACCTTTCCGTTGTTCCAACCCCATTCGTCCACATCCAATTTTATGATGTAAGTACCGGCATAGGCGTTCAACATTAGTTCGTCTTCCGCTTTGATCGCCGCATCGATCGCCTGACAGGGCGGGCACCAGGTGGCGTCAAATTCGACCACAGGCATCTGACCCAGTGCAGCGGCTTTCTGTGCTTCTTTTGCCAGCATGGCGGCTAGATCTCCATCGTTCGGTCTGAGCCGCACAATGGTAAACCCAGCATGCACAGCTTCAGGCGTTTGTTCTGTAGTTGATTTTGTCCCGTCAAGCGTTGTGGAAGTCTCGTTGGCGATGACCGGGTTGATGGCTTCCTGCGGATTTGGCGTCAGCGCTTTGCAGGCGAGTGTGACAACAAGGGTGCTTAAAATCAAAATAAATTTTTTCATGGTTCTCCCATCTTGGTTGAATTAATGCGAAGCCGCTTTTCCGGGAATACGAATTGCTAGCTCCTGTCTGATAACAGGAGCTTTGCAGCCATGATCTGAGCAAGCCATATACGTGATTTTTACTGTATCAGCTGTCCAGGTTTTTCCGGGGGGAAGATCGATCGGGAGGCTTAATGTGACAGTTCCTGCCGGATACACTAAAAGGCTTTTGGGCTCGAACTCTGGGACTTGAGCAGATACACTTTCGATCAAGTCACCTTTCACGCTGTACTGACTTGTGTCGCCAGCCTCCACTAAAGTGGGGCGACCCAGCCCATCTACCCCTGTGATGGGCAGGTCTTTGCTATACAAATGCAGCCCTTGTTCGGGGGTGAATGTAGCAGAGAGAAAATATCTCGCATCATTATCTTTTTCCAAGCGGATCAGGACGCTCACAGAGTTTTTGGTGAAGGCTGCCAGCTCAAGCGGATATGTTCTACTTTGCGAGCATGCACTGGATAGCAGGAGAAGTAAAATGGCAAAAGCCAGATTCTTTTTCATTGAAAATGATTATATGACAAAGCAGATTTCAGGGAATAATACAAAACGGCATCCAGAATTTTCTGGATGCCGTTTTGTTGCTATGAACCGTTCTTACGCAGTTTCCAAATAACGCTGAATTTCAAAGTCAGTCACGCGCAGGCGGAATTCGTCCCATTCTTCCCACTTGGCGCGCATGTAGGCTTCGAACAGGTAATCGCCGAGCGCTGACTTCAACACATCGTTCTTCTCCAATTCATGCAAGGATTCAGCCAGCGAGCCAGGGAGTTCGGTTACGCCGAGCTTGGTGCGTTCTTCCTTGTTCAGGTGATAGAGATTGATGTTGTTCAACGGCTTGGACGCCTTCATGTTCTTGTCGATGCCATCGAGCGCGGCGGCAAGCATGACGGTGAACGCCAAATACGGGTTGGAGGATGGGTCGGGGAAACGCAACTCCGCGCGGACTGCCTTGTCGCGTCCTTCGGTGTAGCGCGGAATGCGGATGAGCGCCGAGCGGTTCTGCTGTGCCCAGCCGATGTACACGGGGGCTTCATACCCCGGCACGAGACGCTTGTAGGAGTTCACGGTCGGGGCGACCACACCAGCAAGGGCGCGGGCGTGTTCCAACTGACCCGCAATGAAGGAATAAGCCAATGGGGAAAGATGGGCTTCATCCTTTGCATCGAAGAACAGGTTGTTGCCGGTCTTGGTGTCGAATAGTGACTGGTGGCAGTGCATGCCGGAGCCGTTGATGCCATAAACGGGCTTGGGCATGAACGAAGCGACGAGACCGTGCTGGGCGGCGATCGCCTTCACCGTGTACTTAAGCGTCAGAACGTTGTCGGCAGCTTTGAGCGCGTCTGCGAAGCGGAAGTCAATTTCATGTTGACCCAGCGCCACTTCGTGATGACCAACTTCAACGTCGAGTCCCATGTCATCGAGGGCTTCCATCAATGCGGTGCGAACCACAACGGCTTCATCGAAGGAGGAGAAATCGAAGTAGCCGCCCAGATCGTGGGGGACGGGGTGAATGCCGTTCGTAGTCGCATCTCCCTTGAACAGGAAGAACTCCGGCTCAGGACCGATGTTGAATTTCCAGCCGCGTTCATCGATCTTTTTGAGAATGCGTTTCAACGCGCCGCGCGGGTCGCCTTCGAAAGGCTCGCCGCCGGGGGTGTAGATGTCGCAGAATACACGCGCACGACGGGAATCGGGCGAAGACCAGGGCAGCACCACATAGGTATCGATGTCCACTTTCAGGCGCATATCGCTTTCCTGAATGCGGGCGAACCCTTCCACTGATGAGCCGTCGAACCATGCGCCATCCTTCAGCACATCTTCGAGGTGACGGATGGGCATATCCACGCTTTTGACAGCGCCGAGCACATCCGTGAACTGGAGCGAAAGGAACTTGACGTTATCTTCCTTCACTCGCTTGAGCAATTCTTTTGAATCCATGTTTATCTCCTTTTGTTTTAGCTTGCACAGTTTTGAATACTGATTACCAACTCTTGAAAACTTGCCTCTTATTCAATTTCTTCAGGGATCGCCATTTCGTTTTTAGGGATGGGTTTGGAATTTCTTGAAAGGTTGATCATGATCACCGCCCCAATGATGATCACCGATGAGACCGCGATCCGTGCGTTCAATTCCTCACCTGCGAAGAGCCAGCCGAGAAGGACTGCAACCATTGGGTTTACATAAGCATAAGTGGATGTCAGCGATACGGGGGCGTTTTGGATCAACCAACCATAGGAGACGAACCCGACCAATGAACCGAAGGTGATCAAGTAGACCAGACCCCACCAGGAGCGCATCGAGACTTCGTCGAAGTTGAATCCTTGCAGTTCACCGGTTGCCACGCTGACGATGAACAGCGACGCCGCACCTGCCAACATTTGCATCCCTGTTGACATCAGGGTGGATTTGGGCATGTCTGCACCGCGTGAATAGATGGACCCCATCGACCATAAGATCGGCGCGAACATAAGCAGGATCAGACCGCTGGTCTTGAATGCATGTTGTGAGCCTGCGATCTCTCCCGGACCCACCAGTACAAATACGCCGCCAAACCCAAGCAGCAAGCCAACGATCGCCTGCCAGGAGGGTTTTGTGCCGCCTGACCGCAGTGACTCAAAGAGTACCAACCAGAACGGGGATGTGGTGATCATAAGCGCCGCGATCCCGGAAGGCACGCTTTGTTCGGCAAGGCTGACGAATCCGTTACCGCCTACAAGAAGCAAGGTCCCAACAATGGCGGCTGCTTTCCAGTTGCTTTGGGTGGGTCTCGGGTCACCTGCCAGGTGACGCCACACAACAAGGATCGCGCCAGAGACCAAAAAGCGCAGGGAGGCATGTAAGAAAGGCGGGATGGTTTCTACGGCAAAACGAATGGCTAAATAGGTGGAGCCCCAGACGATCCATAAAGCGAGTAGTGCGGTCCAAAGTTTTGTTTTCATTCTTTTCCTTCAATGTAGGTGTCAAAAGTAAATTAGTCTGCCCCAACCAATTCTCTTGCGAGGATGGCTTTTTTGCGGGCGGTTCCATAAAGATAATTGCCGAACTCTCCGCTCTTGCGGATGACCCGGTGACAGGGAATGAGATAGGCAATGGGGTTGTCGCCGACGGCGCTGCCGACTGCCCGAACGGCACGCGGGTTGCCGATATTCGCAGCGATATGTTCATATGTGGTCAGCGCGCCGGTGGGGATGGTGAGCAATGCCTCCCAGACCTTGATCTGAAAATTCGTTCCGCGCAGATGAAGCTTGAGCGGTGCATCTGTTGCCGCACCTAGAAAGATGCGGTTGACCAGTGGGGCGGTGCTTTGGTAATCCTCGGTCATGCTGGCATGATTCCAATGTTCCACCAAGCCGTCTATGGCTTTGCCTTCACTGCCATCCACAAACCCGAGGTGACAAATGCCGCGCTCGGTGGTGGCGATGAGACACTTCCCGAACGGGGTGGGATGAATGCCGTAGTGGATCGTAACACCTGCCCCGCGCGATTTGTATTCGCCGGGAGTCATCGCTTCGGTGCTGACAAAAAGATCATGCAGCCGCCCCAGGCTCGATAGTCCGGTTTGATGCGTGGCTTCCAGCAGGTTTTCAGACCGATCAAGGATCTGCTTTGCCTGTTCCTTTGTCAGAAATTGCATAAAGCGTTTTGGGCTGATGCCCGCCCAGCGGGTGAACAGTCGTTGAAAGTGATACTCGCTCAAGCCAACTGCTGAGGCGATCTCTTCCAACTCCGGCTGTCTTTTCACGTTGGTTTCAATATATTGAATGGCTTGTTCGATCAGCCGATAATGTTGTAAAGGTTCAGGGTCTTGCATTTGTTGGTTCATGGGTTCCATTTCAATCTCCTTTTTCTTGATGGAGATTGTATTTTGCGTTTTGTTTGCTGACGACCCGTTTCTTGCTCATTTTTTTATTCTACCCCTCTCAAATGGGAGGGGTGAGGGGGCAAAAGGCGCGGACGCCTTTTTAGGTGGTTAAAACAATGCCCTTCCAACAATGCAAAATGCGCTTTGGGAGGCAGCGGGCCATTCCCCCTCCAAAGGAGGGGGGGCCGAAGTTCGGGTTGCCCCTTGCGGCATGACTGGTTCCGTCAAGCAAGTGGTCTAAACCAGTAAAAAAGCGAAATGTTCCGCTGGGAACATTTCGCTTGGGATGGCGTACCCCGCCTGTGCCGTGTACTGCTGGGTTTTGAACCTGCTATTGCAGGTGGGTCCTGACCGGGAAACGCCGCCTTGGCTCAGGCCTATCGCGTTATTTCCATGAAGTTAAGGACCCTTTTAGGGGGTATTGGCTCAAAACGTAAGGGCAATATCACGAGCACCGCAGGGTATGATTTTTATACCATACTCCATGGCGCAAGGAAAGAAAATCATTAATCTAAGCCTGCTGTGAAACAATTGATTTTCCCTGCAATTTGTGCTAGTCTGATAAGAGCGTGGTCTTTTATCCATATTGATGTACGAACCAAAGGAGCTGACAATGAATCTCGTTCATGGTGTTGATGTAAGTTACTGGGAACCACGTATAGACTGGCAGGCACTGCGCACGCAGAGCTTTAAATTCGCCCTGATCCGCGCCACTTCTGGGGTGGGGTATGTGGACCCGAAATTTAAATCGCATTGGGAGGGTGCCCGCAAGGAAGGGCTTTTGCGCGGCGCGTATCATTACTTGATCGCAAACCAGGATCCCAAACAGCAGGCGGATCTCTTCATTTCCACCATCAGCGCAGACCGCGGCGAACTTCCGCCGATCATTGACCTTGAGGATAAATATAACGAGAACGCTTCGAACTCGCTCATTATAGATACGTGCAAAGCCATTCTCGACCGGGTTGAAAAAGCTTTTGGTGTGAAACCGATGATCTACTCACGCACCCAATATTTGAACTTGCATGTTTCACGCAATGGCAAGGCGCCATCCTGGGCAATGGACTATCCCCTTTGGGTGGCACAGTATCCGTACGTCTTTTCTCCTGATACCATGCCCAATAAGAATATGCCCACTCAGGCGGTTGGCTGGCAGGATTGGAAGTTCTGGCAGTACTCCGAATCCACATTGGTGGACGGCGTCACCAACGATAATGGCTCGCCAACAGAATGCGACCTGAACTGGTTCCGCGGCACAGAAGCCGAGTTGTATGCCTTTGCGAATGTTAAACCGAAGGAGCCGGTATCGTATACCGTCAAGAGCGGCGATACTTTCAAGTCGATCGCTGAGAAATATAAGATCACCGTGGATGAACTGCTGATGGCGAATCCGCAGCTGCTTGCCGAAGGTGCCAAACTCACCATCCCGGTTCCAACCATCTCCAAGCCCATTGTCAGTGATAACAGTACCACCAACAATGCCGCTTCTTCAACGCGCAAGCATACTGTTAAACAGGGTGATACCGTTGGCTTGATCGCCCAAAAATACGGCGTGACCGTGGAAGCCATTCAAGCCATTAACCCCAATTTGACCAATCCCAACCTGATCTTTGTGGGGCAGGTGATCGTTATTCCGTAATGTCACCCTGAGGGAGCGTTCTTCGCGACCGAAGGGTCTCTCGGTGTGGGCGTAGAGATCCTCACCAGCACTGCATCCGCATCGCGGTGCATGTGTCGCTATCGCTCACGCGTGCCTGCTGCACGGTGCAGGCAGGATGACATTATTAAGATGATTTGTATATAAAAAACAGGTAGACAGTTTTACTTGTCTACCTGTTTTACTTGTTTACTTTCTACATCCGATCTACGGATAAATCCTTTTGATCGTGCGTGGGAACGGAATCGCCTCGCGGATGTGTTCGATGCCGCACATCCAGGCGGTGACGCGCTCGGTGCCCATACCGAAGCCCGCGTGGGGGACGGAGCCATACTTGCGCAACTCCAGATACCACTTGAAGGCTTCTTCGGGCAGACCTTCCTTTTGAATGCGCGCCAACAATTTATCAGGGTCACTCATGCGCTCAGAGCCGCCGCAGATCTCGCCGTAGCCTTCCGGTGCGAGCAAGTCCACAGACTTGCAGACTTCGGGGCGGTTCTCCCATGGTTCCATGTAAAAGGCTTTGACCGCGGACGGGTAGCCATAGACAAAGACTGGCTTGTCGTATAACTTGGTGATCTCGGTCTCGTGCGGAGCGCCGAAGTCCATGCCCCATTCGAATTTGAGCAATTCTTTGCGCTCGGGGTCGGTCTCTTTTTCGTAGAGGTCGATCAGATACTTCGCCGCATCGTCATAGGACATGCGCGGGAAGGGACCGGTGATACTTTCCAGTTTGCTCAAGTCGCGCCCGAGGAACTTCAACTCGGCGGAGCAATCCTTCAACACGGACTGGGCGATGTGGGTGATGAGACCTTCTTCGATGTCCATGAGCTGGTCGAGGTCGCAGAAAGCGATCTCGGGTTCGAGCATCCAGAACTCGGTCAGGTGGCGACGCGTTTTGGACTTCTCCGCGCGGAAGGTGGGACCGTAGCAGTAGACTTTTCCGAACGCGAAAATATTCGCCTCGTTGTACAGTTGACCGGTTTGCGCCAGGAAAGCGGAGCCTTCGTCGAAGTATTCGGTCTCGAAGAGAGTGGTGGTGCCTTCGGCGGCGGCGGGGGTCAGGATGGGGGTGTCGAGGTTGAAGAAGCCCTGACCATCCAAATACTCGCGGACAGCCGACATGACCCGCACGCGCACGCGCAGGATCGCCCACTGGCTTTGCATACGGATCCACAGGTGACGGTTGTCGAGCGCGAAATCCACGCCGTGGTCTTTGAGCGCCATCGGGTAATCGAGCCCGGCGGCTTGGACGACCTGCAAATCCTTGATGCCGACTTCGAACCCGCCGGGGATGCCGGGCGCGCGCTTATCCTCGCGGACGGAGCCGGTGATGATCACCGACGATTCCTGCGGCAGTTTGGAGATGGTCTCGAAGAGTTCGGGCGTCAGGTCACCTTTGAAGGCGACGCATTGGATGAAGCCCGAGCCATCGCGGATGAGCAAAAAGACCAGCTTGCCCTTGTCCGTGCGGTTGTAGACCCAGCCCTTGAGGACGACGTCTTGCCCGATGTAGTTTGATATTTTTGAAACGCTGACGTGTTCGGTCATGTAGGGAATTCCTCTGAATAAAAAGATTTTGGTAATTATATTACAGCCTTGGGAGAAACTTACTCTCCCGCCGCATCTAGAATTTCTTCGACTAGCAAAGGAGAGATTGAAAAACCGGATCTTTGTAATTCTTCGATTTCAGGTTTTAGCACAGATACAAGTCCAATCTCTTTTGCCTTGAGCAGAATACCGAGAGTTCCAATTTTGGGAATATTGAGTTGGGATAGTTTTCTGCGTCCCTTTTTCTCATCCATCAAAACCCAGTCGGCGTTCATCTCGCTGGCTAAGACAATAGTCTCTACTTCACCCAGATCCATTTCATCCAACAAGACATTAACTGCAAGCCTATCCTTGACCTCGACAACGTGAATCCAACTTGCGTTCGAAACCATTTGTTTGGCTTTGCTATTTTCCCGCCCGAAAGTGACAGTTTCATCAAAAACTGCCTGCGGAATGTAAACTTCCCCAAATAGTTCCTGTAAAAGATCCAGCCTGCCAATGGACGCTAACCCAATAAGGGGAGTGGTGTCTGAAACGATGATCATTTCTTTGGCTTTGGCGATAATTTTTTGACGGCTTGTAATTCTTCTTTCACTTCATCTTCTGAGTAATTAATAAAAGCAATTCCACGGGTTTTGAGGAGTTGAATGAATTCGATTCGGGAGATGCCGAGCAGTTTCCCTGCCTTACCAGAAGAGACCTTTCCCTCAGAGAAAAGAGAAAAGACCAGCCACTCCGAAATGCGGCGCTGGATTTCATCCTGTTCCAATCCAAGATTGAGCAGGTTGCTGGGGATTTTTACGTTAAAAGTTGTCTCTGCCATTGGAAACTCCTGTTCCAATTGTAGCATGGAGATATTAAGTGGTGAATAAAAAGATGACAGTCACCTTAAAGTGACTGTCATCTGAGATTTACCTACTTCAAATACTTATCCATCCACCGCAAAATGTGATTGAGCCTCGCAATGCGCCGGTCAGTGCGCCCAACGCGCGAGAGTCCATGCGGCTCTTCGGGGAAGCGCACGAACTCCGTCTCCACGCCAGCGCGTTTGAGCGCCACGAAGGCTTGCTCGCCCTGCTCGATGGGACAGCGATGGTCATGCTCGTTGTGGATGATGAGCGTGGGCGTCTTGGCTTCTCCCAAATATTTCACCGGCGACATATTCCATAACTTGTCCATGCTCTCTTGCGGTGAGCCGGATTTTGCCCAGAACTGAAAGATCCAGTTGAAATCGCTCGAGCCCCACATGCTGACCCAGTTGGTGACACTGCGCTGCGCCACCGCCGATTTGAAGCGGTTGGTATGCCCAACGATCCACAAGGTCATGAATCCGCCGTACGAGCCGCCGGTCACGCCCATGCGTTTGGAGTCGATGTACGGCTTCCGTGCCACAAGGTCTGCGAACTTCATCAAGTCGTCATAGTCTGGTCCGCCGAAATCGCCCCAGATCGCCTTCGAATGTTTCTCGCCGTAGCCTCGTCCGCCGCGCGGATTGGTGAAGTACACCACATAGCCGTTCGACGCAAAATAATTAAACTCATGCATGAAGAACTTGCCATACTGCGTCCACGGTCCGCCGTGAATTTCAAAGATGGACGGATAGGTTTTGTTCGGGTCAAAATTGGGCGGGAACATGATCCAGCCTTGCAGGTCGGTGCCGTCCGCGCCTTTGTACCAAACCTCTTCCACCTTGGGCAACTTCACCGCAGCAAAATAATCGCGGTTGATGTGCGTGAGATATCGCACCGTGCTGCCGCCCAACTCGCGCAAGTGAACCTGCGGCGTGTCTTGCATCCCGCCGTAGAAATATGCAACCTGCTTTTGGGATTTGTCGAACGAGACGGTTCCCAGTGCCCCACCTTCGCCGATGACTTCTGTCATATTCTTGCCAGCGATGTCAATCCGCCTCAAAACCGTGGACCCGTGAACTGCCGCCTGGAAATAGATAGTTTTTCCATCGTTCGACCACACCGGCGCAACCGTCTCCGCTGAGCCAAAATCGGTGATGATATCTGCCATGGTATGCAGGTCATATTTCCTGGTCAGGTTTCGAGCCGGTTCTGAACCGTCCACAGGCACTACCCATAAACTCGTGTTCTGATAATCCAAGTGTTCGCCTTCGGCTCCAAAATACGCCAGCCATTTGCTATCCGGCGAGAATGCGAGAAAGAACTTTGCCCCAAGTGGTGTATTGTTGAGCTTGCGCGGCTTGCCGCCGTCTGCAGGCATGACGAAGATATCATCGTGTTCAACATTAGCATCGGGGTCTTCCGTGCGATTCGATATATAAGCAATCGACCTGCCATCAGGCGAATAGACCGGAAAATTCTCATCGTGGACGGCACCCTCGGTTAGTTGCTTGCCTTTGCCAGTACGCGCATCGACGACCCAAATGTGAGTCCGCTCGTGGGGGAGGTAGCCGTAGCCATCCATCTTATAAAAGAGACGTGTGTAATGACGCACCACCACGCCAAGCTTTTTCTTCTGCTCATCTTTTTCGCGTTCCAACTCTTCTGTATCCGTCTTGCGGATTGTACATAGAAGTTTGCGCCCATCAGGTGACCAGCCAACGAGGTCGATTTCCCCGTCAATGGAAGTCAACTTGCGTGCTTCACCGCCATCAAAGGGGATGAGATGAATTTGCGGGTTGTCATTTCCCGCGCGGCTGGAAAGGAAAGCGATGGTATTTCCATCCGGTGACCAACTCGGAGAATAATCTGACTGATTGCCATGCGTGAACTGACGCGGCTCACCGCCTCCGCTTGGGACGACCCACAAGTTGCCATATTTTTTCTCGGTTTTGCGGTCCACTCGTTGGATGCGATACACAACGTGCCCGCCATCGGGTGAAATGCTTACATTCGATAATTGTTGCAGGGAATACAGGTCTTCGGCAGTGACTAAACGTTTCTTTGGGGCTGGCATAAAAGACTCCTTTTCGGAATGTTATTTCGGAGAATGCAGTTGAATTGTATAACATTCCCGGGTGGGTAGGGTAATAAAAACAGTTATCAAAAGATGACTGTGTCATACTATTCGGATGATACCTATTTCTGTTTCAAGGTATGTACGACGATCTCCGGCGGACAATAGAACCTCGCGAAAACACCCGAACAACCCACGCCCGCGGAAGTGTATCCGTTCATATCGTTATACTTCCACTGCCCGGCAATATATTTCGATTTGCAGCGGGCATTTCTCAGGATAGGAATCCCTCCCGGCAGACACATTTGCCCGGCATGGGTATGCCCGGTCAGGTAGAGCCCAAAACCCAACTCTGCTGCCTCGGGGAGCAGTTCGGGGGAATGTGCCAATAAAATTTTGACTGCATCCGACGGCACATTTTTCAATGCTTTGTTGAAATCTTGTTCCCCGTAAAAATGGGCATCGTCCAGCCCGACGATCCAAAGTTTTTCTCCATTGGTGTCGAGTGCAATGGCTTCGTTCATCAACAAGGGAATCCCTGTTGATTCGATCATGGGTACCATTTCAATAAAATCATGGTTGCCAAGAATTCCGTAGACTCCATACTTGCACTGCAAGGCAGGTGCCAGGGCTTGCAGTTCTTCAACAATATGCAGGTAGCGCCCGGTATCCCAAATGCGAAAGTCGCCAGTCACAACGCAAAGGTCGAAGCTCAGCCCTGAAATAGCCCTGGCAATATGCTTCCCAAAACCGGGGTAGCCGTCAATATGAATATCGGAAAGATGAAGGATACGCAACCCGTTGAAGGCATCAGGCAGGTTGGTAGGAAGGGGACAGGGTTTTCCTCAAACAATGAACTCTTTGGGCAAAGTTGCGTTCCCTGCTTTTTTAGCCCGCTTATCCCCAGAAAGTAAACTCAACAAACTTTCACAAACGTGGGAATGTTCTCGTGGTGGAAACTCGACCCAACACCGTGCCCCATGACGTTGAGAATATGATCCCCCTGGTGCCGCAAATTCCTCTTCCAGACATGCTCTTCCCCAAGCGTTCACGCAGTGTCGAAAGTTTGCTCGTCCACAAGGTCCTCCAATCTCTTCTCATCTTAGCATGAACAAGTTTACAGAATTCAGACTGTAATGAAGGGGTATTGAAAAAACAACAGCCACTTATAAGTGGCTGTTGTCCAATTACTTCTTCCGTTCTTCCAAGCCCTTCACCATCAACTCTTTCGCAACGTTCGGGTCTGCTTTGCCTTTCGTGGCTCTCGCAACCTGACCCATGAACCACTGGAACAAGGTCTCTTTGCCTGCGTTGTACTCGTCCACTTCTTTGGGGTTGTCGTTCAAAATTTTTGTCACCAATTCTTGAATGGCGCTCACATCCGTCATCTGCAAGAGATTCTTTTCTTTGACGATCTGCGCCGGGTCGCCGCCGTTCTTGAAGAGTTCGGTCAGCACGGTCTTGCCTGCGCTTGCGCCGATGGTTTTATCGGTCACCATGTCGATCAGTTTGGCGAGTGTTTCGGGGGAGAGAGTTACATCGTCAATGCTTAAGCCTGAGTCGTTCAAGTAGCGCATGAATTCGCCCGCAATCCACGAGTGGATGGTCTTCGCAGGGCTTTTTGAATTCGCGACCACGCTCTCGAAGTAGTTGGCGAGAGTCCGCTCGGAGGTGAGAAAACGCGCTTCGGACGGGGTCAAGCCAAAGTCCGAAATGAAGCGGGCGGTCTTTGCTTCAGGTAATTCAGGTAATTGACTTCGAATCGACTCGATCCACGCATCCGATAATTGTAGGGGAGGCAGGTCGGGCTCGGGGAAATAGCGATAGTCGTGCGCCTCTTCCTTCGACCGTTGGCTGGTCGTCACTTCCCGAGCATCATCCCAGCCGAGAGTTTCCTGCACGACCGTGCCGCCTTCTTCATAAAGTTTGATCTGACGTTCGATCTCATATTGCGAAGCGCGGACGAGCGCGCGGAAGCTGTTGAGGTTCTTGATCTCGGTGCGCGTGCGGAATTCATCGCTGCCGACGGGGCGCACAGAAATGTTCGCCTCAAAACGTAGCACGCCTTTTTCCATGTCACCAGAGTTCACGCCGAGATAACGCAAGATCGCGCGGACTTTCGTGGCGTAATCAAGCGCGGCTTCAACGGTGCGAATATCTGGCTCGGAGACGATCTCAAGCAAGGGGACGCCTGCACGATTGAAATCGACCAGTGCATAATTTTTTTCGTGCGCGAGTTTCGCCGTATCTTCTTCGATGTGAACCCGCCTCACGCGGACCTTGAGTTGATTCTCACTGCCATCATTGACGTCGAGTGAACCTTTTTCTGCGATCGGCAATTCGTACTGCGAAATTTGATAACCCTTGGGAAGGTCGGGGTAGTAATAATTTTTGCGCGCAAAGGTGTTGTGCTTGTTGATGGAGCAATTCAACGCGAGACCGACGAGCGCAGCAAGTTCCGTCGCCTTTTTGTTGACGACAGGCATTGCGCCCGGTAACCCTGTGCAAGTGGGGCAGATGTTGGTGTTCGGTTCCGGCGCGGAGCCATAGTCCGCGGAGCAGCTGCAGAACATTTTGGAGTTGGTGAGCAACTCGCCGTGAATTTCAAGTCCGATTACGGGTTCGTATTGGGTCATGGATAGTCTCGCTGTTGTGTGAATTGACGATGGACGATAGACGATGGACCATGTTTGTCCATTGTCAGTCGTCTATCGTCTATGGTCTAAGAGGTTTCAACTCGCTTTTTCAACGATTGCGCTTCGGTTTGGACGTATTCTTCGGTCATCTTTCCATACATTTTGCCGATTAGGTTGCCAAGCCAGCCGTTGAAGGCAAAGGTCAATGTCACTTCAGATTGATTGGCATTGACTGACTTGACGACATGTTCTGCCACCATATGCATGCCCGGAGATTTTGACTCCCACGTGAAGTTGGCAGAATTAAGCTCGGTGACCGTCCAAACCACGGGTTGGAGTTTGGGTTGGAATACTTTGTAGCGGTTGCCGAGTTTTAGTTCGGGCGTGTTCAGCACTTCGACCTTGTTCACGGTCGGAGTCCACTCGTGCCAATGGGCGACATTGGACAAAACGTTCCAAACAGCTTCCTGGCTGGTATGGATGGAGATGGAGGTTGAGAATTTAGTCATTTTAGATTCCTAGAACACTTGCACTATAATGATTTCACTGAATATAAGGAGCAGCTTTATGAATGCAGATGCCTTTCGTCATTTCTATAACTATCACTTTGCCGAGAACCGCAAGGTCTGGGAGCATGTCGCTTCGTTGACCTTTGAGCAGTTCAACCAGAAAGTAGAGTATTCTCACGGCTCCATCCGCCAACAGGTCGTTCACTTGCTGGACGTGGAAGATGTTTGGTTCAGCGAGTTGCAGGGCATCCAGCCCAGCGATCCATTGCCTGAGACTGTCACCGTTGATGACCGCGATGCCATCCGCGCTCACTGGGATAAGGTGGAGGAAAAAGTCCGCGCTTATCTTGCTGTTTTACAAGATGACCAGTTGTTTTCCAAACCGATCACCGAGCCTGAAGAGGACAAGTATTTGTTCCTCTGGCAGGTCTTGCTTCATGTTGTTAATCATGCCACAGACCATCGTGCTCAACTGTTGCGTGCCTTGCATGATCTGGGCGTGGATACGAAATCTCAGGATTACATTTTTTACGTGTACGAAAATCAATTGTAGGGGCGACTCGCGAGTCGCCCCTACGGGGTTTATAAATTCGGTTGCTGCTTATGCCAATCGGTCACTTGCTGGTAGGCGTGAGCGACTTGGAACAGAGTTGACTCGTCCAAGTGCTTGCCGATGAGCTGCATACCGACGGGCATGTTGTTGGAGAATCCAGCGGGGAGCGCAAGGGCAGGGACACCGGCAGGATTTGTCGCAACGACGTAAATATCCGAGAGATACATTTCGAGCGGGTCGCTGGTTTTCTCGCCGAGTTTGAACGCCGTGGTGGGGCAGGTCGGGGCGAGGAGAATGTCAACTTTGGAAAAAGCAGTTTCAAAGTCCCGACGAAGAAGCGTGCGCACTTTTTGTGCCTTCAAGTAATACGCGTCGTAATATCCAGCAGAGAGGGCGTACGCGCCAAGCATGATGCGGCGCTTGACTTCATCGCCGAAACCTTCGTGGCGAGTTTTGAGATAGATGTCGATGACATCCTTCGCGCCGTCCGAAACGGAGAGACCAAAGCGCGTGCCGTCCATGCGGGCGAGGTTGGCGCTGGCTTCAGCGAAGAGCAGAAGATAGTAAACGGGCAAGCCGTATTTGGTGTGGGGGAGCGAGACTTCGTGAATCTCCATGCCGAGTTTTTCGTAGGTGCGAATCGCTTCTTGCATGGCGGACTCAACGCCCGCTTCCATGCCTGCCACGAAATATTCTTTCGGAATGCCGAGCTTCATGCCTTTGACAGGCTTGTTGATATCTTTTGTGTAACTGGTAACTGGTGATTGGTAAGTAGTGCTATCCAATGGATCGTGACCAGCGATGTGTTCGAGCACTGTGGCGCAATCATACGCGTCACGCGCCATCGGACCGATGCAATCGAAAGACGATGCGAGCGCGATAAGACCATAGCGAGACACACGACCATATGTGGGTTTGATACCAGTGACGTTGGTGAAGCCCGCAGGCATACGCACGGACCCGCCCGTGTCTTCGCCGATGGCGAATGGTGCAAAGACTTGCAGACATGCTCGCCGCTGCGCCGCCGCTCGAACCGCCAGGGACGCGCTCAAGATCCCATGGGTTATGGGTGGGGAAGAGGGCGGAATTCTCGCAAGAGGAACCCATACCGAATTCGTCCATGTTGGTCTTGCCGACGAGGACAGCGCCAGAGTCCGCGAGTTTGTTTGTGACAGTGGCGTTATATTGTGGGACGTAGTTTTCGAGAATCTTCGACGAGCAAGTCGTGCGGACATCCCGTGTGGAAATGCAATCTTTCATCGAAAAGGGAATGCCCGTCAGCGGGGTGACGTTCTCGCCTTTGGCGATGCGCTCATCGGCTTTCTTAGCTTGTTCGAGTGCGAGATCATCCGTGACCGTGACGTAAGACTTGACCTTCTTGTCCACATCGTGAATGCGGTCAAGCATGGCTTGCGTCAGTTCGACAGAGGAGATTTTTTTTGTGGTGAGAAGTTCGTGGGCTTCTCGGATGGTAAGGTTGGTTAGTTGCATAGGCTCTCTGAGTGAACATCGATATTCGAGATTGGATATTCGAAGTTCGAATAATCGAGTATCGAATATCGTCTTTTACTCATCTCCCAACACAGTCGGAACTTTCACATACCCGCGCTCAGACTTTGGCGCGTTCTTGAGAAATTCTTCGCGGCTCATGGATGGTTTGACCACATCTTCGCGCAGCACATTCTCAGCGTTGGCGATATCCGAAGCAGGCGGGACGTTCTCCGTGTCCACTTCATTGAGCATGTTGAAGTAGTCGATGATGGAGGAGAATTGCCCGCTGAAGGTTTGGGCTTCCTCTTCGGAGATGCCAAGACGGACGAGGAATGCGACGTGCTTGACGGTTTTTGTATCGATGGTTTGGGTCATAAAAAACCTCTTTACCACGAAGTGTCACAAAGGGTCACGAAGGAAAACCTTTGTGTACCTTAGTGACCCTTTGTGGTTGAAAACTAACTGAACTTAATATGCAGCTCTTTCAACTGCTTCGGTTCCACTTCCGACGGAGCATCCGCCATCACATCGCGTCCGTTCTGATTCTTGGGGAAGGCGATCACTTCGCGGATGTTGGGTTCGTCCGCGAGCAGCATCACGAGACGGTCAATGCCTGGAGCCATGCCGCCGTGCGGGGGAGCGCCGTACTCGAACGCTTCGAGCATGTGACCGAACTTCGTCTGAATATCCTCGTCGCTCAAGCCGAGCATCTGGAACATCTTCATTTGAATATCGCGGCGGTGAATTCTTATCGAACCCGAAGCGGTCTCGTAACCGTTGCAGACCATGTCGTACGCTTCCGAATACACGTCACCGGGGTTCGTATCGAACTTCGGCAAGTCTTCCATCTTCGGCATCGTGAACGGATGATGTTCAGACTCCCATGCCTGCGTTTCTTCGTTGAACGCAAAGAACGGGAAGTCCACCACCCATGCAAACGCCATCATGGATTTATCCGCAAGATCGAGCTTATCGCGGAACCACAAGCGCAGTCCGCCGAGAGTCTTGTTCACAACAGCACGAGCATCAGAAGCGAAGACGATCAGATCGCCGACTCCTGCTCCCGTTTTTTCTTTCAACGCTGCGAGTTCTTCTTCCTTAAAGAACTTTGCCGCGCTTCCTTTCACGCCCTCGGCTGTTATCGCCAAATAGGGCATTCCCTTCGCTCCAAACGTCTTCGCCACTTCCGTGAGTGCATCCAATTCCTTGCGAGACATCTCTGCAGACTTCGGCGCGACGATGCATTTGATCACTCCGCCTGCTTCCAACGCGGACTGGAAAACTTTAAACTCGCTCTTCGCCAACACATCGGTGAGGTCGATCAATTCCATGCCAAAGCGCAGGTCGGGCTTATCGGAGCCGAAGCGTTCGAGCACTTCTTTATAAGAGAACTTGGGCCACGGCGAAGAATACAACTTTTTGTGCGGTGCCACGGCGGGAATCATTTTGGTGAACAAGCCTTCCACTAAATTCAGCACATCGTCGCGGTGGACATAGGACATCTCAAGGTCGAGCTGAGTGAACTCAGGCTGACGGTCGCCGCGCAGGTCTTCGTCGCGGAAACAGCGCGCGATCTGGAAGTATTTATCCATGCCTGCCACCATTAGCAATTGCTTCAACTGTTGGGGTGACTGCGGCAAGGCGTAGAACTGTCCCGGGTAGACGCGGGAAGGCACAAGGTAGTCACGCGCACCTTCGGGCGTTGCTTTGAACATGATCGGTGTTTCAATTTCAATGAAGCCCTGTTCATCGAGATAGTCACGCATGAACTTGATGACCTTGTGACGCAGCACCATGTTTCGGGTCAGGCGTTCGCGGCGCAAGTCAATGTAGCGATACTTGAGGCGCATGTTCTCGTCGGGCAGATCCGCATCGGTGTTGACCATAAATGGGGGAGTCTTCGATGCGTTGAGCACGATCACGTTCTTGGCAATGATCTCGACTTCGCCGGTTTCCATTTTGGTATTCGCCATCCCTTCGGGGCGCTTCTGCACCACGCCTTCGATCTGCAAGACCCATTCGTTGCGAACGCTTGCGACCTGATCAAGCACTTCCTTGGGAAGGTCTGGGTTGATGGTAACCTGAACAAGACCGGCACGATCACGCAGGTCAAAGAATGCCACCCCGCCGTGGTCGCGGCGTCGATTCACCCAGCCCGCGAGCGTAACCGTCTGCCCGGTGTGACTTGTTCGTAATTCTCCACATAAATGAGTTCTGTACATACTTGCGCCTCCGATGATTTTCCTCGTCTTTGCGAGGAGGATGCTCTTTCCGACGACACCGTACTTACGTTCGGTGCAAGTGAGCAATCTCATAATGATGGCTGAGATTGCTTCGGGCTAAGAACAAGAGTGCCCTCGCAATGACGGGGGATGAAATGTATATAAAAAATCGCCCTGCGCTTTCGCGTTGGGCGATTTGGTTTCGACTTTTTTATTCGTCAACCAGCAAAGCTTCGCCCAACGATTTCGGGATCGTTATTATCATTATTATTATCGTTATTATTGGCGAAGTTGTTGTTGTGACGGAACATTGTGCGGCATTATAGCACAGAGTTTTCGTATTCGTTCTACTAGATCGATACCGAAATCGACGTAAGACAGGATATGAGCGCTTTGCGTGTAGTCACTTCGAAGGGCTTATCTCTAGAATAAGAAGAAAAAAACAAATGAATGGAAAGATTGATGGGCAAACCAACTCATAGTTTGGAACGAGGCGAAAGGGTTTCTTCTTAAAATAGAACAGGATATTAAGATTTCATGAACATTTATCTAAAATAGGATTTTTCGAGGTACCATCCGGCGCGCTATTAATTCAAACAGACGGCTGTATTGCCGAGAAATGGAAGTATCAGAATGGTTGCAGGAACGATATTGACCTTGATCGCACTTGTTATATTGTATGGTTTGATCGCCTCGACAGAAAAAATACTGACCCAGCGTCAGGAACATGTGGTGATCGACGAACGCATGACAGAACATCGCTCACGCTTGTAGGTTAAATAAAAAAAGCGGTTTTGCCACTTGGGCAAGACCGCTTTCGTTTTAATTCGTTTGGGCTTCTTTTGCCCGGGAGTATGCTGCCCAGCGTTTGTTGATCTCGTCGCGTGCCTGCGGACGGGTATACCCATACTTGACCTGGAGAATGGTCACGAATTTATCGAGCTTATCCTGTGCCTTATCCACTTTTTTCAAGTCGTGTTCGGCAATCAGACTCCACCATTCCACAGATTGCCCGCGGATAAGTTTCCATTTCTGATCAAATTTTGATTTTGGTTTCTGCATACGATTCTCCTCAAAGAGTGTGAAAATTGTTGGACTCAGTTTGGAGTTTTCAAGATTTCGTTTCTTGCTTATTCCCCTTTGAATAGGCAAAACAAAATTGACAAACTCTTTCAATCTCATTTTACTACGTGATGGATGAAAAACGGTGCTTTTGGGGCGCAGATTTCAGAATTGATAATGCTCCATAACAGGAAAGATTGCTTCTACTTTTTTGAATAGAGGAGTAACGCTAAAGTACCATTGTGAATTATCTGCATACACATAGAATAAGGTCAGCTTTCCAAAGGAGACAGTATTCATGGAAGATAAGAAGTTGGTGGAATATTTTCAGTTCGATGAATTTGATTTAAGCGCCAATCGTAATGGAACTCTCACTGAGAAACAAAAGAAGCATTGGATTGCTGTCTTAAACTCTGATCGCAAAGGCAGAAGACGCTTCGCATATTTCTTGTTCTTTTTAGCTGCCATCGGGCTGGCTATTGCTGTAGGGGTCTGGTTTATTCCAGAATCGAGTTGGGGTTTGCGGATCGGATTCGCGCTTGGTTTTGGGATCGTGTGGCCCGTCATGTATGGATTGGTGGGGTTTGCATTTCTTCCGCCCGCCTCCTACATGGACCTGGAACTGACCAGCGAAACAGGGCGGGTCAACATTGTGAAAGTGGAAACACGCAATTCACAGACCAGCACCACCAGTACGCGTTACGATCTTTATATTGGGAAGCGCAGGTTTAATGCAGACCACCGCATTGGTTTTGTCTTGATCCAGGGCGATGAATATAAGGTCTATTATTTGAAGAACTCAAATCGCATTGTTTCGGCAGAGTTCATTTCACGAGGGTAGCAATTGGGTTACTTTCGCTGCAACCGATACGGCAAAATGACGGGGTCAAGCCGGGTGGGGTACCCATCCATTTGATAGGCGACAAGGTAGCCTTGATACTCGTCCACTGAAAAAGGCCAGGGACTAACGTTAATCTCACCGTTTTCTACATGAAATTCCACCACGACTTCAGTCTCTTCAGTGTTGTGTGGGAAAACGGATAACTTCCCTGAGGCTGGCGCTTCGAAACAGAACTCAAAAGACAGTGAGTCACACAGGTCGGTAATACGGTCAATGCGGTCGAACAAAGTTTGTGAAAGCTTGTGCTGCTGCAGTTGTGTTTGGATGCCTAGTGAGAATTCCGCATGTAATTCTTTGCGGATATTGCTCGTTCCGTAACTGGCAAGGCGCCGGAAGTGATATTTGACGATGGTATCTGCAACAACATCCGAGCATGGCATGTTAAACCCGCGGCGTGCGATTTCCTGCCATTCTTCATCGCTCATGCCGCCGATGGGGGAGTTGTCAAGATAGCCATATCCGCGGTCATGCAAGCCTATCCCTGCGATCAGGGAATGTTGTTCGATGGGTGGAACTTCAAATTGTTCGTTTCCCCAAAGCATTGCCAATGTGCCAGCCAGCTTAAGATGTTCCGATTGCGGAGTGACGATCTGCCTGCGTTTAGACTTGAACATGCTGATGCTCCTTGATACCTGTAAGACTTGAGAATGGAATTTTACTCATAAAAAATGGTCTCGAACCTGTTGTCCGAGACCATTTTTTTATGCAGGGCGTTTGCGTTTGGTTACTTCCGTCCCGGGAATGCTGTTCTTTCGCGCTTCTTGCTTGACCTTGCGGTTATGCTTGCGCTGTCCCTTGGAGGGACGTTTGGTTTTTTCCTTGTTTTTTTCGATGGGGGTATTCAAGTTGTATTGCTCCTTTAGATCTTGCTTCGTTTTTTGGTTTCGGTTTCAGACCAGAGTTTGCTGATCTCTTCTCTGGCTTGTTGGCGGGTGTACCCATATTTGACTTGCAGCATGGTGACGAACTTATCGAACTTCACATCTGCCTTATCCACTTTGACCAGGTCGTATTCGACCATCAGACTCCATTTGGCATTAACCTGCCCGCGGAGCAGGTTCCATTTTTCTTCGAACAACGATTTGTTCATAGTGCGCTCCTCCTCAAGGCGGCGCGTTTGGGGTGACACAGATTGGGAGTTTTGTGATTTCGTTCCCATCCATCTCCCCCATGAACAGGCATGACAAAATATTCAAACTCAAGCTTATTTTCATTGTACTATGATATCTGGCGATTCCCAGCCTTTTGGGTGGGTGTCGTAAGAATGGATATTTTTGCGGCATCGTGAATTGAAAACAAAAGGAGATATCTATGAGCAGCCCGAACGATTGGAATAAGAAGGTTATTGAGGAATTTCGTGCCAATGCAGGCAAAGTGGGTGGGAACTTTGAAGGTAAGTCCTTATTACTTTTGCATACGAAAGGTGCCAAAAGCGGACAAGAACGAGTCAACCCGGTTGCCTGTGTACAAGATGGCGAGCGGCTGGTGGTGATCGCCTCCAAAGCTGGAGCGCCAACTCACCCAGACTGGTATTACAACCTGGTTGCCAACCCTGTAGTGACGGTTGAATACGGCTCGGATACATTTCAAGCCAAGGCGGTTGTTGCAGAAGAACCGGAGCGCACCCGCCTGTACGACAAAATGGTGGAAGTGATGCCCGGCTTTGCTGACTATCGTGCAAAAGCTGCGCGTGTGATCCCCGTCATTGTGTTGATACCGGCGAAATAAGGGCTGGCTGTGTAGAAACCAAACGGTCTCGGTGAAATTTCACCGAGACCGTTTTTTAAAATTTGAAACCCACCACTTCTGCTGCGATCAGGCTTTTACCCAATTATTGCTGGAGCGGACTGCTTCCGCCAGTGTTTTTTGATTTCCATACATCGTACTGGTTTCAAAAACCTGAATGTCCAGGTGGCGGCAATCTATACAAAGGAATGCCTGCGTTTGGAACAAGGCAGGGAAATTATCCTCCGCCAGCATTTGCAGGATAACGCCATCCTTGTGCCAATTATTACTCGTGTTCTTAAACACGTTAAGCGAGCCGCATTTCGAGCATTTTCGTTCTTGCATGGGAATCTCCTTCATACACATAAACGTACCCGCCTTGCCATTTAAGACAGACGCGGTTGAATAATGGGTTTTCTGGAAGGTATCTTGTTATGAGGCACAAGCCATGCACTAATTTCCCCGTTTACCATCTAGTAGCCTAATTTCATTGTACTCCCTTCTACGAATAAAGCTATGCAGGCAATCGGAATAAATTTTAAAAAGCATCGTCATTGTCCGTACCGTGCAGCAGTTACGTGTATGGGGAGGGCGCTCTTCCAGCACTTGCTCTGCGTTCGGTGCAGAAAATGGTTCGGCACGCAATGACGGAATTCTAATTATTTTCAACAGCTCACATAGATACTTTTCTTTGAAAGAATACAAAACGGTCGCGTTGATATGAAACCCGCGACCGTTTTTGTTCTGTATAGAACCTGTCTCAAAAATGTCATCCTGAGCGGTAGCGAAGGATCTCTACCCCCAATGTAAGAGACCCTTCGGTCGCAAAAAACGCTCCCTCAGGGTGACAAGGTATTTTTGAGATAACTTGTAGTAATTCTATTGTTCCCACCACCCTAATAATTCCTGAAATGCCAAACTCGGCGTCGCATCGCCCTGCCTGCCTGAATTCCAGGTCACGATCAGATCACGTTTCGCGCGGGTGATGCCCACGTATAACAGGCGCAATCTCTCTTTGACGTAATCCAAGCGCGAGCGCATCGTGGCTGCGCCTTCTTCGTACCAATCATATTCACCCGTCGACTCAAGCGCGGTCAACTGCGCCAGTGACTCAGCCGCCAAATCCAAGCCGCCGCGGATAAACCACTTTTCCGAAATAAAACGATCATTCGGCATGTTCGCAGGGAAGTCATAATTATTGACCGACATCATATACACGCGGTCCCACTCCATGCCCTTCGCCTTGTGCATCGTCGTCACCACCACCCGTCCGCGATGGCGCTCGGGGTCAAAGCCCGCATCATCCGACGAGAACCCGATGAAGCGCCGTTCATTCTTCGCGATCACCGCCAGCTCCGCCGTCAACTCGGGCAAACGCCAATCCGTGTGATCGTCCGCCGCGCTGCGCAGCACCAACGCCAGCTTATTCGCCAACGCCAGGTCCGACACATCGCTGAACACATCCTGCGCCAGCGTCAACACCAATTGATCGATGGGCAGCGAAACCGCATTCAACCAACGCTGAACGTTGACTCGGAATTGCGTCAACTCTTCGATGACTTGCTCCGGTTCAGACTCACTCAAGCCTGCCAGCCAGTCCCTCTCCCCAGCCCCTCTCCCTGAGGGAGAGGGGTAAGGGGTGAGGGGTGCGATAAAGTTTTCCACATTAACCATGCGGCGGAGAAGATTTGATGTCGTTGCGAGGAGCGAACTTTGCGATATCATCCCTGTAGGGGACGAAGCAATCTCCCCGTCATCCATTTCCCGATTCCCGACTCCCTTCTCTCTCCAATCCCTTCTCCACACCTCATACGCTTTCCCCAACTTCCGCGCAGACCCCGGCTCGGATAGATACGACAGCAAATAGCTCAACGCTCCCGCCGCCGCGCGCGTCTCCGACGTGGACGAGATCAACTCGATCGGCTCGATCCCACGCTGACGCAACGCATTGACCATCTCCACGCCGCGTTGGTTGCGTGGCACCAGCACCGCAATCGTCGGCTGTTCTTCAATGGGAGACTCGGCGAATGAATCGACAAATCCCTTAATAGACTTCGCCACCGCTTCAAGTTCCTGCTCCGGCGTGTACTTCGTCGAAATAAATTTAATCCCTTCCGGGTTATCGGGCGGATTTTGCTGTGGGTCATTTTCTGGCACCGGCACAATATACGGCACAGACAACGCCGTGCGCACATTCGGGTCGGGATGCGAGTTCATCACCCAATCGATCAAATGATTCGCCAACGCCAACACCGAAGGCTGCGACCGCCCCGACTCGGGCATGTCCACGCTCGGGTTTTCGCGGATGAAGGCACGCAAGAGTTCAGGCGATGCCGTCGTAAATGTTTCAAAGATAGCTTGGTTCGGGTCACCCACGCGCACCCAATTGCCCTCACCCCTAACCCCTCTCCCAAAAGCGGGAGAGGGGGACTGTCGCCAGATAACAAACTTAAAATTCTTTCCTGTGTCTGACTCGAATCCTGCGCCTCATCTTCCAAAATAAATGGATAGCGATATTGCAAACGCTCGCGGAATTCATCGTCGCTTTCGAGCAAGGTCAGCGCCAAGCGGATGAGATCATCAAAGTCCACGGCGCCGCGATAGGCGAGGGCACGTTGATAGTCCGCGTAGATGCTGTAGCCAAGCTCCGCCAAAGGCAACGGCGCGAACGAAGCATCGAGTTGTTGACGCAGCTTTTCCGGAGTCAAGAGGCGGTCTTTGGACGAACGGATAAAGGCGAGGGCGATGGAGTCCAATAGATCAGGCAATTGCTGACGTTTGACCCAATCCCGCTTGGAGTTATCCAGCGCCGGGTCGAGATAGTCATCCAACGAATGACTCGCCAGCCAGGCATTGACCGCCTCACGGCGAATGAAACCCGCCTCACGTTCGTCAATGATGCTGAAGCGTTCATCCAAGCCCACGCTGGTTGGTTTCTCGCGGACAATGTCATGCGCAAGCCCATGCAGGGTGCGCACGCGATATTTGTATAAAACTTGAATGGGGTTATCGAAGAAGCGTTTGATGCGCGTCTCGAAATTATCCACCGCCGAGTTGACGAGCGTAACGATGAGCACTTCCTGATCGTCGCCGAGCCGCCCTTCTTGAATGAGCTTTGCCGCGAGGGCTGAGAGAATGTGCGTCTTGCCCGCGCCGGGCACGGCGGCAATGCCCAACCTCCCGCCGTTATAGCGGAGGATCTGTTGTTGAGAGGGGCGAGGGGTGAAGGTGGGTGTCAAGGGTTATTCCGCTTTAGCGGGGTTCGAGATAGCGCGGGGTTATCCCGCGCGTAGTCAGATGTGGATGCTGCAAATAGGTAGAAAAAGCCTTCGGTAGAGTCGCTCCACGTTTTGGCATTCTCCTGTTTCAGTCGATTGATTTTACCCTGCGAACCCGTTTCGGCGGGCTAGGCGGCTTTAGCCGCCTTTGTAGGCATAGCCGTGGGGTTTATCCCACGGCGGATAATATTGCGCAACGCGATCTACCCAAGTAATTTACGTTTCGTCCACTCTCTCCATCGCCGCGATCAACGTCCCATCTGCATGATGTTGTTTTTGGTTATGAATATATCGTACCACTGCGGGAAGATTTTTCTCGCCGAAAGAAAGCACTCCATATTCATCCTGCCAATAAAATTCAAAATCAGGTTTGATAACGTGGTTAACGAAATGCGAGCTATTCCCTTTCACGTCACCAATGAATTTTGCAGGCGCGATCTTGGGTGGAACTGAAGCTGCAAGATGCATGTGGTCTTCCATTCCGCCGATGGCATAGACAAACCCACCGAACTCCTTGACCTTTGCGGCAATGACGCGATGGATTTCAGGTTCAATGGCGGACTCGATCAAAGGCAAACGTTGTTTTGTGCCCCAAATGAAATGATAGTACAACTTCGAATAGGGCATGGATTATCTATGGTTTTTTCACGAACATCAGTAATGTGGATGGGAATTTATCAGTCACAAGCAAAAAGCCCTGGTCATTCAGCAATACCAAGCCTTCGAGGTTGCGGGCGGTATCGCCGTCGAGCGTCAATTGGATGGGAGCTGCATCTGCAAATGTGATGCCATTTGGGGAATAGGTCATTTCAACGAGACGTTCCACCTGATCTTGCTGGGCGTGAGTTGGACCTTCACCATATTTCTCGACAAGCGGATCTGTTTTGGGTGTCAGGTCTGTGTCACCGGGGAAGAAGTAGTTGATGACCCAGAAGGTGTTTCCATCCGCGGCGGCGTCAGTCAATCGATATTCGATATTCGGAAGAGAGACTGTGCCGGTTGGTTTTAATTCAAAATCGAAGGCGTGGGCAACCGGGGTCGAGTTCAGGGTTGTACCGTTGATCTCGAAAAGGGTCAGCACCGAATCGCCCATGATGAGGACGGCTTCATCAGTGTGATTGTCTGACGGGAACGCCGTTGGAATTTCAACGACGTTGGATGTATCCAGTGTGATCTTGCTTTCATCTGCAGAGATTTCACCTGCGACGATATACCCGTGCATATCCGTCCCTTCGCCTGCTTCAATGGTCAGGAAAACCTGGTCTCCGTGGAAAGCAATGGATTCGTAGCCCTGAAAATTCGGTATGGAATCTTTTAACCCCGGAGCGCTTAGTACAATGGCGACAGGTGTGAGCGGAGTCTGACCGTCTATTGCGGTGAGAATATCAGCTTTGGGGAGGGCGAATAAAGCGCCATCCCCTTCACCGAAGCGTTCAGGATATTGCGGCAGGAGGATGAGAGTCTCGCCATGCCATCCCAAGCCGGAGAGTTCTGCTTCTGGAACTGCAATGGGACCTGTCAATTCGAGAATGGTCACGGGTTGTTCTGTGGCGGTTGCGGGGGCAACGGGGTTTCGCAAATAAAATAACCCTGCCAGCACGATCAATAGGGTGAGTAGTAAGATGGGCAGCCAATGTCTATTTTTTGATTCCATGATGTTCTCCTACATTTGTGAGTTATTGAGGATGCCTCGTCTGTGAAGGAAGTAACCGATAAATATGAACCCGGCAAGTTCGAGGATGCGGTACAGTGTGTGGATGTTGAGTTGTAGTGCAAAACCGCCGTAAAAGTTGCGGTAGGTTTGAATGTCCCAATCGGGGAAGTACATCCACAGGCGGTTGAAAATGAAGAGACAGGCGAGAACGATGATCAGCTTTTGATTTGTAACCTTGTTTTCGAGGGTGCCAAGCAGCATAACCTGCGGCAGGAAAAGAAATGTGGCGAAGCGGTTGTAATCGGTCCCGCCAAAAAAAGATAATAACAGTACAAGGATGGTATAGCCAGCCAGATACCACCGCTGACTTTCAGGCAATTCTTGTACAGCAAACCTGACTTCTTTGGGGCTTACCAACAGGAATAATGGCAGGAAATATGCGAGGATGGAAAAAATGAAATTGACCGGGAAACTGGGAATGAATGGCAGGACAATGGCATAAAGCAGACCGTTCGCACTTAAGTCAATGAGCTGATAACTTTCAGTGACGGGAATCCATATGCGCGGCAGGATCATGGCAAGCAGGATGAGTACAAGAGAGATGATGCCCTGCTGGATGATTATAGAGCGTTCCACTTTTTCACGGGTGAGCATGAAAATATAGGCGAAGATCGGAATGAGCGTGAACTCTCTCAGCATAGAGCCGATGAGGGTTAGCAGAAGCAGGGGCAGGAATTTTCGCTTGAGCGCAAAGTATGTTTGCAAAGAATAAGCGCATATGCAAGGTGGTCTGGGCGGAAGGGGTCAAAGATAAGGAACTTGACATTAAAGAGGGAGAATGCCGTAACGAGTAAAGCAATCCATGCGCCGCGGCTGGATCTGCCCAGCCAGCGTACAAATAGAAAAATACCCGTCAGTTGGGTAAAGGCGCCAATATAGGCAATGAGTTTAAATCCGCTTTCGATGGAAAGACCGGTTCGAGACAACAGATTTACGAGTCCTGGTATCAAGAAGCGGTATGCGAATGGGCTGGCAAGCGGTTCAGCGTTGAGCCCATCCTTTGCCATGGAGATGTAATAGACAAAATCCCAGACGTTGCGGGTGGTATCCAGTGAGTTGGTGAGCAGATCCAACAACAGGATGACGGCGATGGAAACAAGGCTGACTGTGATGATCTCTTTTCGGTTCATGGTGTTTTCGGCTCGCGGGTAAAGATGAGAACTTCATTGGTTTGATAAACCGGCTGATATTCGGCATGGGTGGAAAGCTCGGTAATGAGCGCGTCGCCTCGCAGAAGCGGACTGGTGACACGGCACGATTGTTTGAGCGTAGACTGCCTGGCGATATAGATATATTCGAACTCGGTCTGATGCAGCCGGGTATTTTCTTCAATGCACTCCAGCGGGCTTTCAGAGTTGAGACAGGCTTGCAGGTCACGTTGTTGTTCAAGTGCCGTATTGAAGCCTGGCAGCCATTCTCTTCCTTGCACGGTGGTGGGGCTGATGCGCCCCGTCAATGCAGGGAACCATTCGGAGATGCCATCACAAAAGGTGTCGGTTTCGCCGGTGAGCACAAGGATGCGGCTATCGGCGGGCAGGTTGGTGTGGACCCAGTCGAAGGCGGTGCGATTCGCTTCGGAAACAGCGTTGCCTGCAAATTGAACATTGAGAAATGCAGCGCTTCCGAAAAGATACAAGACAAGATATATGAGCACAATCTGGGCGGGTCTGTTTTTGAGGAAAGGTTGATTGGATAGCGCCGGGAGGATCAACTCTACAAGTATGAATCCGGTAAGCATGGCAAGTGCAATCGTAGCATAGACAGGTGCGCTGCGTGGTTCCGTCAAATACGGCAGGATATACAGAATGGGGAGCAGGTACTGTTTCTTTACGATGGAAAAAACCCAGCCGATGAGTCCCAGTACGGCGATAAGGGTCATTTGTGGTTCGTCTGTTAGTGGAAGGAAGAAGGGAAGGAACAAGGCAACAGCGGAGTGAAAGCCCGTTTGGCTGGCTGTCAGGTAGGGGGTGAGCCCGAAGCGCAGCAGGATGGGCAGCCACCACATCGAAGTGAGGAGCAGCGTCCCGGCAGCGATGAGGAGTGTGTGCTTCCATCCCAATTTTGAGCGCCCGTGGAAAAGGAAGAAGATAAGACTGATTCCTGCGGTATGAACTGCGGCTTCAGGGTGACTGAGAACGGTTAACGAACTGAATAAGATCGCGAATGGGAGGTATTTTTTTTCCTGCGTTTTATACAGACGCAGAATACTAGCGATGGCAAGTAAAAGGAAAACCAGCCCCAGGCTGCGCGTCAGCCCGCCGCCCATGTTTGCCCAACTGCTGGCGCGCGGAGTAAAGGCATAAATGAACGTTGCAAGCCCGGCTGTAAAATTCGATTCAAAGATGGAACGTGCCAGCCAATAAAATGCGGGGATGGCAATGATGGTCACGATGGCGGGCTGCCATTGCAAAATGGAAACGAGGTCGATGCCAAAGGCATGCGAAAGCCAACTGCCAATATAGAAGCCGAGAGGCGGATAGGCAAATGGCAGGGTAAGCCCATTAAATTGGAAGGATGCCGGCAAAATGAAATTATTGTTTTTCAGCGCATCCATCATGATGAGGAACATGCCGCCATCGTTGAGTGGGAACCCGGCTGTGAGCGGCGCAAAGAGACGCACCCAGCCGCCAAGGAGGATGGCGGCTGCCAGAAAAAGGATTCCGATATCTTCTTGTGTGATGGGGTTTCGTTTCATTCAGATTCAGGAGTTTGGTTTATTAATACTTTTTGGAATGCCCGCAACAGAACTCCGCGTTGTTCGAAGCCCGCGGCGCCGAGGTCTGAGAGGGTGAGGAATATCTTTTCGCGGCAGCGTGCCAATAGCCCGCCGGTAAGGCGGGTGAGGGTTTCGATCTCCATTTCGACTTCGTCCGAATCCAACCAGACGCGCCCTGCGGAGCGTCCCAATAACGTGAAAGCACGTAGGGATGGGTGAGGGGCTGGATGACGCGTTGCGACCAGCCATCGGAGCCGGGATCGAGCCAGAATTGATAAGTTGCGGGGCGGTTCATCATCAGGAAGGTATATGGGGGCGACCAATACGGCATTCTTGTCTTCACTGCGCCACGACTCAAGATACTGTGCGGCGATGACCCCATCCTGGAGCATGGTGATGTATTCCATGCCGAGGTCGAGATTGGACTGGTCTTTGATGGGGTCCATGGCATTCCTGAATTTCTTGATCGATTCGATCAAACTTGCCGCAATGCGGACTGCATCAAGATTGGAATGGAAACCAAACTCAGGTTGAGAAACAACCTCGCCAAACAATCGGCGCAGGAAAAAATCAAGCGGCAGGGAACCGTTGGCACGGTACTCTTCGATCCAATTACGAAGCGTGGTGTAGCGCGCACCGAGTGCATAGGTGATGCGTTCCTGGGTGTCAGCATTGATCTCCTCAAAGCTCGAGAGCCGCAGGTCGCGTTGACCGTAAATGATCTCGGTCAACAATTGTGCGCGGATCAAGTCGGTGTTTAAGGTGAACATCAGGGCATGCGCCACATCGAATTTCGGCGGGCGGACGTTCCAGTGCGGATGTGCCAGTGCGGAAAGCGTCAATAAGGATTTGCTGGCGGGTTCGTCTCGCAGCGAGCGTGACGGGCGATTGCTGCGCCAGGGAATTCCGGCGGCTTCCAAACGGTCGGCGATCGAGAAGCGCAGCGAATCAGACAGGTATGGCGAAAGTACGACGATCTCCGCAGGCGATGTGCCTTGCTCGATCAATGCCTGGATATTTGCAATGAGCACATCCAACATTTCAGGGTGGAAATGCGTCATGATAAATTCCATCGCAGACTCAGTTCCTGTTGCATCGATCTCCTCCTGTTTGGTGATGGAAGAAATCAGCGCATTGGATAGCTGGATGACATTTGCGGATGAGACGAAGGACTCATTCAACTCGATGACCATATCGCAATCGCCGCTCAACCCCAAACCGCTATCCGGGTCGCCGCCCAGGAATTTTCGATACCCTGCCGCCTGGTCATAAATCAAGAGCGCTGAATCGAGGTTCGGCAGCCAGTCGTGAACGATGACATGCGCACAGGAAATATCTTCTTCCACATTGTCATAGATGAGATGGCGATACGTCTGGGTCAGATAGCTGCGTGATTGTGGGTTCTGCCATAAGATATTTTTGAAAATTTCAAGCTGCAAAGAGAAATCCAGCAGGGTTGTTATCGAGGCAGTATTGCCGAAATAGAGTAGCACATTCCTGTGCATCGGCATATACACGCCTTTGGGCAGGGTCGCCGAACCAGGCAGAATCCAAGCGGGCGCCGATCTCTGTATGTGGAAACCCGACAATGGCAGCCTTGTTAAGGTTGTCGATGATCTGTGAGTACAGGCGGTTGCGATTAATAGTGACCGAGTCAAAATACCCCTGTTCCTCGATCATTGGGCGCACCAGATGTGCCATGTAATATTGTGCCGTTTCCAAGGTAAGGAAGATGGGCGGTTGTTCCGGGCGAGCGAACCCGGCTTCCTCTGCCGCGAATGACCAGAACAGGTCACACATGCGCCGAGCCAAACCACCAATGGTAGCGGGCGTCACTTCTCCGCCTGCCATGCGGGTAGGACTCTCAAGCAACTCAAGGTAAGGCTCTTGCAGAGTTCGCTGCGGGGTGAGTAAAAGGATCGAGTCGGCTGGCACGCCCTGGTCAAGCAGGAAGCGGATGCGCTCAACTCCGGCAGTGGTTTTGCCGGTGCCCGCCATGCCGGAGACAAAGAGACGAGAGTCAAGCGGCGACTCAATGATCTGGCGCTGATTCAGGCTGAGTGAAGTCATGAAGCGAATGTAAATTATCGCGGGGGTTTTGTCAATGAAAAGCCCCCGATCCTTGAAGGGTCAGGGGCTTTATTTCTGCATTTATCCGCTGGGGGTGGGGGATGCCTCAGGTGTGGCGTCCGTACCCGATTCAGTAGATGATTCAGTAGATGTTTCTGTGCCACTGTCGAAGGAAGAGGTATCGCTATAACCAACGCTGCAGACCGCTACATTCGCGCTTGTTAGACAAGAACTGAGCGTGCCTGAGTTCAATATACCCATCAAGGCGACGATGTCATCTTCTGTATCTGCCAATAAGACGAGGGTGTTGCCCTTCTTGCCAGCTTCAAACAGGATGATACCGTTGCCAGAGCGCACGATTTGACCAAAAGCCAATGTGTCGATCGTATCGCTGTTGATCTCCACATCTGCTTTTTTCAAATAGGCATCTAATTCCTCTGCTGTATCGAAAGAACCGATGATGAGAGTATCCCCTGATGAGGGTGCTTTATCCATGAATTCCGCAGTTAGATTCAGGGAATGAAGTGTCGCTTGCAGGTTTCCCAAGGCGGTCACGATCGTGGATGTCTTGGTCAGATCCTGTGCGATATAGACCTGAACTGTATCATTTGAATATATATACGGAAAGAGCTCGAGGCTGGCGACTTGTTTACCCGAGAGGGCAAAATCAGCCAAATTTTGGATGAGGGTCGCATTGTCGGTGTATGTACTGTAAGGTGAAGACAGGAATGTGAAGTCACCGAAGACTGCCACATTACCATCTGCACTCAATGCCGCGCCGCCCGCGTTGGGATCGTGCGCGTCATCCAGCGACGAGAGGTTGGTCTCTGCGCCCTGGAGCAGGATCAACCCTGAAGTCGACTCGACTGAACGCGCGCCGTATAAAGCCACTTCGCCCAAGCCAAAGGTTAGCTCATTCTTGCCGAATTCATCGAATAACACATTGCGAAAGTTGCCTTCGTTCTTTGCGGTGTTGTATAAATAATCGTTGTTAATGGTGATATCAAAAAAGTTTAACAGCGAGTTAGCTGCAACGGAGTCGCCATAAGCAATGGGGTTGCCAGAGACGTAGTCGTAATATAGCGCGAAACGGGTCGCATCGGCAAAAACGAGGATCTTGCCGCCGCGTTCGGTAAAGCCTTTGAGAAGCTGCGCTTCATATGCAGTAAAGGTTACGCTGGGCGAAACGCTTACAAATGCGCTGGCAGATTTCAACTGTGTTTCCAGCGAAACGGCATCAAGGACTACTTCCGTCTTACCGCCGCGCGCTTGAAAGGCAGACGTTAGGGAATCGATCTCGTTCAACGTGAATTGGTTGCCGTGATAGCCATCCACCAGAACTGTCCCGCCAAGCTGCTGGATATTATCCAAATCAGGCGTACTAACTGCTGCTTGCGGTCTTGTAAAGGAAGCGAAGTCAGGGGTGGCGATCTCAGTCCGTGCCGGCGGAAAGCCGGGGTAGAACCACAAGATGCGCGCAAGGATAGGAAGAAGTAAAAGGACAAGCGCAATGATAAGGTTTTGTCGTTTCATGTCATCCTCCTATTGTTTTACCGGCAAGGGTGGAATGTACAACATGTAGAACCCCGATTCTTTTGGATAGGGCAGGGTCATGCCATCCGGGCTTTGAATGAAGAAGAGCCCGCCATACAGGTCAACACCTGCCGGTCCTGCCAGGTCGAGAACTTCATAATTGGCAATGTTGGCAAGGTCGGCGGCTTTCTTTGCAGCATCGTCTTCAGTACCGAATGCATCGATGATCCCCAGTTGGATCGCATCCATGCCAGACCAGATCTGTCCGCTGAAGATCTCGCCATCGCTGCCTTTGAGCTTGTCTCCGCGCCCAAGTTTGACCGCTTCGAAAAAGCCTTGCCGCATCATGTCCACCTGACGCATGTCCGAATCACGTGGTGCGCCCCATAACTTGTAAGGACCGGTCGTGATGATGTCTTCGATCACAAAGGGGGCAGGGGGCAGGTAGCCGATCACACCGATATTACCAACCATGGAAGCCGACTTGGCAAAAATGTAGTCAGTATTCACAGAGAGATAATATCCGCCGCTGGCAGACATGCCGTTCACCACCGTCACTACTGGTTTCTTCTCGCGCAGGCGGGTGAGTTCCATATAGATCGATTCTGTATCGACTACAGTTCCGCCGGGGCTGTCGATCACCAATACCACTGCGCGAATTTCAGGGTGGTCAATGGCGTAGTGGATCTGCTTGATCGTGTTCTGGGCTGAATACGTGTAAATGGCATCTTCAAGCCGGATCACCCCCACAACAGGCTGCGGCACAGCCGAAGCCAGCAGCAACCCCGCGATCAATGGGGTTACCAGCCAGAGCAGCATGTTCCGAATTCTTTCCCAACGTGCATCCGCATCGCTCATGGTCATCTCCTCTACTTGTTGGAATACGCCATGAGCATATACGAGAAAACAGCCTTTGTCAACAAGGTTGTTTTACGAAACGAATTAATGTATATTATGGTTCATCTGCCGCATTGGCGGCTTCACATTCTTTCACTGGAGGTAATCCCATGCCCACCCCGATCAAAGGTACTGCCAAGAGCGGTTCCACAGCGTCCAAAGCCGCTTCCGGCTCTTACGTTAAGTTCTCTGATAAATTAACCGCCTCGATCACCGATATATCCAAGATCATTGAACAGCACAAGGAAATGATCGACTCGATCCAGGAGGTTGCCATCGAGTTGACCTCCTCCATCGGTTCGCTGCATACTCTGACGGTTAAGTACGCCCGCACCGCCAACCAGATCCTGGATGTACTCCTACCCATCCTCAAGAACCTGCCCCTCATCCCCAAGAATGTAATGCAGATGCTGGTCAACCTCGAAAGCCTGACGCAGAAGATCATCGATAACGAAGCCGCCACCACCAAGACCATTACCGACGTCAACGCGGGTTTGAAGACCGGCGACGCCAACAAGTTAAAGGCGCATGCGGGTCAATTGCAGGCGGTAACCAAAACCATTACATCCATCATCCCCAAGGTGTAATCGCATCCTCCCAGACCTTCAACCTGCCCTGGCAAGCCTATCTGGACTCCATGCCGAAAACTCGTTGACAAGTCCGCATTTTTACATGTATAATATCGTCCGCTTCCACCCCGGAGGTCAAATTCCGGGGTAGTTGTTTGTTTACAACCCCAGCTTCCCCAAAAGTGGGCGAAGGGTGCAAGATCCCCGCAAACTTTCTCGGCGAAGTGAATGACTGGAGAAAATAAAAAATGAAATTTGCAATCGTTGAAAGCGGCGGCAAGCAATATCGTGCCGTCGAAGGCACCACGGTCGACGTGGATCGCCTCGCCCATGAAGTAGGCAACTCGTTCGATATTGAGCGCGTTCTGCTCATGGCAGATGGTGATGCGGTTTCGGTGGGTACTCCCACTGTCAGCGGCATCGTTGTGTCTGTCACTGTGGTGGATCACATCAAGGGACCCAAGGTTCTTTCCTTTAAGTATCGCCCGAAGAAACGCATCCGCGTTCGTGGCGGGAACCGCGCTCACTACACCCGCTTGATGATCGATTTCATCGGCAAGCCGGGTGACAAGCCTGCAAAGGCTGAAGCGAAGCCAAAGGCTAAAGCTGAAAAACCCGCCAAGGCTGAGAAAGAAGCGGCAGAGAAGAAGCCTTCCACTGCTAAGAAATCCACCTCAACCAAAAAGTCCGAAAAGAAGTAAAGGTAGGTAGACAATGGCTCATAAAACAGGTGGCGGTTCAACCCGCAACGGTAGAGACAGCAATTCCCAGCGCTTGGGTGTCAAGCGCTATGCCGGTCAGTTCGTGCTTTCCGGCAATGTTTTGGTTCGCCAGCGTGGAACCAAGATCAAGCCCGGCATCAATGTGATGGTCGGTAAGGATGATACGTTGTTTGCGGTTGCAGACGGCGTGGTGATGTTCGATGTGTTTCATGGACGCAAACGCGTCAACATCGTTCCTGTTGAGGCGGAATAATGAAGACTGATATCCATCCCAAGGTTTTTGATGCCAAGGTGACCTGCGCTTCCTGCGGTACCACCTGGGTAACCACATCCACCAGCAAGGAACTGCGCATCGACGTGTGTTCCAACTGCCATCCTTTCTACACCGGCGAATCTGCCAAGCTTCTCGATGTGGAAGGTCAGGTGGATCGCTTCTATAAGAAGCTCTCTGCCCGCCAGAACTATGTGGAAGACCAGAAAGCTCGCGAAGAATCCACCAACATTTCCAATCGTTCAGTGGACGATCTCGGCTTGACCCCCCGCGCTACAGATGGTCTCAAGCGTGCTGGTGTTTTGAACATTGGTCAGCTGGTTGAGAAGTTTGCAGAAGGCGATGCTGCTCTTCTGGCAATCAATGGTTTCGGTCAGTCTGCTTTGACGGCTGCCAAGAAGAAACTGCGCTCCCTCGAGATCGAACTTCCCGAACCGCCCAAGGTTGAGAAGGCTGAAAAAGCCGAAAAGGCAACTGAAACCCCCGAAGCAGGCGAGTAGTTCTGCTGTTGGGGCGACGCTTTGTCAGCCCGCTCATTATCAGTTAAACTAAACAGGCAGATGCAAAAGCGTCTGCCTGTTTTTATAATAAATCCCATTAGCAGATCCCCGATCGGAGGGGGAGGAGAGTTTCAATGATGCACACGCAGGGTATGATCGAAGTTGTCTGTGGTTCGATGTTTAGCGGCAAAACGGATGAATTGATCCGACGCTTGGTGCGGGCAACCATTGCAAAGCAAAAGGTACAGGTATTCAAACCCGCCATTGACATTCGATATGCGATTGAGAAAGTCGCTTCGCACACCGGTTCGACATTCAGTGCCATCCCTGTTCAGAAGGCGTCCGAAATTCCAGCCCGGCTCGAAAAAGATACGACTGTGGTCGGTTTGGACGAAGTGCAGTTCTTCGACCCTGAGATCGTGACCATTGCACAGACTCTGGCTGAACAAGGGATCCGTGTCATTGCCGCCGGGCTGGATATGGATTTTCGCGGCGAGCCTTTTGGAGCAATGCCTGAGTTGATGGCAAAAGCCGAAGTTGTGTTGAAACTTCACGCCATTTGCATGGTCTGCGGTGACGATGCTTCGCGCACCCAAAGACTTGTGAACGGAAAGCCCGCCCGCTACGATGAGCCGGTCGTCATTGTTGGTGCTTCTGAATTGTATGAAGCCCGCTGCCGCAAACACCACGAAGTCCCGAGATAAATTTTGGTCTAGTAGTTAATGGTTGCGTATTAATGATGGATTTTGATGTAAACTAATTAACAATGGAACTCACGGACTAAGGAACTACTTTCATGCAAAACTATCAGGACGTTCTCGCAGAAACCCTCATTGATTCAGATACCCTTCAAAAGCGTGTTGCCGAATTGGGTAAACAGATCAGCGCCGACTATCACGGTCAAGACCTGCTCTTGATCTGTATTTTACGCGGCGCAGTGCCCTTCTTAGTGGATCTGAGCAGGCATATCACCGTCCCGCATATGATGGATTTCATGGCGGTCTCGTCCTATGGTATCGGCAAACGCGAATCTACTGGTTCTGCCCGCGTCACCCTTGATCTGCAAATGGATATTCGCGATCATAATGTGGTGCTCGTTGAAGATATCGTTGATAGTGGGCATACCATTGCTGCTGTCCTGCAAATGCTGGGAACGCGTCAACCCAAGTCACTCAAGGTCTGCGCCCTGCTTGATAAACCCGAACGCCGTGAAGCGCATGTCCCCATTGATTACCTTGGCTTTTCCATCCCCAATAAATTCGTCTATGGCTACGGGCTTGATCTTGATGAGTATCATCGCAATTTAACTTTTGTCGGTGTCGTCGATCTGAATAAATACAAGCCTGCCGAATAAATGCCCGGTTGGTAGGGGGATGCAATGACCACAGAAGAAACCAACACCACAACATACTCACCTTATTCCGGGCGTTGGGTTGCCCTTGTACGTGGACGTGTTGTTGCACAAGGCGGCACGCCCGAACAGGCACTGCTTGCTTCGCAAGCCAGTCGATATAAAGAAAGACCAGAGATCCGTTTCATGTCCGTTCCATTTAACTTCCCGCCTTTATTGAAAAAAATAATCGATGTACTCCCACCTGATGTGGAGGTGTATCTTGTCGGTGGCGCTGTGCGCGACTTGTTGACCAACCGCCTCTCGCCCGATTTTGACTTTGCTCTGCCTTCGAGTGGAATTTCCCTCGCCCGAATCATTGCCAATGCTTTAAAAGCCGATTTCATGGTTTTGGATGATGAGCGTGACACAGGTCGCGTCATTATTTCCAATGAAAATGAAAATCTGCTTTACCTGGATTTTGCCACCTACCGCGGTGCGACGCTTGAAGAAGACCTGCGTGACCGCGACTTTACCATCAATGCCATGGCATTGAACCTGCGCGATACCACTATCATTGACCCGCTGAATGGCGGCAGCGATATCCGAGCCAAAGTGATCCGAGCTTGCTCGCCCGATGCTCTACTGCACGACCCCGTTCGTATTCTGAGGGCGGTGAGGCAGGCAGCCGCATTTGGATTCACCATTGACAAGAACACCCGCGAGTTAATGAAACAAGCCGCCGGTACCATTGGCAACGTCTCAGTGGAGCGCCTGCGTGATGAGGTCTTTAAGATGCTTGGCGGACCCAAAGCCAGCGCGTCTGTTCGTGCGTTGGAGATGCTTGGTGTTTTACAACACCTTACGCCCGAACTGTTGAAAATGAAGGGCGTTTCTCAATCTCCTCCACATATTCATGATGTTTGGACGCATACGCTTACAGTGCTTGACCAACTTGATTATCTATTGACTACATCCTTGCGGCTCGATTTTGACCCCGAAAAGACCAGTGATATGTTCATGGGCTTGGTCAGTTTAAAGATCGGACGTTATCGTGAACAGTTTGCAAAACATTTTGCTGCTGCACTAAACCCCAACCGTTCACACCGTTCGCTTTTGTTCTTTGCCGCGCTATATCATGATATTTGCAAGCCGGACACAAAGACTATCGATGAGAACGGACGAATCCGTTTCTTTGACCATGACGTCAAAGGTGCCGACGTGACCGTTGAACGCGCCCGTTCTTTCAATTTAAGTAATGACGAAGTGGAACGACTGCATAAGATCGTTACTCATCACATGCGTATTCACTTCTTTGCGGATCGTTTGGAAAAAGAAAAACAACCGCCTTCCCGTAAAGCGGTTTATCGCTTTTTCCGCGATAGCGGTGCAGCAGGCGTGGATCTGGTTTTGCTTGCACTTGCCGATGTGCGCGGCACCAAAGGCAATGACCTTTCTCAGGACACCTGGACGGCATACCTTGATGTTGCGCGGATCTTGCTTGAGAATTATTGGGAACATCCCGAAGAAGTGGTCAACCCACCGCGCCTTTTGAATGGCAATGACCTTATGCAGGAATTGGATCTCAAACCTGGGCGTTTCGTGGGGCAGCTGCTCGAGGCGATCCGTGAGAATCAAGCGGCTGGTAAGATCATTGATAGGGAGCAGGCATTGGCATTTGCCCGAGAAGAACTTGCCAAAGGTACCGGTGAACTATGAATTATGTATTCTTTGACCTTGAAACCCAGAATCTATTCGATGATGTCGGCGGACGCGATAACATTGAAAAATTGAAATTGGCTTGTGCCGTCACATTTTCGACGGCAAAGAATGACTTTTCTGTATATTGGGAGCAGGATGTAAGCGCTCTTTTGGCGGAGTTGCGGTCGGCAACCAAAGTGATCGGATTTAACCTGCTTCAATTTGATTACAAGGTACTTCAACCCTATGCGCCGCAGGTACGCCTCGCTTCGATCCCGACCCTGGATATGATGCTGGATTTGCAGAAAAATCTTGGTTTTCGGGTTGGTCTTGATAATCTGGCGGGTGCTTCACTGGGTGCAGCGAAAACTGCAGATGGTATCCAATCTGTGGAATGGTTCCGCAAAGGTGAGTTGGATAAAGTCGCTGAATATTGCAAAGCAGATGTGGATATCACCCGGCGTGTGTTTGAATTTGGGCGGGATAATGGTTTTGTTTATTACAAATCTAAACTGGGGAGCAAATTAAAGTCTGTCGTAAAGTGGAAATAGGAGCTGGCATGAATAAAATAACTATTAATGGAGCTCAGCTGGCATACATTCGGCGAGGCAAAGGAACGCCGCTGGTACTGATCCATGGTTATCCTTTGGATCATTCCATTTGGGAAGATGTTGTACCCCTGCTTCAGAAAGATTTTGACCTCATTGTGCCCGATGTGCGCGGGTTTGGCGGCTCAACTGTAATAGAAGCATCATATTCGATGACCGACATTGCCAACGACCTCGCAGCTTTACTTGATGGACTTGGGGTCGAAAAGGCAGCATTGGCTGGGCATTCCATGGGCGGTTATGTTGCACTTGCATTTGCCAAAGCATTTCCAAACCGCGTTCACGGACTGGCATTGGTTTCTTCGCAGGCGGCTGGCGACTCTCCCGAACGGAAAGAAGGCAGGTATAAGACAGCGGAGGAGGTGGATACAAAGGGCGTTCAGATCGTTGCTGCAGCGATGACGGATAAACTGACCAAAAACCAGAAAGTGCGCGATGTTATTAAATTACTGATCGGACAGCAAAGCGCGGCAGGGGTGACAGGTGCTCTAAAGGCAATGGCGGAACGGGAAGATCTGACTTCCTTTTTAGCTTCCTTCAATCTGCCATTGGTACTCCTTCATGGCAATGCCGATGAACTAATCCCAATAGATCGTGCACGCGAAATCAAATTATTGAACCCGTCAGCTCACTTGGTCGAACTTGCAGGTGCCGGACATATGCCAATGATGGAATTTGCCGAAAAAACTGCCGAGGCGTTGAAACAGCTCAAATAAACGAAAAGCCCATCTAATTGGATGGGCTTTTCGTTTGTCGAGACAACTTCCGGTTAGGAGAGAAGCGGTTGGTTATTCGTCTGGATGAAAGGAGTCGTTTTTTTTAACTTGGAAACATCCAGCGCACCAGTATTGCGCCGGATCAATTTCTTGATATTAGCTACCAGAACGCCACTTGGAACAGGCTTGACGAGGAAATCGTCTGCGCCAACATCGAGAACGCTTGCAACCATGCGTGGATCGTTGATTGCAGAGAGAATCAAGATTGGAACGGTGCTAGTCTGGCGGATTGCCTTGCAGACCTGCCACCCGTCCAAATCGGGCATCATCAGGTCAAGCAGGATGACATTTGGATTGGCTTCTCGTGCGAGCCGAATCCCCTCTTCGCCGATATTGGTGGTAAGAACTTCAAACCCGAAGGTTTTTAGAAGCATGCTCATCAATTCGGTGATGGCTGTATCGTCATCGATCACTAGAATTTTTGCTGTAGGTGTCATAGTATTCTAGGAATATTATCGCTGATTTATGGATTTACGCACTTTGCAGTTCATTAACAGGTTGATTTTATTACATCTTGTCTGATTCACTGATTGAAATCCACCTATAGCATGATATTTGTCAGGTGCGAATTGGACTGTTTTTGGTACAATATTTCACAATCAAAATTTACATTGAAAAATATTTACTCGATCAGGAGGCTGTAATGTCAAAATGGGTTTATCTCTATAATGAAGTGAAAGAAGTTGAAAAACGTGCCGGAGGTTCCTGGGATGGTGTCAAATCCATCGTAGGCGACAAGGGTGCCGGGTTGATGGATATGACCCGTGCGAATGTACCCGTCCCCCCGTTCTTTACGGTGACGACGGAAGCTTGCAATGCGTATCAAAAAGCTGGTAAGTTCCCCGCAGGGTTATGGGAACAGGAACTCACTGCATTGAAAGCGATCGAAAAGAAGACCGGCAAGAAATTTGGCGACAAAAAGAATCCTTTGTTGGTTTCATGCCGTTCCGGTGCAAAATTCTCAATGCCAGGCATGATGAATACCATCCTTAATATCGGTCTGACCGATGTGGTGGCGGAAGGTATGATCAAAGAGACAGGCAATGATCGTTTCGTGTGGGACTCGTACCGCCGTCTCGTTGAAATGTTTGGAACCGTGGTGATGGATATCGAAGACGAAGCTTTTGAACATCCACTCGCGAGTTTCAAAGAAAAGAAGGGTTATAAACTAGATATCGAAATGAGGGCGGAAGACTGGAAAGAAGTTGTAGGTATCTACAAAGAAGCATATAAGCAGGCATGTGGTCAGGAATTCCCGCAAGATCCCAATAAACAATTAGCATTAGCAACGGAAGCGGTCTTCAAGTCATGGAATGGCAAACGCGCAGTGGCTTACCGCCGTAAAGAAGGTATCTCCGATACCCTTGGAACTGCCGTCAATATTTGTACGATGGTATTTGGTAACATGGGCGATGATTGTGCCACTGGTGTGGCATTCACCCGCAACCCCTCCACCGGCGAAAAGGTGATGATGGGTGAGTACCTGCTCAATGCGCAGGGTGAAGATGTGGTGGCTGGCATCCGTAATGCGGATGAGGTTGCGAACCTCAAGAAATATATGCCCAAGGCTTATAAGCAGTTCATGGAAATCACTGCCCGCCTTGAAAAGCACTATACCGATATGCAGGATGTTGAATTCACGATCGAGCGTGGAACGTTGTGGATGCTTCAAACCCGTGTGGGGAAACGCACTGCCAAAGCGGCTGTGAAGATCGCCGTGGATATGGCAAATGAAGGCTTGATCACTCGTGACCAGGCAGTTCAGCGAGTCACTCCGGATCAGGTGGATGCTTTGCTCCATCCGCAGTTTGATGATGCTGCCATGAATCTGGCTGAGAAAGAAGGCAAGTTCCTTGCCAAGGGCGTAAACGCTTCTCCTGGCGCAGCGGTTGGGCAGATCTATTTTGATGCCGACAAAGCTGAACAATATGCAAAAGAACATAAACAGGACACCATCATGGTGCGCCCATTCACCAAGCCGGATGATGTTCACGGCATGATCGCTGCCAAAGGTGTGCTGACCAGCGAAGGCGGCGCGACCTCCCATGCGGCGGTTGTGGCGCGTCAGTTTGGCATTCCTTGTGTGGTGGGTGCTTCTGCCATCAAGATCGATCTTGAGAAACGCGTTATGCATGTGGGCGAAACCGTCTTGAATGAAGGCGATTGGGTTTCAGTAGATGGGACAACCGGTAAAGTCTTTGCTGGCAAGATCCCGACCTCTGAACCTTCTCTTGAAGAACAAAAAGAATTGATGACCTTGCTCAAGTGGGCAGATGAAATTTCTGCGCGCAAAAATGTTCGCGAAGAAGTAAGACCTGGTTATCCGACCCGCGGTTTACAAGTTTGGGCAAATGCTGATTATCCTAAGGATGCCCGCCGCGCCCGTTCTTATGGAGCCGTGGGTATTGGCTTGTGCCGTACCGAGCACATGTTCTTTGAACCGGAACGCCTGCCCATTGTACAGCGCATGATCCTTGCTGAATCTAGTGAAGCCCGCACAGATGCCCTCAATTTGCTCCTGCCGCATCAGCGCAAGGACTTTGATGGTCTCTTTGAAGCGATGGATGGATTCCCTGTCATCATCCGCTTGATCGACCCGCCTTTGCATGAGTTTATGCCTGATGAAGAAAAACTCATGGAAGAAGTCATCACCATGCATGTCAAAGGTGAAACTGAAGGTTTGGAAGAAAAGGAAAAATTACTTGCTGCCGTCAAGGGTATGCACGAATCCAACCCGATGATGGGTCTGCGTGGTGTGCGTTTGAGCATCTCGATGCCTGAAATCGTGGAGATGCAGGTCCGCGCCATCTTTGAAGCTGCTGCTGATTGCACCTTGCGCGGCGTCAAGGTCAAACCGGAGATCATGATCCCGCTTACCGGAACCGTAAAAGAACTCGAATGGATCCAGCCGCGCCTCGAACGCATCGGCAAAGCTGTGATGAGCGAGAAGAAAGTCAAGTTCGCGTATAAGTTCGGAACCATGATCGAGATTCCGCGCGCGGCAGTGACTGCCGACCATATTGCCACCAAGGCACAGTTCTTCTCCTTTGGTACCAACGACCTCACCCAAATGACCTTCGGTTATTCGCGTGATGATGCTGAGCGTAACTTCCTTATCACTTATGTTCAAGAAGGCATCCTCGTCAAGAACCCATTCCAGACCTTGGACCGCAATGGCGTAGGGAAACTGATGAAGAACGCGATTTTTGAAGGTCGCGCTGCCCGCCCTGAACTTGAAGTGGGTATCTGCGGTGAACACGGTGGTGATCCCGAGTCCATTGAGTGGTGCCATATGATCGGTAACAACTATGTCTCTTGCTCCCCGTTCCGCGTGCCGGTTGCACGTCTTGCTGCCGCACATGCCGCATTGAATCACATGCCTGTGAAAAAGGCAGTGACTAAGAAACCCGCTGCCAAGAAACCGGTCAAGAAGGTTGTGAAAAAAGCTGTAAAGAAAGTTGCCAAGAAGAAGTAGTTAAACAAATCGCAGGAAGACTTGATTTCCCAATAGCCTTCCGCGTTTCGTAAGCCTGAAGACCTCCGAGCCATCGGAGGTCTTTTTTTCTATGAGACCGTTGCGGACGAGTTCCTCGATCTCTTTTGGGAAGATATCCGCAAGCCCGCTTCCGAATCTTGATCTGAAATCTGCATCAGTGATACCGGCTTGTACCAGCCGTAAATTATTGATCATGTAATCGGAGATGTCGTCTTTGCGTGTCTGTTTGTGGTGGTTGACAGTGGCGGGAGTTAGAGGGTAGGTGGTAACTGATGATTGGTAATTTATTAAGCGGTCAATATAGGTTTTTATTCTTAGGGCATTGGAATAACGATACCCGCCTGCATAGCCATGTGCGCCCGCACCAAGACCGAGATAGGGCAGGGAATGCCAGTATTGTAAATTATGTCTGCAAGCATAGGTCGGCTGATCGCTAAAAGCTGAGAGTTGGTTCACAGTTTTTGCCCAATTCGATATTTCATATTGCACATATCCATTGTCTGCAAGATGGTCCATCGTCCACTCGTACATATCGGCGGCAAGGTCGGGGTCGGGGAGGGGCAGGATGCCCTTGTTCGCCCATTTGCCGAAGGGGGTGCCGTGTTCGAGGGTGAGTGCATAAGCGGAGATGTGCTCGGGTTCTAATTCCAGAACGCGTTGGACGGTGGTCTGCCAGGACTGCAGGGTCTGTTCGGGCAGGGCATAGATCAGGTCGAGGTTGAGGTTGGTGAACCCGGCTCGTCTGGCAGTGGATACGGCTTCGATCACGGTGAAAAAGTCATGTGAACGTTCGAGCATGCGCAGTTCTTCGGTGTTTGAGGATTGCACACCAAAGCTGATGCGGTTGATGCCTGCCTTGCGAATAGCCTCCAGCTTTTCGGGTGAGATGGTGCCGGGGTTGGCTTCAATGCTCACCTCTGCATCAGCGGAAATGCTGAAGGCGGAGGATAAAGCCGACATGATTGAAGCAAATTGAGTTCCAGATAGAAGCGAGGGGGTTCCTCCTCCAAAGAAGATGGTCGAATATCGAGTATTCGAATATTCGATGCTTCGATTTTTTTGATTCCCAATGAATTGAATTTCTTTGACGAGGGCTTTGACATAGGCAGGGATCAGGGACTCCTGCCCGGCGTAGGTGTTAAAGTCGCAGTAGGCGCAGCGATGTTTGCAGAAGGGAATGTGGAGGTAGATCGAAGTGTCGGGTGTCATGTTTGAGGCTCAGAGTCTTGCACCATGATGCTGGCATGTTGATTGGGTGGGCTTGAGTATAACCGTCCTTGTAGAATGAGAAATTAACTTTGTGTGACCCATCCTCAGCTTTGCAATCTCATCCTTATCACAATGGCAGCAGGGATTTCGCTAAAGTTGCCGCCCCAACCGAGTGGGTGAGTCTGTGGGGTTTCTGGCGGAAAGGCACGTTCTTCAAAACCGTCGAGGACAAATCCATGTTGAAAAGCTAGGTTGAAATAGTATTGAAGTGGACGTTCAAAATAGACTTGCGGCATGGGCTGATTTCGAAGGGCAAGTCCGCGGGTGGAGTAGGGAGTCATATAGCGGGTGGTTTTGATGGCGTAACTGATCTGCATTTCGCCATTGTTATCAATCTCTTCCACTACATGGGCAGATGAGGCGTTATTGAAACAAGGATGAGTGATGGAGAAGACGAACGTCCCGCCGGGTTTGAGCAGTTTGGGCAAAGTTCGAAAGAGCGGTTCGATATCTGCCATGTCGAAAAGCGCCATGTTGGAAAGGGCGGAGTCGAATTGGGACTTGCCAAGGGAGAGCAGTTGTTCTTCGTTTGTGGCATCAATGACGCGCAGAGTAATTTGTGATTGATAATTGGCAAGGCGTTGTTTGGCATATTCAATCAGGTTGGCGGAGAAATCGAAAGCGGTGACTTTACATCCCAGCTCGGCGAGGCGGCGGGTGGTAAGTCCGTTTCCGCAGGCGATATCCAGAATATGGGCAGCAGGCTGTGGGTTGAGGAACGAGACGAGTGTGGGCCAGCAAAGGATGTTGAAGAAATCGTTGCCGTCATCGCCCATGCGCTTATCCCAGACTTCGGCGTTGACTTCCCAGGCAGCGCGGGTTTCTTCATGGAGCGGGTTTTGGTTTGGTGACATCTCATCTCCTAAAGGTTGAGTGGAAACCTACTATACCGTAGATTTTTGGGTTGTATGTTGGCTGCCAACGTTAACCTTTGGAGGTGGTCTAATTCAGAACGAAACGCCTTTTGGGTTGTTAATTCCAGTAAAATCAGCTAAATTTTTCCCAGGAGAATGGCATGGACAAAGAACGAAAACGCGCGCAATGGGGCTGGTATTTGTTCGATTTTGGAAATTCTGCCTATGCGGCGGTGGTGTTGCTGGCGATCTATTCGGCGTATTTTAAGGGCTCTGTGGTGGGCGGGGCAGAAGGGTCGCGTTTATGGGGAATTTCGGTGGGAATTGCCATGCTGGTCAGCGCCATCGTTTCGCCGATTCTGGCGGTGATCGCGGATTACTCGGCCTTCAAGAAGCGATTCCTTTTCTTCTTTTCATCTCTTTCCTGGATATTTACGGGACTATTGTTCTTTGTGCAAAAGGGGGATGTGTTCCTTGGTATGTTGTTCTTCATCCTTGCCGAGATCGGATATCGTTCGGGACAGGTCTTCTATAACTCCCTGCTTACCGAAGTAGCGGAACCTGATGAGATCGGGCGTGTTTCTGCGAATGGCTGGGCGATCGGCTCATTGGGCGGCATCATTTGTTTGTTAATGGTGCTTCCGGCGATCGTATTGATAAAAGGTACCAACCTGCCTGTTCGTGGGGCATTTGTATTCACAGCGTTGTTCTTCCTGTTTTCGGCATTGCCTATATTCCTGTGGGTGAAAGAAACCGGTGAGCGTAAACCTTTACCAGAGGGTAAGAATTACTTTTCGTTGGCATTTAGTCGGCTGGGGCGCACTTTTGGTTCGGTGAGGCATTTCACTGAATTTCTCAAGTTCATCGTTGCTTTCCTGATCTTTAACGATGGCATTGTGATGGCGCTTGATTTTGCCGCCATCATCGGTTCGGTCTTGTATGGCATGAACCAGACTCAGCTTATCATCTTGATGATCGCTGTTCAAATGGCGAGTGTGGTGGGCGCTTATCTTTCCGGTTTGTATAGCGAACGTGCCGGGTTGATGCGCACCTTGTTCATTTCACTTGTTTTGATGATCGCTGCGGTTGTATGGATGTTCTTCAATAAAACCCTGACCGGGTTCTTCATTATCGCTTCTCTTGCCGGTTTGGCGTTGACCGGTGTGCAGGCAGTCACTCGTACGATGGCAGGGGTCTTTGCACCGAAAGGACAGAGCGCTGAATTCTTCAGTTTCTTCGCCATTGCCGGAAAGACCTCATCCTTTATTGGACCGACCATCTATGGTTTTCTTGCTACAGGTGTTGCCTTACGCCTTGAGGCGCAGGGGATGGAAACCCTGTTGGCTGAGCAGACGGGGCAGCGTGCGGGTATCCTTTCGATTGTGGTCTTTCTTATAGTGGGCACCCTTGTTCTGTTATCGGTGAGCGAAAAGCGCGCGCGTCAGGCGGCGCTCGAATACACCCCGGCAGATTAATGTATGAGTGCTGAAAAATTCTCATCCCCTCGACGCAAGCTGGTGCGGAATTTTCTGCGTTGGCTTGCAAAGCCGGTTTTCCATGCGGTGACAGACCTTGAGATCAACGGCGCGGAGAATTTCCCTGCGTCGGGTCCACTCATTATGGTGGGGAACCACTTTAGTTTTGTCGACCCAGCCAGTTTTGTGCGAGTTTCACCGCGGGAGATCGAGTTCCTTGGCGGTGCCGAAACTCCACACGCACCAAAGCTTTCACGCATCCTTCCATACTTGTGGGGATACCATCCCTTGTATCGTGGTACAGGTGCCAAAGACTCGATCCGTGCCGCAGAAGGTATTCTCAAAGAAGGAAAAGTACTGGCGATCTTTCCGGAAGGGGGCAACTGGGCGACTGTTCTGCGCCCTGCCCGCCCTGGGACAGCATTTTTGGCGGTCAAGACAGGCGCGCCTCTCCTTCCCGTTGGCTTGGTCAACATGCCCGAAGTGCTTCCCAACCTCAAGCGTGGACGTCGCGCCAGGATACAGGTCAATATCGGTAAGCCATTCGGTCCTTTCAAAGCCGAAGGACGCGGGCAACAACTCCGTGACCAGTTGGATGAGATCGGTCATGAGATCATGCGCCGAATTGCCGAATTGCTTCCAGGGGAAAGCCGCGGGCATTACTCCGAAGACCCAATCATTCGCGAAGCTGCCAAAGGCACTGAGATATACCCTTGGGCAGATAAAGTGGAAGGACAGGTTATTGGAATGGTGCGGTGAAAACTCAACAAAATTAAATCATCATAGAATAGGGTTAACGAATCATCATTGTGGACTGTGCAAAGTTCATAATGATGATTTTGATTTTACTGATGGACTGCAGTAAATAATATTCACCGCCCAAAAAGATTGACACTCCGTCAGCGCATAGTATAAGTACTACAACAGAGTCTGCTTAGAGACAGTTTCATTTGTCACGCAGGGATACATCCTGCGGATCAATGGAAAAGGTTTTTAGGCGGGTTCTTTACTTTTTAACCACAGAGGTGTGAATGAACGCAAGTTTAAAATTAGGTGAACATTATATTTTTGATCTTTCCGATTGCAACCGCGAAGTACTCATGGATAGTGAGAAGGCTTACGCGTTGTTTTCTCAAGCTGTGCGTGATAGCGGTCTGACCGTCGTTGATGAAGGGTTTTATAAATTTAGCCCGCATGGCTTTACCTGCTTCCTGCTGCTTGCCGAATCGCATGCCAGCCTGCACGCCTGGCCTGAGTATAATTACTGTGCCATTGACCTCTTTACTTGCGCCGTCGGTCAGGATTTTATGCCCGTGCTGATGCGCCTCAAAGAAGCCTTTGGTGCAGATGATTTCGCGGTTCGCAAGCTCGACCGCGAAGCTTCTGTCGAAACCAAAATGCCGATTGCGGCTTAAGGACATTGAATGAGTATCTGGTTTACCGAAGAATTACACCCTTACTATCGTAAAGGCATCCGCGTCAAACGCGTGCTTGCCGACGAGCAGACTCAGTATCAACATCTGCAACTTGTCGAAACCGAGTTTTTTGGCAATGCCATGATCCTGGATGGCATCATCCAACTCACCGAGCGCGACAACATGGGCTATCACGAGATGATCGTGCATGTACCCATGCTCGCAGTCGGAGCGCCGAAGCGTGTGTTGATCGTCGGTGGCGGAGATGGCGGCTCGCTGAAACAAGTATTGCGATATCCATCCGTGACGGAAGCTGTGGTCTGTGAATTGGATCAGCGCGTGGTGGATCTTTCCCGCGAATACTTCGCCGCCTCCTTCGGGGACCCGTGGTCTGATCCACGCTCCAAGCTGCTCGTTCGGGATGCCTTTGGCTACTTGGAAGAAAACCCCGGTCAGTTCGATGTCATCATCTCGGATACCACCGATCCTATTGGCATGGCGGAGCGACTCTTTTCAGATGAATTCCAAAAGTTGGTGGTGCGTGCCCTCGTCCCTGGCGGCGCGGCAGCGACTCAATGTGAGCAGCCGTACTTCGACACGGCGCTGATCAAGACCATATATCAATCTGCCAAAGCGCTCACGAAGAATCCTGCTTATTACTATGCCAATATTCCCACCTATTTTGGCGGCGGGATCGGTTTCATGTATGTCTCGGACACTCCTTGGGAAAATGGACTTAAGACGCCGCTTCCACCTGGTGAGAATCAATATATCAATCCTGAAATTCACAAAGCGGCATTTGCTTTGCCTGAGTTTTTCCGAAAAGAATTATACGGGTAATATATTCAAAGCCTCTGCGGTCTACACCCGGAGGCTTTTTTTACACAAATCCAACGAAATTTTTTCTTGGTGAATACATCTGGAAAACAGGAGTAAAACATGGACCCTATTAGAGGTTTGCATCATGTGACTGCAGTAGCAAGCGACCCACAACGTAACGTGGATTTTTATCGAAACGTGCTTGGGCAGCGGCTGGTCAAGCGCACGGTCAATTTTGACTCGCCCGATACCTATCATTTTTATTTTGCCGATGAGGTCGGCAACCCCGGCAGCGTATTGACCTTCTTTGCCTGGCCCAATATGCGCCGCGGTGTGCGTGGTAACGGCGAAACCAATGTTGTGGCATACAACGTCCCGGTTGATTCTTTTCCATTCTGGCAAGAACGGCTTAAACAAAATGGTATTAAAACCGAAGCCATTGACACACGGTTTGGGCAGAATGTCCTTGCCTTTTCAGACCCCGATGGGATGGGTGTGGAATTGGTCGAAGTGGAAAGCCTGCCTGCCATTCACCATTGGGAAGAGGGTCCCATTCCAGAGGCTTATGCGTTACACGGGTTTCACAGCATAACCCTTTGGCTGGAGGAAGTGGAGTCAACATCCGCATTGTTAACTGAGGGAATGGGTTATCAGTTCGCAGGTGCGGAGGAGAATCGTCATCGCTTCAAAAGTGACCGGCATGCACTCGGTCACATCGTAGACCTGATTCATCGCCCCGGTAAGATGCAGGCGGGGTTCGGTGTGGGCTCCATCCATCACATCGCTTTCCGTGTGGCGAATGATGAGGAGCAGTTGACCTATCAATCCATGTTGAGTGAAGCGGGGTTCCGCGTCAGCCCGGTCATGGACCGCAGCTATTTCCATTCCATTTATTTCCGCGAGCAGGGCGGTGTCCTGTTCGAGATCGCAACCGACACTCCCGGCTTTTTGATCGACGAACCCAAAACGTCGCTGGGTGAATCCCTGAAGCTCCCGGCATGGGTTGAACCGCAGCGTGCTGAGATCGAAGCCAGCCTGTTGCCTCTTACTCTTAATCCCATTAAAAAAGCGAGCCTCTCATGACCATGCCTCACGCAACATCTCCTGTGTATACAGCGGGCGCAAAATTGGAAGATGCCAGCGCAGCAATGATCCTCGTCCACGGGCGGGGCGCTTCGGCGCAGGATATTTTGTCTTTGTCAGCGCCTCTGAACTTCCCCGGAGTTGCCTACATTGCCCCACAGGCGGAAGGCTCCATCTGGTACCCAAATCGATTGATCGCGCCGGTGGAATCGAACGAGCCGTATCTTTCGGCTGCCATTGCCAAGATCGACGGACTGATCAAACATATCGAGGCGAGCGGCATTCCAGTGGAAAAGATATTCATCGGCGGGTTCTCACAAGGCGCCAGCCTCTCTACTGAGTATGTCATTCGCAATCCGCGCTCGTATGGTGGTCTGCTCATTTTTAGCGGGGGTTATATTTGGCAAAGTGGAAAACCGCGCGAGGCGGTGGGGAATGTGGCGGCGATGCCGGTCTTTAATGGTTGTTCCAATGTAGATCCGTTCATTCCACTGGAACGGGTTAAGGAAACTACTGCATTGCTCACTTCTCTTGGTGCGGACGTTACGGAGAGGGTGTATCCCAATATGGACCATACCATCATCGATGATGAGCTTGAACTGGCGAGAGACCTGATCGCGAAACGTTTGTAGAAGAGAATCTTCACAAGAAACTGAAGATCGTATTCCAAGGCTCGAACGGACCCGTTCGAGCCTTTTTATTTTGTCATGCTACCGGAATTGTATTTTAGAATGCGCGTGCTATAGTGGAATTGAAAAGAGGCGTTTTCGTCTCATTGGTGTTCCTATGAAAGCAATCTCAGAATTTTCGAAGTTTTTTCGCCCTCTGGCCTTTGTTTGCATGATCGGGGCAATGGCGTTTTCTGTGGGTACGCCTGCGCAATCAGTTGATGCGAGTGCAGCTGGGGATTTTAGTCAGATTAGTTTTGTTGCGAATATCGAAACAGCGGGAGTTGTTGTCAGCGGTTCTGGGCTGCCCGCCTCTGCGCAATTGACCTACCGTCGCAGCGGTGAGGCGAATTGGAGTCCGGGTCACCCGCTCATGCGCATCAAGGATGGACGGTTGGTGGGGAGTCTATTCAATCTGACGCAATCCACGACCTATGAGGTAAAAGTTTCAGATGGTTCCTCTGAGGTCAGCGGTACATTCACCACCCAGCCGGACGAATTATCCTTTACACCTACCAATGTAATATATGTAAACGACGACGCGTTCCCAGGCGGGGACGGTTCGATTACCGCGCCTTTTCGTACGATCCAAGAAGGTGTCAACCGGGCACTGCCTGGCTCGCAGGTTTTGGTTGCAGATGGAATTTATAAAGAGGCGGTTACATTCCCAGACTCGGGCACATCCGGGAATTGGATACAGGTCAAAGCGGAGGGGGGCGGCGCGATTTTAGATGGGTCCATTTCCATTCCGGTGGAGGAGTGGAAGCCAATGGATGGGAAGCCGAATGTCTGGTTCACGAAGGTCAACCCTGGCATTAAATATCTGGCGAGGGATGGGCTGCGGTTTTATAAGTATGATTTTCTAAACGACCTGTTGGATGCAAATGGGCACAATAATGTGCCCATGGGTGAAGGCTGGTTCTACGACCCGGTTAACGCGCGCTTGTATGTTCATACCAACCGCGAGCCGTATAAATATACATGGCAGGTGCCGCAGTTCAATGCCGCCTTTTTGGCAGACGAGCGCGATTGGATCTGGATCGAAGGATTTGAGATGCGTTATTACGGCACCGAATTTGGCTGCGGCGTATGTTCGAAGAACTCCTCCCACATTGTGATCCGTAAGAACAGAATTCACAACGTACAGAATCCGGTCTTTGTAGAGTGGACAGGCGGGGAAGATCGCGGCAATGATACGCGTATTGAATATAACGAGATGTCTGATCCGGTGTTCGGCGAGTGGGCGTGGAATGCCGTCAAAGGGACTTCGATGGAGTCCATGGCGATCGTCCTACGTGGACATATCGGCGCGATCGTGCGCGGAAACACCATCCATCATTATTTCAACGGTATTTACACCAGCTCATCGGCAGCATTGAATGATCCGGGTGTTGCCTTCGATGCCGATATTTATAATAACTACATTCATCACATCGGCGATGATGCGCTCGAACCGGAAGGGACGTGTGTCAACCATCGCTTTAGGAATAATAAGGTTGATTCGACCCTGGTTGGTATATCACTTGCTCCTATAACCATGGGACCCGTTTGGATTTTGCGGAATACCTTCGTAAACTTTACAGCTCGTAGTGTGAAATGGGACAGAAATTCGGATGGCTGGGTTTTGATGTATCACAATACCAGTTTTACGACATTTGCCAATACACATTCTGTTGAGTTGATCAGCGCGGCGCAAAATTCCATCTTGCGAAATAATATTTTTCATGCCAATGGATATTCAGTAGAAGCCCATAACCCCGGTTCTATGGGTCACGATTGGAATTACAACAACTGGTTCACTTTAAACGCCAGTACCCGCTTTGTGTGGGAAGGTATTTCGTATGCCGATTTGAATCAATTGTGCCATTCAGCAGGTTTGGATTGTAATGGGCATGAAAGTTCGCCTGGTTTATCGACAGATATGACTTTGCTGCCGAATAGCTCAAATATTGACCGCGGTATTCTGCTTCCTGGAATCAATGATCAGTTTGGTGGCAGTGCCCCAGACTTGGGCGCGTTCGAGTCTGGGTATGGCATCCCGCCTACGACCAATACGCCTGCCCCAATTACAACGGATACACCTGCACCAGCAGAGCCTGCGTTTCCGACAGTCAGTACCATTTTGCGCACAGATCCGACTCCCAGTAATGCAGAGTTGGTACATTTTAATGTGACCTTCTCTAAAGAGGTCAGCGGTGTGGACGTGGGTGATTTTATTTTGACCACAACTGGCTTGATAGCTAACTCGTCCATCACCGAGGTTTTTGGTTCAGGAAATTCATATATAGTCACGGCAAATACAGGCACGGGCGATGGGACGTTACGTCTTGACCTGGTGGATAACGATAGCATCCTGGATTCGACGTTTATTCCATTGGGCGGGGCGGGCACTGGGAACGGGGACTTTTTCGCTGGCGAAATTTACGTTAATAACAAGAACGCTCCAAGCGTGACCTCGATCTTGCGCGCAGACCCAAGCCCTACTACGGCTGGAAGCGTAGGCTTCACCGTCACGTTTTCGGAGCCTGTCACCGGCGTGGATGCGGCTGATTTTGCCGCAACCGTTATCGGCTTGAGCGATGCGGGAGCTGCATCCGTGAACGGAGCAGAGGCAGCATATACCGTCGTCGTCAATACAGGCAGCGGCAGTGGGTCGCTGCGCCTGGACCTGGTCGATAACGACAGCATTCTCGATGCGGCAGGATCTCCGTTGGGTGGTGCAGGTATGGGGAATGGTGATTTTACTGCTGGTGATACCTATATTGTGGACCGTTTGACCCCTGTCATTCAGTCCGTCTCTTTTAGTTCTGATGGGGCGCAAGACGGCTGGATCCTCGAATCAAAAGAGACTAGTAACAAAGGCGGCACACTGAATTCGAACGCTATTACCTTTAGAGTGGGTGACAATGCACAGGATAATCAGTACCGTTCGATATTGCAATTCCCCACAGCGTCGCTGCCGGATACAGCCATTATTACGCAGGCGATCTTGACTTTGCAAACTGAAAAAATCGTTGGGACAAATCCATTTGATACCCATCGTGCCATGTGGGTGGATCTGCGTCAGGGTGCCTTCGGTAGTTTCGGTCCGCTTCAGATCGGTGCGCTGCAAATATCCGATTTTCAAGCACCTGCCAGTTTGTACAATGCCGGGCTGATCCTGAACAACCCGGTGGGCGGCTGGTATTGGACGAACCTCGACGTTTCCGCCTTTCCTTATATCAATTTGAAAGGGGGCACTCAGATTCGTTTGGGCTTTCAATTGGATGATGATGACGACCGACGCGATGATTATCTTTCCTTTTTCAGTGGAAATTATGGGGTAAATTCTGCCCGCCCTCAATTAACGATCAAGTATTACGTCCCAAAATAGGAACGTGCAGATCAAAAGTACCTTCGGTTAATGAAATCTAAGCCTGAGAAGTTTTTATGCCCAGCACAGGTATAATTTACTTTTATTCAATAGACTTCTTGTAAAAGTCTATTTTTCGCCCTGCTCAAGGCGGCGTCCTCGCCGCCGGGGATTGCGGCGAGAGCACTTATGCTAATTTACTTTTATTCAATTTATCTAGAGGTTGGTGACGCATGGCAGGTATTTTTATTTCATACTCGCGTAAGGACTCTGAAGTTGCCCACAAACTGATGGCGGATTTTAAGTCCGCTGGAATGGATGTATGGGTGGACTGGGAAGACATCCCTCCTGCGGTCGGCTGGCTCGACCAGATCCTTCAGGGCATTGAGCAGGCAGATGCTTTTCTTTTCCTTGTCAGCCCGGATTCTATAAAATCTGAGGTGTGTAAAGTTGAATGGATGCACGCCAAAAAGAACGCCAAGCGCATCATCCCCATCGTTGTTCGCGACGTTGATCCAAACGCCACCGAAACCACCATCCGTGATTTGAATTGGATCTTCCTGCGGGAGACGGATGATTACGCAAAGGGGATCGATAAAGTAAAACTGGCGATCGATCTGGATGTTGAATGGTTGCGTGAACATCGTCGGTTACAAGTCCGCGCCCTGGAGTGGGATCGTAAAAAAGAAGCCAGCCTCCTTCTGCGTGGAGCCGATTTGCGCAGTGCTGCACTGATGCTGGCTACGCATGGGAATGGCGACCCCAAACCTTCTGAATTGCAGGATCTATATCTTTCGGTCAGTAAACGCAGTGAGCGGGCTCGAACAGCCGTATTTATTACCGCAGCCGCAACCCTCGTCATCATGATTTTGTTATCGCTTTTTGCCATCAGCCAGCGGCAAGTTGCTTTGGAAAATGCTCAAGCTGCCGAAGTAGCAAGACAAAAGGCTGTCGAAAATGAAGAACGCGCCAAAAGCAGCGAGAAAGCTGCCGTTGCAGCCAAAGCGAAAGCGATCACGAATGAGGCGATCGCAGAAGCCCAGCGCAGTGCAGCCCGTGGGCAGATCTACCAGTCCAGAACGGGTGGCTTATTCACCAGTACATTATTTGCGATCGACTCGCTTCGCAGAAAACCGTCTGTAGAAGCGGACGATATCCTTAGAAAGAATATCAGCCTGCTGCCGATTCCTGTTAAGCAGTCTGAAAGGGAAGGCTCGATCCTCCACATAGAAATTAGTCCAGATGGTTCAACCTTTGTATCGACCAGTGAAGACGGCAGTGCCTGTCTTTCCCGCTTTGAGGATGGTCAAAATAAATTCTGTGTAAACAGCCCAGGGGCAGTTCTAGATGCGGTCTTTAGTCCCGACGGAAAGATTCTGGTCATCAGTGATTCTTCCGGCATGGTTCAAGTCTTGAACGCAAATGACGGCACACCCTTAAAACAATTCGATTGGGGAGTTTCGGTGCGCGATGTGAACATCAGCCCGGATGGAGACCTGCTTGCAATGACGCGCGATGATGCGCGTATCAATCTGATCCGGCTTTCCAGCTATGAGCCATACGGCGAGTTCTCTGTATATGGGAATTTACGCGTCACTGCCTTCAGCCCCGATGGTGAATGGTTTGCCGCCGCCTCGGATATCGGCTCGATCACATTTTGGAATTTGGGCACCAAGCAGATCATCACCGGGGGAGCGCATCGCGATGAAATATTCGAGATCGCTTTCAGCCCGAATAGTAATCAACTGATCTCAGGTAGTGCCGATAACTGCGCTGTGCTAACGAGTCCCTTCACTGGTGAGGAGATCCTGCGCGTCCTTAATGAAGACCGGGTTACGAACGTAGCCTTCAGTCCAGATGGAACCTGGTTTGTAACCGCCTCCGATGATTTTCGTATCCGTGTTTGGGATACAAAGACAGGCGAAGAGCGTCTGCGCTTTTTGCAGGATAGCGTAGTGAGTGAAGTCAAGATCAGCCCCGACGGTTTATGGATCGCATCTACCGGCTCCGACCGAACCGTGCGCGTGTGGAGCGCTGCCAGCGGCTCCGAAATGTTCCAAATCCCTTTGCGCGAAGATGGAACCGTACTGGAATTTAGCGCGGATAATCGCTATCTTGTAGCAGGAGATTTGGGAGGTAACATTTCCATTTGGGATATCTCCGCTCTTTCGATGAACACCGGATATATGCGTTTCGACGAATTTGTCTCAAATATTGAAATGAGCCCCGATGGTGGGTGGTATGCCGCTTCAGCCGGGGGAGAGGTCTGGGTATTCGACCCCGCGCTTTTTGACACGCGGATAACCCCCCAAGGCAAGCCGATCATTGATTTTCATCCGGATTTCGTTTATGACCTTGCCATTGATCCGCAGGGTAACTGGCTGGCTGCATCAACCTTTGAGGGACAAGTCGCTCTCTTTAATAAATCTCAGGGCAATACACGCTCCATTGCGAGCGCAGGTCCGGCTCAGTTATTGGCTTTTACACCCGATGGTCAATCTCTAATTCTTGGCAGCGAAGATGGCATGCTGCAAAATCGTGGCTTGGATGGCAGCGATAATGGCATTCTCTGGCAGGCTCCCTCGGCTGTATATGCATTCGCTGTCTCCACAACGAACCAACTTGCTGTCGGCATGGATGGCAAGGTCGTCATACTTGATCTGGATACGAAAACTGTTGTGAGCGAAGTCAGTGCGCCTGGCGCAAATTATCTGCTCACATTCAGCCCGGATGGAAATACTCTGGCGTCGAGCGCATGGTCCAGCACCTCCTCCGGGCAGACGTATGTCTGGGTATTGGAGGACGGTGAGTACGACAAACTCGCTGAATATTCGGGTCCCCCAACATCTTCCATCTTGTTTGACCCCAAAGGCAGCCAGTTGTTTCTTGGCGGTACGGATGAGATATTCGTTTACGATGCAATTACCGGCATGGAATTGAATCGCATCCGTCAAAAGAGTGATGTGACCGGGCTGACATTTTCACCCGATGGAGAAACCCTCTTTGGATCTTCTCTAAAAACCATTCAAGTTTATGATCTCACGTTAATGAAGACCATACCTGAGGAAGAGGTTGTCGCGGCGGCGTGTAGTCGTTTGACACGCAACTTTAGTACATCCGAGTGGCGCTTTTTCTTCAACGATGAGAAATATGTGCAATTGTGCCCAAACTTGCCTATCCCATAAGAATGCACCTTTAATTGCCCTTAAAAACCGCCGTCTGACCCAACGAGATGGCGGTTTTTTCATTAAAATTTTGAAAGGTGTGGGAAAACCTTTATATGTGAATAATGGTACAATTCAACGGAATTCAGTAAATTCCCATATTTAATAATAAAATTTTTAGCCTTAATTTTAGACGCTGAAGTCGCACCTCGTGCAGGGTGGAATCGCACCCAATTCAACGCACCGAGAGATTGAATGCTGAGCCATCATCATGCGAATCTTCATCTCCTATCGTCGCGCAGATAGCACCTATCACATTGGTCGCATCAAAGACAGGCTTGAATCTGCTTTTGGAAACAAAAGCGTTTTTCGTGACCTGGATGATATCCCGGCCGGGGTCGATTTTCGATCCGTGTTGGAAAAAGAAACCCATGGGTGTCAGGTCATGCTTGTTATCATTGGTCCGCAATGGGCAGGTATTACCGATTCAGTAGGGAACAAACGACTCTTCGACCCAAACGATTTTACGCGCATTGAGGTGGAGACGGGTCTCAGGGGCTTGGAACAGAACCGTATCATGGTGGTCCCAGTCCTTTTGATGAATGCCCCCATGCCATCGCCGCATGATATTCCCGAAAGTCTATTACAACTTACCTTCCAAAACGCCATCAGCATTCGCAATGATCCGGATTTCAATGCGGATATCGAACGACTCATTCGCGATATCCGCCGTTGGCGCGGATATGCCGAAGAAGATATTGCCGTTGAATATTTTGAGCCAAAAACCGTTCACATCGCAGAGGGGAAATTTTGGATGGGCAGCCCAGCGGCTCAGGGCGGACCCGGAACCGAATCGCCGGAACATGAAGTTTTTCTACCCGATTATCGCATCGGCAAGTATCCCGTAACCAATGCCCAGTTCGAAGAGTTCATTCGCGATACCGGCAGGCTGGTCACGCCCAATATGGGTTGGGACGGTCAACATTCGCCAAAAGACCGCCTCAATCATCCGGTCACGGGAATCACATTCTATGATGCCATAACCTACTGCCAATGGTTATCGGGGCGAACCGGACGGAAATACACTCTTCCAAATGAAGCCCAATGGGAAAAAGCCTGCCGTGCAGGCGGGCGAACTTTATACCCATGGGGGGATGAGTTTGAAAATGGGCGCTGTAACCACGGCGCTGCCCTGCTTGCACCAGTGGACGCCTTCTCCGCACAAAATGAATTTGGCTGCTTCGATCTGGTGGGCAACATCCGGCAGTGGACATGTTCACTTTGGGGAGAGAAGCGCCTTGCGCCTGACCCTGATTTTACATATCCATGGAAGGATGACCGGCGTAATGACCTGAATGCCAGTCGTCAGGTTCGCAGAGTGATCCGCGGCAGTTCCATGAAAGATGATACGGCTTTACTACGTTGCGCTGCTCGGAGTGGGCAGGCTCCCGATGATGCGGGGCTTCCCGGTGCTCGCAACGGTTTTCGAATTGCCATGAGTGTTTAGAAGGCAGAAAATTGTAAAAAAATTAAGGCGGTGAACGATGGGAATCAACAAAAGATTTGCAGAAGCAAGGGCAAAGCTTTCACAGGAGTCTGGGGCAAAGCCAGGAGTGTTGGATGATATTCTGCCGCGCATTAATCAAGGCATTGTGATCCCGATCGTCAGTAATTCATTTCGGGTCGAGCAGATCTTCCGCGAAGGCGGTGAAACCCTCGAAGAAGGGCTGCCTTCCATTAATGAACAGTTGACAGCAGAATGGGCCAATTTCATTGAATATCCCATGCAGGATAAAGAAAACCTGGCGCGGGTGGCGCAGTATTTTTTGGTGGAACAAAAAGACGACCCGCATGCCCGTACTAAATACATTGAATTCCTGAAGACCGTTCTACTCACCCTTGCCAAAGACGACCCCAACTATGCCGACATTGCCGAACGGCTGATGCCGCGTATTCATGAAATGCGATTTTCCGAGATCGCCAATCAGCTGGATTATCCGCGCTTTGCGGATGGGGGAGAAGACCCGCTGCGTTTGCTGGCACGCCTGCCGCTGCCGATCTACGTTACCACCAGTCAAAGTGACTTTTTAGAGCGGGCGCTCGAGGCGGAAGGGAAAAAGCCGCGGACGCAGATCTGTTTCTGGTCTGGGGAGATCTCAAGCGCTTCACCCGAACATCGCACCGACCTGGACTATCTGCCGACCGTCACCAATCCGCTGGTCTATCATCTCTATGGTTTGGAAGATTACCCGCAAACGATGGTAATGAGCGAAGACGATTATCTTAATTTCCTGATCGCCATGGTCGAAGATACCAATACCCTGAACCCGGTGGTGCCGCTCAGCTTGCGGCGGGCGTTGGGCGAATCGCACCTGCTGCTGCTTGGCTATCACCTGCGCGATTGGGATTTCCGGGTGATGTTCCGCTTCCTCTTGAAATTCCGGCGCGACGAATTCTCTCCACGCGGCATGGTCATTCAATTAAAGAAAGATGACCGGCGTATCGAGAACGAAGAGCGCTCTCTCGATTATCTGGGGCGCTACTTCGACCGCCGAAAATTTGATGTGGAATGGAATGATTCGGAAGCGTTCATTCAAAAGCTTTGGAATGATTGGAATACATACAGGCAGGGACAGGCATGAATACAATCGTGAAAAATCCCTATGTGGGTCCGCGCACATTTCAAAAAGAAGATGGCGCATTCTTTTACGGCAGAGAGCGCGAAGCCCGCGATCTGCTGGCATTGATCTCCTCTGAAAAACTGATCCTGTTCTATGCCCAATCGGGTGCAGGCAAAAGTTCCCTGCTTAATACCCGCGTGATCCCGGAGCTGGAGCAGGGTGATTTTGAAGTGTTGCCCGTGGGACGTGTGCTTGGCGATCTCCCCGAAGGCGTACAGATCGAAAATGTATATGCCTTCAATTTAATGAACAGCATTTTGCAGCAAAAGACCGAGCCCGCTGTGCTGGCACACAAGACCATCCCTGAATTTCTTGCCGGGTTGGATATTAATGACAATGGCTATTACTTTGATGCAACCCGCACATCTGGTGTGAATCAGGAATTGCACTGGCGGCGTGTGCTTATCATTGACCAGTTCGAAGAGATATTCACCACCCAATTGGATGCCTGGCTCAAGCATGGTGACTTCTTCCGGCAGGTGGCGCAAGCCTTGCAAGATGACCCGTACCTGACCGTGATCCTGATCATGCGTGATGACTACATCGCTTCACTGGATCTGTACGCGCATTTGCTGCCTGGCGGGTTGCGTACCCGTTATTACATGCAGCGCCTGACCCGCGAAGCCGCATTGAAAGCGGTGAAGAATCCGGTGGAGAATATCCGCCCGTTTGCTGAAGGCATCGCTGAAAAATTGGTGGAAGACCTTTCGGGTATTTTGGTGCATAAAGCGGGTGGTATTCCGGAAGTGCAATCGGGGCAGTATGTAGAGCCGGTGCAATTGCAGGTGGTCTGTTTTTCGCTCTGGCAGAATCTACCGCCCAACGGCACCCAGATCACCGGCAACGACCTGCTTGAAGTGGGTGATGTTAATCAATCACTTGAAGTTTTCTACAACGGACGCGTGGCTGCGGTTGCCAAAGAGAAGAACTTCCTGAACGCCTCATCCGTGAGTGGTTCGATAATGAATTGATCACCGCCAACAAGACCCGCAACATGATCTTGCAAGAGACGGGCAGCAGCGCCGGGTTGAACAATGAGGTGATCCGCGCTTTGCAAGGTGATCTGGTTCGTGGAGAGTTGCGTGCCGGGCAGATCTGGTACGAACTTTCTCATGACCGTTTGATCGAGCCGGTGAAGACCAGTAACCGCAAATGGTTTGAGCAGAATCTGAGTGTATTTCAACAGCGTGTGTTGTTGTGGGGGCAGCAAGGTCGCAGTGAAGGCGTGCTGCTCAATGAGCAGGAACTGGCTCAGGCGGAGAAGGAAGCGGCTGCTCTTAATCTCACCACAGAAGAACAGGAATTCCTTGAACAATCCAGCAAGCAGGTGCGTCGCCGCAAACGTGACCAAATGCAGCGCCGCATGATCTTTGTTGGGTTTGTGGCTGCCATCATTGCGTTGGTGGTTGCGATCGGGTTTGGGGTGCAAGCCAATGGTGAAAAGACCAAGGCAGAAAGAGCCGAGCAGGAACAGGCAAAGTCGGCGCAGGAAGCCAATGAGGCGAAAGTTAAAGCGGAGGAACAGGCAGAGCTCGCTCTGGCTGGCAGCCTTGCTGCGCAGGCAGATTCGGTCAAGAACAGTGACCATGCGCAGGCTTTGCTGTTGAGCATGGAAGCTTTCAAGCGTGATGAGTCCAGCCTGCTAACACGTTCAACTTTGTTCAACCTGCTTGAATTCGTGCCTTACACCCGTCTGTTCGGTTATCAAGGACCTGTCGGCAGTGTGGCGGTCAGCCCGGATGGCACTGTCTTCGCTGCTTCGAGCTGCCGCGAGTACGACAACAATCAATGTAAATACGGCGAGATCATCCTCGCCGACTCAAATGGTCAGCCGTTGGGGAAAGTGCTTGGCGATTACGGCATTGCCAATTCGTTGGTGTTCCATCAATACGACGGAACGCTTTTGTTGGCTGCTGGCGGATGTGTGCCGGTGGATGACCAATACCAGGGCTGCACCGATAACAAGGGGCAGATCACTCTTTGGGATGTGACAAATGCGGCAGAGCCGAGCCTGCTTGCCGATGTGCGCCAAAATCATAACAACCAGATCAAGACCCTTGCCATCAGTCCCGATGGCATGTTGCTGGCATCAGGCGCATTTGATACGCATATCATCATTTGGAATATTACAGACCCGAAGAAGCCCACAATGAAAGGTGCGCCGCTCACCGGACATTCCAGCTTTGTGAACAGCCTGGCATTCAGCCCCGATGGGGCAGTCCTTGTTTCGGCAGGCGATGACCAACAGATCATTTTATGGGATGTATCGCAGTCATCTTATGCGCAGATGATCGGAGAGCCGATCGTTCAGCATACATCTGCGGTCAACTTTATTGCTTTCGACCCTCAGGGTGTTAAGTTTGCCTCGGTCAGTGATGACCGCACGGTTGTGCTATGGGATTGGAATGCAGCAGCACAGCAATTGCAGGATCCGAACATCCTTGGCGAACATGGCGGCTATGTGCGCAGCGTGGCATTCAGCGCCGACGGTACTTTGCTTGCCTCGGTCGGTTTCGATAACAAGATCATGCTCTGGCAGGCAGATACTGGCGATCAGGTGGGGCTGCCGCTGGTGGCGCATACCAAGCCCGTCAATGCCGTGGCATTCGGCAAGTTGGCAGATGGGGAACCCTATCTCATTTCCGGCGGCGATGACCGTGTAGTTGTGCGTTGGGACCTCTCCACGTTTAGCCCGCTTAGCCAGCCGGTAACGAATGCCCCTGCTCCCAGCGATGTGGGCACAAGCGCCTCCAGTGGTGATATTCAAGCAGAAGTGGTGGATGAACAGAAGATTCGTCTCAGTGACAACGATACCCTTTTGACGGAACACACCGGCTCCATCCACGACTTGAGCCTGGGCACTCTTTCAGGAAAAGTGTTGCTCGCCTCAGCCAGTGACGACCTGACCGTGATCGTGTGGGATGTGACCAACCCAGCCGCTGCCCTGCCGTTCTTAAAACTGGAAGGCTTCGAACGCCCGGTGATGGCTGCCTACTTTGACGGTTCTTACCTTGTAACCGTGGAGAAGGGGCAAAGCGAAGACTACGGACGTACCATCCGTTGGAACATTGATCCGCTCACGTGGGTGGGGCTGGGCTGTAACGCCGCTCATCGCAACCTGACCGAACTTGAAGTGGAACGCTTTATGCAGAGACAAGCCATTCTCAATTCTTGCCCGGTGAATCCTTAAAGGCGTTGGAGGAATACTATGAAAACAAAACTATGGACGACCGTCTTTGTCGTTGGTCTGCTGATTCTATTGACCCACTTCGTATGGGTCACTCCTGCGTTGGCAGATGATGTCACCCCGCCACCTGTTCCCACCGAAGAGGTGGTCGTAGAAACGCTGCCCCCAACCGAGGAACCTGTGGCGGAAGTATTGCCCATCGAAACTGTCGCTACAGAAGAACCTGTAGTTGTTGAGCCCGTAGCAACGGAGCCGCCTACAACAGAAGAACCCGTCCCCGTGGACTTGCTCCAAGACCTGCCTGCGGATACCTCCCTTGTAGTGCTGGGCGAAAATGGGGAAGTCCTGCCGCTTGCCACCCAAGAAGCAGCGGAGGTGATGGCGGTTGCTGATCCCATGTGGTGCCCGGCAGGCGTGACCACAGTCACAGTAGACTGTGTGAATGATACAACGATTGGAACAATAGGTTCAGGAAATTTACTTGATAAGATTATTGCGAAAGTAACAACATTAGACCCAATACATGGGGTAAATGGGGTCATTTACTTTACACCAACGTACTCAGTAAACGATGTTTTATTTGATGGTTCTTTGCCAGCTATTAATTTTGAGGGAAATGCACTTACCTTACAAGGCGGCTGGGATGGGGACACCACTCAAGACAGCACAATTACTTTATCTGGCAGCTCCACGTTTTCAGTGCCAATATCAATCACCAAGTGGAGAAAACTAGTGATTTAATGTTTCCAATAGTAGGTTGTAGTTGGTGGAGATGCGATCTTAAACTAGTAACTAATACTGTTGCTGGACTGGTGTTACGAATCCAGTATTGTATCCAACAACCATTGACTGGGTAAATCGGGAAACCGAGACAATAGGTGTATACGGATTACAATTAACTCGTGTCAAAAAAACAAGCATTAATAAAAGTAATTTTAACAACAATACTAATGGCGTTGGATTATGGGGTGGGAAAATCCAATAGAACCAAGAACTGAGCAAATGCCTTTATATATATCGAATAGTACTTTTAATAATAATTCTTACACTGGATTGTTTGGTGGGCATTTCGTCAGATAATGGTGGAAATGATAAGGTTTAATGGTACTCAAAAAGGCGCACATATACAGGACTTCGGGCAAATGGCGTTGTGGAAATTTCTAACTAGCCACTTCTAATAACTGGGTTGAAATGGGTTTTGCGCTCAAATGAGGTAGGGAGTCATACTACCCAAATGGGAAAAGTGACAGTAAAGGTACAAATATCATTCAACAATAATGTTGGTGGGCATGCATGTCCAAACAGATTGGAATTTTACTACTGCGAATGGTGTTTCTGCTTCCGGTAATAATAAAGGTGGTAATGTCTCGAGTAATAGTAGCTTTGCTGCTTACGGTTATGGAGGTATTTTTGTAAATGGAGGAAATTATTCAAATAATTCCCAGCATTAAGGGGGGGGGTTTGTGAGGGCATGTGTTACTGGAACAGATAATTTGAAACAATTGGTTATGCAACTGACGAAATCAATATGTGGCTCAGCTAGAGTTTGACACAGGAGGCTAATTTGCATTGGGACCGTCTCACTCAATTGTGGAGGCAGAAGTACAATCTTCGCCTGTTGGAATTTTAGAATTCCTAGGTACTTCCACCGGCTCACAGATCGAATTCGAACTTTCCTGTGCAGACCGCAGTAACTACTATGCTACCCTGCCTAATGAAGACAAGATCCAGATCGTTTGCCCAGTAACTGGCAAAGCGATCATCAAGCGTTTGAACAACACAGCCATTCCCGGGGAGTTGCCAGCGGGCTACACCTATGCTTCAGCATTCTCGCTGGATATTCTGCAAAGCGGCAAGTCAATCTCCTACATCAGCGAGGGTGGGCGGGTGAATGTTTCCTTTGATGTGCCGAACCTGGAAGAAGGCACTGCCTACACCCTGCTGTATTGGGACAATGGCAGCTGGCTCCCGCTCAAAGATTTCATGCTGGATGAGAACGGCAATCCGCGTGAATTCAACCTGCATCCGAATGATCCGCGCATGATTCTGAGCGGATTGAAACTCGTCTTCGAAGACGGCACACCCCGCCTGGAACTCTCCACCAATTTCCCCGGCATCTTCGTATTGGTGCAACGCTAAAAGGCGAAACTTTCACACAGAAAGACGGTAGAGCAAGGCAGTCCAAAACTTAGGGCTGCCTTGCTCTTATTTTTTTACACAATCCAACATCGCCTGCCAGGCGATCTCCACATCTATTTCTTGGGTGCGCCAATTGCTGAATGCAGCCCGAATGCCGGGAGTGCCGAGGTAGGTGGTCGGTGTCATGAACACCCGCCCGTCATCGCGGAGGTCTGCCAGAAATGTTTTCACTTTTTCTGCAGTGACCTCTCCGCTCAAGGTAAAGCAGACCACGTTCATGCGTACTGGGGCGAGCAGGCGGAACTCCTTGCTGGCTTCGATCCTGTCGCCCAGCAGCTTCGCCGTTTCACAATTTCGCTCAACGATATCCTGATAGCCTTCCTTCCCATACGCCATCAAGCTGAACCAGGCAGGTAGGGCACGCAGGCGGCGAGAATTCTCAGGTGTAAGGTGAATGAAATCCACTGGTTCTGAGATCGGACCCAGGTAGGCAGCACTGTTTTGGAAGACCGAAATTTGCAGGTCACGGTGCCGGGTAAAGACCATCGCCGAATCATAGGGCACGTTCAACCATTTATGTGCATCGATGGTGATGCTGTCCGCATGTTCAATGCCGTTGAGCAAATGCTTGAACTTTGGTGAGCAAGCCGCAAACCCGCCGAACGCCGCATCCACATGCAGCCAGAAATTAAATTCAGACTTCAGCGCCGCGATGGCTTGAACATCATCAAAGTCCACTGTGTTGACCGTGCCCGCATTGGCGATGACAATGCACGGCTCGCCGTTCAACGTTTCCAAAGCTTTTCGCAATTCGACGACGTTCATCGCCTCTCGATTTTCGGGCAGTCTGGCGATCACTTTCAGGGAGTTTCGTCCCAGCCCAAGCATTGCCATGGCTTTGAACGAGCTGCTATGCGCTTCACAACTCAAGACCTTTACGGGCGGAATTGCCTGCAGCCCTTCCTGCGCTACGGACTTGCCCGACTGCTGACCGATCCATTCACGTGCAATGGCTAACGCTGAAAAGTTAGACATCGTCGCGCCCGAAACGAACGTCCCTGAGAAAGAAGCGGGCAGCCCAAACAATTCACCCAGCATATTCAGCGCTTCCATTTCAATATCCGGTGCCACAGAATTAGCGGCATGGCTCAAATTCAGGTCATAAATGCTGGTCAGCCAATCTCCGATCACCGCCGCGGGAGTCGTGCCTCCGGTGACCAGCCCCCAGAAGCGCGGTCCATTACTGGCAGGCATGGCGTCACCGTAGCGTTTGAGAAAGAGTTCCAGCGTTTTTTCTGCACCGATCCCGGGCAGGGGAATGCCAGGGTTTTCCTTTTTCAAATACCCGGTTGCGGGTGGGCGTTGTTCGATGGAATCAAGGTACTGCTTGGAAGATTCTTTGGTCTTTTCAAGCAGGTGGTTGAAATTTGCAAGGTCGTTTTTAAGAAGTTGATGCATGGTCACCTCAAAAGATTTTAGTCACATGAATTCATGTGACCAAAAGATTCTACACTACCGCTTATTGAATAGATCCTATCCGAGCACCTGATCCAACCCGCGGCGCGGACTGGGAGACGCGGCGGTTGTGGGGTGGCCCATGCGGAAAGGCATGATGCCTGTCCAATTTTTATCGCCGATCAGTTCTGCAATTGCATTTCCAAATTCAGGTTCAATGCCAAGTTGCGATTCGCGATCGGCGCGTTCGGTCATTTGGTTGAGGGGCTGCATGGCAAGACCTTGTGTGGCTGCCCACAAGTGAATGCGCTGCCAGACCTGCCCGCATTGCAGACGTTGGGTATTGTCCTTGCCGTTGTTCACCGCCAGAATGCCAAACGCCCCGGCAGATGGAATGTAAATATCGCGCACGTTTTTGACAAAAGATTGATCGTTCGATGAACGCGACATATCGGGTAAAAACTTTGCCGCGCCCAAAATGAAAGGCGGGATACCTTGCGCGTCTAGGGTGATGCCATCGGCGTTTTCCTGCAATTCATCCCAATCCTGCCGCCACCATTTGTGACTGTCCATGCTTTGCTGCTCGTCAGCCACAAGTGCCTCAGCGGCGGCAATGGCGACTTCACCAAATCTTTTATGGGATGAAGAACCACGCATCCAAATTAAGCGGACAGTTGATTCTGTGACCAGTGCATTGATTCCGCTGAAGGTGGATTCGTCCACGCTGCGGGTTGTATCGTATGCGGCGCGATTGGTGTGGCGCTGGGGAATCGCTTCGAACAGCGGGGAAGTGGCAGGCGCTGATTCAGTCAGGGAAATGCTTGCGGCGTGCAACTCAGTTGTCGGGTCGGGCAAGAGGCGGATGTCTGCTTTGAATCCTTCGGCTTCGGCGGCGAGTCGCATGTTTTCGAGCGCACAGCCGAGTCCGATGTACATCTCGCGGCGGAAGGGATCGATCACGCCGATCTGCCGTTCGGGTGCGGCGAACAGGTCGATCATTGATTCGGAAATGCGGAAGATCCACGGCTGCGAGTTGTGCGGGTTGGATGCGAGGATGCCAGCCGCAACGATCCGTTCGAGCGGATTTGTCGCGTCGCGCCAGTTTATCCACGCTTCGTAGGCAACACCCTGACCCGCACTAAACATACCCTGATCTGTGGCGCGGAATATACTTCCACCGACCGCGGCAATGAGTGTTACGCCGCCAAGTTTAAGAATGTCACGTCTTGTTAATTTCATCTTATTTCCCTATCACCCCCAAATGAGTATGTTGAAATGCGTCGGGGTACTTTAGCCCATAACCAAGGATGCGATCCATGCTGGAGTGCCCGAAGAGCATAATGCCTGTAAGCTGCAAAGGGGTGTTGGCAAGGGCAATGCCGAGCACATAGAGGCTGATTCCCACGGCTTTGTGATGAACGCTGTTATACGTCCACGCGCCGACTTTTGGATTTACCAGGTAGCCCACCATGCTGAGGTCGGGCACGAACAAAAGGACGGGATACCACCACCAGGCAATGTGTAAAGTTGAGAACAGGAAAATACTAAATGCGAACATGGACAGTTCTTCGAGCTTAAGGATATTTTTCACGCTTCCACTCCCATGACCTTGGATAATTGCGCGGTCATCATATTGTTTGAAAATGTATTTACTGCAAAATTGCGCATGGCGCATGCCAACGGATTTTCCATTTGTGCTACACGTCCGATCTGCCAGGATTGATTTGTGATGAAGGCTGTGCGCGGTTTGCGGCGGGTCTCGTATTCTTGAAAGGCGATTTCAATGGCGGCGTTTTTCACCAAACATTGCCCCAGCACATCAGCAGACTCGATCGCCATACACGCACCTTGCCCCATGTTGGGAGTGGTGGCATGTGCCGCGTCGCCGAGCAAGGTAATGCGCCCCGAACTCCATTGTTTCATGGGTGCGAAATCTGAAATATCGTTATGCAAGATCGCTTCGGCGGGAGTGGCTTCGAGCAAGTGCTTTATCGGATGGTGCCAGCTGCCAAAAATCTTAAGCAGCATATTCTTGCGCTCATGGAGCGGATAGGTGACGCCTTGTTGTGCATTGGCAGTCGCGAACCAATAGATCCGTTCTGTGTCCATGCGAATGATCCCAAAGCGATATCCGCGCCCCCAGGACTCAGAAGTAATGCCAAGCGCGGCTTCGTCCTGACTGGTGACTGCTCCGCGCCAGGCTGTGTAACCAGAGTAGCGCAGGCTCACTTGCGGGAACAACTGTCGGCGGATGACTGAGCGGACGCCATCTGCGCCGATGAGAAAATCTGCGCGTGCTTCGCTTCCATCTTCGAAGCGAGCTGTTACACCATCCGGATCCTGATCCACGCTGATACATGGCGCTCCCAGCCGAACAGCCCCTTCGGGTAGGGCGCCCAACAAAACCTTGTGCAGTGCGGCACGATGGATGGCAATGCCAGGTGCGCCAAATAGATCTTCATAGTTGCTCATGTCCGTTTCTGCAAGGACATCGCCTGTGTGGGTGCGGATCTGTGTGCGCATGATCTTCGAACCAGCGGCAATGGCTTGCTCTGCCAATCCCATACGTCTTAGCGAACGGACTGCATTTGCGGCGAGCACCAGTCCTGCCCCCACATCGCCGAGCATTTCGGCTTTTTCAAAGACTGTTGTTTTGATCCCGTTATTTTGCAGGGCGATCGCAGTACACAGTCCGCCTACGCCTGCGCCAATGATGATGGCTGTTCTCATGCTGCCTCCAGATATGGTTTGTAATGCTGCACCATGATCTCCACCGCCTCGGTCAGCGCGGTTTCGTTGATCTTTTGCCCCATACTTTCGGCATAGGAAAGCCAGGTATTCCCCAGCACCCAGCCAATGAGCACCACCTTATGCAATTCTTCGGGGTGAAGGTCGCTTCGGACTACGCCTTCACCTGCCAGTTGTTTAATCAGATTTTCCTGCTCTGTTACGCGATACTCTTGGATCTCACGAAACCGCTTGGCAAGAACTTTGTCATTGCGGAGCAGTGCGGCAAACTCGCGATAAAAGAAACGATATTTCCAAATAATGCCAAAGTTCAGGCGCATGAGTTGCCGCAGCGTATCGAGTGTGAACTGTCCCTGGGCGGGTTGGTAGATCACATCGAACTCCTGAAACATCACCTCCAAAATGGCGCGGATGACCTCTTCCTTGTTGCGGTAGTGATATTGCAAATTCCCTGCGCTCATCTTCAGGGACTCTGCCAGCGCATTCATGGATATGGATGCCGTGCCCGATTCGTTGAATAGCTCAATGGCTTTTTGAAGAATATTGGCTTTTGTCAGTTCCGATGCCTTGTATATTCGTGGGGACATGCTTTCTCCTGATTTAGTATATATTTACTAATTTAGTATATTTATACTAAATTGTCAAGGGTGTGAAATTAACGTTGTATCCCCTATAAAACGGATAAGACCAACTCTTCTCGCGGGTATAATTCTCTGGATATTTTTTGTTTTTCCCACTTTGAATCGAAAGGAAGATTTTCATATTATGCAGCTATCGGAAAATGGAAAATGGTTTGTAGAGAAAGTGTTGATTCCACTGCTTGTGGCAGCTATTGCGGCATATGCAACACTGACTGTTGCTGGGATATTCCCTAGTCCATTTGGGAAGAGTGAAGCCCGATCGGCGACCTTCTCTTCACTTTCCTCGAATTCTTCTGTGAATTCCCTGAATGAGGGGCAGGTGTTGACATCACCAAACAAGCAGCATGAGTTGAAGATCGAAAATGGAAATGTGATTCTTTATTCGAACGGCAGCATTGCCTGGATGACAAACACGGAATGGAGTGGGGGGAATCATTTGGTCATGCAAGGTGATGGCAATCTTGTTCTATATGCTGACGAAAGATTTGTATGGAATACTGACACCCCGGAAGATCCGCCCGCAAAATCATATACCTTCAGTATTTTGGATAATGGCAATTTAGTCGTTTCTAATAGTACGGGTAAGATGATATGGTCGATCAAGTAACTAATTGTTAATCAAAAAACCGAAGCCATTAGCTTCGGTTTTTATTTTTACACCAGCATTCTTACAGGATTTTCAAGGAACCCAGCCAGTGCTTGCATGAACTGGGCGGCTTCGGCGCCGTCGCTGACGCGGTGGTCAACGGAGATGGTGGCTTTCATGCGCGAGCCGATCTTGATCTCACCGTTCGCGACCACGGGCGTTTCCTTGGCGGAGCCGATGGCGAGGATGGCAGCCTCAGGCGGGTTGACGATGGCGATGAATTCTTCCACGTCATACATGCCGAGGTTGGAGGTGGAGAAGGTCGAGCCGTCCACGTCTTCTGGCTTGACCTTGCCATCACGGGCTCGGGCAGCCATGGTTTTGATCTCGCCTGAGATCTGGCGCAGGGATTTGATGTCCGCATCTTTTACGACGACGGTCATGAGTCCGCCGGGGACGGTGACGGCTACACTGACGTTGACATGCCCGAACTGGATGATCTCGTTGCCTTTGAGGGTGGCATTGAGGTTGGGGAACTGGCGCAATGTCAACGCGGCGGCTTTGATGATGAAGTCGTTGACGGAGACTTTTCATTATCAGGCAGGTACGCATTGATCTGTTTGCGCATGTCCATGACCGCTTCCATCTTGTACTCGTGAGTCACATAGAAGTGTGGGATGGTCTGCTTGGATTCGACGAGGCGGCGACCAATGGCTTGGCGCAATTTGGTGGTTGGGATGGCTTTGTCTTCAGTAGAAACAGGTAATTGGTAATTGGTAATTGGTTGCACAGACTGTTTACTGGTTACTGATGACTGCCCACTGGATAGTGCGGCTTCTATATCTTTGCGCACCACACGTCCGCCAGGACCTGAGCCCTGAACAGAGGCGAGGTTAACACCATTATCTTTGGCAACTTTGCGCGCGAGAGGCGATGCCTTTACGGGACCGCCATCAGCGGGGGCAGAGGTTTGGGCAACGGGAGCAGCGTCGGCTGGGTTGTTGAGCCGCAGGCTTTTCTTCCGCTTTGGCTTCTGCTTTCGGTCCATTGTCTGCGGCGCTTTGCATCCACTTTTTCACCCGCAGCACCAACGATGGCAATCGGTGCATTGACGGGAACCATGGTACCTTGTTCCGCAATATGTGAAAGGACGACACCGCTCGCGGAAGATTCAACTTCCACAGTGGCTTTGTCGGTTTCGATCTCGGCGAGCACGTCGCCTTTGTTGATATTTTCGCCCACCTGCTTCACCCAGCGGACGAGCAGACCTTCTGCCATGTCGAAGCCGAGTTTGGGCATGGAAATTGTTTCAGCCATTATTTCAAGACCTCCTTTGCCGCGGCGACGATATCGTGAACTTGCGGGAGAGCGGCTTGTTCGAGGGTGCGGTTGTAGGGCAGGGGGACTTCCTTTTGCGCCACACGGATGATGGGTGCGTCAACATAATCGAAGGCTTCTTCGTAGATGCGGCTTACGATTTCGCTGCCGACACCGTAAGACTTCCAACCTTCTTCAACGACAATAGCACGATTGGTTTTCTTGAAGGATTCGAGCACGGGTTCCATGTCGAGCGGGCGCAGGGTGCGCAGGTCCACGATCTCAGCTTCGATGCCTTGCTTGCTGAGTTCGTCGGCAGCCTTCATGGAGAGTTCAAGACCCTTGCAGTAGGTGACAATGGTGAGGTCTTTGCCGGGGCGCTGAATTTTCGATTTGCCGATCGGGATGGTGTATTCGCCTTCGGGTACTTCGCCGCGGACCTGGTACATGGTGGCGTGTTCGATGAAGAGAATCGGATCATTCGAACGAATGGCGGATTTCAAAAGACCCTTGGCATCTTCCGGCGTTCCGGGGCTGACGACTTTCAGACCGGGGAAGTGCGCGAAGATGGCGTCGGGAGTCTGCGAGTGGGTAGCGCCAAGCTGACGTCCACCGCCGCCGACAGCGCGGATGACGAGCGGCAGCATGAACTGCCCGCCGAACATGTAGCGCAGTTTGGCAGCCTGATTGACGATATAGTCCATTGCAGAGAAGGCGAAGTTGATGGTCATCAACTCAGCGATCGGGCGTTGACCGACCATTGCCGCGCCGATCGCACCGCCAAGAATGGCGTTCTCTGCGATGGGGGTGTCCTTCACGCGGTCAGGTCCGTATTTGTCGTAAAAACCTTTGGTGACGGCATAAGTGCCGCCCCAAACGCCCACTTCCTCGCCCATGATAAAGACAGCGGGGTCGCGGTCCATTTCTTCCATTAAAGCTTGCGAGATCGCCTCGCGCATGGTTATCTTAGCCATAGTATGTTCGTTTCCTTGTAAAACGATATTCGATACTCGAGAGATCGAAGTTCGATTATCGAATATCGTTTTTAATCCGCGTAAATATCCGCGTACAGGTCTTCCATTGTCGGTTCGGGGGAAGTCTCGGCGAATTCCACTGCCTTGGCAACTTCCTCTTCCACGCGGGCTTCGATCTCATCGAGCGCCTTGCGAGTGGCAACTTTCTTGTCAAGCAGGTACTTGTTGAAGATACCAATGGGATCTTCTTCCTGCCACTTTTTTACTTCTTCGGCTTTGCGGTAGCGTTCCGGGTCGCCCATGGAATGCCCGCGGAAGCGATAGGTATCGATCTCAAGCAAATACGGCTGCCCTTCCTTGCGAATGTATTCCATTGCCTCTTTGGCGGCTTCATAGACTTTCGTCACATCCATGCCGTCAACTTGACCGTTCTTCATGCCGTAGCCTTCTGCCTTTTGGCGGATCTCGGTCACAGCAGAGGCGCGTTCCACAGAGGTCCCCATGCCATACTGGTTGTTTTCACAGACCCACAATACGCGCAGCCCCCAAGTTTTGGCGAGGTTCAAAGATTCATGGAAGTAGCCGATATTGGTCGCACCATCACCGAACATACAAATCGTAATGTTGTCATTTTTGGCATACTGATCGCCAATGGCAAACCCAGCCGCAACGGGGAGGTGTCCACCAACGATGGCATGCCCGCCCCACATGTTTTTTGAGACGTCTGCCATGTGCATGGAACCGCCCTTGCCCTTGGACATGCCCGTCGCCTTGCCAAGCAATTCCGCCATCACTTCATTGGCAGAGATGCCGCAGTTCAAGGCCACACCGTGGTCGCGGTAGGCGGTGATGACACGGTCGCGAGGTTCGCGTGCCGCGATCAAACCGGTCGAAACGGCTTCCTGACCAATGTACAGGTGCATAAAGCCGCCGATCTTGCCAGCCTGGTACAGTTCCGCGCCGCGTTCTTCCACACGCCGGATCAGTACCATCTGGTGATACAAATCAAGTAACTGTTCTTTCTTCATCTAAAAAACTCCAAAATAGAGGGGTGCATGCCTTAACGGCATGACAAAATTTGGCAGAATACTTAGGGAGTAAACACCGAAAGTTCTCGGGCGTTATGATTCCCGTAAGCCGAGTCGGGGATTATATCAGAGAAAAAACATCCGATTTTAGACTTGATAGGATTTGAAAGAACCAAAACAAAACTCCCTGCAGAAATCACAGGGAGTTTGTACAATTTATTTCAATGTTGTTACTTGCAAGCAGGGACGATCTGGGTTGCTCGTTCGGAAGTGCCGTTCTCATTCACCGCTTCAACCTCATAAACGAGGTTTTTGTTATACGGCGCATTGGTATCTTTATAGGTCAATCGGCTGGGCTTGTATTCGCCGATGCGATTCCCATCACGATACACGCGGAATGCCGTTTCACCGCCGCCGCTGGACCAACTCATTGCCACCGAGAATTTTTTTGGTCCTGGCTGGCACAGTTGGTCGGTGATCACAAAGTTCAAAGGGATGCCTGGAAGTGGGGGGGCTTCACCAATTGCCAGCGAACTAAAATCCTGGTTGGGGGTGGCATTTTCCATAAAGACCCAGCATTCCCGCCCTGTATTGTTGACAATCTGCCACCAATCACTTTTTTCGCTGCGCCCGATCACTGGCATTACACTGCCCGAAGCGATCTGATCCACTACATTGTAGTAGGTACTCGGACCCAGACGGCAATTGGAGTTCTTCGTTAAAGTCAGCTCAGGCTGAACCTGCGGCGTAGCTGTGGCAGGTATCGGCGTGTCGGCGGGGATTGCTGTAGATGTATTCTCCACGACCACCACATACGTCACGCCGGGGCTCACTACCGCCGCCGGCTCTCCACCACCGGTGGTACTGCCCGGAAGGGGCAGGTTGCATGCAAGAACGAAAAAGATAAAAACGACAAGAACAAACGCAAGTTCTCTTCCTGCTTTCATGACATCTCCTCTGGTTGTTGAACCGATATTTTTGTTATTATACACTTCGCAATATAAATCGAATTCGATTTCATGTAAAATAAATTTATGGCATGGTTCGCAAACCCCAAGCAAGCTGAAGCAAAACGATGGATTCCCCTGCTGGCAGATTCTGCAAAGCGCGACCGGGCTGCGCAGGAGTTGATCCGATTCGGTGCGGATGCTGTTCCCGCATTGATGGATGCGCTTCAGTCCCAAGACTTGAACCTGCTAGCCATCTATCAGCAGATTCTTGCCCGCATCCCTGCCGCCTCTCCCGAACTGATGAAGGCTTTCAAGTTTGCCCACCCAATTATCCGCGGACGGGTAGCTGATATTTTCGGCATGAGCAAGGATAAGCATGCCACCCCCGTTTTGCTTGAGGCATTGCAAAGTGAGTTTTTTACAGTAAGAGCGCGCGCCGCGCTTGCCCTTGCGAATATCGGCGACCCGCAGGTGATCCATGAACTGCTCCCACTCTTGCAAGATCCTGAAGACGAAGTCCGTATTGCGGCATGCACTGCCATAGGAAAATTCCGCGACCCCTCTACATTTGACGAACTTGCCAACGTCACTTTGGATGACCCCATCATTGATGTACGTCAGGCGGCGGTAAGAGCACTGGGTGATTCACATAGCCCGGCAGCCATTCCCTTTCTAATGGAAGCCTTGCGCGACTCGTTTTGGTGGTTTGAGCGTGAACAAGCCGTACGTATTCTGCTCGCTGCCATCGAAAATATGGGCGAGCCGGTTGTTGAGCCGTTGATAGAAGCCTTGGGTGACCGCGAAGGAACTGTTCGTAAATTTGCCGCAAAACTGCTTGGAAGACTTGGCAACCCAAGCGCTATTGAAGAATTGGGCATGGCAGTCTATGACCTGCATCATGAAGTGAGTCAAACTGCGGCAGAGGCATTGGCAAAATTTGGAGCGCCTGCCATCGACGTTCTAGCTGAGGCACTTATCCACCCGGAAGCCTCTGTGCGCAAACATGCCGTCATTGGGTTGGGATCTATAAAAGACGAACGAGTTGTGCCGTTTCTGATTGAAATGCTACAAGATTCAGACCGTGAGGTGAAAACGCAAGCTATTCAGGCTCTTGCAGACATGAAAGACACGCGCGCACTCCCTGCTTTACAGCAAATCGTTACGAACCGTGCAGATCGGGAAATGGCTTCCTTTGCAAAAGAAGTCATCGCAAGATTACAGAAGTAACCTGTTGATCGTGGGCGCAATTCCCGCCAGATCTGAGACGTCTGCAAAGGCGTCTCTTTTTGTTTTATCTCCAAATAATAGTAAGGGTACTTGTGCGGCGGTGTGTTTGCGTGTGCCGAGGTCTTCCATGTTGCCATGGTCGGAAGTGAGCAATATGAGACCGTCTTCGTTTTGCCAGTTGGCAAGCAACCCTTTCAAGACGCCGTCGAATGTCTCCAGTTGTCTTACGGCCCAGGGCATGTCCTGTTTGTGACCAGCATAATCGCTTGCCCAATATTCAAAAAAGGAGAAATCATAATGGCGGGCAAGGCTGCCAAGGTTGACTCCAGCATTTTCCGGGTCAAAGATCGGCGCATCAGGGAAGCCAAGAAAGTCGCGCCAGCCTTCGCCGGTGAAGTCTGCCGAGAGGGCGGTTCCGGCGAAATAATCTTTTTCAGTAAAGAGCGGGATGCCTGCATTGGTTAATGCGAGCGGTATGGAGGAGTACAGACGCTTGCCCGAGTCGATGCCGTCGAAGTAACGTGGGGGATAAGCGTTGAGCAAGGCGGCTTTTCTGCCAGCATTCACCGTGCTGGAGAAGATAGTTTGCCCGTTGAGATATTGCGCCACTTCAGGGTTGGGTTTTGGTCCATAGTGATAGCCAAGTTCTGCGGGAATATTGATGCCTGTGAGGAGCACAGCCTGCCCGGTTGCCGATTGTGGCAAACCTTTAACGCCGAGGTTGGGGTCAATCGCCTTGAGACTGATCGTTTCCCCTTCAAATGGCGCAGCGGATCTGGTCATCTTTTTGCCGCCGAGCAATGATTCTAAAAGCGGCATGTTTGCACGAAGAAACGGGTTTGTTTCAGGGTTGTCTTCACCCAGCCCGATACCGTCGAGAAATAGAAAGAGAATTTTCATAGGGGAGTTTCACACATCATAGTCTATAGGTCGTGATGCGTGATATGGGAAAAGCCTTACGAGCCAGCCTGCCACAAAAACCATGCCGAGGGGCGTTCACGTTTATCCCAGCCATCTTTGCGGGAGACGAGGGTCAGTCCATGGTGTTGGATCAGGTCCAGGTCTGAATCGGCAAGCCCAGGCGCGGCAGGATCGGCGGCAGGTTTGAAGAATCCGTAGAGCAGCCAAAATCCACCTGGGGCGAGGATTCGGGTGAGTTGGGTAAGGTAATCCGCTTTTTGTTCGATACCGTGAAAACAACCAAGGTCAAGCGCAAGATCAAAGGGCGGCGAGACATTCTTCATTTCGGTGGCGTCATCAATAAAGGCGGCGGCTTGAACACCTGCTTTTTTGATCTTTTGTTTTGCGAGGTTCACGGCGCGAGGGGCGAAGTCGAAGCCCTGGGTTTGCCAGCCTGCATTTGCAAGAGTGATGATATTGGTTCCGGTGCCGCAGCCGATATCGAGGGCTCGCCCAGCGGGGTGAGCTGCCATAAAGTCATATAACTCGGGCGGTGTGATGCCGCTATCCCAAGGGGTGCTGCCAAATAAATAGGAGATGTCGAAACGCAGCCGACGGAGGAGTTTACTCATTTGCGAGGGTGTCACGCACGCGCTGGGGGTCAAATTCTCCGACCATGCGCCAGACTTCGCTGCCTTGCGCATCGAAGTAAATAAAAGTGGGGGTGAATTCAAAACCATATACAGGCGCGAGTTCCATGCCGATGGTTTCTTGAATATTGAGGCGAATGAAATGGATCTCATCGCCGATTTCCTGTTCGAGCTCGTCCACGACGGGCTTTATCGATACGCAGCGTATTCAGTAGGGAGATTGGAATTCGAGCAGGACGGGTTTGCCAGCCCCGATCATTGCCTGCACTTCTTTGGCATCATCCATTAACAGGGTTTGGCGCGGGTGCAGGATCGTCCAAGCAATGACCAGTCCCAAAACGATCACACCAAAGGCTAGATAGTCGTTCCATTTGGGTTTATTGGAGAGCAGAATGACCCCGGCGACCAGCGCAAAGCCTGCCGCAATGAAAACAAAAGAATAAAGGGCAAAAAGAGCGCTCATTTATCGCACCGTTTGATAGTCCACAATGTCATGATTAATGGGTGACGCTCCACACTTTGACAATTCATTTGAGTTCTTTTACAATCGTGTAACCTGCTTTACATCCTAATAGACAGGAAGGTTATTTACGATGAAAGAGTATACCACCGAGTTTATTCGCAATATTGCGTTGGTTTCACACGGGGGTGCAGGCAAGACAATGCTTGCAGAATCATTTTTGCATGTAACGGGGGCGACGACCCGCCTTGGCAAGGTAGAGGATGGGACATCAGCATCGGATTACGATGACGAAGAGCACAGAAGAAAAATTTCAATCTATACGAGCGTGATCCCGGTTGAACACAAGAATTACAAAATAAATTTTCTTGATGCGCCAGGCTACACTGATTTTGTAGGCGAGATGGTTTCCGCCTTGAGTGTGGCTGATGGCGCAATTATTTTAGTAGATGCTGTTGCGGGCATTGAAGTCGGCACTGAACTTGCCTGGCGTTATTGTGATCAGTTTAATTTGCCGCGCTTTATCGTTATCAACAAGATGGATCGCGAAAACGCGGACTTTGAAAAAGTCTACGCTCAGGTCGAAGAATTCATCAAACTTCATGACAAACGCGCAATCAAGGTGCATTTGCCTATTGGTCAGAAGCACGATTTCAAGGGTGTGGTCGATATTATCGGCATGAAGTCCTATTTGGGCGACGGCAAAACAACAGGAGATATTCCTGCTGAGCTCAAAGAAGAAGCAGAGAAAGCTCACTTTACGATGGTGGAAGCCGCAGCCGAGGGCGAAGATGAATTGATGGAGAAATACCTCGAGAACGGCTCTCTCTCAGACGAGGAGATGGTGCGCGGTCTTGAAGATGTGGTCTACGCCGGACAGTTTGTTCCGATTTTCTGTGCGGCAGGTGGACATGAAGTGGGAACGATCGCCCTGCTTAATGACATCATTGACTTGATGCCTTCCCCGATCAATGCTGTGAAGCGCACAGCTCAGGGGAAAGGCGGTACAGAAGAACTAAAACCCTCCAACGAGTCTCCACTGGCGGCGTATGTTTGGAAGACCACCGCTGATCCGTTCGTCGGCAAGATGACTTATTTCCGTGTGTTTTCCGGTTCCCTTCAAGCAGATGCGCATGTGTGGAATCAGCCCAAAGGCGCAGATGAGCGCATGTCGAGTTTGCACTTCCAGCGCGGCAAGGAAATGCTGCCTGCCAAAGTTGTTCATGCCGGGGATATTGCCGTTGTTTCGAAGTTGACAGTGACCTCTACGGGCGACACCTTTTGCGACAAGGGTCATCCTTTAACCATTGAAAAGCCTGCTTATCCGGCGGCGTTGTATCGTGTGGCTATTGCTCCCAAGACCCAGGCGGATGCCGCAAAGATATCTACAGTTCTATCCCGCCTGAGCGAAGAAGATATGACGCTCGTTTGGCAGAATGACCCTGCCACTCACGAGACCGTTTTGCAGGGCATGGGTGACCAGCATATTGATGTGGCAGTCCATCGTGCCCAGGCAAAATTCCAGGTGGGTATCGTGACCCATGAACCAAAGGTTCCTTATCGTGAGGGTATTACCAAGAAAGCAGCTGCCCAATACCGCCATAAGAAACAATCGGGCGGTGCGGGGCAGTTCGGCGAAGTTCATCTGCGGATTGAGCCGTATATGGAAGGTGACTTCGATTTTCAGGATGCATTGGTGGGTATGAACCTATCCCGTTCCTATCTGCCTCCAATTGAAAAGAGCATCCGAGCCACGATGGAAAGAGGCGCGTTTGCCGGTTACCCGATGAGCAATGTGCGTGTGATCGTTTATGATGGCAAGGAACACGAAGTAGACTCAAAGCCGATGGCGTTCGAAATTGCCGGGCGTGAAGCCTTCAAACTTGCAGTGCATGATGCGGGTCCCGTTTTGTTCGAGCCGATCATGACGGTACGTGTCACCTGCCCGGATGCGAACATGGGCGATGTGATGAGTGACCTTAATACCCGTCGTGGACGTGTACAAGGCACCGAAACCGAGCGCGGCAACACCACCATCATTGCGCATGTGCCGATGGCAGAAATGTTGAAATACACCACGCAGGTCCGCTCGATCACTGGTGGACGCGGTTACTTCAGCATGGAATTCGATCATTACGACACAGTGCCATCTCATATTGCGGGTCCGATCATCGAAGCGCATAAGAAGGAAATGGAAGCAAAGAAGGAAGAGTAGTTTTAGTGAACAGTGATTAGTAATCAGTAAAAAGCCCCGAGCCATTCAAGTTCGGGGCTTTTTGAATTAAAATTCAAATCATGCCGACTGTGAAATTCCCCGCCTTGATGAAATATTATGTAGATAACCAGAGTGAGTTTCCTGTGATTGGCAATACTGTTTCTGAATTATTGGAGAACATTCTTGTGCGTTATCCTGCACTTAAGCCGCACTTATATGATGCAAAAGGCGACCTCCGCCGCCATTTCAATATTTTCGTGAACGGCGTCCATGTGCGGGACCTGAACGGAATGGAAACACCTTTAAAAGAGGAAGACAAGGTCATTTTAATGGCTTCTGCGGCTGGGGGCGGCTATTAATTGGGAGAGATTTGATATTGACAAAATCGGTAAGATTCATAAAATAGGCGCAATCTATGTATAAAACCATGAAACCTTTTGAATCTTGCTTGTGTCTGTCGCGGGGCTCGTAACTACCGCCTGAGATAGACACTCCTTCCGCAGTCAACGGAATTAGACGGTAGAACGACCCCCGCTTGCGAATATTTCTAAAATCGCATGTGGCGTTTGTTCGCCGTCTTTTTGTTTGTCCGTTGACTGTTTTTATTTTAATGAACTAGAAGAGAGAAGAGAAATGACCTTACTAGACTTACGATTAACTGAGTCGAATACGATTCCATTGGATAGCCTTGCCTATCATGTTGGCAATACGCCCCTTCTTCCGCTTCACCGTGTGACCTCGAGTCTGTCGCCGCGGGTACGGGTTTTTGCCAAAGCTGAATGGTTCAACCCTGGCGGCTCGGTCAAGGACCGCCCTGCACTGAACATCATCCAGAATGGCATCATTAATGGCTATTTGGATGGCGGTAAACGCCTGTTGGATTCAACATCTGGCAATATGGGGATCTCGTATGCGACCTTTGGCGCAGCGTTGGGAATCCCGATCACGCTGGCGGTGCCTGCTAGTGCCAGCACGGAACGCATCTCCATTCTCAAAGCTCTGGGCGCGGAGTTGGTGTTGACTGATCCGCTTGAAGGCTCGGATGGGGCGATCCTCAAGGCGCGTGAGATGGCAGAGGAAAATCCTGATACATATTGGTATGCGAATCAATATAACAACGACGCGAACTGGCAGGCGCATTACGTCAGCACGGGACCAGAGATCGTGCGCCAAACGAATGGGCAGGTGACGCATTTCATTGCCGGGTTGGGCACTTCGGGTACATTCACAGGCACAAGCCGATATTTGAATGAACAATTGCCGCATGTGAAAACGCTCGCCTTTCAGCCGGATGCTCCCTTCCATGGGTTGGAAGGACTCAAGCACATGCCTAGTGCGATCAAGCCCGGGATCTACGATGAGGCACTCGCGGGCACTCCGCTTGAGATTAAGACAGAAGCGGCGCACGAGATGGTGATTCGGCTTGCACGCGAGGAAGGCCTGTTCGTGGGGATCTCATCCGCAGCGGCAGTTGTGGCTGCGCTTCGAGTCGCAAGTGAATTGGAAGAAGGCGTGGTCGTGACGGTCTTGCCGGATGCTGGGTATAAATATTTGAGCGATAAATCTCTTTGGGAGCGAGCGTAGATAATGAGTTTGAAAATAACGAACGAGTTAATTGAAAGAATTAATAAACATATCGAAGCGGCATACCCGGGGGAGGGGGCTGGGTTTTTGCTCGGCACGGATGGCGATGTGAACGAGGTGCTGCCATTGGATAATGCACGCGAAGAAGAGGCACGGCATAACCGTTTTCTTCTTACGCCTGAAGATTACCTGAAGGCGGAGATGAAGGCAATGGAGTTGGGCGTGGACTTGATCGGTGTTTTCCACTCGCACCCTGATTGTCCGAATGTGCCTTCTGAATATGACCGCGAATGGGCGCAGCCGTATTTCTCTTACATTATTTCGCGGGTCGATCAAGGCAAGACCGTCAGCCATCGTTCGTGGAGACTGCTGGAAGACCGTTCAAAATATGACGAAGAAGAAATCGAAATTCAGTAAAAAAGAGGAGAAACTTTAACATGGAAGTGATCAAGGAAGACCAACTGTTGGATTGCACAGGCTTGCTTTGCCCGATGCCGATCGTGAAGACGAAGAAAGCCATGAACGATCTTCAAGCCGGACAGATCTTGAAGATGATCGCCACGGATGCCGGTTCTCCGCCAGATATTGCGGCTTGGAGCCGTCAGACCGGGAATGAGTTGCTGCTTTCCACAGAAGAAAGTGGAAAGTTCGTTTTCTTTTTGAAGAAAGCCTAAGGAGATAGACATGTCTAAATCTGACCCGAATGCACCGAAGAGACTGGCACTGATCGCCAGCAAAGGTACTCTTGATTGGGCGTACCCGCCATTCATCTTATCCACTGCGGCTGCTGCCATGGGCTGGGAAGTTGGCATTTTCTTTACTTTCTACGGGCTGACCCTGCTCAAACCTGAACTTACAGCGGCTGTATCTCCGTTGGGCAACCCTGCCATGCCCATGAAAATGCCGTTCGGTTCTGAAAATTTTCAGAACATTTCCTGGCCCATGCCAAACCTTTTGATGGCGAACGTGCCCGGTTTTGAAAGCCTTGCAACCAATTTGATGAAACAGACTTTCAAGAATAAAGGCGTGGCTTCGATCGAGGAACTGCGGGATATGGCAGTGGAAATGGATGTGCGCCTGATCGGCTGCCAGATGACGATGGATGTATTTGGCTTCAAGAAGGAAGAATTCATTCCCCAGGCAGAGATCGGCGGTGCGGCTACTTTCCTTGAATATGCCGCAGACGCGGATGTACAATTGTTTATATAAGATCTTTAACCACAAAGGAACAAAGGCTCACGAAGGAAAAACCTTTGTGTTCCTTTGTGAGCCTTTGTGGTAAATAAAACAACGAAACGAGAGAGAAAAAAAGAATCCATGACAACCTTGAGAATCCCCACCCCTTTGCGCACGTACACCAGCGGGAAAAGCGAAGTGAACGTGAGCGGCGCGAAAATTTCTGAAGCGCTGGCAGATCTGACGACCCAGTACCCCGCTATTAAGCCGCATTTGTTCAACGAAAATGGCGAACTGCGCCCGTTCGTGAATTTGTTCGTCGGCGAGCACAATATCAAAGACTTGCAGGGCGTGGATACACCCATCAAGGATGGCGATAAAGTGATGCTGATCCCGTCGATTGCGGGCGGGTAGAGACATCTGTCATTGCGAGGGCGATGCTCTTTCGCCCGACACTTGCGCCGTACGCCAGTGCGGTGAGCAATCTCCTAACTAATTTGAAGATTGCTTCGTCGGGCAAAGAACGCCCTCCTCGCAATGACGAGGAGATTGACATGATCGAAGAACTTTCACACGACCAAATTTTGCGCTACTCGCGCCATCTGCTCATGCCCGAAGTGGGCTTGCAGGGACAAATTAAATTAAAGAACTCCTCCGCGCTAGTCATCGGCACGGGCGGACTTGGCTCACCCGTGGCGTTGTATCTCGCCGCGGCGGGCATTGGGCGCATTGGCTTGGTGGACTACGACATTGTCGATTCGTCCAACTTGCAGAGGCAGGTCATTCATGGCACGTCCACGGTTGGCAAGTTGAAGGTGGAAAGCGCCAAGGAACGCCTGCAAGACCTCAACCCTGATATTCAAGTGGATATTTACAACGAGCCGTACACTTCCGAGAACGCCATGCGCATCGCGAAGGATTACGATGTCATCATTGATGGCACCGATAACTTCCCGACCCGCTACCTCACCAATGACGTCTGCGTGATGTTGGGGAAGCCGAACATCTATGGTTCCATCTTCCGCTTCGATGGGCAGGTGAGTGTCTTCCACGCTGAGAAGGGACCGTGCTATCGCTGTCTCTTCCCTGAGCCGCCTCCACCTGGGCTTGTCCCTTCCTGCGCGGAGGGCGGTGTGCTGGGCATCCTTCCCGGCACGGTTGGTACGCTTCAAGCCACTGAAGCCTTGAAAGTTTTGCTCGGCATCGGCACACCGCTCATCGGCAAGCTGCTGCTTTACAACGCGCTCGATATGAGCTTTGACTTTGTCACACTCAAGAAGAATCCCAAATGCCGCGTGTGCGGTCCCAACGCCGATATCAAAGAGTTGATCGACTACGAAGAATTTTGTGGTGTTCCTGGTCACCACGCGGATGATACCTCTGCGGGTGCGAATTGGGATATTACGGCACAGGACTTGAAAGAACGCCTCGAACGTGACCCGAACCTGTTCCTGCTCGATGTGCGTGAGCCTCATGAGTTGGAGATCGCCGCCATCAAAGGCGCAAAGAACATTCCGCTCGGTGAGGTTGCCCAGCGCATGGCGGAATTGGACTCTGCCGAAGAAATGGTCGTCTTCTGCAAACGCGGATCCCGCTCGGCACGCGCGATCGAAATTTTATCCTCCGCTGGTTTCAAGAAAATGAAGAATCTCAAAGGCGGCATTAACGCCTGGGCTGAGGAAGTGGATACGTCTCTGCCGTTGTATTAATGGTAAAAAGTCTCAGCTAAGTGGTCGGTCGAAAATAATTAGAATTCCGTCATTGCGAGCCGCGCCTTTTGCGGCGAAGCAATCCCATGGCTTGAGGGCAAGATTGCTTCGTCGGGAAGAGCGCCCTCCTCGCAATGACGATGCTCTTTTTAAAATTTATTTCGATTACCTACTTAGGAATTTGTTTGGCAGAAGAGACCACAAAGTTCACCGAAGGTAACTTGGTGTTCTTTGTGGTCTCTCTTTATTGTCCGTCTTTTGGGGTCACGACCCTTCCCAAGGTATTATTGCAACTTAATTTGTAAACCGGGAAGATACCCGGATGGTATTGATTATCTATATATGAGGAGAGAGAATGAAACGTTATTTGTATGTCTTGCTGATCGTCGCTTTGTTCGCTTTACAGGCTTGTGCCACAGATGCTGCACCTGTGGAAGGGGATGAGGCGGGCAGTTTGATCCCGCCGGTTTCTTCAGATGCTTCCAGTCTGTCACTTGAAGGTTCAGCAGGTGCAGCAAACGACCCAATTAAGGTCTCACCTGAAGGTCAATGTACTGCCAGCGATTCCAACGCTGCCCAATTTGCAGCGGATGTGATCGTCCTTGTTAACCAGGAACGTGCTGCTGCTGGGTTGAACGCAGTAACCAGCCAGGCTCAGTTGACCCAGGCTGCACAGGCGCACTCTCTCGATATGGGCTGCAATTTCTTTATGTCCCACACAGGCTCCGATGGTTCTTCCCCGTTGGATCGCATTAAGCGTACGAGTTATCCCTTCACATGGTGGGGCGAAAACGTAGCAGCAGGATACCGCACCCCGGCTACTGTCATGACCGGTTGGATGAACAGCGCACCTCACAAAGCAAACATCCTGAATCCCAACTTTACCGAGATCGGGATCGGGTACGTGTATAACCCCAACGACACTGTGAACCGATACTCTCATTACTGGACAATGGTCTTGGGCAGCCAGCAATAGATTTAAAGAGAGACGAAACGAAAAAGAACCCTCCCGCTGATTATTCGACGTAGACTGAACCCTTCGAGCAAGACAAAAAAAGAAAGCCCCACTGGTCAAATGGACAGACACCTGGTTTCGTAAGGTGTCTGTCTTGTTTTCAATTGTATCCGTTCATAGTTGTAAAAGTAAATGTATTCATCAATAAGTTGCTCTGTATCTTTAAAGGTGGTTTGCTTGAATTGTCGCAAATATTCCTCTTTGAGATGTCCAAAGAAGTTCTCCATCGGAGCATTATCCCAGCAGTTTCCACGACGCGACATGGAAGGCGTGATGTTATACTCGCCGACAAGGACATGATATGCCTGTGAAGTGTATTGCGTCCCCTGGTCACTATGGAGGACAAGTCCATCAGTGACCTTTTCTTTTGCTGGGCTCGTTTCAGGTCTGTGTTACCAGAGCGATCGAATTGGTTTGGTCAAAGACATGTGCCACAATAAAGCCATCGTAGAGATCCTTGATGGTGGACAAATACGCCCAGCCCTGCAAAGTGCGAATGCAGGTGACATCCGTGACCCACTTCTGGTTTGGCTTTGTCGCGACAAAGTCTCGATTGAGAACGTTGGGATAGCGATGGTAGGTGCCGATTTCTTCCAGCTTTTTGTACATTTTGGGCTTTCTGGCTTGCGAACGAACACCAGCTTGCCCATCAGCCGTAAACAGCCTTGTGATTGATTTGCAGACCCAGTTTTCGCTGGAGATGGATCGTGATCCGCCGATACCCGTAGCTTTTTGTGTGAAGCCTCATAGACCGCCTGGATTTTCTCCAAGTGTCCCTGATCCGGGTCTGTTTCTCCCAGTTTCCTCTCCCATGCATAATACGCCGCTCGCGAAACACCAAAGAATTTACATCGCCTTCACTTCGTATTCTTCCTTATGGTGGTGGATCGCCCGATATTGCGCTGCGCGAGCTGCACTTTCCGCAATTCGGTATGGAATTTTAGAGTGCATTTTCCATTCGCAGTCGTTCCAGTTCCCGCTCTTCCGCTTGCGATTTCAACGGTCTCCCAATTGGTTTATGAAAGGAGGCTTCCTTCCTCTCGATACTTCCGCATCAAACTTCGATCCGTTCGGCTTTACGGATTTCCAGCCGAGTCGCCACAGCCGCATACGTCAGATGCTCTTCCAGCACCAGACGCACCGCCTCCTGCTTAATTTCCCACCCGATAGTGCTTCATTCTTTTCGTCCTGACATAAAAGCACCTCCTGTGCTTAGTTTCTCACAGGAGGGCTTTCTTTTCATGTCTGCTTTTCGGGGGTCAGTTCAGATCGGGGGCTTTTCATTGACAAAACCCCCGCGATAATTTACATTCGCTTCATGACTTCACTCAGCCTGAATCAGCGCCAGATCATTGAGTCGCCCCTTGACTCTCGTCTCTTTGTCTCCGGCATGGCGGGCACCGGCAAAACCACTGCCGGAGTTGAGCGCATCCGCTTCCTGCTTGACCAGGGCGTGCCAGCCGACTCGATCCTTTTACTCACCCCGCAGCGAACTCTGCAAGAGCCTTACCTTGAGTTGCTTGAGGTCCCACCCGCATGGCAGGCGGAGAAGTGACGCCCGCTACCATTGGTGGTTTGGCTCGGCGCATGTGTGACCTGTTCTGGTCATTCGCGGCAGAGGAAGCCGGGTTCGCTCGCCCGGAACAACCGCCCATCTTCCTTACCTTGGAAACGGCACAATATTACATGGCACATCTGGTGCGCCCAATGATCGAGGAACAGGGGTATTTTGACTCGGTCACTATTAATCGCAACCGCCTGTACTCACAGATCATCGACAACCTTAACAAGGCTGCCATTGTCGGGTTTCCACATACAGAGATCGGCGCCCGCTTGGATTCTGCCTGGTTCGGCGACCCTGCCCAAAGGCGTGTGTATGCCGATGCGCAGGAATGTGCTACTCTATTTCGGCAATACTGCCTCGATAACAACCTGCTGGATTTCTCTTTGCAGCTTGAAATTTTCAAAAATATCTTATGGCAGAACCCACAATCACGCAGCTATCTGACCCAGACGTATCGCCATCTCATCTATGACAATGTGGAAGAAGATATATCCTGTGCGCATGTCATCGTTCACGACTGGCTGCCAAACCTCGATTCAGCGCTCTTGATTTATGACCAGGCGGCAGGGTATCGAAAATTCCTGGGCGGCGACCCGGATAGCGGTTTGGGGTTGAGCGGCGATTGCGATATGGTCATCGAGTTGAATGGTCCTTCGTCTCATCCGCAAATGTCATCCAGCTATCCAATGCGCTGATTTCTTCCATCACCAAACAGGAGGAGATCGATGCAGCAGGAACTGAGTCTGCGATGGAATTTATCATGACGCATTTCCACCCTGAAATGTTGGATGTGCTCATTGCAAATATCCAGGCATTGATCGAGCAAGGTACACCGCCTGCAGAGATCGTCGTGCTTTCACCGTACTTGTCTGATTCGCTGCGCTTCTCGATCGCCGACCGTTTGGAAGCCGCCGGAATTCCCCTGGCGCAGCAATCGCCCGTCACGCTCGCTGCGAGACGAACCCGCCAGCAAATCCTTATTGACGCTTTCCGCACTGGCACATCCGCACTGGAACGTCCGCCCGCCGAAATTCGATGTGGCGCATGCCCTGATGTTCACCTTAAAACACCGACTTGATCCGCGCACAATTGTTGACCGAGATCATTTACGGTCAACGCGACCTGCGGCTCTCGAGCTTTGAGGAGATCAATGCTGACCCAGGAACGCATCACCTGTGCACTCGGTGCGCGCTACACCACGCTTCGTAATTGGATCGAAGAGTACCGTGCCAACGGTTCCCTGCCGCTTGATTTTTTCCTGCGCCGATTGTTTGGCGAGGTTGTTTCTCAACCTGAGTTTGGTTTCCATTCAATCTTGATGCAGTCCGCATTGCGGCAAGTTTGATCAGATCGATCAAGAAATTCAGGAATGCCATGGACCCCATCAAAGACCAGTCCAATCTCGACCTCGGCATGGAATACATCACCATGCTCCAGGACGGAGTCATCGCCGCACAGTATCTTGAGTCGTGGCGCAGTGAAGACAAGAATGCCGTATTGGTCGCCCCCGCATATACCTTCCTGATGATGAACCGCCCCGCAACTTATCAATTCTGGCTCGATCCCGGCTCCGATGGCTGGTCGCAACGCGTCATCCAGCCGCTCACCCATCCCTACGTGCTTTCACGTTATTGGGACGCCTCCGCAGGGCGCGTCTGGTTGGATTCGGACGAAGTCGAAATGGAGATCGAAACCCTCACCCGCCTTACCGGCGGGCTATTGGCACGCTGCCGCGAAAAGATATTCCTCACCCTCTCAGACCTCGGCGCCGCGGGCTTCGAACAACGCGGAGTTCTGTTGCGGGCATTCCAAAAGTATTAATAAACCAAACTCCTGAATCTGAATGAAACGAAACCCCATCACACAAGAAGATATCAGGATCCTTTTTCTGGCAGCCGCCATCCTCTGGCGGCTGGGTGCGTCTCTTTGCGCCGCTCACAGCCGGGTTCCCACTCAACGATGGCGGCATGTTCCTCATCATGATGGATGCGCTGAAAAACAATAATTTCATTTTGCCGGCATCCTTCCAATTTAATGGGCTTACCCTGCCATTTGCCTATCCGCCTCTCGGCTTCTATATTGGCAGTTGGCTTTCGCAGTCCTTTGGCATCGACCTCGTTTCCATTTTGCAATGGCAGCCCGCCATCGTGACCATCATTGCCATCCCCGCATTTTATTGGCTGGCACGTTCCATCTTTGAATCGAATTTTACAGCCGGGCTTGCAACGTTCATTTATGCCTTTACTCCGCGCGCCAGCGGTGGGCAAACATGGGCGGCGGGCTGACGCGCAGCCTGGGGCTGGTTTTCCTTTTACTTGCCATCGCTAGTATTCTGCGTCTGTATAAAACGCAGGAAAAAAAATACCTCCCATTCGCGATCTTATTCAGTTCGTTAACTGTTCTCAGTCACCCTGAAGCCGCAGTTCATACCGCAGGGATCAGCCTGATCTTCTTCCTTTTCCACGGGCGCTCAAAATTGGGATGGAAGCACACACTCCTCATCGCTGCCGGGACGCTGCTCCTCACTTCGATGTGGTGGCTGCCCATCCTGCTGCGCTTCGGGCTCACCCTACCTGACAGCCAGCCAAACGGGCTTTCACTCCGCTGTTGCCTTGTTCCTTCCCTTCTTCCTTCCACTAACAGACGAACCACAAATGACCCTTATCGCCGTGCTGGGACTCATCGGCTGGGTTTTTTCCATCGTAAAGAAACAGTACCTGCTCCCATTCTGTATATCCTGCCGTATTTGACGGAACCACGCAGCGCACCTGTCTATGCTACGATTGCACTTGCCATGCTTACCGGATTCATACTTGTAGAGTTGATCCTCCCGCGCTATCCAATCAACCTTTCCTCAAAAACAGACCCGCCCAGATTGTGCTTATATATCTTGTCTTGTATCTTTTCGGAAGCGCTGCATTTCTCAATGTTCAATTTGCAGGCAACGCTGTTTCCGAAGCGAATCGCACCGCCTTCGACTGGGTCCACACCAACCTGCCCGCCGATAGCCGCATCCTTGTGCTCACCGGCGAAACCGACACCTTTGTGATGGCATCTCCGAATGGTTCCTGCATTGACAGGGCGCATCAGCCCCACCACCGTGCAAGGAAGAGAATGGCTGCCAGGCTTCAATACGGCACTTGAACAACAACGTGACCTGCAAGCCTGTCTCAACTCTGAAAGCCCGCTGGAGTGCAAGAAAATACCCGGCTGCATCAGACCGAGTTCGAATATATCTATATCGCCAGGCAGTCTACGTTCAAACAATCGTGCCGTGTCACCAGTCCGCTTCTGCGAGGCGACGCGCTCATTACCGAGCTTTCCACCCATGCCGAATATCAGCCGGTTTATCAAACCAATGAAGTTCTCATCTTTACCCGCGAGCCGAAAACACCATGAACCGAAAAGAGATCATCACAGTCAGCCTTGTTTCCATCGCCGTCATCCTGTTGTTGGATCTGCTCACCAACTCACTGGATACCACCCCACAACGTCTGGGATTTTGTCTATTACATCTCCCTTGGCAAAGGATGGGCTCAACGCTGAACCGCTTGCAGCCCATTCGCATACCGCTTCTTGATACCAGGACTCGTAAATCTGTTGTCTCGAACCGGTCTTTCCATCGAAAGCGGATTTAAACTCATTGCCTATATTGGCGCCTTTACCCAACTGACGGGTATCTTTCTATTCGTACGCTGGCTGGGCAGATCCAGCCGCGGCGCATGGATTGCTTTACTCGTTACGGCATTCTCCCTCTTTAATGTCAAGTTCCTTATCTTTGACCCCTTCCGCCCAGACCACCTTGCATATGCGCTTATTCTTTTGCAAACATACTTTGCGCTCAAGCGAAAATTCCTGCCCCTGCTTCTGCTAACCCTCATCGGCTCTATGCTGAGAGAGTTCACGCTCATTCCGATCTTCGCCTATATTTTCATGCTCACCCGTGAAAAAGTGGAACGCTCTATAATCATCAGCAGGGCATCATCTCTCTTGTACTCATCCTGCTTGCCATGATCCTGCCGCGCATATGGATTCCCGTCACTGAAAGTTATCAGCTCATTGACTTAAGTGCGAACGGTCTGCTTTATGCCATTGTCCTGCCATTCATTCCCAGTTTCCCGGTCAATTTCATTTTTTCCATCCTCGCATATTTCCTGCCATTATTCCTGTTGGTAAGCCCCAAAGAAGTCAGGTTTGCTGTACAAGAATTGCCTGAAAGTCAGCGGTGGTATCTGGCTGGCTATACCATCCTTGCACTGTTATTATCTTTTTTGGCGGGACCGATTACAACCGCTTCGCCACATTTCTTTTCCTGCCGCAGGTTATGCTGCTTAGCACCCTCGAAAACAAGGTTACAAATCAAAAGCTGATCATCGTTCTCGCCTGTCTCTTCATTTTCAACCGCCTGTGGATGTACTTCCCCGATTGGGACATTCAAACCTACCGCAACTTTTGGCGGTTTTGCTACAACTCAACATCCACACACTGTACCGCATCCTCGAACTTGCCGGGTTCATATTTATCGGTTACTTCCCTTCACAGACGAGGCATCCTCAATAACTCACAAATGTAGGAGAACATCATGGAATCAAAAAATAGACATTGGCTGCCCATCTTACTACTCACCCTATTGATCGTGCTGGCAGGGTTATTTTATTTGCGAAACCCCGTTGCCCCCGCAACCGCCACAGAACAACCCGTGACCATTCTCGAATTGACAGGTCTCATTGCAGTTCCAGAAGCAGAACTCTCCGGCAGGATGGCATGGCGAGACTCTCATCCTCCTGCCGCAATATCCTGAACGCTTCGGTGAAGGGGATGGCGCTTTATTCGCCCTCCCCAAAGCTGATATTCTCACCGCAATAGACGGTCAGACTCCGCTCACACCTGCTGTTATTTTTCTAAACGCTCCTGGGTTAAAGATTCCATACCGAATTTTCAGGGCTACAGATCCATTGCTTTCCACGAAGACCAGGTTTCCTGACCATTGAAGCAGGCGAAGGGACGGATATGCACGGGTATATCGTCGCAGGTGAAATCTCTGCAGATGAAAGCAAGATCACACTGGATACATCCAACGTCGTTGAAATTCCAACGGCGTTCCCGTCAGATAATCACACTGATGAAGCCGTCCTCATCATGGGTGATTCGGTGCTGACCCTTTTCGAGATCAACGGTGCAACCTGAACTCGACCCCGGTTGCCCACGCCTTCGATTTTGGAATTAAGCCAACCGGCACAGTCTCTCTTCCGAATATCGAATATCGATTGACTGACGCCGCCGCGGATGGGAACACCTTCTGGGTCATCAACTACTTCTTCCCCGGTGACACAGACCTGACACCCAAAACAGATCCGCTTGTCGAGAAATATGGCGAAGGTCCAACTCACACACAGCAAGATCAGGTGGAACGCCTCGTCAAAATGACCTATTCCCCAAATGGCATCACATTTGCAGATGCAGCTCCCATCCAATTGACGCTCGACGGCAATACCGCCCGCAACCTCGAAGGCTTGGTGCTGCTAAACGACCAGGGCTTTTTACTTGTGACTGATAAATTCCCATCCACATTACTGATGTTCGTGAAAAAACCATAGATAATCCATGCCCTATTCGAAGTTGTATTATCATTTCATTTGGGGCACAAAACAACGTTTGCCTTTGATCGAGTCCGCCATTGAACCTGAAATCCATCGCGTCATTGCCGCAAAGGTCAGGAGTTCGGTGGGTTTGTCTATGCCATCGGCGGAATGGAAGACCACATGCATCTTGCAGCTTCAGTTCCACCCAAGATCGCGCCTGCAAAATTCATTGGTGACGTGAAAGGGAATAGCTCGCATTTCGTTAACCACGTTTATCAAACCTGATTTTGAATTTTATTGGCAGGATGAATATGGAGTGCTTTCTTTCGGTGAGAAAAATCTTCCCGCAGTGGTACGATATATTCATAACCAAAAACAACATCATGCAGATGGGACGTTGATCGCGGCGATGGAAGAGTGGACGAAACGTAAATTGCTTGGGTAGATCGCGTTGCGCAATATTATCCGCCGTGGGATAAACCCACGGCTATGCCTACAAAGGCGGCTAAAGCCGCCTAGCCCGCCGAAACGGGTTCGCAGGGTAAAATCAATCGACTGAAACAGGAGAATGCCAAAACGTGGAGCGACTCTACCGAAGGCTTTTTCTACCTATTTAGCAGCATCCACATCTGACTACCGCGCGGGGATGAACCCCCGCGCTATCCCTACGAACCCCGCTAAAGCGGACTAACCCTTGACACCCACCTTCACCCCTCGCCCCTCTCAACAAAACATCCTCCGCTATAACGGCGGGAGGTTGGGCATTGCCGCCGTCCCTGGTGCGGGCAAGACGCACATTCTCTCAGCCCTCGCCGCAAAGCTCATTCAAGAAGGACGGCTCGGCGACGATCAGGAAGTGCTCATCGTCACGCTCGTCAACTCGGCGGTGGATAATTTCGAGGCGCGCATCAAACGCTTCTTCGATAACCCCATTCAAGTTTTATACAAATATCGCGTGCGCACCCTGCATGGGCTCGCGCATGACATTGTCCGCGAGAAGCCAACGAGCGTGGGCTTGGATGAACGCTTCAGCATCATCGACGAGCGTGAGGCGGGTTTCATTCGCCGTGAGGCGGTCAATGCCCTGGCTGGCGAGTCACTCGTTGGATGACTACCTCGACCCGGCGCTGGATAACTCCAAGCGGGATTGGGTCAAGCGTCAACAGTTACCTGATTTATTGGACTCCATCGCCCTCGCCTTTATCCGTTCTTCCAAAGACCGCCTCTTGACTCCGGAAAAGCTGCGTCTCAAACTCGATGCTTCGTTCGCCCCGTTGCCTTTGGCGGAGCTTGGCTACGCATCTACGCGGACTATCAACGCGTGCCCTCGCCTATCGCGGCGCCGTGGACTTTGATGATCTCATCCGTTTAGCGCTGACTTTGCTCGAAAGCGACGATGAGTTCCGCGAGCGTTTGCAATATCGCTATCCGTTTATTTTGGAAGATGAGGCGCAGGATCCAGGGTCAGACGCAGGAAAGAATTTTAAGTTTGTTATCTGGCGCACAGTCCCCCTCTCCCGCTTTTGGGAGAGGGGTTGGGGGTGAGGGCAATTGGGTGCGTGTGGGTGACCCGAACCAAGCCATCTTTGAAACGTTTACACGGCATCGCCTGAACTCTTGCGTGCCTTCATCCGTGAAAACCCGAGCGTGGACATGCCGAGTCAGGGCGGTCACAGCCTTCAGTGTTGGCGTTGGCAGAATCATTTGATCGATTGGGTGATGAACGCGCATCCCTGACCCGAATGTGCGCACGGCGTTGTCTGTGCCGTATATTGTGCCGGTGCCAGAAAATGACCCACAGCAAAATCCGCCCGATAACCCGGAGGATCAAGTTTATTTCGACGAAGTACACGCCGGAGCAGGAATTGGAAGCGGTTGCCAAATCAGTGAAGGGATTTGTCGATTCGTTTGCAGACTCTCCCATTGAAGAACAGCCGACGATTGCCATCCTCGTGCCACGTAACCAACGCGGCGTGGAGATGGTCAATGCGTTGCGTCAGCGTGGGATGGAGCCGATCGAGTTGATCTCGTCCACGTCGGAGACGCGCGCGGCGGGAGCGTTGAGCTATTTGCTGTCGTATCTATCCGAGCCGGGTCTGCGCGGAAGTTGGGGAAAGCGTATGAGGTGTGGAGAGGGATTGGAGAGAGAAGGGGTCGGAATCGGGAAATGGATGACGGGAGATTGCTTCGTCCCCTACAGGGATGATATCGCAAAGTTCGCTCCTCGCAACGACATCAAATCTTTCCGCCGCATGGTTAATGTTGGAAAACTTTATCGCACCCCTCACCTTACCCCTCCCCTCAGGGAGAGGGGCTGGGAGAAGGACTGGCAGCAGGCTTGAGTGAGTCTGAACCGGAGCAAGTCATCGAAGAGTTGATGCAATTCCGAGTCAACGTGCAGCGTTGGTTGAATGCGGTCTCGCTGCCCATCGATCAGTTGGTGTTGACGCTGGCGCAGGATGTGTTCAGCGATGTGTCGGACCTGGCGTTGGCGAATAAGCTGGCGTTGGTGCTGCGCAGCGCCGCGGACGATCACGCGGATTGGCGTTTGCCCGAGTTGACGGCGGAGCTGGCGGTGATCGCGAAGAATGAACGGCGCTTCATCGGGTTCTCGTCGGATGATTCGGGCTTTGACCCCGAGCGCCATCGCGGACGGGTGGTGGTGACGACGATGCACAAGGCGAAGGGCATGGAATGGGACCGCGTGTATATGATGTCGGTCAATAATTATGACTTCCCGTCGAACATGCCGAATGATCGTTTTATTTCAGAAAAGTGGTTCATCCGCGGCGGCTTGGATTTGGCGGCTGAGTCACTGGCACAGTTGACCGCACTCGAATCGACTAGTGAATATGACTGGTACGAAGAAGGCGCAGCCACGATGCGCTCGCGCTTGGATTACGTCAAAGAGAGATTACGTCTGTTATACGTGGGTATCACCCGCGCCAAGCGTGATTTGATCATGACTTGGAATACCGGCAGGCAGGGCGATGCGACGCCGAGCTTGGCATTTCAGGAATTATTAGGGTGGTGGGAACAATAGAATTACTACAAGTTATCTCAAAAATACCTTGTCACCCTGAGGGAGCGTTTTTTGCGACCGAAGGGTCTCTTACTACGGGGTAGAGATCCTTCGCTATCGCTCGCGTGCCTGCTGCACGAGTGCAGGCAGGATGACATTTTGAGACAGGTTCTATACAGAACAAAACGGTCGCGGGTTTCATATCAACGCGACCGTTTTGTCCTTCTAATGAAAAGTATCTATGTGAGCTGTTGAAAATAATTAGAATTCCGTCATTGCGTGCCGAACCATTTTCTGCACCGAACGCAGAGCAAGTGCTTGAAGAGCGCCCTCCCCATACACGTAACTGCTGCACGGTACGGACAATGACGATGCTTTTTAAAATTTATTCCGATTGCCTGCATAGCTTTATTCGTAGAAGGAGTACAATGAAATTAGGCTACTAGATGGTGACGGGGAAATTAGTGCATGGCTTGTGCCTCATAACAAGATACCTTCCAGAAAACCCATTATTCAACCGCGTCTGTCCCAAATAGCAAGGCGGGTACGTTTATGTACGAAGAGATTCATGCAAGAACGAAAATGCTCAAAATGCGGCTCGCTTAACGTGTTTAAGAACACAAGTAATAATTGGCACAAGGATGGCGTTATCCTGCAAATGCTGGCGGAGGATAATTTCCTGCCTTGTTCCAAACCAGCATTCCTTTGTATAGATTGCCGCCACCGGGACATTCAGGTTTTTGAAAGCAGTACGATGTATGGAAATCAAAAACACTGGCGGAAGCAGTCCGCTCAGCAATAATTGGGTAAAAGCCTGATCGCAGCAGAAGTGGTGGGTTTCAAATTTTAAAACGGTCTCGGTGAAATTTCACCGAGACCGTTCAATTTCTACACAGCCAGCCCTTATTTCGCCGGTATCAACACAATGACGGGGATCACGCGCAGCTTTGCGCGATAGTCAGCAAAGCCGGGCATCACTTCCACCATTTTGTCGTACAGGCGGGTGCGCTCGGTTCTTCTGCAACAACCGCCTTGGCTTGAAATGTATCCGAGCCGTATTCAACCGTCACTACAGGGTTGGCAACGGGTTGTAATACCAGTCTGGGTGGTTGGGCTCCAGCTCTGGAAGCGTCACCACCAGCCGCTCGCCATCTTGTACACAGGCAACCGGGTTGACTCGTTCTTGTCCGCTTTTGGCACCTTTCGTATGCAAAAGTAATAAGGACTTACCTTCAAAGTTCCACCCACTTTGCCTGCATTGGCACGAAATTCCTCAATAACCTTCTTATTCAATCGTTCGGGCTGCTCATAGATATCTCCTTTTGTTTTCAATTCACGATGCCGCAAAAATATCCATTCTTACGACACCCACCCAAAGGCTAGGAGATCGCCGGATATCATAGTACAATGAAAATAAGCTTGAGTTTGAATATTTTGTCATGCCTGTTCATGGGAGATGGATGGGAACGAAATCACAAAACTCCCAATCTGTGTCACCCCAAACGCGCCGCCTTGAGGAGGAGCGCACTATGAACAAATCGTTGTTCGAAGAAAAATGGAACCTGCTCCGCGGGCGGGTTAATGCCAAATGGAGTCTGATGGTCGAATGACCTGGTCAAAGTGGATAAGGCAGATGTGAAGTTCGATAAGTTCGTCACCATGCTGCAAGTCAAATATGGGTACACCCGCCAACAAGCCAGAGAAGAGATCAGCAAACTCTGGTCTGAAACCGAAACCAAAAAACGAAGCAAGATCTAAAGGAGCAATACAACTTGAATACCCCCATCGAAAAAAACAAGGAAAAACCAAACGTCCCTCCAAGGGACAGCGCAAGCATAACCGCAAGGTCAAGCAAGAAGCGCGAAAGAACAGCATTCCCGGGACGGTAACCAAACGCAAACGCCCTGCATAAAAAATGGTCTCGGACAACAGGTTCGAGACCATTTTACAGAGTAAAATTCCATTCTCAAGTCTTACAGGTATCAAGGAGGTCAGCATGTTCAAGTCTAAACGCAGGCAGATCGTCACTCCGCAATCGGAACATCTTAAACTGGCTGGCACATTGGCAATGCTTGGGGAAACGAACAATTTGAAGTTCCACCCATCGAACAACATTCTGATCGCAGGGATAGCTTGCATGACCGCGGATATGGCTATCTCCGACAACCTCCCCATCGGCATGAGCGATGAAGAATGGCAGGAAATCGCACGCCGCGGGTTTAACATGCCATGCTCGGATGTTGTTGCAGATACCATCGTCAAATATCACTTCCGGCGCCTTGCCAGTTACGGAACGAGCAATATCCGCAAAAGATTACACATGCGGAATTCTCTGAAACGTCAAACACAACTGCAACAGCCTGACTTTCACAAACTTTGTTCGACCGCATTGACCGTATTACCGACCTGTGTAGACTCACCTGTCTTTTGAGTTCTGTTTCGAAACGCCAGCCTTGGGGAAGCATTCCGTTTTTTTACAACACTGAAGGGCTGAAGTCGTGGTGGAATTTAATAGCCAGAAAACGGTGAGATTAACGTTAGTCCTGGCCTTTTTCAGTGGACAGAGTATCAAAGACTTTGCCATCGCCTATCAAATGGATGGGTACCCGGCAGCCCCGTCATTTTGCCGTATCGGTTGCAGCGAAAAGTAACCCAATTGCTACCCTCGTGAAATGAACTCTGCCGAAACAATGCGATTTCGAGTTCTTCGATAATAGACCTTATATTCATCG
>JADKIL010000002.1 GCA_016721315.1 Candidatus Villigracilis vicinus
CACCAAGGCGGCGATCTTCTTGCGGTCCAGTTTTCCCAAGCTCTGGTAGCTCAGCCAACAAGGTTGTTGCGGTAATCCGCCCGGACTCCTTGGCACTCGTCAGGATCTGCTCCTGTGCCTGCCATTCCCCATTCTCTTTCATGAACTGGTCCAAGTCCTTTTCGAGCCGCTTGATCTCTTCCTTTAGGATCTCGATCATCCGCTCCACCGAGCCACGCATCTTGGGCGGGACTGTCCGCAAACGGCTTTTTTCCGCTTTTAGCATCTCTTCCAGCTGTCGTCTCCTCACCAAAAGGGCGGATATATCTCGTCCCGCCTCACTTTTCGCCTCAAACCGCCTCGGTTTCATCTGCTTCCCGAACTCTGCCAGGTTGAAGGCATCCAGCTTGTCGGTCTTGGCAAAGAGTCCACTGGCGCGGGCGTACTGCCTTACTCGCGTTGGATTCACCACGGCGACAGGCAGCCCGGCTTCGGTCCAATCCCAGCACCACTGCCCGCTGATAGCCGCCGGTCGCTTCCACCACGATCAGCTCCGGGTTCAAGGCTTGTAACTTCTTGATCAGTTTCCCAATTCCTCCTTCATCATTCCCCACTTGACCTAGCTTTCTTCTCCCCAGCACTGCAACATCCAACTTGTCCCGGCGACATCGATCCCGACGAACTTTCCGCTACTAGTTGTCATTCCGACCTCCGCTTTGTATAATAGGAGTTGATCCCACGCTAGTATTCGGTCTTTATGACCTTGCAACTGTTCGGGATCACCTGACTTACTGGACACGGCGATCTTGCTGCACGACGGTCTTACCTGACGACCTACCTGACATCGATCTGCCGTGTCCACTCTTAAAGATACTACCTGACGCTGGGGATTCTGCGCACATCCCAAGCAGTTTTCTACGCCTTATCATTTTTCTGGCTGGACGGCTTCGCCGTCCCCGCCCCAGCGCAGGTAACGCAAACCGTTGGGCAGTTCCTTACTCAAAAAATGGAGAAAAATTATGTCGGAAGAAAAAAATATCCAAATTGATTTCGGTGCAGAAATAAAAAAGTATTTTGACAATACTTCAATTCCTACAAATGGTTCACCTGAATTTGTGTTGCTCTGCGGCGCTGTCTGTAATGGTAAAACCACAATGCGTAAGCAACAATATTCCAAAGGCTATGTCCTTATTGACGCAGCCGAAATATTCTTAAGCCTTAGCAACGGCAAATATTATGATTTTGGAACAACTTTTGAAGTGCCGCTCAAATTAATAGGAAATCTCATTACTCGACAAGCCATAAGAGAAAGACGAAATATTGTCACAGAAATAATTGGCGCAACAAAGGAAGTAATGTTTCCAATTATTGACGCCATGAAATCTATCGGCTACAAAATTAATATGATTTATGTTGAATGTGAAATGGAAGAAGCTTGGAGAAGGAATGTTGAAAGAAGCAACGACAATATTTCTGCCTACTATACAGAATCGTATCACCAAAGCTGGATTTTAGAAGCAGTTCAAAAAGAAGGGCTTTAAAGCGTTCTTGCAAAACATGCCCAACAAAGCATGCACTGGACGCTAGGGATTTCTGTGACGTTTTCAAGCATTTTTCTACGCCTCAGCATTTTTCTGGCTAGACGGCTTCGCCGTCCCCGCCCCAGCGCAGGTACCCACAGGGCAAGCCGCAAACCGTTGGGTGGTTCGCGAAAACATATAAGGAAAATTATTTTGAGTAGATTTGGTTCTGACCCACTTATTTTTTTTAATTCTGTGTACCAGAATATTGCACCCTGGGATATTGGAGTACCTCAACCAGCAATGGCTGCTCTTATTGAAAAATACTCTCCCGCAAATCCAATTTTAGACCTTGGCTGCGGCTCTGGCGACCTTGCGATTTATTTAGCAAAATTGGGGCACCAAGTTGTTGGGGTCGATTTTGTTGAATCTGCTATCAAAAACGCGCAAGACAAAGTTTCATCCCTTCCCAATGAGACAGCCCAATTATTAAGTTTTCAAGTGGCAGACGCCCTAAAGCCATCTTTACTTCAAGAAAAATTTGGAGCGGTTTTTGATTCTGGCTTTTATCATTTATTTAATCTCGAGCAATGCCAGCAATTAATTGATGAAGTTGCCTCAATCTTGAAGCCACATGGCTGTTATTATTTGCATGAGTTTGCAATCGAGTTCCCAATACCTAACGTACCTCGCCAAATTTCAATTAATGAATTACAAACACATTTTACGGTTGAAAAAGGATGGCGTATTAAAGAAATTCAAACGGTAGAATTCTTAAGTCGAGTCGCTCCTCCTGTGCCAGCAACCTGTGCTTGCATAGAGCGTCTTCCAATCTAAAACGGCCCAACAAAGCGTGCAACAACTGTCTTAAAAGTCAAGAGCAAAACCACCTTTATTTAAAGGAAAACCCAATCCGTCTTAGGTAGAAAGCGTCTGCCTGAACGGAGTTTTGTCTCGCATCATCGCGTTCAATATCGTTAGAAAATTGCGCATACACGCGGTCAAAGCCATCTTCTTCACCTTCCCCCTTCTGAACAATTCCTGATACTGTTGACTGGATCAACGGGCTATACCTCGTTTCCACCAGGGTCGACATGTATAACACGTTCCGCACTTCGACACGTCCACTCTGACGTATCTCACTTTTTGCCTCAAACCGCCTCGGTTGTACTTTCAAATAGGATAAAATTACTCCTAATGAAATCCCGCATTCTGGCACTTCTCAATATCCGTCCCGGCGAAGAGCGAAATGTCTTCCTTATGCTTACCCAGTATTTCTTCATGGGTGCAGCTATGCTCTTCGTTCAATCCGCTTCGTTGGCGCTATTCTTCACCGAATGGGATGCTACCGCGATGCCATATATTTACCTTGGCATCGCGGTCATTGTTTCCTCCATCACAGCCATATTCCTAAAGATCTCTGAACGCACCTCTCTGGCACGCTTTTTAATTCTGAGCGTGCTTTTTGTTTTACTTGGCAGCCTTGCCTTGCGCATTGGTCTGGCAGTAACGGCATCCAAGTGGCTGCTGTTGGCACTACCCATCTGGTCGCAGACTCTGGTTAATATCACAGTTACGGCGTTCTGGACACTGGCAGGGAATATTTTCGATATACGCCAAGGGAAACGCATCTTTGGTCTGATGAATGCCGGTTCATGGCTGGCCTATGTGGTCATGGGTCCCTTCACCACACCACTGGTAAATGCGCTCGGCACCGAAAATCTTTATCTTGTCATCGCCGGATGTTTACTGATTGCATTCTGGTTGCAACAGGTGGTCATCCGTGCCAACCCAGGCACCCAAACACTGCCTGAGGCTGCCGAAGGGCAAACACAGCAAAATTCCATTTTACAACTCTTCCGGGTGCGTTATATTGCCCTTATCTTTGCGCTCATTACCTTATGGCGTTTGTCGTATTTCATCCTTGATAATATCTTCTACGACCGTGCCACCTTGCAATACCCATCTGCAGATGCGATGGCAGGATTCATCGGCGGATTCTTCGGACTCGTTGGACTGCTTGGCTTCATCACCGATATTTTCCTGACGGGACGCATCATTTCACGCTTTGGTCTGCGTGCTGGTCTTCTGGCTACTCCTGTACTGACCATGCTCTGCATGGCGGCGATGGCTGCTACAGGCACGCTCGCACCCAATATGATCTCCCTATTATTCTGGCTGGCAGTTGCAGGGAAATTCACCAACGAAGGCTTGGGCTTCTCCCTCGACCAAACCGCTTCGAACGTTCTATACCAACCCATCCACGAACGAATCCGCACCCGCGCTCAGACCGTCACCGAGGGCATCATCCAGCCGCTTGCCATTGGGCTTGCAGGCGGATTACTCCTGTTATTCAACACCATCCTGAAATTCAACGCCATCCAACTTAGTTACATCTACCTTGTCGCTGCCGCCATCTGGATCATTATTTGCATCGCCCTGATTCGTGCCTACCCCAAGGCATTGACCGAAGCCCTGCACAAACGCAGATTCGGCGATAAAGGCATCCTGCTCACAGACAGCGCCAGTATTCAGATCGTTCGTAATGCATTAAAAAGCAATCACCTTACCGAAGTTCTGTATGGGCTCGACCTGCTGGAAAAAGGCGAAAGCGACACACTGCCCGACGACTTCACCGAGTTGGCACACTCTGCTTTTCCCGAAGTACGTGAGGACGTTATCAAACGCATTGAACGGCTCAATCTCACATCACTGCTGCCTGTCATTCAAATGCAATTAAAGGCTGAAACCAACCCAGCCGTCCGCGAAACTGCTGCCTGTACCATGATCGTGCTCGGCGCAGACTCCAACACTGCCTTAAATTTGCTCTCCCAGAAGGACGAAGCCACAAAACGCGGTGCAATGATCGGCTCACTACGCATCTTTACTACAGGCAAAAGATCAAACACCTATCAATATCTTAAAACGTTGGCTTCATCATCTGAAAACACAGACCGCATCGAAGCCTGTGAATTGGTTGCGATCGCTGCTAACTCCGCCTTATGGGAAATTCTCCTGCCGCTTCTACGTGATGAAGACCTATCTGTTCGAAAGTCAGCTTTGCGGGCTGCTGCAAAGATCCATAACCCTGCTTTGTATTATGCGGTTATTCCTGCATTAGGGTCGCCGCAAACGCGTAGCCTGGCATTTAATGCATTGACCACCAGCGGCAATGACGCCCTGCCTTCCATAATTGAAGCGCTCAAAAATGATGGATTGCACCGCCGTGTACACTTACGCTTGATCCGTGCTTGCTCGCATATCAAGAGTGATGAGGCGCTCCATGTCCTTGAAGAACTGATCCAACACCCGAACACCAGCATCCGTTCTCGAACCCTGCTGGCTTTGCATGATTGCCGGTACAAGCCCCGGGGAGAGTCTGATTCGCTGGTTAATGATCAGATCAAGGCGGAGTTTAGACGCGCAGCCTGGTTGCAGGCAACACTCCATGATCTGGAAAAATCATCGCAAACGGATGTTATTCAACGTGCCGTGCGTCATGATCTTGATGAAACGGTTGAGCGTCTATTCCTTTTGTTCGGGTTGATCTATGAAACGAATGCCATCCAACGTGCTCAGAATGCTGTTCGAAGGCGCGACTCAAATAAAAGATCGTATGCCCTCGAAGTCCTCGATACGACCCTGGAAAAGACACACAAGATCCCATTCATTGCGTTGCTGGAGGAGTATCCGCCGAAAACGAAGTTGGAGAAAATGGGCAGCGATTTCAAACAGATTTTCCTACCGCCTGCGGGTCGAATACTTGATATCCTCGGAAACCCATTGGCACAACAAAACCCATGGCTGGTGGCAACCGCCATTGAATTCTCCGGCATCATGGGCATCACAGCCGAGAATGCGACCATGCAGTCACTGACCGAGTCAAGCGAGTCATTGGTAACACGGATGATCCGTCAGAAAAGAAAGGGAACAACTATGTTAAGCACAGTGGAAAGAGTGATGATATTAAAGTCGTTGAGTATGTTCGCAGAAACACCCGATGAAGCCCTGGCGGAATTGGCAGACCTGCTGCAGGAGGTTGTAACGCAGCCCGGTGAAGAGATCGTGCGCGAAGGAGAAACTGGCGACAGTTTGTACATTATCGTGGGTGGAAAGGGGGAAGTTGTTGACGATAACCGCGTATTAAACCAGCTTGGTGCACGGGCAGTTTTCGGAGAACTCTCGCTTCTGGATTCATCGCCGCGCACCGCCACCATCCGTGCACTGGAAGAGACCTCACTCCTGCGTCTGGATCAAGCCCCATTCTACGAGATCATGAGCGACTATGTTGAAGTGGCAATGGGAACGATCCAAATGCTCACCCGTAACCTGCGCGCCCGCACCGGCGACGTACTGGAGTTAAGCAGAATGCTGGGGCAATAACCCTGACCGAGATCTGCATAATTTACCGGAACATTTTTTCAACACTTGTACGAATAGGATAAAACATGGAAAACAAACCCGCACTAGATCTAAAACTTGTAGAAGAATTTGTGGGCGTTGCTCACGGAAATTTCGCCCGCGTAAAAGAACTGCTAGAGCAGGAACCTGCCCTCGTCAATGCGACCTGGGATTGGGGCGGCGGGGATTTCGAGACCGCCCTCGGCGCAGCAGCCCACATGGGCAACAAGCCCATCGCCAACTTTCTGCTCGAACATGGTGCCCGGCTGGATATTTTTGCCGCCGCCATGCTTGGCAAATTGGCTGTGGTCAAAGCCGCACTGGAAGCTTACCCCGACGCGGTTAATACACCTGGTCCACACGGCATTCCTTTGTACGTCCATGCCGAAGCTGGCGGCGCTGATGCAAAAGCCGTTGTAGAATACCTTGATTCTTTATAGTACCAAAGGGTTCTTTTCAGGTTCAAATGCTTAGCTATAATCCGGGCATTCGTTTACCATCAGGAGAAAAAATGAAAAAGAGAAATCAAGCTACCATTGGAATGATTGCAGCAATTGTCTTGCTGGCATGTGCCTGCCCCGTTACGGGTTTGCCCGCCCTTGGCGGAGATGCAACCCCGACCCCAGACTTTTCTTTTGTTCCGCCCGCCACAGAAGAAGTGCCGACCCAAGCCGTTCAGGTTCCGTCTAACGTTCTTTATAGTGACGATTTCAGCGCACCAAGCGCTGAAATGGAAACCTACAGCGGAGAAGACGGCACTGCTGGCGTGGAAAATGGAACCTATGTCATCCGTTCCACAGGCGACCTCTGGCAATGGGGTAAATCCACTTCTCAATTCGCAGACACCGTTGTCGATGTGGATGTGACTATGACCGTCGGTCCGACCAACGACAATGCCGGTTTTGGTGTGGTTTGCCGTCTGACCGAGCGTGAAGATACCTCAGTTGATGGTTATATGATCGCGATCAGCGGCGATGGATATTACAGCATTCGTGATATCACCGCCAGCAACATGACCGCGCTGGTAGATTGGCAGTTCTCGGATGTGATCAATCAGGGTGCTAATGCTACCAATCACTTGAAAGTCACCTGCAGTGGCAGCAACCTTTCCCTTGAAGTGAACGGCGAAGTAATCGCCACTGCCAGCGCCACCCCTGGCGACGATCTATCTGGTTCGATCGCATTCTCGGCGATCTCCTTTGAAACAGATCAACCGGTTGCCGAAGCGCACTTCGACAATCTGGTTATCAGCCAACCGTAAAGTCTTTGCACTAACAAAAAAGCGGACGCTTCAGCAGCGTCCGCTTTTTTGTTGTCACGAAGAGCGCATTTTCTGTCGCAAAAACGCCGCCTCAAAAATGCGGTCAAAAAAGCCCTTATATCCGGCTGCGTCGTACAAGATCATATAGTCCGCAGGACCATACTCTTTGGGAGGCAGCATAATGGCAGGGTTTGGATTGATCTCCAGAATAAATAACTCGCCTTGCTCGTTCATGCGGATATCGCAACGCCCATAACCGGAGATACCCATTGCCACGAACATACGTCGCCCTTCATCCTGAAGCCTTGCCCGCAAACCGGGTTCGGTCACTTCCTTAAAATCAAAGGGGATGTTGTAATCCCATTTGATATCCGTATGCCAGAATTCTTCGCCTTCCGGAAAGATCAACTCAGCAGGCGGGTAAACAAATGGCTGACTTAAATCTTTGGGATTATCCACCACCAACACGTTGAACTCCTTGCCGACGATAAATTCTTCCATACGTGCCGCGCCGAACTCATTGCAGACTCGTTTTACCTGAGTCAATACCTGCTCGAGAGTATCAGCCCTTGAATCCTTAAACATCCCCATGCTGCCATAGCTCTGGGGGTGTTTCACCATAATGGGAAAACGCAAGTTCTTAACAAGCTGTTCAGCTTCCTCCACACTATGCACACGATAACCCTTTGCAAAACCGACCCCATGCGCATCAGCAAGCGCCTGCATTTCTTCACGAGTGGGGTCAAAACAGCGCGAGTCTGCGCCAGTAAAAGATAAATTGAGCGCTTCCAAGGCTTCTACAACTTCATTGGCTTCATATCCAAGCTCTTCATCTTCTTCATCTTCAAATTCGTAACCTTCGCAAATATTTAAATAGACATCAAATTCCCCAGCCTCGGCAAGAGCACGGATCTTCTCTTCAACCGGCGCAGTCAAGGTAACCATCTTCCAATCGTAATCTTTTAAATAAGGAGCAGGATTAAATTCCTCGATAAATTCATCAGATAAAACACAGACGCGCATAAGGTCTCCAGATTTTTGAAGGATACGCAAACGACAGCCGCTTACAGCAGCTGTCTAATTGCATTTGCGATTATCCACCCATTTCCGATTCAGCAATTGATTTTTTAAGAAAAATAGAGCAGATTGCTCTGCTCTATTTGGTCTCCGTCACCTTGCGGATGCTGCGCGGCTGCTCTGTGTTGTACCCCTTGGCAAGGGTCAAATGATAAGCGAACAGTTGTGCTGGCAAAATGCTCACCAATGGAGAAAGCCATTCTGGTGTGTCAGCCGGGATCTGCAGTGGAACCTGCGCCAATGACAGCGCCTTTTTATCGTTCGAGATCACCACCAACTCTGCGGCAATATCAGAACGCAGACGCCTGAGCATCTCCAGCATCGAGTCCAAGACTTTGCCTTTCGCCGCCACTGCCAAAACAGGATATCCGCTCTCGACCATGGCAATCGGACCATGCGCAAAATCAGCAGAGGAATATGGCTCGGCGATGATATAGGTCAACTCTTTCAATTTTAGTGCCCACTCGAACGCTGTTGCATAATTGAATCCGCGCCCCAACACAACGGTTTGGTCAATATAACGATAACGTTGTACGGCTTGGGCGACAACATCATTTTGTTTGAGCGTTTCGCGCATCCATGCTGAGACTTTACCGAGGTCATCCCACATTTTTTTGTTTCCACTCAGTGCTGCCGAAAGCATCGCAATGGACATCAACTCAGTGGTATAGGTCTTTGTAGCGGCAACCGCTTTCTCTGCTCCGGCTTGAAGCTCCAGTACAAAATCAGAATTCTGTGCCAACGGCGAATTCGGCTCATTCGTGATCGAGAGCGTCATGCAGCCTTGCCGCCGCCCTTCCTCCAGCACACTCACAATATCCGGTGACTTGCCTGATTGCGAAACACCGATCACCAAAGCATTCTTCAACGTCGGCGGCTTTTTGTAATAAGTGAACAAAGAAGGTGTCGCCAACGCAAGCGGAAGCCCGTTCATGGCGCCTAGCAAATAATTGGCATAGCGCCCAGCGTTATCTGATGTTCCACGAGCGGCAAGGAAAACATAATCAACACGGTGTCGCTGAATCTCTGCAGCGATTTTTTCTATATGCTTTCGTTGCGAAGATAACAAGCTTCTGATGCGCTCCGGTTGTTCATTGATCTCAGAGAACAAAGTCATGATGAAAAGACTCCGCGCTTCATTCCAAGCCGGGAATGGATACCGGCAAACGACCGGTCATTTCGCTGTGACCGAATACGGCTTTAGCCACTGCCCGCATGGACGGCTCCAAAATGCCGTATGTACACACATAGGTAGAAGACTGTGGAAACACCGCAAGGTCATACGGAAGGCGCATGGCAATAATGATGACAGGTTTCCCCATCTGTAACAACTGGCGGACGAACTCCGCCTGCTTTTCTTCAGCATAGGCATTGATCGTGCCCATTATGAGCACATCATACTCACGAACTTGTTCCAATACCTTGGAAGTGTCCTGTTCGCTCGGCGCATACGGCATCTTGAATTCATCCGTCTGTGCGTGATACGCGCGAATAGACTCAGCAAGTTTGGGTTGGATATATGAGGATGTATCTGCCGGGGTCAAGTCTTTTGGAACAGGGATAATGACGGCGATCCGTTTTTCAGCTTCGAGCCGGATGGGTAGATATTTCTTCTCATCGCGAACCAGTGTAATGGACTTCTCCGCGATCTCATTCGCTATTGCCATGTGTTCAGCACATTGAATGACGCTTAAGTCTGGCGAAGTGGCATTTTCAGCCAGCCAACCCTTCAGTTGCATAATCCGGTCTATTGAGGCTCGCAGATTCTCTTGTGAAAGTTCCCCATTTTGTGCGCCCTGCAAAAGCGACTCATAAGCTCGCATATGGTCTTGCGGATCAGTGGTCATGAGCAAAATATCTGCGCCTGCTTGGGCAGCACGCAGGGAGTCTTCACGCAGTAACTCTCCCTGACGGATGGCATGCATATCCATCGCATCGGTGATGACCACGCCGGTATAACCGAGGTCTTGGCGCAAAAGTCCGTTGATGATATTGGGAGAAAGGGTGGCAGGCGGCGCAGACTCGCCGTCGATGGAAAGAATGCCGAGGTGGGCTGTCATCACCAGTTTGGCATCTGCTTGCAGCGCAGAGCGGAACGGAGTCAACTCCACAGAGTGGAGTCGCTCACGCGAGTGCGGCACAGTTCCAAGTCCATGATGTGAATCGCTGGCGGTGTCACCATGACCAGGAAAATGCTTGACCGTCGCCGCCACTCCTTGAGATTGAATCCCTTCGATCATGGCAGCCGCCAGTTCACCCACCAGCTTTGGGTCTTCGCCAAACGAACGCACGCCCACAACGGGGTTGTTCGGGTTGATGTTAACATCGGCACAGGGCGCGTAATTGACATTGACACCGATCGCCGCCAACTCACGTCCAAGCACTTCGCCTGCTTTCCTTGCGAGTTCGGGGGAGCGCGTTGCACCGAGCGCCATATTGCCGGGCAGGGGGGTGCCATCACCGAACGCCATGAGTTGACCACCTTCTTGGTCGGTTCCGATGAGCAAAAGCGGCAGACCCAATTCACGCGCGAGGTCTTGCAAAGATTGATTTAGTTTTTTGATCTGCGCAGGCGACTCTATATTAAATGGGCGAAAAAGCGTGACGCCGCTGGGATGATAGCTTTGAAATGCCTGAACGATCTCAGGGGAAAGACTTTCTTTGCCGCGAAACGCCAATAAAAGTTTTTGACCGATCTGATGTGCGAGATCCACATTAACCTTTCAAGCCAGAGACCACAACGCTTTCGAGAATGAAACGTTGGGCAAAGAAGAAGACGACGATGAGCGGAGCGGTGGTCAGCACGGCGGCGGTCATGATAGTGGGCCAGGGCTGAACCGTTTGATTGATGTTGTACAGCGTGGACACATAGACCGGCAATGTGTAAAGGTCAACGGTCTGCAAATACATAAGCGGTGTGAGCAGGCTGTTCCACAGACCGACGAAGAGAAAAGTAGCAACGGTTGCCAATGGCGCTTTGACCAACGGGAGGATGATCTCCCACCAGATCTGAATGTGATTGGCACCATCTACGAAAGCAGATTCGTCCAACTCTTTTGGAATTTGAGACATGGACTGCCGCAGCAAAAAGATCATCGCGGCACCGCCCGCAAAATAGCCGGGAACGACCAGCGGATTGAACGTCCCAATCCAATTAAGTTTATTGAAGAAAACGTACTGGGGAACAATGAGAGCCTGCGAAGGGATCATCATGGTGGATAGCATCAGAAAGAACACGATGTTCTTTCCGGGCCAATCCACTCGGCTGAAGGCATACGCAACGGCAGCAATGGAAATCAAGGTCCCGACCAGCGCCAATGTGACATAAAAGACCGAGTTGAAGTATGAGCGCAAAAAATCTTGATTCTGGAAGATGGCGGTATAGGCTTCGATGGTCGGGCTGTCGGGGATCCACACCAGACCGGGCGAGTTGGTCTCTTCGACGGTTTTGAGTGAGGAGGAGATCATCCAAAACAGAGGAAAACTCATTAAGACCGTCGCCCCGGTCAGGAGGGCGTAGAGTGCGACACTTTTGAAAATGGGAAAATATTTTTTCATTGCACTCATCCTAATAAATATCGTAGGTCACCCAGCGGTCCTGCAAGCGGAACTGGAGCACCGTAACGATGAGAATAATGACAAGTACCACCCATGAAATAGCGGAGCCATATCCGATCTCAAAATGGCTGAAACTCTTCTGCCAGAGATAATAGACCATGGAGATCGTGGATGAAACGATGGGTTGGTTATCGCGATAAAGAACAAATATAGGCTCAAAGATCTGCAGGGAGCTGATCATGCCCACAACAAGATTATAAAAAATATAGGGGGTCAGGAGCGGAAAGGATATTTTCCAGAATCGCTGCCAGGGGGTAGCTCCGTCCACCTGGGCGGCTTCGTGCAATTCCTTTGGGATGTTGTTTAAACCCGCGAGAAAGATCAACATCATGGCGCCACAACCCCATACCATCAGCAAAATGACGGACATCTTCGTCCACAAAGGACTCTGTACCCAAAGCGGGACCCGGTTCTCAGCTGGGAAACCCGCTTCGATGACCTTCATCATCAGGTTATATTTCCCGGTATTCAAACCAAGAAAGAACGCAGCCGTTACTTCTTGAATATAAATCACACCGCGGTTGATGTAGTTGAACGGCGGGAACGCTGTGGAGATCATGCGAATAAGCTGATTAATAATGCCTGTACCTGTATTCAACATTAAACGCCAACATAAGAGAACAGCTGTATTGAAGCCAAGAATGACCGGCAAATAAAACGCCATGCGGAAGATGCGTTCTCCGCGCATTTTTTGGTTAAGTAACACTGCCAACAGCAGAGCCACACCGATCTGTAACGGCAGCCCGATCACTGTCAGATACAGTGTATTGAGGATGGAGGCCCGAAAGCTTTCATCTTCAAACAGAATGGTTTGGTAATTTTCCGCCCCCAGCCATTTGGTCGGCTCACCGGAGGCAATACGGTAATCAGTAAAGCTCCAATACAGGGAAAAGCCGAGGGGCACCACGACAAAAATGAGAAAACCGACGATCCATGGTGCGGCAAAAAAATAGCCCGCAAACGTACTTTCCTGAAATTTAGGAGATGCGCCGCGCGCTCTTGCAATAGCCTTGGCAAGATAGCCCAAGCCGTAACTACAAGCGATAATGAAAAAGACTGTAAACGCAGCAGTGACAAGAACATTTAGGTATGGATTTTGGGGCATGGCATCTCCCATAAGGAGCTCGGATGGGGATGTGATCCCCATCCGAGCTTATATTTCTTACGTAGTATAAATTATTGACCGAGCGCAGCGAGATATTCTTCCTGGATCTTCGCGTTGACTTCTTCAACAGTAAGCTCTTCGGTGATCAACTTGCCGAGCGCGTCCTGCATGATGGTGGAGAGCTTGGCAGCTTCCTTGATGCCGGCGAAGCCAACACCATACTGTGAAGCCAATTCCGCTTCGCGCTGGAGTTGGGCGGATTCGGTCACGTAGCCGTACTGCGAGTCGTTGCGGGCAGGGATCAGACCCATGGTCTCATTCCACTTGTTGTTGGCTTCCTTGCTGAAAGCCAGCTTGAGCCATTCGGCAGCAAGTGCCTTGTTCTGGCTGTATTCGGGTACGGCGAGCCAATCATTGAACGCGAGTACAACCGGCTTGCTGTTGGGGAAGTTCTCAGGATCGCCATAGAACGGTTCGATGGTGACATTTTCCCAGATCGGGCGGTCGAAAGCAGGAGCAGCCCAGCCGGAGTGCGCAAGACACACAGCGCCATTGCTCTTGCCGGTGGCATCGTCTACATCAATGACAGAACCCTGACCGGCGGGTAAAGCACCCACCGCATTCACAGCTTCACCGTAGGTCGCCTGACGCATATCAAGCAGGAACTGGGTGGCAGCCAAAGCTTCGGGGGAGTCGAAGTTGGGGGTGCCGTCGGCTTTGTAGAGTTCGCCGCCGAGCGAGTAATACACGAGCAGCCACCATTGCCAGTCAGCCATGGAGCCAGCGTCTACAGGGACGAGCGCCTGCTGAGACAAAGAATTGGTAGCCGGGTCGATCACAGAGGCGGTGGAGGCGAATTCCTTCCAATCCGCAAAGTTCTGCGGGGTGCCCTTGGTCCAGCCAGCGGTTTCCATCAAGTCGGTGCGGCAGAACACATAGCGCGGAGCGGTAAAGATCGGCAGACCACGGAGTGAGCCTTCATACTTGGCATTTTCGAGCGCAGGACCAAAGTTGGAGATTTCATCCCATGCGCCTTCGCCGAGGTATTCGTCCATGTTGGCAAGATTTTCGCCATACAGGGTGTTCATTTCGGAACCGAGGTTGATGATGTCGGGACCTTCGCCAGCGGCAAAGAAACCGCTGAAGGTGGTGTCCCAGCCAGACCAGGAGCCTTCGGTGATCTCAACGGTCACGCCAGGGTGTGCGGCTTCGAAAGCAGGGTTGATCTCTTCCTTCAACCAGGCAATGGTATCGGGAGTGTAATCGAGCAGGTAGATCTTGAGGGTGGTTGCTTCACCAGAAGCAGCTTCGGTGGCAGCAGGGGCTTCCGTAGCGGCGGCTTCAGTGGCAGCAGCAGGGGCTTCGGTGGCGGCAGGGGTGCCGCAGGCAGCCAGCACCATGCTAGCCAACACCAAAAGGGACAACAAAACGAACAGTTTCTTTTGCATCTTTCTTCTCCTTGTGTATTTTTGTTTCAAACAAATTTCCAGCTCAATGAAGTTGCGCGTCCATAGTTCGCGCTTCTCCATTCCGAACTAAACAGGATTTAACTCATCCTGCGAATTCGCTCGTTCACATCCTTTACAAATCGCTGTATAAACCCGCCGACAAAATCCGCAGGTGTCATACTCGCATCGTTCATCAACGGAGTCATATCGACGCCAAAAGAAATTCCCTGGGCATCATCTACACCGTGTGATTCAAAATACGTCGCATTCGCACGGCGGCGACCCATTGAAGCCAGGTCGTAGCGCTTACCGCCCACAATCTGTGAATCGAACACACCCAATAAAGCCGCTTGAAGGTTCTCATGTCGTGTCAGGTCCATCGTGAGCTTATCCGAGTCGACCATCCAATCCAACGCACGCCAGACTTCACAACCCACGACTCTCTCCGGGCGTTCAGCCGGGCTCAACCTTCTGAGCGCTTCGATCACCCTCAAAGCGACGCCCACGTGTGTATCGTGTTTGTCCGCAAAGTTATGGGTGTAAACCACTTTCGGCTTGGTTGCCCGTAGAATGGCAAGGAGATCTTCCACTGGCTCAGCTCGTGCAGCATCTTTTATGACCTTGCTGGGAATATCCAACATGATCTGCGCCGCAAACTCACCGACGATCGCCGCCTTACGCTGTTCCTTAAAGCGCACAAGCCGCATCTCGTCGTCGCTGTAATTCTCGTAAATACTATTACGGGGAGAACCCCGTCCGTCGGTTACAACCACGCCGGTAAACCATTTGTCCTTTTGCTGAAAGCACTCAATGATCGGCTGCGCCGCCATGATCTCAATATCGTCCTGATGTGCGGCAAGGCAAAGATGCGTTGTTCGGGCAAGCGCCTGCTCTTCGGGCTCGTTATCGGGGATATAAATTTCTGCTGTATCGAGATGAAACTTCATAAGTATTAACTCCGCTCCGTTAAGGGTTTACCCGCAACAGAACAAGGGATTTACACCACCGGCAAACTCGCCGCTGCAACAGACTGCCCCACCCGGCGGATCTTCTCGTCTGGCAGATGCAGTTCGATCTTCTTCAATAATTCAGGGAATTCGGTTTTGAATACTTTCTTTGCGCCTTCGATCAATAAGTCGCCGCCACGCCCCGAGGTGCAACGCCCCAGGATCAAAATGTGTTTGATGTCGTAAAACTCAGCATAATGAGCAATGCCATAACCAAGATAAATACCCATGCTCTGCCAGATTTTGGTCGCGCCGTCTTCGCCGGCCTCCAACTTCTTCTGCACGAACTTCAGCTTCTCGGCATCAGTCACATCGACAGGGACTTCGATCCCCGCTTTCGGCGCCAACCGAAAAACACACTGCTGTGAAAAATACGAAGCGCCGCAACCTTTGTCGCCAGACCATTCTTCCACGGGTGCCGTGGGGCTATAGTCGATGGGCGCGAACGCCAACTCATTCAGCCAGCCCATGATGCGACCTTCCATATTTACATATCCCGCTGCTTCGCTTGAGCCAAGCGCAATACCCAAGATGCCGTTATCTTCGATCGACATCGAGCCAGCCAATGCGGTCACGTCGCCATCATTTATGACTTCCAACGGCACACCCATCTCATCACGGATGCGCATGAACATATTCTTAATGTCGCCAAATTTTTCGGCAGGAATACCACGGAACAACGAAGCCACCATCGGGCGGTTATCCACATAAATGCCTGCTGAGCTTCCGCCAATTGCGTCTACACGCGGCATTTTGCCCGCAGCAGTTCTCAGGGCTGTCATCACCTCACGATAATGGTAGTCGGGGTCGCTATTTTTACGCGGTTCCCAGATCACTTCTTCGCTATAGATCGCCTCGCCATTCACTACAGCGCTCACCTTGCGGTCTGATGCGCCCAGGTCAAAGCCAATGCGATAGCCAGCCAAATTGCGCCCAAGTAACTTCCCAGTCTCGCATGCGGCGGGCACTTCATCTGCCCCGCAGATCACAACTGAAAATTCCTTCTCGTATACCTGCGTGCCCATAAAATGAAAGTCGAATTTCTGCGCACCGTTCGCAGAGAACACACTTCGAACATGTTCACCCACCGCCTTCGGCGCACCGACATAAACAGTATGCCCGCCGCGCTGCCAGAGCAAAAATTTCACAATGCGCTCAATATACGAAAAATTGGATGCGAAATCAGGATGCCCTTCAGGATAAACCACGGTCTCGAAGCGCGAGATATCGCCCGCGCCTCTTTCCAAACCGAGTACTGCTCGCACCCCAACCAGCTGGGTGTTTAACTGAAAATTCTTGTCTGCCAATACCGCCGGACGAAAGTCTGCATCCAAGGGCGGCACGACTTTAGGTTCGATCAATTGCATAAATTAATTTTCCTGTGAAAATAAAAGGGAATAATCATCCAACAACAGAAACGCCGAAGCTCCGAGAATACAGGCGCGATAATCGAGCGTACCGAATTCGAGTTGCGTGCTTTCAGAAAGGCGCGCCAATGCCGCATTGCGCATGGATGTGTTCACTTCATCCATCCAGGCAGAGCCAAAACGGGTCATATCGCCGGTTAGAACGATCTTTTGAATATTAAGTGTGCCTATCAAATTTGCGAGCGAAACGCCAAGATATCGAGCTGCCTTCAAGACAGTCGCCTGCGCCTTTACATCCCCATTTTCAAAAGCAGATTGAGCCTGCTCCAATGTTTTCAATTTCAAACTACCGAGTACTGCACGCGCGCTGGAAATCGTTTCAAGACAGCCATATTTTCCACAGCGGCACAATTCGCCGCCCTCCTGCACCACCACATGACCGATCTCACCTGCGCCGCCGCCATCCCCTTGAAATAGCCGTCCGTTCACAAAGATGCCTGCACCAATACCATGCTTAACATTAACCACGATCAGGTTATCGTCGCTTGAATGATCACCACCGTACACATACTCTCCAATTGCAGTTGCCTGACTATCGTTCAACACAGAAACAGGCACTTTGTATTTTTTTTCCAATAATTGCCCGAGCGGCAGGTTTTGCCATTCCAAATTGACGGCATTCACCACCACCCCTTCGCGAGTGTTGACCAAGCCAGGCGTCCCCACCCCAATTCCAACAATGGGTGTGATCTTTTTCTTCATCAATTGATCAATGATCTGATAGACAAGGTCGAGAGCGGTCTTACCGTCGTCACCTGAGACGGGTACTTCCAACATCTCTTTGATCTCCCCGCGTAAATTCAAAATAGCACCAATAAATTTATCCTGCGCAAGGTTTAACCCGATCAAATATCGTGCATCCGCCACAACGCTCAACAAGATCGGCGTTTTCCCGCCGATCGATTCGCCTCTGCCAACTTCCTGCACCAAACCTTCTTCCAACAAACCATTAACCACATCTGAAACGGTCGTACGGGTCAGGTTGGTAACGCGCGCAACCTCTGCGCGGCTGATAGACTCGTTTGCAAAGATGGTATGCAAAACGAGGTCGCGATTATGCTGTTTGGTTTGCTGATGAGTAGCTTTTTTCATGGTATGAACCTAAATTGTCTACACGCAAAGCACGAAGGTCAACTGCACAACTTTGTAAATTCACTGTACTAACAAAGTCAGTATACAGATTTCACTACCAAGAGTCAAGCCCGAATCTCTTGACATTTTTTAGGGCATAATATAAAATAATTTAGGTATGACTAAATTTTACAAGGCAAGCTTCGTATGGATTTGATCCCTCTTAATCTTATTGGTATTCTGGCATTCACTGGCGCGGGGATATACGCAATTGGCGATATGCTTTTACTCGCTGCAAAAGTTTCTTTAGGCGATTACCCAAAGCTCAAACCTTTTGCGCAATTACTTTCAGGCTCAGAGAAGATGCTCGTACTCTCCCCCATCCGCTTGATGTGGGGTGCATTGATCGGAGTCTTTATGACGCCATTGATCCTGCTCGGGTTCTGGCAAACATACCAGGGTTTGAGCAATGTAAATGTCTGGGTTGCACTGGCAGTTTTTGGTTTATTCGGGTGCGCCACAATCATCGGAACGTTCGTTCATGGTTCATTCTACTATTTGGGTGAATATATCCATGCCCTGAACGACGTCCACGAAGATTCGCAGGCGATCATTGCAGGGATGATCGAACGCCATAAAAAAGTTTTGATCGCTACGTATGCCCCCTTATTGAGCTTTATTGTCATCGCCTCTATTCTTTTTTCGATCCTGGTTGCATCGGGAAAGACCGCCTTCCCGGTCTGGATGACAGGCGTTACTCCACTAACGATGACATTCGTCTGGTTACTCGTCAAACGCATCCTTCCGAACTTCGTCCGCGAACGGACGGAAGGGGCAGGGTTCAATATCGCATACATGGCTTTCTTCGCCTGCACCACCATCTCTCTTTGGAAATAACACCTTGATAAAACAATCCACCTCTACTCAAGATTATCTCAAACGCATTTATGAATTGACCGAGTGCGGCAAACTCGCCAGCACCAATGACCTGGCACGCGAACTCAACATCAAACCAGCTTCCGTGACAGGCATGATCCAAAAACTGGCAGCCGAAAAGCCGGCTCTTGTCGAATACCAGAAGCATCAAGGTGTGACCCTTACAGCAGCGGGGAAACGAGCCGCACTCGAAGTCATTCGTCATCACCGCCTGCTTGAAACCTGGCTTGTACAAACTCTTGGGTATTCCTGGGACGAAGTCCACGAGGAGGCAGAGCGATTGGAACACTTCATTTCAGAAGATTTCGAACGACGCATTGCTGCCGCGCTCGGCAATCCGCTACGCGACCCGCATGGCGAATTGATCCCAACTGAAGATTTAAAGATGCCTGTGGACGAATCCACTTCCCTGTCATCGCTGCGACCCAATCACATCGCAACCATCCTGCGTGTCGCTTCGCAAGACCCGAAGCTGCTTCGTCATCTCGACAGCCTCGGGCTCACTCCAGGCACTCAACTTGAGGTCATAGACTACTCCACATTCGACAATAACCTGACCATAAAAATCGGCAAGCGATCCAATGTACTCGGGCTGAACATTACGACCAAGATATTTGTGGAGATCAACAAATAAGTCTGATTTTATAAATAGAAAGGCAATCCAAATGAAAGAAATGATCTTTAGAATTCTGGCTGCTCTGATCTTTTTTACCGGTGTAGGTATTTCAATTTATTTTCGCCGGAAAGCGGATCGCGAAACTGGGGAAACGCTCTCTCGCAAAGAGGATGGCATCCCTACAATGACCATCATTCGCATTAGCGGACTGGTTCTGTGGGTAAGCCCACTGGTTTTTCTCATCAACCCTCAATGGATGATATGGTCCAAAGCGTATATCCCTGATTGGATGCGGTGGTTTGGTGTCGGCATTGGCATCCTCGTGGTGTGTGGGATTTACTGGCTATTCACAAGCATAGGCAACGGCATCACCCCTGTCAGCACAACACGAAAACAGCACAAACTCGTTACGAACGGAATTTACCGCTGGGTGCGGCATCCGCTATATACCATTGGGTCATCCTTATTTATCGCTTTTGGGATGATGGCTGACAACTGGTTCATTGCACTACTGGGCATTCTGGCATTCGTCGGAATGGCAATTCGTACCCCGAAAGAGGAAGCGAATCTCATCGAAAAATTTGGCGATGAGTATCGCGAATACATGAAACGCACCGGAAAATTCTTACCCAAATTAGGGAACCGATAAGTTATGAATTCAAGCACATATTGGCTAATCGCACTTACCATCCTGATCATTACCATCTTTCTTCCACGGATCGGGTTGATCGCGATCTACCGCACATGGCGTGCCTCACAAGAACGCGAACAGGTAGAAGATGCGCTCAAACATCTTTTAGACCGCGAGAATCAAGGCAGACACGCAACACCTGAATCCATCGGCGGGACATTAGACCTGCCTCGCGACAAAGTGACCCGCCTTGTCGAACACATGGAAGCGCAAGGTTTACTCGAATCGCAAGGCAACGAACTGCATCTTACCGCCCAAGGTGAACGCTGGGCGTTGCATATCGTCCGCGCCCACCGTTTGTGGGAACGTTATCTCGCTGATGAAGCCCGCATGCCGCTCAGCAAGATCCATAGCGAGGCACAGAAGCGTGAACATACTCTAACCGAAGCACAGCTCAACGAGCTCGACGCCGCACTGGGTCACCCCACCCGCGACCCACACGGAGACCCCATCCCCACCCGGGAGGGAAAACTAAATCGAGCAGAGGGCATGTCCATCACCGCATGGCGTGAAGATCATCCAGCCCGGATCGTTCATTTGGAGGATGAACCCGCCCTGGCGTATCAACAAATTTTGGCTACTGGGTTACGCCTCGGACAGGATATCCGCATCATCGAGCGGAATCAGAACCGCTATATTTTGAGCGATGGTGAAAGTGAATACCGTCTTGCACCCGCAGTGGCATCCAACATCTTCGTTTCAGCATTACCTGAAAGTGAAATGCTGAAACGCGAAGCCATCCCTCTGGCGGAACTGGCACATGATCAACGCGCTCAGATCGTCACCCTCGACGACTCGGTGCAAGGCTTCACACGCCGCCGCTTTCTAGACTTGGGGCTGACTCCCGGCACGACGATCTACCCAGAGCTGACAAATTTCTTCGGAGAACCGCGCGCCTACCGCGTGCGTGGAACCATGATTGCCCTACGGAATGACCAGGCTTCCCAAATATGGGTGAAACCGATCTAATTGTTATTGTGAGAAAGGCTTTAGCCCGACGAAACAATGACAGAAATTGAGAGAAAAAAATGACAAATACAAAAATAAACCTTCCCACAGAACATTGTGAAACCTGCCCTGCCTTTACTCAACTTGAACAAATGGGCATCAAAGTCGGTGATTTTGAGCGCGTCGTTGCATTGGCTGGCAACCCGAACACGGGTAAATCCACATTATTCAACGCCTTAACCGGGCTCAAACAACACACAGGCAACTGGCCCGGCAAGACCGTCACCCGTGCCGAAGGTGGATATCAGTTCAATAACATCAAATACAAACTAGTGGACCTGCCCGGAACCTACTCGCTTTTATCTGCCAGCCAGGATGAGGAAGTAGCGCGCGATTTCATTCTCTTTGGTCAACCCAGTTGCACCATTGTAGTGACTGATGCCACCGCACTCGAACGTAACTTAAACCTGGTCATGCAGGTCATGGAAATCACAGACAAAGTAGTTGTCGCTGTCAACTTAATGGATGAAGCCCACCGCAAAGGAATTGAAGTGGATACTCGCAGCCTGGCCCGCGATCTTGGCGTTCCTGCCATTCCCATCACAGCCCGCACGGGAGATGGCGTGGCAACATTGCTTTCCACCATTTCTGATGTGATCGAGGGCAATATCCTTGTAAAGCCACGCCGGGTGGAGGGTACGCTTGAATTTCAAAAAGCAGTCAACGAACTTGTACCCATGATCGAAAGCATGGCACCGGGCATCCCGAACGCCCGCTGGCTGGCGATCCGTTTGCTGGACGGCGACGCCCGCGTGCAAAACGCAATCACCAGCGGCGAGCTCGGAGATATTGTCTCCCGCCAAAGCCGCGCCGATGTTCAATTCAGCAAAAAGATGTCTGTGGAAGGGAGGCAATAAAGCATGGAAAACAACGTTACTCCCTACGACATCATCAACAAGGCAGAAGCCCTGCGCAACAATCTGTCCACCGGGTTCCGCGATGAGATTGTCAAATCCATTTACAGCGAAGCAGAGACCATCGCACAACGTGCTGTAAAAACCGCCACCAACAAAAAATATGACCTCGACCAAAAAATAGACCGGCTCGTCACCTCACCTTGGACGGGCCTGCCTATCATGGTCATGCTGCTCGGCATCATCATCTGGCTGACCGTTTCCGGCGCAAACGTGGTTTCAGAAGCGATCGCCACCGTACTTTTTGGTCTGGGCGATATTGGAAGGAATTTCTTCAACTCGCTTGGGTTCATCCCTTGGTGGGTTACCGGCTTCATTTGGGATGGCGTCTATCTGGGTCTTGCCTGGGTCATCAGTGTCATGCTCCCACCGATGATGATCTTCTTCCCCGCATTCACATTCCTTGAAGACCTCGGCTACCTGCCACGTGTTGCCTTTAACCTCGACTGGCTTTTCAAAAAGACCGGCGCCCACGGCAAACAATCGTTGACCATGGCAATGGGTTTCGGCTGCAATGCGGCTGGCGTGGTTGCGACTCGCGTGATCGACTCGCCGCGAGAGCGGCTGATCGCCATCCTGACCAATAACTTCGTTCCCTGCAATGGGCGCTTCCCGACCTTAATTATGCTTGCCACGGTCTTCGTAGCCTCATCCTTCCCCGCAGCGTTGACTTCCTTCGTCGCCGCTGGAACAGTTGTCGGCGTGGTTTTGATCGGCGTTGGGTTCACATTTCTGATGTCGTGGTTGCTATCGCGCACGGTGCTCAAAGGCGAAGCATCCGCATTTACGCTTGAATTACCGCCTTATCGAAAACCCAACGTTGGACGGATCCTTTATACATCCATTATTGACCGCACGATCTTTGTCCTTTGGCGTGCCATGCAGACCGCAGCACCTGCCGGTGCCATCATCTGGATACTGGCAAACATCCCGTATGGAGATGTCAACCTGGCCCGCGCCATAGCAGATTGGCTCAACCCGTTCGGCTTGCTGCTCGGACTCGATGGCGTGATCCTGCTGGCATACATCATCGCCATCCCCGCCAATGAGATCGTCGTCCCAACCATGATGATGGTTTACATGGGCGCAGGCATGATGATCAACGGACCTTCCTCAAACAGCGCGATCTTCGACCTGCTCGTTAATGGCAACGGCTGGACCATGTTAACTGCCATCAATTTGATGTTATTTGCGTTGCTTCATAATCCGTGCGCAACGACCGTTATAACGATCTACAAAGAAACCAAATCATGGAAGTGGGCGACTGTGAGTGTGGTGATCACACTCGGCACGGCATTTCTGGTGACCTTTCTCACCGCAAGCTTTGCAAGATTAATGGGCTGGGTGTGATCGGTGTAAACTAAAAAAAGAAAGTCATCTAAAGTAGTCAGTTAATTAAAATTCCGTCATTGCGAGTCGCGCCTTTTGCGGCAATGCAATCTCATGACTTGAGGGCAAGATTGCATTGCCAGGAAGTGCGCTCCCCTTGCAATGACGATGTTCTTTTTTAAATTTATTTCGATCGGCTACTTAGAAGAAAGTTTTTATCCCCTCTTTGTCTTATTGCGTCTTCACCGATAAAAAGCTAAAGTAATACTACAAGGAGAACACAATATGAAGCAACTGATTTGGACCGGTTTATTAATATTCGCAATAGGTACATGCATGATTGGGTGCGGACCGGCAACAATGGCGTCTTCCAGCTTTGCTGGTACATGGACAACAAATCTCGGGACGGTCAACTTTGTTCAAAATGGAGATAAACTCACCGGGAACATAGCAGGGTATGGCGGCTTTTGGAATGAGACTTTTAGCGGGTCGATCAACGAAAACGGTGAAGCTTTTTTCGAAACGGAAGTATTGGGCAGTTTCACTCTCGTCGCTGAAGGCGAGAATAACTTTAAATCCACCTCAACTGAATTATCATTCTGCGGTGTTCGAGGCGAAAACATGGAACTCCCGGCAGGTTGCGGCTTTAGCGGAAAATGGAACTCCCGCTCTGAACTACGTGAAGATGAAGGCTACCTGCTCCTCACCCAAACCGGAGAAACTGTAACCGGCGACCTGTACAATGTTATGGGCGAGAAATACGAAACCTTCACCGGCACTGTGGAATGGGGCAAGGGCTGGCGCGCGAATGGAACCACCAAGCAGCGCGGAAACCTCTCACTTTGGATCAATAGCTCCGAAACCGGCTTCGAACTTATGTATGGCGATAGCGGCAACCCACAGAAACTCTGCGCCGTTCGTGATGGGCTTGCCAGCGCATATCTTTTCAGCTACACCTGCGAACCGTAACGTACTAGACCCTGTCAAAGCTCATATTGACAGGGTCTTTTTTGAGGAGTAATATATGAACACTTGCTCATATATTCAACCATGAAACTCACCGAACTCAAAGCCATCAAACTTGCAGAACTTTTTAGCGCGCTCAGCGACGCCAGCCGCATCCGCATCATTGCCCAACTCATGGACGGGGAAATGAACGTCCGCGCACTTGCCGACGGACTTGGCATGACCGAATCCGCTGTCTCCCATCAACTGCGTGGATTGCGCCAGATGCACCTCGTCCGTGCTAGAAAATCGGGCAGGCAGGTCTTCTACTCCATCGACGACGACCATGTCTCACGCTTGTTCACGCTGGGCTACGATCACGTTCAACACGGATGACCATGCATACTCATTCTCATACACATTCCCATATTGGTGATCTCACCACACAAACGACCAAACGACTTACCCTCTCATTAATCCTCACCGCCGCTTTCGTAATTATTGAAGTAACTGCCGGTATCTTCGGCAACAGTCTCGCCCTACTGACAGATGCTGCGCACAACTTCACTGATGTCATCGCACTGGGATTAAGTTGGTATGCGCTGCGCATTGCCTTGAAACCCGCCCATGCCGGTAAGACTTTTGGCTATCATCGCGTAGGAATTCTCGTCGCCCTCGTCAACTCTACTACCTTGATCCTGATCGCATTCGGCATCTTCTTCGAAGCCTATCACCGCTTCATCACCCCACCCGAGGTTGATTCAACCCTTCTGATCGGAGTGGGCGCCGTGGCTTTTATCATCAATCTCGTCACGGCGTTGATGGTCAAGGAAGGCAGCGAACACGACCTAAACATGCGCAGCGCATTCCTTCACCTGATGGGAGATGTCGTATCCACACTTGGAGCGGTCATCGCAGGCATCATCATCGCCTTCACAAATTGGAACTGGCTTGACCCGTTCGTCAGTGTGCTCATCGGCGCGTTCATTCTATATAACGCCTGGGGCATCCTCCGGCAGACTATCCACATCCTGCTCGAAAGCACTCCTGAAAACATCAACATGGATAGCATGGTTACAGACCTTTGCAATGTAAACGGTGTTCTAGGTGTCCATGACCTGCATGTCTGGAGCATCAGTGAGAATTTACGCATGCTTTCCGCCCATGTGGTTATTAATAATATTTCAATCGGTGAAGGTGTAACCATTCAACACAATATCAATGAACTACTTGCCCATCACTACAACATCCAGCATGCCACTTTACAAATGGAGTGTGAAGACTGCGACAAAGGATTACTCTACTGCGAGATCCGCGAGCATCAGCACGTTTAGGAATTTAAATGGACCAACTACAGACCGTCGAGATCCCGATCACCGGCATGGATTGCACAGAGTGCACTCAACATGTCCAAAAAGCCATTTCTGGCGTAAGCGGCGTGCAAAAAGTGGACGTTTTTCTGTCATCTGAAAAAGCCATCGTACAGTTGAACCCGTCCGTCACAAAAATGGATGAAATTCGTACTGCTGTAAAAAATGCCGGGTATTCTATCGCTTCAAAGGACGAAGAGGCAAAAACACCCAATGCCGCACTCACAGACTTTTCTCGGCGCATGTTCACGGCATTCGGGCTTGCCTTTGGTGCGGTCATCATTGTCGTTGTCCTCGGTCAATGGCTGGGGCTGCTGGAAGGGCTGACAAGACTCGTCCCCTTCCCTGTTGGAGTTACGCTCGTGTTACTTGGCGGCGCACCGATCTTTCTAAACGTCATTCGCGCCGCGTTCAATAGACAGATCATTGCACATACCCTCATGAGCATTGGCGCAGTCGCTGCGCTCCTTGTCGGTGAATGGACCACAGCGATGGTCGTCATCTTCTTTATGCACATCGGCGGCTACACCGAACGTCTCACTGCCGAAGGGGCGCGCCGCGCAGTGAAAGATTTAACAGCGCTGGCTCCGCAAACCGCACGCGTTGAAAAAGATAATGAAGAGAAGGAAATTCCCGTCTCAGAAGTTCAACTGAACGATATCGTCATCATCCGCCCAGGCGAAAAGATCCCTGTGGATGGAGAGGTCATCGCCGGTCACGCAGCAGTGGACCAATCATCAGTGACAGGAGAGTCAATGCCGGTGGAAGCAGGCATCGGGTCGCAGGTACGAGGCGCGACCATAGTAAAGCAGGGTACGCTCAAAGTACGTACCCAAGCCGTGGGAGCACAGTCCATGTTCGGGCGTGTCATCAAAATGGTCGAAGAAGCCGAAGCGCACCGCGCCGACGTGCAGCAGTTCGCCGACAAATTCAGCGCATATTACCTGCCGGTTGTGGCAAGCATCGCCGCACTCACGTTTTTATTCACACGCGATCCGCTCGCCACCGCAGCGGTATTGCTTGTTGCATGTTCATGCACTATTGCGCTTGCCACACCTATTGCCATGCTTGCCACCATTGGTTCCAACGCAAAGCGCGGCGTACTCATCAAAGGCGGCAAGTATCTCGAAATCCTCGCACGCGCCGATATTTTATTGATCGACAAGACCGGGACGTTGACACTGGGCAAGCCGGTCGTGACGGATATCATTGTATTGAATGCCATGGACGAACGAATGCTTCTTTCCTACGCCGCCTCTGCTGACCGTTACTCTGAGCATCTCTTTGCTGATGCCTTGCGCCGGGCTGCGAATGAACGCGATGTGAAATTAAGTGAAGTGACCAACTTCGAATCGATCACCGGCATGGGAGTGCGTGCGACAATTGACGGAATACGAGTCGCCGTTGGTCGCCCGATACTCACGGATGCATCTATGCCGCCGCAAGCAAAAGAACTTGAGGCACAAGGCAAAACAGTTCTGTTCGTTTCACTAAATAACACACTTGCAGGGCTCATCGCCGCCTCAGACACACTGCGAAGCGAAGTGCCAGAGGCATTGCAGGACGTAAAACGCCTCGGCATAAAAAAGATAGAATTACTAACCGGTGATAATGAACACACGGCGTCTTCTCTCGCGAATTCATTAAATATTTCTTATCGCGCCAACCTGCTTCCCGAAGATAAGATCCGCATCGTCAAGGAATATCAGTCTTTGGGACATATCGTGGTTATGGCTGGCGATGGTATCAACGACGCGCCCGCGCTTGCCCAGGCTGATATTGGCATTGCCATGAAAGCAGGTTCCGACATCGCCATTGAAGCGGCACATATCACCCTGTTGCGCGAAGATTGGATGCTAATTCCGCAGGTCATTACCGCCGCCAAACGGACCATGCGGGTGGTGAAAGGCAACCTTGGTTTCACCGCCGCATATAACATCATCGGTTTGCTGCTGGCTGCATTTGGTTTTCTCCCACCCATGCTTGCTGCTGCGTTACAATCCATCCCAGATCTGGGAATTCTCGGCAACTCTGCGCGGTTGTTGAAAAACGAAAAATAAACTCGCCACGAAGAACACAGCGTCACAAAGAAGAACTGCGTGCTCTCTGTGGATAATTCTACTTATAGGACAATGCCCATGTCTCAAGCTGCTAAAGCACAAGAACTTTTATCTCTGCACAACAACGGCAAACTACTCATCCTTCCCAATGTCTGGAATCCAATCGGTGCGCGGATGTTGGAGAGAAAAGGATTCAGTGCAGTCGCCACTGCCAGTGCTGCCATCGCTGAATCCCTGGGGTACAGTGATGGAGAGCAGATCAAGCTGGAAACAATGCTGGAAATGATCACAAGAATCGTCCGCAGTGTGAACATCCCCGTCACCGCAGATTTTGAGGCGGGATATTCAGACTCGATCGAAGGTTTACAGGAAAATATTTCACGCCTGCTTGACACGGGTGCAGTCGGCTTGAATTTTGAAGATAGCTGGGATGATAGCGCTCACCTACGCACGATCCCTGAACAAGTGGAGCGCATCAAAGCCGTCCGTGAAGCAGCAGATCGAAAGGGTGTTCACCTTGTGATCAATGCCCGAGCCGATAGTTTCTTCGCGGAGGGCTTCTCCTCAGATGAAGAACGTCTCGAAGATGTCATCACCCGCCTCAATGCTTATACAGCCGCAGGCGCTGATTCTGTCTACCCGGTTGGGCGCGGCGACAAAGAGACACTCACTATCCTGCGCAAACGGCTCTCTGCGCCCATCAATGTGCTTGCCACAGCCAAGACCGCCAGCTTGAAGCAACTTCAAGAACTTGGCATCAACCGCGTGAGTTTTGGTCCGTATATCTTCCGCTCGTTGCTGGCAAAAATGTCCGCAATGCAAGATGAGATAATGAACATGGGTGGTTACGAAATCGTCATGGACGGGATCTGGTCAGGCGGCGATGTGAAAAAATATTTGAAAGAAGGAAAAGAATAACAAAAAAGAGACGGCAAATGCCGTCTCTTTTTTGTTGCTATTGATTACGGGTTGGTCTGCTGATTCTGCCAGCGTCCACCCATCATACCGCCGCCACCATTCATCATCCCATGGCTGCCCGTCTGTCCCTGCGGACCGGCACCGGTGCAATCGCCTGTGCCCATGCCGCCCTGACCACTTCCATGAGACAACATCCGGTCTGCCTGCTCCTGCGTGATGACATTTGCCGTCACAGCTGCATTCACAGCTGCCGAACGGACTTCCGTCATAACTGCAGGAAATTCTTCAGCGGTCACACCAGCAGAGAGAGCGATATCATACATGGTCTCGCCAGCTGCGAGGCGGGTATTTATGTCATTCACGTTCATTTCAAGCTTTTTAGCGAACTCGATCACCATAAAGGTATGCATGGGACCTTCCCCATTGCGCATGGGACCTTGTCCATTATAAGGCGGCGTTACGTCCTGGGCGAACACTACACCCGCTCCAATACCCATGACTGCCACGGCTGCCAAAACTAATGCTACGATCAAAATTGTCTTTTTCATGACTAACTCCTTTTCTCTTTCGAACTTACAAACATTAGTTTACAACCCGCATATAAAGGATCTGTAAAGAAAAGGTAGAGGTCAGATGAAGAATTCCGCTCATCACAGAATAAAAAAGCCTGCCATGAAGGGATTTTTTCATGGCAGGCATGGGTTTCTTTCAAATTCCGGCGTTACTTAGGATGGTGGAAACTTCTGAAAGTAAGGTGGTAAGCGTTGGATGTTCCACCTCAAACTGCTCTACTGCTTCTTGCATTCGCTCAAGGATGGATGGGGTTTCGACTTCCGCTTTCTTCAGCAGGGACTGCACATCCTGCTCCAGATCTTGCAAAAGCTTGAGGCTGTCGGCATCCACTTTGTCCACTTTTTGGAGCTCGGCATGGACTTGTTCCAGAAGTACGTCGAGTTTGTCGGTCATGGGGTTGGCTCCTTTCGAGGGCTGGTTACACTTTCATTGTACATCCAAATTCCCTCACGCCTCCAGTGAAGAACGTCACCGAGTTGCGATTAAGAAAGGATTTCCTTCTCAGCCTGTTCGACCTCGGTGTAGATCCTCTTGACTTCCTCTTTCATTTCAAGGGAAACACCCGCGGTCTGCGGGATGAATTTGACCATATCCTTTGCTTGTCGCATCAGGTCGCGGATATCGGCAATGTAGGAGAAATCGTTCTTGCCGAGTCCCTCCGTCGGGACGGGCAGGGCTCGGGCTTGCTGGAGCAATTTACGGGCGCGGATGATGCGCTCTGCGGCAGGGATGAGTTTTGCCATGTTGTCTATTCTCTATTCTTTTTTGAAAAAGGTATTATTTTTCGATGCTAAAGCCATGCATCAAGACCGAGTTGACCACGCCCCAACGCCCCTGAATGGGCTTGAAGTCCTTATCGAATTGATACGTGATAATAGAGTTTTCAAGAGGGGCAAAAGTGCGCAAGGCAAAATCAGGCGGATTATCATCTTCTGAAAAGACAGTGCCTTCAATTGTGAAAGCCCCTGCGTACAAGAGGGATTTGAAAGGCGTGACATAATTCACCCAGGCTTCTGCCATGATATCTTCAGTAATAGGGTCGTCGGATAGGATGGCGATGACCTTCACAAAAGAAGGCAAACGCCACTGTGTGAACGTGCGCGCCGGGGTGTTGATCTTCCCAAGTGGTTTGACGTATGCATCTTTGAGAATGAGAGCTCCGCCGGTGGGGTCATCCACTTCAGAGTCATATGCGGCGTAAAAGATGGATAATTCCGGGTCGTCCCAGGCTTCGATGAGATATTCATCAGTGACAATCGTAATGCGAATCGGGTTTCGCGGAGTTTCTGGCTCTTTTTTTCCAAAAAACATTTTGCCTCCTGTTTGGTTGAATAGGACAATTATAGCCCTGTGGGCAGGTTCCCCAATCGCCTAAATGGGGGATGTCTGCCGGGGTGTGCCAACAACCTTCCCCGCTATAATCATTGAAATTCATTTTATAAAGGAAAACATCATGGGACTCTTTGGGTTTGGCAAGAAAGCAAATAAGAATGTGCCAGTGCTTACAACAGACGAAGTGCGGGCAAGACTCTTGGGCTTGAACCGCGAGACGGCTCCGTACCAGATCATTGATGGTGCTGCTGAAAACGTGGACCTGATCGCCGAGTGGAAGATTGTAGACGCCAAATGGCACGAACTCTTTGCCAAGGCAAACCTGACCAAAGTCTTTCGCATTTATATGAAGTTCGACCCGGCAAAGAACGAGGTGCGCGCCAAGGACGAGGAATACACCGTCGAATGGCGGGCAGGCGTGCCATCGCTTTCGATCTCGGTCTCGAAGTTCCAGGGGCAGATGACCTCCGTGGAGTTCGGCGCAGCATATGCCTTTACTGAGGAGTTGAAACCGGGCGTGGTCTATAACTATCGCTTCAGCACGAATGAGATCAAGAAACCCATTCAAGAAGCAGTAGCTGCCAGCGGTTGGAATTACAAAGGTGTGGCATTCGGCAAGTTGTAAGAAGTAATTTTATAGATCAAAGTAATTTAAGTTACAGTCACCTCACACGTGACTGTAACTTTTTTTTACATCATCAGTGTGGATAAAATCTTCTTCTGATACCAGACCCTGCCAGATAAAGTTTCGAAAAAGCCGTTGTGCCCGCCGTGAGGGTGGACGATGAGTTCGGTGGTGGGACTGAGTTTGAGGTCGTAGAAATCTTCGACGGGGATGATGGGGTCGTCTTGGGCGGTGATGACAGTGGTCGGGACGTTGAGAGTTGTGAGCGCATCACCAAGGAGGGTGTACTGGCGGAAATAGTCACGCATGACCGGGTACTCGCTGTAATGCTGAAGCATCCATTCGGTCATGGCGGTGATAGTTTCTAATTTGAAGCCTTCATCGAAATCGTAAAGATGCGGGTAGAGGCTTTGCTTTTTGAGCAGGGAACGAGACCAGCCGCGACGAAAGTGCTTTTGCAGCATGGGATGTTGATCGATGGCATACGTGGATTTTTCAGGGTCGAGGACGGGACTGATGCTGAAGATGTGCTTGAGGTTGGGAATGGGTTGTGCCGCGCATTTGCGTGCGACCCGCAAGGCGAAGTTGCCGCCCATCGAAAAGCCGAGGAGGTGGAAAGGCTTACTGGTTTCGTACCCTGCCACGGCTTGGACGGAGGCGAAGACTTCATCCAATAAGATGGCGTAGAACAGACCGGTGTTGAGGTGATGCGTGTTGCCGTGGTCGCGGTAGTTGAGTCGAAAGACGGAGTAGCCGTGTTCGTAGAGGAATTTGCCGGTGCGCAAGACATACGCGGAGTTGACACTGCCCTCCCAGCCGTGCAAGAGCATGACCACGCCTTTTGCCTGCGCGTGTGGGGAGTAGAAGCCTTGCAATGCGACGTTGGGAATGGGGTTGAGCAGCACTTCGCGCGCGGCGTTGAGCATGGGGTTGTTACGCTTGGTGCCGAGTTTATTGCTGGCAAGCATGGTTTGGACGAAAGCGTTGCGTAGATAGAAGGGCGGGTTGAAAGCTTGACTCATAAGGCGGGGATTCTATCGCTCTGCGGGCGGGGTTGTCAATTAGATAAAAAGAGGTGACAGGTCTGCGGGTATAATCGCAAAAAGTGATTTTATTCTTGAGTACTATAAGAATCATTCGCCAACCTAAATGGCAATCTAGCCCCCTCCGCCCCTAGCGGGGCACCTACCCTAAAGGGCACGCGTCCCCCGTCCAAAGAGCATGGACAGGGGAGGACAGAACTTTATGATTTTTAGAAAACTCAAAGTTATGTTCCAACTTAGAATTATGTCCTCCCCCAATTGTGCTCTCCAATTGGGGGAGGTGTCCGAAGGACGGAGGGGGAAAATGCCCCACACATCCACACCCAAGATCCGCAAAAATGCCAAAGAGTTGCGCAAGAACCTAACACCCGCCGAAGAAAAACTTTGGGTACACTTGCGCGGACATCGCAACTTGTCCCGATGTTTTTCGGGATGGGCGATGTCCATTTTAGAAAGCAACACGCCATCGGCAACTATATCGTCGATTTCTGCGCTCCAAGCCAGAAACTGGTGATTGAACTGGATGGCAGTCAACATTTGGAACAGCAGGAATACGATAAAGAACGCACCGCTTTCTTGAACTCAAAAGGCTATAAAGTTTTGAGGTTTTGGAATAACGATGTGATGAACAATATAGAACGGGTCCTCACCGTAATTTGGGACGTTCTAAAACCAGCAGATGGATAACAAAAAGACCTCCTGTTTTCATAAGGAGGTCTTTCTCTTTTTTCACTTACACACTTTCTCTAACACACCTGCCCCTTCGACCTTGCGGTCGCCTTCAACATACTTTCCACCACGGCAAAGTCTACGCGCTCGGGCTTCGAGTAGCGGATGCAACCCTTGCCGTGCGAGATGCCCGTCCCTTTGAGCTGGTCGGCGTGGGAGTTCATCACGTCCGTGCGCAGGATGTACAGGGCAATGAAATGCTTTTGGCTGGCAAAGCCCACTTCCGCAACGTTGTCCCTGCGGTAATTGGGCATGCCGTACTCCATGGTTTCTTTGAAGCCTTTGAGATGCTTGCGGCACAAGGCGCGAAGTTTCTTGAGGACGGCAAGGCGTTCTTGCGGCACTTCAAGCAGATACTCGGTCACGGTCTTGGCATCACTTTGCATGGGTTTCCTCTATAACATAGGGGCGGACCCCCACCCAGCCTCCCCCAAATACGACGGTACTTCTGTCGTATTTGGGGGAGGTGCCGTTAGGCGGAGGGGGCTAACACTCACTATAGCCGCAGGCATAGCACTTGCGGCAACCTTCTTCGTTGATGACGGCAGCTTCACCGCATTCGGGGCAAATGTCCCCGATCTTCATTTTAGGAGTGCTTTCAGCAGGCGCGTGGCTTCCGCCGTTCGATTTGACTTCCTCAACAGCAATCCCTTCTTTGGCGTTCAGATAGCCTTCAAGCACCTGACCAATGCCGTCGGGCAGGGAGCGCACACGGTTAATACCAAAGCCCAATGAACGTCCGCCGCCGATGCCGATGAGCTGAACAACGACTTCGCGCAGTCTGTCCACGGGGGCGATGGGCGACGCCATGCGCAGAATGTACGAGATCAAACGTCCGATCGCCTCAGAGACAGCGGCAATTTCAGAGCCCGCCTTGGCAGTGTTAATGAACGCCTCAAAGGGCTGGTCGCCGCCATTTTCGTTGATGGTAATGAACGCCTTGCCTACGGGAGTGTCAATGCTGTGCGTGCGTCCAGTCAACGCCTTGGGGCGCGGCTTCTTGGTGCCGTGCCAAATGGTCGGCGCGGCAGAGGCTTGGGCGGCAGCAACAGGCGCAGGTGCAGCAAGAACCGGTGCTTCCTTCTTTTCGGCAGTGGCTTTCGTCTCCAATACCACTTTGTCGCGTGAGCCGGTCACATAGACAGTGATGCCCTTGCAGCCAAGTTCCCAGGCAAGCTGATACGCGATCGCCACGTCACCTTCGGTGGCGCCTTCAGAAAAGTTGACGGTCTTCGAAAGTGAATTGTCCACAAAGGCTTGCAGCGCGCCTTGCATGCGTACATGCTCCTCGGCGGTCACATCACCCGAGACCACAAAGGTATCGCGGATGCGCTGAGGCAGTTCGGGGATATGCTGGCAGGTTCCCTGGCTCATCACTTGCTCCACGATCTCCTGACGCTTCTCTTCACCCAAACCAAGTTTCTTAAGCGCTTCATCGAAGCGCGGGCTGGCGTACGTTAATTTCAAGTCCTTGCCGTTATCGTTCACGTGGCGGATATATGCCAACGCGAAGACGGGTTCGCAGCCATAGCCTTCGCAGCCAGCCACAGTGGCGATGGTGCCGGTCGGCGCAACAGTGGTCTGCGCGGCATTGCGAATGCCATGCTCTTTGATGTTCTTGACCACCGCATCCCACTTAACCTCGGGTCTGCCCCAGTTATGCTCGTAGCTGACCAGTGATTTGGGCGCTTCCCATTTCATATCATCCATATCGTAAATGGAGCCCTGAATGGCAGGGAACGGTCCACGCTCCTGGGCAAGCTCAATGCTCGTCACCATGGAGTGATAGCGCACGAACTCCATTACCTGCGCACCAAATTCCTGACCCTCCTTCGAGCCGTAACGCACGCCCACATGGTACATCAGGTCGGCAAGCCCCATAATGCCAAGCCCAATACGGCGGGCGCGATGCGCAGCTTCTTTCAATTGCGGCACTGCAGGCACATATGCATTGGCTTCCACCACATCATCGAGGAAACGCGTAGCGGTCACCACGCTCTTGCGCAGGGTTTCCCAATCCACGCTGCCATCGAGTCCACAATGCTCGTTGAGGTTCACCGAACCCAAACAGCAGTTCTCATACGGTCCAAGCCATTGCTCACCACATTGGTGTGCCACAACACCATTGGCGATCACGCTATGTGTCTGCATTTCAGTCAGGTCATACACATTGGCGAAGCCCGCATCTTCGATTGAAGCAATGGTGGTTTGGAAGTTCTCTGAATTTGAATTACGAGATTTTCCGCTGATGAATTCTTCAACCTTGCTTTGTTTGGAAGCATCGAGGAATCCAATCATTTCAGTAAACGCATCACGGTTCACCTTATCCAGCAGCAATTCGTAATCTGCATGGGTAAAGTATTCCTTCGATCCACCTTTTCCATCAGGCAAAGCACGGAAACCATCTGAACGGCGCTTGTGAATTCGGCTGACAATACCGAAGTTCTGAAGCAGCATTTGGACGTCCTGCAACAATTCAAGAGACGCGCTAGCCAGACGGATCGAACAGGATTTCTTGAAGGAAGAAACATTTACTGTCCCATCTGCAGTGAATAAACCCTGCAGGAAGCCGATCACCACTTCACGGGGAGCGCTCCAAATGGAAGCAGGCACACGTTTTTCATGAGCACGTGCATGTAAAACACCCAGCGACTCGAAGAACATATAAGGCAGCCTGCCATAGGTCAACTGGCGCACAGAGCCGCGTTCATGCAAATGCCCTGCTCCAAAATACGCCTGCATGGTTTCATGAACAACATTTAGCAATTCATCGCTTTCGTAGTTGAAGACCATACCCACCGGAGAATTGCTCGTTGGGCTAAGCCATCCATCCCCTACCAATGTGCCGAGAACAACACCCAACTCATGAGACCATTGGTTTGGTAATTTGGAGTACTGCTCTGTAAAATCTGAACGTGTGGTTGTATGACCGGAAGCATGGTCGCCGCCGTGTGCCATGACCGACATTTTTTGACGCATCACTTCCACATTGGGAAGTTCGTAATCTCGGCTCCAAACTCCTTCACCAGATTGCAAGAACAACTCATCGCCTTCTTTGAGATCACCCAATTCCACATACCCACGATCTGCTGTCAGGAATTTATGATCAGGTGTAGCAGTAACTGAATAGCCGTGTTTGGTAGTCATCCTCAAGACACGAGAATTTTCTCTTGTCATCCAGGCAGGTGAAGAAACGCGATAGGCAACGCCCAAATCCTCCCCAGCGTTGCCATGCCCACCCAGCGGCGCACGCAAATCAGTAGCCACCATAAAATTTGCGCCAGACTCGGCAAGTTCTTGAATGGTGAGCAAGCCCAGGTCGGTAGCCACACGAGTCGAGCCAATAAAACACGGGTTCGTCGCTTCAAGCGGATACAAATGCGGCACAGGGTTATGTCGGTTCGCCGCATCGAGGAACAACACGCCCGGCTCGCCATTGTGATGCGCCTGTTTGACGATCTTATTGAACAACTCGCGCGCATTGACCTTCTTGTACACGTTGATCTTGATGCCTGCGGCTTCGGCTTGCTCGAGCGTGCCATTGAAGCCTTTCTGCTTCATTTCAACGATATCAGGGAAGCGCAGTTCCCATTCCTTGTCTTCCTTTACAGCCTGCATGAAGGCATCGGTAATGCCTACAGAAATATTGAAGTTGGTAATTGAGTTCTCATTGATCTTACAGGTAATAAACTCTTCCACATCCGGGTGATCCACACGCAGCACCGCCATGTTCGCACCGCGGCGGGTTCCGCCCTGAGCGATCTCGCCAAAGGCGTGGTCATACACGCGCAAAAAGCCAACCGGACCGGTCGCCTGCCCGGCAGAGGTCAAGACCATGGTGCCATGCGGGCGCAAACGTGAGAAGGAGAATCCATTGCCGCCGCCTGTCTGCTGGATCAGGGCAGCGTCACGCAAAGTTTGAAAAATACCCGCGCTGTGCCGTCCCATATCGTCGGTAATGGGCAGGACGAAACACGCAGCGAGCTGCCCCAACGGCGTGCCAGCACCGGTAAAAGTTGGGGAGTTCGGAAAGAATTTCTTGCTCGAAAGCAGGTGGTAATACTCAACGGTGCGGGCTTGCACATCCGCGCCCCATTGTTCTTCGACCTTGGCAACATGATGCGCCACACGCCAGAACATCTCTTCCACGTTCTCGGCAGGCTTGCCATCATCGCCGCGGCGCACATAGCGCTTCATCAACACCTGGCGGGCGTTATCCGTCAGAGTTGCGCCGGGCAATCCCTTTTTCATGGGCGGCGTGGGCAGCAAACCGTTCTTGACTATTTTTGTTTCAGCAGATTTTGTTACCATATTGGATACTCCTGTAAAGTTTATTCATTATCGCGGGTCTTGCACCGCGTGATTCACTATTTATGTCATCCTGGGGGGCGGCTTTACCGTCATCCTGCGGATGCAGTGCTGGTGAGGATCTCTACTCCCGCAAGAAATCTTGCTGGTCTAGGTAGAGATGCTTCGCTATCGCTCAGCATGACAGTAATCACAGATACAAAAAGACAAAGACACTCCCCCCTTGAGGGTCTTTGCCTAATTAATCTTCTAAAAGCTGGTCGATCTCTGTACGAATAGACTGGAGGTCGTCCAATCCCAGGTACACGATCGCATAGCGGACGTATGCGATCTGGTCCACTTCCTTCAGGGTTTCCATCACCAAGTCTCCCACCACACGTGAAGAGATCTCAGCTTTACCCAGTTTTTGTAATTTCACTTCCACCTGCCCGATCATGCGCTCAATATCTGCAGCCGAAACAGGTCGCTTCGCACAAGAAATACGGATGCCCCGCGCCATCTTTTCACGGTCAAATTCCTCGCGGTTGCCGTCCTGCTTGATGATGAGCGGGGTGGCAAGGATTGGGCGCTCGTAACTACTGAAGCGCTGGCGGCATTTCAGACACTCCCGCCGACGGCGAATCCCACCGTGGCTGTCGTGAGAGGTGTCCAGCACCTTCGAGTCATGATGTTTACAATACGGACAACGCATCCGAAATAGGCTCCATTATTAGAACAGATGACCTAGCCATATATGGGCGTAAAAGCTCTGCATCCCCGTATATATGCCTAATGTGTTCGGCATTTTAGCACCTAGCCGGATGATTGACAAGTGGCACTTTGGTTTTTGCAATCTTAAAATATTGACTCGATTCCCCATTAGACGATAGACAACAGACCATTGACCATGGATAAAAGCCCCGCTTCACTCTCTAAACCAATAACAATGCTGAAAACTTTTCTTAAACAATGACCCCGAAGGGGTGTCATAATCTAAAACGATCTATAACACCCTTCGGGGTTTGAAATTCTATCCTCAAAATTTCTATAATCCTGTCATCCCTTCGGGATTATTCCATCCATGGTCTACCGTCCATCGTCAGATCTTGCTCAAGAACTCCATCACATGCGGGTTGAAATCTGCCGGGTGACATTGATGCGGCACATGTCCACAGATCGGAAAATGATGGGTCTTCACCAGGTTGGGCAGCATACCCGCCAGTTTCGGAAAAGAAGCAGGCGCAAGCGTTTGGTCGCGCCCGCCCCACAACAGCAAAGTCGGTTGGGTAATGCGTGAAGGGTCCATGTCCAGATGATGAAGCGTGCGCGGAATGTTGTAAATACCGGAAGAGGCGCGTTTGTAATCCAACGCCGTCTGGTAACGGATATGCTCGGGCAATACGTGCGTCTCACGATTACCAATATATCCACTGAAGCTGGTCACATCTACGAACAGGCGAAAGAGCCGGTAAGGTGTGCGCTCGATCAGTGTGGTATTGATCAATTGATGGCGGAACATCTTTTGCAAAATGGGCGGCAACTGCCCCATCGAATAGAACGGGTTGACGATCACCAGTGCTTTCACCCGGTCTGGGTTACGACGCGCATACAACATCGAAAGTCCGCCACCCAGGGAATGCCCCACCAACACCATCGGTGCTTTGATATGCAGAGAATCGATCCAAGCCGCGAAATCAGCATACGCATTTTCAACGGAATACTCATGCGCGCGCTCGGGCTTCTCACTCTCGCCATGTCCGAGCAGATCCAACGCATACCCGGCATAGCCAGCTGCCGCCACTTCAGGCATCAGGTCGTCCCAGTCATGCAGGGAAGCAGCCAGTCCATGAACCATCACGACCGGCAGTCCCACGCCCTGGTGTACATAATTCACTCTGCGTCCGTTTGGAAGCGTGATGCTGCGATATTCGATCTTATTCTTTGTTCTAACTTCCATTCTTATCTCACAAAGACGCCGCATGTATGGAGCGCGGCGCCTTAAAGTAATCATATTGTATTCAAATTAATGGCAGGTGAAATCTGAAACAATAATTTTGTAAGGACAGGTTCTTTACTCGCTGGCGATCTGCTTGCCGTAACGTTTTGCCAGCTCGCGCCTCAACACCTTGCCAATGAACGTGCGCGGGAATTCGTCCATAAAGATCACAAAACGCGGCACAAGGTGCGGCGGCAGGCGGCGTTTGCAATACCCGATCACAGATTCGGCACTGGGTTTTTCCCTGCCTGCGATCACAAAGGCAAAGGGACTGCCCGCCACAGCCACAACCGCCACTTCTTTCACCTGTGGGATCTCGTAAATGACCTCTTCCACATCGCGCGGGAAGGCAGGTTCCTTGCCGCCTTTTTCTGGATACCACATGTCGGCTTTGCGGGAAATGATTCGACAGAAACCGTCTTCGTCCATTTGGGCAACATCCCCGGTAAGCAGCCAGCCATCTTCGGTGATAACTTCTTTTGTTGCGGCATCGTTCTTCCAATACCCCAACATTACCTGCGGACCGCGAATGGCAAGCTCGCCGATCTGCCCATGTTCCATTTCTTTGCGCCCGGTCATCAGATCCACGATCACAGCTTCAGTGGATGGCAACGGGACTCCAATTGTTCCAAGGCGGCGGTTCTTGCCCAAGGGGTTGGCATGGGTGATCGGTGACGCCTCGGTCAGACCATAGCCTTCCACCAACTTACCCTTGGTGAGTTTTTCAAACGCTTCCTGCACTTCCACTGGCAAAGGCGCAGACCCGCTGATGCAGGCTTTTATCGTTCGAATGCCATACTTGCGCACACCAGGGAAGTTGTTAATGGCAACATACATGCTTGGCGATCCAGGAAAGATCGTCGGTTTATGCTTCTTGATGGATTTCAAAACGTCCAATGTCTTAAACTGTGGTTTGAGGATCAATGCCGCCCCAAGTGAAACAGGCACATTCAAGGCAGCGGTCATTCCATAGCTATGGAAGAAAGGCACAACGCACAAGAAACGTTCCTTGCCTTCATGGGCGCTCGGCAGCCAATGGCGCGTCTGCAATGTATTGGCAACCAGATTGCGGTGCGAAAGCATGACTCCTTTGGAAAGCCCCGTGGTGCCGCCTGTGTAAATGATAGCCGCCATATCATCCGAGTGAACATCCACCCCCGGAGATTTTGTATCCTGTTGGGAAAGCCAGCGATTCCAATGCAAAGCATTACGGAAGTCCAAACCACGGTTACGCCAGCGTGAGATCAGATATTTCGGCAGGGACAGATATTGCCCAGGGTCGGTTAGAACTACATGCGGCACCCCTGCCCCATCTTGAATTTGCTTCGCCAACCCTGCCCACGTAGACATGGTCACCAGTACGCTGGCATCTGCCTCTTTGATCTGACGGATCAATTCCTCCGGCTCGGTCATCGGCGGGATCAACACCGCTGCACCGCCCGCTTTCAAAGTGCCATAGAACCCGATCACCATTTGTGGAATGTTCGGTAAAAGTAAAACCACGCGCGCACCCTTGCCAATTCCCTGCGCCAGAAGCGCATTGGCAAACCGGTTCACCTCATGATTCAAGGCACGATAGGTCATCTTTGAACCTTCAAAGAAGATCGCCGGTCTATCCGGGAAGCGCCGCACCGCCGAACGCAGGAGATGATGCGCAGGAATGCGCGGCACATCCACAGTATACGGCACGCCTTCTTCATAATGATTGAGCCAGGTACGTTCACGCTTCAGGTCGTCGCGCTGGGTCTTTTGGATGACAAAGGCTTTGTCACGCCAGGTCTTTTTGGATTCGCCTTTTAGGAAATTCGCAATGGCACGGTCCACCGTCTCGCGCCTCTCGAGCATGACCATGTGACCGGATACGCCAATATCAATATCCTCTGCGCCGGGAATGGAGCCTGCTACCTTTTCGAACAGCGGGCGGTCAAAGACAATATCGCGGTGTCCGCGAATAACGAGTGTAGGCACCACGAGCTGTGAGAATTTCTCCCAGCCGCGCCAGATCGCCATATTGCGGTGATAGTACTCGCGCAGGGCATGTGGCGGAGCGTGCAGCCATCTCCGTGTAAGCGGACCAACAAGTCGCAGCACAGAAGCAGGCAGGTTCAGTCCCAGTCTGAAGAGCGGACTAAGTTTGAACTCTCCAGCAGTGGCAATGATGATAAGTTTTTCGATATGGTCAGGGTGGTTGAGGGCGTAATCGGTCACAACCGCGCCGCCGAAGGAATGTCCCACTAAAACAAAAGGCGGAGATACTTTCAACTGGGTCAGAGCAGTTTCGAGGTCCAGTTGGATGCGCGGCATGTCGTAGCCAGTAGAAGGCTTATCGGAAAGTCCATGCCCGCGCATATCCAATGCAATGACGCGATTATCCATCGCGAATTTTTGCATTTGGTAATGCCACTGTTCTGCCTTGCCGCCAAAACCATGAATAAAGACAATGGTACGCTGCGGGCTTGCCGGGGAAACATCAATGGCGGAAAGCCGCACGAGCGGGTCGGAAGAAATGCGTACTTCGTACCGGTAGAGATCGAAGTCTATGTCCATTTAAGAAGTTTACAGGAGACGGGGGAGATTGTCAATTTTTATTGTGAAATTAGGTATATAATGCCAAATTATGGGTTTTGAAAAAATTGTAGAAGCCATCATCAAGGAAGCGCAGGAGCGCGGCGATTTCGATAACCTGAAAGGCAAGGGGCAGCCCCTCGACTTGACGGCATATTTCGAAACGCCTGAAGATATGCGCATGGCTTATTCGGCATTAAAAAATGCGGGCATTGTCTCACCGGAAGTGGAGCTATTGCAGGAAATCGCTGCTCTTAAGGAACGGCTCACTGGCACTTATGAAGATGCCCAGCGCAGCCGTATCAAAAAGATGATCCGCGATAAAGAATTGCAGTTCAACCTGATGCTTGAGCGTCAAAAGCGGCAACGCCGTACGTAGTACCTTCGCTAAAACCTTCTTTGACAAAACACGCCTGCCCTGCTATACTCTTTATCAGTTAAGTTGACTTTTCCTGCCAAATTCGGCAGTTTGTTTGAGAACAATCGTGTTTTACCGGCACCGATCTTCGCGAGCAAGTCAGCGAAGGTCTTTTTGTTTGTTTGAGGGAAAAGACTTTTGACATTTCAAAGTTTAGATTTGCAAGTTCTACTTGCAAAAAAAACCCATAACACTTTCCTTGACTTTTACCGCATAGGCGGTTTACACCCAATTTGGGTACAAGTAAAAATTTGAAATTTGTGAGGTACACAGAAAAACTATATGAGTAGAAAAAATAAATTAAGAATTATCCCGCTCGGGGGCCTGGGCGAAGTGGGAAAAAACATGATGGCGTACGAGTACGGCAACGACATCATCGTGGTAGACGCTGGCATCATGTTCCCCAAAAATGACATGCTGGGCGTGGATTACATCATCCCAGACTATGAATATTTAAAGAAGCGCGCAAACCGTGTCCTGGGCTTATTCATCACCCACGGGCATGAAGACCATATCGGCGCGATCCAACACTTTATTGAAGATATCCCCGTGCCCGTCTACGCGACCCCGCTCACCCGCGGGCTGATCGAAGCCAAACTGCACCGCAACGGCGCACAGCACAAAGCCCAAATGAAGACCATCCAGGCAGGCGAGTCGACCAAGGTCGGTCCCTTCCTGCTTGAATACTTCCACGTCAACCACTCCATCCCAGATGGGGTTGGCATCGGCATCACCACCCCGGCAGGTCTCGTCGTTCACATGAGCGACTTCAAGTTCGACCAAACCCCGGTAGACGGCTGGCCCACCGATTTCGCCAAGCTCTCCGAATTCTCAAACCGCGGCGTGGACTTGCTCCTCTCCGACTCGACCAACGCCGAACGCCCCGGCTGGACTCCGTCCGAGTCTGTCATTGGTCCGGCATTCGATAAAGTTTTTAGTGAAGCCAACGGACGAATCATCATCGCCACCTTCGCCTCGCTGATCTCGCGAGTGCAACAGGTCGCTGACGCCGCCGCCAAGACCGGACGCAAGATGGCATTGGCTGGTCCGAGTATGGTAGACAATGTCAAGATCGCGCGCAAGATGAAATATCTTGAGATCCCCGATGACCTCATCGTGTCCATCGAACAGGCGCTGCAAATGCAGAACCACAAGGTGGTCATCATGTGTACCGGTTCGCAAGGTGAGCCTTCATCCATCGTTGGGCGTCTATCGGCTGGCACAAACCGTCAGTTCGACCTCAAGGACGGCGACACCATCGTCCTCTCCTCGCACCCGATTCCCGGCAATGAAGAGAGCATCAGCAAGACCATCAACCGTCTATTAAGAAGAGGCGCGAAAGTCATTCACGACGGCATCGCTCCCATTCACGTTTCGGGTCACGCAGCACAAGAAGAGCAAAAACTGCTCATCAACCTCGTACGCCCCAAGCACTTCATGCCCATTCACGGGGAACTGCGTCAGCTCATGCGGCACGCCGAACTGGCTCAACAACTCGGCATTGAACAAGAAAACATCATCGTCACCGAGAACGGTCAGGTGGTGGAACTGGTCGGCAAAAAGCTCATGCGCGGCGAACGCATCCCCGGCGATTACGTCTTCGTCACCGGCGAATCCATCGGCGACATCGACCACGATGTGATGAAGGAACGCAGTCAACTTGCCCGCAACGGCATCCTGCTGATCGACATCAGCATCGACAAGAAAACCGGTCGGTTGCTCCACGAGCCCGAAGTCATCACCCGCGGCTTCGTCTCACCAGAAGAAGCCACATCACTCATTCCAGAGGTCCGCAAACTCATCCTGCGCATGGTCCACAACGATGGCTTCGACGACGAAAAAGACATCATCAACGCGGTAAAGAGTTACCTGCATCAGCAAACCAAACGCAGACCGATGGTCTTCGTGACACTTAGTAAATCATAAACAAAAATGACCGTCGCAAGGCGGTCATTTTATTTGGCGGGCGATCTGCCGATCTACCTTGCCCATCGGGTACTCTTCCAACTCGCTCAACTTCACCCACTTCAAATTTTTATTTTTGGGGATTGAAACCTTTTCGCATTTGAATGGATGTACTGTCACCTTAAAATGACTATACGCATGTTCGACAACTTGCAACGCCTCTTTTTTCTTAACCTGAATCTGGGTTGCAGCTTTCAACGATTTGACCAACGCCTTAGCCGGGTCGCCATCTATTCTCGCGTTCGGGAACTCCCACATGCCCCCCAGCAACCCTTCCGCCGGGCGCTGACTGAGCAGCACGCGTCCACGCTCCACGATTACCGCCGCCGCATGGACGTAGGATGGCACTGCCTTCTTCGGCTTCAAGACCGGGCGCAATTCCTGTGTGCCGTTCTCACGGGATTTACACAAACTCATCAGCGGACACAGCAAACAACGCGGATTCTTCGGCAAGCAAATGGTCGCGCCCAGATCCATGAGTGCCTGGTTGTAATCGCCAGCCTGCCCTTTGGGCAAATTCTTTGCAGCTAGATCCCAGAGTATTTTTTCGCCTAGAGGCGAATCGGCAAATTCATCTACATCAAAGAGACGGGAAAATACCCGCCGCAAATTCCCATCCAACGTGGCTTCATCCATGCCGAACGCCATCGAAGCGATTGCTCCGACGGTGTAGCGACCGATTCCAGGCAGGCTGCGCAGGTCTTCCAGATCACGCGGCAATTCTCCGTTGAATTTCTCGGCAACCACCTTGGCAGCTTTGTGCAAATTTCTTGCACGGCTGTAATAGCCCAGCCCTTCCCAAGCGTTGAGAACATCCTGCTCATGTGCTGAAGCAAGTGCTTTGACGGTTGGAAATAACTGCATCCATTTTTCAAAATAGGGAATAACCGTATCCACCCGCGTTTGCTGAAGCATGATCTCCGAAACCCACACGGCGTACGGGTCGGGGTGGTCGCGCCAGGGGAGAATCCGCTTTTGGGTGTGGTACCAAGCCAGGAGCTGGGATGAGAGGCGGTTCATGGTCACCAATAAAAAGTTAGCAGGATCGTTCAATCCGAACAAGGTTCTGCAAGAGGGACGCTTTGGTACGACGCTTCACCAAATGAGATCACGCGTACATGCAGAAGGTCATTGTTGCCAGCACAAGCGAGGACTATGCTGTCTGCACCTTGGGGAAAATCCAGTAATTCCCGGGTTGGGAAGATCAGGTCCTGATGACCAGAGTTTATCAATACGAAACCAATTCGCGGAAAATCCTGAACAGCATAAGCTTGCCAAGGGTTTGCAGAAGAAAGCCCTTCGCCTCTCCAGTACATGCGCGGGAAAAGGATTCTGCCTTCCGAAAGGACTGCTTTGGGATGCTGCAGAAATACGCGAATCTCGTTTCCATCATATCCATCTGCTTCAAGTTTTGTGATCAGGTCATCCTGAGAAGCTGTATAACGCGGCGCAGCCAGTCCCTTTGCCAGCCAGGGTAGTGACCCAACAAATACAAATGCCAGGACAGGCAATAGATAATGCACGCGGAAATCGGCAAACTGAAGAGGACTGGCTTCCGCAGTTTCAATTTGAGAAATGGGGTTCTTGTTTTTTGCGCCAAACAATAAGCTAACCGCGCCAAACAACTCAACGACACCTACCCCAAAGTAAAGATAAAAGACCCAGTCAACCGGCAGGTTGTAACGCCAACTTGAGAAACGGGCAATTCCATTGGAAAGGGCATACCCCACATTAAAGGCTAGCGGAATCAGGGAGAGCCAGCCCATACGCCGCCACGCCACACCAAATCCCAGTGCAGTGACCAGCAGGTAAACCAGAACCAGAAGGACGTTGTACCATTCCAGGTTGCCATCCCAGGTCACCCAATACAAATTGACGGGTTCCTGCAATCCATTAAATGGCTTGATGAGAGGCAAAGCAAGCAATCCGCCGATCTCAGTATTGAGAAAATGCGAAGCGATAAAGTTCGTCACATACGCAGGGTTTTCAAGTGCGAAGGAAATAATGCGTTCTCGCACACTGTCAGTTTCCGGGTTGAATTGGCTCAAGTCAAGATTGCCGGTAAATGCATATTGGCTATAAATAACTGCCACTTGATTAGGGTCGTCAAATGAAAATTGCCCGGAAACGGTATAGTTGTGGGTCAACCACGGCAAAACCACAAGCGTCATCGAGGCGGCAAAAACAATGCCAGCCTTGAGCCACTCACCCCATTTGAAGTTCATTACCAACAAAACCAGTACGAACAACACCGGCAAAGTCAGCATGGATTGGGTGCGAAACAAAAGGAAAACACCAAATGAGCCGCCTGCGATCAAGGTCGAGCGGAGATCGCGGCGCTCCAGCCACCAGAGCACGACCAGACAGATCAAGACGATACTAAACGCAGTCGGGAAATCCGTTGTGAAAATCCTGGAATTCGCCACACGGGTATTGGAGGCGATCCACAGTCCTGTATATTCTCGAAAAATGGCAAAGAGGGCAACTGTCACACCAGCGGCGGAAGAATGCAGTCTCTTTGCAAGGAAATACAAAGCAACCGGGAATAACGCCAGCACGAGCGATTGGGCGTAAATAATGGCAGGATAGTTCTGGTCAAAGAGCAGGTGCAGAACGGTCAGAAAAACTACGTATAACGGGCGTGGCGGAATGCCGCCAAAATAACCAGTTCCGATCAGCAGGCTTTGGGCAGAGAAATCATAAAACCCGGCATCGGAGTAAGGCAGAGGCAGGTTCGTGGGAGGAGTGATGGAGACGTAAAAGCTATTCTCAAGTGTATAAAGGGGAACACTTAGCCAGAGAACAGCGGCAACAAGGTATATCACAACCGGAAGAATTAAGTCTTCATATTGACTTAGGCGTGCCGTGTAATTTGTAAAAGACAATAACAAAGTGATAAGGCCAATTAAGAGGGCAAGCAAAAAATGCCAGCCTTGTATGGCAACCCCTGGTTCGCCCCAATAGGCAGTGTCAGGCTTGACACCGATCTGGGTGGTGGCAACGAACAAAAATACCGCCAACAAAATGCAAAGAGGCAGAATTGCCGCGAGATAAATGGGTTTACGGTCTGTCAGTGCCTGCGGATGAAATCCATTTTTGAGGAGAAGGAGAACTATGGTCGCTTCGGCGGCAAGGAAGAAGAACAGCCAAAGCAACGGGCTCATCCGCTCGTAATATGGCAGGAAACGCTCCGGGTTGAGATAGCGCAAGAGGAACAAGAGCAGGCTAAAGGTCAAACCGAGAAGCGCAGAAGAATAAACGACCGATGTGGCATACAACCATTCGAAGCGAGAAGGGTTTCGGCGGGAATAAATACCCAATCCAATTCCAGAAACGAAGACCCCACCCATGATGCCAAGCAATGCAAGGCGTGCAAGAGAGAGCCCTTCAGATGGAACACGAAGGAGAGCCATAACGGCAAGTAGAGACTGAAATGCCGCGGCAAAGAAGAACCACGGCAGGAAGTTGAGGGATTTAGGTTTCATTGTTTCGTCACAAATGAACGCCGGTGCGTTCAAAGGCACCTGCGTTCATTTGTGCTTGCATATCGTTAGAATTGAAAACCAGTGCGAACCGGCACGACCTTATAGGAATAGTTCTTGACATAGTTGAACAGGCGGTCTTGCAGCATCCCCCATTCAGGAGAGGCAAGCACACGCCGGGCTTCGTGCGCATCAGTGGCGAGCAAGCCAACCTGAATTTGCGGGTAGGATCCGTAAAGGGTTGCCCATGCTTCGGCAGGCTGCAAACCAAGCCGCTGCACACCGGGCACGAATTCACCGATCACAAACTCAAAATATTCCTGATCGCGTTCTGCTGCGATATCCCAGGTCATGATCACTTTTACAGCCATACTACCCTTGTTGGTAATCGAGCACAACCACCTTCGTCTCCTGCGGCAGGGACGAGCGTGTGGCTTTCAAAGAAGGCAGGGATTCGATCTTGCCCAACCCCATTTCCTTGAGGAACTTGCTCAGTGGTTCAAGTTTGATCTTGGCGGCATCCGTGGAATAGTGCATGGGGATGACGATGTTCGGCTCGATGGTGCTGACCACTTCTGCGGCTTTGGCGGCATTGAGACTGTTCCCGCCTCCCACCGGAAGCAGCAAGACGTTGACCGTTCCCAGGGCTTCCACTTCACTTTGAGTGGGAACTTCCAACAGGTCGCCGAGATGTGCAACTGTGATGCCTTCGTAATCAAACACATATAAAGTGTTGCGAGACTTGTCTTTGGTCTTTTTGCCGCCGCCAGCCGTTTGCACAGCTGTAATAAAGACGCCGCCAATTTCGAATTCGCCCGCACCGTCAATAATATGCTCCGAGCCTTTGACCGCATCCATGTTATTGTGACCGGGCGCGTCGTGACTGACGGTGACAATATCCGCCTTTAGTTTGAGCGCGTCGTACCCAACTGCCTTGTGATCGAACGGGTCGGTGACGACGGTCGCATAGTTGCGTTCTGTCAGCCTAAAACAAGAATGTCCATACCAGGTTATTTCCATGTAACTAGTGCCTCCGAAGACGCTATTATACCCGATGGGCACAAGTACCCTGGCGAAAAACGGGCAGGGTAACCACATCAAGATGGGCACACCAACCCGAATGTAGTATGCAAATTGTTATAATCGCTGCCATGTCCAAATCCAAAGTACTCCCCTATCTCGAAGCCTTGTTCGCCGTCCTCATTTGGGGTGGCACCTTTATTGCCACCAAGATCGCTCTACGTGAAGCCTCACCGGCCACCATTGTGTGGATCCGCTTCGGCATGGGGACGGTAATCCTTGGCATTGTAGTCACCATCAGAAAGCAGTTTGCTATTCCTGATAAAAGCGAGTGGTTGTACTTTGCCATGCTCGGCTTCCTTGGGGTAACATTCCATCAGATTCTACAAGCCACGGGTCTGCAAACTGCAAAAGCCACCACCACCGCCTGGATCGTAGCAACCACACCAGTCTTCATTGCCATTCTCGGCGGAATCGCACTCAAAGAAAAACTAAATGGACTTCAGATTCTCGGCATCGTGCTGGCTGCGTTCGGGGTTTTGCTCATCGTCAGTAAAGGGAATATCTCCGCTTTGTTCACCGGCGAAGAAGGAACCTTCGGCGACCTGCTTGTCCTCATCAGTTCGGTAAACTGGGCGGTGTATACCATCCTATCGCGCCGGGAACTGGCGCGTCACCCCGCCGCACGGATGATGTTTTTCGTAATGCTATTGGGCTGGATCTTTGTCAACATTTGGATCTTCGGTTTTGGTCCGGGCATCAGCGAAGTTGCCAATTTGAGTTCCTCTGGCTGGGGCGCGATCCTCATCCTTGGCATATTCGGTTCAGGGTTGGCATACATTGCATTTTATGATGCCTTGCAGGAAATTCCCGCCTCCCAACTTGGGGCGTTCTTCAATGTCGAGCCGCTTGTTACTACTGTCCTTGCCTCCTTCATGATCAACGAGAAGATCACAGCCATCACGCTCATTGGCGGCGCAATTATTATCTTTGGAATTTGGCTGGTAAACAAAAAATGATGAGCCCAGAAGGATGAATTATGAAAGCAAGAACCACCCCGAATGCAAGCATTGAGAAAACAGAAAAAGGGTATTTGATGAAGATTCCCGCCGGAGATTCATCTGCCTATCGTTTTGCACAGATCGACGATTACTTTGGTCTGCCCCGTAAAAAGTTTCCGCATCACTCACTGACTTTGAGCCTGCGTGCACGGGTCTCGAGCCTCGCCATCCCTGGAACTTGGGGGTTTGGTGTGTGGAATGACCCCTTTGGCATGTCACTTGGCTTTGGGGCAAACCGTTTTCGTCTACCGATTCTGCCAAACGCAGCCTGGTTCTTTGGAGCTTCACAGGAAAATTATTTGTCATTTAGCGACAAACCCGCACAGGGTTTCCTCGCACAAAGTTTTTGCTCGCCAAAGTTTCATCCATCATTGATTCCTGCCGGGTTGGTACTGCCCTTTTCACCAAAAACCACCCGCCATATGCTAAGCAAGGTCGTCCTCGAGGACTCGTCCGTTCTCGAGGTGGATGTCACTCAATGGCATGTCTACAAGCTGGAGTGGAGTTCGAACCGGGTGGTTTGGTACGTAGATGAAGCCCCAGTGTTCGAGTCTCCCATAAGTCCACATCCACCCCTGGGCTTGGTTATCTGGATCGATAATCAATACGCAGCTTTCGACCCAAAGGGTAAAGTTGCCTTTGGAGTGCTGGAAGGGAACGAGGAATGGATGGAGATCGAAGATCTAGTGGTGCAAAATATATAAAATAAAAGAGGCTTCCAAATGGAAGCCTCTTTTTTATGCACGCAATTGCAATTTAGAACAAACCGGTCCAAAAACCAGGCAGGAACTTGGCGATCAAAAGCTCAAGAATAAGACCCAGAATGAGATAACCACCAAACTTACGATTATGCTGGAACGCAAAACCGGAGAACCAAACAGGCCAGGCGGGCCACCCCTCAGGCGCTTCTGTGGGCTTAGGTTTGTTCATTACTCCGATCAGCATAAGGGCTTCCTTATAGGCAAGGAAGATCAATAACATGACCGGTGTGAAATAACCATCCAACACAAGGTAAAGGGTGACGAGGTAGATCAACACCACTGCCACCTGATTAACTCGGCGGGCATTCGCCTCCCCTACACGGACCGGAAATGTGCCGACACCCTTGGCTTTATCGGGGTCGTGCTTATCAATATGTTTGGCAACGTTGATGGTGCCAACGCTTAAGCCGAACGGGACCCCGGCAAGGACTACATTCCAGTCCCAGTTGCCAGTAAGTACAAAATACACACCACTGATCAAGATCGGACCCCAAATGAGAAAGATCAAAAATTCGCCGATCCCCCAGTATTTAAATGGGTATGTATAAGCCAGCAAAACGATCGCGCCGAATATGAATAAGCCGAGAGTGGTAGTGTTGAAACCAGTATGATAAAGCGCATACACACCCGCCAAAGTGGCTAGAAATCCGCTGGCAATGAACCACCGAATGGACGTTGACGTATCCCAGAATTTTTGAACCAGGGGATGCACGCCATACTGGGTACGGAAGTAATTATCACGATCAACACCTCGGGTGTAATCGGTATAATCATTGAGAATATTATTGGTGCCGTGCGCAATGAACAAGCCAAGGGTCACAATAATAAAGGTCAGCCAATCGAATGCCCCATCACGTGCAGCAAGAATCCCGGCAATGACTGAAGAATAAACTGTAACTAATGTAACAGCCGAACGAGTGGCGATCAACCACTTTGAAACGATATCCAACCCATCCCACTCTTTTTTGTCGTCCATCTTAATGAGCCGCCAGGACGCTTTTCGCCACATAGCAAAGTTAATATACATTCTTTTCTCTCCTTGTTAATAATAAAAACGCTCTCCATATCCTGTACGCAGGATATGGAGAGGCATTATACAATTTTTAACCAAAGAAGGGAACGTCAATTGATCTTTATTCGCAGTTTATCACAATAAAATTCACGTTTCTGATCACTGCAGGTCCATGGATCGACTTGAGTTGGAGAGATTCATTGTCTACATACCCTGCAACCATGCCGGGAGGTACCTGAATCGTATAGGTTGTAACAGCGCTAACAAGTTGCCAAGCTGGGTATTGGGTGGTCTTTTCCCAAAGATCAGCACTTCCGCCAAAGGTCTTTGCAGCGCCTGCCGCATTCCTCGGGCAGGATGCTTCTGAAACATTGCTTTTGCTGACAGTCGTATCTGGCAGACCTAATTGAGGTTGCACCCCGTCTGGTATCAGGTTTGTAAAATCGATCGTGGTATTTGAATCCTCTTCAACAATGGCTTCTGGGGTGGCTCCGCTTGTCAGTTCAGTAAATGTCCCGCTCAAGAAAAACCAGGTAACAAAGGCACCGACCAGAAGAAACATCGAAACGCCAGCAATCATCATCACCTTTTGGCTTTGCACACGGGCGGTCGCTTCTACCTGTTGCTTCAAACGCGTGCAAGCAGCAATAGCTTGCTCATGTGTAGCGCCTGCCTGCTGTAGGATCATTTCGATCACACCAGGCTTGTTGCCCATACGGTACATGGTCAGTGTCCGGCTCCAAACCTCCTCATCTGTCAAAGGCGCTTTGGGAGCAGACGGTGGTTCTTGTTGAGGAACAAGAACCTGACTTCTTGTTGGTTCCTTGCACTTACTTTCAATGATTGCATGAATAGCCCCCGCATCAACCCAACGGCGCAGCAAGGCTTCTTCAGCGGACTCAAACCGATCTGGCAAATACTTAACCCGAATTTCCCTACCCCCATTTTCCACTTCAAATGAAACTTCACATTTGGGGCAGGTTAAATAATCTGGTAGATCTGGCAAATGCATTACCTTAAGCGGTTTAGCGCCACAAGCCGGGCAGCGCCCATTGCTTGCCCACAGATCGGGTATATCCCACTTTGCAGTTGACTGAGGTTTTTGTGCTTCCATAACTGGATTCTATATGCTTCTGTTTGTGAAAATGCTTACAACTCACAAACAATTGTACATCACAATCCTATTTTTTTTGCTTCATCCCAAAATGCGTCCATCTCTTCCAGTGTCATGTCTGATAAATTACGCCCTTGTGCCTTGGCACTTTTTTCCACGTACCCAAAGCGGCGCTTGAATTTCAGATTTGCCTCACGCAGGGCTGATTCAGCATCCACCTCACGCCATCGAGACAAGTTAACAAGCACAAAGAACAGGTCACCCAACTCCCCTTTTACCTGCTCCAGGTTTTCAGCCGCCTTGATCTCCTCGATCTCCTCACGGACTTTTTCCAGAACATTGTCGATCTCGGACCAGTCAAAGCCGACGCGTGCCGCCCGGTCCTGATACTCCTGCGCCTGATTCAAAGCAGGCAGCGCAGCAGGAACTCCATCCAAGATGCCTTTGTCCTCTTTTTTTCCGCCTCTTTCCTTTTCCTTCAACTTCTCCCAATTTGTGAGCACATCATCCACCCCATTCAGTTTCACATCGCCAAAAACATGCGGATGCCTGCGGACGATCTTATCGTAGATACTTTTTGTCACATGGGTCATGGTAAATTCGCCAGACTCATATGCGATCTGTGAATTCAAAACGATCTGAAGCAATAGGTCGCCGAATTCCTCCCGCATTCCATCAACATCGTTGGCATCAAGCGCAGACAAGGTCTCGTAAGATTCTTCGAGTAAATGCTTGCGCAAGGTAGCATGTGTTTGCTCTTTATCCCATGGGCATCCATCTGGCGCACGCAAATGGGAGACGATCTCGGCAAAGGCTTCAAAGGACGTCCCTTCGCCCAATGAAGGAACAAAAAGCGACACGGGATACACAAGATCCGCGCCTCCGAACCCGGCAAGGCTTGTTTCGGTCACCCCTGCTTTTCCCACCGCCGACACTGTATGGCTATCCGCATATACAATTCGCAACACAAGTGCAACCTGACGAGCCAAATCCGGCGAGTCAATACCGAGGATCAGCGTGTCAATATCAGGCGGGGTCGGTGGGTAATGCCGCAACGTAAAACTCTGAGCGGAGAGCAGGGTCAGTTTCGAGGGCGGAGTGAAGCGCAGCATCTCAAAAACAGAAGTGACGAGTGAAAAGTCCATGAGTTTTTATCCTTTATCGTTAAACGCGTAATCCGTAATTCGTAACTCGTAAGTGATTACGGATTACGTATTACGGATTACCCACAGGGTATTACACCCCAAAAAATTTTAACGCTTGGTGTAGGTCGGAGCCTTGCGGGCTTTCTTAAGACCGGGCTTTTTGCGTTCCTTGATGCGGGCATCACGGGTAAGCAAACCCTTCTTACGCAGGGCGGAAGTCCAATCCACGTTCATGCCCTGGAGCGCGCGGGCGACACCGAGACGAACTGCATCTGCCTGTCCAGCCACACCACCGCCGTTGACCAGAACGGTCACGTCGTACTTGGCAGCTGCCTCACCCACCGCGCCAAACGGGCGGAGGATGTCCTGCAAGTCGCCAAAGCGGGTGAAGAACGCAGCGGCGTCCTTTTCATTCACAACGAATTTTCCGCTGCCGCTAGCCACACGAACACGGGCAGTGCTCTCTTTGCGGCGTCCGATACCTTCGAAATACTGAGCCATGTTTTCTTTCCTTCTTTATTCCAAAGCCTTGAGTTTTTGAGCGCCATGGGGATGTTCAGCGCCGCCATAGATCTTCAAACGCTTGAGCACGGCGCGTCCCATACGGTTGTGCGGGAGCATGCCCCATACCGCATCGCGCAGTGCGCGATCGGGATATTGAGCGAGCTGGTCGCGCAGGGAAATGCTTTTCAACCCACCGGGGTAACCCGAATGGCTGTAGTAGATCTTGGAAGTAAGGCGGGACTCGGTCTTGGTTCCGGTCACTGTCACATTCTGTGCGTTGACCACCACAACAAAGTCGCCCATCTCCACGCCAGGCGTGAAGGTTGGCTTGTGTTTTCCAAGCAAAACGTGCGCAATGCGCGCAGCAAGACGCCCAAGGTTCTTACCCTCTGCGTCAACGAGTAACCAGTCGCGCTGAATCTCAGCGGCCTTCGGATAGTACGTCTTTTGTTGCACTTTCGTCTCTCCGTTTCTTTATTTTCTATTCAGTGATCCATATTCGACATCGATCAAGCTCAAACCATGTGCAGGAGCCAATCCAGCAGGAAGTTTTGCCTGCCCTTTTAACGCAAGCTGAACTTCTTCTACCAAACCTCTTCCCTGCGCGACAGCCGCCTGAACGAACACCAGCCTGCGAACCATTCGATATAGGAACGCATCTGCCCGGACCTCGAACTGCCACTCTCCATTGGGCTTTCGTCTCCACTCGGATTCTGTCACCGTGCGGGTCGTCGTCCCCTTTTCAGAGGTCGCTGAACCGAAGGAGGCAAAATCATGTGTGCCGAGGAAGACTTCCGCCGTCTGGTTGAGAGCATCACCATCGAGTCTTGGCCACAGGCGCCATGCAAACCTTTCCCGCAATGGGTCACGGATGGGTTCGCAGAATAACCTGTAGCGGTACGCTCGCGAGAGCGCATCAAACCGTGGATGGAAATCCGCATGAACGGGCTTTATCTTTCTCACAGCCAAATCAGCAGGGAGTTTTGCATTGAGCGCATGCAACAATCGGTCCGCTGGGTGCGACCATTCGTTGAAATCGAATGCTGCCACCTGCCCCGTTGCATGGACGCCGGTATCGGTCCTGCCCGCCATGATGACGGATGTTCCCATCCAACCGATCTGATGAAGGGCGTTTTCGAGCTCGCCCTGTACCGTCCGGGAATTCGCCTGTCGCTGGCTGCCGGTAAACCGGGCGCCGTCGTAGGCTAGGATCACTTGGTAACGTGCCATTTACACTAACCAGTGACCAGTGGACAGTAAGCAGTGAAAAACTCACCGATTACTGTTTACTGATGACTGTTCTTACTCTTCTACAAGTTCAAGGACAACCATCTCAGCGGCATCGCCGAGGCGTGGTCCGAGTTTGGTCACGCGGGTGTAACCACCGTTGCGTGAAGCAAAGCGAGGAGCGATCTCATCGAACAGGCGCTTGATGATCTGATTATCTCCCAGTTTGGAGATGGCGACGCGGCGGGCGTGAACCTTCTGGTCCGCGCTGGCATCGGCGCTGTTCTTGGCGAGCGTGATGAGGCGTTCAGCGTCGCCGCGAATGGCGGCAGCCTTGGCCTTGGTGGTCTGGATGCGCTCGTGTGTGAAGAATTGTTTGATCAGGTTGCGGCGCAGAGCAATACGTGAGCTCTTGGTGCGTCCCAATCGGTAACCTGCTACTGAATGTCGCATTTCTTAGTTCTCCGAAGGTTGGTCTTTCAAGAAGCCTTTTTCGCGCATTTTGTCGCGAAGTTCGTCGAGACTCTTTTCACCGAAGTTGCGAATGGACATGACTGCAGACTCGCCTTTTTCAAGGAGTTCGAGTACGTCACCCACAGTGGTGATGCCGGTGCGCTTCAACGAGTTGAAAACGCGTACCGAGAGATCGAGGGCTTCCACTGGCGTTTCTGCCAGTTCACTGCTCAGGCGGCTACCGGAAGTTTCGCGCTCAATTGCCACCGTCAGCATTTCCTCGTTCACACCAGCGATATAGCGGAGGTGATCAATGAGGATGCGGGCTGAGGAGCTGAGAGCACGTTCGGGTGAAACAGTGCCGTCTGTCCAGATTTCCAATATAAGTTTGTCGTAATTCGTACTCTGTCCAACGCGGGCAGATGCAACTTCCCAATTGACACGCTTGACCGGGCTGAAGATCGCATCAACTGGCAATTCACCAATGGGTGTATGCCCGGAGCGGTCGTTGGCTGGAGAATAACCGCGCCCGCGTTCGACGACGAATTCGACGTCAAGCTTGGTCTTGGGGTTATCCACGGTGAAGAGATACGTATCAGGGTTGACGATCTCGATCTCGGCGGGGGTAATAATGTCCGCCGCGGTGACCGTTCCCTCGCCGCGTACTTCCAGGTGCATGCGGGCACTGTCTACGCCATCCATTTTGATGCGAACCTGTTTGATCTGGAGCATCACTTGAATGACATCTTCGCGCACGCCGGGGACGTCGCTAAATTCATGCAGCACATCCGCAAAGCGTACCGATGTGATCGCTGTGCCTTCCAAGGAGGAAAGTAGGACACGCCTCAGGGCGTTTCCGAGCGTTACACCGTAGCCGCCTTCCAGCGGGCTGATAATAAATTTGCCGTAGTTTCGAGCTTCTGCTTCGCGCTCGATCTTGGGCATGACCATGTTCGTAATGAGACCCGTCACGGTTCACCTTTCCCTGTTGATCATGCTCCGGGTCGAGGACCAACTTGCAGTCCGGACCCGAAGCGTAAGAAGGATTAGCGTCGGGAGTAGTATTCGACGATCAACTGTTCGTCGAGACTTCCGTCAATTTCGGCGCGTTCCGGCATGCGAGCCACAGAACCACTCATCGCTTTCAGATCGCGGCTGAGCCATGTAGGGGCATTGCGCTTTTCAGCGTAGGCGTTCAGTTCTTTGAAGTAGGAAAGTTTGCCGGAGCCTTCACGCACTGCGATCACGTCCCCATCGGAGAGAAGCATCGAGGGAACATCAGTGCGGCGGCCGTTCACCGTGAAGTGACCATGGGTCACGAGCAGGCGAGCCTGCGCGCGGCTGGAGGCAAAGCCGAGGCGGAAGACCACATTGTCGAGGCGGGACTCAAGGATTTGAAGCAAGTTCAAACCGGTGAGGCCGCGGCGAGTGATCGCCGTATCGTAATAGCGGCGGAACTGGCGTTCGAGCACGCCGTAGATACGGCGAGCCTTCTGCTTGGCGCGCAACTGGCGGGCAAAGTCGGAGGCGCGACCGGTCGAACCGGGGTTACCGCGACCAGCGGTCTTGCCATGCTGACCAGGTGCAAAACTGCGTCGTTCAAACGCGCATTTAGGAGTAAAACAGCGCTCGCCTTTGAGGTAGAGCTTTTCGCCCTCACGACGGCAAAGTTTACAAACCGGACTTAATGATTTAGCCATAAATAAACAACCTCACTTACACGCGTCGACGTTTCGGCGGACGGCAGCCATTATGCGGCACCGGGGTAATATCCGCGATCAACAACACCTTCAAGCCCATCGCCTGGACGGCGCGAATTGCATTCTCGCGTCCGGGTCCGGGACCCTTGACATAAAGCTCCACTTCCTGCAAACCCTGCTGTTGAGCAGATTTGATCGCCTGTTCAGCGGCGAGGCGGGCAGCAAAAGGTGTGCTTTTGCGGGAGCCTTTAAAACCAGCAGAACCAGCGGAACCCCAGGAAATGGTGTTGCCTTCGGTGTCGGTAACGGTAACGATCGTATTATTGAAGGAAGCGAAAATGTGAACCTGTCCGCGGGACAGGGAGCGCTTGCCTTTTTTCGCACCGGCTGCGCGGCGCGTGGAACGTACACTCTGAGCCATAGTTTCTTAACCTTTCGGACAGGATTACTTCTTGGCGCCACGGCGACGACCGCGACCGGCAACCGTCTTCTTGGTGCCTTTGCGGGTGCGTGAATTCGTCTTGGTGCGTTGACCGCGAACGGGCAGGTTGCGGCGATGGCGCAAACCACGGTACGAGCCGATTTCGATCAAACGCTTGATGTTCATCTGGACTTCGCGGCGAAGATCACCTTCCACTTTGTAGTGTTTGGAGATGTACTCGCGAATGGCGGAAACTTCGGCTTCCGTCAGGTCCTTGATGCGCGTGTCGGGATTGACTTTGGTATCAGCCAAAATCTTCTTGGCGCGGGTAGGGCCAATACCAAAAAGGTAGGTCAGACCCACTTCTGTCCGCTTATTGCGGGGAAGATCAACACCTTCAATTCTTGCCATGGTTCAACTACCCTTGTCTCTGTTTGTGTTTAGGATTTTCGCAAATGATGAAAACAATACCCTTGCGCCGAACGATACGGCACTTGGCACAACGCTTGCGAATGGAGGGCGATACTTTCATGATAATTCTCCTTGCATGATGCTGTGTTCACCACAGCCAAAGGTCTGATTATACTGGTCGTTCTTGAATTCGTCCATATTTTCACGGGTTTCCGCAGGGTCATAAGACAGTCAGGATTTGAGGTTCTCCTTCGGTAACGGCGACCGTATGTTCAAAGTGCGCCGTCAACGACCCGTCTGCAGAAACTACCGTCCACTTATCCGGCAGGACGCGTGTTTCATACGTCCCAACTAACACCATGGGTTCAAGGGCAATGGTCATCCCCGGTTTGAGGACAAGACCGCTTCCCGCCGCGCCGTAGTTTGGCACTTGCGGGCCTTCGTGCATATCCTTCCCGACACCGTGTCCGGTGTATTCCCGGGTGACATGCAGCCCATGGCCTTCTACATATTTCTGTATCGCCGCAGAGACATCACCTGTGCGTCTGCCTTTGCGCATCTGTGAGATGCCCGCATGCAACGCTGCCTCGGTGACTTCAAGCAGGGTTTGAGCCTCTTTCGAGACCTGCCCCACCCCAGCCGAAAAAGCTGAGTCTGCCACATAGCCTTGATACACCGTACCACAATCGATTGAAACGATATCACCATCCTTTAGCTTGCGCTTGGGATGAGGGATCCCATGAACCATCTCGTCGTTGATGCTGACGGTGATGGATGTTGGGAATGGCGGATGACCATAGCCTTTGAAAGGCGATACACATCCGTGTGACTTCAGCACTTCCTCAGCAGCCGCGTTGAGGTCAGCTGTTGTCACACCTGGTTGTAAAAGTTCTCTTACTTTCGCCAGAACGGTTGCGTTGATGTGTCCTGCTTCTCGCATGATCTTGAGTTCAGCAGGTGTTTTGATATTGATCCGGCGTTCATGAAACATTGTTGTAAACCTTGTCTTACACAGGGCAGATGCCCTGATCATGCGTACTTTATTTTTTCTTCAAGGATGCCAGCAGTACCTTAGTTACGTCTTCTACTGCCTGGGTCCCATCGATCTCGATGAGTTTACCTTCCTTGCGGTAGTACTCGACGAGAGGAATGGTCTGGTCGAAATACACACGGATGCGCTTGGTTACTGTTTCAACCTTGTCATCATCGCGTTGGTAAACCTCAGAGCCGTCCACATCACAAACGCGGGCTTGCTTGGGCGGATTGAACTTCTCATGATAGATATGTCCTTGCGCCCGGCAGGTCCAGCGTCCACTGGCACGTTCAATAAGGATGTTCTCTGCTGCAGTGATGTATGGAACAACATTCACAGCACCGTGGAATTCCTTGAGCATGATTTCTAGTGCATCCGCTTGAGCTGGAGTGCGCGGAAAGCCGTCAAGAATGGCGCCTGCCTCACAGTCCGGTCGAGAGATGCGGTCTCGGATCATACTTATGGTTACGTCATCCGGTACAAGTTCGCCCTTATCCATGTAGGATTTGGCGAGTTTGCCAAGGTCCGTCTGGTTTTTCAAGTTTTCCCGAAAAAGATCTCCAGAGGAAACATGAGCCAGTTTTTGCGTCTCAGAAAGAAGACGAGCTTGCGTACCCTTACCAACACCGGGAGGTCCGAGCAAGACGATGTAGGTTGCCATAAGGCTCCTTTAGCGGACGAGAAGCGAGTCCTGATAGCCGTGCAATTTAAGTTCTGCATCAATGTTCTGGAAGGTGTCACGGACGACACCGACCACAATGAGTAAACCTGAAGAAGTAATGAGGAAAATGCCGGTGTTACTGGCGGCAGAGATATTGAAAGCGCTCAATAATAAGCCAAGTAAGAAAGGCATAATGGCGACCACACCAAGGAACACAGCTCCAACCAATGTAATGCGGCTTTGAACTGTGCTCAGATATTTCTGGGTCGGGGCGCCGGTAAGAACGCCAGGGACATTGGCGCCAACCTTCTTCAAGTTCTCACCATAATTCTGCTGGTCGAACAACACGGTTGTATAGAAGAACGTAAAGATGACCACCATGAAAAAGTAGATCGTCCAGTAACCCCAGTTGCTTGTTCCAATGACGCCGAAAAAGTTATGAACACCAAGGAAGAAATCTGCCACAGCCTGATTTTCATTCTGTGTAAAGTAACTGGCAATAATCGCCGGGAATTGCAAAATAGCGCTGGCGAAGATCAACGGGATCATGCCGGAGAGATTGACCATCAAAGGCATTGTGCCGCGAACCGGCATGGACATGCGGTTACCCACACGGCGTCCCGGGTACATGACAGGGACATTGCGACGTCCCTGCTGGACATACACAATGGCAAGCACAGTCAACACAATGACAATGGTGGTAAGGATCAACATGATCCAGCGGTTGGTTTCATCGGCAAGTAAAGAGGCGAAGTTTGTAGGGATACGCGCCACGATACCAGCAAAAATGACGAGTGAGAGACCCTGTCCACGAATGCCGTATTCAGAGATCAACTCGCCCAGCCAGATGGCAAACATGGTTCCAGCGGTCATTGAAATCAGAACAGACCAGGAAGCAAGTGCCGTATCTGCTGCAAATAGACCGAACGGGAGAATTGGCTGACCAACTGCCTGAATGGATAAGGAGTTGAAGATATTGATCTGACCGATCGCGGAAAGAGCAGCCATAGGCACAGCAAGATAATACGTCCACTTTTCCTGCCAGCGACGCCCTTCGCGAGGATCTTCTTGAATGCGCTGTTGGAGCGCCGGGATGATCGGAATCAGCAATTGAATAATGATCTGGGCGGTAATATAAGGGTAGACACCCATCGAAAGTAACGAGAAATTGGAAACAGTACCGCCAGAAAGCAAGTCGAGGAAGCCAAGAAAACCTCCCGACCCGGATGTTGAATTACGGAAAGCGGCAAGGATGTCATGATCCACGCCGGGAGCCGGGACATTCGCAGCAAGGCGATAGAGCACCAAGATCACAAAGGTGACGATCAATTTACGGCGAATATCTTCCGATTTCCAGAGGTAATGCCAGCCTGAGAAGGTGGTCTTCATAAGAAGTGTCCTTTGGTTTCCTAGGCGATCAATTCGACCGAGCCGCCAGCCTTTTCGATCTTGGCTTTGGCACCGGCGCTGACACGATGAGCACGCACCTTGAGGGCAACGGTCATCTCACCGCGACCCAAAATAACAATGGGGTTGCGGGAATCGCGCAAAAGATGCGCTTCAGCCAGGGATTCAGGGGTAACTTCCGCGTTGGCTTTGAATGCCTCGGAAAGCTGATCCAGGTTGACTTCGTTAAAATCCACCTGATTGGGCGGGGTAAAGCCTTCACCGCGAATGAACGGCAAGCGGCGATAGAAAGGCAGGTTACCGCCCTGGCGATACAAGTGACCGCCTTCGCCGGAGCGAGCACCGGCGCCTTTCGTACCACGACCGGCGGTTTTACCCTGACCGGCGGAAATACCGCGACCCACGCGTTTTCGGTTCTTTTTTGACCCAGGATTGGGTACAAGATCGTGTAGTTTCATGGTTCAACCTACTCTTCAATCTTGATCAAATGAATGATCTTGTTCAACATACCGCGCAAGGCGGGAGAATCTTTGTGTTCAACGGTTTGGTGCATTCGGCGCAGACCCAAAGCCTTGACTGTCGCTTTCTGGTCTTTGGTATAACCAATGGCGCTGCGCACCAGTGTGACACGAATGTTTTTACCGGAAGTTTCTTTCTTAGGCATGCTGCTTCCTCCGTTCCCAGAATGGGAGCAGTTCGTCAGAACGCTTGCCGCGGCGGGCAGCTTCAATAGCGGGAGAACGGAGTCCGTCCAGCGCGTCAAAGGTTGCCATCACCACATTGAGAACGTTCGCGCTTCCCATGGATTTGGTCAGGATGTCGCGCACACCGGCTACTTCCAACACCGCACGGACGCCGCCTGCGGCGATAACGCCGGTACCAGCAGAAGCAGGCTTGAGAAAGACTCTCGCACCAGCAACTTTTCCGAGCGATTCATGCGGGATGGTCGTCCCGGCAATGTTGACAGCGCGAATATTCTTACGAGCGCGCTCAGACGCTTTTCGCATCGCATCGGGAACAGCATTGGCTTTGCCAACACCCATACCGATGTTACCCTTCTTGTCGCCGACCACAACGGTCACGCGGAAGCGGAAGCGGCGACCACCCTTCACCACTTTGGCAACACGGGCGATCTCGATCACGCGTTCCTCGAAGGCATCCTGCGATTCGTACTGTTTATCGAATTGATTATCTGCCATATCTTTCTCCAATGTTCCGCATTAGAACTGCAGGCCGCCTTCGCGCGCGCCGTCTGCCAGGGCTTTGATGCGCCCGGTGTAACGAAACCCGCCGCGGTCAAACACGACCGTGGAAATTCCCTTGGATTGCGCACGTTCGGCAATGGCTTTCCCGATGGCTTTCGCCTGTTCGGTCTTCTTCATGCCTTTTACCTTCTCACGCAGGTCCTTATCAACGGTGGAGGCGGAAACGATGGTGTTCCCATCCATATCGTCAATGATCTGGGCATAAATGCCCGTCAGGCTCTTGAAAACGTTCAAGCGCGGGCGTTCGGGATTTCCGAAAACCTGTTTACGAACGCGCAAGTGGCGGCGTTCACGAGCCAGAGCACGATTTTTGTTAGCCATGGATTACTTGGCTCCTTTCCCGGCTTTACCGGCTTTACGGCGGACCTTCTCGCCGAGATAGCGTAAGCCCTTGCCATGATAGGGTTCCGGCGGGCGGACGTTACGAACGTTCGCAGCCACCTGCCCCACCAATTCCTTATCGAAGCCCAAAACCTTGATCTGGCGGGTCTTCGCGTCTGTTTCAAAAGAAATACCGACGGGTGGTTCGATCTTAACCGGGTGGGAATATCCGACGAACAACGCCAGGTTCTTCCCTTCCATTTCGGCGCGGTACCCCACGCCTTCAACTTCAAGCACAACTTCAAAACCCTTGCTCACGCCGTGGATCATATTTGCAAGAACGGCGCGGGTGGTTCCGTGCAGGGCACGTTCCTCGGGGTTGTCAGATGCGCGGGCGATCTTCAACTGGTTGTCTTCCATTTTGATATCGATCAATTTGGAAAATTCCCGGTGAAGCTCACCCTTCGGTCCCTTCACGCGTACTTTGGAGCCAGTCAGCTCCACCTGAACGCCAGCGGGGATCTCTACAGGTAAACGACCAATGCGAGACACTATAAACCTCCTACCAAACCTTGCAGATGATCTCGCCGCCCACACCCAACTGTCGGGCACGTGCGCCGGTCATTACACCCTTGGGGGTCGAGAGAATGGCAACGCCAATTCCGGAAAGCACCCAGGGGATGTCTGTTTTCTTGGTATAGATGCGGCGACCGGGCTTGCTGACGCGCTCCAGACCGGAGATCACGGCGCGGCGCTGGCGGCGTTCGCCTACGTATTTGATTTTGAGGCGCAAAACTTTCTGCGCTTCTTGTTCACCATCGACCACTTCGAACCCTTCGAGGAAACCTTCCTCTTTCAGGATCTTGGCAATCTCAAGCTTGATCTTGGAACTCGGCAGCGCAACCTGGGCATGGCCCGCCATAACGGCGTTGCGGATGCGAGTTAACATATCGGCAATTGGATCAGTGAATGACATGATTAACCTCCAACCCGGCTTTACCAGGATGCCTTTACGACGCCGGGGATTTGGCCCTTCAACGCCAGTTCACGGAAACAAATGCGGCATAGGCCGAAGCGGCGGATATATCCGCGGGGACGTCCACAGCGCTGGCAGCGATTCCGTACTTGCACCGCATGGCGGCGGCGCTGTTCACGATATTGCATACATTTCTTTGCCATACCTTACGCTTCCTTCTTGCCGCTGAACGGCATTCCGAGCTGTCTTAGCAAGGCGCGGGCTTCATCATCGTTCTGTGCTGTTGTTACGATGGTGATTTCCATACCGCGCAATTTATCGATTTTGTCGTACTCGATCTCGGGGAAAACCAATTGATCCTTGAGACCCAGCGTGTAGTTCCCGCGCCCATCAAAGGCATTGGGAGAAATGCCGCGGAAGTCGCGCACACGCGGCAGAGCAATGTTCACGAGGCGGTCAAAGAACGCCCACATACGGGGACCACGCAGGGTCACCTTGGTGCCGATCAAACGCCCTTCGCGAAGTTTGAAGTTCGCGATGCTCTTGCGTGCTTTGGTCTGCACCGGCTTCTGCCCGGTTACCAGGGTCAGGTCAGCCACCGCAGCTTCGAGCGCCTTGGGGTTATCCAACGCTTCGCCAAGACCGATGTTGACAACGATCTTTTCCAACCGCGGCACTTGCATGACATTCGTGAAACCGAATGACTTCAGCAAAGCCGGGGCTATTTCCTTGTTATAACGTTCCTGCATTCTGTTCATTTTTTACCTGCTCCGCGGCTAGTCGATCGTGGCTTGACAATTTTTGCAGACACGATGTGCGCCTTCTTCGTCGCGCTGAACGCCGACGCGTGTGGCTTCACCGCATTTCGGGCATACAAGCATCACATTGGAAATATCGACGGGTCCTTCGAATTGAAGTCGCCCGGGGTTGATATTACGCCCAGCCTGGGTCTGCACCTGTTTCTGATGCTTGGTGCGGATATTGACACCCTGCACCACCACTCGGCGTTCATCCAAAATCACGTTGATGACTTCACCGCGCTTGCCTTTATCTTCCAGACGGCCGCTGATCACTTCGACGGTATCACCTTTTCGAATTTTGACTTTCATTCTCAGCTCCTACAACACTTCCGGGGCCAGCGACACGATCTTCATGTAGCCCATATCGCGCAATTCGCGCGCCACAGGTCCAAAGATACGCGTGCCCCTCGGGTTTTCGCCATCCGCATCCAGGATAACGGCGGCGTTATCGTCAAAGCGGATGTACGAGCCGTCTTCGCGGCGCCATTCCTTGGTGCAGCGCACGATCACGGCCTTCACAACTTCACTCTTTTTCACAGAGCCCTGCGGTGCAGCAGCCTTGACGGTCGCCACTACCACATCACCGATCGCACCATATTTGCGTCGAGAACCGCCCATCACATGGATGACGAGTAGTTCGCGGGCGCCGGTGTTATCAGCCACCTTCAAACGAGATTCATGCTGAATCATGGCTTACTCTCCTACGCCCTGATCGGCGGTACGGACTTCACGCTTCACTACGGTTTCCACTGCCCAACGCTTGTCACGAGACAGCGGGCGGGATTCCACGATGCGGACTTCATCACCGATCTGGCAGCCGATCTCATCGTGAGCCTTCACACGCATGCTCGAAAACACAACCTTCTTATATAGAGGGTGGCGATACTTGCGAGTGATCTCTACCACGACCGTTTTGGTCATTTTATTGCTGGTGACAACACCAGTCATACGACGACGATTGTTCATTTTGCACCTTCCACTGCAGCATTCCTAAGTATTTCACTCAGAATGGTTTCCATACGGGCAATATCCTTGCGAAGGACGTTCAGGCGGCTGGCGTCAGTCAACTGCCCGCTCACCTGCTGGAAGCGCAGTTTCATCAATTCATCGCGTGCATCGGAAATCTTTGTGCGGATTTCCTCAGGACCCAGCTTGCGAATTTCTGCGGATTTCAAAGCTTTCATAGTTATTCTCCTCCTGCGTGGCGGGCCACAACTTTGGTCTTGATGGAGAATTTGTACTGGGCAGCCTTCAAAGCAGCCACAGCGATTTCAGCTGAAAGTCCGCTGACTTCGAACATGATGCGTCCAGGCTTCACAACGGCAACATAGTATTCCACATTACCTTTACCGGAACCCATGCGGGTCTCGGGTGGCTTATGAGTGAAAGGCTTGGCGGGGAAAATCCGGATCCAGATCTTACCGCGGCGCTTCATCTCACGCACGATCGAGCGGCGAGCCGCTTCGATTTGGCGGGCTGTCACCCAGCCCGGTTCCAACGCCTGCAGACCAAATTCGCCGAAGGCGACTTCCGCACCGCGGAGAGCCTTACCTCGCATACGACCACGCATCTGCTTGCGCCACTTTACACGTTTAGGCATCAACATAGCAATAACCTCATCTCAAAGCGACGTCGCGATTACTCGCTGACGTACACGCCTTCCGTCGCTTCGGCTTTTTCTTCAACTTCAGGTTTAACTTCACCCTTATAGATCCAAACTTTGACGCCGATCTGACCATAAGTAGTCAAGGCTTCTTCGGTGGCAAAATCCAGATTAGCACGCAGGGTCTGTAGAGGAACACGTCCTTCGCGGAGCCAAACATCGCGGGACATTTCAGCACCACCCAAGCGGCCGCCAACGAGGATCTTGATGCCCTCAGCGCCCTGCTTCATGGCTTGCTGAATAGCGCGCTTCATTGCGCGGCGATATGCGATACGGCGTTCGAGCTGATCAGCAATATTCTTGGCAACCAGTTTTGCGTCAAGGTCAGGATTCGAGATCTCCTTGATGTCCAATTCGATCTTCTTGCCTACCAACGCTTCGAGCGCAGCGCGAATCTTCTTCACACCCTCGCCTTTACGTCCGATCAAAATACCGGGCTTGGCGGTGTGGATGGCGATGCGGATCTTGCCAGGGGTGCGTTCTACATCAATGTGGGAAACGCCCGCCTTGCCATCGCGGATCGCATCAGGGAGTTCCTTGCGCAATTCGCGAACTTTTTCATTGGCAGCAGCGCCGCCCTTGGAGAGCTTGCCGATCAAAAGATTTCGAATGGCAAGATCCTGGTGCAACTGCTGGCGATATGTGCTTCCCTCAGCGAACCAACGGCCGCCCCATGGCTGGTTGATTCCGAGACGAAAACCAACGGGATGTACTTTTCTACCCATATAATCTCCTTATGCTCCGCGCTCGCGCAAAATAACCGTCACATGAGAACTGCGGCGCAAAAGCGGCTTGAAACGACCGCGCGCACCGAAGCGCCGCCACTTGCGGGTCGGGGCTTCATCTGCAGTGATCTTTGCAACAACCAAGTCATCACGGCTGACGCCGAAGTTTTCTTCAGCATTAGCCACTGCGGAGGCAACCAGTTTATAAACAGGGCCTGCGGCGCGCTTGTTTACAAACTTGAGTATCTCGAGTGCTTCAATGGCGCTCTTGCCGCGTACTGTATCGATCACAGCGCGAACTTTTTGCGCGGACTGAGGGAGAAACCGAACGTGTGCTTGAATATCCGTCATGGCTCTCTCCTTACGCAGCCTTCTCAGCGGCTTGATGTCCGCGGAATGTGCGTGTCGGGGCGAATTCGCCCAAGCGGTGACCGACCATGTTTTCCGTAATATAGATCGGCACATGGCGGCGTCCATCGTGGACCGCGATCGTGTGTCCCACCATTTGGGGGAAGATCACAGAGGCGCGGCTCCAGGTGCGAACCACCTTCTTCTCTTTTTTCTGATTCATGGACTCGATACGCTTGAGCAGTTTCGGCTCAATGTAAGGACCCTTTTTCAATGATCTTGACATATCTGCTTACCTCATCTACTAGCGGTTCGTCTTGCTGCGACGACGCACAATGTACTGATCCGTCTTCTTGTTAAGGCGGGTCTTCTTACCCAAGGTAGGTTTACCCCAGGGAGACTTCGGACCGGGAAGACCAACGGGCTGGCGGCCTTCACCACCACCATGTGGATGGTCGCGGGGGCTCATTGCTGTACCGCGAACCGTCGGGCGAATGCCGAGGTGGCGCTTGCGACCGGCTTTACCAAGTTTGACATTGCCATGATCGAGATTTCCGACCTGACCAATCGTCGCGTAACAAACCTGATGAATGAGACGAACTTCGCCAGAAGGCATGCGGATCTGTGCAAAATCGCCTTCTTTAGCGAGCAGTTGTGCCGCTCCACCTGCGGAACGCACAAGCTGACCGCCCTTACCGGACTTCATCTCAATATTATGAATAAGTGTACCTACCGGAATATTGCTGATCGGTAGTGAATTGCCTGAGCGGATCTCAGCATTGGGACCAGACATAACAGTGTCGCCAACTTTTAGATCCACGGGAGCAACGATGTAACGCTTCTCGCCGTCCGCATAATGCAACAAAGCAAGGCGGGCGGTACGGTTGGGATCGTATTCGATCGCGGCAACCTTCGCAGGAATTCCAAGTTTTTCACGTTTGAAATCCACCACGCGGATGTAACGTCGGGCGCCACCGCCACGATGGCGAACTGTTACACGACCGTAAGCATTACGACCGCCAGAGCGCTTCTTGATAACAAGCAACGAGCGTTCTGGAGTGGACTTTGTGATTTCCTCAAAGGTATAGCCGGTCATATCACGCATGCCCGGGGTAATCGGTTTATACTTCTTGACAGCCATTACTGCACCCCTTCAAAGATCTCGAGGGGTTTGCTGCCCTCGGCAAGGGTAACGATCGCCTTCTTGAAAGCAGGACGGCGAATGACCATGCGGCGAGATCGGCCGCGGCGTCCGCGCTTTGCAGGGGCGTTGACAATATTCACACGCGCCACAGTGACTTCAAAGAGGGTTTCCAAAGCATCCTTCACCACAGTGCGGGTAGCATCGTTACGAACAACAAATACATACTGACCCAGCTTGCTGGATTGGGAATTGGATTTCTCGGTCACCAGCGGGCGGACGAGGACACTATAAAGTTCAGTCATGTCTCTCTCCTATCCTAGGTGCGCAACGAGCGCATCAATCGTTTTGACGGGCAAAACGACTTTATCGAAATTAAGGATGTCACGCACGTTCAAATAGCTGGCGAGCAGCACCTTGGCGCTGTCGATATTATTTGCACTGCGCATCACCAGATCGTAATTCTGGTCTTTAGTAGGCATCAATACCAACACGGTAGAGGTGCCAACCAGGTTGCCCAACGCTTCAGCCACAAGCTTGGTCTTGGGTTCCTCGATATTGAGTTCTTCCACAACAACGATCGAGGCTTCAGAGGCTTTGACAGACAGCGCGGAACGAAGTGCGGCAAGGCGCATCTTCTTCGGCATTCGCAATTCATAACTACGAGGATGCGGGGTATGGATACGGCCACCGCCAACCCACTGGGCCGCACGCCTAGAACCCTGACGAGCGCGGCCGGTCCCCTTCTGTTTCCAAGGTTTGCGTCCGCCACCTCGAACTTCACCACGGGTTTTGGTGTCGTGTGTACCAAGGCGCGCATTCGCCATCTGGCGCGTGTACGCTTGATGCATCAGATCCATATTTACAGGGGCTTCGAAAAGATTCGCGGGAAGTTCAATCTCGCGCACTTTCTTACCCTTCATATCAAGAACATCTACTTTCATGGTAATCTCGCTCCGATTTCCTGCGCGCGTTATTGCTTGCGCGACTCCTTGATCATGACGAGGCTCCCCTTGCCGCCAGGAACAGCGCCGTTGATGGCAATCAGGTTGCGTTCCGCATCCACCATCACGACTTTGATATTCTGCGCTGTAACACGGTCCACGCCCATATGACCAGCTCCGCGCGCGCCTTTATACACACGACCTGGCGTGGTGCCAGATCCGCGTGAACCAGGTGCACGGTTGCGATCCGAGGTACCATGGGTAGCGTTCATACCATGGAAGTGGTAGCGTTTCACGCCGCCAGCAAAACCCTTACCCTTGCTGATGCCAATCACGTCTACGCGCTCACCAACGGCAAAAGCGTCGCCGACAGTAACTTTGTCGCCGACTTTTAAACCATGTTCCTTGGCTCTAAATTCGCGGAGGTAACGCAGAGGGGAAATCTCATTGGCTTTCAAATGCCCAACCTGCCCCTGTGTGAGGCGCTTGGGATTTGTTTCACCAAAGCCAAGTTGCACCGCCGAATACCCTTCCTTCTCAGGGGCGCGGACTTGGGTAACAAAACAAGGCCCAGCTTCAATGAGGGTCACTGCATAGGCAACGCCCTGCTCATCGAAGATCTGGGTCATGCCGATCTTTCGACCTATCAGCCCTTTCAACATGCTCAATTTTCTCCTTTACAAGATATTGACGAGACTGCCAGTCGGGGCAACGACCGCATCATCTCCGTGCAGCACAGTCAGTTGATATGTGGGGCGAACATTCTGTTCGCGCACAAAACAACTCTTGCGCCGTCTCTAACGTGACGTCATGCGGGACATAGTCCCGCATGACGAGTTATTCAACTAAATTTTGATTTCGATATCAACGCCTGCAGGCAGATTAAGCCGCATCAACATATCAATGGTCTTCGAGTCAGGATCCAGCACATCGATCAAACGATTGTGAGTGCGAATCTCGAAATGCTCGTGAGAGTCCTTGTCGATGAATGCAGAGCGACGTATTGTATATCGTTCTTTCTTACTTGGCAAGGGTACGGGACCAACTACATGGGCACCCGTGCGCTCGGCGGTTTCGACAATCCGCTTGGCGGATTGGTCAAGTACACGATGGTCATACGCCTTGAGGCGGATACGAATTTTTTGTTTTGCCATTATGTTCCGCCTTATGCGATGATCTTGGTGACGACACCCGCGCCGACGGTGAGACCGCCTTCACGAATGGCGAACTTGGAGCCCTGCTCCAACGCCACCGGCACGATGAGTTCCACCGTCAGGTTCACGTTGTCACCAGGCATAACCATTTCAACACCTTCAGGAAGGGCAATGTCACCCGTTACATCCATTGTACGGATGTAGAACTGAGGACGATAGCCGCTGAAGAACGCCTTGTGACGTCCGCCTTCTTCCTTCTTCAATACGTACACTTCCGCCAGGAACTTCTTGTGAGGGGTCACAGAACCCGGCTTCGCCAGCACCTGTCCGCGCTCCACATCGTCGCGCTCGATACCGCGCAGCAATACGCCTGCGTTGTCACCCGCCACCGCTTCGTCCAGTTCCTTGTGGAACATTTCGATGCCGGTGATCACGGATGCCTTGGTGTCGCGCAGACCGATGATCTCGACCGGCTCGCCCTTCTTGGCGTGACCGCGATCCACACGTCCAGTCACCACGGTTCCGCGTCCCTTGATCGAGAACACGTCTTCAACCGCCATCATGAACGGCTTGTCGGTCTCGCGCTTCGGTTCGGGGATGTATTCATCCACCACACGCAGCAATTCTTTGATCGGTGCGTATTCAGGGGCATTCGGGTCGGTCGAGGTGCTCTCCAAGGCTTGCTTGGCGGAGCCGCGCACGATCGGGGTGGTATCGCCGGGGAAGCCGTAGCTGCTGAGCAGTTCGCGGAGTTCCAATTCGACGAGTTCGAGCAATTCGGGGTCATCCATCATGTCGACCTTGTTCAGGAAGACTACGATGGAGGGCACTTCCACCTGGCGAGCCAGGAGGACGTGTTCGCGGGTCTGAGGCATCGGACCATCGGGGGCGGCCACCACGAGGATAGCACCATCCACCTGAGCCGCACCGGTGATCATGTTCTTAATATAGTCACGGTGACCCGGCATATCGACGTGCGCGTAGTGGCGCTTGTCGGTCTGGTATTCTACGTGCGCGATGTTGATCGTGATACCGCGCGCTTTTTCTTCCGGTGCGTTGTCGATCTGATCGTAGGCTTTGAAATCTGCCTGTCCCGACAGCCCCGCCACCTTCGTGATCGCCGCTGTCAATGTCGTCTTGCCGTGGTCGATGTGTCCCATCGTTCCCACGTTCAAATGCGGCTTGCTTCTGTCAAACTTCCCTTTCGCCATAATAATACTCCTTGGGTAATTAGAACCGTTACGATTTCAAAATTTCTTCAGCTACCGACTGCGCAACTGGCGCGTAGTGGTCGAATTCCATACTAAATACACCGCGTCCCTGTGTCGCCGAGCGAAGTTGGGTAGCGTACCCAAACATCTCTCCCAACGGAACCATGGCACGGACAGCCTGAGCATTACCAGGGCGAACATCCATACCCTGGATCAAACCACGACGGCTATTGACCTGCCCCATTACATCACCTAAGTATTCTTCAGGTGCGACTACTTCAACTTTCATCATCGGTTCGAGCAGAATGGCATTGCCCTTTTGCATACCTTCCTTGAAGCCCATAGAAGCGGCTAGTTTGAATGCCATTTCGCTGGAATCGACCTCATGGAATGAACCATCAAATAGGCTAATCTTCAAATCCACAACCGGATAACCGGCGAGAATACCACTTTCGCAAGCTTCGCGGAAACCTTTTTCGATCGGGTTGATGTATTCCTTTGGAATAGAACCACCGACGATCTTGTTCTCGAAAATGATACCGCTGCCACGTTCACCGGGTTCGAGGGCAAAAACGACATGACCGTATTGACCCTTACCACCGGATTGCTTGGCATACTTGTAATTTACTTCCTTAACCGGCTTGGTAATCGACTCACGATACGCAACACGTGGTGTGCCAACGTTTGCCTGCACCTTGAATTCGCGCAAAAGGCGGTCAACAATAATATCGAGATGAAGCTCGCCCATACCGCGGATCACGGTCTGACCAGTGCTGTCATCTGAATTAACACGGAATGTGGGATCTTCTTCAGCGAGCTTACGAAGCGCCTCACCCATCTTTTCTTGATCACTGGAGCTTTTCGGCTCGATCGCAATCGAAATAACAGGTTCAGGGAACGAAATGCTTTCAAGAGCTAATGACTTAGTATCACAAAGAGTATCGCCAGTGAAACTATCTTTGAAACCCAAAATTGCGCCAATATCCCCAGCGCGAATTTCAGTAATATCTTCGCGACGATCAGCGTGCATTTTCAACAAACGACCAATGCGTTCCTTCTTGCCTTTGGTGCTGTTTTGAACAGTTTGTCCCTGACTCAAAACACCTGAGTACACACGGATATACGCAAGTCGACCTACATAAGGATCTGTAACGATCTTGAAAACCAGTGCGCTCAACGGTGCATCATCAACAGTCGGGATTTCAAAGGTGTTTTCCGGGTTGCCGGGCTCAGTTGCAGTAATCGTTGTCTTATCCATAGGAGAAGGCAGATAATCTACTACTGCGTCAAGCATAGCCTGGACGCCCTTATTTTTTAAGGAAGAACCACAGAAAATAGGCGTTGCCTTATTGGCAATTACACCTTTTCGAAGCGCGGCTTTGAGTTCATCTATGCCAATTTCTTGGGCTTCAAGGAACTTCATGGTGAGTTCGTCATCAAGTTCAGCGATGCGCTCGACCATTTTAGCGCGGGCTTCCACAGCTTGAGCTTTTAAGTCTTCGGGAATATCTGTAATTTTGGGATCTTTGCCAAGATCGTCTTCCCATACAATAGCTGTCATGGAAAGCAGATCGACAACGCCCTTGAATGTAGCTTCAAAGCCGATCGGGATCTGCATCGGAATCGGCTTTGCGCCAAGACGGTCAATGATGGTTTCGATGGTGCGTTCATAAGAAGCACCAACACGATCCATCTTATTAACAAAACAAATGCGCGGAACACCGTAACGGTCAGCCTGACGCCAAACGGTTTCAGACTGGGGTTCCACGCCTTGAACAGCATCGAAAACTACAACGCCACCATCGAGAACACGAAGGGAGCGCTGAACTTCAGCGGTAAAGTCGATATGACCGGGAGTATCAATGATATTAACTTGATATCCCTTCCACTCCGCAGAGACTGCCGCGGAAACAATGGTAATACCGCGCTCACGTTCCTGCACCATCCAGTCGGTTACGGTATTTCCATCGTCAACAGACCCAATGCGGTGGGTTAAACCAGTATAGAACATGATCCGCTCGGTAGTTGTCGTTTTCCCGGCGTCAATGTGGGCAATAATGCCAATATTACGGTATTTTTCCAACGGATGAACGCGTGCCATTGCTATCTATTACCTATCTCTTCTTATAAATTAAATACGATAATGGGAGAAAGCGCGGTTCGCTTCTGCCATTTTGTGAGTTTCATCACGCTTGCGGATCGAGGCGCCAGTTTCGTTTGAAGCGTCAATCAGTTCCGAAGCGAGTTTATCGGCAAAAGATTTGCCAGAGCGGTCACGCGCAGCACCGAGGAGCCAGCGGATCGCAAGAGTTGTGCGGCGTTCAGAAGACACTTCCATCGGAACCTGATAAGTAGCACCACCCACACGGCGCGGGCGGACTTCCATCACGGGTCCAACATTTTTAAGCGCCAAATCGAAAACTTCCATCGGATTCTTTTCGGTGCGTTCTTTGATAAGATCCATCGCGTCGTAAACGAGACCGACAGCAACGCTCTTCTTGCCGCTCTTCAACACGTGTTGAATCACGATCTGAAGATTAATGCTATTAAAACGGACATCGGGAAGAATTTCCCGCTTTTCTGGTTTTGCTCTACGCATGCTTCATCACTCCATCAAAATTACTTGGGACGCTTCGCGCCATACTTGGAACGGCCCTGCTTGCGATTAGCCACACCGGTGGTGTCGAGGGTGCCGCGCACAATGTGATAACGCACGCCTGGGAGGTCTTTAACACGACCGCCGCGGACAAGTACCACGGAGTGCTCTTGCAACTGGTGACCCTCACCCGGAATGTACGCTGTCACTTCAATACCATTGCTCAAGCGCACACGAGCAATCTTGCGAAGCGCAGAATTCGGCTTCTTGGGGGTCATGGTGCGAACCACGGTACAAACACCGCGCTTCTGAGGCGCACCCTTATCCTGACGGAACCGGCGCTGCTTATAGCTGTTCAAGGTGAACTGCAGAGCGGGCGCCTTGCTTTTGGCTTTCTTATCTTTGCGGCCCTTGCGGACCATTTGATTTACTGTCGGCACGATCAGCCTCCGATTACAAATTCTTTCAATGATTTACGAGATATACGATTATTTATTCGCAAGAAATGAGACCATCAACTCGTTCCCTGATGGCCTCATCTATAGCTGCCAATTTCTTTCAGAGCGGGGTTAGCGATTGCCGCTCCTTTTTCTTGACAAAGGCACAACATTTTATCATGCTGTACCAGTCAAGTCAATAGAATTTACTGCTTTTTTCTGGATTGACCTTCACCCAGACTGAGCAAGCCGGTGTCATGCTTTGGCGGATGAGTCTTCTCTTCATCCTTGCCGAACTTGACGATATCACCGTTTTCATTGATCGCCTCGACCGCCAAACCAAGTGATTGAAGTTCCTTCACCAAAACACGGAAAGATGCCGGGATGCTTGGTTCTTCGATGGGCTCACCCTTTACGATCGCTTCGTAGGTGTTGACACGTCCTTGAACGTCATCAGATTTGACTGTCAACATTTCCTGCAAAGTGTGAGCAGCTCCATACGCTTCGAGCGCCCAAACTTCCATTTCACCAAAGCGCTGACCACCAAACTGAGCCTTACCACCGAGCGGTTGCTGTGTAACCAAGCTATATGGACCAGTGGAACGGGCATGCACCTTGTCTTCAACCAAGTGGTGCAGTTTAAGGATGGTCATCACGCCCACAGTGACAGGCTGGTCATAAGGAATACCAGTCTTACCGTCACGAAGGGTCTGCTTACCAAGGATAGGAAGTGGAAGTCCCTTTTCCTTTGCAAGTTCCTGGGCAGTTTCGAATACTTTATCTTCTGCAACACGGCGGGTAACCCCATTAACTTCCAACCACAAACGCAGACACGCCGTAATCGCAATATCATCCAACTTAGGGTCGTGAGCAACCTTACGATCCTCAAGCAGAATTTCGTCAGGGTCGGTATAGCCTTTTTCTCGCAACCATTCACGAGCGGTGGCACGATGCGCATATGCCACATCGTTCAGGCTGTAGATATCGTAGCGGCGTTTGTCAAGCCATCCTTCAAGATAAAGACGGCGAACTTCATCATCGTCTTCGATGGTATTCGGATCATATTCTTGCTCCTTCAACCAATCCCAAGCACGAACTCCGGCTTCCTTCCACGCCTGATCAACGATCCAGGCACGCGCGAGTTCAGCTTCGATCTGCTCTTCACTGGCACCGTCGAAAACGGGCGTCACAGCTCGATAACCGAGACGCTTGGCAGCCCACCCAAGGTGAACTTCCAATACCTGACCGATGTTCATACGACCGGGCACACCGAGCGGATTGAGAATGATATCAACAGGCACGCCATTCTCAAGGAAAGGCATATCTTCCACAGGCACAACCTTGGAAACCACACCCTTATTTCCATGGCGTCCTGCCATCTTATCGCCCGCGGTAATCTTGCGGCGCTGAGCGACAGAGACACGGACCATCATATCCACGCCAGCGGCTAGGTCAGAATTTTCTTCACGAGTGAAGACCTTTACGTCCACAACCTTACCGCGTTCGCCGTGAGGCATACGCAGTGAAGTGTCTTTCACATCACGAGATTTTTCACCGAAGATAGCGCGCAATAAGCGTTCTTCAGGGGTGAGTTCTTTTTCACCCTTCGGGGTAATCTTACCGACGAGGATGTCGTTGGGACCGACTTCAGCACCAATACGGATGATGCCGTTTTCATCGAGGTCTTTGATGGCATCGTCACCAACGTTCGGGATATCGCGAGTGATTTCTTCGGGTCCAAGTTTGGTATCGCGGGCTTCTACTTCATACTTCTCAATATGTACGGAGGTAAAGCGGTCTTCCTGAACAAGGCGCTCAGAAAGGAGGATAGCATCTTCGAAGTTGCCACCTTCCCAGGAAAGGAAGGCGATAACCACGTTCTGACCAAGAGCCAGCTGACCATTATCGGTTGAAGAAGAGTCGGCGATAATGTCACCAGCCTTGATCAACTGCCCCTTCACTACAGAAGGACGCTGATCGATACAAGTGCTCTGGTTGGAGCGCTGGTACTTGCGAAGTTGATACACACGATTGCCAGAGCGCTTCTCTTTGACGGTGATAGTGGAACCAGTTACAGATACCACTTCCCCATCCGCTTCAGCGACGACAACCTGACCGGAGTCGATCGCGGCATGACGTTCCATACCGGTGGAAACAAGCGGAACCTCGGGGCGAACCAAAGGAACAGCCTGTGCCATCATGTTCGAACCCATGAGAGCGCGGTTGGCGTCGTCATGTTCAAGGAAGGGAATCAATGCGGCGCTGATACCCACAACTTGATGAGGAGCCACATCCATGAAGTCCAGGCTTTCGGCATTGGAGAATAGGAAGCCGGAGTGATAACGGCAGGAAATACGTTCGCGAGAAAATTCTTTCTTCTCGGTCAGTGCCGCATTTGCTTGAGCAATGGTGTACTTATCTTCTGCGTCTGCAGATAAATAGACGATTTCATCCGAAACAAACGGGATGATGGCGATTTCACCATCAAGCCGGGCTAAGCGTTTGGCAACCTTAGAGTCGATCTCTGTACCCGTTTTGAAGAGAAGTTCTTCAGACTTGGGGTCATAAATATCTTCGCGCAAGGTGCGCCCTTCCAACAACTCACTATCAGAAGGAAGAGCCTTATATACTCTGCGGTAAGGCGTTTCGATAAACCCGTATTCATTCACACGGGCAAATGACGCAAGGCGACCAATCAAGCCGATGTTCGGACCTTCCGGCGTTTCAATCGGGCAGATACGTCCATAGTGTGAGTGGTGTACGTCGCGGACATCGAAGCCGGCGCGTTCACGGCGCAGACCACCAGGTCCAAGCGCAGAGAGTGTGCGTTTGTGGCGTAACTCTGCCAGCGGGTTCGTCTGATCCATGAATTGGGAAAGCTGTGAAGAACCAAAGAATTCACGTAACGCAGCCACAACCGGACGGATATTGACAAGTGTCACGGGTGAAAGCTGTTCCTGATCGCGAATGGACATGCGTTCTTTAATCACGCGTTCCATACGGCGCAGACCAATACGGAGTTTGTTCTGGATCAATTCACCAACCGTCTTGACACGACGGTTGCCGAGGTGATCGATGTCGTCTGAACGCTCAGAGCCATTATTGATCTGGATCATACGGCGCAGGAGACGAAGAATATCGCTCTTGGAAACAGTGCGATGAGGGATCGGGATGTTAAGGTCAAGCTTTTGGTTGAGCTTATAACGACCAACACGTTCAAGGTCATAATGGCGTTGATCAAAAAGCTGTTCTTCAAGGAACTGGCGGGCATTATCCAGCGTAGCCGGATCGCCTGGGCGCATCTTCTTGAAGAATTCGATCAAAGCAGCTTCAGCGATGGTGTGATTGCTGAGGTCCCAGTCTGGTTCCTGCTTAATCGTGGAGGCAATGAACATGCGCTCGGGATTGTTATCCACATCCTTGAACAGGGAGAGGATTTCCTCGTCTGTACCATGCTTGATGGGAGAATCTTTGATTCCGTCGCTGACAGCGGCGAGAGCACGCAAAAATACCGTGATCGGCACGGTGCGTTTGCGGTTGAATTTGAGGATAATGTAGTCGGACTTACGGGTTTCGAACTCCATCCAAGCTCCACGGTCAGGAATCAGTTTGGCCATGGAGAGCAGGCGTCCCGTAGCGCGATCCGCAGGAGCTTCAAAGTAAACGCCGGGAGAACGGATCAATTGCGAAACAACGACACGTTCCGTTCCGTTAACAATGTAAGTTCCCTTATCAGTCATTTCAGGGAAATCGCCCAGGAAGATATCCTGCTTGATAGGTTCGGGAACATCCGGTCCAGCGAGGAGAACAGAAACATAAAGCGGACTGGCATATGTCAGATCGCGCTCTACGCATTCTTCAATGGAGTGCTTCGGATCACCAAACCAATACTTCAACCCCCACTGTTGCGATTCGGGGCTGCGGCTTGGGAAGAATAGCTTCATTCCCTTGTTATATGACTCAATCGGGGAGATTTCATGGAAAAGGTCTCCAAGTCCCTCCTTTTTGAGCCTTTCAAATGAATCAAGTTGTACTTCGATCAGATTAGGTAAATCAAGACTTACGGGAATTCGTGCGTAGCTTTTCTGGGGCAAAGAAGATGCCATTCTTCTCTCCTAACGGTTTTGAATGACGATAATAAACGACGATAACTGTCCCGGATGGACAGCGACTAAACATTATATCGAACACAATATGAAAAGTCAAGAAAAAAGGGCTTTGATTTATTAACTTTTATCTTCCTCGCTATATTTCTTGACAATATAAATAAGTGCGTGTAAAATCACCGCCGCTTAACAAATAAATAACGTTTGGCCGAGATAGCTCAGTTGGTAGAGCACGCGACTGAAAATCGCGGTGTCCCCAGTTCGATCCTGGGTCTCGGCACTCTCGACCAAATTGGTCGATAAATGCGGGCGTAGTTCAGTGGTAGAACGTCTCCTTGCCAAGGAGAAGGTCGTGAGTTCGAATCTCATCGCCCGCTCAAACTGGAGGATTGCAGATTGAAAATGCTTTCGGTCAGCAATCCTTTTGTTTATACGGCGTCGTGGCCAAGTGGTAAGGCAAGGGTCTGCAAAACCCTCATTCACGGGTTCAAATCCCGTCGACGCCTCTGAAACAGACTCGTAAGTGAGTCTGTTTTTTTTATTTAAAAGTATTCCCCATGGCAAAAATCTACAAAAATTTCATTCATGGGTTTCCCATTTTGTATTTCTGACACAAGACAAGGGTTTTCAATATTTAAAACCCTTGTCTTGTTTTTATTTTTACTTCACACGTAAAAATTTCCGTTTACCGACCTGCAACACACCCGGATGTGGAAACGGCGCATCGCCGCGCTCAAGCACTTCCCCATCCAAACGAACACCCTTTTGGTCGATCAACTGGCGCGCCTTGCTTTTGCTCTCAGCCATTCCAGCAGCAAGGATGACGTCTACAACTGTTTGCCCTGATTGCAACTCATATTCCGGCATCTCATCTGGAATCTCCTTCTGTTGGAACATCTTGATGAAATTATCCTGCCCGGACTGCGCTTCAGCCTCTGTGTAGAAAATGCTGACGATTTCCTTTGCCATCTTCATTTTTGCATCACGCGGGTGCAAAGCGCCTGAGGCAACATCCTTTTCGATCTGCGCGATCTCGTGTGGGCTGAAACGAGTGACAAGGCGCATATATGTACCCATCGCCGAATCTGGCACAGACATTAACTTACCGAACATATCATCCGCGCCGGTGTTGATCGGAACGATGTTTCCCGTAGATTTGGACATTCGCTGCGTGCCATCCGTGCCGGGAAGAATGCCAGTGATGATACCTACCAGAGGCTTTTGCCCAAGTGCTTCTTGAAGTTTTCTTCCAGCCACGATGATGTTGAATAATTGGTCAGAGCCGCCAACCTGAATATCTGTTTCCATGGCGGCTGCATCGTATCCTTGCATTAAGGCGTAGAAGGTCTCATGCAAGTAGATCGGCTCACCTTTGTCGAGACGCTTGGCAAAGTTCTCACGTGCTAAAAACTGCTGGACGGTGAAGTTCTGCCCGAGGCGAATGAGATCGACCAGATTCAACTTCGACAACCACTCACTGTTGTACCGAATCCTGGTCTTGGATTTATCCAAAACGCGGAAGGCTTGCTCCGCATATGTTAGCGCGTTCTCTGCAACTTTTTCCTGCGTCAGAACTGGACGTGCCTTATTCTTATCGGAAGGATCCCCCACCAACGCCGTATAGTTCCCAATGAGAAAAGTGACTTCATGACCGAGATCTTGAAATTGGCGCAACTTACGCATGGAAATGGTATGCCCCAAATGCAGATCTGTGGATGTAGGATCATAGCCGCAATAAACCCGCAGCGGACGGTTTTCCTTTTCTGCGACCTTCAAGCGCTCACGCAGTTCAGACGCCATGGCTTTTTGCAGATCTTCGTCGCCATAGTCGGTTCCTTGCATCAATAACTCGACTTGTTCCTCGATGTTCATACTGTTCTCCTAATGCAAAACCCTGCTCGGGTCGTAATTTAATAATTATCCTGGCTTTATGCAAATAAAAACGCGCCCGCGATGATGGGGCGCGTTCAAATCACACCATCGCAATATGTTTACGGGCGGTAATAATAGTAATAGCGGCTGGTGAAAAAGGCACTGGACATGCCGGTATTATACATCAGGAATTTTATTGCGACAAATTGAACGGGAAGCTCCACGGTCCACGAACCGTGTAAAACTCGTCACTGTAAACGAGCTGCTCCGCCTGCTCCTGCGACATCTCTGCAGGTTTGCCAAGGATCTGCATGGTCAATGTACCATTCACGTCCAAGCAATCAACCGAAACTCCTGTGCCGCGTTCAAGCAAAGCCTGTTGGATCTTGGGCAGGTAAATATCGCAGTAATCACTGGGCTGCGGCGGCGCAGCGATCGCGTCGATAATAATGGTTGCATTGGTGAGATCAGCATCAGGCGCAACGACAAAGGTAAGCGTGTCACAACGCAATCCCGGCTGCCCATTTGCAGCTTCCTGCAAACTGATGAGAGTGGTGCCATATTCTTGAAGGACGATGCCGCTGTAAGATAAACTTGCCGCCCAGATCGACCAATCGGATGCGTCGGGCATGGTGAAGCAAACATCTGCATTGACACTTTTGCCTTCCATCCATGCGCGGTTCAAACGAACATCCACACCTGCAACGACTTGTTGAGCAGTATTAACGCTCGCTTCAGCGGTCGGATAAGAGGGGTCGATATATGCTGTTGCAGTTGGCAGTAACTGCGGCAAAACAACCTGAGACTCTTGAGCCGGAGCGCAAGCTGTTAGCAATAGCAGAGTTATGATGAAAATCTTCTTCATGGACTTTATTTCTCCTTTGGCTTATGTAAATAAATCGATCAACGCTTCGCGCGGACCCGGAAATTGAAACTTGTACCCTGACTCGAGTAACCGTTTTGGCTGGCAAAACCTGCCTTCAAGGATCAAGACGCTCATTTCGCCCAAAACGTTCCGCATCAAAAATGCAGGGACAGGAAACCAATAGGGTCGATGTAACACGCCTGCCAACACCTTTGTAAAATCTGCAAGAGAAGTTTGTGTGGGTGCGATCAAATTATAGGCGCCATGCGAGTTTTCATTGGACATCAAGTACCGCGTGGCGTTTACCCAATCTTGGACATGGATCCAAGGAAATGCCTGCTCGCCAGAGCCGATCCTCCCGCCAAAGAACAATTGGACTGGTAATGCGATCAATTTCAAAATGATGCTGTTTTTCGCCAGAACAGGCGATGTGCGCAGGACCAGTCGTCGAACGCCCAGATGTTCCACAGGTTTGGTTGCATCTTCCCATTTGACAGTTAACTGTGCAAGAAAGTCATCACCGGGTAAAGTGGCTTCGTCGGCGAGGCTGCCATAAACACCATAGTGATTAATACCAGAGACTTGCACAAAAAGGCTTGGGCGACGAGTCGCTTCCTGAATCGCTTGAGCAAGCACACGTCCTGGAAGGATGCGCGAATCTTCGAAGGAGCGTTTTCGAGCGGCAGTCCAGGGCCAAGCGGATGTACTTTGTCCGGCAAGATGAATGACCACATCCATTTCGTTGATTAAGTGCCCCCACCCTGCGGTGGTACGCCCATCCCATTGGATACGGTTTTCGCCTGCATGGCGTGAAAGAATAAAAACCCTGTGCCCATCCGTGAGCAGTGACCTGGTTAAAGCGGTCCCCAACAAACCCGAACCGCCAGAGATCATTATATTCATGCATTCTCCTGCAATGAGATGTTAATGGATGCGTTCACCAAATCGATGTTCTGGAAGTATAATCACGCGAGTTACCGGAACCTTATGAACGAACCCGTATTGGTGCTCAATGCGAATTTTGAGCCTATCCACGTCTGTTCGACACGACGGGCAATCACTTTGATCCTTGCGGGAAAAGCCGGTATGATCGCAAACGGACGCGGACATATCCGCACCATATCACAGCTCATCCCTCGTCCCTCGGTTATTCGGCTTGAATCGCAAATTCATCGACCGCGCCCGCGCGTCCAATTAACGCGCCGTGAAGTCTTTCGGCGTGATAATTATACCTGTCAGTATTGCGGAAAACGGGAAGGCAACCTGACGATAGACCATGTAATCCCGCGACACATGGGTGGAAGACCTACTTGGACCAACCTCGTTACGGCTTGTTCTTCTTGCAATCACCGTAAAGGCGGGCGCAAAGTGGAAGAGGCACATATGCACCTTTTGCATATTCCGAAAGAGCCGCCTGCAGAAGCCGCGTATATTTTTGGGAAACACCTGAACGAGAATCAGGAATGGGTTCCGTTTATTTCTGGATGGTAAATATAAATCCCCTCTTTGTGAGGGGATTTTTTAGAAATCCAGAACCATGAAGTCTTTTGCAAGCTGGATATCGCCTTGATATGTCTTTGAGGCTTCGGCGATCAGGTCGCCTTTTGCAAATCTACCGGTTGGATAATGGATCAAGTAAAGCTTGTTGACCTCCGCTTTGGAAGCGATCGTACCTGCCTGTTCGGCGGACGAGTGTCCGGGCGACTCGCCAGTGGCTTCATGGATGAGCACATCCACTCCGGCGCTCAAGCGGACAACCTCATCACAGGGTTCAGTATCACAAGAGTACGCCATCACTTTTTGACTTTCGGAAAAGTCTACCCGTAAACCAATGTTGGGGATCATGTGGTGGACCGGGGATGCCTGGATGACAAAATCGGGGCAGTCAAGAACTTGGGTCATTTCTTGCGTAGGTAATCGATAAAAGACGACAGGGAAAAACTCAGGCCACGCAGACCAGTTATACAACCCCATCAAGCTTTCAAGACGATCGATAGTGTAATGGAGACCGTAAATATTCAAGGGCTTTTGTCTGCCCATCAACCACATATCCATCAGCAAGAGCGGCACTCCGGAAGCATGATCAGGATGAAAATGTGTAACGATGACATCGGTCAGGTTGTTAAAATCCAAACCGGCTTGCTCTAGACGTACAATCGGGTTACTGACAGAGTCAACCAAAACTGTGCGGTCATTCCCAACAATAACCATATGGGTGTTTTCGCTTTCAATTGTTGGGATCGCATTTGATGAGCCTAAAATGATCACTTTTGCCATACATCGAATGTTAACCGAATTTTCCCCAATTGTTAATTGTAGTTTCATAAAACATCCTGCGTGAGACACGCAGGATGTTTTATCAGTTCCCGATGACCTTCAGCAGAATATACGGCGTGATATATGCTTCGATCAATGCCGCAACAGCCAGCAGAGGCACCACCAATCCGACAAATATTTTCGCCCAATCTGCTGTCAACTCAATGATGACCTCCCCCATAGACTTTCCCGTTTGCGGGGTGACGAGTGCAGCACCAATGTAAAGCACCACCGCGCTGCCGATCACAAGAGCCGGAATTTCAAATAAACCATGCGGAAGAACTCCAGCCAGAAATAACGGCATGGGCGCAATCCCCAAAAGCTCAAGAACCCCATAAAGACCACCGATCAAAGCAATATTAATCATATAAAACAGAATGCCCAAAACACTGAATGATGCCAACCCTGTGAGGAATATAACTGCCATAGCACGGGTATTATTCAAGAAGAGGGAAGGCGCACTCAGATGCACGTTGGCAATGGGGAGTTCAGGCATTTCTCCAAGGCTTTTTTTGATCTGTGCCAGTTTTTCTGGTGAAGCGCTTGAAATTAAATCAGCGGCATATTTCACAACCCAGTCGTAGCTCAGCCAGGCGCTTATCACGGCAATCAAGACAATCAACGTTAGAGCAGGCAGGGTACGGCGAAAAGAAATGCCCAATACACGCCCATACCAATCACGCAGGGAAACAGCATCACCTTTGAAGTTCCGCCAAAAAGCGGCGAGCATCCAACGTAAATTGAGGTTATCGATCTCGCGTCCAAGCAGATATTCGCGCTCAAAGTGAGCAACGCCAACACGGATTAGAAGCAGGGAGATAATCAGCACCCCGGCAACACCCAGCCATAACACAATGTCATTCCCCCAGAGCAACATGACCGCTTCCCCTTGCATCAGAATCGCCACCGGGATCACCACAAACGAAGCTAAAAAATTTGCCGCCTTCACAGAAGTGGACTGCACCGAAATAACGATCGCAGCACTCACCATTAATATCGCATGTGCAGTCGTTAGTAATAGCAATTGCAGTAACTCAGAAGCCCCTGGCATGCTCAAACCTCTGCGGAGGATCAATAAAAGATAAATACCAATGGATGAATAACTGGCGACCAAGGGCGTGATTATCCCAACCAGCAGCTTGCCAAAGTACAACTGCCAGTCATCGAAAGGCGCAGTCAACAACGGTTCGATCGTACCGCGCTCCTTCTCGCCCACAAATGACTCTAACGCCACCACTAAAGAAACCGTAATCGGAAAAAAGCCAATAATCATTATAGAGAACGGGATAAAACGGTCAATGATCAGATTGGCTTCATACTGATTCAAGAAATCCACGGTCTGTTGCGCGAACTCATTCATAAGGAAGGGAAAGCTCAACGTCAGGATCAGCATCGGAAGGAGCACACGCCAGTCACGGAATTGATCTCGCAATTCACGCTGAGCTACAAGCCAGACGAGACGAAGTTTACTGAACATATTCTTTTCCTTTTGTTTCCGCCATCACCTTCAAATAAACCTGTTCCAACGTCCGCACTTCCTCTTGAAATGCAAGCACAGGAGCCGACATGGAGGTTAACCGTTGCAACAGTAACGGGTTTGCCTGGTCGGGCGCTTCCACCCGAACCTTCAAATGGGTCGGCGTACTTGAAATGATTTTTACACCTGAGGGCAATTCAAGGCGGCTTGCATCCCATGCCCCAGTAAACCTGATAATATATTCCGGCAACCCAAATACGTTCTTTTTCAATTCTTCCAGCGTTCCCTGGATCAGAATTTTGCCATGGTAGATGATCGCGATCTTATCCGCCAGCAACTCCACCTCAGTCAGATTATGTGAACAAAGCATGATCGTTCGTTGAGCAGATTTAAGACGCGCGATCTCATCCCGCACCAGCCTTGCTGATTCAGGATCCATGGCAGAAGTGGGTTCATCCAATAACAAAACCTTGGGCTCGTGCATCATTGCCCGCGCCAGCGCCAGTTTCTGGCGCATACCCTTGGAATATTCACCAATGCGCCGTTTGGCCGCCTCTGCCAGTCCGAAATATTCGAGTAGATTTTCAGAACGGGATTTGCGTAATGCAGGTGCAAGGCTGTAGACCTGTCCGAAAAAGTCCATGTATTCCAGTGCTGTCATACGCATGTACAAACCATGATGCTCCGTTAAAACCCCAACCGAAGCGCGGACATCATGTCCATTTTTAGCAACGTCAAAACCAGCCACACGGGCAGACCCACGGCTTGGCTGCAATAACGCCGTCAACATGCGGACGGTGGTCGTCTTTCCTGCACCATTCTGCCCAAGAAGCGCCAGGATCTGCCCGGATTCCACTGAGAGATTTATCCCATCCACCGCCACAAAATCATTGAACTGCTTACTAAGATCTTTCGTTTCAATCATAAATTTATCCTTTATCGTAAGGGGGAGGCTAGACTGTAATAAGTCTGTATAACGGAATCAAAACAAAAAAGATATTGACTAATTTTGCGACCCTGTGTGATTTCATTTTATTACCCATCCCCCATTCCAATCCTTCTCAATATCCTTACAAATCTTCCAAACGTTGCCGTTGAATCAAAATTCCCATGGCTGAAAGAAAAAGGATGGTGAAAAACACTAGATTAATATTGACTACGCCAACCAGTGCAACATCCAACCGCAGAAACTCGAGCAGGAAGCGGATCAGCGCGTAACAGGCAAGATATGCCAGAAAGATGCCGCCTGACTTGACTTGCCCAGAGTATCTACCTCGCAAAAGCCAAAGCAGTAAGAGCAGGCAGCCCAAACTCAATAGAACTTCGTATGCAAACAGCGGATGATAGAACTGAATTTCTTCATACCCTGGCAGGCGGTTTTCAGGTTGAATGAGTATTGCCCAAGGCAGGTTTGTTGGCAAACCGTACAACTCTTGATTAAAGTAATTACCGATCCGCCCAACCGCCTGTGCAAGGATGAGACCAGGCGCCAACGTATCGGCAAGTTCCCAAAAAGGGAGTTTCTCTTTGCTCGCCACAAACCACAGAACCAGAGTTCCACCAAGGATGGCACCGGGAATGCCAAAACCGCCAGTCCAAAACGAGAGGATATCCAGCGGATGCAAAAGATAATGTCTGGTGGTCAGACCCAGTTGTACAGAAGAAAGAGGCGGTGTCAAAACATGCCAAAGGCGGGCGCCGATCCACGCCCAAATCGTTAATGGCACAAATAAATAGGAAATGATCTCCGCATCCTGAAAACGGCGCCTGGCTTCCAACGCAGAGAGGAATGCCCCATTGCGATACCCAGGGCGATCAACAGCCCATTCCAGCGCAACAGGATGGGACCGAGAGAGACGCCCTCCATTATTGTTTGGTGTCCTTTTGTTTGCTATTGAGGATGCGCTCGCGCCCCTGCGTACGAACATGTAAAATGCGCTGATATGCAGTGATATTCGCCAATACAGCAATGACAAGTACGGCGATAAAAGGCTGGTTAAACACCAACAAAGGAATTAGCACAAGATAGCGTTCAAGGCGGGTGAGTATGCCAACCTTGGCAGTAAACCCCAGCCCCTCGGCGCGTGCTTTGACATACGAAACAAGGACAGACCCGGCCGCAGCGAAGAAAGAAACCATCACGCCGGGAAAATCGTTCTTCGTCAAAAAGAAATAGATAAGACCGCCAAAAGTGACCAACTCGGCATACCGATCACTGACCGAATCAACGAAGCCGCCAAAATCACTCGGCTCGCCGCGCAGCCGCGCCATTGTACCGTCAAACGCATCCACCAGGACGGATGCTAAAAGGATAATTGCCCCAGCCGTCATATGTCCTTGCGAGAGGACATATGCACCAATGGTCGTCCCCGCCAACCCCAACAGGGTAATGCTATTAGGAGTAAGCCCCAACCCATTGAGAAAATTACCAATCGGGTCGAGGATGCCTTTGAAGATGATTCTTGCTCGGTCGGAAAAGGTCTGTTTTGGCTGCATGGTCTATTTATTTGATCTCGTCGCCCATCTCAGTATCTGCACTGATGAGCACTTCACGTTCTTTGCCGCCACCCTGTGAAGGACCGACGACGCCCATTTCTTCCAATTGATCAAGCAGGCGAGCCGCACGCGGATACCCAATACGCAGGCGGCGTTGAAGCATGGATGCTGAGGCGCGCTGCTGGTTGCGGACGATGGATATCGCTTGTTCCACCAAGCCATCGTCTTCGTTCTCATCGGGTTCCTTCAAGAGCATCTCCCATGGCGGGACATCCGCTACTTCAATATCGCTATTCTTTTGCCAATGAGAGATGATGCGCTCGATCTCAATATCCGTGATCATCACACCCTGTGCACGAACTGGGGTGCCAACTTCGGGGTTCAAGAAGAGCATGTCACCACGCCCCAGCAACGACTCAGCACCGGTGTAATCGAGGATCACACGGCTATCAATACCGGAAGCAACTGCAAATGCAAGGCGTGCCGGAAAATTAGCTTTGATAAGCCCAGTGACAACATCGGTGGATGGGCGCTGGGTAGCAACTACAAGGTGAATACCGGTGGCACGCGCCATTTGTGCCAGGCGCACCAAATTATGTTCGGTCTGGTCAGGGGCAGACATCATCAAGTCGGCAAGTTCATCGATCAAAACGACGATGCGCGGCAAAGGCTGACCATCCGCAGAGCGGGTTACTTTTTTATTGTAAGAACTCAAGTCACGGGCATGCATGGCTTCGAGCAGACGATAGCGATGCTCCATTTCCACCACCACCCAGCGTAAAACCCCAAGAATGCGGTCAAGATTCGTTTCAACCTTCCCGTACAGGTGCGGCAAACCATTGAAACGGATCAGCTCAACCATCTTCGAGTCGATCATCACCATGCGCAATTCTTCGGGGGTATTGTTCATTGCCAGGCACGCCGCAAGGGCAGTAATACAAACCGATTTACCAGAACCTGTGGAACCGGCAATCAACAAGTGGGGCATACGCGCAAGGTCGGCATTGAGTGGATTACCAGAAACGTCGCGCCCCAGCGCGACCGCCAGCGGGGCACCCACTTTGTAAAAGGAATCGCTTTCCAACAACGCCCGCATGCGGACAACAGAGCTGGTTACATTCGGGACTTCGATACCGACATAAGGCTTACCAGGAACCGGCGCCTCAATACGCAGACGTTGGGCAGATAGCGCCAATGCGAGATCTTTCTCGAGCGAAGCAATCTGCGCCACACGAACCTTCATCTGTTGGGCATCTTCTTCTTCGTTCCCTTTTTTAATGAAGCCTGGTTGAATCGCAAACTGCGTCACTGACGGACCCACCCGATAACCTATGACTGTTGCCGGAATGCCAAACTCAGAGAGTGTCTTCATGATCAAACCGGCAGTTTGGTTGATGGTTCTTTCATCAGCACGAACGGCCGAGTCGCCCATCAAAACACTGAGGGGCGGCAAGTCAGCGGCACGAGGCGGCGGCTTGAGGGATTTCTCCTGTTTTTTATCGGCGGCTTTTAGTTGGGTACGGAATTCGGGAGGAATCGCCGGGGCTTTCTTTTTAGGCGGCGCAATGACCTTTTCAGAAACGGGTTGTTCAATGATTTCCTCGTGAACCTCCGGCTCTGGCATGGAAACGATCACTGGCGCCTCTTCACCCGCAACCTTCAACAGCCATGCTTCCAGTTTTGCCCAAAGCCCGAAGCCGGTTGCAACTGCCAATGCCCAAAATAGAAAAAGTACCAGTGAACCAGGGATACTTCCCATGGACTGCCACAACAATCGGACAATCCCCCAGCCGAGGCGCCCGCCGTCCAAGCCAGATTCAGCCCGGAAGAGGTCGTTGCCCGAGAAAACAGCGAGCATGCCCAGAGTTAAGAGAGCGGCGAGTTCAAGAGCGAGGATTCGTCCCCAGTGGATCGGAGTTCGCTCGCGTTGGAGGAGGGAAAATCCCAGATAGGCGATCCCCATCAATATCAAAATACTTCCCCACCCGAACCAAGTGCGCAGGAGGCTAGCAATCGGCGTGAGCACAACACCATCTGTCCAATTCCAGATGGCAAGGAATGCCATGACGGCAAAAGCGATCAACGCTACACCTGCAGCATCACGCACAAAACGCCCAAATTGAGAGTTGAAGCGCGCAAGTCGTTCAAGCCAGTCGTTGCGCGGTGAAAACTCTTCTTGTCTGAAGCGCCGTGGGTCGGTGGAATTTGGCATCAATTACTCAAGCCTCATACTAAAACCGAGGCGGTGATGAGCGGGATCAAGATGTAAGACACGCACCTGAATGGACTGCCCATCTGAGAGGAATTCTTTTAACAGCACACCTTCTTCATGTGGAATCTCAGAAGCATGCACCAACCCCTCAACGCCATATTTATCAAGCCGCGCAAAAACACCATACGAAAGCACGCTGGTGATCGTTGCAGCATGAATGGAGCCGATCGGGAATTCGGTTGCGGCATTCGTCCACGGGTTGGGCAGAAGCCGCTTCAAACTAAGGGCAACACGGCAGCGTTCAGGTGCAAGGTCGAGCACTTGTACATCGATGGCGTTGCCAAGTTTCACAAATTGGGATGGGTGCGTTACCCTGCCCCACGAAAGTTCGGAGATATGGATCAAGCCTTCCACACCACCAAGGTCTACAAACACACCAAAGTCGGTCACGTTCGTGACTGTGCCATGCGCATTTTGACCGGCATGTAGTGAGTGGAATAATTCGGCGCGTTTGCCGGGCTCAGTTTGAGCAGCGCGTTCGGAAAAGACCACGCGCCCATCTTCCGGCACACATTCGATCACCTTCAGGTGCAAGGATCGCCCAAGATATGGTTCAAGGTCTTGATTGCGGTCCAGGTTTTCTTTACCTGCCAGGTCGATCAAGTGAGAGAAAGGCACAAAACCAAACAGCCCGTCTCCTTCCACAAGCAGACCACCACGATTGTGTCCGGTGACGGTTAGGTCAATGATGCGGTCTTTCATATATAGATCTTTGATCTGACTCCAGTTGACCGCAGGTTGTTGCTCAGTATGCGCTTCTTTCCCCGCCCCCGGCTGGACTTCAGACTTGGATGGTTGCACCCGCGGCTGAGTATGTGCCGGATGGCGGCTTTCCTCCGCCAACACAGACTCCCACCAGCCATCATCCATTGCCGGCACAGTGCTTTCGTTTCTTTCTTTTCCGTCAGCCATACTTATCTCCTTTTTTATCGCCGCACCCAATACCCGATTTGCCCTCCACTTGCTTTGCAACCAGGTTCTTCGACGAATATCTACCAATATTTTTATTGTTCCAGCTGATTAACTTCCATTTCAAGGATTGCTTTGGCGACCGCTTCCACAGCCACACGCTGTTTTCGATATAGATCCGCTTCAGACATGGCTAATCGCGCCGCCACGTCACGAACCTTACGTCCCTCGATGAACTTCATTTCGAGAATGTTATACAGGATCCACTCGGTGGTGAACTTGCGATCTCCGCGCGGGCGGACTTCATCCACCGCCCGCCGCAATAGAGTCCGTAACGCATTGGAGACATTTCCATCTTCTTGTTCTGCCAGTTCACGGACGACCTGCAGTTTGATAAGCGGATTATTGGTAAATTTGGGTCCACCCCAATAATGAGTCAGCGCATCTTTGACCCAGTTCGCCAAGTCCGCCTCATGAGGAATGGGAGCGTTGAGCAAATTGGCATTCGTATCGTAACGGCTTGCAGCGCGCATACGCTGGATCATTTCAACCTGAGGCTGAATATCTGCCAGAGAACGAAAAACTCTTTGTTGCAATTGGCGGTCTTCCAAAGCGAGCGCGGCGCGGTCTGCCAGCAGCCAAAGCGACTCACGCTGGTCATATTCCATTGAATCCTTTTGGTCATTGCGTGCCACTCCAAGCAACCCCAGCAATGGCGGGAGCTCATCGCGATCCATTTCAGGACGGCGGCGGGAGTAAAGAGGCAGCACCCAGTAATTCCCCCACTGGAATTCGTGGCGTACATCACCATTTACATGGTCCAGGGCTTCTGTCAATCCATCCTGTTCGAGCATGGCACGGTTCCCTGCCACCACAACCGGCAGCAAGGTTTCATCATCCAATGCTGCAACGAACGCAGAAGGAGATTGCAAATTATCCCGCACGGCTGCAAGGACAGATTCTAAAAACTGTTGAAGATCGCCCTGAGTTAGTAAACGCTCTTCTACATTTTGGAGTAACTCCAATTCATTACGATCGCGCCCAAAGAAAAGCCAGCGTTCCCAGAGAGGCGCAGCAAAGGTAATGGCATGTTCCATCAAAAGAACCGAAGCCACCACCGTGAATGGAACGAAAGCGCTATAGGGCGTGCCAAGCAATTCACCGCCACGACGTACCACCGTCATCAATGCCAGCGTAACAGATGCGGTTACTGGTCCGCGCATGATCCACTTGAACAGGCGGCTTTTGATCACACGGTCTGGCCAGGAAACGCCAAAGAACGCCACTGCGTACGCCATGATCACCACCAACGCCCCAACCAACACATTGATCGCCGTTGCTGCGCTCCAAAAAAGGAACTCGTGCTTGGATGCCAGAGCATATCCAAACAACAGATATGGGTAGGACCCCAGTGCCGGAGCGGTGGCGCCAGCCATCAAATAAAGCATACGCCGCCTGCCAGAACGGGTCAGCATTAAGTTGTAGGCACGTGTGAAATTGATGCCCGCCCACACCATGGTGCTCACATAAAAGATGGTGAAAACCTCAGTCCAAATGGTGCGTTGCAAGTACGGAGCCGGTCTTCCATCCGGAACGATCGGTCCGAGTAAGTACCCGAAAACTAACAGAATCAGAAAAATAATTGAGACAAGATACATACCGCGTACGGCAAAACGCCGTCGTCCGCGTGAAGGCCTGCCCGCCGTTACTAACAACGCATCGGAAAGATGTAAATAGGCAGCCGGAAGGAAGGCGAGTCCAAACCATTGCAGACGCATCAACAGGTCAAGCGTCCGAATGGAGACGGTATTATCTTGAAGCGACTCCGCGGTAAAAACAACCACAACACAAAGAAGAATGATCGCGAACGAACGAGCCACCCTGTCGCGCAAATTAAAGGAAAGAGAATACAGAAACAGCGAGAATGCCGTAATGGCAATTCCCGCTGTCAAGATCTGATTGATCGTCTGGAGCCCCGCCAGTAAAGTGTCTGGCCAACCGTTAATCATGCAGCCCTTCCAATAAAAATCGAACGGGAAGCGGCGTCAGCCGCCTTCCATTACTTCAACACCCTTGCAAAGAACAATGCCACATCCTTATTGAGGTAATACTGGTCATTATAACCGCAGAACTCGAATCCGGATTTCTGTGCGAGACGGATCGCCGGAAGGTTCTTCGACTGTGCTTCTAAAATAAAACGGCGATGCGATCTGGACTCCGCCCATGCTTGCCCTGCTGTCAACAAAGCCACCGCTACGCCTTTTCGACGGTACGCCACATCCACCACAAGGTCCAACACCCATACGGTAGATGCCGCCCCACGCTCTAACATGCTGATATATCCCACCGGGTCGGTATCCATCACGGCTGTATACATCATCGAACGGTTGACCCAATCATCAGGTAAGGCAAAATGATTATGTGGGTACGCCACCTGAATGGAACGCGGCAGGCGCACTTCGCGGAAAGTAGTGGCAACTTGCCCGGTATCGCGGCGAAATTCCAACTGCCAGACCGCTTCACTCGTGACAGTGTGATCGATACCCACCAAGCGGGTGAGGTCATTGGCAATGGTAGGACGAATTTGCAATTCAGACATGAAAATGGATCGCTTTCTATTGAATGGGTACAACTTGCACAGGCACAACACAGGGTGAAAGTGCCGTTCCCTGATTGTCGATCACTACAAGACGCAATTGATAATCGCCCGGGGTAAGTGCCGTTGTATCCCAGCGCCCGAGAGATCCCTCTATCACCACAGCACGTCCCGCGGCAATGGTTGCCCATGTATCGCTGCCATTCGGTGCAACTTCATATTTATAAAAACCAAAATTCGGAATATTAACTGTACCGGTTAATTCAACCACCCCTTTGATCTCATCGCCAGGTGCCGGAAAGGTCAGGGTGATCTGCCCGGGTGTGCAACCCGCTGCATCTGGCTGGGCGGCAGACTGTGGCTGCCCGGCGAACTGGGTCATTAACTCCGGCGAAAGGGTTCCTGTGGGAGTTGAGATAAAGTCGACGGTGGGTGTAGTGAGGAAAAAATCTGCGGGAAGCCCTGGGATCACGAAGGAAGCCATGAAGAATTCGATGCAAAAGAAAACCAGGATCATGACAGAGATCAAAGCAGAACGTCCCAATCGGCGGACGGAAAATTCCCGCTCAAGGTTGAATACGGCCACCCGCCATTCCTGCCACGAACGGTAAAGCCAGCGAAAGGAGAATAACCCTCCGATTGCCAGGACAATGTAAATCAATGCCTCATACGACGCGAGGAACTTTAAAAAATCTGCCATCCAGAAACCTTGCGCTTACATTCCGCGCAGGACACCCCTGACGATCGCCTCGACCTTGGGGGTAATGACTTTGCCTGCTTCTATGACCTCTTCGTGAGTGGTGATGGTCGAACCATCCAAGTTGGCTTTATTGCTGACGCCGGAAAGTCCCAAGACCCGCATGCCGCCGTGGCGCGCAATGATCACTTCTGGTACTGTAGACATGCCCACAGCGTCTGCACCCGCAAGGCGCAAGAAACGCAAGTCGGCAGGCGACTCAAAGGAAGGACCGCTCAAACCAGCGTACACACCTTCGCGCAGAGTTAAACCGGCTTGCCTGGCAACACTGCGTGCCAGATTGCAATAATCGCGGTCGTAAGGCTGGCTCATGTCGGGAAAGCGCGGACCGATCTCATCAAGGTTGGGACCCATCAATGGATTCAAACCAGACATGCCCATTAAATTCAATTGATCAGTGATCAGCATTACATCACCAGGCACAAAATCCGCGTTGACGCCACCAGCAGCATTGGTCACGAACATACTGTGAACTCCGAGTCTGTGCATCACGCGCACAGGCAGTGTCACCTCACCCATGGTATAGCCTTCATAATAATGGATGCGTCCCTGCATGACGATAACTGGTTTACCTTCCAACTCGCCAATAACAAAACGCCCCACATGCCCGTGAACCGTGGAGGTGGGGAAATTTGGCAGGTCACTATATGAGATAAAGACCGGATTCTGGACAGAATCTGCCAACCCGTTAAGCCCGGAGCCTAAAATCATTCCGATCATAGGTTGAATTGAGATTTTCTTTTTTATCGCGTTAACGATTTCATCGATCTGAGCAAGCGTAATGAATTTTTGCATTTGCGATACCTTTTAAGTAGATTACAAACGAGGCATCCCCTGATAAAGCTGGTTTGCGGTGGCGATTATAACAGAAACGACTATTGCATATTTTCGCTCATACAACCAACAAAAAAACGCTTAAACAGCGGGTTTCATATCGTATCAAATATACCCAAATTTATCTAGAAAAATTCTGTTTATTATGCTATCCTCAAGCAACATGAAAAGCCTTGCGGAAAAAAACTTTTTTATTTTTATCTCTTTACTGCTGGAAGGGATCGGGGCAGGGCTGGTTATCATACCCGGTCATTTTGGGATCGCTGACCATGTCTTTCCATCCTGGTTCATTGGTTTATGGGGAATTTCATGTTTTATCATGGCGCTGCTCATCCAGGTGGCATCCATTTGGAAAATATCGGCAGAACGGGATCTAAAGATCAAGATCGCTGCAATTATTTTCCTTTTCCTTGCCGGTTGCATTCTTATCGTCAACAGACAATGGATCGGCGCATTTGCCTTTTTGATCACCGCGATCACACAGGTATATCTACTTCTGCCGGTAAACGAACACTTAAAACAGCTGGACTTCACACAATTTACCGTCACCCTGATCACGTTCGCGGCAGGGCTATCTTTGACGATTGCCGCTTCAGACATTGCATACATGTCTTTACTGGCTGCAGTGTTTCTCATTTCCGCTTTCATGGGTATCATCTCGGTCATTGTGCCTGGCTTCAAATACGGTAGGTATTTCAACAAAGCTCAAGTTATTCCATGGATCGCATTGATCTTTTTTTATATCATCCCTACAGACAAGGATAATGGCGTCACCCCAGCCGCGGTCCTTGCGATTTTATTGTTTGGAACATTGATTCCATGGGAGCGCCTGCTCCTGACACATGAAGATGTCCTCAGCCGCCGTATGGTATTGATTAGTTGCGTCATTGAAGTTTCTCATTTGATATTTTTAGGGGCGTTGCTCTCAAGCACAAACCCGGATTTCCTGACCGGACACGGATCCATCCTGAGTATCCGTGAAGCAACGCTGATATTCTTTGTTCTTTTCTCGAGCATGGTTTATATGGGCGCGGCGACAGTCATTATGACAACCAGCAGTCTCATACTGGAATTAAATCGAACGGGCGGCGAACCGGTCGAAGAAATGGAATTGGATTCGAACCGCTGGGTAAATCGGCTTGAAAAATACATCAAACCGTTCATTATGACTCAGGAGGGCGTACGCGGGCGGGTGCAGGCAGATCAGATCAATACTCTTGCGCGGCTCTCGGCAGTTGAGAAAAAACGGAATGCACAATTAACCTTATTACTTGAATTAAGTCAGCAGCTCGAAAATCAACTCGATCCACCCGTTTCAGCACAGTTAGCGGTTAATACATTGGAGCGCGCTCTCAATTGCGGACTTGCAGCCTTATATATCCACGAGCCAGAGGAAAAAGAATTCATGCTGCTTGCTGCAGCAGGTCGGCAAACCCATATCATTCCCACTGGCTATAGACAGAACGCCATAAAAGGCGTACTCGGACGCTGCCTGCGTCAACGCAAGACTCAGATCGTCAATGACATTCGCGTGGACCCGGAATACATCCATTTCGAAGGGGAAACCAGCCTATCCGCTGCAATCATCCCCCTGATCTTCAATGGACATGTTCATGGGATGATCTCTCTCAATAACGATAAACCCAACGCCTTTGGCAGCCTGGAGATCGGGCTTGCAGAAATGGTCGCGGCGGAACTAACCCGCGCCTGGGAGCGTTCAGGGTATCACCAACGGCTGACAGAACTCATCCAAACCGGCAGCCGCCTTTCTTCAGTGCCAGACCCCGAAGCTGCGGCACAGGAAGTTGCCTCAATTTCCCGGGATATTGTACAGGCAAAATTTACCTATCTATACATTCAACTTGGACAGGAACGAAACTTCACTCAACACGCCTCTTCAGGCAGATCCCCACTCCTGCTTGATTCCCTCATTGATACATCTCGGTCTGGGGAGCTCATCAAAATGGCATTACATGCCTCCCAACCATTCCGCATCCGTGATGTCCGGAAATATGATAAGACTGCCAACCTTGAATTGGATAATACAGGTGTGCGCAGCCTGCTCACCATCCCCATCCGTTGGCATCAGGTGAACATCGGCGCGATCTTCGCGTTCGGAAAACAGAATGAAGTATTTTTTACAGAGAACGATGAATCGCTTGCAGAATTAATATCCATTCAAGCAGGCGGGGCATTTGAAAGCACCTGGCTGCAACAAGAACTTCGCTCCTCCCTGCGCATCACATCCCTACTCTACCGCTTAAGCAACCAGATCATCCAATCTGAAAATATTGAGGAAGCAGCATCAGATATTGCTCAAACTGCACACAAGCTCGGAAAGAACATCACAACCGGCATCGTTCTTTTCGATACAAGTGATAGTCTTATAGCAGAGGTTCGGGTCGACGATGAAGGTAAAAATCCCCCGACAGACCACCCCATGAGTCTGATCCGTGACGCGATGAACTCAGGGCAAATGATCTACTTCTCGCTCGGGCAGTCTGTGCTTAGGACCTGCCTGCCCATTCAAACCCCCATACGGAAATATGGCGCAATTTGGATGGACACAATGGATGACCCCAGCAAACCCATTGCCAACCCCAACGATCTGCAGGCGCTGGTTAACCAGGCAGCCATCGCATTGGAACGTTCGCTTCTGTTAGTTGAATCCCGCCGCCAGGCAAAAGAAATCAAAGCAGCTTACGACACCCTCGAAGCCACATACGACCAAACTCTCGCATCACTTACCTCTGCATTGGATGCTCGCGATAGCGAAACCGAGGGACATAGTTCAAGAGTCACATATCTGGCAGTCAAACTTGGGGAATTCCTGGGATATTCACCAGACCAGCTTAAAATACTCGAACGCGGGTCGCTCTTACACGACATCGGCAAGATCGGCATTAGCGATACCATCCTGCATAAACCCGGCGCACTTACTGCAGACGAATGGAAGGTCATGCAATTGCACCCTGATATCGGTGCGCGCATTGTGGAAGGCATCCCCTTCCTTCAAGATACGATCCCCCTCATTCAAAGACATCAGGAACGCTGGGATGGGTCTGGATATCCTGGGGGATTAAGTGGCGATGAGATTCCTGAACTTGCCCGTCTATTTGCCCTGATCGATGCCTTCGACGCTCTGACCAGTAACCGCCCCTATCGTCAGAAGATCACAAAAAAAGAAGCTCTGCAATATATCAAAGACATGTCTGGAACACACTTCGACCCCACCATGGTAAAAGCATTTGAAGCCCTGCTTCAAAAAGAACCAGGGCTCTTATCTGAATCTAGCGAGTAGTTACTTCAGCACTTCACCGAACGCTTTTACGGTTTTTTCCACCCCGGCATCATCCACCCAATAATGCGTCACCAAACGAAATTGACGCGTCGTCATCTTTTCCAGCGAAATAAGCCCAGCCGCCGCCATCACCCCCGCCTGACGCATTCCCCCGCCCAACATCTTGCGCAGACGATGCGCTCGCGAAATAAATTCCTTCGAGCCAACCAGCATCGAACCGATCGGCGAGACCAGACCTTTACTCAAACAGAACATGACAGAGTCGGCAGGCGCAACCAGTTGCTTGATATCCACATCCAAAGCTGCCGCCGCATTGAAAATACGCGCACCGTCAATGTGAAATTTCAATCCGTTCTCTTTGGCAAGCTGCCCCACCTGCCTGGTATAGTCCACACCAAGCACCACGCCGCCGCACATGTTCTGGGTGTTCTCGATGCAGACCAAACGCGAAATGGTGCGATGCGAATCGTCGGGTTGGATCGAGGCGCGAATGTCTTCCAGACGTAGTGTCCCGTCCGCTTGATTCGGAATGGGATGTGGAAAGATCCCGCCAAGAGCCGCCATTCCACCTGCTTCATTTACATAAATATGTGACTTATCACCACAGATGACTTCCTCACCGCGCGCACAATGGACTAATAACGCCAGTAAATTGCCCATCGTGCCTGAAGGGACGAACAAAGCCGCCTCTTTGCCAAGCATCTCGGCAGCTTTTACTTGCAACAGATTGACGGTCGGATCATCACCGTATACATCATCCCCCACCTCCGCCTCTGCCATCGCCTCACGCATTTCAGGCGTCGGTTTGGTTACAGTATCTGAGCGCAAATCTACATAGTTCATGAGGAGTCTCCATATTTTCAAATAGTTTCAGGGTGCTGATCACTCGTATCTCTTTACTTCATCCAAGACAGCCTTTAGCTCTTCCGGCAATTCTGCCTCAAATGTACGCGGCTGTTTCTCGCCGGGTAGAATGATCTTCAAACGAAAAGCATGCAAGAAATGACGTTCAATCGTCGCTGTAACTGTTCGCTTGCCATATACCGAATCGCCCACTATTGGACAGCCCAAAAACAAACAATGTAAACGGATCTGATGGGTCCGCCCGGTATGTGGATGAAATTCAAGCAGTGTGTGATTCCTGAATGACTCAAGAGTTTTGTATTCACTAACCGCCTCACGCCCTTTGCCGGGGGATACGATCGCCATCTTTTTCCGGTGACTTGGGTCGCGCCCAATGGGGGCTTCCACCCGACCAGCAGGTGTTGGCGGCTTGCCATCCACTAATGCAAGGTAAGTCTTTTCCACTTTTCGCAAACGGAACTGGTCTTGCAGCCAGTTATGTGCTCGTTCATTCTTAGCCAGAATGATCAACCCTGAGGTTTCCTTATCCAACCGGTGTACCAACCCAGGGCGCTCTTCACCACCAATGCCTTCCAAGTCTGGGTCATAGCCCAGCACTGCATTGACAAGCGTACCGGAATAATGCCCCGCCGCCGGATGAACGACCATGCCAGCCGGTTTATTGACCACGATCAAGTCGTCGTTCTCAAAAATGATATCCAGGGGAATATCTTCCGCGACCAAATTACTAGGTACAGGCGGCGGGATGCGCACCACCACGTCAAAACCATCCTCCACCAACTGCCCCGCCTTTTTGGCAGGCGCACCGTTGACCGAAACAAATCCCTCAAGGATCAAACCTTGAATGCGGGCACGTGAAAACTCAGGCAGGCAGGAGACAAGATATTTATCCAACCTGTCCGGGTGTTGTTCATCGTAATGGAACGTTTCAATTCGGTCGCTCATGGGTTTCCTTCGGTCTTCGCCGTTTCCGCTTTTTGAGATGCTCTATGGTCGAGGAACCACAGGATCATCAACAATGCCACACTGACATTGATACTGGCATCGGCAATATTGAAAATATAGAAAGTCCCTACGGAAACAAAATCTGTCACCGCGCCGATCACCAAACGATCGATCAGATTACCAACCGCACCGCCCAAATATAAGCCAGCCGCCACCCACATCCACAGGTTGGCATGCTCCATTTGAGAAACATAATAGACGATGCCCGCCACGATCAAAATGGTCAATATGACAAAAAACAAATTGCCGTTCTGGAACATTCCAAATGACGCGCCGCGATTTTGGATGTGAAGTAAACGCGCATACGGTGAGAGCCATTCCAACGAATCAGGCAGCCAGGATGTATTCAGCGGAATGGAGCGAATCACAAGCCACTTCGTCCATTGATCAAGGGCAATAATCCCCGCGGCAACCATAAAAAAGATAAAAAAACGCCTGCTCTGAGGCTGCGTTTTTTCCTGCAAAACCACTTCTTCAGTCATCAAGCCACTAACCTTCCTTCATACCTTCCGGGGCGGTCTCAGAGGATTCCACTTGAGCCGCCTTCATTTTTTCTTCGCGTTCTTTAAGCCATACCCCCAAGAGCAGCACCGCCACACCTACAGAAATGGATGCATCTGCAAGGTTGAACACCGGGAACACACCGATGGAAATAAAATCGGTAACGCGCTGCATCAACAGGCGGTCGATCAGGTTGCCCACCGCGCCGCCCAATTGCAAGCCCATCGCCAGCTTCAAAGTCCAGTCATTATCTTCCACACGCGGGAAATAAAAAAGGATCGCGCCAACCACAACAAACGCGAGGGCTGTAAAGATCAAATTCCCATTTTGAAAAATACCAAATGCCGCCCCACTATTATGCCAATACACCAACCGCGCATACGGACTGAGCCATGCCAGACTCTCCGGCAGCCATTGCCCGCCGAACTCAATATTTTCGCGCACCCACCATTTCGACCATTGATCCAGTGCGATCGAAATACCGGCAACACTGAATAGTAACAAAAAATCTTTTACCTTTGAATTCAACTCTCACCTCAAAACGAAAAGTGCGCCTATTGTACCCCACCCTTTTACCAGGCTTCGCTTATTTGAACACCCGCGGCACACGCGCACTGATGTTGGTCATCACCTCATATTCGTTCGTACCTGCCCAATCTGCCAGCTCTTCTGGAGTGATCCCCCCGCCCATTAAAACCACCTCGTCCCCCACTTCGATCTCATCCGCATCAGTGTTGACCATGAACTGGTCCATGCAAATGCGCCCCACTTGCGGATAGGATTTCCCCTTAATAAGGACACGTCCTTGATTGGTCATGCGACGGAAATAACCGTCGGCGTATCCGCACGGAATCGTGACCACGCGCTTCGCACTTCCTTCAACCTGCCACAACGACCCATAGCTGACCGAACGCCCGGGCTGTGAGACCTTGCTGTATGCCACTTTGGACTTCCATATGAGCGCGGGTTTCACATCCAGAATACGGGGAATATCACGCCCCGGATAAACACCATAAAACAACACGCCCGGGCGGACCATATCCAAATGCCCCTCAGGCAAGTTGAGGATGCCGCCAGAGTTGCAAACGTGACGAATGGGCGGCACGGGTAATCCATGCTTCTCATAAAAATATAAAGCCGAGTGGAAGCGCTCAAGCTGCTCCTGTGCTGTGACGACATGGGCAGACATACCCGAACCGCCCAACTCGATCAGTTCCGAGTTTGCAAGGTGGGTATAAACTCCCTCTACTTCTAAATGCCTACACGCAGAAGCTTGAAGGATAAATTCTTCCGCTTCATATTCGTGAACGCCAACACGTTCCATACCCGTATCAAACTTCAGGTGGATGGTGAGGCGCTTACGGGTAGATTCAGCCAACTGGTCAGCAGCCAACAACAAGTCCAAGGAAGAGGCGGTGAGCGTTAAGTCGTGTTCCAAAAAAAGCGGCAGCTGCTCGATCAAAGTTCCGCCTGCTACAAGGATCGGTTTTTTGATTCCCAATTGGCGAAGTTGGATCGCCTCCTCCACCAGGGCAACGCCGAGCATATCTACATACGGTTCGATAAATGGTGCAACGCCTTCTATGCCATGCCCATAAGCGTTGGCTTTGACCATCGGCATGACCTTTGCTCCGCCGACATGGGCACGAATGGCTTCAATATTTTGTTTGAGTTGCTGGAGGTTTACTTCAAGATAGGTTGGGCGCATTCCGCTATTCTATCATTCGCTGCGCCAGTGATATTCCACATCCGGTTCAGACTCGGGCGGCGGGCTGACACCGAATTTTTCAATTACAAAGCCGTTCTTTTCATAAAATGGACGGGATAATTTATTTGCCTGATCGGTCTTCAACCATAAATGGTGCGGCGAAAGGGTTCGGGCATGTGCAAGCAACGCCTGCCCAATCCCTTGGCGATGAAATTTCGGGTCCACATAGAGACGGTCGATGTAATCCCCTTGAATTCCAAGAATACCAACGGGAACACCGTCCAATTCATAGACCCACATTTGATTTTCGGCAACCACGGTCTTGAAGTATTCACGCGCGCCGGTAAACTCATAGCCCATGCGCTGAACAAGTTCCGGCTCGGCAACTTGGACGCCGCTAAACCAGAACCGGGCAACGATCTCAAAATCTTCTTCGTGATATGGACGGATCATCTTCTCTCCAAAAAAATACAGCGGACGGTTAACCGTCCGCTGTATTTTACTTCAAGGTATTCAATGCTTAACTCATGGCTCCAACGATGGCACCCATCACAACAAAATTGATGAGGTGATTACCTTGTTCGAGCACCCAGGCTTTAATGCGGTCTGCAAATAATTTATTGGTGAGGCTGGAGGGAGCCACAAACCCAAGCCACAATAAAAATCCAGCCAGTGCGCCAGAGCCAAGCGTTGCGCCGCCTGCCATACTGCCCATGGCGTTAACCATCAATGACATAAAAACTGCCTGCACGAATGCGGCAAGGACAATACCTCCCCACACCACACCCATGCCAAGGGATGAGCCCGGTGCGCTCGCATCTCCGCCCATGCTTGGTTCACCCGCTTTACCAACAGCTTTCCACCAAGCTGGGAAGAAAGTCTTGGGTCCAAACCAAACTCCGCCAATTACCATGCTTGCCAGAACACAAAATAAAACAGCCAGCCAATTTACAGCACTAAAGTCCATCTCATTCTCCTTTGGGTTATTTGAGACCGGTTCAGGTCACCCACTTATTGTAATAGAAAATATGTTCTATTACAAATTAAGGAATTATTTCACAGAAGAGCTTCTTTTGGTAAGCTACAAAAAAGAAGACCTCAGAAAGGTCTTCTTTTAAGAGTTCACTAGATCTTCCCTGCTACATAATCCAACACATCGATCTTTGTAAGGATGCCGATCGGCTTACTGTTCTCCACAACGATCAAGGCATACCCAGCAGTGAGTGAAGGCATGGCATCTTCAAGCGGAGTCTCCGGCGGGAAGACCGCGCCAGCATTTTGCACAAGGGAATCTATTTTTTCATCGTTGGTGTGCTCATGCTTTTCAAGCATGTGGTTGAGCAAGTCTACCTCTTCGATCAGCCCTACCAGCGATCCGTCTGCACCGACAACGGGCATTTGCGAAACCGCATTTTGATGCATGGAAGTTACTACTTTGCGGATCGAGTCGCCCAACGTCGCGGTGATCAGGGCTTTATTTGGCTTGGCAATCAACAAGTCGCCGAGAGCCGTCTCTCCAAATTCCATCGAGAGGAAGCCAAACTCGCGCATCCACTTGTCATCATAAAATTTGGAAAGATAGCGTGACCCTGAATCTGGCAGGATGACGACGGGGATTCGTCCAGGTGGAAGTTTGCGGCAATATTTGATCGCCCCCGCAATTGCCGACCCGGAAGAGCCGCCTGCAAAGATACCTTCCTGCCTTACCAAGGCACGCGCCCACAAGAAAGACTCGCGATCCCCGGCACGTTCGATGGCATCGACATACTTAATATCCATGGTGGAAGGCAAAAAGTCTTCGCCGATGCCTTCTACTTTGTAGGTCTTGGGATATGCGCCTGGAGGGATAACACCATTATTCTGCCAAATCTCGGTCAGGATCGAACCTTCGATATCAATACCAACAATGGTGATATTCGGATTTTTGGATTTGAGATAACGCCCCACACCGGTGATCGTCCCGCCAGTGCCAATACCAATAATGACATCGGTTACTTTACCGTCGGTTTGTTCCCAGATCTCAGGTCCGGTACTAAGTTCATGTGTCTTTGGATTATCAGGGTTGTGATACTGGTTCGCGAGAATTGCGTTCGGGGTCTCGCGTGCAAATTTCTTGGCGACTTCATAATAAGAACGCGGATCATCTGGTCCAACTGCGGTGGGAGTAATGACCACCTTGGCGCCATATGCCCGTAATAAAAGAATCTTTTCGTTGCTCATCTTGTCAGGCATGACGAAAATGGTCTTATAGCCCTTAAGCGCGGCTGCGATAGCCAACCCAACCCCCGTATTTCCAGACGTTGCCTCGACAATGGTGCCACCCGGTTTGATCTCGCCGCGCTTCTCTGCCTGCTCAATAATGTTCGCCCCCACACGATCCTTGACCGAGCCGCCGGGATTCATAAACTCCAATTTGGCATACAGCGGAACAGGCAGGTCTTTTCCGATGCGTTCCAATCTTACGAGCGGGGTATTCCCCATCGCTCCAAGCACATTATTAAATACACGTTTCTCTTTGGACTCTGGTAATCCTGTCATTCTCTCTCCTTGTTTATAAATTGCACATGTGTCGATTGGGTCACATGAGGGTCGCAAGAAATTAATCATCTTCCCGGCATCAGGCGTGCAATTCACACCGCCTCACACCTTGATTATAAATCAACAAAAAAGCGGGCGCCTTTGGGCGCCCGCTTTTTTTTATAATTGGTTCAACCTACTGAACAGTGAAATTGACTGTGCCAGTCGGTACGCCGTTGAAATACACTTCCACCTTGTAGGTTCCGGTGGGCCAGCCGTCCGTGGGAGGCTCGAAGAAGAAATAGATCGTACCGTTGAACGTTTCTTCCGTAACATCAACCACGGCTTCATCGATAAAGAAGTTGGGGTCTACCCCCGGGACGTTCTCAGCATACCAACGAGAGGTGATCTGGTTACCAGCAACGCCATTGGCAAGGTCACCAACGACATAAATGGTATCCGTCACTCCAAATGTCGTGGAAGGCTGGGTGCCATCCTGATCTTTGGCAGTGCGGACATTTGAGAAGGTGGGCTCACCTACTGCGCAAGCCAGCTGCGCAGCGATCAAAACGATTGCGGCAAGCAAGATCGAAAACTTTTTCTTATTCATTTGCATTCTCCTATTCTAAGTTGGACGAGGAAAGCCCGTCACAGTTTCGCCATTATACAGTACCCAGTAAAAAAGCACTCCCCAAAATGGACTATTGCACTTCGATATAAATACGCTTGTTGATAGCGCCCTTGCTTTTGTACTCGACCACTTTGATCACACCCACCTCAGAAGTATTCGCCACATGCGTACCGCCGTCGGCTTGCAAGTCCAGCCCGACGATCTCCACAGTACGGACTTGTGTAATGCCTTCAGGCAGGAGATTGATCTTGGTGCGGATCAGGTCGGGAATCTGGAACGCCTCTTCCCTCGGGAGGATCTTGACTCTGATCTCACGGTTTTTGCCCACTTCAGCATTGATCGCCGCTTCGATCTCCCGGACAAGCTCTGCGCGCATGGTCTCGAATTCAAAATCCATGCGCCCTTTGAGTGGATCCATGTCGCCGCCGGTGACCTTTGCACCGTAATCGCGGAAGACGGTACCGCACAGGATATGCATGGCAGTATGAGTGCGCATTAGCTGGTGTCGCCGCACCCAGTCCAAGGTCCCGATAGAGGCGGCACCGGGCACGGGTAAAGGCTCACTTCCGCTAAGAAAATGCAGGACGTCATCGCCCTGTTTCTTGACCTTTTCCACGAGATATTTTTTGCCGCCTACTTCGAGTGTCCCAAAATCACAGGGTTGCCCGCCCCCGCCAGGGTAGAACGCGGAACGATCAAGCACAACGGCACGAGTCTCTGCGTCCACCGAGGTTACGGTGGCAGAAAACTCTTTGAGATAAGCATCGGTTTGATAAATTAACTCGGTCATGTCCAAATTATACCCAGTGAGGTCATAAATTGCGTTTTGTAAACCTGGGTGTAATTTAACAGATCGACTTGAAAATTAGGATTGGATTAGAAGTTATATACCCGCTTGACTTCGGTCTTTCATATATTGTATAGTATTCTGCGGTAACTAAATAAGGCACCGCCATCATTGGCTGTGTCTTTTCTTTGTGATAATCCCATTTATATAATCTCAATGTGAGGAGAATCGATGATCAAGGTTAGTGGTCTAACAAAAGACTATGGCGCGCGCCGCGCCATCCACAATCTCAATTTTGATGCCCAACAGGGCGAGATCGTGGGCTTTTTAGGTCCCAATGGCGCCGGAAAAACCACCACCATGCGCATCCTGACCGGCTACATGCCGCCCACCGATGGCGAGGCAATCGTGGCTGGCTATGATGTCGTGGAGGAATCGCTGGAAGTACGCAAACGGGTCGGCTACCTGCCAGAATCCGTGCCGCTCTATCAAGACATGGTGGTTTTTGATTACCTGAAATATATGGGCGAACTCCGCCACATCCCCAACGTGGATGACCGCGTAGATGAAGTGTTGGATATGGTCGGTTTGATCGACCGCTCGAATGGGTACATTGGCAATTTATCCAAGGGTATGAAGCAGCGTGTTGGGCTTGCCCAGGCACTTTTGCACCGACCTGAGGTATTGATCCTCGATGAGCCGACCATCGGCTTGGATCCTGGTCAAATGGTGGAAGTGCGCCAACTGATCCGCGAGATCGGTAAGGAACGCACCGTCTTGCTCTCGACCCATCTGTTGAACGAGGCTCAAAATATTTGCGACCGTGTGCTCATCATCAACAAGGGCAAGATCGTTGCGGAAGATACCACGGAAAACCTGCAAGCCCGCCTGCTCGGCGCAGAACGTGTAGTTGTGCGTGTGCGCGGTGAAGGGGATGAACTTGCTGAGACTATCAAGAGCGTTAAGGGTGTACGCAAAGTGGAAACCCTTGAAGATGGCGGCGTGGAATTTGAGTTTGCTTCCGGTAAGGACCTCCGCCCGGAAGTCGCCAAGCAGGTCATCAAAGACGGCTACGATCTGCTCGAACTTCGTCCGCTCGGCATGAGTCTGGAAGAGATCTTCCTTGAGCTCACCGGCGGCGAAGGGAAAAAATAAGACGAGGCAATTCCCATGAAAAATATTTGGACCATTGCAAGACGCGAATACGATAATTATTTCAACGGACCGCTGGCGTATGTAGTGATGCTGGCAGTCTTGTTGCCGCTGGGCATTTATTTCAGCCTGGTCATGTTCTTTAACAGCCAGCAAGCCATGTTCGGAGGCGGAGCCGCCCCAGACATCACCCCCATCAACGGTTTGTTCGCTTTCTTAATGATCTTCCTCAGCCCGGCGTTGACCATGCGCCTGCTTTCAGATGAAGCCCGCATGGGCACGCTCGAACTTCTGCTGACCGCCCCCGTGCGTGACGCGGAACTGGTCGTTGGTAAATGGCTGGGCGCCATGCTCTTCATTTTGACCCTGCTCGGCACGACCTTGATCTACCCGCTCGTGTTGAACAATTTCGTCACCCCTGGCATCGACTGGATGGTGGTGCTTTCTTCATATATCGGCTTGATCCTGCTTTGCGCCACCATGCTGGCACTCGGCGTGGGAATCTCTGCCATTTTCACCAATCAATTCGCAGCATTCTTCGTCACACTGGGTTTGTTGTTCTTCCTCTATTTCATGATCGGTCTACCCGCAGGACTCCTGCCCGAAAGCGGCGAAGTGTTCAACTACCTCAGCATCAACACCCACTATGACCAGATGAACACCGGCACCGTAACCCTGGGAGGCATTGTGTACTACTTGAGCCTCATCTCGTTCGGATTGTTCGCCGGTACCACTGCAATCGAAATTCGGAGATGGCGCTAATGGCTGGAAAAAAGAAAAACCCCAACGCAAAGTATGCGGTGATCGGGCTGGTGGTTGCCCTGATCGCCTGTATTTCCACGGGCTTGCTTGGTTTTGCCAACCTGCTCGGTAGTATCGGCATGTTCCCCCTCCCTGAAAATATTCAGGATGGTGTAAATCTTTCGTTACAGATCAGCATCGGACTGCTCATCATCGGGCTGGCAGCCTATGCCATCCTAAATCCGGATGCTGTGCGCCGCTTCCTTACGGGACGCCAGGCACGCTACGGTTCCAATTCGTTGATCCTCACGATCGCCTTTGTCGGCGTTCTGATCGCTGTTAATTACATCGTTTTCCAGAACACAGACTTGTTTGGCTCGCCTTACGATTTCACCGAAGATAAATCCAACACGCTTGCACCAGAGACCTTGCAAATTCTAGCCACACTCGACGAACCCGTCCTGGCAACCGCGTTCTTTTCTTCAAACTCCAGTTCCTCCAGTGCTGAAGAACTTTTGCAAAAGTTCAAGAACAACAGTGAAGGAAAATTCAATTACGATGTTGTAAATACCGACCTTGACCCCGTGCTTGCACGTGAAGCCGGTGTAACGGGTGAAGGTAAGATCCTTCTTCAAATGGGCGAAACCAAAGAGATCGCCTCCTTTGCAAGTGAAACTGAGTTGGCGCGTGCCCTTCTGCGCCTCATCAGCCCCGGCTCTCGTACTGTGTACTTCCTACAAGGACATGGTGAGATCAGCCTCGAAGGCGGCGCAGAACTTGCTTATACTGTCGTCAAAAGCACCCTTGAAGCCAAGAACTATACAGTTAACACACTCAACCTTTTGACCACCCGTGAGATCCCTGAAGATGCTTTGGCGATCATCATAGCTGGTCCGCAAAAGCCCGTCAGTAAAGATGAAGTGGATTTGCTCAAAAAGTACGTGGACAATGGCGGCGCGCTGATTGTTCTTCAGGACCCAAATTTCTTCACCGAATTCGGCGATGCTTCTGACCCGCTCGCAAATTACCTCGTAGGGGAATGGGGCATCTCCTATAATGATGATGTCGTCATTGATGGTGTCAATACTCAAAACCCATTCGCAGCGATCTCCTCACTTTACAACCCCAGCCACCCGATCACCCAAAATCTGACCGAGAACCTGTTCGTCATTATGCCGCAGGCTCGTAGTTTGAGCATCTCGTCAGAGAAAGAGAACATCCTCCAGACCTGGCTGATCAGCACCACTGAAAATTCATGGGGTGAAACCCAACTCTCTACCGACGGCAGCGAAACACCGCAGTTCGATGCAGAATCGGATGTTCCAGGTCCGTTGTACCTTGCCATTGCCGCCGAAAACTCCGCCACAAGCGGACGCGTGGTGGTATTCGGCAACTCGCTTTTTGCCATTGACGGCAACTTCGATGTCTATGGCAACGGTAACTTCTTTATCAACTCTGTCGATTGGGCAGCCGAACAGGAAGACTTGCTCAACCTGACCACCCGCCCGCGCACGGAACGCATCTTTACACCGCCTACAGAAACATGGCGTTTCCTGCTTCTTGTTTTGGTGATCGTGATCGTCATTCCGGGCATGGTCGTGTTCTTCGGTGTTTCTGCTTGGTTCGCACGCCGCAAACGAGGTTAAACGCATGGCTACGAAGAAAGCAACCAAATCCACCGCCGCAAAATCTGGCAAAACGACAAGTGCCGTGCGAACCCCACGCACAAAATCTGCCCCCAGGCAGAACAAGCCCGTTTTTCGCACAGGCACATGGGTAACTGTCCTTTTGCTGGCGGCCGCTGTTAGTGCGGCAGTGTACATGAACCGTCAAGCCGAAGAAGCTGCCAACGCAGAACCGACCCCTGCCGAAGAAGCCGCTTTCCTGTTCGAGCAGGGCGCCCTCGTTACCGGCATTGAAGTCAAACCGGCTGATGGGGACCCTGTGGCACTGGAACGAAACGAAGGAAAAATCTGGGTGTTAACCAAGCCTGACAAGGTAGAAGCAGATCCAGGTGCGGCTGAGGCGGCAGCGTCTCAGGTTGGGGCGCTCAGCATCGCCGCTGAAATTGACAGCCAGAAGGATCCTTCCATTTTTGGTCTAGCTGCCCCTTCCTACACAATTACCGTCACGCTCGAAGGTGGCAAGACCAGCGTCCTTGAGGTTGGAGACTCGACCCCCAGCGAAACCGGCTATTATGTGCGGGTGGACGGTAAAAAGATGTACGTGGTGACTTCTAGCGGAATTGATGCTCTGGTGAGTCTATCCTTCCTGCCGCCTTATTTGAACACACCGACGCCCGTCCCCACCTTTACGGCAACCCCGCTTCCAAGCACCACCCCGGAAGCAACCCCAACACCGTAAATTCGCTTTACAAGTAAATATGATCTAACCGTTGTATCGTGGCATATGCCACGATACAACGGTCAAAATTTTTATTGGTTCTGCAACCGCAATATCCACAAGAAAGTAATACAAAATCGTTGCAAGGCATCTGATAACCGAATTACTATTGCTTTTCGGTAAAAAAACGTGTATTCTAATTTTGAGATTTGTAAGACAAATTTCCTTGAAAGTTGGACGAGTTAATGGATGTAGATAAGATATTGATAAGCGAAGATGACGAAGAAGAGTATTCCGCGATAGCGCGTTTGATCGAACTGGGGCGGCAGAAATCTTTTGTAACTCTCGATGATATTTTGCACTTCTTCCCTGAAGCTGAACAGGATGTGGAACAGCTTGAAGAGGCATTTTCTGCTCTTTTAAGTGCGGGAATTCCCTTCGTGGAAGAAAGCATGACCCCCGAACCCACCGAGGACGAACTGGTGGCGGTGGAAGAAAGCGGCGAAGCCGAACCTGAGCCAGACCTGGCTCTGGACGATTATCTGGCGAATATCGACACAGACGATACCATCGGGCTGTATCTCAAAGAGGTCAGCCGCGTCCCGCTGCTGACAGCCACTGAGGAAGTTCAGCTTGCTCAGCGCATCGAACGCGGACGCTCTGCCCGCGAAGAACTTGCACATGGCAGTGTTTCTCCCAAGCGCCGCCTTGAACTCCGTCGCTTCATTGAAGACGGCTGGGCGGCTCGTGAACACCTCATTACTGCGAACTCCCGCCTCGTGATCTCTGTCGCTAAAAAATACATGGGACGCGGCGTGCCCTTCCTTGACCTGATCCAGGAAGGCAACATCGGTCTCATCCGTGCAACCAAGAAGTTCGATTATCGCCGCGGTCACAAATTTTCGACCTACGCCACTTGGTGGATCCGTCAGGCTGTAACCCGCGCCATCGCCGATCAGGGACGCACCATCCGCGTACCGGTCCACATGGGCGACCAGATCAACAAACTCCTGCGCGTTCAACACCAGTTGACCCAACGCCTCGGGCGTGAACCGAGCGTGGAAGAACTAGCAGAAGCCCTGGATGTTCCTCCCAAGAAAGTGGAGAACATGATCCAGGTTGCGCGCCGCCCGCTCTCGCTCGAAACCCCGACGGATGACGAAGAAGATTCGGTGCTCGGCGACTTCATCGAAGACGATGAAGCCCCTCCACCTGATGACACCGCCACCTACAATCTTCTCCGCGAACACCTCGGCGAAGTATTGAACGGGCTGCCCCCGCGCGAAGTGCGCATTTTGCAACTCCGCTACGGTCTGCTTGACGGGCAAGCCTATACCCTCGAAGAAGTTGGACGCAAAATGGGTGTTACCCGTGAACGCGTTCGGCAAATCGAAGCGCAAGCGCTCAGCCGCCTGCGTCACCCATCCATTCGCAGGAAACTCCGCGATTATCTGGGTGAGTAAATAAAAAAAACAAACAGCCTCCGATGAAAACTCGGAGGCTGTTTTCTGTTAAACAAAATAATATCGAACACTGCATTTTCAGTTTGGTTTTAAGACTAGTAAACCAAACTGATTTTTTTACACCACCGAATCCACGATCAACGCCAAAAAGATGAACGCCAGATACATGCTTGACCAGCGGTACATCGTCCATGCCACTTTGTTGCCGCCAACGCGGAATACCCGCCATGCAGCATACAAAAGGAAGACTCCCAGCACCACAGCCGAAACCAGATAGATCGTACCTGCCAGGTTGAATATAGGCAGCAGCATCGTCACAACGATCAATTCCACCGTGTAGATCAGGATCTGCTTGCGGGTTTTTTCTTCGCCTTCGACCACCGGCAGCATCGGCACACCAGCTTTTTCATAATCTTTCATGCGGACGATTGCCAGCGCCCAGAAATGCGGCGGCGTCCACATAAAGATGATGGCAAAGAGGATCCACGCCGCAAGGCTCAAGTTGCCGGTTGCAGCCGCCCACCCCACCATTGGGGGTATCGCACCAGCGCCGCCGCCAATGACGATATTTTGAACGGTAGCCCGTTTAAGCCAGACACTATAAAAAAAGACATAGTAAAAGATGCCCGCCAGGGAAAGCAACGCAGCGAGTAGATTCACATATCCTGCCATCACATAATAGCTAAGCAGACACAATGCCAGCCCATACGAAAGCCCTTCCGCTGCGGTCAAACGTCCATCTGCCAACGGGCGCTTCGATGTGCGCTGCATGTTCTTATCCAACTCACGGTCAATGTATTGATTAAGCGCGCTTGAACCCGCTGCCGCCAAAGTGCCGCCGATCAAAGTCCAAAAGGTTAACGAGGCGGAGGGCCATGCCTTGCCGCCCGCCACCAGCCCGCCATAGGTCGTCACCAACAACAGCAGAACAATCACCGGCTTCGACAAAATGAAGAAGTCCTTTAAGCGCTGCCGCCAGTCAAATTTGTAATCTGCCGCACCATCCTGTTCAAGCGTTCCTGAAACGAAGAGCAGCATTGCCAGGGATACCCATAACGCCACTGCAGTTAAAGTATGCAGTACCACAATGTGCGTAGGAAAATGACGGGTCACTTCAATGGCACCTACGAAAGCCTGTCCCAAAAACAGCACGCCTGTAATGGTCGTCAGCGGAAGCAACACGGCATGGTGGCGCTGCTCCCGCCACGCCTTACGCCACACAACAATCATCACTAGTGAAGCCACACCAACCAGGAGCAGGTGAACCAATTTTAAATAACCGAGCGGAGCAGTGGGCGCACAAAGAGGCCAACCATCACAAAGGAAGGCAGCACCTGTGATCGTCACCAAACGCCCCATTACCGTAAGCGCAAAGACCGTCACCACTAATGATGCCGCCCAGCGCGCAAAAGAAGTCTTTAATGAATATTTCATCTAGTCGTCCTGTTTTTGCAAATAGAATGGGTATCCAACGAACAGAATGGTTGCAAACGTAAACCATTGCAAAGCATACCCGAAATGCGAGCCTTCCGTCAATTCAATAATTGGCTGGTACGGAATGGGCGGAATGGTATCTCCCACTTCAACGTTTGGCTGAATAAACACACCCAGGATCGGATAAGGCAGCTGCGCAGACATTCTCTCGACATCGAGATTATTCCAAATATCGAGCCGGGTGCCATCCAGCGGCAGCGCATCCGCGACTCCGCCGAAGGCTGGTTTGCCCTTCCCGAGCCGTACCTGCCCTGTAACAGTGACCTGCCCTGTTTCATCATACACACGCCAATCCTCAGGAAGCGAGTCGCTTTCAGCGGGGATCCAGCCGCGGTTCACCAGAACCGCTCCCCCGTTGTAAAGAAGCGGCGTAATGAGATGAAATCCATACATGCCTTCGTTGTATTGGTTCCGCATTGCCATTTGATTCTCAAAGTCATATTCGCCGGTCACGCTGACGGCACGCCACTCCATCGAGGAAATATCCGCGGGTGTTTCGGTGGTCAGATCCAACGGGCTGGCAGCCCGCATGGTTGCAACCTGCGTGTTAAATGCGCGGCGCCCTTCGAGACGATCCAACTGCCAGATGCCAAGCCGAATACAGACCGCCGTCCCCGCAAAGACCAACAGGGTCGTGAGCGCCCACTTCCATGAAAACATTTTGCGTAGAACGGTCATTCTTTTTCCTTTTTCTTTTTATCCCCGATCAAGTGGCTATACACGGCGAACATCATACTCAATGGAAAACCAGCAAAGAAAATGCCGGAGACGCGCGTGCGCCAGGTGACGGGTTCCTGGATCGTGATGCCCAGATAGTTCCCGGGCTGGAAGGTACATTCGTACATCAGGTTCTCGGCAGTTTCCAATTTCAGGCTTGCAGAAGACTGTGCCGGAATCCAAAGCGGACCGAGTTGATGATTCTCGGCATCTTGATTGATCACCTTCAGAGTATCGCCCACCACGAAGCGCATATCTTGTGGGATTTCAGGCGGTTTTTTTCCGCCGCGAACCAGTTCACCCGTCCCTGCCGGGACCACAAGTTCAATAGTGGTAGGTTCGCGATTTTCTTTTTTGAGAAAAAAGTAAGAGGCTTCTGTGGTGATGACAGCCAGCGTCAGCCCCAAAAGAAATGACAAAGCGATCCGTTTCCAACTAAACGCCATTAATTCTGCTCCAAAAGTAATTCGATATCATGCACAATATCTTCAACGGGTGTCTGGTAGGCAAAAGTCAGGTGCATGTTTCCCTGCGGATCCACCAAAAAAACTCGGGCGGTGTGATTGATGATAACGCCAAAAGCAGAGTCGCTTTCAACGGTTTCGCGAGTGATTGAATAATCTTTCCAGATCGGTTCCAATTCCTGGATCGAACCGGACAGCCCAATAAATGATGAGTTGAAATGTTCAACATAGGTTTGCATTCTCGCTGAGGTATCGCGGTCTGGATCTACTGACACAAATACAACCTGCACGTCCTTGCTTGTATCGCCAAGTTTATCCAGTACCATTTTCATTTCTGCCAGTGTCGTGGGACATACATCAGGGCAAGAGGTGTACCCAAAGAACAAAAGAACAACTTTGCCTCTTTGATCACTCAGTCGAAATTGGGTTCCATCAGCTTTAGTCAGCATAAAATCGACGGCGACAGGAAAGGGTTCTTCATATAAAGTACCGCGAAATGAAGGTTGTTTAGCAAACACAAAGGATAGAACAGCCGCAATAACAACAAGCGCTAAAATACCGCCGCCCACCCATATTAATTTTTTATCCATAAATCACCTCTGCTTGGTATAGAAAAAACCGCCGCCTTATCGGCGGCGGTTTTTTCATTTTATTTTACAGCCGTACCGATCAAATACAGGGCGGGGTAGAAGAATATCCACACCAGGTCTACGAAGTGCCAGTAAACTGCGGCAGCTTCCACACCCCAGTGCTTCTCGGCAGTATAAACGCCTTTGCGGGCATTGTTCCATACTACACCGAGGAAGATCAAACCGGTGAACACATGGAAGGCATGCATACCGGTCATCATATAGAAGACGCCGCCTAACGGACCAACAGACGGGTTGCCAAACGAGGCGACCAAACCTTCTTCAGCAGCCAGGCGCCATTCCACGAGAACAACACCGAGCAAAAAGCCCAAGCCCAATACAAATGTGATGATCGTATTGTTCATGAATGTTTTGGTATCTCCATACTTCATGGCGGTCTCGCCGCGGTTCATGAAGAAGGAAGAGACAAGCAAAACAGCCGTTACTACCAACCCAAGCACCTGATTAAGGTGTGGTCGGGTCAGACCAAGCAGGTTGGAACGCATCACCAACAGACCGGCAAAAACGAATGCATCGGAAAGCAAGAACAACCAAAGACCGAGGCGGTTTGTGTTGGTCTTGTAAGTATAGGAGTTTTCGTCGCTTTCGTGCTCCTCTTCGTTGAGTTTGTAAACATGCATGAAATAATACATGACCAGGGCAGCCTTGATCACTGCCACCACCAACAGAAGCGAAACCGCATTGAAAGTTACGGCAATAAAGTATTCGAGAACGGTCAGTACTGCCAGATATACGAAAATCACCACGCCCTGACCAAGGGCGGACGATTTATCTTGTGAATGTGCCATTTATTTACACTCCTCGCCTTTTAGTGTTTATTGCTTTTGGCAGGCTCGATAAATTTGACAAAGCCGCCGTCGTTCAAACCGTAATCGTAGGGCTCACCGATCACTTCAAAAGGCTTTTCGTAGTTATGAGCAGGCATCGGAGAAGGAACCTGCCACTCGGGCGAGCGGGAATTCCAAACATTACCTTCCGCCTTTTCACCCTTCGAGATGCTGTTGAAGAAGTTATACAGGAAGATGACCACCGAAAGAGCGATGAGGAAAGCGGATATGGTCATGACCAAATGAGCTGCATCAATACCTAATGCTGGATCGTAATCCACAATGCGGCGGCGCATACCAAGCAGACCAACGTACATCATACCGAGGGTCAGAACGAAGAACGAGGGAGTCATCAGCCAGAAATGGATCTTGCCGAGGGTCTCGTTCATTCTACGACCGGTCGCTTTGGGGAACCAGAAGTAGATGGCTGCAAAGAACGGGAAGACGAAGCCGCCGAAAATGGTGTCGTGGAAGTGACCGACGATCCAGTAGGTGTCCTGCAGCTGCAAGTCTGTGGAGACGGTGGCGTTAGGGGGACCAGAGAGACCGCCCAAGAGGAAGACGATGATACCGCCCAAAACGAACAGCATGGGGGTCGGGGTTGAGATCTTGCCTCTCCAAATTGTGGCAACCCAGGAGAAGAACTTGACGCCCGTGGGGATGGCCACCAAAAGGGTGCTGTACATGAACGGCACACGCAGATATTCGTTCATGCCGGAGGTGTACATGTGATGCGCCCAAACCACAAAACCCACCAACGCAATACCCAAAGAAGACATGGCGATCCAACGGTAGCCGAAGAGGGGTTTGCGCACGAACACGGGCAGCAACTCAGAGATCACACCAAGCCCGGGCAGAATGAACACGTACACCGCAGGGTGGGAATAGAACCAGAAAAGGTGCTGGAAGAGCACAGGATTACCGCCCTTGGCAGGGTCAAAGAAGCCCATGCCAAAGAGGCGCTGGAACATGACCAGCTGGAAGGAGAGACCGATCAACTGGGTGGCGGTCAATGCGATCAATGCGGTGGCCACAGCCGCCCACACAAGGATGGGCATGCGCCAGGCGGTCATGCCTTTGGCGCGCATGCGGATCACGGTCACAATGACGTTCAAAGAACCGAGGATCGAGGACCAACCAGCGACGAACACGCCCAAAAAGAACATCTGCATGCCTACAGGGGCGCGGGCAGAAAGAGGCGGGTAGCCGGTCCAGCCGGTGTCGAAACCGCCGAGGAAAAGGCTCATGAGCAAAAGCACGGCAGCGGGGACTGCGATCCAGAATGAGAAAGCATTTAGGCGGGGAAAGGCCATATCCTGCGCGCCAAGCAAAAGAGGAACCACGTAGTTGATGAAACCAGCCGTTCCAAGCAGGATGGAAACGATCATGATCATGCCATGCAGAGACATCAGCGTGTTATAGAGCTGAGGACCGTTCTGGCTGAACAGCTTGATATCCGATGTGAGGAACTGAAGCTGTGAAGCAGCCAATTCGGCGCGGAAGATCAAGGCGAACAAACCGCCAATGCCGATCAGCAAAAGAGCAGTGATGGTGTACTGAATGCCGATCACTTTATGATCGAGTGAAACATTGATGTATTTGGCAGCGCCGGTATGGTGGTCTTCATGATGGTCGGGGGTATCGATACCACGCGCCCATTTAAACCAGTCGCTAACAACGCCGGAACCGGCAAGGAAGAAAAGCGTGCCAAAGAAACCGCCCAACACCCAGGCGGGCTCGGTAAAGAAAAATGTATCCAGGGCGTTCAAACCCATCAAGGGGCGAATCCCTGTAACGATGCCGGCGCCGACCAGCGTACCGATCAGCTGCCAGAACAAACCACGAGCGAGGGCACTAGAAAAGAATCCCTTCATAGTTATCTATTCCTTCTCAAAATTATTTCAAGGTCTTAATGTATGCGATGAGATTGGATATCTCTTCATCAGTCAAAGCGTAGGGAGGCATGACAGGCGGGAACCCTTCCACAACCTTCACAGTCGGCTCAAGGATCGACTCTTTGATGAAGGCATCGTCGGCAGTAACAGTGGAGCCGTCCGCAAGTTTAACATCGGAGCCATACAGGTTGAACCAGGTGGGACCGGTCATAGCCGTACCATCAGCCGAGTGACAACCGATACAACCGTTCTTGGTGGCAATGAGTTTGCCCTGCCCTTCAGGGGTCTTGGATTCTTCAGCGATCTTGATCTGATCTGTGATCCAGGTATCGTAAGTATCAGAGTTCACCACGACGACCGGGGCTTCCATATAAGCGTGCGAGGTGCCGCACAACTCGGCGCAGCGAACTTTATAGCTGCCCTCGAGAGATGGGGTGATGCGATATTCGGTCACACGACCCGGCACAACATCCTGCTTGACGCGGAACTCGGGCACCCAGAACGAATGGATGACATCTGCGGATTCCATTTTGAGGACGACCTGGCGATCCACAGGAAGATACAACTCTGTGGTGATAAAGCCGTATTCAGGATATTCGAATGTCCATGAGAACTGCTGCCCTTTGACATTGATCACCATGGCGTTCGGGTCCACCCGGCGGACTTCACCAAGTGAGTACGCGCCAAGATAGGCAAAGACCACTACGATGAGCAGCGGCACCACAGTCCAGGCGATCTCAAGGTTGGTATTGCCTTCAATATGCAACCCATCCTTCAGCTCACCCTTCTTTTGACGGAAGGCAACCAGACTGTAGATGATCGGTACAACGATCAAAGCAAAAAGGAATGAAATAACCATTACTTCCCAATGCCATAACTGGTCAATGGGAACAGCCTGCGCACTGGCGGCAACAGGATGCATTTGTTGGGCAAGCCCAAGCGCATCAAGACCGAAGTACGTTAGTACGGTCATGAGGATGACCAAGATCCCCACAATTACAAAATGGACCATAGACTCTCTCTCCTGAAAAGATTGAACGGGGCAACACCCCGATGATTAACTGAAACCGGACAAATTCAGTATAATTTGTCTCAATTTTCACAAGCAGCGATTATATCAAAACATAACGTGCTTGTCACTATCTTTGTACTCTGCACAAGTATTCTTATTCACAATTAAGTCTTATCAAAATTCATGCCGACGGGTGATTTGACACCGTCGGCAAGTCGTAGCGATATAACCCATCACCCACCGTTTTGGTACGGGCGTTTTAACTCAATCCAAATTCAGCCAGTAGCTCGCGGCTGTGTTCCGCAGGGCGGACATCTTCATATACTTTCTTGATATTGCCTTCCGTGTCGATCAAGAATGTAGTGCGAAGTACACCGACATACGATTTGCCCATGAACTTCTTGGGTCCCCAAACGCCATACAGATCTGCTACCTTGTGCTCATCATCGGCAAGCAAGGGGAATTGAAGTTGGAACTTCTTTTTAAACTTGACATGCGATTCCACCGAGTCAGGGCTGACGCCCAAAATGACCACTCCGGCTTTTTCGTAAGCAGAATAATCATCACGGAAGTTGCAGGCTTCTTTAGTGCAGCCTGGCGTATCGTCTTTTGGATAGAAGTAAAGAACGATATTTTTTCCGCGATAGTCGGAAAGTTTGCGCAGGGTATTCGTGTCATCGAGCATTTCAAATGCAGGGGCAGGGATGCCGGAAGGAACGGGCATAATAAATACTCTCTCTCCAAAGGAAGTATGCGCGCTATTATACCTGTAATCATTTTTAAGGAAGGAAAAGTTTCACAAATAATTGTGAAATCCATCTCATTAAGACCCTGTAAATCACCCCAAACCATATGCAGAATCTCATCCAAAGCAGCAGCCGAAAAAACACCGATTCTTGCATTCCCTACGGTATAATTGCGCCGCCTGTAAGCACATAAAACCGGGGATGTGCTGGAACTGGCAGACAGGCATGACTTAGGATCATGTGCCGCAAGGCGTGAGGGTTCGACCCCCTCCATCCCCACAAAATTATATAAACCTGAAAGGTCTTAAAGACCCGACAGGTTTGAAAACAAAAGAGGTAACTTTGAACATCGAAAAACAAATCCAGGAAGATCATACCGTCAAACTGGTTGTAGAAGTGGACCAGGAAAAGATGGGCAGCTATAAAAAACGCGCGGCGGCGAAGATATCCGAGCGCGGTAACATTTCCGGGTTCCGCCCCGGGAAGGCACCCTACCATATCGTAGCGCGCACATACGGCGAAGCCGCGATCATGGAGCAAGCCGTTGACCTGTTCATCGACGCGGAATATTCCAACATCCTAAAAGAAGCGGATGTGAACCCCGGCGCTTCGGGTAACCTGGAAAATATCGAAAGCATGGATCCGCCCAAGTTCATCTTCAGTGTGCCGCTGGCACCGGAGATCGACCTTGGCGATTACACCGCGGTGCGCCTGCCCTATGAATGGCAGGCTCCCGAACAGAAGGATGTGGACGCAGCGCTCGAAGACCTGCGCCAGATGTACGCCTCCACCGAGACCGTGGAACGCGCCATCGAATCTGGAGACTATGTGCTCCTCGATGTTTCTTCTGAAGCCGCCGAACTTAACCGCACCGGTTTTGCAACCTTCGTCCGCAAGGAAGAACGCGATACCGAATGGCCCTATAACGGCTTCGCCAATGAACTTATCGGTTTGAAGGCTGGCGAAAACAAGACCATCAAACACAGCTTCCCCAAAGATTGGGAAGTGGAAGAACTTCAGGGCAAGGATGTGGAGATCACCGCCACCATCAAGACTGTGCGCGGCGTGACCCTGCCCGAAGTTAACGATGACTTCGCCAAGATGACCGGCGCAGGCGAAACCGTGGATGCGTTGATGGAAGCCGTGAAGAAGGATGTTGAGAACCGCTCCCAGAACGAGTATGACGACAAATATTTTGTCGACTTGATCGAAAAGGTCAAGGAAGGCGCCGCACTCAAGTATCACGAGCACACGTTGGAGCACGAAGGCGAACACGTCCTGCAAGACCTCTCCCAGCGCCTCGCCCAGCAAGGCATGGACTTGGATACGTATTTCAAAATGCGCAACACCACCCGCGAGCAGTTCATTGAATCAGATGTGAACCCGGTGGCGAAGAAACGCCTCGAGCGCGGTTTGATCCTCGATGAGATCGTGCGCAAGGAACAGATCCAGATCGACGATGAAGCGTTGAACATCGAATATAACAATGCCTTGAACAACCTCGTCATGCAGGGCATGGACTTGAATAAGATCCGCGGCGGCAAGAAGGGTCAACGTGAGTTGAGCCAGGCGATCGCCATGGATGCCGCCAGTCGTGTGATGACCCGCAAGGCGTTGGATATGCTAAAGACCATTGCGACCGGCAATTACAAGCCGCTTGAAGAGCGTGAAGCAGAAGCCAAGCAGGCTGCCGAAGCTGCCCCGGCTGAAGAAGCTGGCGAAGAAAAAGCCGCAGAGTAAGAAAAGGCTTTTAGACGGCTGACAGGCTCGAGTGGTGTACGAAGCGTTTGTATTGGAATCACCAATCAAACTCTAACGAAAATCCAATACACGCTGAGTACCATTGGTCGCATAAAGGAGATGAATATGATCCCAGATTTTAAAAATGTAGTTCCGATGGTGGTTGAAAATACAGGCCGCGGCGAACGCGCTTATGACATTTACTCGCTGCTCCTGCGCAATAACATCATCTTCCTGGGCACGCCCATTGACGACCAGGTTGCGAACGTGATCGTTGCCCAGTTGTTGTTCCTGAACCACGAAGACCCTGAGAAGGAAATCCGCATGTACATCAACTCGCCCGGCGGGGTGATCTATGCGGGACTCGCGATCTATGACACGATGCAGATCATCTCGAACCCGATCAGCACCGTTGCCGTGGGCGTGACCGCCTCTTTCGGGACCGTGTTGCTGGCTGCTGGAACCAAGGGTCGCCGCTACGCCCTGCCGCATGCCACCGTCCACATGCACCAGCCTCTTGGCGGCGCTCAAGGACAGGCAACGGATATCGAAATTCAGGCGAAGCAGATCCTGCGCCTCAAGAGCCTGCTCAATGGCATCATGGCGAAGAACACCAATCAGCCGTTGGAAGTGATCGAACGCGACCTCGACCGCGATTACTATCTCGATGCTCAACAGGCTGTGGATTACGGCTTGGTGGATCAGATCATTGAGATGCCGGAGAAGGCTTTCAAGTAATTGGTAATTAGTAATTGAAGACCCTGAGGAGAAATCTTCGGGGTCTTTCTTTTATGTGTATAATGCCCGCTGCGTTATTCGTAAAATCGAAAATCTAAAATCGCAAATCGTAAATTGTATGATTCCCTCAAATATAAAAGCACTTATCCTCGACATGGACGGCGTGATCTGGAAAGGTGATGCGCCCATCGGGGACCTGCCCGCAACGTTCAAGCGCATCCGTGAGCGCGGGTTGAAGTTCGTATTCGCTACAAATAACGGCACCAAAACGCCGGAAGATTATCAAGAGAAGCTCGCCGAACTCGGCGTGGATGTGGAGCCGGGACAGGTGGTTACATCGGCACTGGGCATTGCCTTCATGCTGACACAGAGACATCCGCGCGGCATGAAGATCTTTGTGATCGGCGAGAATGGCATTCGGGTGGCGTTGGAAGAAAAAGGCTTTGAAGTGGTTGGAGTGGAACGTGCCACCGAAGCCGAAGCCGTGGTGATGGGCATTGACCGGGGCATCAGCTTCCAAAAGGTTGCCGAAGCGACCTTGCTCGTGCGGGCGGGTCGTCCTTTTTATACGACCAACACTGACCGCACCTTCCCCACTCCGCGCGGAGAAATCCCCGGGTCTGGGTCCTGGCTTTCGGTGGTGACCTCTGCCACAGGCGTGGAGCCGATGGTGGCGGGCAAGCCTTTCCCCTTCTTGATGGAGCTTTCGCTGGAACGCCTCGGGACGACCAAGGATGAGACTCTGGTGGTCGGTGACCGACTCGAAACGGACATTGCGGCGGGGCAAGCCGTGGGCTGCCCAACGGCGTTTGTCTTGAGTGGGGTTTCCAAATTGGAAGAAGCCAAAGATTGGAACCCAAATATTATCGCCGATAGTTTGGCAAAGTTGGTGGAATAAAAAAACAGACCTGCGAAAAATCGCAGGTCTGTTTTTTGAAGCAAAGTTACGGACAGTTTACTGTTATAGGAGCTTGAGCAGACTTTACGCTGCCATTGATCGCTTCAACAGCAAAGGTTGAATTAACTCCCGGATCATAGAAAGTACCACCTGGAACAACGAATGTTGTGGTATTCGGAGCAACCGTAGCAGTAAATGTGTTATTGATATAAATATTAAAGCCAGTCTCGTTTGTCGAGTTATCTGTCCATGTTAAATTACCAGCATGTTCTTTTGTGCCCCAGTACCGCCAAGAGTACAAGTTAATGCAATCGAAACATTAGTTGCCGCAGCAGGAGCAGCAGACGTAGCCGTCGGCGTGGCGGTGGCAGCACCCACAGCGCCAGTAGGCGTTACAGTGCGCGTTGTAGTTGCTGTGCCGGAGGTGGTCGTGCCTACCTTGATCTTCACGTAGAAAGACGAGCCAAAGTTCTGTCCACTGTCGTTGGTCAGGATCCAATAACCAATGGCATCACCGTTCGAAGCGGGTGCGGTCATCGCCACCGAGATATCTCCCGAAGCGCCAGCGGCAACCGTGGTGGTCAGCGGCGTGGTCGTTCCGCCCATGGCGTTACCAGAAACGAAGCTGACCTTGTACGAAGTCGTCCATGGGCAGGAGCCAGTGTTCTGGATCTTCCAAGTCTTGGTGAAGGTCTGCCCGGGGGTCATGACCGTGTCATCGGGGACAGTCACATCTGACACGAAGACAGAATTGTTACAGCCCACCGCGCCAGAGGAGGATGAATTATTATTCGAAGGCAGCGATCCGCCGGATATGGTCGGGAAGGGTGTCGGGCTGGCGAAGGGCGTATTCGTCGAAGTAGGCGTCTGTGCAAAAAGGGTCGCAGTGGCAGTGGATGTGACGCCCTGCATGGTCAACTGTTGCGCCGCCAGCGTCGCCGCCGCATTGGTGTACACCGCATTGACCTCATCGGTCCCATCGCCGCCGCCGCTGAAGGCTGTGATCAGAGCGACAATGCCAGCGAGCACCAGCAATCCCACCAGGATCCACAGGAACATATTATTAGGAATAGTTTGTTTTGGTTTCATAGGTTTTAACATAAGTTTCTCCTTTGTTCATTGCAAGGATAAGGATTATATGTGAAAACGATTAATGGAGTATGGGTATTCCCCTACGATATTCCTATTTTTATCGTACGGGCATATAAAAAACATGAAAAAACTCCATCATTTTCATGAAAAAGCCGCGCCTGAAGAACGCATTCTGAGCGAGTCTCAGTAGAGTAAAATACATCCAAGCCGAATCACCGGCAAAAAAACTCATGCTAATCTACGACCTCAACCTCCCCGCACTTGAAACTCTGATGAGAGAATGGAACGAACCCGCCTATCGCGCCAAACAGATCTGGCAGGGTTTGTATCAAAAACTCTATTCTTCTCCCGAGCAGTTCAGCAACCTGCCCGCTCCCCTGCGCGCAAAGATCGCCGAGCACTGTACCTTTGTTCCCTTCCATGTGAAGACCTACCTTGATTCATCCGACCAGTCCACGCGCAAGACGCTTTTTCAACTACCCGATGGAAACCTGATCGAATCAGTATTGATGCGCTACGGCGACCCGGCAGACGACCCGCAAATGGCAACTTCAGATACCAATCGGCGCGGTGCAAAGAACCGGCGCACGTTGTGCATCTCCACACAGGCAGGCTGCGCCATGGGCTGCGTCTTCTGTGCCACTGGTCAGCTCGGCTTCAAACGCAACCTGACCAGCGGCGAGATCGTGGCACAGGTAATGTATTATGCCCAAATGCTAAAAGAGCAGGCTGAAACCGTCAGTAACGTGGTGTTCATGGGCATGGGTGAACCTTTCCATAATTATGAAAACGTCATGGCGGCGATCGACATCCTCAACGATGGCGAAGGCTACAAATTCGGCGCGCGGCGTCTGACCATTTCCACGGTGGGGCTGGTTCCGCAGATCCGGCGCTTCGCCGATGAACAGCGTCAGGTCAACCTTGCCATCTCGCTCCACGCCGCCGACGATGACGAACGCCTCGCCATTATGCCGGTCAACAAACGCTATAAGATCGACGATGTGATCGATGCCTGCAAATACTATATCGAAAAGACGCATCGCCGCGTGACCTTTGAATGGGCACTCATCAACGGCGTGAACGACACACCCGAAGTTGCACAAAAACTCGCCCGGCGGCTCAAGGGTCTGCTTTGTCATGTGAATGCAATTCCTTTAAATCCCACACAAGGATATGATGGCGAAGCTACCGACCGTCAGCGTGCGCAAGCCTTCAAAGAAACATTGGAGCAAGCCGGAATTCCATGCACGATCCGCATGCGGCGCGGCATCGATATCAATGCAGGCTGCGGTCAACTGGCTGGTGCAGAGTCACAATAACGGGATGCATGTGTACTTCCATAAGTTAAAAGATATGTCAATGTAATAATGAAAAAAATGGTACTCTGGTTTGAGACTCATCGTTAAGATATGGTGTATAATCCGAATATCTTAACAAGCTTAAAACAAAGTTTTGTCCGAAAATCGCACAAAGGCATTATCGAAATAAATTATGAAGACAACAACACTTTTGGTTATCGAAGCCAAGCACGCAGAAGTCCCTTCTTTTGCCGCAGACCTGCAGAAGAAGGGATTTGATGTACATATCGCCCAGAACGGCAGCAAGGCCGTTGCATTACTTAAAGAAGTCAGCCCGAGTCTGGTTGTGGTCAACGCCGCATCCATGCGCAGCACTGGTTTGCGCATCTGTCAGGCGCTGCGCGAAAAAGATTCCAAGCTCCCGATCATTCTGATCCTCGATGAAGATAAGGAAGTCAGCAAAGATGCGGCAGATGCCGTGCTGGCGCTGCCCTTCACGGTTCAAAAACTTGCCAATCGCATCAAACCCCTGCTGCCCGGCGACGGCAAGAACGTCTTGCATGTCGGTCCCATCCGCCTCGATCTCGAAAAGCGACGCGTACGCTGCATGGGCAGGAGCACAAAACTCACGCCGCGGCTGGTGACTCTGCTTCAATTATTGATGGATAAACATGGAGAAGTGGTGGAACGCGAACCCCTCTTCAAAAAAGCCTGGGAAACCAACTACACCGGAGATACGCGCACTCTTGATGTGCATATCTCCTGGCTGCGCCGCGCCATTGAGCTTGACCCCGATAACCCAAAATTCCTCAAGACCGTGCGCGGTGTCGGCTATCGTTTAGATATTTAGCTGGAACTGTTTACCTTCGACCGTTACCAACCGGATGCAGACCTTGCCTCCGGTTTTTATTTTTAACTCCATGGGAATCTCGCCGCTGCGTACATGACGCTGAGCCTGCGCGGCGCTGCGGAAGGTTTTCCCATCCCAAGCCGGGTCTACTTCCCAAAAATCCACGTCAAGCGAAGTGTGCAACTGCACCAGGTCACCATTTACTTTAAGTTTGATCTTCTTCGACTTGGTGGCAATTTCCGTTTTGATCTTAATATCGCGCTCTACCGAAAACACTGACTTGGTCTCTGCCAGCCGCGCACGCGCCGTGTGGATCGCCCGAATGGACGCATCGCAGGTGATAAACCTGCGTCCGTTCCTGGCGGCAACGAGTGCAGTGGTACCGGAGCCGCAGAAAAAGTCGGCGACAATGTCATTTTTGTTCGATGATGCCAGAATAATGCGTTGGAGCAAACCTTCCGGCTTTTGAGTGGGATACCCCGTGCGCTCGTTATGCAGGCGCGCTACGACAGGGAAATACCACCAATCTTCAGGAACCTTGCCGCGCTCGAGATCGGGTACTTTGCCGAACCCCGCCTTTTTTGAGGCTTTGAAAGTAGCCACCGTGTTGGGGTTATACGGCTCGCGGATATCATCCACGTTGAAGGTGTAATCCTTGCTTTTCGCATACATCAAAATGGTGTCGTGCTTGCGATTGAACGCCGTACGGATCGGCGATGGTCCGTGGTATGCCCAGATGATCTCATTGATGAAATTCTCCGCACCGAAGATCTCATCAAGAATAAGGCGGGCGTGGGCATCGGCATGCCAATCGAGGTGCAGATACAGGGTCCCGTTCGGGGCAAGCAGGCGGTACATCAAATGCAGGCGTTCGTAGAGAAAGCCCAGATAGGCGTCCATGTCATCCCACGAATCGTGATAACCCTCTGCCAGTTTCCACTTGGAGGGTTTGCGCGAATCCTCTCCCCTGCCCACACGGGCATGGAATTGCCGATTGGTGAAGAAGGGCGGGTCGGCGTAGATGAGGTTGATGCGTCCTTCGTATTCGGGCAGCAATGCCGCCATGACTTCCAGGTTATCTCCGTGGATAACGCGCCCATCAGAACGCGCCTTGGGATAACCGCGTCCTTTCGGATAGAGGATGGAGTCTGGGGTCAGTGCAGCAGGCTGCGGCTGGGAAAGATGCTTCCCGTTCCAGTGTAGGGTAGGCATGAGAGCAGGGAAACCTCAAAAGGTGGGTTCAGTTTGGGGGAAGAGATTCCCAAAAAGTTAGTAATGGATCTCGACCGTGGTACCAAGCCCACGTGTGGCGACGTTGCCAACGATGTGAACCGGTTTGGTCCAACGGAAGATCCAATTGGCTTCGTTGGAGCGCATGTTGATGCAGCCATGACTCATGGGCGAACCGAAGTTTTCGTGCCAATAGGTGCCGTGAAAAGCATGCCCCAGCGGGGTGAAGAAGGACGTCCACGGTACGCCGGGTAGAACGTAGTTATCAACATCGGCGAGGACGTTGCCGGTGGTCTGCTGACCGAAATAACTATACCCCATGTGCTTGGCTGGGACTTTATCGAGGATGGTGTACTTGCCGGTCGGCGTGGTGGTCGGAACGCCCTTACCGCCGGTGGGGTCGCCAGGCACACCAGAGGAAATGTTGGTCTGGAAGACCAGGCTGCCGTATTCATAAGCATACAACATTTGAGTAGTGAGGTTGATCTCGATCAGCTTTTCTTCATAGGGCACATCGGGTGAGATGGGCGAAGTGAAATCATCTGACAATACACGCATGTGAATGGCAGGTACATAGTAGGTAACGTTCGAATCAAGTTCATCGAAAATGCGATACCAGGGTCCGTCGTAATCCGCCATCTCCGGTCCCTGTTCGATGGCTTCGATAAAGTGAACGGAGCCATAATACAGCGGCGGCGAAAGAGGCTGCCAGCCAAAGGTCTTGGAATAGCGGTACGGTGTGGTGAACGGCACGGAAATGTCTGCAATGAGACGCGTGCCTTCGGTGATGGATTTGATCGGGTCCTGGTAAATGGTACGGACGCGGTGCAGCCTTCCGCGGTGAAGGTAGCCGCCCCACACACGATACCAAACCGGGTTATGCTCCGGCTCCTCGGCGGTCACTTCGCCATAAACATGCACCAATTCATCACGATAATGTGAAAGTTCGATACGGCTTTTGTCAGTGGGTTCTTTACGTACGGGCATGTCTTTAGTGGCAATGCGCACCACAAAGCTGTCGTCAAAATCGGTCAGCCCAGGCAGGAAGGGCGAAAACGCCAGCCCGCCCAAGGTAAGCCCGCCCAGTTTTAGAAAATCTCTACGGTTAATTCGCTTCATGGGGAAAATTTTACTCTACAATGTTTAAGATTTAATGAGAATGTTCAGAAACTCATCCCAAAACCACATTTTTACGAGGAGAACTTGATCTCGAGTCCTAAACCAAGAAAAACTTCAGTCACAAGAACATTCCCCCACATCGTCCCGATGTCTTTCGGGTGAGATCATTTTCAGATAAAAAACTGCCCTCTGCAAGAGCAGAGGGCAGTCAAGCTATTCAGTTGTAGGTTAGGCTTCAACGGTTTCGACGATCATATCCTTGAGCAGGATCTCAAGCGCCATGGAATGTCCGCAGCGCTTATGGGTCAGGAAGAATTCACAGTCACAGCTGAAAACGCCGCTGTCATAAGTCACATGGTGTTCGTTGTTATCCCCGTGAAAAGTAAGGTCAAATTTATTGAAGCGGAAACGGTGGCGATCCTCCGCATAGCGTTTTGCTTTCTCGAGCTTGCCGATCAGTCCGTAGTCCATGGCAAAAGTCTCCTTTTTTGAAATTATATTTTAGATAAAAAAAAGACACGCGTGTATATTCGCGTGTCTCTATCTACAGATCCGGGAAATTCCGTGAAATAATCGCATGTTGGCGTTACCTCTTGATGGTTGTCAGTATAGTACTTTTCAAAACGCAAGTCAATATGATTTTTGTACTGTAACGATTTCGTATGGCACCTGTAGGGTGGACATACATAAAAACTCACCAAGTCCTAATCTGACTACGCGCATCATACCTAACCTGAACAGGCGGCTACTTAATGAACCGCTTCCCCACCCAAACACTGACCAGCGTTACCGTGCTGCTCAGAACGGTTCCCCAGGCAAGGTCTACCACCGTCAACAGAACAGGCCAGCCTGCAAGTGTGGCGAGGTTGGTCAAGTCGTATGTGGCATACGTCACCAGCCCGAACAGCGCCCCGCGCAGGACAGCCTGTGTCAACGTCTGTTCGCGCACACCTGGTTCGACAACAAAGAATACCAGTCCGAGAATGAAAAGGATGTAGAACAATCCCGCCGCAAGGAAGTTCGGCTGGTCTGCCATAATGAAACCGATCTGTGAACGATAAAAAGCTGGCGCCACCAGTCCCAGCCAGAGCGAGTCTATGACGAGGAAGGTAAAAAAGGTAATAAGGTATAGTTTTAGTTTCATAAGTTCCGTCCCAGAAAAAATACTCGGTCAGATATAGATATCTGACCGAGTCGATGCTTTATTTCGTTTTCTTTTTACCAGCTGGTTTTGCAGGCGACTTTTTCACCACTGTCTTTTTAGCCGAAGGTTTCTTCACAGCAGCCTTCGGTTTGCTGACTGTCTTTTTCGCTTTCACAGCAGGTGTCGCTGCGGATTTCTTCACCGGTTTCTTCGTGGTCGGTTTTGCAGATGCGGGCTTTTTCACAGCCTTGGCTTTCGTGGCAGTTTTTGCTGCTGCCTTCTTCGTTGTCTTGGCTTTGGCAGTCGGTTTCTTTGTGGTTGGCTTGCGAACAGCGCGTTTCTTCTTGGCGGGTTTTTCTTCCACTTCCTCCACCTTTACAAAGGTTTTGCGCCACTCTTCCTGTAATGAAGATACGCCCGCGCCGTTGAGATTGTCGCAAATGATCTTCCATTCCGGATCGTATACAAAGCGGAAGTCCATGAAGGCGTGGCATTGGTAGGCACCCAATTCCACGTACATGCCTTTGTTCCAGATCTCCTCACACGAGCGGACGTATTCCAACTGCGACGAATAATCTTTGAAAATGACATAACCCTGGCGAGGCAGCCCCAGCCCTTCGGCAAGGTTGCGACGCTTGAGTTTGCCTGAGCCTTTGTCGAGCGCCGGAGCTGAGGTCTTGATCCAGCCTTTGGTCTCGGCAAAGACGTTGTGATAAATGACCAATCCGCGCTCTTCGCCAAGGCGGTTGGAGTAGGCAAAGACGTTTTCATCAATGCCGCTGTAGGGTTTTTGAAGGTCAAAGAGCAGGAAGTTCTCCACGTCGGCGAACAGGCTGCGGCGGTGAAGGAGCGGGAAGATGCGCCATTCATGCGCCTGGATCAAGCCATCATCCTGAGTCTCTTCCCATTTCGGTCGGCGGAATTCCATTCCATATTTTTCAGAGAAGCCTTCCACTTGTCCATGCCCGAACATGGGCAGACCGGGTAAGGTGGCAAGCACGGTGCAGATGCCGAAATATTTATCGCCTTTGCCGAACTGTTCAACGGCAGTCTTCTCATCGGGGTTGTTCATAAAGTTGACATAGCGCTTGAGAATTTGCGGATCGAACTCGAGTGTATTCTTGATCGCCATGCGATACTTGGCATTGTCTTCATCGCGCAGCATGTGCATGAAGGCAGAGTTGTATACGCGGTGCATGCCCAAGGTGCGCACAAAATACCCCTCCATCAACCAAAAGGCTTCGGCGAGTAAAAGTGTATCCGGCACTTCGGCGGCAACCCGATCCACAACCTCACGCCAGAACTCGACGGGGATCTTGTCGTCGAACTCGGCTTTAGTCATACCGAATTGGGAACGGGATGGAATTGCTCCGCCCGCGCCCGGCTCGGGGAACCACAAGCGCTGAACGTGTTTCTTGGCAAGCGTCATCGCCGCATCAAAACGGATGACAGGGAAATTACGCGCCACATGCAAGATGACCTGAATGACCGCCTCACGTACAACCGGGTTACTGTAATCCAACTGAGCGGTGTCATTCCACGGGAAGGAAGTGCCGTCGTTGCCATGATAGATGTAGCGCAGGTCGCCCGTCTGCAAGTCGCGGCGCTGAAAGACAACCGCGGCATCGGTCTTATCGTAATAATGGTCTTCAAGGTAAATGCCCACGCGCAGGTCATCTGAAAGATTTTCGGAACGGAACGAATAGGAGGGATAGGGTGCATACGGCAATGACAGGAACCAGTCGGGGTGTTCGGTCACCCACTGCGAGTCGATGCCCATATGATTGGGTACCATGTCTGCAGAGAGGCGCACACCGCGCGCCCAAGCACGCGAGCGCAGATTATTGAGCGCATCCCAGCCGCCAAGGTCTGTGGCAATATCATAAGAATGAAGCGAATATGCCGAAGCGACGGCATCTTCTGCCCCATACGCTGCTTCATGCGCTGTGAAGCACGGCTGCGTTCCCATAAACCGATCAGCCACAAACCGGTAAAACCGCGCGCAGCAAGGAGATCCAATTCCTCATCGGGGATCTGATCGAGGGTGACGATATCACGTTCGTATTTCTTGGAAAGCTGGTCGAGCCAGACGTAGGTATTCTTCGCCATCAAAACGAGGCGCGGCATCCATTCCTGGTCGGGGCTGTAACGTTCGAATTCGGCATAATCATGCCCGGTAAAAGTGGGCACATGCGTTTCCACGTTGAAGGTATCGATCGGTCCCTGTTTGCGGATGATATCTTCGCGCAAAAAGTCCATGCCGCGCAAAAGTCGAATCGAAAACTCTCCGCCGAGGATGTAGCCCCATTTATCAAGGATGAATTTCAGCTGTCCTTCAAGTGAATCCGGTGAAGCATCGATCGGTCCGCGCAAGATCTCGGCAAGCGTCTCGGCTTTCCCTGTCCCACCGCCCAACCCAGGCTGGCTGGAGAAGAACTCCAATAATTGGGTCGTGAACTCTTTGAAGGAAGATCCATTCATGACGGTTTCATCGAACAAATCACGATAGGGTGCGATCGCCGGATTCTTGTTCGCGTTGTTGATCAACAACATTTCTTCCACTGCAGCGGCGCGCACGCCATGACCGAAGTCGCCAAAATTTGGCAGCTTGGTGGAAAGATAAACACCCGCCGTCTGTTCCCCGCGAAAGACCGACATAGGCGGAAATTCTTCAGTGAATTTGGTCAGCGTCAGGTCGTATTTTGAACCGAGTGTGGCTTGAAGCGCCCCCATGGCACGTCCCATCACACCGGTATAGCGGCTGTAATAATTGCGAAGCAAAATGTGATATGCCTCATCAAGGAGGGAGATCACATAAAGGTCAGAGGCAGAAACCGGGGCGGTACGAAGCGCAGACATTCGGTTGGCGAACGCCCTGGCGGAAGCCATGTCTGAAAAAACGACATGTCCGTCAGGTCGAAAAAAATCCTGCGGAAAATTGTATTTGAGGCGGGAGGCTCGCGAGGTTAGCATAACAATAATGATAACCGATTATCGATGAATTCGAGTAAAATTTCCGCCATCATCATGAGCGCATCACTGGCACAGATCATCATTTTAATATTTCTCGGCATGGTCTACCTGCCGGTCGTTTTTTTTGCCATTCAACGTCGCGAAGATGGGCAAGGAACCGCCACCTGGTTGGTGGTTTTGTACGCCTTACTCGCCCTGGTCATAAACATTTCGGAAGCTGTCTGGCAGAACCGCGGGGATGAACTGCTCTTTCAAGAATTACAAACATACGTCGCCTTTACCCTTGCCATCATACTATTAATCACTCTTCAGGTCTTTCTGAAGAGCCGGGACTGGTGGGCATGGATCGGATATTTTGGTTTCTGGTCATTGGGGCTGGGGCTGATCCTGACTAACGTTTTTAATCTGCCTGATGACCTATGGACAAACGGCGACCTGATCCTGTACCGTTCGCGTCTGGGTCCGGCATGGGTCATTTTAGGATGGATCATCCTGACCATCAATATGATCCTTACCCTCTATAAAGCACAACACCAAAGCCGCCAACCGCTCCTGCGCAGCCGCCTGGGGTATTGGTGGGTTCCTGTTGCCTTCACCTTGTTGAATGACATCCTTCTGTTTTCCGGCTTTTTGGTGATAGGGCAGCCGCTCCGAATATTCATTGCCATCGGCACAGCCTACGTGGTCGGCACTCATTACGTGCCTGACCTGAAAAACATCACACGCCGCGGGCTGATCTATGTTGCCAGCACAATTGCCGTTGTTGGTTGTTACATTGCAGGCTTCATGCTCATTCAAGCCCTGTTCAGTGCAAACGAGAATTTCAGCCCTCTGGTGGCGGGTGCGGTGGTCGCACTTATCCTGGCACTGATCTTTGCCCCGCTCAACGATCTGGTCTCGCGCACCGTCAACACATGGATGAAGGGCGACCAATACGACGCCAGCCTAACCATTCACCAATACAGCGAAAGCATCAGCAACATCCTGGATATGGACCGCCTCGCCAACATCGCCATCGGCATTATGCTTGAAGCCATGCAGATCAACCGCGGCTTCCTTTTCCTTGTGGATGCAGAAAGACATGCCGACGGGCACAAGACCTTCAAACTCCGCTCCGCCCGCAGCCCTGAAGAACGACAACTCGTGGCAGTGGAATTGGAAGAAAGCGGAGTGATCGCTTCGTATTTTATCCGTGAGCAAAAACCGCTTCTTCAATATGACCTGGACTTGCACCCTACCTACCGGGCTGCTTCTCCCAATGAGCTGAGCTGGTTCAATGAACTCCGCTCCGAAGTCTATATTCCGATCTTTGCAAAAAAACAATGGATCGGTCTGCTCGCTTTTGGATCAAAATTAAGCGGCAACCGCTACACCCGTGAAGACCTCTCTGTTCTTGGCGCACACGCCAATCAGACCGCCGTTGCCCTCGAAAATGCCCGCCTCGTAGACAACCTCATGCGTCTGAACCAGGAACTACGCCAGGCACGCCGCACCCTCGAAAAGAACAATCAGGAACTCCAGCGCATCGACCAGGCAAAGTCCGATTTCATCAGTATTGCATCACACGAGCTTCGCACTCCGTTGACCGTTATCAAGGGCTATACCGAAATGCTGATGGACGACCCCAAACTCGAAAATAATCTCAAGAAAATGATGAAGGGCATCTACGATGGGACCATCCGCCTGCACGAAGTCATGGACTCGATGTTCGACATCGCCCAGATCGATGCACGTTCCCTCAAGCCCCATCTTCAACCTGTGGACCTGGCGCAACTGATCCTCGAAGTAAGCAGCGACCATGCCAAGATGATCCGCGAACGCGAGCAATTCTTATCCATCAACGTCCCTGCCATTCCGCTCGTCAAAGCCGACCCGCACCTGCTGAGAAAATTATTCCATCACCTGATCCGTAATGCCGTCAAATTTACACCCAACAATGGGTGGATCACCATCACTGGCAAGCATATTCCCGCCATCATCAACCTCCCCATCGGCGGCGTGGAGATCATCGTCAGCGATACCGGTGTGGGCGTAGACCCGAATCTGCGCGAGGTCATCTTCTCAAAGTTCTACCAACCAGGTGAGTTGGGCAAACACTCCACCAGCAAATCGCGTTTTAAAGGCAGCGGCGCAGGGCTGGGGCTGGCTCTTTCCAAAGGCATCGTAGAAGCGCATGGCGGGCGCATCTGGGTCGAAAGCCCCGGCTACGACGAAGTGAATTTTCCCGGAAGCCATTTTCACATCATCCTGCCGCTGACGAAACCAGAAGATGGTGAAGCGCTGCGGAACGGCGAGCCGATCAAATCTGAGATCGGCAAATCTGAAGTGGAAACTAGGAAGTTAGAATAAAAAAAATCGGATGGCTTTTGCCATCCGATTTTTTACAGTTCTTTTTGATACACCCGGTGATTTTTATATTCCACCCCGTTTAAGTTCTTTAGGTCTGCGCGCATTTGCTCGGTTGTTTCTGCAACCTGGGTCATTTCCACATGCACGAATTGTTTGAAATCCAAAAGCGTGTTTCCCATTGCGTAATATAAAAGTGCGTTACCGCCGTGTCCTTGAAATTCCGGCAAAATTCCCATGCCGTTCACCGAAACCGTATTTGTACGACGGATCTCCAACAGGATATCCAATAAGCCAAAGGGGAATAATTTTCCCTTTGCGCGCTGCATGGCGGCGGAGACATCATGAAAGGCAAACAGGAAACCAACCACATCTTCACCGTGGGTAATAATCTTAATCAAACGGTGGTCGGCGATCGTCATAATATTCTCGACCACAAAATCGATCTCGCGCTGGGTCAGCGGATAATATTCCCAGTTATTCACAAAAGCATTGTTATACGCTGTCCCAATACGATCTGCCCAACTGAGCAATTCTTTCTTATTCTTAAAGGTCTTGATCTCAAGATGTCCGCGCTGCATGACGCGCTCGGTAATGCGCTTTACCCGCTCAGGGATCTGAAATTGATCCGCGGGCAAATAGCAGGAGACAAAGTCCACTTCTTTGACAAAACCCTGCGCCTCCACCAATGACTGGTAGTAGGCGTGGTTGTAATTGAGCATGGTCATCGTCTGACGGTGCTCATGCCCAAAGACCAGGGTTCCATAACCATCCAATGGGCCCATGCCTTTGGGACCAATAAGGATGGTCAACCCACGGGTACGCGACCATTCCGAAACAACATTGAACAAAAGGGTGGCGGCTTCAAGGTCGTTCTCACATTCAAAAAGATAATAATTTGCCGTCCGGCGCTTGTGATAGCCATTGTATAGTTTGTTTTCGATCACCGCAATACGCCCCACATCGCGTCCATCGCGTACGGCAAGAAAGAACTCCACATCGGAATGTTCATGAAAGGGGTGCTTTTTGCGGTTAAGCTGGTTATAGGCATCCACATTCAACGGCGGCACCCACTGCGGGCAATCCGCATAAATGCGGAACGGCAACTCCACAAAACGCCTGACCTGTTTCTTGTTCTCAGTATCCACTTTTTCGAGGTTCAACATGGGGAAGCTCCTGCACAGGGATGTGGTTCCAGCCAAGTATATCCCCGCAGCCGCTTTTTAGTCACGAGCCCGCTCATCCTTGAAAATGAACGACTTGTATCATTTTTGCAACGCAGTAAAAAAGAATGGAAAGTATCCCATCATGCTATACTTAGAAACAATCCATATCAATATTTGAGGCGTTATGACCGGTAAAACCCACCAGGAAATGTTGGCAAAATATGCCGAAGCTATTGTAAAAGTCGGTTTGAACATCCGCGCAGGACAGCGCTTGATCATCACCGCCGCAGGTACACGTGGTGTACCAAATCAGTTCGCCCCGCTGGTGCGAGAGATCGCAAAAGCCGCTTATGGTATTGGCGCAAACTATGTAGACGCCATCTTTGCCGATGAAGAAATGCTCCGTTTGCGTGTGCAACACGCCCCCAAAGACTCGTTTGGTGAATACTCCAAATGGCAGATCCAGGGCATCATGGACATGATCGAGAACGGCGACGCCCTGCTCTCCATTGGCGGATCAAACCCAGATCTGCTAGGCGGGTTGGATCCCGATGTAGTTGGGCGCATGCAAAGAACCCACTTGGAAAACTGGAGCGCGGTCAGTGAAAAAGTGACCACCAACGCCATCAACTGGTGCGTAGTTGCTGCCGCTGGTGAGGCGTGGGCACACAAAATATTCCCAGACCTGCCGCTCGCAAAGGCACAAGACAAACTCTGGCAAGCCATCTTTGAAACCACCCGCATTGACCAGCCCGACCCGATCGAAGCTTGGAACAAACACATCGCCGCTCTGCGTGAGCGTGCTTTATACCTGCAATCCAAACAGTACACGGCACTACACTACAAAGGTCCCGGCACCGACTTTACCCTCGGTCTCCCCAGCGGGCATCTTTGGATCAGCGCGCAATCAATGGCGCAGAACGGGGTTGCATTCACCGCTAACATGCCCACCGAAGAGGTCTTCACGCTACCAGATCGCAACCGCGCTGATGGTGTCATTTCTGCCACCTTCCCGCTCAGCTATGGCGGTACATTGATCGAAGATTTCCAGGTTCATTTTGAGAACGGGCGCATCGTCAAAGTTACAGCAAAAAAGGGAGAAGCCGCTCTACAAAAATTAGTGGATACTGACGAAGGCTCGCATCGCCTCGGCGAAGTTGCCCTCGTCCCAGCCTCCTCCCCCATCGGCAAACGCGGACATCTCTTCTACAATACCCTCTTCGACGAAAACGCCTCCTGCCATATCGCCATCGGACGCGCCTATCGCTTCACCCTCGCCGGAGGAACAGAGTTGAACGACGACGAATTTATCGCCGCTGGGGGCAACGTCAGCCTTAACCATGTCGACTTCATGATCGGTTCCCCGCAAATGGACATCGACGGCATCACCAAGGACGGCAAACGTGAGCCGGTGATGCGCCAGGGTGAATGGGCGATCTCCCTGTAACAGAATCAATTTCACTCCCCGTCACGAGGCGGGGAGTTTTTCTTTTCCCACACCCGAGTCGGTTTTCATCCTTATTCAATTGTGGTAAAACCCATTCAATCAAATGATTCCGGAGCAGCCATGAGTGACGCTTTTCAAAAATCCCTTGAAAAATATGCAGACATCATCGTCAATATCGGTCTTAATTTAAAAAAGCACCAACGTCTTAATATCTCTGCGGGCATTCCTGATATCGAGCTCGTCCGGCAGGTGGCGATCAAGGCGTATCAACTCGGTGTTCCATATGTGGACGTGCGCTGGGTGGATGAACGCCTTTCCCGCATCCGCTTTGACAATGCCGATCCGGAATCACTCACCGAAGTTCCCGACTGGCTCATCGCCCGCGAACATGAGTACGGCGAGCGCGGCGATGCCCTGCTGAGCATTTCCTCCTCCGACCCCAACCTGCTCGAAGGCGTCGACCCGGCATTGATCGGAAAATACCGCAAAGCGATCGCGCAAAAATATGAACCCACCTATAAATATCTCGATCAAAATACCCAAAACTGGTGCGTCGTTTCTACTGCCACTCCGGCTTGGGCGAAAAAAGTATTCCCAGGTATTCCGGTTGAACAGGCACAGGAAAAATTATGGGACGCCATCTTCGATGCCTGTAGAGTTCACCAGGATGACCCGGTAAAAGCATGGCGCGACCATGCCGATCGGCTGCATCGTCAATGTGATTATCTCAATGGGAAAAAATTTAGCGGGCTGCATTACAAAGCGCCCGGCACCGACCTCACCCTCGGACTACCGGAAAATCATATTTGGATCGGCGCCTCATCCACTACGGTAAGCGGCATCGAGTTCATTCCCAATCTCCCCACTGAAGAGGTTTTCTGCCTGCCGCATCGTGAAAAAGCCGAAGGCTACATCTCCTCAAGCATGCCGCTGATTCTCTCTGGCAATATGGTCGATGCGTTCACCCTTACCTTTGAAAATGGACGCGTTTCGAAAGTGACCGCCAAACAGGGAGAGGATCACATTCGCAGGCTTTTGGAAACGGACGAGAACGCTTCGCACCTCGGGGAAGTTGCTCTGGTTCCAGACAGCTCTCCCATTTCCCAGCGGAAGCATCTCTTCTACAACACGCTCTTCGATGAAAACGCATCCTGTCACCTTGCACTGGGCAGTGCCTATCGGTATAACCTGACTGGCGGCTCGGAAATGAGCAAGGAGCAATTCATCGCTGCGGGCGGAAATGACAGCCTCATCCACGTGGATTTCATGGTCGGTTCGAATCAAATGGACATAGACGGCATCCACGCAGACGGTACACACGAGCCGGTCATGCGTCGCGGCGAGTGGGCGGTCAGCCTCTAGATCAGCGTAGCGCGAGAGTTTATCTCGCGCTACTTTTTTGCGCCAAAAGCAAAGTCATGTCATAATGGGGATACTATAATCAAGGAGAGCATGCATGGCACCCAAACCGAAGCTCAACCCCGATGAACTGCTTCAAAAAGAATATGAATATATTTCCCAGACCGCCTTCCAAGCCAACGAAGACCGCTCGCGAGTCACATCCTTTTATTTTGTTTCGGTCGGCTCTTTCGTTGCCGCCATCGTCGGCACTCAACTGGATGCTCAATCGAAAACCATCTCCTTTGCATTCTTTGCGCTTTTTCTCGTGCTGACCTTTATGGGCGGGTTGACCATTGCGCAGCTTGCCCGCTTACGCGCCTCCTGGCATGAATCGGTGGAAGCCATGAATACGATCAAGGACTTCTATATCAAGTATCATCCCGAAGTCGAAAAGGCGTTCAAATGGCGTGCAAAACAAGTTCCACGGGTAAATAAACCGTACAGCATTGCCAATCTAATGGCAGTGGAAGTTGCCTTGCTGGGTTCGCTCACTGCTGGGGCAAGTATCTACTTCCTGCTATCATTTCTCGGCGAAGTAAATTGGATCGGTTCTCTGATCGTGTTCGCCAGCATCATCCTCGGCTACGTCGCCCAATGGACCATTTACGTGCACCTGCTTGTGGATACTCAAAAATAGGGATAATAAAATGCCAAGAGATTATATAAGTCAAAACCCCACTGCCTTTCAGCGCAGACCGCACCTCACCAAAGACGACGCCTGGATCCGCGGATTCTTGAAAACTGCAAAGGTGGGTCACTTCGCCACGTCGATAGATGGGCAAGCCTTTATCAACCCCACCACCTTTTGGTACGATGAGGAGAATCACCAGATCGTCTTTCACTCGAATCTTGCGGGGAGAATCCGCTCAAATTTGGAGACCAACCCCAAAGTCAGTATGGAGGCGAGCGAGTTGGGGCAGATGTTGCCCTCCAATGTGGCGCTGGAGTTTTCACTTCAGTATCGCAGCGTGATCGCTTTTGGAACAGCACGCATCGTGACAGATACTAATGAAGCAACAAAGCTGCTTAATGGATTGATCGGTAAATATTTCCCGACCCTCCGAGCCGGACAGGAATATCGCGAGATCAGCGAGAAGGAATTGCGCGCCACCTCAGTGTATGCGATCAAGATCGAGGAATGGAGCGGCAAGGAAAATTGGGAAGAACGTGCCGACCAAAGCGACGAATGGCAGCCGCTCGATGAAAAGTGGTTCGAGTATTATAGGAATCAATCCTGAAAGGATATCGCTATGGACGAAAAGACACGAACTGAGGAATTCAGCGTGGATGGCGAGAGAATCGTCTCCAAAATCAAGGAGTTGCTGCACGAAGGCAATATCCGCAAGGTCATTATTAAGGATAAAGATGGCAAGGTATTACTGGAAATCCCTGTCACCATTGGAGTAGTGGGGGTATTGATCGCACCACAATTGGCTGCGCTTGGTGCCATCGCTGCTCTATTGACGGAGGCAACGATAGTTGTCGAAAAAACGGAGTAATGTATGAGTATCTTTGAAATTGTCTACTGGCTCGCGCTGATGGTCGAGATGGTCATCCGTGCGCCGCTCAACAAAAAACGCAAGCAGGAAAAGATGAGCGAACAGCGCGTTTCACAACAGGAAAAGTTGATCCTGTTCCTACTGTTGATCGGGATGATGATCCTGCCGCTGATCTATTCCGCTTCCACCTGGCTGGATTTTGCCAACTACACCATGCCCGCCTGGGGCGGATGGCTTGGAACTACTTTAATGCTGGGAGCCTTGTTCGTATTCTGGCGTGCCCATGCTGACCTTGGTTTGAACTGGTCGCCGTCCCTGGAAATTCGCGAGAAGCATGAATTGATCACAAAAGGCATTTATGCTGTGATCCGGCATCCAATGTACGCTTCACAATGGTTATGGGTCATTGCCCAGCCTTTACTGCTTCAGAATTGGATCGCGGGGCTTGTCAACCTCCTGATTTTCATTCCCTTCTATCTGCTGCGCGTACAGGCAGAGGAAAAAATGATGATCGAAAAATTCGGCGAAGAATATCGCAGTTATATGGGCCGCACCGGCGCTGTGTTGCCCAAAATTGGATAAGGTGTATGAAATCCTATCGCAAAGAACTCTGGTTCAACCTCCCATCCCGGCGCGGATTTGTCAACATCACATCCCAAGTGGAAGAAGCCCTGCATGAAAGCGAAATAAAAGAAGGGCTTTGTTTGGTGAATGCGAGTTTGTCACACCTCCACCACCAGAACTGCCTCCAGTAGCTTTTGGAAGTTTGCGAATCTCTCCAGAAATTTTTCCTGCCAAACTAAAAATTGTAAATTTACCATTATCGACTTCAACCTGAACTTTCAACATTTCGAGATTGTGCCTTTTGACTTGAAAGTCAGCATTTTCTTTCCCAACAAAGACATCCTGCGCAAATTCGATCACACCCTGAACAGCGTCATCTGTCAATTGAGTGACACTTATTTCAGATTGTAAAATTTGTCGTCTCTTACACATGGCATCATATCTCTGGTTTACTTCAACCATATTTTGTTCTAGGCTTTTTGCCACTAAGCCGGTAGCCCGTTTCAGTGCTTGACCAATCTCCATAGCATCTGCTTCCGTTTGAACAATAATAGCCTCTACAGCATTTAACTCCTCTAATTTTGGATCCAAAGAAGTTAATTCATCTTGTTGGGCAATTCTCAATTGGCTTTCCAATTTTTCAAGATTACTAAAGAGATCGAGCATACTCTCCCAAACATCCACTTCAATAGCATCTGCACGAACAGAGTGTGCCCAACAAGTTCTTTCCTCTAATTGACTATGATGATTATTTCGCCAGGTACATGTGTAATACTGGTGATTACTAAAATACTCACCACTCATAGCTCTTCCACACGCACAACGAATTAATCCACTTAGTAAGTAATCATGCTGTTTGTTACGCCTCGAAAAAAGTTTATTTTGCCTTCTTAATTCCTGCGCTGTTTCCCAAGTTTCTCGATCCACTAATGCAGGAACCGCAACTTCAATCCATTCTTCTTTTGGACGCTCATTGCGTGTTGGACCAATGCGGACTCCAAATCGCCAAATTCCAGCATACGTTTCGCGCTCAATAATGGAAAGGACAGCATAAGCATGCCACATACCACTACCACGGGTGCGGTGATAACCAGGGTTTGTCTCTCCAGGAGTTGGAATACACATTGCTGACAGCCGTTTTGCAATCCTTCCTGCTGAAAGTCGCTGACCAGATTCATCACCATTGACATACCATTTATAGATCAATTTCACGATTTTGGCTTCTTCATCAAGAGGCTCAAAATTCACAATCTTTCCATTCTCATCACGAACATGATCATAGCCATAGGGTGCTCGTGAACCAATTACTCGTCCTGTACGAGCCTTGGCTCTTTTTCCTCGCATGGAACGTTCCCTAATTTTCTTTCGCTCATCACTTCCCTGCCAACCTTTAATAACGAGAACAATATCCAGTTCACTCTCAATTCTCCCGACATCAAGCGCATATACTTCAACACCTACGCGGAGCCAATTACGAACTGTAGCGAGGAGGTCAACAATATCACGAGATAAACGATCCACCTGATGCACAATTACAGCATCCACTTCACGAAGCTTTATCATCTCAGTCAATCGTTTCCCATATGGTCGTTCAGCTACTGGAATGGCACCGCTGTTATCTTCCTTGAACTCAGCCACAATTGAATACCCAAGTTGATCTATATAGTGCCGACAACCATCTAATTGGCTAGGAAGACTATATCCTTTATCAGCCTGATCATCTGTAGATACACGTGCATATATTGCTGCTTTTTTAGTCATAATGACACTCCTTTTAGAATTCATAAAACTAAATGGGGATGCACCGGCACATCCCCATCTTTCGTTTAAACTTACTTCTGCAGAAATTCAGTTACTTCGTCGAACAGTACCGAGCCAAGCAAATACCGTTGCTCTTCGGCGGAAATATCTAACTTTGTAACAATATCGAAAAGAAGCAAACCGACCGGGCACTCACAGTGCAGAAGGCTTGTCTGACCTGTAACCTCCCATTCTTTGCGAACGCTAAGTAAAGCGTTCATCACGCTCGCTGGTATGCCACTATCACTTAGTTTAGAGGCTTGAAAAGAAGTATTCGTACGCATTATTAACCTCACTTGTTAGGCGACTCGCTTTTATCGCTTAAAGCGAATTGCCCGATGGAATCCCACAGGGCGTTTGTAGAGGCTATAATTGCAAATAGCTCACCTACCGCTACCACGGTGGGTTGGGTTAGGGCGCGTATCGTGTTACCGCACTTTACACGCCCGTTTTCATGAACAATTATATTGTATCATTACAATATAATTTTGAAAAGAAAAAGCTTTATCATCCAGATATATCTATTTCGGACCGTGACGCCGATCCGAAGATTTCTCTGCAGCCTTCAAATATGATAGCAAGGAGGCTTTTTCAATTGCCCAAACAGGTCCAAATTTCCGGGCAACAATCTTTCCCTCTCGTATCAAAAGACGTAAATACTCAGCGTGATAGCCTGTCAGAGTTGCTGCTTCCTGAACTGTCAGCCATTCATTGCTGTTCTTCATGGTCTCTATACTCATGGGCGGAATTATACACGCAGCCTAAAACATTATTTAATTTTATAAAGACGGCAAATTACCAACCGAGTTGCCAATTGTTACTCATCTTTTTTCGAAACTTCTGAAACAGGCTTTACATCCGATTTATCAGAGGTCGTAACCTCACTCTCCTTTAAAACATTTCCTTGCAAACGCAAATTTCGACCATGCCTGGCAAATATGCGTAAGCACTTTATCAACGCCAAATCCAGCGCGGTTTTCTCTGATTCCTCATCTACCATAGTTGTCTTTACACCGAATTGATAAATCGAAAAACATGATACAGATTATTCATGTCAACAAATTTATTTGATTTGCAATGAGGGTATCAAATTAGTGTCGCTATATTTATACGTTTTTCTACCCGCAATAACGACAGGGATGACTATCCCTATGCCTTTTTTGCTTTTAATCGGAATTCAATAACAACCTTAAATCAAGAACTTAGGAAACCAATGACAACCATCCTCACGATTGCAAATCAAAAAGGCGGGGTCGGCAAGACCACTACCGCCCTCACGCTTGCACATGGACTGGCACGCCGCGGCAAGCGCACCCTGCTCCTGGATTTTGATCCTCAGGGGCAAGCAGCCCGGGCCTTACACCTCTCCCCCTCTGCCGGCATCTACGCCTTACTCACAATGGATATTGGTTCCAACGAAACTGCCTACATTCAAAGCAAGATCATTGAGACCGAGCGGGAAAATCTGTGGCTGCTACCTGGCAACAAACAAACCGCCGATGCACAGGCGATGATCAACTCGCAGGGCAAACCGATCTCCTGGGTGCGGGAAGCTTTGCAGCGCTTCTGCACCTCTCAATATCACTATCTGGTATTGGACACCGCTCCCAGCCTGGGAGGGATTCAGGAACGCGTCCTATGGGCAAGTGACATGGTGATCGTGCCGACGCCGGCAGAAGCGCTCGGCTCAGACGGTCTTCGGCAGGTACTGGACACTATGAAAAGACTCTCCGCTGAGAAAGGGTGGAAAGGCGGATTATTCGATGTATTACCCACATTCTTTATAGAGCAGGTCAAAGAACACCGCATCAACCTGGACGCCATGCGTGTCAATTTGGGAGAGTTGGTCCTGCCGCCCATCCATCGTGCGGTGGTGCTGGCGGAATGCCCTGCTTTTGGAAAAACAATCTTCGAACATGCATCAGATAGCCGAGCAGCAGAGGAATACAGCCGGCTGGTGGACATTGTGCTCAAGGCATAGGAGCGAGGATGTCACGCAAGGATATGCTCACCGACACACATGCCGACACGCGGCGAAGTGAATTTGCCGACAGCATCCCGCTCGCCGCTACAGCGGGAGGATGGAACCGACACGGTCGCCGTCCCGCCAAGCGCAACCGTCAATGGGAAAAGACTCATCGTCCGTACCGATATGTCAACGTGCCGCTGGAGGTACGGGAAGAAGTGTTGACACTCGCAGAACACCTACACGTCACTGCCGACGATGTGGCACATGCCTTCTTCGAATATGGCTTTGAATGTGTAGATGAAGGGAAACTGTCATTGACGGCGCAGCCCAATCCGCTTGGGCGAAAGATGACTCTCTTTCCGCAAAAACAGATTGGGGCGTGGGAAGAAGCGGAAGGTCCCAAAAGGGATATCCCCACTCGCAAAAATAAAAGGGTCGAACGAAAACAGAAATCCGTTCCGGCTGTCTCGTATCGCATCCCGCCTGGCGTTCATACGGATCTGTGTTCATTGGCGGAAGAGCTTGCGGTTCCTGTGGGTGAAATCGTCACAAATTTTCTGCGACATGGATTGAAGTCTTATCGAGCCGGCAGGTTGAAGTTGACGCCTCATCCTGTGATCGTGAAGATGACCTTGAAAGGGATCGAACCATGAGCGTTCGCGGAAAACTGAATGATTTTTTCAGGGTCAAAATTTTGACTATGCGGTTCCGTATAGCCTCCGCACATTTGCCGTATACATGCCGCGACTATATCCGCATAGTTTGCCGCATACCTTCTCTTTATAGGAAAGGCTGTGTGGCGCGATTTGACTTTGAGATGACCTGTGACACATCTTTAGAAAATCGTTCGCCAGCGAGCTTCCTGTGGGCTTTTCAACATGGGAGGAAAGCATGAGCGTGGAGACCTCAAACCGCGTATGGAAGCAAAGCGGCAAAGGCGGGACGCCGTTGTTGCTACTGCTGGCAATGGCGGACTGGTCCGATGACTGGGGCTATTGCCATCCGAGCATCGAGCAGATGGCGGTCAAGTGCCGGCAGTCCGAACGCAATATCTTGAACCTGATCGCGGACCTGGAGAAGTCCAACGAGCTGCGTCGGCTGGCACGCGGAAAAGGCGGCAGGGGTAAGGGCAGCGGATCGGTTTATCAGGTCATTACAGGAATGAACCCAGTGGCGATCACTGCCAGTGAACAGTCATCACCACTGGCGCGAATGACGCTGGCAAAACTGGCAAGCGGAGAAGTCGCTCCCCCATCTGGGGCAAAACCGCCATTGGAAACGGATGAAAAAATTTCAGGTGAAAACTTTTCACCTGAAAAACAGAGTCGCGATTTTTCACCAGTTTCTATAGTGCGCTTAAATGAATTAATTAACGTCAGTGACTCTTCTACTCCTCCTTCCGGCAGCATACGGAAAAACGAACCATCGCCGGAAGAACGTGCGGAAGCCTTGTATCGGTTGGTGCGCCCCAGTCACTTGACCCTGCCCAATTCCGAGCAGCGGACGGTAGCATTGCGGGTTTTGGGCATGTACCTTCAACGCTATGAAACGCCACAAGCGGCGGCACAAGCCTTGAAGCCGTTCGCCGCCGAAGCCGACGTGCGCGGCATCCGCCCCACCAATTTATGCTGGTTGTCCGAATGGGCGGCAGTCGGACAAATCCCCAAACAGCGCAATAAATTTCGAACCAACGCAAAGCCAGCACCGACTACAGAGCCAACAGTCGATTACGAGGCAATCCGGCAGCGGATGGAAGCGGAACTTCCAAGCTTGATCGAAAAGAAAGATAACGCATGAGCATGAATCATATTTCAGACCTTACCCCAGAAGGTATATATAACGCCGACAAGGACGGGCTTACCCTGCGACCGATTCATCATGGCGATTGCTCTCCAGATTGCCCTGAATGTGGTGGGATCGGATATGTCCGCTATGAAGTACCAGTCGGACATCCAAAGTTTGGCAAGGTGGAACGCTGCCGCCATGCGCAGTCGCGTGATATTGCCGCGCACCTGAGTTCTGGAAATGTCGATTCCCGAATTGGATTGACTGCTGACGAAATCCGCAATTTGAACTGGAATCTGGTACGCAAGGGAGTCAATCAGGCAGACCAGGCTTGCACGACCACACGCAAAGCCTTTGAGGATGGACACGGCTTGGTATTCTTGTATGGCGGGTTTGGACAAGGCAAGAGCCTGATCTTGAAGGTCGCCGTGGCAACAGCAGTGCGAGCCGGCAAGCGGGCGGCATACGCCAACCTGGCTGGCGTGTTGGATGACATCCGCAGTGCCTATGATGAACGTGAGAACAAGATGACCGAACTGGTGCGGCGTATGGAGTGGTGGACATCCCTGGATGTGCTTGCCATCGATGAGCTGGACAAAGTCGGGCAGACTGATTGGGCAAAGGAACGAATCTTCCAACTGCTAGACCTCCTCTACCAGCGTGCGATCCGGCAGGAAGCACTAACTATCATCGCTGCCAACTACCAGAGCTCGGATGAACTCTCCGGCTACTTGAAAAGCCGCATCGAGGATAACCGCTTTGCCTGCAATGGGTATTTGATTCACCTCAAAGGCGCAGACGGGCGTAAGAGCATGCCCAAGAACTGGAAGTATTAGCGAATGGATATACTCTCCAGCCTGGCGTTGGAATGGAAGCCAATCATCGCAAGCAATGGCAAGGTGATCGTCGATGTGTTCAAGTGCAGCCTGTCCGCCACGGATGGGCTGCCGCCTTATGCGCAGGCGCGGATCATTGACCTGATCGCCAATCGCTTGATGAAGGCTCGACCCCGTGCTTGTTTGTGGGTTTCGGTGGATGCGCCGGGAAGGTGGTATTTGCACGAGATGGATCGATTGGTGAAGCGCAAGATGCCGATAGTGATATTGCCAACTGGAGAAACGCCAAAAAGCAATTGGGATTTCACTCCACATGGATATCCATCCCTTCTGGAAAATGCGCCGGCGCCGCAAATCCAACCGCCTTTTAAACCAGCCGACTTCGGATATAAACCGAATACCATTCGTGTGTTACGGATCTTGGCACGACTGGGAACCGCCCATAAACCGGAGATCGCTTCGCTGGCTGGGTTGAGCGAGACCTATATCCGTAAACTTCTGAAAGGACTCCAAGCGAGAAACCTGATCGAGCGCAAGCGGATCGGCAGGTACGAGGGGTGGGCGATACGAAACGCAGGGCTGAAGTTGGCGCATCGCTCCTGGAACATCCCCAAGGGTGTGCATTTCAAAAAACATCGCGGCGAATTCCGATACGCAGCGGAACGCCACCGACGCAAGGCACGGATGTGGCGGGCATGGCTGGAAACTGCTTATCACAACATCGAGATCTGGGATTGTTGGACCGAGGTGCCGGTCAAATATGGTATTCCGGATGCCCTGACTTGGGGCACGCATTGTGGGAAGGAAATTTTATTTTGGCTGGAGGTAGATACCGGACACAGCTCGACCAAGACCATAGAGGCGAATTACAGGAGGCGGCTTCTGCTGGCGTATGACCATGCGGAGAAGTGGAATATCCCTATTGTCTTTTGCGTTATGGGTCAGCCTTGGGTGGTGAAACGTTTTGCCTGGTGTATTCCAAGGATAAGCCCCTGGGTCGCGGTGATCGGACATGACTGGCGGGATTTTGGGAGACTGCCGCCTTATGAATTTGGAAAGTGGCACGAAGATCTTTCTTCAAGCCATTATTTCTTATCTGTCCATTCCCAAGAGGAACTTCCTTTTGATCCAAGCCAATATCCATCGAAGCCGAAAAAGGAAAAGATCATCAACCCCCCAAAGCCAAAGTCCTCAAAACCCAGATTCTCCACGGGGGAAGAATACGAAGACAATTGGTCTGGAGACCACTCGGAGGGAGAGGAGTGATGAACTAATGAAAGTGGCGTGACGGGGGCGCACTATTTTTGTCGCAAAATTACTTTATCACCCCGCCGTGGATTGGTAATACGGTGATGGCACGGTGGGATATACCCTGAAGATGTGGGTGAATACGTCGTTGGTTTTGGTTTTGACTTCGGTTTCGGTGTAACGGTGTGGGAGACCTGTGCTGTCGGCGTAGAGGAAGTTTTGGATGGTGACGAAGACGGCGTCGCGGGTGGTTTCTTTTTCGCGCCATTGGGGGATGCGCAGTTTTTCGGCTTTGAGGGCGGCGAGCAGTTCGACGGCGACAGCTTTGATGCGTTTGATCTCGGCGGGGGTCAGGTCGGGTTTGTTGAGCAGGTCGAAGATGGCGAGGGATTCTTCATCCAAGCCTTCGCGGGCGGCGCGGGTTTCTTCTTCATCCATGCTTTGAACTTGCCGAAGCAATTCTTCAAAGGTTTGCTCGATGGTGAGGCGATCTTTTTCGCGGTTGTAGTCGGCGATGATCTCGTCGTAGTGACGTTGGAAGTCAGTGCGGAGCGGATTGCGTTCGAGCAGACGTTGCAGGCGTTGTTCAATTGCCTGGCGCAGGTTCTGGACAGTCGTATGCTTGGCTGGCGAACGTTCGAACTCTTTGCGCAGGCGCTCGAAGTCGATCTTGCTGATGTCGTAGGGCGGGCGGTCTTCGGCGGTTTGCGCGGTTTGGGTGGTGATGACATGGTCCACCACTTCGTGCAACTGGCGGAGGATGTCGCTGATGTCGGCTTCTTCGCGGTCTTGTTCCAGGCTTTTGTAGATGACAGCCAGGGCGTCGCGGGAGTTGCGGTAGGCGTTGACGCCCTTCACGTTGACACAGGCTATGAACTTGTTGAAGACTTCGCGACACATCACTTCAAAGCGTTTGCGGGTCTTGTCGTTTTCGTTGGCGGCTTCTTTTGCCTTGCGGATGGCTGCATTGCGTTCAAAGCCTGACTTGCTGAGAATGTCATCGAGCACGGCGCCGCGTTCGGCGAGGAAGTCTTTGGCGAGGTTCACGGCTTCATCAAGGGACTTGAGCAGTTCTTCGTCGGGCAGGGTCGGGTCGATTTCATCGTCATCCCCGCGTCCTTCATCGCCCTTGCCGGCAAAGGTGGCGAGCGCCTTGCGCAGGTTTTTGAGGATGCCGCAGTAGTCCACGATCAGACCGTTGGTCTTGCCTTCGTGGACGCGATTGGCGCGGGCGATGGCTTGCATGAGGGTGTGGGCTTTGAGCGGCTTGTCGAGATACAGCGTGGTGAGACTGGGTACATCGAAACCGGTCAGCCACATGGCGCAGACGATGGCGATGCGGAAGGGATGATCAGGCTTCTTGAAAGCTGATTCAAGATCGATACGGGTATGATCCGCGAGTTCGAATCCTTCTTTGATGAGTTTGCGGTGCGGGGGTGATATCCAAGATCCCATTTGCGGAATTTAGCCACTTCCCCTTGTTCTTCGCTGATGACGACTGCCAGGTGGGTTTCTTTCATCCACTGGATCTGGCGCAGGCGGTAGGTTTCCTCCTGCTCGTCTTTGGTGGAGCGGAGGCTTTTTTCCAATGCCACGATGCGTTCGCGCCAGTATTTTTCGACCAGGTTGTAGAGGCGGACGGTTGTGATCTTATCGACACACACGATCATGGACTTGCCGCTTTCCCAGGCGTTGGAATAGTGCGTGACAAAATCCTGAGCGACTTGTTCCAGACGCTTCTCCGCCGTCAGGATGTGATAATCACCCTTGAGTTCGTTTTCGAGGCGCTGCTCCACATTGACGTCTTCGATCTCAAGTTGTTCGAGTTTTTCTGCGATGCGTTCGTTGAGGTCGTTGGTGGCGATGCCGAGTTTGTCGCCGCGCGCGTCGTAGTAGAGTGGGACGGTGGCTTTGTCATCGACGGCGCGTTGGAAGTCGTAGGTGGAGATGTAATCGCCGAAGATCTTGGTGGTGATCTCATCATCCTTGAAGAGCGGTGTGCCCGTGAAGCCCATGTAACTGGCATGCGGCAGGGCGTTGCGCATGTTGAGCGAGAGCAGACCGTATTGGGTGCGGTGGGCTTCGTCGGTGATGACGATGATATCGTCACGCGTTGAATAGGCTTCTTCGGGCGAATTGATCTTGAGGTTGAATTTCTGAACCAAACTAAAGACGTAGGATTTGTGCTGGGCGAGCAAGCCTGCCAGGTCTTTAGCACTGGAGGCGCGGCACGGGTCTTTGTCGTTATCTGCCAGCCCGCAGCCTGCAAACGTTTTGTAGATCTGGGTGTCGAGATCGTCGCGGTCGGTGCAGATGAGGAAGGTGAAGTTGCCGCCCAGTTTGCGGTGGACTTTGCGGGTGAAGAACACCATCGAGTAGGATTTGCCGCTGCCCTGGGTATGCCAGAAGACGCCCAGCCTGCCTTTGCGCTCTTTGCGGTCCTGCACTGATTCAACGGCGCGATTGACGCCGAGGAATTGATGGTTGCGGGCGAGCACCTTGCGCGTTTCACCGCTTGAGTCGTCGAAGACGATGAAGTTCTCGAAGATGTCGATCAGGTTGGTTTTATCGAACACGCCTTTGAGCAGGGTTTCCATATCCACCACACCGGGGTCGTCTTCGTGCAGGCGCTTCCATTCGTGGAAGTGTTCGTACTTGCTGGAGAGCGAGCCGATCTTGGCTTCGACGCCGTTGCCCAGCACCACGATGGCGTTATGGTGGAAGATGTGCGGGATGGTGTCTTTATAGTCGGAGTAGTTCTTCTCGTAGGCGACCTTGATATCCCGATGGATATTTTTCAACTCCACAAAGATCAGGGGCAAGCCGTTGACGAAGCCGAGGATGTCGGGTCTTCTGTGATAGATCGAGCCATACACCCACATTTCACGCACGCACAGGAAGTGATTCTCTTTGGGGTTCTTGAAATCAAAGACGCGCAGGCGCTCCCGTTTGAGTTCGCCTTGCGCGTCGCGATAACTGACTTGCACGCCGTCTTTGAGCAGGTCGTATTTTTCACGATTGGTGGCGAGCATGCTCAGGGTGGAGCTGAACTCGGTGATCTGGCGGATGGCGTCTTCGTAGGCGGACTCGGGCAGATTGAGATGTTGATTAAATTTGACGAGGGCGGCTCGCAGGTAGCGCGTCAGGACTACCTCGTGCTTGGTCCTTCGCCCCAGAGTTCCATCTTCGCCGAAGGTTTCGTCGTTGTAAGCATAGACCGAATCCCAGCCGAGGTTCTTCTCGAGGTATTCGGCGGTGGTTCGTTGGACGAGGGTATCTTCGGTGTAGTGACTCATACGGGTATTTCCCCATTCATCAGGCGCGGCAGGAGCAGGTCGCGGGCTTGTTGAAACGGTTCTTCATTCATACTGAAGTGTTTCCAATTTGCAAATATTAGACATCACTTTCTTCAAAGGCCAAAACAAGTTTTGTGGGTGATAGGTTGATTGGCACGAAATAAATTTTGATTTATTCACAATTTGGCATGGTTACACTGCCACTCATTCTTTCAAGACGATGTTTCACCTAGTCGCAATGCCGCAAAGCAGAATACAAAGAATAGGGCAACTTGGGTCATGCCAATTAATCTGTAGGTTGTTTGTTTCGATTTCATTGCTTTTGCGCCACAACGCCTACTGTGCCAATACAGAAACCATCAATCGCCTTTTGTAAAAATTAAATTTGCTTGTAACTTTGGAAACCGCTTCTGTAATTGTTGTTCCGTCTTGGTACACAGACAATTTGAATATATCTTGGGGTTTTACAAAGGGAATATCGCCGTCCCAATAAACTTGGCTTTTGTGTTTTGGTGTTCCACCAATTACTTGAATTTCCAAATCTTCGACCTTGCAAATTTTCCCATCCCTGCGGCACGCCGTCTTTGACCTTGACGTGCTCATGCCCTGGGAAGCGCAGAGAAACGAACCACTCTTTGTATAACATACGCGCCGACTGCTCCAACAGGTCAATGCGGCGGCGGTTGTTTTCGATCAGGTCGTCGTAGGCGGAGAGGATGTCCGCGATGCGGTGTTGAATTTTCATCTGGAATGGAACGGATAGATCATGAATTCTTGGACTAAAAGTTGCTGCACCACCTGAACAATTTTTGAACTGTTTTTCAAGTAATGCGCCAAACCAAATATTTGATAAAACAAGAATTTGCCTTATCTTCATCTGAATGAACCCTTACATCTTCGAAACAAGCATCAAAAGACAAAATGGCTGTATCAGAATATTGCACATGTAATCCAGAGTGTCCCCTTCAGCAAATAATAGACTCCCTGCTTTAGCATATTCTGGGAATATTCCGTGATGTAAAGATTGGAGTGCTTTATGCGCCCATTTTGAATTAACAGGATAATCCCCATTATAAGTATTCAGCGTCTGATGGCGATGACGAAACGCCACTTTGACTTATATCCTAATTCATCAAGGGTTTTTTCACTCCAGTTCTTCATCCCCCCAACTCCTCAAAGTTCTTGGCAATCTTCACTGCCAGTTCGGCGGCTTCGGCGTTCAGTCCACCCAACTCCACGTGAATATCGTGCAGGGCGGCTTCAAAGTCAAAGTCTTCATCCACTTCTTCGGGGGCGACGCCCACATAACGCCCAGGGGTCAGGCTGTAGTCTTCGCCCATCTCGGCAACGTCCACCAGTTTCACCAACCCTGGCACATCACGCAGTTCGCCATCGGGGAAGCGCTCGGTCAACCAGTGGGCTTGCCTGTGGAAATAACGCACCTGCTTGAGTCCCTCTGTTGCGGCTTTGCGGGATTCTTCGATATTTTTCAATAAGACCCTAAAGGTCTTGGAGACCTTTAGGGTCTCTTCATCACCACCATCCATCAAACGGCTGGCTTGTTTGTAGAGCAGGTCGGCGTCGCGAATCAGGTCGCGGGCGGTTTCGGTCAGCGGGGCGAGGCGCTCGGTCGCTTTGACGAGGTCGGCGGCGCTGGGCTTGGTCTGCTTTGCCCAATGCGCGGCTTCTTTGTCTATGGCTTTGCGGAAGGCGGCAATGTCGTTTGAAAATCTTCAATCCTTTGTATAAGCACCTGAGAGGTCTTTAAGTCAACGTCCACTTGTTCACCCAGCGTTTTGTAGAAACCTGTCAGGTCTCGGATGAACGCCGGCAGGGAGTCGTCGTTGAAACAGGCTTGGGCTTCGGTCAGGGTTCGGGTCAGGTAACCAGCCACGAGATTAAGAAAGCGGCGGTCTTCTCCACGATACAGCCAGACGATGGACAGCAAATTCTGCAACTGCTCGGGGCTGAAGTCATAGATCTTGCGCGTCACCTTGCGGTAGACGTTGCGGGCGTCGATCATCAGGATCTTGCCCTTGTGCTTCTTCGGCTTGTCGCGGTTGAGGAACCACAGTTCGCAGGGCACGGTGCGGGTGTAAAAGAAATTCGAGCGGATGGCGATCATCGCCTCGACGGCTTCGCTCTCGATCAGTTTTTGGCGCACCTTCGCTTCATCCCTGCCCGCGCTGGATGCCTGCGACGACATGACGAATCCAGCCCGACCCTTTGCGTTCAGGTAACTGTAGAAATAACTGATCCACAAATAATTGCCGTTGGAGACCTTGCCTTTGTTATTCACACCAGGCAGACCAAACGGAAGGCGCGGGTCATTCTTGACCTTGTCCGCGTCCACTTCGTCCACGTTGAAGGGCGGGTTCGCCATCACAAAGTCGGCTTTGCCGAAGAGTTCGTGCGGGTCTTCGTAATAACTGATGGCTTTCTGAATGTCGCCTTCGAGCCCATGCACGGCGAGGTTCATCTTGGCAAGGCGGATGGTGGTGGGATTCTTTTCCAAGCCGTAAAAGGTGAGACGTTCGGCAGGGTTGGCGTGCAACTGCTCCACAAAGCGGGCGCTCTGCACGAACATGCCGCCCGATCCGCAGGCGGGGTCGAGGACTTGTCCGCTTTTGGGTTCGAGCACGTTGGCAATCAGCGACACCAACGAAATGGGCGTGAAGAACTCGCCGCCATCGTGTGCCTTCTGGTCGGCAAACTGGGTTAGGAAGTATTCGTAAATGCGCCCGAAGACATCGCCCGACACGCGCTTGAGTTCATCGGGATTGAGCTGGCGCAGCAGTTGACCGAGTACTTCATTATCCAATTCCTGATACTCGGCTTTGGGGAGCACGCCTTTGAGCGTGGCATAGTCCTCTTCGATGGATTCCATCGCCTTGATGATGGCGTCCGCGCGGTCCGCTTCGCTGGGGAGCGACACGAGATAATCGAACTGGGCGTTCGGTCGCAGGAAGATGGAACTCTTCTGCGAGAAATCCTGCTTGGTCAACTCACGCGTCTTGCCGGCACGCTGGGGCAGCCCCGCTTCGATGGAGTCCTTCACCATCAAAAAGCGGCTGTAGGCATGGCGCAGGAAGATCAGTCCCATCACGGGCATGAAATACTCGTTGCTGGCATAGTTGGAATTCGCGCGCAAATTGTCCGCCGCGTTCCAAAGTCTCTTTTCAATGGCTTCGATATTTTCGAGTTGGGTCATGGTGTGAGGGATTTTATCATTGGGCTGCGGTAAAGTTCGTCCGCGACGCTGGTGAAGAAGTACATAGGGTACCGTAGCATTTCTATAGCTTGAATTGAAGGATTATTTTTGAGCGGGCGCAAATCCCCGCTGGATTAGGTAAGTATACAACATTGGGTAGTTTTGTTGAGCGTTAAATGGGTCAGAGAGTACGGCTTTCTCAAAGTCCGATTTGTGTCGCTCTCCCGAAGGACATCGGGACGATGTGAGAGAGCGTGGTCGTCGCGACCGACATGTGCCCGCGGTGCGGATGCAGTGCAGTGAGGGTCTTTTATTTTGGGCGTAGAGATTCTTCGCTATCGCTCACGCGTGCCTGCTGCACGGTGCAGGCAGGATGACATTTTTGAGATAACTTCTAGATGTGCTACTTCGTTTCAATGCGACTTGGAACGCTTCCTGCTGCCACCCAGGCTTGGGCGGTCTCTTCAATATTTGCCCAGCGGACGAAGTTATAGCCATTCAGCTCATTCACAAAGGCAGTGATCTCTGAAATTCCATCACTGCTTTGAACAATCTGCAATGTAGATGGCGCAACCATGAGGGTAAAACTTATAACCGGATATGTGTATTGTCCGTTAGCGATGCCTTGGGCAAGCATTCGTCCATCATCCAGTTGATGTGTGCCGCCTCCTACACGGATGTATTGTCCGCTCGGGTTGTGAACTGTGTACTGTTCCGCGCTGAGCGGAATCCATAACCCGGCAGCAAGATCGTCACACCCCGGACGGTGACCGGGACAATTCGTGCCACCCCATAGCACTTGCGGAGTCCATGTGAAGCCCTGATAGGTTTGTGGACCTATGCCATCGAACTCGCTGATTAACATTCCTGAAACCACTGAGTTAGAATGCCCGCCCATTTGTGTGATGAGATAAGCGGCTTTTGCTCGGTCTTGCGGGCTGTGCGGAGGCTTAGTTACGGTCTTCAAGTTATAATTTCACTATGAATACAAAATCTCACTAGGAAACCCTTCACCAAACCAAACCGCCTACAAAGGATGATGCCAGATGAAAAAATTTCTTTTCGTGATCAATGATGCCCCATATGGAGATGAGCGTCCCTATAATGCCATGCGTCATGCTATGAATCTGGTCAAACGCGATGAAGTGCGGGTAATGGTCTTCTTGATTGCCGACGCGGTCTATTGTGCTCGCAAGGCGCAGAAAACACCAGATGGTTATTACAACATCGAGCGCATGGTCAAGTCACTCACGAAGCGCGGCAAGGTCGCTACCTGAGGCACTTGTTGTGAAGCCCGAGGTCTCGGGTTAGATGAATTAACAGAAGGAGTCGAGATGGGGAATATGGATTTACTGGGCGATTGGACGTTGAAAGCAGATCAAGTGATTGTGTATTAATTGAAAATATGAGGCGGGTAAAACGCCTATCTTGCCACTGCCGATAAAGAACTCACTGCTCCTACCGTTGAATCAATAATCAAACTCTTGTAAACCTTCCCCATCTCAATCGGGGAAGGTTTCATATTATTTTCCAGCCACCACTCGATCAGTGACAATAAAGATGTGGCGATGTGGTTCGATGCCATATTGATCGTTACCTGATTTCCCAGCCTTTCCAATGGCACACAGGATTTCTGGAAAATGGCGGATATATTACTCACAACCTTCTTGCGGATACGTGTCACGCTCTGGCTTTTGAGCAGGATATGGAAAAGATCAGCTTTTTGCCCTATGTACTCGAAGATGAGTCGTCCCTCTGTTTCAAGAGCGGAGGTATCGGACTGTTTCGCCAGTGTCTCGATGTGGACCATCAACTCCGTCAGCCCTTCATCCAATACTTCCATCAGCAACTGATCGAGACTTTCATAATGCCTATAGAACGTAATGTAGGCTACCTCGGCACGTTCTGTGACCTCCCTGATCGTGATGGAGGCAAAGTCCTTTTTCAGAATCAATGAAACTAGCGCGTCGCGCAACAATCGGCGTGTGCGTTTGACACGAGGGTCAATGTTTACGAGGGATGATTTTCTTGGCATGGTTATCCACTTTTGTTACAAAACTCAGCTTTCTATAACTTAAGTTACATCAACTCTATATCCGTAATTGACTTACTCACGGGGCTGGCTACAATACAAACATTGTTACACATACTGTTACACAGTATAACAAAAGGAGCAATCATGAAAACGATAAAAACGCAGGAAGGGAAAACCTGCAAGCCTCAACGCATTCCGTCTAGCGCAAGATTGACTATTCCCCAAATACAAACCGCCTATGATGAGATCGCCAGCCAATACGAGAAAAGAACATGGTTCGACCAGCACATTCTCGGCGTGGCGCGGCTGAAAAAGAAGCTGCTTTCAAAAGCGAGCGGCAAAATTTTGGAAGTGGCGTGCGGCACAGGCTCGAATCTTCCCTTCTTCCCCGCTGGCAGTGAGGTCACGGCAGTCGACCTGAGTCCTAAAATGCTGAAAATTGCCCGCGAGAATGCAATCAAACACGGACTAAATGTAAACTTTGCAGTAATGGATGCCGAGCATCTTGAAATTCCTGATGGAAGTTTCGACACGGTAGTCTCGACCTTGTCTACTTGCACGTTTCCGAATCCACTCAAAGCCTTGCAGGAAATACAGCGCGTCTGCCGACCTAACGGCTTGATCCTGCTTCTGGAACATGGTCATAGTTCCCTGCCGTGGTTGGCAAAATATCAAGACCACCATGAATATCAACACTATGAAGACCATGCGGGTTGCCGCTGGAATCAAGATCCATTAGATCTGGTGCAATCCGCGGGTATCAAGATAGTGAGAAGCAAACGGAACATTCTTGGCATGTTTCATTCGATTGAGGCAATGCCATTATAAACATATGTCATTGCGAGGAGGGTGCTCTTCCCGACGAAGCAATCTCCTTGCATTGAGGGGATTGCTTCGGGCAAAGAACAAGAGCGCCCTCGCAATGACATAAATAAGGAGTTATCACCATGACATCGTCCTCCGAAAGACGCCACGACCTCGACTGGCTACGTGTGCTGGGCGTGTTATTACTCATCCCCTTTCACGTGGCGTTGATCTTTGTATTCGACCCATTTACCATCATGTACATCAGGGATTCGGTTAACAGCCACATCCTGGCTGAAGTCACAGGATTCATCCATATGTGGCACATGCCTATGCTGTTCATGATCTCTGGCGCGGCGACGTATTTTGCGCTCGGTGTCCGCTCGGTGGGAGAATATATCCGCGAACGATCTGTGCGGTTATTTCTTCCGCTCCTCTTTGGCATTCTGACGTATGTCCCGTTAACAATATACATCCAACATAGTGATGTACTTTCGCTACAGGAAGGCTACGCTGGTTTCTTTCGCATTGACCTGAATCAACTGGACGGAATGAACGGAGCGTTCACACCAGCGCATTTGTGGTTCATTTTGTTTCTGTTTGTCTTTTCATTGGTCGGGCTACCCATCTTCCAATGGTTGCGGACAGAAAAAGGAAAAAGCGTAATCGAAAGATTTGGAAAAGCGATGCAGACTCCCATGAGTCTGATCGTATTGGGGATCCCGTTAACGCTTGCCGCCGCGACGGGAATCCTTGGGGATATGAATCCGCTGTATTACTTCCTGATTTTCTTTTTCGGGTTTGTCTTTGCAAGCGACATGCGTTTTCAAAAATCCATTGATAAATTGACGTGGATTGCGCTGGCGTATGGCGTGGCTGAGACCGCGATCAACATCATTTTCCCGATCAGAAATTTTGCCCAATGGACGCCACAGTGGATGGCATTGGGTTTGATGTACCAAATGGGGCGCTGGGCGTTGACGCTGGCAACGCTTGGGCTGGGACATCGCTTCTTGAATTTCACAAATCATATTCTGCGATACGCAAGTGAAGCGGCGATGCCGTTCTATTTATTGCACATGACATTCAGCGTGATAACAGGATATTTTGTAATTCAGCTCGACGCGCCGGTGACGGTGAAGTATCCGCTGATTGTTGTGTTCGCCACAGGTTTGACTTTGCTTGCTTATGAAGCAGTAAAGCGTTGGAATGTGAGCCGCGTATTTTTCGGGTTAAAGCCTGTAAAGTAAGGCGTAATTAGCTTCACTCTTCCATGTCATCCTTGCGCTAGATCAAAGACAAACAAAAAATTTCTGGGATAATCAGACAAAATGATCTGGAGAAAAAAATGAAAAAAATATACTTCTTTGTATTGATTTTGGCTCTGGTTATCCCCGGAGTCGTCGCGCGTGCTGCTGGCGAATTTGACTACATTGTCATCAAAGGACCCGGCATTACAGGCGACATTAATGTGTCCAACCCCTTATTCACTGCGGATATCAATACTTTTGCCGATTTTTCAAAAGGCAGTATTGAACCGCCAACAGAGCCCGGACAGGGCTATCAGATCGTGCGGATGCATGCCGATGGCAGCAAAGGCATTCCCTACGATCAATTGCATTACTATCCATACAATGGGTATGTATACTACGACGGTATTGTCAACGGCTTTTCTGAGGATGGCGGCAAATGGTATATCGCCAACCCCGAGATCGAAGAGCCATTCCGCGCCATTCTTGCCGAAGACGCACGGCTGACATGGATTCCCTTTGCGGTGCTGGCTGTTCTGCTGATCGGATTTTTTGCAGCATATCAAATGAAACCCAAGCAAGCAAAGTAAACAAAAAGAGCGCAGGGCTAAAACCCTGCGCTCTTTTGTTTAAGTGTCTATCGAACAATCACCATATCGCTCTTATCATCATAACTAAACACTACAACCTGCCCCACACTCAGGTCAAGTGTATCTGAATACACTACACGGTAATCATTTTCGTCATCCTTCAAGCGCATTTCAATTTGATGCGATCCAGAAGGAATGGGCAAGAATTCAAGCGCCGAAATACGCCCGTTACCGCCAACACCTGAAGGTTGATACGTCTCTTCCAAAATCGTTTCGCCATCCATCACAACGATCACACTCACCGGGTAATGCTCGCCGCCAAAAATCTTTTCAACGTCTGCGCCTTCGGGCAGGGTCATGCCTTCGGGAATTGCCGCAACTGAAATCTTACCTTTCAAATCCAAAGCGATGCGAATGGCAGAGCCATCGGCAGAAGCCATGCCCGAAGGAATATCCAACGGGATGGCAATGGCAAAGATACCAAACAACAGAACCGTTCCAATCAACGCGCTAACAATGGATGGAATCAGTTTATTGCGCTCCTTTACAGGCGGCAGCTCAGGTACAGATTTTTTCGCCTGCGTTTCACTGCGATGCAGGTCTGTCAGAAAATTCAAAACCGTTTTGGGGTTGCCTGGCGTTGTCTCCAGCCAATGCACTTCCTTTGTGACCAGTGCGTGGCGCGAATGCAATCTACTTAAAATCCAATGCGCGTCTTCACGATAGACCCCATCATCATACGGATGAGACAGCAAGACGACATCGCGCGCGCCTGCGGTGTGCAGGGATTTGATCCACTCGATATTGACCGCGCTGATGCTCGGCAATACCGCCGTGATGACGCGCGCCGCCTCTTCCCCGCCGACAGTTGCCACTGCAACAGGAGCCTTTTCCTTGCTGACGTTTAATTCCGCTGGCAAGCCGCCCAGCGCCTCATCTCTGTGACTCGCAAACAAAACGGTCACAGGACTGCCATTCTGTTTTTCTTGAGATAATGCGCCTTTGACCGCACCGAATACCTGCTCGCCGTTATAACCGCCCTTCAAGTCAATCGCATCAGTAGGACATGCCCCCACGCAGATTCCACAGCCTGTGCACTGTGCGCTGTTGATGATCGCCAGTTTGTGATAACCCGAAGAATCATTGCGGTCATTCATGCGGATCGCATCGAATGGACATTCGGCATAGCAAATGTTACAGCCAGTACACTTTGGATCAGCAACCGCAGCAGGTCCGGGGTTAGATCCAGAGGCGAGCCAGGGCAGCAGGAACAAACTCCCGCCGACGAGAATTGCCAGTCCCCAGAAAATCAGGTTGCCCCACAAATCAATCAATGGCAAAAAGCCCAAATAGAGGGCATCCATTGGCACGGATTGAATCAGTTGTGATAGATCCGCAGGCAACGCGGATTGAGCAGGTTTCAAAAGCGACAAGACCACCAGCCCTACCACGGCTTGAATGCTGACCCAGCGCGGCGACCACCAGCGCTCACGCGAAAGCCTGAGGCTGTGAATATAAATGCCAAGAAAACCGATGAGCGGAATGAAGACATGCAAAAAGATGATGATGACGAAATTGGAAAATGTGCGCGAAGCAAGATCGGGCGCAACATAGGTGAGACCCGATGAACCCGCCAGATATTCCATCATGTATTCGGTCATCCATTGGGCGCGTTGATCCCAAATGAGCCAGTAGCCCATGGTGCCTGTCAGCCAGACCATTGCAAGCATGATCCAGCCGCTCGTCCATGCCAGCCAGCGTTGACCTGAGAAACGGTCGCTGACCAACATCTTGAGCATGTGCAAAACGATCAGCACGATCATGCCATCGGATGCGTAGCGGTGCATACTGCGCATGAGCGAACCGAACCAGGTGGAGTCGATTTTCTCAACGGTCTGATAGGCGACATCCAAGCCCGGGCGGTAAATCAGGGTGATGTACACGCCTGTACCGATCAGCACGAGCAACATAAAAATCGTCAATGTGCCGAGATGATAAAACGGATTGAAATCCGATTTTGTAAAAAGATTGATAAAGCCTTCGAATTTTGCCCACAGTTTTTCGAAGGTGCGGAGGAGTTTTCGTTGTGCGTACGGATTGTAATTTGTCATTGATTGAGTTTCCAGGTTCAAGGTTTCAGGTTCAAGGTTGGGTTTATTCGACCTTCATATTTTCTTCATCTAACAATGGGAATTTATTCATCTTCATGGCATTGGTCGTGACAAAGATACTGCTTGCCACCATCGCAAAGGCAGAGAAAACGGGTTGCAGCAGCCCCGCCATTGCAAGCCCGACACCGAGCAGGTTGTAAATCACTGCCCAGCCTAAATTCTGTTTTACACGTTTCATCGATTCGCGTGATAAATCCACCAGCCACGGGATGACGCGCAGATCGTCGCGCACGAGCACAATGTCGGCGGCGGAACGGGCAACATCGGTTCCGTGATTCATGGCGAGTCCAATCGTTGCAGCAGCGAGCGCGGGACCGTCATTAATGCCATCACCGACCATCGCAGAATTTTCGCTCAAGCGCTTCATCTTTTCATCAGGGCTAAGCGCGGCACTGACAGGGATGCCCAACGCCTTTTGCCAACGCGCGCCGGCGCTGGCTTCGTCGCCCGTCAACACTCCGAGTTCAAATCCGCGTGATTGCAACTCACTAACCATCTCTTTCGCTTCGGCGCGGATGGTTTCGCCGAGCGCGAGGATGCCCATCACCTGCCCATCCCAGCCCGCATAGACAACGATGCACCCCGCTTCTTTCCACGCCTCAGCCTGCTGACTGATATCCGTTGACATGCTCAACCCTTCGGCAGACATGAGACGGGCAGAGCCAATGTGAATTGGAGATTGGTAATTGGTAACTGGTAATTGACCGACAATGCCGAGAGCGGGGAGGACTTTGAAGGATGTTGGTTTACTGAGTTCAATATTCTGAGTCTTGGCATACTCCACAATCGCCTTTGCCAGCGGATGTTCCGACTCGTTCTCAACCGAAGCGACCACTTCTAAAAATTCTTTCTTTTTTCCTCTTTCTTCTTTAATCTCCAACACCTTCATTGGCAACTTGCTAAGTGTTCCCGTTTTATCAAAGAATATTCGCTCCACTTTGGCAAGCCGTTCCAATGCGCCTGTGCTGCGTAATATGACGCCAGATTCAGCGGCGCGTTCAAGCGAAAGCCACAACGTCAGCGGAGTAGCAAGCCCTAACGCACATGGACACGCGATCAACAAAACAGATAATGCCACTAGCATCCCCGTTTCAAGCCCAGCAATGGAATACCAAATTAGAAAGGCAATCGTCGCCAACGCCAACGCCAGCGGAGTCATCCATGCGGAGAGTTTATCCACCATTCTTTCGAGCGGAGAACGCGCCCACAACGCCTCATGCAACAAACGCCCGATCTGCCCCGCCGTGGTGGATGTGCCAACAGCCGTTGCGATCACTTCAAAACTGCCGTCAAGGTTGACCGTTCCAGCTTGAACCTTATCGCCTTCGTGATGCGTCACAGGCTTGGGTTCGCCTGTCAATAACGATTCGTCCACGTCACCTTCACCGATGGCGATGAGTCCATCCACAGGGAAGCGTTCACCTGGGCGAACCCGCACGCGCATTCCAGGCTTGAGCTCTGCAACATTCACAACACTATCTTGATTATTTGTAACCACCGTCGCTTGATCGGGAATTTGTTCAAGCAAACGTGAAACGGCTTTGTTACTGGATTTGTGCGCCTGCATTTCGAGCCAACGTCCAATCGAAACAAGGAAGATGAGCATGGTGGCGGTGTCAAAATATAAACCGCCATGCCCTAAAATTAAATTGCGAACCGATAACCCAAACGCCGAGAATGTTCCGATCATGATCAGCGTGTGAATGTTTGGCTGCCCGCGCAGGAGGCTTGCAAACCCTGCTCGCAAAATCGGCAGCCCCAGCAGAATCAAAACGGGCAGGCTCGAAACCAACATCATGATCTGGAAGAAATGCACGAGCCACGCCGTCTCTGGGGTTGCCCAGCCCATTAACTCACGCACATAAATTCCGCCGCCCACGATCATGTCGTGCAAGACCATCACGCCGCCGATCAACAAACGTGTGAAAAAAGATTCTTCTTCGTCGCGGGGTTTTTCATCTGGAAGCGTGGCTTGATACCCAAGTGTGCGTACGCGCCTTTTTAGTAATTGGTGATTGGTAATTTTTGAGTCGAAGGTAATGTTGGCTTGTTGTTGGATGAAATTTACATCCGCGCTGACCACACCTTTTGTACGTTTGAGGTTTTCACTGACCAACCACGCGCAAGATGAACACCACATGCCGCCAAGTGTGAGGATGACCTCCCCGCTTCCTTCTGGGATTTGAGCCTGATTCTGCTCAACGGCTGGACTCTCCGCTAGAAGCGCCGCCACCTCTCTGCACGATGGACAGCAAAAGACATCCCCATTGTCGTTCGATAGGGGATGCAGGGTGGTTAATCCACAAAGCGAACAGGTGGTGAGAGTTTTTGTTTTGACAGGAGAAGCAGAAGCAAGATTCATAGTGACAACTTGATATTTACCAAAGCATGACCGAACCCAGCATAAAGTGGTCAACCAATCCGAGCGAGGCGAATCCGCGCATGGCAAATTGAAAGCCGAAGAACATCATCACAAGAGAAGCAAGGCTTCGTGACCAGATGCGTGGAATGGATTTTGATGCAAGCCATTTAACGGCAAGTAAACTTGGGAGCGTGGCAATGCCAAAGACGGACATATTCAACATGCCTTGAAACGCGTTGGTGGAAGTGACCGCTGTGAGGAGCGCGGTCAGAACCAAGCCGCAGGGTAGTAGTCCCCAAAGAAGACCGAGCAGGTACGAGGTCGGGAGCGAAGCGGATTTGAATCCACGAATGGCGCTGCCCCAGCGTTGAACCAATCCAGGAAATAATGATTCTGGCGAGGGGGTTAATCCAATAAATGCAGATGCCATATAAAAGGCGATGATCGCAAAAAGAATGGAGAGCGTGGCTTGAAGATTGTCAAAAGCCCAGAGGGTTTGACCAAATGCGCCAAAAATAAATCCGAGAATCGAATAGGTGGTGATGCGCCCCGCGTGTGCGAGAACCCAGGCGAGTTTATTCTGAAAGATCGGCTGGCGGTCGAAGAGGACGATGACTGCACTGCACATGCCGACACAATGCCCAAGACTTCCGAGTAACCCGAGTAAAAAGGATGCTGTCATTTTGTTGAATTGCCAGTCTTGGAAATTTGAACCTGCCCGAGGTGGCGAAGCCCCGGGCAGGTTTTCAAAGGAGAATGTCTTTCTAGCGGATGAACCAGGTACGACCCAGCAGCCACCAGTTAGTGAAGTAATAAATGGCGAACCAGACAAGGAAGGCAAAGACAAGCACGAGCGCGCCTTTGGGTTGGTTTTGCTTGTCTTCCATTTGGTGATCGGTCAATTTTGTGGAATCGATGATCGGGTTGTGTGTGCCAGTCAGCAGCAAAAGATTGGAAGCTTCGAGGCGGGGTCCGGTCAGAATGGAGGTGAGTACGATGGTCACATACATGATGCCGCCGATGACAGCGAGAATTGCGCCAACACCGAAGACCGCCAGTGAGATTTCAACGGTGCCAGGAACGACACCAGCGAAGGTGATATCCCAGTTGCGGCGGGCGACGCCCTGCAAACCGCTGACGATCATGCCCATGGAAGTAAGCAACATACCGAAACCGAAAATATACGGCTGCCATTTTGCCCAACTCTTGAGTTTGAGCTCCTTGCGGAAGATGAGCGGAATGACGTAATAGGTGAAGCCCATGAAGGCAAGGGTTGTGCCACTGACCACTGTTGCATGGAAGTGACCTGGCAGGCGCAAAGTGTTATGAACGAGCATATTGATCTGTTCAGTGCCGATGGTCACGCCGGTCACGCCGCCGATCCAACCAAAGAGGAACATGGATAGAACCAAAGAACTAAAACCCGGCTCGCCCCAGGGTGCGTTGCGAAGCCATCCGAACAAACCTTTTCTATAGCCTTTGGCTCGTAGGGCAATTTCCAAAGCAGCAGGAATGGAGAAAGCGTGCATCATGGAACCAAGAACAGCAAGGTACATGGCGTAGGATGTATTGACGGCTTTCCAAGCGAAAGATAGACCGGGGTCAACCAGCAAGTGATGAGCCGAACCAAGGTTGATGAAGAACAGGTAGAGAATGAAGGCAAGGCGCGAGAATTTTTCATTGACCGGGCGAATACCAACGGTCATTTGCGCGAGCGCATACCAAATGGAAACCATCGCCGCAAGATTGACCTGCTGCGCAGGATGTCCAAATCCCCAGAAGAAGTTGCGATAGATTCCTGGGTCATAGGTTTTGAGAATGCCGAGTGACCAGAAGAAGGCTGGCACGATTGCAGCAGCGCCTTCGAGCAGGGTGTAGGTGGCGAGGATGGCAGCGGTCATGAGACCAAACACCACCAAGGGCAGCGAGCCTGAAAAGCGCCCTTCGCGTTTGGCGACCACAATGTTGATGAAGAATGTAATAACTGTGATCAATGCGCCAACCGCAAACAGGATATAGCTGAAGGTAGAACAGCGGATGCGCCTTCATGGGAACATACGCCGAGAACATGACGTTTGAATTCGGATCGAACAAAACCACAGCGTTTGCCATCAAACCGCCGACGGTCATCATGATAAAGCCTGTCCACGCAAGTTTTGGCGCAGCGTGCCGTGCATTGAGCAGAATGGTCGAGCCGAAGTGCAGCCCCGCCATTTCAAAGAAAACGATCCACGCGATTAGCATGTCAATGCCATGCAAGGTGAGAAGGCGGTAGAACCAAACGGCAGGGAGTAAATGTATCGCCTGCCAGCGGGTGAGCGCGATCAACAACGCCGCAATGCCGCCGAGGGCAAGTGTCACCACAGCCATGACCGCATTGGCAATGATGAGGCGTTCGGTGTTCATATCCACTTTGAGCGTGGTTACGGGGCAGTCGCGATAATCGTCTTTCGCGCCCGCTGTCCAGGGAGTGGTAGGTGCAAGGGATGCCATATTTATTTCTCCTCGGTCACGATCACTTTACCAACCATCGTATGATGGCCGACAAAGCAGTATTCATTACAAACGATGGTGAATTCACCCGAACTGGTGGGTGTAATGGTTGCAACATAGTCATATCCAGGGATGACCTGAAGGTTGATGTTGACTGGCTGAAGGGAGAACCCGTGTTGCAAATCCAAGGAAGAGATATGCAGGCGGTATTCTTCTCCCTTTTCCAATTGCAGAATCGGGTACCATTGCCATGTGCTGGCGCGGATGTACACATCACTCCCGGGAGGGGCGGCAACAACAGGCAGCGTAACTCCGTTTACCGTATCTTCGCCGATGGTATATTGCTCCACAAAGGCATTTACCTTCGCTCCATAATCGGCGGGTGAAGTCTTATAGGTTTCTGTGGGGACGTTCTGCTTTCCATAAAAGTACCAAAGCGGCATCATGACCGTAAGAAAGACACACCAAACAAAGGCAACGGTGAGCCAGCTTTTTTCCATGCGACCCATGGGCTTCCACCAATTTTTTTCAGGGGCTAACATAATTCATTCTCCAATTTATTAATTTATGGGGCCAAAGGCACATTTAACAAATCAATAATCCCCCACACGTTGTAGATCAATGTGCTGATCAACAAGGACAACACAAACAACAGCCAGATGTTGTCAAATATCTTTTGACCAGGATGTTGCTGTTCTTCCTTTTCTTTATCGGACATGGCGATTCTCCTCATAAAAGATAGATACGAAAGTTTTAGATTTCGTCATTCATATTACTTTAATTACCCCGATTAACGTATTTGTTATACGTAACAATTGGAATGAAAAAGAGTGATTTTTCAATCACTCTTTTTACAAAAAGAATTAGTTCTTTTTTATTACAACAGCCCTTTGCTTTGCGCCAGTTTGGCAGCCTCTCTACGGGAGTTGACCCTAAGCTTGGAGAGGATATTGCGAATGTGAGTCTTGACTGTGTTCAGGCTGACCGTTAATTTTTCAGCCACATCCCTATCAGACGCGCCTTTGGCAACCAGGGACAACACTTCCAATTCACGCTCAGTCAACAAGTTATCTTCATTTGGAAGATCAGCACCACTTTTTTGATTCAAACTCATGCGCCGAAACTCGGCAAGAACCCGCCCTGCCAGCGACGGTGTAATGGCGGCTTCACCATTCAAGGCACTATGCAGCATTTCCACCATGATATGAGATCGAATATCCTTTAATAAATATCCCTGTGCGCCGCTTTTCAACGCCTCAAATAATTTTTCGTCATCATCACGAACGGTCAGCACCACAATGGTCGTATCAGGGAGAAGCTGCTTGATCTGGCGCGTCGCTTCCAAGCCATCCATAGTTGACATTTGAACATCCATCAGGATCAGGTCTGGCTTTAGTTCCTGCGCTTTGATCACCGCTTCAAGCCCGTCGTTCGCATTGCCTACAACCTCCATATCAGGCTGAGATCCAATAATGACTGCCAAACCTTCACGAAACAAAGCGTGATCGTCCACCAGCATAACGCGTATTTTCTTCATCTGAATTTTATTCCTTATTGCTCAAAGGGAACGATAGAATAATTTGTGTCCCCATTCCAGGCATGGATTTGACTTCAAGTTGTCCGTTAATTTGCAGAGCTCTTGCCTTCATGATCTGCAAACCAAAATGTCCATTTGGGCTGGGCTGGGAAGAGTCAAACCCTTTTCCGTTGTCGGCAATCAGCAACTCATAAACATGATCTCTTTTAGTAAATTGCACAATGATCTGGGTTGGGTGAGCATGAGAAATCGCATTGGTTAACGCTTCACGTACTATATGAATAACTTGTTCGTTTACCAGAGGCGGACAATTGCATGGGGATGCGGTTTCACATCGCCATTCAATCATGGCGTTATGTTGGGCAGAAAGCTCCTTTGCCACACCCTGCAATTGATCACAAAGGTCAGAGTTGATCGGGTTTTCATCCATCAGCCGATTAATGGCTTTGCGTACATTTCCTGTGGCTTTTTCGATGGTCTCGCGAGTCAAATGCAATCTTTCCAAGGCTGCCTGATTCTTTCCATTGGAGAGCAATTCAACCACCTGATCGGTCATCAATCCTAAATAGCTAAAAGTCTGCCCCAGCCCATCGTGCATGTCTGCCGCAATACGACGGCGCTCCTCAAGTATGGCAATTCGCTCTGCCTGTTCATACAAACGGGCATTTTCAAGGGCAATTGCGGCTGTATTTGCAAGTTTGGTGAGCAGATCGGTGGATTCATCACCGAATCTTTTTGCGCTGGTACTACCTACGCATAACGCGCCAATGATCTGGTCATTGCTTCGTAAAGGAGCTGCCATATGACTACTGCGATATTTATCAGACAGGATCGAGCAGCCTTCACGGCAGGTATCAATACCGCAAACCACAGCCCTATTACTGTTAAGAATGGAATCTGTCAGATCATGTTTTTTTATGACGGTTGTATCATCAACTGCTGCATCTGCATTTCCGCTAAATGTTTGGAGTTTAAGCAAAGGCTGATTCGCATCCAACAAACACAAGAATGAAACATCCCCATTCAAAAGTTCGCTGGTTTTATTCGTCACCGAACTTAACACCTGCTGAATATCAAGGCGTGAAGTGATTTCCTGGGTGACGACATTGAGTGCTTCCAATTCCCGTGTCCGCTGAGAAACCCGTTTCTCCAGCGTATCGTTCAGGTCAATCAAATCCTGCTGGGCAGATTTCAACCCGAGACGCATCCCATCAAATGATTGAGATAACCTCTGCATTTCTTCTGGTCCCTGCACCTGTACGGGCGTTTCAAGATCATTCCCTCCCAAATTTTCAGCCGCCACTCCCAACTCAGACAAAGGTTTCAACACAGACTGGCGTGTCACCCATGCCCCACCGGCGAGCAATACCAATGCAAAGAATAAAAACCCCAATTGAATGTTGCGTAAAATACTCAACTTCGCCGTTGAGTCTGCCTCATATAACTGCACAACCACATCCGCTTGTTGAGCAAGAATCGCAGATAGGGTTTCAATCTCTTCAATGGCGGATGAGTTACCAAACTTATTCGTCGATATCTCGTCAACCGCATCAATCGCCGTGCGGAATTCCACCCAACTTTGGCGCACATCTTGTAATGCTTCCAATATCTCAGGGTTATTTGTTTTAGGGATCAAAACATAATTATCTGGTAAGTAGAGGGTTGACCCGCCATGCTCAAGTGCCGTAAGTGTCTGCTCAAACGTATTCTCCGCATCCACCAGCATTTCACTCGCCGCCCCATTTCCCTGCTCTCCAACCGCAAGCCGCACCATCAATTGAACCAACATCCGCTGCCGACCGGCAAGGTTGATGATTAGCGCATCATTTTGTTGAGTCTTTACGCCCCAAAACGTTGCGCCTACTGAAGTAAGCACAAGCAGAACAAATGCAAAAAACAAGGCGCTTAATCTGCCTTGAAGACTCTTCAACATATATTACCTTTTTGGTGTAGCACTATCTTGAAATTATACCCCTCAGGCATGATGCATCGTCAATCCTAAAATAGCACAAAAACACGGTGTAGAATAACCCCATGAAAGCATTTCCGAATCGTCACCCTTTACCATTTCTCTTCCTTGCCATCCTCGGTCTCCTTGCTGCGCTATGGGCAGGGCTCATGCGCCTCGGCTGGCAGTTGCCTGCGCTCACCCCATCGCTTGCCATGTTACATGGTCCCGTAATGATCTCTGGATTTTTAGGCACTCTCATCACATTGGAACGTGCCGTTGCGATGAAACAAAAGTGGATGTACCTGCCCCCGCTTCTTTCTGGACTGGGCTGGCTGGTTGCCACCATTTTTCCAAATCTACCCTTTGGCGTGATCCTCCTAACGCTCGCCAGCCTCGGTGGAGTTGCCATTCTGGCAGAGATCGTCCGCCGTGAATTTGCATTGCATACTGTAACCATGTTCCTCGGCGCAATTGCGTGGCTCATAGGGAATCTCTTATGGACATTCGGCTGGCAAATCTATCAAGTCGTCTTTTTCTGGATGGCATTCCTTGTGCTGACCATTGCGGGCGAAAGACTTGAGCTAAGCCGCGTTCTGCGTCCTACACAAATGCAGCAGATTCTCTTCGGCGGCATCATTGCAATTTTTATGGCTGGCATCATCCTCGCCTTGTTCAACCTTCAGCTCGGCACACGCCTTAGTGGGCTGGGCTTGCTGCTGTTACCACTTTGGTCACTGCGTAATGATATTGCCTGGCGAAACATTCGGCATAAACTTCCACTCACACGTTACATTGCCTGGTGCCTCGCGTTCGGCTTTCTCTGGCTCGGCATCAGCGGCGGATTAAGCCTGATTTTTGGCGCGCAGGTTGCAGGTCCAAGATACGATGCGGTTCTTCATGCCGTTTTTGTCGGCTTCGTCATCTCCATGATCTTCGGTCACGCCCCCATCATCTTCCCCGCCATTCTTGGCGTACCCATTGACTTTAAGCCCGCTTTTTATATTCATCTTGGGTTATTGCACGGCTCGCTTGCTGTTCGCGTCATTGCGGATTATGCCAACCTGCATACATTGCGCATGTGGAGTGGGCTGCTGAATGAAATTGCCATCCTCGTTTTTATTGGCATGACGGTTCACTCTGTTCTACAAAGCAGAAAAACAGAATTAAAAACACCATGAACATATCTTTGAACGATCTCCGCAAGATCAGTGTCTTTCAACATGCAACAGACGCTGATTTGGATTTGATCTTAAAAAACAGCATCGTACGTTCCATTGAAGAAGGAGAATATTTCTTTCTTCAAGGCGATGAAGCCAAATACCTGTACGTGTTGGTCACTGGGCAGGTCAAACTGATGCAATCAAATCCCAATGGGCAGCAGGTCAATTTACGGACGATCTATCCGTGGCAGATGTTCGGGGCATTGGGCGCTACGCGTGGGGAAGACGCAATTTATCCTGCAATGGCTCAAACACTTGAATGCAGTACAGCGATTGCCATTCCCAGCCACTTCCTGCGCACCATGATGGAAACCCGCTCATACCTGTCTTTTGATCTAATGAACTTAATGACCACTTATATTCAAGAGTTGCAGACTAGATATCGGGAAATTGCCACAAATCGAGTCGAACAGCGAATCGCCAATGCATTAATTCGTCTTGCGCAACAGTCTGGAATTCGTTCAGGCAAAGATGCAGGAATTGAGTTATTTTTTTCTCGAAAAGATGTTTCGGAAATGACTGGGGCAACTGTCTTCTCGGTCAGCCGCTTGATCAGTGAATGGGAACGAAAGAGCATTATCAAAGCAGGCAGGGAACGTATTCAAATTTTGGATCCGCACGCCCTTATGCAAATCGCGGAGGGACATAAAGAATAAGTGACATTATGAAACAAATAACTAACTAGGCGTAAATTGCGTTATCGCAATGAAAAAGATGGGGAAATAAATTATTGTACGCTTCGATGAATGAGGCGCTAAACATTCACGAAGATACTGTGGCAAACACTTTAAGCAAGGCTCCCCAAACGCTTGTTGTTTTTAATCAATTCAAAACAGCATGTGTGGGCTGCCATTTCGCGCGATTTTGCACGCTTGCTTATGTTGTTGCGTCATATCAACTCGATGAAAAAGACTTCTTGAATGCACTGTCCTTAAGCCTCAAACAAAAACAACCTTCCGAACGAGGAGAATGATATGAAAAGAACGTCTCGTATGTTGAGCCTTGCCCTGCTGCTCCTAGGGTTAATGGCTCTGGTTTGGGCGTGCGCGCCCGCTGAAGAACCCATCGCTGTTGAACCAGTGGAACTCGAACCGCAAGCTATTGTAGACGCCGTAACCAAAGGTGGATGCAGCGCCTGTCATGCCATCCCCGGCATCCCGGGCGCTGTCGGCGTAATTGGTCCTGACCTTGCAAGTATTTCCACCGTCGCCGCAGAACACATTGCGGATGGCAGCTACACCGGCAAGGCAAAGACTGCCGAGGAATTTATCCTCGAATCGATCACCAACCCGGAAGCCTATCTTTCGCAGCACTGCCCGGCTGGAATGTGCCAACCTGGTCTGATGCCCGCCACGCTAAAAGATACGCTCACCAGTGAAGAGATTAACCTGATTGTTGGCTACCTTGCGACCCTGCCAGGTGGTGAATCGATCATGACAGATGCAAATGTTGCGGTGGATACATCCAACGCCGATGTCTCCCTGTCCGAAGAAGATTTTGCATGGGCAAAACAAACCTTCTTTGATCGTTGCGCGGGCTGTCATGGGACGCTGCGAAAAGGCGCGACGGGTCCTGCCCTCACCCCCGACCTGACTCTTGCAAAAGGAACCGTTGCCCTCTCCTCGATCATTTTCAATGGCACCCTCAAAGGTATGCCCGACTGGGGCAAACAGGGCTTCTTCACGCAGGAACAAACCGACATCATGGCAAAGTACCTGCAGAACGAACCGCCCACCCCGCCTGAAATGTCGATGGAACAAATGAAAGCAACATGGAAGGTTTTCATTGCTCCCGAAGACCGCCCCACCGAACCGCAAACCACACGCAATTGGCAGAATTACTTCTCAGTCACACTGCGCGATGCTGGTCAGGTAGCGATCATTGACGGCGATACCTATGAAATCGTCGCCAAAGTGGATACTGGTTATGCAGTTCACATCTCGCGCATGTCCGCTACCGGACGCTATGTCTACGTGATCGGACGTGATGGCAAGCTTGCACTTGTTGATCTTTGGATGGAAATCCCTGAAAAAGTTGCTGAAGTACAAACTTGTTACGATGCTCGTTCGGTTGAAGTCAGTAAATATGAAGGCGAATTGGGCGATTTCACCGATAAATATGCCATCGTCGGCTGTTACTGGCCTTCCCATTTCACCATTCTCGATGGGCAAACCCTCGAACCAATGAAAATTACCAGCGTGCGCGGCTACACCGCTGACACCAACACTTATGTGGGTGATCCACGCGTGGCTGCCATCCTCGCCTCTGAGTTCAAGCCCGAATGGATCGTCAATGTTAAAGAGACCGGGCAGGTCTGGCTGGTTAATTATCAAGACCCGATGAACCTGACTATCAAGATGATCAACTCTGCCTTGTACTTGCATGATGGCGGCTGGGACTCCACGCAACGTTACTTCCTGGTAGCAGCCAATCAGTCCAACAAGATTGTGGTGGTGGATGCGCTTGAAGGTGATCTCGAAGCAATGGTAGACACACCGGAAGTTCCCCATCCCGGACGCGGTGCCAACTGGATCGACCCTGAATTTGGTCCCGTTTGGAGCACGCCACACCTCAGCGCCAATTCTCTCATCGCCATTGGCACCGATCCTGAAGGAAACCCCGACAGCGCCTGGAAGGTTGTCCGCAATATTGAACTTCCCGGCGCGGGCAGTCTATTCGTCAAGACACATCCCAATAGTAAATGGGTTTGGGTAGACTTTGTGTTGAACTCAGATGAAAAACTTCAACGCACCGTATGTGTCATTGCCAAGGAAAACCCCACAGAAGTTTACAAATGTTGGGAGGCTGCAGATTACGGACGTGCCGTCCACTTTGAATACAATATGGATGGTACCGAAGTCTGGGTCAGTATTTGGGGCTCTGCTGATCAGCCAGGCAAGACAGGCGAAATCGTTATCTACAATGATGAAACCCTCGAAGAAATTGCCCGCATCAAAGACCTTATCACCCCTACTGGCAAATTCAACGTCTACAACACCATTCATGAGGTCTATTAAAAGCTAAGTAAATCAATAAAAAGGACTGTCGACATAAAGTCGACAGGCTTTTTATAAAGGAAAGATCAGTATAAACATGTGTGGTAGAGTAATATCAAAATATAAATAAGACGATTCATCGCCAAGGACCCTAATGCAAAACGATATACTTCTCAGACGACTGCAAGATTTTGAATTCCTGCGCGGACTGGATCATGAAACCATGACAGCTCTTGCCAATAGTGCCATGTGGAAAGTATTTCCGCCTCATGCGGTCGTATTTTGGGAGGGCGATACCGAGTCCAATTTGTATTACCTGCAATATGGTTCGTTGAAAGCCTTGCGAACCGCACCGGATGGACGCGAACAAGTGTTACGCTTTTTGGATGCAGGCGAGATATTCAATGAGATCGGCGTGCTGGCGAAACGTCCCAACCCTGTGACAGCGGTGGCTTTGGAAGAGTCGGGCATTTGGCTTATTCCACGCCATGCGTTAGAAGAAGTGGTGATGAAATATCCGCAGACGGCGTTGCAGATTATTGGCAACATGGCAGATAAGATTATCAGCCTGGTCACGCTTGCGGCGGATCTGTCGTTAAAGACGGTTGAAGCACGCTTTGCCAAACTGTTATTGGATTCAACCGAGGGGGATGTAATTGAACGCCGCCGCTGGACGAATCAGACGGAGCTGGCGGCACACTTGGGAACTGTGCCTGATGTACTTAGCCGTGTCATTCGTGAATTGACGAAGGCGGGGCTGATCGAGATGGATAAACAACACATCCGTATTCTGAACCGTGCAGGCTTGGCGGAGCGAGCCATGCTTCAGGAAGATTAATGTTTGGGTTGAAAACCCGACACTATGAGATAGCACCTCAGACAAAGTACATTGCATATTATTTCTTATCAATCAATCTTAAGAACACTTCTACAACGCTTGGATCAAAATGTGAACCTGCCTTTTGGCGGATATATTCAATAGCTTTATTTTTTGCCCATGCAGGGCGATATGGGCGGTCACTGGTCAGCGCATCAAAGACATCTACCACGGCAAATAGTCGTGCAGCCAGCGGAATTTCCTCCCCCTTTAGCCCGCGTGGGTAGCCAGTACCATCCCATTTTTCGTGATGACAATACGGAATATCCAACGCGGGTAGTAAATATGCAATGGGAGACAGCATCTCATAAGCAAATTGAGGGTGCTGCCGCATCATTGCCCACTCATCATCACTTAGTTCTCCTGCTTTTCGAAGAATATTATCGGGTATACCCATTTTCCCAATGTCATGGAGTAATGCGCCATGCCTTATATGTTTTAATTCGACATGGCTTATATCGAAAGCTTGAGCCAATTGAAGAGTTAGGTTGGTAACGCGCAAGGTATGTTCTTCTGTTTCTTTGTCGCGCAAATCGAGTGCGCGAGACCAGCCTTCGATAGTTGTATCGTATGCCAGGGTCAGATCTTGAGCTTGTTGTATTGTTTGCAAGTGGAGAATTTCTGCATGTTTACGGGCAGTGTGCTCAGCTTCAAGCAGGCGGGTATTCTCAATGGCAATTGCTGTCTGGTTGGCAAGCAGGGAAAGCAAACGAATCTCATCTTCGCTCCATTGCCGGGGAGATTGGGAATATACTGCTATGCTGCCTAGTGCCTCTTCGCCCATTAACATTGGAACAATCAATGATGATGTCATTATTATTTTTTCATCTACCAAGTTTGTTTTCAATTGTCTTTCAAGATTAATGTCTGGATTAATGATGGGCATCTTCAATCGAATAGATTGAACTATGGCGGAGTTATCGGCAAGCAAAACATCAACAGTATCCTGTGTTTTCCGGGGCGAGAATCCCAAATCAGTTTCCAGGGAAATTTTTCCATCCGAGGCAACCAAAACTAATGTAACATATTCAACCCGTAACGCATTAGAAACGACTTTTATGGTTTGATTCACGATGATTTGCAGTTTGCGTTCTCCCAAAAGCATTTGTCCATGCCCGAGCAGGATTTGCTGTTCGAGAGTACGCTGTTCCTTTGCCTGTTCATACAAGCGAGCGCGCTCAATTGCAACTCCAATCTGATCGCCAATGGAGTTGAAGAGTCGATAATTATCAATCGTAATGGCAGAGCCTGATGGAGGCACTATATTGAGATTGCCCAACAGCAAAGTTCCAACACGAACAGGTATACTGGCATGGGAATGATAAGGGTAATCGGGACTCTTAACTTTTTTTAGTTGTTGACATTCAACGATTTTGATTGCTGCATCCAGCTTTCCGAGTTGCAGCAACTCAATACAACGACAGTGGGTTCGCATGGCAGACCAGTCGGCAGGGTCTAATTCGGGTGGCAGGTTATAGGACGCCGCAAGTCGGTTCTTTTGGAAACCATCCAATAGTACAACCCAGCCGCACCTCATATTCATGGTTGTTACAACAGCCTCCAAGCTTTGTTCCAAAGCTTCCTGAATATTTGCAGAACGATTCAAGGCATTTGCCACAGTCTGCAATATTTGTAACTCCTTTAATTGTTCTGAGGTTTGCTGAAAGAGATGCGCGCGTTCAATTGAAACACCAAGGTGTTGTCCAATGGCAGTCAGAATTTCTAGCAAAACAGCATCTGGTTGAATTCTTTTTCTAAAATACAGCATAATTGTGCCCAGAAGTGAGTTCATGCCGGAAAGCGGGACACATATCAGCGAACAATAATGCGCCTGCTGTGCCAGATGCTGCCGTTGATAGTTTTCTTCGTTTTCGATATCAGGGATTAAAAAAGCGCTTTGGTTTGAAATTGCAAGACCAGGTAAGCCTTTCCCAATGGGAAACCGAATATCCAAAGAGCCGGATATAAAAACGATGTCTAAGTTGTACTGAGTCGTAAACTGCAATTCCCCAGATGAATTAACCAAATGACATTCTGCCCCATCTGCCATTGCTAGTTGTGCAGCTTGCTCCAATGCCGTTGATAAGACTGTTTGGGTATCGGTCCATGCATGAGTCATCGAGATTAGCTTGTTTAGTACAGCCAATTGAGATGCGCGGAAGGTCGGAGTATGCCTTGGTTGTTTAGAATTCATGGTTTATCCATATGCAGTGAAAAGCATTATCAGTAGTTGATTACTTCCGAGGATAGGTTGATTGTAATAGAGATTATTCGGTAGTTCGCTCGTGTAATGATATCAATTTGGCGGAGCGAGCCATGATTCGGGGAGATTGAGGTTTGGGTTGAAAAACCCGACAAAAGTCGGGGCAGTAGGCGGGGACTTCCAGTAAAGTCAGGCATATCAAAGGAGACGATATGTCCGACATCTATTTCACAGATACAAAATCGAAAGCTGTCTTTTCGGCAGAAGGTCCAAAACCGCAATTCCTGATCGACACGCCAAAGTTCAAATCACTGGTTGTTGGGCTGGAGGCAGGCGGGCAAATTCCCGTTCACACTGGCGAGGCAGCGATGTATCACTTTCTCGAAGGTGAAGGCTTGATGACGGTGGGCGATGAAACTTTTGCCATCAAACCCGGTGTGACGGTGGTGGCGCCAAGCGGCACGAAACGCGGCATGAACGCAAAAACGCGCGTGGTGTTTTTGGGCGCGAAGGGTGAAGCGTGATCTCCAAACTAAAAACCGCGGGGGTGCTTGCTTTTGTGATTGGCGCTCTCTCGATCTTTGCGGGCGGCATGGCAATGCGCGGTTGGAATCCAGGTTACTCTGTGCTGGGCTGGCTGCCTGTTTATAACTTTGTGATGGGCGTGCTGACGGTTTTCATTCCAGCTATTTTGCTTTGGAGGGAGAGCCGCCACGCGGGGGCTTCTGCGCTGATCTTCTTCGGAGTTCATGCGGGTGCAACCGTTTTGTTGTTGCTGGCATTTCGTGATGTTGTGGCAACTCAAAGCATTTTGGCGATGACTTTTCGGCTCGCGGTCTGGCTGGTCATTCTTGCACTGATTCGTGCTTCGGCGCAAAAGACAAAATAAGTTTTCAAGGAGAACAATATGACAAAAACATCCCCTAAAAAATATCATCCCATACAAGTGACACTGCACTGGCTGGTTGTGCTTTTGGTGGTCGCCGCATTTGTGATGGGCAAATTCATGAGCGGGCTGCCGAACGATGCTAACAAACTTGCGCCGCTGGCGTTGCACATGGGCGTGGGAATTTTTACACTGGTTGTGATCGTGACACGTTTCATCACACGCATGAAACTCCCCAAACCTGAGCATGTTACAGCGGGCAATGCCTTCTTCGATTGGATCGGTAAAGCGGTGCATTACGTCTTGTATCTGCTGGTCTTTCTGACTGCGGTCAGCGGCATGTCGCTTTCGATGCAGGCTGGGCTGGTGCCAATTGTCTTCGGCGGTTCAAGTTACCCGCTCCCCGCAGACTTCTTCGATTTCACGGCGCGAATGCTGCATGGCTTCATTGTGCCTGCTCTGCTTTTACTGGTTCTGCTGCATGTCGGCGCGGCGTTCTATCATCAATTCATGCTCAAGGATAATCTTCTCGCGCGCATGTGGTATGGAAAATAATTGGGTCGGTACGCCGGCGAAAGGAAAAAATGTCGTTCTCGAAAAGAGTTGAAGACGCTCGCAAGGCATTCAAACGCGGTGATAAACAAGCATCTGCACTTGCTCATACGGATAATGCCATATCGACGGCAAATGAAGAACATGGCGGTGCAGGTAGTCAATACCTGGGCGAGATGGTGTACGGCGGACTGGATGGGATCATTACCACGTTTGCTGTGGTCAGCGGCGTAGCGGGTGCGCAACTTGGTACGCCTGTCATTCTCATCCTTGGGCTGGCAAACCTGCTGGCGGACGGGTTTTCGATGGCGACAGGTGCATATCTTTCCACGAAAAGCGAACATGAATATTATCGCAAAGAGTGGGAGCGCGAGGCTTGGGAGGTGGAACATTTCCCTGACGGCGAGCGCGCCGAATTGCGGGAGGTCTATGTCAAGCGCGGCTATACCGAAGACGAAGCGCGGCGATTGGTTGACATTCAAAGCCGCGAACCAAACCGCTGGGTAAAAGCCATGATGATAGACGAACTGGGCATGATGAAAGATGAAAGCAACCCGTTGATCAACGGTCTGGTTACATTTGCTTCATTTGTCATTGCAGGAGCCGTGCCGTTGGTTGTTTATCTGGTCGGACTCGCTTTTCCTATTTCGCCAAAAATGGCATTCCCGATATCGATAGCATCTTCTGGATTAGCACTTTTTGCTTTGGGCGCAACCAAGGTGTTGGTCACCAAACTCAACCCGATCCGTAGTGGTCTGGAAATGCTGATTGTTGGTGGGTTGGCTGCAAGCGTTGCTTACATTGTCGGTGCATTACTAAAGGGAATTGGCGGATAAATTTTGTAACACTAATTAAGAGCAAACTTCACGAAGAGCAAAAAATATATTCGTGTGGTTTTATGAATAAAAGGAGAAAATATGAAAACAACTATTGGTAAGTGGAATATTGGCGTTGGATTGTGGGTTATGGCGTCCTTCATGATCTATGGCTTTGTCTTGATCTACCTGCGAGATTTTGCCCCCGGCAAAGAAGCCTGGATTGAATCTTACAACACGGGTGCGCATTTTGAAGCACGGCTTGCACATGTGCATGGCAATTTGTTCTCGTTGCTTAACATCGTCTTCGGCTTTTTGCTGATGAAACTGCAATTGAAAGACAACCTTGCCAGGTGGGCTTCGTGGCTAGCTTTGGCAGGCTTGCTTATGCCATTGGGAATTTTAGGTGAAGTGTATCTGGGCTTGCCTTATTACTTTGTGCTGGTCGGTGGGCTTTCCATCTTCCTCGCTACGGTTTTGCTGGGCATAGCCGTTGTGCAAATGAAAAACGAAACCAAAGGAAATTAACATGCCAATCGCTTATTTACTTACTACCCTCCTCTACACCTTCGTCGCATTGCTTGCGGCGGCAGATGCTTCACTCGTCAGCATGAGTGTTTTTAACGCCTTCCCTGCTTTGCGCTGGGTGCGGGTTCACTTCATCACACTGGGGATTCTCTCGCAGGTGGTCTTTGGTCTGCTGCCTTTGCTCACAGCTTCACTTTCCAAAAAAGCACGCCCGTCCATGCGCTGGGATATTTGGCTCACGCTCAACTCGGGTCTGGTGGCTCTCGTTGCGGGCTTTGGCGGCATGAACCACCCGATGATCTTCACAGGCGGCACGCTCATCTTCATTGCGGCACTCTTGCTGATGCTTCAACTCTGGAGCATTCGCGGCGGCGATGCGCCTGTCAGCCTCAAGTTTTACATCACGGGGATTTTCTATTTGTTGGTCGGCATCATTATCGGCACTGGTTTGTTCCTTAACTGGAGCAATGCGCTCTACATCAAAGTGCCGCTTGAAGCACACATCCACGCCAACTCATGGGGCTTCATGTCGCTGGTCTTCGCTGGCTTACTCGTGGACTTTATCCCAATGGTCACTGGCAAACCACTTGCTTCTAAAAATGCAACCGCATATATTTTCTGGGGGATGACCCTCGGCGCGTTCGGGCTTGTGCTCGGCCCGTGGCTGGGCGGAAGTCTGCCTCCCACCGTGGCAGGTTTGGTCTTGCATATCTCTGCCACCGTCGTGCTGCTCGTGTCGATGATCCGCACCTTGAAGCAAAGCGGAAACCTGAACAGCGCGGGCGGGTGGCATCTCGTCTCTTCCTATATTTGGATTTTGCTGCCTGTGATGCTTGCGCCATTGCTACTGCTCGGCATCCTTGAAGCGGGTCCCATCGAATCGACTGCGCCTCAAGCCTTAATTTATGGCTGGGTGCTGCAATTTGGCATTGCTCTCATCCCATACATCGCCCGCCGCTTCTTCCTCAAAGATGAGCATCCGCAGTTGGGCGGATGCTGGGGCAGCCTTGCAGCCGCGAACCTTGGCAGCATCCTTGTTTGGGTCAGCATCTTCAGCGGAACTGCCGAGGGAATTGTCTATGGCATTGCGTTTGTGTTCTACGCGCTGGCGGTGATCCATCCTCTCAGGGAACTAACACAGATTGCGCGTGATGGATTAACAAAATACGAAACAGTATAAGATAAAATCAAAAGCGCAGGAGAAAACCCTGCGCTTTTGATTCCTATTTTCTTAACGATTTGTGAGATCCTCAGTGAAACAGATTTTGCCTCTCTCTTGCTTATGCCACATCGACTCTTCTGACGGCTTGAATTCGCAACAGAAATAAAATGGTCGTCTTTCAGAATTAACCGACCAAAACAGATAACCTCACCGCGGAGTAAATCCTGATAAGATTCAACTTAATACAGAGTCACGGGTTTCGTATATATAAGTTTTCAATAATCTACTTCACAATCGCAATTAAATTAGCACAGAGTGGTTTAAATAATTTCCATAAACAATCAATCCACTTGTTGCTATCTATCAACAGTTTGTGCAATCCCAAGACCTTACCTGCTTTATACTTTTCCCATAAATTCATCTCTACAGGCAGGTTCCTATGCAAAATCACTTAACCGTTCTAGATCAAAAAATATAGGACATCCAACTCAACTTCGAGAGACATTTCACCTCCCCGCTAGCTTACTCAACTTTAGCAACAAGTCTAGCAACATATCTATAGAATAAAGTAAAATTCCTTCATATGGAATACCAATGTGAGAGATCATCATGAAATCCTATCGTAAAGAACTTTGGTTCAATCTCCCTACACGCCGTGGATTTGTTAATATTACATCGCAAGTAGAAACCTGCTTGGAAGAGAGTTGTATAAAAGAGGGCCTGATCTTGATTTCCGCCATGCATATAACAGCATCTGTATTCATTAATGATGATGAATCTGGACTTCACAATGATTATGAAAAATGGTTGGAAAGACTTGCACCGCATGAACCCGTCAACCAATATCGTCATAATGATACTGGCGAAGATAATGCTGACGCCCACATGAAGCGCCAAATCATGGGACGTGAAGTAGTCGTTGCTGTAACAGAAGGAAAATTAGATTTTGGACCTTGGGAGCAAATCTTTTACGGCGAATTTGATGGTCGCCGCCGCAAGCGTGTATTGGTTAAGATTATTGGTGAATAATAGAGTCCTCCCGAAACTGCCAAGAGGACTCTATTGGATGCCTTCAAATTATTTGGTTGGCTTTGTTTTTGATAAAAGTTGCACCAAATTTGGTGAAAGTTCAAAGTAGTAAGTGTGACAGACTCGTGAATGCGATGCACATCACCGCCTCGGTCTTCATCAACGACGACGAGAGCGGACTGCATCATGATTATGAAATATGGCTGGAACGTCTAGCGCCACATGAACCGACCAGTGGGTATCGTCACAATGACACCGGCGAAGATAATGCCGATGCACACATGAAACGCCAGGTAATGGGGCGTGAAGTGGTTGTTGCAGTCACGAACGGACAGCTTGATTTTGGAACCTGGGAGCAAATCTTTTACGGCGAATTCGACGGCAAAAGAAAGAAGCGCGTTCTGGTCAAGATCATCGGAGAATAATGTATGCAAAAAAGACGGTTCGGTCGCACAGGACATGAAAGCACGGTTGCTATCTTTGGCGCGGCGGCATTCTGGCAGATTGAACAAAAAGACGCTGACCGCGTAATGGAAGCCGTTATTGAGGCAGGGATCAATCATATTGACATCGCCCCATCCTATGGGCAGGCTGAGTTGCGCGTTGGTCCGTGGATGAAGACCGAGCGCGGGCGTTTTTTCCTCGGTTGCAAGACCATGGAACGTACAAAAGAAGGCGCATGGCGTGAAATGCACGAGTCGCTCGAACGTATGCATACCGATTCTTTTGACTTGTATCAATGCCACGCCATCACGACCATGGACGAACTGGATGCCATCTTTGCCAAAGACGGAGCCATCGAAGCAGTGGTGGCAGCCCGCGAACAAGGGCTAACAAAATACATCGGCATTACTGGTCATGGGGTGGATGCGCCGAAGATCTATCTCGAAGCCCTGCGTCGCTTTGATTTTGACTCTGTTCTCTTCCCTATAAATTTCGTTCAAATGGCAATGCCCGAATACCGCAGCACCACTGAAGAATTGATCTCCACCTGCAAAGCAAAAGATGTTGGCACCATGATCATCAAATCGATCACCAAAGGTCCGTGGGGTGATAAACCCAAAACTGCCACCACCTGGTATGAACCCTTTGATAAGATGGATGAGATCCAACGCGGAGTTAATTTTGTGCTTTCCTATGATGTCACTGGGGTCTGCACGGCTGGGGATATCAACATCCTGCCGATGGTCATTCAGGCGTGCGAAAACTTTACGCCGCTCAACGAGCAAGAACAGGAAGACATGATCAAAAGCGGTGCGCAATTTGAAGCTTTATTCAAGTGAGAGGATGATATGAGATTAAAAAATAAAACGATTGTCACATTGGTTGCGGAAGGGGTCGAAGACCTTGAATACTATGTGCCCGTGATGCGCTTGCAAGAAGAAGGCGCAAAAGTATTGAGTGCCGGACTCGACCTCAAACCCGTGCGCGGCAAGAATGGTCTGGTCATCACGCCCGACGCAATGATCGAAGATCTGAAAGCCAGTGAACTTTTTGCGATCATTTTGCCCGGTGGTTGGGCTCCTGATAAAGTCCGCAGATATGATGTGGTTAAAAAACTTGTCAAAGAAATGAGTGATGCCAATAAAATTATTGGCATCATCTGTCACGGCGGTTCCATTGCCATCTCAGCGGGCATCATCAAAAAAGGTCAGCGTGTCACCGGCTCGACCGGCATCAAGGATGATCTTGAAAATGTCGGCGGGGTCTGGGCAGATGAAGCTGCATTTCGAGAGGGCAACCAGGTTTGGGGGCGGGTGGTGGCGGATATTCCCGATTTCAACCGCGAACTGGTCAAGGCATTAGTCGAGGGCTAGCGGCCCTTGCTTCATTGTGGATGGGATGGGGACATCCAGCAGATTCAACACTGTCGGTGCGATCTGCAAATGTGAGATGACCTGACCTGTATCGCCTCTTCCCTTAAGGGACGGCTGAATCACAAAAAAGGGAACGTCTCTCTGCTCGGGCGTGGTGCCGCCATGTCCTCCATCGGCATTGATGCCGTGATCGCCCGTTACGAAAATTGTGTATCCATGCTCGCGCCATTCCATGAGAAGCGGCGCGAGTTTTGAATCCTGGTAAATGGCGTGATTACGATATTCCTTCGTATCAGAACCGTAGGTCTCGCCATGATAGTCCATGCCCATGGGGTGAAGCAGAAGATAATCGGGAGAAAACTTACGGACGAGGTGTGCAGCGCTGTTAAAAAGCTCAATGTCGGGGTATTCATCCTGCGTGTAAAAACGTCCGTGTTGGATGTTGAGTGAAGCGTCGTCCACTTCCCTGTCATCGATAGCATCATAGGGAGCGCGATTGTATAGTTCAGAATACCAGTAATACGCCGCGGCAGCAGTCACTTTACCTGCTTCTCGTATCTTGCGAAAGACATTCGGCTGATTGGAGAGTCTCACAATCGAATTAGCAACAATGCCATTCTCGCTGGAAGGCGTCCCGGTGTGGATGCTCTCATACATTGGGCGAGACATGCTCGGCAACTCGCCAATGATCTTATACAAACTGGCTTTCTTGTATTCCACGAGGTGCCCAAGATAACCCATATTAGCGATCGCCGTGTCGTAGCGCAAAGCATCAGATAAAACAAGAATGACTTTGTTCATGATTACCTCAATAAAAAAATAGGAAGTCTTGAAGACTTCCTATTTTCCATGCAGAGAGATTATTCTTCCAGAACCAGAACTGCTTCCTTTGAGCAGGTCACCTGCTGTTTAGAGCCGATCTTGGGCAGTTCCAGGAAGGGATTGTTGAAGGTATCCATATTGAACTTGGCGTTGCCGATCTTCACCTGGATGCGTACAACCGCCCCAAGGAAGGTAATATTCTCAATGGTACAGTCGAGGACATTATCCTTTTTCTGTTCAGATACAAAGCTGAAGCGTTCCGGGCGGACGGAAACACGGATCGCATCTCCCTTTTTGCGGGATTTGATATCAGACGCAGTAATAAACTGAACGCCATCAACGGTCAAGAGACCACTTGCAGGGTCAGACACTTCAGCACTGGCAGTATTAAGTGACCCCACAAAGTTTGCCACAAACTGAGTCTGCGGGAAGTTATAAATTTCGAAAGGAGTCCCTACTTGTTCCATCAGCCCTACATTCATGACTACGATACGGTCAGAGATCGAAAGTGCCTCTTCCTGGTCATGAGTCACAAATATGGCGGTAATGCCTAATTTCTTCTGAATAGCCCGAATTTCGGCTCGCAAAGAGACCCGGATCTTGGCATCCAATGCAGAGAGCGGTTCATCGAGCAAAAGTACTTGCGGATGAATGGCAAGCGCACGCGCCAGGGAGACACGTTGCTGCTGCCCGCCTGAAAGTTGGTAGGGGTATTTGTTTGCATGTTTTTCGAGGTTGATCAGGGCGATCATTTCATCAATACGTTGTTTGATGATCTCTTTCGACTCTTTGCGAACACTTAAGCCAAAGCCAATATTCTGCGCAACGGTCATATTCGGGAACAAGGCATAGGACTGGAAGATCATACCGACATTACGCTGATTGGGCGCTTTATCCGTAATATCCGCCCCATCCAATATGATCTTTCCTGACGAGGGGATTTCAAAACCCGCCACCATTCGCAGGGTCGTTGTCTTTCCGCAGCCTGACGGACCCAGAAACGAAACAAATTCGCCTTTGGCAATTTCCAAACTGAAATCATCTACAACAACAGTATCGCCGAATTGCTTGGTAATTTTCGAGAGGGTTAAATAAGACATTGAGAATTCTCCGCAAATAGATTTTAGTGCGTACCAGCGGTCTGCCCTTGACCGCCCGTAAACATCTGTATAAGCCCCATGGCAAGCCAGGTCATGAGGAAACTGGCAAACGAAAGTGCAGCAGGCTCATAAGCACGGTGCTGTCCAAGCAGGAAAAGGTATGGTCCAAAAGCAGGGACGCCGAGAAAAGAAGCAAGGGTCACTTCACCAACGACAATCGCGAAGGTAAGCAAGGCGCCACTCAACAAAGCCGCACGAATATTCGGCAGAATCACCCGCAAAATGATCGTAAACCAACTCGCTCCAAGGCTTTGAGCTGCCTCGGTCAGGGTTCGCACATCCACAGTACGCATGCCCGTATCTACAGAGCGGTACATATAGGGCAAACCCAAAACAACATACCCAGCAATAATCAAAATATCCGTGCCGACTTCGAATGTTGTTAATGGTTGAAACAACTTTATTTCTGTAAATGGGATTTTTATCGGAGAACTGTAAATACGGATCAAACCAAATACCAGAATAATCGCTGGTACGACGAACGGCAGGAGTGTAATAAACTCAACAATTCGGCGGGCTTCCGGTAAACGCAAGCGGATCCAATAAGCAGTTGGAACGATAAGAATAATGCTTGCTACAATGGTCAAAAGCGCCAGCATATTGGAATACAAGAAAGTCTCGAGAAATTCCGGATCTTCAAATGCTCGTATATACGCCTTAAACCCAATCACATCTCTTTCCATGCGGAGGGAAAAATTTACGGTCGCATATAATGGCAAAAGAAAATACAAGGCGCCTAAAATAAACCAAAACCAACTCCAAAATGGAATCTGACGTATCTTAGAGAGTATGTTCATCGCAGCCACCTTTCCGATTGTTTCTGAAGCCAGGAATACCCCATCAAGGATATCGCCATAACGACTACCATTCCCATGGCCATGGCATAACCAAGCCCTGGATTATGAAGAACATCTCCGCGGATCTGGGCACCAATCTGAATAGTAATGATACCGAGACGCCCTCCTGTTAGAGCATATGCAGTGGCATATGCACCAAACGCATTACCAAATAACAGGATCATGGAACCAAGAATGGATGGAAGTAAAACCGGGAAAGCAACCTTCCTCCAGTACTGAAAAGTGCTTGCGCCTAAATTTTCTGCAGCCTCACGCCATTCCCGCTTTAACCCATCCAATGCAGGTGCCATGATCAATACCATCAACGGGAACTGAAAGTACATATAAGTCAGACTCAATCCCCAAAAACTATACAGATCGAAATCTGTTTGTTGATATAAATTTACACCGAACAATTCCTTGATAAGCGCAGTAACAAAACCTGTGCGCCCAAGCGTGGCAATGAACGCAAACGCCAGCGGAACACCGGCAAAGTTGGATGCAACACCTGAAAAAGTAATCAATGCAGATCTTAAGGGTTTTGGCAAACCGCCAACTGTTACGGAATATGCCAGCAGAAAGCCAAATATTCCGCCACCCACCGCAGTAGCTGCACTGATACGGATACTTAACCAATAAGCATCGAGAATGGCTTGCTCTTGGAACAACTGGAGAATATTTGCAAACGTAAACCGCCCATCACTATCTGTAAAACTTCCCATAACCAGGCGAAGGGAGGGTAAAACCAGAAACAGGATAGCGAACAGAAAAAACGGAGCAACGCCAATCCAATTTTTCCAACCAGGAGCAGGAAAAGAACTTTTAGGGTTTAGAGCAGTTTGAGCCATAATTTAGTAACCTCAACGTACTGTTGATGCATAACTTGCCAAACTTGATATTTTATACTTACCCTTATTTGCACTTAAAGTTCAGAGATCCTTACTGCAATATTTTCACTTGTTATGGCGAGACCCCGCCAAATGGCAGGGTCTCGCATTATTACTTCAAAATCTTTTCTTACGGGGCGGCCTGTACATCAGCACCAACGGCACTATCCCAATTCGCCACGATCAACTCTTTGGCGGCATTGAGCTGGTCAAGGGAGGGGAACACGGCGCCAGAAACATCCGGCAACTTGGCAAGCAAGTCAGCGGGGATCACGCCGCGATCGCGCATGTCAGCTTCGCGAATCGGGTGGCAGTAGCCCTTCATCCAGATGGTCTGACCTTCGTCGGAATAAAGGAATTCCATCCACAACTTGGCAGCATTGGGGTGCGGGGCGTAGGCGCTGATCGCCTGAACGTACACACCAGCGAAGCGGCCGGTAGCGGGGATCACAACCTGAGCAGCAGGATTACCTTCGAAGCTATCCACAGCGGCGAGAGCGTTATAGTCCCAAGTAATGCGGACGGCAGTTTCACCGGTGGCAACCAAACCGTTGTTCGCAATTAATGGAACAAGGTTGCCAGCTGAGTTCAAATCAGCAAAGAAATCGAGACCCGCCTGGGCATCATCAAGGGAGCCGCCATTGGCAAGAGCCGCAGCGTAGACGGTCTGGATGGCCTGGTTGGAGGTGCGAGGATCACCAGAGAGAGCAACCTGTCCGTTGTACTTGGGATCGAGCAGGTCAGCCCAGTCTTGGGGAACATCAGGCTGAACATCGGTGTTGACGAGGAAGGACAACACACCATAGTAATCGCCATACCAATAACCTTCGGCATCCTTGGCTTCATCAGGAATGGAATCCCAAGTAGAGACCTTGTACGGCTGGATCAAACCTTCAGCCTTGGAGGATTCGCCAAAAGCAAAGCCGACGTCGATCACATCAGGAGCCTGCGGACCGGTGTTGTCCTTGTTCGCCTTGATGGCTTCGATTTCATCGCCAGAGCCAGCGTCAGGGTTAAGTTCGTTGACTTCAATGCCGTACTTCGCCTTGAAGGTTTCGATAGCTTCACCATAATTGCACCAGTCGTGGGGCAAAGCAATGGTGCTGAGCATACCTTCGGCTTGGGCAGCAGCAACGAGGTCAGCCATAGGATCGGCAGCAGCGGCTTCGGTAGCAGGGGCTTCAGTAGCAGCAGCTTCAGTAGCAGCGGCTTCGGTCGCAGGGGCTTCGGTCGCAGCACCACCGCACGCAGACAGCAAGGTCGCGGCGATCACGAACAGGGCAAGCACATGAAAAGCAAAATTCTTCGTACGCATCTCTTTCTCCTTATTTGTTTTGGATGAATCAAACGAACGAAATCACTTGCACTCTAAATATCTGAATCCCAGCACCTCCAATTCTGTTAACATATCCTTAACATTTTAGCATTATCAATATTCAAAGTCAAACGAGGATTCATTGACTCTGAATTAATGACCAAAAAGAACTACAGGGATACTTTGAAATACACGAGCATTGAATAGATCCCTGCAGAGAATAAAGCACTGATCGGAATGGTAATAACCCAGGCTGTCAAAATATCGATAGCCACTCCCCAACGAACTTTTCCAAAACGCTCTGAAGCCCCCACGCCAATGATCGCCGAACTAACAACCTGCGTAGTGCTGACCGGCAACCCAATCATGGAGGCACTCAGGATCACAATGCCAGAAGTTAATTGACTTGCAAATCCATGCACCGGGCGGATCTTATAAAACTTACCACCAAGAGTACGGATCAAGCGCCACCCCCCCAGCGCCGTCCCTGCTGCCATCGTCCCAGCACTGACAAGCACCACCCAAAACGGAACAGAGAAATCACTTAACTTGCCACTGATGATCAAGCTCAAAGTGATGATACCAATGGTCTTTTGAGCATCATTGGTTCCATGACTGAACGCCAGCGTTACAGCAGTGAACATTTGGCTGTTTTTGAAAAAATTATTAATATGCGGTGTGGCATTCTGCGACAACAGATAAACAATCTTCAACAGAACGAACCCGGCGACAAAACCGATCAAGGGTGAGACAAATAAGGCAAGCAGAACCTTGATCAAACCCGTCACCTTGACTGCTTCCCAACCCGAAGAAACGACCGCTGCGCCGATCAAACCGCCGATAAGTGCATGAGAGGAACTGCTTGGAATGCCAAAATACCAGGTGATGAGATTCCACACAATGGCGGCAAGCAGCCCCACAGTCAGTGCTTGAAGCGAGATCACTTCAGAAGCAACGATATCACTACCGATCGTCTTTGCCACCGTGACGCCAAATAAAAGCGGACCGGCAAATTCAGCAACGGCAGTCATGCTCAGGGCAGTCTGTGGGTGAAATGCACGCGATGAGATCATCGTCGCGACGATATTACTCGAATCGCGCATACCATTGATGAACTCAAAAACCAGCGCCAGAATGATAACCAGCGCCAGAGAAAACGGGATTAACATCCGGTTAAGTTCTCTTTACAACGATATCAGCAATGATATTGGCTGCTTCATCGCCACGGTCAGCTGCATTGGAAAGATGGCGGTAGACTTCACGCATCTTCAACATCTCCACCACATGGTGGATATCCTCGGGTCCGCTGAACAGATCTGCCACGGCTTCTCGATAGACCGCCTCTACGCGGTTTTCAAGTGCCTTTGCACGCTGGGCATGATCAAGAGCGACATTAGGGTTTTTCGGCAAACGTAAGACACCTTGCCAGATCTCATAAGCAGCATCTTTTAGTAAAGAAGCAATGCGCTGCATATACGGGGTTGCCTGAACGTTCAAGATGACCATTTCCATGACCGTAGTATCGGCATAATCGACCACATCATCGATCGAACGGGAAAGGGCGAAAATATCTTCACGGTCAAACGGAGTCACAAATGTGCGATTTAGTTCATCAATCAGGATGCGGCGCACCTCATCCGCTTCCTTCTCTTTTAAGGATAACTCCTCGGCAACTTCGGGATCGGTGGTATCCAGATATTTCACCAGCAACCGCAAGCCTTCAAAAGATAAAGCTGCCTGTTGTTCGATCAATTTTTGAAATTTGTCTTCTTTGCGCTTGAAAAAGCGAAACATGCAATCTTCCTTTGTTTTCATCCGGCAGGTTTGCCGCCTGCCGGACTTATTTTTTTACTCAACCCATGCGGGCTGCCCCGGGAAAGATCAAATTACGAAATGGGTTCCAATATCCCCGGAACCAAACCAGGGAATTTTGCGCGGATCTGTTCGTCCAATTCGGCAGAAATAAGCGGCGCGGTATTCACATTCATAAGGTCTTTTGCTTTTTTCATTGCCTTTGCCTGGGTATCGGTGGCGCCTTTCTTTTCCCAGATGGTACGCGCATCGCGGTCGGCGATCTTGGTCATCACGGCTTCGGTCTTCATACGGCTGGTGGTGTGTTTGGCTGTGATGAACGAACCGCCGGGTCCGATCTGTTTGATCAGGTCAAGACCCAGATCGTCCTCACTAAAATGGATGCCGTGCTTCATGCGCTTCATCATTTGCGCCATTTCGTCATCAATGACGGCTTTCGCAAAATCGAAGGTCTTGAGCGCATCGATCAGCCCGCCGATGTTGAACATATCCATACCGCCAAGCACGCCGGCGATTCCCGACATACCGGTTTCATATCCCGCCTGTGCATCGTTCAGCTTGGAATTGGTCAAACCTACATACCCGCCAGCGGGAACATTGTAGAAGCGGGCGATCTGTGCGAATGCCATGTGAAGCATACCGCACTCGATGGCGCCGGACGTATATGCCCCGGAGCGCATATCCGCGACGGTGCCGAGGGTGGCATAGATCGTTGGCGTGCCTTCCTTCGTCATTTGCATTAGCAACAAGGCAGAAAGGAATTCGGCGTTGCCTTGCACCAATGACCCCGCCATAGACATGGGCGACGTCAAACCGGCATTTGGCACAATGGTCGGATAAACCGGCAAGCCTTCTTTCGCAAAGAACATCACATTCTCGGTGGAAAGATTATCCATCGTCAATGGTGAAACAACGGGACAGTAATGATGCGTAAGGAAAGGATGCGCCTTGTACGCCTCTTCTCCACCCGCCACCATGTATGCCAACTCCATGATACTGCGCGTGTCTTTCATATCAGTGGTGGTGACACGGATCGGCTTAAGACAATACTTGATGGATGGATACAGGCGCGATAGTGTGAATTGATCCGCGGGCGCGTCATCTGCCAGAGTGGAAATGGAGAAGATATCGTAACCGGGCAGTTCGTTGATAAGGTGTGCGATGCGGGCAATATCTGTGGACTCGGCGCGTCTTTCCTTGCCGGTCACTGGGTCAATGATATCGGGCGCTGAACTCGCTGTAACAATGACCGGGCTATCCTGCGGGATCGTCTTATCGAATTTCGGGTCACGCCCGTGAAAGGTAAAAGATGGGGGGACCATCTTCCGATACTTCTCTACAACGGCGCGTGGAAACTTGACCCGCTCACCATCCACACTGCATCCGTGTTTTTGAAATAACTCTCGCGCAGGTTCATAGCGAACCTTTAAACCGACCTCTTCCAGAATTTCCAAAGAGGCATCGTGAATTCTCTCAACCTGTTCCTGTGTAAGTAAAGCAGCGAATGACATGGTTTCACATCCTTGGTGTATGATAAATTATCCAACCATTGATCGTTTGATCTTTTTTCGTTCCATTTTTTTCTTTGGCAAGAACTTCTCTGCCAGCTTACGGCTCTCTTTTACAAGAGCATTATCAATAAATGGGCTATCTTCCGGCAATTGGAACATCTCACGGATCTTGACGAACTGATCTCCGCGGTATTGCATTCGCTCAATGCGGACCGTGTGAGCCAGCCCCATGATCTCGCGCGTTGTAAACATCTTCAAACCGGAACGCGTCACCTTTAACGAAGCCGCCGCAATGGCAAATCGAACCGTGTCTTCCAGGCTCCAGCCGTTCAGGTAACCATAGATAAAACCGGAAGAAAATGTTGCCCCCGCACCGGAGGCATCCACAGCTTTTACTTTGGGCGCATATGCGCGAATGATCTCATTGCCCTGCACGACCATACAACCCTGACTCGCCATGGTGATGATAGCGGTCTGGATCCCAGATTTGATCAGCTTGCGAGCCACACCGAGCATGGCTTGTTTCTTTCCGATCTGTGCCGCATCGGTTACCGCCTGGCAAACTGTAACTAGTCCGGAATATTTTTTCAACAATTCCGGGTCTTGATGCCCATGCTCAAAATTCAGAAAAACCGGCACACGATGCTTACGGGCTTCGCGCATGGCACGCAGAATCTGTTTATCGCCATCGTACCAGTCCACATATAACAGCTTCGCCTCCTTAATAAGCGAAAGATCCGCCGTATCCAGTGTGCTTAGAATCTCCTTCGAGCGCTGCCAGAAATAGGTGCGCGCACCCTTTTTATCCGAGACGTTAACTTCCAGCGGCGTTTTGTACTTCTTGGTAAAACGGACTTCCCCTTGTACGCCAAACGCCTGCAATTTATCTTTAACGTAGTGTCCCAGCATATCATCCCCCACTGCCGTACCGATCATTGCAGAAGGGATATTCCATTGGCTCAAGTTACAGGCAATGATGGCAGCGTCATCATAGACGTAGTCACTGACCTCATGAACCACTGCGCCGGTATTCAACTTGGGCAGTTGGTCCAAAGACATGATGTACACCGGGGTTAACATGCCGAAACCGATGTATGCGGGGGAAGTTGATTTCTTTGCCATAAGTAGACGATGGACGATAAACCACAGACGATGGACTTTTATCGTCCATCGTCCAAGGTCTATGGTCTAGGATTTCAGTTTTTCGCCTTTTGGGTCAACCAATACATTGGCAGTCACCTCGGCTTCAAGGTTTCCTTCGATGAGTTCGATGGTAAAGCGATTGCCTTTCACTGCCAGATCAATGGGAAGGTAGGCATAGAGAATATTCTTCTTTACCGTAAAGCCATACCCGCCGCTACGCACACGGGTAACCAGTTTATCACCATAATAAACCGCTTCACCACCATATATCTGGACGAAATCCTCTGTGCCGGTCAACACCAGCGTGCAAAGCTTGCGCGTCACGCCTTCGGCTTTTTGCTTCACCAGCGCATCGCGACCAATGAAGTCGCCTTTGTTCAAGTCTACACAGAAACCGAGACCGGCTTCGTAAGGCGATGTACTGGGAGTAATATCTGTAGTGAAATACTTGAAGCCTTTTTCGAGGCGTAACGGATCGAGTACCTTGTACCCTCCGAGTTCCATGCCGAATTCTTTACCCGCTTCAATGAGTAGATCCCAAACCATTGTGGCGCGATTGTTGGGAATGTACAACTCCCAGCCCAACTCACCGGCATAACTCACGCGCTGAGCCAGCACCTTCACGCCATTAATAACAATGGGTTTGGTCATCAAATACGGATGTCCCTCGTTCGAGACATCGCTATCTGTAATCTTCTTTAATACATCACGAGATTTCGGTCCCCACAAGGCGAGACAAGCATGTTCCTGTGTAATATCACGAATAGACACTTCGCCGTCTTTTTCGTCCACGTTCATCAAAATGCGGGCGTGGTCATTGGCAATGAAACCTGATCCCGTGATGACCCAGAAATGGTCCTCTCCCAAGCGAGTCACGGTTAAATCGGATTCGATACCGCCATTACGATTCAAGAACTGGGTGTAAATCGCGCTGCCAACCGGTTTATCAATATTGCTGGAGGTCAGTCTTTGCAATAAAGGCAATGCGCCTTTACCTTTTAGTTCTATTTTGCCAAAAGAAGTCAGGTCAAACAAAGCCACGCGCTCGCGGGCGGCAGTATGTTCCACACGCATGCGCTCGAAGTAAGGAGGTTTTGCCCAGCCCCACTTGCGTTGATCTTCACCCATGCGGCGCCATTCCTTGCCGGGTTCAAAGTAGTTCACACGTTCCCAACCGAACTTCTCGCCGAAGACCGCGCCATTCTCCATCAAACGATAATGCACCGGGCTGGTACGATGCGGACGGGCTTCTTCATGTTCATCATTCGGGAACTTCAAGCGATAGTAATACTTCACGCTTTCCATCGTGCGCTCGGCGGCATACTTGAAATCGGAATAATAATTTCCAAAACGGGTGGCGCGATAACCATACACATCCATCGGCGCTTCACCGTCAATGATCCATTCTGCGATCAACTTGCCCATACCGCCCGCCCCACCGTAGCCATTAAGCGACATACCCGCCATCATCCAGAAGCCCTTTACGCCGGGCATCGGTCCAAGCAAAGGCTGGCAATCGGGCGTGTACGCACCGGGGTGACGAACCAATGTAATAATGCCTGCCTGATCCAAAAACGGCAGACGGCGAATTGCACCTTCGAGCAACATTTCAAATTGATCCATATCGCCAGGGAAGGATTTGCTGCCATGTTCCCACGGCGTTCCATCGATCCAACGCGGAAGCGGCTTCGGCTCATAACCGCCGATCACCAAGCCGCCCTTTTCCTGCCGCATGTAAACCAAATTATCCGGGTCACGCAAACAGGGCGTTTGGTCGTTGAACTCATGCCCCGGCACAGCCCGCAGCGCAATGTGTTGATGATCTACTGGAGTCGTTGGGACATGCAGACCTGCCATGGCGGCGATGCGCGGCGCCCACATCCCCGCTGCATTGATAATGATCTCGCATCGGATCGTGCCTTTATCTGTTACGACCGCCTCAACCTCACCCTTCGCTGACACTTTGATTCCGGTCACGCGAGTGTTGGTGTAAATTTCCACGCCTTGTTCTTTGGCAAAGCGCGCCATCGACGTTGTCACAGTGTACGGGTCAAGTTGACCGTCACCGGGCAGATAAATACCGCCGTACAATTCCTTATCAGAAATCTGCGGCATATATTTCTTGGATTCTTCCGGTGAGATGACTTCACAATCAAGCCCAAGCGCCTTGGCGCGGCTCACGCTTCGTTCCATTTCGAGTAATTGTTCCTTACTCGAAGCCACACGCAAACTACCCACGGTGTCGAACAAGCCCAGTTCTTTATACAACTGCACGCTATACATGCGGAAGCGCAGCATGGCTTGCGATGTGGCGAATTGCGTCACCAACCCCGCCGCATGCGACGATTCGCCGCTGGCGATCTCGCCCTTCTCAATAATGACCACATCTTTGCGCCCGCTCTTCGCAAGATGATAGGCTACCTGCGCGCCATAGATCCCACCACCGATGATAACGATCTCTGCTTGAGTCTTCATTAATTCGCTCCGCAAATTGATTTAAAAATAGCATAGCGACTTTGTCGCCGCTATCTTGTTATTAAAGATTAAGTTCTTGGGCGGTAAGGATCTCGATCGAATGAACGGCAAGTTCTTTTTTCGCCGTCTTGTCAAAACCTTCATCCGTCACAAATATATCCACTTCGTCAATGTTCGCAACATGAAAATTCGAAACCGCTCCCCACTTACTGCGGTCAGCCGCCACAATAACCTTGCCCTTGGTCCGGTCGATCATACGGCGAACCACTTCCGCTTCATCGTTGGTGGGTACGGTGCATCCATGTTTCAGGGAGATCCCATCCACACCGAGGATCAGTTTGTTGGCATAGACCAGATTTAAATTATCAAGCGCGAAGCGTCCGGCAAGAGAGTTGGAACGCCCTTGAAATTCGCCTCCGGTCAAATAGTAATGAAAGCCTGGGTCGCCGAGTTCGATCGCTGCATTTACATTATTCGTAAAGACCGTAATCCGGGCATCGCGCCGGATGTGTTTGAGTACTTGTGTGGCGGTCGTGCCGCTGTTGATAAAAACAATGTCACCATCTTCGATCAAAGATGCAGCCAACTGACCTATCAATTTCTTTTCTTCAGGATGATATTGCGCGCGCTGTTGATATGCCTGTTCAAAGATAACACGCTGATTCAAAATCGCACCCCCATGTGTGCGTTCGAGAAACCCTTTTTGTTCGAGCCATTCCAGGTCGCGGCGAACTGTAGCTTCAGATGCTTCAAGCAGATCCATCAAATCGGCGGTACGTGCGATCTGATGAACAGCAAGAAACTCCTGAATCTTCTCTCTGCGTTGGGCTGGAATGAGGGGTTTACCCATCTGACGGATTATATAAGAATCTGAAGGAATTTGCAAGTTTTTGATTTTTTCATTATAATCTGTTGAAAGAGTAATTCAAACATCCCGCAGAGTAAATGGAGTTCGAAAGAAAAAACTGCGGGGTGATTTATTTTGTGGAGTCTTAATGACGAAACTTGTAAAAGACTTAATGCACCCCGGCGTGATCATGTGCAAACCCGATGCAACTTTGGGTCAGGTTGCGATCTTGTTGGATCAGCACAAAGTTCACGCATTATTCGTTACCGACCGTGATGGGCGCATCATGGGTGTGATTTCTGATTTCGACCTGATGGCTGGTGAATGGCTTTCTTCAGACCCTGAAAGTTTAAACACCATGCGAAAGCTGACCGCCTCCGACCTAATGACCAAGCCGGTCAATACCATCGACGCCAACATTCCCCTGCCCGAAGCCGCCGACCTTTTTATGCAAAAAAGAGTTGGGCGGTTTTTAGTTCTGAGCAACGGCAAGCCCGTTGGGACGATCTCGCTTTCTGATTTTGTTGCCGGACTTTCGGAAAAGATCAGATCCAAACGCGATATGGTCGGTGATGTAATGTCGGATGCGATCCTGGTATGCCGCGGAAAAACTTCCGTGCTTTCCGCAGCCCGTGCCATGACCTCCTCTGGCTGGCGTTCGGTCTTGGTCGTTGATCTTCACGGCAAAGTACTTGGGGTGGTAAGCGGACATGACCTGCTGCACCTTGTTAAAACTGGTGTGGACGAAAAGCTCACCGTCCGTGATGTGATGCACTCTGCCCTGACCATTGATATTTCAGCCAGTCTACGCGAAGCGGCAGACATGCTCATTCAAAACCATTATCACCGTCTTGTAGTCATCGACAAAGAAAATCCCGACTCCTTCCCGCTTGGCGTAATTTCCACGTTCGATATCGTGGCTGAAATGGCAAGACCCGATTCTGTCTGGCAGAAATAAATTAGACGACAAACCACGGACAATAGGCGATAGCAGGTTGTCTACGGTCAATCGTCAAACGTCTATCACAGGAGACATATATGTCTGAATTCCCAACACAAGCCCAGGTCGTCATCATCGGTGGCGGCGTGGGTGGAAGTAGTATCGCCTACCACCTCACCAAACTAGGGTGGAAGGATGTTGTTGTCCTTGAACGCCACGAGTTAACTTCCGGCTCCACCTGGCATTCGGCGGGTCTTGTCGGGCAAATGCGTTCCGATGCGAATCTGACCCGCATGATGCACTACAGTACCGACCTGTACCGCAGCCTCAAAGCCGAAACCGGTCAAGACACCTCATGGCGCGAAGTCGGCGGCATTCGCCTCGCTTCCTCTCATGAACGCATGGAAGAAACTAAACGCCTCGTGGGTCTCGCCCGTTCCTTCGGTGTGCCCATGGATTTGATCTCTCCAAAAGAAGCGCAGGACATGTTCCCGCTCATGGACATCACCGGCGTGGTCGGCGCAGCCTACACTCCCAACGATGGCTCCATTGACCCGACTGGTCTCACCAACGCCCTTGCCATTGGCGCAAAGAATCGCGGCGCACGTTTCTTCTTTTACACCACTGTTGAGAAGATCAATGTCGTCAATGGGCGCGTCAGCGAAGTGGTGACAGATAAAGGTACGATCAAGACCGAGATCGTGGTCAATGCTTCCGGCATGTGGGGACGCGAGATCGGCAAAATGGTTGGGCTCAATTTGCCGGTCATCCCCATGGCGCATTTGTACATCCTGACCGAACCCATCAAAGGTGTGACCAATAAATTCCCCAACCTGCGTGACCCAGACTTGCTTGTGTATTATCGCGAAGAAGTCGGCGGACTTGTCACCGGTGGGTATGAACGTCAACCTGCCACCTTTGGCATGAACGGCATTCCGCGTGATTTCAAATTTAAATTACTCGAACCCGATTGGGATCGCTTCACTCCATTGATGGAAAACTCCATCCGTCGTGTGCCTGCGGTGGAAAGTGCCCCAGTGAAATTGCTGCTCAATGGACCTGAAGGCTTCACACCCGATGGCGAATTCCTGCTGGGACCCACCTCCGTCAAAGGCTTCTGGGTGGCCTGCGCCTTCTGTGCGCATGGGCTCGCAGGCGCAGGCGGTATCGGCAAGGTGATGGCTGAATGGATCGTAGACGGCAGCCCTGAATGGGATGTCTGGCGTTTGGATGTGCGTCGCTTTGGTCCGAACTACAACAGCCTTGAATATGCGCGTGCGCGTACTTTCGAAACCTATACCCAGTATTACGACATTCACTACCCCGGCGAGGAAAGACTCTCGAAGCGTAATGTGCGCATCTCCCCCACGTACTTCCGCCTGCGTGACCTTGGCTGTACGTTCGGCGAGAAAATGGGTTGGGAACGCCCGAACTGGTTCCGTAAATATGAAGAGCTTGCCACTCACGGTCACGAACCACGCGGATGGATGCGCCACAATTGGAGCCGCGCCACGGGTCACGAACATTTGATGACCCGCGAGAATGCCGGTCTCTTCGATGAAACATCCTTCAATAAATTTGAAGTCCGCGGACCCGGCGCATTGAAATTCCTCAACACGGTTTGCGCCAATCAAATTGACGTGCCCGTCGGCAACCTTGTCTACACGCAAGCGCTCAACAAACGCGGCGGTATTGAATGCGATTTCACCGTCACCCGCCTTGCGGAAGACCGCTTCTTTATTGTTACCGGAACGGCATTCGGTCAACACGATATGTCCTGGCTCTCCCTGCAAATGCCCGAAGATGGCAGTGTGACGTTGGAAGACGTCGGCTCGAACTATGCCTGTATTGGTATGTGGGGACCCAAGGCTCGTACCATCCTTGAGAAGGTCACCACTGAGGATGTCTCAAATGCGGGCTTCCCGTATATGACATCCAAGCGCATCAACGTTGGCGATGTACCTGTCCTCGCTTCGCGCGTGACCTATGTTGGTGAACTCGGCTGGGAATTCTACTGCCCGATGGAATATGGTCTGCGCTTGTGGGATACACTCTGGGAAGCGGGTCAACCTGAAGGTATGGTGGCTGGCGGATACAAAGCGATTGAATCGCTGCGCCTCGAAAAAGCATATCGCTATTGGAGCGGTGAAATTTCTCCCGACTACACTCCCTACGAAGCCGGTCTTGGTTTCGCTGTGAAGTTAGACAAGGGTGATTTCACCGGCAAAGATGCGTTGGTCAAACAAAAGGCAGAAGGGCTCAAATCCAAACTCTGCACAATGACTCTCGCCGATGACCGCACCATCGTCATGGGTAAGGAACCGATCCGTGTGGACGGCAAGATCGTCGGCTGGGTTGCATCTGGCGGATTTGGTTACTCGGTCAATAAATCCATTGCATACGCGTATTTGCCGCTGGAATATTCCAAGGCTGGAACCAAACTTGAGATCGAATGCTTCGGCGAGCAGGTTGGCGCGGAAGTAACACAGACAGTTTTGTGGGATCCGAAGAACGAACGAATTAAGGCGTAGTGATTTTCCCTCATCCCCAACCCTTCCCCCGCAAGGGGAAGGGTCCCCTCTCCTACGGGAGAGGGCTAGGGTGAGGGCAAGAAAAAGGCTCGAGAAAGCAGAAGCAGATTTCAGTTAGGACAGAAGCGGGTTCTTCATCCGCAAAAAATATTCTTTCAACCAAAGGAAGGAACACAGTCACATGAATACGCTTGCCATCGATAAAGCCATTGCCAAAGTACCGTTTCTCGCAGATTCGAAGAACATCAAGAAGATCCCGCTCAGCGGCGGCATCACCAACCTGAACTTCAAGATCGAAGCGGATGGACGCGCCTACGTTATCCGCCTTGCAGGGGAAGGCACCGACCAGTTGGGCATCAAACGCGATGTGGAATACGCCGCTAATAAAGTCGCTGGTGAATTGGGCATCGCGCCCGAAGTGGTGTACTTCATTGAGCCGGAAGGATATATTGTCACCCGCTTTGTGACCGGCAAGCGCATCATGCCTGAGGACATTGTCAAACCGGACTACCTGACACGTATTGCACAAAAACTGCGTTTGTTCCACCGCAACGCCCCGAAGTTAAAAGGTGAGTTCAACGTTTTCCGCCGTGTTGAAATGCTCACAAAAACGGCAAAAGCCAAGAACGCACAATTCCCCGAAGACTGGGCTTTCATTCAAAAGAAAATGCGTGAAGCAGAAAAAGCCCTGCTCAAAGATCCCTACAAACCAACCCCCTGCCACAACGACCTGCTCAACCTCAACTGGTTGGACGAAGAAGTGGCGGGTGACATTGGCGAGATCCGTCTGCTGGATTGGGAATATGCCGGCATGGGCGATATCTTCTTTGACCTTGGGAATTTTGCCCATCATCATCGTTTGAACGAAGACCAGATCCGCCTCTTCCTGACCGCCTATTTTGGGTCATTCCAACCCAAGCATTATGCCCGTCTGAGAATTATGTGGGCGATGTCTGAGTTACATGAAGCCATGTGGGGTACGACCCAATCGGTCATTTCCACGCTTGAAGAAGATTTCCAGGGGTACGCCAATTTGTGGTTCGGACGCTACCGTATGCACACCACTGACTATCGCTGGGAACAGTGGCTAAAAGATGCGTCGAAAAAGAGTAAATGAAGAAGTCAGAATGCAGAAAGATGACTATTTTGCATGCATCATTCTGCATTCTTCATTCGTAATAAAGAATTTCTACTAAAAAAGATAACCAAATAAGGAGTACCAAATGTCTATCGTAAATGCAAAAGAAATCATGATCCCTGCCGCCAAAGAAGGCTGGGCAGTCGGCGCGTTCAACGTGACGGACCTGCTGCAATTCGAAGCGGTGATCGATGCGGCGATCGAAAAGAAAGCCCCTGTGATCGTACAGACCTCCGTCAAACCTTCGCAGTTCCTTGGCACGCAGATGATGGTGAATATCTATCGCACATTGGCAGAGTCTGCCCCCATCCCCGTCTGCTTGCACCTCGATCATTCCACCAGCATTGACTACTGCAAAAAATGCGCGGATGCCGGTTACACCAACATCATGATCGACGCGTCCAAGCAATCCTATGAAGAGAACATCCGTCAGACCAAGGAAGTAGTAGACTACGCTCACAGCGTCGGCAACATCTCTGTTGAAGGCGAGCTGGGAACCGTAGGCGGCGTGGAAGACCAGATCAAGGTTGCAGAAGATGAAGCACAGCTTGCCAACCCTGAACAGTCGATCGAGTTCGTCGAACGCACCGGCGTGGATATCTTCGCCCCTGCCATCGGCACCGCGCACGGCGTGTACAAGACCAAGAACCCCAAGATCGACTTCGAACGCATGGCGACCATTCACAAGATGCTTAACAGCAATGGCATCAAGACCCCGCTCGTCGTCCACGGCGGAACCGGCTTGCCCGATGATTATGTTGCCAAGTTGCTCGCAGCGGGCGGCGCGAAGTTCAACGTCTCCACCGAGCTCAAGCACACCCTCATCAATGCCAAATGGGAATATCTCAGCGCTCACCGTGATGAATACGACCCCGGCAAACTGGATGTCTTCGTCCGCGATGCGACCCGCAATGCTGTGATGCACTGGATGGACAAGCTTGGCTGCAACGGCAAGGCTTAATAAAATGACGACCGACTGTAGACGATAGACTGTTGTCGCATTACGGTCGGCGGTCAATACTAAATTTATATAACTATATCAAGGAGTTAAGCATGACTAAGAATATCGAAGAATATTATGCCCCGTGGGTAAAGGGCATTCCGATGTACATTTCGGAGCATATTGAGTTGGCGTGGCGCAAGCCCGAACTGCACCGCATGATGTCCAATGAAAACCCTGTACCGCCTTCCGATAAGGTCTTGGAGGCGATGTTCAAGTATGCCAAGATGACCAACCGCTACCCCGATCAGGGCTTGGTCGTCCGCAGCAAGATCGCCGAGATCAACGGTGTTGCCGGTCCGCAAAACGTAATGATCGGTAATGGCTCCAGCGAAGTGTATGACAACATCTTCCGCATGTTCCTCGAACCCGGCGACGAAGTCATTCAGCACACCCCCTGCTTTGGTATTTACGGTCTGCGCGGAACCCTGCTCGGCGCCAAGATGGTTTCGGTGCCGATGCTTTACGAAGATCACAAGTTGAAATTCGACCACGATGGTCTGATGAAAGCCGTTACCGATAAGACCAAGATTATCGTCATCCCGAACCCCAACAACCCCAGCGGCAACTTCATGGACCCGCAGCACTTTGAGCCTTTTGCAAAACTAGGCATCCCGTTGGTTGTTGACGAAGCCTACATTGAATACGCCGGTTTAGGCATGTCTCAGGTCGAGTTGACCAAGAAATACAAGAATGTATTCGTCACCCGCACCATGTCCAAGGCGTACGGTCTGGCTGGTATGCGTTTTGGTTACACCATTGCCCATGAAGACACCCTCAAACAGGTTGCTGGATCCCTCCTGCCCTGGAACGTGGGCACCATCCCCATGTGGGCGGCGCTTGCAGCGTTCGAAGATACCGAAGGTCTGGCGGAACGCGTCAAGTTCAATAATGATGCGGTGGATTACATCAGTGAAGCCTTGAGCGTCATCCCCGGTTTCTACGTCATGCAGTCCAAAGCCAACTACATCCTGTTCGACTGCGGCGAAACCGGCAAGACCGGCAAGCAGGCGCTCGAATACGCTGAGACCAAGGGCATCATTCTCCGTGGCGAAAGCAAGAAGTACGGCTCTGATGGTTGGTTCCGCGTGACGATTGGTTCCAAGGAAGAGAATGAATTGTTCGTGAACACCATGCTTGAATTCTTTGGTGTGAAGAAATAGTTATTCAACAAGACCTTACAGGTTTCAAGAACCTGTAAGGTCTATTGAAAAGAGGAACTCATGTCCAAAATTAAAGCAGTCTTCTTTGACCAGGACGGCGTGATCATTGACACTGAGCGCGACGGTCACCGCGTATCTTTCAATATGACTTTCAAAGAATTCGGTTTCACCGACGAATGGGATATCGAGTATTACCACGAACTTCTGCAGGTCGGCGGCGGTAAAGAGCGCATGAAGAAGCATTGGCAGACCAAGGGCTTCTCCAAGCCGATGACCGAAGAAGAAATCGACGCGCTGGTAAAGGAAATGCACAAGCGCAAGACCGCCCTGTTCGTGGAATTGATCGAGACAGGCAAACTGCCCTTGCGCCCGGGCATTCACCGGTTCATGAAAGAGGCAATGGATGCTGGGCTTAAACTTGCCATCTGCACCACATCCAATGAACAGGCTGCAAAGGCGATCACGGAAGGTCCGCTCAAAGATATTAAATTCGAAGTGGTGTTGGCTGGCGATGTGGTTGAAAAGAAAAAACCAGATCCTGCCATTTACAACCTTGCGCTCGAAAAGCTGGGCTTGCAACCAGATGAAGTCATGGTGGTGGAAGACTCAAAGAACGGGCTTGCTGCTGCCAAAGCTTCCGGTGCGAAGGTCGTTGTTACCACCAATCACTACACCGAAAAGGAAGATGTTTCAGCGGGTGACATCATTGTCTCCTGCCTTGGCGATGCGGATGGTGAAAAAGCTGAGATTCGCAAAGGCGAGCTCAAAGGCTTCGATGGTATCGTACACGTCAAGCAATTGATGGAGTTGTTCGGTTAATCGGTTACACAAGTACAAGAGTATGGATAACTCCATGCTCTTGTACTTTAAAGAACAAACCCGGCTGGTACCAATGTTAACAACCTCATTTCCGTACCTAACTTTTAATGCCGGGGTTTATAATATATCAAAATACACTCGGAGAAATTAACTCCCCACAGGAGGAGGAGGTGTAAGACCGGTGATTCATAAAGTGCACTTCGTAAGTTCGGTTACTTGATCTAACAAACCAACTCAATGTCAAGGAGAATTACGAAAATGGCTCAAAAAAGTCAAGCGCACGACAAGCAAGTCCTGCATAAATTGGGGTATGCGCAGGAGCTCTCACGCCGCATGAGCGGTTTCTCGAACTTCGCAATTTCATTTTCCATCATTTGTATTCTGGCTGGCGGTATCTCGGCGTTCCCTGCTGCGTTCAACGCGTTGGGGTCCGGCGGCGCATTCTTGATCTGGCTGGTCGGCGGCGTACTCGCTTTGAGTGTCGCATTCGGCATGGGACAGATCGCCTCCTCCTTCCCCACTGCGGGCGGTCTCTATCACTGGAGCTCCCACCTCGGCGGGAAATTCTGGGGCTGGGCAACTGCCTGGTTCAACCTCATCGGTTTGATCTGCGTAGTTTCCTCCGTAGATGTGTTGCTCTATACCGTGTTCTTCAAAGACCTGTTGCTTGCGACCGTTTTGGGAGTCGATGTTTCTGCTTGGGGCACTACCCAACAGACAATCTTCCTCGTAATTGCTCTCGGTTCTCAGGCTCTCTTGAATCACTACTATATCGATATCACCACCAAACTCACCGACTGGAGCGGCTACGTCATCCTCGGTCTGACCGTGGTTTTGATCGTCACCCTGTTTGCCTTCAGCTCCGTGCCTCTCGACTTCACCCGCCTTTGGACCTTCCAGAACGTGACTGGTGATGCTGGCGGTGGTGTGGTTCCGTTCCGCACTGAGAGCGCGGCATTTGCCTTCCTTCTCGGTCTCTCCTACGTATGTTACACCATCACAGGCTTTGATGCCTCGGCTCACACTTCTGAAGAAACTCAGGATGCTCAGGTCAATGTACCGAAGGGTATGTGGACTGCAGTTTTCTGGTCTTGGGTCTTCGGTCTCGTGGCGGTTGCTGCCTATGTGCTAACCATGCCAGATTTAAATGAAGCCGCTGCCCTCGGCTGGGGATCGTTCTTCTATATGTGGAGCGCCTCCAAGATGCCGTTCGCCTTGAGCTTATTCCTCGCAGTCGGTATGGTATTGGTCAACTACGTTTGTGCACTGGCGGGTCTCACCTCCACCTCTCGCATGATGTATGCCTTCGCCCGTGATGGCGGTTTACCTGCTTCCAAGGCACTTGCCAATGTCAGCACCAAGTATCGCACTCCTGGAACTGCGGTTTGGGTTTCCGCTATCTTTGCTTTTGCCAGCACACTTTATGCACCTGCCTACCTCATTTTGGCAGTGGCTTGTGCGGTCTTCCTGTACATCTCCATGGTCATGCCGATCGCAGCAGGCTTGCTTGCTGAAGGCAGTGCCAAATGGAAGGAAAAGGGTCCGTTCAACCTTGGCGGGCTTTCCAAACCAAACGCTTTCCTCGCCATCATCTTCGGTATCGTCCTGGCGATCAGCGGTTTCTTCCCGCCCAATGAAAAAGTCTTCTACTTCACCATCGTGTTCGTAGTTGCTTTGCTTGGGTTCTGGTCCAAGAAAACGGCTCCGGTGGGTATTGCAGTGGCTGTCATCGGGTTGCTGTTGAGCTTCATCCCCGTATCTGAGGAAAACGTTATGCACTTCCTCATCCCCAATGCATCGACCTCCTATATTGCCATCGGTATCGCAGTCGTGGGAGCCGTCATCACCTTTATGACCGGTGGTGAAGACACCCGCTTCGAAGGCGTGCCGGAAGGCGATAAGATCAAGGAACGCCAGGCGAAGATCGCCGAGATCGAAAAGCAATACGGCGAACACTAATTCAGTAATTTGTAAGCAGTAATTGGAGATTGGAGGTTAGGAGGTTGGCACAAACCAATCACTAATCTCCAATCTTTTTTTACCTTCGGAGGCTTCATGAAATATCTTCTCGGCATAGACCAGGGCACCACCCAAACCACCGCAGTGATCGTCAACGAATTTGGCGAGATGCTCGAAAAGAATTCGGCGCAGCTCCCGGCTCGGTTCCCGCAGGCAGGCTGGGTCGAGCAAGAGCCGGAGGACATCCTCCGCACCGTCAAAGACGCCTGCGCTCCGCTTCTTTCCAAGTACGAAATCTCTGCCGTCGGGTTTGATAATCAAGGCGAAACCTTTGTGGTGTGGGATGTGGAAACTGGCGAAGCCGTAACGCCTGCCATCGTCTGGCAGGATACACGCGGACAGGCGGTTTGTGACGCGCTCGCCTCAAACGTGGATTTGGCTTGGTTGCGCCAAACAACCGGGTTGCTGCTCGACAGTTATTTCTCTGCCCCAAAACTCAAGTGGATCTTTGAAAATCATCCAGAGATCCGTCAACATGCGCACGAAGGCAAACTCAAATTCGGCACCACCGAAACCTGGGTGATCTGGAAACTAAGCGGCGGGAAATTACACGTCACCGACCCTTCCACCGCGTCACGCACATTATTGTTCGACATGAACACCTTTCAGTGGGATGAAAAATTACTGCAATTATTTGATGTGCCCAAAAGCATGCTGCCTGAAGTGAAACCTTCGGCAGGACATATTGGCGACGTTGACTTTGGCAACGGCAAACCACTGCCTTTGCATGCGCTTCTGGTTGACCAACAAGCCGCACTATTCGGGCAGGCTTGCTTCAAAGCTGGCGAAATGAAATGCTCGTTCGGCACAGGCAGTTTCTTATTGATGAATATCGGCGATAAACCTAAACTCTCGAACAATGGATTGCTCACCACCGTCGGCTGGAATTTCAATGGGCAGACCGCCTATGCTTTCGATGGCGGCATCTTCGTCACTGGCTCAGCTGTGCAATGGCTGCGAGATAATCTAAAATTTATTCCCGACTCTGCGGCAAGCAACAATGCCGCTTCTCAATCAAAAGATATGGGCGTGGTCGTCATCCCCGCCCTGCAAGGACTCGCTGCCCCGCACTGGCGCACAGATGTGCAAGGCGCCATGTTTGGCTTGAACCGCAGCACCACTTCGGATGACATCGTCCGCGCCACGCTGGATGGCATTGCCTGCCGCGTGTATGAAGTGGTCACTGCCATGTCGCAAGACAGCGGCACTCCCCCTCCTTACCTCAAAGTGGATGGCGGTCCGGCTGGCAACCCATACCTGATGCAAATGATCTCGGACTTGCTCAACCTCGAAGTGCGCGTCTCTGCCTCTGTAGAAGCGACCGCCATCGGTATTGCCAATCTTGCAGGTGTTTCGGCGCTTGGAACTTCCTTCGAACAGTTGGCAGGAAACTGGAAAGCCGAGAGGGTTTATACTCCGGGCATGAAAGAAGAGGAAAGAAGAAAGATATTAGCGCAGTGGAACAAGGCGCTGGAAGCAGTGAAAAAATTTCACGACGACAGACCATAGACGACGAACGATGGACGATCTACCCACCCTCAAGGATGATCTGCAATGGTCAATGGTCTATCGTCCATCGTCAAAAAGGCACTTATGACAACAACCTACGATATCACCATCATCGGCGCGGGGGCGGTGGGATGCGCCATTGCAAGAGAACTCTCTCGTTACGATCTAAAAATCGCACTCGTCGAATCGAACTCAGATGTGGGTATGGGAACCTCAAAAGCCAGCACCGCCATTTGGCATACCGGCTACGATGCCAAACCCGGTTCACTGGAAGCTAAACTTTTACGGCGCAGTTACGCGTTGATGAAGGGTTACCTGCCTGAAGCGAATATCGCCCATGAAGTCTTGGGCGGTTTGCTCATCGCATGGAATCAGGAACAGTTTGATACTCTCCCCAAGTTATTGAAACAAGCTCACGACAACGACGAGATGGATGTGCGCATCATCTCTGCGGAGGAGATCCATCAGCGCGAGCCGCATATTAACAAAGGCGCCCTTGGCGGACTATACGTCCCTGGCGAAGGGATTCTCTGCACGTTCTCCGTTCCGCTGGCAATGGCATATCAGGCGGTGGAAAATGGGGTGGAGTTGTTTTTGAATTTTCGGGTGAAGGAGATCAGACCATCGACGACAGACGATGGACGACAGACGACATGGTCACTCGTCAGTGGTCCATCGTCAGAACAGGTCATTGATACGCGTTTCGTAATTAATGCAGCAGGCTTATTCTCAGACGAGATCAATGCCATGTTTGGAAAGACCAGCTTCAAGGTCACACCGAGACGCGGGCAGTTGATCGTCTACGATAAGATGGCACGTCCGTTGGTCAACCATGTATTGCTGCCCGTTCCTACATCCATTACAAAGGGCGTGCTTATCAGCCCGACAGTGTACGGAAATATTTTATTGGGACCAACCGCTGAGGACCTGCCCGACAAAACTGCCACTGAAACAACAGAAGATGGTTTGAAATTCCTGCTCGAAAAAGGCAAACAGATCTTGCCACAGTTGTTGGATGAGGAAGTGACTGCCACTTATTCCGGTCTGCGGGCGGCGACAGAACACAGCGATTACCAGATCGAAATGGATGCGTCGCTTCGCTACTTATGCCTGGGCGGGATCCGCTCTACGGGCATTTCTGGTGCGATGGGCATTGCTGAATATGGGGTTGATCTCTTGCGCGATGCAGGTTTGGAATTAACGCCGAAACCTGAATTCAAAACTATAAAACTACCAACAATCGGGCAAGCATTTACGCGTCCGCATCAGGATGCAGAGATGGTGGCAGCAACCCCAACCTATGCCGAGATGGTTTGTCACTGTGAGCGCGTCTCGCGCGGCGAGTTGATGGATGCGATGAACGCGCCCATCCCTGCTACAACGATAGATGCGCTACGCAGAAGGACTCGCGCTTCCCAAGGTCGTTGTCAGGGGTTCAATTGTCATGCGGCATTGGTATCGTCATTGCGAGGAGTGAACGATAGTGAACGACGAAGCAATCCCATGACTGTGACAGAGATTGCTCACCTGCCCTTGCGGGCGGTGCAAGGGTCAGACAAGAACAAGAGCGTCCTCGCAACACTTGCACCTGGCGCAAGTGCAGGTGTGACATATGATATTCTGATCGTCGGTGGTGGACCAGCAGGGCTTTCAGCGTCGATTGAATTGAAAAAGCAGGGCATCAAAAATATTCTGGTGGTAGACCGCGAATCTGAAGCAGGCGGGATGCCGCGCATGTGTCATCACACCGGCTTTGGGCGTGAAGATCTGTGGCGCATGTGGTCGGGTCCAAGGTACGCAAAGTATTACCGTGAGTTGGCTGAGAAAATGGATATTGAAGTACGCACATCCACAACGATCACTGGATGGACGGACAAAAAGAAACTGGCATACACCTCCCCACAAGGATTGGGTGAGATCGAAGCGGGTGCGATTTTGCTGGCAACGGGTGTACGGGAACGTCCACGGGCAGCGCGGTTGGTGCCGGGGAAACGTCCGCAGGGTGTTTTCACGACGGGGTCATTACAACGGTTCTTATATCAAGAACATTTGCCGGTTGGAAAACGGGCGGTCATTATCGGCGCAGAGTTGGTTAGCCTCTCCGCATTGATGTCATTGATGGGCGCAAAAATAGAATGTGCAATGATGGTGACAGAGGAAGCCAGTCACCAGATCGAATTTCCGTATGTGGTCATGAAGTGGGCATTGGCGGATATTATTTCCAGAACCCCGGTTTTGACGAATACTCGAATATCGAATATCTTTGGTCAGAAACGAGTCGAAGGGATCGAGCTCACCCATAAAGATGGAAGCAAGCAGCTTGTAGAATGTGACACGGTCATCTTTACCGGCAATTGGATTCCCGAACATGAACTGGCGCGCATGGGTGGGCTGGAGATTAATCCGCACACGAAGGGACCGGTGATTGATAAGGATTTCAAGTCTTCGGTAAATGGAGTTTATGTAGCAGGCAACCTATTACGCGGTGTGGAAACGGCAGATCGCTGTGCGCTGGAAGGTCAACGGGCGGCGCAGGCGATGGCAAAATATTTGAAATAAGGAGATTGCTTCGGCGGAAAAGCATCCGCCTGCAATGACAAAGAAATCATGGCAGACGAATTATTGGACGTAGTAAATGACAACGATGAAGTGACCGGGCAAGAAATGCGTTCGGTCGTTCATCAACAAGGGTTACAGCACCGTGGTGTGCATGTCTTTCTATTTAATGAGCAGGGTGAAATGCTCATCCAAAAACGCAGCGCCGACCGGGCAAATTCACCGTCCTTGTTGGATTGCTCGGTATCGGAACATGTCAAAGCCGGAGAAAGTTATCTCGAAGCGGCGATGCGCGGTTTAAAGGAAGAGATGGGCGTGGAAGGCGTGAAACTCACCTTACGCGGAAAGATCCAAATGGAGTACGGTTTCAACGATAATGAGATCAGTGAGATTTACGAAGGCAGCTTAAACGGGCTATCTGTGCAGTTTGATCCGGGGGAAATTGCTGAAGTCAACTTCATGAGTCTGGACGATATTCGGACCAGCATTATCAGGGATAAAGAGCAATATTGCTACTGGTTCATTGAGCTGATGAATTGGTATTTTGGACAACCAGCACGTTTAAAAGCGCTGTAAAGCGTCATTTTGGGAGGATTTCAGGTGGAATTATGCACAATGGGCAGGGTTGAGCCGGGGTTAAAGAGTGGCGGGGAAAAATCCGCACAACTTTTCGAAAGACCAGGCGTATATCCTCCTTAGGTAAGTTTTTTCAAAGGAGCAACTATGAAAACAATTCAAAGAATTTTGGCAATTTTCACCCTTGCCGCCATACTCTCGTTGACCATCGTCACACCCGCCCTGGCATTTGATGGGCGTGCAGGGGATGTGATCGTGATCAAAACAGATGAAGTGATCAATGATGACCTGTATGTGACTGCCGATGAATTCACTCTGGACGGAACCATTAAAGGCGACCTAGTCGTATTCGGTTCCTATATTGTCATTAACGGTACAGTGGAAGGCGACCTGATTGCAGCGGGAAACACCATTGTCATTACAGGGACAGTGAAAGACGACGCCCGCATTGCTGGTGCGGCGCTGCAACTGGACGAAAAAGCTGTCATTGGCGGAGATCTTGTCTCAGCAGGCGCAAGCTTGGAAGTCAAAGATGGCAGCACAGTTGGGAATGATGTGGTCTTTGCAGGAGCTCAAGGCTTGCTGGCTGGCTCGATCGAACGCAATCTGATGGTCGGTGCAGGCGCACTGGAATTACGCGGCGAGGTTGGCGGAAATGTCCAAGCTGAAGTCGGTGAAGCGGAAGAAGGCTCCCCTTCCCCATCAATGTACATGGGTGACACCAAAGTATCGATCCCGAACGTTAAACCAGGGTTGACAGTTGCCGATAGTGCAAAAATCAAAGGTGACTTCACTTATACCCAGTCTGCAGATATCGACTTGCCCAGCTCTGTGGTTGATGGAAAGGTAACCCGAAACGAACCTGCCGTGGACGAAGAGAATATACCAACTCCTCCCACTGCAGGCGAAACTGCGTTGACCTGGGTCTTTGATCTACTCCGAAAGATTGTAACCCTTGCCATCTTTGGGCTTCTGCTGGTCTGGCTTGCACCAGCTTTCTTGAAAGGCCTGTCTGAAAAACTTCAGGCTCAGCCGGTGCCAAGTTTTGGATGGGGCGTGGTCGCTTATGCAGCCTTCTTCTTTGCGTTATTGCTGATCGTAGTAGCAATGACCGTGGGCGGCATTCTCTTCGGGATCATTTCTCTCGGCGGTATAACAGCTACCATCATCTGGGTTGGTATCCTCGCCTTGTTTGCCCTAACCCTCGGGTTCGTGCTATTCACCGGTTTCGGAGCGCAAGCCCTGGTGGCATGGATGAGCGGCAAATGGATCCTGGGCCGCTTCAACCCGGCGCTTGCGGAACACAAGGTATGGCCAATGCTGCTCGGTGTAGTGATCGTTGGTTTATTGGTCAAACTGCCGTTCGTGGGCTGGCTTATCGGTTTCCTCATCATGTTCTTTGGGCTGGGTGCGCTCTGGCTCTGGAGTCGTGAGTTGACAAAGAAGCCTGTTGTTAGTGAAGCATAAAAAGTCTGGTTAGTAAACAGCCGACGGGAATGTATACCGTCGGCTGTTTGATTTAATGATACGAACTCAGTTTATGGACAATTCTTATAGTAATCTACGAACCGTTCGATCTTTTGGGTTCGGTCCACTACACCGCCGCCTTTGTTTACGCCGACAAATTGGAAGTCGATCACGGCATGATCCAAAACGCGCCAGTCGTCAATGATATCAGTGGCTTTGAAGGTGATAAAGAAGGTACCCTTGCCGTCCGTATCCATGTTCCCGACCAGATACCAATCTGACAGGCGGAAGTAAGTCGGTGCCTCCACCACCCGATAGAACATTTCAGCACGGGTCACATCCGGGTGCAAGGCTTTCATCGAAATATTGAACTCACGCGGATAACAATTCAGGGTAATACGATTGCTGGTAAAGGCAATATCCACGAAAACACCTTTGCCAAGAATGTTATCAATATTAACCGGAATAAGGTCCGATGCAGGCGCAGAGGTATTTGATGAACCCGCAGTGGGCGGTGCAGAAGTAGGCGGAATGGCGGTGGGAGGAACTGCCGTTGGCGGAAGTGCGGTGGCTGTTTCAGTTGGAAGCGGCGTATTGGTCGGTCCCTGAGTCGGAAGCGAGATCGCAGTCGGTGGAGCCGCTTGGGTGGTAGCCACCACCACCACGGTTTGCACGATCGGCGTTGGGGGTTCTAGTTGCTGGGCAGGCTGTGCAGTGCCGCAAGCTGCCAACACAAAGGCAAGAATGATAAACAGTGTTTTTCTCATGTCATACTCCTATGCTAATTTGATTTCATTCTATGCCCAAGCCTCCAATGATGAGTTGACCCCTTGGGGCTATTTTACTGAGACAGTTCTTATCAAATCTGTAAGAAACAAGCCTAGCCCCTTCATTAGATGAAGCGATTGGCACAGGCAAATATGTTCAAAAAAATAAAATAAGAAAAAACCTCTCCAACCTCGCGACCCTGAAACTGACTTTTCTTATCAGGTATAATCGGCGACATGTTTACTCCAGAACAAATCGAAGCCAAACTTGAGAGAATCCTTTTAAAGGTTGAAAGACCCGGACGCTACGTTGGCGGTGAACTGAATGCCACCGTCAAAAACTGGGAAGCGGCGAAAACCCGCGTGGCTTTCGTCTTCCCCGATATTTACGACATCGGTGTTTCCAACGTTGGTTTAAAGATCCTGTACGATCAGGTTAATCAACGCGATGATGCGCTTGCCGAGCGTGCCTACTCGCCGTGGCTGGATATGGAAGCATTGATGCGTGAGCATGGCATACCGCTCTATGCGCTCGAATCAAAACGACCTTTAGCCAGTTTCGACCTCATCGGCTTTTCCCTCCCTTACGAAACACTCTACACCAACGCTCTCAACATCCTAGACCTCGCGGGCATCCCCGTCCGCACAGCAGAACGCGACGACTCGCACCCCATCGTCATTGCCGGTGGACATTCCGCCACCAACCCCGAACCGATGCATGCCTTTATCGACGCATTTGTGATCGGCGAAGGTGAAGAGGTTATCCACGACATCATCAACTCGCTGCAAAAGACTCAAGGCATGCCCCGCATAGAGCGCCTGCGCGAACTTGTGCTCATTTCCGGAGTATATGTACCTCGTTTTTATGAAACCACCTATATGGATGATGGCACTGTCGCCACAACCGAGCCTATCATCGCCGAAGCTCCAAAACTGATCCACAAACGCATCGTTGCCAAATTGCCGCCGCCACCCACCAAGTTCATCGTCCCGAACATTGACGTGGTTCACAACCGCGTCTCAGTCGAGATCATGCGTGGATGCACCCGCGGTTGTCGCTTCTGCCAGGCAGGCATGATCACCCGCCCCGTCCGCGAACGAAGCGTGGAAGAGGTCGTGGATGCCGCTGACGCGGCGATCCGTTCCACGGGTTTCGAAGAACTGGCACTCATGTCGCTTTCCTCTTCTGATTACACCTACATCAAAGACCTCGTAGATGCCATCAGCAAACGCTTTGAAGGACGTAAGCTGACCGTTTCATTGCCCTCCCTGCGTATTGAGTCTGTCTCTGTGGATCTGATGGAAAAGCTCAAACAGCATCGCTCCGGCGGGTTCACCCTTGCCCCCGAAGCCGCCAGCGAACGGATGCGCCGCATCATCAATAAATTCATCCCTGATGAAGAGATCATCAAGACTACCAATGAAATTTACAGTCGCGGCTGGACGACCATCAAACTGTACTTCATGATCGGTCATCCCAGCGAAACACTGGAAGACGTGCAAGCCATTGCCGACCTGTGCAAACGTGTGATTGCCGAAGGGCGCAAAGTAGCAGGCTGGAAGGTAAAACTCAACGCAGGCGTCAGCACTTTTGTACCCAAACCGCAGACACCTTTCCAATGGGTCTCCTGCGATACCCGAGACAACATCCTTGAAAAACAGGCGTTACTCAAACGCCAATTGATGAAGGATAAAAATATAAAACTAAGCTGGACCAAACCAGACGACACCTTAGTAGAAGCCTGGCTCTCCCGCGGTGATCGCCGCATGGCGGAGGTCATTTACAGTGCATGGAAGAAAGGTGCGAAGTTCGACGCCTGGGATGAAGGACGCAAGTTCGATACCTGGATGGAAGCCTTCAATGAACTCGGCATCGACCCTGCTTTCTACACCTATCGCCAGCGCCGCACCGATGAAATATTCCCCTGGGAACACATCACAGCCGCTGTTCGTAAGAATTTCCTTTTTCAAGATTTCCGCATGTCGCTCGAAGGACAGATCCGCGTGGACTGCCGCTTGAACTGCTTCGCCTGCGGCATCCTGCCGACCTTTGCCAACCTGCGCCGCGAAAACCCCGGAGAAGGCTGGAAGTGTCCCGAAGTGAAAAGCCCCGCGCAAAAATTAGACATCGAATTACCGGTGGTCGGTGACTAAAAAACTTGAAGTCGCAAGTGGAACTTCTGGATTCCTTTTTATTCGATGAACAAGATACTCCTCCTGGAACGCCTGCAAGATGAACGCGACCGGTTCGAACTTCTCCTGAACCGCATCGGTTTTACGCGTCAGTTGACCATGCGCGGCGTCATCGGCGGCTTGACGGTGAAAGACTTGCTGGCAGAGGTACTTACCCACGAACAGTTCATCGCTGACCGGCTAAGCGAGATCCTGCATGGGGAGACCTATGCGCCTTCTGCTTCGTTTACGGCGTTGGAAAATTTTCAGCGGGAATACAACTACCCAGATTACGAATCATCCCTGCTTGAAAAAGATAAATTTCACCCGCTCATCCTCGACCTGTATAAAAATATTGAATTCGATGAGATCGCCTCACAGGAACTTGCCGTATATACCAGCATCCTTGAATCCATCGATAAACTCACCCATCACCAATGCCTCGACCATGATCTCTATCATCGCATTGCGGAACATACCTATCGTCCGTACCGCCGCACCAGCACTGCGATCCATCAGTGGTTGAAGCGCATTGCCAGCGAGCTAAAATAATCATGCGAGTTCGAATCACCTTTACAAAACAAAACGCCTTACGCTACATTGGTCACCTTGACCTGCACCGCCTGTGGGAACGCGCCATGCGCCGTGCCAGCCTGCCCATTTCCTATTCACAGGGATTTCATCCCCAGCCTAAGATCAGTCTCGCCGCCGCCTTGCCGCTGGGATTTTCCTCGCGCAATGAGGTTTTGGATGTGCGCCTGAACGAAGATGTGGCAGTTGAGGATATTTCCAACCGCCTCAAAGATAATCTTCCACCAGATATTCAGGTATTGAACATTGAAAGCGTCAATGAACGCCTGCCTGCATTGCAAACGCTGGTTTTATCAGCCGCGTATGATGTTCATTTAACAGAACCCGTCGAAGGGTCCGAGTTGAAGCGCAGGGTCGAAGAACTGATGAATGCCGAATCCATCATCCGTGAGCGGCGTAACAAGTCCTATGACCTGCGTCCGTTAGTTGAAATGTTAAGTATCATCACGCAGGCAGATGGTATTGCCTGGTTAAAGATGACTCTCGCCGCTCGTGAAGGTGCAACAGGCAGACCCGAAGAAGTCTTATTGGCACTCGGCATCGAGCCGGAAACTGCACGCGTAGAACGGACGCGTTTGATTTTTCAGGAGTAAATTACACCCCGCAGAAAATTCTGCGGGGTGCTGGTATATATACCAATCTCCTATGTTGGTTTTAGCAACTGCCCGGTAAAATAAGTCGGTTTTCAAACTTAACTGGAGGAGTATTCAATGGCACTACTGGTTGCAATTCCACTTGCGTTCATTCCTGCATTCTTCTTTTCATGGTTCATATATTGGCTTGACCGGTACGAGAAAGAACCGCGTTGGTTGCTTTTCCTGACTTTCGCTTGGGGCGGTTTTGTTGCCATCATCGGCACACTGATCGTCGCCTCTATTTTTGAGGTCGGTTTCAGCTTTGTTCTTCAAGATGCTATCCTTGAAGATATTGCAGGCGGTTCGATCACCGCTCCCTTGGTGGAAGAATTCTGGAAAGGTCTGGCTGTTTTTGCCGTATTTTTGATTTTCCGCAAGGAATTTGATTCCGTTCTGGATGGTATTATTTACGGTGGGATTGCCGGGCTTGGTTTCGCCGCCACCGAAAACGTCTTCTACTTCATGGGTCAATATGCAGATGCGGGTTGGGGTGGTATGTTCACCAACTTCGCCCTGCGTGTGGGTGTATTTGCCTGGGGGCATCCTTTCTACACTGCTTTTACCGGGCTCGGGTTTGCTGTTTCGCGCACGAACCGTAACATCCTGATAAAGCTTGCCGCGCCAATTGTGGGCTATTTCCTGGCTGTATCTGCGCACGCCTTTCATAATACTGTTCTTGTTTTTGCAACCGGATTGGGCAGTATTGCGCTTATCATCCTGATCGAATGGGCCAGCTGGATCATGTTCCTCGGTTTCATTTTCTGGATGGTGAGACACGAACAGGGCTTGCTGAAAAAACACCTTGCGGAAGAAGTGGCAAACGGGCTGATCTCCGAAGCCCAATTCAAAACCGCAGTATCCTTCTTCCAATTCAGTGCGCGTATGTCTGCCATGAGCAGTGGTGTTTATCGCATCACAAATCACTTCTACCAATACTTGGGTGAACTTGCTCACAAGAAGGAGCAGTTCGCAAAATTTGGTGATGAACGTGGTAATAGTGTCATAATAGAAAAATTAAGAGCAAATATTGCCAGCCTGGCTCCAAGGGCAAAAGCCTAAAATTAAAGCGTGAAAAATACTCATAATAAAGAGCCTTGAATCACAAAGGTCTGATAAATGCCTTTGCAGTTCAAGGCTCTTTGATAAGCCTCTCCCAAGCATAGGCATGGTAAAATTCGCTTCGCTCGCCCCCATAGCTCAGTGGACAGAGCGACGGCCTCCGGAGCCGTAGAGTGCAGTTCGAGTCTGCATGGGGGTGCCAGACATCCACCATCAAGGTGGATGTTTTTATACCCTGATGGTACATTGGTCTTGGTACAGGACGCACTGGTAACATTCATGGCTTTTTTGGATACAATTATCAGGTGACCCATAAAAAGCTGATTCTCCTCATCGCGACCTCCATGCTCTTCAGCGGATGCGACACTGCGTCCACGCCCTCCTCGATTCCCACCACAGAATTCATCACAGCCACCCTGCCAGCCACTTCAATTCCATTCGCTACACAAACGGCGCTCCCCCCTACAACAGCACCCGCCATAGCACCCATCGCGGGTACTACAACCACAGAAGTCAATGTAAGGGTGGATACATCCACTGCCAGCACCTCGTTAGGGACGCTTCCCGCTTTTAGTCCTGTGCAGATCATAGGCAAGGATGGCAGCGGGATATGGTATCGCATCATCTACATTGGGACGGACTCAGGCTGGGTCCGTGCAGACTATGTCCAAGTGACCGATGTCACAGCGGAGATTCCAGTTTTGGGAGCAGAATCAGTCATTGGGTCTGGTGCGCGAGGCGTGGTTGTTAATGGGGTAAATGTCCGCAATGGTGCGGGGCGCGATTTTATGTCGCTCGGTCTGCTAAATCAGAACGATGTGGTATCGATCCTTGGAAAAGATTCTTCGGGCAACTGGGTGAAGATCGAGTATCCGGCTTCGCCAGACGGAGTAGGATGGGTAGCGGTGGAATTCCTACAGGTGGATAATCTTGAAGCCGTGCAAGTGATCGAGCCGACAAACCAACCGGTTGCAACCGTACCCACGGAAGTAGGTACGATACCAATGACGGCGGTTGTTTCTGTAATTGCAGCACCCAATGAGGGCGACTCAGCCGAGGTGCCGCTAGCTATATTCACGCTATCGATACTTTCTGCACGGTCGGCGCAATTTACAGGGAAAGTTTCCACCTCCAGTGGAGATATCGAAGATTGGATTGCTTTTTCATCACAATATCCTGATGTTATCATTCAGATCACGTGTGACCCTGGCAGCATTCAATTAGAATTACAACGATCAGATGCCGAACCACTGACAAATGGACTCAATTGTGGAATCGGGCAACAGGTGCGTGTTATTGCAGATGAAGTTTATTTGTTGAGAATTTCGCCGCTATCTCCGGGTCAGAATATACAACCTGGTTATACGGTCAAGATCAAGTTGAATGAGCCATAAAAAACGGAGAGATAACCCATGAATAAAAAAGGACTCTTATTTATCCTTTTCGCAGTAATTACAGCCCTGACAGCCTGTCAACCGAAAGCAGAGGACTCGCCGCTTTCAGCCACGCTAAGCGAGATCACCGGGCTGGTGCAGATCCGACAAGCCGAAGCAGATGCCTTTGAATCTGTCTCCGCTTCGGCAACTTTGAATGTGAATGGGCAGATCCAAACTGGCGATGACGGACGCGTGCGGCTTGACCTTTCTTCCGGGACGATCATCCGTGTGGCACCTTCATCACTTTTTACATTAACTTCGAACGATGAAGGTGATGGCGGATTGCTCACAAAGATCAAAATGGAGGTCGGCAAGATATTCATCATCCTCAATGGTGGGCGGGCAGATGTGGAAACGCCCTCAGGCGTGGCTTCAGTGCGCGGCTCTTACATGAAAGTGGAAGTAGACCCAAACACTAATGATGTCTACGTCACCTGTCTTGAAGGCAATTGTTCCGTGCGCAACCCCAATGGCGAAGAGGTCAATTTCACGAATGGACAACGAGCCGTTCTCTTTCATCAAGATCCGAACACCGGCAAGTGGAACTCTCCCCTGCTGGGCGATATGACCCCCGATGAATTTCAGGAATGGCTGGATAATAACCCCGAAGCACAGGCTCTCTTCGACCAGGCTATGGCAGCCCTTACAGCAACCTCAGCTACTGAAGCTCCCACAGAGGTACCGCCTACGGAGGTTGATGCGGCGGCGCCAGAGGGCGGTTCAAGCAATGCCTGTTCACAAATACAGGAACCTGCAAACGGTAGTTCTCTTGGCAAAGCAGGACAGGTAAATTTTGCATGGAGCGAGCATCCTGATGCACAAGCGTATGTAATCACCTTCGTCAATGCAGATGGCAGCACTGCAAGGATCGAAACAAGCACGAATAGTGCAGAATTCTATATTGAAGTTCTACCAAACGGTGGAAGTTACGAATGGTTCGTAACTGTATACGGCGCAGACGGAAAAGAAATATGCGCCAGCCCCTCTGCTCAGTTCTCCAAGCCAAAAGCAGACCCCACTGAAAAAGCCAAGCCTGAAAAAGAGGAAGAACAAGAGCCGCCTGCTGATCCATCCAATACAACCTGCGACCCTTGTGATCCATTTGGAAGCTGTTATTCATATTCATGTTTTGGCTATTAATTCACTAAGAGTAACAACCCATCATGCCAAAAGACACAAAACCCGTAAACCTACGCCTCATCCTTTTGATCGGTACCAGTGCATTGCTACTCATTGTTCAGGTACTAGGCTTATTCAGCAGTATTACCACACCCATTGAACGGCTGGAATATTCAATGCAGGATACCTTTGTGCGCGTGCGCGGTACCGAAGATATCTCAGGCGAAATCGTCATTGTAGCGATCGACGACCAATCCTTCAACTGGACTGGCTTGCAATGGCCTTGGCCTCGCTCGTACTTTGCCGAGATCGTGGAACAGATCAACCTGGGCGGCGGTAAAGTCGTTGGCGTGGATGTGCTGCTCTTCGAACCGGATGAACAGCAACCGGAAAACGACTCAGCATTTGCTTCCGCATTAGAAAAAAGCCCCGCTTCAGCAACTGTTTTGCAGATTCTGCGCAGCAGCGGGCAGGGCTTTGAAACCGAGTCTCTCATCCAGCCGTTGTCTGTTTACCGTGAAGCGCTCGATGGGATGGGCATTACCGATGTCAAACGTGACGAAGACGCTATTGTCCGTAATGTGGTGGCATATAACGCATATCAAGGAGAGACTTACCCGCATTGGGCATTCGAGGTTGCACGCCTATACTTGGGTGCTGAAGCGCCGGTCTTCAGTTCATCAAATGTCAAGTTCCATGGGCAAGACATTCCGCTCAACTCAGGGCTTTTACCCGTCTATTTTTCTGGTCCCGCCGGAACCTACCCGACCTATTCCGCTTCAGATGTTCATGATGGCATTGTTCTCGAACAGGACCCCGCTGCCTTTCGTGGAAAGATCGTCCTGATCGGAGCAACCTCCATCACCTTGCAGGATATTTACCCAACACCTTTTTCTGCTACGAAACCAACTCCTGGTGTGGAGATCGTCGCCAACACTGTGGATACCATTATTAATGGGAAATTTATGACCTATGCCCCACCCTGGCTGGGTTTGGTGAGCATTCTCGTCGCAGCCGGGCTGGCATCCTTAATTACTCTTTCTAAACGCCCAGCAATGACTATTTCATTACTAGGCATGGTTATTGCAGCATACATCGTCACCGCCTTTGTGATGTTCTCAAGCCAACGTTACATCCTGCCAACGATCGCCCCAATCCTGATGTTATTTTTGGGCGTGATCCTGCCTACACTTGAGCAAGCTGTCTCACAAGAACAGGAAAAACGCCGTGTTCGTAATTTATTTAGCCGTTTCATTTCTCCCGAAATGGTCGACCAGATGATGAAAACGCAAGACCTGAACTCCGTCAACAAACGTGCTGACCTGACCATCATCTTCTCAGATATTCGCGGCTTCACGACTCTCTCAGAGAAAATGACGCCTGAGGGCGTGGTCACACTACTAAACCCCTACTTGGAAGCGATGTCACAGGTCATTTACAAACACGGCGGTACCGTGGATAAATACGAAGGCGACGCCATCATTGCCTTTTTCGGAGAACCGGTCCCCTATAAAGATCATGCTGTCCGCGCCTTACGCGCCGCCTTGGATATGCGTAAAGCTCTGGCGGAACTCCGCGACAAATGGGCAGCCGAAGGCCGCCCCAGCCAGATCGAAATGGGCGTTGGCATCAACTCAGGCGAAGTGTTCGTCGGTTTATTGGGCTCCGCACAGCGCATCAACTACACGGTCATCGGCGATAATGCCAACCTTGCCGCCCGTCTGCAAGATCTCACCAAAACCTACGCCTGGCCCATTCTCATCAGTGAAAGCACATATCAGCAGGTAAAAGATGAATTTGATGTGGAGCTTGCCGATGCGGTCACCGTCAAAGGCAAAACCAAGGCAGTCAACGTTTATAAAGTGGTCGGACATAAAGATGCAGCAGAGGATGAAAAATTAAAAGCATGGACCCAGGAACAAGTGAAGCCCCAGCATAATATATAGCGAATGTGGAAAAGAACGTCGAACAAATTTATTTTGGAGAAACAATGAAATTCAATTCTACAAAACTCATGTTAATGCTCGTAGTCCTCATAATTCAAGCCTGCAATATGCCTGCCGCCGATACACCAACACAAGAGGCTCTTATTCCAGAGGAGAATCTTCCAGATGCTCCTATTACTGAGGTGCCGCCTACAGAAATCCAGCACACCCTTGTACCCGCCGATTTACCTGCAGTGTCCTCCGGGGTTGCTGCCGACCAGGATTCAGCAAGAACCTCCCGCGACAATAGCGCAAGTGGCGGAGACCGTTTTACCTTTGGCGAGTATGAACGTCCATTCAATGCCATAGCAATGGATACATATTTCCCGTATCTTGATATTCAACAATATAACATCCTGCAAGATGATCTCTGGATCTACACAACAATTGTCTTGCGTTCGCGCAGTGCCGAAGGAACATTCCCAGGGGAATATGCGCTGGAACTTGATAACGACATCGATGGAAAAGGGGATTGGTTGATTCTTGTTTCCGCGCCAGCCTCTACCGAATGGTCTACTGTCAATGTACAGATCTGGCAGGATACAAATAAGGATGTTGGTGGAGCAAATTCAATCGAAGCTGATAAAAACCCGGGATTCAGTGACGGGTATGAAACCGAGGTCTTTAATAATGGCATCGGCAACGATGCCGATGCCGCCTGGGCACGCCTTTCACCAGATGACCAGAACTCAGTCCAAATCGCTGTCAAACGAGTGCTAGTTGATGATGATGGTAAATACATTGCCGGACCCTGGGCAGCCAGCAAACTTGACCCAGCCATGTTCGACTTTAACGACAAACTAACGCCTCAAGAAGCAGGCGCGGCAATTCGCTCCTATACGTATTACCCCATTCAACTTTTAGCAGAACTGGATAACGCCTGCCGTGTATCTATTGGTGGTCCCGCTGACGCAAACAATGACCTTGGGCTGTGCGAGGTCTACAATCCGCAAGGTGAGGGCAGCGGTGATACTCCCAGTCAGTCTGGCTCGAGTTGTACCGAAACCGCCTGCCCCAGCGGCTGGGGGTTTGACAGCAGTAGTTGTAGCTGTGTCCTTTTAGCGCCTCCTTAACTTCATATCAGATTTTAGAAATAACGCCTCTCAGCTTGGGAGGCGTTATTTATTTGGATGCCTGCGGCTCCGGCGTGAGAACGGCTTGGTCTGGCACCTAAACCTTTTCCCCGTCTGAGGCGATGCCCTCCATCCACGTATTTGTTTGTGAAGCACTTGTACCTAATTGTACAAAATAAGTTTTTTTGGTATAGTTATGGCTATACTACAAAAAGGCGAGGGCACATGAACGCGAGGAAAATACCCGATATCATCATCGGAAGACTGCCAGTGTATTTACGTGCGCTTCAACATATGGCGGAGATTGGCTTGAAGACCACTTCCTCACAGGAGCTTGGTGAGAATGTTGGTATTTCGGCGGCACAGATCCGTAAAGATATTTCTCAGTTCGGCGAGTTCGGAAAGCAAGGGACGGGGTACTCCATTGAATATCTCATTGATAAATTACGTGAGATCCTCAAGGTAGACCGATATTGGGATGTGGTGGTGGTTGGTGCAGGCGATATGGGTCATGCGCTCGTAAACTATCAAGGTTTCAGCGACCGCGGCTTTCACATTGTTGCCATCTTCGATAACGATAAGGCAAAAGTTGGGCAAAATATCAGTAAATTCAATGTAGAAGATACCGATACCATGATCGACCGTATTAAGGAATTGGGCGTCAAGATCGCCATGCTGACAGTTCCGGCAGCCGCAGCCCAAGTAGTGGCAGACCAGCTTGTACAGGCAGGAGTACGTGCCATTCTCAACTATGCCCCCATCAGCTTAAATGTGCCGAACAATGTAAAGGTGCAATATATCGACCCATCCACGCATTTGCAAAGGATGACATACTACTTGTAAAACCGAATGCCCGGTGCAAAGCCGGGCATTTTCTTTTTAGACATAGTGATGTGAGCAAAATATGGAATACCAACTCTTTCTTTCACTCGTTCTGTTTTGCCGTATATGCAGGTTGAAAATCCAAATAAATACCCAAGAAATAAAAACGGCTTCCATTTCGGAAGCCGTTTGCTTTTTATACTTGAGGTAAATTTCTGCGGATCACATTCAACATGCTGAAGGCTTTGGAGGCACCTTGTACTACACAGGTCAGTGGGTTATCCACAAGATAAGCAGGAATACCAAGCGATTTCGTCAGCAGTTTGTCGATGCCGCGCAGCAGCGCCCCACCACCGCACAGCGCCACACCGCGGTCGATAATGTCTGAAACCAGTTCAGGCGGGGTCTTCTCAAGCACTTTACGACCCGATTCAACGATCTGCTTCAAAGGTTCCTGCAGGGCTTCCACGATCTCGCCCGTGGTCAACGTGACCGGGCGCGGCAAGCCAGTGACCTGATCCTGTCCCTGCACTTCCATGCTATTCTCAATATCCTGAGGAACGGCTGCACCGATACGAACCTTTAACTGTTCAGCGGTTTGTTGCCCAATGATGACGCCGTATTTGCGGCGTACATAATTAACAATGGCATCATCCAGGTCCATGCCCCCCAAGCGCAAGGTATCCGCAGAGACGATACCATACATAGCCATAACGGCTGCTTCTGTGCAGCCTCCGCCAAGACAAATGATCATATTGCCAGAAGGCGAATTGATCGGCAGATCAATGCCAATGGCGGCGGCAAGCGGCTGTTGAATAAGAAAAGCCTCACGACTGCCCGCTTCCATCACTGCTTCATAAACAGCACGACGTTCGACGCTGGTCACACCATACGGAACGGTGATCATGACCCTTGGACGAAAGATGCGCATGGATCCGCTTGCGCGCTGAAGCAGGTAGGCAAGCAAGGTTTCGGTGATCTCATAATCGGCGATCACCCCATTGCGGAGCGGGCGGGCGACTTCGATGCTCTCCGGCACTTTGCCGAACATATCGCGCGCTTCAACACCCGCCGCAACCATTTTTTGGTCATCAACTTCAATGGCCACAATTGTGGGTTCTTCCAACAAAACACTATTATTGTCGGCGAAACGCGTGAACATGGTACCTAGGTCAATTCCCAGGTCTTTCGAGAACATCGAGAACACTAGGTTTTAATTCTCCGAAATGTGAATATTCGATCCGCCCTTGCGATAGCGGCGAACGGCATCCAGACGCAGGTTAGACCTGCGCAGGGCGGCTTCCATGGCGAGATAGGCATCTGTATCTGCAGGGACGCCTTTCTTGAGGATCTCTTCAGCACGTTTGCGGGCCGCATCGGCGCGGGCTTCGTCGATCTCCAGCACGTTTTCTGCCGCATCAGCAAGGATGGTGACAATATCGGGCTGTACTTCAGCAACTCCGCCAGCCACTGCAAACACTTCTTCCTTGCCGTTTTTGCGAACACGGATAAAACCATACTTCAAGGTGGTCAGCACGGGCGCGTGCTTGGGCAAAATACCCATCTCCCCAGCTGCACCGGGAAGCACAACAATGTCCACATCACCTGTGAACACCGTGCGATCTTGCGAAACAATTTCACAACGAATGGTCATAAAAATAACCTTTTGGTAATTAGTAATTGGAGATTGGCTAAGACCAATCTCCAACCTCTAATTACCAATTATGCGTTTGCCAATTTCTCCGCACGCTCGCGGACGTCTTCGATGGTACCAGCCATCATGAAAGCCTGCTCGGGGAGGTCGTCGCATTTACCATCCAGAATTTCGCGGAAGCCGCGAACTGTGTCTTTGATGGCAACGTAGCGCCCGGAAATGCCGGTGAAGCGCTCAGCAACATAGAAAGGCTGCGAGAAGAAGCGTTCGATCTTGCGGGCGCGCGACACGACGAGTTTGTCATCTTCGGAGAGTTCGTCGATACCGAGAATGGCGATGATGTCCTGCAAGTCCTTATAGCGCTGGAGAACACGCTGCACTTCGCGAGCCGTCCGGTAGTGTTCTTCGCCCACGATATTGGGATCAAGAATTCGGGAGGTTGAAGCGAGCGGATCCACAGCGGGGTAAATACCTTTTTCCACGATGGAGCGTTCGAGCGCGATGGTCGCATCCAAGTGGGTAAAGGTCGCCACAGGAGCGGGATCGGAGTAGTCATCCGCGGGCACGTACACAGCCTGCATGGAGGTGATGGAGCCGGTGCGGGTGGAGGTAATACGTTCCTGCAACTCACCCATTTCAGTGGCGAGAGTAGGCTGGTAACCTACCGCAGAAGGCATACGACCAAGAAGCGCGGACACTTCGGAACCAGACATGGAGAAGCGGAAGATGTTATCGACGAAGAGCAACACATCCTTGCCCTGATCGCGGAAGTATTCCGCCATCGAGAGCGCGGTCAACGCAACGCGAAGGCGCACACCGGAAGGCTCATTCATCTGTCCATAAACCATCACGGTGTCTTTCATCACACCGTACTCGATCATTTCGCGGTACAAGCCGGTTCCTTCACGGGTACGTTCACCCACGCCAGCGAACACGGAGTTGCCTTGGTGAACCGAAGCCACCGAGCGGATGAGTTCCATGATGATAACGGTCTTGCCGGTTCCAGCGCCGCCGAAAATGCCGGTCTTACCACCCTTGGTGAAGGGGGCGATCAAGTCAATGACTTTGATACCGGTTTCGAAGACTTCCACGCGAGTGGACTGTTCTTCAAACGCAGGAGCAGAACGGTGAATGGGATAGTGCGAGGTCGCTTTGACTTCACCTTTTTTGTCGATGGCGTTGCCAAGCACGTTGAAGATGCGACCAAGGGTTGCGGGTCCTACCGGAACGGTGATTGGGGCGCCTGTTGCTTGGGCAGGAACGCCGCGCTGGAGACCATCAGTGGAATCCATCGCTACGGTGCGAACCCAGCTATCCCCGAGGTGCTTCTGCACTTCGAGAACGAGCGGCTCCTTATTGTCGCGATCTACTGTGATCGCTTCGAAAAGTTCAGGGACGTTGCCTTCGGGGAATTCAACATCCACCACGCCACCTAAGATTTGTACGACACGGCCGTTTGCATTTGCCATGATTTCCTCCAGTTATTTCGCGGCAAGCGCTTCCGCGCCGCCGACAATATCCAAAATATCGTTTGTGATCGTCTGTTGACGAACTTTGTTGTACACCAATTGCAGCGCGCTGACGAGTTCCTTCGCGTTGTCGGTGGCATTGCGCATGGCAACCATACGGGCGGCATGTTCGCTCGCCTGTGATTCGAGGATCGCCTGGTAGACCTGCAATGCAGTGAAGCGCGGAATGATCTCATCCAGAATTTCACGCTGGTCGGGTTCATATTCATATGCCGCGGAGGGTCCGCTAGAGGCTTTGTGGTCGAAATCCTCAACCAAGCCCTCGCCTTCCAACTCAAGCGGAAGGAGTTTCTTCACAGTAGCGATCTGGCGCCCCATATTAACGAAGTCAGTGTAAACGAGAAAGACCTCATCAACATTGCCATTGTTGTATTCTTCAACAGCAAGACGACCGATGGCAGACACATCAGCAAAAGAGGGTGCCGCGGGAAGGTTGCTGAAATCCGCGATAACATCCTTGCGGCGGCGGAAGAGCAGATCCCTACCCTTGCGACCGACTGCGATGTATTTGACGGGTACAGAATATTGGTCGAATTTTTGAGCCGTAAAACGGATCACATTGGAGTTGTAAGCGCCTGCCAGACCGCGATCGCCAGTGACGACCACAACCAGTGCATTCTTAACGTTGGAGCGCTTTACAAGCAGCGGATGCAAAGAGTCACGTCCCGGTTGTTCGGCGACATGCCTGAGCACCTGCCACGCTTTCGTTGCATAGGATCGTGTCGCCATGACCGCATTTACTGCCTTGCGGACCTTGCTGGCGCTCACTGTTTCCAGCGCACGTGTGACCTGTGAAATGTTCTTTACGCTCTTAATTCGGAGCCGCATTTCACGAGCGGAAGCCATAGTTAGTCCTTTAGTCCTTTAGTCTATTTGTCGCTTGGTCATTTGTCTTTTCGTCTTTCGTCTCATTCGACTACTTGACTGCCAGACTATTTGACTGTTCGACTAACCAGCCCAGCCCGCACGGAAGCCATCGAGGGCTTTCGTTAAAGCGGCGCGATTATCATCAGCAATGGTCTTCTTTGCCACAATGTCTTTACCGACTTCGGGATAGGAAGTTTCCATGTAACGGATGAGGTCGTTCTGCCACTGTGCCATCTTCTCGAGCGGAACACCATCGGCGTAACCGTTCGTACCGGCAAAAATGACCATGACCTGAAATTCGAATTCCATCGGCTGATATTGCGGCTGTTTGAGAATTTCCTGCATGCGCTGACCACGGCTCAACTGCTGCTGGGTAGACTTATCAAGGTCTGAAGCCATAAGCGCGAAAGCAGCCAACTCACGATAAGCAGCCATATCGAGGCGCAAGCGACCCGCAACTTGCTTCATCGCCTTCGTTTGAGCATCACCACCCACGCGGGAAACGGAGATACCCACGTTTACCGCCGGGCGGATACCGGCATTGAACAGGTTGCTCTCAAGATAGATCTGACCATCCGTAATGGAAATAACGTTGGTCGGAATATAAGCAGAAACGTCACCGAGAAGGGTTTCAATGATGGGAAGAGAAGTGAGCGAACCGCCGGTTCCCTTCACTTTCACAGCCTTGAAGCCATCCCCCATTGCCTTGGCAGCTTCTTCCGCTTCGTGCTTCGAAAGAGGACCGGTGTACACCTTGCCATCCACGCCGTCTTTGGCGTCAGCGAAGTCACCACTGAAATCTTTCTTGGTCACCACAAATTGATTGGCGAGGCGCGCAGAGCGTTCCAACAAGCGGGAGTGAAGGTAGAACACATCGCCGGGATAGGCTTCGCGTCCTGGAGGGCGGCGGAGAAGCAGGGAGACTTGGCGATACGCCCAAGCATGCTTCGAAAGGTCATCATAAATGATGAGAGCATCGCGACCAGTTTCCATGAACTCTTCACCGATGGCAGTGCCTGCATAAGGAGCAATATATTGAAGCGCGGCAGATTCGTCTGCGGAAGCCATTACGATGATGGTGTGTTCCATCGCGCCGTTCTTCTCAAGAATACCAAGGGTACGAGCGACGGCAGCTTTCTTCTGACCGATCGCTACATAGATACAAGTAATCCCCTTGCCTTTTTGGTTGATGATCGCGTCGATGGCGACGGCGGTCTTACCAGTCTGGCGATCGCCGATGATCAACTCACGCTGACCACGACCGATCGGAATCATCGAGTCAATGGACTTGATACCGGTCTGAACAGGAGTATCCACATCCTGACGTTCCACCACACCCGGAGCAATGCGTTCGATCGGACGGAAACCGGTCGTCGCAATGGGACCTTTGCCGTCGATCGGCTCGCCCAATGCATTGACCACACGTCCAACCATTGCATCACCCACCGGCACAGAAGCGATACGTCCCAAACCTTTAACGGACATGCCTTCGGTAATGCCTTCATAGTCGCCCATGACGATCACACCGACGTTGTCCTTTTCAAGGTTGAACGCAACGCCGATCACACCGTTGGAAAACTGCACAAGTTCCTGCGCACGAACCTTCGCAAGACCCTGCACACGGGCGATGCCGTCACCCGCTTCAAGCACGACACCAGAGTCGCTGACATTGAATTCGGGCTTAAAACCATCTATTTGTTTCTGCAAATCACTTGTGATCTGCTTGATCAAGTCTGACATTCGGTAGCCTCCACCAGGAAATTCATTTTACGTACAACAACCCGGATAAGGGGCTTATCCGGGCGTAGGTTCTTTTATCTTGCCACTTAGTGAGTAAGCGCACAAGCGGGCTAATGATACCTGAAAGGTCGGTGATTGTCTAGCACTCCCCCAGCAACAGGAAGTGTGCGTCAGCAGGGCAAATCCCTGCTGACGCACAAATGCAAGCATATCAAAAGCCATCCTTAAAAATATCCTCTGCCCTTGTCATCCATACATCTTATACTATACTTCCACAGTCGAAAACACAGGAGCGACTCAATCATTGATGAATACTCGCCGTCCACCGAAACGCCCATGGAAAATAGCCGTCCTTGCAAATATCAAGGATGATAATCACCCCAAACCGGAGGGCGTCCCGCCAGATGCCTTTGCTGATTTTGATCATATCGAAACTGTGGACGCGCTTCGTGCTGCGCTCGAAACAGATGGGCATGCCACAGTCTTTATCCAAGCCGATAGAAACCTGCCCTACGCCCTAAAAAAAGCCAAGCCCGATATCTGCTTCAACATTGCTGAAGGTCTGGGCGGCGATGCCCGAGAGGCACAAGTACCAGCCTTGCTTGAAATGCTCGCCATCCCTTACACTGGTTCTCGTGTGCTTGCAAACGGCATCTCCCTCGATAAAACATTGACCAAACGCATCTGGCGAGACCGCCGGTTGCCAGTTGCCCCTTTTCAAGAGTTCACTTTCGGTGACGAGCCCTTGCGCCCAGAATTGAAATTTCCGCTCTTTGTCAAACCTGCACGTGAAGGCACCGGCATGGGTGTGGATATGAAAGCCATCGTCAACAATGAGGCAGAATTACGAGAACGCACTGATTACATCATTAACACCTATCAGCAACCAGCCTTGGTAGAAAATTTTCTACCGGGGCGCGAATTCACAGTTGGGATTCTCGGCCACAGTGATGCAAAATTGTATTCCCGCCACCCGGAATGGTACGAAAAAGACGGTTTCCACCGCTTTCCTGTTTTAGAGCTTGATACCGGCAATACCGAGGGTCCGTGGGTTTACACCAATGAAGCTAAATCGAAAGATGTTGGTCCTGAAGATAACCCGGGCTTCTTCTGTCCTGCCAATATTGACCCGGAACTGGAAAAGAAATTAAAGCATCTTGCCTATCGCGCGCACAATATACTCAACGTGCTTGATGTATCGCGCACGGATATTCGCCTGGATGAAGAAGGCAACCCGCGCCTCATCGAGATCAACACATTGCCAGGACTAACCCCCGACTACAGTGATTTGTGCCTGCAAGCCGCTGCTGAGGGTATCACCCATACCGATCTGGTGCTGGATATCCTCTATCTCGCCGCCGGTCGTTGGGGCATGATAGAGCCTAGAGAATCGGAAGAAATAAAAAAGAACGGGAAATAAGCAAAACAGAACTCCTCGAATATCGGTTCGAGGAGTTCTGTTTTAAGGACAGTTTCAGTCTAACGCGCACTAATCATCATCGCCGCCATCACCACCGCCATCATTCTCGAAGTTGTTTCCGTCATGGCAAGCAGTGCAAGTGGCGGAATGCAGTGAAGCGGTATGACAGGTTCGACAGGTAGTATTACCATGATTAACGCCACTACCGCCTTCATCTGCTATGCTGGGATGTTGCCCACGATATGCAGCAGACCAATTATTGGTGGTATGGCATGATGCACAGTTCGTCCCAAACATACCAGCATGATAAGCCGGATCGGCATGGCATGAAACACAAGCTGAAGCCAGCCCTGAATACACTCCACCAACATGGCAGCGCTCACAAGCCAAATTGACATGGCGACCTGTTAATGGGAACCCGCTCAAGGAATGATCGAAGTTAGCTCCTTTCCACGAACTGGTCGAATGACAGGCGGCGCAATTCGTGCCATAACTTCCGTTGTGTTTATCGTCACTGCGATGGCAGGTGACACAATCTTGCGGCGTTCCTTTAAAGACGCCATTCACATGACACTGTTCACAGGTTACAGCCACATGCGCTCCGGTCAATTTAAAAGCGGCGAGATTGTGGTCGAAAGCGGCACCCGCCCATGTATCGGTTGTATGACAGGCAGCACAATTTGCTCCAAATTGACCGTTGTGTTTATCGTCACTGCGGTGGCAGGCGATACATTCTTGAGGTGTACCTTGAAAAACGTTATTAACATGGCAGCTTTCGCAGGCGGCAGTGACGTGTGCTCCGGTCAACTTGAAAACAGAAAGATTGTGATCAAAAGACGCTGGTTCCCAGGCAGCGGTGGTATGACATGCCGCACAATCTGTGCCAAAACGCCCTGCATGAGGCTCATCTTTTAGGTGGCAGGAAGCGCAATCTTGAGGCGTACCTTTGAATATCTCGTTTTGATGGCAGGCTTCGCAATCTACAACCTGATGCGCTCCAGTTAACGGGAAGGCAAATTGAGAATGGTCCACATGAGTTTGCTCCCACGCTTCTTCAGAATGACAAGCGGCACAATTTTCACCGAGCGCCCCTTGATGAGCATCATCGTCCTTGTGGCAATCGAAGCAGTTCTGTGAAGTCAACTTGAAGTCGGCAAAGGTGGTGGCGGCTTCGTGGCAATCCTGACAAGCTGCCTGAGTGTGGGATCCTTTCAAAGGAAACAGAAGCAGGCTATGGTCAAAGTCAGAAGCGAGGGTTTCCAATCCATCGTGACAATTCAGGCAGTCGAGGCTGTAGACCAGAGAATGCGATTTTGTGAATACTGCATCCATGCTGAAATGACAGGTGACACAAGTGCTGACATCGTAGGGTTCATCATATTCACCCTGGTGACAATCGGAGCAGGTAAATGAAGTGTTATCTGATTTTTGTGGATGAGCACGCAAGGAAAAGCCCAGGTCGTCATGGGGAAAATCTACGAGGTCTACTTCGATAAGTGCAGCCTCCGCGCCGCGATGTTCTGGATGACATTCCCGGCAGGAAAGGGCTTGGCTTTCCAATGCCAGTTGCATGCGAACATTTCCGCCTCGTGCTCGGATGAAAGTGTTCGTACCCTGCAAAGCAGAAGGCTGCGCAAGAATGCCATGCAGTCCACTACCTGAGTTGATCTCAACAGCAACACCGGTATGGCAGGTAACACAGCGATCTGCCATGGTTTCGGTGCTCCAAGGCGCAGTGTGACAGGCAGAACACTCCCCTTCTGTTCCGGCATGCGAGGAGACGCCGCCTAAAGTTTCACCGGTGTGCGCATTCAACTCGCCAGAACTGAACAGCAAGCCGCCATTGGAATATAGGGCAGCCACTATCACCACTGCGGTGACAATGGCTGCAATGAAAGCTGACGGGGACAGACAACCCAGTTGGGCGGTTGAGTTCTTCATCGGTCAGAAAACCTCTGCATGAAGGTGGGTATCAATCGTCACCGCCTTCATGCTCCCGCCCATCGCTGTGGCATTCAATACAATTTTGGTAATCAGAAATACCTTCTTCTAAATGTTCTGCCGCAATATTAACCTGGTTATGTTCATGACAGCCATAGCAAGTATAGGTTGTGAGACTGTTGGGATGACAGGTTTGACAGCTACCATCTCCGTCACCATGCTGGATCGGGAATGTATGTGTACCATTATAGGATGCGGGTTCCCATGCCGTTGTGGTATGACAGCTTGCACAATCTGTACCAAATTGGCCGGCGTGCTCCTGTGGTTCAGCGTGACAGGTAACACAACTATTTGAAACAGCAAAACGTTCATGGTCAAATTGCGCATCTTCCCAATTGGAGGGGTTATGGCAATTTTCACATTCCTGCCCATAGTCCCCGTTATGTTCATCGTCTTGATAATGGCAGGAATAGCAACTCTGCGGCGCGGACTGCATGTCTGCAATGGAGCGGGCATCCAGGTGGCACTCGGTGCAGGCAACATTTGCATGACCACCTTCAAGTTTGAAGGGATAGGCATTATGGTTAAAATCGTCAAAGCGATCCACCCCATCATGACAGGCAATGCAGTCGGAACCGAACGAGAGCAGATGCGCCTGGGCGAAGGCAACATCCATTTCGCTGTGACAGGTCTGGCACGAGTCAGAGACGAAGGTAGTCACATCTTCCCCATGGCAATCATCACAAGTGATGGGTGCACCTGATTCTTTTCGTTGATGTTCGTTCAGTGAAAACCCCAATGCTTCATGCGGGAATACATTTTCACCGAGGTTGGTTAACTCAGCGTTGGCGCCGCGATGATCCTGGTGACAATCACGACAGGCAATACTAGGTGATTTTTGAACAATGCTGCCATGTAATTCAGCCGCGTTTAACATCTGGCTGGCAATTTCGGTGTGACATTCCAGGCAGCGGTCTGCCATGGTGGCACGTTCCCACGGCGCAGAGTGACAGGTCTTGCATTCTTTTATATCGGCATGAGATGTCACCCCGCCCATGGTTTCGCCAGGTTGAGCATTAAGCTCCCCTGCGCTGAACATTTGCGAACCACTCGCAAACGCCACGCCAACGAGAACAAAAAGTGTAATAAGTGCAGCAACAAAACCTGTGCCGGTAAGACAGCCTAGTCGATTGGTAGTGTTCATGACCGCCGCCTATTTCAACAGTGTGGCGTAATATAACGCCCCACCCAAATGGACAAAAGCGGAAAAAAACAAGGCAATGCCAATGGGAATATGGACGGTATGCCAAAGGGACATCATCTGCCGGGCGCGTTTAAGAGCTTCTTGAGAGAGAGTACCTTCGATCTCAAGCCCATCCATGGTGCGGGGAATGCGGGTAAAAATGTAACGTCCAACAAATCCGCTGACAACGATGATGAAGGTCAGCAAGGTGGTGGCACCCGCCAGCCCGTTGAACTTCCATGAGGTGTGAAGCAGCACCATAAAAGGTCCCACCAAGCCCATGTAAATATGGAACTTCAACCAGGTGGACATGCGCCCCAGGGCAGCGCTACGGCTTCTCTTGCGCAGGCTGTAAAAAGTTTCAGTCATTAACATCAAAATGAAACCCAGAATCCCCAGAGTATGCCCAAAAAATTCACTAGCAGCGGGGATCTCGCGAGTCAAGAACGCAACGAGACTGTACCCCGTACTGATCAATATGCAAGTTAAAAAAGCAAGCCAAAGTTCTATGTTTCCACGAAGCATCGTTGTGCCCTCCCGAGGCAATTGGTTTTGACGATCCTTTATTTAGCAGATAAAAACAAAGAACACAAATGCTGTTTGAATAACTCAGCAACTCTGTGTTCTCAAATGAATTCATTTAGCAGCCATCAAATGGTGCGTCCAGTAATCGACGATCACATCGGCAATCTTGGCATTCTTATCCAGCAGCTTGTCGCGGATGGGTGAAATATCCAATCGTTGCTCAACCATCTTTTGCAATGGTGTGGATATTTTCTGGTCTCCCATCACCACAGCGCCAACAATGTGATTTTCACCGATCAATACGCGCACATGGTTCATATCAAAGCCACCTTGAGCCACAATGGCATCGGGAAGCTGACGCCAGGTCTCGCTATCGCCGCGCGCAATACCCACTACATCTTCATCCACCCCGCTTCCCACAGCGCCGATGATAGTAGTTGTCAACCCGGCAAGGCGGGTTACATTGAAAGGCACTGTTTTGATATAAGGTTTTCGCTCGCCTGCCATGTTTAAGCCAGCGGCAAAGCCCTGCTCACGAGCAGGACTCCACAAGCTATCCAACACTGAACGACCCGTGAGAGGGTCATACACCTGCGCCACGTCACCAGCGGCATAGATTGCCGGGTCGTTGGTCTGCAAAAATTCATTAACCAGAATTCCACGGTCGATTGCAAGTTCAGCGTTGTGCGCCAGCCCCAAGCGCGGTTTGATGCCGACTGCATATGCCAGAATATCGCATTTCATTTTTCGTCCGTCCGTCAGGTGAATCCCCGCCACCTTACCGGACTTTCCAATAATCTCTTTGACCTCGGAGCGGAAGTGCAAAGTTACACCTTCCTCCTGAAGGCGGGCTTCCACAATCCGCGACTCTTGTTCATCCAAAACATTCTTCCAGTAACGGTCACTGCGCAGAAGATAATGGACATGCACCCCACGCGCCAGCAGACCTTCGGTCAGCTCAAGGGCGGTTATGCCCCCACCCACCACAACGGCAGTCCGCCCGCGTTTGGCATATTTTAAAATGCCACGGGCATCTTCAAGATCATCAAGCTTAACGACACCTTGTAAATTTGCGCCTGGCGCGGTTAATGGAGCGGCGGAAGCTCCAGTTGCCACCAATAATACGTCATAAGAAAGGAGTGATTTATCATGCAAGAGCAGGGTTTTACCGGCGCGGTCGATCTTCATCACTCGCGCCTTCTTGTAAATAAATTTCAACTTGATGAAATCTTCTCGTGATTTGGGGAACAAGGTCTTATCCTGTACCTCGCCTGTGAGCAGATACGCCAAGCCCGGGCGGGAATAATAGGCGTGCGGATCATCCCCTATCAAGATGACCTCTCCGCTTCGATCCACGCTGCGAATTGCTTCGATCGCCGAGATCCCCGCCACGCCGGTACCAATGATGACGTATCTCATGAGCCGTTCTCCGCAAATAAATCCGTTAACTCAAAACGCAGTACCCCGCGTGGACACCTTGCCACACATTCGCCGCATGTCAGGCACTCACTGTGCTTTACCGGCTCCCCACGCCAGGCATGGGCACGGACATCGATCCCGATCGGACAGTTATAACTGCAAATGCCGCACTGCACACAACGGTACTGATCGGGAACAACATAACCGGATGATGCAGTTGTTTGACGGCTTGCATTGGTTTTAAATACATTCAATATGGACAAGTGAAACCTCCAATATATCTGTCGCAGGATAGTTAAAAAAGTTATGGGTCCCCTCCATCAAATTCTAAATCTGCCTGAGCATATCCGAATAGTGTTGAAAGTCATGGAACTGAAAACCTGGAAGGTGTTTGAAAAGAAAGTAAGCAAGTCTTATAAGTCTGAATTGAAAAACGAAAATATATGATTAAAAGAAAAACAGGGTCGTCTCACGACGACCCTGTTCGGTATGCCAAATGATGTGTTCTTACGAGAGGGGCACCACATTGGCGGCTTGCAAGCCCTTGGGACCTTCCTCGATGGAGAATTCCACCTTCTGTTCGGCTTCCAACTTGCGATAGCCATCACTCTGAATGGCGGAGAAATGGACGAAAACATCCTCGCCACTATCGCGCCCAATAAAGCCATAGCCCTTGGTCGCATTGAACCACTTGACGGTTCCAACAATACGTTCTGACATCTTTCGTTACTCCTGCTTAAAAAATTTATGCCCATCCACCTTGCGCTTTCAAAGGCGGGTCGGGCACGTGAGGGCAAGATTATCATGCCTTAAATACAGTGTCAAGATTTTATGAAAAAAAGTTCGTTAGAAATTTAACACCGGATGAAAGATACAGGCAAATAAAAAAATCCATTGCCTGTATCTGCATCTTACAAACCGGGAACCAAAAACGACGTTTTGCGTTTGTACTCCGCGTAGGCATCCCCAAAGTCTTTCAAAAGCTTACGTTCTTCAAAATAAGCGCCAATGATGAAGTACAACGTCACACCAATATTGAAAACCAGTGAGTTTACACTTAAGGATGGGCTCAGCCATAGGAACAACAGGCTGAACAGATATAACGGATGCCGCACCACTTTATATAAACCGCGCGTTACCAATGCACCGGAAGTTTCCTCTTCAAATAATTGACGCAGACCTATAAATGAAAGCGTATCGGTTTGCAGTACGGCAACCAAAAGAAGCAGAGCCGAAACTCCCTGCCCGCCCAGCAGGACCCAACTCCACGGCGCTGAGACCTGGTAAAGGGGCTGGTCTTCAAGGATGACCAGTAAATACAGGATCGGCGCAAAGCTCACGACTGAAAAGATGTTGTATCCAAGCCGGTACAAGCGCATGCCGCCAGACCCCACCCCGCCTTTGAACATGTCTTTGGCAAAGTGTGAGGCGAGGATCGAATGAACCACGCCCCAGAGAGCAAGTGAAAGTAAGATGATCAAAATGTTCATGCTGCTTAGATGCGGTCGGTGCGGGTTTCGTTACATACAAAATGAAAACAAAAGGCAGAAGGTTCTAAAACGCCTTCTGCCTTTTGTTTTTGAAAGATCCGTTACAAACTATTCCATTCCAAATGCTGCAAGCTCCATGCTGTCAGCCCCAACCTGGATCACGTAGTAGGGCATCCATGCCACACCAAAGATATTCACATAAATGTCAGTTTTCTTCGGATTGATGGTCACCTCATCAATATTGCTGACAATGCTGCCCCATTTATCCGTGATCTCCTTCGCCATCTGCTCACGTTCTCGCTGGAAATCGGCAAGCTGCTGCTGCATCTGTTTGATCGCCTGCATGGATTCTTCCACATCGGCTTTGGCGTTCTCGGTCATACGGCGCTTCGAAAGCGACGAGGATAGTTTGCGGGTACTGCGTGAACCGGCAAAGAGACTGATGACGTTCTCGGCATGTGTGCCATACTCCTCCATCTTGCGATTCTGCAATTCGGTTTCGTCCTCACGCAGTTCACGTTCCTCGCGATACAGTTTGTCTTCAAGCGTTTTGATCTTCTTGTCGAGCGCTGAAGTCTTTTTCGTGATCTCAGCATCACGCGCTTCTCTGGCGGTGTCGGCACAGGCTTTCATAAAATCTGCCTGGCTGACATCAGGACCGGCAAAGACTTTAAGAGCAGTGTTGGCGCGGGCATTGACCGACGAATTACGAAAAACCCAATCGGTAAAGTCTTTTTGCAGGGCGGTCATCAACTTTGAATCATTCAGAGGCGGTTCAATGGAACCGTATTTTGAGGAAGGCGCTGGACCACTTTCGAGCTTGTCGAGAGCGGGACCCGCATAGGGGAATTCATCCCAGCGGACAATCCCACGGCGGTCAAGGCTGTTGACAAGGGTGGTCTTGGTCACTTCCACATCCACGCCGTATTTGCGGTCAAGCACGCGGATCTGGGCGGAGGCAAGCAAGGTCGGGCGATAGACTACGCCTTGAATTGCCGCGCCGTACGCCTGGGTTTTTCCTGCCGCATTGAAGGCTTCGGGCAGACTGTAATTTTGCGGCAGATAATATTCGCGAATCCCCGCCGGAAGCGGAGGCTTGGTCATGCTGCCATTAGCGGCAGATGCAGCGGAAGTCGTACTGCGTGGTGGAGATTGAGGTTTGACTTGCGCAGGTGCAGCCGCCGGAACTGAGATCGGTTGAACGTGGTCTACCGGTGGAGGCGTCACTTCGGCTCGAAGTGTTGGAGCAGGCTTGGGCTGAGAGCGAGGCGCAGCCACTTCTCCAGCACCAACGAGCGCGTTGAGGTCACGAATCTGTGTGCGGGTCATTGGTCCGGCAAGGAAGTTCATTGCCCAACGGGTTTGAAAAAGAATGGGATTCTTTTCGTGAACGTTGTTCATCACGAAAACGCGCTTACCCAACGATGAAATGAGCTTATCCATTTGCGCACGCGAGAAACCGCCCGCCAAGCTTTCGAGTCCATCGAGAAGACGATTCTTGTCACGTTCGGTTTGAAGTTTGCCGATGAACCATGTGCCTGTGTTCGAGAGGGCTTTGTAATCCATATCGACCGGATTTTGGGTAGCGAGCAGCAGGCCCAAGCCAAAGGCACGTGCCTGTTTCAACATGCGCAATAAGGGCTGTTTGGATGGCGGGTTGGCAGTCGGCGGAAGATACCCGTAGATCTCATCCATATAAAGAAGTGCGCGCAGAGACGTGGAGCCTTTTTGGGTGCGCATCCAGGTTTCCACGGCGGAGAGCAACAGTGTTGTAAAGAACATGCGCTCACCATCAGAGAGATGCGCAAGGTAAAAAATGCTATGACGAGGCATGCCTTCGTTGGTGAAGAGCAGGGATTGAATATCCAAGGATTGACCTTCACGCCAGGCTTCAAAAGCAGGTGCGGCGAGGATGTTGTTCAAGGTCATGGCCAATGAGGTGCGGTCTTTGGGCGGGAAGAATGTGTCTACCGGAAAGGCGCCAAGTTTGTCAAAAGGCGGATTTTGAGTTTGCAGAATCAGTTCATCGAGTTGGATGCCATTACCCGCACTCCAATGCTCTTCAAAAATATTGGAAAGCAGAATGTGCTCACGCGATTGAAGCGGGTCAAGATCGTTCATACCGACCAAGCCAAGCAAGGCTGTTACAGTGCTCGAAATACGTTCGCGCAGAACTTCACGGTTTTCCTCCCAATCCAGTTTGGGAGCATCAAGCGAAGAAAGCACACTGACCGGAATGCCTGAGTTCGAACCGGGGGTATAGATGGCAAAGTCTGCTGAGTTTTTTAGATCAAGTACGCGCTCGGGGGTCATGCCCCACTCATTGAGTCCATTGCGCCAGGCAGAAGCAGCTTCGGTGGCGGCTTGTTCGGGAGTCTTGTTCGCGCGGCGTACTACTTCAGGATCGATCCATGGTTGGAAATCTTGCGGTAAAAGTTCGGGGAAATGCAAGAGTAGATTCGTCAAGTCACCTTTGGGATCGATGATGATGGCTGGCACCCCATTGAGTGCGGCTTCTTCAAGCAACGAAATGCATAAACCGGTCTTGCCGGAGCCGGTCATACCGGTGACGACTGCATGCGTAGTTAGATCGGCAGAATCGTAGTTGAGATCAGTGGCGGTGAGTTTGGCGGTCTTGGGGTCGAACAGGCGCCCAAGATAGAAATTTGATTCGGTCATGTACATCTCTCCTATAGCATTTTGCCCAAAAGTTTCAGAGCAACTGAGTTTGTATTAGAACGTTCGTGCTAGACAGTAAATTTAACTCATTTTATGCCAAATGGCAACCGATTTGGAAAAGAAAACTGCGAGGGGCTGCCTCGCAGTTCTTAGACTTTATCAGCATTACTTTTTTACCCACGAATTTTCAAGAGAGGTGTGGATATCTTTCGCATGTTCGTGAAAATACCTGACAGTTGTTCTTGTTTCAGATAATGCCCATTGAATTAATCGTTGTCGTCATCGCCGCCGCCAGAATCGCCGCCATGATCGTCACCAGAGTCATCATTAGAGTTGTCGCCCGATCCCGAATTATCATCTCCGCCAGAGTTGGAATTGCCAGAATGATCGGTGCTGGAATTCGTATTCTGGATCTGTTTACCACTCGACGAGTCGGAAGAGGAACCCGAGCATTGCCCTTTGCCCTTCGCCTCAAGCACGATAAAGCGGCCATCTTCGGCATAGTAGCCTTTTACTTCCACTTCCATGCCAATGCACAATCCCTCGTCAACCTTGGAATTTTCAAGATATACCTTCATACCGTTGACGACCAGTTCTGTATCGGAGAGGGCTTCAAGCGAGCCCTTAACTTCCATTTCTTGAGGCGCAGACTGACCTGTCTCACCTCCCGAGCCAGAGTTAGATTCTGCGGGCACACCATTTTCCTCCCCTGAATCCGACTCGATCTCCATCTCAATGGGATTACCCGACGGAACAACCGACCCCGCCGGGAGCAGGTCAAGTTTGATCACTTCAATGAAGCCCTGGGCATTCGTTCGCCCACTAACGATGACGGCATCGCCATTTTCAGGAAGTGTCATCCCTTCGGGCAGGATGACCTGCAGACCTGAGACATACGAATTCCCATTGACCTGCATGAATACCCCAGCAAAATCGATCACTTCATGCCGCCCCTCGGAAAGCAACTCATTCGCCTCATGAAGGCGCTCGTTCTCGAATTCGTTCTCCAGGAGTTCGCGTGCCTCTGTATCAAAGATAAAGAACAGGCGCACACTTTCCCAACCTCTCTTGACCGGGTAAAGCTGTTCCCCTGGCAATGCCGAAGCCGAGGCGCTCAATAATCCATTACCGCTCAATAAGAAGATGGCTGCCAACCCAAAGGAAATGACAAAACGCTGCAAGGCAGGGATCGCACGTTTACGCGGCGCAGCCTTTGCCTCACGTATTTCAGCAGCGTGTTGCATAACACGTGCGCGGGAACGACGCACCACCTCTGGTGACGGTTCTGCGGAAGCCATCTCACGTGCATGCGCTGCAGTCTTCAGGATCGGGCGCAACTCATCCGCAAGTTCGGGAAAACGCGTCAGCACAGAGTCGAGGTCTGCACCGCGCTCCATTTCTTGCAGGCAAAATTCAAGTGCATCAAATAAGTTAGTCATAATCCACCTCGCCAATCTCGCGCTGCAATGCTGCCAGCGCCCGGAATTGGAGAGCCTTCACGGCATTCACATTTTTATCCATACGAGAGGCTGTTTCCTCAAGGGAATAGCCCTGCCCAAAACGCAGAGCCAGCACATCCTGCTGCTCAACCGTCAGCTTCGAGTACGCTCCACGGACAAGGTTGTTCTGCTCCCGTTGATCCACTTCAGATGAAGGGCTTGGGGTAAGGTCGGGAAAAGATTCGGGAATTTCCTCTTCGGGGCGGCGGTATTTCTTTCGCAAGTGGTCCATAACCACATGCGAAGCCGTACCGATCAGCCAACCTTTGAGATTCGAGTCCGGTCCGCGCCCGATTTTCACTGCTTCCAAAAGGCGAATGAACACATCGCTTGCAATATCTTCTGCAAGAATTTGATCACCCACCCGATAGAGAACGTATCGGTAGACCTCGGAAAAATATTGGTCGTAAACCGCCCCGATGGCTTGCGCATCCAGGCTGCCAAGACGGTTCACGCCCTGCTGCGTGTTAATTGATGTCATCCTTGATGTTCCATACTCCATAATGGTATCACGGGTCAATAACTTCAAAAAGGACGGATTGATCATCACGATAGACTTCACTCAAATTAGGGTCTTTCTCGGCTTGTTCAATGAAATCAACATGGTTCAAGTCGGTATGGACAAAACGAACCCCAAACCGCGAGCGGATAATACTGGAAGGCTGCTCCACTTCTCCGCGGGTAATCCTCACCCATTCTGCATACAGAGACGGGTCATAGATCTGAAAATAGGTTGGGTCGAGTCCGGCAAGATAGGTGTTATGCGTGTTGTAAAAGAATAAACGCGGAAAATCGTCCCAGTCCGTTTGAAAGATCAGTTCACCTTCGTTTGTATTTTGCAGCAACCACTCAGAAGCACCTGCATACAGGTCATACGGTTTCGACTTGCCAAGTTGATGTTGAACTGCCGGGAAGGTTTTAGCCATTCCTGCCAGGATGATAATGGAAAGGATCAGCACAGGTATGAGAGTCCGCTTATCGCGCATCGCCATATCCAAGGGAGGTTCTTCAAAATCGGGGATGGCGCTCCATGCAAAAGCGGCAAAGATCAATGCAAAAGGCGGAAAGTACTCCACAAAACGGCGCGCATTGAACAGCATTGCCCCAAAAAGCAAGGCTGCAAAAAATGCCGTTGCTGTACGCAAGTTCATTTTTTGACCGGCAATTCCCATTGCAAGGGCGCCGCTGGCAAAAGCGATCAGTGCAGGCAGGGAATTATCCAATAGCTGCCCGGTATCGTATGGGTACCATTCGTTGCCAACTTTGATCGATTCGGCGATCTGCAACTTGGATAGAAAATGATGATAGGTAAAGATCAAATTTGTTGGAAAATATGGGTTGATCACCAGCCCGGCAGCAATGCCAAGCCCCACCCATAACAGCGGACGATATTCCAGCCGCTTTTCCACTACAAGGATGGCAAAGGTATATAAACCGGCGATCGCCAGCATTAACGGGAATGCGTTATACAACCAAACATAAAGGAAGGAAAGTACAGCTAGGTGTTTGTATTTTCCTTCAAACATCCACGCCAGCCCAAGCGCCATAACACCCAGGGATAGTGATTGAGCTCGCGAGATCGACATGCGAAAAATAAAAGCTTCAGAGATCCCCAGCAGTCCCAGCGCCCAAAGCCACGCAAAAGGCACCTTTTGACGATCCAACAAATACCAGACAGCAAGAAACGCCAAAGCAGAGAATGTGACAGCCGCCCATTTGGCGCCCAAACGCAGGTCACCAAACGTAAAGGGGATCAACGCAACATGGTAAAGAAAGTGATGATCGTAATAATTTTCCTGGCTAAGGATACTAAGGGGCAGCCAGACGAAATCAGGCTTCAAGCCTTCCGTGCGCATCATCCACGCCATCTTGATATGGTAGTAGCCATCATTGTCCGGCAGATCGGGGGTGGAAAACTGGATGATCGCCATTCCAATAAAAAAAACAAGGAATAATAAAAGAGAAATTCGTAACTGCCGGGACATTTCGTAAACGCACCTTTATGGATAATTTTGGGTCGCCCGATCTTCATACCGGGCGACCCAATGGTTCATTCGTTCGATCTCAACGAAGATTAGTCGTCATCCCCATCGCCGGAGCCGGAATTACCACCAGAACCAGAGTTGTCGTCATCATCGTCATCGTCATTGCTGTTGCCGGAACCAGAGCTGGAGTTGGAATTATCGTCGTCGTCATCACCATTTGAGTTACCATTCGAATTACCATGATGTGAGTTACTACCACCCAGGCTGCTATTGGTATTGTCGTTCGCATTCGTGCCAATGCCTGTACCCAAACCAGAGTTCGTATTGTCATTGGTGTTGCCGTTGAGGTTGCCAAGGCTGGAATTGCTATTATCGTCGTTCGTGTTGCTGGAATTGCTGTTGTCATCATTGATATTGCCAGCATCCACAGCCGCGACCGGGGGTTCCACGCGAGTTACCACAACTGAACCATCTGTCTGAACTTCAACTTCGACCTTCACCGTATCGCCGACTGCGAAGGGTCCATCACGCAGGACAGCGGGGTCCACCGTAATGACTTCGCCATTGATAGTCCATTGATTGCCATCGATCGCCTCGATCACGCCGGTAAATTCCACCAACGAAGCGAGGGGCTTGTCGGAACTGACAGCTGCAACGGGTGCGCCGCCGCAGGCACTGATGATCATGGCGACCAAAGCCGCCGCTACGAACAGAGAATTGAACTGCTTTTTCATTTTAGACACCTCTTTTTATATAATTTGGCTGCTTACAATCTATCAGTCGCTGAGGTGTAAAAAAAGTTACGGCATGTTTCCGGCAAATTTGCCGGAAACATGCCGTATGTGAAATCATGAACAATGCAGTTATTTTGCCAGCCCGTATATCCTTCTGAATTCGTCCATAAATTTGGCAGCGATCTCATCGTTGTAGATCACCAAAAGATTCTCATCGTTGCGAGTCTCGGCGCTGTTCGTAAAATTATACGAACCGACAATGACAATACTCTCATCCACGATAATGATCTTGTGGTGCATCTGTCCGGGATTGGCATCACGGTACACATCCAACCCTGCCTGGCGGAACGGATCGAACTCGGTGCCTTGGTTCGAGCCGACTTGATCTTCATCCATCACGCCTGCCACAGTGACGCCTGCCTCAGCACGGTCGCGGAGTACGTCGCCTAATGCATCGGCGGTAAAGGAGAATGCCATAAAATAAATGCTTTGCCGGGCTTCGCTAAGGATATCCACGAGCACGTCTTGCACACCATCATCGGGCGAAAAATATACGTCAATGGGTGTACCATCCACCGTCACTCGCGGATTCGGTGTTTCGGCAACGACGTTATCACCAAATTTATCGTCAGTGAACATCTCTTCGAATTCCTTCGCGTAATTCTCCGCCATCTTCACCGAACGGATGCGCATCATCACGTTGTTGTCCTCGTATGTACCTGAATCGGTGTAATTCATTCCACCCACCCACACTTCCGAACCGTCAATAATGACAAATTTATTGTGCATCAGCCCTTCACGGCGGTCGCCCAAAATGGAAATGTCTGCATCTAATAATCGCTGCGGGTCGCTGCGGTCCAGATTTTCGCTTTCCATCACCATACGTACCTGTACACCACGATCCTGCGCGCGTAACAGGGCATCGCGGATACTGTTGAGGCTCAGGCTATAAATGGCAACATCCACGCTCAGGCGTGCAGAGTCAATGGCCTCGGCAAGGGGCTGGTCAATGCCGCCGGTCTTTTGAGAGGACAAGGGATTGACAGGGTCGGTAAAGTACAGCTCGAACCAGGTATTCTTAAAGCCATACCCGGCTGGGATATCGATCTCTGTCAGCGCAGAGGAAGGCTCGGAAGCAGAAACCGCCTCGGTCGTCGAAGGATGCGCAGAGTCTAATGAAGGGGCAGTCGTGCTGCAGGCAAGTGTAAGGATGAGGAGCAGAAAAAGGCTGGTCGATGTTTTCTTCATGAAAAACATTATAATCTTGCCGCCATGACAGAAAACAATTCGAACGCAAATCAGCAGATCGCCCGCGCCGCGGGAACGGTGATGTTTGCCATTCTCTTTGGGCAGCTTGCCGGGTTGGTCCGCGGCGTTTTGGTCGCGCGTGCCTTTGGTGCGTCGCCAGAACTGGATGCCTTCTTCGCTGCCAACCGGGTTTCAGAAACTTTATTTTTATTGGTCGCGGGCGGTGCATTAGGGTCAGCATTCATTCCGACGTTTACCGGGCTGCTTGCCAAAAACGAAACGGACTCTGCCTGGCGGCTTGCCTTTTCGCTGGCGAATGCGGTCACACTGACCCTCAGCCTGCTTGCGGCGTTAATTGCCTTTTTTGCCCCACAGGTGGTGCGCTTCGCCCTTGCCCCGGGGCTATCTTCCAACCCCGAGCTTTTTGCGCTGACCGTTTCTTTGCTGCGCATTCAACTTGTCTCTGCCATCCTATTCGGTCTCGGCGGATTGATCGTTGGCATTCTCAACGCGCATCAGATATTTTTAGTTCCAGCATTAACTGCCGCGTTATATCAACTCGGCATCATCTTTGGTGCGGTCGTGCTTGCACCGAGCATGGGAATTTATGGATTGGCATGGGGCGTGGTGATCGGAGCAGTTTTGTACCTGATGGTGCAGGTACCTTCTTTGTATAAACTGGTTACAAAGAATGCATCACACGCCAAGCCATCCGCAATTCGCAACTTCAGATTTTCACTAAATATTCAGGACGCCAATGTCCGTCAGGTTCTACTATTGATGGGTCCGCGCCTTATTGGTGTGGCAGTGGTCCAATTGAATTTTTGGGTGAATACCTGGCTGGCTTCGCAAATGGCGCCGGGCAGTGTATCGGGTTTGTATTTTGGCTTCTCTTTGATGTTGATGGCGCAGGCGGTCATTGCACAATCGGTAGCCATAGCAGCGATGCCAACTTTTTCAGCACAGCATGCGCTTGGGCAACAGGATGAGATGCGTTTCTCGCTGGCATCTTCACTGCGAGGCGTAATCTTTTTGGCTCTGCCTGCCAGCGTCGGTTTGATGGTCTTGCGGAATCCGATCATTTCCCTGCTATATCAGCGCGGCGAGTTCGACGAGCACTCGGTTCAGATCGTTTCTTGGGCTTTGCTTTGGTACGCGGCTGGCATGCTCGGTCATTCCATTATGGAAATTTTGACCCGCGCATTTTACGCCCAGCACGACACAAAGACTCCCGTCATCATTGGGACAGTGGCAATGTTGTTAAACATCGTTTTCAGCATTTTATTTGCACGGCTGTTCACTGCTGCCGGGCTCATGCCTCACGGCGGGCTGGCATTGGCAAACTCACTCGCAACCGCACTCGAAGCGACGGCGCTATTCGTGATGATGCGCAAACGTCTGAATGGGATCGAAGGCGGGCACATTCTGCGCGGCGCACTCCCCTCTCTCGCAGCGGCAATCAGTATGGCGTTGGGGTTATTGGGCTGGTTGTCTTTCGGTGCGGAACTGAGTGCGTGGATCCTTGTACCCGTGGGCGTGACGCTCGGCGGAGCGGTCTATTTTGCCGTTCTGGCTCTCTTACGAGTACCAGAGTTGGGCTATATTTTGAACGGAGTCATGAGGCGAATTCGGCGTTAAGAACCAAACGGTGAAAAACGGTATCCCCGAAGGGTCGCCTACGGCCAGATCATCCACTGCCCAATGGCAACCAACAGACCCAGGATAATACCTCCAATGACTTCAAGCGGGGTGTGACCAATGACTTCCTTCAATTCATTTTCACTCCACATATGTCCTTTAAGCAGTTCATCGAACAGGACGTTGATGCGCTCGGCATGCTTGCCTGCCTGCCTGCGGACTCCGGCTGCATCATGAGCGATGATCATGGTGACGGCAACCGCAACCCCAAACAAGGGGTTATCGAAACCGTGATACAAAGCCACAGCCAGCGTGCCGGAAACCATTAAGGCAGTATGCGAAGAGGGCATACCGCCCGCAGCAAAGAACATCGTCCACAACCAACGACGCGACCGCAAGTACTCGGTGGGAATCTTTAATGCCTGCGCCAACAGCCAGCCAGCCAGGACAGCGATCAACACTTTATTTTGGAAAATATCCAAAATGTTCATTCTGTTTCCTCATCGAAATCTAAAACAGACTCACCAGCCAGTTTCTGCACTTTGAGTTGTGCAGCTTCCAATAATATGCTGCAGCGGGCTGCCAGGGCTTGTCCGCGCTCATAAAGTTTCATGGATTCGTCCAATGGATTTTGCTCGCCTTCCAATGCTTCTACGGTTTGTTCGAGTTCGGCGAGAGCTTCTTCATAGGATAATTCTTCAACAGGTTTTTGGGTGGATTTTGATTTTGCCATGATCGCTCCAGAATAAAGTACGTGGGTTATGAATTGCGCCTTGCTTCAAAATCGCCGTCGCTGACCCGCACGGTCAGATCGCCTTGTGCTTGAGATACAGTACTGACAACCTTGCCATCTTGTTTGCGGGTGATGATAGCATATCCGCGCGCGAGGATGCCTTCAGGATTCAAGGCTTGCAGGCGACTGGATATTCCATCTACGCGGGCGAAATGCAATTGGATGCGATGTGTCAGCGCGGAAAAAGCACGGCGCGAAAGTTCGTCGAGATGTTGGTAGTCCGCTTGAATGCGCCGTTCCGGCGATACGAATTTGAGTCGAGAACCCAACGCGGAAATAGAAGTCTGATGGTCAGTCAGCCGGTTGGAGATCAAGTCTGTGAGGCGCACCTGGGCGTTGACCAGTTGAAAGCGGAGATCGTCCAACGTGGTTTGAGTCGCTAATTCAGCCGCGGCAGTGGGAGTGGGTGCCCGCAGATCAGCGGCGAAGTCACACAGGGTGAAGTCCGTTTCGTGACCAACCCCAGAAATAATCGGCGCTTTTGAATTCGCCACTTCGCGAACAACGCCTTCATCGTTAAAAGCCCACAAGTCTTCAATGGAACCACCGCCGCGTGCGACGAGAATGACATCGGGATTTTGTTTATTGAGCGATCGCAGTGCTGTGACCAATGCGGGTGGAGCCTCGACACCCTGCACAGGAGAGGGAGCGAGGATTACGCGAGCCAGCGGTTGGCGTCGACGAATGGTGTTGAGCATGTCGCGCAGGGCTGCACCTGTAGCAGATGTAACAATGCCAATGGTTTGTGGAAAAGCAGGGATCTCACGTTTGCGGTCGGAGCTAAATAGCCCTTCCGCTTCAAGCATGGATTTTAGCCGCAGGAATTCTTGAAAGAGCGCCCCCTCCCCTTTGGCTTGGATCAAATTCGCAATAAGTTGATATTGTCCCTGTGGTTCATAAACGGCAATCTTGCCATGCACTTCCACCGCCGCACCTTCTTGCAGATTCGGGCGGGTTCGCGCAGCATCGGTTTTCCACATCACACATTTAAGCGAGGCATTCTTATCTTTGAGCGTAAAGTAGATGTGACCCGACGCCGGGCGTGAAAGGTTGGAGACTTCGCCTGAAACCCATACATCCTGAAATTCAGGATTATCTTCCAACAACCTGCGAATACGAAAAGTAAGCTGTGAAACAGTGAATGGAGTCGAAAACAGGTCGGGTTGCATTGGGGCGAGGATAATCGAAAATTAAGGAATGGGGAATGGTTCAAGTCATAGCTCGTTAGCCTGGGAAAAGGTATCCATGTAATACGTTTTACCTTTTTCGCCTATAATTGTGTTAAATCATCAGTTCCTCTCCCCTACTATGAAACACCTTTGGTCTCCGTGGCGTATGACATATATTGAAAACAGCAAAAAAGAAGAGGGCTGTGTCTTTTGCAATGCCCAAGCCAAACCCGATGGCACCGAAAACCTGATCGCCTTCCGCGGCAGATCTTCATACGTGATCCTCAACCGCTTCCCCTATACAAGCGGACATTTAATGGTGATCCCTTTTGCCCATGCTGCCGGCATCGAAGAGCTGGATGCCAACACCCGTGCCGAAATGATGGAACTCACCTCACGCTGCACCACAGAGCTGCGCCAGATCTACAAGCCGCAGGGATTCAATGTGGGCATCAACATGGGCGAAGCGGCGGGTGCAGGTGTGCTCGGGCATGTCCATATTCACATCGTACCACGCTGGGCAGGAGACACGAACTTCATGTCTGCCGTTGGCGAAACGCGCGTGCTGCCCGAATCATTGGAACAAACCTATCAGCGAGTGCAAGCGGCATTCGCATCGACAAGCCACACAGCATAACATTTAGCTACAGTTAAGAATTACGGGGGAAAATAAATAAATGGAGAGTTTTCATGCAAAAACAGACCAAACGATTCGGTGCACTGGTTTTCACCATTGCAATTCTCGTACTACTTATCTCGTGTAAAAGCAAAGAGACACCGGCACCCCCAACCGAAACATCTGCACCACAAACACAGACAACAACTGCGCTGCCAAGCCCGATCGCCACACCACTCGTTGATGCAAACTCAAACCCATTGACGGGATTACCCGTCGAAGATATCAACCTGCTCGACCTGCCCGCGCTACTCGTTTCCATTTCACACTTTCCGGTCGAGGCGCGCCCGCAGGCGGGATTGTCATTTGCCCCCTGGGTTTTCGAAATCTACATCACTGAAGGCGCAACGCGTTTTCTTAGCGTTTATCACGGGGAGTTTCCTGAACCCGAAACCCCAGTCACAGGAGATTGCCCGATTCGCAGTGAACCTTTTGTACAAACTGCGAACTTTATTGGCGACCGTGTCTGGCTGGACGAAAATGCCAACCAACTTCAAGATGCCTGGGAACGCGGCGTTGGTGGGGTTTGCGTTACTCTATACGCAGAAAACGGCACCCCTCTCCAGCAGACCTCCACAGATAGCAACGGGTATTATGGCTTCAATGTCGATGCAGGCAGGTATGTCCTTATTTTTCAAAAACCGGCATGGACTCAGTTCGTTCAGAAAAATATCGGGATAGAAGAACAAGATAGTGACGCCGACCCTGCCACCGGGCAGACCGAGGCGCTGGGGGTGACTTCTTCGCTTCACAACGTGGACGCAGGCTTGATCCTCACTTCCCAGCCTCCAACCACATCCGAGCTTCCTGCCGCCAAAGTGGGACCGGTCCGTTCGGGGCGGTTGGTCTATGCTGATATTGCCGCCTTCTTCCCTGAATCCTGCCTGATCTATGCCTTTGCCTCACCTGAGGTGCTGGAACTGTTGCCGCAATGTTTTTTTGTAAACCACGATCTGCAAGGCGGCGGATACTTATTGGAGATCAATGAACTAAAACGCCTGGCAGAAGAAAGCAAACTCTACGATATCGATTATTCCAGCAACGCCTTCGCTGAAACTCCCCCCGCTGGCGGCGAACCGGCAGCCCGTCTGGATGTGTACGTTGCCTACCTCAACCAAGCCGCATGGATTTATGATGCCGCATCGCAAACTTACTGGCGCTTTGTAGACAAAGCCGATATCGAAAACCCCGGTGTGCTTTATCCTGAAATAGACCGCCTCACCAGCCGCCAATTACAATTCGAGAATGTCATCGTCCTATTTACGAAACATGATGTCGTTTCCCCCACCAACCTCGACATTCACCTCGAAGAGGATCAACAAGGCAGTGCGCTCTTATTCCGTGATGGGCAAAAATATGATATTTTCTGGAACACACAACTCAGCGATGAAGAACGCCAAAGCGGAAGACACAAACCGATCAAATTCATCGACCCCAACACCAAGCAGCTCATGCCGCTCAAACCAGGGCACACATGGATATTCATCGTCACACCCGAAACCTCTGTCACTCCGCAGGGCAACGGTACATGGTATCTGGAATTCTTTCAACCGCCTGACGCAAAATAAAACGGAACATACTGAATGAAACGTCACAGCATCCTACTCCTGTTTTTTACGATCATCCTCGCAGCTTGCCTGAGTACACAGGAAGGTGAAACAACCACACCCGCCGCCCCAGCAGAGTCTCCTACCATCACACAGACGCCTACAGCTCAGTTCACACCTACACCGCAACCTTATGCGACCCCTGTGAATTACGGACCAGACAAAGAAAACTTCCCATCGGACATCAATCCACTCTCGGGGCAACAGGTTAAAGACCCAGGTTTAATGGGAACACCCGCTGTTGCGATCTCTATCTCGCACTTCCCGGTAGCAGCGCGCCCACAAGCAGGGTTATCTTTCGCACCGTGGGTCTTTGAGTTCTACATCACCGAAGGCGCAACAAGATTCCTATCCATTTTTTATGGGGCATTTCCTGAGCCTGAAACACCGGTCACGGGCGATTGTGAAGTGCGGCGGGAGCCATATACCGAAAGCGCCTTTTCCATCGGCAACCGCATCTGGTTGGACGAAAACCAGAACGGCAGGCGTGAAGATTACGAAAAAGGGATCGGCGGTATCTGCGTCAACCTGCTGGATGGTTCCGGCTCCATGATCCAACAGACCATAAGTGACTCGAACGGCTATTATGGGTTCCTCACCCAGCCCGGAAGGTATACCGTTGAATTCAAGATTCCGACATGGCTGAAGGTGACCCAGAAAAATGTTGGGGATGAAAACAAGGATAGCGACGCCGATCAAGCCTCAGGCAAGGCGGAAGCGGAATTCAGATCCACGCCTCTTTCACTGGATGCAGGCTTGATCCTATCCGATGAAGCGCATCCACCTGTGAATCTATCAGTGCCCAAGCCACCCGCCGAAGTGGGACCGATCCGTTCGGGGCGGTTGTTTTATATTGATATCCACAACCTCTTCTTGAATTCGTGCTTTATTTTCGCTTCGGCATCACCTGAGATATTGCCTTTGCTTCCGCAGTGTTACCTCGTCCCACATGATGAAGCCAGCGGCGGCGCAATGATGAGCATCGATAAAATGAAATCGCTCGCAGAAGAGAACCGCCAGACCCGATCTGGCACGTTCAATTACGCCAGTAATGTATTTTCAAACACGCCTCCCGAAGGCGGCACGCCTGCCAGCAAAATGGAAACCTATGTGGCGCTTCTAAACCAATCTGCCTGGGAGTACGATCCGCTTTCAAGCTCATACTGGCGCTACGTGGACGACACGACCCAGGCAAATGCCGGGGTTCTACATCCTGAAATAGACCGGCTGACAAGCCGGCAATTGCAATTCGAAAACATCATCGTGCTTTTTGTAGAGCAGGAAGTCTATGAATATCATGGTCTCCCGATCCGCACATTAGTGGATACAAAATTGGAGCTGGGCAGCGGCGGGTTTGCCCACCTCTTCCGTGACGGAATGAAATACGATATCCGCTGGAGCACCAAAGCACGCGCATACGAAAAGGAAACCGGGCAGGCACGCCCGATCTACTTCCTGAACGCAGATGGAGAACCTGTTCCACTAAAACCTGGGAGAACTTGGTTCTTTATTGCCACGCCATATTCCTACCTCACCGACCTGGGCAACGGACGTTGGAATATCCGCTATGTCCCGCCTGAAGGCATAAAATAAGAAAAACCATTGGGTAACCCTATGCATCCTTATTCTCTTGCACTAAAGAAATTCTTTGCACAACACGCCAATCCCACGAATGCGGCACCAATGAAAAAGTACATGCGCGATCAATTCGAGTATCTTGGGATCAAGAGTCCGCAAGTGACAAATCTGCAAAGGGAGTTCATCAATGCACAAGGACTCCCCCCTTTGGAAAAGCTGGATGTGATCGCGCGCGACCTTTGGAGCCTGCCTGAGCGTGAATATCAATACCTTGCCATGAACCTGATCGGCAAGTTCGAGAAAAAAGTAGGCGGAGAATTCATCACAACTCTCGAATATCTCATCACCACCAAATCTTGGTGGGATACAGTAGACGCCCTTGCCAGTCACCCAGTGGGAAGCATGTTTAAGCGTTTTCCAGATGTGAAAAGAAAGTACCTGAAAAAATGGCGCGGTTCAGAAAATCTATGGCTGCGGCGTACTACGCTGCTCTTCCAACTTGGCTATAAAACAGAGACCGATTTTGAATTGTTATGCGAACTGATCCGGGAAAACCTCGGCTCAGATGAGTTCTTCATCAACAAAGCCATTGGCTGGGCATTGCGTCAATACGCCCACACCAACGCCGCTCCGGTCAGAAAGTTCGTGAAAGTAACGAAGGAACTCCATCCTTTGAGTCGCCGTGAAGCTTTGAAAAATATTGGCGTATCTTAATTAGGCGCTGGCTATACGAAGTAAATTCTAATAAAATTGCAATCCACATCCTTTGACATATTCTGACAAGAAAGGGTAGAATACACGCGAAATCTAGCCAGTCTAGCCAGAAAAGGAATTTCCTCCATGATCGCCGTATGGCAAATACAAGACGCAAAGAACAAATTGAGCGAAGTGATCACCCGTGCCCTGATGCAAGGACCGCAAGTGATAACGAAACATGGGGAAAAGGCAGTGGTCGTGATCTCGTACACGGATTACGAAAAACTGCGCAAGTCGCAAGGCAAATTATCCGAATTCTTCAGTACCTCTCCCCTCGCAGGCATGGACCTCGACCTGAAAAGAAATAGATCACTCCCACGTAAAAACATCCATCTATGAAGTACCTGCTCGATACCTGTGTTCTTTCAGAATTAATTTCCACCAAACCCAACCGAGAAGTAGTTGCTTTTGTCGACTCACTTGACCAGGAAGATATTTACCTAAGCGCCATTACCGTGGGGGAAATCGCGAAGGCGATCCAAAAACTACCCGAATCTCTACGAAAAGTAGACCTGCAAAAATGGCTCCATGAAGACCTGCTCGTTCGTTTTGAAGGGCATATCATTTCATTGGACGCAGAAATTTTCATCCGCTGGGGAGAATTGTCAGCGAAACTCGAAACCTTCGGCTTCGAAAACCCTGCCATCGACTCTTTGATCGCAGCCACTGTACTGACCCACCACATGGTACTGGTCACGATCAATGAAACCGACTTCGCCAACATGGAGATCGAGATCGTCAATCCGTGGTAATTTCTTGGAAAAATCAAAAGCGAGTAACAAATTGTTACTCGCTTTTTTTATTTCTATTCCTGATTTCGCATAAAATCCGCAACTTCTCTAAACCTGGTTTTCAAATGCTCCACCACTGAGGGATGAAATCCACCTGCATCCAATGCATGACTCATGCACCATATCCACTGATCGCGCTCACGATCACCAATGGTGAAAGGTAAATGACGCATCCGCAGGCGGGGATGCCCGAATTTTTCCATATACAACGGGGGTCCACCTGACCAGCCAGAGAGGAACATAAACAACTTCTCGCGAGACTGTTTCAAACTGGCAGCGTGCAAAGCGCGGATATCTTTGGCTTCAGGCGCAGAATCCATCAGATCATAAAAGCGATCTACAAGGGCGCGCACGCCCGTCTCGCCGCCGAGCAGTTCGTAGAGGGATTGACTTTGGGCAATGGGTAAATTTTCTGTCATAGTAAAATTTTACCCCAAGGCACGACGCACTTCACACTCCTACATGTATAATAGCCTTATCACCCCACAGGAGGCATGATGAGCAAAGAAAATGAAGCTGTCATCCTGAGTGCTGCACGCACTCCGATCGGAAAATTTCAGGGCGCGTTAAGCAACATCCCTGCGCCAAAGTTGGGAGCTATTGCCGTCCAGGAAGCTGTCAAACGAGCGGGCATTGACGCAAGCGAAATCGAAGAAGTCTTCATGGGCAATGTTGTGCAGGCTGGCAATGGACAGGCACCAGCACGGCAGGCGGCGATCTTTGGCGGTGTACCTGCATCTGTCAGTGCGACTGCGATTAATAAGGTCTGCGGTTCGGGCTTGAAAGCGGCGATGATGTCTGCCCAAGCCATTCGTGCGGGCGATGCGGAGCTTTTCATCGCCGGTGGATTTGAGTCGATGAGTCGCGCGCCGTATCTCGTCAGCGGGCGTATGGGTGAACTCAAATTCGGCAACACGCAAATGACCGATGCCCTGCTCAACGACGGCTTGTGGGATCCGTTCGAAAATTGGGGCATGGGCAACGCTGCAGAATTTATCGCGGATGAATATGAAGTGACCCGCGCCGCGATGGATGAATTCGCGCTTCGCTCTCACCTCAAAGCTGTAGAGGCTCAAGAGGCGGGACGTTTCAACGCTGAGATCGTTCCCGTCCAAATTCCGGGACGCAAAGGTGAAGTAACCACCGTGGCTCACGACGAAGGTCCACGTAAGGATACGTCGCTAGAGTCATTAGCCAAACTAAAACCCGTCTTCAAAGCGGACGGTAAAGTAACGGCAGGCAACGCCTCGTCCATGAACGATGGCGCAGCAGCGACAGTGATCTCATCGCGTGCGTATGCCGAAAAGAAAGGCATTAAGCCAATTGCAAAAATTGTTGGTTATGCCCAAGCAGCGATGGAACCGAAATACCTCTTTGCTGCTCCCGCTTATGCCATGCCAAAGTTATTGAAAAAAATCGGTTGGACGTTGAAAGATGTTGACCTCATTGAATTGAATGAAGCCTTCGCCGCGCAAGTCCTCGCGGACGGGTATGCTCTCGCCGACCAAGGCTGGGACTGGGACAAGGTTAACGTGAATGGCGGTGCGATCGCGCTCGGTCACCCACTGGGAGCCAGCGGCGCACGTGTACTGACCACACTCATCTATGCCCTGCAAAACCGCGGATTGAAGCGAGGGATTGCGTCGTTGTGCCTCGGCGGCGGTGAAGCGGTGGCGATGGCGATTGAAGTAGAGTAAACGATATTTGATACTCGATATTCGATGGATGAATATCGAGTATTGTTTTTATGATGGTGAAACTCGGTGGTTGAGTAGCCCTGAGCGGTCTTTGCGAAAGGCGTACCGAAACCACCACGAAAATGAAAACTTTATATTAATTGGTGGTTTCGATACGTGGCGCAAAGTTCACGCGCCACTACTCAACCACCGGAATAGGGAAAAATAAAATGAATACCCAAGAACGCAATGAAAAGCTCGAACTATACGGACGTGGATACGACTTACTAAAAGCGGCGCTGGCTGAAGTTCCACAAGAGGCAATGCTCTTCAAGCCAGAGCCCAAAGAGTGGAGCGTTTATGAAGTTATCATCCACATTGCGGACAGTGAAACGAACGCCGCCTTGCGCGCGCGGAAGTTGATCGTTGAGCCGGGCGGGAGCATTATGGGCTACAACCAACCGCTATGGGCGGAAGTATTGAACTATCACGAACACAATCTGGAAGATGCACTCGAAGCGACACGCCTGGCGCGCAAAACCACCTATGAGTTATTGAAACGCATCCCGGAGATCGTCTTTGACACCCATTGGATCAAACACCCTGAATATGAAGAGCCTTATACCTTTGATAAATGGTTCGATGTGTACTCCGCCCATATTCCCGGGCATGTTGAGCAGATCCAGAATAATATGATTGCTTGGAAAAATAAAAAATAACTCTTTTCCGTCATTGCGAGGAGCCGCACTTTGGCGACGAAGCAACCTCGCGCACCATTTATGAGATTGCTTCGGGCAAAGAGCAAGAGCGCCCTCGCAATGACGAGATCGAATCAGGAGACCACATGATTATCAAACATGTATTTGTCATCGGTGCAGGGACGATGGGCAATGGTATTGCTCAAGTCGCGGCGACGTCGGGGTATCAGGTCACTTGCATGGACGTGCAGGCTGCGGCGTTGGAAAAAGCCAAAGCGACGATTGCCAAATCCACGGCGAAGCTGGCGGAGAAGGGCGTGCTCACAGCGGAGCAAAAGGCATCCGCAGACGGGATCAATTACACGTCTACGATGGAGGCGATGAAGGAGGCGGATTTCGTCATCGAAGCGGCGACTGAAAATCCGGAGTTGAAATTCAAGATATTCAAAGATATGGATGCGAACGCGCGCGAAGGCGTGATCTTGGCGAGCAATACGTCGTCGATTTCCATTACCAAGATCGCCGCCGCCACGAAGCGACCGGAGAAGGTCATTGGGATGCACTTCATGAACCCGGTGCCGCTGATGAAACTGGTCGAGGTCATTAAGGGACTCGCCACCGACGAAGCGACCTTGAGCACGACGCTGGAGTTGTGCAAGGTGATGGGCAAGGAAGCGTGGACGGCGAATGACTCGCCGGGGTTTATCTCGAACCGCATCTTGTGCCCGATGATCAATGAAGCCGTGTTCGCGTTGCAGGAAAATGTCGGCACGCCTGAAGCGATCGATGCAGTGATGAAGCTCGGCATGAATCACCCGATGGGTCCGCTCACGCTGGCGGACTTGATCGGCTTGGACGTGGTGCTGTTCGTGATGGAAGTGTTGCAGAGAGATTTGGGTGAAGATAAATATCGCCCCGCGCCGTTGTTGCGCAAGATGGTGGATGCGGGGTATTTGGGAAGAAAGACGGGGCGTGGGTTTTATACATATTAAAAATTCCATGTCACCCTGAGGGAGCGGCTTTTCGCGACCGAAGGGTCTCTTACGATGGGCGTAGAGATCCTTCGCTTCGCTCAGGATGACATCACTAAATGACAACATCTCAACCCCAAAAAGCCGCACTCGAACAAGTCGCATCCACTTACGCGGATTCGATCATCCATTCCATACAACAAGAATACCCGAATCAGATGCAGCACATGATGATAGGACCGGACGACCGCCCCACTCCGCGTGAGGCGCACCCGGCGTTTTATGGTTGTTTCGATTGGCATTCAAGCGTGGAGTTGCATTGGGTGTTGATCCGTCTGTTGCGACTGGTGCCGCATGCCTTTGACACGACCGAAACGCTGAAGGTGTTGAACGCGCATCTCACGCCTGAAAACTTAGCACAAGAGACAGCGTACCTGCGTTCCCGTCCGCGCTTCGAGCGACCGTATGGCTGGGGCTGGGCGTTGACCTTCGTCCACGAGCTGACGGTTTGGGAGGATGAAACAGCTCAAAGGTGGTTGGAGGCGGCGCGTCCGCTGGCGGATGTGATCACGGATGGATTCCTGGCATGGCTGCCGAAGGCGACGTATCCGATCCGCATGGGGATGCACAGCAATAGCGCGTTTGGGTTGGCGCGTTCGGTGCCGTGGGCGCGATATCTGGCAACGCAAGGTGACTCGCGTTTGCTGACCGCTATCACGAAGGCGGCGATCCAATGGTACGGCGCGGACAAAGATTACCCCGCCCATTACGAGCCCAGCGGCACGGACTTCCTCTCGCCTGCGCTGACCGAAATTGACTTGATGAGTCTCGTCCTCGAACGCGAAGAATTTTTCACGTGGTTGGATGCGTTCCTGCCGCGACTTGCATTCGGCGAACCCAAGTCACTCTTTGAACCGGCGTTCGTCTCGGATGCATCGGACGGGCAACTCGCGCACCTGCATGGACTGAACGTGTATCGCGCCTTTGTGTGGAAGCATTTGAAAGACATCCTGCCCGCGGACGATGTGCGCCGTCCGCACCTTGAGGCGGGAAGTGACGTGCATGCCAAAGCCAGCATGGGTGCGGTGACCGGCTCCGATTACATGGTGGAGCACTGGCTGGCATGTTATGCAATATTGTATTTGAGCGGAGGGTAAAACATTATGAACATAAACTTTCGCCCTGCCACGCCAGAAGATGTCCATGCCGCGGTGCCGTTGATCTATAGTTCGGGTCCCGCCGCGTTTGATTTTATTTTCAGCCCCAAGCCCAAACAGGCGTTGGACTTTTTGCATTACACCTTTAGCGATGGCAATGGCGAGTTCGGCTATAAATATCACGTCGTCGGCGAAGTGGATGGAAAGGTCGTTGCAGTGGGAACGGCGTTCGACGGCGAGGCGACCTTGAAATATTTTCTCGCCATGGGCAGGCAGATCGTCTCGTTCTATGGGCTGGCGGCGTTCACTGTCATCCCGCGCGGGCTGCAAGTGGAGAGCATCATCCAACCGCCGAAAGGACGTCTGCATTACATCGCGCATCTCGGCGTCGACCCGTCCATGCAGGGCAAGGGCATCGGCTCAAAACTTGTGGAGCATCTCATGGAGCAGGGACGCAACGCAGGCAAGACTCAAACTGCGTTGGATGTCTCGGTGCTCAATCCGCGCGCGCAGGCTTTATATGAACGGCTGGGCTTCAAGCAAACGGGTCAGCGCATATCAACGTTGGTGGGTGTGCCATCACACAATCGTTTGGAGCAGGCGTTGTAACTAAAAGATCGAAACCCCGGTCTTCGTTGTGAACAGTTCCAACGCTTTCATTCCGATCAAAGATGTGCCGCGACTGTTCAACTCCGGCGACCAGACGCAAATTGACAACTGATTCGGGATGATGGCAACGATGCCGCCTCCAACTCCGCTCTTGCCGGGCAGCCCTACCGTGAATGCAAACTCTCCCGAATCATCGTACAGCCCGCAGACTTGCATCAACGCATTAACACGCTTTGCCTGACTCGGCGTTAAGATACGCGTGTGATCCCATGGGTTCACACCTTGATTCGCCAGGAACAGGAACGCCCGTGCCAGGTCGTGACAGTTCATCATCAACGCGCATTGATGAAAATAAATATTCAACACCTCATCTACATCATTCTCAATGTTCCCAAAGCTCTTCATCAGGTTGATCAAAGCAGCGTTGCGAAACCCGGTCTGGCGTTCTGAGGAAGCGACCGACTCATCAAAGTTGACACCAGGGTTATTGGAAAGTTCGCGTACAAAATTGCGAATATTCAACAACGGGTCGCTGGCAAGCGACACCAAATGATCTGTGCAAACTAATGCGCCTGCATTGATGAACGGATTTCGCGGAATTCCATTCTCCGTTTCCAACTGCACCAGAGAATTGAAGGCATTGCCGGAAGGTTCGCGCCCCACCCGCGACCATAATGCCTCACCCACCCTGCCGAACACCATCGTCAACGTAAAGACCTTTGAAATACTCTGAATTGAAAAAGGCGTATTGGCGTCCCCCACCTGATACGCCTCTCCACTCAATGTTTGGATGGCAATGCCATACTGAGCCGGGTTCACTTCTGCCAGAGCTGGAATATAACTGGCAACTTTCCCTTGCCCGAGTAGTGGAAGGGTCTCTTCGTAAATCTCATCTAATATCCGCTGAAAATTTGTGTTCACAATAGCAACTCCATGAATGTAATTTTATCAAGGCTCCACATCCAAGCCGCATTTATGGCAAAAATAGGGGTATGTCATGTACTTGTAAGCAATTGACCCGCCAAAAGCGATTGCCATTCCTTTCATTTTGCCGTATCATAGGCTTATACGAAATAAAAGTTCCCCTAATTTAGGAGGCAGACGTGTTCAATCGAACATTTTTTAGAGCAACCATTTTCATCCTGTTCATCCTGTCCGTGATGGCTATACCATTTCAGGTGCAGGCAGGAGGCTCTTGCGGGGGTCCCTACACCGTTGAAAAAGGAGATACTGTGGCTGAGTTGGCGGCGATGTGCGGCACCACCACCACAGCGATCTTTGTTGCCAACCCCGGGCTGGTTGAGCCGCTGAACCCAGGTCAGGTCATTATCATCCCTGGTGCGAATTTTGGCACAGCCACCAACACAGCAGTCACGAGTACCGTCACTGTTACCAGCACAGTGGGAACAACCACACCTGTTACAGCGACTCCCACCAAAACTGCAACACCACCTTTCACTCCGACCCCCACTCTTGTCACTCCTGTTGCGGGTGTGGTCAATAATTACTATACGTACAATTATTACAATTACTATAACTCTCTCCCCTCCAGTGTATATATTAACGCCAGCTCCTACACGGTTCAAGCTGGCGATACAATTGAAAGCATTGCCTACAGTTTTGGGCTTACCATTCAGGATCTATTAGCAGCAAACCCCGGTTTGTCCAATTTCAATTCGTTATATGTTGGGCAGGTGCTTAATATCCCTTCCTACTATCTTTCCAGCCCTTCTTCAGCCACTGCAGCAGCTGTCATCACCGCAAAACACTACTGTCGTTTCAACGAAGCAGCCAACCAAACATAATTACAACTCCGAAATTCCAAAAAATGCCGCGTATGCATCCATCAACCTTGTGAACAAATCCGAGGCGGATGTTTACATTTCCCTGCGGTCCAATCGCGCGGATGGAACGGTCGCCATCAATGAATTCCCGGTCAAGCGGCGAGATCAGGTGGAGATCCCTGTAGGTTGGATCGACTACATTGCATATGTCGGCGGCACAAAGTACACTGGCGGCTTCCAACTCAACGAAGGGACGCTGCACACCATCACCTTCAACAGGACCAAAGTAGTCGTAGACTAACAAAGATAGCTGATCAAATGACCCGCCCGGTGTTCTGATACACTTGACGGGTCATTTTTGATTCCAAGGAGAATGTATGTCAAACCACCCCATTCCCATTATTGAAGCACGCGGAACCTACCGCGAAGTCGGCAAACAGATCGGTGAACAATGCAAACCGCAGATCGCAAGGATGATGAGTCAACTTCACGAAAGTTTGCCGCCGGGGAAAACATGGGACATGCTCGTGAATGAAAGCCGCATCTTCCAAACTCACAGCCGTGCGGTCTACCCGCAATACATGGATGAACTCGAAGGCATTGCCGAAGGCGCAAATGTCCCATTCGATGAACTTTTCATTTCAATGCTGGAAGAACTGTGGGAGACTCCGCCCTACGGCAAAGGCTGCACCGACATGGCAGCCCGCGGGCGCGCCACGCTCGATGGCTCAACTCTCGTGGCACACACCAATGACCTTTCCGCTAAAACCGAAGAAGACCTCGTCATTCTCAAAATTCAAGCGGGCGACGAGCCGGAATTCATCGGCGTTTCAGCAGGTGGCGTGGGAATCAGTGCAGGCTATAATGCCGCAAAGATCAGCCTCACTGGCAATCAACTCAACAGCAATGACGTCCGCCACGGTGTGCCGCGGCTTTTGGTCGTGCGCGCCATTCTTGGGGCAAAGCATTTGAGCGAAGCAATGGATGCCTGTCTGCTCAAGGAACGCGCCTCCAGCTATAACAACATCATCGCAGACGGAACCGGCGAAGTCTACTCGATGGAAGGCAGCGCCACCGACCTCGAAGCGCTCTACATCGAAAAGGATGTGATGGCGCACGCGAATCACTACACCCATCCTGCCATGCGCCGCTTCGAACTGGACCGGAGCACGATCGCCAACTCGATCATTCGCCACAACCGAGCCGAGTACTTGCTCAAAGAGAACTACGGCAAATTGACTCCCGACCTGTTCAAGCAACTGCTCGCCGACCATGGCGGGTATCCCACCTCGATTTGTAAGCATGGATTCAATAGTGTGACCGTTTTCAGCATCATCGTCCAAGTGGAGACACTCACCGCATGGATCGGGCGCGGGCATCCCTGCGAGACAGTTTATACGGAATATAAGTTGGAACCTTATCAAGCCATGTCACTCTGAGGGAGCGTGCTCTTCGCGACCGAAGAGTCTCTACAAAGATGAGCAAGACTCCAAAGCAATGGTAGAGATTCTTCGCCGCTATCGCGGCTCAGAATGACATAAGAGAAACCATGACAAACACCCAATCCCTCTTCCCCACCACTTACGAATCCTCCCGCGAGCGTTTCCGCGGATACTTACCCACCATTCAAAACATGTGGAGCAAGGCGGCTTTGCATCAATACGCCATGTCCTACGACAACAGCCTGACCATCGACTGGATCTACTCTCCTGCCACCGAAAAGAACGAGAAGATACTCGTCTTCACCACGGGCGAACACGGCGTGGAATGTTATGTCGGCGCGGCAATGATGCACCGCTTCATTGAAGACTATATGCCCAAGCTTGATCCGCGCACGACGGGCATTCTATTCGTACATGCCGTCAACCCCTGGGGCATGAAAAATCATCGCCGCGGTAACAAAGACAACATCGACTTGAACCGCACCTTCATGCTCGACCCACACTTTGACCCAGCCTTCAACCCCGCCTACGACAAAATCGATCCGTTCCTGAATCCCAAGAGTACATTAACCAACACTTTCTTTAATAACCTTGTCTATCTTTTCGGGCTGGGACTGCACGTAGCAAAAATGGGCATGCGCGATTTCCGTTACGCGCTCTTACTCGGACAGTACCGCAATCAAAAAGGCTTGTACTATGGCGGCAAAGAAATGCCCGAAGAGACCCGCACCCTCATGGACTTGTACAAGATGGCATTGCAAAACTACGACCAAGTCCTGCACCTCGACATGCATACTGGCTACGGTCCGCGCTACCAGATGAGTTTGGTCAACTCGGCGTTGGATAAAGGCACATCAGACTATTTCGAGAAGCGCTTCAACTACCCACTCGTGGTGGCTGCCACTGCCGACGAGTTCTACGCCATCCGCGGCGACATGATCGATTACATCTACGGCTTGCAGCAGCGCGACCATCCCACCAAGAAAATTTACGCCACATCCTTTGAATTCGGCACTCTCGGTGACACACTCTATGGCTTGTTCCAAAGTCCGCGGGTGATGATCCACGAGAACCGTGCCTATTGGCATGGGGCTGTCAATGACAAAGTCCACGCCGAAGCCAAACGCGGATTTGAAGAATTGTTCAATCCCTCCGCAGCCGATTGGAAAGAGAAAGCCGTCAAAGATGCCAAGCAGGCGTTTGAGGGGATTTTGAAAGCGGAAGGATTTATTTAACCAGTGACCAGTAACCAGTCTGAAAACTGATTACTGGTCACTTTTCACTACTCACTGATCTATTCAAACTTCAACATCATCAAAATATCTTCCACTGCGGCATTGAACATCTCGGACATGATGGCATTATCCACAAAATACTCGCCGCCAAACGAACCGTCGCCGTAGACTTCACGGGCAGTTTTAGAATCCATGATGGAGCTGGGAACCATCGGCGAAAGCTTCGACTCTTTTGGCATTTCGCTGACCACGGTAAACGGAAACGCTTCCAGCCAGTTGGCGTGCTTGGGCTTGAGGTTGTATTTGAGCGCCACCTTCTCCACCGAATGAGACGTCCACCAGTCGTACCAGTTCAACTTCAAGCCAGGCATGTCGTTATTGACATCGTTCAAATGGACGTTCAGTCCCTTGTTGCCGCCGTGACCGTTCAAGATCAAGATCCGCCGAAAGCCCTGGTGATATGCCGAGCGGATAATGTCTTCGACCACTGCATTGAGGGTTGAGACTCGCAAGGTCAGCGTGCCGGGGTAGTCGCGAAAGTATGGAGAGTTGCCAAAGTTCACGGGCGGCGCGACCAGCACCCCGGTCACGTTTGAGGCGGCGTCTGCCATTGCCAGCGGAATTTTTATATCCGTCAGTAAACTCAAATAGGCATGTTGCTCGCATGCTCCCGTCACCAGAATCAGGCGGTCATCTTGTTCGAGGTATCGTTCCACGTCCATCCAGTTCAATTCTTCAAAGCGCATATCAATTCCTTGTTTTAAAACTCACCACAGATGAACATAGATAAATTGGATTTAAAAAAAGTTCATCTGCGTTCATCTGTGGTTAAAAATCACAGACTTCCTGCATACCCATCCGCGCGCGGATCACTGCCACCGCACAACACACCGGACTCATCCCGCAAGATAACCTGCCCCCTGCCGAAGACAGCCCGCTCATAGCCGCTAACCTCGTTTAACGAATGCCCCATCTCGCGCAAGGCAGTCAACGTGGCAGTCGGCATCCCTTCTTCAATATCAACGTTACCACCCGCTGCATCCGCATCTAGGCAGAAGCGTGGCAAGTCAAGTGCAGACTGAGGATCAAGCCCTGCATCCTTCAACGCGGACAAGACTTGCACATGTCCCTGCGGTTGCATGAAGCCGCCCATCACACCATACGACGCATACAACGAGTTATCCGCAACACGCGTCACCATTGCCGGGATGATCGTGTGATACGGTCGTTTGCCGGGCGCAAGCGCATTGGGATGATTCGGGTTGAGGCTGAAATTATGTCCGCGGTTTTGCAGGGTGAAGCCCCAGCCCTTCGGCACAATGCCCGTACCAAAGCCCATGTAATTGCTATTGATGAACGAACAGGCATTGCCCATGCCGTCCATCACACTCAAGTAAACCGTTCCCGACGAATTCACCGGCGAGCCACGCTGCGGGTCAACGGTCGCACGCTTTATATCAATCAACTTACGGCGTTCGCTCGCATACTCCTTCGAGAGCAACTCCTTCATCGGTATCTTCGCAAACGTCGGGTCACTCACATACCACTTCGCATCCGCAAACGCGAGGCGCATGGCTTCGATCATCAGGTGCATTTTCTCCGACGAAAGCAAATCCATTGAAGCCAGATCAAAGCCTTCGAGGATGTTCAACGCGATCAGCGCCGTGATGCCCTGTCCATTCGGCGGACATTCATACACGCGCAGTCCGCGATAATCGACAGAGATCGGACTCTCCCACGTGGACACATGCGACGCGAGGTCTTCAGCGGATAGGCATCCGCCCGCCTCTTTAATCACGGCGGAAATTGCCTGTGCAACCGAGCCTTGGTAAAAGCCTTGAGCGCCTTGCTCCGCCACGAGTTTGAATGTTTTTGCCAAACCTTTATTATGGAAAATTTCGCCCGCCTTCGGCGCACGCCCATCGATAGTCATCTCATGCCCATTCAACGCGGACTTCAATTGCCGGTCCACGCCGCGTGACCAAAAGTGAGCCGTAATTGGCGCGACGGGAAAACCCTCGTCCGCGAGTCGAATGGCAGGCGCGAGGATGTCGCTCATCGAAAGCGAGCCGTGCTTCTGAATCAAGTCACACCAGCCTGCACATGCCCCAGGGACAGTCACCGTATGTGGATGATAGAACGGCAAACTTTCAGCGAGGAGTCCCTCACGCTTTAGCCGCTCAAGCGTCAGCGCGGAAGGAGCGCGCCCCGATCCATTCAGGGCGGTGACTTGCTTGGTCTGCGCGTCAAAATACAACGCGAACATATCCCCGCCAATGCCCGTGGAGGTTGGCTCGGTGACATTCAACGCGGCGGCGGCAGCCACGGCAGCATCGGCAGCATTGCCACCCTTCGAAAGGACTTCAATGCCCGCGGCAGTTGCCAACGGCTGCGACGTGGCGACAATTCCGCGGCGGGAGTAAACGGGCGAACGACGGGAGGTGAAAGGTTGTGTTGGTCATGGATTCCTTTTTGGAGAGACGCTGGAAGTATAATTGTTTTCAATTCAACGCGGAGGGCGCAGGATGACTCAAGTTTATGACTATGTGATTATTGGAAGCGGCTTCGGGGGAAGTGTCTCAGCTATGCGCTTAACCGAGAAGGGCTACTCGGTTCTCGTTCTTGAAAAAGGTAAACGATTCGAAGATAAAGATTTCGCCAAATCCAATTGGCAATATTGGAAATATGTTTGGCTTCCCGCTTTGCGCGCGCATGGTATTTTGCAGATCAGCATCCTCAAAGGTGTGATGGTCTTGCACGGCGCAGGTGTGGGCGGAGGCAGTCTCGGTTATGCCAACGTGCTTGAAGTGCCCACCAACGAAACCTTTGCCACCCCGGCATGGAGTCAAAATATCAAATGGGGCGATGTGCTTCGTCCGCATTATGAAACGGCGAAACGAATGCTCGGCGTTGCCAGAAACCCCAAACTTTGGAAAGCGGATTTGCTGCTCAAAGAAATGGCAGAGGAACGCGGCATGGGACACACCTTCCGTGCGACAGATGTCGGCTCCTACTTCGGGGAAGCTGGTGTCACCGTCCCAGACCCGTACTTCGGCGGAGAAGGTCCCGCTCGGGCGGGCTGTCAGCATTGCGGCGGCTGTATGGTGGGATGCCGTCACAACGCAAAGAATACGCTGCCGAAAAATTATTTATACTTTGCAGAAAAGCGCGGCGCGAAAGTGCAAGCTGAAGTTGAAGTGACTGATGTTCGACCGCTAACCATGGTCGATGGTCAATCGTCTATGGTTAGCGAAGCCCACTACGCAATTACCTTTCGCGATTCAACAAAGCTTTTCAAGCAAACCCAAACCGTCCATGCAAAAAATGTCATCTTCTCTGCTGGTGTAATGGGGACAATGAAGCTGCTTCTGAATCTGCGCGACGTGAAGAAGTCGCTGCCGAAACTATCGGCGAAGTTGGGGACAATGGTGAGGACCAACTCCGAAGGTCTGCTCGGAAGCGTGGCGCGCAAGTCCGATATCAATTATTCAGAAGGCGTATCCATCTCTTCTATTTATAACCACGACGATATCACCCGCATCGAACCTGTGCGCTACCCCGATGGTTCGTCGCTCATGCGTTTCCTCGCTGCGCCGCTCATTGATAAAAATTTCAGCATACTGCGCCGTTTGCTCAACTTTTTAGGTTGGGCACTCACCCATCCCATTGACTTTGGTAAAGCACTCTTCCTGCCAGGCTGGGCACACAACGTGACCATTTTATTGGTGATGCAACATGCTGATAATCGTATGCGATTCAAGATTGGCAAAAGTATTTTCACGCTCTTCCGCACCGGCATGGTGGCTGAGGAAGAACCCGGCTACACCATCAACGCGCAGGTAGAAGGTTCGCACGAAGTGACCAAGGAATTTGCGAAACGCACCAATGGCGTGGCGCTTGGTTCTATTGGCGAGAACTTGCTCAACCTACCCACCACCGCCCACATCCTCGGCGGCGCACCCATTGGCGAAAACGCGGATGAAGGTCTGATCAACGAGAATTTTGAAATTCACAATTACGAAGGCTTGTATGTGATCGATGGTTCGGTCATGCCAGCCAACCCGGGCGTGAATCCGTCGCTGACGATTACAGCGCTGGCAGAGTATGCGATGAGTAAGGTGAAAGCAAAAAACCATGGACCATAGACCACTGACCATGGACGTGCTATCGTCAATGGTCTATGGTCTGTTCAGAACAATGTCGGCTGGTATGGCTCACTCGGCGTTTCAAGGTCGTCCCATGGAAGTGGGGCGATTTTGATTCGGGAGGAGATCTGACTATGAAACTCCTGTGCAATGTACGGAGCCAGATAATTATCTGGGGAATGACAGAAGACGAACGCTTCCAGCTTCACCGATAACTGGTCAGCGATTCTGGGAGTCCATTCATCCATCCAAGGCTGGTTGTGACTCATCTCCGGGTGACCGATGAATCGCAGGAAGGTGAAGTCGGCAGTCACTTCCTCAAAGACCGGTACATTGGGTTTTCGTTCCCGCGCCTCAAGCAGGCTTTCATAGGCGCTGCCTTTTATAGACTCATCCCCTGCCAAATCTCGTATTGGACGAGTATCAATGACGACGCGCGCCATGTTATGGTCAGATAATAATTTATTGAGCGCATTACGATGCTCATCCTCGAACCAGTCGAGGTGACGGACTTCCACACCAAGGCGGATATCTTTTGGGAACGCGGCGAGAAAAGCGGCAAGGTCAGGCATCAGCTTGGGCGAATAGCTTGGGGGCAGCTGTAAAAACATCGGTCCAAGTTTTGAGGCGAGCGGGCGCATGGTATCCACGAATCCGATGGCGCGGTCAATGTAATCTTTGAGAGTCCCGTTGTGGCTGATCGCTTTGGGAATTTTGAGACAGAAGCGGAAGTCATCCGGCGTTTGCTCGATCCATGACTCGATGGTCTTTGTCGCCGGGACAGCATAAAAGGTGGTGTTACCTTCAATAGTGTTCACCCGCCGTGCATACTCGCGCAGGAAGTCTTTGGATTGTGTACCTTTGGGATAGAAGTTCCCAACCCAACCTTTGAACGACCAAACCGGGCAACCAAGATAAAGTGTCATAGGGCAATTATAAAATAAAGCGCCTCCGATATTTTTACATCAGAGGCGCTTTGCAGATTACTTTTTCTTTTCGAGCTTTTCTTTCTTTTCTTTTTTCTCTTTTTCGTCTGCATCTACCATGATATCAATTGCAACTGCAATGGCAAGCATGAGAATATCGTTCTGACCATCCTCGATCTCCACGCCATAGGTATCGGCGATACGCAGCCATTTTTTTGAAACTTCAGCAACTGTTTTACGTCCGTCTTTGATCGTGTACTCATGGGCAAGGAAATTACCTTGCACATCCAAGTCAGGTCCGTTTTTAACTTTTACATCCCAACGATCACGCAGCGGGGTGAACAGTGCCTTTTTGATCGTAGCCAGGTCCTTGCCGTCGGCATCTTCCACCACCATGGTGTCTTTGATGGTCAGCAGACGTTCCTGGATCTGGGCAAGTTTCTTGCCCTTTGCATCTTCGAACACGAGGGTCTTGCGAACGCGTAAAACTTTGCCGTCTACCTTAAAAACTTTTTGCCCGGCTTCGTTCTCGATCCAAAAGTCATCTCCAATGGAAATGAGGTTTTGACGGATTTTATAACGGTTGGTCATGAAATTTTCCTTTGTGAATTTAAGGGGATTTAGTCCGAGTATAACCCATTGGATATTACAGCCGAATCAACAACTACTTAACAATATTTTTAACGCGCGTTTTCGTAATGTGCAAAGAAAAATGAGCCTCCCACACAGTAAGTCTTCCCGTGCCATGAGGAATTTTCGATTCAAAGAGGTTTCAGTTACAATCAGATGCGATAGAAATTTTCACAATACACCCCAAAAAGGGAAGGCTTTTTATCTCATGATCCCCGGTCTCGACGGGCTGCGCGCCCTTGCCATTCTGACGGTCCTTGGCTCACACACCAAGAATTACGATTTCGGCTGGATGGGCGTCCAGTTCTTTTTTGTGCTCTCCGGATTTTTGATCACAGGCATTCTCCTGCGCATGAAAGAAAATCTGCCAGGGCAGCGCTATTTCAAGACATTCTACGGAAGAAGATTCCTGCGCATCTTTCCGCTGTATTATTTTTATCTCTTCCTGCTTGGGTTGGCTGCCTGGCAGACCGACATGATCCCATTCAAGTTCATCCAAAAAGAGATCGAGACCATCGTCCAACCGCAGCTGCCGTATGCTTTTCTATACGTGTACAATTTTCTACATGCCAGTGCGGGATATCAACATACAGCCTTCCTTTCCCACTTGTGGTCGCTTTCGGTCGAAGAGCAGTTCTATATCGTCTGGCCTTTGATCCTTTTCTTCACGCCAAAGGAACGTACCAAGGCTGTTTTTTTAACAGCCATTGTGCTGGGTCCCATCTTACGTGTGGTCACATTCCTTATCTACAATTCGAACGCCTTCCCCGCGCTTCTGAACTCGCCCTATCTTGCTGTCTACGTTCTACCCTTCTCCCACATCGACGCCTTTGCCTTTGGCGCTTTCGTTTCACAATTTTCCCTGCCCAAGCCGCGCACCCAGCTGGCAGTATTGGCGGTTGTCATCCCATTACTTGGGTTCGCAACCCAATACATCGCCTTGGGTGAGATACGACCCGACACCCTGGGATATGAATTTACACTGTCCAGTGCCTATAAGTTTATTTGGGGATATTCCCTGCTCAATTACTTCTTTGCCCTCCTCGTGCATGCCGTTCACCGCACAGGGTTATGGGTCCGTTTCCTCGACCTGCCCATTATGCAATACCTTGGGAAGATCTCCTATGGCATGTATGTCTATCATTACATTGTCATCTGGTTCATTATTCAAGTGCAAAACAAAAATCGGGAAGTCCTTGATCTTTCGATCAACTACGGCATGGCACGCACATACCTACTCGCCTTTGCAGTGACCGCCCTGGTTGCCAGCGTGAGCTTCCGCTATCTCGAAAAACCGATCAATGACCTCAAAGACCGGCTTTTTCCACTTACACAAAAGTAATTATTTCAATCATAAAACCTCGAGGCACAAAATGAACGAAGTGATCACTGTTCTTGTTTCCACCATCGTATCGCTCGCTGTCGGCGTATTATCCTATCTGGCATCCAAATGGCAAACGGAAAAGCAGCTCCAGCAATCGCAGCTTTCAAGTATTCTGACAAAACGGATCGAGATCTACCCCAGGCTATGGTCCATTCATATTCGTTACGAAACAAATTGGACAATGGAAAATAAGCCCAAAGACAGCAAGTGGGTTGAGCAATATCTCGCTGAACTCAACGAGTTCAACACTGAAAACGGGCTTTTCTTTTCACAGGAACTATACGAGAAGTTCTTTGAGCTGCGTCAAAACCTTTTAGAAGCTCTAGCCAGCACACCCAAAGGCAAACTTGTGGACGAGGACCGGGCAAGAAAGATCCGCGAGGTCGTTTACGGGAACGGAGCGCAAGCAGGACTTTCAACCATTCTAAAAGATGATCTGGGCAGTTATAGAAGCGCCGCACTCCAGCAAAGAGGCAATTAATTGTTTATACCTCTGCAATAAAAAACGGGCTTAAGAGATGCCTGTATAATCAGACTTCAACTCTAACCTTTTGTGAGGATAAATAATGGATTCTCTTTCAGAACGCCGCAAGGCGATTCTTTATCTCGCGTTTGCTGCCATTTTGTGGAGCACAAGCGGGCTATTCGTAAAAATTTTAGACTGGCACCCCGTTTCGATCCTGGCGGGGCGTAGTTTTTTTGCCGCCATTGTCTTTCTGATTTACATGCGCCGCCTCCCCACCCGTTTTAGCCTGTGGCAATTACTGGCAGCAGCGATGTTCATCCTTACGCAGTTTTTATTCGTTACCTCGACCAAATTGACCACGGCAGCCAACTCGATCTTCCTGCAATATACTGCGCCGATCTATGTGGTTTTGTTGGCATTCTGGCTGCTGCGTGAAAAACCCTCCCGCACCGACTGGGTTTCCATGCTCATCATTTTCCTGGGGTTGACACTTTTCTTCGGCGACAAGCTCAGCACAGACGGGTTCTATGGCAACCTACTTGCCATTCTCAGCGGTGTAACTTCGGCGGTGATGATGGTTTCCTTTCGTGCCCAAAAGAACGGCGACCCGGCGGAAAGCAACCTCATTGCATTCCTCGTCACAGCCGCATTCGGTTTCCCCTACGTGATGAAAGAAACATGGACGGTTAATAGCTGGCTAATCCTCGCCTTCCTTGGCATCTTTCAGATCGGGTTCGCCTTCATTTTTTTCACCCAGGGCATCAAACACATCCCTGCTTTGGAAGCGAATTTGATCGGCACACTGGAGCCGGTTCTTAATCCGATTTGGGTGTTTTTGTTCTACGGCGAAAGCATGGGCACCTTTGCCCTGGTTGGTGGTTTGGTAGTTCTTGGCGGCGTTATTCTTAGCGCAGTTGGCAGTGCAAAAGCTGCAAAAGAAGGTACGTAACCACCTGTAAGAACCTTGACGAACTCCGACTGTTAAAATAGGTTACACTCGTATTGACAATTTATTCACTCCCTTTTAATTAGGTAGAACATGTCTATTGCCATTGTTACGGACTCAACCTGCGACCTGCCTCAAAGTGTTATCAATGAACTAGGGATTACCGTTATTCCCCTGTTCATCAATATTGGCAACGAAGGATTCTTAGACGGTGTAGATATCACCCGCAAGGATTTTTATACCAATCTGCCGGGCTATACCGCACATCCCACAACCGGAACCCCCGGCACAGATGCATTCAAAAACGCATACCAAACTCTGACAGATCAAGGTTTTACCGAGATCCTCTCTATTCATATTTCAGAGAAGCTAAGCGCCACTGTGAATGTGGCGAGAAATGCCGCGCAGGAATTCAAACAAATTCCCGTCACCGTGCGGGATTCGGGTCAGCTTAGTTTGGGGACGGGTCTTCAAGTGGAACGCGCCGCTCGCTTGGCGGCAGAAGGTAAGTCCATGAAGGAGATCGAAGCCGCGCTGGATGATCTCCGGTCGCGCACCTTCGTTGCGGCTCGGTTGGATACTCTCGAATTCCTGCGGCGCAGCGGACGCATGAACTCCTTTCTGGCAGGCATCGGCAGTTTGTTACAGCTCAAACCGATCCTCACCATGCAAAATGGACAGCCCGGCTCTGAACGCGTGCGCACCACCCCTAAAGCCGAAGCCCGGCTCTTGAAAATGCTGGAAGAACGTCAGCCCATTGAGCATTTCTCTTTGCTGCACACCAATTCTCACGAACAAGCCCTTGCCTTTCGCAACATGGCTGCTCATTTAATCCCGACAGAAGTTACCTATTCCATGGATATCACCCCGGTCATTGGCGCACATTTGGGACCGGGAGCCGTTGGGTTCGTGATCATTTCGAAGAAGCCCGCATAGAATGTGCGGAATCCCTTAAGTCGATAGGAAAAAAACATGAATGCTGTCACCAAACGTTCGTTGATCGGAATCATTATCGTTCTATTGATCGCTTCCGGACTGGCTTTTGCCGGGAGCCAGGGCGGCTACACCGTCAACGGTTTCCCGCTTTATGCGCTATGCATCCTGCTGGCATTCGTCATTCAATGGATCGCATTTATCCCAGCTTATATGAATCAGACCGAGTCGTTCTTTGACCTGACCGGCGGGTTGACCTACATCATCGTCACCGTGACCGCGGTTGCCTTGAGCAGCGAAGTAGACACTCGCTCTTATCTATTGCTTGGCATCATCTTGGTATGGGCGGTTCGGCTGGGCTCTTTCCTCTTCATGCGCATTCGCGCCGCGGGTGAAGACCGCCGCTTCCGTGAGATCAAACCATCCTTTGCGCGCTTCCTGCTCACGTGGACCATTCAAGGGTTGTGGGTTTCGTTTTCAGTGGCGGCAGGGCTGGCAGCCATCACATCCACAGTTCGGGTTGAGTTGGATGCGTTTGCGGTGATCGGTTTAATCGTTTGGCTAATCGGTTTCGGCATCGAAGTCATCGCAGATCGGCAGAAAAGTGCATTCAATGCCACGCCCGCAAACAAAGGTAAATTCATCAACACGGGTTTGTGGTCGTGGTCGCGTCATCCGAATTATTTCGGTGAGATCGTGTTGTGGATTGGCGTTGCGATCATTGCATTGCCCGTCCTGCGCGGATGGCAATGGGCGACCCTCATCTCCCCCATCTTCATCATTCTGCTGCTCACCCGCATCAGCGGCGTGCCGCTTTTGGAAAAACGCGCCGATGAAAAATGGGGCGGTCAGCCTGAGTACGAAGCCTACAAAGCAGGGACATCCGTCTTAGTCCCCATGCCGCCAAAGAAATAAAACCTCTCAAAAATTTATGAGGGACTCCGAAAGTTCTACTTTCGGAATATCCGCCTGAAGTAAAACTTCAGGATTCCAAATATGCAAGAGATCGAATTAAGGAAAACAAAATGAACATGAACATTGCCAAGGTCATATCCGGTTTGGGCGTGCTTGCCATGACCGCCGTCTTGTTCTATGGCTTCACCGCCGGAGATTTCGGGAAAGACGGCGCTACCCTGCTTCAAAACCCGTGGGGCATCGTCTCAATGGTGGACTTATACACCGGCTTCATCCTCTTCTCCGCATGGATCGTCTATCGCGAGAAGTCCGTCGTCCGCTCGATCATTTGGGTAATCTTAATGATGGTGCTCGGATTTTTCGCAGGCAGTCTCTATGCCTTCCTCGCGCTCAACGACAGCAAAGGTGATTGGAAAAAATTCTGGATGGGGCAACACGCCAATGGGTAAACTGCAAGAACTCGGGGAGGAATTGCGCGGTGTTCTCTCCGGTCAGGGATCAAGGCTGCTTGATTCATTTTTCCCACCATTGGTGTTCCTGCTGATCAATTCCATCTCCGATGTGGATGCGGCGCTTTGGGGCGCGCTTGCCATCTCAGGCGGATTCGCCGCCTACCGCCTCATCCGCCGCGAGAACTTGACCTATGCTCTCGGGGGCTTGGGTGGAACGCTTTTAGCGGCTCTCTTCGTCAAGTTAAGCGGATCTGGTTCTGGATTCTTTTTACCCGGCTTCTTTTCTGGAGCCGCGACCGTAATTCTGTGCGTGGTGAGCGTAGCATTCAACCGACCCATGGTGGCGTGGTCCAGCTTCATTGCCAGGCGCTGGGCATTGAATTGGTACTGGCATCCGCAAGTGTTGCCCGCATACAACGAAGTGACCATTCTCTGGGCAGTGGCATTCGCCGCACGCCTGACCCTTGAGTTCTGGCTCTATCAACAAAATGCACTTAACGCACTCGCTACAGAGCGAATTCTATTGGGCTGGCCGTTCATCGTTGTGCTGCTCATCGTCAGTTACATCTATGGACTTTGGCGACTCGCAAAGTTACAAGGTCCCAGCGTGGAAGAATTCAAAGCAGGCAAAGCCCCGCCGTGGGAAGGTCAGAAGCGCGGGTTTTAGCAGCTACCTATGGAAGAGAACTTAATTTAGCGCAGGGGTATAAAAGGATAGAATCACATCATGCAAACTGACCTCCTGCTGAAACGCCTCAAGACCTTTGAATTCCTGCGCGGACTCGACGACGAGACTCTGTCTGCGCTGGCAAAAAGTGCGGTGTGGAAAGTCTTTCCGCCGAACGCAGTGGTGTTTTGGGAAGGGAACCTGGAAACGCATCTGTTCTATCTGGAATATGGTTCGCTCAAAGCCATGCGCACTTCACCCGACGGACGCGAACAGGTCTTGAGCTTTCTCAATGCCGGAGAGATATTCAATGAATTGGGAGTCTTCGCGCAAAAGCCCAACCCTGCCACGGCTGTCGCTTTGGAAGAATCGGGTATTTGGCTGATCCCGCGCAAGGCGTTGGAAGAGATCGTGATGATGCACCCGCGAACAGGGATGCAGATCATCGAGATGATGGCAAACCGCATTATCAGCCTCGTCACACTGGCATCAGATCTGTCGTTGAAAACGGTCGAGGCGAGGTTCATTCAATTGTTGCTCGACCAAGCCGAAGGGGATGTGATCGAGCGCAGGCGTTGGACGAATCAAACCGAGTTGGCGGCGCGGCTCGGAACGGTCCCCGATGTCTTGAGTCGCGTCATCCGCGAGTTGACCAAGGCAGGGCTGATCGAGATGGATAAACAGCAGATCCGCATTTTGGATCAGGCGAGGCTGGCAGAGCGAGGCAAGATTCGGGAAGAATAAATATTGGGGTGAGAAACCCGACAAAAGTCGGGGCGCGAAGCGGGGGAAAGCGATAAAGTTTGGCATATCAAAAAGGAGTTCGTATGCCAGACATCTATTTCACAGACACAAAATCAAAAGCGGTCTTTTCAAGCGACGGACCGAAGCCGCAGTTCCTGCTCAATAGCGAAAATTTCAAGGCGCTGGTCGTAGGGTTGGAAGCGGGGCAGCAATTGCCGCAACATGCCGATGGCGCGGCGATGTATCACTTCCTCGAAGGCGAAGGCTTGATGTTCGTTGAAGATGAAGCGTTCGATATCAAACCGGGTGTCACAGTAGTGGTGCCGGGCGGTTCGAAGCGCGGCATCACGGCAAAGACCCGCCTCATCTTCCTTGGCTCGAAAGGGGCAGCATGAATGCCATCAGGGTCGCGGCTGGTCTTGCCTTTCTGATCGGCGCGTTATCGATCTTTGCCGGTGGAATGGCAATGCGCGGTTGGAACCCTGGATATAAGGTATTGGGATGGCTGCCTGTGTACAACTTCGGCATGGGAATTTTGACGGTTCTGCTTCCCGCCATTCTGATCTGGAAGAATCATCCGCTTGCCTTTTTTGCGGCGATCATTTTCTTTGGAATTCACTTGATGGCAACCGCAGTGCTTTTACTGGGGTTTCGCGAGGTGGTCGCCACGCAAAGCCTGCTCGCCATGACCTTTCGACTGGTTATGTGGTTGATCATCATTGCATTGTTGTACTTTACTTCTCTCAAATAAGGAACTGAAAATGTCCATCCCCTATATCTTCACTACATTGTTTTACACCTTCGTTGGTCTGTTCATCGCAGCCGATGCCTCACTGGTCAGCTTCAATCTGACAGGAGCCTTCCCCGCCTTACGCTGGGTGCGCGTCCACTTCATTACGTTGGGAATTCTCTCGCAGGTTGTTTTTGGGCTGCTGCCTTCCTTGGTGGCAAACCACGCAAAAAAAGCCAAGCCCTCCATGCGTTGGGATATCTGGCTTTCGCTGAACGCAGGCTTTGCCTTGTTGATCGCAGGCTTCTCAGGCATGAACCATCCGCAAATCTTTGCAGGCGGCACATTGGTCTTTATCGCCACATCACTATTATTTGGGGAACTATGGAATCTGCGCGGCAACGAAGCACCCGCCAGCCTGAAGTTCTATATCACGGGCGTCGCCTATCTTTTACTGGGCATCATCCTTGGCACAGGCTTGTTCCTGAATTGGAGCGAGGCGCTGCACATCCGTGTGCCGCTTGAAGTTCACATCCACGCCAACTCGTGGGGCTTCATGTCACTGGTCTTTGCGGGCTTGCTCGTGGACTTCACCCCAATGATCACAGGAAAACCACTCGGTGAAAAGAAAGCCATTGACTCCATCTACTGGGGCATGACCCTCGGCGCATTCGGCATCATCCTTGGTCCGTGGATTCCCGCCAGCATCAGCGAACCGCCCACAGTGGCTGGCTTGCTCCTGCATTTGGCAGGGACGATCTGGCTGGTCGTTTTGATGATACGCGCCCTCAAAGCAAGCGGACATCTCTCTCAGGCAGGCGGCTGGCATTTGGTCGCTTCGTATGTGTGGATCTTGATGCCCGTGCTGGTTGCCCCCACGATCTTGTTGAAACTCATCCCAAGCGGACCCGTCGAATCGACCGCGCCTCAACCTTTAATTTATGGCTGGGTTTTCCAATTTGGCATTGCCCTCATCCCGTACATTTTCCGCCGCACCTTGCTCAAGGAGAAAAATCCCGCGCTCGGCGGAAGCTGGCTCACACTCACCCTGCTCACCCTCGGCGGGTTAATCATCTGGATCAGCATCTTTTCTCCGATCGAGAATGTGCTGTATGGTATCGGGTTCGCGCTCTACACGATCGCTTTTATTCAACCACTCAAAGAACTGCTCGATATCGTCCGCAAGGCGACGGTGAAATTCGAAGAAGCATAATTTATAAAGAGACGGTCCTCTTGAGATGACCGTCTCTTTATAACGTCTCACCGTTCGCTAACATCTCCACAAATTGACGGATGCGCTTCTCACGCGTTTCGGCTTTCTTCGCCGTTTCAATTCTGAATAGAAACGAATAGCGCTTCGCACTGGTCAAGGTCTCAAAAAAGGCTTTGGCTTTTTTATTCTTATTCAACGCGGACTGAAAATCTGCGGGCACGACAATATTCTTCTGCGACGAATACGCTGCAGCCCAACGCCCATCCTGTTTCGCCGCTTCAACCGCTTTCAACCCCGACGGTTTCATCTCCCCACTCGCGATCAGACCTGCCACCTTCTCCACATTGATCTTCGACCAAATGCTCTTCGGTCTGCGCGGTGTAAATTTCTGCAGAAAATACTGCTCGTCAAAACTCCCCTTCTGCCCATCGATCCAGCCATAGCACAAAGCCACATCCAACGCCTCAAGATATGTGACCGTGGGAATCCCCGTCGCTTTCTTGGCGATCTTCAACCACAGCCCCGCAGACTTGTCGTGATTCTTGGCAAGCCACTCTGCAAATTTCTTTTTGGATTCAAAGGGAAGGATGGGAAGTTCGGTTGAGGTAGGCATTGTTTGATTTTACCTGACCACCACTTAAGTGGGCGGAAGAGCATCTTTGCCCTTATACTTTGAGAATCATATCTACAAAGAGAAACCAAGTGAAAATCTCAAACACGCTCTACCTGACCAACCCCAAAGACTGGCGGAACTGGCTCAAGCAGCATCACAAAACCGAGACTGAAATCTGGCTGGTCTACCCCAAGAAAGCGACAGGCAAGCCGCGCATCGAATACAACGACGCCGTGGAGCAAGCCCTGTGCTTCGGCTGGATCGACTCCATCATCAAGACATTAGACGACGAGCATACCGTCCAACGATTTTCGCCGCGCAAGCCAAAAGCAAAATACTCGCAAGCCAACATCGAGCGCCTGCGGACATTGGTTGCGCAAAAGAAAGTCATCAAAGAAGTAGCCGATACGCTGACAGAAATCTTGAACGCCGAGTTCATCATCCCACCTGATATTTTGAAAGCCATTCAAGCGGACAAGGAAGCCTGGAAGAATTTTCAAAGTTTTTCGGACGCCTACATTCGCATCCGCGTGGCATTTATTGATGGAGCCCGCAAACGCCCCGAAGAATTCAAAAAGCGATTACGGTATTTCATTGAAATGACCGCCAAGAACAAGCAGATCGGGTTTGGGGGAATTGAGAAGCATTATTGACCCCCACCCTGCCCTCCCCCAAATCGGACGGTACCTCTGTCCGATTTGGGGGACGCGTACCCGAGCGATAGCGAGCGGTAGGTGCCCGTAGGGCGTAACTCTTGGGGTAAAATCGCCACATGCCAGCCCGCAGAACCACGCCCAAAGGCTACCAAAACGCAAGGGAACTGCGAAAGGAACCCACGCCCGCCGAAGGCAAACTGTGGGCGTACCTCCGCAATGACCAATTAGGGGTGAACTTCAGAAGGCAACACGCGATTGGAAACTACATCCCCGATTTTTGCTGTATCAAAAAGAAACTGATTATCGAACTGGATGGTAGCCAGCACATAGACCAAACCGAGTATGACGCTGAAAGAACAAAGTACTTTGCGTCTTTGGGTTATAAGGTTATTCGATTTTGGAACAATGATGTGATGAAGGATATCAACGGGGTGATACGCGTTATACAGTTTGCGATGGAAAAATAAAACCACCCCCACCCGAACTGACCCCCAAAGCAGACATGAAAAAGAAAGCCCTCCTGTGAGAAACTAAGCACAGGAGGTGCTTTTATCGCCAGACGAAAGGAATGAAGCACTATCGGGTGGAAATTAAGCAGGAGGCGGTGCGTCTGGTGCTGGAAGAGCATCTGACGTATGCGGCTGTGGCGACTCGGCTGGAAATCCGTAAGCCGAATGGATCGAAGTTTGGGTACGGAAGTATCGAGAGGAAGGAAGCCTCCTTTCATAAACCAATTGGGAGACCGTTGAAATCGCAAGCGGAAGAGCAGGAACTGGAACGACTGCGAATGGAAAATGCACTCTAAAAAAATCCATACCGAATTGCGGAAAGTGCAGCTCGCGCAGCGATATCGGGCGATCCACCATAAGGAAGAATACGAAGTGAAGGCGATGTGTAAATTCTTTGGTGTTTCGCGAGCGGCGTATTATGGGGGGGAAACTGGGAGAAACAGACCCGGATCAGGAACGCATGGAGACTATCCAGGCGGTCTATGAGGCTTCACACAAAAGCTACGGGTATCGGCGGATCACGATCCATCTCCAGCAAAAACTGGGGATGATCATCAATCACAAGGCTGTTTTACGGCTGATGGGCAAGCTGGGCATTCGTTCGCAAGCCAGAAAGCCCAAAATGTACAAAAAGCTGGAAGAAATCGGCACCTACCATCGCTATCCCAATGTTCTCAATCGAGACTTTGTCGCGACAAAGCCAAACCAAAGTGGGTCACGGATGTCCCTACATTCGCACTTTGCAGGGCTGGGCGTATTTGTCCACCATCAAGGATCTCTACGATGGCTTTATTGTGGCACATGTCTTTGACCAAACCAATTCGTCGCTCTGGTAACACAGACTCTGAAACGAGCCCAGCAAAAAGAAAAGGTCACTGATGGACTTGTCCTCCATAGTGACCAGGGGAGCATACACTTCACAGGCATATCATGTCCTGTCGGCGAGTATAACATCACGCCTTCCATGTCGCGTCGTGAAACTGCTGGGATAATGCTCCGATGGAGACTTCTTTGGACATCTCAAAGAGGAATATTTGCGACAATTCAAGCAAACCACCTTTAAGATACGAGCAACTTATTGATGAATACATTTACTTTTACAACTATGAACGGATACAATTGAAAACAAGACAGACACCTTACGAAACCAGGTGTCTGTCCATTTGACCAGTGGGGCTTTCTTTTTTTGTCTTGCTCGAAGGGTTCAGTCTACCCGCCTTGAGTTGAGGGAAGCGATTGTGATTATTTTTGAGGTACTGCGTTCTTGACTCGTAAACCACCCCCACCCGTCCTCCCCCAAATGCGACAACTGATATTTTGAAATTAGAAAAAGTCTCCCTGTCGCATTTGGGGGAGGTGCCGAAGGCGGAGGGGGTTGCTTTTGCCGTTGTGCTTTGAAACAGAAATGACAACCTTACAAATCCCATGATAGAAATTCCGTAAACAAATAAGCGACAATGCCAAGTTGGTAAACACTAAAATGCAATTTTGAATTAAACAGAGGATATAATTGCAATTAACAAAACATTATGTCTAAAAGGATGGAACAATATGGACATGCTACCTTAAATATTGACGATTTGATAAACGCAAGGTCAGTTGAAAGCATTAGAATCGAATATAAAGCATCGTGGAATGAAGCAACACGACCATCAATAATTAAGTCAATTGCCGCTTTTGCAAACGATTTATATAATCTTGATGGAGGTTTTATTATTTTAGGTATTGAAGCCCCGGATGGGTCGCCTGTTTTACCACCTATTGGATTATCTAAACAAAGTCTTGAAAAAATTCAACAAGAAATAAGAGTTGCCTGTAAAAAAATCGATCCGGAATATCAACCGCTCATTATTCCAGCAGAATATATGGAAAAAATGATAATGATATTATGTATTCCAGCTAGCGATAATCGTCCGCATCTCGCGCCCGACGACAGGCGAGAAGGAGAAAGATGTTATTACGTTAGACAAGGAGCTGAATCGGTAAAGGCAGCCGACGACACATTAAGACAGTTAATAGAGCAAACTGCTCGAACACCTTTTGATGATAGGCGAAACTCTGAAGCAACTGTTTTGGATTTATCACCGATTCTTGTAAAAAGATTTTTACAAGAAGTCAACAGTGATATTCTTAATTCCCATTCTGCACCTGCAGATGTGGATATTTATAAATCGCTTAGGATAGTAGCAAGTTGGAACGACAAGTTATTGCCTAAAAATGTTGGTCTACTATTCTTCAACGAGAGACCTCGACGTTTTTTGCTGGAGCAGCTTTTGAAATAGTCCAGTTTGGTGACGATGCTGGAGGAACTTAATCGAGGAAAAAAAGTTTGAAGGTCCATCAGATACTCTTATCACTTCTGTCCTCGATGATTTAAACAACTTAACAAATATTCAACTCAGGAAATTACCATATCAAGCCGCTGTTGAAAGAACAGTAGCATATCCATATGAAGCCCTAGAAGAAGCTGTTACTAATGCCGTCTATCATCGTAGTTATGAAGGAAATGCTGAGCCAAACAAAATTTACCTATACCCAGATCGAATGGAAATAATTAGTTATCCAGGTCCGGTTGCTGGATTCACAATGGAACATTTAAAAAACAATGGACCTATTCCTCAATTTCCTGCACGCAATAGAAGAATTGGAGAATTTCTCAAAGGAGTTAAGCTTGCTGAAATGAGGGGAACTGGCATTCCGAAAATCAGAAGGACAATGGCGCAAAATGGTTCCCCAAGCCCAAGCTTTGACTTTGATGAGGCAAGAACTTACTTTAGGGTTACCCTGCCAGCTCATCCGCGTTATGTACTTCTACATGCATTGAGGGAAGGAACTTATCTTTGGTCAATTGGAGAGCGCCAATCTGCGATTGATAAATTAAGTACCGTTTTTCAGATACAAAACGGTTCAGGAGCAACAGCAGCTCAACTCATTGAATATCACTATGATATGGGAAATAAATCCCAAGCCAATGAGGTTTTTCTCAATTTCAACATGCACTTAAGGACTGAAGCTGAACAGCCATATTTACGATTTGTAAAAATACTTATTGGAAATAATAACACGAGCGAGCACAAAAGATTATCGAATCTATGTCCGAGACTGATTATTGGGAAGCACCTTTAGATGTTGCCATTGCTTTTAAACGCTTAAAACTATACGAAAGGGCACACACTGTATTCTCTCGCATTTACTCATCATATGACACAAATGCTGATTACTTGCACAATTTTGCTCAAGTAAAATTGCGATTTCCAATGAATTAGCTCACAAGAGAAATCCTCAATGGTCTACTATAAACAGATTAAGGCGCGAAACAGTAGAATTACTTCGTCGAGCAATAGGACTTGTTCAAGAAAGAGACAATGTTGAACTAGCATGGTGTTGGTTTGATTTAGCGAGGACTATGGTTTGGCTGAAATTCCCGAAAAGCCAAATACAAGATGCTTTTGAAAATGCTATTGAGTTATTACCATACGAAAAGTTTTTAGAGAGGCTTACTCGTTGGAAGCCAAAATCCTGACAAAAGACCTCCGAGCGGACAACTCGGAGGTCTTACTTTCTACTCACTACTTTCTACAATCACTCCCCCGTCGGCACCCAGATTATTCTGCCCCACCCCGTCCCTTCCCAAATCCGAAATAAAAAGTTAGGACAATTCTTCAGTCTCTTCTGTTCGGATTTGGAGAGGGTGCCTGCTTGGTGAGCACCAGCTCTCAAATGCCTATGCGCAAAATAAAGCAGTGATGGGTAAAAATCCTGTCTAGGGAGGATTGGAAACGAGTCTTGAGAGGATTTAAATCGTGTCTAGAGAGGATTGCAAACGAGTCTAGACTCGTTTTAAAAAACATTTCGATGTCTTGGGAAAGACTTCTAAATGTTTTTCTCCTCGCAAAATAGCATGTTTTTCAGCAGAAAAAGACCTCCGAAGTCTTAAAGACTTCGGAGGTCTAATCATCTACTATCGAATGATCTGCTCTTCCCTACTCCCCCGTCGGCACCCAGATATTCTTGACCTGAGTCGCCTCGTGCAGGAACTCGTGACCTTCGCCCTGCTCGCGGGACATCCAATCGCGGGGCAGACCGTAGCCTGTCCATGTGCGCTTCATGTTCGCGGCGGACTCGTTCTCGACGTGGTAACTGCCTTCCGCCGAGCCGAAGTACCAGACCGAGTCCACGTCTTCGTGCTGGACGAGGGTCTTGACCAAATGGTCACGGTCACCTGTGACGATGTTGACCACGCCGCCAGGCACATCGGAGGTGTCGAGCACCTGATAGAAGTCCATCGCGGAGAGCGGATATTTCTGGCTAGGGATCATCACCACGGTATTGCCGCGTGCGATGGCAGGCGCCATGAGCGAGATGAATCCAAGCAAAGGATTTTCATCGGGGCAGGCAATGCCGATCACACCCATCGGTTCATTGACCGCGACGGTGATTCCGCGCAGGGTGGTCTCTTGCACGGTGCCGCCGTATTTGTCAGCCCATGCGGCGTAGGTGAATAATCTTTCAACAGACGCGTCCACTTCGGCTTGCGCGGACTTCTGCGTGCGTCCCGTCATTTCGACAATGCGTTTTACAAATTCAGCATTGCGGGCATCGAGATTTTCAGCGATGAAATATAAAATTTGCGAACGGTTGTATCCATGACGCATCGCCCAGCCTGATGTCCGCGCTTTGTGTGCGGCTTCGACTGCATCACGAATATCTTTGCGATTGCCGTCACCGACCTGACCAACAAGTTTTCCCTTCGCGCTCAACACGCTTGAAGTGTACGCGCCATCGGGTCGAACCTGTTTGCCGCCGATGTACATCTTCGGCGTGCGATCTATCGGCGGAAGCGAATGTCCATTTGCCCGAGCAGTTGTCGGCTGAGTCGGAAGCGTAGGTATGTGTCCTCCCCATTTCGCGTTCACGGTAAATTCTGGGCGTGGACGATCCATCCATGTCGGTCTTAAATATTCAAACAAGCCTTCACGTCCGCCTTCGCGCCCGTAGCCCGACTCGCGATAGCCGCCGAAGCCCGAAGCGCCGTCGAATTGATTGGTGCAATTGACCCACACCGAGCCCGCCTTGATCTTGCTCGCGACATCGAGCGCGAGGTTGATGTTATCGCTCCACACACTCGCCGCGAGACCATAGCGCGTGTTGTTCGCAAGTTCGATGGCTTCGCTCGGCGTGCGGAACGTGAGCGAGACCAGCACGGGTCCAAAAATTTCTTCCTGCACAGTTGAAGCCGCAGCATCAAGCCCCGTGATGAGCGTCGGTTTATAAAACAGTCCCTTTTCGGGCAGCGCGATATTCGGCTGAAAACATTCGCCGCCTTCGGCAATGCCCGTCTTCACCCACCCATCGATCGTGTCCCATTGGCTTTGGTCAACGATCGCGCCCATGTCAATCGACTTATCGAGCGGGTCGCCCACGCGCATGTGTTGCATTCTATTTTTTAATTTTTGGATAAACTTCGCTGCGACATTTTCCTGCACTATCAGCCTTGACCCTGCGCAACAAACCTGACCCTGATTAAACCAAATCGCATCGACCACCCCTTCAACTGCTCCATCCAAATCGGCATCGTCAAACACGACGAATGGACTCTTGCCACCAAGTTCAAGCGAGAGTTTTTTCCAGAGCCAGCCGTCTGCTTGCGGAGCGTACGCCCGACATCGGTTGAACCCGTGAAGGCGATCTTATCCACATCGGGATGTTCAACGATCATCGAGCCTGCGCTGCTTGAACCAGTAATGACATTCACCACGCCAGCGGGCAACCCCGCCTCGGCGACAATTTCCGCGAACAACAACGCCGTGAGCCTTGTGTACGAAGCAGGCTTCAACACCACCGTGTTGCCCATCGCAATCGCAGGCGCGATCTTCCACGCCAGCATCAACAGCGGGAAATTCCACGGGATGATCTGCCCGACCACACCGACGGATTGATAATCGCGCAGTTCGGTTTCCATCAACTGCGCCCAGCCCGCATAATAGTAAAAGTGACGCGCCAGCAAAGGCACATCAATATCGCGCGACTCACGGATCGGCTTGCCATTGTCCATCGACTCGAGCACAGCCAACAAGCGCGAATGTTTTTGAAGGTTGCGCGCAATCGCATATAAATACCGCGCACGAGGTCACACCAGGGTCTTACTCCAAGTTTTGAACGCCTCACGCGCCGCAGCCACCGCCGCATCGACTTCCTTTTGCCCAGCCTGCGTGGTCTCGGCTAATAATTCGCCATTCGCAGGGTTGTACGAAGGATAGAACTTCGCACCCTTCGGCGTCACCCACTCGTTATTGATGAACAAGCCGAACTTGCGTCCGTGCTCGTCCAGCCACGCTTTGACAGCATCAGGCGCTTCGGGCGCAGGTCCGTATTCCATGGTGTTGAAGATTTCAAGTATTTTGCTCATATAAAACTCCACTTATTCCGTCATTGCGAGGGCGTTCTTGTTCTTCACCCGGGCACTAAGGGCAGTGAGCAAACCGTTCTTTGTTCTTGCTTTGTCGTGGGAGACCCTCCTCGCAATGGTAAATAAGTCTTTATCCCATCGGCATGTGATGTTTCGCCGCGTAGTGACCTGTGATGTAGTGATACAACTGCCGCTCGATGTCGGTCAACAGGCTGCTTGCGCCAATGCGGAACAGGTCATTCTTCAGCCATTCATCGCCGAGTTCTTCCTTCATCAACGACTGCCAAGCCATCGCCTGCTTCGCGGAGCTGATTCCGCCCGCGGGTTTGAATCCCACTTTGTAGCCGAAGCGGTCGAGATAATCACGCAGGGCGCGGATCATCACGAGACTCACTTCAAGAGTCGCATTGGTCGGCTCTTTGCCTGTGGAGGTCTTGATAAAGTCCGAGCCTGCCATCATGGACACGAGGCTGGCTTGATAGACCTGCTTGAGCGAACCGAGTTCGCCCGTGGCAAGGATGGTCTTCATGTGCGCGTCACCGCAGGCTTTGCGGAATTGCTGCAACTCGTCGTACATGGCTTGCCAATCCCCAGTCAGCACATAATTGCGGGCGATGACCACGTCAATTTCTTTTGCGCCTGCTTCCACGGCTTGCTCAATCTCTTGAATGCGCTGTGGCAGAGGAGTCTGTCCCGCAGGAAAACCTGTCGCGACAGAAGCAACTGGAATGTTAGAGCCTTGAAGCGCGTGAACTGCATCCGCGACACGGTTGGGGTAGACGCACACCGCGCCAACGGTGATCTTCTCACCATCCAATCCAAGTTTTTCAAGCATATCGGGGCGTAATGGTTGTTTGGCTTTGGCACACAGACGATGAACACGCCCAGGCGTATCGTCGCCTGCGAGGGTGGTCAGGTCAATGTTGGTGATGGCGCGCAAAAGCCACGCCGCCTGCCAGTCCTTTTTGACGGTGCGGCGACCTGTCAGCGTGGCGGTGCGTCGCTCCACCGCGCTTTTGTTGATGTGCGCGCCCATGACCCAATCAAGGTCGAGGGGAGTGCCGGGGTTACGAGTGTGATTTGAAGTCATAAGATATGCCTTTTTCAAAGTTGTCGTACAAATCTATTATACAGTGAAAGAACAAGCAAATTCGCCACCAAGACTCAAAAGCACAAAGGCGCAAAGTCTCTTTTCCTTGAGTCCTGGCATCTTTGTGCCTTCGTAGTTAAAAATGGTTTTTTGGAATTTCTAATCGAAATACGTTTCAGGATATTCGCCAATTCTTGGCTCTTCATCGCGGATCGCCAACAGCACTGTTGATTCGCCAGGATAATACAAAATCCCAGACGGGCGTGAGATGACAAAACCATCATATTCCGAGTGCAATACGCCGAGAGATCGTCCCCACGCATCGCGCATTTCCACCAGCGGGTCGCCGACCTTCACGAGATCGCCCGGTTCCTTGAGATGATGAACGATGCAGGATTGCGTCACCCGCGCCACACTGCGGCGATGAGTAGCGAAGCCGGGATCAACGACCTTGATCCCCGTGATCGGTTCCATCTCGCCGCCCAACATGCCGCCCCAGCGCATCACATTTCGCAAGCCTGTAACACCTGCATTCACCACTTCAGGAGCGGGTGTGTATGGGCTGCTAAGTTCAGCCGTCAATGCAGGGATGCCCACCAGCATGGATACAGCCGCTGTGGTGGCACGATGTAATTTTTCATTAATATATTTTTCTACTGCAAAATCAGCAGTGACGGTGTGTCCGTATGCCTGCGCCATTGCATCCATTTTTGCGCTCACTTCCGCGGCGCGTTTGCGTGCGGCTTCGTCACCTTTGCGATACAAAATGCGGTCACGAAAAATGAATGACAATGAACCATTGCTCATACAGTGCAGGTCAAAATAGAACGAAGCCGAATTCTTGATATCTTCGAAAATACGTCCATATGCCTGCTCTAATGCCGAGATGGGAGCATGATCTGGATCCGTAGAGGTTGATAGTCGCCCATCTGGGAAGAGGCGGTTCGGGTCGCCGTCATGATAGTATGCCTGGCGGTTCAACGTCCTTAAACCAGCAGGGTTCAAAGCCGGGATGGCAACGATCGTACCGCGCATCTGCTTGACCAATTCTGGCGTGATCAACTTGTGGATCACCTGAATGCCTGCGTGCTCGATACCATGAATACCTGCCGTGATCCAAAACACAGGTCCGTCTTCTTGCCCTTGCGCAATGACAACAGGCGCAACATCCGTGCCGCCCACAGGATGTTGCACAAGAACATATTCGCCATACACGATCTCGCCGGGTTTTGCAGCAGCAGTACCAATGGTAAGTGTCATACTGATAATCCTTTTTGCCCAGAATATGGTTCTACAAAAAACGACCCTCCGAAAAAAGGTCAGAGGGTGTCGATTTCAATCGGAAATACTTCAGCGAATGTGACGTCTATTTGATCAATCCATCCGAGATCCATTCCGGATCCGCAGTGGATTTGCCGACATTCCAGGCATCCACAATGTATTCTAGAAGGTCTGTCTGATGATAGCGTAACACCTCGATCATCTCTGCATAGCGTTTATATTCAGTGCGGTCGCGCGTTTGCTCGGCACCAAGTTCTTTATGGACGGATTTAAGCATAGCCAGCGCAATATCCTCATTCAGCTCACGCGCCTCCAATAAATTTCGAAGCAGGCTTAATTTGTCGTTGATACTGGGCACACGAAAAAATTGCAAATAGGTTTTTGAAGCATTCATAATCATTCTTATTATAAAGGCAATAAGGGGTAAGATATAATTTCTGAAAGGACATTAATACTATGAAAATCCCCCCTCCAAATTCCACAGAATACGCTCCTTACTACGATGGGTACATCCAATTCGCCCTAAAACGCGGGGATGTCTCCATCGCCCTGCCGCTCCAACTCGATGAGATGAGAACTGCGCTGGGAACTTTATCTGACCCTCAAGCACGCTTCAAACCCGGACCCGCAGAATGGTCAATCAAAGAAGTCGTAACTCATCTGATAGATACCGAACGGGTCTTTGCCTATCGGCTATTCTGCATCTCCCGCAAAGATAAAACTCCCTTCCCCGGCTTTGAGCAGGATGATTACGTCCGCGAGTCGGGCTCAGATGAAATTCCGCTCGCCGACCTGCTGGCTGAATTTGATCACCTGCGCCACGCCAATATCCTTGCCATCAAGAATACAAAGGAAGCGAACTTTGCCGAGATAGGCACCGCCAGCGGAAACCCCGTCAGTGCACGGGCGTTGGTCTACATGTTGGTGGGTCATGTGGAACACCACATGGCGAGCCTGAACGAAAAATATCTGCCTTTCGCGTAAATCCATTCGTGACAGTCGTATTTTTTACGGCTGTCATTTTTATTTACAAGGAAACCTCATGCCCTCAAAAACGCATCAACCCAGTGCACCGAAACGACCTCATCCACTCACCAGCCACGGTGTCACCCGTGTCGACGATTATTACTGGCTCCGTAACAAGGAAGACCCGGAGACCCTAAAGTATCTGCGTTCAGAGAGCGATTATCTTGACGAAGTGATGGGACATACCCAGCCTTTACGTGAGGCACTCTTCTCCGAGATGAAAAATAGGATTCAGGAAACAGATACAACTGTCCCGGAGAAGCGAGGCGATTTTTTCTATTACGAGCGGACAGAAGCGGGCAAGCAATATCCCATCTTCTGCCGCAAAGCAGGCTCGCTCGAGGCACCCGAAGAAATTCTGCTCGACCAGAATCAACTGGCAGAGGGCAAATCCTTTTGCGGCATCAGCGGATTCGTCCCCAGCCCCGATGGCACGAAACTTGCCTATCTCGTGGATTTTGGTGGACGGGAAATTTTTGAAATTTATATCAAAGACATCGCCAGCGGCGAGTACTTCCCTGAAGTGCTTGAGAATATTTCAGGCAGCGCCTACGAACGCATGGGCGTGGAATGGGCAAATGACAGCAAGACCATTTTCTACATCACGCTTGATGAAACTCTGCGCCCGGATAAATTATTCCGCCATGTGGTTGGCAACAATCCGAAAGAGGATGTGCTGGTTTTGCACGAAGAAGATGAAACCTATTATCTTTTCTGCAACAAGACCCGCGACGATGTTTTTATCACCACCTATCATTACAGCACCAACACGCGCGAGTTCCGCTTTATGGATGCAAACGACCCCGCCAGTGAATTGAAGATCCTACAACCACGCGTTGAGGGGCTGGATTATTATGCATCGCATCACCATGGGAAGTTCTTCATCGTCCATAACGAGAATGCGAAGAATTTCAAGGTAAGCCTTGCACCGGTTGAGAACCCGGGCAAAGAGAATTGGACAGATATTCTGACGCATCGCGAAGATGTGTTGGTAGAGGGTGTGGACACTTTTGAGAAGTACATCGTCGTGCATGAACGCAAAGGCGGGTTGAAACAATATCGCATCAGCGACGCAGATGGGCTAAGCAATGCGCATTATGTTCAATTCCCCGAACAGACTTACAGTGTGTACCCCGAAAGCAATGTTGATTTTGAAACAAATTTATTGCGCCTGCGCTACTCTTCCCTCATCACTCCATTCACCATTGTAGATGTCAACATGGATACTGGCGAATGGGATGTAAAGAAGGAGGAAGTCATCCACGGGTTGGATAAGAAAAATTATGTGATGGAACGCATCCATGCCACCGCGCCCGATGGAACACAGGTACCGCTTTCGATTGCGTATCGCAAAGACCTGCAAAAGAAAGATGGGACAAACCCCGCGTTGATGTATGGCTATGGTTCTTATGGCGCGACGATTGACCCCTACTTCGACTCCAATCGCTTCAGCCTGATCGACCGTGGCTTTGTGTACGCCATCGCACACATCCGCGGCGGATACGATATGGGACGGGAATGGTACGAAAAAGGCAAGATGGAATTCAAGCGCAACACTTTCACAGATTTCATTGCCTGCGGAGAGCATTTGGTCAAAGAAGGCTATGTCGCCAAAGATAAGCTTGCCATTCAGGGCGGCTCGGCTGGCGGATTACTCGTCGGCGCTTGCATGACGATGCGTCCGGATCTCTTCAGGGCAGTCATTGCCAAAGTGCCGTTCATGGATGTGGTCACGACGATGGAAGATGCCAGCATTCCACTCACAACACAGGAATACGATCAATGGGGTAATCCGGAAGATAAGGCAATGTTCGAGTACATGCTTTCCTATTCCCCATATAACAACCTGCAAAAAACAGACTATCCCAACCTGCTCATCACTACCGGCTTGAACGATCCGCGTGTCTCTTTTTGGGAACCTGCCAAGTTCACAGCAAAATTACGCGAGCTAAAAACAGATGATAACCTGGTCATCTTCTACGTCAACTACGACTCTGGTCACGCCGGGGCAAGTGGACGTTATGACTACATCAAAGAGATCGCGCTAGATTATGCGTTCTTGTTGGATCGAATGGGAATAAAATAAAGTAATAAATAAAAAGACCCTCGAAAAAACTCGAGGGTCTTTTTGATTCAAAATTTATTTACGCAGGTTGAGCTGCTTTCGCAACGGCATCTTCCACCATCTTGGTGGTTAGCGATTTAGGGCGTTCGATCGGCATGCCGAGGCCGCGCATCCAAATATAGTTGGCAGTCACACCCAGGGCGCGACCCACACCAAATAACACGGTATAGAAGTCGAAGTCACGTACGCCGTAGTAATACTGGAGCGTGCCGCTGATGGCATCGACGTTTGGTGCCGGATTCTTGGCTTTGCCTTGTTCTTTCAACACAGCCGGGACCACGTCAAAGACCATGTCGGCGAGGCGTACCAGATCATCATCCGGGAAGCGCTTCTTGGCGAAATCCATCTGCGCGGTGAAGCGCGGATCAGGCACACGCAACACAGCATGTCCGTAGCCAGGGATGACGTGTCCGCCGTTGAGCGTATCCCATGAGAATTTATACAATTCATCGCGAGAAGGAACGCCGCCAAATTTCTCCTTAACCTCGATCAACCAACCCAGGCATTCCTGGTTGGCAAGACCATGCAAAGGTCCAGCCAATCCATTGAGAGAGGCAGAGAAGGAAAGGTACGGGTCAGAAAGAGCCGAACCGACAAGGTGCATTGCATGAGCAGAAACATTGCCAGATTCATGATCGCTGTGCAGGATGAAATACAAACGGGCAAGTTCGGCATAGCCTTTCTTATCCGACACCTTCATCATGCGCGAGAAGTTCAAGCCGTAATCCTGCTTGGGGTTATATTTGGGCTTGCTGGTCTCGCCGAAATATTTCATGCGGTAGATATATGCCGCAATAATGGGCAGTTTTGCTGTCAGGTCGAGGCTGTCTTCGAGCGCAGCTTCCCAGTATTGATCTTTTTTCATGCTGTGATACTTCGCAGCAAAGACTGAGCCGTTCTGCAAGGCGAGCACCGCCTGAGAAAGCAGAGTCATTGGGTGCGTTTCCTTCGGCATCGATTTGAGCATCTTGAAAACGTAATCGGGAACGTTCGCGCGCTTTGCCCATTCGGCTTCCACTTCAAGAGCCTGTTCCTTGGTAGGAACTTCACCGATCAACAATAAATAGAACAAGCCTCCCACCAAAGGCATTTTTCCGCCTTTTGCTTTGGGAAGCGCCTTGAGCATATCAGGAATGGGCATGCCACGGAAAAGAATTCCATGAGCGGGGTCTACGAATGAAACATCGGTCAGCAGGGATTTGATATCGCGCATCCCACCGATGACCTGACCCACGGTCACGTGATCGATCACTACATCGCCGTGCTCCTTTGCCAGGGATTTAATGCGTTCGCGCCATGCGGGTAATTGAGCAGACAGTTTCTCGTGCAGAATCATGACAGACTCCTTTTAATTTTCAATACAAAAGTCGAAAGCCACATTTGACCTTCGACTTTTGACCTTTGACTTTTATAAACTCACCACGCTCTTGAGCGCTTCGTGCGATTCCTTGACAGAGGCAGCCGACTTCTCGAACATGGCTTTTTCGTCGGCATCGAACTTGTATTCGATCACCTTTTCCATGCCGCCAGCGCCGAGCATAACCGGCACACCGAAGTACATATCGTTCAAACCATAATCGCCCTGCATCAAGGTGGCGCATGGGACGATCAGTTTCTTATCCTTCAAAATGGCTTCTGCCATCTGCACACAAGCCATGGATGGCGCGTAATACGCCGAGCCAGTCTTGAGCAGATTTACGATCTCACCGCCGCCCTTGCGGGTGCGGTTGACAATGGCTTCAAGTTTGTCAGCAGGGAAATATTCCTTCAACGGAATGCCAGCGATATTGGAGTGACGGGTTAGCGGAACCATTTCATCGCCGTGACCACCAAGGACGTAGCACTGCACGTTCTCCACGCTTACGCCAGATTCCATGGCAACGAAGGCGCGCATGCGGGCAGAGTCCAAAATGCCGGCCTGACCAATCACACGTTCACGCGGCAGACCGGTCACCTTCATGGTGAGGTATGCCATAGTGTCGAGCGGGTTGGTCAATACGATGAAGATCGCGTTGGGTGAATGTTTGAGGGTTTCTGTGGCGGCTTTCCCCACGATCTCGGCATTGGTTTTGAGCAGGTCTTCGCGGCTCATGCCGGGTTTACGGGCAATGCCAGCTGTGATGATGATAATATCTGAATTTTTGGTGTCTTCGTAATTGTTGGTTCCCACTACGTGTGTATCTTTGCCGATAATGGGCATGGCTTCCAGCATATCAAGGCTCTTGCCTTGCGGCATACCTTCGACCACATCCAACAACACAACATCGGCGAGTTCACGTTCAGCGATCCAGTGCGCGGCGGTTGCGCCGGTATTTCCTGCACCTACGATTGAGATTTTCTTCATCGTTCCTCCAATGGAATCGGCGTAAAACGCCATATTTTTCAATAATTCTATCCGAAAGTGACCTAGACCAAAAGTACAAAATGTCACATTTTTGGTCAAAAAAATAGGCTCGCCTATGACGAGCCCATTTATGGGAAAACTTGGGGCTGGCGCACCAAATGGACAGAAGCAACTGTCCCTAAGGCTGAAGCGGGATGGCGTCCGCTTCTTCCTTAACTGTGAACTGCTTCCATTTCCTCGAGATAGCGCGTCGCCTGAATTGCTGCTGCGGCGCCCATGCCCGCCGAGGTGACCACTTGTTTGAAGGTGGCATCGGCCGCCTCCCCCGCCGCAAACACGCCGGGAATGCTGGTTTCCATCTTGTCATTGACCTTGAGGTAGCCGAGGTCGCTCATTTCAAGCTGCCCCTTGTACATTTGGGTGTTGGGTGTATGACCGATGAAGATGAACAAGCCGTCGGTGTCGAAGGTGCTTTCTTCGTTGGTTTTTACATTCTTGAGTTTGAGTGTGGTGAGCTTATCACCCTGATTCACTTCTGTGACAACTGTATTGAGGATGAAGTTCATCTTGGGGTGCTCTTTGGCGCGTTTCTGTAAAATGGCGCCAGCACGGAAATCTTCGCGGCGATGAATGAGCGTGACAGAGGATGCGTAGCGAGTAATAAAAAGAGCTTCTTCGAACGCACTGTCACCGCCGCCAACGATGACGACTTTCTTATCTTTGAAGAACCAGCCATCACAGGTGGCGCAATAAGAAACGCCGCGACCGGTCATCTCTACTTCTCCAGGGACGTTGAGATGTACGGGGCTGGCACCGGTGGCAATGATGACGCTTTCGGCATAATAATCGCCGCTGTCGGCAGTCACCTTGAATGGGCGCTGGGAGAAGTCCACTTCGTGCGCCATATCGAATTCAACCTTCGCGCCGAAATGTTCCGCCTGCTTTTGGAAAAGCTCGCCGAGTTGCGGTCCGCCCACGCCTTCGGGAAAGCCGGGGTAATTTTCGATGGTGTGTGTAAGTGCAGCCTGCCCGCCCAGCTGCATACCGGTAAGCACCACGGGGGCGAGTTCGGCGCGGGCAGCATACAAAGCTGCCGATAAACCTGCGGGACCTGCGCCAAGGATGAGAACTTTTATGTGTCGATTATCTGTCATGGTTTCCTGCCAAATTATGATTTATTTCATCGTTGAGACGATGGGGTGAAGTCACTTATTACTGGATGCATTTTATCAGATGCACAAGGCAGGAAAAGGTTGCAAATTCGGCGATTGACGGCTGACCATAGACGATGGACGACCCAAACCATCCATCATCTATGGTCTATCGTTCGTTGTCCATTAACACTCCTCCAACGCAACCTCCACAGTCTCCACAATCTCTGGCGTGGATGTCCACATTTCCTCCATAATGAGTTGTTAAATTCCAAGTACTTATCACCCAAGGAGAGTCAATTCATGAAAGCTGTTGTATATCATTCCTATGGTTCACCCGATGTTTTGAAAGTTGAAGAAATTGAAAAGCCCACTGTCACGGAGGATGGCGTGCTGGTTCGTATCCATGCTTCGTCGGTTAACCCGGCAGAGTGGTATGGAATGACAGGTCTGGTCGTTGCCCGTTTACAAAGCGGCTTGTTCAAACCCAAAGACTCACGTATTGGCGGAGATTTTGCCGGAGTGGTAGAAGCGATCGGAGGCAAAGTAACCCACCTCAAGCCCGGTGATGAAGTGTATGGTGGAAGAAATGGTGCATTTGCCGAATATGTCAGCGTGATAAATGCTGTGGTGCGCAAACCGGTCAACTTGACATTTGAAGAGGCGGCAGCCGTTCCCACAGCGGGGATCACCGCCCTGCAAGGGTTACGAGATCATGGAAAGGTAAAACCCGGGGATAAGGTATTGGTCAACGGCGCGGCAGGAGGCGTGGGCACGTTCGCAGTGCAAATCGCCAAAGCCCTCGGCGCAGAAGTGACCGGCGTGACCAGCACCAAAAATATGGAGTTGGTCCGTTCGCTTGGAGCGGATCATGTGGTCGATTACACCAAAGATGATTTCACTCGCACCGGCAAGCAATACGATCTAATTTTTGATATTGCCGGAAGCCGAACCTGGAAAGAATACAAGCGGGCACTCAAACCGAATGCTAATTTTGTGATCGTCGGTGCGCCAAAAGGAAATAAAGTACTGGGTCCGCTGGCACGGATTTTCAATTTGAAACTTGCAAGTATCGGCGCCAGCCAAAAGATATCTTTTTTCATTGCCCAGTTCAACCGTCCCGATCTGGATATTTTGCGAGAAATGATCGAAAGCGGAAAAGTGAAACCAATAGTCGAAAAGGTCTATCCCCTGGCAAATGTGGTTGAGGCAATGACGCATTTAGGAACGGGACATGCACGCGGTAAGATTGTGTTAAAAGTGAAGTAGAAGATAAAAGAAGGAACCGTATGAGACTCAATATGCTGAAATATCATTATGGCAACCTTTCTTAATTTTATGGCGTTGACAGTAGATCAGCAGGGTTACTGGAAGAAACTCAGAAGAAGATGGAAACGCCATCCATACCCATCGAACATTGTCCGCTTCTCTGCTAACATTTTTCCTACATTCCCTCCACAATCCCTCACCCACCCATCCATATTTCCTCCACAATGGATTGATACATTTAGCGCATAGGAACAAACCAAATCAAAATCCTATTGAGAGGTAAAAATGAAAAAAGGTCCATTTATTGTATTTCGCGTTCTCGGTCTTCTGCTTGTACTTGGGTTGATCGCAGGCGCAGGGGCGTTTGGCTTCAAAGCCGGGATGATGCGTGGCATCGAACAGGCACCCGAAGTAGCCGCCGCCATTGAAAAAGCCGCTGAGGACGGTCAGCCTGCCGCACCGATGTATGGTCACGGATACGCCTATGGCTACCCGCAACCTTATGGTTTTGGTTTCCATCACCACTTCAATCCTTTTGGCGCGATCTGCGGCTCAATATTCTTTCTCTTTCTGTTCTTCGGCTTCATGAAGATGATGTTCTTCCGCCGCATGAGACATGGCTGGGGTCACCACGGACATCACGGTCCTTGGGGCAAAGGCTGGGAAGGTAACGTCCCACCGCCTTTCGAAGAGTGGCACAAGCGCGCTCACGGTGAAACGCCTGCCGAAAGCAACAACGAAGAATCGGACAAGCCTGAAGAAAAGTAACCCGTGACGTAAAAAGAGACGAGTAACGTGGAGAAGCACAAGTCTTTCCCCGTTACTCGTCCCATCTTTCAATATTCCTCATTATTCATTCTGCATTTATACTCCCCCCATGCCTGAACTTATCCTCGTTGTTGATGATGAACCCAAGATCGTACGCATTGCGCGTGACTATCTGGAGAAGAACGGCTTCCGCGTCACATCCGCTGCGGACGGTCAATCTGCGCTGACAATTGCACGCAGCGAAAAACCCGACCTCATCATCCTTGATCTGATGCTCCCCATCATGGACGGGCGCGAAGTTTGCAAAGTGTTGCGCCGCGAAAGCGACGTGCCCATCATCATGCTGACCGCTCTCGCCGAAGAAGTGGACCAGGTCACTGGCTTGGAGATCGGTGCAGATGATTACATCACCAAGCCATTCTCACCGCGCGCCTTGGTGGCGCGAGTCCGTGCTTTATTGCGCCGTTCCAAAGGCGAGATCAAAGCGCCCAGCCTCATCCGTCTCGGCGGCTTGGAAGTGGACCCGGATCGTTACTCGGTCACCTTCAATGGCAGCCCCATCAAACTGACGCCCAACGAGTTCAAACTCTTGCAATTGCTTGCCAGCCGTCCCGGGCAAACCCTCACCCGCGAACAACTGCTGGACGATCTACACGGCATTGCTTCCAGCTTCGACCGCAGCATCGACTCGCACATCAAGAATTTGAGAAAGAAACTCGAAAGCGCTTCAGGCGAATCCATGATCGAAACGGTTTACGGCATTGGATATCGCTTTTTAGAGATCAAATAAACATACCATGCGCCCGCCCTTTCCAAGACACTTCCCCCCTCCTCATATGCGTCGCAGCGGACGGCGATTTTTTCCATTCGCAATTTTCTTTATCAGTACATTGACGCTTTTCATTGGAGGCACAGCGGCTGCTTTATATTGGGCATTCTCAGAATATTCAGGCTTCAGGAATATCTGGCTATTGGTATGCGGCGCACCGGTGGCAATGGTGGTCATTGCCGTACTCACCCTTTTTACTTTATACACCCGCTTCGGTGAGCCACTCAGCGGTATTTTCAACGCCATTGATTCGGTTTCAGAAGGCAATCTCTCGGTCCGCGTGAAAGAACATAATTCAGACGTGTTCAGCGAGTTGATCAAGCGTTTCAATAAAATGGTCGAAGAACTCGAACGTGCCGATAAGCAGCGCCGCAATCTCACCGCCGACATTGCCCACGAGCTTCGCACGCCTTTGCACATCATTCAAGGGAATCTTGAAGGCGTGTTAGATGGTGTTTACGAAGCCACACCAGACCACATCAACAACACACTGGATGAAACAAGATTACTCGCCCGGCTTGTGGAAGATCTACAAACACTCTCGCTCGCCGAAACGGGACAACTTCCGCTTCACCCCACCCGCTTCCTGCTCGCTGACCTGATAACCGATCTCACTTCAAGCTTTTCCGCCCAAGCCAAAACCCAAGGCGTGGAACTATTGTCGCAAATTGATGACATTACACAGGAACTCACTGCCGACTACGACAGACTCAACCAGGTGCTCTCCAACCTGATCTCAAATGCTTTACGTCACACGCCGTCGGGTGGAAAAATTTCTCTCGAAGCAGAGTCCATTCAAGTGCAGGAAAGAAGCGTACGGATCAGGGTCAAAGATACGGGTGTGGGGATCGCTCCCGAAAATCTGCCTTTCATCTTTGACCGGTTCTGGCGCGGCGAAAAATCGCGCACAAACCGAAGCAACAGCGGACTTGGGCTGGCGATTTCAAAACAACTGGTTCTTGCGCACAAAGGGACAATAGATGTGGAAAGCGAAGTTGGCAAAGGAACGACCTTTACCATCGAACTATAAAAAAGTCCTCCCGTTTGGGAGGACTTTTTGCGCCTACGGTACCAAGCCTTGATTGATCTGATTGAAGGTATTCGCGATCGCTGGACCGAGGATCATCAGCCCAATGAACACGACACACCCGCAGAATATACCGATCGCAAAAGCGGGGATCAACACCGAACCGATCGCTTTTCCCCAGTCAAACCGATTCACTGCTTTAACAGCCATAATGTTCAAGGCGGTTGCGTAAATACTTATGGCAAAACTAAAGAAACTAATACATACCCCCACGATCGGTATACTGCTTAGTAAGCTGAATATTCCTGAGACAATCGTGATTGGTAACGTGATCGCTGAGAGCGGGTAGATTAGCTTCTCAAAAGAACCAACCCCGCCAAAAAGTTTTGCAACCCATTGAAACAAGGCAGTAGAAAAAGAAAGTCCAATGGGATTAATGATCGCCATTGCAATCGGCATTCCACAGATCAATAGAGCGATCGTGCCCATATCATTTGAGCTGCCGCCTCCTTGAATAAGTGATTGTATAGCAAAACCGATGCCGAGCATAATTCCGCTAATAAGCCCCGCGATCACAGCCCAAATAAGCGCAGTTTGGACCTTTGCATCAGGGCTTTCTGAAATTTCAATAAACGTCTGTTCGTTTGGCTTTGTAACTGCCATGATCCAGGTTTGAACCCAACCAGCAGGACCCGGTTTTGATTCGGTTACAGGGGTATTCGAGGGCATTTGCTCCATTTTCATTCTCCTTAATTGGCTTGACTTTGGTTTTATTTTACGGGCATTTTATCGAAATCAACCCGCCTTAACCCAATTGTAACAAACAAGGCGTAAAAGTAAGAGAGACTCACGTTTGAGTTGACATCTCTTGAATATTCAACGGATGGTGGGTAAAAATAATCGCCCTACGGGTACTTTTAAAAGATTTCTAAAAAGTTTTTGTGAAAAATTTCAAGGCACAACTTGGATCAGTGATTTGCGATAGAATAACCGCCAATGGAAATTTCCGAGAAACTTCAGGGCATTCTTGCCACCCTGCCCACCAAACCAGGCTGTTATCTGTATCGCAACGCCGAAGGGACGATCATCTACGTCGGCAAAGCGATCAATTTAAAGAACCGCGTGCGGAGTTATTTCCACGCGGATTCAAGCCATGACAACAAGACCCGCCGCCTGGTGCGGGATATTACGGATATTGAGTGGATCGTGGTCGGGTCGGAACTTGAGGCGCTCATCCTCGAGATGAACCTCATCAAGAAGCACCGTCCGAAGTACAACATCCGCCTCAAGGATGACAAGCGATATCCATACATCAAGATCCATTGGAATGAAGCGTTTCCAAAGATCACCGTTACCCGTCAAATGGAAGAGGATGGCTCGCGCTACTTCGGTCCTTACACCTCGGCATGGGCGGTGTATCAAACATTGGAAGTGCTGCGCAAGATATTCCCCTACCTGACCTGCGACCGTGAAATTAACGGCAATGACCCGCGGGCATGTTTGTATTACGACATCAAGCTGTGTACTGCCCCGTGTATCGGCGCTATTTCAAAAGATGGCTATCGTCAAATGATCTCGGACCTGATGGAATTTCTCAGCGGTCATAGCGAGCCTGTCATTCAACGGGTTCAGGGCGAAATGCAAAAAGCCTCGGACGAGATGCGTTTTGAAAAAGCAGCCGCCCTGCGTGACCAACTCAAAGCCATGCAATCCATCATCGAACGACAGAAGATCATCTTCGGCACCGATTATGCCGATTCAGACGTTATAGCGATGGCACGCGAAGACGGTGAAGCCTGTGTGCAGATATTCTTCATCCGCGGCGGCAAATTGATCGGGCGCGAGTACTTCATTCTCGAAGGCACAGAAGATACAACTGATAACCAGGTCATGGAAGAGTTCGTCAAACAGTTCTACACCGAGGCGGCAAACATCCCGGAACAGGTCATGCTGCCTCAGGAGTTGGAAGAGCGCAAGATCATCGCGCAATGGCTTAGGTCCAAACGCGGCGGGCAGAAAGTGGAATTGTTCGTACCCAATGAAGGTCAACCCAAAGACCTCGTGCAAATGGCTTCAGAGAACGCATCTGAAACCCTGCAGGCCCTGCGCACACAGTGGCAGGCAGACGCCCACAGGCAGGAGCAGGCGCTTGCGGATCTGCAAACTTACCTGAATTTATCTTCCCCGCCCAATCGAATTGAGTGTTACGATGTGAGTCACACACAAGGTGTGGCAACCGTTGGTGCAATGATCGTATTTGAACAAGGAGTGCCCGCCAAACGCTTGTATCGCAAGTTCAACATCGACAGCACCAGTATCGGCGCGCCCGATGACTTTGCGTCCATGGAAGAGATGCTCACCCGCCGCTTCCGGCGTTGGAAAGGCTCACAGGAAAAAGAGGCAGAGGTCGGGTCGAAAAAAGACGAGGCGTTCTCCTTCCTCCCAGACCTGATCATCATCGACGGCGGCAAAGGTCAATTAGGCAGGGTCGTCAAAGTGATGGAAGACTATGGGTTGATGGGCGTTGTGCCGGTAGTGGGGCTTGCCAAGCAGGAAGAGGAGATCTTCTTCCCGCACAAAAGCGAGCCGTTGCTGCTCCCCCGTCACTCACAGGGACTTTACCTCGTACAACGTGTCCGCGACGAAGCCCATCGCTTCGGGATCACGGCACATCGGAAAAAGCGCACAAAATTGGGGCTGGCTTCCCAGCTTGATTCCATTCCGGGCATTGGTCCCACACGCCGAAAAGCGCTCTTGAAACATTTTGGCTCCATGGATAAGATTAAGGAAGCAAGCATCGAAGAGTTACTGGTGGTTAAAGGCATGAACGAAACTGCCGCCAAAAATGTAAAGGCGAATTTAGAATGAAAGAAGTTTGGGTCGTTGACGATGATGAAGAAATGGCTCGTGCGGTCAGTTTGATGTTAAAACTGCTCGATTATGAGTCGAAGCATTTTCTAGGTCCGCGCCCGGCGGCGCAGGCATTACTGGCAGGTAAACGCCCCGACCTGCTGATCCTTGATATCAACATGCCTGAAGTGACCGGGTTGGACATGCTTGAATTTCTGCGCCGCAGACCGGAATGGAAGCGGCTGCCGGTCATCATGCTCAGCTCCGAAGCTGCCGATATTATGGTGGACAAAGCCATGAAGCTCGGCGCGGACGGGTACGTGATGAAACCTGTTACAATCGAGGAACTTGAGAAGGCAATGGCTCAAGCTTTCTATAAAAATCTATAAGGTGAATTGAAATGGCTGGAAAAAATTCAAAATCTCAAAAACAAAATAAATTAATGGAAGATAGCGTCGCAAAGCGTCAAAAAACAGCACAGATCCTGTTCGCTGCCTTCGCTATTATCCTGATCATTTCCATGGTGCTTTCCGCAGTCGCTAAATACTAGCGCTGGTTTTGTTTTGATTCGCTGCGCGGCGCCTACCCGGTGCCGCGCTTTCTTGTGCAAATTTACGGAAAACCAACCATTAATGGTAGACCCTGGTCTATCGTCACTTATTTGAGGAACCATGCTCGATAAATTACAAGCCATCGAAGAAAAATTCGAACAACTCGGCAACGAACTGCTCGAGATCGGCAATGACTATAAACGCGCCGCCGAGATCAGCAAGGAACGTACCAGCCTTGAACCCCTGATCGAGAAGGCGAAAGAATACCGTCAGGCAATGAAAAGCCTGGAGGAAGCCAAAACCATCATCGTTACAGAGAACGATGCGGAGTTGGTAGGGCTAGCCAAAGCAGATGTAGACGACCTGACACCGAAGATCGAAATCCTCGAAAAAGAGATCAAAGGCTTGCTCGTCCCAAAAGACCCGCGTGATGATAAGAACGTCATCGTGGAAATCCGCGCAGGTGCGGGCGGTGATGAAGCCGCCATCTTCGCGGCTGATCTCTTCCGCATGTATACGCGTTTTTCAGACAGCCAAAAATGGAAGACCGAACTGATGTCTGAAAATGCTATTGGCGTGGGCGGATACAAAGAAGTCATCTTCGAAGTCAAAGGCAAAGGTGCCTACTCCAAGATGAAATATGAATCGGGGGTGCATCGTGTTCAGCGCGTACCTGCTACTGAGTCGCAAGGGCGCATCCACACCTCTACTGCCACTGTGGTCGTGATGGCAGAAGTGGACGACGTGGAAGTGGATATCCCCGAGTCGGATATCGAGATCGAAGTGTATCGCTCCTCTGGTGCGGGCGGTCAGAACGTACAAAAGAACTCCACAGCTGTACGCCTGTACCACAAACCCACCGGCATGATCGTCACCTGTCAGGATGAACGCTCACAGCTGCAAAACAAACTGCGCGCCCTCTCGATCTTGCGTGCGCGTCTGTATGAAATAGAAGAACAAAAACGCCGCGCAGAACTCGAAGCCGACCGCCGTTCACAAGTCGGTTCAGGCGACCGCTCCGAAAAGATCCGCACTTACAACTACCCGCAAAGCCGCGTTACCGACCACCGTATCGGCCTCTCAAATTACAACCTGCCCGCCGTCATGGACGGAGACATCGAAAGCTTCATCGACGAGTTAACCACTCGCGACGAAGCCGGTAAACTTGCCGCCACCGGCGTCGAAGATGATGAATAAAAAACATGGCGGCTTGAAGTGCCGCCATGTTTTTTATTACCAGCAATGAACCCTGAAACCCTGCTCAAACAATTCATTCCACAGATCAATTCTGATTCGTCAGCATTGGATGCGCAACTCCTGCTCGCCCATGTCCTTGGACGTACACGCACATGGCTGCTTACCCATCTTGACGAGCCTCTGACCCCGCCGCAAATTGCATCAGCAACCCTGGCGTTTTCCCGTCTGACAGCGGGTGAACCGCTGCCCTACATTCTCGGTCACCGCGAGTTCTTCGGGCTTGATTTCAACATCACACCTGATGTGCTCATCCCGAGACCAGAGACAGAACAACTGGTGGAAAAAGCCATTAAATGGCTGGCAGCATCTCCTGAGAGAAGAACCGTCGCAGACATTGGCACAGGGTCTGGCATCATTGCCACATCCATTGCCATGCATGTCCCGAGGGTTCACATCCTCGCCACCGACATTTCGCTTGCCGCGCTCAAGGTTGCCAAGCAGAATGCAGAGAAATTCCACGTCCATCACCGCATCGACTTTTTGGAATGCGACTTGCTGCCACAACACATCGACCCGCTCTCAACCGACCAGCACTTCGACCTAATCTGCGCGAACCTGCCTTACATTCCCACTGCAACCATGCGCTCGCTTCCGATCTATGGGCGCGAGCCCACCCTCGCCCTCGATGGCGGCGAAGATGGTCTTGACCTGTATCGCCGCCTGCTCCGTATCGCACCTGACTGGCTTTCCCCCAACGGCATGATCCTGCTTGAGATCGAAGCCACGCAAGGTATTGCCGCTTTAAACCTTGCGTCAGATATGTTCTCCGAATCCAGCATCTCTCTGCACCAAGACCTGGCTGGTCACGACCGCCTGCTTGAGATCCAAATTCGGACTCAATCGTTTTAATGCTTAAAGATATAATGAAAAAATGAGCAGGAACAAGGGAAAGTTCACATGGCAGGGTCTACTCCAATTACTGACCCACATCGAAACTGACGACCCAAGCATCAGGCGCAAAGGCGAACTGCTCGCTCTGTTCATCGGCTTATGTTGGGGGCTTTTGAATTATTCCGTCGTAAATACTGCGGTTGTACTCATCCTTCATCCTACCTATGAATATACGATCTATCTAATCGAAGACCTGCTGGTCTTTATTCCATTGCACATCTTTTGGAAAATGAATCAAAAAGGCAAGGTCTTCCTGACAGCCAACCTTGCCATAAGTTTTTCGATCCTTGCCGGTGTGTTCTTAAGCGACGCAAAATATATTGAGTACCTCATGGTTATTTTCGCGCTTCCGGTAGGTATATCCAGTTTCATCATCCGCCCATCCAGTTCCTTTTGGTATGCCGGGCTTACCGCAACAGGATACACGATCAGCAGCTTAATAAGCGGCTACACCTGGGAATATAATCTTACAGCGGTCATGGCATTATTTGCACTCGCCTTCATGACCTGGGCAACCGCCAACCAACTTGAACGTACGCTTAAAAGAAATCAGACCCTTGTGGATACACTAAAAAAATCAAATAGTGAGATCCAGGCTGCATACGCTACCACGCTTGAAGGCTGGTCACGCGCACTCGAAGTGCGCGACCGGGAAACACAAGGACATTCAAAACGCGTCACCGAATTGACCATTCGCATTGCCCGTAGAATGGGCTTTTCAGAAGATATGCTCGTCCATATCTATCGCGGCGCATTGCTGCACGACATTGGCAAACTCGGCATCCCCGATGATATCTTGCATAAAAAAGGTCCGCTCACCGAACAGGAAATGCGTATCATGCGCCTGCACCCCCAGATTGCCCTGGACTTATTATCGCCGATCGACTATCTCAAACCAGCCTTGAACATTCCGCGCTATCACCATGAAAAATGGGATGGCACAGGCTATCCGCATGGGCTATCCGGTGAGACCATACCGCTTGAAGCACGCATCTATGCCATCGTAGATGTGTTCGATGCCCTCACCCACGACCGTCCCTATCGCGCAGCAATGCCAACTCATGAAGCATTGGAATATATCAAATCGGAAGCGGGCAAACAATTCGACCCGGAAGTTGTCCGCGTCTTTTTAAGCGAGATCAATAATCGTGAAAACTGAAGTTCGCCCCGCTGCACAACTCCAACCCGCGCTGGATGTTCTAAAAAACGGCGGCATCGTCGCCTTCCCCACCGACACCGTCTATGGCGTCGGTGCGCTCGCATTCGATAATGCCGCCATCGAAAGCATCTACACTGCCAAAGATCGCCCGCTTGAAAAAGCGATTCCCATTCTGATCGGAGACCTAAAAGACCTCGAGGTGATCGGACTCAACATTCCAGATATGGCTTTGCGCCTTGCCGCCCGCTTCTGGCCCGGACCGTTGACCTGTATCATCCCAAAACAGCCAAGTCTCCCTCCAGCCGTATCTGCCACTCAGACCGTTGCCGTACGCATTCCCAATCACCCCGACGCTCTGGCGCTTTTACGAGCTGCCGGACCCATGGCTGTCACTTCTGCCAATATCTCCGGCAGGCAAAGCCCTATCAGCGCTCAAGAGGTTTACGATCAATTAAACGGACGTATCCCACTGATTCTCGATGGTGGAAACACGCCCGGCGGCATTCCATCCACCTTGGTGGACTGTACAGGAGAAACTCCCATCATTTTTCGTGAGGGTCCAGTAACTATGGAAAATTTAATCTCAGCCCTGCAATAGTGTTTGAGCACCAACAAAAACCCCGCTTTCCTGGATATTTTCATCCATAAAGCGGGATTTTCATTTTGAGGCATTCCAATAAGTTCTTATTCCTCTAATCCAATCCTTAAGCAAACTTCAGGAACCATTAAACTCGGAGTATATAATAAGCATTGCATTCTCCTGATGTCAAACCCCCATTCGCTCGGGCAAGCGGCTGGGGGTTTGGTCTTTTAACTGCATAGAACTTATTCTACGACAACGGCCAGGCAGGCAGCACATCCATCTCCATTTCGGAGACATGCCCAAGTGCATAACGGAAATATCCCGCGGCACCGATCATCGCGGCATTGTCCGTACACAGTGAAATGGGCGGAATGTGAACAGGGAATTCCGTCTGTGCCTTGAACGCCTGACGCAAGGCGCGGTTGGCAGAAACACCGCCTGCCACCAGGATCTGTTTTGCGCCAAATTCACGCGCCGCATTCATCGTCTTTTTGAAAAGCACATCCACCACAGCTTTCTGGAAAGACGCCGCCAGATCATGTACGGGGAGCCCATTACTGCGTTTCTTCAGTTCATTTACCTCATACAGTACCGAGGTTTTCACTCCACTGAAGGAAAAATTCCAGGTTCCATCGAGCCAGGCACGGGGGAAATTGAAGCGGGTTGGGTCGCCTTCCTCTGCCGCCTTCTGAATAGACGGTCCACCCGGATACGGTAATTCCAGTAGTCGAGCCACCTTATCGAAGGCTTCCCCGGCGGCATCATCCAAGGTCGAGCCGAGGCGTTGATAGGTCAGATGATCGGTCATCAAATTCAATTCAGTGTGACCGCCCGAAACGAGCAGCGCCATGAGCGGGAACTCCGGCGCAGGTGGAGCCTTCTCTCCTGCCTCATAAACCCATGAAGAATAAATATGCCCTTCCAAATGATTCACGCCAACAAGCGGCTTATCCATCGCAAGCGCCATGCCTTTTGCCATGTTCATACCCACAATGAGCGAACCGGCGAGACCGGGTCCTTGTGTAACGGCAATGGCATCAATATCGTTGAGGGTCAAGTGCGCTTGAGCAAGCGATTGTTGAACGACCGGCGTGATACTTAATACATGCTGGCGTGATGCCACTTCGGGAAATACGCCGCCATAACGGGCATGGATCTCCATTTGAGAAGCCACTACAGATGAAAGTAACGCCCGTCCATTTTCAAGGATGGCACAGGCGGTCTCATCACAGGAGGTCTCAATGGCTAGGATTCTGGCTGGTTTTAATTCGCTCATTTGATTATCTTTTTCTTTCTTCGAACCGGTTTCTTCAAGGTATCGTACCGCCGCCGGACAGCATCCATGGCCTTTTCCCAGACCAAAGAATATAATTGAAGGTCTGCTGATGAGATCTTGCCATCTTCCACGGCTTCCACTACTTCATTCAGCGACTCGAACAAGCTGCGTTCAATATATTGCACGACACGCAATTTCTTTGTGTAGGTCAGGTCGGCGAGCAGTTTGGCGAGCTCCAAATTATATTGAGACGCCGCCGATTTCTGCCTTTCCTGAAACCTGGCAAGCAAGGCAAAGTAGATCGAAACCAGCACTGGACCAAAAGTGAATAATAAACTGAATTCGGTGTAATACCGCACAAAAAATCCGGGTTCATCACTGTTGTAATGGGCAAGCGCACCGGGATGAATGGCGGGAACAATGGTTTGATACGCCACGGGAGATTCGATCCATATCCCTTGTGTGGTCTTTTGGACAATGTCATTTTGATGCTCAAAGATCACTTCTGTGAATAAATGGACGATCTCTTCATCCACATTCGCATTGACGAACAGAATGGTCGGCACGCCCACGATCTTTGTATCTTGCATTGGCGTAACCGGGTCTGCCGCCAGGTAAGTGCCCTTTGGAAGGACATATTGAAACAAAAACGGGTATTGGATGCGCATGGCATCAAATTGCTCTAGCTGCAGAAAGCGGATATTCGTTTTTGCGGCCAACTCACGCAGGCTTGCGTTGCCAATGGTATTCGCGCGGAACATGGCATCTACCTCGCCATTGATAAATGCTTCATCCCGCAGTGTACCATCTTCAAATGGGATCACTTCCACGTCATCGGCTGTGACGCCGTAATAGGAGAGCAGATCAAAAACGGATTGGAATCCGCCGCCGCTTTGAGAAGAAGTGGCGATCTTCTTCCCTCGTAGATCCGCCGGGGTGCGAATATCCGAATCTGTTTTGACGATCATATGAAATACCTGTGGATATAACAGAGCCACAGTTTGCACTTGATCGTTCAATTCAGCATCCAATTGAGCGGTGCCAAAATCGGCTTGATGGGTACGCAACAGGTCCATGATCTGGGTTGAGCCGCCCGTTTGCACGAGCCGGATCCTGATTCGCGGATCGCGATTCTGAACAGCTTTTGCCAACGCATCCATGATGATGTAACTCTGACTGCCTTCTTCATTTGTAGCGATCACCACCGTCTGAACCCGGAACGTATCGTACAAATAAAACCCGCCAATGACCAGCGCCAGCACAGCCGAAAGCCCAATAAGTGAATATAGAAATGTGCGTGACTTTAACATGTAAAAATTCCTACTACATTAAATGCCGTAAAAAAGATTGTGGGTTTTCCAGAAAATCCCTTGTCAAACGAACGTGTTCAAGGTCTTCATATTTTACTTGTTTTATCATGCCATTCTCAAAGCTGAGGATCTGCGCTTCAGGGAAGGCGAGGATGATCGGCGAATGTGTGGCGATGACGAACTGCGCCTCCTGCTCGACCATTTGCTTGAGTGCCGAAAGGAAACTGAGCTGCCGGGACGGCGAAAGCGCCGCCTCGGGTTCATCCAACAGATACAAACCACCGGGGACAAAACGCGCCTGGAACAACGTAAGGAAAGCTTCGCCATGCGAGAAATTATCCAAGTCTTTGCCGTAGCGGTGTTTCATCGCCGCCAGCTGACCGGAATATGCCGAGCGTGCCAGGTCTTGTGCAAGCTTTGAGCGCCCTTTGTAATCACGGTCAACATTCGTTAATTCTTCTTCCAATTCTTCACGCGTCTCACGCATAGAGCGGGCATAGCCGAAGAAATCCTCGGCGCGCATAAAGAAGCCTTTGTGCGTGCGCTTTGTCCATGTCAGTTTGAAATATTTCGCCAACTTGCGAATGGGAGCGAGAGTCTTATCGGTCTTTACGCTTTCACTGCCCACCGTAATCGACTCGACCGCACAAGCCAGCGCCTCCATCACCGTCGATTTACCAGAGCCATTCTCCCCCACAAAAAAGGTCACAGGCGCGGTGAACTTGATCTCGGGGAGAGAGCGAATCACCGGAACTGTGAATGGGAATTCGTCTATTTCGCTTTCAGGGAAAGGACGAGGGGTAAGAGATTGGAGATGGATCATTTAGGGACGATAGACCACGGACGACAGAGGATGGGCTTTTTATGAACCATCATCCGTCATTATTATTTCTTCTTCCATTTTTTCATCGGCAGGACAAAATCATACGGGTAGTCTGCCAGTTTTTCCATCACCCCATCGGGGCGCACCCAAAGTGTATCTTCGATACGGAAACCCATCCCTTTTTCAGGGTAATACAAGCCCGGCTCGGAGGTGATGATCACGCCGGGTTTGAGGCGTTGGTCATCGCCTGCGGTCAAGCCGCTAAATGGACGTTCATGGATGTTCAAGCCGACCCCATGCCCCAAACTGTGGACGTAGCCCTCAATAGGCGCCTTGGTATTCATCGGAGTCTGATGACCCTTCGAGTCAAAATAATCGCAGGTCATCTTGTTGTAATCTTTGAACGCCACGTTCAGGTCAAAGTTATCGTTCAACGTATCATAGATCTCCTTGACCTGGTCGAACAACTTCTGCGCTTCGGGTGTGGCGTACCCGAGACTCCAAGTGCGGGTGAAGTCATAGTAATAACCGCCGCCCGCTTCAGCAGGATAGATATCAAAGACAATCGTCTGACCGAGGCGCATCAGGTCAGTTGGGTTTCCTGCAGAGTGCGGAACACCCGCATCACGCCCGATGGCAAAGATGAAGCCGGAAGGAAGTTCCGCACCATGCTCGGCTACCCATAAACGGATCCTTGAATGCACATCGCCCACAGAAAGCGGCGTGCCATCTTCTTTGAGAAGAACTTCATCGTTACGCACATCACAGGAAGTAAGATAGTCGCGGACCTTCGCTACAACTGCCGTGGTGATCTGCCCCATCTTGCGGATGCGTGCCACTTCATTCTCATCCTTGGTTTCCATGGCACGTAAGAATATCGACTCATCCCGTGCCTCTCCAACAAACTCAAGCCCCGGCATCAACTTTTGAAGGTGGCTCAAAGCGCCAAACACCGAACTGACATCATAATGCCCATATACCCCCACCTTCCCCTGGGAAACACCAACATCACTAAACATCATCTGATAACGCAAGGCATTTGCCAGCAACTGATTCCCGTCGGCTTTTTGCATACATTCGTTGTAGTCATACTTGGTATAGGGAATCAGCTTCAGTCCGCTTTTGGCGGCTTCGTCCCGCTCCATATCATTGAAAAAATAGACGGGTTCCTCTCCGCGCTTTTTGATGATGGTGGCATGGCTGACATGTCCGCCACCCGTCAGGTAATACATGGGCGGATTATTTTCGGCGTTCCCAAAAACAATGAACGCATCTAAATCACGGGCTTGCATAATGGCATCGAGATCTGATTTCATTTGTTTTCCTTTTTTATGGATGACCTGGTTTGACCGAACATCTTAGGGCTTTAAGCAGTTCTTCAACCCAACCAATAATGCACCCTCTTGTTCAGGCAGAACAGTACGAGGATCGAGCAGGACCTTATCATTTTCAGTTCTGGCGATGATGGGAGGACTGTTCCTTCTCAAAGCACGCAAAAATTTATCGGCAGATTTCACTTGCAACTCAAGCAAATAAGTGGGGATGGACTCCTCTGGCAGCGAACCGCCGCCCACAGTAGATCGACCTTCGATAACTACGCCCTGACCCAATGCGGCACGCCACGCCTCTGCCCTCCCCTGAACCTGTTTCAGCGTCAGGGACATCATCTTCAAAATGGGGATTTCCCGCTCGGCTTCATCCTTGAGGTAATGTGTGAGTGTCGCAGACAAGCCCGCCAGGCAGGCTTTATCCGCGCGGACAGCTCTGGCAAGCGGGTGTTTCTTGATCTTATCAAGCAAGGCTTTCCTGCCAATGATAATACCCGCCTGCGGACCACCAAGCAATTTATCGCCGGAAAAGAGAATCACATCTGCGCCTGCCTGCATGGATTCTTGTACGGTCGGCTCGTGAGAGAAACCGTATTTGGCGGTGTCATACAAGGCGCCTGAGCCAAGATCATCTACGACCGGAACACCCGCCTTATGAGCAGCATCCACAATATCCTTGAAATTTGGTTCTTCGGTAAAACCAACGATCTTGAAGTTGGAACGATGCGCACGCATGACCAATGCGGTCGGTTCTTCGAACTCTGCGGCGTAATCGGCTGTGCGAACTTTGTTGGTCGTGCCTACTTCTACAAGCTTTGCGCCAGATTGTTTCATGACATCGGGTACACGGAACCCACCACCGATCTCCACCAACTGCGAGCGAGCAATGACCACACGCTTTTTGTTTGCCAAAGCAGAAAGGGTCAACAAGACAGCCGAAGCACAGTTATTGACCACCAGAGCTGCTTCTGCGCCGGTGAGTTTCTGCAAAATAGACTCGGCATGGATCAACCTTGAGCCGCGCTTGCCTGTTTCAAGGTCAAATTCAAGATTGGAATAGCTGCGCGAGACCAGGTCCATGGCATGAATGGTCGCATCGCTCATGGGGGCACGCCCAAGGTTGGTATGCAAGATCACGCCGGTGGCATTGATGACGGGGTGTAGAGTGGACGTCGTCCATGCGGTGAGAGTGGATTCGGCTTGAGTGAGGATCGCTTCAGTGGATGGCACCCCAGCTTCGGGATTTAGTTTGAAGCGCGCACGGATATCATCCAAGGTTTGGCGGAGCGCATCCAATGTGAGTGGGCGTCCGAACCGCGCAATGAATTGCGCGGTTGTCTCGGTTTGTAAGAGTTGTTCGATAGAGGGAAGGTTACGAAGGGTTGTCATCGTGGATCATAGGCGGGCGACGGTTGGCTTTCTCACGGATACGAATGAAATACTCGGCGGCGATCAAGCCGCCAGCCAGACCAAGGATTACGTACAAGGTCACAAGACGACCAAGCTGCAGCCAGGCAAGTGTGGCTCCATACACACCCACCCACATCGCCTGACGAATGAGCACATTGGCATCGGCGGGCGGGTCGGTGGGAAAGCGTTGGTGAAGGAAGTAAACTATGGGAAGCGCAGTACCGGTCAGTGCCATAAGCAGTAGGGCAAAGAACCCCCAACGTGACCAGACAAAAGGCAAGGTCATGGAAACGATCAAATACAACCCACCCCAACCTATAAGCGCAAGAGCAAAAGCAGACAAGCCAAAGGGCTTGAATTGAAGGTGTTCATCCATTTGAAGAATTATACCCGTATCAGTTTTTTGAATTGAGATGGAGTGAGCCAGTCCTACACACAAAGACCGCGAAGAGAGTTCCTCTCTTCGCGGTCTTTGTGTCGAGATCATTCTTCTATAACAATGGATTCCAACGTAGCGAAAAAAGGATCGCCAGCACGAAAAACAAAGCTCCAATTGCCACAAAAATGACGCTGATCTCTGTGGTTTCAGTCACCATGAATACCTGGGTTGGCAGGTTATCGAAGACTTGCTGCAATTCAGCTGAGGTTTCGGCAAGATGATAGGAACCACCAGTCATGGAAGCCACTTCCTTGAGAGTCTCTTCATCGATCTCACGCCGGAAGTTGCCGCCTCCCCCTCCAAAAAAAGGATCGATGCCTGGAGCAAACTGGTCTTGAGATTCAGGCTGAGGGGAATAAGGGTCACAGTTCATTGGGGCAGAGTTGTTTGCGGTTCCGAACCCAATAGTGTAAACACGGATGCCGCGGTCTTTTGCCATTTGGGCGGCGTCCACCGGCAAAATACCAGATGTGGTCACACCGTCTGTAAGCAGGACAATGATCGCAGGGACGTATTCCCCTTCGGGCAATGGCACGAACGATACAGAAGAATACGGACTGATCACCGAATTATCAATTTCTGCTATGGCGTTGATGGACATAAGAATGCCCTCACCGATCGCCGTCCGGCGGGCAGTTGCAATGTTCGTGATCGCAGCGGTCAACAAGGTGCGATCCTTGGTGGGAGGTTGGGCAATAGCAGCAAAACCGGCAAAGACAACGATTCCGATCTGAGTATCAGCATCCTGTGATTCGATGAATTGCAGCGCCGCCGCCTTGGCAGCTTCCAACCGATTTGGTTCAATATCGGTGGAGCACATACTGCGCGACACATCAATGGCAAGGATGATCGTTGAGTTGGTGGAAGGCAGCGTCACAGTGGACATTGGGCGGGTCATTGCCATGATCAGGCTGGATACCGCCAGAAGAAATAAAATAAAGGGGAAATGCCGCTTCCATTGCGCCTGCTTCGGCAGCGCTTCACGGATCAGCGACAGGCTGGAGTAACGCACCGCATACGGTTTATGCCTGCGCAAAATGACAGCATATCCCAGGATCAAGATCGGGATCAAAGCAAATAAATATAAAACTGGCGACCAAAGTAAATCCATTACAACCTCCAGTGCCGACCACACTCCAACTCGTAAAGAGTAGGATGCGGATATTGGCTCTTACGGCACACGGCTAAACCACAATAGCGATAAAATGCCGCCGAGCAGGAACAACAAAATGCTGACAGCAGCAAAGATCGCGGTAACTTCTGTTTCTTCGTAGGCAACTCTTAACCCTGGCTCAATGATTGCATAGGCATTATTCAGGTCGCCTTCTTTTTGAGCGTTGAAGTAGACTCCATCAGTAAGGTCTGAGAGTTCTTTTAGGGCGGCTTCGTTTACCTGGGTAAAAACAGTGAAACCGTTGATGGTCAACTCCACGCCTTCGGTGCTGCCAATGGCAATGGTGTGAATGCGAATCCCGCGTTCCGCCGCGTACATGGCTGCATTCAACGGATCTGGATCCATATTATTTTCGCCATCAGTAAAAAGGATGATCGAAACAGACTCATCTGGTGCGGCGGCGGGCGCCGTGGGCACAGGCATATCGATACGATCCAAATTGGTGATCGGTTCATCGCCGGTGAAATTGGCAATGGTATTTAACGAAACCACGATCCCATTTGCCAGCGACGTGCCGCGCTGCGGCGTGAGTCGATTTATGGCATCAATGACAGCCTTCTGGTCGTTCGAAGGGATCTGCACGGTGATGCCGCCTTCACTAAACGCCACCACACCAACCTTCACCGTGGGCGGCTGACGTTCCACGAAATCGACCGCCACCGTTTTTGCGGCTTCCAGCCGATTTGGAGAAAAGTCCTCTGCTGCCATACTGCCGGAAACGTCGAAAGCCAGAATAACGATCCCTTCCACCTTCGGCAAGCGGACGATCACCCGCGGACGCGCCAATGCGAAAAATAGGACCGTCAGCCCAAGCAGGAACAGAATGGCGGGAATATGCCGCCTCACCCCCACGTCGCGCCCGGATGCCTGGCGCACCAACCCTAAACTTCCATAACGCTTTGCCATTTCCTGACGCTGCCCCTGCATGTTCAGATACAACAGGACCAGCATGGGGATCAAGATCAGTGACCAGAGAAAGCTCTCCCAAATAAAGGTAATCACATCTCCCGTCACTTTCGGCGCTGACGACGCAGCATCACAAAACTTGCAATGGCATGGATCAAGTCCGCTTCGGTGGAAAGCGTCAACACATCCACACCGGCATGTTTAAAGGCTTCGTTCAATGCCGCCTCACGCTTCTGCGCCGCTTCAGCAAAACGTTGACGAAATTTTTTATCGCTCGTATCCACATAAACCTGCTCGCCGGTTTCCGCATCTTCAAGGATGACATGCCCGACATCCGGCAAGGTCAACTCACGCGGATCCAGCAAACGGATCGCGATAACTTCATGCCGCTGGCTGAGTAAACTCAATGTACGCTCCCAGCCCGGCACGCTGATGAAATCAGAGACGACAAAAACGAGCGAACGCTTTCTAATGGTGTGCAACGCCCCCTTGATCAGCGTGGAAAGATCGGTCAACGGCGTGCGTGTGAGACGCGGCTGCTTGAGCAGATCATTCAGAAGACGCAACACATGCAGCCGTCCGCTTTTGGCAGGGACCGTATGCTGGAGACCGCTCCCAAACATCACCGCCCCGACGCGATTCCCGTGCCGGGTCAGCAGGCGTGAAAGCGTACCGACAAAATCGATCAGCACATTCCGCTTCGGGTTATCCAACGCACCAAAATCGACAGATGGGCTCAGGTCCAGCAGGAACCAAGCAATGATCTCGCGGTCTTCCATATATTCACGGACGTAAGGCGTGTCCATGCGCGCACTGACGTTCCAGTCAATGTAACGGATATCATCCTGCGGTTGATATTCACGCAAGTCGGCAAAATCCATACCAGAGCCGCGAAACAGACTGCGATAATCACCCTGCAAATAACCGTCCAGGCGGCGGATCACCTGCCAGTCCAGTCGATGCAGGATGCGCTCAGGAGTTCGCGCGGATATTGGTGTGTTCATTCAGTGGCACCACAGGGACGGGAATGCGCTCAAGGATCTTTTCCAGGATATCGTCACTGGTCACTTCATCAGATAATGCTTCATAAGAAAGCACCAGTCTGTGCCGGATAACATCCAGAGCCATATCCACCACATCCTGCGGCAGGGCATACGTACGACCACGTACGAAAGCGATCGCCTTGGCAGCCAGGATCAAATTGATCGAAGCACGCGGACTGGCTCCAAATGTAATGTAATGTTCGAGGTCTGGCAGGTCTACTGTTTTGGGGCTGCGGGTGGCGGTCACCAATTTGACGGCATACTCGATCAACACCGGGTCAACATAGACCTTGTCTGCCATCTTTTGCAATTCCACCAACTGGTCGGTGGTGATCACTTTTTGCACTGCCGTGATCGCACTCGTCATGCGTTCCACGATTACGAATTCTTCGGTGGAGGTTGGGTAGCCGATCAAAACCTTGAGCATAAAACGGTCCACCTGCGCTTCAGGCAGTGGATAAGTTCCTTCGGTCTCAATGGGGTTTTGGGTTGCCAGCACCAAAAATGGGGTTGGTACCTTGAAGGTCTCACGCCCAATGGTCACTTGGCGTTCCTGCATCACTTCGAGCAGTGCGCTTTGCACCTTGGCAGGCGCACGGTTGATCTCATCCGCAAGCAATAAATTTGTGAAAACCGGTCCGAGCGAAGTGTTGAATTCACCCGTTTTCTGGTTGTAGATGCGTGTACCGATCAAGTCCGCAGGGACAAGGTCTGGTGTGAACTGAATACGTTTGAACTCGCCGCCGACGGTATCTGCCAGCGTCTTGATCGCCATGGTCTTTGCCAAACCCGGCACACCTTCCACAAGGATATGTCCACGAGCGAGCAACGCCACGATCAGCCGTTCAAGCAAATGATCCTGCCCGACAATGACCTTCTTTACTTCGTATAACACCTGTTCCATCGGAAGTTTGTTCTCACGATTTGATTGTTCCATACTTGAGTCTCCTTATTATGTTCATCGTTGTTTCAGGCGGTGTGCATCCACACAAAACAATCTCATAAGCACATGAAGTATTTATACTAATACGGCGGTGAGCCGCCCATGCCGCCAACAGCGGTGTTGATCGGAACAGCGAACCCGATACCGATAAAGAAATTAGCATCTGTAGGATTCAACAACCCGGTCACAATGCCGATCACCTGTCCGGCGCGATTCACTAACGGACCGCCGGAATTCCCCGGGTTTACCGCCGCATCAAATTGGATCATACCGGGAATGACCACATTGCTATCCGGCATTTTGAAGGTACGGTCAAAGCCGGAGATCACCCCGGCACTCATGGAACCATACAACCCAAACGGGTGTCCCACCGCAAACGCCTCATCCCCCACCCGCATATTCGCAGGGTTGCCCAACACTGCCGGAACGATCACCAGCGGCGTATCCAATGCCTGAAGGACGGCAAGGTCGAGTTCGGGCACTTCTTTGATCACCTGTGCTTCTGATTCGGTACCATCTGCAAATGTGACCTTGATGCGGCTCGCGCCTGAGATCACATGCAGACTGGTGAGGATGTCGCCGAACGAGTCGACGATCACGCCGCTGCCCAAGCCGAAATCTGATTCAGCGTCCTGATGCCTTTCCTCCGTCTGGATCAGCACCAGTGACGGTTGAATGACCTCGTACACCTGCGCCGAATATGCCGGAGGTGGAGTCGCCGACCCGATCACCACTGCAACCGTCTGGTTGACATCCTCCTCACTGAGCTGGTTGGGCAGGACAAAAACAAGGTGATAAATTAGAAAAGCCAAAAGGGCGGCAAAAACTCCCGAAGCAAAGGGCAAGCCTTTCCGTAGAAGTGAAGCGGCTTTCTTCATTCCCTCTTTAAGCCGCTCTCTATTGGACCCGGTCGATTCACTCATGCATAATTCCTCAATGTCGAACTTAAAACTCAAAAGACACTATAAGGGGTTTATTTTAGTTGAAGATGAGAAACTCTGACGGACTCTTTCTTAGCGGAGCAGTTTTTTTCAAAATCCACACATTTGGACGGGGGGAATGTATACTTTTAACCGCAAGAGCAAATCAGACGAGGTGAAAAATGAAGGTATCAGATGCGATCCGGTTGAAGCGCGCAGTGCGGAAATTTCAGGACAAGCCCCTGCCCGATGACGTGGTTCACGCCATCTTAAATTCAGGAAGGCGGTCACAGTCTTCGAAAAATAACCAGGCGTGGCAATTCATTGCCATCCGCGATAAAGATATTCTGAAGGAACTCTCGACCTGCGGCGAATGGGCGGGACATCTCGCAGGCGCAGCACTCGCCGTTGCGATACTCACTCCCGAACCGACGGAGAAATTTCAGACCATGTTCGATGCCGGTCAGGCGGCGGCGTTCATGCAGCTTGCCGCATGGGAATTGGGAGTCGGTTCGGTGCCAGCCTCTCTTTATGAGCATGAAAAGGCACGCGAGATCTTGGGCTTCCCAGCCGAGTGGCATGCCCGTATCGCGCTATCATTTGGATACCCGCTTGAAGAGACGAAGTTATCCGCGCCGCCAAAGAAGGGCGGACGGGCTGCATTCGAAGATGTTGTCCATTGGGAGAAGTGGTGAGACGATTTGCGATTTTAGATTTACGATTGACGATTGGTGGCCGAGCGCAAGCAGCCGAGACCCGATTGCTGACGTATAATTGACGGAAATCCGCGGGTAGAGAAAGGGTAAAGTCATGGCTACGAAAAAGAAGGCTGAACTTTCGGATCACGAGATCAAACACTTGGAATTCATTCAAGGCGCGATCGGTCGAATGGGGGCGAACTCATTTCAAATGAAAAGTTGGATGCTGGTGGTCGTCACTGCCCTGCTTGGTTCCTATGCCAATACGGGGAGCAAGAACTTCGCGCTGTTGGCGGTCTTTCCAACATTCATTTTCTGGTGTCTTGATACCTATTACCTTCAACAGGAACGAAAGTTCAGAGGCATCTACAATGACGTGGCAGGGATCTCGGAACATCCCCAAGCGGTTAGACCATTTGAGATGCCCATTCATCTTTATAACGAGAAAAAACATTCGTTTTGGGATGTCTTTGGTTCATTCACCATCGTACTGTTGTATGGATCCATTATTGCGGTGCTGTTGGTGATCTATTTCTTTTTGTAAGTCATACAGCCCCTAAAAGTCTCAGTCTTTAGGGGCTGTTTATTCAGGAGTTCAAGATGCTACAGGGGCTCCAAGGACGTCCCCATGACAACGGGCGGGGAGACCCCTCCACGTTTTTTATACTGGATTACTACGTGTTACGCGCATACTATTCAACACCCTCGTCACCAACATCCCGCCAGGGATGGCAAGGATGAAGGTCAACACCGCCGAAACAATTACCCCGATCCCAGCCCAAATGCCGATCCAAATAAAGGAATACAAGATTGGGTCGGTCTTCACCACTTCTCCGCTGGCATCAACGCATTGCAATTCATAACCCGTGGCAGGGTGCTCAAATCCGTTCTCATCACGAGATGTCGTGGCATAGGTGTGGCTTTGGGGTGTGGTGCCTTCGGGGCACAACCATCCGCCCGTGGTTCGGATCGCAAATTCACTGAACGAACTGATCGTTCCGACCACAAAAAAGATGGGCAGAATACAACTGCCGATGAACGAGATCAGAACAAGCCAGATCACACATCCAGAGATCGCACTGGTCTTTACATTACTGCTCATGTCTTCTCCTTTTTCATACCAATAAAAAACGCTTCCGTCATACCCCATTATAGACATTCATCCTAGAAATAGAATCCCCCTTTATATTGATAAACTTGTGCGCTATAATCAAGTTGTCTGACAAATTTCAGGAGGCACCCCAAATGACCACAATTGACCTGACCATTCATAAAGACCGCCGCGCCCGCGCCATTCAACGCGCCAAAGAGCGCAACATCATCATCCCCACCTACGCACAAATGAAAGACCCTTCAAAGATCCCTGCAAAAATAAAGGATGAATTGAAGGGCATCGGACTCTGGGATATTCACCCCCGCAATCTTTTCCGCATCAACTGGCACAACCAACCCACCGCTTCCGGCGGCACCTATGGCGGAGTCAACTTCGTCGAACTGCCCTCTTCGCTGACGGGAGTCAAAGCCCGCATCATCGCCATCGTCGGCAAATGGTTCCCCACCGGCGCGCATAAAGTCGGCGCCGCGTTCTCGTGTTTGGTACCGCGCCTGGTCACCGGTCAATTCGACCCGACCACGCAAAAAGCCGTATGGCCCTCCACGGGCAATTATTGTCGCGGCGGCGCATATGACTCTGCGCTGCTTGCGTGTGAATCAATTGCCATCCTGCCCGAAGGTATGTCGAAGGAACGCTTCGAATGGCTGGAGAAAGTTGCAGGCGAAACCATCAAGACCCCCGGCTCCGAATCAAACGTCAAAGAAATTTTCGATAAATGCTGGGAACTGCGCAACTCCGGGCAGGACCTGATGATCTTCGACCAGTTCCAGGAATTCGGCAATTACCTCTGGCATTACGAAGTCACCGGTCACGCCATGGAAGAAGTCTTCAAACAAGTGGCTGGCAAGAATGGACGCTTCCGCGGCATCGCATCCGCGACAGGTTCGGCAGGCACAATTGCCAGCGGCGACTACATGAAGCAACTTTATCCCGACGCCAAGATCGTCGCCAGTGAAGCACTGCAATGCCCGACCCTGCTTGAGAATGGCTTCGGCGCACATCGCATTGAAGGCATTGGCGATAAGCACGTCCCTTGGGTTCACAACAGCAAGAACACCGACATGATCACCGCCATTGACGACAACGCCGTGGTCAACATCTCACGTCTATTCAACGAAGAGAACGGCAAAGCCTATCTGGTTAAGATGGGCGTTTCTGAAGACGTCGTCAACAAGCTCGACCTACTTGGCTTCTCCGGCATCTCGAACGTGCTCTCCTGCATCAAAGCCGCCAAATATTACGAGATGGACGAGAACGACGTGATGATCACCGTCCTAACCGACTCAATGGAACTGTATCGCTCGCGCCTGCATGAAATGCACCAGGAATTCGGCGAATATTCCGAAGTCAACGCCGCCGCCGACTTCGCCCGCTACCTGCATGGACAGTCTACAGACAATATGCTCGAGCTGCGCTACACCGACCGCCGCCGCGTGCATAACCTCAAGTATTACACCTGGGTCGAACAGCAAGGCAAGACCTACGAAGAAATTCAAGCCCAGTGGTACCAACCCGATTACTGGACAAGCGTCCAGAAGCAAGCTGACCAGATCGATGAGTTGATCGTCGATTTCAATAAAGAAGTTGGGTTGTAAAAAAAATGTAGGGGCGCGAAAACCGCGCCCCTACGGTTTTAATCCCATAAACAACAAAACCATCCCTGCCATTTGGATCAAGTGAAAGACGCCATTATTATCGAAATACCAAAAGATGCTCTTGCCCGCTTTGCCGGTCGCTTGCACCACGGCAGCGCTGATTGTCACCAGTACCCCGGCGAGCATCCACCCAGCGCCAGCCAATGCAGCCGTAAAGAATAGATAAGCATACACCCCCAAAGCAAATACCATTGCCAGCGCCTCGTAAGCGATGAAGGTCATGAACGTGCCCGGCTTCCACAGGGTGAAAAGGAAGAAGCCCACGCCAACGACAAGCATGAACGGCAGGAGCATACGCGCCGCGCCTTCGCCGCTCAGGTCAACACACGCCCCCACTACGAATAACCCCAACGCCAAACCCAACAGCAAATTCAAGGGCATCCAAATACGGGTATTCGTTTTTTGGGTCATTACAAATCCATGAGCAATCGCCCCGATCAATGAAGAGGCTGCCAGCAGGCTAAACGCCCAGCCCCACACTTGATAACGAAAACCCATATTTATAAAAAGATGTGCCGCAGCCCAGGCTGCCAGCGCTCCTAAAAAAACATCGGTAAGTGCGGTTATGCGTTCGTGTGGAGAGGGGTGGATCAGCATGATTCTTTTCCTTTGGCGAGATTATATATTTGATTGAGCAGCGAAGCGTCTTCAGTGTCCAGAGCGATCTCCCAGACCATGAACCCGCCCAGCCGCTCCCCGATCCCATAGCAGACTTTTTGGCGAATGGTATTCAAACCGTTGAAATAAATGCCGCCGGCTTCATCCACATTTGGCGCAGGAGCATACGCTTGTACGATCTGTGCGTAGGAAAAGGTGTCATACGGCGGCGACATTTCGCGCCCATAAAAGGGAAGACCCAGGATCAGCTTTTCAGGCGGAATGCCCGCCTCTAAAAATGCCTGCACATCCGTCACTGCCTGTACATACGTGGAGTGCTGCTCGCCCCGGTCATACGACATGAGGTGAATACGGTCTACCACAGCAAATTCGCCCAGGGGGAAGTTGGATTCAGCTGGTAAAGCTACACTGACCCAAAACCCGTAAGGAGTAAGTACGGCTTTTGTTTCAGTCAGCAAGCTGATGTAGTTGTTAAATTCCGCCTCTGTCTTGGGGAATTCCCAATCGAAGTCAACGCCGTCCAGGTCGTGAGTTTGTAGGAACTCCAATAAGTGAGTGATAAAAACCTGGCGCGCTTGCAGGCTTGCGCTCATCTGTGCAAAGGCACCGTCACGTTCCCAGCCGCCAAAGGAAATATGAACCCGCAAACCATATGCTTGCTTAAGCTCTGCCAGCGTCTGCCAAGTTTCTTCAGATAAACGGGAAGTGTCGAGTGTGCCGTCGGCGCGGGGTTCGGCAGAGAAGTAGATAATATCTGTCAGGTGAGCAGCCCAGGCGCGGTTAAGTGAGCGATAATCCGGCAGGTAACCAATGACTGGAAAGTCGGGCAAAGGTTCAGGCGGAGGGGCATATAAAGTTTCCGTCACTTGTGGCGTGGGAGCGGCTGTAAATGGCACAACCGCTGTGAGCGGAGGCTGCGGCGCAGCTTTGCCTACACAGGCGGTCAGCAGGAAAAAAGTCAAAATCGGCAGGGAATGTCGCATGCGAATATTATAATTACTCCATGCTCAAGCCTACGGACCTGATCCTCGTGTGTTTGCTGCCAACCCCGCGTGACATGGAGATTGCGCGGCTGCTTGGCTGGTATCGTATTCCGCTCAAGTCGGCGCCGAAAGTTGTCAGTGTGGATTATCTGGCGTTTTACCAACCCGCTTCCTTTGGAGAACGAAGCGGTCAGGTCGAATACATTGCCCAGGTCCGCGGACATGAATTAACGACAAGAGGCGAATTGCTCAAAGACGAGTCTGATCATCCCCGTGCCAAAGAGGAATATTTCAAGATCCAGCTTGGCGGGTTGGAGAAGTTGAACGAACCCATCCACACCGATAAGTGGAAACGGTTGACCTTCCTTTATTCGACCGGTGAATATCTGCTCAATGCTAAAACGCTGAATGACCTGGTAGTCGCAGGAGAGGAACGCAACACTTTGTGGAAAAGCCTGCGAGAACGCGCTGAGACCGAGCAACTGTATAAAGTGGATATGCCAGAAGCGGACATTCCACCTGAGGTATTGATGGCTTTATTGGGGATTAAAGACTGGTAATTGAAGCGCGCTAAGTTGTCCAGAGAAATTGCTAAAGTGAAAGAAAACCCCTCACGAGCGTCCTTGCATGCGTATAATAGAAGTGATACACTTTAACCAATGCCTGCTGATTTCATGCTTGTCACCCCATCTTCAAGCCTTGGTGATTCGGTTCGCCGTGCGTTGGAAGACACAAAATTCTACCGGGTTCATGTTGTAAATAATAAAGCCACGGCGATCGTGAAGGCAAATGAAGTTGGCGTTCCGATCGCAATGCTGGACCTTGCCCTCGGTGATGAATGGGTGCTGGAAATCGGCACCGCCCTGCGGACCATCCGCTCAAGTATCAATCTCATCCTTCTCTGCGAAGAAACCGGTTCCCCACCTTCATTCGATGCATTGCGCCCGTGGATCATGGTTCGAAAGCCATTTAGGACTTCAGACTTTATGAATGCCATCAGTCAACCTCAACCTAAGCCCAGTGCAAGCTCCCCCGCTCCCGCTTCATCAAATACGATCCAGTTCATGCCGTGGTTAAGTGACCCGAATAAAGCCGCCCAACACCTCACTCGCCTGACCTTGGAATCTTCTGCACAGGCCGCCTTGATCACCAAGAAGAGCGATCTTTGGGCATATGCTGGTGGACTTTCTCAGAACGCTGCCAAGGAAGTGGCTCAAACCGTTACCCGCAATTGGGACGGGCAAAAAGGCTCCGACCTGTTGCGCTTTATCCGGCTCGAAAGTACCAAAGCGGAGCACATGCTGTACGCCACCCGCCTCACTTCTGACTCGGTGCTTGCTCTTGTATTTGACGCAGAAACTCCCTTTAGCACCATCCGCTCTCAGGCGGGGCAATTGTTGAACGAATTCGGCAATGACCGTTCTGAGTCGAGAAACCAGGCACCGGCTTACACCAGTGATACGGAAGATGGCGATGATCTGAACATTCCACCCATTGCCAATATTCTTGCCGATATCCCCACACCGAACCCGGAACCACTGACCACTCACGACTTCAACCTTCCGCGCAAACAACAGGAAACGTTCGACCCAAATCAGACGCGTGTTTCGGATTCACTATCCAATGCCGCTGTCTTCAGCCGCGAACCTGCACCTGCCGCTGCGAGAATTAAAGCGCAGCATCCAGCAGCACAAGTAAAACAATCGCCACCGTCCAACACTGCCTTTGATGAAGTGGAAGTGACGGCGCCATCGATCCCCAAAGCCAGGCCTGAAACGCCCGTCTCCAAACCGCGCCCCGGCGAAAACGATTCAACCCGCGAAAGCCCCAGCACCGAAGCAGCGCGCAAATTGAATTCAGAACCGATCTCAGCCGGTTTGTATCATCTGACGTACGCCTGCCTGCTCGTGCCGCGTTTTTCTTCGCACTACCTCACCGGTGACTTGTCTGACCAGCTAAGCGATTGGCTGCCCAACATTTGCGTCGCCTTTGGCTGGCGGTTGGAATTTTTAGCGGTGCGCCCCGAGTATTTGCAGTGGGTGGTAAATGTTCAGCCGAACACTTCACCGGGTCATCTCATGCGCATTATGCGCCAGCAAACCTCCGAAAAGATCTTCGCCGAATTCCCGCGCATGAAGCGCGAAAACCCCTCCGGCGACTTTTGGGCGCCCGGGTACCTGATCATGGGCGGCTCACAACCGCACCCGCCGCAACTGGTGCGTGACTACATCCGACAGACCCGCCAACGGCAGGGGCTCGATGATATGCCGCCGGTTTCACGCTAACGCTATCTGAAACAAAAGTTCTACAATGGAAAACGCAGAGTATAATTGCTCTGCGTTTTTATTTAGTTCAAAAAATAAATACAAGTCAGGCAGTATTCCCTGATTGAAAAAACAGACCGGAACCTCTCCATGCCCCCTACCCTTTATCTAATTGACGGACACGCCCTCGCCTATCGCATGTATTTTGCGCTGACGGCTGGCGGTGGAAATAATTCCCGCTGGCTGACCTCCAAGGGTGAACCAACTGCCGGTGTATACGGGTTTGCACGTGAACTGGTGCGCGTACTCGAACAGGAAAAGCCCGAATATCTTGCAGTTGCCTTCGATGTTGGCAAGACCTTCCGTGACGCGATCTTCCCAGAATACAAAGCGACTCGCGAAAAAATGCCCGACGACCTGCGTACACAACTCGGACGCATCCGCGAGATGGTGGATGCCTTTCACATTCCACGCCTCGAAATGGACGGCTACGAAGCCGACGATGTACTCGGCAGCGTGGCAAAACTTGCCGCGGAACAAGGGCTTGGCGTAAAGATCATCACCGGCGACCGCGACCTGCTTCAGCTTGTTAATGAACGCACGGCGGTCTATCTTGCAGGCGATGACCAGACCTATATCACTGATGCGGATGTGATCAAAAAGCTCGGCGTGCGTCCGAATCAAGTTGTCGATTACAAAGCCATCGTCGGCGACACCTCTGATAATATCCCCGGCGTAAAAGGCGTTGGTGAAAAAACTGCCGTTGCCCTGCTCGAAAAATTCGACACGCTCGATGCCATCTATGCCAATATGGATAAAGTGGAAAAACGTTGGCAGGGAAAATTCGAAGCCAGCAAAGAGACGGCGTACATGAGCCGCGACCTGGCGCGCATTGAAACAAACCTCAAGCTTAAGTTCAGTCTTGAAGATGCCAAAGTCAAACCTTTTGACGGGTCGGCTCTGGAAACTTTCTTTAAAGAGATGGAATTTAAAACCTTGTTGATCAAAGTGCCTGCCATCAGTGGCGGGATGCTTGCAAGTGAGTCCGCTGCACCTGCAGTTAAACCTGGCAAAAACAAGACCGGGCAGATGACCATGTTCGCCGAAGCAGCGCCTCAACCCATTGCGGTGATGGTTAAGCCGTCGAACATTGAAGTGGTCATTGTCGATAGCGAAGAAAAACTGAAAAGCCTGGCAAAAGAACTTGACCAAGCTCAGGTGATTTCGTTTGATACAGAGACCACCGGCACCGAAGAAATGAACGCGGACCTGGTCGGCATTTCGCTGGCAGTAAAAGATGGTCAGGGATATTACATCCCTGTTGGGCATACAGCGGGGAATAACCTGCCCATTGAAAAAGTTATCAACGCCATCAAACCCGCCATGACGAACCCGAAGATCGGCAAAGTGGCGCACAACGCCAAATATGATTTCATCATGCTGGCTCGCTACGGGCTGACCATCTCTCCGTTGACCTTTGATACCATGCTGGCAGAATTTATCGTTGACCCATCTTCTCGGCACTTGGGGTTGAAAAACCTTTCCGAGTACCGGTTGGGCGAAGAGATGACCCACATCGAAGAGTTAATCGGCAAAGGCAAGAAGCAGGTCAGCATGGCAGAGGTTGCGATTGAAGCCGTCGCCAATTATGCCGCCGCCGATGCCGAGACCACCCTGCGCTTGATGGCGATAGAAGAAAAAGAATTGAATAAAGTAGGCGGTCAAAATATTCTGGACGAAATTGACATGCCGCTAACCGCCGTCCTCGCAGAAATGGAAATGACTGGCGCATTGATCGATACTGATTTCTTTGGGAAGATGTCCCTTGAGCTTGCCACGCGCCTGGCAGAGATCGAAAAGGAAATCTTCGGTCACGTCGGCAAGACCTTTAATATCAACTCGCCGCAGCAACTTTCGGATGTGCTCTTCAATCATTTGCGCCTCGAACCACCTGACAAGGGACGCAAGACCACCACGGGTTTTTACTCCACCTCTGCCGACGTGCTCGATGCGATGCGCGGTCAACACCAGGTCTTGGACTTTATCCTCGAACACCGCGAACTCTCCAAACTAAAATCTACCTACGTGGATGCCCTGCCCGCAGCTATCAACCCAACAACAGGACGTGTGCATACCTCCTATAGCCAGATCGGCGCGGTGACCGGGCGACTCTCATCCAACAATCCAAATTTACAGAACATCCCCATCCGCACTGAAACGGGACGTAAAGTCCGCAATGGCTTTATTGCGGATAAAGGCAACCTCCTGCTTTCTGTCGATTACTCCCAGATCGAATTGCGCATCGTGGCACACATGGCAGAAGATGAAGCCATGCTGGCGGCTTTCCGTGCAGGCGAAGACATTCATGCCACGACCGCTGCGGCGGTCTACGATATTCCATTGGCAGAAGTTACCAAAGACATGCGCCGTCATGCCAAGGCGATCAACTTCGGCTTGATCTATGGCATGTCTGCATTTGGACTCATGCACTCCACGGGGTTAACGCTGGCAGAGTCTGAAGATTTTGTCAAAGCCTATTTCAAAAAATTCCCCGGCGTCAAAAAATATCTGGACGGTATCCGCCGTCAAGCCGCAGAGATCGGGTACGTCGAAACCCTGCTTGGGCGTAGGCGCTACTTTCCGGCATTGCAGTCCAAGGCACCGGTCCAGGTAAAGAACCGTGAAGAACGGGAAGCCATCAACGCCCCCATCCAAGGCACAGCCGCAGACATCATGAAAATCGCCATGTTGAAGATCCCATCAGCATTGAAGCACGCGGGGTTGAGTGCAAAAATGCTTTTACAAGTCCATGATGAACTGGTGTTGGAAGTGCCCAAGAAAGAGATCGATGAGACGGCAAAAGTGGTGCAGGCAACGATGGCAAATGCCTACCCGATGAGCATCCCACTGGAAACAGAAGCCAGGGCGGGTATCAGTTGGGGCGAAATGAAAGTGCTGGATTAAACCAACGTCAGCTAGTTCGAGTGAAACGATCGGCTCTGCGCGTGATAAGGTTATAATTACATGAATGTTAAGGACGACATTCCCCTTTTGAAAGTAAAATAAAACCACTATGCCCGGACGAGAAGATATCTTTCAAAAAGCCATGAACGAGGGACATTCCGCTGCCTGGGACCAGGAATGGAGCAAGGCAGCCAATGCCTATCGCCGCGCCCTGGAAGAATTCCCCGACCACCCCAAAGCCCTCAGCAGCCTTGGGCTTGCGCTCCATCAAATGAACGAGGTGGATGAAGCCCTGCAGATCTACATGCGCGCGGTCAAGATCTCTCCTGACGACCCCATTCCCATGGAAAAAGTCGCACAGCTCTCCGAACGCGTCGGCGACCTGAAGACCGCCATGGATGCCGCGATCCGGGCAGGTGACCTGTTCCTCAAACAACGCGATACCGAAAAAGCACTGGAAAACTGGGTACATGTCACCAGTATTAACCCCGAAAACGCTCTCGCACATTCACGCCTGGCACAGGTGCATGAAAAGCTTGGGCATCAACAACAGGCTGCCATGGAATACCTTGCGATCGCCAGTATTCTGCAGCGAGCGGGCAACCCGGAAAAAACACAAGAGATGGTGAACAAAGCCCAATCCCTTGTGCCCGGCAGTGTTGAAGTGAAACAAGCCCAAACCTTATTGAAAACCGGGCAACTGCTTCCCAAACCGATCCGCGCAAAAGGCGGGACGGGACCCATTCGCATGGCACAGGTCAAGCAATTGCAAACGCAGCCTCGAAAGCCCGCCTCCGGCTTGGATCCGGTCGCTGAAGCGCGTCAAAAAGCGTTGACTCAACTGGCAGAGATCCTCTTCGATTTCTCCGATGACAGCAGCCCTGCCGCACAAGATCGCAAAGGCATCTCAGCCATCATGCGTGGAACTGGCACCATCTCCGTACAGTCCGAACAGATCAAAGTAGTGCTGCACCTCGGGCAAGCCATCGACGCACAATCAAAAGGCAACGAAACCCTCGCAGCCGAAGAGATGGAGGCGGCACTCAACGCCGGATACAGCAGTTCCTCCCTGTATTTCAACCTCGGTTACCTGCGTTTCAAAGGCGAGCGCTATGAAAGCGCTCAACGCTTCTTACAGAACTCAGTCAAGCATGTAGATTACGGTCTCGCCTCACGGCTCCTGCTCGGACAGATGCACATCACAAAAGGGTCGATCCGTGAAGCCGCAAGCGAATACCTTGAAGCCTTGAAATTCGCCGACGCCGCCACAATCGCCCCTGAACAGGCTGACGATATTCGCCAGCAATATGAACCCTTGATCGAATCCTACCAAAGCCAAAAGGATGAAGACGCACTTCAAAAAGTCTGTGACAACATCCAAGGGCTGCTGATGCGGGCAGACTGGCGTGAACAACTACACAAAACCCGCGAACAAATGCCCAAACAAGACGGGGATCTTGCTGCACCTCTGGCAGATACGATCCTCCAGGCACAATCCAGTTCCGTACTTGAATCCATAAACCGCATCAACCAATTGGCGCGCTCGGGCAGTTTGCGTTCCGCCATGGACGAAGCCTACAACGCCGTCCAGTATGCCCCAACGTACCTGCCATTACACATCATCATGGGTGACTTGCTCGTTCAAGAAGGGCGCACTGCCGACGCGATCAACAAGTTCAGCGTTGTGGCTCATTCCTATAGTGTGCGCGGGGAAGTGCCGCAAGCCACAAAACTCCTGCGCCGCATCATTCAGATATCCCCCATGGATCTCGGCGCCCGCAACCGCCTCATTGACCAGCTCGTGGCACGCGGACAGGTGGACGACGCCATTCAGGAATATCTTGAACTCGCCGCCATCTACTACCGCCTCGCCGAACTGGATATGGCACGCAAGACCTATACCAATGCCCTGCGCCTCGTTCAACAAGGCAGCGCCAGCCGTGATTGGAATATCCACATCCTTCAGCGCATGGCAGATATCGATATGCAGCGCCTCGACTGGAAACAAGCTGTGCGCGTCTTTGAACAGATCCGTACCCTGATACCCGACGATGACTCATCCCGCAAGCAGTTGATCGAGTTGAATCTACGCATGGGTCAACAAGACCGTGCAATGAACGAACTGGAAAGCTACATCACCCATCTCGAGAACCAAAGCAAAAAAGAACTTGCCATCAACTTCCTCGAAGATCTCGCACGTGAACATGACGAACAGCCCCTGCTAAAACGTACACTGGCAGCATTGTTACACCGCTCTGGACGCATTGCAGATGCCATTCCGATCCTGGATCAATTGGGCGAAACACTGCTTGAACGCGGTGATAAGGAAGGCGCCATGGAAGTCATCAATCAGATCGTTTTAATGAACCCGTCTAATGTTCAAGACTACCGCGCCCTACTCCAGCAAATGAGCAGCGGAACGTAGAGAACCCTGAAACAACGTGGAGAACATCTCCACGTTGTTTTTTGTATGACAAAATATCTGAACTTTTGTGACAAAAGTTCTAACTGTTGGTTGTTTGCCAAATGCTATAATCCCGCCAATTCAAATTTGGAGAATAACATGCCGAAAACTCAGAACAAAGCCGTGATGAACTGGCTGTATATTTTTGCCTTTGTTGTGGCTTTCCTCGTTGTCTTTGGGGGCTTTACCCGCCTTACCCGCTCAGGTCTATCGATCGTTGAATGGAATCCCATCAACGGCACCATCCCGCCCATGGGGCAGCATCAATGGGAAGCTGAATTCGCCAAATACCAGGAATCACCCGAATTCCAACTGGTCAATACTGGCATGACGCTGGAAGAATACAAATACATTTTCTACGTCGAATGGTTTCATCGCCTCGTTGCCCGCCTTGCCGGTTTATTCTATGCCCTGCCCGTTTTTTACTTCCTCTTCCGTAAGACCATCCCGTTCAAGGAATTTAGCATTTATTTTTGGATGGGCATTCTATTCATTGGGCAGGCAATCATGGGCTGGTTGATGGTCTACAGTGGGCTGGTCGACCGCCCTGCAGTAAGCCATTTCCGCCTCACCGCTCACCTCTTACTGGCACTTTCCCTCTTCAGCCTCGCCATGTGGACTGCATTCGGACACAAACACGGATTCCCTGAAGCGGGCAAACCTGCCAAATGGTCTGTCCCCTCAAAGTTGGCAGTGACCTCGTTATTCATCCTTATCATCCAGATCTCTTATGGCGGTATGACCGCAGGTCTCAAAGCGGGTCACGTTTCAGAGACATGGCCCCTCATGTTCGGGAAATTACTCCCGCCAAATCTGTTCAATTCCTGGGTGAATATCTTCGAGACCCCGCAGACAATTGTCTTCATCCACCGCTGGTTTGCCTGGCTGGGGCTCATCCTCGTACCGTATGTATATTACCTGATCAAAAAACAAAATTACCCCGCCGATATCCAAAAGGGCATTGCATGGCTGATCGGTGTTGTTGCTTTGCAGATCACCCTTGGTGTATTGACCATTCTCTCCTATGTGAACATAGCCATCGCATTGATCCACCAGGCAAATGCGATCGTGCTGCTCGGACTGGCTGTATATTTCATTCACCGTTTCCGCGCGTGGGATGCAAAACAAGCCAGCTAACGGTCATCAAATCGTCTACTAACACAACAGGCGAAAGCCCGAATTTTTGGGGCTTTCGCCTGTTGTATAAGTGCAGTAATAACACCTTCTTGGAGGAGGCTTTCTGCATTTCTTTATAATAATAAACAGTATAGCGAAAATTGTCATGCTCAACCAACGCTGCTTCTTCCCATTCGGTCGAACTGTTAAACCTGCTCGAAAAAACCATCCTCTGGAGGGAGGCGCTACCCCCACTCAGGAAGGATACATTAAAGTCTGGGAGCGGCAAATTGCTTATAATACTTGCAATGCGTAAGATATTATTCTTTTTATCGATCCTTTCCACTATTCTTCTAGCTTCCTGCGGAACGACTCCATCTGCGTCAATAGCAGATGCGTCTACCAGCGCCTCCACCCCTAACCCAACGCCTGACACCTCCCTTCCAGATTTTTTCATCCCGTATGGAAAGAACGTCCGTTTTGAACAGATAAGCCTGGAAGAAGGCTTATCGCAAAGTTCAGTGAATGTCATCTTGCAAGATCGCAAAGGCTTTTTATGGATTGGCACCGATGACGGTCTTAATCGCTATGATGGTTACGGTTTTAAGGTTTACAAACCCGAGACGAATGATCCGCTCAGCCTGAGCGACCGCTCAATCACAGCCATAGTTGAAGATAGCCAGGGGTTTTTGTGGGTTGCCACCCGTTTGGGCGGCTTAAATCGTTACGACCCTATATCCGGTCAATTCACCCATTATCTGCACGATAAGAATAATAACCAGAGCATCGCCAGTAACTATGTCACGGCCTTATGGCTGGACCAAAAAGGTCTTTGGGTCGGAACCGACAATGGGCTTGACTTCTTTGATTTCGAGACAAATATATTCATTCATTACCCCCTATCCGATAGTTATCTAAACCCTCCCAGTACATCCATCACCACCCTGTTCATAGACTCGACAGATACCCTCTGGGTCGGCACCACAGATGCGGGAGTTAGTTTTTTTGATATAGAGTCCAATGTTTTCAAGACCTTCAAGACCAATGGGTACAACTCCAAAAGCCTGAGCAATAACCGCGTCCTCTCGATCACAGAAGACACGAATGGGGAAATCTGGATCGGCACTGCTTCAGGATTAAACCGCTTTAACCGTGAGGGGAATGAATTCTCACGTTTCAAAAATCAAAGCACAACACCCACCAGCCTGGCAGGTAACGTCGTTTACTCTCTGTATACAGACCGTTCCGGCGCATTGTGGGTTGGCACAAACAAAGGGTTGGATCGCTACGATCCGCGTGAAGATACATTCATTCACCACCAGTACCAACCCAATGTACCAAACAGCCTCAGCAACAACGAGGTTCAAACAATCTACGAAGATGCCAGCGGAGTGTTATGGGTAGGGACATATGGCGGCGGGCTAAATAAATACAACCGTCAACAGGACCGCTACGCTTACTTCCGCCATAACCCGGATGACCCCAACAGTTTGAGCAGTAACTTTGTATTTGCCATTCAGGAAGATGTCCGCAACCAGATCTGGATCGGAACTTTCGATAATGGACTAAACGTATTCAACCCTCAGACCGAAAAATTCAAACATTTCATCCACGACCCGAACGACCCGGATACCATTGGTAATAATGATGTGATCACGCTGTATAACGACAGTCAGGGCGTATTATGGATCGGCACTGGCAGTTCTCTGGACCGTTTCAACCGAGGGCGTAACACCTTCTCGCATTACAAGCCAGTGGATGCGAATATCAATGACCCATCACGTTTTGCAGTATTCGCCATCCTGGAAGATTCGAGTGGTAACTTTTGGGTCGGGTCGAACCGCGGATTAAAACTCTTCAACCGGCAGACAAACGAATTTTCCGACTACAGGGCAAAGGGCTCAGATCCCGATTATTTTGTTGACGCCAGAATCAACACACTCTTTGAAGATCGATCACAATATTTATGGATCGGCACCTACGACGACGGCTTGCAACGCATAAATCCCAGCACCGGCGAAGTCACTTTTTATCGGCATAACCCGGAAGATAATTCATCTTTGGGTGGGAATACCATCCTCTGTATCTACCAAGATATGAACGGGACTCTTTGGATCGGTACGCATGGCGGCGGATTAAGCCGCTACAATGCCGACTCAAATACCTTCACGAACTTTACTGAACAGGAAGGCTTATCCAATAACGTCGTCTATGGCATCCTTGAAGACGAAACCGGAAAATTATGGATGAGCACCAATTTTGGGATTTCCCGGTTCGACCCCGTTCAGAAAACCTTCCGCCGCTTTACCTCCAGTGACGGGTTACAGAGCAATGAATTTAATCAGAACTCCTATGCCAAAGACCACAATGGGATCATGTATTTCGGGGGCATCAATGGTTTGAATATCTTTACCCCGCAAGAGATCACTGATAATCAATTTACACCTCAGGTTGCACTGACATCCATCACTGTAGATGGGCTGCCGTTACAAGAAGAAAAAAATATCGAATATCTCGATACGATCGTCCTGACTTGGCCCCAGGATTCATTCGAATTCGAATTTTCATCCTTCGCCTATGAACAACCTCGAAAGAATCAATATGCCTACATGCTCGAAGGCTTTGATTCTGAGTGGATTAATATTGTCAACCAAAGGAACGGAAGATACACCAATCTGCCTGGCGGAACCTACACCCTGCATTACCGCGGCTCAAACAGCGACGGGGTCTGGAACGAAGCGGGGCAAACCGTTCAAATCATCGTCGTCCCGCCTTTCTGGGAAACTTGGTGGTTCCTTAGCCTGCTGGTTGTGGCATTCGGAGTTACCATAGCAGGCGGTTTGCGCTGGCGTGTAAAAAGCATTGAAAATCAAAACCGTGAACTCGAACGTCTTGTCAGTCACCGCACTGCAGATCTGGAAAAACGCACCGGCGAGATCGAGGCACTCTATCAGGCAGATGAAAAGATCCTGCGAAGCATTACCCTCAACCAGATATTCCAAACACTGGTGGATGTCTCAGTTACCATGCTGAAAGCCGATTGCAGTGTTGTTTTTTCATGGAGCGAAGAAAAGCGCAAGATCCTCCCTAGGGTGAGCCAGGGCTTCAAACCCGAGACACTGGCGGTTTTGAAATACGACCAGGGCGAAGGCATCATTGGAACTGCCATGAAGACAGGGTCAGCGGTCATCGCCTCAAATGCTCTCGGAATATCCCAGCGCGAAGACATCCAGAACGCCTTCACAAGTGAAGACATTCAATCCTTTGCATACTTCCCCATTGCCGTAGATGGCAAGGTGATCGCGATCTTCAATGTGGCTTATCGGCGCCCCAATGCGCTCACAAAAGACTCAGCCCGTCTGTTCACGGCATTGGTCAACCGCGCCTCGCTCTCCATTGCAAATATGGAACTCTTCGAGCAGACCAAGGATCTGGCGGTCATGGAGGAACGTAATCGCCTCGCCCGCGACTTGCACGACAGCGCCAAACAAAAAGCTTTTGCCGCCCTTGCACAATTGGGAACCGTCAATGCGATGGCACACACAGGTGATCAGGAAGTATCGCCGCATCTCATTGAAGCGGAAACGCTCATCTATGAAGTTATTCAGGAGCTGAATTTCCTGATCCAGGAGATCTACCCCATTGCCTTACAGGAAAAAGGCTTGCAGACCACTTTACGAGAATATGTATTCGAATGGGAGCATCGGAATGATGCCCTGGTCAATTTGACGATTCAAAACGAGCAGAAGCTGCCGCTTGAAATGGAACAGGCAATTTACCGGGTCATTCAAGAGGCGCTTGCCAATGTCTCGCGCCATAGTAGGGCAAAACGGGTGGACGTCTCTCTGGTGTATGACCAGGAAGCTTTACAGGTCATGGTAGTGGACGACGGCTGCGGGTTCGATATGAACCAAAGAGCAAAGGGCATGGGCTTCCGTTCCATGCGGGAACGCATCAGTAGTATTCGCGGCACACTTCAAGTCCATAGCGCTCCCGGGGAGGGAACGCGTTTGGTAATTCAGATCCCAATACGGAACGGTTCAGGAGATTGATAATGAAAAATCATCGCACAAGTATATTGATCGTGGATGACCACGAAGTCGTACGCAATGGCATTCGCTCCTATCTTGAAAGAATAGCCGATTTCAATGTACTCGGCGAAGGCTCTTCCGGCGAAGAAGCACTTAATATGGTCGCTGAAATGATCCCCGACATTGTGCTGTTAGATCTAATGATGCCGGGTATGGACGGGATCGAAACAACACGGCGCATAAGACAGATCAGCCCACGCACAAAAGTTGTGGTGCTAACCTCGTATCATGAGGATGTGCATATCTTCCCCGCACTGAAAGCTGGTGCGATCTCCTACATTCTGAAGGATATGAAAATGGATAAACTAGTGGAGGTACTCCACCGTGCCGTTCAAGGTGAGGTAACCCTGCATCCGCGGGTGGCTTCAAGGGTACTGCAGAATATCCGCGGCGAAGGCACAGAACAGCCCCTCTTCACCGAATTAACCGACCGTGAGACAGATGTTTTAAAACTCATTGCAAACGGTTTGACAAATAGCCAGATCGCAGAAAAGCTCGTAATTAGCGAGAATACGGTCAAAGGTCATGTAAGCAACATCCTCAGTAAACTTCACCTTGCAGACCGGACCCAGGCAGCGGTATATGCCTGGCAGCAGGGCATTGTTAATCGGCAAAGTACAACAAAGTAAGTTATTAAACAAAAAGACACCGCTCTTGTTCGAGCGGTGTCTTTTTGTTATCTGCTCTATTTGCCCATATCAGCCAGAGCCGCTTCGATCTCCTGAGTGAAGACCTCAATCGTCTGTGCGCCCTGGATCACACGCGTCTGCGTTTCACCGTTGACCTGATAGGTCAGGATGAAGGAAGGAGTTGCCTGAATGCCTGCAGCAGTGGCATCTTTTGCATCCTGATCTGCCAGATCTTTGTATTTTCCGGACGAGACACAATCATCATACGCCCCTCGATCCAGTTGGAGTTCATCTGCGAATGCCTCGAGGCGGCGATCTGCATATGCGCCAACATTTTCGCCGGTCTGGTTCGCGAAAAGAATATCATGCATTTCCCAGAACTTACCCTGGTCACCTGCGCAATAGGCCGCCTCGGCAGCCGCTATAGATTCAGGTCCGATGAAATCGCCAACCGATTTGTAGACAAAGTATGCCGTCCCAGTTGCAACAAACTGATCCATTAACAGTCCTTCGGTATTTTCAAAGAAAAGACGGCAGTACGGACACTGAAAATCAGAATATTCTGTAATGGTGATCGGTGCGTTCGGGTCACCTGCGGCGTTAAAATCGGCGTTCGGGCGGCTAACCGCACCCGGGGTAACGATTTCACCCACCGGTTTCAGGCTGGGGTAAATGATCAGAAAAGCAAGAAAAAGCGCCCCCAGTGTGATCAACAAGATCGCCACCAGACGGGATCGGCCTTCTTTGCGCCTGATCTGTTCTCTGCGCATCTGTCGCTTGCTTAATTCTTTGGTGCTGTTACTCATACGGGCTCCTATAAATATTTATTTGGGGCTGAATTTTCTCATGCCGAAAAAGATTTGTCCAGAAATCGGTTAAGAGGCTCTTATCTTTATTCCTGGCGCAGGCGGGCGTCCATCCACATTGTCATGGTCTTGAATACTTCCGCCTTCTCCGGTTCGTTGTGCATCTCATGATACCCTCCCTCCCAGAGAACCAGGGTGCAATTATCTTTCAAAGCCGCCGCAAATTCTGTGCTGCTGGTATCGTAGGCGATGGCATCATTCTTGCCATGCATCAAGAGAAGCGGAAGAGGAAATTCTCCAGCGTGATCAAGCGTCCATTTTGTGACGCCGAGCATGTTTTTTCCAAACCCGAGCGAGATCTTATCGTGAACAAGCGGGTCTTGCTGATATTTCTTCACCACGGCTTCATCACGGGAAATTGCTTTTGCATCCAATCCGCTTGGCAGAGTGGTTCCCGGCATTAGTGAACCAAGTAGTTTTGCCATGAATATCTTAACGGGCTGCTTCTCAAGTGCTGTATGCAAACCAGGACTGGTAGCGATCACACCCTTAATATCCGGCTTGCGCTTCAAACCATAATGCAAGACTAAAATGCCGCCAAGGCTGTGCCCATACAGCAAAATAGGCAGGTTCGGGTAACGCTTGCGCGCCTGTTCCAACAATAGATCAATATCCTGTAAAAAATCCTCAATGGAAGAGACGTGACCACGAATGCCGCCAGAGCGCCCATGCCCGCGATGGTCGAAACCAAAAAGGATAAAGCCTTCCTTTTCAAACGCTTCCGCCACATGGGCATAACGTGAACTGTGCTCTCCCAGCCCATGCACTAGACAAACCACCGCCCGCGGAGAAACAACCGAAGGCTCCCATACCTGCGCAAACAACTCAATGCCATCACGTGCTTTCCACTTCATTTCCTCATGTTTCATCTTTATGCTCCAATGGTGATTTTGAACTCGCATTGATGCGCGCCCATCGCCCGACAGGCGCGTTCTTCGATATCATGCTCTTCGCCAGTTGCCCAATACAAAGACTCGCGAATCAATCCAAAAGTAACAAAGCAGATCGGTGAATCTTCGGTCTGCCCGAGGGTGGTCGGAGAGTTTTGGTCAACAAGAAGCAAGTCGAGGTCCAAAGTATGAATCGTGATGGAACCACGCCCGCTGCCCAATAGCCCGGCAAGAAGTTCCAATACCGATTTCCGTTTTAACGATTTGGGTAATCCGCGTAGAAGGGTTGTTTTTGCTTTAAGAGCAAGCGGGGCATCACCCAGGATCGGCTGCCAAAGCTTCGAACCGATACGCATCAATGTGCCACGTGCACCGCGCCCATAATAAGTGCGCAACGATCCTTGCAGTTTGGCATACGCCTCCGCTGCCTGCGAGGCATCCATCGAGAGAAAAAACTCCGGGCTCCGCCAGGCGTGAGATAAACCGGAATTAGATAAAACGGCATGGTACGTATCAGGACCGATCTCCGTGGAAAGTGTCTCAACGAAACGATTCATGGTGCGGGGAGAAAAACGAGCAGGGTTCATGAGTAAGGCATTTCCAATGTGTTGACAAAAACAGGGTAGTTCTCGCCGGTACGCACAAACCCAAGTTTTTGATAAAGGTTTAAAGAAGCAAAGTTGTCGCCCTGGGTATTGACTGTAAGCCGTCCAGATTGTAAAGCCCCTGCTTTTTGAATAAGATCGTGAATCAATGCCGAGCCTATTCCTCTGCCTTGCATTTCAGTGCGAACCCCAAGCCTTGCGAGGTGCGCCCCAAACGGGTTGCCCGTACTGATCTGATACCCAATCACACCAGTCTCATTTTCTGCGACAGATGAATAAAAAGATTGTCCACAAGCGCGTTTCAGCGAGTCAAGTGTGTTGTGCCAGAAAGCGCCGAAGGCTTCGCGATCAACTTCTTCAACTTCGCTCAAGTCTGTTTCCTGCATAGGACGGATGTTCACACTCCCAGAAATAGCGTGCGCAGGGACATAGTCTTCACTGCGGAGCTCCAATAGGACGATATTCCACTTTGGCTCAAATCCACTATTCAGGAGCAGGGTTTGAAACCATTGTTTCATGACAATGGAAGCAATCTGTGCATGAGGGTTTTCGGCAAAGATATCTGCGCGGGCAATATTCCAAATGGCAGACCAGGCTTCAGATCCAGAAAGATGCGGTTGATACGAAAAAAGACGGATCCATGCCACATCCGCCGGGTCCTCGGGGCAAGCCAGGGCGGCAAGCACGTTACCATTTTCTTCCAACACCCAAAAGTTTTGCGCGCCAAGCCACTCAAGGGCGGTGCGCCAATCGAGGTGGCGGTGGGTATTCGATTCTTGAAAAATAAGGTTGGATATCTGGCGATGATCCTGCGGCACCGCGCGGCGGACCTGTAAATGAAGATTGATCATTTGATAAATCGAAGGAGGAATTTCATGATGCGTTCAAAAAGAGTTGGAGTCTTTTTTACATCCATATACCCTATCATTTTGAAAGCGGACTCGGTGATCTTGCCGGTCTTCAGTTTGAGCACAGCCGCCGATTTCTTGACCATTGCCTGTAAATCCCCTTCGTCCACGCTGCCAAACAAGGCTGCAGAATGTTCATATTTTTCAATAGCAGCGTCGTATTTATTAAGTCCCTCAAGCGCGGCAGCCTGGTTGCCCAATGCCATCGCCTGCCGCTTAATATCTTGCGCACCTTCAAAAACCTTATCAGTTTCGAGTACGGCATCAAGAGCTTCCTGCGGTTTCCCAGCCTGCACTAGTGCAACGCTTTGGTTGTTTTTCATTTCGGCGGCAAGCAGTCCGGCACGTCCGGCGGTAAAGCCCTCAGCCGCCTGATGGAAAAAGTCAGCGGCTTCGTTATATTTCTTTTCTGCAAAGGCTTTCTTGCCCTTTGCATCGAGTTGGTGAGGATCGAGGGTCATGGAGTTTATAAAGTAATATCAAGCAGACCCTCTGCCACGGAGCGGAGCTTATCGCGTGACATGCTGCTGAGCTTCATGGCCAGTTCAAGGTAAGGGCGGTTGACGGGCTGGCAAACGAATTCCTGAAATTCCTTGGGGAGATCCGTAAATTTTTGCATGGCTTGCTGGCTGTTCATATACTCACCCACAGGTCCACTTTGATCGAAGAAGTTCTCGATACGGCTACCCATCGCCAATAGGATGCCTTCCAGTTCCGGCACGGACACCGTGCGCTCACCCAATTCATACGACTTCAATTTGGATTGAGAAATGCCGGTCTGTGCCGAAAGGTGGCGAATGGACATGTTGGCATTGGTACGCTCCTGACGGATCAGGGCACCGATCATGCGCTGCCGCAAAGAGATCAGGCGGGTGATGTCTTCATGCGCCAGAGGTTCGGGGGCATCGGAGATGGTATTGTTTCCCCAAAACTGATTGATCGAGATTTTCAAAAAGAATACTAAGGCTTCCAACTCGGGCAGGGATGGCGCGCGCCGCCCTTCTTCATAGGCGCGGAACAATCCCGGTTTGACACCAATGGCATCGGCGCACTCTTTTATGCTGCGCCTTTCCGCCATACGGGCATCTCGGATCAACAAGCCGAGTTTCTTTTCACGAATGGTTATTTGAGCGTTGGTCATGTTACCTCATCAAGTGTAAATGCCTATTATAGCAGAGTGTTTCAACGCCTTGATGAAGACTCCTGAGATCGGGGTGCCATGAACACTTCGGCGCCAAGTTTGAAGCCAGCCGCTTCCAGACGCGGGGTGAAGTTTGGGCGAATACCCGTGGGTCTTAATTCGCCGAGAACTTGCCCATCCTGCGTGACACCCGTCTGGTTGAACTTGAAAATATCGGTAAGCACAACAACATCACCTTCCATACCTGCCACTTCGGTGATGGCTGTAACTTTGCGCTTGCCATCCTTGAGGCGGGTCTGCTGGACGATCAAATCAATGGCAGAGGATATTTGTTGGCGGACGACCTTGAGAGGCAGATCCATACCTGCCATCAATATCAGTGTTTCGAGACGGGAGATCGCATCACGCGGGCTGTTGGAGTGAACCGTTGTCAATGAGCCGTCGTGCCCTGTATTCATTGCCTGGAGCATATCAAGAGCTTCACCGCCGCGAACTTCACCGACCACGATCCGGTCCGGGCGCATACGCAGTGAGTTTTTCACCAAATCGCGGATGGTAACTGCATGGAGTCCCTCTGAGTTGGCAGGTTTCGTTTCCATGCGCATGACATGTTCCTGCTGCAATTGAAGTTCGGCAGCATCTTCAATGGTGATGATGCGCTCCGCTTCCGGAATGAATCCAGAGACTACATTCAAAAGCGTAGTCTTGCCTGAACCCGTTCCACCTGAGATGACGATATTAAAACGCGCCTTTACACAAGCCTCTAAAAAATCCGCCATTTGTTTTGAGATGGAACCAAACTCGATCAGGTTCTCAACTTTCAATTTGTCTTTTCGGAATTTACGGATGGTAATGGAAGGTCCATCAATGGAAACCGGGCGAACCACTGCATTGACGCGTGAACCATCCGGTAAACGAGCATCCACGGTCGGAGAGTCAAAATCCACGCGACGCCCCAGAGGCATAATAATGCGGTCAATGATGCGGACAACATGGTCATCGTCATCAAAGGTAACCTCACTTTTGGTAAGCTGTCCTTTTTTTTCGACGAATATCTTTTTAGGTCCATTCACCATGATCTCGGATATATCCGGGTCATCCAACAAGGATTGAATGGGACCAAACCCAAGCAGGTCATTGAGCACCTGCTTATAAATTTCTTTTTTTAAGTCTTCGGGAAGTTTGAGCTGGGTCGTATCGAAGATGCGACCTATATTTTGTTGAATAAATGTGACGCGTTGTGAGGCATCCACTCCTTCAACTTCCAACGCACGCAGAAGATTATCGGCAAGATATTTTTTGAGGCGGATGAGATCCTGCCCGGTCAATCGTTGAGGTGTCCCCTGAATTTGACTGTTCATTGATCGTCTTCGCCATTCCGCTCCTTATTCAGGGGCATGATCCAGACGATCTGATCTTTGCGAACTGCCAGGAAAGGTCCGCTGAAAGCGACTTTTCCTTCAGCATCCAAAACGTTTACCTCCGTCACCGCAATGTAACGTTCGGAGGTTTCCAATTCATCCTTTAACCGTTCATCCTGACGCACATGGATCAAACCATGGATCAAATTAGTGGTGGTTTGGATGATGGACGGGACAGGGATTTTTTGGATGACGTTGGTGTAGTACTTCCCTTTTTCGTCGTATTCGATTGACATGATGTTCTCCCGCCTGCCGGGATGACTATTCGTTTCGGTTCTTTTGAGCCAGGGCTGCCATTTCCCGGGCAGACTCGTGAAAGATGATTGAGGCGGTATCGTTAGGGAATTTTATCGTAAAAGGCAGGTGTTGGCTGTTTGCAAAACCGAAATTTGTTGTCAGGTAGGGGATTGCAGTATTGATATTTATGTCCAACATGGTTTCAGCCTCCCGCTTGCTGAGACCTTCCAATCCGGCATGCCGATTCAAGATCGTATAGATCTTCTCCTGGCTTACTCCCTTGGTCTTCAAATAGTCGAGAATGGTGCCAGTCAGTGAAATCGTGCTGATATCCGTGCTGATAAGCACAGCAACAAGGTCAGCATGCTGAATCAACGGCAGGGTAATCTTTGAAAGAGAACGTCCGATATCCACCAGTACATAATCGTACGCAGATTTCAATTCTGAAACAAGCCCCCAGATCCGCTCAACATTCAATTGATTGCTCAATTCAGGGTCTGGAGAGCCTGCCAAAAGGTTGAATTGCCAGACATCCATTCTAGGCAGTTCGGTCTGTAGAAAATCCACGCCGGTCTCCAACGCTTCTTTCCGCGAGATCGTCACGATATTTTCTTTGCCTTCATAACCAACGATCTGGGCAATCGAGCCGATCGGAAACACCAGATCAGCCACGGCAATTCGTGCGTCCGGTTGATGTTTTGAAATGTTCAAAGCAGTGTTGGCACAGACGGAAGAAGTGCCGGTGCCGCCCTTGGCGCTCAGGAACACCATCATCAAACCGCCCTGTTTCATTGTTTCAGTTGTAATTCCAAACAAACGGTTGACCGTATCCGTCAACATGGAAACCGCCTGCCCAGACTTGGTAATATATTCATTAAACCCGGCATCCCGGCAGGTTTTTATGCGGTCAGGGTTATGGTCGCTGCTCAATGCGATAAGCGGCAGATTAGCCGAGCGTGAGTCGTTGTGTAATTTAAAGGCGAATTCCTCACCTTTGATATCAGACAGGACAGGATCCACGATCACAAGATCTGGGCGATCCCGCCACATCAAGATCAAGCCTTCTTTACCGGAACCCGCCTGTAAGACTTCAAAATCCAGGTCCTGGAGTTTTCGAACAATAAAATTCCGGCTTGCAGCATCTGAGTCAATGATGAGGATTTTCTTTTGAGTCATAACCTTTTCCATGCGCAAGCCAGTACTCATGCGCCAGCATCACGCTTCATTCGGTGGCATCAAATATCCAAGTCCTGAACGCGTGACAATATGTTTTGGCGAGTGAGCATCTTTCTCCAGCTTTTGGCGAAGACGGGCAATGCTCACCCATAAAATTTCCTTGTCGTTCTTATATTCAACCCCCCACACACTGGTCAGCAATTCTTCCGATGTCAGAATCTTGCCGATGTTATGTGCAAATTGAAGCAATAATCTGTATTCCGTGGCAGAAAGTGAAACGGGTTCTTCTCCGCGCCAAACTTCTGCACGTGCGAAATCGATCTTAAGCTCCTCATGGGTAAAGAAGCGCACCTGACCTGCTTCTGATGGAGCCTGGGCACGCCGCAGAACCGCTCGTACTCTGGCAAGCAACTCAGTTGCAGAAAACGGTTTGATGAGATAGTCATCCGCGCCGAGGTCCAGCCCGCGTACACGATCCTGCTCTTCACCGCGTGCCGTCAGGATCACAATAGGCACATTGGTAAATTCACGCAGACGCTGTGTTGCACCGAAGCCATCAAGGCGGGGCATCATCACATCCATCAAAACCAGATCAATCGGGTTGGAGGAAAACACATCCAACGCCTGCATCCCATCCTGCGCGGTAACTACTTCATACCCTTCGGTGCGAAGGTTCGCTTCCAAAAGGCGCAGGTAACGAGGTTCATCGTCCACGATCAGAATACGCTTTGCCATAAAAATAACTCCTCGAGAGTTTAATTGCGTACTGGTCAAAGCGTTGGGTCGGCAGGCAACTCGACAAAAAAGGTTGTCCCATGATCCAACACTGACTCTACCCAAATATTACCATGATGTGCCATAACAATTTGCTTGCAAATATACAGCCCCAGCCCGGTGCCCGTCACCGTGCGCTCGCCAGGGACTCGATAAAAGCGTTCAAAAAGAAATGGGATAAATTCTTCAGGAATACCTTCGCCTTCGTCCGCAAAAGACAACCTGACCTTATTGCCAACCGCTTTTCCTGCGACCGTGATGCTCGAACCAGGTGCATACTTAATGGCATTGCTGAATAAATTCTCCAACACCTGCGAAAGACGAACGCCATCGCCGAGCACAGGCGGAAGAATATCCAACTTCAAGTCGATCTCGAGTTGCGTATGATGTGTGCGCACCCGGGCAGTCACATCCCGCACCAATGCATCGAGCCGGATGGGAGAAAATTTAAATTGGATCGTTTTGCTTTGCAAACGCGCCGACTCAAGCATATCTTCGATCAATTTAGCCAATCGATCCGTCTCTTCATCTATGATCGAAAGAAACTCGCGCTGGGTGGCATCATCCCACTTGGTATCCTGACGCAGAAGACTGGTGCTATAGCCTTTGATGAATCCCAACGGCGTGCGCAATTCATGCGAGATGGTTGAAACAAAATCATCTTGCAGCCGCATTTGCCGTTGAACCGAGTCTAATTCGGCACGAGCCTCTTGCAACTCCCTGCGTTCAATCAACGCTGCCGCCCAGATCGCCTGTAAGGACGCCACATGGATATGGATATCTGAATACTCTGGTCCACCAAAGCGCACGAATAAGAGCGCCCCGCGCAACTTCTCACCCACATACAATGGAATGCCCAGCAAAAAAGTCTGGGTCATTCGATCTTTACGGTTCGTTCCTTTTTGCGGTCCGTGAATGACCATGTGCTCGTTGGAGATGACATCATTTGCCACACTCTCACCCCAGGCGGCATCAGCTTCGGCAGCCTTCCCTCGCCCCATGGCGCGGGCATAGACAACATCCAAACCACGGGTTTGGCGGTCGCTCAGGTAAATGGCGACGTTATCAAAGACAAATGAGCTGCGCATGGAATTGAACAACGTATCCAGCGCAGATTTCCAATCCGATTTTGATTGTACGTCTTGAAAAATACGGTGAAGCTCGGAGAGTGTGTCTTTGTCCATGGATTAATCCCGAAGGGCGAGCAGAGGGAAATTAAACGTAGTGCCTTTGCCCTCCGTCGACTTCACGTCGAGGAGAGACCCATGCGCCTCCACGATCTGACGCACAAGGGACAAACCCAGCCCTGTGCCTCCATAACGCCGGGTCGAAGAACCATCCAACTGATGGAAGGGTTCAAATATCTCTCGCAGGCGAGACTGGGGAATGCCTATCCCAGTATCACGAACAATCACCTGTACCAGATTTTTACCATCTTCTTCCAAAACAACCGTTACACTTCCACCTGACTGTGTAAATTTGATGGCATTATCCAGCAATTGAGTTACCGCCCAACCTATTTTCTCTCCATCTGCTTGCACAAGCGGAATAGAATCCGACGCAAGGACATCCACTTTGACGCCACGCTCATCCGACTTACGAGCAGCAGCCTTCACAAGCAGGGACACGACCCGACGGATATCAACTTTATCCAATTTCATGCTCATTTCGCCGCGTGAAGCCAGCGAGAACATAATCAGGTCTTCGATCATATCTTCCAATTTACCGGCAGAACGCTGGCTGACCGTTAACGCATGGCGTTGTTCCTCGGTGACAGGTCCCAACGATTCTGAAACCATCAACTCGATATAACCTTTGATATGAGTAAGCGTGGTACGCAGCTCGTGCGAGATGTTCGAAATAAAATTTGCTTTCATCTGACTGAGTTCTGAAAGGCGATTCAGTGCCTCGTTCAGGTCTGCAGTACGTTCGCGGACGCGCTGTTCCAAATTACGGTTTGCCGATTGCAAGGCGGAGCGCAACTGAATGATCAGCTCGGTAATGACCTGATCCAGAGTTTCTTTATCCAACATCTTCAGGTCGATCAACGCCTGCCCAAGCAACGCCTGCCCGCCTTTGTACGCCGTCTCTTGCTGATACGCCAGAGCATGCTGCAGGTCGCTTTCACTGATCAACCCTTTCTGAACCAAATATTCCCCCAAACGAGGAACGAGCATTTCGGGCGATAACTTAGGCAACTTAGGTTCCATGAATATTTCCAAATTCTGCAAAATGACCAGCACGTTGAGGGTTAATACACCACCCAGTCGCCATTAATCATGACAGCGGAGGGGAAAATTGTCAATAAGTGTTTTTCAGCAACTTTGAACGGATCCTCATCCAGAACGATCAGGTCGGCGTGAAAATTATCAGCAAGTTTGCCGAGACGATCTTCGGCATTGGCTGTGTAGGCGGCGCCAAAGGTGTAAGCAGATAAGGCTTCGGCGAGGGTCAACTTTTGTTCGGCGCGCCAGCCCTCAGCGGAGGGTGAACCGTCTGCCCGTTGGCGGGTGACAGCGGCGTGTAATCCCAAGAACGGGTTCGGCGACTCGACCGGTGCATCCGATCCAAAGGCAAGGATCGCACCAAAGTTAAGTTGGTCACGCCAGGCATACGAGAACTTGGCGCGGTCACCCCAATAGCGATCGGCGGCAAACATATCGGAGGTGGCATGAATGGGCTGCATGGATGCAATGACATTGAGCCTGGCAAGGCGCGGCGCATCGTCTGGATGAATGACTTGCACATGCTCAATGCGGTGACGTAGATGCGGCAAATGATTTTGTGTTTCGTAATTGCGCAACTGCTCAAAGGCATTCAGTACTTCGTGATTGGCACGGTCTCCAATGGCATGCACCGTCATACTCAAACCCACATCGGCGGCTTTACGTGCATGTTCAAAAAGCTCTTCGCCATCCATGTTGAGGATGCCGCGGTTTTCCTGCTCGCCTTCATACGGCTGGAACATCGCCGCCGTGCGTGGACCGAGTGCGCCATCCATAAACGCCTTGACCGAACCGATCCACAACATCTCATCGCCGAAGCCTGTGCGCAAGCCAAGGTCATTCGCCTGCTCCACGCTTTCGACGGGGATATTTTTGCATACGCGTAATTTTAGTTTGCCTTTTGCCCGCAAAGATTGCAAAGCCATGAACGATTGGCGGCGGTCAAAATCGTGGACGCCGGTAATGCCCATCTTCCACAACACGGATTGCGCCTTTTCAAGCGCCGCTTCCAACTCAGCCAGAGTTGCTTCTGGCACCGCAGCATTGACCAACGCCATCGCCGTTTCGATCATGATGCCTGTGGCTTTACCCTTCGCATCGCGTTGGACGGCGCCGTCTTTCGGGTCGGGCGTTTCATCCGTGATACTCGCCAACTTCAACGCGGACGTGTTCGCCCAGGCTGCATGTAATGACTTGGCAGTGAGATAAACGGGGTTGTTCGGCGAGACTGCATCGAGTTCTGCCGCGGTTGGGAAGTTCCCATCCCAATCGTTTTGCTGCCAACCGTGCCCCAACACCCACTCACCCGGCTTGAGAGTCCGCGCACGCTCCCCCACCCGCCGCAGACATTCTTCCTTCGTCTTGGTCTCGCAATCCACTTTGGAAAGTCCCAACGAATAAAACTGCATGTGGATGTGCGCGTCAGTGAGACCCGGCAGGATGGTCTTGCCTTTCATATCCTGTTTTTCGACCTTGCCATGCGCAAAGCTTTCGAGTTGGTCTTTGCTGCCTACAGCAATAATCCGCCCGCCTGCGATGAGGATCGCAGAAGCGTGCGGATTGGACTGGTCAAGGGTGTGTATGTTGGCGTTGTAGAGGAGTTTCATATTATTTTTGTAGGGGCGGGTTCTCCCCACCCAAAGCCTTTTTAAGAATAAGGCGCGGAAACCGCGCCACTATAGATTACGACATCTTCTTGATCAATGCATCCAACTCTTCATCGGAATAATAATAGATCGTCACGGTACCGCCGTTCTTGCCATGCTTAAGCGCCACTTTCGTACCGAGGCTGCGTTGCAAGCGTTTTTCCACATCGATCACATCGGCGCTTTGGGTTGCTTTCTTAACCTTGACCGGGCGGCTGCCTGTCAGCTTACGGATCAACTCTTCGGACTGACGGACGCTCAACTGCAAGTTAATGATGGTCTGCAATGCCGAAGTCTGCGCCTTTTGAGTGGAGAGTGCCAATAACGCGCGCGCATGACCTTCCGTGATCTTCTCATCCACCAATGCCTGCTTGACCGCATCGGCGAGGTTGGTAAGGCGCATGGTATTCGTCACCGCCACACGACTCTTCCCCACCCGTTTGGCGATCATCTCATGCGATAGCCCAAACTCCTCAGAAAGCTGGTGGTAGGCTTCAGCTTCTTCCATCGGATTCAAGTCCGCACGCTGAACGTTCTCGATCAATGCCAGCTCGAGCAATTCTTGATTATTTGCCTGCCGCGTCACTACCGGCACTTTCAACAACCCGGCACGCTGCGACGCCTGTAAACGTCGTTCACCCGCGATCAGGATGAAGGTGCCGTCATTCTTCGGCGAAACGATCAACGGTTGAATGACCCCATGCTCGCGGATCGAGGCTGCCAGATCGTTCAGATCCTCTTCTTTGAAGTGCATGCGCGGCTGACGGGGGTTGCGCTTGATGGCTTCCACCGCCACCTGCTGCACACCGCCGCTTTGCGAACCCGCGCTGCTATTGCTCCCACCTGCTGGCGGCGTGGAAGATTTCCCGCCAGGGATGAGTGCATCCAAACCTTTTCCAAGACCTTTTCGTTGAGCCATGATAAATCCTTTTTAACCGCAGATGAATGGGATAAACAAAAACGGAAAGATAAAAATCCTTTTCATCTGTGTTTATCTGTGGTTACTTATCGCCTTTTAGCAATTCCTTCGCCAGCGCATCATACGCCTCCGCACCGACCGAAGTGGGCGCATACTCCGAGATGGGCAATCCATACGAGGGCGCTTCCGCCAGCCGGATACTGCGCGGAATGATGCTCTTAAAGACCTGATTGGGGAAATGCCGGTTCACTTCCTTCACCACATCGGTCGAGAGATTGGTGCGGTTATCGAACATCGTCAGGATCACACCGCGCACCTTCAATTCAGGGAAAAGAGCCGCACGCACACGTTCGATCGTTTGGGTCAACTGGCCCAAGCCTTCCAGCGCGAGATATTCACACTGCACCGGCACGATGACACCATCGATCGCTGCCATCAGTCCGTTCACGGTCAACAAGCCAAGCGAAGGCGGACAATCGATCAGCACATAATCATAGCGATTCGCCACCTGCATGATCGCCTTGCGCAAACGCGACTCACGCGCAAGTTCATCCACCAATTCCACTTCCGCGCCAGCCAGCGCAGGCGAAGACGGCAGCAGAGACAACTGTAAACGTTCATTCAACAAGATCGAAGGAAAGATATCCTCTTCACCGAGCAAGGCATCATAGGTACTGCCTTCCACCAACAATTTATCCACACCCAAACAGGATGTGGCGTTTGCCTGCGGATCAAGGTCCACCACCAACACACGCTGCCCCAGCTTCGCCAAATACGCCGCCAGGTTGATCGTGGATGTGGTCTTCCCCACCCCGCCTTTTTGATTCACCAGCGTATAGATCTTCGTCAAGACAAAACCTCCATCTTGCAATGTTCAATTTCCGCATGGGTTGGAATGCCCTGCAAGCCAACCCGTGTCACAGAATACGCCGCGAGGTTGGTTGCAAATCGTGCCGCCTCCCACGGATCTTTGGTTTGATAAAGCCGTGCAAAAAAAGCCGCCGCAAAAATATCGCCTGCACCGGTCGCATCCACTTCCTCCACTTTAATAGGACGGTAGCGTCTACGGTCACCATGCCAATGCAACACCGCGCCCTGCTCCCCTTCCGTCAGACAAAGCAGACGGGTGTGATGCGCCATCCATTCGACGAGTTCCAGGTTGTGGTTGATATCTTCCAAACTCATCACCACGCCTCCGATCTGACCGAGGACCTGCTCGCTGTTTTCCCAAGCCTGAGCCGACACTGAACCATTGTCGTCCCAGGTGCGCATCCATCCCTGCGGCGTGACCCCCACCCATGAGTCCGGAAACTGACTTGCCAGCGCCGCGTCCACTTCCTGCGCGATCGGAGCAAGGTGAACGATCGGGGCATCCCGCCAAATTTGCGGGACGTGCTCAAACGCAATCTTCGCCGCCTGATGATGCAAGGTTTGTTTACGTCCTTGTTCGGTTTTGACGTTCTCAAAAACGGTGCTTTGCTCCGTTGGAAGGTTGAATATTTGAATGCCGTCCAAAAGGCTCAGAGGAGCATCCTGCCCTGCGGAAGTGACAATACCCACATTCATCCCCATCGCCCGCGCCGTCAGCGCAGAGTATGAAACCGTCCCGCCAAGTTGTTTGCCCGATGGAGTTAAATCCACAGCCACATGACCGATCAAGAGATAATCCACTGGACGAAGGTCAGACATGGGTGAATTATACCGTGATGCAGTCCATAGACGATGGACAATAGACCATAAAAAATAGACCGTGAACTATCGTCCACGGTCTATCATCCATCATCTTAATTATTCTTTCGGCAAGATCACCACTTTGCGGTACGGCTCGTCGCCAGAACTTTCGGTCTTCACGGCGGGGTGTCCACGCAATTCAATGTGAACAACGCGGCGTTCGCTGGATGGCATGGGTTCCATGGTCACTTTGCGACCGGTCTTGGTCACCTGGTCTGCCATGCGGTTGGCGAGCTGGCGGATCTGCTTTTCACGGCGGGCACGATAGCCTTCCACATCCACGATTACTTGCACCCATTGCTGGGTCTGTTTGCCGACGATCAACGAAGCAACATGCTGAAATGCTGTGAGCGTTTCAGCATGACGCCCGATCAGAGCGCTGAGGTCCTCGCCGCGAACATCAACCTGAATGGTGCGGTTGTCAGCAGAGTCATCTTCATCGTAATGAGCCGAGACTTGCGCCGTCATACCCATGTGATAGATCAGTTTGGAGACGACCTCTTCCGCGGTATTCAAGACTGCATCGTGCTCCACGTTCAAGGGACGCTGCGGAGCAGGCTTTGGTGCGGCGGGTTTCTGCTCAGGTTTGGGCTGCTGCGGCTTCGGTTCTGCCTGCTTTTTCTCGGCACGCGGCTTGGGTTCTTTCGCTTTCGGCTTGGAATCTGCCTTTTTGGCTGGAGCAGTCTTAGGTTCGGGTTTTGCCGCGGGCACAGGGGTAGCGGGCAAGTCCGGCATGGACGGAGGAGCTACAGAAAGACGCACACGTACCTGGCGTCCGCCGAGTCCGAATAATCCTTTTGAGCCTGAATCCAAAACTTCCACTGAGACCGCGTCGGCAGTAAGACCGAGTTGGTCGAGACCCTGCTGAATGGCTTCTTCAACAGTTGGAGCGATAATTTCTAAGGTGGTCCGCTCACTCATGGTGCCTCCCTATTTTTTTGCCGGGGTAGATTTATTTCCGCCGGGAAGAAGATTACGCCAGTTGGCGCGTCCGGTTGCGGCATATTGAACTATGCCGAGTAGGTTGCTTGTAATAAAGTAAACTGAAATACCAGATGCGAAAGTAAGAGCAAACCAACCAAGCATGAGCGGCATATAAATGGACATGCTGCTACTCATGGCAGCGGTCTGTGCCGACGCCTGATCATTGGGGTTGGGCGGTGTGGTCGGCATAGTTAACTTGGTTTGGATATAGGTAGTAAGCGCCACAACGATCGCAAGAAGCGGGAACCCGTTCGGCAGGAAAGATACATCGAACGGCAAAGGAATGCCTTCAGGACGACCGAGGTTCATCCACAAAAATGTACTGTTAAGCGGGATGATATTTGAAACATGCTGGAAGGGGTAAATGGTGCGAGCCAGGTTGAGCATATCGAGCGGAGTGGCAGCCATGGCGCGTATGATGCTCTGATACAAACCGATGATGATCGGGAACTGGATCAGGGTCGGCAGACAGGAGGCAAAGGGGTTGATACCGCGGTCTTTGTAAATGCGCATTTGTTCCTGCGCCAATTTTTCGCGGTCCTTGGCATACTTCTTTTGAATTTCCTGCCATTCTTTGTCGCTATTTAATTCCTGCATGGCTTGAGCGCCTTTTACCTGTGAAGCATTAAGCGGCCAAGTAATGAGACGTATGACGATAGTGAACAAAATGATGGCAAGACCAAACATTTGCGGACCATGACCAAGGATGTCGTAGATCCACAACAGAAGGTTAACCATCGGTTGGATGATGAGTGTTTCCCACATGATCTGGGTTCCTTATTTCTCGAGGGTAAACGTCCAGGCTTGCTTGCCTGCGGCGTCGTAAGCAGCGAGAGCAAATTCAGCCTTGTAGGGCGCAACAAGTACGATCTCGCCTGAGAGCACGGGGTTGGTGTAGATCTTTCCACCCACAGTCTTTTCCCAGACGACTTTGGCGTCGCGATCCAAAGACAGGAGCGAGCCTGCCTCTGTCACAATGTAAATGGTATCGCCCGCCACCAGCGGACTTGCCACAATGGGACCATCCGGTTGAACGGCATCCCAGTTCTGGCTATTGGATGCCACGTCCAGAGAATACAGGTTTCCACTCAGGTCTGCATAGTAGAGTGTGCCATTATCCAATGAAGGGGTTCCCCAGATCCAGTCAGCGGCAGTGGTGATCACTTCATGATTGCCGGTGGGCTTGATGAACTCAATGTTCGACGAGAACGAACCGACATACACACCGCCATCACCTACCACAGGGCTGCCTGGAATGGCACCACCAAGGTCAACTGGTTCTCCGGTTTTGCCTGTAGCCGGGTCAATGATATGAAGATGATGATCTAGCGCTGTGACGTAGATATACGTTCCATCAGTCACAGGTGAAGACCAGAGCGCGCCCCCCAATTCAATGGGGTCAGAAATCTGCTCGCCATTCATATCGAGGATATACAGGAAACCGTCAGAATTAGGGGCGTAGATGGTCTCATTGAAAATGAGGGGCGTAGCCACCCATTTGCCTTTTGCGCCTAAAAATGGAGCCGTCCAATTGTCTTTCCCAGTTTCGGGATTGATACTGACCAGCTCGTGAGTGTTGCCTTCGCTCCCAGCCAGTAATTGTCCATCGGGGGTGAGAATGGGGTTGGCATAAAAGATAATATTACTATCGGTTTCTGCCGGGTAACGCCAGACTTCCTTACCAGTTGTGACATCTACCGCATAAATGTGCGAGCCGGAGGCAAGGTAAGCCCGTTCCCCATCAGCAGCAAGGCCTGCCCACGTGTTCACAATGGAGGCACGTCCTCCCGAACAGGCGCTTAGCAAGATCGCACCAAGCGCAAGCAAGATAACAAAGTTTAACTTTTTCATATTCAAATTGGATTTACTCCTGAAAACAGCAAAGGACTCACCTTTGCCGGAATTACGCATCGTTATGGAACAGGATAATACCCGCCCGGGTTAAAAGGATTACAACGCATAACGCGCCATGCCGCCATGAACGAACCCTTGAAAGCTCCGTGTTTATAAACCGCCTGATATCCGTAATGAGAACAGGATGGGTAAAAACGGCAGGTATTGGCAGGTAAACCGGGGGAGATCAACAATTGATACAGACGGATCACAGAGAGGACAAGTATACGTGGAAAATTCCCAAGCGTACGCGGCATATCTCGCAGGCGCGGTTCATGGGAATAATCGTGCAGGATAAATTGCTCTTCAGGGTCTTGGTTCATCCGGAGGATTCGTCCGCGGAGAATAGGCGGGCTCGGGTAAGTACGTTGATCAGCGCGGAGCGGGTATCTTCTAAGGTGGCAGTCACAAGTGCGGGTCTGGCGATCAGAATCAGGTCCCAGCCGGAGGCGATGGAGGGAATTAGAGTCCGCATCGCTTCACGCAGGAGCCGCTTCGCGCGGTTCCTATGGACGGCTGTGCCTGTCGTCTTCCCTGCTGTAACACCGATCTTTAAGTGATCTTTCATTTCACTGGCTTGTGTTACTAACACAACAAGCGGATGGGCATAGGACTTGCCTGTTCGCCGCACCCGCTTGAAGTCTTCGGATCGGGACAGTCGAAATTGTCTATGCACCCGCGCCTCATATTGTCTCCGCGTCTGGGACGCTGAAGATTACCAACGAGTCTTCTTGACGTGCTCGTTCATTCTGACGGTGAGTTTGTGGCGTCCCTTAAGGCGGCGACGCTTGAGGACATTGCGTCCGTCGGCAGTTGCCATGCGCTGGCGGAAACCATGCACGCGTACGCGGCGGCGGATCTTCGGTTGATATGTTCGCTTGACCATTCTTCGTTCTTCCTATTCCTTGAAAAGATGATTACACGATCCCCAATGGGATGAGTATTTCGGGGTAGACAGCGCATTATTTTACCCTAAGGGGTGCGAATCGGTCAATTTGTATTCTAGGCAAAATACTTATTCCAGATCGGCTTGGTTTTAGCAGATTCAATGAAAGAGGATTCAAAGGCAAAACGGTTGCAGGTATGAATATCTGCCAAGCTCATGCCGAGAATTTCATGTGCAATTCGATATTCATTGTTGACATTCGTTTCAAGCACTTCCGGATCATCTGAATTGATGGTTACACGCACACCCAGGTCAAACAGTTTTTTGAGTGGATGTTCTTCAATTGTTGGAACGCCGTTGGTCAAATAATTTGACCAGGGATTCACCTCAAGTGTGATGCCCTTCTCTATAAGCATCTCAACGGCTTTCATATCTTCAATGCTGTGAATACCGTGACCAATACGGTCGGGGTGGAAATGCTTAATAGTATCGATCACATACGAAGCAGGCGTGTCTTCGCCGGAGTGGATGGTTACTTTCAAGCCAGCATCCTTGGCTTTCAGGATCGGCTTCACGAAATCTTTTGCAGGGTAGAGTTTCTCGCCGTCGGCGAGATCCACGGCTTGGATATGTTTCTTATGCTTGATCGCCCAATCCACGGTACGAACGCATGAGTCCACGCCCATGCCGCGCGAGGTAATGGCAATGATACCGATCGCCATGTCGAACTCTTTTTCAGCGCGCGCCTGTGCGCGGAGCAAACCTTCGAGGCAGGCATCCCAATCGAGGTTGTGACCGTGAAATGCCCAATCGGGCGAGAAGCGAACTTCAAAGAGTTTAATGTTCTGTTTTGCGCAGTCTTCGAACAATTCCCAAGAGATGCGCTCGAAAACCGCCGGTGAGGTGATGGTGCGCTGAAAAATATCGAAAGCGTCCAAGACGGCTTGCAGTCCGCTCATCTGATCAAGGACTTTGACATGCTTATCCAACTCCCCCACCTCATAAGAAGGCAGGGAAATATTGTTTTCGCGTGCCACATCAATAATGGTCTGTGTACGGATCGCGCCTTCCAGGTGGCAGTGGATCTCGGTCTTGGGAATAGCGTTGTATTTGGGGTCGAAATTCTTCATGAAAAATCCTATTATCGAGCACAGATAAAAACAGATAAAAGTATGGGACAGTCAAAAACCCATCCATGTTTATCAGCCGCTTATTTTACCCGCTTCCGAGCTTAAGTGCTGCCTGTAAAAGCACATTCGTGCCGTTGACGCAATCCTGCCATTCCGTAAATTCAAAGGGTGAGTGACTGGTGCCATTTACCGAGGGGACGAAGATCATACCCACTGGGCATAGATCTACCAGTGATTGAGCATCGTGAATTGCGCCAGATGGAATGACAATGCTAGACAACTCCAGGGCTGCACACGAGGCAATAAAGGCTTCTTGAATTTTCGTATTCATCAAATTTGGCGCATGTCTACCGAGCGGCTCGGCATTCAATTGCAAGCCAAATTGTTCGGCTTTTTCACGCGCCAGCTTCATCAAGGCAGTTTCTAAGTCTGACAATTGTTTTCCATCTGGTGAGCGGAACTCAAGCAAGAAGTCGGCGCGGGCGGGCACAATATTCGAGGCGCCCGGCGCAAACTCGATCTTTCCCACATTTGCCACGCAATTCGGGAAGTCGCGCATCACGATCTGGCGGGTTTCCAAAATAAATGCCGACACCCCCTGCCCTGCATCCAGGCGGTCTTCCATCGCCGCCGACCCGGCATGATCTGCACGCCCGATATACGCCATTCGGTACGAACCGTACCCCACGATCGCCGAGACAACTCCAATATTGATTCCACGTTTTTCAAGGCGCTTACCCTGCTCAATATGCAGCTCCAGATAACCAGCCAGTGATTCCTTTGGTCGCTTTGCCGTAAACAAGCTGTCTTCGGTCAACCCGGCGCGTGCCAGCCCGGCGGTGAAATTTTCGCGCCCGCTGTATGGATTCTTCAACGCCTCGCGGCTCAAATGCCCTGAAATGGCACTGCTCCCAAACAGACTCAGATGTGTCCCCTCTTCATCGGTAAAATCCATCGCTTCCAACTGAACCTTGAGCTTGATTCCGCTTTCTCGAATCGTTTTCAACACCTCAAGTGCCGCCATCACACCCAAGGCGCCGTCGAAGCGCCCACCCTTGGGAACAGAGTCAAGGTGCGAGCCAAGAATGAGCGTGGGCGCGGTTGGGTCAGTGCATGGCAAGAGCGCGGAGTGATTCCCTGCCCCATCGGTGCGAAATTCCAATCCGCTTTGTTGGATGTGTTCACGGAACCATTTGCGAGCGGCAAGATGCGCTTCACTGAAGGTGATGCGATTCACACCGCCATCCCCCGTCGAGCCGATGGCAGCTAATTGGTTAAAGGCATCCAACATCCGGTCTGGGTTGATGCGAAGAGAGGAAAAGGCTTGGGTCATGAGTCAGATTCTCCTGTATCTTTCCTATCATAACAAAAATAGGAGTCTGTTCGACTCCTATTTTTGGGTTGGGTGATCTTACTTTGTCTTGATATTGATGGTCTTGGGCTTGACCTCTTCTGCTTTTGGGAGCGTGATGGTCAGGATGCCGTTCTCGAAGTCTGCTTTGGCTTTATCTGCCACCACTTCGGTGGGCAGAACGAGCGAGCGTTCAAAGGTGCCCCAGCGCTGTTCACGGATGTGATATGCCTTCTCTTTGGTCTCGTTCTCCTGCTTGGTCTCGCCCTTGATGGTGAGTACCTCGCCAGTGACATTGAGTTGGACTTCATCGGCTTTAATACCGGGCAATGCCACCTTGACCACAACTTCATTGTCTGTCTGGTACATATCCACAGCAGGGATAGACCAGTTGTTGCCACCGAGGCTGAGCGGGCGGGTGAACGCATCGTCGAAGAGGCGATCCATGGCTTCGCGCAGGGTCATCATCTCACGAGCGGGTTCCCAACGAATTAAGTTTGACATAGCAACCTCCTTTTAGGTGAATAAATTTGTCTTACGAACTTTAATTTAAAACGCCTGCGTTAAAAAAACGCAAGCGTTTTGTTTTCATTTTATTAGAGAAAAATGATCAGGATGTCAATGCGGTGACAAGGGTTACGATGCCGTACACAATGCCGATACACACCACACAAACACCGATCAGTTTTCCGGCTACGCTAAATTTATTTTCGGGTTTCTGCTCAGACATGCTTCTATTTCCTTCGGTTCAGGTCTATTCCTTGCTGCGTTTGAAATCTACGAAGCGGTATCCTACGCCGCGTTCAGTGAGGATGTATACCGGGTTGGCGGGATCCTTCTCCAATTTTTGGCGCAGGTAGTTGATGTACAAGCGGACGTAATGCGGTTCGTCACGATACTCATACCCCCATACCTTTTGGAGCAACTGATCGTGTGAAACGACCCAGCCTGCATTTTGCACAAGGTGATACAACAGGCGGTATTCGGTGGGTCGAAGTTTAACAAGCTTCCCTTCGAGCCAAATCTCACGGCGCTCGAAATCGATCTTGAGGCGCTTGTCGATCTCGATCAGTCCGTGCATGGAGCCGGAGGTTCCCTCTGTGCGGCGCAGAACCGCCTTGATACGGCTGACCAATTCACGCGGGCTGAACGGTTTGGTGATGTAATCGTCGGCGCCGTGTTCAAGTCCGCGCACCCGGTCGTCCTCTTCGCCTTTTGCGGTGAGCATGATGACCGGCACATTACTAAAATCACGTACGGTTTCAAGCACATCGAACCCGTCAATATCCGGCATCATTACATCCAGCAAAATGAGGTCCGGGGTGAAATCACGGATCTTTTGAATGGCTTGTTTTCCGTTGAAAGCCTCCCCCACCTGAAAGCCGTCATGCTCCAGATTCATACGGATGAAACGTACCATGCGTTCTTCATCATCCACTACGAGGATGCGTCGTCTATCCATGTCAGCCATGTTATTCCCTCACGAAACCGATGATCTTTTCCTCTTCCGAGTCACCCATAATTTCGATGAAGCTGACTTTGGCAAGAGGCCAGATAACCTTGACGGTGCCTTGGTCGATGTAATGTAAATCCTTGCCATCTTTCTGGCGGGGATTCATAATGGTAATAATGGTGTCAGCCGCCTTGGGGAGTTCATCCACCTCGCCCGCTACGGAGGCTTCATTGGCGATATGCAAAATAACGGTGAATGCCATTTCCAGTCCTTCTTTTTTGATTAATTTCTATCGATCAGAACTTGAATTCTCAGTTTACCCAATGCAATTATGTCACCGTGCCCCAGAACTTGTTCCTTGTTCGGTGACAGACGATTCCCATTAAGGAATGTTCCATTGGCGGAGCCAAGATCCATGAAAATGATCGATCGACCGATACGTTTAATGACTGCGTGCAAACGCGATACTCCGGCAGCATATGCTTGATAAGGGGAAAGATCAATATCGGGCATGATGGGCTGCCCTTCGCTGATGCGCCCCATTGTGAACTCATTGCTGGAGGAAAGCGGCAGCACTTGCCCGGTATCAAGCAGATGCAGATTTGCCCATGCATCCACTCCTTCGATCGGATGGCTAACTTCCCCTGTAAGCCGTTTACTCGCTTTTCCTAGATTTTCAGATACGATGGATTGGGTGGTCAACGTATCTCTGCCAACCAACTGAGCGCCACATTCCACACAGAACATAGCGCCGGTCATATTGGCATGCTTGCAATTAGAACAAACTATCATGGATTTTTCTCCTTGCCACTGCCCAATAACAGCGCTCGTGTTTTATATTTTATATCTTTGACCCCAGATTCGCTCCAGGATCGTCTATTTTCCAGATTTTGTGCTTCCAACAATGCAGTCTTTGCTGCAGAGTGTTCGCCTTGCGAAAGCAAGTGGGTCGCCAGGTTTTGAAGCTGACGGGCTGCTATATCATACTGCCCATCTCGTGCGGCTGCCTGGGCACGTTCCTGAATACGATAAAGAGTAAGCCGCGATAGTGCTTTGAGTACCCGTGTTGGCGGGGATTCGGCAGAGGGATTCTGGTGAATATCCCTGGTCATCCTGATGCGGATGGGGGCACTAGGTACAATATTGGAGGTTATCGAAGCTTTCATGAGTCCGTCCAATAAAAGGGCATGATCCTCTTTCAACGCATCTGCACCTACAACAAACTCAAACAGAACGTGCAAAGGGGTATCCCTAAGAATGGGACCAAGCCGCATTGGAGAGACTGTCTCGATTTCACCACCTTCAGGCTGGAGGCGAAATGCAAAATTTAGCCGGACATGCTCAAGTTCTTTAAACTCCAGGGTTACCTCATCGGCATAGGTGCTGGAAAGCGACTTGAACTTATTGATCAGGAAGTGTTCAATATCCTTGGGCTGCGAAATATATGCAGATGATCCACCGGTCTTCCCCGCCAACGTATCTAGAAAGATGTCGTTCCATTCATGCCCAATGCCCATGCCCGTGATACCAACATTGAGGGCGGCTGCCTGTTCCGCCAGTTTTAGGCAGGCTTGTTCATCTCCATATGTATTTCCATCTGTCAGCAGAATGATGTGATTCACTCTGGATGGGTCAAGCGTACGGCGAACTTCTTTTAACCCAGCTTCCAGACCGTGGTAGATCTCAGTGCCGCCAGAAGGCTGGATCATTTGAATGCTGCCCTCCTGCTTGCGCTTGTCGAGACTAATCGAAGCAGGCACAATGACTTCAGCACGGTCGCTAAATACGACGATACTCAATACATCTTGCGGGCGCAGGCTGCGGATCAACTGAATTGCAGTCGCTTTGAGAACATCCATCTTCTCGCCTTGCATGGAAGTTGAACGATCCAGAACGAGGCAGAGATTTAATGGTGGTGCTGGCAGGCTGCCTGATTGTTTTTCAGCCGGGTCAACTTCGAGCAGAGCGTACAGCAACTGGTCTTCTTTTAGCTGCACCAGACTGGGACGGCTGTACAAAACATCCTGGCGAATAAACTTGTTTTTTTCGATCTGCTCGGGGGGCAGGGTCGAATCATACTGACTGCGGCGTTTTGGGTTGGATAAAACCTCATATGCCTGCTGGATTCCCAGGAACAATTCTGTTTCCCCGGCAGTGCTATTCTTATCAGGATGCAAACGCTGGGCGGCTTCAAGATACGCCCGCTTGATCTCTTCCTGCGTAGCATCGCGAAAAATTCCAAGAACGGAGTAATGATCCGGCTTGTTGGTTGCCATAATGAAGGTTACCCAACGATTTGAGCGAGTACCACGGTAATGTTGTCAGGTCCACCTGCAGTATTGGCGGCTTCCACCATACTTTGGCAGGCGCGTTGCAAATCTGGCGCTTCATTGATAATGCGGAGAATGTCCTTTTCGTTCACCACACCCCAGAGACCATCGCTACAGATCATCAGATAACCGGGCGTCGGGAATGGAACGGTGAAAATATCTGCTTCAAGGATTTCGCCCTGCCCCAATGCGCGGATCAAAACATTGCGATGTGGGAAGGTATCAACTTCATCCTTGCTAAGGTGACCAAGTTCCTCAAGGCGTTTGACGAGGGAGTGGTCGCGTGTAAGTGGATCCATTCTTCCATCCGGGTAGATGGCATAAGCGCGGCTGTCACCCACATGCCCAATGGTCACTTGCTGACCCAGCACAAGCGCGGCGGTGATGGTAGTACCGCTGCCTGGAGCTTCCCTTTGAATGAACTGGTGCGCTTCGAGAATGGAACTTTCCATCACTTCCTGCAGCGACTCCTGTAAAGACTGCGTGGGGATTTTATAAAGATAGGAGTGGAATTTTTTGGCAATATTTCCACCAACGATACGGATGGCAGCATTGCTGGCAACTTCACCAAATTGGTGCCCGCCCATTCCATCGGCAACGATATATAAGCCAAAAGGGACGCTCTCAACACTTCCGGAGATTGTATTGGTCAGTGCCAGAACGCTGTCTTCATTATGATCGCGCTGTTTGCCTACAGACTGTCCAACACTGGCAACCAGTTGTTTGATCTCATATTTGGGGGCCTGACTCGAGAGGATCGATTGAAGCTGCGAATCAGTAAGCGGAGCCGTTGTGGCAGAATCCACCTGTTTTGGTTTTGTTACCGGCTCCTCCTTGGAACCAAATAATTTACGAAAGAAATCAGCCACAAGTTCTCCTTTTAGGCAAACAACGCATAGACGTGGTGGTCTGTTGAGCCAAAATAAACGATATCATCAAAAACGACCGGCGAACCGGTGATGGCACCGCCGGATTCAAACTTCCAGCGTAGGCGCCCTGTACGGTATTCAAGGCAGTACATGGCTCCATCCACAGAACCGATGTAGAGGGAGTCTTTATAGATCACCGGCGAACTGCTGACCTGGTTATCCGTTTTATAACGCCAGACTTCCTTTGATGTGCGTGCATCTACACAATATACGAAACCATCCGCCGCCCCTATGAAGATAAGGTCATCGATCATCGCCGGGGAGGATATGGTGCCCTTCCCAAGGCGGAATTTCCAGATCGCCCAGCCACTTTTCGCATCAAGGGCATACAATGTGCCGTCCAACGAGGCGGTATAGACAGTCTGCCCCTTGTTGATTGGAGAAGAGGTCATGCCGCGTTTTGCCTGGAAGCGCCACTTCAACGCGCCGCGGAAATCAAGCCCGTAAAACGACCCAGACTCCGTACCAAAGTAAATCATTTCATTCACGACCAAAGGGGTGGAATGGATCTCTCCATCTGTGGCGAATTTCCATACTGCCCTGCCGCTATTCAAGTTCACAGCATGAAGATTATGGTCATCTGAGCCGAAGAAGACGTGCCCATCTGAAATGCGCGGAGAGGAGTATATCTTGCCTTCAGTGTAGTAGGTCCACAGCAATTTACCTGTACGGGAGCTGATAACATGCAAGCACTGATCTTCGGAGCAAAAATAAACATTGTTCTCAAAGATCGCCGGACGAGAAACGATGCCGCCTTCGGTGGGATACTTCCACTGAAAAACCCCGTCTGCGGCATTCAAAGCATAAAGGTTGTTATCATAGCAGCCAATAAACAGTGTCCCTTGGCTTAGCATGGGCGCACCGCGAATTTCATCTTCACATTTGAAATCCCACAGTGGTTTCACCCCACTGCTGACCGGAGATGGAACCGCCGCTGAAGAAAGCTTGGAAAGTGTACCCGTTTTACGAGCCACATTCATCAGTGCTTCCTTCATCGCTGCTGCGGATGCAAACCGCTCGGTGGGGTTATATTGCAATGCCGTACTTACCACCAATTCGAGTTCCATAGAAACGTTCGAGTTGATGCGCCGAATTGGGCGTTCGGCAAAGGTAAAAGGCGGTTCGAGGCGCGGGTCGCGACGGGTCAAGGCATGATGCAGAGTGGCACCGAGTGCGTACACATCCGCAAGAGGCGTGGCATCACCACGATACTGTTCGGGCGGAGAATATCCCTCCGTGCCGATCATCGTTCCTTTGATGCCGGTCTGGAAGGTTTTTGCGATGCCGAAATCCACAAGTATCACATCCCCATACTGATTGATCATCACGTTGGAAGGCTTCATATCGCGGAAAATGATCGGGTCAGGTTTATGGCTATGTAGATATTCAAGCACATCACAAAGCTGGATCGCCCAGCTAATGACCTGGTCTTCTGCCAGAAAGCCGCTTGATTCATTGATGACCGTTTCCAGATCTCTGCCTTGAATGAATTCAAGCACAAGGTAGGAGCGATCGTCATGTGAAAAATAATCGTAAATGCGCGGAATGGAAGGATGGTGAAGCGTGGCAAGCAGGTTCGCTTCACGCTCAAAGTTTTGCACAATCGTCTGACGCACCAATGGGTCAGGCGCCATGTTGATCATTTCTTTCACCGCCACCAGTTTCACCACGTTCGGGAAGTGCATATCACGGGCACGATACACAGACCCCATACCCCCAATACCGATAACATCCTGAATGTTATAACGGTTAACAAGGGTTACACCAGCCATTAATTGCTGGCGCCCTGGTTGGTCTCCTGGATTCGAATTCGAACCCGATGACCCGATAGGTGAGGTGATATTTCTCGTTTCCATTGTTAATTGTCCGAATTAACAAATTATAAGGGTATTTGTGATTGCTGGGTAATGCAATTTTGAGGATCAGCACTTTTGGGCTTGCGCGGGGGCATTTTCTACGGCACAATGAGCCCCTGTGAAGATATTGGCTGTAAGCGACCAGGTAGTAGACCGGGTTTATACCCTGGCAAATAGCGGACATTTCAAGGGTGCCGACTTGCTTCTTGGCTGCGGCGATTTGCCCTATACATACCTAGAATATCTTTTAACAGTTCTGGGAATCCCAATGTTCTATGTACCAGGAAATCATGACCCGAATTTCGATCTGCACGACCTCCGTTCCAGAGCGGAAGGCGGCTCAAATCTGGATCTCAAAATTGTCCAGCACAAAAATATTTTGATCGGCGGCTTTGGGGGCTGTATCCGCTACCGCCCGAACGGGTCAAATCAATATTCTCAATCTGAAGCTTATTTGCGGGCATTCCAGATGGTGCCGCAGCTTCTCATAAATCGGATTAAATATCGCCGCTCAATGGACGTCCTGATAAGCCACTCCCCTCCTTTCGGGATCCACGACGACACCGACCCAGCTCACAATGGTCTGAAAGCCCTGAACTGGCTGATAAACTTTGCCAGACCGCGCTATCTATTTCACGGTCATACACACTTCTATCGGAATAATATCGCTGACCATAGCACGGATCTGGGACCTACAAAGATCATTAACGTTTATCCGTACAGACTGATCGAAACCCAGTTTGACTTGAAAGATGCAAAACCTTAACCTTTCAATAACCACCAAGTAACCGCAATATTTATAATCAGAAATTGATCGTAGAACGTAAAGTGAGTAATAAAATGTCAAATGAAATGGAATCAAGGGTTCGTGCCGACTTTAGCCGCGCCCGATTTAAATCTTTTATCAACCAGGTGTTCTCCGTTCTTTCCGGGCAGCGCAATAACTTATTGTCGTATGACGATGTAAAGGAAAAGCTTCGCATTGGCGGACCCATTTATCGGGGCATGAAAACCGTCCGCGTGGATCAGATCGCAGGCAGTTTGAACCGCTATCATGAATTCGACCGAGCCTTCCTGCCCAAGGAAGACCAACTCGCAACACGCTGGACAAAAGTGGACCGGGCATTCTATGAAGACATCCACCTGCCGCCTGTGGTACTTTACAAGGTCGGCGATGTGTTTTTCGTAGTGGACGGTCACCACCGCGTCTCGGTTGCCCGCGAGCAGGGACAGGAATACATCGAAGCCGAAGTGCGCGAATGTGCCACACGTGTCAACATTACGCCGGATATCAAGCCGGAAGACCTTGAGATCCTTGGTGCCAAAGTGGATTTCCTCGAACGCAGCGGTTTGGATAAATTAAAACCAGAAGCGAACATCAAGCTCAACATCCCAGACGGTTTCAACCGTATGCTCGAACACATTGCCGTGCATCGCTACTTTATGGGGCTTGATTTCAAACGTGATATCTCGGAGCAGGAGGCCGTTGTTCACTGGTACGATACGGTTTATATGCCGATCGTGAATATCGTCCGTGAAAGTGGGCTGCTGGACGAGTTTCCGAAAAAGACCGAAGGTGATCTGTATTTATGGACACTTGACCACCAGCACTATCTGTATCAGGAAGGTCAGCCGCTGCAACCACCGGAGACCGCCGCCAAACAATTCATCGAAGAAAACGAATAACCAACTATCGACTCGTCTAATTTCAAAATTTACAGGAACTCAATGACTAATCTTCATCCCCTTGCTGGCGTATACGCCGCCGCCGTTACCCCATACCTTGGGAAGCCACGTACCGAAGGTAAACCAGATACCGCTTTCGATTTCGAATCATTGGCAGTCTTTCTCCATTTTCTCGCCGGGCGCGGATGCCACGGCGCGTTGATATTCGGAACCACAGGCGAGGGTCCATCCTTCTCCCCGCGAGAACGTGAAGCCCTGCTTCGTTCCATCCGTGTCATCAAACATCAGGTGCGTGACTTCAAACTCATTGTAGGGACTGGCACCCCCAGTTTGACCGAAACGATCGAGTTGACCAAACTTGCCTATGATCTGGGTTATGACGGAACCGTGGTTCTTCCTCCGTATTACTTCCGCAAAGCCAATGAAGAAGGGCTATTCCGCTGGTTCAGCGAATTGATCGAAAATGCTGTACCGCAAGGAAAACACCTGCTTGGCTATCACATTCCTGCAATGACCGGCGTTGGCTTTTCGCTCGACCTGCTTGAAAGGCTCAAAACCAAATATCCGAACCAATTTGCAGGCATCAAAGATTCGTCGCATGATGAAGCCTTTGCTACAGCACTTGGTCAGCGCTTTGGGAAGGAATTGTTAGTTCTAAACGGAACCGACTCTTATTTCCACCATGCGCTGACGAACAATGCTCAAGGTGCGATCACTGCACCTGCCAATCTCATCTCTGATAATCTTCGCGAGGTTTGGGATTTATATCAAGCGGGCAAAGATCCATCTGAGGTGCAAGCGAAAGTTACGGAACAACGGCATTTCCTTGAAAGCTATTCACCAATTGCACCCATCCTCAAAGGCTTGCTTCATAAAGTGTATGGGCTTCCACATTGGGCGGTCCGCCATCCGCTGGAAAGTGCAGATGAGAAAACGATCGAAGATGCTGCAGAGAAATTTTTAAAGATTTGATCTTTCAAACCCAGACCTTCGAGTTCTTTGAGAACTCGGAGGTCTTTTGACTCAGGTACAATACTGCCCATGTCAACCTGGCGAATTCTTTACACTCCCCCATCCAGCGGTGCATGGAATATGGCGGCGGACGAAGCGATCCTCGACCATATTCATCGCGGCGAATCGATCTCAACTTTGAGATTGTATTCATGGAATCCGCCTTGCCTTTCATTGGGGCACGCCCAATCCTTCAAGGATGTGGATGTGGAACGACTCCATGCTCACGGCTGGGACGTCGTCCGCCGCGTGACCGGGGGGCGGGCGATTCTGCATACCGACGAATTGACCTACTCTGTGACCGGTTCCGCCGACGAGCCCGTGCTTTCAGGCGGTGTGCTCGAATCCTATAACCGCTTGGCGCAGGCATTGCTTCATGCTGTGCGCGAATTGAGTGTGCCGGTTGAAATGAAAGAACATGAAGATGGGCACACCCAACAAAATTTAAATCCGGTTTGTTTTGAAGTTCCTTCGACGTATGAAATCACTGTTGATGGAAAAAAACTGATCGGCTCGGCACAGGCACGGAAGAAAGAAGGCGTGCTGCAACACGGCTCGCTTCCATTGACCGGTGACCTAACTCGGATTTGTGATGCATTGGTCTTTGAAAACGAAGCCGCGAGACAAAATGCAAAGGAACGATTACTTGCTCGGGCGACGACTGTCGAATCCGTTCTCGGTGTAAGAATCGATTGGGAACGAGCAGCCCAGTCCCTCGTCCACGGGTTTGAGGCGGAGTTGGGAATCCAATTCGAGCGCGGAGAAATGTCTGCATCCGAAATTCAACGCACGGAAGAACTTGTCAAAGAAAAATATGCACATCACTCGTGGACGGAGCGCTCATGAAAAAAATTCTGGTGTATGGTTCGTACGGCTACACGGGGCAATTGATCGTTGAACATGCTGTGAAGGAAGGCTTGGATCTGATCCTCGCGGGGCGCGATGAGAAGCGCCTGCGTGAACAAGCAGAAAAATTCAACCTGCCGTACCGTTCTTTTGCGGTGGAAGAAACAGCCAAGCTCGATGCGGCATTACAAGAAGTGGATGCCGTGCTGCATTGCGCCGGTCCGTTCGTGTTGACGTTCAAAGCAATGGCAGAAGCATGCATCCGCAATAAAAAACATTATGTAGATATCAGCGGCGAGATCGAAGAGTTCGAAGCATTGGCATTGATGAACGATGAAGCAAAACGTGCGGGCGTGATGCTGCTGCCCGGCGGTGGGTTTGACGTGGTGCCCTCTGATTGTTTGATCGCATATACGGCTGGGAAATTGCCAGGCGCAACAGACTTGAAGCTCTACATCAAAAGCATTGGCAGCGGAGTCTCACGCGGTACGGCTCGCTCTGGAGTCGAGAATAGCCATAGAGCAGGACGGATCCGCCGCGATGGAAAGATCGTCAGCGTGCCGAATTTATACGATAGCAAAGATATTGATTTTGGGCGCGGACCTTCGAAACTTGTGACGATGGGCTGGGGCGATGTGAGTACGGCATACCACAGTACAGGTATTCCAAATGTGACCGTGTACATGGGCTTTCCCAAATCCATGATCTCGGTGATGAAATTTACCAAGGTAGCAGGTCCATTGCTTTACTCACGAGCGGCAAGAAACTTCATCAAATGGTTGATCGGCATTTTCTTTGCGCCCGGTCCTTCGCGTGAGAAAAACAAAACGGGTTTTTCCTTGCTGATCGCTGAAGTAACGGACGGAACAAAAACTATCCGCGCCAAGCTGCGCACGCCGGAAGCGTATTATCTAACCGCGCTCACTTCGGTGGAGATCATGAAGCACATTCTATCGAACGACCTTAAACCCGGTTTTCAAACACCAAGCAAAGTATATGGAGCAGATTTTATTTTGCAGTTCGCAGGGGTTGAGCGCGAAGACTTGTAGGTTCAACAAGATGTCACCCTGAGCGACAGTGAAGGGTCTCTACTACAATATAAGAGACTCTCACCGCACTGCGGTGCATGTGTCGGTCGCACAGAACGCTCCCTCAGAGTGACATGAATTTTCTCTTTTATAATCACAAAAACCAACCAAAGGAGCATGAATGAAATTTGAAACCCTCGCCATCCACGCAGGGCAGGAACCCGACCCGAACAACGGCGCTGTGATGACGCCTGTGTATCTCACATCCACGTACAAACAAGATGGCATCGGCAAACCGCGTCAGGGATATGAATATTCGCGCACATTGAATCCCACACGCAAGGCATTGCAAGATTGTCTCGCCGAACTCGAAAGCGGACAGTGGGGTTTGGCGTTCGCTTCCGGCATGGCAGCCACAGACACCGTTCTGCGCATGCTCGCACAAGGCGACCATGTTGTGGCTGGTAATGACGTCTACGGTGGTACCTTCCGTCTCTTTGACAAAATCCTGCGCCGCTTCGGTCTGGACTTTACATTTGCTGACACGACCGATCCTGAGAACCTCGCTGAAGCCTTAACCCCGTCCACGCGCATCGTGTGGTTGGAGACTCCTACCAATCCCCTGCTGGCAGTGTCAGACATTCGCGCTGTAGCAGAAGTCGTGAAGAATCACCCGAATAAACCTTTATTGGTTGTGGATAATACCTTTGCCACACCATATCTCCAACGTCCGCTCGAACTGGGCGCGGACTTGGTCGTTCACTCGATGACAAAATATCTCGGCGGACACTCGGACGTGGTCGGCGGCGCGATCATTGGGAAAGATAAAGAACTCGGCGAGAAACTAGCCTATCTGCAAAATGCCATCGGCGGTGTGCAGGGACCAATGGACTCGTTCCTTGTGTTGCGCGGCATCAAAACCCTGCCCATCCGCATGGACAGGCACGCGCAAAATGCCGAGAAGATCGTTGCATTTTTAGAGAAGCAGAAAAACGTCAAACGGCTGATCTACCCATTTCATGAGAGTCATCCTCAGGTCCATGTGGCGAAACGACAGATGAAAAATGGCGGCGGCATGATCTCATTCATCATGAAAGATGGGCGCGATGCAGCGGTCAAAGTCGCTGAAGCCACCAAATTATTCACACTGGCTGAGTCGCTCGGCGGCGTAGAGTCGCTCATCGAAGTTCCGGCGGCGATGACACATCTCTCCACTCAAGGTTCCACGCTTGAGGTTGACCCTGGCTTGGTGCGCCTTTCGGTGGGCATCGAAAATGTAGATGACCTGATCGCTGATCTTGAACAAGCATTACGCTAAAACGAAGACCTCCCTTTCGGGAGGTCTTTTTTATTTTGCTTTGACTGCCACCAAAGTCACATCGTCATCTTGCTTGGAACCATCCTGATAACCTTGCAACGTTTCAAGAAGTGTATTGCAAATGTGTTGGGCATTTTGTTTGGGTAGTTCACTGAGCGTCCGTTTGATGCGCTCCAGACCAAACGCTTCACCTTTCGGGTCGCGGCAGTCGGTCATGCCATCAGTGTAAAGGATGAGGGTATCACCAGAGGTCAGCTTGATCATTTTCTCATCCAGCGTCACTGGTTCCCATAAACCGATCGCCATGCCCGGGCTATGCGGCATGCGCTCGACGCTGCCATCGGCATGCATGATCAAAGGGGGTTCATGCCCCGCACGTGCATAGGAAAATTCGCGGGTCTTTAGATCGAGGATGCCATACAGCACCGTAACGAACTGCGTGGATTTTTGCAGCCGCGTAATGTGTGTATTGACCAGGTTCATCACCTCGGCGGGGGTCACACCGATATCCGCCTCTGCCATGATGAGTGCATGCGCACGCGCCATGAACAGTGCAGAAGGCACACCCTTATCTGCCACATCGCCAATGAGAATGCCAATGCGGTGATCTTTAAGTTCAAAGACATCGTAAAAATCGCCGCCCACCTGGCGAGCGGGTAAAATGCGCGCACCAAAACTGAATTCCTCAGTATCCGGAAGGACATCAGGAAGAATACTTAATTGAATGTCTGCAGCAACTTGAAGTTCACGTTCGAGGCGTTCTTTTTCGATCAATTGATCCTGCGCCTCTTTTAATTCATCATAGGCTTTTTGCAATGCCTGATTCTTCGCCACCAGATCATGGAACGCAGACTCATTGGACGAGTCTAATCGTTCGCTCATGATCGAAACCATTGAATACGCCAGAAGGGGCCAGCGCTGGAGGCATTCATTGAACTTGTCGCGGTCCATCACCCACAGGCGGCTATCCTTCGAAGCGCGAACACTGGCAGTGCGCTTGCCTTTGGGCATGATCAGGCTCATTTCGCCCACATACTCACCGGGTCCACAGGTGCGCAGGAACATTTCATCCGTTGAGCCAGCCGCAAGAACGATCTGCAACTCCCCCGTCATCACAACATACATGCTATTGCCGGGGTCCCCTTCACGGAAAATGAAATCGCCATCCTTATAATTTTCGATGGGCAACTCATTAATGAGCTGGTACAACTCCAGCTTTGGAATATCTCGAAACAGGGGGATATTAAGAAAAACGGTGCCTTCTTTTTTGGGGATGGTCACTTGGCATCTCCACGCAGATCCATTATTTCCTTGCCAGCCAGCTTGTCTTGAATGCGCTGCGCAACAAGGTCAAGATGGCTCGGGTAATTCACATAATCGAGGTCATCGGTTTGAATGGTCAACACCGGACAAAGGTCAAATGAACCGAGCCATTCATCGTAAAAAGAATCCAATAAAGTTAGATATTCTGCCGTGATGCCGGTTTCCATATTACGCGCGCGGCGGCGAATGCGTTCCATTAGAACCGGAACGGGTGCCCGCAGATAGATCAACAGGTCAGGACGAGGAAGTCCGTTAACCACCAGCTCGAACAATTTTCGATAAGCAAGATAATCTCGCTCATTCAGGTTTCCGAGGTGATGCAGGGCACGAGCAAAGATATGGGTATCTTCATAAATGCTGCGATCTAAAATGGCAGAGCGCGCATCCCGCGCCGCCACCAAATACTGGTCGGCACGATGCCCAAGAAAAAATATTTGTAAGTGAAAAGACCAGGCACGCATATCTCCGTAAAAATCGGAAAGATAGGGGTTATCTGCCACGGATTCATATCCCGTCCACCAGCCAAGGCGTGCGCCGATGCGTTCTGTCAATGTGGTTTTGCCCGCACCAATATTCCCAGCTACCAATACAAGATGTTTAGCCATAGTTTAGTGATTTTATCATGCCGAAAGGTTACGGGTATAATTTATAAATAAATTTTAGGAACCCAGGAGATCAAAACGATGAAAATTCGCGACGCGTCCGGTTGGACAATGTTTATATTCGGTGTCATGGCATTCCTGCTTGGCGTTGTTGGCATCATTCGTCCTGAGATTCTGCTTGCCATTCTTGGCTTCGAGGTCGTGGAACGCGCCGCCCGTGCCTCTTCCGACTATACATTGACCTTTATGACCGCATCCTCCATGGCATCGTTAAACATGGGCATCTATTACGTTCTCGCCGCCCTGAATGATGTAAAGATCTTTTATCGTTGGACCGTCCCCTTCCGCGGGCTGACATTCATAGTCTTCACTACCGTCGTCATCCTCGGCATTGCCCCGCTTAAATTTATCGGCGTCCCTGTATGGGAACTGACCGGCGCGATCGCCACCGGCATTGCGCTGGCAAGAGAGAAAACTACCAACAAATGAAATACAGAACCATTCTTATCAGTACGATCTTGATCATTGGCGCATTTCTATTTTCGTGCGCCAATAATCAGGGAGACCAAACCACCGCGCTGGATACAAACGCCATCCGCACCCAAGCCGTGGAAACCTTCGCCTCCAACCTGACCGGGCTTGCTCCATCCCCCACACCTTTCCCTACACTGACGCCCGTCGGCGTGACCGAAACAGCGCTTTCCACCACCCCCGAACCATCCCCCACCTCCAACCCCTGCTTCAACCTGCTCTACATTGAAGATATCACCATTAATGACGGTACACGCATGAAGCCGGGCGAAAAATTCACCAAGACCTGGCTCGTGCAAAATATTGGCGGATGCGCATGGCGCCCCGGCTTCACCTTCCAACATGTTGGCGGTGAAGCGATGCGCGGAGCCCCAGTCACATTGACCGAAGCCATTCCCACTGGAGCCAAACGCGAGATATCCGTCGAGTTGGTGGTGCCAAGCGGCATTAACGGTGTCATCGAAAGCGCCTGGCAAATGGCGGATGAGAATGGCATCTTTTTTGGAGATACGCTCTTTGTCAATATTGTGGTTGGGAGTGTCACCACCCCGGCAGTGACTAGCACACCCTAGCAAAAATAAAAGACGCGGCATTGTCCGCGTCTTTTTTGTAGTACCGAATATTGTTACTGGGCTGCTGGTGCTGGTGAGAACGATTCGATGGCAACCTTCGTCTTGTCGTTCGGGTCGTATTTAACCATTACCGCACCATTTGGAACGACCATCCCAATTTGAAAACGCCCGATGATCTGAGTGACTTCTGCTTCAAATGGTTCGCCGTACATCGGCATCACGCGCAAACGGATGCGCGCCTGCGGGTTATCGTTCATGGTCACACCAGTATCCTGCACAGAAAGAATCACAGCCGGAGCCGAAACACCAGTTTGAATGAGATTTCGATTTGCAGACATGCTCTTAAATGTACCCCCAAACACCTTATACATAAGAAAACCGGTGCCAGCGAGTGTAACAAGAGTTATTAAACATCCGCAAGCGATTGAAATCACTGTAATTAGTATTGACATACCACCAATGAATGGTTCCATTTTATTTCTCCAAAAAATGATTTTCGATTAACTTCATTTTATCAGCCAGGTTTCAATTGCCAACTCCCCCGTTTGGGGGAAGCGGATAAAATTGGTCCATGCCCATCTCCCCCACCTACACAAAAATCATCATCATCCCCGCCTCTGCCATTGATGAGAACGGACACGTCAACAATGTGGTCTATGTGCAATGGATGCAAGACCTCGCCCTCGAACATTACTCGAACATAGGCGGCATTGAAGCACAGGGACCCAACTCCACCTGGGTCATCCGCAAACACAGCATCGAATATTTCCTGCCCGCTTTCGAAGGCGAAGAGATCGAAGCCCGCACCTGGGTGGAAGAGCTGCGCAAAGTACGCTCCCTGCGCATGTATGAATTTGTGAGAAAAAGTGACGGAAAGGTATTGGTCAAAGGCGAAACGGATTGGGTTTTTATGGATACCCAAACGGGACGCCCGAAGGCGATCCCTGTTGAGGTGGAGAAATTTTTGAAACGCCAAGAAGTGAAAATTAATTGACAATTGGATGAGCGTTATTTACCAATTTCTCATATACTTTTATCAACTTCTTCTGCGACTCGTGCCAGGTGAATTTTTCACGCACATGCGCCGCCCCAGACTCTGCCAACCGTTTGGACAGGTCCGCATCGTTCAATAAAACTCGCGCCTGCCGCGCAAGATCGTCTGGGTCGCTGGGAGAGAACAACAGCCCATCCACATCCTCACGGACGAGTTCGCGGACTATGGGCATGTTCGATGCGATTAAGGGTCGCCCTGCCGCCATGTATTCAAGCACCTTGATGGGACATGCCCCCTGGGTAACATTACGGTCATTCAAGCCGAGCGGAGCAACACAAATATCTGCTTTTGCGATCAGATCGGGGATCTCATGGTGAGGTACGGCTGGTTGAACGAACACATTTTCTTCCAAACCCAATTTGCGGATCTGCTTCGCCAGCATTTTGCGCTGACGTGAACGTCCGCGCCCGATGATATGCAGTTTTACAGGCTGTTGTTCCAAGATCTTCGGTAACGCCTTAATAACAATATCCAAGCCCTGCCAATCGGCTAATGTGCCGATATAAAGTAAAACCGGCTCACGTCCATCACGGACGGGCAGCGGAGTGGCAGGAAAATCTGAAGGGCTGACCCCGTTCGGAATGACAGTAACCAACTTGCGGTTAAGTCCGAGCGAGGCAATGTAATCGCGAGTCACATTCGATGGACAAATGATGGCATCGCTCAAGTGCAGAGTCGCCAATTCCTGTTCCTTTATTTTGGCAAGCAGGTCTGCATCCATGCCGGGATAGTGATATTTGAGTTCAATGGAAGGCAGCCCATTCACCTCGAAAAGCGTCTTATAACCGAACTTCTTTTTATTCTGGGTAATGTGAAGTCCATCCCAAATATTGCGAAAATGGACAACGTCATACCCGGGGTTGAGTGCAAGATGGGCAAGCACAGACTTGCCAAAATGAACGGCGCGGGCAAGAAAATTCTGCGAGAGGTCTTGCGAAATACGCGTAACCTGCGCACCCTCAATAGTATCTTCGGGGGGGAGTAAACCGTCGTTAGGCGTGATAAGATGGACGCTGAAATTCCCATTGACCAACCCGCGCAAATTGTGCAAAATATGGGTGCTCGCCCCTTTGGGGCTAGGTACGATATCAAAGGCAGTATACAGAACGTTTGTCATTTTCACCTTGGGTGCGTAAGGTATAACGCACTTTTGTACGAGAAATTATAACCCGGAGGCATGGATGGAAAGTCTTTTATGCGGCATCGCCATTGCAGGCATCGTCATCATCTCGATTTTCTTTTACCTGCTAAACACAGCTCGTAAGAAAACAAAGGTTACCAACGCTTTCGGTAAGAAAGATTTTGCGCCAGTTTATGTTTCGATTGCCGATAAACCCGATGCGATCATCCGCGGCATGAACCAGTTCATTGCCCAGGTGCAAAAGACCGAAACCAGCGGCGACAAATGGCGCTGGATCCCGTTGATCATTTTCTTTGCTGGCATTGGACTGGCACTCGTTGATGCCCTGCTTTTCCTGCTCGGCTACACATCTTACATTTTTATTGTTGGCGGGCTGATGCTTTGGGTCGCTGCCATCGTCATGGCGCGCAGCTTGCGCCAAAGCGATATTCTCGATTTTTCTCCACGCTATAACGGGACTAAAGAGATCATGCATACCCTGCGTGATGACCTCAAACCCGGCACGACCTTCCTTGGTCATCTCGACCTGACAGGTGCGATGCTTCAAAATAAGGTGGCGCGCGAAACACAGGATACTCAAAGCCGTACCACCCAACACTTTAGCGACCCCTGGCTTTCGCTCAAGGCAAAACTTTACGACGGCAACGTCTTACGAGTAACCGCGGTGCAAAAATCCAAAAAACGAAAATCCTATTGGAAGCGCAGCCGCATCAGCGGCAAGAGTAAGCTCAAACCAGAAAAGTACAAGGGTTCAGCGCAGGCATTGAAGGTGCGCATTGTGGTCAACCCTGAAGCGTATATTATCAAGGCAAATAACCTGTTCTCACAAGGCAAAGATGTTGGCAAATTCAAGGTTGAACAATTAAGCACGGAAGGCGGCATGATCAACATCCTTGCCATCTCCCCTTTCGAAGAAGTTGGACAGACTGATATTCTGACGTTCCTGAAATCGGCATATACCTTATTGGAAAGAAAGGCTGCATAAATGAGTCGTAAAATCATTCCTTTTGTAATCGCGTTCGTATTGATCTGTCTGGTGATGGGTGTGGCAGGCGTGTTCGCTTTCAGCGGCGCGGCCACGGCCGAAAAATTCGGCAGCGACGAAGCATGGTCACAACCCTACTCCACTGCCGAAAGTATGAAGGTCATCGACCTGACCGGCGACGGACAAGATGAACTCTTCATTCAGAATACCAGCAACGTCAGCGTTATGGACGGTTCCGGAACAACGTTATGGAGTTTCAATTACTCATCTCTCAAGACCACACTTGGGGATGTGAACGGCGACGGTGTTGAAGATATCGTTGTTTATCATATGAGCACCGGTCCATCTGTGGATGTCATTTCCAAGGGAAATGCAACCCCCATCGCGCAATATCTGACTGATGTAGTAACCCCCTCCCGCGTGGCAGTCATCCGCTTCTCTAGCGGACCTGAAATTGTCCTCGGCGATACTTCAGGCAGTGTCCTCGCTTTGAGTACAGACGGTGCCCCGCTATGGAACAGCAGAGTCGGCTCAGCGGAGATCCGCGGCATGGATGATGCGCTGATCGGTGGTCAGATGCATGTTGCCATCGCATCCAATGATGGAACCGTGAAGGTCTTTGCATCAGACGGTACAACGGTCTGGACGGTGAGTCAGGAACAGCTAAGAAGGATGCGCGCCTTCGACCTCAATGCCGATGGCAATAGTGAGATCATCACTGGCGGCGAGTATGGTTTATTCCGAATCTACAACGCCACAAATGGACAAGTGCTCTTTGAAAAATCATTGGGACAAGCCGTGAGCGAAGTGCGCGAAGTGGAATTGAATGGCGACCCGTCTTCGCGTGAGATCGTGGTCGGCGGCAAAGATGGCGGCATATGGGCGTTCTCGTTCAATGGCACTAGCGCCAGCCAAATGTGGACCGGTTCCCTGGCAGATAAAGTGACCGAGATCTCCGGTCTCGACATCAACGAAGACGGCAAACAGGAAGCTGTCATTGGTGACGATGCAGGGAATGTTGCTGTCTTTACCGAAAACGGCACACGCAACAACCTGCCTAACCATTCAACTGGCATCACCCGCATTGACATTGGCAAGCTCGGCAATGAGCGTTACGTGGTCATCGCCGACCATGATGTGGTAACAACCAACAAGGTTAACTTCAGTTCCATTCCGGGCTTTCAGTTTATGCCGCTGGTGGTGGGGTTGATCGTCTCGGCGGTCATCCTTGTGATCGCGGGCATCCTCGCGTCCATTCCGCCCAAGCCAGAGATGAAGCTCTCGCTGCAAGACAAGAGCCGCGAAAGCCTCGAAGCCGAACGCCGTATGTTCAAAGAACACATCGCGGACGTGGAACGCCTGCGCAAAGCTGGTGAGATGTCCAATGAAGCCTATCTCTCGCGCCTCAAACGCCTGCGCGGTGACCTCGCCGAAAACGAAGCCGCCTTCAAAACTGCGAACTTCCCCATCAAAACCGAAACCTTCGCCTGCCCCAACTGCGGCGGCACCCTGGAATTGGGTATGGATAAGTGTGAGTATTGCGGTCAGGTGATTTTGTCGTGATGAAGTGAAGGGTGAATAGTTGATAGTGAATAGAAAAAACTCCCGCTTATTCGGACGGGAGTTTTTTCATCATTGCTCTTACGGTGAAAGGGAGCAACGAAAGCCAAAGTAGCTGCTGGAACCCGAGGGATCGCCCCTGAGGCGGAAGGCGGAACGAACGATGAGATCAACGCTGATCCACGAGCCACCCCGCAGCACTCTTGAGCCACTTGCGGTTAAATCTTCGCGCCCATCATTAGGATCGTAAGGGTAAGGTTGATATAAACTACTCACCCACTCCCAAACATTACCAGCCATATCCAATACGCCATAAATACTTGCACCTCCTTGATACTTTCCAACCTCAGTCGTGTCACCAACCTTGCTATTGTAATTCAGCAAATTGACATCCGAGGATTCATTCCCCCACGGATACGTTTTCCCATCGGTGCCGCGTGCTGCTTTTTCCCATTCAGCTTCTGTGGGCAATCTACGCTTCGCCCAAGCGCAATATTCACTTGCTTGATTCCAGTCTACATAAATGACGGGGTAATCATCAAACTCGGAATTGCCGTAATAGTTATCACGAGTATATGACTTAGAGGATCGAGGAGGTGTCGCACATCCACCTTCTTCAACACATTTTGCATACATGGCATTGGTCACTTCGGTCTGGTCGATCCAGAAGGCATCTAGTTCAACTTTATGAATAGGTTGTTCATTAGAGTAAGCATCACTACCCATTGTAAATTCATTCGCTGGCACAAAGACCAACGTCATTCCGTCTTTGTTGGATACTTGAGTCGAGCCAATTCCCAGGGTTGGAGTAAAGGTGGGTGATGAAATTGAGGTAAGCGTTTTTATAAGATAATTTCCGACAAAAATAACGATAAGCAAAACAATAAAAACACTTCCGCCAATACCTAAAGGCAGTAAATCCAATTCAGGCGCAGGTGTTGCCGCGCTTTCCTGTTTCTTTTCAACCACGTGGATAGGTTGCAAAACAGGATTGAGTTTTTGCTTTTCAAGCCTTTCTTTTTCTGTCTGTTTGGCTTGCGACAGTTCGATTTTCTCGCGCTCGGCTCGTTCTCGGGAAATCCGTTCAGCAGCTTCCCATTCTGTTTTTTTTTGCCTCTTTTAATTTGGCATTCTCGATAAACTCAAGTTCTGCCTTTTTTAGCTTCTTCCCCTTGCTTCGGTACAACCATCTCCGCAGCTTCGTGCCCAACCTTCACGCGTTCTGCTACTTCTTCGGCTTCTAATTTCAGTTTTTGCTGATGTCTTTTTTTTAATGAACGTAAAAGGATTTGGTAAGTATTTTCCTTCTTATCGCCAAAATAATCACCCCATTGCCTCGAACCTAAATAACGTGGAATCTGGCAATCATCCAGTCGGAATGGAATCAAGAATATGTCATTACGAGGCTTTTCCAGCGAAAGTTCCCAAGCGTAATTCAACTCTCGTTGAACAAATCCCTCTTTTCGAACTGAATTTTGCGAAAGGAAAATAATTACAATATCTGCATCATCAAGAGCTTCTTCAATCGAGGTTGTCCAATATTGACCAAAAGAAAGTTTTTCTTCATCTAGCCAAGGGTCAATCCAATCTTCGGCTTTAAGACGTTTATATAATTCCCGCACAGCAGGTTTGTCTTGCGAGGCATGGCAAAGAAAAACGCGGAGTTGTCTTGGCATGGGGTATCCCGATTACCAAAATTATAAACCCTCCCGTTGAACTGACCCCGAAAAGCAGACATGAAAAGAAAGCCCTCCTGTGAGAAATAAGCACAGGAGGTGCTTTTATGTCAGGACGAAAAGGAATGAAGCACTATCGGGTGGAAATTAAGCAGGAGGCGGTGCGTCTGGTGCTGGAAAGACATCTGACGTATGCGGCTGTGGCGACTTGGCTGGAAATCCGTAAGCGAACGGATCGAAGTTTGGGTACGGAAGTATCGAGGAAGGGAAGCCTCCTTTCATAAACCAATTGGGAGACCGTTGAAATCGCAAGCGGAAGAGCGGGAACTGGAACGACTGCGAATGGAAAATGCACTCTAAAAAATTCCATACCGAATTGCGGAAAGTGCAGCTCGCGCAGCGCAGTATCGGGCGATCCACCACCATAAGGAAGAATACGAAAGTGCGATGTGTAAATTCTTTGGTGTTTCGCGAGCGGCGTATTATGCATGGGAGAGGAAACTGGGAGAAACAGACCGGATCAGGGACGCATGGAGAAAATCCGAAGCGGTCTGTGAGGCTTCACAAAAGCTACGGGTATCGGCGGATCACGATCCATCTCCAGCGAAAACTGGGTCTGCAAATCAATCACAAGGCTGTTTTACGGCTGATGGGCAAGCTGGGTATTCGTTCGCAAGCCAGAAAGCCCAAAATGTGCAAAAAGCTGGAAGAAATCGGCACCTACCATCCTATCCCAACGTTCTCAATCGAGACTTTGTCGCGACAAAGCCAAACCAGAAGTGGGTCACGGATGTCACCACATTCGCACTTTGCAGGGCTGGGCGTATTTGTCCACCATCAAGGATCTCTACGATGGCTTTATTGTGGCACATGTCTTTGACCAAACCAATTCGTCGCGCTCTGGTAACTCGGACTCTGAAACGGGCCCAGCAAAAGAAAAGGTCACTGATGGACTTGTCCTCCATAGTGACCGGGGGACACAATACACTTCACAGGCATATCATGTCCTTGTCGGCGGTGTAACATCACGCCTTCCATGTCGCGTCGTGGAAACTGCTGGGATAATGCTCCGATGGAGAACTTCTTTGGACATCTCAAAAGAGGAATATTTGCGACAATCAAGCAAACCACCTTTAAAAAGATACAGAGCAACTTATTGATGAATACACTTACTTTTACAACTATGAACGGATACAATTGAAAACAAGACAGACACCTTACGAAACCAGTGTCTGTCCATTTGATCCAGTGGGCTTTCTTTTTTGTCTTGCTCGAAGGGTTCAGTCTCCGTCGAATAATCAGCGGAGGGTCTTTTTCGTTTCGTCTCTCTTTCAAATCTATTGCTGGCTGCCCAAGACCATTGTCCAGTAATGAGAGTATCGGTTCACAGTGTCGTTGGGGTTATACACGTACCCGATCCCGATCTCGGTAAAGTTGGGATTTAGGATGTTCGCTTTGAGGCGCGCTGTTCATCCAACCGGTCATTACAGTAGCCGGGGTGCGGTATCCTGCTGCTACGTTTTCGCCCCACCAGAAGAGGGATAACTCGTACGCTTAATGCGATCCAACGGGGAAGAACCATCGGAGCCTGTATGACATAAAGAAATTGCAGCCCATATCGAGAGAATGCGCCTGTGCAGCCTGGGTCAACTGAGCCTGGCTGGTTACTGCGTTCACCCAGCAGCAGCACGTTCCTGGTTAACAAGGAGGATCACATCCGCTGCAAATTGGGCAGCGTTGGATCGCTGGCAGTACATTGACCTTCAGGCGAGACCTCATTGGGTCATTGGCTGCACCAGCTGAGCCTTCAAGTGACAAACTGGAAGCATCTGAAGAAACCGGCGGGATCAAACTGCCCAGCCTCATCCCCTTCCATAGGGGCAGCATCTGTGGCACAAGCCTGTAAAGCGAACAAAGCGACGATCAGCAAGACATACAAATAACGTTTCATTCTCTCTCCTCATATATAGATAATCAATACCATCCGGGCATCTTCCCGGTTTACAAATTAAGTTGCAATAATACCTTGGGAAGGGTCGTGACCCAAAAAGACGGACAATAAAGAGAGACCACAAAGAACACCAAGTTACCTTCGGTGAACTCTGTGGTCTCTTCTGCCAAACAAATTCCTAAGTAGGTAATCGAAATAAATTTTAAAAAGAGCATCGTCATTGCGAGGAGGGCGCTCTTCCCGACGAAGCAATCTTGCCCTCAAGTCATGGGATTGCTTCGCCGCAAAGAGCGCGGCTCGCAATGACGGAATTCTATTATTTTCGACCGACCACTTAGCTGAGACTTTTTACCATTAATGCAACGGCAGAGACGTATCCACTTCCTCAGCCAGAGCGTTAATGCCGCCTTTGAGGATTCTTCATTTTCTTGAAACCAGCGGAGGATAAAATTTCGATCGCGCGTGCCGAGCGGGATCCGCGTTTGCTGAAGACGACCATTTCTTCGGCAGAGTCAATTCCGCCATGCGCTAAAGGCAACCTCACCGAGCGGAATGTTCTTTGCGCCTTGATGGCGGCGATCTCCAACTCATGGGGCTCCACGCATCGAGCAGGAACAGGTTCGGGACACGTTCGAGGCGTTCTTTCAAGTCCTGTGCCGTAATATCCCAATTCGCACCCGCAGAGGTATCATCCGCGTGGTGACCAGGAACACCACAAAATTCTTCGTAGTCGATCAACTCTTTGATATCGGCGTTGGGACCGCACACGCGGCATTTGGGACTTCTTGAGTGTGACAAAGTCAAAGCTCATATCGAGCGCGTTGTAAAGCAGCAGCTTGCCGATGAGCGGTGTGCCGATGCCGAGCAAAACTTTCAAGGCTTCAGTGGCTTGAAGCGTACCAACCGTGCCGGGAAGGATGCAGCACACCACCCTCCGCGCAGGAAGGGACAAGCCCAGGTGGAGGCGGCTCAGGGAAGAGACAGCGATAGCACGGTCCCTTCTCGGCGTGGAAGACACTCACCTGCCCATCGAAGCGGAAGATGGAACCATAGATGTTCGGCTTCCCCAACATCACGCAGACGTCATTGGTGAGGTAGCGGGTCGGGAAGTTATCGGTGCCATCAATGATGACATCGTAATCCTTCGCGATGCGCATGGCGTTCTCGGAAGTGTACGGCTCGTTGTAAATATCCACCTGAATATCAGGGTTGAGGTCTTGCAGGCGTTCCTTGGCGCTTTCCACCTTCAACTTGCCAACCGTGGACGTGCCATGAATGACCTGCCTCTGCAAGTTGGACGAATCGACAATGTCGTAGTCCACCAAGCCAATCGCCCAATGCCCGCCGCGGCGAGATACAACGCCACGGGTGAGCCAAGTCCGCCCGTGCCGATGACTAGCGCGGAGGAGTTCTTTAATTATTGTCCCTGCAAGCCCACTTCGGGCATGAGCAGATGGCGCGAGTAGCGCAAAATTTGGTCGTGTGAAAGTTCTTCGATCATCGTCAATCTCCTCGTCATTGCGAGGAGGGCGTTTTTCCCGACGAAGCAATCTCCAACTGTACAGGAGATTGCTCACCGCACTGGCGTACGGCGCAAGTGTCGGGCGAAAGAGCATCGCCCTCGCAATGACAGATGTCTCTACCCGCCCGCAATCGACGGGATCAGCATCACTTTATCGCCATCCTTGATGGGCGTATCGACGCCCTGCAAGTCTTTGATATTGTGCTCGCCGACGAACAAATTCACGAACGGGCGCAGTTCGCCATTTTCGTTGAACAAATGCGGCTTAATAGCGGGGTACTGGGTCGTCAGATCTGCCAGCGCTTCAGAAATTTTCGCGCCGCTCACGTTCACTTCGCTTTTCCCGCTGGTGTACGTGCGCAAAGGGGGTGGGATTCTCAAGGTTGTCATGGATTCTTTTTTTCTCTCTCGTTTCGTTGTTTTATTTACCACAAAGGCTCACAAAGGAACACAAAGGTTTTTCCTTCGTGAGCCTTTGTTCCTTTGTGGTTAAAGATCTTATATAAACAATTGTGCATCCGCGTCTGCGGCATATTCAGAAAGTAGCCGCACCGCCGATCTCTGCCTGGGGAATGAATTCTTCCTTCTTGAAGCCAAATACATCCATCGTCATCTGGCAGCCGATCAGGCGCACATCCATTCCACTGCCATATCCCCGCAGTTCCTCGATCGAAGCCACGCCTTTATTCTTGAAAGTCTGTTTCATCAAATTGGTTGCAAGGCTTTCAAAACCGGGCGTTCGCCATCAAAAGGTTTGGCATGGGTCAGGAAATGTTCTGAAATTTTCAGAACCGAACGGCATTTTCATGGGCATGGCAGGGTTGCTAACGGAGATACAGCCGCTGTAAGTTCAGGTTTGAGCAGGGTCAGCCCGTAGAAAGTAAAGAAAATGCCAACTTCCCAGCCCATGGCAGCAGCCGCAGTGGATAAGATGAATGGCGGGTACGCCCAATCAAGAGTACCTTTGCTGGCGATCAGTGCCAGTCTCTTCGGTGCATTCGGGTCAGATTTAGACATGTCTATCTCCTTAGGCTTTCTTCAAAAAGAAAACGAACTTTCCACTTTCTTCTGTGGAAAGCAGCAACTCATTCCCGGTCTGACGGCTCCAAGCCGCAATATCTGGCGGAGAACCGGCATCCGTGGCGATCATCTTCAAGATCTGTCCGGCATTGAAGATCGTTCATGGCTTTCTTCGTCTTCACGATCGGCATCGGGCAAAGCAAGCCTGTGCAATCCAACAGTTGGTCTTCCTTGATTACTTCCATGTTAAAGTTTCTCCTCTTTTACTGAATTTCAATTTCTTCTTCGTCATATTTTGAACGGTCTTCCAGCAGTCTCCACGAACGATGGCTGACGGTCTTGCCTTTGATCGACCCGCGAAATAATGCAAGAGAAATACGGCTGCGCCCATTCGCGGTCAAATTCAGAAGGCACATTCGGACAATCAGGTGCGAGTGGAAAACACCGATCAAGTCCACGCCCAACTCCATTGCCTTCATCTCCGCCTTCAGGTAATCTTCAGGCGTGAGGAAAGCGTTATGCCTTGCCTCCTCTTCGCGCGCATTATCCAACGGCAACACATCGTTCACATCACCATCCGTGCCAAGCAAAAACCCAGCCCCCTCCCCCGGGTATGCCGCTTCGATATGTTTATTAATTCTTTCAATTAACTCGTTCGGTATTTTCAAACTCATTATCTACGCTCGCTCCCAAAGAGATTTATCACTCAAATATTTGTACCCAGCATCCGGCAAGACCGTCACGACCACGCCTTCTTCCAATTCACTTGCGACTCGAAGCGCAGCCACAACTGCCGCTGCGGATGAAATGCCCACGAACAGACCTTCCTCGCGCGCAAGCCGAATCCCATCTCGTGCGCCGCTTCTGTCTTAATCTCCAAGCGGAGTGCCCGCGAGTGCCTCATCGTAGATCCCGGGCTTGATCGGACTAGGCATGTGCTTGAGTCCTTCCAACCCATGGAAGGGAGCATCCGGCTGAAAGGCGAGCGTTTTCCACATGCGGCAATTGTTCATTCAAATATCGGCCTCAGCCTGTGAACGTACCCGAAGTGCCCAACCCGGCAATGAAATGCGTCACCTGCCCATTCGTTTGGCGCACGATCTCTGGTCCCCGTGCTGACGTAATGCGCCTGCCAGTTCGCGTCGTTGTTATATTGATTCGCATACCAATATGTATCAGGATTTTCCTCTGCCATCTCACGCGCGCCTTAAGGATCGCCCCATCCGAGCCTTCAAGCGGACGTCAGTCAACACCAACTCCGCGCCCAGAGCTTTGAGAATGGAGAGCGTTCCGTGCTGGCACTAGCAGGCACCGCCAACGTGATCGGGATGCCCAATGCCGCGCCAAAGGTCGCCTACGATGCCCCATATTGCCAGAGGTTGAATCCAACAGGCGTTTACCGCCATCCAAATAGCCATTAATGATGCCATTCTGGATGATGTTCAGTGCAGGGCGGTCCTTGACCGGAGCCGCAGGGGTTGAACCATTCAGCTTTGGCAAAAACCCGTACCCGCGGCGACAGACCCGAGGTCACACGGTGAAGCGGAAGAAGGGGCGTATTGCCAACCTATGATAGGCGAGGCTATCCAATGGAATCGTATTCGACCCAGTTAATCGTAGGTCTAGTAAGGTCATTTCTCTTCTCTTCTAGTTCATTAAATAAAACAGTCAACGGACAAACAAAAGACGGCGAACAAACGCCACATGCGATTTTAGAAATATTCGCAAGCGGGGTCGTTCTACCGTCTAATTCCGTTGACTGTGGAAGGAGTGTCTATCTCAGGCGGTAGTTACGAGCCCGCGACAGACACAAGCAAGATTCAAAAGGTTTCTTATGGTTTTATACATAGATTGCGCCTATTTTATGAATCTTACCGATTTTGTCAATATCAAATCTCTCCCTAATTAATAGCCGCCTCAGCCGCAGTAGCTTCATTCGAAATGACTTTGTCTTCGTCTTTTAAAAGGTGTTTCCATTCCGTTCAGGTCCCGCACATGGACGCCGTTCACGAAAATATTGAAATGGCGGCGGAGGTCGCCTTTTTGCATCATATAAGTGCGGCTTATGCAGGATAACTGGCCAAGAATGTTCTCCAATAATTCAGAAACAGTATTGCCAATCACAGGAAACTCACTCTGGTTATCTACATAATATTTCATCAAGGCGGGGAATTTCAACAAGGCATGATTTGAATTTTGATCCAAAAGCCCCGAACTTGAATGGCTCGGGGCTTTTTACTGATTACTAATCACTGTTCACTAAAACTACTCTTCCTTCTTTGCTTCCATTTCCTTCTTATGCGCTTCGATGATCGGACCCGCAATATGAGATGGCACTGTGTCGTAATGATCGAATTCCATGCTGAAGTAACCGCGTCCACCAGTGATCGAGCGGACGGCGTGGTGTATTTCAACATTTCTGCCATCGGCACATGCGCAATGATGGTGGTGTTGCCGCGCTCCGGTTTCCGGTGCCTTGTACACGTCCACGACGGGTATTAAGGTCACCATCACATCGCCCATGTTCGCATCGGGAAGATGCACGTACCGTCACGATCGGCTCGAACAAAACGGGACCCGCATCATGCACTGCAAGTTTGAAGGCTTCGCGCCCGGCAATTTCGAACGCCATCGGCTTT
>JADKIL010000003.1 GCA_016721315.1 Candidatus Villigracilis vicinus
CTTTTGACCATTAAAATCCACTTCCATAGGCAAATCTGAGTCTATTTTGGGGTTTTCAACTATTTGCATGATAGACCCAACCCTTTTCATAGAGTCAAATCTTTCATCAATATGAAAAGCAACGGTTTGCCCAACTGCCAAAATATCAGCAACATTCACATCAAAATAACATCGCCATAATCTTCATGTGCGCCTTCAACTCTATAATCACTAATCTTTTTACAGCAATAGCAAAATACATTCACTTCGCTTAAGTCATTAAGAAACTCTATTGGTATTTCGCGAAATTCATCATTCGAAAACTTATATGTTTCCTATAAAGGTATTACTGCAATCGACATGAAGCAAGTAGCATGCATCTCCACTTTCAACATATTCATTGACAGTATTGCTACTGCAATTCACTTTTACATCGATATAAATATACTCTTTATCCGCCGTCATTTCTACGAAGCTTGAAAGGCGGCTCGAAACATCATCGCGGTTCCCAACCACTGATACTGGTGCGATCTTCAGAGCTTTCACGTGCAACAACCTCCATAGCAACTCTGCGGCGATTTAAGAATTACTTCATCAACCGTTCCGTCTGGCGATAAACTCACGGAATCCAAGGTGCAGTTATCCTTACAGATATTTCTTCAGAAGCAAAACGAGCGCTTATATCTCCGCCTGCGTTTTTTGTCATCTCCAACAAACTAAACAAACAATCAACTTGGTGGTTATCTCTTCTGTTTCCAGAAATACGATAACTCTGATCGTGGATTAACGACAAATGCGATACTTAAATTGAATCGCGGGCGAATTCGTTCCTCCAGAACGTCCTTGTTACTTCGCCTCATTAGGGTTTCCATTTCCAGAGCCTGTTTGATTACCGCCGTCGTTGTCATTTTTGAGTTTTCCTTCACGACCACAAAGAATCTCCTTCACCTTGATCTGTCATGCTATCGCCGTAAACAGTTGAATGGCTACCATCGGGTTGCTTTTTGTTTTTGCGGTCAACAACCTGACCTGTTATTTTCAGGCAACATATTCCTTCAAACGTCTCACTGGACACAGGAGTATCCGAGGCATCAAATGAAGTGTCTAAGCTCCTTCAATCGTCAGGCAAGTATCGATTTAATCCCCGGTAAAAAGAAATTACATCAACATCAGCGATAGGGGTTAACTGTTTTACACAACTGCGAATAAAAGTAACATATTCGTTTTCAATTTTTCTATTTGCACCTTTATCTGGGTAATCTGGATCCCATACATCATGCCTTGGCGGTTCCATATCGCGCAATTTCTGATTACCAACTTCATTATTACAAACAAAAACTCCACAAAACGGCACTATTGATCTAAATGCTTCTCAAATATTTTCATCCTGTCTTACGAACTACCACAAACTCGTTTAGGAAAATTAGAATTACCTTTTTCAAATAAAGGTTTACAGCTTTAGGTTGAGGCAATTCTGGTAATTTAGTGTCGGATGAGATGATTAATATAAGATCGTAAAAGATGAGCAGAAAATTCCCCATCTTTAGCCTCAGAGGCAAACTTCCTCAACAAATCAGATAAGTTTTTCTTTGTTATGTTTTCATTACTTCACGACTTCAAGGTGCCCAAATTGGTAGCAAGCCAGAAATTATCTAAAACTGAATAGATCAATTGGTCACGCCAATTCCCGCATCAAAACCAACTACTGTTATATCGTTCCAAATTCATTGCGAACAAAAGCTTTTGGCACAACATCTTTTTTTCTCACTGAATGTCCGTTTTCAGCACCTAAATAGCCTACAGGTTGAACTACATTGCCGTCAATTCCGTTATGAGAAACTAGCATTGCAACCCCTTGGAAAATATGCTCTCTATCAGTATTGTTGTAAGTTAAAAATACCGTTCGCATTTTACTTGCAGCAAATGGGGCATTTTTACCGATACCAAAAGAGCCACCTTCCCCCCCACCTTTAGAGGATGAACCAGCACTCCTTATAAGGTTATACCAATTTTTTTCACGATCAGTATCGCTACCCAATACTCCTGAAGTATTAAATCACTAATTCTTAGCATCGATATGGTTTCACGACGAGCTAATTCTGAAGTTTCTCAAAAGGAGACAGCTTTTTATCATGACCCAATATTCTTTAGATCGATCAAAAGCAACTCTTAAAATTATCGATATCAGGCACCTCCCTACTTTCATCTCAAGAAGAGAAAATATTATTTTCACTGGCTTATTAAAGTCTAGTCGAGCATCTAGACTGTTTTGAATCACGCGCAAGATATCTATCAAATTTCCCTTAAAGGTCTCGACGCCCGCATCATGAAATCCACTATCGCGCCCGCCATCATTTTTTGCAAATGTCCACTTCATCAAATTCCTCCTTTTAGGATTCGCTAATTTCAAGCATATTCAATGTTGTTTCTGCTATCTTCTTTACAAGTGAAATCGTCACAGAGTTTCCGAGTTGTTTGTGCAACTGACTGCGTGATACATTTTCTGGCATTACAAACCAGTCGTCTTCATAGCCTTGAAGTCGTGCGCATTCACGAGGTGTAAGCTTCCTGATACCCCATCGATCTTTTATTACTGGTTGATTGTGACCACCCATTCCCATACTTGCTGTGAGTGTAAAAACACATCAGATTTATTTTGGCGCACATAAACCCTTCTTAATTGATACACAGCTTTTGGGTCGCCATTATCTACTGCGTCAACAAATAACGGGTAATATTGAGAATCTTTTTCAAAATAGTGAACACTATCCGCTTTTTTATTAAATCTAAAAACTCTCTTACCGACCTCAAAGATCCATCTGGAAGCTCAGTAGGAAACTCAAAATTACTAGATTTAAATGCATATTTAAAGCAACCATAAATATTCTTCACGATTCTGTGGGATATCTGTGTGGGTGGCAGTATTTAATATTTGGCATTATTATCAGGAAACCAATAACCCGCTTTTTGTATTTCGTTTTGAATTCTCTTTAAAAGTTCTGGCCTTTATCATGAGACTTTAAATTTTTTACGTTTTCCATTACAAGAATTTTGGGTTTTCTGTCCCCAAATTCCTTCATTAACCTGATTATATCTAAAATAAAACACCCCTCTCATCTTTAAAGCCAAGTCGGTTTCAGCTATAGAAAATGGCTGACAAGGAAAACCTGCTGTAAGAATATCTACACTTTCAAGCTTATCTGCAATAACACTTAAATCTTCAATTGGTTTATGATAGTGTCTAACATTTGGGAAATTTTCTTAAATGTAATTGTAGCAAAGTCATCTTTTCATTAGCCCAAGCAATAGTAGCACCTGCCTGTTTATAAGCATGTGCAAAACCACCAATTGCTGCAAATAAGCAACCTACTTTATATTTTGCTCTTGAATTAAATAATTTATTCATAAACTAATTTAAAAAGCTTGACCTTTATAGAGTTTTTAGAGAGTAACTCACATTCGGAAAATATCAGGTTTGTAGGCATGGGTCTCCCCATTTCTTCTATTTTACCCGAGCTTTAGACCTCCGAGGTCTTGAAGACCTCGGAGGTCTATGTTTTAAATCTACCTCTCCAACCCCTCCACATACGTCCGAAACTCCTCATCCACCTGCCGGTTTCGGATATAGTCCACCACGAACTTTTTATACTCCTCCCCCGTCCCAAAATTCTCGGCGATAAATTCATGGTTCACCAGCGTCCCATTGCGCAAGCCCAGCCACTCCAGATAATTCGAAAAATCCCACATCTCTGGTGCAGCCGCCAACCCCTATTTCTGTCATTGCGAGGAGGGCGACAGCCCGACGAAGCAATCTTACACACAGTCTTGGGGATTGCTTCGCCCTATCGGGCTCGCAATGACGGGGTATATCTTCGATATTTCGCATGGATGTATGCACACAAGGTCAGTAAATATTTATAGGTTGTCACTGGCTTGGCTTGGAACTGTCCCTGAAAGAGCGCGCCTGTCCGCTCAAAGCGCTTGTTGATGGCTTTGGTGTAAGAGATCAAGAACTTTTGCATAGCGAGAGACACCTGCTTCGAGGCGTCCTGCCTTAAGACTTCGGAAGTCTGGTTGGCAACCTCGGAGGTCTGCTGCTTAGCCACCACCTTTACCAAAAGATGATAGTGCGTTGGCATCAGGCAATACGCAATCACCTCCACCCGTCCACGCAGGTAACGCTTAATGCCTTTTAGAAAATAAACATAATTCTCGCGTTCCATAAAAACGACCTGACGGTTATTTCCGCGATTATAGAAGTGATAATACTGATCGGGTACGAAAGGAATTTCTCTTCTTGGCATATCAATTCCAGACCTCCAAGGTCTCCCAGACCTTGGAGGTCTGGACGGTTTAGGGGTCTCAACGTAGTTCCCCATGATGAAAAAAGTATAGCATAAGCATAACGATTCCCTTTGGCTACCCGACAAAAATCCCCCCTTCAAAACACCTGGCAAGTAAACCCATCCCCTCACACCTGACACCTGTCACTTACCCAATCTTCCCATCTTGATTAGAATTTCTCCATGCAGAACACCCCCGATACCACCGATCGAAAATTTCTCACACGCTTTGCCTGGGTATCCATTGGCGCGGCAGTCCTGACCATTCTGCTCAAGACGATTGCCTATCTCCTCACCGGCTCGGTCGGTCTGCTCTCCGATGCGCTCGAGTCTCTGGTCAACCTTGTGGGCGCATTGATGGCGCTTGCCATGCTCACCGTCGCTGCCCGCCCGGCAGATGAAGACCACGAATACGGGCACAGCAAAGCGGAATATTTCTCAAGCGGCGTGGAAGGGACCTTGATCGTCATCGCCGCCATCAGCATCATCGTCACCGCCGCGCCTCGTTTATGGAACCCGCAGCCGCTCGAACAAGTGGGCTTGGGTCTCGCCGTATCTGTAGGAGCTTCGGTGGTTAACTTGCTCGCCGCTTTCTTCATTCTGCGAGCTGGTAAAAAATACAAGTCCATTACCCTCGAAGCCAACGCCCACCACCTCATGACCGACGTCTGGACCTCTGTCGGCGTGATCGCTGGCGTCGGTCTGGTGGCTCTCACCGGCTGGCAGCGCCTCGACCCCATCGTAGCGTTTATTGTCGCCGCCAATATCATCTGGTCTGGGGGGCGCATCGTCCGTGATTCGGTACTGGGACTCATGGATACGGCACTGCCCAATGAAGAACGCGAAGTGATCATCAAGATCCTTGATAAATACAAAAAAGATGACATCCAATATCATGCACTGCGCACACGGCAATCTGGAGCGCGGCGGTTCACTTCTTTTCACATCCTCGTCCCCGATTCATGGACGGTATTGCAGGGTCATCAACTGCTCGAAAAAATAGAAGCCGAGATCCGCAACGCACTGCCCGATATCACCGTCTTCACCCACTTGGAACCGCTCAACGACCCCACCTCATGGGACGATACCAAGCTCGATCGTCCAAAAAACTGATCCAACCCATCCATTACCTATTACCCATATCCCCCACATCGTTTTCCCGTACAATCTTCCCTACAATTTTTTAGGAGAGAAACGATGGGCGTCATGATGCAAACCTTTTACTGGGACTGTCCCAGAGAAGACGGAAAAGAATTCCAATGGTGGAACTATATCCACCGCGAAATACCCGGGCTGGCAAAGGCAGGCTTTACCTCACTCTGGCTGCCACCCGTTCACAAGGCTGCGAATCTATTCGGACCCTCCATGGGCTACGACCCATACGATTATTACGACCTCGGCGAGTTCGACCAAAAGGGCAGCATCCCTACCTGGTTTGGCACGCGCAAGGAGTTGGATCAAGTCATTGAAAGCGCACACAAGCACGGGCTGAGTCTGATCGCGGATATGGTCCTCAATCACAACTCCGGTGCCGATGCGCAGGAAGTCAATCCCATCACCGGTCAACAACGCTGGACAGTCTTCAACGCCAAGAGCGGACGCTTCACACGCAACTGGGAGTCGTTTCACCCCAGCATGTATGAGTCTTGGGATGAGATGACCTTTGGCGACATGCCCGATCTCTCGCATCGCAACCCGTATGTGTATGGCGAATTGCTCAAGCTCGCCCGCTGGCTCATCGAAGAAGTCGGCTTCGACGGTTTTCGCTACGACTTCGTCAAAGGCTTTGCCGCCAACACCGTCACTGCCATTCAAGAATATCGCTACATGAAGAACGGTGCTTATCACAAACCCTATGGTGTCGCCGAATATTGGGACAACGCCAGCAACACCCTGCATTGGGTCAACGAAGCCAATGAGTCCAATCACAACCCGGTCGACGCCTTCGACTTTCCCCTGCGTGAACTGCTTAAAGGATTATGCGATTCGTATGGGTTTAGTTTAAAAACCCTGGTGAATGGCGAATCGGTATTAAAAGCGCAGCCATACAGCACTGTGACCTTCGTTGAGAATCACGACCTGCGTGATGAAGGTCGCCCGATCAGCAACGACAAACTGCTTGCGTATTCCTACATCATGACGCATGAAGGCTATCCCTGCGTCTTTTGGAAAGATTACTTCAACTACAACCTCGCCCTGCGCGACACGCCCAACGGCATCGACGCGCTCGTATCAGCGCACGAGAAACATGCCGGAGGCGATACCTCCATCCTCTATCTTTCGGATGATCTCTACATCATGCAGCGCGGCGGTCACGACGCCCAACGCGGATTGATCTACGTCCTCAACAATCGCGGCGATGATTGGCGCGGAGAGTGGGTGCAAACAAAATGGAACAACACCTCCTTTCAGCCTGTTGCCTGGTGGGGCAAACATGACCGTTCCCGCCCTGCCGACCAAACCACCGCAACCGATGGTCGCGGTCAATTCTTCGCCCCGGCGCGTGGATATGCCGTTTACGCCTTGAAATAAAAAAAGCTCTCGCTATGTAAACCAAAACACAGCGAGAGCTTTTTTATTCACTACCAACTTAATATCTCAGTAATCATTCACGAACGATTACATCAACTATAATTCCGGCATGAACTTAAACCTGATAAATAAAGTAGCCATCGTCACCGGCGCCAGCCGCGGGATCGGAAACTCCATCTCGCAGGTTTTATCTGCAGAAGGGGTAAAGTTGACTCTCGCGGCACGCTCGCCGCTCGAAGAGTTCAGCGCATCCCTCCCCGCCGAAAGCCTGCCTCTCTCCATTGACCTGCGCCACCCCGATTCAGCTTCCCATGTAGTAGATGCCACTCTCGAGAAATTCGGCAAGATCGACATCCTCATCAACAATGCCGGAGCCACCAAACGCGGCGACTTCCTCACCCTCACCGACGAAGACTGGGCAGATGGATACGCTCTCAAACTCTTCGGAGCCATGCGTCTCTCCCGCAGCGCATGGGTTCATTTGATGAAGAGCAATGGCTGCATCATCAACATCATTGGCATCGGCGGGCGCACAGGTTCGGCTGAATTCGCAATTGGCGGGTCAGTCAATGCGGCGCTGATGAACCTCACCAAAGTCCTGGCAGACCGCGGCATCAAAGACGGAGTGCGAGTCAACGCCATCAACCCCGGCTCCATCGCTACTGAACGGCTGCAAACCCGCATCCGAACCTTTGCCAGCGAAAACAACCTCAGCCATGCAGAAGCAACATTACAAATGGCAAGCCGTCTCAATATCTCCCGATTCGGCACACCGGAAGAGATCGCACAGGCAGTTGCCTTCCTTGCTTCGCCACAAGCATCTTACATCCACGGCTCCATTCTTGATGTAGATGGGGGCGCAACGAGAACGTTATAACGGTACAATCATCCAATGAGAACTCAATCCGGGTATATAGCTTGGTTGGGCATGTTCCTCTTTATCCTGGGAATAAGTATGGGCTTGTCTCTATCCGCCGCCATGACCTGGGGCGAAATAGAGACCAACCTCATTACAACGCCTACAGATTCAAAGTCGCTTTCCCTTTCCTGTCCGTGGATGATCGCACCAGGTGAAACCGGCACGATCAAGACCGAGATCATTAACGACCTTGAGCAGGAGATCGAGCCCATGGTCATTGCCGAATTTGGTCAGCCTAACACCCCTGCCCAAAAACGCGAATCCAAAATTTACATACTAGGTCCGCGCGAAACACAGCCTCTCCAATGGAGGGTGGATGATTCATACGCAGCATTCGGGCGGGTGATTCCCGTTCTCATCATTCAATCCCGCTTCAACCTCAACTCACCGCGCACGGGTGCATGCGGGATCTTATTGTTCAGTATCTTTGGGTTAAGCGGACTCCAAACCTTGATCTGCATTATTATCTGCAGCCTGATTTGCATCGCAGTCGGCACCATTCTGAGCCGCCCTTATTTTTCTACAACGGATGAACATATAAAAAAATTCGCTCAAATAGGCAGGTTGCTTGCCATAATCACAGTTGCCGCATTAGCGATTGCCCTGCTGCGGTGGTGGGGACTGACCACTTTGCTACTAACTATCTGTGCGATCACCATCGGCACTGCTGTGACCGAGCTTTTAGTACCTTCGAACAGATCCAGAAGTTAGGACACGAAGGAAGCGCAAATGTACGTGTACCACAAATAACCCCTGGCAAGGAACGGAACAGCCGCCTTGATACTGACGGAAAAACATCAATGACAGACCTAATTCCCATTCATTTTTACGATGATGTTATCAAAGTTCAATTTGATGAAGCGCCCGTGCGCGAGAAAGCCCCGCACTGTCCGAATGGTTTCGTTTGGGATGAGCAAACTTACCGTATTACAGCCACCCTCTCCGAATGGACCGACTTCTCGCGCAAAGGCAAAATGGCAAAGAACATGCGCCCCGCCCATGCAGAGGCAGCTTCCATCCGCGGGTCACTCAACGTGGGACGTTACTACTTCCGCGTGCAGGTTGAAAGCGGACGGATCTTCGATATCTACTATGACCGCGCCATGAAAAGCGTGGACGACCGCAAAGGTCAATGGTTTATTTATCGGGAATTGGAACAATCAAATGGAACAACAACCGCAAAACAATAATACCCCGGGAACGCAGCCGCCTCCTGCTGCCCCCATGCCTGCTTCATGGACTGCAAGCGATACCTGGCTGGGGCTTTTTCTTTTGGTATTAAGCATTTTTGTATACGTCCTTGCCATATCACTGGTGGGAGACTCTCAGAATACCGGCATCTTTTTCGTTGCCACATTCGAGTTCATTTTACTCATCCCCATTGCCATTATCTTTGCACTGCGTAAAGTGCGCTGGGTGGAATTGGGGCTGCGTGGATTTAATCGCAACAACCTTGCACTGGGATGCGGACTGCTGGCGGCAGTGTACTTCCTCGTCATCATCAACAATCTCATCATGGTTGCGCTTGGCATCGTCACCCAGGCAGATATACTTTCGGAGATCCTTGGCGAACTCGACTCGCCACTGCTTTTTGTTTTTGTTACCGTTATTGTGGCACCCTTCACTGAAGAACTGTTCTTTCGCGGTTTCCTTTTCAAAGGGTTACGCGAGAAATACGGCTGGATCAATGCGCTCATGTTCAGTTCCATCATTTTTGCACTTTTTCATGGGCAGATCGCCACACTCATCCCCACCTTTCTGATTGGAGCTTTATTCGCGTACATGTACCAACGCACGGAGTCTGTTTACCCCGGCATGCTCCTGCATTTCACACTCAACGCCGTGGGGGCGCTGGTCTTATTCTTCGCAAATCAATTCGGTGCTTTATAAGAACACATCCTCAGAGAAAACCTCTGAGGATGTGTTCTTTATTCTCTCGTGATCAGCCGCACTTGATTATCGTAGAAGAAATAATCCCACGCCCAGTTGAACATCACAATAATGCGGTTCCTGAAACCGATGATGCGATAAATGTGCAGGAAGACCCAGATCACCCAGGCGATGAATCCACTGAACGAAACGCCAAAGATGCGGGCGACGGCGGCGTTACGTCCCACCGTGGCGAGCAGACCGGGGTCTTTGTAGTGAAATACCTTGGGCTCCTTCCCTTCCATCATCAGACGAATATTCTTCGCCGCCGCCTGACCTTGCTGGATTGCCACGGTCGAAAGCATGGGCAAGGGTTGACCATTTCCATTGGTTGAGAAAAGAAGCGTCACCGATCACAAAGGCTTCAGGAAACTGAGGCAGGCTCAAGGTCGCCTGGATGCGAACGCGACCCATGCTGGCTTTTTCTGCTGGCAATGCATCGATGATCTCGGCAGCTTTCGCGCCCGCCGTCCAGATCAGCGTTTGACTCTCGATCACAGAGCCGTCTCCCAAGGTCACGCGTAGACCGTTGAAATCCTGCATCTTGGTGTTCAAGCGCACATCCACCTTTTTATCTTTCAAAAGCCGCAACGTTGCCTGACGCAACTCATCGGGATATGGCGCGATCAAATGCGGACCTGCCTCCAGTAAGATGACTTGAGCCTCGTTCAAATTCAAACGCGGATAATCCTTACGCATCACATGTGTGATGAGTTCTGCCAACGCTCCTGCCGTTTCCACGCCGGTGGGACCTCCCCCAACGATGACGAAGGTCAGCATGGCTTTACGTTTTTCGGGGTCGGCTTCGTGGCTGGCTTGTTCGAACATCGAAAGCAGATGATTGCGTGTGGTGACGGCGGTCTCAAGGTCTTTGAGTTGCAAGCCGTGTTTTTCGAGCGTATCAAAGCCGAAGAAGTTCGTGCGCGCCCCGGCGGCGATCACAAGATAGTCATACGCGATCACCGAGCCGTTCATCTTCACGAACTTTTCGTTCAAGTTGATCTCGGTCACTTCGCCCATTTGGAAGGCGAGGTTCTTTTGTTTGCGGAAGATCGTGCGCACGGGCTGGGCAATTTGCGATGGCAACAGACCGGCAATGGCTACCTGATACAGTAGCGGCTGGAACAGGTGATGGTTATTCTTATCGATCAATGTGATGTGTACAGGTGAGTTGGCAAGTCCGCGAGCGGTTTCGAGACCGGCAAACCCAGCGCCAATGATGACGACATGCGGCTTTTGTTTGGTATTCATAGTTTCCTCTGTGTTGGCAGTTGACAGTCACTTTGGAAGTGACTGTCAACTTTTGTTTTGTTTGTGAAATTTATCACCATTATTATAACCAAACTAGTCTTATTTGTAAACATTTTCACAATAAGACGCTAGTACTACCCCACTTAACGGAAAAGCCCCCCGCTTCATTAAAACGGGAGGCTTGATTCTATTTATTATCCTTTTTCTACACTGACAATTTATCCAGCTGGCGCATGAGGAGCATCGTTCAGAAAATATTTCTTCTGGAAAAAGAATGCCACATTGACCAGACCGATCATCACCGGCACTTCGATCAACGGACCGATCACCGCTGCAAATGCCGCACCAGAGCCAATGCCGAAGACAGCAACCGCCACCGCGATCGCCAGTTCAAAGTTATTGCTGGCAGCCGTAAAAGAAAGTGTGGTGGTCTTGGAATAGTCCGCGCCGATGGCTTTGCCCATAAAGAACGAGACAAGGAACATGACCACGAAATAGATCAACAACGGGATGGCAATGCGCACCACATCGAGCGGCAATTGCACGATCACATCACCCTTGAGCGAGAACATCACCACGATGGTAAAGAGTAAAGCAATGAGAGTCATCGGGCTGATCTTTGGCACAAAGACTTTGTGATACCAATCCTTGCCCTTTGCGCGGACGAGGATAAAGCGGGTGAAAAAACCTGCCAGGAATGGAATGCCAAGATAGATAAATACACTGGTTGCGATTTCACTGATGGTGATATCCACAATGTTGCCAGTCATGCCGAACCAAGTCGGCAGAACGGTGATGAAGACATAAGCATACACGCTGTAGAACAACACTTGAAAGATGCTATTGAAAGCAACCAGACCTGCTGCATATTCATTATCACCTTTGGCAAGTTCATTCCACACAATGACCATTGCGATGCAACGCGCCAGACCGATGAGGATCAGACCGGTCATATATTCCGGATAGCCGCGTAAGAAGATGATGGCAAGCACAAACATCAAAATCGGACCGATCACCCAGTTTTGAATGAGTGAGAGGCTGAGAATCTTCCAATTACGAAAGACATCGCCCAATTCGTCATAATGGACTTTTGCAAGCGGCGGATACATCATAAGAATCAAGCCGATGGCAATGGGAATGTTTGTGGTTCCCACAGAAACAGCAGTGTTGAAATCTGCCACCGCTTTGGGGAAGAGAAAGCCAATACCCACTCCCACCGCCATGGCAAGAAAGATCCATAGGGTTAGATATCGGTCGAGAAATGAAAGTTCTTTGCGCTTTTCGTTTTTCATTGTTGCCTCCGTATTAATTCGTTTTTAGCAACTCCAGGATCACTTTTTCAATATCATCGCGCACAGCGCGAAAATCATTCAGATCATCGGTCAGCGCGGGGTCGGGGAAACTATGATGAATCTTTTTTTCCTTCCCCAGCCAGACGGGACATTCCTCTGCCGCCGAATCACAGACGGTGACGACAAGGTCAAAGCTTTCGCCTTGAAATTCGTCTGCTCGCTTCGACCTACCCTCATGCTGGATTCCAATTTCAGAAAGCGCTGTCAACGCCTTGGGGTGGATGTAACCCGCAGGCTTTGTCCCCGCGCTGACGGCTTGCCACTCCGTGCCCATGCGCGCATTGACGATGGCTTCTGCCATTTGCGAACGGCAGGAATTTCCGGTGCAGAGGAATAAAACTTTTTTCATTTGTCTCTCTCCTTGTACATGGTGTCCGTTCTTTTACCATGACAAAGAGTTAAGCATGTTATCGTTCGGTTAAGGATTCGCCGTTTCCAATGCGCTTGCGATCCAAGTCGTCACTTCCGCAGGCGAAGGGATGCGTCCATACGAAACGACCTTCTCATTGACAACCAACCCCGGCGTAGACATGATGTCGTATGCCATGATGTCGGGATACTCGGTCACTTTGACGATCTCTGCCTGGACTCCCATCTGGTCAACGACTTGATGAGCAATGGCTTCCACTTTTTTACAATTGGCACACCCTGAACCCAATACTTTGATGGTTAACATTTCATTTTCCTTTACAAGATCAAATTGAATAAATAGCCAGTGAAGATGATCGCAATGGCGATGACGACAAAGAACGTCACCAAAAGCGGCATCTTCAAAACGCGTTTGAGAATCACTGCCTCGGGCAAACTTAAGCCAATGACAGACATCATGAATGCCAGCGCTGTGCCTACCGATGCACCTTTCTCGATCAATGTACCAATGATAGGGACAATCCCCGCAGCATTTGAATACAGCGGAATGCCAATGAGCACCGCCAGCGGCACCGACCACCAAGCCTGCGCCCCTAAAATGGACGCCAGGGCATCTTCCGGCACATAGCCATGAATACCCGCCCCTACTGCAATGCCAACCACTACATACAACCAGACTTTACCCACGATCTCTTTCACCGATTGCCAGGCGCGTTCGATACGGTCAGACCAGGTCAGTTTTTCTTCGATCACGTTCACTTTGCGGTGAACCTTCCAGACAAAATCTGCCACGTATCTTTCCATCTTCAGCCGCCCAATAATAAATCCAGCGACGATGGCAACCACCAAACCCGAAGCGACATACAACCCTGCCACCTTCCAACCAAACAAGCCAAACAACAAGATAATTGCCACTTCATTAATGGTCGGAGCTGCAATGAGGAAGGAGAAGGTAACGCCAAGCGGAATGCCCGCTTCAACAAAGCCGATAAAAAGCGGAACTGCCGAACAAGAACAGAACGGAGTGACAATTCCCAGCATGGCGGCAAAGATATTGCCCACACCTTCGCGCTTGCCGCCCAACAAGGCACGCGTCCGCTCGGGGCTGAAGAAGGTGCGGACAACCGAAATGAGAAATACCATTCCAGAAAGCAAAAGCAGGATCTTCGGCACATCGTAGAGGAAGAAAGCAACAGACTCACCAAGCTGCGAATCTGGAGCAAGCTGCAGCAGGTCGAACGAGATCCAATTTGCAAGAGGTTGGATGAGGTTATACGCGGCTACCCACAAAACAAGGGCAACAGCCAAAGTAGCAAATATCTTTTTTTCAGAATGGGGAACAGATGGGTTAATGAGTGTGGTCATGATCTATAGACTCGTTACGGGGATTAACACGGGTACACATTGCGGGTATTCACAAGATGGATATACCTGCGTATTGATAAGAGAAGAAACGGCTTCGGCGGAAAGTCCGCTTAGGGAGGCAGAAGCAGTAATGAGATCCAATAAAGAGGCGTTCTTTATTTTGTAGAAAACATACCGTCCCTCGCGGCGATCCTGGAGGATATCCGCTTTGCGGAGCGCCATCAAATGCTGCGAGATGTAGGCTTGGCGCAATCCCAATGCGGTTTCAAGGTGACAAACGCATGCTTCGCCTTTGCCGATGGCAAGGAGAATGGCAATGCGCTGCGGAGAAGCAATGGCAGATAAAGGCTCTGCGAGTTGTTTGGAGATTTGAGTAAATGGTTGGTTTTTCATATTCATAAATCTGAATGTATTGTAACGCACATATTCAAAAAATTGAATATGACAATCGTCCTCGAAAAATCACCTCTCCCCTCGCAACAAAAAAGCCTCCCAATAATGGGAGGCTCGGGAGTGTAAATTGTGATTTAGCGCCAGAAATTTTGTGTGGCAGGGATCAGGCGAATCGCTACATCAAGCAAGAGACCGAGCATGAAGAGCGAGCCAAAGGCGCGATTATTGCGAAAACCAATGGGGGCAAAGTAAAGAGGCCAGCCGCCCTGTCCTTCAGGGAAGCCTTCGGGGCGGGTTTCAGGCTTGGGCTTGGTGAGAGGCGGAAGGCTCTCGCGCAAAGCAGGCAGTGCAAAGAGCACGATCAACATGACTGGTGTGAAGAACTTGGTGGCGATCAAATAGCCAGTAAAAAGATATGGCAAAACCATCATGGCAATAATGGTGTAGCGAGCGGCTTTTTCGCCAATGACCACTGGCAAGGTATAGATCTTCTTTGCCTGGTCCACTTTGATCTTATCGATATGTTTGCCGAAGATGACTGTGGTTACGCCGAGCACGTATGGCAAGCTGGCGATGACGACCGGCCAATTCCAATTGCCTGTGAGGACGTAGTACCCACCGCCGATCATGAGTGGTCCCCACACCATGAGCACTGCAACTTCGCCGAGGGCGAGTCCTTTGAGAGGCCAGGTGTAGAACAACACAAAGAATGAACCCAGACCAAGCAGGATCCAGGTGGTGGTATTGAATTCGGTCTGCCAGACGAGGTACAAGCCCGCGACCATGGCAAGGATGCCGGTGACCACAAAGTAGGTCAGGTGCTGACGTTTGGTCATCAAACCAGAAGCGACAGGCTGCGCACCATACATGGTGCGGTAGTAGTTGTCCTTATCCACACCCCGGACAAAGTCGGTGTAGTCGTTGAAGATATTATTGCTGGCATGCGCCATGATGAGACCGAAGACCAACGCGAACCAGGGCAGGAAGCTGAACGAACCATCCCGCCAGGCAAACAAACCCGCCAGGGCAGCAGAAATAAAAGTCATGATAAGAACGGCAGCCCGGGTGGAGATGAGCCATTTGGATATGATATCCAATCCATCCCATTCTTCCTTTGAGACCTCAGGGATCACATTAAGTGCTTTTTTCCACATTGCGAAATTCATGTAAGCGCTCCTTTAAAATTTTTGTGATTATACCAATCCATAACAAGGCAACACCAATCACAGGGGAATTCGTTAACCCTCTCCCAATTCAGGGACAGGTTCAATGGGATTGCGATGTGCAATAATATTTTCAACCCAAAAAATGATCAATGCAAGCCACACGATCCCAAAACCGATGAAGCGCGTCGTATCGAAAGGTTCTTTGTAAATAAATACACCGATGAGAAACTGAATGGTAGGAGCAAAATATTGTAAAACACCGATCATGTTCAATGGGATCTCTTTTGCAGCGGAGGCGAACATAAGCAGCGGAATAGTGGTCACCACACCGGCACCAACAAGAAGCAGGTCGACTGTACGCCCGTCATGCAGGAACTCACCAGCACCGGTGGATTGAATAATCATGAGGTAAATTAACGCGATCGGGAAAACGATACCGGTTTCAAGGGTTAACCCATAGACCGAACCAAGCGGGGATAACTTTTTGACCAAGCCATACAACCCAAAAGAAACTGCCAACGAAAGGGCGATCCAGGGCAGGCGACCGTAGGTAATGGTAAGGTAAACCACGCCGATGGCGGCAATGATAATGGGCAGCCATTGCATGGGGCGCAGTTTTTCACGCAGAAAGAATACACCAAACAGCACGCTCAATAATGGATTGATGAAATAGCCGAGGCTGGTTTCGACAATAAACCCGGCATTCACACCCCAAACATAAATAAGCCAGTTCAAGGAAAGCAAAACACCAGCAACCGAATAGATTCCCAACGTTCTGCGGTCAAACGCCACAGCACGGAAATCATTCCACTGACGGGTAAGCAGGATAAAAGCCAGCAAAAGGAGAAAAGACCAGACAATGCGATGTCCAAGCAATTGCAGGGCGGGAACATCATGCAACAATTTCCAATAGATCGGAAAGAACCCCCACATCGCATACGCCGCGATGCCGTACCAGATACCTTTTTTCATTTTTCTCCAGAATTTATAATTTTCTTAAATACCACTTACCCGAAACTACTTCGTTCACATCCCGGGCAAAATCGCCTGCCGTTGCGTAACGGTCATCAGGTTCTTTAGCCATTGCCTTCGCGACCACTTCCTGCCATACCGCTGGGATGTTCGATTTGACACTGCGGATATCTGGTATCGGCATTTTTGCATGCGAGTTGATCAGGCTGGTGGCTGAGTCACTTGAGAATGGCAATTGCCCTGCCAACAAACGATAAAGGGTCACACCAAGGGAATACACATCCGAACGCGCATCTACATGGGCACCCCGGGCTTGTTCGGGGCTCATGTACGCCGGTGTACCCACCAGCCATTCCCCGTCATCATCCTTGATGGATTTTGAAGTCGCAATGCCAAAATCAGAGAGGAAGGACTCACCAGACGCATCGAACAAAATATTGGAGGGCTTGATATCACGGTGGATGATGCCTTTGGCATGGGCGGCATCAAGCGCATCCCCCACCCGTTTCAGAATGTGCGCCATCTCTGTCAATTTGATATCGCCCTTATCCAACCGATCTTGCAGGCTGCCGCCCGCCATGTAACGCATCACAATATACGGCTGCTGACCATGCCAGCCGAAATCATAAATGGGCACAATGCAGGGATGCTCCAACGCGGCAATGACCTCGGCTTCATTCTGAAAAAAATCACGATACATCTCATCCAATGTACGGCTGTACATCAACACTTTGACGACAACCTGCCTTTGAATGTATGGATCCTTTGCGAGAATAATGACACCCATGCCCCCCATGGTCAACTCCGATTCGATCTCATACCGTCCAATTTTGGATACACTCATCTCTGCTCTCCAGGTCTCAATGAAATTGTTTTGCGTACGGATGTGATATGAAAACGACTACTCCCAGTCGATAAGCTGACGCCCCGCGAAACCCGCCTCGATCTCGTGCCAGAATTGGATACTCCCCTCACCATATTTCCAACACAGGCAGATCAACCTGCCATCGCGCACCCCGGGGAAATCGATCAGCCCGATCGAAAGGTCCTTCACTTCAATATCCATATCTTGAAGGCGGTGCAGGATCGCATCCAGCCGGTCAAAATCTGGCAATATTTTACTTAATGCCGGGTTGCCGCCATTCCCTGCTGATTTTTCCACCATTGCCCAGATTTCAGGCTGGTGTTCGCGGACCCGCTCCACGATTTCCATCAGTTCCCCCACCATCGGGCGGACGATTTCCAGCAGATGATTTGCCTCTCTTGGCGTGTAGTATTTGGGCATGGGGGACAGTATAACGGAAAGAGGAAGGTAGGTAAATAAGTTTAAAGAATTAGTCGGGCAAAACGGCATTTTGGTGCTGCCTGCTGCCCGACAAAACTATTATTTGACAAAAAAACTAAACAACCACCGCTGTGTATCCCTTTTCCTTCACGGCTGTAATAATCTGTTCATCGGTCAATTTGGCTTCATCATATTCAATAACCATTTCCAGTTTATGATAGCTGGCATTGATCTCTTTCACGCCATCGAGGTCATCTTCCAGAGATTCGATCTTCATGGCGCAGTTGGTGCAACTCATATCGGGGATTTTGAAGGTTTTTTTTATCATTGAAACTCCATTTTGGACGATGGTTTGTGGTCTTATGGTCTATCGTCTAATTTCCGAACACGATCTGCCCGGTGTACATACCCATCGAACAGGTAAAAAATAATTTTGAGCCTACTTCCTGGGCAGGGATGCTTATCTGGACAGTACCAGACTCTGGCAATAATTGATACACGTTCAAATCAGGGATGACAAAGTCACGCGCACAAGAGTAGGTGTCTTTGGTGATGAGGTTTAAGGTCAAAGTTTTCCCTGCAGGAGCTTTGAGAATGGCAGGGAAATATCCGTTGTTTTCCACGTTTAGGATGACCTCATCACTTGCGGCGGCAGGTTGGGAGGATTCTGCTACAGTATTGGATTCTGCTTGTGGAGCGAGCCAGCCGCGGGTCAGGTTTTGAAGCGAAAGGGGCGAGCCCATCAGGTTGAGTCCGCCGTCCAACGTCACGAGTCCCAAGATCAAAACAACAACAGCGACGAATCGCATAAAGAATTTTTCAAGTTTTGAACCAAGTTCGGTGGCGAGATACGCGACGACGAAAAATACCGGGCTGGTACCGAGGGTGAAGGCGAACATTAATGCCGCGCCCATGAGTACGCTGCCTGTGCCGAGGGCGGTTGCCATCATCGCTTGAGTGACGCCGCAGGGAATAAAGATCGTGAGCAAGCCAAGAAAGATCGGCGTCGCGGTATCTGTCCCTTTGGCGGTTCGGCGGATATAACGCGTGATGAACTTCGGCGGCTCGATGGAAAAGTAGCGGAAGATCGGGTGGACGTTGAACATGCGCAAGGCGTTGCCAACCATGAAGATGCCGATGGCGATCATAAGGAAGGCGCGGGTCAACGGACTTAATGTAAGGAAGGAACCAAGCCAGCCGAGCAACGCTCCCATCAATGTATACGCAACCAGTTTTGCCAGGAGAAAAAGTGCTATCGGCATGGCAGAATTGGTACGCGCTGCTTTTTTATTTTTGGCTTGGGCGCTGTAATCCTGCTCGATCTGATACGCCAGCGAACTGGCGAGCAAACCGCCCTGTACTGCAAGGCAGCTCAGTCCGCCCGTGGTAATGCCAGTGACGAACGCCACGACGAGTTGACTCATCACACTGGCATCGGCAGTGATGTTGATGGAATTCGTATCAGGCGCAAAGACGATCATGGCAACAGCCACGGCAAGGAAAATAACGCCGAGCATCACAACAATGACAGGGTCTACCGAAGGTTTTTGATTCTTACTCATTCGACCTCAATAAAGTTTTTTCACATTACACATTACGGCTTACGCATTAAGAATTTGCGTAAGCCGTAAATTCGTTTCTTATCGCTGCCCGCCATCCCAAACGACGAAGGGCATGTTGATGACCACGCCGGGTTGTTCGATGGTCAATTCGCCAGCAGCTTCGGCAGCCAGCACATCATCCACGTGGGTCAATTCGCGGGCTTTGGATTCATCCGTCCAAGTGATGACATTGAGGCGGCGAAGCGGAGTGTACCCATCGGTGCCGGGAGGGTTATCGAACACGTCAGCTTGAAACCCGAACGGACCTGAACCAGCCAAGCCATTGGTGAAAACATAAACATTCGCCAATGATTCATCAGGCACATTCGCCAGCGAAGGCACGAGGATCACTGGTGACTTCATCATGTCGGTCAGGGCTTGTGATACACCGGGGTCTGAAGCTTCGGTGTGGATGAAATAAATTTCCTTGCCATCTGCCCAAGCTTTGCCTGCGGGCAATTCGGCTTTGGGCATTTCGGCAGCTTTGGGGGCACAGGCGGTCAACGTGACAAACAATACAGTCATCAGTAGTAAAGCTATCTTTTTCATTTTAAGAGTTCCTTTTGTCAAATTCGGATTCATCGACATCCTCGGGCGGATGTTCAACCTCTCCAGCCATGAAAGCTTCCGGCGCAAGCAGAAATGCTTTCAGGCAGGCGGCATTACAAAAGTAGACTCTCTCTCCGTTAAACATCGCACTAGGGTAAGTGGATGGGTCTTTCAAGATTCCGCCACAGGCGGATTTGATTTCCTGCTGTTCAGGTTCTTGAGTTAGATTGGTCATATATTCTTGTGACGATGGACAATAGACGATTGACCATAAAACCATCCATCGTCTATCGTCCGTGGTCTATCATCATCCTAAATCTTCACACCGCGCAATCGCAAACTATTCGTCACCACAAAGACACTGCTGAACGCCATCGCACCAGCGGCGAGCATCGGGTTCAAATATCCAAGCATGGCGGCAGGGATGAGAATCACGTTGTAAATAAACGCCCAGAACAGGTTTTGCTTGATGGTCGTGACCGTCTTGCGAGACAAACTTATCGCACGCGACACGCCGCGCAGATCACCGCTCATCAAAGTCACAGGTGCGGCAGCCATGGCAACGTCTGTGCCTGTGCCAATGGCGAGACCTACATCCGCTTGAGCGAGAGCAGGGGCATCGTTGACGCCGTCACCGACCATCGCGACGACTGACGACTGACCATGAACCATGGACGATTGCAACTTCTTGACCTCAGCAGATTTGCCTTCGGGCAAGACTTCAGCCAGCACTGTGTCAACACCAACTTGCTTCGCAATCGCTTCAGCAGTTTTCTGGTTGTCGCCGGTGATCATTGCAACTTTCAAGCCCATCTTGTGCAGGTCGGCAATCGCATCTTTCGAACTGTCCTTGATGGTATCTGCCACCGCAATGATTCCTGCGGCGACGTTATCCACCGCAACCAGCATCGCCGTCTTGGCTTCGGATTGTAAACGCGACACTTCGGATTCGAGATTGCCTAACGAGATTCCTCTCGCCTCGAACATTCTCTTGTTCCCGACCATCACGCTTCTACCTTCGACCTCGGCTTGAACGCCATGCCCAGCCTCAGCCTTGAACCCAGCCGGATCCACCAACGTCAGCCCGCGAGTTGTGGCTTCCGCCCAGATCGCTTCACCGAGAGGATGTTCACTACCTTTTTCAACACTCGCAGCCAAGCGGAGCAGTTCGTCCGCGGTCAATTGTCTATTGTCTGCGGTCACAATATCCGTCACCGCTGGTTGACCTTTCGTGATCGTCCCGGTTTTATCGAGAACAACTACGCTAACTTTTCCTGCACGTTCCAAGGCTTCACTATTTCTAAAGAGGATGCCTGCTTCAGCGCCTTTGCCCGTCCCCACCATGATGGCGGTCGGCGTGGCGAGTCCCATTGCACATGGGCAAGCAATAACAAGCACAGCCACCATATAAATCAGTGCGCGGGTGAAATTATCAATATCCGAATTGATCGGCAAGGTCGGACCAAAGAAGTACCAACCGAAAAACGTCAGCGTGGCAATGGCAATAACCGCAGGGACAAACACGGCGGAGACTTGATCCGCCATTTTCTGAATGGGAGCCTTGCTGCCTTGCGCGTCTTCTACGAGTTTAATGATCTGCGCCAGGGCGGTTTCTTTTCCAACTTTGGTGGCTTCGAACTTGAGCATGCCGAGTTTGTTGAGCGTCGCACCGATGACAGGGTCACCGGGTTTCTTTTGAACCGGCAGAGACTCGCCCGTCAGCATGGATTCGTCGATCGCACTGCGACCTTCGACCACCACCCCATCCACAGCGATCTTCTCACCGGGTTTGGCGATCACCACATCCCCCACGCGAACATCGTCCACGGGCACTTCGGTTTCGACACCCTCACGGATGACGCGCGCGGTCTTGGCACGCAGCCCCATCATTTTCTTGATGGCATCGGAGGTACGTCCCTTGGCACGGGCTTCGAGGAACTTGCCGAGTTTGATCAGAGTGATAATGACCGCAGCGGTCTCGTAATAGACGTGTCCCATCAGCCAGCCGAACGTGATCGGCAACGAATAGAAGAACGCGGCAGAAGAGCCCATCGCAATCAGCACATCCATATTCGCCGATCGATTGCGCAGCGACTTGAACGCACCCACGTAATATTGCCAACCTACATAAAATTGAACTGGCAAAGCCAACGCCAGCATCAGCCAGTTAAACCAGGGTTGGGCGTCGCGCATGCCGTCCATGGTGGTGCCAGTGTAAAAAAAGGAAGGAAGCAGCCCGAAATCTTTGCTCATGGAAAGAACAAAAAGCGGGACTGTAAATATCAAACCAATGATGAGCAGACGGCGCTGTTCGTTGATCTCATGTTCGCGCGCCATCGCTTCGGCATCTTCTGCCACACCGCCAAGTTCTATGGCTTCAAAACCAGCAGCAGAGACTGCACGGCGTAATTCAGCTTGCGTAATAATGGTCGGCACGTATTTGACACGCGCCTTTTCAGTTGTAAATGTCACCTGTGCTTCGAGAACACCTTCGAGTTTGGCGAGAGCTTTTTCGAGACGACGGGCATCGTTGTCATCGGACAAACGCTTGATGACAAGGTCCGCTTCACCGGTGGCTACGCCATACCCGGCACGGTTGACGCGGGCGATGAAATCGGTCAGCCCAAGTTTGGATGCGTCAAAATCCAGTGTGGCGCGTTCGGAGGAAAGGTTCACCACCGCGGTTTGCACGCCATCGAGCTTTTTCAAATTGCGCTCCACCGTGGCAACACAGTTGGCGCAGGTCATGCCGGTAATAGGGATTGTGAGTTGCTTTGTTTCGGTCATTTAAACCTTCTTGTAGACCTGACAGGTTTTCGAAACCTGTCAGGTCTAAGTAATTACAAAGTAAGCAAACCTTCAGCGGGATAATTGATCTCGGCAAGCAATGCCTTGATCTTGGCTTCGTCGGCAGGCGCATCGAAGGTGATAACAACCTTCTTGGTGGCTTCTTCAGCCTTTACGGACTGAACGCCCTGCAATTCGCCCACTTCCATTTCAATGGTGTGGGTGCAATGTCCGCAATGGATGGCGGGGACGTTATAGGTTACGGTGGTCATGGTTTATTTCTCCTATTTTGTTTTAATGTTTAAGGATCAAGGTTGAGGGTTCAATTGCAATATGAAACCTGCACCCTTAAACCTTTGTTGACATTTCAAATACTTCTGTGATCTCTTTCAAGACCCGTTCGCGTTCTTTCTTATCATTTCCCTGGATCGCCGTGATAACACAGGAATTCAGGTGGTCTTCAAGAATTTTTGAACTGACCTTGTTCAAAGCGGCTTCTACAGCCTGTATCTGACGGATGATATCGATACAATATGCATCTTCCTCCACCATACGGATGACTCCGCGCAGGTGTCCTTCCACGGTCTTTAATCGTCTAAGTGTCGCTTCGTTTTCCATAGTTACCTCTAGCTTCCAGATACAGTCCGCTTAGTTTCTCTTACCCCCCCCCAGGGGGGTAGGGGTAAGAGAAATATACGCCATCTCGTACCCTCTCGTCAAGTCGATAAATGTCATCGGATTGGGGTGTATATTGACAAGTATAATTTTCGAGATGAAAAGAAAAACGCCTCTTCTCTTAACAATAAGCCTGCTCCTGTTTCTGACAGCCGCCTGCACACCGAAAGCGACACCTGACCCCAATGTGCAGATCCAGCAGGCAGTCAACGCCACCATCGCCGCCATCCCCACCTCCACACGGACGACTCCCCCCACCCCATTTCCATCATCCACGCCGTTCAGCCTGATCGGCTTGTTCTGCGAATATCAGTTTTGCATCGGTCATCCCGTGGATGTATCCTTCTTTGATGTGAGCGCGCAGCAGAACCCTGCCTCTCCCAGCACCTACAGCCAGGGATTGATTGCCGCCTTCAATGGAAATCTCTTCATTCAAACCATGTGGCAGATCGCGCCGAATACAGCCGATCCAAAATTCCTCTTCGATACCCTGCTCGACGACGCCATCGACACCCCGACCAACAACCTCGATGTCTTTCTAACCCGCAACATGAACGTGGTCTACGACAATATCACCACCATCGCCACCCCGGCACTCCCCTACGGCGGCGCAGGCGCATGGACCTGCGGCGACCGCGTCTTTGCCTGGAAAGTCTATACCCCACAAGCCGATGCCGCCCGCGGGCTTTTCGATGAAGCCCTGGCGCGCTTCACGTGTGGTCAGTAGGACAAATAGGTGAATGGCAATACGTATGAAGAAAGATATTATCTTGTCAAGGAGATACTCAAATGTCCACCGAACAAGACCTTATCAACCTACGCGTCCGCGTAGCAGAACTGGAAGTTAAATTAGATTTCCTTTACAGGAAATTAGGCATTGAATACGTCAATAACCCCGGCATGGCAGATTCGCGGATTATTGAACTGCTCAAGAAAGGCAACAAGCTTGAAGCTATCAAAGTCTACCGCGACCTGACCAATGCCGACCTGATTGACGCAAAAAGAGAAGTGGAAAAAATCGAAGCAAGCATTTTATAAAGAAAAGAGCCGGAGACAAAATGTCTCCGGCTCTTTTTCTATTTTATCTCGGCTTAAAGCTGGCGATCTCTTTTTGCATAATACTTACATCAAAAACCCTGCCGTGTGCCGGGTGAACTTTCTTAATCCCCATCGGCAAGATCTTCTTCCAGCTTTCGACGACCTTATTGATATCATCTGCAAGCACGGGCAAACCGGGCGTCAGGCGCAGATACCAATCGTTCATCGCCATATCCCCTATGAGGGCATCGCCCGTCTCGAGCAAAATACTCACATGTCCCTGTGAATGACCAGGGGTATAAACGACTTCACCGGGAATGCCATACTCTTTCAGCGACATACCAGCATCGGAAATAACCGTATCCACTTTGAGCGGGGGAAGATGCGGATTTAATATCCGCTTTGCCGACCATGCCATCATCCGACCATACGGTGTTGTTCCATTTGGAAATGGCGGCTGCCCCGTTTCAACCATGAACTGATCCTTTTTGTGGACAGCGATCTTTGCGCCGGTGAGCTTTTGAATATCGGCAAGGCAGGTGATGTGATCCCAATGCCCATGCGTCAGCAGGATCAACTCGATCTCTTTCGGGTCAATGTGCAATGCCTGCAGTTGCCGCTGAAACGAAGGAAAACCGCCCATTGCACCGCCATCAACAAGAATAGTGCGGTCGCCGCGTAAAAGAAAGCAATTGCAAATACCAACTGGAATACGATGAAATGTAAAACTCATTTTTCGTATCCGTGCGGATGCGTTGTGTGCCATTCCCAGGCACTTGAGAGGATATCCTGCAGGTTGGTATTCTTTGGTTCCCAGCCTAATTCCTTTTTGATCTTCGTTGGAGAGGCAACCAAACGCGCCGAGTCACCGGCGCGACGCGGCTGTTCAACAACAGGAATGGCATGTCCCGTTACCTTACGCGCAGCCTCGATCACTTCACGAACGGAGAATCCGTTGCCACTGCCCACGTTGTAGATCATCTTGTCGCGCTTCTCCAACGCGCCCAATGCAAGGACGTGCGCTGAGACCAAATCACCCAGATGAATATAATCACGAATGCAGGTTCCATCGGGGGTGGGGTAATCGGTGCCAAAGATCGTGGCGCTCTCTGCTTGACCCAATGCAATTTGCAACACACGTGGAATCAAATGTGACTCAGGCTGATGCGCCTCGCCCCGTCCGGGCAATGCGCCGCAGGCATTAAAGTAACGCAAGATGGCATAGTGCATTCCGAAAATCGAACGATACCACTCAAGCACTTGCTCGGTCATCAACTTTGTGTGACCATATACATTGGTTGGTCCGATCGGCGAATCTTCCGTCAGCGGCTCTTCGCTCGATTGATATACCGCTGCCGTAGAGGAAAAGACGATCTTTCGCACGCCAGCTTGCACAGCCGCATCCATCAATTGGACTGAATTAGCGAAGTTGTTACGAAAAAATCTACCGGGATCTTTCATGCTTTCACCGGCTTCGATGAACGCTGCAAAATGCATTACGGCATCATATTTTTTTGAATTCAATACCGCGGCAAGCGCCTGACTGTCATCTAATGAGGCATGGATGAATTCTGCTCCAGCCGGAACCGCTTCGCGATGCCCGGTAACGAGTGAATCATAAACAGTAACGGAATGCCCTGCCTTGATGAGTGCTTCTGCGGTCGCAGAGCCGATATAGCCTGCACCGCCGGTTAAAAAGATGTTCATGTATGCTCCTGTTTAAGCTAGAAACAAAATTATACCCGTGGTACGAACCCTGTCTCTTATTCGCTTTCAGGCTGCGGGTTCCATGCCTCGGCGTACCATTGTAGGTATTCATGTACATGCAAACCCCAATAAAGTTCGGAATGATCACCCGACAGGAAATGATATTCATGAGTGTAGGAATAACGTGTGAGTGACTGCTCAAACTGGACAATGCTTTTCAACTCACGGTCATTATCTCCGGCATCCAACCAGATGCGCGGGCGGCTTTCCTGAGGGATGCTTTGCATGAGTTTATCTACGAAATAGCCGTCACCCTTAAAAATGGCGGGGGAGTGCAAACCCAATGAACCGAACATGCCGGGGTTCTCCAAACCCAGTTGAGCTGTCCAGCCGCCCCCGCGGGAAAGCCCGCCAAGGGCGCGATGGTCACGATCTGGAATGGTGCGATAGTTGGCATCAATATGCGGAACCAGCGCACCGACAAGACGCACCCCAAACGTGGAGCCGGGGCTTGAATTCCAATAATTATCATTGGGAAAGACAACGATAAACGGGACACTCTCTCCGCGAAGATACATTTCATCCGCAACCTGCGGCACCCCCAACCGCACCCATTGATCCATGGTATAGGTTTGCCCATGCAGCAAATAGAGGACGGGGTAACGCAAGTCGGTCAGTTCGGAGTAACAAGGCGGCAGGTAGATAAGAAATTCCTGCGACGGGACGGTGGCAGTCACCACTCCCTGTTCGATCTTGCCTGGCTGGCTAAGGCAGCCCAACGGAGTTGCCGTTGCTGTCGGCGGCACAGGGCTGGGACTGGGCGTCACTGTAGCAGTGGAAGTAGGAGGGAGAGTAACGGTCGCAGTCGGTACAGCCTCTTCCAGGGACGAGCAGGCTGAAGCTCCAAAAAGAAGCAAAAATAGAGTTATTGTGAGAATGGCTTGACGGGTATTCATTCTTCGCATTATACTCGGCAGGCTTATTTACATCGGGGCGTGGCGCAGTCCGGCTAGCGCGCTTGCTTTGGGAGCAAGAGGTCGCAGGTTCGAATCCTGTCGCCCCGACTAAATAGCAAATCAGGTGCAGGTTTCCCCATTGAGGGGATTGTACAAATCCTGTCGCCCCGACTAAATAGCAAATCAGGTGCAGGTTTCCCCATTGAGGGGATTGTACAAATCCTGTCGCCCCGACTAAATAGCAAATCAGGTGCGGGTTTCCCCATTGAGGGGATTGTACAAATCCTGTCGCCCCGACTAAATGGCAAAATCAGGTGCAGGTTTCCCCATTGAGGGATAAGGCAGCCTATCAAAACTATGTAGAGGCTAGGAGACACGAACGTTACAGTTATGTGATGCGTGTCTCTCTTAATTTAAGCTGTGTTAAAATTAATTTCAAAGGATTTTCCATGGCAAAACAAATCGATTGTGTCGTTGAAGCCGTACGTTATAAGAATGGTCAGATCGTTGTAGTGCGCGCCTATGAACGCCGTGGCTTCACCTTCTCAGACCGGCTCGTTTTAGACCGTAAGACCCTGCTTGAACGCCTGCAAAAAGGACAGCAGTTTGTTTCCGGCACGCGGCAGGAGTTGAAGGCAAGCACTTTTACGCTCGCCAAATCCATTATGCTGGTCAAGACAGATGACCGTGAATATATCGCCACTCATGAAAACGCGGCAAAAGATGAGCTGGAGAACGTCCCGCTCTTTTAGGTGACATGCATGAAAGTTATCGATAGAACTCCATTCCTGGATCAACAAGGGAGCATCAGCGTCGTTGCCCGTGTTCAAGGAACCCTTAAATTCGGACCAAACTGGTTCCCCGAAACGGAAGCACAGCGGCCTGTGATTGCCCAATTGGACCGCCTTTTGGATAAGGGGTTCGCATTAATTCGAAACTTTACCCTGCCCGGCAGCGACATTATCATTCCCATGATCCTGATCGGACCCGGCTCCATGACGGTGATACTCGCCTCCCCCGTCAAAGGACAATTTGAAGCCAAGGAAACAGAATGGAACACGGTCAGCAATGGCGTGGCAACCCCCGCAAAAAGAAACTTGATCGACCTGCTATTAAAACTAAGGCGAGCTTTCCAAAAGTACCTGGAAATAAACAATATCAATACCCCATTTCAAGTGGATGCGGTCCTGATCGCCATTGACCCCGGCGCGAACATCGAATCGATCAGACCGGCGGTGCGGGTATTACGCAGCGATGCGATCAAACAATTTGCAAACAGCCTCAATCAGACCGGCGCTGTGTTGCGTGCCGAACAAGTGTTGGCGCTGGCAGATTTGATCATCGAACCCCAACCGAGTACCACCATTGTTCAGGAGGGAGAAGCTCCCCCGCCTCAGACTATGAAACCGGTTGAAAAACGAGCACCCGCCGCCGCTCCTCAAACACAAATTCCTAATGCGGCGCCCAAGGCTCCACCCAAAGCAGCCTCAAACGCCGCGCCCAAAGCGCAACCAGCGCAGCCTGCCAGAAAAAAATCCTCTGGCATCTCGCGTTCACAAATCATCCTGCTAGCAGGATTGGGAATTGTGGAATGCTGTGTGGTTATCGCTGGAGCATTCGCCCTATTCTATCTGACCCCCTAACATAACCTGAATTGAACGCATTATTTCTATCCGTTGTCATCCCCGCTCACAATGAAGCGAATCGCCTGCCGCGTACACTCGAGCAGGTCTTTTCGTTCCTGCAAGAACAAACCTATACCAGTGAAGTCATCGTCGTGGAAAATGGAAGCACAGACAACACCCTTGAGCTTGCCAGACAATTCGCACAACGTCACCCCAACCTGATCGTAGTGCATGAAGAAAACAAAGGCAAAGGGAATGCCGTCCGCCGCGGCATGCTTGAAGCGCATGGTGAATTCCGCTTCATTTGCGACGCCGATCTTTCCATGCCCATCGAAGACCTGCAAAAATTCCTGCCGCCCGCCTTGGACGATTTCGATGTTGCCATCGGTTCACGTGAAGCGCCAGGCGCCATCCGCTACAATGAGCCGCCCTACCGCCACCTCGGTGGACGTGCCATCAACTTCGCCATCCGCGCCTTGATCCTGCCTGGCTTGCACGACACCCAATGCGGCTTCAAATGTTTCCGTGCAGAAACCACCGAAACCATCCTGCGGCAACAAACACAGACCGGCTGGTCTTTCGATATTGAATTACTCTACCTTGCCCGCCGTAATAAAATGCGTATCCGTGAGATTCCCATTCACTGGTATTACGACGCTGACAGCAAGGTCAGCGCGGTACGTGACGCCCTGCGCATGATCGGCGACATCTTCCGCATCCGCCTCAATGGGATACGCGGCGTGTATGATCCCAAACCCTGATTTAACGTACGAAAAAAACATCTGGTCTTCCTATACTTTGATCGCCGGAATGGATGAAGCCGGGCGCGGCGCCCTTGCCGGACCCGTCTGCGTCGGCGCGGTCATCCTCCCCCACAACCATCCGCATCTTCTCCAAACTCTTAGCGGAGTACACGACTCCAAGCAGTTAACTCCCGACAAACGCACCAAACTTGTACCGCATATCAAAGAGACCGCCATCACCTGGGGTATCGGATTCGCATCCGCAGAGGAAATCGACTCATTAGGCATTGTGCCCGCAACTCGTCTCGCCGCAAGCCGCGCACTGGAAGGGTTGCATCAATTTCCTCAGTACCTGTTAACAGATTTCCGCCTTGAACTCCCCGAGCTGGACCTTCCTCAAACTGCCATCGTCAAAGGTGACCAGCGTTCATTAAGTATCGCCTGCGCATCCATCCTCGCCAAGACCGCACGTGATGACCTCATGCGACAATTACACGAAACCTACCCGGAATACAAATTCTCGCAACATAAGGGATACGGCACGCTGCTACACCGCAACAAGATCGAAGAACACGGTCACTCCCCCGTTCATCGCAAGACATTCAAATTTCAAGATCAAACTTTTCACCGCGAATAACACAAACTGTTTCATGCCAATAAAAAAACGGAGTGAGTTTTTGAACTCACTCCGTTTCGATTACTTTCTCAACATTCCGCCGCCAGCAAGTTTACTATCCGGCTTGTTGGAGCGCCAGGCATAATACCCCAACCCTGCTCCGCCTAAAAGGAGAAGCGCCCCGAAAATTCCAAGCACAGTGGAAGTTCCGCCACCATTGGCTTCTGTTTCTGAACCTGGGTCGATCACCTCTTCTTGTGACTGGGTGCCAAAATCCACAAAAGCACGATCACCCGCCTTCACTTTAAGTGAATAGCTCAACTCCATGGTTGGGTTGTAATTATCAGGAATACCCACAGTGATGTTATACGTTCCCTCTGGAACATTATCAAAGCAAACCCCTTGATATACGGTCGGGTCAGCCGGAATAACAGTATCCAGCGAAGCGGAATACTTGCCGTTGATCTCAGTCACACTTACTGCACCGCCTTCAACAGCAGGCTCCGTCTCCTCACGCATCGCATTGCCATTCGCATCTTCAAACAATAAGACACAGATCTGCGTTAGACCCGTAAGAGGGGTCGGCGTCACGGTTGGCGCACCAGCAACCACATTGGGCTGCGCCGTAGCAGTTGCCACTGCAACCACACCGATCAATAACTCCTGACCCTCGGTTAGAGTACAGTTCTCATCCAATTTCGAATTCAATTGACGCAATTGGTCCACTGTAATGCCTTGAAGTGCCGCCACACGAAAACAATTATCGCCAGCTTGAACGATGTAAATAATACGTCCGTCCTCGCCGGGAGTGGGCGTCGGTAACTGTTCCTGAATATTCGGCGCAGCACCAGCGGGCAGCCACAGCCCGAACAACAGCAAACCAAGAAGGGTTAACAAGATAAAAAAGCGCTTTGGATTCATCGTAGAAAATTATATCAGATTCGATTTGGTATAAAATAAAGCCGAAAAGAGGCGCCATGAAAACATTGATCCAGAACGGAACTCTCGTCACCGCTTCCGAAACCTTTGCCGCCGATATTTTGATCGAGGATGAAAAGATCACGCGCATCGGACTTAATCTCGAGGCGGATACCGACCATCGAATTGATGCCACTGGCAAGCTGATCATGCCTGGCGGCGTGGACCCGCACGTCCACCTCGACCTGCCCATGTTCGATACCGTCTCTTCAGACGATCATTACACCGGGCACAAAGCCGCAGCCTTCGGCGGGACAACCACCGCCATGGACTTCGTCGTACTCGAAAATGAAGGCTTCGACCACTCGGTGGATCTTTGGATGAAGAAAGCTGAAAAAGCCGCCATCGATTACTCCTTCCACATGAACCTGACCCGCTTTGACGAGAAGATCGCCAAAGCGATCCCATCCCTGATGGATATGGGCATCCAAACCCTTAAAGTCTTCACCGCCTATAACGGACGTTTACGCCTCGACGATGGCGGCATCTTCAAAGCCTTGCAGGTCGCACGCGATAACGGCATGCTCGTTATGGCACACTGCGAAAACGGCGACGTGGTCGAAACTCTCACCGCCCAGGCGCTCGCCGACGGTCACACCGAACCGATCTGGCATGCTCTCACCCGCCCATCTTGGGGTGCCGTTGAATCTTCGCTGCGCATGGCAGCCATGGCAGAGCAAGCGGATGCCCCCGTGTACATCGTCCACATGAACGCAGGCGGCGAAGTAGATATGCTTCAGTATGCCCGTGAACGCGGCGTAAAAGTAATGGGCGAAACCTGCCCGCAATACCTCTTCTTCAGCCAAGACCATCTCAGCCGCGACGATGGCGCCAAATGGATCTGCTCTCCACCCATGCGCACAGAACAAGATAATGCCAAATTGTGGGACGGGCTGCGGCAGGGCATTTTGCAAACCGTCGGCACGGACCATTGCCCCTTCTATTTTGACGGCACCCAGCCCATCGTCTACGAAGGAAGCGAGATCGCCATCCCTGGCAAGGAACTGGGCAGGCAAGACTTCACCAAGATCCCAAACGGGTTGCCCGGCATTCAAGACCGCATGCCCATCATGTGGACGTATGGTGTGAACGCAGGGTACATGTCAGCCAATCAGTTCGTAGCCTATACATCCACCAACCCGGCAAAGATCTTCGGGCTATACCCGCAAAAAGGTGCGCTCGTCCCCGGCGCCGATGCCGACATTGTCATTTGGGACCCGGAAAAGCAAGTCCGTTACGGGGTCGCCCACTCGCATCAACGTACCGATTACAACTTATATGAAGGTTGGGAATTGACGGGGTATCCCGAAAAAGTTTTCCTGCGCGGAAAATTGATCGTGGATGGCAATGAGTGGAAAGGCAAACGCGGTGACGGAGAATTTTTAAAACGAAGTGAAGGAATGATCCTATAATTCGCCCTTGCATTCAGGCAATACCCATCTTTAATTTCTTACGATCTTTAGAGGTTCCTTATGCCCACAAAAAAACCTGTTATCCATTGCGACGCACTCGTTGTTCATTGTATGGACTACCGACTGCAAAAGTTCATTCAACCGTGGATCACCGTCCGCTTTGGGTATGACAACTTCGACATCATCTCACTTGCGGGCAGTGTACATGACTATGAAATGGTATTGAAGTACGTGGAGTTGGCAGTCAAAATTCACACTATTGAAACCGTCTGCCTGATCAATCACGAAGATTGCCGCGCTTATGGTCGCGACGGCACGTACAAGCGTCACAAACACGACCTGATGGATTCACAGAAAAAGATCCAAAGGTTGTTCCCACAACTCAAAGTCGAAACGTTCTATCTACATTTGGATGGAAACTTCGAACCCATCTCATAAAAAGGAAACTATCATGACCCACTCGTGTGAAGCCATCGTCGTCCACTGCATGGATTACCGCCTGCAGTCCTATATCAACCAATGGCTGGAGGCAAATCTAGGCAAAGGCAGTTACGACCGCGCCGTGATGGCTGGCGGCGTGTACGATGTCTACGATGTCATCCGCCAGGTGGATATCTCTGCACGCCTGCATGGCATCAAAAAAGTCATCCTCATCAATCACGAAGATTGCGGCATGTATGGTCCCGGCGGCACAGAGGATCGTCACGAAGATGACCTTGATAAAGCTGAAGACAAGATCCGGCGGCTCTTCCCCCACCTCGAGGTGGATACTTATTATTTAAAGCTGGATGGCACTTTCGAGCAAAACTCTTAATCAAAGAACGAAAAGCCCAGGGTCTCCCCTGACCCAAACTACCTATTCGGCTCAGGGGAGCAAACTTGTACAATGGAGTGAGAGATTTTCATGAAAAAAATTACACCCTTTGTCCTGGTTATTTTCCTAACCCTCTCCTTTGCCTGTCAGGCACTTGCGCCGCAAACATCCCCGCCCCGTGATGGGATCGTGATTACGAATTGCGCTGAGGTCGTACATGGAATGCGCGGCATGCAAACGAATGACATCCCACAGACCTTGTATGAAACGGGAATTAAGCAGGGAGACGAATTCGATATCAACGATTATTTTCAAGTGCTTCCAAACCTTTCCATGCAACAGGGCTACACCATCGACTATGTACTCATTCCAGACTCGCTGGGGTCCTTCCCGCTGATTGCTGCACGCCCCACGGATCAGGCGGCATACAGCACTGAAGCTGATATCAAAGAACAAGGCGTAAGAGATTACTGGAAATATGTAGAGATCAACGATGTAGAGCAAGGCTATTTTGAATTCACAACTTTTTATATCCTTTCAAGTGAGTTTTATCTTGTCTGGCATGCCAACTACCACGACGCGGAGGTTGTTTGCGACCGTGAAGCAGTGGATGCCATCGTGGCTGAAAGAGAAACGGGAGATTTCGGGGCGTCGTTCGATAAAGAACAAATGAAACAGATCAAAGCTCTGCAAAATATCGAACCACTGGTTAAATTGACCGGCACAAACGCAGTGGTGGAGGTCATCATCTTCAGCAAATGGGGCGGCTTCTATCGCATGACATATACGATCAGCAGGTCCTTCCCGCATGAGATCCTTGATATTCAACAGGAAAATCTCGTTCCATACGATTGCGGAATATTGTTCTAACTTCTCTGTATACAAAAGAAAATTATTGGTGATAAAATACGCGCGATTTACCAAAGGGCGCATTGGGGGAGCATCGAACCTTTGGTTCTATTACCTATTTCGGAGAAACAACTTATGCCACGTCGTTCCCTTGCCCGTCTTTACAGGGACGAATTCACGGGCTATTCGCCCGCCAAATTTCGTAACGACCTAACCGCAGGTCTAAACGTTGCGCTGGTCGCACTACCGCTCGCGCTCGCGTTCGGAGCTGCCTCCGGCGCTTCTGCTGCGGCAGGTCTGGTCACATCCATTGTCGGCGGCATCGTCATTGGGCTGCTTGCAGGCGCGCCATATCAAATGACCGGTGCCAAAGCCGTCATCAGTGTGGTGCTCATCGTACTCGTCAACCAATATGGACTCGAAGGTATGTGGGTGGCGCTCTTCATGGCAGGCTTGCTTACACTAGCCATTGGTCTATTGCGACTGGGGCGTTTTATTGCGTTCATTCCCTCCACTGTCATTAGCGGCTTCACAGCAGGGATTTCTGCCATCATTATTATCCGTCAATTCGACCCCCTGCTCGGCATCCGCACCCCCACAACTATCACCGCTGCGCAAAAACTGATTGCCTACTTCACCACCCCTAACTTAACACCCAACCTGCACAGTCTCCTCCTCGGTTTGCTTGTAATGGGAATTATGTTCCTCTACCCGGCAAAATGGAACGAGAGGGTGCCCGGCTCGCTCATGGCATTGATCATCGCCACCGCTTCAAACTTCGCTCTGGGCTGGTCGGTCAACACGATCGAGTCCATCCCGCAAACTCTATTTCTGCAGCCCAACTTTAGCATCCCCGCCATTCCCTGGGAAAACATATCAGACTTCGTTGCCCCTGCGCTCACCCTTACCGCACTCGGCTCCGTGGAAACGCTCCTGTGTGGATCCGCCGGATCTGAAATGACCGGTAAACGTCTGCAAGTGAATCAACACCTCATCGCGCAGGGTATCGGCAATATGCTCCTGCCGTTCTTTGGCGCCATTCCCACCACCTCCGGCATTCTACGCACAAAGGTCGCCATCCATTCAGGCGGACAGACACGTCTCACTGGCATTATCCACTCTTTGATTCTGCTGGCTGTCATGTTCATGCTTGCCGATTACCTTGCGATGATCCCACTCTCTGCCCTTGCAGGCGTTTTGATGGTCACCGCCATCCGCTCAGTGGACTTGAGCTCGGTCAAATTTACTTTCGGGAATTTCTTCAAAACCGACATGATCGCCTTTCTGGTCGCCTTTATTGCAACCGTCGTCCTGAGCCTGACAAACGCCATCTTGTTCGGCACATTCCTGATGGGCGCTGTTTTTCTTAATAAAAGCGCCAGCATTGATATCTCGATCCAGGAAGTGGATGTAGAGCGACTAAAACAGCGCGGCATCGAAACCGAGGGCAAATGCAAGCATGTCCGTGTGGCGTTTCTGACTGGTCCATTATTCTTTGCGGCAACCTCCCAATTTAGTGAATCATTTGCAGACCTGGGTGACACGCACGCATTGATCCTTTCCATGCGCGGGGTTCCGCTGATCGATTCGGCAGGCATCGAAGCTATTCACAAGCTGCATACACGCCTGCAAAAGAATGGCGGAACACTCATGTTCGCGGGCATCCATGACAACGCAAAACAGATGATGGAACGCGGCGGGTTGGTAAAAATCGTCGGCGAAGAAAATTTCTTCTGGTCGAGCGACCAGGCCATCGTCGAGGCGGAGAGGCGTGGTTGCAAATTCTGTTAGTGCCCAAATAACATGAACGCAATATAATATCGGTATCGATATCCACGTTCATAAATGAGGAGAAGGAAATATGGAAACAAGGTCCCCAATTATCCGCTTGTTGATCGCGTTTTGGCTGTTGGCATCGCAGATTGCAGGTGCCGCATTGGTATTTGGTCCGGTTGTGGTTCTGCTTGCCTTTGGTGAAATTGCCGCCAACGACCCGAATCCGGGCGCATTCAATATGCTGGTCGTGCTGGGCTTTGTTCTGCCGGTATTGTTCCTTGGGCTGGGCATTACTGCCTGGGTCATGTTTGCCCGCCGCCAGGATGTAAAAGCCGCCTTGTTTGGGCTGGCAACACTTGTGCCGGGCGGGGTTATGCTGCTGGCAATGAACCTCGTTGCACCGTAAGAGGACGCCGCTTAACTTTTTGGACACGGATTCTTTCTCGTGCTCACCATCTAATCCAAAAATTCAGAAACAGTCGTGATTCAAAAAGACCGCACAATTAAGCGCGGTCTTTTTGAATTAATAGTTCAACTGTACGCGGGAAATCCTTGTAATAGCCGCGATAGCTTTCAGGCAGCAGTGCCGCAATGCGACAGAATAGCTCATCAATAGAGTCGCGCAACAGCAAATCCCGTTCGGCACCCTTGGCGGCTTTGATATTCGGCGGGGTATACATCTCCCCAGCGGTGGAGATGGTGATCTTCAAACGCTGAAACCTTTTCAGTCGTGCAACGACATCGGCATCTTCGGTACCGGTCAACGCCACAGGGATGATGCCCACATTAGAAGAACTCGCAATATAAATTGCGCCGGGTTCCGCCTTCAACAAACTGACCGACTTGGAACGCGTACCTTCGGGTGCAATGATCATCACCGCGCCCTTCTTTAACCGGCTAATGAATTCTTTGATGGCGCTCATGTCCGCTTCGCCGCGCGTCAACCAAGTGACGTTAAAAATCCTCCCCGCCAAACGCCCATACCAATGCTTTTTATATTTATCCGTAAGCGGGTGGATCAGATCGTCATTATCGAGAACGTAATACACCACCAGCGAATCCAACCTGCCAAGGTGATTTGACGCCAGCATGTACCCGCCTTTGGGCAACTTACTGATATCCCCATGCACTTCGATATCCGCAATGAGGGGTAAAACTTTTCTGGCACAAAAGCGAAGGAAGGCGCTCATTTATTTTCAGCCAATAATTCCTTCAGTCGCGGGCTGTCTGCATAATGTCCCCGGTTATGCTCTGGGAGCATCACTGCAATACGGCACATGATCTCATCTGTATACTCTTGAAGCTTTTCGTCACGGTTTTCTTTTGGGAAAGACGGCAAGGTAAAGGATGCGCCTGCAATCAGGTGAATGGGTGTACGTTTGAAACTCTTTAAATTTTTGATCACAAGGCGATCTTCAGAACCAATAATGGCAACCGGTACAATCGTCCAGCCCATTTTCGAGGCAAGGTAGGCTACACCAGGTTTGCCTTGTGCCATCTTTTCATCACGAGCACGCGTCCCTTCCGGCGCAATGACAAGGGTCTGTCCTTCTTCCATACGCTTGATCATCTCGCGCATGGATTTCAGGTCAGGATTGAAGCGATCAACAAAAATGGCATTAAGATGCACACCGAGCCAACGCAGAATGGCATACTCCGCCCATTTTTCAGCAACTGGAATGAACAGGTTCCAGTTATCGAGGGCATAATATGCCATGGGGGCATCCAAGAATCCAAGGTGATTCACCGCGATCACAAAACCGCCTTTTTCAGGCAGGTTCTCATAACCGCTCACCTTCACCTTTGCCACAAGTTTAATAATAAATCGGAGAATAAATACAATGAGTGTCTTCATACCTGTAATTTTACACGGTTTTATTTTCAGCCTACATAAAACAAGCCGCCCTGCTCAAATGCAGGGCGGCTTGTTTTATGTAGAAGGACTAACCCCAAATGTAATCAGTATTCGTTTTATGGTGGGCGGCTTTTTGCTCCCCATAAGAGTTGAACATCGAGACAAAGACATCGTAATCCGCAGGGGTCATGTCTAATAACTGAAACCCGACATTATAAATAGTGGGGTCGTAATGATCTCGGTCACACCAACGGGCTCGGGCAGAAAAGGTGATGAACGATTTCGCCGAAATCTGGTTGACCTGGTCAATGCACAATTCCATATCTACATTGATAGGCAGGGGTTTGGCGCTTTCCAACTTGAATCCGCCTGTGCTGATGTCGGTGATCTGCCCAACCAGTACGCCGGTATCTTTTGTCAACACACGCATGTAATAGGAAAAATTTCTACGGGGAAGCTTTCTTTTATCGGGTGCCATATCTTCCTCCTTGCAAAATTGATAGGCGATTCGATTTTAGTGCAATCCCACGAGTGTGCTCATCTCAAAACGCGTTTATTATGATGTTGCAATGATTACTCCCGGCGAAGGACGTGCGTCAGGATCGTCGCACCGGAACCGCCAATATTTTGCGCCATACCGATCTTGGCACCGTCCACTTGGGTTGCACCACACTCTCCACGCAACTGTTGGGCGACTTCCACGATCTGATACATTCCCGTCGCCCCCACAGGATGACCGCGTGCCTTCAACCCGCCTCGCGTACAGACGGGAATCCTGCCCTGCACTCCGATCTGATTCTCCAGCCCAAGCCGCACCCCCTGACCGCGCTCGGCAAAACCGGTCGCTTCGAGGGAAAGCGCCGCCATAATGGTGAAAGCATCGTGCAGTTCAAAGACATCAATATCTTCATGACTGATACCAGCCATCTTATATGCCTGACGCGAGGAAAGGTACGCTGCATTCAGGAACATTGGGTCTTTGCGCGAATGGACAGCAATGGTATCCGTTGCCGCTGCCGAAGCCGCAACCACGATCTTGGGCTGGCGCATCACTTTATCAGCCGGGACGATCACCACAGCCGCCGCACCATCCCCCACCGGTGACGCATCCAACAGGTTAATGGGAGTCGCCACCATCGAGGATTTTTCAAACTTATCGACCGATATTTTTTCATGCAGGCGCGCATATGGGTTGTGCATGGCATTGGCATGCGCATTGATGGCGAACGGGGCAAAATCCTCATGCTTCCAACCGAACTCATGCATATAACGCCGCATTACCATGGCATTAATGCCAACGAAAGATACGCCCTGTTCCACTTCATAATCAGCATCTGCCGCGGTAGCCAGGGCGGCAGTCACATCTCTGCCTGCCTTGTCGGTCATTTTTTCGACACCAACCACCAACGCGGATTCAACCTCACCGGAGGCAACTGCCATCAGCGCTGAACGAAATGCCGCCGAGCCGGAGGCGCAAGCCGCTTCGATCTTCACGGATTCCTGTTTCCATAACCCGATCCAGTCGCTGAAAAAGGTTCCAAGCTGGTTTTGCCCGCTGACCATGGAGGAAAGCATATTCCCCACATACAGCGAGTCGACCTTATCCACGCCTGCATCTTGCATGGCAAGAAAAGCCGCCTCCCCACCGATCTCGCGCAGGGACTTATCCCAAATTTCATCTACTTTGATCTGACCAATTCCGAGAATGGCTACTTTTTTCATGGCACCTCGACTCTGATTCTAACGTATTCGTCTATCAGGAGCTATCATGAATTTTTGAGAAAAAAAGCGGAGCTGATCTTTGGGTCGTTGGTGTGATTGCGTCTTTTTTAGTTTCTTGCTATGCTTCAACTATAAGGAGATGTTCTGATGAAAAATTTCGGCGTGATCCTGTTCCTCCTGTCGCTTTTCTGGGTTGCGGGTTGTCAAAGTGAGCCAGAACGGGCATACACCTCCCCAGTGCTGGCGGAAGAATGGTCCGTAAAAATGACCGTGTCTGGCGGTATTATGGGGCTGCTGCAAAGCATCGAAGTGCAGTCAGACGGGGCATATGCGGCGGCAGACCAACGAGTGGGAAAAATCGTCAAAGGTGAAATGACAGCAGACGATCTTGCCACGCTGGAGCAGTTGCTTTCAACGCTTAAGTTTTCCGCGCCTGAAAACCCACCCATTTGCGCAGACTGTTTTGTGTTTGATATCGAGATCGAGAGCGGCGGCAGGAAGATGCTCATTCATGCTGATGATATAACGACAGATGATTCTGGCATCGGGGAGCTTGTTAAATTTCTACGCGGGCTTCTAGAGACGGCGTTGAAATAACGATGAATCCTACCGAGTGGCGCGAACTGTATTTTCAGAAAGTGGCAGAATCTTCCGAGGAGGGTGCGGAGGCGGTCCGCTTTGTGCGCGAGAAAAAGGTACGGGTCGGAATGAGGCGGGCACGGAAACATGTAGGCGCGTTTTGGATGTTGGGAAAATCCTTTTACTTGAACACGATCCACTATACGATGGAGTCCGCGCTAATTAACCCACGCGCATGGACGTTATTCGTACATGAGGTGCGTCATCTGCAACAAGGTACACTGACCGCCATGTCTGTTTATGGTGAGCTGGATGCGTGGCAATACGAATTTCGTTTATTGAAAAGATTAACCGGGAAAACGCTCAAGCCTGAATTGGAAGAACTGTTGACCCTGCCTTTATCTTTTGACCGTGTAACCCTAAAAAAGGCGCAACAGTTGATGACAAAATTTGCAGGGTTTTGGTATGGTGCATGGAGCCTGCCTTTGTACCCAATACATAAAGAGATCATGTTTTGGGTTACGCGCAAACAATATGACTAAACAACCAATTTCAAAACTACAAGGTCTTTTTAATGTAAGCGTCTATTGTTTGATGTACTATGTGGGCAGGAACAAGAAAGGAGGTTGCGATAGATACACCGCCTGAAACAAAAACCGAAGGGAAGGGCGATACGCCATAAGCTGGTCGAAGTTTAAGTTTTGCTTTTGCACCAGACGTTCCCCTAACGATAGGAAGGCTGCACTCTTCGCCTCCTTCCCCGGCACATAGTTCGTTTATTCGACGGATGGGTTTTACCCCATCCGTCTTCTTTTTAATTTAAAGAGAGCTCAAGGCCTTCCGCATCTTATCCAGCCCTTCTTTTAATCGGGTACGCGATGTGCCGAAGTTGATACGCACATGACCAGCCCCCTCCTTACCGAATATCTTGCCTTCACTAACAGCCACCTTTGCCTTCTCTTTAAAGAACTCAAAAGGCGAACCGTCTATTTTGGTTTGGGTAAAATCGAGCCAGCCCAAATAGGTTGCCGCAGGAATTGTCGTGCGGACACCGGGCATGTATTGGGTGACATAGTCCACAAGGAAATCGCGATTCCCCGTGAGGTGACGGTTTAGATCTGCCAGCCAGGCATCACACTTGCCTGAGAAGCCAACTTTTGAAGCATGCAAGCCTGTGCTGCCAACATGCAAGCGCAAATGATTCAATTCCGTGTTGTAGCGTTCGCGCAGTTCCTTGTTCGGGATGATGGCAAATCCGCAAAACAGACCGGCAATATTGAAGGTCTTCGATGGCGAAACCAGGGTAATGACATGTTGCTCGATCTCACGCGAGAGTTTTGCCATTGGTGTAAATTTATTACCGTCCAACAAAAGCTCGGAGTGAATTTCATCAGAAACGATCAAGACATCATGTTTGATACAGATCTCCGCCATACGCGTCAATTCCTTACGCGAGAAAATGATACCCAGCGGGTTATGCGGATTACATAACAGGAAGATCCCCGCCTTCTTCACCCGTTTCTCGAACAGATCCCAATCGATCGCATAGGTCATAATATTCCCTTTAACCTGCTTCACAAGCGGAATGTCGATCTGTGGAATGCCAATATTATTTTTCACTTCATGAAATTCGTTATACACCGGCGTTTGGATCGCCACTCCCTTTTTGGGCGTTCCAAAGGCGCGTGCCGCTACACTATATGCGCTGACGATCCCCGTCACTGCCAACACCGCCTCTGGCTGCACCTTCCACTTGTAGAGTTGCTCCATTCGGTTCGCAACAATTTCCGGCAATTGCCTGCCAGCCCACTCGTACCCCAAAACACCATGATCCAATTGCTTGCGCAGTGCATCCAATATCGGCTTGGGAGCAGGGAAGTCCATATCCGCCACCCACATGGGCAGGATGTCTTTTGGATATAAATTCCATTTAATGTCGGTATCGAACTTGCGGCGATCTGGAGTTAAATTGAAATTTGTCATGGTTCCTCATTTGGATTATTTTTTATATGCCACGATCATGCCATCGCGCATCGGCGCCAGCGAGACGATCCAATCGGGGTCATTTGTGATTCTGCGTGTAAATTCCTGCACCCCCATTGTCGTGGGTGCAATATCCTTTTTATCAAAGATCCGTCCATGCCAGAGCATATTATCAATGATGAGCAATCCACCACTGCGTAGTTTCTCTTTAATGACCGATAGTGAAGCTGGATACTGTTCCTTATCAATATCGTTGAAGATGATGTCGAACGGACCATCGACACCCTTCAGTGCCGCCACCGCCTCAGAGATATGGAACTGGACCGTATCCGCGCATCCCAACTTGACGAGGTGCCTGCGTGCCCTTTCAGAAAGTGCCTCTTCCCAGACGGTATGATGTACCACTCCGCCACCATTCTCTTTTATCGCCTTGGCAAACCAAGCCGTGGAATACCCAAAGCCAGAGCCCAACTCAAACACTGATGAAGCCTTTATCATCCGTGCCAATTGGTAGCAGTAATACCCACAGGCAGGACCAATGATCGGAAAATCATTCTTCTCGGCGTAGGCTTCCATTTCAACAAGTTCCGCTTCGCGCGGTGGAACAAGGTTTGCAATATAATTTTGTACCGCTGGATACGTTAATAGATCGTCACTCATACCTACCTCCAAAGTCGGTCGAATTGTACATCCATTCCTGCAAGACACCACAGCGAAGATACACTGTCCGAAAACACGAACAGGTAAAAATAAAAAAGAAGCGACAGCCTTGAAGGTATAATCCGACACATGAATCAGGGTATCTTCGAAAAAGAGATCTTCATCAAGTCAGATGTAAAAACCGTTCTGGCTGTCGTTTCAGAGTTCAACCGGCACCATCAGGTTCATCCTTTGATCGTGAAGGTGGAACCCGCAGAAGCGCCTGCTGGCGTCTTAAAACGCTATTTCATCACAGACCAGCTTCAGTGGGGACCATTTAAATTCAAGATCACATACCGTGCCGATATCCTCAAGATCACAGACAACTCGGTACACACCGAAGCCTACCAATCCCCTGGCACATACATTGATAATCAGACCAGCATTCAGCCTGTGGAGGGCGGAGTCATGTTAAAGGAAAGAGTGGTCATGAAAGCGCCGGGGCTTCTTTTTAATTACGCCTTCCAACAAGCGCAAACTGCGCATGAAGAAATGTTGAAACGCATTAAGACCTTTATTGAAGCCAGCGGCTAATATGTTCAAAAAGCGTTAATCTCAAAACGATAAATACTGATAGAATAATTCCCGGGAGTTATCCCTGTGCTCGTATCCAAATCCAAGGATCCCATCCTGAATGAAATATAACTTCAGCCTGTTCTGGCGAACCTTCTATCGCTCCTTCTTCGCATCAAAAAACACCCCCGCCCGCCTCACAAAAAAACGTTTGTCTTTTTTGATTCTCTTCTACATCGTTTGGCCTCTCGGCGGCTTAATGCACTGGTTCTTTTTTGCGCTTGACGATATCCTTTTCCCTGCCTATAAAAATCACCCCATCGAAAAACCGCTTTTCATTCTGGGCAACTTTCGCAGCGGCTCCACCTTTTTACATCGCCTGCTTTCGCGCGACACAGAAACCTTCACCAGCCTGACCACATGGGATATCTACCTCACACCGTCGGTCACGCAAAAAAAGATCACCCAATTCGTTGCAAGACTCGATAATAAATACTTTGGCAGAAGCCTGCACCGCGCCTTGTTCGCCTTCGACCGCGCCACACTTGGCAAGATAAAGATACATCCCATCTCGTTCTTTCAACCTGAAGAGGATGAAAACATCCACATGCATGTTTGGGACGGCTACTTCGTCACCTTCCTTTTCCCATTCATGGATGAGTTCCCCGATTACATTCATTTCGATACAGCGCTCAGCCCTGAACACAAAAAACGCATTATGACCTTCTACAGGTCCATGCTCCAGCGGCACATGTATGCCACCGGTAAAAAATATTTTGTGGCAAAGAACCCTGCCTTCAGCGCCAAGATCGAAACACTGACGGAATTCTTCCCCAATGCGCGCATCCTGTACCTCGCCCGCAACCCGCTCGACATGCTGCCCTCCACAGTTTCCTGGATCAATTACGCCCGCAACCAATTTACCGGACCCAACGATGGTTACCTGTACATTGATGAGATCCTCGAGATGACAAGACACTGGTATCATCACCCGCTTCAATATATAGACACACATCCCTCCCCTCGCAACCTGATCGTCAACTACGACGACTTGATCCAACGTCCTGAGCAGGTGATCCGCGGTTTCTACGAACAATTCGGCTACCCCGATAAACCCGGTCTGCCCATCATCATCGACCAGGCCGTCAAAGAAACTTTGACCTTCAGCAGCGATCATTCCTATTCGTACGAGAAAATGGGCTTTACCCGCGAAGGTATTGTGGAACGGTACAAGGATATCTTTGAGCGCTTTAATTTTGAGACGCGCGAAGAGGAAATGGTCCCTGTAGAAAGAATGGAATTGGAACGATAATCCTTTGACAAAGAAAAAGAGCATCGTGACGATGCTCTTTTTTTGATTCTATTCTTCGGTCTTTTTTCGCCGGGTGGGCGCTTTCTTTGTAGTAGTCTTTTTCTCGACCGGCTTTTTGCGAGATGCCGGCTTGCGCTTCACAACTGGCTCTTCAACTTCATCATCAGCGGCGACAGGCGCTGCCGGTTTGGCTTCCACTTTCCGGGCGCGGGAGGAGGCGGGTTTTTCCACTTTCTTGACCCAATACTCGTCTGACCAGTCTTCGGCAATAGCCAGGTGCAATCGCCCTGTGCGTGCCAAAAACATCACCACGCCAGTAACACCCATCAAAAAGGCAACCAGCATAGAGGTGGAGATGAAGGTATCGCCAAGTTTTGGCTGGTCGGGACGGAAGAATTCAATGAAAACACGGTTAAACCCTGCAAAAATCAACCACAAGCTGAAAATAGTTCCGGGTTTGATCTCTTCTTCATTACGGCGGGTATATAACGTGATGAAAAGGAACGCCAGCACGTTAACGATCATTTCATAGAAAAAGGTAGGGTGAAAGCGAGTTGTCTCAACCGGATATTTGCTCAGGTCTGCATATTGCAAGAGGCGGTGATCAGCCGAGATCGAAATACCCCAGGGTAGAGTGGTTGGAGGACCATACAACTCCTGGTTGATGAAATTTCCCAACCTACCCACTGCCTGCCCAAGCAAAGTGACCGGCGCAACCGAATCCATGAACAGCCAGACATCATAGCCTGCCCTGCGAAGGTAAATGATCAGGGCGATCGCACCAAACAGCAGCCCGCCGAAGAAATGCAAGCCCGCGATCGGGGGGCGGATGATGGACATGGGGTCATCCAGATACGAACGATTCCCGCCAATGATGGCATTCATCACATACCAAAGGCGCGCGCCGAGAATACCAGCGATCACTGCCCATACCATCGCATCGATCAACACCTCCCCATTCTCACCGCGGCGACGCACTTCACGCTCGGCAAACCAAGCACCAACCAACACACCAGACATGACGATCAATCCATACCAAGTCAATTCGACCTGAAGGTTGAATAATTTGAAACTGAACAAAACAGGGTCTATCATTATTACCTCTGAGTTAAATTTTGAAAATTATATCACCCGCCCCTAAGGAAACCCGTCTGGATATGAAGGTGCCCCATAGGCAAACGAAACCTCGCTAAACATCAATATAAGATAATCTTTGTCAAAAATACTTCACAAGTCATCAAATAATATAAGACATTTGTCATTCAACTAAGTGATTAATAACACATCAAAAGAACGGGCTAAATCCTTACAATCTTCGTAAACGTTGACCCTAAATGTCAATGTTACAAAGGTAGCAGGTAACCATGTTTCGAGTAAACCGCCAAACAGATTATGCCGTCCGTGTTGTGCTGGCTCTTTCAAAGAAGCCAGGTGGAACGCGCCTGCCCACCTCCGAAATCGGACGTGAAATGCTCATCCCGCCCTCTTTGCTTCAACGCATTGTGGCAGAACTGGCTAATGGCGGCTTCATCAAGACCCAGCCGGGGCGCGACGGTGGCATCAGCCTCGCCCACCTCCCCAGCCAGATCACCCTCTTGCAGATCGTAGAGCATTTTGAAGGACCGCTTGTCATCTCAGACTGCATCCTCAAAGCCGGAGACTGCCCATTTGAAAATAAATGTCCGGTCAGTTGCCAATGGAAGCGCTTAAATAACCTGCTTATTACAGAAATGTCCCGGGTCACTTTCGATCAATTAGTGGAAGATGGCAAGATACTTGACGCCAGCCTGATGCAACCCATCGTTTCAAACCCACTCACACTTGTTCCCACCCCAAAGGCAGTTTCCATCGCCGACAGCGTATCCGCATGAGCAAATTCGTATTTAACGGCATTTACACCATTGGAGCCCTGCTCGTTATATCCGCCTTCGCGTTCAAGGTGTTTCAACCGATTCAGGTTCTGCCGCGTATGCGCATTGCCCCTGCCTACAATTTTATTGACCAGGATAATACAGCCCTTACCAGCGAAACCATGCGCGGACAGTTCGTCCTCTACAGTTTTACATACACCAACTGCCCCGCTCCCTGTTTCAATACAAATGAGACCATCAAGGAGATCCAATCCCGCCTTGGCGAAGTTGACTTGGGTGACATTCCAGTTTCCTTCGTTACCATCTCCATTGACCCTGACCACGATACCCCTGCAGTTTTGAATGCCTACGGCTCTGCCCTTGGTGCCGATTTTGATCATTGGAAATTCGCCACCTCCACCAACAAAGCCCTGTTAAAGACCATCATTGGTTCAGGCTTTGAAACCTATTACGAAGACAAAGGCAATGGCGAATTCGCCCTCGACCCCGGTTTCGTACTAGTTGACGGGTGGGGCATCATCCGCGCAGAGTATCGCTATACCACCGAAGTTTCCGATGCAGACCGCATCTTGCGCCATCTGGGTGTGTTAGCAGATGAAGTACGAAATAGCACCGGTTCGGCAAAACTGGCATACGAAGCTGCACATTTATTTTTATGCTACGCACCTTAGGTTAGATAAAGGCAAAACACAAAGCTACCATGAAGATCAAAATCTTCCTCTCCGTTATCGCTGTCGTTGCAGGTCTGGCTGCAGGATATTATTTTTTCCGCCCGCACACATTCCACGGCACGGTGATTCAGTCGCCGGATCCTTCTTACGACTTCACCCTGACCAGTGTGAATGGCGACGTTTCTCCCAGCGATTACCGCGGCAAGATCGTCCTTATTTATTTCGGTTACACCTTCTGCCCCGATATCTGCCCCGCAACACTTGCCAGTGTTGCACAGGCGTTACGCGACATGGGCACAAAAGCTGAAGATATCCAGCTCATCATGGTTTCACTTGACCCCGGGCGTGATACCCCCGAAAAACTCGCAGAATATGTGGCGCACTTCCACCCCTCTTTTATTGGTATCACCGGTACACAAGCCCAATTAGATGAAGTTGCCTCACTTTACGGCATCTATTACCAGAAAACCCAAGGCAGCGATGCATCAGGCTACCTGATCGATCACACAGCCACCCTGCTCGTTCTGGATCGTGAAGGTTATTTGAAGTTGGTATTTCCATTCGGCGTAACCCCGCAGGAGATCGCCGATGATCTGAAGTACATGCTAAAGCAATAAGGAGGTGGACCTGCTACAACATAAAAGAGTGCCCAATTTTTCACCTCCGCAATTTGCGGCGCCGCATGAAGCGGCAGTCATCCTAATTTCTATTTTTAAGAGGAGAATGTAACATGGCGAAGAAAGAAAAAGAAGAAGATGAGTTTCGCCCGACTGGCACGATCGCCGTTTTGACGATCTTTGTCATCACACTCATCGCAATCTGGGCAACGATCTATGCGATCCTTGTCGGACGTGGAGGCACACTATGAGCACACAGAACATGCATATCGATACCTACGAGCGTAACTGGATGATCGTCAGCGCCATCCTGCTCGTGTTGTTCGCCACTGCCGTTAGCGTGGCTGCCTTCGGTATGGGCATCCAGGTTCCTGCCCCTGAACAGCGTGTGGACCCCCGCACCGTTGCAACCGACCCGAACAGCCCCTGGTCGAACCCGGGACTGCGCGAAGTTACACCCGGAAAGTACGACGCATACATCCTTGCGCGCGCAATTCCCACATGGGAATTCCTGCCCAAGGAAATGAGCATTCCTGCCGGATCCAGCGTTTCCTTCTATGTGACCTCCTCAGATCTTCAGCATGGTTTCAAGATCCAGGACACCAATGCCAACTTCATGGTCATCCCCGGACAGGTCTCCAAACTGACCATCACATTTGACAAGCCCGGCACCTACAACTTCATCTGCACAGAATACTGCGGAAGCGGTCACGGCGTGATGTACGGCGCGATCACCGTCACCCCATAGTCAAAGAGAGAAACTATGAATCAATATCAAGTATCCCCCGCCGAGAAGAAATTTATCGGCTCTCACATTCTGGTTGCCATCCTCGCGCTTGCAGTCGGCAGCTTGTTTGGTCCCCTGCAGGCATTCGAACATGCGGGTTGGGATTTCTATCCCTACCTCAAACCGCTGATCAAGTCCTACTATCAGGGTCTCACCGTTCACGGCGTGTTGAATGCTTTGGTTTGGACCACCTTCTTCATTATGGGCTTCCTGACCTTCAACGTAATCTTCGGTCTCAAACGCCCGCTCAAGAACCCGGTTTTGAACAAAGTCGGTTTTTGGCTCATGGTCGTCGGTGTTGTTGCTGCTGCCATTCCGATCCTTGCCAATCAGGCAACCGTGCTCTTCACCTTCTATCCTCCGCTCAAAGCGAACTGGGCGTTCTATCTTGGTCTGACCCTCGTTGTCGTCGGCAGCTGGGTTGAAGGCTGGGGTCTGTTCACGACCTTCTACGCTTGGCGCAAGGAAAACCCCAACGAACGCTCTCCTTTCATTGCCTTTGCAAGTATTGTAACTGCCCTGCTCTGGCAGATCTGTACGCTGGGTGTTGCCACTGAAATCCTCACCATGCTATTGCCCTGGTCATTGGGCTTGATGGAAAATGTTGACCCGCAATTAGCTCGTACCTATTTCTGGTTCACGGGTCACCCGTTGGTGTACTTCTGGCTTCTGCCTGCATATATCTCCTGGTATGCCATGCTTCCCAAACAGGCTGGCAATGGCAAGATGTTCAGCGACTCACTTGCCCGTCTTTCCTTCTGGATCTTCCTCGTGCTCTCAACTCCCATCGGCATTCACCACCAATATGTGGATCCCGGTGTTTCCCCCGCCTGGAAGTTCCTGCACTCCATGTTCACTTTTGGCGTGTTCTTCCCCTCCATGATGACCGCTTTCACCGTGGTTGCCTCCCTTGAGTATGGCGCACGCAAGAACGGCGGCAAGGGCGCACTCGGTTGGATCGGTAAATTGAATTGGAGCGACCCCTCTGTAGCCACCCAACTTCTCGCTGGCATCTTGTTCTTCTTCGGTGGCATCGGCGGTTTAACAAATGCTTCCTATAACGTCAACCTCGTGTTGCACAATACCGCCTTCATCCCTGGTCACTTCCACCTCACTGTGGCAACTGCTGTAACTCTCAGTTTCATGGGCATTTCCTACTGGCTGGTACCGTACCTCACTGGTAAGAAACTCTGGCAGCCCAAGTGGGCGACTATTCAGGCATGGACATGGTTCGTTGGTATGATCATCTTCTCCAACTCCATGCATGTGCTTGGTTTGCTCGGCGCTCCCCGCCGTGTACCGCTCGGCTTGGCTCCCTACGTTCCTGCCGAATGGAATAGCCGTCTCTTCCAAGTTGGCTTGGGCGGCGCGATCCTCTTTGTCAGCGGTGCCATCTACCTGCTGGTAATGCTGAAGACCGCTTTGAATAAGGAAACCGTTGAAAGTGAAGTGATCGTACCTATTGCTGAATCGATACAAGACCCCGCCAACACCCCCGTCTGGCTCGACCGTTGGGCTCCTTGGATCTACGGCGCGATTGCTCTGATCGTCCTCATGTATGGACCTGTCCTCTTCGAGATGATCTCCAACATCGCCCTCAACGCTCCTGGCTTTGGAAAAGGACCCATCTGGTAATCTAAAACAGGTGACAGTCACTCTCAAGGTGACTGTCACCTTCTTATTTTTTTCGCATTCCTTACTATTTGCATTTATTTTTATACGTTCTGTTTCAAGCGAAATTATTCGTAACAACTCAATAAGCACATGACCACTTCCCCTGAAAAAAAACAACTGACCGGCTCTCTCTCCGAACGTAACCCAAGCGTTGATTGGAATGCACGCCTCAATTCGCCTAGTCGGAAACTACTCAACCTCTTTGAGAGTATCTCTCTGCGTCTTGAAGCCCCCATTAATTGGCTGATCAACGACCCGCGTTTCAACCCGCTTTATCACACCGGGACGATCACCATCTTCCTGCTTGTGGTCATTCTGCTCACCGGCATTTACCTGACCATGTTCTACCCGTTCGGGTTCACTTTTTCCTATAATGCGGTCTCAAATATCGAAAGTAACATCATTGGGCGCATTATCCGCGCCATGCACCGATATGCTTCCGATGCGGCGGTGATCTTTGCCCTCCTGCATGGATGGCGCACCTTCTTCCAAGACCGCTTCCGTGGACCGCGCTGGCTTGCCTGGGTGACCGGTGTTGGCATGGCTGTTGTCGTTTGGGCGATTGGGATTACCGGCTATTGGCTCATCTGGGATGAGCGTACACAGATCCTCAACCAGACCCTGTTCAAAGTGCTTGGCAACTTCAAAAACGGACAGACCTTTATTGTGGACTATCTCGTCGGTGAAGCAGCTGGCACAGGATGGGTCTTCATGCTGGTCGTCATTGTCCTGCATCTCGGTCTTTCCGCGCTAACCGGCTACTTCCTATGGCTGCACCTCAAACGCATGAGCCGCGCCAAATGGCTGCCACCCAAATATTGGATGGCGATCTCCATCTTTGTGCTCTTGCTTTCAGCGGCTCTCTTCCCCGTAGGCATGTTACCCCCACTCAATGCCACACAATTGCCTGCTGAGTCTCCCATCGACTTATTCTATTTATTCTATCTCCCCACTTTCCTACGTGGACCTCAAGCCCTTTTTTGGAGCATATTGCTTTTTATAGTAGGGCTCGTTACGGCATTGCCCTGGATCATGCCGCGCGCAAAAGAACTGAAACCCGTCAAAGTGGACCTTGCCAATTGTGACGGCTGTACCCTTTGCGAACGTGACTGCCCCTACCTCGCCATCAAAATGATTCCACGCACCGATGGCGGGCGCCCAAAATTCCAAGCAGAGATCGATCCCAATCTCTGTGTCTCCTGCGGCGTTTGTATCGGCAGCTGCCCCGACAATGCCCTAACCTTTGGTGACATTCCGCTCAACCCATTGTGGAAGACAACCCTCAACGAAGTTGCTGAAAAGAAGAACGTCAAAGTTGTTTTCACTTGTGAACGCCACGCCATGCATGGTGTGGGCGAACACTTCAATGACCCCGATACATACATTGTCCCTTTGACCTGTATCGCCATGGCAAACCCCAACCTCGCAGCGCAGGCGCTCGAAGCTGGCGCGAGCAACGTCCAATTTATTGGCTGCCCGCCCGAAGACTGCGCCAACCGTGAGGGCAATGTCTGGCTGAATGACCGTGTCAACGGCGAACGATTACCAAAGCTAAAGCCGAACTTCATTCCGCTTGTGCAAACAGCCTGGGCGGCACCTACAGATTTTGGCAAGGCGCTCAAGTCCAAATCCAAGTCTGAGGCGAACTCGATCAACTTCATCCCGAATCAAAGCCACATCCGCTACATCATTCCTCTGTTGGGTGTGATGGCAGTTGTCACCGCGGCTCAAATTTGGTTAAGCAACCGCCCGGTATCTTTCTTTACAGAGGATGCTGCCATACTGGCTTTGCAAATGACCCACCACAGCGGATATGCCATGCACGATGTTCCGCCTCCTACGACCATTGAAGCTGATCTTAAAAACCCGATCCGTATCATATTGGAAGTGGATCAAACTCCAGTCTTCGATGAAACCTACACCGCCACAGACAATCACATCAATCAGGGCGCGCGCATCTTTGAACAGATTCAACTGCCCGTCGGCAAACACCACATTACCGTCACGATGTTCGATCGTCCTGATCCAACCTATGGGCAGGTGCTTTTCGATGATACGGTAACGCTGGAGCCGCGTCAGTCGTTGACCATCAACTTCAGGGATATGCACATCCCAGACCCGAAAAAAGGCGAACAGATCTATTTTGAGACCGCTTCAGGCGTGAACGCAGGCTGCCGCATCTGTCACTCGCTGACCAAAGGTGAAAAGATCATTGGACCATCCTTCTATGGCATTGCCGATCGCGCTGCAGAACGCGTGCCCGGGCTGACCGCAGAAGAGTACCTGCATCAATCCATTGTTGAACCAAACGCATTTGTGGTTTCTGGCTACCCTAAAGGACAGATGATCCAGAACTTTGGGCAAATTCTCACCGAAGAACAGATCCAGGATCTGATCGCTTTCTTGATGACGTTGAAAGAAGAACAATAGAACCTACATCGCCTGCGAATTTTTGAATTTGAGGAACCATGAAACGAATTAGCATCCTATTTTTACTACTAGCCATCACCCTTACCGGCTGCGGACGCAAGCCGCCTGCCCCACTTAGCGCAGATGCGCCAGTAGATAATGTTCCCAGCATTATTGGTGCATTTGCATTGAACGCCAACGACCCCACAGGGGAACAATATGGCGGAACTCTTTTTATTACCGAGGGCAGCCAAGCAAATGAATATAACTTGCAATGGCTCGTCTCTGGTGGCATTCAGGAAGGGACAGGCACGCTCGAAGGCAATCAACTAACCTTCACCTGGCACAGCACCTCCGGCACCGATCAGGATGTTTCTGGAGAAGGTGTTTATACCGTGACTGTAAATGGCGAGTTATATGGAACCCGTTCCATTAATGGTGTGGAAACGCCTGGTACGGAATCAGCGTACCCCAACCCAAAGTAAATCTCTGTCACTCAAAAAAACGCCGGGAAGTTTCCCGGCGTTTTTTCTTTGAATATAAAGGTATCTGGGTTACAATCGTCACATATTCTTGATGACATTCAACAGATTACTTTACACTTTAAATTCCCTAAAATAATCCTATCGTTTATCAAGAAAGTCCAATTTTATTACGAGCCTTTAGCTAAATATTGAGAGATGAACATCCCTTTATTATTGGATGTCATCGTGAAATCCCATATCAGTTTCTGGATGGATGTATTCACATGTCTCGCTGGCAAAAGATCGTTCCCCATTCTTCTCCCTGTCACACGGGAGTCAAAAAACACGCGTTGTTTAACGTCCATTAGACAGATAACGAAATTTGTTTCGTTGTCTGTCTTTATTTTTAATTTCTCAAAGGAGGAAGGCACGATGGCAAAAGTTGTAGTGATCGGGGCTGGGTTTGCAGGGCATACGGCTGCGTTATACCTGGGGAGCCGTCTAGGTAAAAAGCACGATATCACGGTAATCAGTAACCGTGACGTGTTCGGTTATGTTCCTTCGTGGGTTTGGGTAGGGGTAGGTCACATGAAACCCGAAAAAACCATCTTCAAACTCAAGCCTGTGTACGACAAGATGAATGTCAAATTCGTTCACGCTGCCGCCAAAGAGATTCACCCGGATGAAGGTGACCAGTATGTGCTGGGGAACGAAGTCGGCACAGACAAGGAAGTACGCCTTGATTACGATTACCTCATCGTTGCACCAGGACCCTTGCTAAACTTTGCCGGTACACCCGGACTAGGACCCGAGAACGGTTTCACCCATTCCATCTGTTCACTTCCGCATGCCATCAAATCCCGCGATGCCTACCTGGCATTATGTGACCGCATGAGCAAAGGCGAAAAGGTCAAGATCGTCATTGGCACAGGGCATCCCGGTGCCACCTGTCAGGGTGCAGCATTTGAATACATCGTCAACGTCCACAAAGATCTCGTCAAAAAGGGATTGCGCGATAAAGCTGATATTCTTTGGCTCTCGAACGAACCAGCCATGGGTGACTTCGGCGTCAACGGTGTGCAGATTAAACGCAATGGGCATGTGATGAAGAGCGAGGAATTTCTCACCTCGGTCTTCAACGATCATGGCATTCGTTACCAGGTGCAAACCGGCGTCACCAAGATCGAAGAAGGCAAGATCCACTGGCAAAACTACGAAGGCGAAGAAGGCACCACTGATTTCGACTTCTCAATGCTCATCCCGCAATTTAAAGGACAGCCCTTCAAATACATCGCCAAAGACGGCGAAGACATCACTTCCAAAGTCACTAACCCTGCCGGCTTCCTTTTGGTGGATGGGAAATACGGTCTGCCTTACCCCGAACTTGCCCAGACCCCCGAAGCCTGGCCCGCCCGATATCAGAATCCCACCTACAAAAACATGTTCGCCGCCGGCATTGCTTTCGCGCCTCCCGGACCGATCTCCAAGCCGTTCACGAATAAGAACAACCTGCTGATCGCCCCCGCTCCCCCACGCACCGGCATGGTCAGTGGTGTGATCGGACGCGTCGTAGCGCTAAACATCGCCGACCTCATCGAAAAAGGTGAAATGACCCATAGCGAACCCATGACCGAAATGGTCGCCGCCTGCATCGCCAGCATGGGAGACTCGCTTTGGGATGGCAATGCCGTCACCATCGTGATGCGCCCCGTAGTGCCAGATCGCAAGAAATATGCCAACGAATTTGGGCGTGACTTGTTCACCTCTCACCTCGAAATGGGAGTCAGCGGTGCATGGATGAAGTTCATGCTCCATCACACATTCATTTGGAAGTTTAAAGCCCGCCCCGGCTGGACCGTCATCCCGGAATAGGAGTCCTAACATGCAAACCTCACAAGAATTCTCAAAAGCCGAAAAGTTCTGGATGAACTTTAAACTCTATCAACTCTGGCGCTTCATCATATTGAATATCAAGATATTAATGGCTGTGTATCAAAGCAAACGCTCATAAATTGACGCCCAAGTCATAACCTGAAAACAGGGTCGGAAAATTTTCCGACCCTGTTTTGTTTACTTTTTCAGTAAACGATTTTAGATTTCATCTCATTTGTCATAAATAGTTATTACTTTTTTCCATTGTCATGACGTAATCTTTTTGTTATAAATAGTTATATATAACGCAATATAACATAAAATAACAATATGTTTCGAGTAAATCGCCAAACCGATTATGCCATTCGTATGCTGCTCTCGCTTGCAAAGCGTGGAGCAGGTATGCGTGCTTCCACAACAGAAATACAGAAAGAGATGGTTATTCCACCATCCCTGGCACAACGCATTGTTGCCGATCTTGCACGGGGAGCTTTTATTCTCACCTACCCAGGTAGAGACGGCGGCATGACACTTGCCCGCCCTGCTAACGAAATCAATCTACGTCAATTGGTGGAACACTTTGAAGAGAAGATGTTCGATACCAACTGCGAACAAATGGAAAAGACCTGTCCCTTTGAAATGGACTGCCCGATCTGTGTTCAATGGAAAGAATTACAGGTCAAAATGTTAAGCGAGTTGGAGCAAGTGAATTTTGAAGACCTTGCCAAAGCCACTCGCGCTCCCAAGGTTATATTGCCGCTCGGTTGGCTATCTCAATAATTATCCCCACCTGCAATAAACTCAAAAGAATGATCGAAGGAGAAACAACCAGTAAAAAATAATGTCTTATAAACCTTGAATCGATTACTCAACAAATCAAATTTTCTATTCGGAGTACTAATCACATGGATCCAATCACCCTTTCACGATGGCAGTTCGGTCTCACAACCGTCTACCATTTTCTCTTCGTCCCTCTCACCCTGGGTCTTTCCTGGTTCGTGGCGTATTTCCAAAGCCGCTACTACCAGACTCGTGATGAGGAATACCGCAAAATGACCAAGTTCTGGGGCAAGCTCTTCCTCATCAACTTTGCCATCGGCGTAGTCACCGGCATTGTGCAGGAATTCCAGTTCGGTATGAACTGGTCTGAATACTCCCGCTTTGTCGGTGATATTTTCGGCGCTCCCCTTGCCGTGGAAGCGCTCATGGCGTTCTTCCTCGAATCGACCTTCCTTGGCGTGTGGGTTTTCGGTGAAGGCAGAGTGCCCGAGAAAGTTCACAATGCCGCCATCTGGCTCGCCGCCATCGGCTCGAACCTCTCCGCGCTGTGGATTTTGCTCGCCAACGGTTGGATGCAGCACCCAGTCGGTTACGTCATCAACGAAGCCAACAGTCGCGCCGAACTGGTGGATTTCTTTGCCCTCATCACTAATCCCAAGGGCTGGCTGTTCTTCTGGCACACCATTGCCGCGGGTCTCACCACCGCCAGTTTCCTTATCATTGGCGTAAGCGCTTATCACATCATCCGCAAACAGAATGTGAGCCTGTTCAAAGGCTCCTTCCAAGCCGCAACCATTGTTGGTTTGGTAGCCAGTACATTGGTCTTCTTCGGCGGTCACACAAACGGACAGTACATGTTCGAAACCCAGCCGATGAAATTCTCCTCCATTGAAGCGCACTGGGAAACCTCTGCTCCTGCCGATTTCTCCATCCTCACCATCGGTGACTTGAGCGGCAAGCGTGAGGTCTGGTCATTCCGTACCAGCCAACTGGGTATCCCTGGCGTTTTGAGTTTCCTGGCTTGTAACAATTTTGACTGCGAAGTCAAAGGCGTGGACGCCATTCAGGCAGAGTACGAATCAACTTATGGACCTGGCGACTACATCCCGCTGATGGTCGTCACCTATTGGACATTCCGCTTCATGATGGCGATCGGCTTCTTGATGATGCTGCTCACCTTCCTCTTCCTGCTCGCCATGCGCGGCAAATACGAAAATGCCAAGTGGATGAAGTGGGTTCCATACGTGATCGTTCTGCCCTACATCGCCAACGCCAGCGGATGGATCCTCTCCGAAATGGGACGCCAACCGTGGATCGTACAAGGCTTGCTCAGAGTGCAGGATGCCGTTTCCCCCAACCTCACCACTGTTGACCTGCTCATTTCATTGATCGGTTACACCGTTGTCTACGGCTCACTCGCTGGCGCAATGGTCTACCTGATGCGCAAATATGCCATTGCCGGACCCGATGCCGCCATGCACGAATCCGTTGATGTCGCTCCCGCCCGTGTCGGCGCGGACGACTAGGAGAACACCCATGTCTTACGAATTTCTTCAAATCCTCTGGTTCATTCTGATCGCCGTCCTCTGGATCGGCTTCCACTTCCTCGAAGGTTTCGACTTCGGCGTGGGCATGTTACTGCCTTTCCTCGGCAAAAAAGATGAAGAACGCCGCGCCATCATCAACTCCATTGGTTCCGTTTGGGATGGCAACGAAGTCTGGCTGCTCACTGCGGGCGGTGCGACCTTTGCGGCATTTCCCCACTGGTATGCCACCATGTTCAGCGGCTTCTACCTTGCGCTGTTCCTGTTGCTCGTCGGTTTGATCATTCGCGGCGTTGCATTTGAATATCGCTCCAAAGATGCCAGCCCCAAATGGCGCAATACCTTCGACTGGATGATCGCCGTCGGTTCCTTCCTCGCGGCTCTCTTACTCGGCGCAGCCTTTGCAAACCTGGCGCGCGGCGTACCGATTGACGAGAACATGATGTTCACCGGCAATCTCTTCACCTTGCTTAACCCCTATGGATTGCTCGGTGGTTTGACCACTGTGGTGATCTTCCTCCTGCACGGCGCGAACTTCCTTGGTCTCAAACTCGAAGGCGAACTGCGCGAACGCGTGAACGTCTTTGCAAAGAAACTCTGGGTTGCAGCTTCTGTGTTGTATGTCGTCCTCGGCATCTTCACCTATGTAGCGGGCTTCTGGGCGCGCGGCGTGGTCAATCCTGGCTTCGTCCCCGTGGCTGCGGTTGCCGTGTTGCTTGCCACGGGCTACTTCCTCAACAACAAGATGGAAGGCTGGGCGTTCATTATGACCTCGCTCAACATCGTGTTGACCCAGGTCACCTTCTTCAGCATGACCTTCCCGAACGTGATGATCTCCAGCACCAACCCTGCGTTCTCACTCACCATCACCAACGCATCCTCCTCGCAGTACACGCTGACCGTCATGTCCATCGTCGCGCTCATCTTCGTTCCCATCGTGCTTGTCTATCAAGGCTGGACGTACTACATGTTCCGCGAGCGCATCAAGACCGACAAGAAGAGTCTCGTCTATTAATGTCATTGCGAGGGGCTCTTCCCGAAGCAATCTCATAAGTTAATCTGAAAATTGGCAGGTTGAAGGTCTTGCCCTGACGTCGTCGAAGGGTATACTGATCTCGACCTGCCAACTTTTTTAACCTGACACCTGGTACCTCGCACCTGACACTTCCCCCATGCACCGCCGACTCCTCTCCCTCACCCGCGACACCCGCCTCTCCCTGACCTTAACGGTTCTTGCCGGACTTTTAGCCGGATTCCTGACCATTTGGCAATCGTGGCTCCTCAGCAGTGTGATCAACGGAGTCTTTCTCCAAAAGCAGACTCTCACGCAAGTCACCACTCCTCTCCTCTACATTCTCTTCATCATCAGCGGACGTGCCTTCTTGACCTGGCTCAACGAAGTTGCCGCCAATGCAGTTGCCGTCAAAATCAAAACCGACCTGCGCGAACGGCTCTTCGCGCACATCCTCAAACTCGGTCCCGCCTATTCGCGCGGACAACGCACCGGCGAACTAACCACTGCCGCCGTCGAAGGCATTGAAGCGTTGGACGCCTATTTCAGCCAGTACCTGCCGCAACTGGTGGTCACAGCACTTGTTCCCCTTTCCATTTTATTTTTCGTCTTCCCCATTGACTTATTAACTGGTTTCGTCTTCCTCATCACTGCCCCGCTAATTCCCTTTTTCATGATCATCATCGGCAAAGGCGCCGAGGCGGTCACCAAACGCCAATATGAAACCCTGCGCCTGCTCAGCGCCCATTTCCTCGATAGCCTGCAAGGGTTGACCACACTCAAACTCTTCGGTCAGTCAAAGGGACAGGCGAAGACCATCGCCAAGATCTCCGATCAATACCGCGACACAACCATGAGCGTTCTGCGCATCACCTTCCTTTCCGCGCTCGCGCTCGAAATGCTCGCCACCATTAGCACCGCCATCGTCGCCGTGGAAATCGGTTTCCGCCTGCTATACCGCAACATGGAGTTTCAACCCGCGCTCTTCCTGCTCGTCCTCGCCCCTGAGTTCTACATGCCCCTACGCGCCCTCGGCGCAAGATTCCACGCGGGCATGAACGGCACGACGGCAGCGAAGAGGATCTATGAGATTCTGGATACGCCAATCGAAATTCGACATTCGACATTCGATAATCGAATATCGAATGTCGACTTCTCAACTATCGAATTATCAAATATCTCCTTCACCTACCCCAACGAAACCACCCCCGCCCTGCAAAACATCAACCTGCAAATCAACCAGGGACAACACATCGCCCTCGTCGGCAAAACAGGCGCAGGCAAATCCACCCTCGTTCAATTACTCCTCGGCTTCATTCAACCCACACAAGGCAATATCAATTACCAATCACCAATTACTAATCACCACCTTCATCATTCCATAGCCTGGGTTCCCCAACGCCCGCACCTCTTCCACACCACCATCGCCGAAAACATCCGCCTCGGCAAAGCGGACGCGACTCACGAGGAAGTCATCCAAGCCGCCAAAGCCGCGCGCCTGCATGATTTCATTGAATCACTTCCTGAAAAATATGAAACTCTCGTTGGCGAAAGCGGCGCCCGCCTCTCCAGCGGACAAGCCCAACGCCTCGCCCTCGCCCGCGCCTTCCTCAAAGACGCCCCCATCCTCATCCTCGACGAACCCACCTCCGCGCTCGACCCTGAAACCGAATCCCTGCTCGAAGAATCCACCCGCGAACTGATGCAGGGACGTACCACCATCACCATCGCCCACCGCCTCAACACCATCTTCCAAGCCGATAAAATTATCGTACTCGACGAAGGCAGAATCATCGAACAAGGCACACACCGCGAACTCGTTGCAAACAACGGCATGTATGCGAGCATGGTGAGAACATACGAGTTACAAGTTACAAGTGACAAGTTACAAGTTGAAAACCACCCAACTGTTGAATCATTCCAAACACTTTTCACTTCCCACATTCCACCAATCACCGATCACCAATCACCAATTACTAATTACCAATTACCCATCCTCCCCCGCCTCCTCCAATTCCTCAAAGGCAACTGGCACCGTGTCGCCCTCTCCGTTCTTCTCAGTTCGATCACCATCCTAGCCAGCGTCGCGCTCATGGGCACCTCGGCATGGCTCATCTCCACCGCCGCCATCGCCGTCTCCGTCGCAGACCTCGGCGTCTCCACCGTGGGCACACGCTTCTTCGGCATCAGCCGCGCCATCTTCCGCTATCTCGAACGCCTCGTCTCGCACGATGTCACTTTCCGTCTGCTCGCCAAACTGCGCCTGTGGTTCTACGAAAAACTCGAACCCCTCGCCCCCGCCCGTCTGATGAACTTCCGCTCCGGCGACTTGCTTGCGCGCATCATCGGCGACGTAGAAACCTTGGAAAATTTCTACGTCCGTGTCGTTTCGCCGCCGTTGACCGCCATCGTCGTTGGAACGTTCACTGCCATCTTTCTCGCTTCTTTCTACCCGCTACTTGCTCCTGTCTATTTGACCTTTTATTTCAGCCTCGGCTTGCTCCTCCCCATCCTCGCGCAGACGACCAGCCGCAAATCTGCCGAACAGACCATCACCCTGCGTGCAGACTTGCAAACCAACCTTGTAGACAGTATTCAAGGCATGGCAGATCTCATCGCCTACGGACGCGCCGACCAACGTCTCACGCAAATCGCATCAAACGCAGACGAGTATGGGGATGCCCAACGCCGCATGGCGCGTGTGACAGGCATCCACTCCGCGCTGGGGACATTGCTCACCAACCTCGGCATGTGGTCAGTGCTTTACTTCACCATCCCACAAGTCATCAACGGGAATCTGCCTGGCCCTATGCTCGCTTCATTGACCCTGCTCACCCTCGCATCTTTCGAAGCTGTCATCCCGCTGCCCCTCGCCGCCCAAATGTGGAACTCCGCCCGTGAAGCCGCGAAGAGATTATTTGAGGTTGTGGATACAGAGCCAGAGATAAAAGAAGATACTCGATATTCGAAACTCGATGAACAAACATCGAATATCGAATTATCGAATATCACCTTCACTTACCCGACCCAAACTACCCCCGCCCTGCACAACCTGACCTTCGACCTGAAACCTGAAACATCCCTCGCCATCGTCGGTCCGAGTGGAGCGGGCAAGAGCACCATTGCAAACCTGTTACTCCGCTTCTGGGATTACAAAGTAGGAGATATCACTCTTGGCGACGAATCACTCAAAGCGCTGAATCAGGATGAGGTCCGCGCGAGATGCGGGTATGTATCCCAGAACACCTATTTCTTCAACACATCCATTTATGAAAATCTGCGCTTCGCCCGCAGGAAAGTCACAAGAGAAGAAGTGGAAGCGGCGTGTAAATCCGCGCAAATTCACGACTTTATCATGAGCCTGCCCAAAGGCTACGACACGATGATCGGCGAGCAGGGCTTACGACTCTCCGGCGGTGAACGTCAACGACTGGCGATCGCGCGCGCATTGATCAAAGATGCGCCAATCCTAATCCTCGATGAACCGACTGCCAACCTCGACCCGCTCACCGAACAACAGGTACTGGAAACGCTGTTCAAGGTGATGAAACAAAAGACTTCACTGCTCATCACCCATCGCCTGATCGGGCTTGAAAATATGGACGAGATCCTCGTGATGAACCACGGAGAGATCATTGAGCGCGGCACACACACCCAGCTTTCAGGCAAAGATTCGTTCTATCGTCATCTGCTCGATTTGCAAAACCGTATACTTTCAGATGAAAATTAGCTGTGAAGCCTGCTTGCATGGCTTGCATGGAAGTGCTATAATTCGGTCGTTCCCCCTGCCGTTTGAAAACCTATCGCAGTGAAAATAATTTAAAATACCTTTCTGCCTGCAAGTTGAATCGAATAAATTTGATCTTTGTCCCACAACCTCTCAAAAAACATTAGGAAACCCACCAGCCCAAAGCGGGGACTGGTTTTTTCGCATTCCCATTCCAATCATCCCAAAAGAGAAAAACATGAAAATACTTGAACTGGAGAACGAACCTCTCTCAAAACTTCGCACCATGGCAAAGGGCTTAAACATTCCCAATGCCAACCGCCTGAAAAAAGAAACCCTCGCCATGATGATCCGCGAGGCGGAGGCGCAGAAGGAAGGCATTGAGTTGCGCGGCGGTATTCTCGAAATTATGAGCGAGGGCATCGGTTTCCTGCGAGCCACCAACTATCGAATTAGCGACCAGGATGTATACGTTTCGCAGGCGCAATTAAGGCGGTATGACCTTCGCGCAGGCGACCTCGTGATTGGGCAGGTGCGCCCGCCGCGTGAAAGTGAAAGACACTTCGGCTTATTAAAAGTAGAATCCATAAACGGCTTGGAACCGGAAGAAGCCTCCAAACGAACTGTTTTTGAGAACCTCACCCCTATTTTTCCAGATAAACGCTTTGATCTTGAAACTGACGCAAAAACATTAGCCCCACGTTTAATAAATCTAATTGCTCCCATCGGTAGAGGACAGCGCGGCTTGATCGTTTCGCCGCCCAAAACGGGGAAGACCACGATCCTCAAGCAAATTGCAAATTCGATCTCAACCAAATACCCTGACGTACACTTGATCATTGCCCTCATTGGTGAACGCCCTGAAGAAGTGACTGATATGGACCGTTCTGTGGATGCCGAAGTGGTCGCCTCCACCTTCGATGAACCGGTCACCTCGCACGTCCGTACAGCGGAACTCGCCTTAGACCGCGCTAAGAGATTAGTGGAGATCGGCCGCCACGTGGTAATCTTAATGGACTCGATCACCCGCCTCGCCCGTGCCTACAACCTGACCGTCAACCCATCCGGGCGCACCCTCTCCGGCGGTATGGATCCCTCCGCGTTATACCCACCCAAGCGTTTCTTTGGTGCGGCACGTAATGTGGAAGAAGGCGGCTCACTGACCATCATTGCCACCTGTCTTGTGGATACCGGCTCCCGCCTTGACGACGTGGTGTACGAAGAGTTCAAAGGTACCGGCAATATGGAATTGCACCTCTCGCGCAAACTGCAGGAACGCCGCACCTTCCCCGCCGTCGATCTCGAGCGCTCATCCACCCGCCGCGAAGACCTGCTGCTCGGACCCGACCTGCTCCAGCGCGTTTGGCTCTTACGCCGCATGTTCGTACAGATGACTTCCTCCCAGCCTGCCGGTGCAGGCATGGATCCCTCCGTGGCAACCGAAGCGATTTTGACGCGGTTGGAAAAATCCAAGAACAATATTGAATTTTTGGAAAACCTGACCAAGGACGCATAAGCGCGACTAAAATTTATTAACCTTTAATTATGAAACCGTTCCTCGATAGAATCAGATCCATCTTCCCCGCCCGAAAGAAATCCGAGGCTGAACAGCCTGCGGACGTTTCGGCTGTGAATGAACCGGCGACAAGTCCGCGCAAGGAAAAAAAAGCGGACCGTTTCAGCATCATTAGTTGGGCAGTAACTTTCGTACTGGTTGCCGGTCTACTGGCAGGAACGTTGTACTATAAGAGCACTCTCCCCCCTGTTGTCGTTACAGTCCCATCGGGAGCTACACAGGAAGCATCTTCAGGGACGGGTGAAATTGCACTGGCAGACCCCGGCGCGAGCGTGGATGGAAGCGGTCTCTTCCCAACCATCTTCCGCAAACTTCAGGTCAAGACTAACTTTCCAGAACGTCCGCGTTATGACCCTGAGTTATATCGCGTCGTGCGCGGTGACTCGATGTACCGCATCGCCGAAAACTTCAAGATCAAATCCGAAACCATTTTGTATGTCAACGACCAGTTGGAAGACAACCCGCACAGTTTGCGCCCCGGCATGGAATTGACCATCCCGCCCTTGGACGGCTTGTATTACACCTGGAAGGAAGGCGATACTTTCGAAACAGTGGCGAAAGTATTTTTTGCCGAACCGAGTGATATTATCAACTTCACCGGGAACGATATCGACCTGACCGACCCTCAGGTAAAGCCCGGAGAGACCATCTTCATCCCTGACGGCTCGCGTGAACTTGTGAACTGGGCAGCGCAACTCCCCACCAATGCCCGTGGAGTTAACACAGGCACCGGCGGTGCCAACGCCACAAATTCATGCGGCGGCGGACCTGTTAGCAGCGGGCTTGGTTGGCCTGCTGATGACCACACCCTCTCTGGCAACGCCTACGGACCCGGTCATCTTGGCATTGACATCAGCGCACCTGAGGGTGCGAACGTGTATGCGGCAGGTACAGGGGTGGTAACCATGGCGGCTGGCGGCTGGAATTACGGGTATGGCAACGTGGTACAGATCGATCACGGAAATGGCTATGTAACGGTCTATGCCCACTTAAGCTCCATCCTTGTCAGCCAATGCCAGACTGTTGGCCAAGGTTCGGTGATCGGGCTGGCAGGCAACACAGGTAACTCCTTCGGCGCGCACTTGCATTTTGAAATTCGCGTTGGCGGTTCCAATATCAACCCGTACGATATTGTTCAATAACAGCAAAGACCTGACAGTTCCTTAAACCTGTCAGGTCTTTTAATTTTCATGAACGAATCCTCCCTCAAAAAACAACTTGTCAAATTAAATCTCGGCGGCTTGCGCTATTTCGACTCCATTGGCTCAACGAATGATGAAGCCCTGGCATGGGCGGCAGATGGCGCAAAAGATCTTTCGCTGGTGGTTGCAGATGAACAGACGCAAGGGCGCGGGCGGTTGGACCGAAAATGGTTCACACCCAAAGGCAGCGCCATCGCCATGAGCCTCATCCTGCGCCCCACCATACCCATGCGCCCGCATCTCTCACGGACTGTGGGGCTGGCAGCTCTATCCCTAACGGATGCCTGCCTGAAGCTTGGTCTGTCTCCCCAGATCAAATGGCCCAACGATATTCTGCTGAACGGAAAAAAAACGGCTGGTATTCTCGTGGAAACCGTATGGTCGGGAGACGCAGCGGATTCTCTGGTGATCGGCATGGGCATCAATGTGGAAAAGGCGGCGGCGCCGCCTGCCGAAACGCTGCAATTCCCAGCTACAAGCCTTGCAGAACAATTGGAAGCAGCCCCAAAGCGTGAAGAGATTATCGCACTCATATTAAACGCATTCATACGCTGGCGTGAGCAGATCGGCACAGAAGAGTTCCTTAAGGCATGGGACCAGAAGTTGGCGTTTCGAGGCGAGCAAATTCAGATCCGGGCAGGCGCCGAGGAAATCATCCACGGCAGATTGGATGGTTTGGAACCCGATGGAAGCCTGCGCCTGCGCGACGAACACGGCAGCCCTGTCAGCATCCGATTTGGGGATGTGAGCCTGCGCCCTGCCGCGTGATATACTTTTGAAAATCAAGCCGCAGAATATAAAAAACGCTGTGGTAAAAATGATCTACACTACTAAAAAACGAGGTTGCCATGTTTGATGATCTTCGAAATGATGCTGCAAAACAATATGAAGAAGAGGCTCAAGCTGAATACCAGCCCGCCGCCATTTCTACAACCGGGACGCGCGCCCGCTCGGGTAAATTCCTCGGCATGACCTCCATTCAACGCTTTGTGCTGGTCTTTTTGATCATGCTTGCCACCTGCATCCTCGGATTCCTTTGTCTGTTCGTCACCGGCAGGATCGGTTTCTAGTTGCGTTACTCTTCGAACTGAGTGGTGTTTAATTTCTTTGGGAATCACCACTCAAAATGCGGCCAGAAAATAAAACTATTCTTCTATTCGCCAGCAAAAGCCTTTTGCGCACATACAAATTAGTGGGGTTCACAAAAACGATCGTCCTTTTTTCGGTTGTTGCGTTCTTTTCTGTGACGTTGATCATCATTCCCATAAATATGCTGATGGGCGGCAGTATCCTGACGGGGATGGTCATTAACGTCATTGTTTGTACAACATTCATGCCATACCATCTATATCAAGTACTAAGCCTTTTGGTCGAATTGGATACGCTGCGTATGGAAATTTACGACACATCCATTCGCGATGAACTGACCAAAGCCTACAACCGCCGCTATTTTTTTGAAGCAACCCGCATCCTTGAAAACACAGATTCCCACATTCCACCCCATACATCCATCCTGCTGATAGACCTCGACGACTTCAAGGTATTAAATGATACCTACGGGCACGCCACCGGAGATCGCGCCTTGAAAACGTTAACAGAACAATGCAACCTCATGTTTCGAAATTCAGATGTATTCGCACGCTATGGCGGAGATGAATTTATATGCCTGCTGCCCCAGACCAATCACGAACAGGCACACGAAATCGCAAAACGCACATCCGAAAGATTTTCAGAAGTAACGATAAAAGCAAAGGGAACGGAAATTCCCCTACATGCCAGCATCGGAGTTGCCACATCCAGCACAGAGCAAAAATTAAGTGACCTGATCTCCATGGCAGACCAAGCTTTGTACAAAGCCAAAAGACAGGGAAAAAATCGCATCCAAGCGCTGTAATAATAAAAAAATCCCCGATGAAATCATCGGGGATTTTTTTATTAAACCAACTTGGGTTGCGGCTCTGCTTCTTTTTCTTCGATCTGCGCTCCAGCCTTTTTCAGATCTTCAGCAGAAATGCGCGCCACAGAAGCAACGCTATCGCCATCCTGCGGTTTGATGAGATGGACACCCCGCGTCGAACGCCCAGACTGCTTCACATCCTTCACCTTCAAGCGGATAGCTACGCCGTTGGCGGTCATGATAGTCAGGTCGTCCTCGTTTTGAACAACACGCGCCGCAGCGATCTTGCCGATCTCTTTCAGCGCCTTCTGGTCAATAGTGGAAATGCCGCCTGTGGCACGTCCCTTGGGGGTGTATTCTTTTAGCGGTGTCTGCTTGCCATATCCATTGGTGGTTACCACAAGCAATGCGCCTTCTTTCTCGACCACATCCATGCTGGTGACGGCATCTTCCTTGCCGAGGCGAATGCCCTGCACACCAGCGGCTTGACGTCCCATCGAGCGGACCTTGTCCTCGCCGAAGCGCAATGCCTGCCCCATTTCCGTCACGATGATGATCTCATCTTTGCCTGAGGTGAGGCGCACCCAGCCGAGGGTATCCCCATCATCTAAGTTCATGGCAATCAAGCCTGAGGGTCGCACCGAAGCGAATTCTTCCATTGCCACGCGCTTCATGCGCCCGCGTCCAGTCATCAATACACAGAACTGATTGGGCGAAAACTCCCGAACCGCCATGGCAGCCGTGACCTTTTCATTTGGTCCCAGCGCAAGAATGTTAACCAGCGGAATGCCTTTGGTCGCGCGGTCTAGATCTGGGATCTGATAGACCTTCTCAGAGTAGACTTTGCCCTTGTCGGTGAAGAACAGCATCGTATCGAGGCTGCGCGCCGGGATGAGCATCACAACTTCGTCTTCTTCCTTGGTGGTATGCCCCTTCACACCGCGCCCGCCGCGGCTTTGCGAACGGAACGCCGAAGCGGCAATGCGTTTGATATATCCGCGCTCGGTTAGGCTGATCAGAACCGACTCATCCGGCACGAGGTCTTCTTCGTGAATATCTTCGCGGGCTTCAGCGGAGATCTTGGTGCGGCGGTCATCGCCGTATTTCTCCGCCATTTCGTTCATATCGTCTTTAATGAGCGCCAGGATCTTCTTGGGGTTTGCAAGCAGGTCTTCGAGATACTTGATGGTCTCAGAAACCTGTTTGTGTTCTTCCTCAAGCTTCCAACGTTCGAGGGCGGCAAGGCGGCGCAGTTGCATATCCAGGATCGCCTGTGCCTGCAGTTCACTCAGCTTGAAGCGAGTCATCAACGCAGATTTGGCTTTATCAACATCTTCCGCTTCACGGATGACCTTGATAATCGCATCGATATTATTGAGCGCAATGAGATAGCCATCCAGGATGTGAATACGCGCTTTCGCCTTGTCCAGATCAAATTGCGAGCGGCGGGTAATGACTTCATGACGGTGATCGATGAAAATTTGCAGCAGGCGTTTGAGCGGCAAAGTACGCGGTTCTCCATCCACCAATGCCAGCATTTGCACGCCAAAAGTGGACTGCAACGCCGTATATTTATAAAGTTGATTCAAGACCTTCTTGGGCTGCGCACCGCGTTTGAGCTCGATAATGATGCTCATACCACGCTTGTCCGACTCATCGCGCAGGTCAGAGATCTGGTCGATCTTGTCTTCACGCACCAACTCGGCGATGCGCTCGATCAACGTGGATTTATTGACCTGATACGGAATTTCCGTGATATTGATCTGATACCGCCCGGCTTTCGTCTCTTCAATGTGGGCAATACCGCGCATCACAATGCGACCGCGACCCGTGCCATATGCCGAAATGATGCCTTCCGTACCGACGATCATGCCGCCGGTCGGAAAATCTGGTCCTTGCACGAATTTCATCAAGTCTTCAACATTGATGTCATCGATCGTTTCGTAGTTATCGATCAAATGATTGATCGCCCCCGTTAGTTCCCGCAGGTTTTGCGGCGGGATATTCGTCGCCATACCCACAGCAATACCCGAAGCGCCATTCAACAACAAGTTCGGGAGGCGGGCAGGTAGAACGAGCGGCTCTTGAAGCGAATCATCGAAGTTGGGACCGTATTCCACGGTATTCTTTTCGAGATCTGCCAGCATCTCCTCTGCCATTTTTTGCAGACGAGCCTCGGTATAACGCATCGCAGCGGGCGCATCGCCATCCACCGAGCCGAAGTTACCCTGACCATCCACCAATAAATAACGCAACGAAAAATCCTGCGCCATACGAGCCATCGACTCATAGACCGCCGAGTCACCGTGCGGGTGATACTTACCCAACACTTCACCCACGATACGTGCAGACTTCTTATACGAAGTGTTTGAACGAAGTCCAAGCTCATGCATGGCATACAGAATGCGCCGATGCACCGGTTTCATACCATCACGCGCATCAGGCAAGGCGCGCGCCACGATCACGCTCATGGCGTAATCCAGGTACGCAGAGCGCATCTGGGCGTCGATATCCACCGACTCGACATTTCCAGCGATCATATTTTCTTCAGCCATAAAAGTCCTTTTTAATCCTTCTTGAGGGGCAAAAACCCGGCAAATCGCCGCCTTTTTTTCAAAAAACTGGCATAAAAAGACACGAAGATGGGAAAACTTCGTGTCGCATTAGATGAAAGAAGCGTATTTTTATAGTGCAATTATACCACCCTAGTCCGTTTTTCGCCCTCTTGGATTAAGTTTTGAGCGTAGCACCAAGCCAAATGGATGGAAGCGCCTCCTCCCCCGCTTGAGCCGGGTTCTATCCATCAAAAAAGACCCGCCGCTGCGAGTCTTTGTGTGCCGAAGGAGGGACTTGAACCCTCATGAACGTAAGTTCACTACGCCCTGAACGTAGCGCGTCTGCCAATTCCGCCACTTCGGCATATTCAATTGATTAGCGGGATGTATTTTATCCCAAAAAGGTGGAATGTCAATGCAAGGACAGTGCTTGTGATTGAAGGAACAAAAACATACATGAAATCGTTTTAATGAACAAGCCTTTCAAAAGTGTATTGTCAAACCATTGCAGTACTGATAGGTGAGTATCTTTTTACAATTTAAATCGTTATATTATGCATCAAGAAAGGAGTTACATCATGTTTGTATTTGCAGCAGTTGTCACCGTAATCCTGCTCGCTCTGGCTGGTTCCGACATGTACGTATCGCAATACAGCCCGGATGAACTCAGCAACATGGGAGTTCAAGAGCAATGATGGAAGACCATTCCATCCCCTAGCCCAACGCATCTGTTCAAACGCGTTGGGCTTTTTCTTTTTAAGCGTTCAAGGGGGGTGAACCCCATCCTCCCTACCGCTCGGTAGGGAATGGAAGTTTGCGATATAATACCCTCGTTGGGAATACGGCGATGCCCATTCCCCCGTCACAAGGATATTTATGCAGATCACTCCATTTCATACCAGTATCGAAAAGCTTATCGAATTAAAAAAAGGCATTGTCATTATGGAAAGTCCCAATGGTTTCCCATTAAATGAGACGAACCTATATATGATCGCACCCAACGGTGATGTTCTCTGGAAGGCGGAAAAACCCTCTGAGAATATTTTATTTACCAAAGTAAAGCTCAATGAAGACTCGAGCATCTCCACCTTTACCAATAGTGGACAGTTTTGCGAGATCGACATGGAAACCGGCAAGATCATTAGCAGTTCCAACTTTAGCTAAGCAGGAACGAGCGCGGATGACCGTCCAGTTTACGAAACTAGCCGACCCGATTCCACCTGAAGTCTATTCCGCTTTCACAAAATGGGAAAACGACCCCGCTCTCGTCCATCTCACCCGCCTCAATCACAACCAGGCAGACATCGACAGAGAAAGCGAAGCAGATTTTTTCGAGCTTGATGCACGACTTTCCTACAATCGGATCTACTTGATCTATCTGGATGGTCAACTTGTAGGTGAAATGAGCTATCAGATTGACCCGCAGCACCTTTACAAGAAAGAACCCGGCACCGCATGGATCGGCATCACCATCGGTGAAGAAGTTGCGCGCGGCAGGGGAATTGGCAAGCTGGCAATGCAGCACATAGAAGGAGAAATCCGTGCAGCAGGTTTCAAGCGTATTGAATTAGGTGTCTTCGAGTTCAATACACTTGCACAAAAGCTATACCTTAAGATGGGGTATACCGAGATCGGCAGGATCCCTGATTTCACCTTCTGGCAAGACAAACTGTGGATGGACATCCGTATGGAAAAGTATATTTAAATATGACTCAACCTCCTCTTGGATTTTTGATCGTCTTTCTTTTATTTAGTTTTTTGTTTATTTCGAACAGCTATAAACTCTGGTTCAAAACAGAGGAATACTATAAAGACCTTTATGCAAGCCTGACGAATGAAAAAATTCCACTGCCCTTCAAAGGATTTTTCTTGAAACGGCTGGAGAATAAACAGAGCTGGCTGTTCTGGCAAAAGGCGTTTAGTTTGTTGGGTATCGTGGCAGTTGTAGGTATGGATGTGTTGGTTGTAAGTGCGTATTTAGGATAGCCCGTCATTGCGAGCCGCGCTCTTGTTCTTTGCGGCGAAGCAATCTTATGAGCTAATCATGAGATTGCTTCGGGCGGAAGAGCGCCGCCCTCGCAATGACGAAAACGAGAGAATAAATGAAACGAGAACTTCGACCTTGTATTTACATCATGACCAATAAATACAACAAAGTTCTCTATACAGGAGTGACCAGCAATTTACTAAGACGGATCACTGAGCATAAAGAAAAGACGATCGAAGGATTTACCAGCCGATACAACTTAACCAAGCTGGTTTATTACGAAGAATACAATACCATGGAGGAAGCCATCGCCCGCGAAAAGCAGATCAAAGGCGGTTCAAGGCAGAAGAAATTGGATTTGATCAAAAGCAAGAACCCAATGTGGAAAGATCTGTACGACGAGTTTTTTGTGTAGCTACGTCATTGCGAGCCGCGCTTTTTGCGGCGAAGCAATCTCATGAACCAATTATAAGATTGCTCACCGCACTGCATCCGCACTGCGGTACAAGTGTCATCTGGAAGAGCACCCTCCTCGCAATGACGAAAGAAAAAGTTTCTGTACAACGAGTTTTTTGTGTAATCAATTTTTCCCGTCATTGCGATCCGCGCACTTGTTCTTTGCGGCGAAGCAATCTCATGAGCTGATCATAGGATTGCTTCGTCGGGGAGAGCACCCTCCTCGCAATGACGAGATACTAAAGGAGTCTCACTTGAAAATCATCGCATGTATCAAGCAAGTCCCCGACTCGGAGGCGAAAGTCAAAGCCGAAGGCGGGCAGGTCTCATGGGGCGACGCGCCGCTGGTCATCAACCCGTTCGATGAATATGCGGTTGAAGGCGCGCTTCAGCAAAAGGAAGCCGCAGGCGGAACCGTCACTGCCTTGTGCGTCGGACCCGAGTCCGCGAAGGAGGCGCTCAAGCACGCGCTCGCCATGGGCGCAGATGAAGCCATCCTCGTTTCGGATGCGGCGTTGAATGACCTCGACACCGTCGGTGCGGCGAAAGTCCTTGCAGCTGCCATTCAAAAGATCGGCGGCGCGGATATGGTCGTCTTCGGTCGGCAGACTCTCGACAATGGCGCCGGGCTCACTCCCCCGCAGACGGCACGCCTCCTCGGTTACCCAATGCTTGGGTTGGCTGGCAGCATAAAGGTCGAAGGAAGCGCAGTCACGGTTGAGCGCGTCCTCGAAGAAGGTCGTCAGATCATGAAAGCGAATCTGCCCGCAGTGTTGAGCGTCGTGCAAAGCATTGGCGAGCCGCGCTACCCGTCGTTCATGGGCATCCGCAAAGCGTCGAAGGCAACCATCCCGGTTTGGTCTTTGAGCGACCTCGGCGTCAGCGCCCCTGCCGCAGTTGTGACCCGCACCGAGTTGGTCACCCCGCCCAGCAACACACGCGCCGTGGAAATGATCACCGGTGAAAGCCCCGCCGAGATCGCCGAAAAACTCGCCGACAAAATCATCGCGGAGAAAGTGCTATGAAAACGTTTGTTTATATCGACCACTTCAAAGGTGACGTTCAGCCTGCTTCGTGGGAAGCGCTCGGTCTTGCAAAAACTTTTGGCACCGCCGTCGCATTGGTCTTCGGCACTGGTGTAGATGAAGTTGCCAAAGCCGCCGTGGAATTTGGCGCGGATGAAGTCCTCGTTGCGGATGATGCCTCGCTTGCAGATTACCGCGCTGAGACGTATGCCTCCACACTTTCCGCGCTCGCCTCTTCCCAAAGCCCGAACCTGATCCTGCTCCCGAGCACTGCACGAACCCGTGAGCTTGCCGCCATGGCAGCCGTGGACTTGAACACCGGCGTGCTGACCGACCTCATCGGTCTTGAAGCGAACGGCGATTCATTCGTCGCCACCCGCCCGATCTACGAAGGCAAGTTGATGGAAAAGACCGTCTGCTCTGGCAAGCCTGTCATGGCAACCATCCGCGGACGTGCCTTCCCCAAGCCGGAACGTGCGGCTGGCAAGAGCGGAACCATCACCAAGGTCGCCGCAGCCGGTGAAGCGAAATCCAGCGTCGAAGGCTACTCTGCCTCTGAAAGCGCCGTCAACCTCGGCGACGCAGGCATCATCGTCTCTGGTGGACGCGGCGTTTCGAACAACCCTGCACTTACTCCTCCAGCTGGTCTCGACGAGAAGCAAGCCGAGATCTGGCGCGCTCAGCAAGGCTTTGCCTTGGTGACTGAACTCGCGCAATTGCTTGGTGGCGCCGTGGGTGCCTCTCGTGCAGCCGTAGACGGTGGTTACATCCCCTATTCTCATCAAGTGGGTCAGACCGGTAAAGTCGTTGCGCCTGATCTGTACATCGCCAACGGTATCTCTGGCGCGATCCAACACCTAGTTGGTATGCGCAATGCAAAAGTCATCGTCGCCATCAACAAAGATGCCGATGCTCCGATCTTCAAACAAGCCCGCTACGGCGTGGTTGGTGATTTGTTCCAAATCCTCCCGGCGTTGACAGAGGCGATGAAGAAGAAACTTGGAAAGTAAATCGTAATACTTAATTTGTAAAAAGACCTCCGGCTTCGGAGGTCTTTTTTGTCCCTTCACAATGGTATTTCCCCCTTTTATAATCATCAAAATCCAAATTGCCTACTCAAAGTTCCAGGCTGCTGTTGTGGCTGGGAGGATTTTGGGTAAATCTCCTTAATTAGGAACTACCCATGAAATCCCGTTCTTTCAATTTACTTGTTATTTTCGCCCTATTTCTCTCCCTGCTTGGCAGCGCGGTGACTGTTACCCCGGCATATGCGCTGAGCGATACGCCCCTACCAAACATGCCCACAGCAAACGACCCTATAATAACCATTGTTCCAGACGGTGCGGGCGGCGTATATATTGGCGGACTTTTCACGCAGTTGACTCCTGCGGGCGGGGGACCTGCCGTGACGCGTAACTACATTGCACGTATCAATGCTGATGGTTCAATTAACCCTTGGAACCCAAATGCAAACAACTGGGTGCTCTCTCTCGCGGTAAGCGGGCTCACCGTCTATGCAAGTGGTGATTTCACGAACATTGGCGGGCAAGCGCGCAATCGCATCGCCGCGCTGGATGTAACGACAGGACTTGCCACCCCCTGGAACCCGAATGCGAGTTCTAGGGTGAGTGCTCTTGCAGTGAGCGGAACCACGGTCTATGCGGGCGGGCAGTTCACGACCATCGGCGGGCAGACACGCAACTATATAGCCGCGCTGGATGCGACGACGGGACTTGCCACGGCGTGGAACCCGAATGCGAACAACCATCTGTACGCTCTCGCGGTGAGTGGGACCACGGTCTATGCGAGCGGTGATTTCACAACCATCGGCGGGCAGACGCGCAACCGCATCGCCGCGCTGGATGCAACGACGGGACTTGCCACAGCGTGGGACCCGAATGCAAATGCCAGGGTAACAACTCTTACAGTAAGCGGGAGCACGGTGTATGCGGGAGGTCAGTTCACCAACATTGGCGGGCAGACGCGCAATCGTATCGCCGCACTGGATGCGACAATTAACACGAACAACGCCACGGCGTGGAACCCGAATGCGGGCAACGAAGTGACTGCTATCGCGGTGAGCGGGACCACGGTCTATGCAGTAGGGGGGTTTACCAACATCGGCGGGCAGGTGCGCAACTATATCGCCGCGCTGAATGCGACGACGGGGCTTGCCACGGCGTGGAACCCAAATGCACCTACCTGGGGGTTTGCTCTCGCGGTAAACGGGAGCACGATCTATGTAGGAGGGGATTTCACAACCATCGGCGGGGCGGCGCGCGAGTATTTTGCCGCATTCAACCTTGATAGCACCCCACCTACTGTGCTCAGCCACACCCTGCAAGCCAATAATGCCACAGGTCTTTCCAGTTTCACCGTCACCTTCAGTGAGGATGTCTATAACCCCGCGGGCAATACGGATACCGATGATGTCACCAATCCGAACAACTATGTGTTGGTGGAACAGGGCACGGTCAGTGGCTTTCAGACCACTGCCTGCAACGCCATTGATGCCGTCAACGACACCCGCATCACTCCCAGCGGCGTGACCTATATCCCCAACACCGCCATTGTCAACCTTGGCAGTGCACTGCCCAATGGCTCATATCGCCTCTTCGTCTGTGGCACTACATCCATTGTAGACTCATTCAATGAACTCAACGGCGGTGTGGATTTCACTTTCGACTTCACAGTGGGTGCAGTAGCGGCTGCAGTAACCTCTGGAAACGCCCGCGCTTCCTCCCTGCCCAAAACTGGTTTTGCCCCGAACAAAGTCACCACCCTCCCAGCTCAACCCGCCACTTTGGAATATGCCAAGATGGGCGACCTTTGGCTGGAGATCCCCTCCTTAAATGTAAAGTCTAATATTGTGGGTGTACCCCAAAACGCCGACTTGACATGGGATGTGACCTGGCTCGGCAACGACACCGGCTGGCTCAACGGCACCGCCTTCCCCACCTGGAATGGCAACTCGGTGCTCACGGCTCACGTCACCAACGCCAGCGGGGTGGATGGTCCGTTCGCAGCGTTGAAACAGGTCAAATATGGCGACCAGATCATCGTCCACATGGGAGGCGCGCAGTACATCTATGAAGTGCGCGAGACGAAGCTCTCCCGTCCATATGCCACCAGCTACGCCTTCGAGTCCAAGCAGGATGCATCCTATATCACCCTTGTCACCTGCTCGGGGTACAACCCGCTCAATGAATCTTATCTCTTCAGAAGAGTTGTCAGAGCGGTGCTGATCCAAGTCAAATAATTTTGTAATTCACAATGCAAAAAGACCCCAAGGTCAAAATGACCTTGGGGTCTTTTTAGCCAACTCCACAAATTCGTTTTACAGCTACCAAAAGTACTGGAAGTACAAATGTACTGAGTTTATCTATTGCCTCGCTTCTTTGAATTCATTAGGATATTCATTACAAAAGGAGCGAAGTATGAACGCTAAAATTCTTAGAAACCTGTCATTTGTTGCCCTGATCATTTTTACACTTGCATGTGGATTGCCCGGTTCTCAAGACGCCATAGAAACCGAACCAACCCCTCAAGAGATCTCCACGGTCATCCCCCCAACCGAGGCATCCATTAATCACGAAGCGATTCCCATCAGTCTTCCCGGTTTGGAAAGTGGGCAGGCTGCGGATTTTGATTCTTCGACCATCCCCGGTTCAGACTATTTCATTGGGGGTGATCGCTTCACATATGGGAGGCTGGAACGTCCATTCAACACACAGAGCATGGACGTGTATTATCCAGAGATCGATATTGTCCACACCATGGTTTTGCAAGACGATACCTGGATCTATGGATTGATCGTCCTAAATGACGTCGCTTCAACCAAGTTGAGCGAAAAAAGGTATGGCATTGAGTTGGACACAGACTTGAATGGAAAAGGAGATTTTCTCATTCTTGCCACTTTACCAACTTCCAGTGATTGGACGGTCGACGGAGTGCAAATATTCAAAGATGAAAATGGGGATGTTGGCGGAGAGTCGCCCTACTTTACGGATGAGGTCATTGCGCCCGGAGATGGTTTCGAGAAAAAGATATTTGACAGCGGCGAAGGCGATGATACCGATGCCGCCTGGGTACGCTTGTCTGCAGACAACGAGAATACCATTGAGTTTTCGATCAAGAAAACCGCCGTTGGTGAACCGGGCGCTTTTCTCATCAACATGTGGGCAGGCACGAATCTGCTTGACCCCGCCTTATTCGATATAAACGACCACTTCACACATGAAGAAGCCGGTGCGGCTGATAAAGGGCTTGAATATTTCTACCCGATCAAGGCAGTATCCGAGATCGACAATTCCTGCCGTATGGCGGTTGGGTTTCAACCCACAGGGCAGGAACCCGGGCTTTGCCCCACAGCATCACAGCAGGCAGGGTCTGAGCCGGGCGCACCAGGCGGAAGCGGAAAACCAGGCATCATCATTCGAATATTCTGTATCCCCTCCTCTTGCCCCGCCGACTCGTTCTGGGACGATGGCAGCTGCAGCTGCAAGCCGATCAAATAATATCTCCATATAAGGGATACAGTGTTTTTTTGCACCAGAGAGTATAAAAACTTCCCCAGTCATTATTAGACTAGGGAAGTTTTTATTGTAAAATCAAACCATCCTAATGTGAGGCGATCCAATGTTCACTTGCAAATACTGCAGCACTGAATTTTTAGAGCATAAACCCAATTGTCCTAATTGCGGAGCACCCATCAAAGTATCAGAAAATAATCCTAAAACAGGTGAACCAAGGTCCATTCGCGAGGTGTGTACCAAGTATGAGGGAACAAAGAATCTGCACATGGACGAGACAATAGACGCGAGACGCATGACCAATATGCGTAACAGCTTTAATATCCCCACAAATGAAACCGTCATCATGCTCTATGATGACACCATCTTCGGCAGCAATAAAGTGGGGTTTGCCATATGCTCCGGCGGACTATATTGGAAGAATGACTGGTCTGTGGATACCAAACGCACTTTCCTGAATTGGGAGGCTTTTACCCAACGAGAGATCGGTCTGGATGGTTATCACATTGTACTTGGGCGCGGTGACACCATTGGTATGGCGGGCGTAGGCGATGAACAAGCCCGACAACAGATATTAACCATGTTGAGAGAGATCAAAGCGATCCTTCAATAAAAGTTTCATTCCCCAAAACCGGCAGGCGGAATGCCAAGTCCTTGAATGAGCCTTGCCCAAAAATTAACCTGAGCCGCCGTACTGACGAGGATCACAAATTCGCGTTCGGTAAAGGCGGCTTTTACTTTTTCGACAACATCAGAGTGGAATTTTAGCGGTGTAGCAGAGATCAGACGGGCATAGGCAATTGCCAGTTTTTCTCGCTCGGTAAACGTATCCACATTTTCAATATCACCACGTAAAGCTTCGGCTTCGACATCAGTGATGCCATAACTACGATATTCGTGTGAGTTCATGTCCACGCAGAAGGGGCAGGCAACCGCATGTGAAGCCGTCATACGGATAAGCTTCAACATACGCTTATCCATACGTCCATCTTTATGCGCAACCAGCGCTTCCAATACACCTGCACCGATCGCAGCCTTGGGGTACCAGGAGAGAATTCGAGGCGGCAGCATGGGCTTCTTTACGACCTGCTCAGAAACCCAAATGCCTATACGTAAAAGGAAGGGAATTTTTTTAGGAGGATTGATAAATGACATGTACAAATTATAAGACAACCGATCAGAATAGTGATGGAAAAAGAAAATTAGATTAGTACTACAGTTCGATTGAACCGGAAATTGTTTGAATACTTAAGTACTACTTCACCATAAAAAAGGACTACCGTACCATTCATTCCTGAAAGGAGAATTGTAAAATCCAAATATATTTTATTCAGGAGAAAAAAATGGATCACAGTAAGTTTAGAGTATATTCTTTGTTCCTCGTAATGTTCGTCTTTTTGGCAGCGTGCAATTCGCCCATCCCTGCCGCCCCCGAAACCTCGTCTGAAGGTGCAAACCCTATTGCAGCGGTTGAAAACCCTGCAGCAGCAACAGAAGCCCCAGCAGAAGCTTTGGAAGCAACAGAAGCAGCTCCTCCTGCCATTCAACATACCGATATTCCGGTTGGGTTGCCCGAAAAACAAAGCGGACAAGCTACAGACTTCAATTCCTCAAAAATCATCGAAACCAAAACCAATATCGGCGGCGATCGTTTTTCATTTGAGAAATTCGAGCGTCCGTTCAACGCAAACACCATGGATGTGTATTATTCCGAGATCGATATCGTGAACACCCTTGTTTACCAGGATGATATCTGGATCTACGGCATCATTACCCTTAATCAACTTCAGGGGAATGGTGTAGAAAATGTCAAATATGCCATCGAATTGGATATAAATCTCGACGGTAAAGGTGATTGGCTGATTATCGCAAGCAAACCCGCTTCAACAGAATGGACCGTGGACGGAGTCCAAATTTATAAAGATGCCAACCAGGATGTGGGTGGCGAACAACCCATGTTGAGCGATAACATCCAATTCACAAGCGACGGGTTTGAAACCAACATCTTTGATCAGGGACAAGGTGATGATGCAGATTCTGCCTGGGTACGCATCTCTCCAAATGACCCGAACACGATCGAATTCGCCCTCAAGCAAACCGTTTTAGAATCACCGAAGAAATATCTTATCAACATGTGGGCTGGTACAAATCTTATTGACCCCGCCTTCTTTGATATCAGTGATAAATTCACACACGAGCAGGCAGGCGCTGCAGATTCCGGGTTGAATATTTTTTACCCTATTAAGGAAGTCGCTGAGATCGATAACTCCTGCCGTATGGCAGTTGGGTTCCAACCTACTGGGAAAGAACCTGGGTTATGCACAACGTTCTCCCCCATCATAAATGATCCGCTTGCTCCGTCTGGTGGTAGTTCAACAGGCTGTGTAGTCAAGTCTTGTAATTCTTCATACGTATGGAACGACAGTTCATGCTCCTGCGATTACATAGGACCTAAATAAACTACATTCTTTAATTGTTTCGAAACACCTGCAATTTTATTTGCAGGTGTTTTCTCTTGGGGGCGAAAGGTGATTCCAAAAAACACCCTATAACCATCCATATGGATGGAAAAATCTTGACAAATTCAAAAAAAACAACTAAAATAATCCAATAACCATCCATACAGATGGTAAAAGGAGAGTATTATGACTGACACTGAAAAAATCACTATTAATTTAGGGGCGATTGACCTTGGGAAGGTCGACCTGCTTGTAGAGCAGGGGCATTACTCGAACCGCACAGATTTCATTCGTTCTGCGATCCGTTCGCAGCTGGATAAGCACGTAGTTGAAGTTCAACAGGCTATAACCCGCCACTCATTCGGGGTGGGTGCTTTTTTCCACAGCATCAAGGATTTTGAGCGTTACAAATCTAAAAGTGAGAAGATCAAGGTAGATGTGCTTGGGGTATACCGAATCCCAGATGATGTGCCTGTTTCCCTCGCTTTGGAAGTAGTAGAGTCAATCAAGGTCTTTGGAATTTTTAATGTAAGAACCGAGTTGAAAGATGCCCTGACAAAAGCCGGAAAAATTTTGTAATAGATCTCTTGCATATAGGCAGGCTTGCAGCCTAAGATCCCTGACAAATGGTGGGGTGAAAAACTGCTCTACATGTTAGAAAATGTCTAATAAAAAATCCCGCACCTTTGATTTGTAAAGGTACGGGATTTTTATAAATTTAAGCACTCCCCATTTTTGTAAGACACCTTCCTTGGGAGAGGGAGGGTGGGGTTTGGAGAATGGAGAAAATCCATTGGTAGGTAGCAACTTGAGTCCCCCCCCCCCCCACAAAACCAAATCATTTATAATAACCGGGTTATGTCAAATAAACTAAACAGCAATACTTATATAGAAAAGATCCCCCCGCGTATCTGGCAAACTCTTTGTCTGGGCGTTTCCATACTCGTTTTCATTTTAATTCTCGTCAACCGCTCTCCGTTTCTATTGCGTCCGGTCAGTATGGCATTGCGGCTGGGTTTTGGCATGGTTATTCCATTGGCAGGGCTGGTCATGTATGCCGCTTTCCGTATTCCTGGGCGCTATGGTGAGTTGTTCGCACTGACGGCAACAATGGCATTGTTTGCCTTGGGGCTGGCGGGTTTATGGGCTTCCGGGAACACCCAATCTGTTGTACTAAATGGATTGATCCCTCTAACGGATGCAGTCGGGTACTATACCGATGCGACCCGCTTGCAATACGGTGTAGATGTATCAAACTTCACAGCCATGCGTCCATTCTTTGCGGGGCTGCTTTCTTTCTTTCTCCGCCTCACAGGCAGGAACTTAATGGTCACTGTGGGCATATTTACCGCCATTGCCGGTTTTGCCAGCTATCTGGCTAGCCGTGAAATCCAGAAGACCCACGGCACAGAGCTTGCAGTCTTTTTCCTGATACTCACCTTTTTGTATTACCGCCATCACAGCGGCACGACCATGTCTGAATCGCTGGGCGTGTCGGTTAGCCTGCTTGGCATCGCCTTGATCTGGAAAGGGATCTCCGATCAAAAAGAATGGACCACCTTGTTCGGGGTCGGTGTGATCGCCCTGGCGCTGAACATCCGCCCAGGTGCCATGTTCGTCCTGCCTGCCCTGCTTTTATGGGGCGGATGGATTTTCAGAGGACAGGGAAAATTCTCCTATAAATTCTTCCTATGGGGGTCCGCGATCATTCTTTTCGTTTTTTACGCCAACAACAAAATGATCGACTTTGTCGCTGGTCCAAGCGGCATTGCGTTTGAAAATTTTTCATGGGCATTCTACGGTTTGGCAGCAGGCGGACGATCCTGGAGATATGTCTTTGAGGCGCAGCCAAACGCAAAAGATTCAGCTGAGATATATAGACTTGCCTTTGAACTGATTCGCAATAACCCCTCTCTCATTATCTCTGGCGCACTCTTCTACTGGAAAATGTTCTTTTCAAGCACCTGGTACAACGCATACGCTTTTGTAGCAGGGGAAAATTATCTCGTCAACGAAATAGCCCGCTGGGGAATGTATATCCTCAGCGCGCTAGGCATATTTAAATGGTTCAGAAACTTTCGGGATGCAACCGCCAGTCTGGCCGTGTTGGGTGCGCTGGGAGTACTGGCATCTGTCCCCTTTGTGCCGCCTACAGATGCTTATCGCGTACGCCTCTATGCAGCAACGATTCCCTTCTTCATACTGCTGCCCGGAATGGGATTGTCCTTCCTGCAAGAAAAAATGCCAGTCAATTTCCTCAAACCTCACCTTAAATCAACGCCGGGAAATTTTCCCCTCACTACGATTTCGGCATCTCTTGTCGTTCTCATCCTCGTTGCTCCGATATACACAAAAACGACAGGCGCGCTTCCCACCCCGCCCGAAACTGTCTGCCCGCCCAATATGGATACCTTCTTTGCAAGCTTCGACAAAGGCACCTCGATCAATATCCACCGGGAAAACGAAGTATTCCTAGACTGGATGCCAGACTTTCACATCAGCGGCTTCCGCCGCAACGCGCACAGCCTCCCTGAGATCAGCCTCACCATAATCATGGAATCCATAAGACCATCGAATACTCTTTTCTACACGATCGACCTTCAAACCAATCAACAATCTTTTGTGATCATTGAAACTGAGATGCTGCCCCAACCGGGGTCGCTGATGCAGGTTTGCGGTGAATTGGTCTTTGACGCAGAAGTATCATCCTATTCCTTCTTTTACGTGGACGAGGTCCTCTCCGTCTGGAAACCGTAGAAACTTGCCTATCCGGAAACACATGGTATAATGTCGGTCGCTTTTGATTTGGAGAGGTCGCGTAGTCTGGCTTAGCGCGCACGCTTGGAAAGCGTGTAACCCACAAAGGTTCGCGGGTTCGAATCCCGCCCTCTCCGCCAGAAGAGTAACGCCCCCTTTTCCAGGGGCGTTTTTTTATTAATTACCATAGAGGTATCCTGTGTTCAATCCCATTGAATATTTCATCAAGAACATTTCCTGGTACGATCCGATCTACAACATTGCCTGGGTGTTGTTCATGGTGTATGCACTCACCCTGCCCCCGCTTACTCTGCTTCTCTTTCATAAAAATCAGCAACTAAATCTCATTCTACCGCCATTAACATGGGGTTATCAACGCCGCACATATTCACATCTGATTGGAGCAGCATTTGTAGTTTTCTCCTTCAGGCTGATACCATACTGGGTTTTCAATGACAAGATCCTGCATTTTCTAGGCGGTGGAATCGCCATCGCCCTGGTGTATGAATACTTTGTTTTAAACTTCAATCTCCAATACGGAGATGGAGTGATCAGCCTTCGAAGCACACAGAACAGCAAAGCAGGGTACCTGGTCGCAAATCTTTTCCTGATTGCTTTCTTTTCCTCCTTTTTCAGCGTTTTCTCTGAGCTTTACGAATTCGTTTCCAAATATGTTGCCGGATACCAATTCGATAGCAGCGGGTTCGATACCTGGCTGGATATTCTTGCCAACATCACAGGCGCATTTTTTGGATACTTGCTCATATGGTTCTGGAAATATGCAACAAAAAAGACCCGATCGTGAGACCGGGTCTTTTTGAAAATCTTTCGACTAAGGCTTCGGTGTTGCTTTCGCATCAGGAAGCGGAGTTCCTGCATACACCATCAGTCCGGAAGAAAGCGCCTCATCATGACCTGGGACATCAGCCTTGGTTTCAGCAAGGAACTGATACAACAGGGACGATGTCCACTTTCCACCGCCAAGGATGTCCGTCCCCTTGGGAGCGTCATCTGCACGGCGTGATCCGGCGATGATACCATCATAGCTGCTCAGGTCCAGTTGTGCAGGGGAAACAGCCAGTGTCACAGAGTGACAAGAGACACAGGAGAGCGAGCCCGAATACCAAAGGTTGGCTTGAGTGAAAAGAGGCGAAACATCCGCAAATGTAGCTTCGCAGGAAATACCATTCGCGTCCGTGAACTCAAAAACTTCGGTCTTGGATGAACCAGCTTCAACCCATGCACCCACCAGCTCCACCCCAGCGACATGACACTTATCTGGGTCAACCGATGCGCTGGATGCGATCTCCATGGCAGGCAAAGTGGCAGGGATCATGGTTGGGATCGGTGTACGTGCCACGGCGAGTTCTCCACGTTTACAGGAAAACGACAAACCACAAGCATTTACAAAAACGATCCCCACCCAAATGAACACGCCGACAAGGAAAACTGCCACCGCGCCGAAAATATATTTTTTTACATCATCTTTCATTTTGTCCCTCCCTACTCCGCCGCTTTGAGGGTGCGAAGATAATTGACAACATCCCAGCGTTCACGAATGGTCAAGTTTTCATTCAGCGGCGGCATTTGACCAGAGAACTGCACTTCTGGAAACAGCGTGTTGTTGGGATTCCAAATGCCGTAGGAAATGGTCAGGAACATGCTGCCATCCGATTTGGCTTGCACAACTTCGCTGGTCAGGTCGGCAGGCTTCTTTTTGACGAGAAACGCCGCCACGGTACCATTCCCTTGCGCTGTATCGCCGTGGCACATCAGGCAGTGGATTTGATACAACTGGGCGCCACGCGCAATGGATGCCTCATCAGCCTCCACAGGGTTCACAGGTTCACCCATACCAGGCAGGTAGGCAACACCATCCACTGGGACAGACTGCGCAGGAACTGCAAGCGGTTTTTCCTGGTCGTCAAAGGATTCCTGGATTTCCATAAATACAACCCAGTCAACTTTGATAACGTCAAAGGCAAAGATCATTAGACCAGCAACAAGGACGGCAAGAACAGCAAATACAACAAGGAGTTGTTTGAAGAGTCTCATAAGTGTTGCGCCTCCGCAGGCTTCACGGATTCAGCGCCAAGTTTTTTCAAGGCGTCCGTGATCTTCTTTTCTTCCACATGCGGGCACTCGACAAAAATCGCGATCTTGCCGTCGCTGATCTCAGGTACATATTTCATCGGGCGGTAATTAGGAAAGAAACTGTCAAGGAATACGCCGAGGAAAGTGGAGAGTAGCATGCCAAGCATGGTCAATTCGAATAACACGACCACAGTGGGAGGACCCGGAACAAACGCCTGAGTACTCACTTGGATCGGGTAAGGATACAGGTACGGGGATATGTAGGCAAGGAAAAAGCCCGCTGCAAACCCCAAGAGTGCGCCGCCCATGGCAATGCGCGGCACGTTCGTCCACTGACGCGGACGCCCAAGCATCGCTTCGGTAACCGGGACGCCAGAAATCACGTTCATGCAGTCATCGTGAACGCCCATGGCGCGGAGTTGTTCAACAGCATCCGCAGCAGGAGCGAGGTCCGAGAAGACCGCGAGTAGATCGACAACTTTAGATTCTTCAGTCATCGCATCCTCCTATTCAAGTTCGCTGACCGAAACAACGGTCTCGCGTCCAAATTTCTTGAGTTCGTGCGCCATCTGACCTTCCTGCACTTCCCAAACCGGGATGAGCGGGATCAGTTTGGATGCCGCCATATAAAGCAGGATGAAGAAGGCAACTGTACCAATGCCCATGGGGACTTCGATGCCTGGTGTGTACATACGCCAAGTGAAGGGCATGCGGTTGATGGTAACAGAGACCGGAACGATAATATAGCGTTCAAACCACATACCTACATTGATGATCAAGCCCACAACAGTGATCGCCCAGGGGGTGGCGCGCCATTTGGGGTTCCACAAGATCGCCCAGGGAACAACAATGTTACAGAACAGCATGCCAAACCACATCCAACCAAGGGGACCAGCTTCATGGAAATGCAGCAACTGCTGGGTCCACTTGTCGCCGCCATACCACTGCACCATGTAATCGTTGAAGAAGAAGTACGCCCATGCCATGGAGATGATGAGCATAAGTTTGCCAATGGCATCGAAATGCTCGCCACGCACAAAGTATTTCATGTGCTTCATGGTGCCGCGGATCACAGCCAACACGACCGCAGCTGCGCCCATACCGGAGTGCAAAGCACCCACAATGAAGTACGGACCGAAGATGGTGGAAGACCAGCCGGGGCGGGTGGCAGCGGCAAAGTCCCAAGACACGATGGTGTGAACAGAGAACATGACCGGGATGATCGCAAAGGCGAAAATGTTCATCGCATTGCGCAGGTGGGTCCATTCTCCTTCTGTACCACGGAAACCAAGAGCAAGGATCTTATAGAAATTCTTGCGCCAGCCAGTGGAGCGGTCGCGTGCCATTGCTACATCAGGGATGAGCGGCAGGAAGAGGTACATGGTGGAAGACAGCAGATAAGTTGTGATCGCGAGCAAATCCCAGGTAAGTGGTGAATGCAGGTTGGGCCACAATAAGCGCTGGTTGGGGTACGGCATGAGCCAGTAGAAGATCCACACACGACCCATGTGCATGAAGATACTGAAACCAGCCTGCACCAAACCAAAGGTAGTCATCAATTCTGCGGCGCGGGTGAACGGACGGCGGAACTCTGCCCTAAACACACGCAAGATCGCGGAGATGAATGTACCGGCATGACTGATACCGATCCAGAACACGGTGTTGACGAGGAAGATACCCCAATAATCAGGGCGCATCACACCGGCTTCACCCTGACCTTTTGCGATCAGGACACCCCATTTATAGAACAGAAAGTAGACTACAACGAAAGCCAGGAAACCAAAGATCACCCAGAATTTCCATGTGGGGGGTTCCATCATGGATTCCATGACCATTTCGTTCATTCGACCGCGGGGAAGCGGGTCTAACATGAGGTGCTTTTCGCGGAGATGCTCTTCGTGAGAGTGCTCCGCGTGATGTTTATTGTCTGACATGTTTACCCTCCCTTGAAGTAGGTCACGTTGGGAAGCGTGCCAAGTTCTTCAAGATGTTTGACGCCATGACTCTTGTGTGCCAGTTGTGAAACCAGCGACTCGGGATTGTCAACGCGTCCGAAAACGATCGCGTTGGCAGGGCAAGCCTGAGCGCAAGCGGTGGTAAATTCACCATCCGCTACTTCGCGTCCTTCGGCTTTGGCTGTATCTTGCGCCTTGTGAATACGCTGGATACAGAAGGTGCATTTCTCCATCACACCCATGCGGCGAACTGTCACATCCGGGTTGAGTTGGTTGTTCAAAGGTTCGGGGCGTTGGTAATCACGCCAGTTGAAGGCACGCACCTGGTACGGACAGTTGTTCGCGCAATAACGCGTACCCACACAGCGGTTATACACCTGCAGGTTCAACTGTTCCGCCTGTGAATGGACGGTGGCGAACGCCGGGCAGACCGGTTCGCAGGTGGCATGACCACACTGCTGGCATAACATAGGCTGCTGGGAGGTCATCTTGATCTCTGGATATTCACCCTCCCAGAAACGTTCGATGCGGATCCAGTGCATGGAGCGACCATAACCAGAGTCTTCTTCGCCGACAAAGGAGATATTGTTTTCCATCGCACAGGCGGCTACACAAGCCTGACAACCCGTGCAGATATCCTGATTAATGACCATGCCCCACTTGCCGGTCTCTTCGGTGCTCATTTTGATTTCTTCGGGTCTAATCATGATTAATGCTCCTCACCCAGCGCCTCACCGTAAACGCCGATGCGGCTTTCCATGCGGGAAAGACCAACACCACTCACGGCACTGGAGACCTTTTCTACTTTGACTTTCATACCAGCAAATGCAAGATCACCGGCACCATTAAAGTGACCAGCGAGCAGGTCGGCGGGATTCACGCCGCGTTTTTCAGCGTAGCGCCCAAAGGCAGTATGTCCCTGACCAAAAGGCATGGCGATCGTATCCGGGCGGATAGCCGGATATAAATAAACAAAAGCTTGCACTTCGCCGGCTTCGCTGATGACCTTGACCACATCATCATTCACGATACCCAGCTCATGTGCGGTTTCGGGGTTCATCTCGATCCAGGTATTCCACATGACAGTGGTAGTGGGGTCGGGAAGTTCCTGTAACCAAGGCTTGTTCGCGCCAGCTTCTGCAAGGGTTGGGGAAACGAATGGAACAAAGAAGAATTCACCTTCACCGGCAAACTCAGCATCGGTCGCTTTGAGGTTGCTATTGAGAACGCCAGAACCATCTGGAGCAACCAGTGCATCAGTATTCTTGAGCCAGCCGCCATACTGCTGGAAGTACGCCATGAATGTTGCGGTATCGGGAGCAGTGAAGGAGCCATTCGCTTCACTCAACAAAGCCCCAACCTTTGTCTGAAGGAATTCAACTTCATCCTTGTAAGGAAGAGCTTCGGCAAACTTGCCGCCCGCCAACTGAGCTGCAGCAATCAGAACATCGGCGGTTGCGCGGGTATCGTAGAACGGTGAAACGACAGGTTGAGCGCCGGAGAGCACAGGTAATGCCACACCAGTGGCTACACGCTGATACCCCCAAGACTCAAGTCCGTGGTGATCGGGGAAGACATACTTCGCTTCGGCAGAAGTCTCATCAGGGAAGGTGGCAAAAGAGACAACCTGCTCGACACTTCCAAGAGCTTCTTTGAAGCCAAGTGAAGCGGGCAATTCGAAGACGGGATTCACACCGTGGATAAAGACAGCTTTGAACGCGCCACTCTTCATTTTTTCAATGAAGGCGCCCATTTCTTCAGCAGAAGCGGGGCGATTGTATTCGGTCTGCATCGGAGCGAAAGCCGAAAGGTAAACGCCGCCAGGTTTGCCGAAATTATCCGAAAGGGCATTCAACGCCAGAACCGCTTCGGCAATTTCCAAACCATTGGATTGACCCAGTGCTGCACCGCCAGGGATGGCAAGCGCATTGGAATTGGCAAACATTTCGGCGAGGTGTTCCAACGCCGCCAACTCAACGCCAGCTGTTTCAGCAACCTCAGCCGGGTTCACACCGGAGAAGGCACGTGGTGTCGAGCCGCCGCGAATTTCAGCGGCGAGTTTTCCGATGGCAAGGGCAACCAAGCCTTCGGTCCCGGGGCGAAGCGGAACCCAATGATCAGATTTGGCACCGGTCGCAGACATCCGCGGCTCGAACTGAACGAATTTACCGCGAAGTTTTGTCTCGGCTTCGCGTAAACCAGCGAAACCGCGGGTATAGGAAACTGGAGAGAGCCAAGTTTCGAGGAAGTTCGCACCGAAGGAGAAGACCGTCTGTGCGCCGCCAACATCGAAGAAGGGCAAGCCTGCTTGTCCGAAAAGGTTTTCGGCAGCTTTGCTAAGGGTGGCACGGGCTTCGAACATGCTCAACGCCCCGAAGCGGACAGGAGCATTCATGCCGGTCGCTTTGGCGAGGTCGGTCACGAGGTCAAAGAGATGATCAGGAGCCATACCCATGAGGAAAGCGATTTCATTGGGTTTGTAATTTTTGAGAGCATCGGCAACCGCTTGAATGGCGGTGTCCCAATCTCCGGTGGAGGGTGCTTGTACGCGATCGGGGTTATACAACCCTTGCAGGGTGGCTTGCCCGCGCGCGCAGGTCTTACCAAGGTTCAGCGGATGATTGGCATTGCCTTCGGTCTTCAGTGCACGACCCTGATAGGTGCGAACCACGAGACCGCATCCTGCCGCGCATTCGCGGCATGTAGTGGCGTAATAGGTACTCTGCCCGACCGAGTTGTATTCAGGCATCTGCTGATAGGGCTCGCGCTTAACATAACGCGAAGCGGGACCACATCCTGTGAGGATTGCTGTAGTCGCCGCTCCCAAACCAGCCAGTTTTAGAAAATCACGCCGGGAAAATTGTTCATTCATATGTGGATGTCCTTTCACCCGGATTAATAGTGACACGTACCACAGTCTGCAAGTTTGACCAGTTTTGCCTGATCTTCACCAGCAGCTTCAACGTGACAATTTAAACACCAGCCCATGTTCATTACCTGAGGATTCTGGGCAACGAGCTGCTGTGTCATATCGCCATGGCATTCCTCACAGTTACGCCCAGCCGCAATATGCGCACGGTGGTTAAACTGGACGAAGTCCGGAACGATGGCAACGGGAACCCACTCGAGCGATTGCCCGCTCAAGACTGCGTCCTTAAGCGGGGCAAGCAGGGCACTGTCACGGGTCTTAACGATCTGATTGTGGCAAGCCCAGCATTTCGCTTGGGAGGGAAGTCCGGCGGCGGGACCCTTGGATGCTCCTGGATGGCAATACAAACATTGAATGCCAAAAGAAATATGGGTCTTATGTGGGAAACCTGGAACAGGTTGTTCGGGCGCCTGCTGGGTCGTGTAGATCCCATATGCAGCCGCACTAAACACTGCCAGGAACACAATTCCCACCGCGATCAGACCAAGAGGCTGTTTCAGCCAGTCGAAAAACTTTTTGATCATGGATGCTCCTGAAATAGACTAAGCGTAACGCCGTCGTATAAAACGATGGCGTATGCAAAATACCTATGTACTTCTTAATAATCGTAAAGCGCGCAGCAAACCATTAAAAGAAAAGAATCCACCACTCTATAAAATCGCCTCGCGCTTGCCTAAACCTGCGTTATTCATTAGCCGAACTAGGCATAATGGGCGGATTATACAATGAAAGTGTAAAAAAGTACAAGTTATCTCAAATTTATCTTTGAATTCAAGCGATTGATATCTTTAACACTTATACGATGTTAAAGATATCACCGACGGGTCAAAATGCCCTGAATGTTCAGTCTACCAATTCGATTTATAATGAATGTACAATGAGCGCAAAACATCTTTTCGGAATCACCCTCCTCCTTTTGGGCACCCTGGCCATCCTCTTTGTTTTGACCAATTTCAATCTTCCAACGGTATCCGCAAACAGCGAGGCGGTGAATTCTGCAGCATTGCATCAAAGCACCGCCACACCGCAACCCGAAGATAATTCAAAAGTCGGCTCAACAGACGGGATCCTGATGATGGGTGTCGTGATCGTATTGGTCATCACACTCCCTCTCGCACTGCGAAAGAAAACATAACCGCACCCAACCCACCATCAAGAGCACGCTGAAGTCATTAACATCGCCTTAACAGAAGGATGCCTTCACTATGGTATAGTGCCAGCCATGCCGGATAAAATACTGATCGTCGAAGATGAGATTGCTCTGCAAGAAACACTTGCTTATAATCTAAAAAAAGAGGGGTATACCGTTGAAACCGTGGGGGATGGACGTTCTGCGCTTACTGTTGCACGCAAACTAAAACCGGATCTGATCGTGCTGGATATCATGCTGCCAGAAATGGACGGCTTTGAGGTTGCCCGCACACTGCGCAAAGAAATGACCACTGCCATCCTGATGCTCACGGCACGCGACGATGAGATCGACCGTGTAGTAGGTTTGGAAGTCGGCGCAGACGATTACATGACCAAACCCTTCTCAATGCGTGAACTGATCGCACGCGTCAAAGCACAATTAAGGCGTGCCCGACTTTTAAGAGAGGAAATGGGTAGACCTGCCGAAGAAACGCCGCATGAAGCCCTGACCTTCGACAACCTGACCATCAACCTGACTCGCCGTGAAGTGACGTTAAATGAAACCCCCATCCAGCTAAAGCCCAAAGAGTATGAGCTTCTGCTCTTCCTCGCCGAACACCGCAGACAAATGCTCTCGAGAGAATTCATCCTCGAACGTGTTTGGGGCTGGGATTATATCGGCGACAGCCGGACCGTGGATGTTCATGTAAGGTGGCTGCGACAAAAAATCGAGGAAAACTCGAGCGAGCCGAAACGTATTGTTACAGTGCGTGGCGGCGGGTATCGATTTGAAGGTTAAGGCGAAGCACAAGGCATAAGGCTTCGCACAGTAAAAATAAGCATGAATCAACTCTCTTATGTTTTCGCAGTCACTCTTCTGCTGGTTGCAGCCTGGTGCACATGGCGATATTATGATCTAAAACGAAGCCTGCGTCAGGTTGAGCAGTTCATGCGTGACCCGCAAACACCTCCCCCACACTCAAATGAAATCGACGCCCTGATCGGTGTCATTGAATCGCGCCGCCTGGCATTCAACATGGAGATCAAGGCGCTGCAGACTGAAAATGAACGCCTTGCCACTGTACTTGAACAACTAACCGATGGTGTTTTGATCGCTAATGCAGATGGGCGTGTGCAATTTGCAAACCCTGCTGCTGGAAAGCTCTTTGGCACCGATGAGCCCACTCACCAAAGCGTGGCACAGGTGGTGCGCAGCCATCAACTGATCGAAGCATGGAAGCGCTGCCAACAAACCCGTCAGATCCAGATCGAGGCGGTGGAGATTCCCACTCGCAGGCAACACCTGCAGATCATCGTCATCCCTGATATGCACGAAGGCGGTAGTTTGATCCTTGTGCAAGACCTGACCCAAGTGCGGAAACTGGAAACCGTACGACGCGACTTTATCTCAAATGTGTCGCACGAACTGCGGACGCCGCTCGCTTCTTTAAAGGCACTGACCGAAACCCTGCAAGGCGGCGCTCTTGCAGACCCGGAAGCGGGTCCACGTTTTCTGGATAGGATTCACACTGAAGTCGATGCGCTGACACAGATGACACAAGAACTGCTCGACCTTTCGCGCATCGAATCGGGGCAGGTTCAATTGAACTTTGAATCCATTTCACCGCGAAAGTTACTCCATGCTTCAGCTGACCGGATGAAGGCGCAAGTGGAACGCGCAAATTTAAAATTGGATGTGTTATGTGCTGATGGGTTGCCAGACATCCGTGCAGATAAGGGCAGACTCGAACAGGTGCTGGTTAACCTGATCCATAATGCAGTTAAATTCACAAAGCCTGGGGGAAGGATCACCCTGGGTGCTGAGGCAGTTCCCGGCGGGGTACGATGCGCAGTGCAGGATACAGGCATTGGCATACCATCGGAAAGCCTTTCGCGCATCTTTGAACGATTCTATCGAGTCGATTCATCCCGTACCGGTTCCGGCACGGGATTGGGACTCTCTATTTCAAAACATATTGTGGAAGCACACGGGGGCAAGATATGGGCGGAAAGTGATGAAGGGCGCGGCAGTGCGTTCTTTTTTAAAGTCCCCGCCGCTTAAAATCAGCGCCCCAACAAAACAGCTTCAGCAGATTCGAGCTGTGCATAAACCGGAATAATGGCTGGTATATCTGTGATCTCTAAAACACTCATAACGTCTGTGGTTGGGCTTAGGAGAACCATTCTGCCATTGCGGGTTTTCAATGATTTGGCATTTATCACAAGCAGCCGAATTCCAATGGAAGCCAGATATTCCACGCCAGACAGATCAACGATCACTGATAGTTTCTCCCCTGAACAATACGCTGCAAATTTCGTTTCGATCTGGTTGACTCCGGTAATATCGAGCCTGCCCTGCAGTTTGATGAGGGTAATCCCTCTTTCCAATTCGCTGACGTTTAATTCCATATAATGAGCCACCTATGCGTAAAAGATGACTCATTATATGGACGTTAATAAGAATGAGTGTTAACAACAGGTTATTATTTTTTCTACTCACCCATTAAGTGGGCTTGTACGTCGAAACCTTTTTCCTCATTGGCAGGTTTCGGGCGTTTGTATGTCCCATCTGACTCGAGGATGCGGGCACGGGTATTGTCTTTGAGATAGTTCTCGAGAATTTTCTCGCGCAGGAACTTGACCTGTGCTTTATTCTCCACAGGGAAAACAACCTCCACACGATGGTTAAGGTTGCGCGGCATCAGGTCGGCGCTGCCCATATAGACTTCATCGCTGCCGTTATTCTGGAAATAATAAACACGGCTATGTTCAAGATACCGCCCGACGATGCTGGTAACGCGGATATTCTCACTCACATCCTTTATGCCCGGGCGCAGACAACACATGCCACGCACGAGCAGATCCACTTTGACACCCGCCTGTGAGGCTTGGTAGAGCAATTGGATCATTTCCATATCCACCAATGAGTTCATTTTGAAAATGATACGGGCTTTATTCCCGGCTTTGGCATGTTCGATCTCACGGCGAATGAGCTTTTCGATCTGTTCGCGCAGATTGACCGGAGCAACCAGCAATTTTTTGTAACTCTTTTTGGTGGAATAACCGGTCAAATAGTTAAAAAGATCGGTGGCATCGGCACCCATGTCTTCGTCACAGGTAAACATGCCCAAGTCTTCATAAAAACGGGATGTGACTGCGTTGTAATTCCCGGTAGCAAGGTGCAGGTAACGGCGAATGCCCTCCCCTTCCTTACGGACGACCATTGCGACTTTGCAATGGGTCTTCAGTCCAACCAACCCATAGACCACATGCACGCCTGCATCTTCCAATGCGCGCGCCCAACCAATATTGGATTCTTCATCAAAGCGAGCTTTCAACTCCATCAATACGGCAACCTGCTTGCCGCGTTCGGCGGCTTCGAGCAGGGCTTCGACCACCGGCGCATTCGAGCCTACGCGATAGACCGTCTGTTTAATGGCGAGGACGTTCGGGTCGCGGGCGGCGGCTGTGAGGAAATCTATGACCGGAGAAAATGTCTCATAGGGATGATGCAGGAGAATATTCCCTGAGCGGATGATATCGAACATGTTCTCGGTGGTATCCATATTCCGCAGAGACTTCGGGATACGCTGGATATAAGGCGGGTATTTCAATTCAAAGCGTTCAACACTGCCATAGAGCTGCCATAAGTTCGCCAGCCCAAGCGGATGGTTCATAATGTAAACATCGTTCTGAGAAACTTCAAGGTTATCCACCAACAAGTCACGGATCTCGTTGGGCATGGAGGGATAGATCGCTACCTGCACCACAGACCCGAACTTGCGCTTTCGAATGCTTTGCTGCATGCTTTCGAGCAGGTCATCGGCTTCGAGTTCCTGGATCTCGATATCGGCATCACGCACGATGCGGAAAGGATGAGCAGAAACGACTTCCAAACCGGGGAACAGTCCGGTGAGGTTGACAGCGATCAATTGCTCAAGCCATACAAAATAATGATGGAAGGGAATCGTACCGTCTTTACGGACACTGCCCGAAGAGCGCTTGATCGGAATAAGACGCGGCAAGGTATCCGGCACTTTGAGACGCGCGAACTTCTCATTCCCTTTTTTATCACGGATGACAATGGCAAGGTTCAGGCTGAGATTGGAAATATGCGGGAAGGGATGTCCCGGGTCCAGTGCGAGCGGGGTCAGCACCGGGTAGATGACATCGTTGAAGTATTTGTCGGCGCGTTCCTTTTGAGATTTACTCAATTTGGAGTAATCGAGAATATGGATGCCTTCTTTTTCCAGTTTGGGCTGAAGTTTGCGGTGAAAACATTGCTGGGCATCCTGCATCAGGTCTTGAGCATTTTTACGAATAACAGCCAGTTCCTCGCGCGGGGTCAGTCCATCTTCCGACAACTTGGCAATGTTGGCTTCCACCTGTTTGCGAATACCCGAGACGCGCACCATGAAGAACTCATCCATGTTTGAGCCAAAGATGGCGAGAAACTTCAACCTCTCGAGCAGGGGGTTTTCCTCGTCGCGAGCTTCTTCCAGCACGCGGCGTTGGAATTCCAACAGACTGAGCTCACGGTTGATATAAAGAGAAGGAGATGTTAGGTCAATTTCGGTCATACGTGGCGCCTCGGGTGTCGTCAATGGGTGATTGTCCATTGACGATAGCGTCATTGGATCGGTCACCTCTGATGGTTGGTCGGAAGTCATTGTATTCTATTATCTTTCCGCAATTTCGACCATGACGCCCGGGGTAAGCAGCCATTCAAGTGTGGCTTTACGTGTGTGATGAAGATCGTCGGTTGAAAGATGGCAGATTCCGCCTTTTTTGAAGGTCATTTCTACGGGGGCACCCCCAGCTACCAACAGGCTAACCAGAGTGGAAAGGTACGGCTCATGCCCAACGATGGCGAGGCTGTTCACTGAATATTTCTCATTGATCTCGGCGAGCAACAGGTCGGGATCGCCCATGGGTGTTAGATTCTCGCTTTGCACAACTTTCTTCTTCATCTTAAAAACGTCGCCAAGGATTTCAGCAGTTTGATAGGCGCGAAGGTAAGGGCTGGAAAGGATGAAGTCGAATTCAATTCCGAGTATCTTTAACCCTTTGGCAACCTGACGCATCTTCTTCGCGCCTTTATCTGTCAGCGCGCGCTGGCTGTCTTCACCCGAAGACGACTCTTCTTCGGCAATGGCATGGCGGATAAGGTATAGGTTCATGATTTATTCTCCCAAGGAAAGGATTGATCAGGGGAAAGACGCCAGAAGATCAGCGCTTCTCCTTTATCTTCAAAAAAGTTTAAGACGGCCGCGCGAAGGCGCGAATCATAATGATTGGAAGCCGCTGTAAATCCGGGTTGTGAGGCGGGGTCTAGTTCGGTCAATTTCTGGCGGGCAACTTCCATATCTTGAATATCACCCATTCGTGATTGATAGTCGTGCAACCTCTCAAAGTTTGTTTTCGGGAATTCAACTAATAAGGGGTGGATGATCTCGATGGAATAGCGGAATTTTTTAAATGCAATACGAAGTTTATGAATGCCAGGGATATTCTCTGAATCCAAAAAGTTGTAAGGCTGCAGAACGCGCGCGTAGGCTTCATCCACCGCAGCAAGGCTCTGTTCTACGAGATTTTCCTCCGGCAGGTTTTGAATCATTTCACGAGTTTTCTCGATACGCTTCGAAAGGTTTTTTATATCGTGCGCTTTCACGTGTTTACGCGTGGAGCGCATAAGTCTTTTCTCTTCATGCAGCCAGCGTTCTTGAGCCGCTGCCAACTCAGGGACATCATTAATGAATTCAGATACATCTGCCAGTAGAACCTGAATATCGCGCAGTTCATCCAGATCGTCGAGATGGTCTTTGAGTTCGCGGCGAATCTTTTGGATGCGTTTATGAGGAATAATGGAGCGCAGCAGGTCGAAGAGCGCCAACAAGCGTCGCGTTGCTACACGCAGGTCATGAACTGCCTCTTCTGAAAAGTTCTTACGGCAATTCTTTAATTCCAAATGAAATCTTTTCCAGCGCGTATCAAGTGAGTCTACTAAAACGATTTTGGCGTTCATGGTCATTCCTCAATTTCCAGTTTCATGCCGAACACTTCTTGAAACAAAGAGCGGCGTTTTTCAAGTGCCCAGGTTTCAAGGCTCGAGCCGCCTCCGCCTTCTATTTTTAATAGCCATTTGTTTTTGACCTGCCGAAGGGTCACGCTTTTTACACGGCGCGTATGGCTGACGTCCATGGCATCGGCAAGGCGCAGCAGGACAGAAAGTTTGATGACCATGGAACGGTCTTTCGTTGACAAGGAGCGGAAGTTTTCGTCCTGCACGGTCGGCATGGATTTGCGATGGTAACGCGCAACATTGGCAACAATGTTTTGTTCACGGTTTGTCAGACCGATCAAGAGATTGGCTTTTAAAATGTAGTAGGTATGCTGGTTATGATCAACCGTATTAATGAAGTGACCAATATCATGCAATAACGCGGCAACTTCCAATAGCAGCTTATCCTCTGCTTCAAGGTTGTGCAGGGAGAGAGTCTGGTCGAATAATTTTCCGGCAAGGAAGGCAATCAGAATCGCATGCTCACCATCGAATTGATACTTTTCTCCAAGCCGCATCGCAGACATCCATACCTGTTCGTTTCGCGAAGTGCGCGGGGCCTTGCTCAAGCTTTGGGCAAGATCAAGCAGCAAACCATCTTTCAAGCCCACACCCGGGATTTTGATCTCATTGACACGAGCTTCTTTGGCGATCGTTTTCAGTACGATGATCGCAGGCAGGATGACATCGGCGCGGTCGGGCTTGAGTTTAAGCTTTCGCATCCGCTCCTCAACCGGCATCTTGCTCAATATCTTGGAAAGTTTTTCCAACTCTTCAAACGTGATGGCTGAATCACTTTCGCGTTTAAAAAGTTTTTTACGCAGAGCCCCCATTTCTTCGATGTTTCCGCCGGTACCGATACACACATCTATTTTTTTGTGTTTGATCTCGCGTTCAATACGCCGCCGGGCAGCTTCGGCATATTCGCGCACCAATTCATCAAATGGAAGTTTGGCTGGCTTCTGGCTTAACTTTGCCAAAAGACGCACCGTGCCCATGTTGTAACTTTCAGTGGAAAGGATATTGTTTCCCTGTGAAAGGGTCACTTCGACGCTGCCTCCACCAATATCGACCAGCATAGTGTGTTTATTTTTGAGTGGAACCACACTGGAGACCGCCAGATGGATTAAACGCGCCTCCTCTTCCCCACTAATGATCTCTACTTTAATACCGGTTGCGCGCGCAATACGATTGCACAGGATGTCGCTGTTGCCCGCCTCGCGCATGGCACTGGTTGCCACCGCACGAATGCGTTCCACGCCGTAATCATCCGCCACTTTTCGAAAACGAATAAAGGCATCGAGAGCAAGCTGCGCTGTACCCTCCTGTATTTGTTTTAAAGAAAAAGCATCCTGCCCCAAACGAACAGGCAGGCGCAGGTTTTCGACCGTTTCCAATTTGTCTTCATAACTCAAACGCCCAACAACCAAACGCATGGCATTTGAGCCGACATCAATTGCGGCAAGAGTTTGCATGAGGTACCTATACTTAATTATACAGTGAGTTCACAAGGCACTCATGCTCTGGCTGTTAACAACAAGTAAAGAAACAGGGGTATTAAGCGCATCTTAACTTCTCGTTTTCAGCCTCTTAATTGCTTTTTGCTACACTCGCTCTATCACTGGAGCAACTAAATATGAAAAAAATATTATTTATCTGTGGATCACTCAATCAAACTACACAAATGCACCAGATTGCACAGCATTTGATGGATGTATATGATTGCTATTTCACTCCCTACTATGCCGATGGAATTGAAGATATGTTTGCGCGATTGGGACTGTTAGATTTCACTGTCCTGGGTGGAAGGCACCGGCGGGAAACAGATGCTTATCTTCAGCAAAAAAAACTCAAGGTAGACGTGAGAGGCGATAAACACGAGTACGATCTGGTCTTTACTTGCAGCGATCTGATCATCCCAAAAAATATTCGCAATAAACGCATCATTCTGGTTCAAGAAGGGATCACAGAGCCTGAAGGTGTGGTGTATCAGTTTGTCCGCTGGCTGGGGCTTCCACGATATTTCGCAAATACGGCTGCCAATGGCTTATCCAACGCGTATGATCTGTTCTGCGTTGCATCAGAGGGATATGCCGAGCATTTCATTCGCAAGGGTGTGAAACCTGAAAAGATCGCCGTAACAGGTATTCCCAATTTCGATAATATGGCTGACTTCAAGAATAATGAATTCCCGATGCATGGGCATGTGTTGGTTGCCACCTCCCCCTTGCGTGAAACTTTCCGCCCAGATAATCGTTCTGCCTTCATTAAACGCTGTGTCGAGATCGCCGCTGATAAAAAATTGATCTTCAAACTGCATCCATTGGAAAACGCCCCCAGGGCAATACGCGAGATTGCCAAAGAAGCGCCTGATGCAACTGTTTTCACACATGGAAATGTATCTCACATGATGGCAAATTCGGCAGTGGTCATCACCCAGCAATCCACCTCCACCTTTGTGGCAGTAGCATTGGGCAAAGAAGTGCATACCAGATTGAATGTAGCCGAATTGAAACGATTAATGCCCATCCAAAATAGCGGCACTTCAGCGGCACAGATCGCACATCTCTGCCAACGCATGTTACATACCCCTGAAGTGAATCTCAACCAAGCTTTCGGAAAAGCACGCCGCCAACAGACTTTACCAGAAGGTTCGTAAAACCTTTCATAACCGTTTACCAGTTGTTAACTGGTTCTTAAGTCCATCACAATGTGTTCGTTGTAAGATACAAGCATGGAAACGATCTTCGCTTTGTTTTTATTTATCTCCCTGCTGACCGTCTTCACTATAGACGCCTCTCGCAAACGCCGCGAGTTTTTGCAGAACCAAAGCCGCGCGTAGTTCTTTTTCATAACTTCTTCTCCTCCTTCCTTTGCCACCCGCCCTCATCCGGCGGGTGGAATCGTTAACAAAATCTGCACAAATATTTCAAACTCCCTTAACAGCCTCCAGATACACTATCAGCATGAATGCGGTGACAGTCACGAAAATTACTGGCATCTGGGCAAACCCATCCCAGCGGGATTGTCACCCATCATTCTTTTCATGAAACTTTCCGCGCCTAACGCGGTCTAACTGGATATAAATTGGAGAATTCAATGGGACTTGCAGACTTACACTTACACACGATCTACAGCTACGATGGCACCGCCACCGTTCCTGCTGTTTTGCGCCGCGCACATGAGATCGGCTTGAACGTCATCGCCATCACCGACCACGATGAGATCGCAGGCGCACTGGAAGCGGTCAAGCTCGCCTCACACTACGGCGTGGAAGTTATCCCTGGAAGTGAGATCACCACCGCAGAAGGCGATTTGCTCGCGCTCTTCATTCACGAAAAAATCAAGCCCGGTCTTTCGCTCATCGAAACCCTGCTGCGTATACAGGATCAAGGCGGGGTTGCCATTGCCGCACACCCCATGGCAGGCGGAATGGGCATGAAAAGCCTAACCCCTGCTTCCATCTTGAAAGCATTGAAACATCCCCTGGCAGCCCGAACCCTGCTCGGAATCGAAACCTATAACGGCACCGCCATTGACCGTATTAGTAATCATGCGACTAACATATTTGCCAAAGGATTGAACATTGCGCACACCGGCAACAGCGATGCGCACGTCATCGACACGATCGGGTTTGGCGCTACAGAATTCCCCGGAAGCACCGCCGCTGATCTGCTTCAAGCCTTACACGAACGAACCACGCGCGTTCGCAAGCTGAACGAATGGAGCGCAATTCGCGTGGTCAGTAGTTGGGGTTTCAGATATATTGAAAGCACCTTTGCCCGCCTGACGACAGTACGCGTATAACCTTCAAACCAAAGAGCCTTAACGCGAGTTTACCCTGCGGGTACAATGGCGTGAATCAGGCGAATGACGCGTTTTTTCGCGCTATTCGCCCTCTTTGCGCCGATCGCAGTATTATCTTTTCCATATACAATTATGAAAACAACATTTCGAAGGAAGCATACATTATGACCAAACGAATCCTAGTTACCAACGACGATGGCGTGCTCGCCCCCGGCTTGCTCGCCCTCTCGAAAGAAATGCGAAACCTCGGCGATGTGACCATCCTCGCCCCCGATCGAAACTGGTCAGGCGGCGGTCACGTTAAAACCTTAGACCGCGCCCTGCGTGTGCGTGAATTCCGTCTTGAAGATGGCTCTCAAGCCTTCGCCAGTGATGGCGCCCCCAGTGACTGTGTCTCGCTTGCATTGCTCGGCTACTTCAAAGAAAAATTTGACCTGGTCGTCTCTGGCATTAACGTAGGCGCGAACCTCGGTCACGACGTAACCTACTCTGGTACTGTCACTGCTGCCATGGAAGCCGTTATCACCGGTATTCCTGGTGTGGCTGTCTCGCTTGAAGTCTCAGAAGCTCACATCGGCCCGCTGGATTTTTCCGCCTCGGCATATGCCGCCCGCATTGCCGCAGAAAATGTGCTATCGCATGGGTTACCTCAAGATACCCTGCTCAACGTCAATATTCCTGCTTTAGGTAAAGAAGAGATCAAAGGTTTCCGAGTCACCCGTCAGGGGCTGCGCGTATATCACAGCCGTCTTGACGAACGGATTGACCCGCGCAACCGCCCATATTATTGGATCGGCGGCGACGCCCCCACTGGTGTACCCGAATCTGGCACCGATGTCGGCGCATTGGCAGAGGGCTACATCTCCATCAGCCCACTGCAACTTGACCTTACCGCGTATCGCGCCCTCTCAGATGTCAGCACCTGGGAATGGAAATAAAAACGACCCCGAAGGGGTCAAATGATTCTAGCTTTCGCAGATCTTAAAAACCAACCCCAAAGGGGTGGCATAGATTTGTATCTATATCATCCCTTCGGGATTTTGCTTCGGATTAACCTAGTTCTATAATCATTACACCCCTTCGGGGTTATACACTGGCTTTTAGAACTCGACTCTTCTGTAACGGTGTGATTTGATATGCACCACAACATGCGGGGATCAACAGCGTCTCAAATTTATTGAGGACGAACGCCTCACCCTCCGCCGATACCTGGACTTGCCCCTCGATCACGGTCACCCCGTGAAAGGATTCGCCCCTCGTCTCCAAGCGGACAGTTTTCTTCTCCACTCGAATTTCATCCAACTGAAAATACTGACATTGCGTGAGTGTGGTAACTTCGCCATCTTCCATCTGCGGCGGCTTGACCGGTAACGACGCGGCATTGGGGTTGGAGACTGCCACGGCTTTATCAATGTGCAATTTGCGCGTTTCGGTTTCGGGGCGACCCCAATCATAAACGCGATAGGTGATATCGGATGTCTGTTGAATTTCGTAGATCAACATGCCCGGTCCCAGTGCATGGACGGTGCCCGGGTGCATGAACAAAGTGTCCCCCGCCGTCACTTTTACTTTTTCCACCAACTCCAAAATAGATTCGCTTTTGCTTTGAATGGCTGCTGTCAACTGCTCGGCAGAAACATTCGGCTTAATGCCTGCCACCAATTCAGCATTGAGTTCGGCTTCAAGCACATGCCAAGCTTCGGTCTTGCCGAACAAGCCTTCCCCTTCCAGCTTTTGTGCCTGCTCATCATTCGGGTGAACTTGTAATGAGAGCCACTGGGCACAATCCAATATCTTCACCAACACGGGAAATCGATTGCCCGTCTGCGCGACGGCTTTTGTGCCGAGCAGGTCCACGCCAAATTCGAGGGAAAGGTCTGAGAGGGCACGCCCGGCATACGGTCCAGATGTGATGCGGTTGCCTGCAAAGATGATCCATGCCTCAGCGGTGGGAACGACCTCCGGGCGGAGTCTCGCTCCACCCCAGACGTAGTCACGATATTCGGGAGCCAGTGAGAAGGGAAGTTTGTTCATGGGGTAATTGTAACGGAATTTGACGATGAACCGTGGACCATTGACCATGGTCGTTCTTAACAAGATGTTAACCCATCCTTCCATTGACCTTAAGAGGCGGTTGATAACATCACGAGCGTACAAAAAAAATAGGAGAAATTAGAGAAATGTCCAAAATCGTTCGTACGTCCCTTTTCCTCATGGTGGCTTTGAGCCTCGTGCTCGCCGCCTGCGGTGCTCCTGCCGAAGAAGCACCTGCTACTGAAGTCGCTACCGAAGTGGCCGCAACTGAAGTTGCTACTGAAGCGCCCACCGAAGACCCAATGGCTGCCTATGCCCCAGATGCCGTTGAAGGTGATGTAGTCACCGCCGGTTCCTCCACCGTCTTCCCGCTCTCCGAACGCATGGCTGAAGAATTCCAGAACGAAGGCTTTACTGGCAACGTCACTGTTGACAGCATCGGCACTGGCGCTGGTTTCGAACGCTTCTGCACCGCTGGAGAGTCCGATATCTCCAACGCTTCCCGCAAGATCAAGGACAGCGAAGTTGAAGCTTGTGCCGCCATTGGTCGCACCCCCGTTGAATTCCGCGTGGGCACCGATGCTCTCGCTGTGGTCGTAAGCTCCAGCAATGATTTCGTTACCAACCTCACCAAGGAACAGCTTGGCAAGATCTACACCGGAGAGTTCAAGACTTGGGATCAGGTCGATGCCTCCTTCCCCGCTGAAGCCATCCTCATCTACTCCCCCGGCGCTGACTCCGGCACATTCGACTACTTCGTTGAAGCTGTGGTCGCTCCTCTGACCCTCAATGCCGAAGGCAAAGCTGACACCAAACTTGGTGAAGAAGCTGTCCTCGGTCTCGAAGGCGCTCAGTTCTCTGAAGATGACAACGTCCTCGTTCAGGGTGTTGAAGGCAGCCCCTACGCTATTGGTTACTTCGGTTACGCTTACTTCGTCGAGAACCAGGGCGCTTTGAAAGCCCTCAACATCGAAGGTGTGGAGCCCAATCAGGAAGATGTGGACAACGGCACTTACCCGCTTGCCCGCCCGCTCTTCATCTACTCTGATGCTGCGATCATGCAGGAAAAGCCCCAAGTTGCCGCTTTCATCTACTTCTACCTCTCCAATGTCAATGACAACGTCATCGATGTAGGTTACTTCCCCGCTCCTGCTGCTGACCTCGAAGCCTCCATGGCTGCCTGGGAAGCCGCGACGACCAAGTAATTGAATTGAATACAAAAGGGCTGGTCTCTGAAAATGGGACCAGCCCATTTCTGCTGTAAAAGGGTAGCAACGAACCCACCATAGCACAGAGAGAAAATGTATGAAAGAAGAAGTCCTGAATATAAAAGCCACAGAAACTCAAAGTTTTCGGCAATTTGACCTCAAAAAGAAAACCCGCATTGGCGAAAGTGTTATCCAAACCCTTTTGTTCTTTGCAGGGATTTTATCTATTTTGACCACCGTCGCCATTGTATACGAATTAGGCAAGGAAGCCATGTTGTTCTTCGGCAATCCCGATGTAACCTTCGCCAAGTTCTTCGGCGAGACCAAATGGCAGCCGGGCATCGGTCAATATGGAATCTGGGCACTCATCTCTGCCACACTGACCACAAGCCTGATCGCCATTGCCATCTCACTTCCGCTTGGGCTGGCAGCCGCCATCTATTTGAGCGAATACGCCTCCCCAAAAGCACGCGGTATTCTCAAACCTGTTTTGGAAATTCTGGCGGGCATCCCTACCGTTGTGTATGGTTACTTCGCTTTGTTGTTCGTCACACCCATACTGCAAAACATCTTCGGCGACAACATTCAAGTCTACAACATGCTTTCGGCGGGCTTGGTCATGGGCATCATGATCCTGCCGCTCATCTCCTCCATGAGCGAAGATGCGCTCAGCGCTGTGCCGCGTTCTCTGCGTGAAGCTGCCTATGCCATGGGTGCCACTAAATTTGAAAGCAGTACGCAAGTCGTTCTGCCTGCCGCCCTCTCTGGCATTGGCGCCGCACTCATCCTCGGTATCTCCCGCGCTGTTGGTGAGACGATGATCGTCGCGGTCGCATCCGGCGCCGGACCTAACTTCTCCTTTAATCCGCTCGAAGCCGCTGAAACGATGACTGGACACATCGCCCGCATCAGCGGCGGCGACCTTTCGTACAACTCCATCGACTACACCAGCCTCTTCGCCATCGCGTTGATGCTCTTCCTCGTGACCCTCGTACTGAACCTCATCAGCCAATACATCGTCAATCGTTTCAGGGAGCGCTACGAATGAATCAGAGACATGACCACTTCCCCGAAGGGGCAGATTTCAACGCCTCTTTACGCAGCCGGTATCGGGTCGCCACTATTTGGCAGATTCTTTTCCTTTCGGCTTTACTGATCGCCATCATCGCTCTCACCGCCCTGCTCTACAACGTCGTGGACGGAGCCTTTGGCTACATCGCGTATGAATACAAAGATGATCCGGCGGAATTCACTTCCACGCCGGTGAATGAACTGACGAAAGACGAACTACTCGTCATCCTAAAAGAAAATCTTTCTTCAGGTGCATATAACAAACTGGAAAATGAACAACCCATGCAAGAACGTTCGCAAGCGGACTTACTCAACCTCTTCCTCGAACGTCTTGTACGCATTGATACCAAAGGCACTTGGAGCATGACTGACTCACTCCTGCGTGGAGACGAGATCCGCGCCGAAGTTACCGAAAAATATCCCGACGCCATTCTCGAATTCCGTTCATGGCTCACACCGCAATTCCTTGTCACGCCCATGTCCTCTAAAGCGGAGTTCGCCGGTGTCCGCACCGCCATCCTTGGCTCGTTATGGATGGTCGGGCTTGCCATCCTCTTCGCTCTACCCATCGGCACAGGCGCAGCCATCTATTTACAAGAGTACGCCCCCAAAGGCTGGTTCACCAACATCATTCAAACCAATATCAATAACCTCGCAGGCGTCCCCAGTATCGTGTATGGCATGTTAGGTTTGGCGGTCTTCGTCCGTACACTTGAGGCTTTCACCAGTGGCAGCATGTTCGGTGTGACCGACTCGAACGGACGCACCGTGCTTTCCGCTGGCTTGACGATGGGCATCCTCGTCCTGCCGCTCATTATCATCAACGCGCAGGAAGCCATCAAAGCTGTCCCCGACTCACTTCGGCAAGCCGCATACGGTGTCGGTGCGACGCGCTGGCAAACGATCTGGCATCATGTTCTGCCGAATGCACTCCCGGGCATCCTCACAGGCAGCATCCTTGCCATCTCTCGGGCACTCGGTGAAACTGCTCCACTCATCGTTGTTGGCGCTTCCACCTTCATCAGCATTGATCCAGATGGTCCTTTCTCAAAATTCACCGCCCTGCCCATTCAGATCTACCAGTGGACAACCCGTGCCCAATCTGAATTTCATGCCATTGCTGCGAGCGCCATTATTATGCTGTTGGTTTTATTGCTCACATTGAACGCCAGTGCAATTATGCTGCGCAACCGCTACCAGAGAAAATACTAGAAGTCAGACGATAGAAGATCGTCAATCGTCATTTCAAGGAAGTAAATATGCAAAACTCACCCACCTACGCCATTGAATCAAACGATCTCTCCATACATTATGGAACCTTCACCGCCGTCAGAGGCGTGAACCTCAAGATCGAAAGGCAAAAAATCACCGCCATTATTGGACCTTCCGGCTGCGGCAAGTCCACCTTGCTGCGTTCCTTCAACCGCATGAATGATTTCGTACCGGGTTGTTATGCCACCGGCGAACTACTTTTACAGGGACAGAACTTGTACAGCAAAAACATCGACCCTGTGGAAGTGCGCCGCAAGATCGGTATGGTCTTCCAAAAGCCAAACCCATTCCCCAAATCCATTTACGAGAACATCGCCTGGGGCGCACGCATCAACGGCTTCAAAGGCAAAATGGATGAACTCGTTGAACAGTCTCTGCGCAGCGCCGCCCTTTGGGATGAAGTAAAAGATAAACTGCAGGAAAGTGCCTACGCCCTATCCGGCGGACAACAACAGCGTTTGTGCATTGCCCGCACCATCGCCATCCAACCAGAAATTATTTTGATGGATGAACCCGCCTCGGCACTCGACCCCATCTCCACTCTACGCATCGAAGAGTTGATGCAAGAGTTGAAAAAGAACTACACCATCCTCATCGTCACCCACAACATGCAGCAAGCCGCACGCGCCAGCGACTATACCGCCATGATGATGATCGACGACCAACGCGCAGGCGGTGTGATCGAATTCGACGAGACGAAATCCATCTTCACCCGTCCCAAAGACAAGCGTACTGAAGATTACGTAACCGGAAGGTTCGGATAACATGAAAGCCAAAGTCCTCTTTCTCTGCACAGGCAACTCAGCGCGCAGCCAGATCGCGGAAGGGCTTCTGCGCGCGCTGGCGGATGAGCACTTCGAGGTTTTCAGCGCAGGTACAGAGCCGAAGGGCAGCATCCTGCCCGAGGTCCAGGAAGCGATGCGTGAGATTGGCATCGATATTTCAGGGCAGTGGTCAAAATCCGTTACGGAATATCTTGGCAAGACTCACTTCGCACATGTCATCACAGTTTGTGCAGATGCCGAAGAAAATTGTCCTGCTGTTTTTTTGAACATGGGTACGCATGAACATTTCCCCTTCGATGACCCGGCAAAAGCGGATGAAGAGCAGCGCCTCGAGTTGACCCGCCACGTGCGTGACCAGATCGAGCAGCGTTTGCGCTTGTGGCTGACCGAAAAAAATATCATTCCAACAGACCATCGTCAGATGTAATTGTCAGTAGTAAAATGAACACCATCAACTCTAAGAGGACTTATGATTCGAAAAACTTTTGAGAGCGACATTCAGCAGGTAAAAGACGAAGTGCTTTTACTAGGCAGCATGGTCGAACATGCCATTATCGGCTCAGTAGAAGCGTTAAAGAAACGTGACGTCAAAGCTGCCGAGAAGATTATTGCCGAAGATAAAGAGATCAACAAGAAGCGTTTCGCCATCGAAAACCAGCTGATGATCCTGATCGCCACCCAGCAGCCCATGGCGCACGACCTGCGCCTGCTCGCCTCGACCATGGAGATCATCTCCGAGCTCGAACGCATGGGTGATTACGCCAAAGGCATCGCCAATATCAATATTCGCATGGGCGAAGAAACCCTGCTCAAACCATTGATCGACGTTCCGCGCATGGCACAAAAAGGCGCAGACATGCTTCATCGCGCCCTGACCGCCTTCGTGCAGGAAGATGTAGCAACCGCTCAAACCCTGCCCGTTGAAGATGATGAAGTCGACGCGCTTTACAATCAGATCTACCGGGAGTTGATGGTCTTCGTCATTGAAGACCCCAAGAACATCGAACGCGCCAACTGGCTGCTTTGGGTGGCTCACAACCTCGAACGTTTTTCTGACCGCGTTACCAATATTTGTGAACGTACCATCTTCATCGCCACCGGCGAATTTGGCGAGATCAAATCCAGCGATGATGAGTTTTGGAAAAACCAAAAGAAGTAATCCGTACTGAGTAATTAAGAAGCGAGTGGATGAGGTTCTCATCCACTCGCTTTGTTTAACTGTCCTGAACTCCTGAAGTTATACTTCAGGAAAAACCTAGAATGACCCGAAAGTAGAATTTTCGGATTCCGTAACTCCCTATCCCATTCTTCCAGTAATATATGCTTCGGTTAATTCCTGTTTTGGCACAGTGAACATCTGGTTGGTGGGCGCAAATTCGACCATCTCACCCAGCCAAAAGAAACCAGTGTAATCAGAGACGCGCGCAGCTTGCTGCATGTTATGCGTTACGATCACAATGGTGTATTGTTTCTTTAAGTCCGCGATCAGTTCTTCCACGCGTAGAGTAGCGATCGGGTCAAGCGCAGAGGTGGACTCATCCATCAATATCACTTCTGGCTGCACAGCAATGACACGGGCAATGCACAATCTTTGCTGCTGCCCAAGTGACAATCCCATCGCATCGGATTTAAGATCATCTTTCACTTCATCCCACAAGGCTGCGGCTCGCAAGGACTTTTCCACGACCTCGTTCAGATTCACGTCCAGCCCCATCACTCGCAAACCGAACGCCACATTATCAAAAATAGACTGTGGGAACGGGTTCGGCTTTTGAAAAACCATGCCCACCCGCTGACGGAGATTGACCACATCCATGGACGAGTCGTAGATATCCTGTCCATGGAGCAGGATCTTCCCATCCACTTTTGTACCGGGAATGGTATCGTTCATGCGATTGAGGCAACGCAAAAAGGTGGACTTGCCGCAACCGGATGGACCAATGAGTGCAGTCACTTTTTGCGGCTGAATTTCCAAGTTAATGTTGGAGAGTGTTTTCTTAGGGGCATTGTAGTAAAAGTCCATGTTCTGGACGGTAAAGGCGGGTTGAGTTACTGTCATGGAAGTGATTGTATCAAAAAGAAAATATAAAGCGATAGAAATAAATCATAAACTAGCAAAAAGCGTCAGGCAAGAATCGGGTTCGGCTGAGTCAGAGGCGGTATAATCCCAGCCGATGAAACGTGCACTAATCTTCTTTGTACTTACCACTTTCTTCATTACTTCCTGTGGATCCACTTCCACCGATACTACTTCCAACTCCCCTGCTCAATACATCGAGAATAAAGGTTCCGATACCATCGTCAACCTTGCGCTGGCATGGGCGGAAACCTACCAGGCTGAACACAGCGATGTGCGCATCTCGGTGACGGGCGGCGGTTCAGGGACAGGCATTGCGGCGCTGATCAACAACACCGTAGACCTGGCGAATGCCTCGCGCAAGATCAAGGATGAAGAGATCGCTGAAGCCCAATCAAAGGGCATCGAGCCCGTTGAACATATCATTGCACGCGATGCCATTGCGGTAATTGTGAACCCTGAAAACCCTGTCAGTGAATTAACTTTGCAACAGATTTCTGATATTTACAGCGGCAAGATCACCAACTGGAATGAAGTCGGCGGTGAAGACAGACCGATCGTAAAACTCTCGCGCGAAACCAACTCTGGCACGCATGTATATTTTCTGGAAACCGTTTTAAGGCTGGGCAGCAAGGAAGACAAAACGCTCTTCTCCACCGACACGCTTTTGCTGCCCTCTTCGGAGGGGATCATCTCTGAAGTGCGCAGCAACCCAAATGCCATTGGTTATGATGGTCTTGGGTATGTGCCTGATGACCTGAAAATGATCGCGATTGCCGAAGAAGAAGGCAGTGCCTATGTGTTGCCCGCCATTGACACAGTAAACGATAAGACCTACCCCATTGCGCGCGACCTTTATATGTATACTGACGGTGAGCCCACGGGTGTTGTGAAAGAATATCTCGATTGGATCCTTTCCCCCGAAGCGCAAGAGATCGTTGCGGAGTTGGGGTTTGTGCCTGTGAAGTAAATAATTTATTACGTCATTGCGAGGGCGATGCTTTTCGCCCGAAGCAATCTCGCATATAAAACTGGAGATTGCTTGTGCACGGTACAAGCAATGACGGTGGAGCACCATGGAAAAATCTTTAAACTGGCGTGAATTCATCATTACGAGAGCGATCAAAGCGAGCGGATATTCCGCCATCGTTTTTGTTTTGCTTATTTTTTTCTTCCTGATGCGTGAAGGCTTGCCAGCCCTCGGTGAAGTGGAAGGCAGCAATTTCGTCAGCCTGCGTTGGTATCCCATTGAAGCGATGTTCGGCATCCTGCCACTCATTACAGGGTCGATCATCGTCACTATCGGCGCGGCACTTATCGCTGTCCCATTTGGGATCGGCACCGCCGTTTACATCTCCGAGATCGCTCCGCGTTGGATGCGCGAAATTCTCAAGCCGCTCGTGGAACTGCTCGGTGGACTCCCTTCGGTGGTCTTGGGATTTCTCGGTATCCTCGTCGTCTCCCCCAACCTTCGCATCTTTCTGGACCTGCCAACGGGTCTGACCGCGTTTACCGGGTCGCTGCTCTTGGGCGGAATCGCCGTGCCCACGGTCGTCTCCGTTGCCGAAGATGCACTCGACTCTGTGCCGCGCGCCTATCGTGAAGGTGCCTGGGCATTGGGCGCCACCAAATGGCAGACCATCTGGCGTGTGACCCTGCCCGCGGCAAAGTCTGGCGTACTGACCGCCATCATGCTTGGAGTGGGTCGTGCCATCGGCGAAACGATGACCGTGATGATGGTCACCGGCAATGCACCTGTATTGGCAACCAGCTTGGGTAGCCTCTTCTCCCCCGTCCGCACCATGACCGCCACCATCGCCGCCGAAATGGGCGAGGTTGCAAATGGAAGCGTGCATTACCACACCCTCTTCCTGATCGGCATTATTTTGTTCTTGATCTCATTGACCGTCAATGTGATTGCATCTTCCGTCGTCTTCCGAGCCAAGAAACGTGCAGAGAGGATCCTCTCATGATGAAAGTCTTCGCTCGTAATCGTCACACCGTCCAACGGCTTGGGTATGGATTTATCACCCTGATGGCTCTGGTCACTGTTCTGCCCATCGTTGGCACAGTTCTCTTCATTCTATTTAAAGGCGGCTCTGCCATCTCGTGGGAATTCATCACTGGCTTCCCGCATGACGGTATGCGCGCAGGCGGCATCCTGCCCGCCATTATCGGCACGCTTTATTTAACCGTTGGCACAGCGATCTTCTCCGTGCCATTGGGAATTGCGGCGGCTATCTACCTCTCTGAATACGCCAAAGACACACAGCTGACACGCCTCATTCGCCTGGCGATCATCAATCTGGCAGGCATCCCTTCTGTAGTATATGGTTTGTTCGGCTTGGGCTTGTTCGTCTTGTTCCTTCAATTCGGCACCTCCATCCTCGCCGCTTCATTGACTCTCTCCATCATGACTCTGCCCGTCATCATTAGCACCGCGGAGGAAGCACTGCGTTCCGTGCCGCAATCCTTCCGCACAGTAAGCATCTCTCTCGGAGCGACTCGCTGGCAAACCATCCGCAAGATCGTCATAAAAGAAGCGCTGCCCGGCATCCTCACGGGAGTCATCCTCGGCTTGGAACGTGCTGCAGGTGAAACCGCCCCCATCCTTTTCACAGGCGCAGCGTTCTTCCTGCCACGCCTACCCGGCTCCCCCTTTGATGCGACCATGGCGCTGCCGTATCATCTTTTCGTCATCTCCACACAAGTGCCTGAAATGCCGATCCAAATCCAATATGGAACGGCGTTGGTCTTGCTCGCCTTCGTTCTCACCATGAACGTGATCGCAACCATCATCCGCTCGCGGGCAAGAGCAAAACGGCAGTGGTAGTCAATCGTCTAATGAACAAAATCGAAATCGAAAACCTCTCTCTCCAATACGCCGATGGCGCGGAATCTCTGCGCGGCATCAGCATGGGAATCCGTCAGAATGCAGTGACCGTCCTCTTCGGTCCGGCAGGAGGCGGAAAATCCACATTACTGCGCTGTCTCAATCGCCTCAACGACCTGACCGACATCCGCACCAGTTCCGGTCGCATCCTGATCGACGGCGAAAACATCCTCGACCCTAAAACGGACGTGATCGCCTTGCGCCGCAAAGTAGGCATGGTCTTTGCGCGTCCTGTTCCATTGCCCATGAGCATCCGCGAAAACATCACCTACGGACTGGAACTGGCAGGCGAAAAGCGCCGCTCTAAATTGGATGAAGCCGTGGAACGAAGTTTGAAACTCGCCGCCATCTGGGACGAAGTCGAAGACCGCTTGAACGACCCAGCCGTTGCCCTTTCAGGAGGTCAGCAACAACGCATCTGCCTCGCGCGTGTGCTGGCGCTTCAACCTGATATTATTTTGCTCGATGAACCTACCTCAGGTCTTGACCCAATCTCAACCGGTAAAGTGGAAATGGCGCTGCAAGAGTTGAAAAAGAATTACACCGTCATCCTCGTACCCCACTCGGTGCAGCAAGCCGCCCGCACTGCCGATCACGCCGCCTTCTTCCTGCAAGGCGAACTCATCGAATATGACGACGGCAAAAAAATGTTTACCACTCCCAAACAAAAGAAAACCGAAGATTACATCATGGGCAGGTTCGGATAAGCAACCCATCCACGTTTACAATACAAAAGAGGGTTGCCCTTGCACGGGCGACCTCCTTTTCATAACAGGTTTCCTAATTCATTATTACCCTTACCATACCCGTTCCAAATTCTCATTCTCCCCTACTTTACGACCCACTTTCGCCATATCGATCCACTCACCGTGAATTTTCACACGCACCACATCGGCTGTGAAATCAGTGCTTGTGCCATTGCCATTGCTAAACAAGATATGACCCGACTGCATAAATATCCGCAGGCACGCCCAGCTTCTCGAACTTGCGAATCTTTTCCGGAGCGAAACCACCAGACACTACGATCTTCACGCTGTGACAAAATTCCTTCGCCGCTTCTTTCCAACGCTCAGGCAGGTCCCAACGTTCCCAAGCTGAATCTATTCCCGAGCGGACGTTGAACACCAGGCGCGGATTGACTCCCAGATCCAATGCCGGGTCACCCAGCGGTGTGACAGACACATCGCGCAAATTCCCGCCTGTATCCAAACGAACGCCATACAATTTATATTTCTCAGCTTCTTCCGTATTACCTGCATCCATCAACTCGCGATATTTCGCGAACATCGCATCCAAGGTTCGCAGAGTATCGCGGACCGAATCATTGTTGAAATCCACCAGTGCAATGCGTGGAATACGTGCGGGCAAAATATGCGAGAACTGCATCATCGCCTCTGCTGTATCGCCGAGGAAAGAAGCGATCGCAGCATGAGCCACCGTCCCGCCGCCCGCGCCGCCCCACCAATCTCCCTGTGCATCGGTAGAGACAAACGCACCCAACTCTTGTGCGTGATCTTTGTTGAATCTCTGCAAGGCAATGTTGTAAGCATAGCCATCGGCGGCTTGCACTTCATGTACATCGAAACGCGCTGGGAAGAACAACACTGGTTTCCCCTTGGCTGCTACCAAGGTTTCATAGACATTTGTGGCTACACGACTCGAACGAGTGAGAATGCCAAGCGTTGGCGTTTCCAACAAGGCAAAGTCACGATAACGCCCACGCACTTTGATAACCGGCTGAATTTTGCTCGGGTCACCGTCATACTTGACCGTCGAACCATCCTGCACAGCCCAAACTTCCATCTGAGTTGAAGCGTCAACAAAAGTATCACCTTCAAAATGTCCGGAGCAAAGCCGCAGCATTTCCAGCGATTTGTCCACGCCTACGACCGTGGTTTTGCCCATGCGGCGCGTGAACCACTGCATCTCCACTTCTATATCACCCACAGCGATCTTTTCAGGAGAAACACCTTCCGGCAGGTTGTGATACTCGCCTGAATAACTATAGCCTTCTTTCGACAAAGCGGTCAACATGCGGTTGATGTTCTCAAAATATTTGTCTGAATACCAGCCGCGGCGCATGCGTTCAATATCAAGTTTAAAGGTATCGTTCGTTAATCGCTTGCCATCAAAAATCGACATATCTTTTATTCCTTTGGGAAATCAATAAACTGGGGTGGAATATTCTGCGCCAGATAATGCTCCGGCTCAGGAGAATAAAACTCGATACCTGCATGATGAGCCTCAGCAGCTCGCACTACAAGTAAACGGACATGGTCAGTTCTACGTTCGCCAACATTTAAAGCCCGTTCTGTATTTTCAGAGAGATGCACATATTGACGTTTCATCGAGCGCAGACCTTCCCTGCGAATGGCTTTCTCGGCTTGCGGCGTCGTACCGTGATACAACACCTCCGGCGGTGTGACCGATTCATACGTCACGCGTTCCACCTTGCTGTGCCCATACAACGCTCGAATGCGCCCATCCTTAACTTCAAAACGTTTCTTGCCATCCAATTCGCCGTTCAAGACCTTGCGCCAATCTTCCTCGCTATATACATCCGTCGATTTTTCATCGACCAGGCGCTTTAGATCAGAAAACTCAACAAAGCCTTGCGAATCCAAATGCAGATCAAAATCATTAGCACGATGACGCAAAACAAGCGAGATGAATTTTGAAAGCCTTGTAGGATTGGGCATTTTGTTACTCCATTTCATCCGTCGACTTGACAATGTGAATGCCCGCATTCGCGAACCAGGCATACGCATCATTCGCCGCCTCGGTATGGTCCACCACCCCAGGCACCACCACCGCTGACGAACAGTCCTCGAGCAGATAGACTTTCTTTGCAAGCTGCGGGTCAACCGCAAGGATATCGTCGAGCAAATCCTGTACCGTCCATGCCACACAGTGACTCTTTGCCTGCCCGGCGATATAGAGCTTATCCACTTCTTGCAGGTGCTGAATGAACTGCGGGTCATGCGCCCCCAACACCTCGCCCATCGGACCCGTCACAACTTCAGGACCAACAGCCGAATAATTTTCTGTAAACGGTTTGTCACCTTTGATGGCGAAGTGCGGCTGGTCTATCCTTGCATGGGAATGGAAGAAGATGGCTTCTTCCACAGCAGGGACGAGTGCATGACCAATTCCGCCCAGCATGGCGTGATAGGGCCAGATCGTCAGCGCGTATTTGCCGATCTTATGAAGAGTCTCGGCATAATGCATCATCATCTGTTGACCGTACTCCGGCGCGATACCAAATTGCGGCGCGAGCGCGGAGTTGAAGACCCATTTGCCAGACTCAAGGTCTGCAACATGAATGTCAGTATATGGGGCGGGATGATTTCCTTGCGCATCGACAAAGAAAATGGGATGGAAGATCTGCTGTGATCTATGTGTATCCATCGTGGCAATGATGTGAGTCAACTTGCCGAGGTTGCGATAGATAAATTCACACAGGCGTGCGTTATCTTCGACCGCACCATTTCCGTTGCGCCCACCGACAAAGAGTTCAAAGCCGGGGATGCAGAATGTATTTTGCACGTCGATCAGTAAAAGGGAGATGCGTTCGCTGGAAGTTGCGGCATGCTTGAGGTCGTGTTGAAGCGCGAACGCTCGAGCATCTTCGGCACGGGCGGCATAATCCACTTTCCAAATTTCGCCCACGCGGGAGGCGTCAAAAAAATCAGGGGTCGGGAGTTGGGTCATGAAATTCTCCTACAGGAAAATGATCTCTTTGGTTTTGAATTGATACAACATGGCAGGACGATGCGCCCCGGCAAGGTCTTTTTTGCCGGTCTCTTTGAGCAAGCCTGTTGCCAACATACGTTTACGAAAGTTGCGTTTATCAAGCTTGTCATTGATGATGCTCTCATACATGCTTTGAAGTTCAGAGAGGCGAAATTGTTTGGGCATCAACCCGTAAACGATGTTGCTATAACTGACCTTGGCACGCAGACGTGTGACGGCATAGTTGACGATGGCTTTATGATCGAAAGCAAGTTTGGGAAGATGGTCAACGGGCGACCAGGTGAGGTCTGTGACTTTATCTGACTCAGGCTGCGGCAAACTTTGCCAGGGAATCAGGGCGATATAAGCAACTGTGATGACGCGTGAACGCGGGTCGCGTTTTGGCTCGCCAAAGGTATAGAGCTGCTCCATATAAACATCGCTCACGCCTGTTTTTTCGATAAGCACCCGTTGGGCGGCAGCGTCCAGCGACTCACCCACTTTGATAAAGCCGCCTGGCAAAGACCAATCATTACGAAACGGCTCTTCTGCCCGTTTAACTAACATCACCTTGAGTCGATTCTCATTGACCGTAAAAAGGACAAGGTCAACGGTGATGCCGGGAGTTTCATATTCGTTATACTTAGTGTTCATTATACACTTAGTATAACGATTTTAAAGGTTCTGTCAAGTTAAAAAACTGACACCTCATCTTGCGATGAGGTGTCAGTTAATTTCAAAGATGCAGGTCGTTCTAGGCAGATGCTTGAGCGGTGACCTTCTTCGCTGCAGGCTGCACTGTTGTACGGGTGAAGAAATATGCGGCAACAGCAAGATAAGTAAAGTAGCCAATAACTTCCGTCAGGGAGGGATTGCCGTTATACCCAAACAATGTCTTGAGCAATTCACCAAACACAGAGCGTTCATCCACGATAGCGTTGACGTCCCAAACATGCTCAATCACAGAGGGGATCCAACCGACTTCGTTGAATTCATGAATGCCGTGAGCCACGAGTCCCGCCGCGAAGAGGATGAGCAAATAACCAGTGACCTGGAAGAAGCGGCGCAGGTTGAGGCGGGCAGTTGCAGCCAGCAAAGACCAACCCAACAACACAGCTGTGCCCAAACCGAGCACAACACCGGTGAGAGTCAAAATAATATTGGCCGTCACATTTTCACTGCTGCCTGCAAAGAAGGCGGCTGTGATGAAAAGCGCCAATTCCACACCTTCACGCACAACTGCTAAAAACGCCAACCCAAAGACGGCACGTTTGCCCGTGGTGAGCGCAGCTTTATTGACGCCATCTTCCAACTCCGACTTGATCGTCTTGGATTGTTTGCTCATCCAGAAGATCATCCAAGTGAGGATGCCAGCAGCGAGCAGCATGGTGATACCTTCGTAGATCTGTTCGGCAGTTTCTTCAAGGCTCATGCCGAAAAGCGTCAGAATAACAGCCGTGAGGATGCTGACACCCAAAGCAGCCAAGGTCCCCATCCAAAGGGCGGGAGCCAGGTCAGTTCGGCGGATCTTTTGAAGCGCGCCAAACACAATTCCGATGATCAGAGCGGCTTCCAAACCTTCACGAAGCGAGAGTAAAAAAGAAGGGAGCATGTATCTCGTGTTCCTTATATACAGGATTTTGGTCTTAATTGTCACGATAATAAACGAGGCAGGGATATGAATCTAGCGTAGTGTTTGAGAAGAGTTTTCAACCAGGTTGAAGATTTAAAAAAAGAAAACAGCCTGTTTTTCAGGCTGTTTTCAAGTTACTTCTTCTTGGCAGCAGGCTTGCCACCCTTCACAACTCTGCGATATGGCGGCATGTTGATCGCCACAACCTGACATTTGGTCGGGTCGAGCAGCTTATTCCACAGATTCGGGTAACTCAAGGCAAATGCCTCAGGTCGTAAGGTAGACGTAATAACCGTAGGCAAATGTGCGTTATAACGATAATTCAGCACACTATAGAGTTTATCTTCCGCCCAAACAGAACCTGCACCACTTTCTTTTAAATCATCCAGAATCAACAAAGGTGTGGTGCGGATCTCATGAAAGCGGCGGTCAAACGAAACATCTGAATTCCGTCCAAAAGTTTGGCGGAGGTAGTCAAGCAGGGCGGTCACTTCCACGAGCAATGCCTGCCCGCCCAAGCCGATGCGGTAATTCCCGACGGCAGCAGCTAGATGGGTCTTGCCGCTAAATGATTGTCCCAGCAGCACGAGCCAGCCTTCGGGTTTTTCGGCAAATTCCACTGCTGCATTATGGGCTTCGTGCAGAGTCTTCACATCATCTTTCGAAATTGTGATGCGCGAGATTTCTTTATCCTTGACCTTGTTCCCAAAGCGATCATTCTTCTCGATCGTGGTCGTGGTTACGGCTTCGGTGCCAACTTCATCGTCACGTGGTTGGAAGGTCTTGAAGGTCATTACCTTCATTTCGGGCAATGCCAACATGGAAATGCCCGGGTTGCTCGTCTCTTCTGGGCGGCGATAATCCGGTGCACTGATCTTGAGGTGGTTCACAAAACTTTCGTCCTGCAATCGCGAGCGGATGCGCGCCTCGATCTCATCCAACATCAAATTAGTGGTGATCACGGTCGGCAGCTTATTGATATAGCGATAGTTGATGATTTGGAATAACTTTTCCTGCGCCCACGGAGTCGCATTCTGCGTACCGAAGTCATCGAGAATTAACAAGCCTGAATTGCGAATGTCATCAAAGCGTTGTTCAAAAGTGATTTCAGGGTCGTCGTATGAAAAACGCAAAGAATCCAAAAGATCCGGCACAGTGATAAATAAAGTCGGCATGCCGTTGTTGACAGAAAAATTTGCGATCGCCGCTGCAAGGTGAGTCTTGCCGCAGCCATATCCGCCTTCAAGCAACAACCAGCCTTCGTGCTTGCGGGCAAAGTCTTCACTTTTCTCGAACGCCACACGCAAATTCTCGCGTTCCTGAGCAGACATGAACTTGGCTCGATCATTGCCAGCCGGGCTGAAATTTTCAAAGGTCAAATGGCTGAGCCGATTCAAATTGCTCATCGCGAACAAACGCGAACGAGCCGCCTCTGCCACATCCTTGGCGCGGCAGACACAAGTTTCCAACTTGCCGAACTTCGGGTGGTCCACCGGCACATCGTAGCGAACATACCCCCCCCCACAATGCGGGCAGTTGGGGTCGCCAAGCGGCTTCTCCACGCTCTTAATCCCGCTTGAAGAACTCGGAGAACTCGCCTTCGGTGTATCGTTTTGCATCTTGGACAGAGTCTTGCTTATCTCTTCTTTCATCTTTTCCGTTCTCCTTCCAGCGCGCCAGGATCGCCTCGACATATTTCCAATTACGGATATTGCGGCTCACTGCGATCTCGATGGCTTCTTCAAACCACGCGCTCGGATAGTTCTGTTCCGCTTCCTTCAACATATCAGCCAGTAAAGGGGTCAACGCCCCGATATTCTCTTCATACAACTTGAACAGGTTCGATTTGTTCGGCACATACGAACCAGACGAAGGCTTGACCTGTCCCTTCGCAAACGCCTCAGCGGATAATCGTCCGCGTGGAGAATTGAGGAAATAAAAAACATTCGCTTCATTCTCAGACTTGAGCAGGGTCTGCCTCTCAAGCGCTTTACCCAGCCCGCGCCGAATCTCCTTTATATCCAAACCCAGCGCCGCTGCATCAAAGTCACCTTCCCCCAACCCGCGGAAGTTCCCTTCCATATGTTCGATGCGCCAAATGGCATACAGAGTCACCTTCAGCTCCGCCACATCCTCGATCTCATTCATCATTTGGATGAACGAATCAGGGACTTGCGTAAATGTTTCAGAGGAGGTGAAACCGGGGAAGGGGGTCATATTACGTTTCCGTCATTGGGGGGCTCTTGCTCTTTGCCCACTCATGGTCGATCTTCGTCGGGCTATCGCCCTCCTCGCAATGACGATAAATTACTCGTTCGGTCGAAACACCTTCGTCGCTGCATTATCGAAGCGGGTCAGGTCGCCGCGGAAGATCAGGTCAATTTCACCGGTGGGACCATTACGATGTTTCGCCACCGAGATCTTGGTGATGTTGCTCTTGTCGCCGTCCTTTTCATAATCATCGGGGCGATAGATGAACATGACGATGTCAGCATCCTGCTCCAATGAACCGGATTCGCGCAAGTCGGAGAGGATCGGGCGTTTATCAGTACGTTGCTCAACGGCACGACTCAACTGCGCAGCGGTCAACACCGGAACATTCAACTCACGTGCCAGCACTTTGAGATTACGTGAGATGTTCGAAACTTCCTGCACGCGGTTATCGTTCCGGCTATCCCCCACCATGAGTTGGAGGTAGTCAATGATGACCAGGTCGAGTTTATGTTCGGCATGCAAGCGGCGACACTTGGTACGCAGCTGCAAAGGAGTCAATGCGGGCGTATCATCCAGGAACATCTTGGTACTGCCAAAGACTTCAATGGCGTGATTAAACAACTTCCATTCATCTTCTGCCAGTTTGCCCGTGCTCAGGTTCTGGGACGAGATACCCGTCTCTTGTGCGATGAGACGCTGTACCACTTGTTCATTGGACATTTCCAAGGAGAAGATGGCAACATGCTTTTTATAGGTCAGCCCGGCATTCTTGGCAATCGAAAGCAAAAAGCCCGTCTTACCTTGACCCGGACGACCCGCCACGATCAATAAATCGGATGGATGCAAGCCGCGTAAAAGTTTATCAAGGTCGATGAAGCCAGTCGGCACACCATGAAAGTCAGCGCCGAGTTTGGCGAGTTCGGCAACTTGATCGTAGTATTCCGAAAGGACGGTACGGATCGGCTCAACGTCATGCCGTGTCCGGCGCTCGCTGACACCAAAGACGGCTTTCTCCGCTTCGCCCATTACGGTATCAATTCCATCGCCTTTGTATGCCAGGGATGCGATCTGATTCGCCGCTTGGATCATTCTGCGGCGCAGAGAATTCTCTTCAACGATGTGACCGTAGGCTTCGGCGTTGATGGAGGTCGGGACTTGGTTAATTAATGAGGTCAGGTAGGCAGAGCCGCCGATTTCCGCGAGTTGACCGGCTCGCTCCAAATCTTCGGAGAGGGTCAGCAAGTCTACGGGGGTGCGGGCTTCATGCAGGCGGATGAAGGCTTCCCAGATCCACCGGTTGCGATGAATGTAAAAATCATCCGCCGCAAGGAATTGAGCGATGTCGTAATACACTTCGGGGTTAATCAACACCGCCCCTACGACGGCTTCTTCGGCTTCCCGGCTATGCGGTACACCTGGGCTGGAGGGGGCGGTTGATTCTTCAGGGTAGAAATCTGTCATTTGGTAGGGTCAGCTTAGGCTGGGGGTGAGTCGGGCTTGTCTTTGTCAGGGTTATCAATATCGAGTGTATCAAGGAAGTCTTTGAAGACAGATAACCTGTCGCTCGCATCATCGGTCAGCGGAGGCGGCGGTTCTTTTCTTGCGGGTACGATCGTTTCAGGCATATCCTGATCGGGCTCCACCCCTGCTGACTCCATCACACTGGGATGCACCATGATGGGTGCATGGGCGCGGGCTGCAATAGCGATCGCATCAGATGACCTTGAGTCAATGTGTATCTCACGTCCGTCGGCTTCAGCAACAATGTTGCCATAATAAATATCATCTTGCAGTTTTACGATCTCCACACGGACGATGCGCGCATTGAATGCCTTGAACACATTCTTGAGCAGATCATGCGTCAGTGGACGAACCATCTCAACTTCCTGCAACGCTACTGTGATGGCTTCCGCTTCATACGGACCCACCCAGATGGTGAGATACCGTTCGGCATTCACCTGTTTCAATACAACCACGCGCTGGGGTGCCATTAAATGCACGCGGATGCTGTCTATGACTACTTCTACCATTCCAGACGACATAGGAGACTCCAATGGACTTATTTTAGCATAAAGGCTGGGAGCATGCCTCTGGATTTGCATAAGAGGAAGATATATTTTGAGGCGGACCGCAGACCATGGACAATGGAAGAACGTATTTATGGTCTGCGGTCTATCGTCCGTCGTCCAAACTCAAAATTGGGTTTGCATTTATCAGAAAACACGACTATAATCTCGCTCGCTCATCTCGGGGCGTGGCGCAGCCCGGCTAGCGCACTTGCATGGGGTGCAAGGGGTCGGAGGTTCAAATCCTCTCGCCCCGACAGAGAGTACGAAAAACCGTCCTTGCCGGGGACGGTTTTATTTTTAACGTGTTTGAGCACTGTTCATGGTCGGAGGTTCCCCATCGAGGGACTGGCGCAAATTCCTCTCGCCCCGACAGAGAGTACGAAAAACCGTCCTTGCCGGGGACGGTTTTATTTTTAACGTGTTTGAGCACTGTTCATGGTCGGAGGTTCCCCATCGAGGACTGGCGCAAATTCCTCTCGCCCCGACAGAGTACGAAAACCGTCCTTGCCGGGGACGGTTTTATTTTTAACGTGTTTGAGCACTGTTCATGGTCGGAGGTTCCCCATCGAGGGACTGGCGCAAATTCCTCTCGCCCCGACAGAGAGTACGAAAAACCGTCCTTGCCGGGGACGGTTTTATTTTTAATTAACGTGTTTGAGCACTGTTCATGGTCGGAGGTTCCCCATCGAGGGACTGGCGCAAATTCCTCTCGCCCCGACAGAGAGTACGAAAAACCGTCCTTGCCGGGGACGGTTTTTATTTTTAACACTTACTTGTAACAAGGTTGTGCCTGTTGAGGGCGGTCTTATTTTTCAAGCAAAACAAAAAGATATCCAAGTACAAAAGTAAGCCTTTGCAATTTTGAATCTTCGAGATTTAATGGTCTACTTGCAGACTTGAAGAGATCTCTCATGGAATCAAACGAACCAATCGCCCCCACTCCTTCTACAAACCGACATTCGGTCATAAGCCTGATCCTTGGCATTGTAACCATCCTCCTTTTTTGTGGCGGCATGATGCCGATCCCATTCACGGGTTTCATTTGCTTTCCGCCCAGTTTCCTGCTTGGGTTACTCGCGCTGATCTTTGGGTTGGTCTCCCTTAACTCCATTCGTAAAACCAATGAAGACGGTAAAGTCCATGCCTGGGCGGGCATTCTTAGCGGAGGATTCATCTTCCTTTGCCTCTTGTGTATGCTCATTGCCATCGTATCTCTTTTTTTCTTTGCGCCTGAGACAATGCAGCCGATCATCGAAGGGTATCAACTTTAAATATTTTTTTACACACGGCTGCCAGAAATAAAACGGGGCAAAAGACTTCCTCTCTCAGCCGCGCTTAACGTGCAACTTGCCAATCATCCATGTCTCGGTTATCCTTGCCGGCGGGAGTGGTTAGGTCCCGGTGGGCTTCCTGGTCTTCAAAACCTGTGGCGGGTCGCGTTGCGGGTCGCGGTGGGTTCGACTCCCATCCACTCCCGCCTACAATTGGTAGGGGCGCCCCGCCCATTTGCTACGAAACTTTTCAATAGCACAGACGGGTCGCCCCACCTTTTATTTATTATGGAGAAAGACATGTCGTTCCCCGAAACTGAAATCTTAAATCAACTCATCACACGCATCTTGCGTATTGAAGATGTCACCAGTCTCGATCCGCATCAGCCGCCCGGTTTCTTGATGCGTTACCGGGGTCAATTACTGGATGAAGACAGCGCCTCTGCCTACGACCTTTTGGCAGACTTGCTCGCCCCCTACAACCTCTCACCTCACTTCCGTCTCGAAGATGGACGGCATATTATTTACCTTGCCCCCAAACAACCAGACCCAAAACCAGATAACATCTCCACAAATGTCATCCTCTTTGTGTTGACGGTGTTGAGCGTCATGCTGGCTGGCGTCCAAATTGACGGACCGCTCCCAACAGATGTTTTGGGACAAATGCTCATCCTGGCAAAGAACATTTTCACGGGCTGGCCCTTTGCCCTTAGTCTTTTGGGGATTTTGCTTTCACACGAGCTTGGGCATTACTTTATGAGCCGTTATCACAAGACTCCAGCTACACTGCCTTATTTCATCCCCTTCCCCTTCAGCCCGTTGGGGACGATGGGCGCCGCTATTCTGATGCGCGGCATCCCCAAGAACAAACGTGTACTTTTTGATATTGGCGTGGCAGGACCCATTGCAGGGCTGGTCGTGGCAATTCCTGTCCTGCTTTATGGACTGACACTTTCCACTCTTGGCACTATCGACCCAAACCCCAATGGCTTTTTGGAAGGCAATTCACTCATTTATCTGCTTGCCAAGTTGGTTGTGTTCGGTCAGTTGCTGCCTGCCCCGGTGGAACCACAGGGCATTTTATACTGGCTGCAGTATTTCTTCACTGGTCGCCCCGTTCCATTTGGCGGGTTGGATGTATTCATTCATCCCGTGGCATTTGCGGGTTGGGCTGGCATTCTCGTCACGGCACTGAACCTTATCCCTGCCGGAACATTGGACGGCGGACATGTGGTTTATTCTCTATTTGGCGAGAAGGCAAAGAAAGCGTTTCCTTATATAGTTGGTCTACTCATCGTCCTCGGCGTCTTTTGGAGCGGATGGTGGCTTTGGGCAGCCATGCTCTTCTGGCTCGGGCGCGTCAATGCACAGCCAATGGATCAGATCACAGAGCTCGATCCTGTTCGGCGCACCATTGCATATGCCATGATCGTTGTTTTCGTTCTGGTGCTCACCCCCGTCCCCTTCATGCTATTAGCTCCTTAACTCCATGAAAAAAATTCTCCCTTTGTTTTTGGTTCTATCCATTATTCTCTCCGCCTGCAGCGCAACAGAAACGCCCGCCGGTGACACCAAGCCTGCTTCCACCAAGCAGGGCAACGAAACAGAAACAGTTTCAACGGAAGAATCAAGCGTCGAAACTGTGAGCAGGCTCGAGGTCGATATGGAGGCGTTGAAAGGGCTGGAACTCAGCGTCTGGACGCCGTGGTATGGCGTCGAGCAAGGGCTGTTCGAAACCTTCGTCAGTGAATTCAACACCAATAATGAATGGGGCATCAAGGTTACAGCGCAGAGTCAGATCAACTTCACAAATTTATATGAAGTGACCACCGCCTCGCTGCCAACAGAAGACCGACCAGACCTGGTGATCGCCCTGCCTGAACATGCGCAAAGCTGGTTCGCGGATGGCGTTACAACTGATCTAACCGAGTATGTGGAAGATCCTTTGTATGGGCTCAAAGCAGATGACATCCCATTTGCATTTTGGAGTCAGGATATTTCGGGCAAGGCGCGCGTGGCGGTTCCGGCACAACGCACAGCACAGGTGATGTTATGGAATCAAACCTGGGCGGATGAGCTGAATATCAATGTTGCGCCTGCTTCAGCGGATGCATTCCGTAGTCAGGCTTGTCGCGCACATACGGCAATGGGCAAGGATGCCTTTGCCGAGAACGATGCCATGGGCGGCTGGATCGTGGATACCCAACCCATGACCGCCTACGCCTGGATGCTCTCGTTTGGCGGCGGCGTTTTAGAAGAAGGCAATTACCGCTTCCTTTCTCCCGATAATATTGATGCCTTCAAGTTCCTACGCGAGCTGTCCGAAGCCAATTGTGCCTGGCAGGGCGCGGCAGACCCGATCTCATCCTTTGCAAACCGCGAGGCATTATTCATTACCGTCAGCTTGAGCGACCTTCCCAACGTAACACGCGCCTTTGCCAGTGTAGAGAACCGTGACACGTGGGTGGTTCTGCCATTCCCCAATAAAAATGGCGGCTCGATCGCTGTTTATGGTTCATCGTACATCGTGATGAAGAGCACGCCCGAAGAACAATTGGCAGCCTGGCTGTTCGTGCGCTGGCTTTTGGATAATGAACAGGATGCCCGCTGGGTGGAAGCGACGCATCTCTTCCCGCTTCGCGAATCAACCGTAAACCTGCTCGGCGATTACGAGAAAAATCACCCTCAATGGAAGCAAGCTGTGGAGCTTCTCTCACAGGGTGAGTTGCAACCTCAACTGGGTTCATGGCGTACAATTAAAGTAATGCTAGGCGATGGATTTGCACACATGTACCGTGTAAATGTACCCAGCGGACAGGTTGCAGCCATCCTTGCGCAGATGGAAACGATGGCAAAAGATCTGAGCAAGTAACGGTAGAAATTTCGTCCATTGCTTATTATTAATGAAAGGAATACGCATGGCAACTTCGGACTATAAAGCACGTCAGGTACGCGCAAAGACCAATGAAGTGTTCGAGTATGAGAACGACACGGAAAAACCCGGCAAACCTTTACATATTTTGATCCCCGGTGGGTTGATCGCGCTGGCAACGCTGGCATTGATCGTGTATATCATCTTCGTCACCTGGTTCGACCGTACGCTGGCGGAAGAAACCGGCACGTTCCTGTGCCTGCTCCTTGCACCTTTTTATGTGGGCGGGGTCTTCCTGTTCAGCTATGGGTATGAACTCTACAACATTCCGCGTGCCATTCGGTTAACAGCGATCATTGTATTCGTCACGCTTGCAGCAGTGGTGATCGTTGCTGTCTTATTCCTCCTACTGGGGAATATGAAAGGCGGCGGGTCAAGTTCTTCTTCCAAAAACAAATCTTCGTCCTCCCGGTCCAAGTCAGGTTCATCAAGTAGCAATTCTTCTTCCAAAGGTGCATTTGGTGGCGCAGCTCTCGGCGGGCTAATGAACAATTCCGGCTCGTCCTCCAGCGGCAATTCATCTTCTTCCTCAGGTGGACATTACCACTCCGGCGGTCCGGTCTTTATTGGCGGCTTGGGTGGGACGCGTGTGGAAACCCGTGAGGTAACCAAAGAAGTCATTAAGGAAGTGCCGAAAGAGCCGATGCCGATCGCGTGCCCTTTCTGTACAAAATCATATATCCCGGCGGAAAATAACTTCGCCTGCCCCAGCTGCGGCGCGGCAACACCAACGGAATTGATCGAAGAGTCGCAATTACCAGATAGTGACAAATAAGGAATAATAAACTTAATGCGTGATGTGAATTTACCATCACGCATTATGCATTAATAAAAAAGGAGTTGCCCATGCGCCAGATGTACATCAACGGAAAATTTACAAATGGAAATGCCAAAGAAGCCATCGAAGTACAAAACCCAGCCACAGAAGAAATAATAGACAGCGTCCCACGCGGAACGCCGGAAGATATCGAAGCGGCAGTGCTGGCAGCCAAAACTGCATTCGACCCCTGGCGCAAGATGGGCGCGAACGAACGGGCAACTCTTCTGCATGAAATAGCAGAGAAGGTACATGCGCATCGAGAAGAGATCGTGCGGTTACTGACGCTTGAAGAAGGCAAGCCGTTCTCTGAAAATGACGAAGAAGTGGAGTGGGTATTGAACACCTTCCGCTATTATGCCGAATTGGGGCGTCACCACCGCGGCAGTGTACTGGCAGCAGGGTCCGCTTCACAATTCAATTTCATCATCAAAGAACCGTATGGCGTGGTGGGGTGCATCGTACCGTGGAATTTCCCCTTGCTGCTCATGGCATGGAAGGTTGCTCCCGCTCTCGCGGCGGGAAATACGGTCGTCATCAAGCCTTCCGAGATGACACCACTTACAGCGTTATATCTTGCTGAACACTGCTTCGACCACCTCCCTGCTGGCGTGGTAAACGTGGTCACAGGCTATGGGTTGGAAACGGGCGAACCGCTGGTCAAAAACCCCGACGTGCCGGTCATCGCTTTTACAGGAAGCCTTGCCACCGGGCAAAAGATCGCCTCCATTGGCGCACCGATGATGAAGAAACTTCATCTCGAACTCGGCGGCAAAGATGCAACCGTCATCGCTGAAGATGCCGACCCGGAGATCGCAGCAAAAGCTGTGGCATACGCGGCTCTCATCAACGCCGGACAGGTTTGCACATCGACGGAACGGGTTTACCTTCCAAGACGCGGCGCAGCAAAATTCACAGAAGCCATCGTGGAGCACATCAAAACTCTGCGGCTTGGTTCCGGTTTGGAAGCCACCACAGACATGGGACCGATGATCGGCGAAACCTACCGCGCCAAATTTGAGACTCACATTGCCGATGCAAAATCTCGTGGCGCACAGATTCTCTTTGGCGGCGGCAGACCAGCACATTTGAGCAAGGGCTTCTTCCACGAACCGACCGTGCTGTCTGGCGTGGATCACTCCATGGTCATCATGCGTGACGAGACCTTCGGTCCGGCTGTGCCGTTAATGGAATACGCCACCTTCGACGAAGCCATACAACTCACCAATGACTGTCAATACGGGTTGGGTGCAGTGCTCATCTCGAACGACTCAAAAAAGATCAAGCAGTTCTTCGATGACGTCAAAGCCGGGACGATCTGGATCAACGACCCGCTTACCGACCATTATGCCGGTCCGTTCGGCGGAATGAAATACTCCGGCGGCGCACGCGAACTCGGCGAAGAAGGTCTCGACCAGTTCCGCGAGACCAAGCACGTGCATTGGGATTTCAACATGGAAGATAAGAGTTATTGGTATCCCTATGGAAGGTAACACCCCATCTATTCACCAACTACTTTCACAATCTTCTTAACTTCTTCGCTTTATAATCAGGGCCATGAAAAAAACTTCATGGCTCTTTCCTTTTCTATTACTTATTGGTGTAACAGCTTACACATTCCTCACCCGCGTACAACTCTCTGGTGACGGGTTCGCCACTTTCGGCGCAGATACTGTTCGGGCAGAAGTGCTGAGCATTATCGAAGAAGGGGAAGTGATGATGGGTGAGTATCCCCAAAAATACCAGATCGCACGTGTAAATATTTTAGAAGGCGCGTACGAGGGCATCCCAATGGAGATCGACTACGGTAGACGTCAGGTACGCTCGGATGATTACCTGCTCAAACCAGGGGATAAGATCATCGTCACCATTTCAAAGACGCCGGACAATGTGGTCAACGCCTATTTTGTAGACTACGTCCGCACGACACCGATCCTTTGGTTAACCCTCATCTTTGCCATTGCCATCATCCTCATCAGTCAGTGGAAGGGCGTCCGTGCCATGTTGAGCATGGCATTCAGCCTCTACTTCATCATCGGCTACATTATTCCGCACATTCTCGCAGGCGAAGACCCGCTTACTGTCAGTATCATTGGCTCTGCCATATTGCTGGGCATCAGCTTGTATATCACCTACGGCTGGACGCTCAAAACTCATGCGGCGGTCATCAGCATGGTTTTGGTGCTGCTCATCACTGGTGGGTTGGCAGCGCTCTTCATGGTCTTTGCCAAGATCAACGGTTCCGGCGACGAAAACGTAATGTTCCTGATGCAACTAAGCGATACCCCCATCAGCCTGCGCGGACTTTTCCTAGGCGGCTTGATCATCGGTGCATTAGGCGTGTTGGATGATCTGGTGACCACTCAAGCCTCGGCTGTTTTCGAACTCCACCATGCGAATCCAAGCCTCGGCTTTGGCGGTCTCTATGGAGCCGCCATGCGCATCGGTCAGGACCATGTGGCTGCAACCGTGAACACGTTGGTCTTAGCCTACGCTGGAGCCTCGCTGCCGATGATGTTGATGTTCTCGCTCGGGCAAGGCGACTATGGGTATATCGTCAATTTCTCGTTCATTGCAGAAGAGATCGTACGGACGCTGGTCGGCTCACTCGGGTTGATCGCCGCGGTGCCAATTACAACGGCGATCGCCATCTTTTTCGCTCAAAGGTCAGAAATGCTCGGGAAGTGGGAACAGTTCCTCGGTCCAGAAGGAAGCGGGCACTCTCACTAAGCGTGCCATATCAAACAGTTTGGAGTATGCTAAAAGGTGAAATAATTTCGTGGGTGAGTTAATCCAATTAATTTTGGTGCGATATCATACCTGTAGGGTACAACCCCCATTTGTCCAGTCAATTTTGTGAAACTTTTCCTCATGTGAACGCGTAAGAGAAGGTAGAAAGCCTTCCCGAGGAGAACCGTGAACGAAGAACAGGCCTGGGTTCGCCAGGCGCAACAAGGCGATGACGAGGCATTTACAAAGCTCGTTGAAACCTATCAGACCCCCGTTTTCAACCTGTGTTACCGCATGTTGGGTGAACCCGAACTCGCGGAGGATGCTGCGCAGGAAACCTTTCTGCGCGCCTTCCAACACTTGCACCGCTACGATCAAAAACGACCATTCGCGACCTGGCTGTTATCCATCGCGGCGCATTATTATATTGACCGCCTTCGTCGCCGCAAGTTCTCAATGTTCTCAATGGATGCTGAAGATGAAGAAGGCAACTCGTTCGAAGTGCCCGACGTAGACGCCCCCAACCCCGAAGGTGAAGCCATCACCGGGCAGACAAACGAGCGCGTCCATGCCATGCTCAAAGATCTGGATGCCACCGACCGGGCGGCGGTAATTATGCGATATTGGTACGATTATTCAGAAAAGGAAATAGCCGAGTCTTTGAATCTGACGGTCAGTGCGGTAAAGAGCCGTTTGCACCGCGCACGCAAGGAACTGGCTGGCTTGTGGGTCGAACAGGAAGACGACCTTCTCGCCGAAATGGAAAGGAGACACCATGAATCACCAGCCTTTTGAAACCTGGCTGCTGGACGATAAGATCCTCAACCCTGCCGAGAAGCGTGAGCTTGACTCACACCTGCGGGAATGCAAGACCTGCACCGCCCTGGCAGAGACAGGGCTCGCCCTGCGCTCGGCACGTGTGGTCTCGCCTGCTCCTGGATTTACAATGCGTTTCCAGCAAAAGCTCGCCACGCAAAAATTGGCGGAACAACGCCGTCGCCTTTGGGGGTTGATCGTGTTTGTGGTAAGCGGTGTGGGATTGCTGGGGTGGCTTTTGGCTCCCATTTTGACCTCGGTCGTTACTTCTCCGGTGGAATGGTTGATCTCTGCTGCCGGACTATTTTTATTTGTGTTCACATCCCTACAGGCATTCGGCGAGATCGTCACTGTGATGGTGCGCATGCTGCCTGATTTCCTGCCTCCTTATATGTGGATGGTCATTCTCTCGGGAATGGCAGGCATGGGATTGTTATGGGCAGTATCCATCTGGCGCCTGACTCGCCGACCTCAAGGAGTACCTGCATGAAAAATACAACGCTGATGCGCATCCTGCTCCTGCTGGCATTATTGATCGTGCCAACAGCCAGTGCCCATGCGCAAACCCCGAACAATGACGATGTGGTCTTGTTTGGTCAAAACTATACGCTAAGCGAAGGCGAAACACTGAACGGAAGTTTGGCTGTCTTTGGCGGAAATATCGAAATTCAAAAAGACGCCGAGGTAAATGGGTCCATTGCCCTTTTCGGCGGGAATCTTTCGATTGAAGAAGGCACTGCCATCAATGGCGACATTGCCGTCTTTGGTGGAAATCTAACCATCACCGGCGAAGTGAACGGTGATATTGTCATCTTTGGCGGGCAGGCTCTATTAGAATCCACAGCCCTGATCGATGGAGATATTGCCACATTCGGTGGTCAGGTCAATCAAGCGCCAGATGCAAAAGTAACGGGCGAGATCACCAATAACACGCCGCCTAATATTGATACACCTGAAGTTCCCGACGCGCCGGGAGCCCCCACCCCGCCTGATGCACCAGCGGCACCCAACATAAACGTGGATATCAATCCATTTTGGAATATTTTTGGAAAGTTAAGCCGTGCAGTAGTGATCGCTGTTGTTGCCATGCTGTTGGCGCTCTTCCTGCAACCTCAATTGGATCGAACTGCAAACGCCATTGTGCGTCAGCCGTTCATTGCCGGCAGCTATGGTTTACTGATCTTCATCGCATTACCGGTGGCATTGCTTATCATGATCGTTACACTCATCTTGATACCGGTTGCTGCGATCGTTGCCTTGCTCGTTCCGTTAGCGTGGCTCTTCGGCATCATTGCCCTCGGACAGGAAGTTGGTGAACGCTTTGCAAAAGCCATCAATCGGGTTTGGGCGCCTGTAATTTCAACAGGCTTCGGCACCTTCCTGCTCATGCTTGTGCTTGGCTTCATGGAATTGGTGCCCTGTGTTGGTTGGATCCCCTCTGCAGTGGTGGGACTGATCAGCGTGGGCGCTGCGGTAATGACCCTCTTTGGAACACGCAACCCGCCCGGCATCTTACCCGGTGTGGAGGCAGAACAAATACCGCCCGCAGCTTAATACAGCATTTGACTGACATAAAAATCCGCCTCGAAAATTAACCGAGGCGGATTTTTGCTTTTCATAACTTTTTCATCCTTTAGGATTTTTGAAACTACTCCTTAAGTAACAATGCCAACGGCGAAGCAAAGAGGACCATGCCCGTGGTCAAGGTCAGCACATAAGGGAAGCCATGTAATTCCGCCAGATGACCGGTGTAAAGCAAACCCAGCGCACCCGATGAAAAGATAAAGCCAAGGATCAACCCTGAAGCCAGGGCCATCCCACCGGGGATGATGCGTTGCGCAAGCACCACCATGATGCTATGCACAGCACCCGTGAATGCGCCCGCAAGCGGAACAAGAAGGTACAGCCACCACGACCATCCAATCTGGCTGACAGTATAGATAGGGAACGCGGCAAAAAGCAAAGCCAGCGATGCAACAAAACGTTTCGGAAAGCGATCGGCAAAATATCCGCCAAACATATTGCCCAACGCCGAGCCACCCATGAACAACCCCGCCATACTGCCATACACGGTGGCACTTTGCCCCAAGTCTTTGATGTACTTCGGAATGAGGTTAACCATATTCGCCTGTGCCCAGGATTGCATGGTAGCCACGATCATCAAAATAAAGATGAACACCAGCCCTGCTCTCGACCGTCTGGAGATCACTGTCTTCACAGGCTGTGGGTGTGGATGGTTGTGCCTTAATTGGTTCATCAAAGCCAACCCAATGGGAATGGAGACCAGCGGGAGAATATACATGCCGGGGATCTTCAAATATGTGAGGATCAAGCCAGTAATGATCGGACCCGCAAAGTGCCCCATTTGCCCAGCCGTGAAGAACAACGATGTAGAGGTGGTTTCGCGTCCCTTCATTAACTCACGTCCACGCAGGGCAGCTTGAACAGCACCTACGGGATGAAACGCAGAGGACCCCAACGCGGCAATGATGAGACAAGCAAGCCCGGCATTACCGGGCAACGTCAATGCCAGTGAGTAGAAGACGGTCATCCAAAGAACGCCGCCAGCCGACAGCCAGCGTGGACCGGTGCGGTCTGAAATCCAGCCGAAGATGGGTTGGGTCAAGGCAGATGCCCAAATGTAAATAGTGGAGAACAAGGCGATCTGCGACTCGCTCAAGCCAAAATAGGTCAATAGCACGGGACGGCTGGCATTAAACGTATCCACCATCAAATGGCTGAGGGAAATGAAAGAAAAGATCGGGTCAAGGAAGATGGGCATGGGTTTATGAGATGGGAACGTTTGAAATTAGCGATAGAGTTTATGAGACTCAATATAGTCATACACTTCTGGAGCGAGATAGTAACGGTACATTTCTCCTGCTGCAATACGACGCCGCAACTCTCTTGAAGAAATAGGTTGAAGCAGGGCATCTATGAAGCGCACTTTCTTTGTCAAACCGGGGAGTTTGGTCTCAAGTACGGCGAGGTCCGTCGAGTCGCTTGGGCGGCGCATGACGCCAATGTTGGCAACAGAAGCTACGAGGTCCGCGCTGAAGCGCCAGGTGGGCAGGTCAAACAGTGAATCGCCGCCGATCAGCAATGTGATCTCGGCATTCGCTTGCTGGCTGGCAAGCAGGCGGATCGTATCGACAGTGTAATGCGGTCCGGGTCGGTCGATCTCGATGCGTGAAAGCTCAAAGACCGGGTCATATGCGACCATACGTTGAAGCATAGGCAGCCGGTGAGTGAGTGGCGTGATGAAGTTTTCCTGTTTATGCGGCGGGTCAGGGGTGAGCACCCACAATAGACGGTCCAGTTTGAACTGTGAGGCAGCTTCGCTCGCAAGGATGAGGTGCCCCATATGTGGCGGATCAAAGGTTCCGCCAAAAATTCCAATGCGGTTTGACATGGGGCGAAGTATATCCCAAACTTTTCGCTCATTTCTTGGTGGTATACTGACGAAATGTCCCAACCGACGATCATGAGTTCCACGTCGCCATTAAAAAAGATCATTCACGCAATGCGCGCCATTGAGCGCGGCGATTATGACCCGATTCTCTTGCAAGACTTCTTGCAGGAATCAGGAGACTTGGGTCAGCTTGCAAAAATGGTAGACACCATGGCAAGCACTATTTCACAGCGTAACGTTCAATTAAATCTTCTGAATAAGGTCATCCCCATCGGCGTCTCTCTTTCTGCGGAAAAAGATTTCAACCGATTGCTCGAGTCATTGGTAGTGGAAGCGCAGGCATTCACCAACGCCGATGCCGGGAGTTTGTATCTCGTTGAGGAAGATAAATTAAGGTTTGTGATCCTACGGAATACTTCATTGAATATGCATATGGGCGGCACGAGCGGGAGTCCGATCGCCTTCAAACCGATCCGCATGTATAACGAAGACGGCAGTGAGAACCGCTCCAACGTGGTTTCGCATGCCGCGCTGACCCACCAGCGGATTATGATCGCCGATGCCTATGAAGCGGAGGGGTTCGATTTCTCAGGCACAAAATCCTTCGACGAACAAACCCGTTATCGCTCCAAATCCTTCCTAACCATTCCGCTCGAGAACAAGGACGGCAAGGTCATGGGGGTGCTGCAACTCATCAATGCCAAGGACCCAAAAACCGGCGAGATCGTCGCATTTGAGGCTGACCTTGTGCTGGAGGCATTGATCCTGCTTGCTACAGCTGCGCTGGATGGCTACATCCGTGAGGCAGCCCTGCGCAGTGAGATCGCCAAACTGCGCATTGAGGTCGATCAATCGCGCCGCGCCAAACAGGTGGATGAGATCACCGAAACACAATTCTTCCGTGACCTGACAACCCGCGCAAAGGAAATGCGCTCCAAAGGAAAAAAATAAGGAAGAATAAAAGTTTTTGGGGGTTTGCAAAACTGATATTATTTCAGGCTTGTTTTGGTAACACTTTTGGGGGATAAATAGACACTAAGATTACGGAACTTTCAGCAATAAACCATAAAAAACAATCCAAGCAAAATGCCTACAGGGCAGGGAATTCATGACCATTTTCATCCAAACTCATCGCAAAATCATAACACTTGCAGCTGCTGCCCTGATCGCACTCACACTTGGCGCTTGCAGCGGCGGAAACATCGACCTCTCCGGCGCAGCGGGTCAACCCACTTCAACCCCAATCACCGATACAGCCCAGGCAGCTCCAGTTGCCGAGGTTCAACCTGCCCTCCCCCCGCCCGCTACTGGTCATATCATTTTCACATCCGATCGTGACGGTCAAACCGATTTATATATGAGCACTCCAGATGGCATTGAACTGACCCGCCTCACCACCAATGCAGCCTTGGATGGCGCTACGCCGCGCATCTCACCGGATGGCAGCAAGATCGCCTTCTCCTCCACTCAGAACAATAATACTGATATCTACGTTCTCGATATCCCCAGCGGCAACATCAATCGTGTAACCGATGCACAGGAAAAAGACGCCTCACCCTCATGGTCACCGGACGGTCAACAGATCGCCTTCGAATCCTTCCGCGATGGCAACCTGGAGATCTACATTGCCAACAGTGACGGCTCCAACCCTATCCGCTTGACCAATGACCCCGCCGGAGACAGCAACCCGGTCTGGTCGCCGGTATCGAACGACATCCTTTTTGTCAGCAACCGCTTCGGCAACTCAGACCTGTTCCTGCTCAGCCCTAATGGCAGTGTATCCACACTGACAACGAGTCCAGCTCCCGACAACACCCCGGTCTGGTCGCCAGACGGAAGCTTCGTCGCCTTTCAATCGTTCGCTGGTGAACTCTCGAACATCTGTATTATCGGGCGCGACGGACTGAACCAAGCCTGCATCACCCCCAACCTTGCTAAATACGACACCCCCGTCTGGTCACAGAATGGCGAGCAGATCGCCTCCAATGTCGTACAAGCTGATGTGTATGGCATTCAAGTTTTCAACATCCGCGACGGCAGCATTGTTGCGTTGTCACAACCGGGCATTGAGCCGCGCGGCACCCCTGCCTGGTCACCAGACGGATTACGGCTGGTCTTTCAAGCCGAATCAGGTGATGACATGGAAGTCTATCAGGCAGTGATCGCGACCAATGAATTCACCCGCGTCACCACCATGCCAGGCTACGATGGCGAACCGGTATGGGCTTCCCGCTAAAACTCTCTAACCAAAAACGCCCCGAACGAATTGTTCGGGGCGTTTTTGGTTTAAACAACTACGGTGCGGGGACTTCTATCGCCTTGCTTGGGATGGAGGCTGCATCCCAATACCCGGCAAACGGTTCAAGGGTAAGGGTATCTCCATTTGCAGCCACAACTTTATATGGACCCGTACCGCCATCGCCGCCAGCAAACATTGCCGGGCTGATGATGGAAAAAGACGGGTCAGTTAGTTTGGTAAGCAGATCGACATCTGGAGCATTCAGGTGAACAATAAGATTGTATTCATCCTGTTTTTCAATGCCATCCACGTGAGATTTAGGCTTTCCATCTTCGGTCACCTCGCCTTTGAAACCTCCAAAGCTGGCAGCCCATGCAGCATAAGAACCAGCACCGCGATTGGCATCTCCCGGGTCGAACCATCGATTGAAGTTTAGAATGACCGCATCGGCGGTCAACAGTGTGCCATCGTGGAAGGTCACACCCTGCCGAAGGGTGAAAATATAGTCCAAGCCGTCTTCAGAAATAGTGACGGTTTCAGCAAGCGCTGCCTCAACTGTGCCAGATTGCAAACGGACCAAACCTTCATATAGATAGATCGCTGCAGCATTGGCATTGTCTGAAGGCAAATTAGCAGGATCAAGCGTCAGATCCACAGTGACCGGAGCGGCAGCGCTGCCTCCGCTTGCATCGGTGGGGCTGCCAGAATCAGAAACCGGGGTATTATTCCCTCCACCACAAGCTGTCAAAAGAATACCAGTAATTAAAAGAACTCCCATCAAAACCCGTTTTCTATTGTTCATTATCTCTCCTGGAAGTTATAAAGGCGTTGCCAGAGCGAAGACTTTCAATTCAAGTATAATGGAATTTATGTTACCCGAGTCTCCTCTGACTACGATTGAAAGCCGTTTAAGATATTTGCTCCCTTCCGAAATGTATGTTTCGATGTGGGGCAATCCTTCCGTCGAGGTCATGATCCAGGTACACAATCACCTACGTACTTTACAACGCATCCTGCATGACTATACTTCGCGCCAGATCGACATTACCAAACTCAAACCCGGCGATGTAAAGACCGAGTGGCAGTATGGCACCATGATGTTCACCGATCTGGCGGGGTTCACCAAACTCATGGAAGCCAACGCATCCAAAGGACGCGAAGGCGCAGAAAACCTGCTGAAAGAATTGACCAAATATTTTTCCACCATGATCTCGATCATCAGCAAATCGGGCGGCGAGTTGGTGGAGTTTACCGGTGACGCCATGTTGGTAATGTTCCCCAAGAAAACCGGAAAATCAGATGATGCCAGCCGCGCCATCCGTGCTGGTCTGCGTATGCAGCGCGCCATGAAAGACTTCGCAGAGATCCAGACGCCCACCGGCATTGTCAACTTGAAAATGCGCATTGGTGTGCATAGCGGAAAATTCCTCACGGCTGAGATCGGCACACCCCGCCGCATGGAACATGTCCTGCTGGGCAAGGATGTGCAAAAAGCCAAGCTGACCGAAAGCAATGGGGCAAATGAGCGTGTGAACGTTTCGGAAAGCGGCTATGATCTGGCAAAAAACGATTTCCGTTTTGAAGACGGCAACCCCGAATATCACCTGGTAGTGGATGACCTTACTGCTGAAAATCTCGGCGATTATGAGATTACCCCGGTAGGGCGACGCATGGCAAGCAGTGTGCTCTTTGACAAAAAGGATAAGAAGGAAGTCCTCAACAATATCATCGAACTGCTTAACTCGATCGAGCCGCTCGCCAGTTACATTCCAGACCCGATCCTTTCGATGTTGGTGGAAAGTGCGGCAGACCGCCGCATTCCTCCAGATTTTCCAGAGCCGACGATCATGTTCGTCAACTTTATTGGTTTGCCCGAGGCGGCAGATCGCGCCCTGCCCGGCGAAGAACGCAAGCTGGCGGCAAGTTTTTCCAAGGCATTCTCTCTCATCAATGCCGTCGTAGAAGCCCGCGGCGGAGTTCTAAAAAAGGTGACCTATCACCTTTCTGGTTCAGATATCGTCATCTATTTTGGTGTACCGAACGCACACACCAATAATGAGATGCGCGCCGCTTCAGCAGCCGTAGCGATCCGCGAGGTGGTGGAAGGGATCAACGCCAAAGCCCCCACCATTGGCGGCATCAAACCAGAAGTGTATTGCCAGATCGGCATTAACAAGGGACCCGCCTTCGTGGCGGAAGTAGGCGACCCGCGCGGACGCCGCGAGTTCAATGTGCTGGGAGATACGGTCAATACAGCGGCGCGTTTAATGAACCGCGCACAGAAGAATCAGATCGTGGTCTCAGAGCCCATTAAGCGAGTGGTTGAAGAAAAATACGAATGCGTATCGCTCGGAGCGATTTCCTTAAAGGGAAAGAAAGACGCCATGAACCTTTATGATATGGTTCGTAAAATTCCAAAGAATTAATAATTGCGAAAAAACAAGGGGTAAACACAAAGTCGAGAGCTAAGCTCTCGACTTTGTGTTTTTCCTATCAACCTGTGGGCGGCTTCCGTTTTAATTTTGAATCCAATGAAGACCATATACCAGCAGCCAATGTGCTGCCTTCCTTCCGGCGCAAGTTGACCTTATAAATAGCTTTCTCCCGTTCACCGATGCGGGTCAGCCAAAATTGTTCGGTCAAGTTCGAAAGCGCAGAATCCAATTCGGTGCGCGTGAGGCGGTCCTGTTCGGGCATGGTATCCATCACCTCACACATCCGCGGATAGCTCATCTGCAGTTCGCGCAGCATCACACGCATGATCTTACGCAGGGAGGGCGGCAATTTGGCAATATCAAGGGGCGAGATACCGCCATCCTTCTGGCTCTCCTTGATCTCTTTATCCAACCGGTCAAAAAGTCCTGGCATGTTTACCTCGCTCAATACAACTCGGGCATGCTGATCGGTTCAGGCTGCGGCTCGCATTCACCACACCAGATGACGTTGGCAACCGCCAGCCCTTTAGGCGTGTTATTGGCGCCGACGAACATCGTAATGAATGTGGACATGGTTGCTGCGTGATCCTTGCAAACGAAACGTCCGCAAAAAGCGCAGGATGCACGGGGCTCTTCTTCACAATGCCAGCATTTCATGGTTGTCTCCTATTTTGAAGCGAGGATGAAATCCACCACGCCACACAGTGCCTTCGACCACTCATGGTCAGGATAACGCAGGGAGAACAGGTCTTTACTGGCGTTCTCTGCCATATCGAACGAGAGCGGCATGATCCCTGCAACCGGCGCCTCAAATTTTTCTTCGATATCCTTTTTGATCACGGAAAAGTCATACTTGGGCAGCGCCTTGTTCACCAGCAGGAACAAATTGGGAACATCAAGACTGCGGGCAATATCCACCGTAACGGATGTGCCCTGCATATCCTGATTATCGGGACGCAAAATAATAATAAGCACATCTGAAGTGGCAATGGAGAGCAGCGTCTCTTCGTTCAAGCCGGGATGCGTATCGATAAAAAGGTAATCCAGGTCAAATTCAGAAATGGTAGTCTGCAACCCTTCGTTCAACAGGTTGAAATCCACGCCTTCTTTGATGATCTGACTGATATCTCCACCGCGAATACTGGATGGAAATAGCCAGAGATTCTTACCCGCTAACTTGGCGCGCCCTTCTCCTTCGCTGGAGTGTTCACCCACTGAATAACCGATCTCGCGAATGGTGGCAGTGCCATGCAGAAAATCGTTCATGGTTTTGCCCATCTTCTTTTCATCCAAGCCGAATAGTACGTGAATGCCCGGAGACTGGATATCCGTGTCCACCACGCCCACACGTTTGCCCGTCATGGCAACTTGTGCGGCAAGGTTTGCGGTGGTGTTGGACTTCCCCGTACCTCCGCGGAATGAATGAATGGATACGATCTTTCCTGCGCTCATCATGCCTCCATGTAATTTCGATTACAGACCCTGCCGCTTCTTGCGGATGGTCTGTGCCTGTTCTTTCAATTTGGCGTAGAACTCGGTGCTGGTGATCTCTTCAAATTCCTTCTTACGGCGTTCTTGATCGATCTCGAAAGATAAGCGTTCCAATTCCTGCTTTAAGCCTTCTTCACGTGCTTTCACTTTTCGCACCATCGAATAGAACGTGGAAAGCAATTGAGCCGCCTTGTCATCATCCGTTCCGGCACTGTTGGTGAGCGGCTGGGTGTTTTCCAAAAACGAATAATCGCCCTCGGCGGTCTTTTGCGACCAGTCTATCACTTTCTCAATATAGGTGGTTGAAAAACGCAGCCGATTCGAAAGCCCGCGCAGAATGCCGAGTGCCACATCCAAACGCTGAGCGAGCAACTCAAAGAAGGCTTCACGCGTCAACTCAAGCGCTTCCACTTCATCCAAGGCAATGGCACCCGCCGAACGTGGACGTTCATCCACCAGCGCAAGTTCGCCAATGGCTTCGCCGGGTCCCACTTTATTGATAATGATCTCTTCACCGCGCGCATCCGTGGTGACGATCTTCAAATGTCCCTCAAGAATAAGATAAAAAGAATCGGCGGGGTCGCCTTTGCGCATCATGGCGGCGTCTGTAGAGAACTTGCGCAGTGTAGTCTTTGCCGCCACAGCGGCAAGGGCATCATCTGAAAGCTCCTTGAAAAAATCTGTTTGGTGTATCTTTTGTAAAACATCACCGGTCATGACTTATCTTCCTGTGACGACGAATCCTTCAACCGCTCCGAGACGCGGTTCCATAGACCGCCTCCCTTTTGACCCAGACCTGCAGAAGCGATACGGGCATTGAGCAAACTCCATATCTGCAGGTCCTGACTCAGGTACACTTCCCGCACCATCATCATACAATAGGTACCGATCTGGTTTCGTAAAAGATTGATCTCTTTCACCAGGTCTTCGATGATCTTGTTAATCTCTTTTTTACGGGTTTCATTGGCGGCGGTCTCAAGCAGTTTACGTTTAATACCGATCTCTGCCTGCTTGTAGATCAGGCTGCGCACAAGGGCAGCTTTCTCAGCACCAAAGCGTGCCTCCACAGGTGCAAGGACCTCGTGCACCGCTTCGATATTACTGACAACACGTGTCTCTTCTTGTGTAACACGGTCTGCCATGCCTAGCTTCTCTGCCACCCAATCTTTCTGAATGTTCAGCCCGCGTTTGATGATGTACCAGATCAATGCAGCGCCAGTCACACCGATGAGAATGGCAAAAATGAGCACGATCAGATTCCCCCCCGAATTAACAAGGGTATTAAAACCCATATGAATGCTAATAGAAATAATATACCCGGCAGCGATCGCCAGCCTGCCGCGTATGGTTTTATCGCCGCGCTGATACGCCAGTGCTGTACCGATCAGTCCGCTGCTGGTGGCATGCATCAGGTTGGTCGAAAACACACGCGCAAGTGCGATCGTCATCGCCACTTCGGAATGCCCCATTACATATTCATAGTTCTCTGTCACTGCAAACCCGATACCTGAGCCAAACCCATACAGCGCACCATCGACCACGTAGTTAAAATCCGCGCGTTGGACAAGGTAGACCAAAATGACCGCTTTGAGGATCTCTTCAATGACTGGAGCAACAAAACGAACCACCTGTTCCCAGGAAGCCCAGCCCATATTCACCACCGCCGGGTTGATCTGTGCTGCTGCATAATATGCCAACATCCCCCCCACCAGGGTGAGAACATTGAAATAAGACTTGCCAGTATTAAAAAGGTCAAACCGATTCAGCAGATAGAGAAAGACTACAGGGATGGTAAAAGCAATAAGGAGGGCAACCACAACCATGGGTAAAATCATACCTTATCTAGAAACGACCTGCAAGGAAGAATCATTAACAAGCCATATCTGTTTGGTGACCAAAAGAAGACCGCCCTTGAACTGTTCGTTCAAGGGCGGTCAAACTTTATCCGTTATTTAGATCAATAACCGCGTGAGCCAGGTTCCTTGGAAGGTGACCACTGTGACCACTTGTCCGTGGAGGGATCCAGCGTGATGCCGTAAATATCGCCGCCGCCTTGCCACCAGGTCGAGTAGATGTTCGGGTCGCCTTCACGATTCGAGGTGAAGGACACATTGGTACCGCCGCAATTCCAGGTCGGGGCAGAGTCTACGCCGCCGTAATTCGTCAACTGGAATTCTTCGTTCGTGGTCAGGTCGAAGGTGAATACATCGGTGTTATCACCAAACGTCACCTGATACGCGATGCGATCCCCTTCCGGCGACCAGCTTGCATTGCCGGCATCGCCACCAGTTGTAATCTGCTTGAATCCTTTACCCTGAACATCAGACACATACAGATCCCAAGTGCCAGACATATTGATAAAGAATGCCAGCTGCTTACCATTCGGCGACCAGCTCGGGAAGAGCACATCGGTCGAGAAAGAGGTGACCTGATATTCCGTACCCGTGGAAATATCGAAGACATACACATTCCATGAGCCCGTGCGGTTCGACTGGAAGGTGATCCAGTTCGCATCCGGTGAGTAGAACGGATTGACATCGTCACCAGTATCGGAAGTCAACTGTAACTCTTTACCGGTTTCCTTGTTCAGGATGAAGATATCCCAGTTACCATTGCGATCGCTTTGATAGATCACGCTTTTACTATCAGGTCCGAACATGGCATTGATGTTGTTTGCGTTCGTATTCGTCAAGCGAGACTGAGACTTGCCCATGCTATCGACCAGGTAAAGCTCAACATTTCCATCCCGGTCACTTTGGAACACTATGGATGAATCATCCGGTGAACGGCTGGGGCGTGAGTCTTGGCTGCCGCCATTGCTGAGGTTGATCGCTTCAAATCCACCGGGACCTTCGATGCCATCCAGGCGGAAGACATCCAAATTGCCGGAACGGAATGAGTGGAACATGATCCAGTTCGGGCAGGAAGCAACGCCATTATCATCTACTTTGACTTTGGGTGCAGCTGCCACTTCAACCACTGGAGGGGCAGGCAAGATCGGGTCTAAAACGACCGGGGGAGTACCGCCTCCACCACCGCCTCCACCTACACCACCAACGCCGCCATTACCTCCACCGCCGGCACCACCGGCACCGTTATTACCATTATTACCGTTATTACCACCGTTACCATTATTCCCGTTGTTATTCGGAAGAATGTCCTTGGGAGGCTTCGGCGCACAGATCGGATCAACTTCTCCTTGAGCAGCACGACAATTCGCGTGCAGGCTGCCATTTACAGGATTACCCTTGCCGTGATCGCCTTGACCACAGGGTAACTGTCCTTGATCCAAACAGGGATCAGAAGAATCCTGCTTCGAGCCACGCACGATGACACCATCGGGATTCTGAACACTCGGATCGCCAGTGCCAGAACTTCCAGAATTGTCGGAGCTACCGCTGTTTCCTGAATTCCCAGAATTACCACTATTACCAGAGTTGCCAGAACCACTGGAGTTACCAGAACCACCAGAGTTGCCAGAACCACCAGAGTTGCCAGAACCACCCGAGTTACCAGAACCACCAGAGTTGCCAGAACCACCAGAGTTACCAGAACCACCCGAGTTACCAGAACCACCCGAGTTACCAGAACCACCCCCCCACCGCCGCCGTTTCCACCACCCCCACCGCCGCCGCCACCGTTTCCACCACCCCCACCACCATTGCCACCTTCGTTTCCGCCACCCCCACCACCATTGCCACCTTCGTTTCCGCCACCCCCACCACCATTGCCACCTTCGTTTCCGCCACCCCCACCACCACCATTACCGCCTTCATTTCCACCACCCCCGCCACCTGCCCCCCCCGCCAACCCTTCGGCAGGAATACAAGCAGAAAGCAGCAAAGATAGTATGGTTAAGATAGCAATAAACGTAAACAACCTCATACCTTGCTTTTTTATCGTTGTTGTTTTCATCTTTTTTATCCTTTCAAAATAATATATGTTCATACATAGACAACGCTAAATGGTCCAACTATCGCTTACAGATCTGAAGGGTGCCTTCCTTTTTCAGATCAATAGCAAAGAACACTTCACTTACTGTGTAGTTTTTAAACCCGAAATGGGGTTTGTGAAGCCTATATTGAAAATAGCACTTTTGGGGGGATTTTCTATTTACGGCGCGAGAGCCAATACATCACAAACAATACACCGAGCCCGCCAAGAATTGGGAATAGGCTGCGTCCTGAGGAGGTAGCCGTACCAGAGACGGAAGAGCCGGGTACTTGAAGTGTGGGTAGGGCGATTACCGCGATGATCACCATCGCCGCCACTGCAAAGAGCAACCCTACCTGAGGGTTGGCTTGAAAATCAAAAAGTCGCTTCCAAAAAGAAGGCTTGGACACAGCCGCATCTTCTTCGCGCCGGGTGCGGGTTTTAAGCCGCACCAACATCTGCTTAACCTGGGCATCCTCCAATTTTTTGGGAGGGATGGCACTATTGAGGCGGAGAAGCGTCTTTTCGAGGCTGAGCAGATCTTCGTCGGAGGTTGAGGCGGAGTCATTGGCAGAGCCACTCATGATCCGGTCGGCAAAGTCTGCCAGTTCGTTATCTTTTTCGAGCGATTCGTTTTGTTGATACATGGTTATTTTTCCAAGTGAGTACGGAGTGCGGAGACGGCCCGCCGAAAAAGGGATTTCGTCGCCTCCAGGTTTTGGTTCGTCAACTCGGCAATTTCATTGAACTGCATATCTTCTGCAAAACGAAGCAAAAGGATCTCCCGGTAGTTTTCAGGCAGGTCTTGGAGCGCCCGCTGGAGGTAGATACGTTCTTCCAACGATTGAGAGGTGCTTCCAGTTACCTGAGCCGCCGCGTCTGAAAGTGGAGCCAATAAGGGCTCCTGCTTACGCGTGCGCCGACGATAGAACTCGGCTACCTTATGGTTGGTCAAAGTTCGCAGCCATGTACCAAACTTCGCCTCCCCACGAAATGAAGGAAGAGACTTTAGTGCAGCAATGAAGATCTCCTGCGTCACATCTTCCACGTCACTTTCCGGTACCACATACCTTACCCTTTTATATACACTGGGCAGATGGCGAAAGTACAAAGCATCAAATGCCTCTTTGACTCCATCACTAAACTTCTGGATGAGGACTTCATCGCTGGCATCTTGCAGGGCTGTGGAGGTGTTTTGCATATAATTTGTCGTCATGAGAGGCAAAAAGGGGTTGGACTACTTCCGTTTTTTAGAAAGTCACTATATCATAATTAGGACGGGAAAAGGAGGGATTTTATTTTCAATCCAGTTAGGCTATAATTACCGCTGTGAAATCTTAAGATTTGGCAAGACTATCATAGAATCGGAGAAAGTGCATGTCCAAAATCATTTCAGTTCATTCTTTCCGCGGTGGGACGGGTAAATCGAACACAACAGCCAATATTGCAGCGCTGCTTGCCATGGATGGTGCACGCGTGGGTGTGGTGGATACGGATATCGCCTCCCCTGGAATTCATGTTCTTTTCAATCTTGACGAAGCAGATATGGAACACTCGCTCAACGACTATCTTTGGGGCAAGTGCACCATTGAACAAGCCGCCCAGGATGTAACCGGGCATATCGGTGCCGAAGTTAAAGGACAGATCTTCTTAATCCCCTCCAGCATCAAAGCCGGTGAGATCGCCCGCATTCTACGCGAAGGCTACGATGTCGGTCTGTTGAATGACGGCTTCCGCGATGTGATCGAAAGACTAAAGCTGGACTATCTCCTAATCGACACTCACCCAGGTCTGAATGAAGAGACCTTGCTCTCCATAGCGATCTCCAATGCACTGGTCATTATTATGCGCCCCGACCAGCAGGATTATCAAGGAACCGCCGTAACCGTGGATGTTGCCAAGAAATTGGATGTGCCGAAGCTTTTCATCCTCGTCAACAAAGCCCCCAGCAACCTGGACTTTGAAGAAGTGCGCGCCCGCGTAGAGCAAACCTACGAAGCCAAAGTTGGCGCGATCCTGCCGCACTCTGATGAAATGATGATGCTCGCGAGCTCCGGTCTTTTCACCATTCATTACCCCGATAATGTGGTTACCAAAGGGTTGCGCAATTTAGTAGATCTGCTCAAGTCCTAGGTTTCACCCGGACTGAAAGGAAAAGGGAAGTCGCTCATGAGCAATCCGCTCTACGAAACTGCGATAAAGGAATTGGAGGAACGGCAGGAAGACCTGCGCCCTTCTGATGTGGTGCTCTTCTCCGAGCCTTTACGCTCTGCAGTGAATTTTGTCATTCGGCTTGGGCGATTCAGCCTGACCGAATTTGCGGAAAAACTCCCCGACTTCAGCAGAGAGGAAGTAAAGCGCATCGCAGACTTGCTGCTCAAGCGCCGCCTCTTCGACCTCTCGCGTTTTGCCACCGAAGCCGAACCCTACTACGAAGCCCGCCTTTCTGCCATGACGCGCCCGCTCTCGCGCCCGCCATCAGACATCTGGAAAAAAATAGATTAAAACCCCCACACCGCCTGTGAACACAGGCGGTGTTTCATTATATAATTTGTAAATGGCAGAAAAACTTCTCTCCCGTTACGAAGAACTCAAAGCGCAGATCAACTTCCATAATTATCGGTATCACGTGTTGGATGCGCCTATTATCAGCGACCTCGAATACGACCGCCTGTTAAATGAACTGAAGAAGATCGAGGCGGATCATGCTGACTGGATCACCCCAGACTCCCCTACACAACGCGCCGGAGCAAAAGTCTCAGAAAAATTCGAGAAGGTACGCCACCCGGCGCCGATCCTTTCGCTTGCCAACGCGTTCGGCGGTGACGATGCCCGCGCCTGGCTTGAACGCATCAAGAAATTAGATGACCGTGTTGAGAAGGCGAAGTTCGTGGTCGAGCCCAAGATCGACGGTTTGTCGGTCGTACTGCATTATCGCGATGGTCAGTTCGTGCAAGGCGCCACCCGCGGTGACGGTGAAGTGGGCGAAGATATCACATCCAATTTGAGAACGATCAGAGCTATTCCTTTGAGAATCCCCGTAGACTCGAAAGGACCGAAGCCGCCTAGTTACCTTGTCGTTCGCGGCGAGGCGTTTATCCCCATTCAGGATTTTGAAAAATTAAATAAACGTCTGGAAGAAGCGGGCGAGAAGACCTATCTCAATCCGCGTAACACGGCGGCGGGTTCGCTGCGCCAGCTTGACCCGGTGTTGACTGCTTCGCGCCCGATCACTTTGCTGGTCTATCAGATCGTTCATTCCGAAGGCGGCAAAGTCCCAACCTCGCAATGGGAGATTCTGGAATATCTCAAGTCACTGGGTTTCCCTGTGACGGATATTTCGAAACGCTTCAACGATCTAGAACCGGCAATTGCCTATACCGAGACCTTTGACAAGGGACGCGACACGCTTCCTTACGAAGCCGACGGCATGGTCATCAAGATCGACGACTTGACCCTCGCCGCAGATTTGGGCTTCGTGGGCAAAGACCCACGCGGAGCCATTGCCTTCAAGTTCCCGGCACGCGAAGTGACCACCACCCTGCTCGGCATCGACGCGGAAGTTGGTCGCACCGGTGTGTTGACTCCGCGCGCTTCACTCGAAGCCGTAGAAATTGGCGGGGTGGTCGTACGCAACGCCACCTTGCACAACTTCGATTACATCGCAGAAAAAGACATCCGCATCGGGGATCGAGTGCTGATCAAACGCGCAGGCGAAGTTATTCCCTACGTCATCGGTCCCGTAGTGGATGCACGCTCTGGCAAAGAGAAAAAATACAAGCCACCCACAAAATGCCCGGCATGCGGACAAGACGTGGAGCACATCGAAGGTGAAGTGGCATGGTACTGCGTCAACGCCGCCTGCCCGGCACAGCTCGTCCGCAACGTGGAGCATTTCGTCTCACGCGGCGCAATGGATATCGTCGGGCTGGGTATTAAGATCGTAGAGCAATTGATCGAAGCAGAACTGGTCAAAGACGTTGCGGATCTGTTCACGCTGAAAAAGAGTCAACTGCTTGGGTTGGAAGGTTTTGCCGAGAAAAAGGCGGAGAATCTGCTTGGGTCGATTGAGCAGGCAAAAGGTCAGAGTTTGAACCGTCTCATTGTCGCGCTGGGAATCCACGGGGTGGGTGAAGTCATGGCAGGCGATCTGGCACGGACGTATGGCAATCTATCCGCTTTATCGAAGACTACTACCGATGAATTGCGGCAGATTGAAGGAGTTGGTCCCAATATCGCTGAATCAATTGTGGATTGGTTTGCCCGCCCGGCGAATCAAAAACTATTGAAGAAGTTAAAGTCTGCCGGTTTAGATCCGCAAATGAAGGCAGACGAAAAGAAAAAAGAAGGCGCATTCACTGGTATGACCTTTGTTGTGACAGGCACGCTGCCGAATTTCTCTCGTGATGATGCCAAGGAATTCATCGAAAGCAACGGCGGCAAAGTAACCGACAGTGTCAGCAAGAAGACCAGTTATTTGGTGCTCGGTGAAAACCCCGGCTCGAAGTTTGAGAAAGCGAAATCGCTTGGGGTAAAGATCATCGACGAAGCCGAGTTGAAGAGATTGACTGGGTAGGCTATGACACCCCTTCGGGGTTCATTCTGTCTCAACCTCAATACTATAATCATTTCATCCCTTCGGGATTACTTATCTATCAAACAAAGTTTTCCATAATAGACACGATAAAACCCCGAAGGGGTGGCAGGATTATAGAAACCGAACGATCCATGAAATAAATCCCGAAGGGATGACATAGCTGATTCAGGAGGCGAGCATGGCTGGGACATTTTCACAGATCTATATTCAAGTGGTATTCGCCGTGCAAGGCAGGCAAAACCTTCTGCAAAGGGAATGGCGGCAGGAGGTTTTCAAATATATGGCAGGGATTATCAAGAACAAAGGGCAGAAGCCGATCATCATCAACGGCGTGGAAGATCACGTCCATGTTTTCCTGGGGCTCAAACCTGCAATGGCATTATCCGACCTGGTGAGGGATATTAAGAACAATTCATCCAATTTCATCAACGAACAAAACTGGATCACTGGCAAATTCAACTGGCAGGAAGGCTACGGAGCCTTTTCCTACAGCCATTCCCAAATCGAAGCCGTGTATACCTACATTCAAAATCAGGAACAGCATCATAAACAACAGACCTTCAAAGAGGAATACCTCGACTTCCTCAAAAAATTTGAAATCGAACACGATGCAAAATATCTGTTCGAATGGCTGGAATAAGCCTTTTCCCTTTAAGTATTCCTCACTAGACAATCCCCCCTCCCTCGACTAAACTTGCGCCATTCCCTTTCGGAGGAACTCAATGGATTTTCACAGCGTAGACAACAACAGCACCCGGCGCATCGCCGCGCTTAAACAGCGCGTGGATGAGATCAAAAAACACGATTTTTATTTCTATAACCAGGCAGTCGAAGAAATGCTGCCTGACTCAAAAGTGCGCGTCAATGGACGCGTGATGGGCATGTACGCCTCTTATTCGTATCTTGGATTGGTCGGTCACCCCAGAATTAATGAAGCCGCCAAACGCGCCGTGGACAAATTCGGCACCGGCACGAACGGCGTCCGCACCCTGGCTGGCACCCTCACCATCCACAACGAACTCGAAGAAACCATCTCCAATTTCAAGCACACAGAATCAGCCATCACCTACACGTCCGGGTACGTAACCAACCTGACCACCATCTCATCCTTGATGGGACGCGGTGATTACGTCTTCTCGGATAAGATCAACCACGCCTCCATCGTGGACGGCTGTTTGATGTCTGGCGCAGAGTTCCGCCGCTTCCGCCATAACGACATGGAGCATCTCGAAGGCTTACTAAAAAACGCGCCTGCCGAAGTCTCCAAACTCGTCATTGCGGACTCGGTCTTCAGCATGGACGGTGACATCATCGACCTGCCCAAGATCGTGGAACTTAGCAAGAAATACAACGCCTGGCTGATGATCGACGAAGCTCACTCCGTCGGCGTGCTCGGCAAGACCGGCACCGGCATCGAAGAACACTTCGGCATGGGCGATGTGATCGACATCAAGATGGGCACGCTCAGCAAGACCATCCCCTCGGTGGGCGGATACGTGGCAGGCAAAAAAGAACTGATCGACTTCCTGCGCCACGGCAGCCGCGCCTACATCTTCTCTGCGGCTCTGCCCCCCGCTCAAGCTGCCGCCGCCAACGAAGCCTTCAAGGTCATCCTTGACGAGCCCGAACGCTTGGACAGATTGAACGCCAACACCCAGCAATTCATCGGCGGACTCAAGAGCATGGGCTTCGACACCTTACTCACCGAAACCGCCATCGTGCCCGTCTTGTGCGGCACTGACGAAAAAGCCTTCGAGCTGACCAAACGCTGCCAGGAGCAGGATGTCTTCGTGCTGCCGGTCGTCTCCCCCGCTGTGCAAGAGGGTTTGTCCCGTTTGCGTGCCACCGTCACCGCGGCGCACAACCCTGCGGATATTGAACATGCCATGGATGTCATCTATCAGGCTGGTAAAGCCATGGGAATGGTGAAGTAAAAAAGCAGTAAATAGTTAATAGTGAATGGGAAATCGCTCATCAAAGATGATGGGCGATTTTTTTATCGGCGTTGGCTTAGCTTTGAGGGGCAGAGCAAGCCAGAGCGGGGTTTGAGGCGCTCGCCCTGAGTTTATCGAAGGGCATCCTGATAGTTCTTGAGAGAATATTTATAACATTTTTCTAATAAATTCCCTGTACAATGCCGTTCATACAAGGAGTATTGAACTATGAAATGGCAATGGAAATTTGGAACATTTGCAGGAATTGATGTCTACATCCATGCCACCTTTTTACTTTTGATCGGGTGGGTTGGGTTTAGTCATTGGTTGGAAAATAATAGCTGGCTCGAAGTGTTGAGCGGCATTGGGTTTATCCTCGTCCTCTTTTTGTGCGTGCTCTTGCATGAATATGGGCATGCACTCACCGCCCGCAAATATGGAATCAAAACACGCGACATCACGCTCTACCCAATTGGCGGCGTGGCACGTTTGGAACGTATGCCGGAGAAACCGATCGAGGAGTTGTGGGTCGCATTGATGGGACCTGCTGTGAATGTGGTGATTGCGGCGATTTTATTCGCGGCTCTTTTCCTGACCGGGAACCTGGTGCCGCTGACCGAGCTTGGGGTGGCATCTGGAAGTTTTCTTGAGCGCGTGATGGTCGTCAACGTCTCGTTGGTGTTGTTCAACCTCATCCCCGCCTTCCCCATGGACGGTGGACGTGTGCTGCGGGCTTTGCTCGCCATGCGCATCGACTATGTGCGTGCTACGCAGATCGCGGCGAGTATTGGTCAGGGGTTGGCGTTGGTATTTGGGTTAGTGGGATTGTTTGGGAATGCAAGTTTGTTATTCATCGCTTTCTTTATTTGGATCGGTGCCTCACAAGAAGCCAGCGCCGTGCAGATGAAGAACGTCATCAGCGGCATCCCGGTAGGACGCGCTATGCTAACTGATTACAAAAGCCTCTCTCCGCGTGACCCGCTCTCGCGCATGTCGCAGTTGATCCTGGCGGGTTCTCAGCATGATTTCCCAGTAATCGACGATAACGGTCGCATTGCAGGCGTGGTCACCCGCGACGATTTCCTCTCCGCCCTCACCCAGCATGGACAGAACGTTGCCGTCTCGGCGGTCATGCGTGGGTCGCCACCCGAGGTAGATTCATACGAAATGGTCGAGAGTGCTTTGATGCGCATCCAAGAATCCGGCTTCCCGACCCTGCCCGTCACCCACAGTGGACAATTGGTGGGCATCATCACCGCCGAGAATATCACCGAGTATTTGATGATCCGTACCGCATTGCGCACATCGCAAGCAGTGATGCTCTCGTGAGCGTGCCTGCAAGCCAAAATTAGAGGTTTCTTAACCACAGAAATCGATTCACCCATATACTAGAGACTAACTCCGATGGGGAGTAGCCGCCCAAACGCTGGGTAGCACAGTCGTCAATACGGAAATTTTTCCCGGCTGTTCTGAAAAGGCAAGACCATCGTCCATTTTATTGGCGATGGTCTTTTTATTTACAAAAAGTCCCGCCAGGTTAACTTATGAGGTATGAATGTTCGAGCAAATTGAAACAACGATCCTTTCTGCATTACAAAATATTTTCGACCAATTTGGTTGGGTGGGCGTTTTCGGATTAATGATCTTTGAGAACGCCACCGGTATTACCCCCAGCGAGATCATTCTCGCTTTTGCAGGCTGGATGCTGATCGAACGTCACGGCATATCCCCTGCCTTCATTCCACTGGGCGGGCTATACGCCGGGCTTGGCAGTGCCATTGGCGCATCCATCACCTATTGGGTGGCACGCCTGGGTGGTCGTCCCGTGGTGGATCGCTTTGCAAGAATCTTCCGCATCGAACCTGCTTTGATCGCAAAAGCCGAAGACCAGATGCACCGCTGGGGTTCGGGCCTGGTTCTGATCGGCCGTATCATTCCGGGCATCCGCACCCTGATTAGCATTCCTGCCGGGTTGGCGAAAATCCCATTTCTGAGGTTTTTCATCGCAACATTCATCGGTGCCTACGTTTGGTGTACACTTCTGATCGGCGCCGGTTATGTCCTTGGTCACGAATGGATGCTGATCAGCAGTTATATCAAGACCCATCTGCCGCTGGTCTTTTCACTCGGGCTGGTCGCATCCCTTGGCTATCTGGGGTATCATTTCCGTGAGCCGTTGAAAACCATGATCGAGCTAAAACTATCCAAGAGAACGGAAACAAATCAATGAACTGGCATACCATCGAAACCAATTCCGCCTTGAGCGAACTCGCCTCATCGTCTGAGACGGGTCTCACTGCCGCTCAGGTGGATGAACATAAAGCCAAATTTGGTGTAAATGAACTCATAGAGCGCGGCGGGCGCACTCCCTTGCAGATCCTTTGGGAGCAACTCACCGCCACAATGGTGCTCATCCTCATTGCAGCGGCTGTCGTTGCTGGTCTGCTTGGCGATACCAAGAACACCATTGCCATTCTCTCCATCGTGGCGTTGTATGCACTACTCGGCTTTGTACAGGAATATCGTGCCGAGCAAGCCATTGCCGCGCTCAAGAAGATGTCTGTGCCGAACGTGCGTGTCCTGCGCGACGGCAAATTAAAAGAAACCTCGGCGCGCGAACTCGTGCCCGGTGACATCCTTCAACTGGAAACAGGCAACGTCATCCCCGCTGACTTGCGCCTGTTGGAAGCTGTCAATTTAAGAATTCAAGAAGCCGCGCTCACTGGCGAATCTGAAGCCATCGAAAAACATACTGCCGCACTCACCACCGAAGACCTTCCGCTGGGCGACCGCCGCAATATGGCATACATGGGCACCATCATCACTCAGGGGCGCGGACTTGCACTGGTGATCGCCACCGGCATGAACACTGAACTTGGCAAGATTGCCGACATGATCCAAGCTGTGAAGCAGGAGCAAACACCCCTGCAGCGCCGCCTCGATAAACTTGGTAAAAATCTTGCCGTGATCGGGGTTGGCATTGCGGCACTCGTTTTTGTAATGGGCATTCTGCGCGGCGACGAACTTCGCCACATGCTGCTTACCGCAGTCAGCGTGGCGGTTGCCATCGTACCTGAAGGTTTGCCCGCAGTGGTTACCATTACGCTCGCTCTTGGGGCACAACGCATGCTCGGCCGCCAGGCACTCATCCGCAAGCTCCCGGCGGTGGAAACGCTCGGCTCGGTCACGGTCATCTGTTCAGACAAGACCGGCACACTCACTGAAAACCGCATGACTGTTGTCGTGCTGGATGTGGGCGAACACGCCATCGATCTGACAGGCGATGTGGCTCGCGACGGTTCGCTGCATGCCACCCGTGGATTGGGTTCCCCCGTCCAATCCTCGCTCTCGCTGACGATGATCGGCGGCGCGCTCTGCAACGATGCCAAATTGGTGGATGAAGGTGATGACCGCTTCCATACCATGGGTGACCCAACTGAAGGCGCGCTCGTTGTTGCTGCCGCCAAGGTGGGCTACTGGAAATCTGCCCTCGATTCATCTTTCCCGCGCACAGCAGAGCTGCCCTTCGACTCGGAACGCAAACGCATGACCACCGTCCATCATTTGGCGAAGTATGATCCCACCGTACTTTCAGGTTTGGAGATCGGCGACACCCGTTACATTGCCTTCACCAAAGGCAGCGTGGACGGACTGCTCGACATCACGAGCCATGTCTGGGCGGAGGGAAGGTCCATTCCGCTGGATGCAGAGTGGAGGTCCAGAATTGAGGCGGCGAATGAACGTCTAGCCCGAAAAGGTATGCGCGTCCTCGGCGTTGGCTTCCGCTTGATGAATTCCATCCCAGAGGTCATCCAGACCGACCTTGAACAGAACATTACCCTGTTGGGCTTATTCGGCATGATCGATCCACCGCGCTCCGAGGTGCAGGAGGCGGTTGCCATTGCCAAGGCAGCGGGCATCCGCCCGATCATGATCACCGGCGACCATCCATTGACTGCGATCGAAATTGCCCGTCAGTTGGGCATCACTGAGAACGGACGCGCATTGGCTGGCGTGGAGATCGAGAACCTTACCCCTGAAGAATTGAAGAACGTTGTGGATGAGGTCAGTGTCTTTGCCCGTGTTGCGCCGGAACACAAACTTCGTATCGTACAAGCATTGCAGGAAAAAGGGCATATCGTCTCAATGACCGGCGACGGGGTGAATGATGCCCCTGCCCTGCGCAAAGCCGATATCGGTGTGGCAATGGGCATCACCGGCACGGACGTTTCCAAAGAAGCTTCAGACCTTGTGCTTCTCGACGATAATTTCACGACCATTGTCGCCGCTGTGCAAGAAGGACGCACGATCTACGACAACATCCGTAAGTTCGTGCGCTTTAGTGTGGCAGGCAACATCGGCAAAGTGCTCGTAATGTTGATCGCTCCGTTCCTCGGCAAGCCGCTGCCCCTGCTGCCTTTGCAATTGCTGTGGCTCAATCTCCTCACCGACGGTTTACTAGGGCTTGGCATGGGCGTGGAAAACCCTGAGCCAGACACAATGAAGCGCAAGCCTTATGCACCCACTGAAGGCGTCTTCTCACGCGGCGCAGGTACGCAGACTATTTGGGTTGGGGTGCTGATCGGCGCGATCGCGCTGGGTCTTGGTTCGTGGTATTACTTTAGCGGGCAGCCCGAATGGCAGACCATGATCTTCACTTCGCTGGCATTCATGCAAGTGATGCAGGCGCTGGCGGCGCGCTCTGACAAAGAGTCACTTTTCAAGATCGGACTCATGAGCAATCCCGTCTTGATGGGTATGGCATTGTTGGTGTTCGTTCTGCAAATGCTTGTACTTTATATACCTGTATTGGCAAATTTCTTCGAAGTCGTTCCTCTGCACATCTCGGATCTATCCATTGCGGCGGCATCGGGCTTGGTCGTATTTGTAGTGATGGAAGTGAGTAAGAAGTTTAGTAAGTAATGAGTGAATAGTGAATAGAAAAGAACCCGCCTCGCATGAGACGGGTTCTTTTGTTAGATCAGGATGGGGCTGTTGCCGCGCAAACGACTTGGTCTTGTAAGCAGCCACAAGACCCACTCAGCGACATCATCGGTGGTCAAGTTGGGTTTGCCTTCTGCATCGAATGGTGTAGATAATGCCAACCCCGGCGAAAGAATGTGAGTGCGGATTCCAAACTCTGCATTCTCCGCGCGAATCAACTCCATCAATGTGGTTAGCCCATGCATGGCAACGGCATACGCACCATCTTGTTGATAAATGCCCATCGCCGAGTCCGAGCCGATCGCCATGATCTCGCCGTGTTTTTGTTCACGCAGAATCGGCAAAGTCGCCCGCGCCATCAGGAATGGTTCACGAAGATTTGCGTCCATCACCAAATCCCAGGTTTTGACATTGTGACTGTGGATCATCCCGCCGCTCCAGAACGGAGAGATAAGGGTCAGGATATCCAAGCCGCCATAGGTGGATAGCGTTTGATTCACAACCGCTTGCACCTCTTCTAATGACCCGAGGCTTGATTCTACAAAGAAAGCTTTTCCACCCGTTTGCTTGATCCGCTCTACCGAGATATCCAATAGGTCTGCCTGCCTGCCACAAAGACAGACATTCACACCGGCTTGTGCCAATGCCAAAGCAACGGTGCCTGCAAGTTCGGTCGAGCCACCGGTGATGATGGCTGTTTTACCTTGAAGAGAATTTGTCATTGAATAACTCCGAAGGAGTGAAATGATTCTAGAACATGTGATTTTGAAAAAACAACCCCGGAGGGGTGACATGCTTTTAGATTCCATGTCATCCCTTCGGGATTTGAAAACATTCGTTGCGCTTCTATAATCCTACCATCCCTTCGGGATTATTTTTTATCTTGCGGCAGCATAATATTCGTCCCGGCGACGGCATCACTAACGGCATCACCGATCAGATTGATGGACAAGACCGCGAGGAAAATTCCAAAGCCGGGGAAGAAGGTCAACCACCACGCCTGGCGGACGTATTTCATACCTGCGTTCAACATCGCACCCCATTCGGCAGTCGGTGGTTCTGCACCAAGACCGAGAAAATTCAACGCTGCGCCTGCAAGGATGGATGAGCCGATTCCCAGTGTGATGAGCACAAGCAAAGTACGGATCGAATTCGGCAAAATATGTTTGATCAAAATCCGCGTATCAGAGCTACCCAGTGCTTTGGCAGCTTCCACATAGGTCATCTCGCGCAGTGAAAGGACACTGCTGCGCGTCAGCCGCATGAAGGATGGTACGAAGGCAATGCCGATGGCAAGCATGGCGTTACGAATGCCGGGTCCGAGAATGGCGATGATGGCGAGCGCCAAAAGAATATCGGGGAATGCCATCAGGACGTCTGTGAACCAGGAGATGAAAGCGTCGAACCAGCCGCCAAAATAGCCAGAGACCAGACCCAGCGTAATGCCGATTAATGCACCAATGGTGATTCCCACCAAACCCACTCGCAGAGATAACTGTCCACCATAGAGAAAGCGGGTGAAGGTATCACGCCCGACATGATCCGTACCCATGAGATGCTCAACACTGGGCGCTTGCAATGCCTGAGAAGGTGCGTTCTTATTCGGTTCGTAATTTGTGAAAAGCGGCGCGGCATAAGACATGAAAATTAATGCCAACAATAAAATGCCGCCAAATTGTGCGCTGCGATTGCGCAATATCTGTCGGAGTATACGCAAGCCTGGAGAATGGGAAGGGCTGATGGATGGAGTCAGGTTCGAGGTCATTATTTGAGGCGGATCTTCGGGTTGAGAAAGCCGTAGGTGATGTCGGTCAGGGTATTGATCAAAACATAAATGGCAGCAGTGACGAGGACAACGCCCTGCACCATGGGATAGTCACGATTAAAAATGGATTGCACCGCCAGCCGCCCAATGCCCTGACGTGCAAACATGGTTTCGACGATGGTTGCACCGCCAAGCAGGTAAGCCATTTGCAAACCAAGGAAGGTAACCACAGGGATCAGCGCATTGCGCACAGCATGCTTGAGAATGACCCAGCGTTCGGGCAAGCCTTTTGCGCGAGCAGTGGTGATGTATTCTTTATTGAGCACGTCGAGCATGCTGGCGCGCACCATGCGGGCGACGACTGCAGCTTCGGGGAGTCCCAAGGTTAGGGCGGGGAGAAAGAGATCGGCGAAGGAAGAGCCGTTGGAAATGCTTGGGAAGAGTTTCAATCTCACAGAGAAGAAAAGGATGAGGAGCAGACCCATCCAAAAGGTTGGTATTGAAAGACCACTAACCGATAAGCCCATTACGAGCGTATCAACCCATGAGCCGTGGCGCAATGCCGCCAACAACCCAAGGACCGCGCCGATACTAAGCGCAACAATCAACGCAGACATTGCGAGCATGACCGTGCTGGGTAATTGCTCGGCAATGGCTTCGGAGACGGATTGATTGGTGCGGATGGATGTCCCCAAATCCCCGCGAAGTGCATTGGAAAGATAGCGCCCATATTGCACATACAGCGGGTCGTTCAAGCCAAGTTGTTCACGCAATGCAGCGACTTTTTCTTCGGTAACTTTTTGGCGACCTAGGATCGCCATGGTCACATCCCCCGGCACAAGGTGAATAACAGAAAAGACCAGCATCGAAACGCCGAACAGCACGAGTATGGAAGTTAAGATTCGTCGAAGCAGGTAATTGAACATGCAGGTCTATTATAAATGCTTGCGCCGCACTTACTCGAAAGCAAGTGCGGCGCAAATTGTCGTTGGGTTATTCTGAGATGGAAATGTCGTACAGGTAGGGATAGCCTTCAAGATCGAAGGAGAAACCCTGAACAGCAGGAGCTGTGATGTACGAGGTATTCACGGTGAACATCGGCAGGACGAGTGCATTTTCCATGATGATGTTCTGAGCCACGGCATAATCTTGCGCGCGGGCGGCTTCGTCTGTATTGGTGTCGGCATCGGCAAGCGCGTTGTCGAGGTCTTCATTGACGAAGTTCGTCCAGGCACCGCCGCCATTGGCATTTTCAGAATGGAACAAATAGCGCAATGGAGAAGGATCGGGGCGGGTCCAGTACATGTAGACGAGGGTGTAGTTGCCAGCGAGCAATTCTTCGTAGGCGGCACCATCATCCATGGAGCGATACTGAACATCGAAGCCGGCTTCAGAGAGATAGCCGATCAAGAGTTCATTGAAGGCTTCAGACCAGGCTGGGTTATCGGGCCAGTCGATGGTGAGTGTCTCGCCATCTTTTTCACGAACACCATCTCCATCAGCATCGACCCAACCGGCTTCGTCGAGCAGGCGCGCGGCTTCTTCAGGGTTATAGCTGTAGAGGCTGGCGGCACCTTCATCATACGCCCAGGTGGTGGGAGAGATCACGCTGGTGGCGGGCAAACCAAGTTCCTGGAAAGCCGTCTGCGCGAGTTCTTCCTGATTAACCGCAAGGATCATCGCCTTGCGGACGTTGACGTTATCGGTCGGCGCTTTGGTGGCATTGATCATCAAGATGGCAGGCACACCCGGTTGAGCAAAGGTTTGGATGGCAGCGGCTCCAGAATTAGCCAAAGCGATGGCATCCAACGCAGGCGGTTCACTGGCGATGAGCACTTCACCGGTTTCAAAAGCAGTCAGACGGGTGGCAGCTTCGGGCAAAATGCGGAAGACCACTTGTTCAAGGTTAGCCGGTCCTTGATGGGCAGCGAACTCAGGTCCCCAGTTGTAATCGGGGTTGCGTTCGAGCACGATCTGAGATTGGGCATCCCACTGCACGAACTTGAACGGACCGGTTCCGACCGGGTTACGTCCATAGTCTGCGCCGGAAGCTTCTAAAGCGACAGGAGATGAAATGCTCAACCATTGGCGGGAAGCATCACGCAAAAAGAGCGGATACGAAGCGCCGAACTTGACAGTCACGGTGTAATCATCCACTACGACAGTTTCCACGTAGGAATGATCCTGAAGCAAGGACTTGCCGCCCGACTCAAGCACCGCATCGCTGTTGATGTGGTCGAAAGAAGCCTTGACCGCTTCAGCCGTGAAAGGAGTGCCGTCGTGGAAGGTCACATCCTGGCGCAGAGTGAAGGTGAATTCGGAATAATCCGCATTCGGTTCCCAGGCAGTCGCGAGACCGGGGTGCAGTTCTCCATCCGGCGAAATGGATAACAACGAATCGAACAGGTTCATAAGAATGAACTGTTCCTGAACATAAACGGCATCACCGGGGTCGAGTGTTTCCGGCTCCACCGGCAAACCAATGGTAAGCGTGCCACCTGAAGCTTCTTCAGCGGGAGCTTCTGTAGCTTCAGCTGACGCTTCGGTGGCATCCACAGCGGGCGCTTCTGTTGCAGCAGGCGCCCCACCGCATGCAGCTAATAAAAGCCCGATCAACATAAGAACGGACAACCCCTTTAAATAAGGTGCTTTTCATTTTTCTCCTTGCATAGATTGGAAGTAGTCATCGAACTTATACAGGTCAGGGCATCTGATTATGCTTAATCAAATGCCCAACCAAGATTCTATCACTCTCATTTATTTATGAGAGAAAGTTCTTTACCTAGAAGAGACCAAACCCCACAAATTTACCCCAAGATTGCAGCTTGTTCACAAAGCCTTTTCCAAAATCTCCTGCAATACACTCGCCTTCAACGGAATCGGATTCCCCTTATAACTACTGGCATTCAACGTCTTCTGCACCGCTTCAGGGATATGTGCCTGGGTCATGCCATGCGCTGAAAGTGTTGGAATTTTTAACTCTCGCACAATATCACTTACCCATGCCAAGCCATTATTCACAGAAGCCGAAGGATTTCCAGTAAGAATGCGTGCTACTTCTTCATAACGCGCAAGCCCGACATGCTTCTCTGCCTGCATCGCTTCGATATTCGCTTCCATCACCAAAGGCAATAACTTCGCGCAGATCGCTCCATGCGGTGCGTGCAACATCCCACCCAGCGGACCGGCAAATCCATGCACAGCTCCGAGTGCGGCATTCGCCAACGCCAAGCCGCCAAAGAGACTCGCCAACGCCATGCCTTCACGAGCTTCTTTATCCGCGCCATTGAGATATGCACGACGCAAAGATTTCGCGGCGTGTGGCATGCCTTCGCGGCAAATCGCATCGGTCAGCGGATTCGCTTTCACTGAAACAAACGGCTCAATTAATTGAGTCAAGGCATCCAAACCAGAAGCGGCTGTCATTTCCGGAGGCAAGTTATACGTCAACTCAGGGTCAACAATAGCAAGGCTCGGCAACATCATGGGGCTGCGCAAGCTGACCTTCACACCATGCTCTGGTACATCCAGCACCGCATTGCGCGTCACTTCCGTCCCCGTCCCCGCCGTAGTCGGAATCGCAATATAGGTCAACGGCTTCTCTGTCAGCGGCTGTCCCCTACCCACTACTTCCAAATAATCAAAGACACCCCCGTGGTTCGTTGCCAACGCGGCAATCGCCTTGCCCGCATCCATCACACTGCCGCCGCCCAAACCGATCACCGCATCACAGCCCTCAGCAAACTTAACACCTTCGCGAACCACATCCACCGTCGGTTCGCCGTGAACTTCAAATTCATTGAATTGGATTCCCTGTGCAGACAGAATCTCCCTCACGCGCGGAATCGCGTCTGATGACCTGCCCCTCACCAATAGCAGACGCTTCACACTCCCTATGAGTTGTTCCCCCAACCCAGAGAGTTTTCCCGCGCCGAAGATGATTCGATTTGCTGTTGCGAATTCAAATGGCATGTTTACCAACCGCCGTCATCTGGAAAGATATTGCTATATTTAATTCCCTGTCGCGGTTCCGCCATCATCTCTGCGACGGTATCACGCCAAGTCAAATAATGAGCCGTCTCTTTGTGAGCAGATTGAGCATCCGTTGTCTTATATACTTCCACGAGCACAAAGCGAGTCGGATCATCCGCTTGTTGAACGACATCAAAACGTGCAACACCTTCTTCCTTGACACTATTCGATGCATTCTCAAGACTCGCCTGTTTGAAAGCTTCCACAAATTCCGATTTGACATGCACATGCACGAAAACGATGTTCATTTGAATCTCCTATTTGGATATCAACGCATTTCCAATGATCTTCGCAGAAGCACGTACTGAAACAGTGAACCCGAAGAACGGACCAAAATCCTGCCCGGCAGGCATACTGGTGAAATACAATCCCTGGACGGTGGTCTGAAAATGCGGGTCAAGTACCGGGAATCCGTTCTTCACTTCAATCTTATCGAAAAGATTGCCACTCTTCAAAAAGGGTAAGCGTTCCAACTCCACCTTGTAACCCGTGGCGAGGATGACATCATCCACTACAAAGGCATCGCCATTATCCAGTTTGACATCCATTGCACCGTCAGGGCGCACAGTACAAGATACAAGCCCGGCTTTTGGGTGGATACTCGTGTTCGATTTCATCACGCGCTTTTCCAGCCATGGTTCCACCTTCAAGCGTCCTTCTCCCCACATACGTTTGACGATGGCATCTTTCTCCTCCTGTGGCAGCCCGCGGAACCAGGCAGGGTTTGTCACCATACCATCCACCAGAGGCGGCACCCAACTCCAATCTGCTTCGGCAAATTTCGGCGACTCGTGCCGATGCGCTACATGCACTTCTGCCGCGCCGCCATCGTTTAGCAACGCCGCCCACTCGAATGCGCTTTGCCTGCCGCCAAGGATGAGAACCCGCCTGCCATTGTATTGTGAGAGTTCCACGGCATCACAGGTATGTTCGTATCTACCGGCAGGTAATATGTCGGTCAACGCGGCTGGTTGATTTTTGAAATAACCCATACCGATCGCAACAACGACATTCCTGGCTTCAAGAACATCACCAGACTCAAATTCGACACGAAATCCACCAGCCATCTGATCCAACTTCACAACGTAATGAGGGATCGTTTGGATCTGTGAGCCTTCTTGAAACCATTGGGCATATTGCAAATAGAACTCAAGCGAAAGCGGCTCAACATCCTTCGGCGTCTTGCCGAGAAATTCCAGATATTTCATGATGGAAAATCGTTCAGTTGGGTCCAACGACCAGTCCGACGCGGAGCGTAGGAACATATCCGCAGGCATGTTCTTCTTCCAAAATTCCATCGGTTTGCCCGCCACAAGAAAATCCATGCCCAACGCTCTGGCGTACGCCGCCAGTGACAACCCAAAAGGTCCCGCGCCGATAATGAGCAGATCTGTTTTATTTTGCATTTCGCTTCTCCTTAATTAAAGTCCGATAATTCCTCGTGCAAGTTGGTAAAGCCCAAATCCGAATAAAAAGATGCTTGAAATTCCAAGCAAAGCCCGGTTAAGTTTTGGTCCCAGGCGCGACGCCGCACCAAAGATAACGATCATCAAGATAAGGCAGGAAATAAATGCCGAGTAGAAGCCCAGCAGCAACCCAAGCCCATTGACCGGAGTTTCGCGCCAGCCTTGCACCAGAATGGGACCCGTCACGAACATCCAAAAAAGATACGCACCCGGGCTGAGGGCATTGGTCATCGCCGCTTTGAAGATAGTCTGTTGCCCTGAAAGTTCAGGGTGTACAGCCGTCTCATCAAAACTTCGCCAGGACTTGAACGCCCCAATAGCGAGGTATAGAACGAATACCCCGCCAAGAACATACATGCCACGCTGCGCCCAGCCGGGCAATTGACTGAGCACCAGCACACTCAGCAAAATGATGGGACCATCGCTGATAAATGGCGCGAATGCGCCGGGCAAGGCACGCTTCCAGCCGCGGGTTAAAGCTTGAGAGATCAAGAAGGTTTGAAACGGTCCGATTTGGGAAGCGGCGGCGAAACCGAATCCAAGACCTTGAAGAAGATAGATCCACATGGCTAATCAAAAATAAACTTGGTCGGGTTCTCGAAAAATATCGTCCAGGCGAGGCACTGGCTTGGAGTGAAAACGTACAAGCCGCCTTCATCCCATTGAGTGGCTTCGGGGGTATAGCCGTCTTCGGCATATTTTCGGAAAGCCGCCACCAAACGCTGTGCAAATTCAGGCGTCGGCTTGGGGGCAGGTATGGATATCCCTTCGAGAATGATCGCCTTCTGCCCATCTTCAAGATTCACCGTTGTATTGGGGTTCTCAAGGATATTACGCGCGTGACGTGTTTCCGGGCTGCCATCATAATAGAGTTTGCCATCGAGATATACTGCCCAGCGCGGCACAACATGCGGGCGGACGGAGCACATCCAATAATGTTTTGAGGTGGTCAGTCTTTCTTCCACGTATTCCCACGGTACTTCAGAGATGGGAGCATCCACATATCCTTTGGGAAGTTGCGGGCGGCTAACTTTGGGCATATTATTCCCCTAACAAGTACTGGTCAAAGAATGCAGAAACGCGTGCCTCATATTCTTCAGCACGCTTCTTATCAAACTCTACATGACCCAATTCGGGGTCGAACCAAAGTTCTTTCGGCTCCTTTGCAGCATCATACAGGATCTGACCACTCTCTGGCGAGATGACGGTATCCACGCCGCCTTGCATGAGAAAGACCGGGCGCGGACTGATAAGGGGAATCCACTTGGTGGCATCGATCTCTTCCATCTTCACACCGTTGTCTGTTTCCGCCCAAAAGACGATCAGTGGCACGAATGGAAATTCCGGCAGACCGGTGAAGTGCGTAACGCTGGTCGAAACCGTATCTGGCATGGAAGAAAAAGCGCAATTGGCAACCACAGCCTTGATCTTCTCATTCATGGAAGCATATTGAATGGAAAGCATGCCGCCATACGAGTTTCCGATGATACCGATCTTTTCGGGGTCGATATCATCGCGTGAGAGCAGATATTGATACCAGGCTTCCATGTCATCCACTTCATAGACACCAAGGGTAATGAGTTCCCCCTCGCTGTAATCATGCGCCCGAATGGATGTGACCAGCACGCCATAGCCATGGCGGTGCATCATCTCAGCTTCGTTGAGCAATTCCTTGCGCGTGGATTTATAGCCATGCTGCATGATGATGACCGCACCATTCTGTGAGGGGATAAACCACCCCACCAGTTTCATGCCATCTGGGTTGGTGACAGTCACATCTTCGAATTCAAGGTTGTAATCGGCAGGGGTTTCACTTGGGAGAGTGCGGGTTTCCATGGGCGCATGCAGTAGTTTATAAGCCTCCTGACGCGTCTTCCATAACAAGCCCCCGGTAACAAGAACGAGAATTCCAACAAACACCCCTATTGCAATCTTTACGCTGCGCTTCATGTATTCATCCTTTGGCGGTGGAGATACGTTCAATCTGCCAATTTTGCCACAAAGTCACAAAGGCGCAGGGAGGAATTTCCCTGCGCCTTCAAGATCAGTTCTCAATAAATATTTTTTAGCCGGTCCTATTTTTTCAATGCCTGCTTCACCGCTTCGTATACATCCACCACACCGAAACCATAGGCATTGCTGGGACGGTCGCCGCTAAAACAACCAAAAGCGGTTCCGGTATAAGGTTGAGCGGTTGTGATGATCAATTGCTCAGTCGCATCAATATCGCCGATCAACTCAGGCTGTGCAGACCAGATCAACGCCACCACCCCCACAATATGCGGACCTGCCATCGACGTGCCGCTATTCGTGCCATAGGTGCCATCAGGCAGCGAAGAGAAAACGTCCACACCTGGAGCAACAATATCTGGTTTTACACGTCCAGAACCGTCCACAGTTACGGGTCCACGGCTGCTGAAATCGGCGATATTGCCGAATTGGTCTACGGCACCGACCGAAAAGACCGAGTCATAAAGAGCCAAAGGCGAAGCAACCGTTTCACACTCGGGTCCGTCGTTACCAGCGGAGACCACAACGAAAATACCGGCATGGCGCAAATTATCCGCAGCCACTACCAAGGCATTCGGGTCACAGCCTTCGAGGGCGGGGCAACCCCATGAGTTATTCATCACATGCGCCGCCTGGGTTGGGTCGCCATCTTTAAATGGGTCACCACCGATCGGAAATGGCGCAAGCATGAACTGCATGCAATCCAGATATAACGCCGGGTTGGCAAGGTTACGGTCGAGATTCACACAACCGATCCATTGCGCTTTGGGTGCCACACCAATACCGCCGCTACCAAGGATCGATCCCATGGTATGCGTACCATGTCCGCCTTCATCGTTCGGCGAGTCGGTTCCATCCCATGGGTCAAACCAGTTGTAATCGTTACTGCTGCTATAACCGCGATATTGTTCTGCAATGGCAGGATGATTTTTATCCACCCCCGAATCAGATTGTCCGACCACAATACCCTCGCCGCGCACACCAAACTCTTCCCACACTCTATCTGCGCCAATCAATTGGATGTTCCAACCAACATAACCGGCAGAGGGTGCAGACTCAAACCCCGGCGAAGCAGAATCTCTGGGTGCAGCGCGCAGGCGCGGGCTGGGAATGACGCGGTCCACTTCGGGGCGCGTCATCAAGAAAAGGCGCACAAGCGTCCCGCCCTGTACTTCCATCGCATTCTGTAAATAATACGGCGTATATTCCACTCCAAATGAATCGAGCGTTTGACGCAGATCTGCCTGTGTGCGGTTGGCATGATCAGTAAGACGCGTATAGGCTTCGGTTAAACGCTCATCACGATCCTGAATATTTTCCAAGTCTGAAATATCCGCCTGGTCTTTCATGATGACGAACAGACGGTCACCATAATTTCCTGGATTGCCGATCAGAAAGAAGACGGCAACGACGGCACTCCACGCGAAAGCCGTACCAACCCATCCGAGTCCACGCTTCACTCCCTGACCTGAGCCTGCCCCGGCAATCTGACGAATGATCAGCGCGACAAGGCTTGTGCCCCAGCCAATACACAATGCAATGCCCATAGCTTTCGAGGCAAGCCCACCAATATCTCCCAGCACAATGGTCAATTCGGTAGGGTCAAAGAATGCCAATCCTGCAAATGCAAGCAGACCCACAGTCACCCCAACTGCCGCTCGTGATGACAAGAGTGCAGACACTGCGAATGCAAACGCGGGCACCAGCACGACCAGGATCAACTGCCCGCCATCATAACCAAAAGCAGAAGCAAGCAGTGCCAACACTGCGCCAGCCCCAATGCCATTCAGCCAGATGTTTTCCGCGTCAGACATCCAAACTGCGGCAAGTAGACCCAATGCCAGCCCCGCAAACAAATTAAGCATGGCATCCCCCACCGAACCGAGCGAGCCATACATTGCCAGCGGAAGAATGCCCAACGCCGCAACCATCAACCCGAACGGAAGTGAGGCAGTATCCCATGTCAACCGGTCTTTGCGCAACCAGATAACGATGCCTGCAGCAGTCAATGCCAAAATGATCTGTAAAATCGAACCAAGTTGGTCATTGTTAGCTCCAAGCACGCGCAACAATAAAGCCGGGAAACCAAATAGCGCCGCGCCGAACAGCCCCACATACCAGCCTTTGAAGCGTTCATCGGTCGTGAAATACCATAGCAAGCCAAAGAGTGTGCTCATCACGAACGCCTGCAGCGCCAGCCCAATCGAACCTGCCCAAGCAAGCTTTGCCAAACTTAATGAAGCAATGGCGCTCTGCTCTGTAAACCAAAGGATCAAGTGATAGATAAATAAACAGAACGGCATTGGCAGTACCATTAGCACAAACAACGCCAACGCGCCCGTACTGTGATTTTTTGATTCTGCTGTAACAGGTGTATTTTCAAGAGACTCGTTCATAAATTTACTCCTCACCAATCATCAATTTACTAATCTACTCCGCACCGCCTTCAATGCCAGCCTGTACTTCTTCACTTTCCTTATGCGGCTGAACCTTGAAGATTTTAAACCCCCACTGCACCGAAGGTCCGATCAAAAGAGCATAGACGATCGTCCCCACACCTGCCGGTCCACCCAACAGGATGCCGACCGTAACCACTGTGATCTCAATGATGGCACGCGAAACACGGATGCTCACACCGGTCGTCCGCTTGATCGCCAGCATCATACTGTCACGCGGTCCTGCACCGGCATCCACACCAATGTAGATGGCGCTGCCCAGCCCCATCAGCAGGATCGCCACAAGCAGCATGGCGATCTGTAAAGGCAGGTTATTTGTTATTGAAGGAAAGAATGAATTCCACATGTCCACCCAGGGACCTATGGACAGGATATTCGCAAGCGTCCCCCACCCCATTTTTTCGCGCATCGCCACGGCGCTGATCAGCACCACAAACCCCATAATCACCGTCATTGTACCGACCGTAATGCCCAAACGATTCGCCAATGCCGCTTCCAATACCACCCAGGCACTCGTGCCGATATTGCCGCGGATCATCAAGGTGATCGCCAGCCCAAACAAAAGAAAGCCGCTCTGAATGCGAATGAAATCGCCAATGAATGTATTCCAACGTATGGGTTTTATCATGATGCTCCTCTGAAGACATCATGATACCATGCGCTAAAAATCCCCCAAGGTACAAAGAACACGTTATTCCACTGAGAATATCTCCGTATGGTTTCGTCCACTATATTTCGCTTTATATAAAGCCTGATCAGCACGACGAATCACATCTTCAATGGATTTATCACAGGGAGTAAAAATGATCTCTGCCACACCCAAACTCAAGGTGACAGAAATGGAAGTATCTTCTACTTCGACGTGAGTGGCATCAACTGCAGCACGAATTCGTTCAGCAAGGAGGAATGCCTGTGCTGAATTGGTTTCAGGCAACAGAATGGTAAATTCATCACCGCCATAGCGTGCCAAAATATCTACATCTCGCACTTGGAGTTTTACCGTTTTCGAAATACGGGTCAGGATCTCATCCCCAAAGGAATGTCCAAATGCATCATTTGCGGTCTTAAAGCCATCAATATCGAACAAAATGATCGTAAGCGGACGGCGATAACGCAGACTGGTGTTGAACTCGCGGATTGCCAACTCAAAGAAATAGCGGCGATTATACAGCCGCGTCAATCCATCAGTACGTGCCAACACCTGTTCATACTCGAACATTTGCTGAAGTTCCTTATGCGCCGTCTGCAGGGATATGTTCATCCGGCGCAATTCATCTTCCACCTCTTTGCGTCGGGTAATATCGCGGGATACCCCAATGGCTTCCGGTTCTGCATTCTCGTTCATGGTGAAGGTACTGGAGATCTCAACGCACACGACTGAACCATTCTTGTGCTTTTGCTCCACCTGATCAATCTGCCTAACAGTTGTAGTATCACCCGCCAGAAAACGTTGAACACGATCAGGATAGCTGGCAAGGAGATCCACCAATGCCGCCGGTGTGACAAAATCCTCCATAGACATGTCGATCAATTCCTCAGCCGTATAACCCAGCAGGTTCTCAATTGACGGGCTGACATATTTGAATTTCATGGTGTTCAGATCCAGCACCCAGACCACATCCGCGACCCGTTCTGCCAGTAAACGGTATTGTTTTTCCCGTTCTTTTAAATTCGCTTCCGCCAATTTACGGTCGGTAATATCGATCAGGCTACCTTCGTAATATTCAGGCATCCCGTTTTTATCGTGAACAATGCGGACGTGATCTTCCGCCCAAAAGGTTGTTCCATCTTCTCTGGTATATTCCGACTCAAAGGCAGAGAGAGAACCTCTTTTCGAGATCAATTCCATAAATTTATCATTCACGATCGGGTCTCGGTAAAAGTCCCAAGCCTTCTTGTCCAACATTTTTTGTTCAGACACATAACCGAACATCCGCAACAAAGCAGGGTTTGCATCCCGCACATCCCCATTCACCGATGTTCGATAAAGACCAATGGGCATGTTCTCGAACAAAACCCGATATGCCTGCTCGGAACTGATCAGCGCGGATTCGATCTTCTTGCGTTCCGTGATATCGCGTGCAACCCAGATCGTGGTATCGGCACCCATGGGAGAAATAAATGCCTCAAACCAGGGTTGCTGCTTCTTCAATATTATTTCATACTCAAGTGAAACTGATTCACCGGTGGTAAGCACCTGTTCGATTACAGACAGGAACTCTGCAACCTTACCCGTTGGGAAGAACGCAGAGAGATGCCTCCCGACGACATCTTCAGGCTGAATATAATATCGTTCGGGGTTGGTTGGAGCGACACTGCGATAGTAACCGTTCCGATCGATGACCAGAACGGTATCCCGCATCGACGCGAACAAGGCACGCAATTCCGCTTCTGAATCGGCGAGCGCTTCCTGTGCTTTTATTTCCTCAGTCACGTCACTGCAAACGACAAGGATCACATAACGATCATTAAGGTCACGTACCGCGCGGGCAGATTCTCTGACCCAAAGCATGCTGCCATCTTTGCGCAACTTGCGTACTTCCAACTGAATAAGTTGCTCTGGCTTTTGTAAACAAGTTGTGATCTGCCGTCTGGCAAATTCACGATCCTCTGGGTGAAACACATTAAACAGGGAGTGTCCTACCAGTTCTTCAGGCGCAAAGCCCAGCTGCTCAATTCCATATTGATTAACAGAGAGCACCAGTCCATGCTCGTCCGCCGTAAAATACATGGACGGGTTATCTTCATAGAGTGCGCGATACCGTTCCTCACTGGTGCGCAGGGCATCTTCGATCTGTTTGCGATTGATGGCAAAAGCCACATGAGACGCGATCGTCTGAGCTAGCTGCACCTCATCGTCTAAAAATACATGGGAAGCATCGAAGTAGAGCATAAACTTACCCAGCAGCCTGCCCTGGTGGGTTAAAGGTATAAAACCCAGTGCTCCAATCCCTTCTTTTTCAAACAAAGCAGATAAAGAAGACAAGCTGGGTTCATTTTGAGCATCCGCCACCAACACCGGTTGCGGATTAACCACATCCTGCTTCCAGGGAGAATGTCCCTCTGCCGCTCTGCGGTATTCCTCAGATAACCCGTGCCACGCTTTGAAGCGCATGACACCATCAGCATCGAATAATAGAATAGAAACACGGTCAACCTTCAGAGTCGTCTGCAAACTGTTCAATGCAGCATAATAGATCTCTTCGATCATCAAACTGTCGTTCAAAGTTGCCGTGATCTGATAAAGGCTTTGCAGGTTCTTATTTTGCTGCCGGAGATTCTCCTCTGCCTGCTTTATCTTTGTTATATCGCGCCCATTGATAATGATTCCCATGATCGCAGGGTCATCCATGAGGTAATGACTGACGATCTCAAAAACACGCCATTCACCATCATGATGCTTCAAACGATATTCGCCGCGATGGATGTGACCGGGTTTCTCCAATCCACTCATGAACGTTTCGAATATCTCTGCCAAGTCATCCGGATGGATCAGGTCAAACGAATTCATCCCGATAAGGTTCTTAAAACCATATCCTAACAAATGCGCTACAGACGGGCTTTCATAACTGATCTTGCCTTCTGAATTAACAACCAGGATCCCATCAGTCGCATTTTCGATCAAAGAACGATAATACTTTTCGCTTTCGGAGAGAGCTTTCTCCATTTCCTTACGCAGGCTGATATCCCGAAAGTTAATGACAACTGCTTCCACACCCGGCTCAGCGAACTGATTGCTAAAGGTGCTTTCCACCCAACGATAGGACCCATCCTTATGCATGTATCGATATTGAAAAGTGGGGGTAAAGGCGGGGTCGGCGATCAAATTTGACATTCCCTCGAGAACCGTCCCAACGTCATCAGGATGGATGAAATCGAGGGGATTCTCATGAGAATATTCCTCGCCTTCATAATCAAAAATCGCCCGGGCTGCCGGGCTGACATACTTAACTCTGCCATCAAGACCAACCAATGCAATTCCATCAGGAGCGTTTTCGATCAGTGCTTTGAAACGCTTCTCCGCCTGCCGCACAGCTTGCTCCGCTTGTTTTCGCTCGGTTACATCGCGAACGACACACAAAAAGTTATCAGCCTGATACGGAGCAACATGTGCCTCAAAATCACGCCTGCCGTTTGTAAGATCAAAGGAATACTCAAAGAGCTGACTCTCTCCCGTAATCAATACCTGTTCCAAAGTTAAAAAATAGACATTAACCATTTCTTCAGGCATCACATTGCGTATATTCTTCCCCAAAAAGACCGCCGGAGGGACGAACAGAAGCTCGCTACGAGGCGCATAATAATCCATGAAATCGCCAGTTCGGTTAAGCACGAACATCATATCCGGAACAGAACTTAACAGGGCATGGATCTTCGCCTCGCTAGCACGTAATTCTCCCTCTGCCTTTTTTCTCTCGGTACTATCGCGTGCCACCGCGATAACTACCTGTCTGCCGAAGTATGTGCCGGGAGTCAGTCTGACTTCCTTGGGAAATATGGTGCCATCTTTTTTTATACCCCAGTATTCAAATTCGACCGGCTGCCCATTGAATGCTTGTTTTACATAATCAGCAACCTTCTCAAGGTCGTTCCTGCCTGGCGCGGAGAGGAACTCAGGAGTGCGTCCAATAAAATACTCCCGCGGGTATCCATATAACTTTTCAGCGCCAGTGTTCACATCCAGAAAAACACTATTTTCGTCCTGTATGTAAATCGTCTCTGTGACGCTGTTGAAGATCCCTTCAAATGTAGATTGTGACCCCCGCAGCGCTTCCTCCACCTGTTTGCGAGCTGCCAGTTCCTCCTGAAGCTGTTGCATCAGACGCACATTGTAAAGACCGGCAGCAATATGCCCGGCAAAGGAATCCATGGCAGGCACATCGTCACCTTTCAAGAATGAGCCGTTTACTTTTAATAATCCCAGCACCTCATTATCCACCCGTAAGGGAGCGAGAACCCCCTGACGAAGATCAAAAGCAGATACAAGCGGTGCGATAAAAGGATGAAAAGTCTTCGGCAGAACATCCGATAAGGCATCCAGTGTTGAATCAACGAACACTGCCCTGCCACCGCAAAGCGTCTTTTCATAAATACCGCCCGGAACAAGCGGCAATCTATATTTCTGCAGAGATAACCCTGTCAGTTTCTCCGCCTTGCGGATCAAGGTTTCAGAATAGGATGTATAAGCAATGGAAAGGGATTTTTGGTCTTCCGTGAGCAGTAACAGGGTAACTTCCCCACCTAAAAATTGGATCTCTCTACCAACGGCAAGATAAAAATCTTCAGCAGTACGCGCTTGCTGAATCGACTGGGCAGCCCGGCTTAAAGCAAGCAAAAGATAATGCTCATGGCTTTGCGCTTCCAGCGAAGTTTTTTTCTTCGAACGTGCGGATTCACTCGCGACCATCTGGCATCCTCTCGAAATCGCCGCTCTTGATACTTAATCAGCGTAAGAACGGCAAACAAAGCCAGGATCTCTGGCTTTGTAATTCGATATTTATTTTTCACGTCGGACCGTTGGAACCGCAACAAACAAATAAAAGAAAATTTCTGAAGAAAATATGTCCGCGCCGTGGTTTTGTTAATATATATGCTCTTGTGCGCAAAGTCAAGCATTGTATTGAGAGAAATTTCAAACCCAATACCCTTTCCGCTTAAGATTCGATCTTAATCCCATTAGCAATTTGGGCGGTTTGACCCCGCCCAGATCGATCTTCACCGCACCGATCATGGATGCAAAACGGCTCAAGCCGTTTGCAAGTGCATCTACAAATGCGGCATCCTTCGGAGCATCTTCCTCCAACCAAAAGCCAAGGATATGCAAAGTATTGGTAGAGCGGTCTAACTTTGGGTCGAGGCGGGCAACCAGATCATCACCATATAAAATAGGCAGGGTGTAATAACCCCACTTGCGTTGAGTCACGGGCTTATACACCTCCCATACATAGTCAAAATCAAAAACCTTTTTTGCCCGCCCGCGTGCGCTGACGATCTCCAGTGGAGCGAGCAGTGTCACTTCCTCCTCAGTGGTTGGACCTTTGGGCTTCCACACCTTCGGGACACGCCCCGCTTCAAGCGCCGACAGATGAGGCTGGTCGCTGTTTAAGATAAGGAAGTTTTCGCTGAAACCTTCCACCCGCACCCGCGAGACCTCGCCTTTTTCAATGAGGCGCTCAATACGCTGCCTGCCTTCTTGCATGGAAACCTTGCGATGGATAAATTCGCCAAAGCCGGTCTTCCATGCAGGTTCCCGCACCATGCCATAGAATGCGATATGTTTTTTACCGAGGAAATCTTCAGCTTCTTCTTCTGAAGCCGAGTAATCAAACTCAGGCGGAACGACCCTCTCGCGAAGATCATACATGCGGTCAAAGCCTTTGCGGTTGGAGATCATCACTTCGCCCGTCAGCCATAGGTAAAACAATGTGATCGAGGTTTCCTTGCGTCCGCGATAGCTCCATGCTTTGACAGCGTCCCCTTCAATGTCGCGGTTTCCAAGCGGACCTTTCTCGCGCAATTCATCCAATACGAACTTGACCACATCCTTGGGTGGGTGGGCAAAGTGCTCCCAGCGCAGCCCTTGTTCTTTGCGATGCTTCATGTGCAATTGCCAATATGGGAATTCCTGCATGGGATACATCATCAGCCAGCCGCCGTAATCGAAGGCTTTTCGTTTTTCGTATGCCATTTTGTAAAGCAGGTCAGGTTTGTATTCAAGGACACGCCCATACATGGCAATATCCTGACTACGGGCAACCATAATCAACGGGTCGAGCTGCAAAGCTTGCATCTGACGCAAAGCGGCTTCGGTGCCGGTAATGCCCGAGAAACGGCGCCCGGGCCAAAGTCCCTGTGAGCCGAGAAGGAAACGACGGTAGGTTTGTTTTGAGATAGTTTCCATATATTAAATTAAGCGTCAAAAGGTTGGAAGGTGAGATAAAAAAAACCGAGGCATGATACCTCGGTCTATCCTCTGTAGTCTGCTGTCTAATGTCTGTTAATCATCGCCGAGAGAGGAGATGGCGCGCAACAAGCCAAAGACCAGCACACCGAGTTTGATGCCTTCGCCCGCGGTGATGGCGGTTTCACTCTCGTTCTTTTCGGCGCGGCGGTTGAGCAGCAATGCAGCGATAAGCCCGATAATAGCGCCGATCAATGCGCCGCCTAAAAGTAGTCTACTATTTTTCATGGTGTCATCCTTTCAAAAAAGGCTTTCATGCTTTCAAGCCATCCATTTAGCCCGATTATGGGTTTAACGATCATATCCGTCGCACGCAAGATATAACCACGCGCGATAAAAACATAATCCTGGGCGATTCCGGTGTAGTAGGGTAGTGCGCCCAATAATTTTGCCATGCCGTAGATCAGCCCGCCGATAATGGCAAGCACGACCAACCCACCCAATAGCATGGGAATAATGACCCAGATGGTGGAAATGGCAGCCCATCGTCCCACGTCACCGCCCTGGCGGAAGGTGGCAAAACTCACCCAAACGACGATACCAACCAGAACCAGCGCACTAAGAACCACCGGCAGGATTACCTGCCGCATCACCTGCCTGCGATGTTTGAGATAGGAATAATGCTCAGGCGGGGTTTTAAGTCTTTCAGCAAGTTCGGGGAGTTTGGCGTTCATGACTCTATTTTACCAAAATAAAAAGACCCCAAAGGCATTGAACCTTTGGGGTCTTTGATTTGCTTATCTGCGGTTTCTCAGGAATGTAGGAACATCAAGGTCGTCGTTGTTGATACTCGGCAAAGGCTGAGACTTTACATCCGCAGAGGAGCGGGTTTCGGTATTGGCATTGACTGACTCACTCGGGCGAGCCACGAAGGGAGTGTTTGCCGCCGACAATGGCTTCTCACTGGCGTTGACGCGTGGAATACGTTCCAGCACCCGGCGGGTCACACCGCTGCGTTCGAAGCCGGTGGCGATGACCGTACAGCGGATCTCGTCGCCCATGTTCGGGTCGATGACGGCGCCGAAGATCATGTTCACATCGGGATGAGCCGTTTCGCGGATGATGGCAGCTGCCTGATTGACCTCGAAGAGAGTCATGTTCGGTCCGCCGGTGACGTTGAAGAGCACGCCGCGCGCGCCATCGATGGTGATATCGAGCAGTTGGCTCGAGATGGCTTGTTCGGCTGCCACTTTGGCGCGATCATCACCAGAGCCGCGTCCGACTGCCATAAGAGCAGCGCCGCCTTCAGACATGATCGAGCGCACATCGGCAAAATCAAGGTTGATCAAACCGGGGATGGTAATCAATTCGGAGATACCTTGAATGCCCTGATGCAAGACTTCATCCGCCATGCGGAAGGCATCCTGAAGGGATGACTTTTTATCCGCCAGTTGGAGCAGACGGTCATTAGGAATGGAGATGAGGGTGTGCGCGTGTTCTTTCATCTTCGCTACACCCGCTTCAGCAGACTGTGAGCGCTTGCCGCCTTCAAAGGTGAAGGGACGGGTCACAACGCCGATGGTCAGCGCGCCGCATTCCTTGGCGATCTGCGAAACGACAGGAGCTGCACCAGTTCCGGTGCCGCCGCCCATACCCGCAGTGACGAAGACCATGTCCGCGCCTTTGAGCACGTTGTAGAGTTCGTCGGAGGATTCTTCCGCGGCTTTACGTCCGATCTCAGGGTCGCCGCCAGCGCCAAGACCACGTGTGATCTTATCGCCGAGGCGCACACGAATGGGCGCGCGCGAAAGGGTCAATGCCTGGGCATCAGAGTTGGCAGCAATAAATTCAACACCCTGAATGCCTTCTTCCATCATACGATTAACAGCGTTCTGTCCGGCACCGCCGACACCGATCACTTTGATACGGGCGAAGGCTTCGGTCTGCAGATTCTTTTTGTTCGGATCCATTTGTTCCTCCTGGCAAGGAATATTGCCTTATCTTAAACGAGAATACGTTTTTTTAACAGGGTTGACAGCACCCAATTTTCACTGTTTGTGAATCTTTTCTCATTGCATTACGGCAGCAGCCGCTTCATCCAATTCTTGACCGTATCGAAACCGGCGTTCTTTTCACCGGGGCGCTTGCTGCGGCGTTTGCCACCGCCTGAAACGGCTACTTGATGATCGTGCATGCTGATCGCCCATTGTAGTAAACCAAAGCTCGTGGAATACATGGGCGAGTTGAGTTTATCCACGAGTCCCTTCAAGTCCTGCGGCTGCCCGGTTCGTACCGGCATACCCAGAACTTCACTTGCCACACGGCTGATACCCGGCAATGCCGAAGTACCGCCGGTCAACACCATACCTGCCGGGAGCAGACCATCATACCCGGAACGTTTGATCTCTTGCAAGATGAGATTGAAGGTCTCCTCCACACGCGCTTCGATAACCATGGCAAGGTCCTGACGGTTAAGGCGGATATCTTTAACCTCGCCAAAAGGACGAATGAGAAAATATTCTTCGCTTCCAATATCAGACCGAATGGCATGCCCCTGTTGCTTTTTGACTTCCTCTGCCTGCGAGAGGGAGAGACGCAGCCCGTGCGCGATATCCTGTGTGATGTGATTGCCACCGACAGCCAGCACCATTGTATGCCAGACATCTCCGTCCACATAGATGGCAAGGTCGGTCGTGCCGCCGCCGATGTCGCAGACCGCCACGCCCATCTGACGTTCCTGTTCGGTGAGCACGACTTCAGCCGAAGCAAGCGGATTCAGAACAAATTGTTGAATGTCCACCCCGGCTGCACTTACACACTGGCGGATGTTATCCACGGTGGCACTGGCAGCGGTGATGATATGTGTTTCCACTTCAAGTTTGTAGCCGTGCATACCTACCGGAGTCTTCACACCTTCCTGTCCGTCAACGGTGATACCGCGTTGGATCACATGAATGATCTCGCGGTCATGCGGAATGGCAATCGCCTGCGCTTGTTCGAGCGCACGCGCCATATCGTGAAAGTCTATGATGCCGCCGGGGATGCCCGCTGCGCCGCGACTGTTGACAGAGGATACATGCGCTCCAGCCAGGCTGACAAAAGCGGTGGTGATCTCAAGGCTCGATGTACTTTCGGCTTTTTCCACAGAACGTTTGATGGCGCGTGAAGCCGCCTCAAGATCCACCACGATCCCTTTGCGGATGCCTTCGGACGGCTCAATGCCCACACCCAAAATACGGATGGACTTATCGTCCTCCACCCGCCCTACCAGGGTGCAGACTTTGGTCGTGCCTACATCGATACCTACAACTATCTCTTCCATAATTACGGGTTCTCTATAATGGTTTCTTCTGTAACGTCAAAGGCTTCGAGGTTCGGAGCTGCCGCCATGCGGTAGTACGGACCCTCGGGATGAACAACACTGATAAATTCGGGTTTTTTGTTACGGCTTGCGAGCGAGTCGACCATGGCTTGATACACACGCACTTTCAATGGCATGTCATGGGCGCTGGTACCAAATACCACCTGCCAGCCGCGCGGGTCTTGCCAGCCAAAGCCATCTGCAGCAGTGTAGGTTAGGGTTGAGCCAGCAGGCACGAGCGGAGCCAGAGCGAGAGCGGCATCCACCATTTCTTTTTGGATGAAGGGCGGCGGGCTGTATGGATCCGTTGAGGTGTTCACTCCAGCGACCGGAGCATCGATGGCGTCGACAAGGAGCAGCCCGGCGGCATCACCGCGTGGTCTAAACGCGACACCGGTTCCATCGATCCAGGTGAAAGCGCCATTCTGCTGCCACAAGATTACGGGCGTACGTTCTGCCACAGTGACGTATACATAGTTGGGCAGGTAAACATCCACCTGTGCAGAGGTAAGTTCGGGATAGTTCAAACGCAGGCGGCGTTCAAGGTCTTCAGGCTGAAGGGTAAAGATATTCTGACCAGAAACGCCCACAATGCCATTGATCTCTTCGCTGAGGATGCGTGAATTGCCAAAAACATAAGCAGACGGGACGTAAAAATATGGCAGCTGGAACGCGAGCACCAGCAAAGTGGCAAATACCACCGAAAGGATGATCGCACCGATACGCCAATTGGCATGTACACGCGGCAGGCGAGAAAACTGCGGCATGGCAAATTTCGGTTTGTTGAGATGGAACTCGGGCAGCCCCAATGCGATCTTGAAACGGCGCGGCTCTGCTGCCTTGGGCGCAATGGAAAGTGGAATGGTTGGAGTACGTGCAGACACTTTTACCATCGGCTTGGTGGCCTGTTTGGCGGCTTGCTGCATTTCTTTGGCAGCCCGCTCGGCGCGGCGCTGCCGCACCTGGTCTGCACGGGTTAGTATTTTTTTATCGCTCATGACGTCCTCCGGTGCTCGGTACGATCACGCTGTGATTTGCGTTCGAGGGCAAGTTCGATCAGACGGTCAACGAGCTGGGCATAGGTCAGGCCGCTAGCCTGCCAAAGTTTTGGGTACATACTGATGGATGTGAATCCGGGAATGGTGTTCAATTCGTTCAAGTAGATTTTATCTGTCCCTTTTTCAACAAAGAAATCGGCGCGTGCCATACCGGCACAATCAATGGCTTTATAAGCACGCACGGCATATTCGCGGATCTTCTTTTCAACACTTTCGGGCAACGCCGCGGGGATCATCAAACCGGAAGTGCCGTCGACATATTTTGATTCATAGGAATAGAATTCACGGCTCGGCAAAATCTCGCCGCAGACGGATGCTTGCGGTTCTTCATTGCCCAGCACGCTCACTTCGATCTCACGCACATCTTTGACACCACTCTCAATGACGATACGGCGGTCGTAACGGGCGGCATCCATCAAACCTTCGGCAAGGTCGGAACGGCTTGTACATTTGCTGATGCCTACCGAAGAGCCCAAATTGGCGGGTTTGGTAAACAACGGATATTCACCCAAGGCTTCGGCTTTCTTGATGACGGCATCCAGGTCGTTTTCAACTTCGCCGCGCAACACCATGATCGAATCGACCAGTGGAATGCCGTTGGCGCGCATGACATCCTTGAAAACACCTTTATCCATGCCAACGGAGGAGCCCAACACCCCAGCACCCACGTAAGCCACATCTGCCATCTCGAACAAACCTTGAATGGTGCCGTCTTCGCCAAATGGACCATGCAAGACAGGGAAGAAGACATCAATGGATGCCAAAGTCTCCAGCTTCTCCCCCACCTTGGTGGAGCGAAGCACAAATAGACTCTGCCGCGATGCCGGATCTGTGGGAGGGATGACACGGTCGAGATTCTTCGTATCACCTTTTTCAAAAGCATCCAGAGCGTTCTCACCGGTCAGCCAGTTACCGTCTAATGTGATGCCTACTTGAACGACTTCATAACGTTCCGGGTCCAGCACAGAAACGACCGAGCGCGCAGACATCAGCGAAACATCATGTTCGCCTGAACGTCCGCCAAATAAAACTGCCACTCGAAGTTTCTTTGCCATTCTATATATTCCAATCGCCTACAAGTTCAACTTCCAACTCCAAAAATACGTTGAATTTTTCTTTCACCGTATTTTGAACCAGATGAATCAAAGCGCGAATATCCTCGGCTTTGGTTTCACCGTGATTGATGAAAAAATTTCCGTGCACCGTGCTGATCTCAGCACTGCCGATGCGCGTCCCCTTCAAGCCCGCAGATTCGATCAAGCGTCCGGCATAGTCGCCTTCGGGGTTCTTGAACATCGAACCCAAACTGGCACCCGGCGGCTGCGTGGCTTTTCGGCGTTCGCTGAATTGCTCGATTTTAACAGACACTTCCTCTTTCGAAGAATTTTTTAACTTCAACAATGCGCTTAATACGATGCCCCGAATTTCGCCTCGTTTCAGCACACTGGTGCGATATCCATACTTCATCTGCTCAAGCGTGACCTTTTCACGCCCGCCTAATGTGAGCAGTTCTGCCCAGATGAGATTGTGGGTCATGTCGCCGCCGAACGCGCCTGCGTTCCCATACACCGCGCCGCCTACCGTGCCCGGAACGGTTGCTGACCATTCGAGCCCTGCGAGACCTTTGGATGCGCAACGCTTGGCAAGGTTCGCAATAGTAACACCCGCCTCACACCAAACTGTGGGCTGGTCGCCAATTTCAAAACGCGTTTCCTTCGCCCGATCCAAAACCACGACTCCGCGAAATCCGTCATCGCTTACCAAAACATTCGATCCGCCGCCAAGAATGTAGTATGGAAGTTCATGCTGCCAGATCAACTGCATCGCATTGGCAAGCTCATCCGCCGATTTAACCGACACCATCACATCGGCTGGTCCGCCAATGCGCGCAGAGGTATACGGTGCAAGTGTCACGTTCTCTTGCACGGCATCACCAAACGTCTGGCGCAACAAGTCAACTGCAAAGGCGGTATTCACCATCAACATCCTATTTTCGCTTTCGGCGGCATCCCCACCGCCGAGGACGGCGGCTGGAGCGCGCATTATTCGAGTTCCTTCAATAGATCGGCTGTGATCTGATCCGCATCTCCGGCAGAGAGGACGAGAAGCACATCATTGGGGCGTAAATGCTCCAGTAAATATTTTTTTGTATCTGCCAGTGAGCCGCTATAGCGTGCAGAGCTGTGCGGCATGGCGCTGACCACTTCAGCGGAGGAAAAATCCTGTTTGGCTTCACGTGAGGCGTAGATCTCGGTCACCAGAACTTCATCTGCGTCGCTGAATGCACGTGAAAATTCGTACTGCAAGGTTTGCGTCCGCGAATAGGTGTGTGGCTGCCAGACGGCCCAAATGCGGCGACTAGGGTAACGAGCCCTGGCACCTGCCAACGTGGCACGGATCTCTGTGGGGTGATGAGCATAATCATCCACCAGCAGGACGCCCCCAGTTTCACCACGTACTTCAAAACGACGCCCCGTGCCAGTGAATTGGCTCAAGGCTTCGGCAGCTCTTTGCATCGGCAACCCCATCACCGCTGCCACACACAAAGCCGCCAGTGCATTTCGCACGTTATGTTCACCCGGCACTTGCAAAGACACTTTGAATGCATTCGTCATGCTGCCCATATTGGTCATCACGGAAAAATCAAAGCCGCCTTTGTCATTTGAATGCATGGTACGAGCCTGCACCCACTGCGGGCTGTTGATGGTCATCTCCCCTTGAATGGAATAGGAGACGACATTCAGTCCCTTGCGGCGGGCATGAGTAATCAAGGTCACCGCGCCTTCATCTTCGGCACAGGTGATCAACGTACCATCGGGGGGCAGCAGGTCTACAAATGTTTCAAAGGCAGAATACATGTCATTGAAAGTTGGGTAGCAGTCGGGATGGTCATGCTCAAGATTGGTAACGACCTCGATCTGCGGCTTGAGCCCAAGGAACATGCGGTCATATTCATCTGCTTCGATCACAAAGGCATCCCCCTTGCCTGCGCGCGCATTGACCTGCATGTTGTTCAATGTGCCGCCCACGATAAAGGAAGGGTCGCGATCCAGCGAGAACAACATCCATGCGATCATGGCGGTGGTGGTGGTCTTGCCGTGAGTACCTGCAATTCCAATACCGATCTTGTCTTCCATCAAGCGTCCAAGAAAATCTGAACGCTTATAGACTGGAATGCCCGCCCGATTCGCCGCCTCGACTTCAGGGTTGTCGTCCTTGATGGCGGAGGAACGGATCACCATTTCGGCGCCGGAAATATTGCGGGGATGATGCCCGACATAGATCTGAATGCCAATGCTCTGCAAATCAGCGGCAAAGGAAGAAAGCGATTGATCAGACCCGGTCACCTCGTAGCCGCTCTCTTTGAGCAGGCGCGCGATGGCAGAAAGCCCTGAACCGCCAATACCGATGAAATGAACTCGAGTCATAAATGGTCCGCTATTTTTTAGATATAAACAACAATGATAAAGATGAGGATAATGATGACCGCAAAATAGATCTGCGGCTCAGCCAAGAAGCGCGGCGGCATGACAGCCATCATCCGTTCTATGGAATCGGCAATGATCGGGTCCGTGGCACGGCTGATGATATTGCTGTAGGGATAATTGGCGACATGGTTGTAATACAGCACTGTGCCTGCCACCAAATAACCGTTCACGCCGCCCAGTACCGCACCAAATAGCGAATCTTGCAGGCGTTCACGCGCCGCCTTACCGGCAAAACGCGAGATGTTCACGGTTTGATAACCGAAGTACACCAGCGCAATGAGGATCAGCACACGGATCCAAAACACAGAGGTGCTGGCTTTATCAAGGTCACGCACCAACGGGATGTATTTCTCCAGCAGCAGGTTGACTGCCAGTGAGGTAACCACGCTGAAGATGACCATCAACTCTTTTGCCCATCCGCGCATGGCGCCGATAATGCCAAAGAGGAAGACGTACATCCAGAAAATGTAAACAACGCTCATCATAAGGTTTCTTCTCCTGCCAGTTTCACCAACTGGCTGGCAATACTGTCTGCCGCAAGAGGTTGGGATAGATTCTTCATTGCGGTCTGCATGGCATCCCGTTTATTCTTATTCGCCAAAAGGTCGGAGATCACGGGTAAAAGTTTATCGTTCAAAAGTTCATCCTGCAAGATGACTGCGGCATTGTGCTCTGCAAGATAGTCGGCATTCACTTTCTGATAACGCCACGCATACGGGTAAGGTGTGAGCACGGCGGGCAGACCAAAAAAGGGGTACTCCCCTATGGAAGATGCCCCGGCGCGGGAAAGTACCAGGTCGGCTGCGGAGAGGGCTGCCCCCATCTCATGCAAGTAGGGCATCACATGATAACGGGATCTTTTATCGACAGATAGTTTTTCTGCAGTTTGTTCTGCGGTTTGAATATCCAGTGAACCGGTCAGGTGAATGATCTGCGCCGTTTCGAGCAGCACTTCAAGATGCTTGAGCACCGCCATATTGATGGAACGTGCACCTTTGCTTCCGCCGGTTACCAACAGGGTTGGGAGTGAAGCATCCAGCCCGAAGTGCGCAATGGCTTTTTCGCGAGACCAGTTCGAAAGTCCGGAGCGAAGCGGGTAGCCGGTGTGGACGATGCGCTCTGGGTGTGAGAAAAACTTCTTTGAGTCCGGCGCGGTCACGGTGATGACATCTGAAAAGTAGCCAAGGAATTTTAGTGCAAGACCCGGTTCAATATCTGGTACGTACAAAACGATGGGAAGGTTGCGCCCGGCAATTGCCATCGGACCAGCAACATAACCACCGGTGAAGAAAAGTACATCGGGATGGAAGTCTTTCAAAATGCGGCGTGATTCAAGCACTCCACGCGTGAGCTTGGCAAGGTTGCCAGGCAGGGCACGCAAGCCAACACCGTGTACACCGGCAGCAGGAACCGAACGGAATGGAATGCCTGCACGTTTCACCAGGTCTTCTTCCATGCCGCCTTCGCCGCCGACCCACAAGGTCTCGACATTGGGATGCTTACTCTTTAGCGCTTCGTAAACGGCTAGTGCGGGATACACGCCCCCGCCCGTTCCACCAGCGCAAATTAACAACCGCACCGTAGGACCTCCATTCATCGTTCGTATCGTTCGAGCTGCTTCCCTGGCGGGATATGTTGAAGAGAATCCCCAACGCCGCTAATGTGGTAACCAGGTTCGAACCGCCTGCGCTCACGAAAGGCAGCGCATTGCCTGCAAAGGGCAGCAGACCGACCATCACAGCCATATTGATGAGCGCTTCCAATCCGATCCATATAACCAGACCTGAAGCGAGTAATGTACCAAGCATATCCGGTGCGCGGCGGGCGATCACAAGTCCGCGCCAGATCAATGCGGCGAACATACCGATCAACCCCACTCCACCAAACCAGCCAAGTTCTTCGACCACCACAGCATAGATACTATCAGTAGGAGGGACGGGGAGTCCGGTTACTTTGGAAAGAGACTTTCCTATCCCAACACCAAACCAGCCGCCATTGACGATGGCTTCGAAAGAACGGCGGACATGATAAGAAGCCTGCAATGGATCTTTGATACCCGCTACAAAGTCACTCACACGCTGCTGACCCGTAAGGCTGACCGATACCACCAGCCACGCCACAACCACTGCAATGATCAACAATCCGCCGATCTGTTTCAAGTCGCCGCCTGCAAGGAAGAAGAGCAGCCCGCCCAACATCAGCACGGTGGCGGCAGCGCTCAGGTCTGGCTGCAGGTAAATCAAACCACCAATAAACCCAAGGATGACGCCCAAGGGAATCAAGCCGAAGGTAATATCTTTCAACATATCGCGCTTGGCGTACAACCAGACCGCAATATACAAGATCGATACCAGTTTTGCCAACTCGGAAGGCTGAATGGAACCGTTGAAGATGGTGCGGCGCGCATTGAAACGGATTTCACTCATCACCAACACAACCACTAACATCAAAACAGTCAGCGCCATGGCAGGCACGATCAATTGACGCCAGCGGTGATAATCCACGAATGCCAACGCGATCGCCGCAAGCATGCCGAGCCCGAGCCACATCACCTGGCGGTTAAACATGTACATCGCATCGCCATCATAGGCAGCGCGAGAGAAATCCCACGAAGCGGAATACAACATCACCAGCCCGAAGACCATCAATGCCACCACGATCACCAGCAGCGGCATATCAAATCCACGCAAAAAGCGCGACGGTCCCTGAGGAGACGATTCTTTTACGACAGTTCCAATACCCATTTTCTAAACGCTTCTCCTCTCTCCACAAAATCTTTGAACTCATCGTAGCTCGTACCACCCGGGGATAACAGGACGACATCCCCAGCGGATGCAACCTCTGCCGCCAGTGTGACTGCTTCTTTGAGAGTCTGTGCGCGGCGAACATCCACGCTTCTGCCTGTGCCGATGCCTTTCACGGCTTTCTCGATCATCTCCCCTGCCTCACCAAAGAGCACGACATGGTCCACACGCTCATGGATCAGCTTGGCGAGGTCATTCCAGGGCAGGTTCTTGTCGCGCCCGCCGAGCATCAGCACAATGGGTTCGCTAAACGCATGCACACCCGCCGCAGCCCGTTCGGGGGCGGTTGCGATCGAGTCGTTATACCAGCGTACTCCGCGCAATTCGCGCACCAGCTCCAGACGGTGCGGTACGCCGCGAAATTCTTCCACGGCTTCGAGCATGTCATCTAATTTAAAACCAGCCGCGTGACCAATAGCAAAGGCTGCCAGCACATTCGCAACATTATGATCTCCCCGCAGTTGAACTTTTTCACGCATCAAAAGCGGAACATACGCAAAGCCTTCACGCAGGCTGAGCAGTTCATCATGCAAATAAGTACCGTTTAAACCTTCTTCCAGATCATGCAGACTGAAGGTCAACAAACCGCCTTTTACATGATTCTTCAAGCTCCACGCGCCGCTATCATCGCGACCAAGGATGGCAGTATCCTTATCAGACTGAAAATCAAGGATACGCGCCTTGGCTCGGGTATAGGCTTCCATTGTGCCGTGACGATCCAGATGGTTGGGGGTGATATTCAGAATCGCCGCGATGTTGGGAGAGATCGTCATCTGTTCGAGTTGAAAAGAGGATAATTCCAACACAGCGATGTCATCCGCGGTCATATCATCCACATAATTGATCAACGGGTCGCCGATATTTCCGCCAACAAATGCCGAACGAGAAGGGATGAATGATGAATCTTTTTTATTCTTCATTCCGTTTTCTGCGCGATTCGCTTCCTTCTTCGCCATCTGCCCCACCAGCGTTGTGGTGGTTGTCTTGCCAGCTGAGCCGGTAATGCCGATCGTTTTGCACGGGACCACTTCCATGAAAACTTGCGAATCATTGGAAAGTGGAATGCCGCGCTTTACGGCTTCTTCCACAATGGGCAGGGTCAAAGGCACACCGCCAGAAATGCAAAGTACATCGGTCGTATCCAGCAATTCAAGCGGATGCCCGCCCGCAGCCCAGGTTAGGTTTACATCGGAGAGCGATTTTTTCGCGGAAGCGAGATCCTCGTCGCGGCGCGAGTCATTCAAGGTCACGTTTGCGCCGTGAAGAGATAACCAGCGGGCGAGGGCGAGTCCCTGCCGAGCAGCTCCAAGAATTAGAACGCGGGTGTTAGTCCAATTAGTCATATTTTGAAGAATAAGAGTTGGTTATTTACAGCTGAAAATTTACCAATCTCCTATCACCAATCATTTCGCTATACTTGCGAAAGTCCTATTCCAACCAAGGCTGCCATCAAACCGATGAGCCAGAAGCGCTGTACGATCTGGGTTTCACTCCAGCCAAGTAATTCAAAATGATGATGGATGGGTGTCATTTTGAAGAAACGTTTACCGCCTGTCATGCGGAAATACACAACCTGGATCACCACGCTCAACATTTCTGCCAACGGAATGATGGCAATGACCAAAAGCATGGGCCACTGCCCCGTCATGAGAGAAATGACTGCCAGTACAGACCCAAGAGCCATTGAACCGGTATCACCCATGATCAGCTGAGCCGGGTGAACGTTGAACCACAAGAAACCAAACAAAGCGCCGACCAAAATAAAACAGAAACGCGCCAGATAGGTTTGATCCTGCATTAAGGCAATGCCGCCAAATGCGGCAATGGCAGTGGCAGCGATCAGACCCGCCAAACCATCAAGCCCATCTGTGAAATTGACGGCGTTCGACTCGGCAACGATAATGAACGCAGCGATCGGCACATAGATCCAGCCGATCTCAACTTCAAAGAAATAGCCAGGCAGGTAAAGGTCTGGCGCATCGATGACATACTTCAGCACATACGCTGTAGCCAATGCCAACACCACCTGTACGGCGAACTTGGTGCGGGCACGCATGCCGTCACCTTTACGCTTTCCATGAATCCCTTCCCAGTCATCCACAGCACCGAGGATGGCAAACCCAACCATCACGAGCATTGGCAAAAGTACAGAGCGCCCCACCCCACCGGTTGTTACACCGATCAGCGCCACAGCATTGAGCAAGCCGCTTAGCAGCAACACCGGCATGATGAACATCACACCGCCCATGGTGGGTGTTCCCATCTTAACGCGATGACCTTCCGGTTGTTCGATGCGGATGATCTTGCCAAGCCTGAAGTAACGCAAAATGCGCAACAACGGACCGCCCCAAATCGCCGTCATAATAAATGCCAGCCCGGCAAGGCTGAGAGAAAGGGCGATCTGTCTCACGAATGTACCTCCAACGCAGCAGCAATGCGATCCATACGCAAACCGTGTGAACCTTTAATCAAAACAGCATCGGTCGAGTTCAAGTGTTTCATTAACCAATCCACAATGGGGGCTATGTCTTCGTATTCCATAATTGCGGCGGGTTTCATCCCGGCGCGGCGGGCGGCATCGGCGATCATATGTCCTCGGGTGCCGAGGGTGATGAGGATCTTTGCCACCTGTGCGGCACGCATACCGACCATTTCATGTCCCTGGCGTTCATAGGGACCCAGTTCAAGCATATCACCCAACACGGCAATTTTGCGACCGTCGAGTTCGTCGAGCAGGTTCAGGGCTGCCAGCATGGATTCTGGTGCGGCATTGTAGGTATCGTCGAGGATCAGCGCACCGTTCTGACTGCGTGCCGCCACCAGACGAAGCTGAGTATGCCCATGTGAAAGACCTTCGAGGATCTCCTGCCAGGAAATACCGTCATTAAGCCCAACCGCCGCGGCACGTAAAGCAGTATGAACAGAATGCCGCCCGATCATTGGGATGCGCATGTGCATGGTCTCTTTGTTGTAATGCATGCGGAAACGAATTCCATCCAAGCCCAGACCTTCAATCTGGTCTGCCCAGAGATGTGCTTCGGGAGATAATCCATAAAAGAATACACGCGCTTTGGTCTTCTCTTCCATTTTGCGGACCCACGGGTCATCAAAGTTAAGAATGGCAACTCCATTTGAAGGGAGCGCGGCGGGTAACTCGCTTTTGCCGCGGAAGATGGCTTCCTGTGACCCGGCACGTTCGGCATGTACGGTACCCACATTTGAGACGACACCGATCTGTGGCTGAGCAATATCGCAGAGGAACTGAATTTCACCGGGAACGTAAAATCCCATTTCAAGGACAGCGCGTTCATAGCCAGAGCCAAGGCGCAGCAATGTCAGCGGCAAGCCGATCTCGTTATTCAAATTACCGGGGCTTTTTAGCGTGCGATAACGAATGCCAAGCACTTCTGCCACGGTCTCTTTGGTGGTGGATTTACCGACACTGCCCGTAATACCAACCACGCGCAGATTCGGCAGCTTACGGCGCCAAAAACGCGCGATCTGCTGCAGGGCAGAGATGGTATTCTCCACACGCAGGCAGAGAGGTGCATCAAGTTTTAGTGTGGTATCTGCTGATAGACCGGCACGCAGGTCCAGGGTTGAGAAAGAGGCGTCTACATCTCTTTGAATTAAAGCAAAAGAAGCCCCCCTCTTGAAGGCACCTGCAAGAAAGTCATGTCCATCCGTTTTTTCGCCGGGGATTGCCACAAAAAGCGAGCCGGGTATGACTTGACGCGAGTCGATGGTACCTTCAGTGATAACAGTGGAGGCGTTCGACGGGCGAACCGAGGTGAGAGCTTCAAGAACGTCGGCTAGGGTAAGCATGTTATTTGTTGGCAAGCTGTTGACGGACCGAATCAGGCGGAATGTCTAATAATACGACAGTTCGCTGGGCGACCTCTGAGAAAACTGGTGCGGCGGTTTCAGACCCCCACGGTGATTCAGTGGGGCGCTCAAGCCAGACATAGATCATGAATTTTGGATCATCCACCGGTCCCCAACCGATGAAGGAGGTGTTGGTTTGTGTGCTGTCATAATATCCATTGACGGGAATCTGCGCGGTACCGGTCTTGCCCGCCACACGATACCCCGGCACCAACGCCAGTGACGATTCTTCTTCAAGTGAAATGGCAAGCATTTCAGAAAGGGTATTGGAAGTCTGCTCCGAAATAGGCGAGGCGCCAAACTGTTCAGGGACTTCATACTGGCGTCCATCGCGCACCATCGCATACAACACATGCGGGATGACCATTCGTCCGTCATTGGCAACCGCAGAGACCGCCGCCATCATTTGAATGGGAGTGACTGCCACACCCTGACCGAAGGCATTCGTACCGAGGTCAACAGGATACCAATCCGGGTCACCGGGGACCTTGAGTCTGCCGGGCGCTTCCCAAGCCAGATCTACGCCGGTCAGGTGTCCCATCCCGAATGCATTCATGTAATTATAGAAAGTGCCTGCCCCCATTTGAGTAGAGAGGTTCACCATACAGACGTTGAGCGAGTGCTGAAGACAGCCGGTCATGTTCTGCACACCCCAGGGATTTTGATCCCAGTTTTGCACGGTAACGCCGCCGATCAAGATCGAGCCGGTATCAAGGTAGGTCGTATTCGGTGTGACAGTGCCGCTATCCAGCGCGGCAGCCATGGTAAGTATCTTTGTCACGGAGCCGGGTTCATAGGTCTTGGAAATGACCGGGTTGAAATCGGTGGCGTTGTCGTACACAGCACCGTAATTCCAGAATTGATTCAAGTCCATGCGGCGCGAAACGGCAATGGCAAGCATCTCGCCGCTCTGGGGATCCATAACAGCGATCACACCATCACGCGCGCCATAGGTTCCCAACGCGGTATCCAGGATCTCTTCGGTAGCGGCTTGCAAGTCACGGTTGATGGAGAGGATCAGGGTCGTACCATTGGGCGCATGTGGAATTTCAAAGGCTTTGTTCGGGTCAGTGGGAACCAACACAGTGACAGGGTTGCCAGCCAGCAGGCTGTCATATTTTTCTTCCACGCCAAAATAGCCCTTGCCTTCACGGTTGACGAAGCCAAGGATGTTGGAAGCCAGCGCATCTTCAGGATAACTGCGCTGAGGATGTGATTTGAATTGAAGCCCGGAAAGCCCGCCCATCGACCCTTCAGGCGCCTGATCATTCAAGGCTTTCTTTAATTCCTGCAAATAAACTGCATCAGCTGAATCAACGTAATCGGCGAGAACAATGTAGGAAAGCCCATCCGGCGGAGTTTGAATGACCTGCATGATGTTGTTGTAGTCAAGCCCAAGCGTATCTGCCACGGCAAATGCGATGGCATGTGGGTCGGTCATAATGGTTAGATCTACACCGATCTCATAAACGATCTTTTCCCCCGCAAGCAAACGCCCATTGCGATCATAGATCTCGCCGCGGTTGGGGTAGAAGGTGCGCCATTCATAAGCATAATCTTCAGACTGCTGGCGGAAGATGTCGGCTTCGGGGCTGTTCTGAATACGCGTCATTTGCACGACGATGGCAAACGCAAATAACAATAACGCCCCGGCTAAGACCTGACTGCGGCGTCCGTATTGTTGTCTCATTGGTATCTCCTTGCCGAAACAAGGCGTTCATCCATCCAATCCAAAAGAGACTGGTTATATTCGGGGGGAATGGTCAGAGCGTTCAACTGAGGTAAGGCAGAAGAGGAAAGGTCAACCGCATCGTGAGAAACATACCCCGGCACAACGAGATATTCCAGCTCATCCGTTTCAACCGGGCGGTACCCCATCTCACGCGCACGTTCTTCCATTGAAGATGCAGAGGTCAAACCGGCAAGCTGAGTCTGCAAGTCGCTGCTCACCTGCTGGCTGGCTGAAATAGCTTCGTTCAAGTCTTGAATTTCGCGTCCGGCTATGGCAGTGCGCGAAGTAACGTTTAAATAAAGAGCGGCAACCATGGCAAAGACCACAACCACCAGCAATGCGTTGCCGATCCACTGACGCTGTACGCGCCAAGGAGCGACCCGATAGGCATGGATCACGTGGGTAACATTGGGGAGGTTGACGTTCGGTATGTTCACAATTCTTCTCTCTCAACTACTTGGGCGAGGAGTCCTCGCCCCTACAGCTTCTCAACAACTCTAAGTTTGGCACTGCGCGCCCGAGGATTGTCTTTCGTCTCTTCCTCGGTCGGCAGAATTGGCTTCTTATTGACTAAGTTCACAACAGCTTTACGTTCCACTTCATAAATTCGTTCGTAAGGCGGATTGATGAGATCTTTACTCTGCTCTCGAAAATATTCTTTGACGATGCGATCTTCCAACGAGTGGAAGGAGATCACTGCGCATCGACCTCCGGTGTTCAGGCTTGCCACGGCTTGCGGAAGCGTTTTCTCCACTGCAGCTAATTCATCGTTGACAGCGATACGCAGGGCTTGAAAGGTCTGTGTGGCGGGGTGGGTCTTGTCGCCGCGGCGTGGAGACGCTTTGGCGATCACAGCGACCAACTCACCCGTCGTATGAAGCGGTCTGGCTTGTACGATCGCGCGGGCGATCTTGCGCGAGTCGCGATCCTCGCCGTACTTGAAGATGATGTCGGCTAGTTCGCGTTCATCAAACGTGTTGATGATCTCATCCGCGCTCATGGTGGCGTTGATGCCGAAGCGCATGTCGAGCGGACCATCCTGCATGAACGAGAAGCCGCGTTCGGCGTTATCAAACTGCATGGACGAGGCACCTAGGTCAAGGACGATGCCGTCGATGGCATCCCACTTCAGCGAAGCAAGCTGCTCACTGAGAGTGATATGGGAGGCTTGCACGAGATGAAAGCGACCCTCGTAAGGAGCCAAGGTCTCACCAGCAATCGCCAGCGCCTGCGGGTCTACATCGAGACCCAACAGTTGCCCGTCCGGCGCGCAAGCCTCCAGGATGCCGCGAGCGTGTCCGCCCGCGCCTACCGTACCATCCACATATCGCCCGCCAGAGCGGGGTTGCAGAGCGTGTATAATCTCTTGGTAAAGTACAGGTTTATGCGCAGTCATAACAACCGTTACGACGACGCGGAATTCGTTTTGGAAAGATCGAGTGTAGAGAAGCGAGCGTTGTTGGCTTCCACATCTTGAAGCAGAGCCATCTGCTCAGCCCAAGTTGCCGGCGTCCACACTTCAAAGTACTCGCCCTGCCCCGCCACGACCAGTTCGCCGCTCGGCACGCCGAGGAATGTGCGCAGGTTCTGCGGAACGAGGATGCGCCCCACCTTATCCACTTCAATGGGATATGCATTGGACAAAATCAAACGGCGCAGAAGACGAGCGGTTGGGTCAGCCAGGTTCATGGCTTCAATGCGCTCATACACCTGTTTGAAATACGCCTCGGTTAAAACCATGAGGCATTTATCAAAACCCTGTGTGATGTAGGCACCGCCTTCCAGCAACTCACGGAAGCGCGCCGGAATCATCAGGCGACCCTTATCATCGAGGTTGTGCTGGAATTGACCTAAGAACATTTGTGCTACTTATCCTTTTAATAGCGTGAACGCCGGAGGTCCCGGCGCTCTTACCACTTTCTACCACTTCATACCACATTATACCCTTTCGAGGGTAAAAATCAAGTGGAGGGAAGATATTCCACCTTGCATTTTCATGAGAGCTAATGCCTACTTTCACCTTCCTTGAAGCCAGCCGCTGGCAAGATTACGAACTACTCGACTCCGGAGACGGACTAAAGCTCGAACGTTTCGGTAAATATACGTTCGCGCGCCCTGAATCCCAGGCAATGTGGAGCCGCGCCTTGCCCCAATCCGAATGGAACAACGCCCACGGGGTCTTTGTCCCCAGCGGGGAAGAAAGCGGCGGGCATTGGGATTTAAAGAAGCGAGTGGACGAGCAATGGGAGATGACTTACCCCCTCCCCACTCAAAGCAACTTACGATTTAACGTGATGACGACTCCCGGTCGCCACCTCGGAGTCTTCCCAGAAGTCGCATCTCACTGGGACTTTATGGCTGACTCTATCCAGAAAGCGGGCACCAAGCCGAATGTTTTAAATCTCTTCGGCTACACCGGGCTGGCATCCCTTGCCGCCGCCGCCGCGGGAGCCTCCGTCACACATGTGGACGCTTCGAAAAAGTCCGTGAGTTGGGCACGCGAGAATCAGGAACTTTCCGGCTTGAGTGATAAACCCATCCGCTGGATCGTGGAAGATGCGCTGAAATACGTCCAGCGCGAAGCCAAGCGCGGAGTCAAATATGACGGCGTGATCCTCGACCCGCCCAAATTCGGTCGCGGACCTAAAGGCGAGATCTGGGAAGTGTATAAGTCTCTGCCAAGCCTGTTGGATGATATCCGTCAATGTCTGAGCGATAACCCGCTTTTCGTCATCGTCACCGTTTATGCTGTGCGTGCCTCCGCCATTCACGTCGCCCAAGCGGTAGACGAGATGATGAAAAAATACAAAGGCACGCTCGATAGCGGAGAGTTGGTAACGCGGGAAAAAAGCGCGAACCGTTTGCTTTCACAGGCAGTCTACGCACGCTGGTCTTCTCAATAATAAAAAAACTCCGAGGCTTTCAAATCTCGGAGTTTTTTTATCTCATTTATTATCCACTGGCACTCGAACTACTGCTGCTATTTCCGCCCCCGCTACTTGAACTGCTGCTGCTTGAAGATGGTGTTGTGATCTTCTTCAACAGGTCATACCAGAAAGAAGAACCCTGAGAGATCGCAGCTGCGGTCAACCCAAGTCCCAATACCTTCAAGACCGAAAACAAAACCCATTGCCCAACTGTGGAGCCTGCAGGCGGCAACTCGGTCTGCCACCATCCAATACGTACGATATTCAAATCCAATAATTGCTGAATCAGATCATCCATTCTGGCTTCGGCATCGTCCTGACGAACCACCAATTCTGCCTGTGCAACGGCAAGGGCGCGGACACCGGCATTATTCCATAGAGTCTGTGCAAGCTGAATGCTGTCTGTACCAAGCAAAAGGGTAAAGAGAATGGAAAGTATGATCACAAAACTGCGGGCATTGGCGCGAAAAGTTGCGCTTGCCTGTTCCATCACGCCTCCAAAATAAACCGTGGTGCGCTTGCGCAGGTCCTCAATATTGGTCACGCCCTGGCTCACCCACTTAAGCATTGCCTGTTTGCCTTCAGATTCCGGGAAGGCGCCGATGAGCGCCTTCAGCTCATCCGCTTCAAATTCTTTTGAGGCGGTCATGCCGACAAAATCGAAATAGGAATCTACCAGAACAGCGGCTGGGATCTTTTCCAGCTTCTTCGCCTCGGTATTCGAAGTAATAAAGCTGAAAGCATCCTTATAACGGATCGGACGAAGCGCCTGCAACTGAGGCAGCTTGACGAACTCATCCACATGCCTGTCGCCGACGATCTTCTTCAAATGGCGCTCCAGTGACTTTCCGCGCGTCTCGAACGCCTCATTGATCCATTGGGTGATCAAAGAAACGATCGAACCCAGAACATAGTAAACGAAGATCAATCCTATAACTACTTCAAGCGCTTGTGAGATCGACATAACCTTCTCCTTTGATGTGCATTAATGTTTGTTCTTTTCAAGTTTTGCAAGCCAGGCGAGAGGCTTGCCCCAGCGAACGCGCTCGCTTACGCCGGTTTTTTTTCGTTTGGGTTTATCCCATTTTGGTCCAGGCGGACCCGATTCCTCGCTCAACATGCTTTTTACACCCCACAACCCTTTATATTGTACCCATCCCGGTTCGGAATTCAAGAGTATACAATGCCACTCGCGTATTGGCGGAAGCGACACCCTACGGTCAGACATGACCCGTTTTAAATAACTGGACGACTTCAACAGCGGCTCCTTCGAGTTCCTGCCTTGAAAACCAACCCGCAGCCCATCCCCCGTTGCAATCTCCATTGGCAGGCGTACAATGAAATGATCCTGCTCATCACGCATCTCATCGAAAGCGTGCTCTTCGAACATATGCTGCGGGCGCATACGGATCTCTTCCAATGCGATGTCACGCGCCTTTTGGCTGGGATTAAATAAAAGGAACAAGTAGTGGATCCAGCCGTCGAACCAGAAGAGGAAGCGTTGCAGTCGCCCGGGGTTATACATCGCAGGCGAGCGGATCACATCCGGTCTGCTGTAATTGGCATGTGACCCCAATGCCGCATAAATGACGGGATGTGTGGTCACGTTTCCGTCCGTATCCAGCGCCTTGATGGCATCCTCCCACTTTTCCAGGTTGCCTGCACCATGCTGTGAAAGCAGAACGGCATATGGCATTTCGTTCTTGAGATAAACGGCAACCATCTCCCAATCGCCTTCGTGATGGTTAAAGCCATTCGCCGCCAGCCGCCAGTCATTGAAAGCATAAAAATAATGATATTGCAGGAAAGTCCATTGATCCCCCGCCGCATCCACCTCTTCTTGCAAGACGCGCCCATAATAAACGGGCTGGCGGTGTTCACGTAATATCTCCGCATACAAAATTCCCGCCTGCTGTGCGATCTTTTCTGTGGACTGTGAAAGCATATCCATTGCCAACCCCAGACCCTCCGGCAGGATCCTCTCAATGATGAACTTCAACGTGCGAACCAGCCAGTAAAACAGCAACAAGAGATAGATCGGCAATAGGACAAAATATTCAACAGCAATACTAATACCTGGGATCGGTCTGAAGAACAACCACACCGGAGCAATACCCAAAACTAGAAAAACCGACACAGCCAACATGGCAGGAATGATTCGCAAACGGATCGGGGAAGCCAGCATAAACAATATCAACGCAGCCACAAGAACCACACTAACAGCAACATCAACCCCAGCCCACCCCCACGCAAACCACCCGGCAATAAGCCCAAACACAGAACCGCCTCCCAACCAGAGCCAGGCGTCAAAATCGTTCAGCGGGTTATTCACAAAGCGCAAAAAATATTCATGACTTTCCAGCTTGCCAAGCTTCTCCCCCAGCGGCTCATTTAAGTACCTAAGCATTTCCGCCGCACCGGCGGGCCCGCTGGGAAAGAGAGTGCATTTTTCCAGATATGGTTCCACCGCCATGGGGAAAAAGCGCTCGCTCTTTGCGAAACGCAAGACTGGTTCGTACTTTCTCAATAGTTCGATCTCGTCCACGGTGCCTCTATGGTATAAACGCGGATATGGACCCGATAACACTTACCCAACAATTTCACTCCCATTTTAACGCCAAACCAGAAGCGATCGTCCGCGCACCCGGGCGAGTTAACTTGATCGGCGAACACACCGATTACAACGATGGTTTCGTCCTGCCTGTGGCGATCGACCGCGGCGTATGGATCGCGCTTCGTGCCCGTCAGGATGGAATGGTCCGCATCTTCTCTTTGGACCTTGAAGCTGAGTCAGCCTTCGAGTTAGCTTCACTCGTCCGAGACGGCGACTGGATCGAATACCCAAAAGGTATTGCCAATGAGTTAATCAAGGCTGGGTATAAGCTGAAAGGCTTCGATGCCGTCATGACGGGCGATGTCCCGCGCGGCGCCGGGCTCTCCTCTTCCGCCGCAGTGGAATTGGCAATTGCCCGGGCATTCTCTGTCGTTTCCGGCTTTGAATGGAACGCCCCGGTCATGGCTCGCATCGCACAAAAAGCGGAGAATGAATGGGTGGGTGTTAACTGCGGCATTATGGATCAAATGGCAAGCGCTGCCTGTAAAGAAGGGTTCGCCCTCTTTTTGGACTGTCGCTCCTTAGAGATCCAACATGCGCCCCTGCCAAAGGGAGTGGCTGTCGTCATCCTTGACACCTCCACCCGGCGTGGACTTGTGGATTCAGCATACAACGAGAGAAGAAATCAATGCGAGGAGGCGGCGCGTTGGTTCGGCGTAAAAGCATTACGAGATGTAAGCGTACCAGACCTGAAAAAATGGAAGGCAGGCAGCGGGCTCAGTGAGATCGCATTCAGGCGCGCCCGGCATATTGTCACTGAAAATGAACGTGTGCTCGAAGCAATCCATGTAATGAAGACCGGCAATTTAAAACGCCTGGGAGAGTTATTCAACGCGAGCCACGATAGCCTGCGCGATGATTTCGAAGTTACAAACGATGCACTGAATATCGTGGTCGAATGCGCCCGGGCAGAATCCACTTGTTATGGCGCGCGTATGACCGGAGCAGGCTTTGGCGGCTGTGCTGTGGCATTAGTGGCAGAAGAAAAAGCCGGAGAATTCGTTCAGTCTGTTTCCACCTCCTACAGAAAGAGATCCGGGCTGGAGGCGAGTATCTATGTCTGCAAAGCCAGTGAAGGCGCCAGCATTATTCAGGGATAAAAAAAATGGACACCTTTGCGGTGTCCATTTTTTTATTAGGTGTAAGCCATTTGTTCAACCGGCACACGCTTGCGTTGCTGGCGCTTGATAATGCGTTCCGCGGCAACGCGAGTTTGGCGGTGCTGCGCATTACGGATGATCAACTTCATGAACTTGGTGTGATCTGTCGTCGGATCATTGAGCAGTGAGAAATCTGCAGAACCCGGTTCATGCGGGGGGTAGAAAATACCACAGTTGGGGTTGATCTCAAGCATGTGGATGGTGCCATCCGCATCCATGCGATAGTCACAGCGGGCATATCCGTTGCCGCCCAACTCCTTGAAAACGCGCATGGTCTGTTCACGCAGGATCTTTTCAATGCGCGGGTCGGTTACCACCGCTACAGACATCTTTTCGTAATCAACCCATTTCATATCGTAGTGCTTGAAAGATTCACCATCCGGGAAGATGAATTCCACAGGGGTAAAGGTGAACGGTTTATTGGGGTTGGCTGTGTTTTCTGCGATCAAACAGGTAAATTCGCGCCCTTCAATGAACTCTTCGATCAATGCTCGCCCGAATTCAGCAATAGCGACCTTCAATTGTTCACGAAGTTCGTCCACAGAAGAAACCCGTGAATTACGGCGAATGCCTACGCTGGCATAGCCATGAGGCGGTTTGACAAGCATGGGAAACTTAAGCCGCTTGGCGATCTTCTCAGCATCTTCGGCACGGTTGGCAAATGCCCAACTTGGTGTTGGAACCGAGACGCGCCGGGCAGCGTTCTTCATTTCGTCACGAGTAGGGTCAAAAAATTTCGAATCAGCACCTGTAAAGGCTGCATTGTATTTCTCGAGCGCCTTGACCAGCGCAATCCCTGATAAAGCATCATCGGGCGTGCCATCGCACAAATTGACGAAAGCATCCACACCTTCATTCATCAATTGTTTGATCTGTTTCTCAACTTCAGTTGGTTCCACGTGATGCTGTTTCCAGCGATATCCCTTCATGTATGGAGAAGGATCATACGGGATATCGTCATCATCAGGTGTGCTTGTTAGTACGCAGATATACATGATATTTCCTTTGTTTTTCTTCCTTTACGATTTTTATTTTCAAATTGTTTTTATTGATCGCAATCGCGATCATCGTCATCATCAAAAAATAATCATACAATAATGATTCAAATCATTATTGTATGATTATTGTATACAACAATTCATTTATGTAAAGGTTTTTGATGATGTATTTATCTTAAAATTTTTTATGTATCTCACATGTATTTTTCATATTCATCAGCGATAAGTCATTAAGGTTTTTAAGATATTTAACGTTTTTAAGAAAAGACCATTCAAAACACATGCACAGCAAGGCATTTAATAAATATAAAAACGTCTTCGATGATCACATCGAAGACGTTTTTATATTCAATCCCTACAAAGATCACTTCGTGGAAATTTCAACTTCCGCGCTCATGCCCCACAAGAAACCATCAGGATATTCATCCAATTCAATGGTGACCGGGTAGACCACATCTCCACCTACAATCTCAGAGATGGGAGAAATGCGGATCACTTTACCAGTGACCGTTACATCCAAAGCTTCGACATATACATCCGCACTTTGCCCAAGCTTCACACGGGCGATATCACGTTCGTTCAAGTCGGTGGTAGTAATCTGAAGAGAGTCCAGATCTGCAAGGGTCAGCACGACTTGATTGACCTGCACCAACTCACCTGGAATGACATTGACATCCACCACAGTTCCATCAAAAGGGGCGGTTAGAGTGGCTTGCATCAGAGTTGCTGAAGCAGAGTCCCATCTGGCTTTCGCCTGGTCTGCTACAGCTTGCGCCTTTTCGAACACTTCATGCGGAAGGTCATACCAGCTACGTTTGCCTGTATTGGGGTCAACGTAAAGAACTTTTTCAGCTTTTTGCAACGCAGCGGCCTGGCTGCGCGCATTGAAATCCGCTTCTGCAGACACAACGGCATATTCAAGGTCGGGAGTGCTCAAGGTCATCAAAATGTCACCTGCCTTAACCACATCTCCCTGCTTAACTGGGATATCCTTTACAAGCGCAGAGATGGTGAAGCCCAATTGCGATACTTTTGCTGGCTCAACCTCCGCTGAAGCAATAACCACATCCGGCGAAGAAAAACTAACTTCCTCCGAAGGAACGGCGGTGGGAGTGGAAGGCTCGGGCGTTGGGCTTGCACATGCACTGACCAGTACCAAGCCGATCAAAAAAATTAACGTTCGCTTCATGACAGCCTCACTCGCCAACGCTGATATCAACATCCGCGCTCATACCCCAGAGTAAGCCTGCTGGTTGTTCATCCAGTTCGATGGTCACCTTATAGACGATATCCCCGCCGATCTCGGAAGAGATACGAGCCACATCTGTAACTTTGCCTGTGAATTCCGAGCCGAGAGCTTCGATGAATACGGTAGTAGGCTGACCCACTTGTACACGGGGTACATCCCGTTCGCTTAAGTCGGTGGTTTCGATACGATAGTTAGACAAGTCGCCAAGAACCATGACGATCTGCCCCGGAGCAACCGTTTCGTACGGCGAAATGTCGACTGATATGACGGTACCAGCAAACGGCGCGGTCAGATTCGATTGGGCGGCGAGAACCGCCTTGGCTGAATCGACCAAAGCCTGGGCTTTGGCAACGTCGTTCTCCGCAACTTCAATATGCTGCTGTGAAGGTGCGCAATTAAAACGGCAGCCCGCATTGCGGACCAAATAATCGAGCTGGATCTCCGCATATTTTAGATTCGCTTCCGCCTCGCGAACCTTCGCTTCCAAAACAGCAGTATCCAGCTGCACGAGTACATCCCCCGCCTTAACCTTATCCCCTACCTGCACGTTGACTTCTGTCACACGCCCGATGCTGGTAAAGGATAAATTCGCAGCCTGAACTGGCACCACGATCGCCGAGGCAGAAACAGAGCTGTTGCTTGAAGGTTGGTTATTGACAGGCTGGGAGGAAGCGCCCGCATCCAATACAACGGTGGGAACTGCTTCTGTTTCACCAGCTTGCCCACAAGCTGACAGTGAGATCGCCAAAACACTAACAAGTATAAAAAAAACTTTCTTCATTCTTTATTTCTCCAAACTGTGAAATCCTTGATGTTGATAAAGTATAGCATATTGCACAGTTTTTGCAAAGGTTTTGTCTAGAACGCGTTTATCCCTTGGAATCTTTGACAATGACACCATCTTCCAGAGTAACCACACGAGAGGCATAGCTAATAACACGCGGATCGTGCGTTGCGAAGACAAAGGTCTCCCCTGTTTCTTGATTAAGTTTCTTCATGATCTCCATCACCTGCTTGCCGTTCTCAGTATCGAGATTGGCGGTCGGCTCATCGGCAAGGATAAGTGCAGGTTTGGGCGCCAAGGCGCGGGCGATGGCGATGCGTTGCTGTTGCCCGCCAGAGAGTTGGTCGGGGCGGTTATTGGCACGATCGGTCAGGTCCACGGCTTTAAGCAATTCCATCACACGGTCACGGCGCTCATTAGGGGAATGTCCATTCAACAGTAGGGGCATTTCCACATTTTCATAAGCAGTGAGCGTGGGAATCAATGCAAAGAATTGGAAGATAAACCCAATATGACCTTTGCGCATGTCGGCACGTTGATTGCGATTGAGGGATGTAACTTCCTTGCCATCCACGGTGACGCGCCCGCTGGTGGGCTGGTCGAGGCAGCCGATCATTTGCAAAAGCGTGGTCTTGCCTGAACCGGATGGACCCACCAAGGCTGTGAATTCTCCGCTATTAATTGAAAGGCTGACCCCGCGCAACGCATGGGTTTCCAATTTCCCAATTTGATAAGTACGAGTTACGTTTTCGATCTTTACAACTTCCATGATATTTCTCCTTGCGGACTTTCTCCGCATCTATTTTTCTGCACGCAATGCCTGAACTGGCTCTAATCGAGATGCCATCACCGCCGGATATAAACCAGAGAGGATGGTGGCGATAAAGGTCATGACGGTGACATTGACTGTGTTCTCCACTGTCAATTGAGCACGGATGGTATCTGAGATCAACATGCCGCTCAACCCCATATTGCCCACGAAAAAGCCATTGATATTAAAGAGATAGACCGCAAACACACCCAATGCCAGTCCCATCACGATACCGCCAATAGCCAGCATGAACGACTCCGCTAGGAACAACCCCAAGATGCGCCCGCCGCGCATGCCAATCGCAGAGAGGATGCCGATCTCGCGCGTCCGTTCGTAGACGGACATAATAAGCGTGTTGACAATGACCGAAGCCGTGATGGCAAGGATGATGAGATAGAAGAACGAGATGTAGCTTTGTGACATGGTCTCGAACTCCACAAATAGTTTGTTCAGGTCGCGCCAGGTTAGAACTTCCAAACTCGATGAGGATTTCAGCGCAGCCACAACCTGATCGGTATCGGCAGTATCGTTTAGAAGCACGAAGATCGTGCTGGCATGACCTTCTGTTTGCGTAATCGCCTGAGCCTTTGATAATGGCAGAAACACCGTGCCATTATCAAAGCCATAGGTATCAGTAGTGTAAATTCCGCGGATGGTAAAGGTTTGTTCCTGCACATTTCCATCAGCAGTGTTGACCGAGAGGCTAACCTTGTCACCCACTTGCAGGTGCAATTTTTCTGCAGCTGGTTTTCCGATCAATAAGCCTTCGCGGTCATCAGCATTGAGAAATTCTCCGCTGATGATCCCGTTGCGATACGGGTCATTTGCTGCGGACTGCGGGTCGACGCCATAGATCTGCACCCCAGCTGATTCATCGCCCGTGGAGAGGAAGCCGCTTGCAAACAAACGCGGGGTGGCAGCTTTGACCTGCTCCAATGCGCCGATCTGACCAGCGATCTCATCCGGGTTCGCCACGAGGTCCTCCCACTTAAGACTCGATTTATTCTCATCGTAGGATGCGGCTCGAATTTGGATATGCCCGCTTTGCAGGTTAATGGCAGACTCAATAGCACTGCCCATTTCGCCCTGAATAACGGATGACATTAACATCAACAACGCAAGCCCGATCGCGACAGCCAAAGCAGAGAAGAAATTCCTGCGGCGATTGCGACCCAGATCACGAAAAGCCATTTTAATAATCTGTATCATGATGCACCTTATACAAAATGCAGAGCTTCAGCCGGTTCGCGCCGTCCTGCCTCGATGGCAGGGATGACCGATGCCAGCGCGGAAATGATCGCGACCATGGATGCCCGCATGAGCAACTTTTCAACGCCCCAAGTGGGGTAAACCTTGTCTTTGATCAGCGCCATATAACTGGCAGCTTGTGTCATGGAACCAAAGTCCATGCCCACCTTCATCAAATATCCATTGAGCGCCAAACCCAGGACAATGCCCGCTGCAACCCCTACTAGACCGATCATGGTGCCTTCGAGGATGAACAAGAGCGCGATCTGATTGGCTTTGAGCCCCATTGCTCCCAGCACGCCGATCTCGCGAGTCCGTTCGTAGACAGCCATCAGCAACAGGTTGAGAATGCCCACACCTGCTATGGCGATGATGATGACGCTAAAGACATTCATCACGCCGCCTTTGGAGTCGATTGCATTCGCAAGGTCGGGGTAATTCGCCTGGAATGATTCGATTTCATATCCCGGCAGGCTGGCTTGCAAACTCTTGATGACTTCATCCTCCTGCCCTAAATGCTGGAGGAAGATCGCCACTTCAGTAGGAGCGGTCAGATCATAAAGAGTTTGTGCTTCGGTCAATGAGATGTACACCGTCTGCTTTTCAATGTCTGCCATGCCAAGGTCGTAGATGCCGACAATGGTCATGGTACGTTGACGCATCTCTTTATTTTGAGAGCGCCCAACCATGGTGATGCGGTCACCCACCGTAACATCCATGGCATCGGCGAGTCCTTTGCCGATCAGAATGTTGTCAACATCGTCACTCACAAGGTTACGTCCCGCCGTGACATATTGACCGATGAGATTAACCTGTACTTCCTTCTCTGGTTCAATACCCGTAATAACCACCGCAAAGGCACCTTCACGATTTGTAACCAAACCGCCGGTATTGATGCGCTGCGTCGCGGCGAGGACGGTTGGATCCGCTTCGGCGGCGCTGACCACTGCCTGGGCATCGGTCAACGGCAGCAGCGGAGTGGAACCTACTTCCGCCCGATACCCTTCCGCGTGGACCTGAATATTTCCGCCCAAGACCTTGACCGCATTGCCATAGATCGCATCGGTAAAGCCATTCATCAACCCGTCGTAAAACATCATCAACGATAGGCTCATCGACATGGCAAGGACGATGATCGCCGTACGGCGTTTGTGCCGCCAGATGTTACGCCATGCAAGGCGCAGATATAAATTCATTTGAAATTCCTTTCCACAAACAAACTAAAAAGACATCCACCTAAGATGAAGGAGATATCCATTCTCTCAAGATATCCATTGTTCCTGTCCAAAGAGAACCGGCAGGCGCGCCGAGAATACGTTCCAAACTCTCGTAGTAGGAACCTACCACCAATTCAAGTTTCTCCAACGCATCAGGCGGCGGGTGATCCGCCAGCAGCAGTCCAACAATATTGCCTTCCAACCCGCGGGAAAGACCCAACATCGTATCTGCGAACTGCTCAGGGTAACGTGTTGAAAACACCCCTTCGTCAATTCCCTGATGAATGATCTTCGCAAGTTTCGGAGAAAAATGCTTCATAAAAGCCGCTTCATGTTTATGACGAATAAGAGAATTCGAATCGTCATACCAGATGCGCATGAGGTTAAGTATGAAAGGTTTTTGATCTATTTTCCAACGGCTGCCGGTATCGAAATACTGCTTCATTTTTTCAAGCGCCGATAGGTCTGCCGCTTCCAGGATCGGAGACATCACCTGATCCGATTCTTCCAACATCTTCTCCACCAGCCCATCCAACAGGGATTGCTTCGAATCGAAATAGTGATAAAAAGCCCCCTTGGATATTTTCATCTCGTCGAGAATATCCTGAATGGACATGGCTTCATACCCCTTGGTGTAAACCAGTTTACGAACCACATCCAAAATCTCTTTGCGCTTGGCAGCGAAGTTCTCTTCTTTTACAACTCTAGGCATAGTACCTCTTTTATAAACCGACGGTCGGTTTATTTATTATTATATGCCTGACAAATTACAGAGTCAAGTGCTTTTTGGGATGAACACCTCGCCTCTTCACCGCCCAATGCTGATACACCTATGCATACTTTTTCCAGCATGAAAATAAAAATCCGCAGAGTGTTGCTCTGCGGATCCGTCACTACTCGCCACGAACTATTATTGGTGTCTTCCAACCCAGTTTTTCCAACATCAGACTCACCAACAATCCCGCCCGCCAAAATGCGACCGCCGCCATCCCATGTGCCAACACTGCAAATAGCGGCGGAGTCTCGAAGGTGTAATACGTCCAACACTGACGGGTCGTGCCCCACAATTCGAGGAAGTATCCCAAACCGATTCCGGCGAGAAAGGTCAACAACGCCATGCGATGATCGGTGGGTGTAAGGATGAGCATGACGCATACTATGGTAGCCAGAATGGTATAGGATTTGTCGAAGGTCGGGGAAACAAAGACCAGCATCAGGGTCATGAAAGAAGCGAAGGTGATCCAATAAAGAGCAGGGAAGATCGAGCGATGAACAGGCTGTTGAGTCTGAGTTTCCATTTTTTGGATCGCCCAATTCATAAATCGGGTAATCCGGTCAATGGAAAGACTCGCAATAGGCCAGGCAGGGATGATCCACAACGGCGGGCGTTCTGCCGTGTAATAATGCCACAGATTGGTTTGTGTGCCCCACGATTCGATCGCCAGACCGCCGCAGATCCCAACGAAAACGATCAGAACATCCGTCTTGATGTTCGCGCGCGCCACAATGGTAATCGACATAAAAATAAAAATGCCAAGCAACAACCAATCCATATAAAGCCACCAGGCACCGTTCCAGTCGATGAGAGCTAGAACTTCTTCCGCCAGAGGCCACCAGATATAAACGATAAGGATAATGGTGACGAAAAACCCACCCAATAAAATAGATGAGTCACGCGTCCACAGGGGATGATTTTTATTTTCCATGCGCGGATTATATTTCAATATCTCAAAACTCAAATCAACCATCTGTACTGTCAAACGGATTAAAAAGCGTCTCTTAAATCCGCGTCAAGTACAACCTCTATTGGTTAATAAAAATCCATATGCATCAATATCCATATGCGATAAAGAAATAGTCGCCAGAGATTATTACGTTCCGTTAATAAATTATGAAACGTATCCGGTTATAATTTTAAAAACAGATGCAAAGCATCTGTAAATCAACCAAGAAAAGGATTTTTTTATCATGGGTCTCTTCAGTAATATTCTCGAAAAGCTCGGTCTCAAAAAGAAGGCAGAGGAAGAAAAGCCTGCCGCACCAGCCGCCGCTGCTGCCGATACCAAACCTGCTGCTCCGGCTGCAAAGCCCGCCGCTCCGGCTCCCAAAGCTGCAGCCAGCGCTGGCGTAAAATCTTCCGGCATCAAGCGCGATGACGCCGACGTATCTGCCCCCGCCCCTGCCGCACTCACTGTCGTGGACGTGGTGGCGCAGCTCGAAGAACGCGCCAAAGGCAAGGAACTCAACTGGAAGGTCTCCATCGTGGATCTGCTCAAACTGCTCGAACTCGACAGCAGCCGTGAAGCCCGCGAAGAGCTTGCCAAAGAACTCAACTGCCCCGCCGACCAAATGAGCGACTCTGCCCGCATGAACGTCTGGCTTCACAAAGAAGTTCTGCGCCAGATCGCTGCCAATGGCGGCAACATCCCCAAGGATCTGCTCGACTAAAAGCACGTTGAAAGCCAACAGCGCGGACAAATGTCCGCGCTGTTTTTCTTAATAGCGTTTTCAAAACCTATCAAGCCTTAATGATAAAATACATCCATGCTCTCACGAGTATATTCTTGCGCCGTGGTGGGACTCGAAGGCGTGATCGTTGAAGTGGAAGTGGATTACACCAACGGTCTTCCAGCAGTCATCATCGTCGGCTTACCTGATGCGGCAGTTCAAGAAAGCCGCGAACGTGTACAAACCGCGGTAAAAAATGCCGGGTTAAATTTTCCGCGCCACCGCATCGTGGTCAACCTCTCCCCCGCCGCCATCCGCAAAGAAGGACCAGCTTACGACTTGCCCATTGCCTTGGGCGTCGTCATCCTCGCTGGATTTCTTCCGCAAGAAAGCATCGAAGGCGCCATGTTCATTGGTGAGCTCTCACTTGATGGCATTGTCCGCCACACACGGGGCGTGCTCCCCATGGCAGCCGCCGCCCGCGCCAATGGATTCAAGCGGATGTTCGTCCCTGAAGCGGATGCGGGCGAAGCAGCTTTGATCCCTGACCTTGAGGTGTACCCGGTCAAATCGCTTGCACATCTCTACGACCATTTAGCGGGTCGGCATCTCATTCAACCATATCAACCTTCAAGCGACTCGCTCGAGCCGCTCTTTACTCCTACAGACTTCGCTGAAATTAAAGGACAGGAACACGTCAAACGCGCCCTCGAAGTTGCCGCAGCTGGCGGACACAACTGTTTACTCGTTGGCTCGCCAGGTGCGGGAAAAACATTATTAGCACGTGCCATGCCCGGCATCTTGCCTGAAATGTCCATCGAAGAATCGTTGGATGTGACGCGCATCTATTCGGTGGCAGATCAACTCCCCGCAGGGACTCCGCTTATCAAACATCGTCCGTTTCGTTCGCCGCACCACACCATCTCCCATGCCGGTCTAGTCGGTGGTGGGAACATTCCCAAGCCCGGCGAAATCTCTCTGGCCCATCGCGGTGTTTTATTCCTAGATGAATTCCCCGAATTCGGAACGAGAGTCCTCGAAGTGATGCGCCAACCGATGGAAGATAAAGTCGTCACTATCAGCCGCGCCAAAGGCTCGCTTACTTTTTCAGCAAATTTCCAACTCATTGCAGCTATGAATCCCTGCCCCTGTGGCTACTGGGGCGATTCTCAAAAAGCCTGCACTTGTGCACCTGCTGTTGTTACCAAATATCAAAAACGCATCTCCGGTCCATTGCTCGACCGCATTGACATTCACATCGAAGTGCCGCGTGTGGACTACGAAAAACTCAGCGCAAATAAACTCGGCGAAACCAGCGAAACCATCCGCAAGCGTGTGCAAACTGCAAGAGACATTCAAAATCAACGCTTCTCCAACTCTACTGATATCGTTTGCAATGCCGATATGCGCATTGGGGAAGTCAGACAATTTTGCCAACTCCAACCCGAAGGTCAAAGCCTGATGCGGGCGGCGATGAGTCAACTCAATTTGTCGGCAAGAGCCTATCACCGCATCCTCAAATTATCCCGCACCATCGCAGATTTGGCAGGGAGTGAAGAGATCCAGTCCACTCATTTAGCGGAGGCGTTGCAGTATCGCCCCAAGATCATGATGGGGTAAAATTGTTCCCTGATCAATGTGTCTTTGATACATCCCATCTCTGAAACAGTATAAATATCACAACAACACAAGCCAATCCGGGAACACTGGCTTCCAGCCCAAATTGACCGCCCGTCAGCCAGTCTGGAACTTCGCTAAAGACGGGTTTGAATAAACCTGATTGATCCGTGCCACTCACGCCAAAACCGAGGATGCCACCTTGCATCAAATTCGCCATAAAGTGCAAGCCAAGCGGCATGGCAAGACTTTTGGTGCGGATGAATGACAAGCCAAATACGAGTGATGCAATAAAAATATTAATACTCGCAAAAAATTTTACATCGCCTGTCATGCCTGGGTTATTCAAATGCGTAAGCAGGAAATAACCTGCCATGAGTAGTTGGGCTGGCAATTGACCAAGCCCAGCGATAAGTCGTTGAAAAATAAATCCCCGAAATAACAATTCTTCTGCCAGCGCAACTTCTGCAAAGAGTAACAAGGTGGATGGAAAGGTTAAGAAGCCACTAGGATTCCATTGCCAATGAACCCAACCAAAAACCCACAGGATGAGCGCGGGGACAAGCATAAGCGCGGAGCCAATCAAGCCACCCAGTCCAAGTTCCTTGAGCCAACGCAGGTTGAATTCCCCTAGCAGTTCAGCTAGCGGTCTTCGGCGTAGCAACTGACAAATCCACGAGGCGAGCATTACGATAACAGCTTGCAGCCCAATGGAGACGTCCATAGAGTTTTGCCGCGCCGCTAATAAGGCTGGAAAAAGGGTTGCAGCCAGTATAAGAAAGAAGATAAGGATCCACCAGCCATTGCGTAGCTGACGTTCAGAATTCAGAAATGGGTTGATCGACATAAGGCGTCTCTATTTCTCGGGTGGCTGATTTTTATACGTTATGTAGATTCTGTAACGCGCTTTTCCCATTGTTCGGCGTTGACACCTTTAATCAGAAGCCATAAGGGAAATACGATTTCAAGAAACGCGAGGGAACCAATCGAGGCGAAGAGCGCTTTGTATTGAGGCAGAAGTATGGTTCCAAAATCTTGAATAAAGTAGCATAAAGCCACAACAAGCAAGATGATGCCCAAAAACTTAGGGAGGTAGCCTGATTTGTAAACCAAGTAGCCAAAGACAAGAAGATGCAATCCAAAGAACAATCCCCAAATCAGCGTCACAGTTTCATGCGCATTGAGAAACAGCAGAGCAAACGCCTGCAGTTGATCTGGCGCGAACGCGGTCAGGTAGCCTGCACCGCTTAGAAGCAGCAAGACAATAAAATTATTAAGTAGATTGATTCCTTGAATAACCGTCATCGCGAGGCGAGAAAACGCCGCAGCCAGAGAAAGAGTTTTGTTGACGGGTTTGACCAAAACATAGAGAAGCACAGTCAACACGATCTCGATCAAAAAGACAATTGAGTCGCTGACCATTCCAGCGCGGAACAGTCCTTGAGATGCCATGATGTTATTAGCTGTCGCTGCCGCATCGTCTGGCACAACTAGTGTCGTGGGGATATATAGCATGCTGAACGGCGCCAGCACAACAATTAGCAGAGTGAGGATTGCGGCAATTCTGGCGGTCATTTGGATGGAATTAGTTTTTATAGTTGCGGTCATGGTTTTCTCTTTTCGTAAACGGTATTAATTATGTTCAAGATCAATTTGCTTTATTTTTGGCAGACTCGGAAACGAACGCAGTTGAATTGAATCCTTTTACGATCAGCCACACGCCGATGGACATTTCCCACAGACCGCCTGGAAGGGTGTGGAGCAGTTGTAGATTGAAGCCCAAGACTTCCAACATGGAACCGAGCAGGAAGCTGACGTACCCAATGAAGCCCCAGATGACGAAAAGCTGCGGCACCAACTTTGCGCGATAAAACCCATAGCAAAGCGTCAAGCCAGCCATCCCTAAAGCGACCATGCCGATCTGGTAGGTATAAGCCTGTGACTGTATGAACAACGCGCTCAAAGATTGAAGGTAGGGAATTTCAGAAGCACTGGCTTTCAGGAACTCAGCACCCAGCGGAATTTGAAGCAGAATAAATAAAGCCGAGACAGCAATAACAGCAGCTTCGACGAGTCTGGCGCTAAGGTAACCGAGCGCAACACGCTCGTTGGTTTGCTTCAAGATCGGGAACATCATCACTCCGTGAGCGGCGTCACCAGCGGCGGCAAGCACCCAGAGCAATGCGCCGATTGCGATCATCATGCTTCTGGCAGAAACTGTCTCAAGCTGACCTGGTGTGCTAAGGACCGAACCTGCAATACCTACAACGAATCCTAAGATGTACAACGCACCTACTACTTTTGCTGTCGTTCTGTATGTGTTAACTTTTGTATCCATAATATTTTCTCCTTTGATTGAATAAACTTGATTGACCGAGACGAGGGGCATGCCCAGGTCTCTCACTTTCCGCAGCAACCCGTATAGGGCTGGCTGATCAGGCACCGGTCCAGAAAGAAGCGTTTTTCCATCTGTTTCGAGAGTGACGGAAAAACCGTCAAACCAGTCTGCCCACTGACTGCCTAAATGTCCTTCGATCCTGATTTGATATTCCTGCGCCATTGCCTTTCACCTTTTGCATTAACGTGCGCGAAATATAACGGCAAGGAGTATTGCCGTTTAGAACCAAAAGTATTGTTTGGAGTATTGTTTAGGGGACTTACAGCAACAAGCCCAGCTCGCGGGCGCGTGCCACGGCTTCGGTGCGGCTTTTTGCTTGAAGTTTGTTGAAAATGCGCAGGTTATGCCCTTTGACCGTGCTCAACGCCAGAAAAAGTTTCTGGCTGATCTCGTCATTTGAAAGCCCATCGGCAACGAGACGCAACACTTCCAACTCACGCTCGCTCAACGGATCAATCAACGGTTGCGCGTTGGCTGGCTCGGGTTTTGTTTCGCCAAAGGCATTCAGTAATTTGCGGATGTAGTTATTGAGTCTGTCATCTTCACGTGAATGGATTAATGCTTTTAGCAACCCCACAATTGATTCGCCTTCATTCATAAAAAAGCGGAAGTAGCCTTCTGGCTCAGCCAAGGTCACTGCATGCTTGAGTGACGCAAATGATTGAGATTGTTCTCCATGTGCGTGGAAAGCAAGCGCCTGCGCCGTTAGAATCTCAAGCATACTGCCCATTCGCTTTGCATTTTCGGCTGTTTGCAAAAGGCGTGATAACAAACCGAGTGCATCTTTCATCTTATCTTCTGACGCGGTGCTTTGATATGCAGCAATCAGCACCCGCGCCAGCATGATATGTTCATATTCACGCAAATAACTGAGTTCATCGTTAACCGTAATTCCGCATTCATACACCCAATCTTGCGCCTTGGATAATTGTCCCTGCTTGAGATAGATGCGTGCCTTCAGCGCATCTACAGGACGCGTATTGGGAATAGGCGTGCTGATAAACAAGCGCTTGGCTTCATCGAGGAATTCAAGCGCCGCATCCAAATCTCCTTCAGCCTCTTTCAAACGAGCCTGAGCAAGACTCATACGATACGGAAAATCCACGAGGGTTGATTGCTTTCCCAACTCGATGCTTTGCTGAAAATATTGCGCAGCAGATTCGTCATTCCCCATTTCATGATGCAGCAACGCCAACCCCAAATAATGATGGGCTAAAATCTGATTCACCTCGCTGCCATACGCGGACGCATGTTGCAGCGACTGTTCATACGTCCGCAGCGCCTCGCGGAGATGTCCTTGAGCTGTTTGGATTTCCGCCTTGCCTGACTCACTGGCAATCGAAAAAATATAATTCCCCGCCTTCAACGAACTATCGATCCAATCGCTCATAGATTTGCAAGCCGCATCCAAATTGCCGCTTGCCCAATACGAGCCGCCCAATATCGCTGCGGCTCCCGCGCGCATGTATTGGTCTCCCTCGGGTGCGAGCTTGATCGCCAATTCCGCATACTTGACCGTGGCGGAGAAATCGCGCCGCGTCTGTGCATTGTAAGCGCGGGCAAAAGCGATTCTGGCGGGCAGCGTCTGAATCTCTTTTTCATCCACAACAGCCATCGCTTCGGATACATCTTCGAGACACAACTCCGCATCCCGCAAACTGGACTCACTGGACTCTACATCACCTGCATCCATGAAAGCCCAACCGATCTGTGTGCATAACACGGGACGAGTGCGGATCAAACTCGCTGGTAGCTGCTTCACCCACCCAAGCCATACAGCCGACTGGAAACTTTGATTCATTCCCTGCCAATATTTCTCAGCCAATTCCGCCGCACGGTTGAAGTCTCTGGCAGCGATGGCGTGTTGAAATGCTTCAGCCTCTTCGCCGTTCTGCTCATACCATTCACTGGCGCGGAGATGATATTTAGCAAGTTCTTCGGGTTTTAGGTTTTGTCCCTGCCGTTGGCGGAGCAGATCACCAAAAAGATGATGATAGCGATACCAATGACGTTCATTATCAAGTGAGACGATAAATAGATTGGCACGTTCCAAAGATTCCAATGTTTCCTGTCCTGAAACGGAAGGGTCAAGCAGCACCGCATCGCAGAGCGAGCCACACAAACGATTCAGGATGGATGTACGCAACAAAAATGCTTGGATATTTTCAGGCTGTTGGTGCAGGACTTCTTCGAGTAGATAATCCAACACGAAATGATGCGCGCCCGTAAATGATTGGATGAAGTTGGCGACATCCCGCGAAGCATGTCCCTGCATGGAGAGTGCAGCTAATTGCAAGCCAGCAATCCAGCCCTCGGTGCGGGCTTCAAGCGCGGCAATATTTTCTACTGTCAGATTCAATCCCATCACTTGGTTGAGAAATTCAGCAGCTTCCGCAGGGGTGAAGCGTAAATCGGCAGCACGCAACTCAGTCAATTGATCGCGAGCGCGTAATCTTGCCAACGGCAGGGACGGATCTTCACGGGTGGTGATTACCAAATGCATTTGCGACGGCAAATGCTCCACGAGAAAGTTCAGTGCCTGATCCACCGGTTTTGAATCCAGCATGTGATAATCATCCAGCACGAATATAAATTTATTCGGAATGGAATCTATTTCGTTGATTAAGGCGGTCAGGAGTGATTCGGGGTCTGGTATGTGAGAGGCTTGCAGCGCACCCAACAAGTTCATGCCAATTTCAGGAAAAATCGTCTGCAATGCCGCGACGAGATAACTCAGAAAACGTTTGAGATCGCCATCCCCGTCATCTAAAGACAACCACGCGACTGGTTGCTTGCGATCTAAAACCCATTCGCTCGTCAGTGTGGTTTTGCCGAATCCCGCCGGGGCAGAGATAAGAGTCAATTTATGTTTACGTTCCAAGCCAGTATTCAATTGATCCATTAAGCGGGCGCGCAAAACCGTCCTTGAGCGGGGCAGGGGCAAATGCAATTTAGTCGCTAAAATGGACATGATCCCATTATAAGGCTCGCATCCAAATCCGTGAGAATGCATCTATGTTGAAATCTCGCACGTGGATTAACGAATTTACCCCATCACAACTCTTACCTCATGTGGATGTCCATCATCCACTAACGGAATCAATTTATCGTTCACTGGATTTCCATCCAATATAACTTCTCGGATTCCCCGATTGACTTGAGACGGATTCTCCACGTTGATCTTGTAGTGTGTCGCTCCAAAACGATAATACACTTTGAAGCCATCCCAATGAGCGGGAATGCATGGGTTGATCGCAAGCGCGTTGCCAACCTTGGTAATACCTAAAATAGCTTCGAGACCCAAGCGATACATCCAGCCAGAGGAGCCGGTGTACCATGTCCAGCCGCCGCGACCGATATGCGGCGGGACGCTATAAATATCGGCAGCGATCACGTATGGTTCCACCTTATAGGTTTCTACTTTTTCCGGCGTGTCCGCATGGTTGATTGGGTTCAGCATGTTGAACAACTCCATGGCGCGATCTCCCTGCCCGAGTTTGGCAAATGCCCATGCAGTCCAAATGGCGGCATGAGTATATTGACCGCCGTTCTCGCGTACACCGGGTAAATACCCTTTGATATACCCCGGGTCACGCGCGGATTTATCAAAAGGCGGAGTGAACAACAGGATCATCTTTTCATCCGGTTTCACCAACCTTCTATTGATTGATTCCATAGCTTGCGCTGCCCGCGCGGGATCTGCCGCGCCGGATAAAACCGCCCATGATTGCGCGATCGAGTCGATCTGACATTCATTATTTTTCTGCGAACCCAAACGTGAGCCATCATCATAAAAAGCGCGCAGATACCACTCGCCATCCCAGGCATGGGTTTCGAGTGCTTGCGCTAATTTCTCTGCTCGCTGAAGATAAGGCGCCGGGTCAGTAGACATCAACGCTGCCAGCGGCGCAAAACGCTTGAGCGTGGCATGCAGGAACCAGCCGAGCCAGATGCTTTCACCGCGTCCATGCATGCCAACGCGATTCATGCCGTCGTTCCAATCACCACTGCCCATCAATGGTAGATCATGTTCACCGGATGTCGTCCCTTTTTCCAACGCACGGCGACAATGTTCGTACAAAGAAAAATCTTTATCGCCGACTCCAAACTGAGTGTAATGTTCCATCTCATTGGGCTTGAGTGTTTCACCGATCAAGAAAGGAATGCTCTCATGCAAAATGGATTCATCGCCCGTCACAGAAACATATTCAGCAGTGACGTATGGCAGCCAGAGCAGGTCATCCGAAAAACGCGTGCGCACTCCCCTACCCGCAGGTGGATTCCACCAATGCAGTACATCGCCCGCTTCAAATTGATGCCGCGCTGCTTCAAGAATCTGCGCGCGTGCAATATTCGGGCGAGTTTGCAGAAGTGCCATCGCATCTTGAAGCTGGTCGCGGAAACCAAACGCGCCGCTCGATTGATACAGCGCAGTGCGTCCCCACATGCGGCACGTGAGCGTCTGATACAACATCCAACGATTGAGCATCAGATCCATGCTGGGGTCAGGAGTTTCAACCGTGATGGTATCGAGGATCTCATCCCAGTGATGTTGGACGGATTGCCAAACCGCCTCTACCTCCGCCGATGATTGGATCTGCCCGATCAGGTGTAGACTTTCATCCCGGCTTTTCCCCTGCCCGATCAAGAAAAAGACTTCTTCCGTCTCGTTCGGCGCAAGATCAACATGTAATTGGATGACGGCACACGGGTCGAGTCCGGCATTGACTGCGCTTTCCAAGCCGATGCGCCTGAGCGCGGCTGGAAACTGCATGCTTCCCATGCGTCCTAAAAACTCGGTGCGGTCTGCGGTGACGCCATGTGGTTTTTTATTGGATGCCAAAAACGCCACGCGTTCGCCAAACTCGCTGTTGAAGCGATTGGATGCGAGCAAGGCATTTCTATCAGAGTCGAATTCCGGCATCACATACGCTTGCTGCGTATCGCGGGTTGTGCCAAGCACCCATTCTGCATAATAGGTGACCGTAACACGGCGTGGACGGTCTGCCAGATTCTGCAAACGCAGGTGCGCAATTTTCACTGGTGCATCCGTTGCAGCGAATAGCCGCAGCTTTTGATTCAAGCCATTGCTCTGACTCTCAAAGATGGAATAGCCTGCGCCATGTCGGATCACATGCGTGGTATCTGCACCGGCAGGCATGGGTGTAGGTGACCAGACCTGCCCGGATTCTTCATCGCGCAGGTAGATGGCTTCGCTCGGCATATCGGTGACCGGGTCATTGCGCCAGGGAGTTAATCGATTCTCGCCGCTGTTCTCTGCCCAAGTACTGCCCAAACCTGATTCGGAAACCAGAAAACCAAACTGCGGATTGGCGATCACATTGACCCACGGATGCGGGGTGTGCTGTCCTGATTTCAGATGGATGATGTATTCCTTGCCGTCGTGACTGAAGCCGCCAAGACCGTTGTCCATTTTTAGATCCGTTGGCAGCGGAAGTGAAGCTGTCGAAACAGGATCAGTTGTCGGGGCATATGAAGCGTTGAACTGTGGCAGGCGAGTCCGTTGTAAATTTAATCGCTGGGCATGTTCGGCAAGCGTCCCGTTCTTTTCATCCAAGATAACGCCCGCCACTGTTTCAAAGAGAACCTTGTCGGCTTGCGCAAGCTGGTCGGTGTGCAAGACGAAAATCCCATCGCGCTGGTTGAGCGAAGAATCGACTCCCATGCGTGTGATGCGGCGTTGAATGGCATTGTGCAATTCGAGGGCGTAGCCGGTATCTTGATCGTTGAGGATAACGAGGTTGACAGTGACGTGACGACTACGCCAATACATAAAGGCTTGCAAGGCTTCACGCAAAAGCGGCGTTTCGCCATCGGAGATGCGCACCAGCAAGATCGGGAAATCGCCAGAGATGCCGAACGCCCACAGACCAGATTGTCCCTTTTCATTTTGTGCCAGAATATGCGGCTCGGCGCGCAACGTCCCAACCGGGTAAAGCAGCGCGGATAAGATGCGCTGGATATTTTCGACGGCGTAGGCGTTCAACCCGAGTTCGAGCAGTTCACGTTCACAGTAGGCGCGCGCCTCGTTGAAGGCACGATAGACCGCTTGCCCGGTTCTGTAGCGGGATAATTTTTCCAATGCCTCGGCGCGGGTGGCGGCTGCCAGAGTGATAAATGTGACTCTGGTTTTTGCATGCGGGGACAAATTGATTTCCTGCGCCAACGACATGACCGGGTCAAGCGTTCCGCCTGTGGTATCTGTGAGGCGGCTATTTGGGTTTTGAACTGCTTGGGGTGAATGCATCGTCTGCGATCTGCCCAGGAATTTGGCTCGGTCACTTTCGTATTGCCCGGTCACTTTGCGCCCGGCTTCAACGATCAGGGCATGGATCATGACGACCGGCTTTTCATCTGCAGAGCGCGGGCGGCGTTTGAATAACAGCGCATTCTCTTTGGGAAGATATTCACTTTCAATGAACAACTTGTTAAATGCAGGATGCCGCCGATCGGCTGCCTGTGTGGAAAGCACCACTTCCCCATAGCTGGTCAATTTCAATTTCCGTGGATGATCGGTGTCGTTCAGGATGTTCACCCGCCGAAGCTCGACGCCGTCTGTGCTAATGGTGACACCAGTTCGCATGGAGATACCATGATCGGATCGCTGGAACTCAACCTTGTGCGGATAGAACAAGACTTCTTGATTTTCATGTGCGCATCCGGCAGGCTGGCAGGTGACAGACCAACGTGCGCCGGTCTCGCGATCTTGCAAATAGATCCACGTGCCCCATGCATCCAACGTCGGGTCGGCATGCCAACGCGTCAACGCAAATTCGCGCCACTGACTGAATCCCCCGCCCGCATTGGTGATCAGCAAACTTGCATCTCCCTGTGCGAGGACATGCACCTGCGGAATGGCGCTGCCCACTGGGTTACGCCACGGTCTGCTGTTGACAATCCGCACAGCCTCATTGGGTAAATCCGCCGGTTCGTCTGGGTGTGGATATTCGATGGGCGCGTTTTGCGGGATCTTCTCCTGAAGAAGCAGTTCCACGCTCTTGATGCGCTCGTCTGCATGGAATCGCCGCACGATGACATCATCCAAAAGGTAATTGCTCGCCGCAATCAGGATCATGCCTTGATGATGCGCCATGTAGGATTGTACGATCGCCTGAGTCTGATACTTGGGCATGCGCGTTTTGGTGTAATCGAGCGCTTCATAAAAGCCAAAACGCCCAAGCATGTTCTCCTGCTCAAGACGAGTCATGTTCTCGAGCACTTGATGAGGTTGAAGTGAAAGTCCCATCAGTGAGGCGTATGGAGTAACGACCAAGTCATCATGCAGTTCGCGTTTATATCCCAACTCAGGCACGCCAAAAGCGCGGTACTGGTAATTCAAATTAAGATCGAAAGCATAGTATCCCGATTCAGAAATTCCCCAAGGAAGCTGTTGTTCTTTTCCATAGCTTATCTGCGAATCAAGCGCGGCATAACAACTATCCGACAAGAATGTACCGGCGTAATTTCTGATGAACAAGGTTGGCATGAGATATTCGAACATGGTTCCGCTCCATGAGAGCAGGACCTGCTTACCGTTCACCACCGTCACCGGGCGACCCAAATGCTGCCAGTGACTTTGCGGCACATCACCTTTTGCGATCGCGACTAGGCTGGCAATGCGAGCTTCTGATGCCAGCAAGTCGTAATAGCTTGGGTCAAGTTGTTCAGTGCTGGCGTTGTATCCAATGTGAAAGACCTGGCGGCGTTCATGGAACAAAAAGCGGAAGTCCATGTCTGACACGGCGGCTTCTGCCAGACCAGCCAGTTCTTGAAATCCGATCATCAAAGGTGAGACCCGCAAGTGTGCCGTGGTTAGATCGTCGCTCAATTTTTCACACCATGCAAGCGCCGCCTTGTCACTTATCTGTAATTTCAATTCATCCAGCGAACGTTTGATGTGTTCATAAACCGCCCCTGCTTCGCCCAATGTTGGCAGTTCAACAGGCAGACTATGACGAAAATCCTGCCATGCAGGCGTTCCAACGATATCACCCATCTCAGGCGGCGCATCCGGGCGGTTCAACCACGGGGCGAACAGGTCCAAACTGCGTTGCATATCCTGCAGGTGATGCTGCATCAGATCGAGATACAGTTGAAGATCGCTCAGTGATTCAGGATTGAGATTGAGATGACTCTTGAGCAGGTCCATCAAGCGATACGAGACTCTTTCCCAACCTTCGCCTGCCAGCCAGCCAAGAGTCATTTTCCAAGCAGACGGTTGGTTCTGGGCAGAGCTCACGCGTTCGTAAATACTGGTCAACTCTTCTTCAAATGATTCAATGGAAGGATGCGGATTGTTCTTCTCAAGAGTTTCCAGCACTTCTGCCAGAATATCCATGATGGCAAGCAACCCCTGCCAGCGTTTGCCGTCCAGCAAGGATTCATTTTTCACGGTTAGACAAGCCTGCCTGAGCGTGATCAAACAGGCTGCCAGGTTGCCGCTATCCACTGTCGAAATGTAACGAGGCGGGAGCGCAGTCAGTGTTTGTGAGTCGTACCAATTCAGTAAATGTCCACGGTAATGTTCGAGCTTTTCCATGGTCTCAAAGGTCGAGCGCAAACGCAGCGCCAACTCAACCAAGCCCATATAACCCAGATCATAGGCAGACCAAGTAGACACCAGAAACATGCCGATGTTGGTCGGAGTGGTGTAATGCGCCACACTTCCGCGCGGCGACTCTTGAAAGTGATCCGGCGGCAGCCAATGGTCATTAGGTCCTGCAAATTTTTCGAAAAATGCCCAGGTGCGCCGCGCGAGCCGGAGAACTTTCCGTCGCTCAGGTTCCGAGAGTGGAATGGTGACACGGACAGCAGGTTTGCTGATCACATAAGCGATCTGAGGTGCAGTCAACCAGAGGATCAACAAAGGCGCTGCAACCCAGAGTGCATTCGGGTTAAGAATGGTCACCAATATCCCCAACACTACGCTAAAAACCAAAGACGGGGTCATCTCACGCAGGATTTCGTTCCTGGGGTCTGCCCCAAACAAGCGGGCTGCTTTTGCCGCAGTTGTCCATTGAAGAAGATTTTTTCGTGCGACCAGCAAACGGGTCAATGTGGTACGGATCGCGCCGAGCATAAGCAATGCTTCGTATGGCAGGAAAATAATGTAGAGCGCCCAGCGCGTGAGTGGAAGCTGAACTGACTTGATAAGTTGTTTGAAGGTCAATTTACTATGAATTGTAGATCGAACGTGCTCGACCGTTTGAGCCATAATGGGCAAAGCAGAAGGCAGGAAGACCAGCAAGGTCCAAACCAAAGGTGAGCCAGGCAGGAACAACCACCCTGCAGTCAGCAGCGCCAGCAGCATGGGCAACAATAGACTGCGGCGTAGGTTATCGATTATCTTCCATACATTGATGGCAGATAATCGATTCCACACCAGACCGTTTTCATTTTTTACGACGGGGAGAAGCCACGGCAATAACTGCCAGTCGCCGCGGATCCAGCGCCGCAAACGCTGGGCGTAAACCACATAACGTGATGGGTGTTCCTCGTATAGCACGATATCTGTGACGAGTGCAGCCCGTCCATAGATGCCTTCAAAAAGATCATGACTAAGCAACGTGTTCTGGCGCACCTGACCCGCCAGGCTGTGTTCAAAGGCTGCGACGTCATAGATTCCCTTACCAACATAGCTGCCTTCGCCAAATAGATCTTGATACACATCGGATACGGCAAAGGAATACAGGTCGAACCCGGGGATGCCCGCAAATATCTGCGAAAAGATGGAATGATTCGCGCTGGTTGGTTTGATCGCGACGCGCGGTTGAAGGACGGTGTACCCGGCGATCACAGAGCGACCGTCTGCTGAGAACTCGGCGCGATTGAGCGGATGCGCCAACGTGGCGATCAGTTGATTGGCACTGCCCTGCGGCAGGGATGTATCCGCATCAAGAGTAATCACATATTTGATGTGCGGCAAAATGCTTTCATCACCCACCCGGGTCGAGTAGTGCGCTTGAGGAGCCCGCCGCTCAAATCTTAATTCCTTAGACATCGCCTGCTTATCTGCATACTCAACCGCATGGTCTTTTTCACCCAGGTTCAAAAGCAGGCGATTGAAATCCGCCAGTTTGCCGCGCTTGCGCTCCCAGCCCATCCAAACCCCTTCAGATGCATTCCACTGGCGATGACGGTGGAAAATGTAAAAAGGTCGTGTTGCATACTTGTGATTTAAGTTCTCAATGCCTTTGGTCGCCAGGGCAAGCAATGGCTCATCCTCCGGCATATTCTCCGTCTGCGCATCGCTGAAATCGGTCAGCAAGGCATACGTCAATTGCGGGTCAGGGTTCGACAGGTAATACAGTTCCAATTCTTGCAAGAGATGGTGGATTTCAGCAGTGCTATCCAATAAGGTTGGGATCACTACCATCGTCCGGTTATCGGGAGGGATGCCTTCTGAAAAATCCATGCGCGGTAAGCTTTGCGGCGCGATACGATGGGTTACATTCCAATTCACAATATCGATGGCGAGTTCAAGCGACAGTCCAAGTCCCAAGACGCCTACGGTAATCAGTTGGATAGTTGTGCCGCCCGAATTGACCGCATATACGATCATCCCAAAAACGAACAAGACAGAAAGGAAAGCAATACTTCCAAGATATGTAAGTGTGGGAAATGAGAGCACTGCGCGTCGCATACGGACCTCGAACCCCAACCGGTACCCAATGCTTTTTTCAAGTCTGGTGCGACCTTTATCAATGAAATAAAACCCGATATGCGCTTCACGGGAGGAAGTATGTTCATCCACGCGGCGTGCAAATTCAACGGCAGCGAGTGCAACTTCCTCCTCGCTAGAAGTTGAGTGGCGTGCCAAATCTTCGATGACACTGCGATACCTATTTCGGGTTTTGAAATCCATGCCTGCGTAGATCTGTGACGGATCGTCACGCAAGATCTTTTCCACCCGGCTGATTTGCTCAAAGAAATCTTCCCAGTCTGTAGAGGCAAGCAGGCGCAGGCTAATAAAGCAACTGGCAACAATGGTTTCATTCGCTGGCACAAAGGACGCTGACTCGTTCGCGGTCTGTAACATGCCTTGCGGTGTGTCCATCCCCGTCAGTTCGGCGGCAGCATAAAGAAGCTGCTCGAGAATACCGATCCGCAGCATGATCGGCAGCGCCCACAGTTCGCCAATTGTCAACGGCGTAACCTGCTGATAGTTCAGAATAAAAGCCGCAGTTTGAGTCAGATCGATCTGACTCTGGTTGTAATCGATCCATTCGCGTGCCAGTGCAAAGATCCGCGTATGCCCCAGCAGGGAGGTTCCATCCAGTTTTGGTAATTCGTTGATAAAGCTTTCTGGCAGGTCCTCTTTAATTTGGCGGAAGGCTTTTTTGACAATATAAAAATTATCGAGCATCCATTCGCCTGCATGGGAAACAGGCAGATCATCTGCTGGCGCGATCTTGAATAATGCATTGGCGTTGCCCAACGCCTCTTCCCAGGTCTTTAGATGTTCCAATAGCTCGGATTTTTGGAAATTAAATATTTTCCATGTGGAGGTCATGGCAACGCCCACGCTGTGAGTTTTTGCCAATCGATGTGCAAACTCTCTCAGCCGGATGTCTACATCGGGACTGCCTGTAATAGATAAATTAACCTGCGATGAAATTGGCATAGGGTTAATACTCTATGCGTTTGAAATTGGATAGTTCCGGTGAGACTAGTTCTTGCTTGAGAGGCAGGTCTTGTACGATCAAAAGCGGCGCTTTGCCATACAGGATGAAATGATTGACCATGCTGCCGTACGGCCATTGATGATTCCCTGAATAGCCATGTGCGTTGAAAGTGACGATATCGATCTGTTCCTGTTCTTCGAGTTGATGCAGCGCGACGGTTGCATTCTCGCTGGTGATGAGATGTGTCCGAACGTCAATGTCTTTCAGGTAGGAGCGAGACTTCAAATTCTCGAGATATTGCTCCGCTTCTTTGCGGTTTCGGTCAACAACGCGGGTGGCGAGTTCAACATCTTCAGGAGCCAGGGGCATTTGACGTGCCATCTCGGGCGTTTCGACCACATGCACAAGATGCACCTGTGACTTATGAAATTGTGCCAATTGCGTGATGATCGGCAGCGCATTCTCCGCCCGTTGAGAGCCGTCCAAAGGAACCAGGATGCGTTTGTAAAGCGGAGCGGTGGATAATTTATCGGCGCAGGGTCCATATTGATGCGCGCGGACAATCAACAGCGAGGTCTGAGCGATCAGGATGATCTTTTGTGTAATGCTGCTGATGCCCCATTGCGTCAGTCCATTTCGCCCATGACTGCTCAGAACGATCAGTTTCATTCCCTGTTGCTGGGCATATTCTGCGATGCCTTCTGCTACCAACCCTTCGGATACAAGCGCCTGTGTTCGAATACCGCTCTCTTGAAAGAGTGCCTTTATCTTTTCCAAATAGAGGGCGGACTTTGTTTTATTGATCTGCCAATTCAGCAGGTCGAATAATTGAGCGGATACGACCGTCTGATTTTTTTCCACCATACGGAGCAAAGTGACCTCTGCGTTGAAAGGACTGGCGATGGCGGCAACATGCGGCAGAACAGAGTCTGCCAATTGAGAACCGTCCAAGGGAACAAGTATGCGATCGAACATGGTTTATCCTTTACGCTGAGCAAAACCTGATGGAATAAGTGATGAATAACGTCTCGTTTTTAAAGAACTGTGAGGATTAATAATGTCTTCAAACAGACCTGCATACTATATATACCGGCACTTTATTATATTAAATACACCTTCTGCTGGCATCCGCCAGTTGTATGAAATTCATATCCGCCACTTGGGGGATATGCAGCATTCTTATCCATCGGAGGATTGCGGTATTTCATAAAATCATGGTGGTAAATATTTACTCAAAATCAACGTTCCCCTAATAATGCAAAGTGGGAAGGTTCCTACTGTACAATCAAGCTGCAAATATATATCTTGCAAATAGAATAACTCTGATAACTTTCCCATTATGGTAAAAAAACTAACTTTGCTCGCAGTTTGGGACGACCCCGGGCAGCTTACGATGTAGCTGAGTTGGTCTGGATCGCAGCGCGCACCACCGATTAAGACTCCCCTTAGGGTGCTATTTCGCATTCAGGGTTGGCGCGGTGAAGAGACACAAATTCACGTACGTGATTGGGTATTATTCAGGTCGGTTGGGTAGATTAGATATTCGATGGTGGGAAAAATATTCAAGATTACCGAATTTAACAAGAGGTTTGAATACAGAGAATCCTTTCTTGCCCCCTGATTGCATTGTTCTTAAATTAATACAAAAATGGGTCTGCCTATTATGGGCATTATGTTGAAACAATTGCTGTTCGCTCAGAGTTGGGATGATTTCTATGTTAAATTGAGTGAAAAATACCCCATCTTTAGCGAAGTGTAAAACATATGAGCTGGGTAATTCTATTGAAATATTGTAGTATCAACCGAATTTCATAGTAAATTAAAAAAGAACGCCATATTAGGCTTTCTTTCGATTCCCAAAACTCCCTATTGACTCGCAACTTTTTTTCCTGTATTCTGTTTTAACGTTTGAACAATTTTTTGAACGATTGTTCAAAATCTCACAGGAGAAGAGAAAATGTCCCATATCAAGTTGAGTTGGCGCAACATCATCATCGCCGCGACCCTGCCCGCCGTGATGGAAGTGATCTGGCAGTTGTATAACACCTACGTGCCTGTCTATTTGCAGGCAGGCAACCCCGCCTTCACCGAAGCGGGAGCCACCACCGTCGGCTTCGGGCTCGGACCCGCCCTGACGGGTTTCATCCTCGTCTTCGATAACATCGCGGGCTTGTTCATCAGTCCCATCGTCGGCGCATGGAGCGACAGCCTGCGCTCGAAATGGGGACGCCGTATGCCCTTCATCCTCTTCGGCGTGCCGCTTGCTATCGCTGCCTTTATCTTCGTCCCGCTTATCCCGATGGGTATCGCCCCCGAACTCAACGGGCAGACGGGTCAGCTGACAGGCTTACTTGTCCCCTTCATCGTCTCGCTCTTCCTCGTATTGCTCGCCTTCGCGGTCGTGCGTCCCGTTGCGGATGTGCTCCTCTTCGACGTGACACCCTCTCCCCAACGCGCCACAGCCAATGGGATCGCGGGCGCGATTGCGGGTCTGCTGGTGGTGATCACTGCCCTGGCTGGCGCCGCTCTCTATGACGTGTACGGACCGCTTCCTTTCTGGATCGCAGCTGGTCTTGCGCTTCTGATCTTTATCCTCACCTGGGCATTTGTCAAAGAACCCGAAGAACTTGCCAGCGCCAAGGAACTTGCGGGTGAACCATTCAACCTAAAAGGTATCATCGCCTTCCTGCGCGGACTCCCCAAAGAACATTCCAGCAGTTTGAAGTATCTGCTCCTGAGCAACTTGCTCGCGTATGTAGCTCTTGCTCAAATGCAAGCCTTCCTCAGCTCCTATGGCGTCTTCTCGCTCGGTATGGAGGAATCTTCCGCCGCCATGCTGGTTGCCATCCCCGCGATTGCGTTCATGATCATGGCTGTGCCTTCGGGTTTGATCTCCAACAAGATCGGACGCAAGAACACCCAAATCGTCGGCTTGGTTGGTTACGCCATCGGCGCTCTCGTCATCTACCTCTTCCCCGACGCGACCATGCTCAATATAGGACTCCTCATCTGCGGCTTGACCTGGCCTCTCGCCAACGTCGTCCAAGTTGCTATGATCGTGGACAGCGCTCCCGTCGAAACATTGATGGGAACCTACACAGGTCTGCGCCAAATTGCCGTGACCCTCGGCTTCATCATCGGACCCATCCTCGGCGGGACTCTCGTCGAAGCCATGGGCAACGACTACCGCTGGGTCTGGCTCATCATGTTCGTCTTCCTCGTCCTCGCTACGGTTGCGATTTTGCCCGTGACAAAGGGTGAAGCGAAGAAAGAAATTTAGGAATTAGGTATATTAGGGATTAGGAATTGTGTAATTCCTAATCCCTAATTTGTAATCCCTTTATGACTATCGTCTTGCAAGTCCTCCTCGCCGTTCTTGTCGTCCTCGCGCTCTACGCCGCGTATGCCAACCATGCCTACAACCGCGTCCTGCCCCAATCCCGCCCCTGCGTGGACTGTGCGACTCCTGCCCACATCAACGGCTATGATTTGTACTACCGCGAACTCGGCACGGACAAAGGCGCTCCGCCCGTCATCCTCGTCCACGGCGGACCTGGTCACTCGAGCCTGAGTTTCAAGAACGGATTCGACTTCCTCGCCGAGCAGACCCGCGTCATCTTCTACGACCAGCGCGGTTCGGGCAATTCGCAAATCAAGCCCAACCCCGAAGATTACACCATCGAGCAACTCGTGGAAGAACTTGAAGCCCTGCGCCGTGACGTGGTCAAAGCGGACAAGGTCATCCTCGTCGGTCATTCCTTCGGCAGCGCGTTGGTTCAACGCTACGCGCTCAAATATCCTGAACACGTCGAGAAGATGGTCATCGCAGGCGGGATTCGAATCAACAACGGCATGAGCAACCGCTTCGTCTGGAAATATTTTGGCGGATTGCTGTACTCCACCGCCCTCGGCTTCCCTCCCGCGGATTCAAAATCCGCAGACGCATGGTTTACCAAATCATCCGAAAAAGATAATCCACAAAGATTATTTGATAAAACAAAAACGGATTTACTCAAAGATACAGGCACAGTCTCCTTCGCCCCGTGGCGTGAAATTTCTTTCTCGCTCACAGGCTACGATTACAAAAAAGAACTCAGCCAATTGCAGGTCCCAACCCTCTTTATCTACGGCACAGCGGACTCACAATACACAGGCAAACCCGTCGCCGATGAACTCTGCGCCACACTCCCCAACTGCCAATCCGTCGAATTCACCCAAAGCGGACACTGGGCATTCCTCGAAGAACCAGAAAAATTTCAGCAAGTGATAAATGATTTTCTTTCAAACAAAAACCAAACCGCATTTACCAATTCGTGCAAATAATCATTGCGCTCTAAATGGTAAAATATTTATCTGGATAAAAATGACTTTTCCTTCTACTGAACTCCCTCCGCCCTCCTTCATACAAAGGCTCCACCGAGCAGACTTTGTACATCCCCATGCGCGATGGGACTCGTCTCGCCGTTGACCTCTACCTCCCGCGCGGACTCACGCCCGAAACCAAAATCCCTACACTCTTCGCCGCCACGCGCTATTGGCGTGCGCAACAACTCAAATCGCCGTTCTCATGGTTTCTCTCTCTGCCCGACTCCGCTCGCAACTTCTTCACCGCCTTTGGTTACGCCATCCTCCGCATTGACATGCGCGGCACGGGCGCGTCGGAAGGAAATCATCCGCACCCGTGGTCAGCGGCAGACCTCACCGACCTCTACGACCTGACCGAATGGGTCACGCAACAACCGTGGAGCAACGGGCAAGTCGGCGGCTTCGGCAATTCGTATCAAGCCACCACTGCTGAAATGCTCGGCGCGTGCGGACATCCCGCCGTCACCTCCGCGCTCGTGCGCTTCAACGAGTTCGACGTTTACACCGACATCGCTTTCCCTGGCGGCGTGCCCAACGAGTTCATGCTCACGCAATGGGCAGAGTACAACCGCGCCCTCGACGCCAATCAACTTCCCAAAAGCATGAGCGCGCTCGAAAAGATTCTCGTCAAAGGCGTCAAGCCCGTTGGCAATCATCCCATTCCCAAACACGCCAACCAACAAGTTGACTCCGCGCTGCGTCACATCACCTTCCGCGATGACCTCGACCCCGAGCTCAACATTCGCATGGACGACATCAGCATGTTCGCCCGCCCCACCACGCACGCGCTCGACCATTGGGGCAGTTGGTTCGACGCCGCCACCGCCAACGCCGTCATTCATCGCTTCGCCAACAATCCCCGCCCGCAGCGCGCCGTCATCGGCGCGTGGAATCATGGCGCAACCCAGCACGTCGGCGCGAAGGAAAATCCATTTCCATTGCTCGCGCAAATGAAAGAGTCCCTGCGCTTCTTCGATAATCCGCCCGCGACCCGCGAGTTGCACTACTACACCATTTTTGAAAATGAATGGAAATCGACGCCTGAGTTTCCACCTGCGGGTTTGACCTCCACCCGATTCTTTTTCCAACCCCAAAGCGGACTCTCCTCGCTTCTTCCCCCGCCCCAGCCTGCTGACCGCTACCAGACAGATTTCAACGCCTCAACAGGACTCAACAACCGCTGGCAAACTGAACTCGACCAGCGACCTGTAAAGTACGCGCCCATCAAAGGACAACTCTCGTACACATCCGCGCCGCTCGAACAGGACACCGAAATCACAGGCTATCCCATCGTGACTCTGTTCGTCAAATCCACACACGATGATGGCAACTTCTTCGTCTATCTCGAAGCGATTGATGAACAAGGCAACGCGCATTACCTCACCGAAGGAATGCTGCGTGCCATCCATCGCAAAGTTTCAACGGACACGCCGCCGTATAAACAATTCGTTCCCTATCACTCCTTCAAACGCGCCGACGCCATGCCGCTCATCCCTGGTGAAGTGGCAGAAATCACCTTCGGGTTGAATCCCATCTCGGCGCTGATTCGCCGCGGGTGGAAGGTACGAGTATCCATTTCAGGCGCAGACAAAGACACCTTTGCCAGAATCCCGCTCACGGGTAGTCCGAGCGTGGAGATTATGATTGGCGGAGACCAAGCCTCCTTCATCGAGATTCCCATCAAATGACAGATATCCTTTTCCAATCCCAAGAAAATATAGCCGTTATCACCTTCAACCGCCCCGACGTGTTGAACGCGTTCAAGCGCAGTATGTTCCAGCAATTGCTCGACATGCTCGATACGATTGCGAACGATGATTCGATTCGTGCCGCGCTCATCACGGGCAACGGACGCGCGTTCTCGGCAGGCATTGACCTCGAAGAACTGTCGCACCTTTTCGACGGTTCGACGGTGGCAGAGCAGGCGCGCGCCGAGTTGGACGAAATGCAGGAACTCACGCGCCGCATGGTGAATTTGCGCAAGCCGATTATCTCTGCCATCAATGGCGTTGCGGTTGGCGTCGGCGCGGAGATTGCGATTGCGAGCGACATCCGCATTGCGGCGGAGAGCGCGTATTTTCAATTCGCCGAAGTGAAGCGCGGCATTTTTGAAACCAACGGAGTCATGCACCGCCTGCCGCGCCTCATCGGCATGGGACGCGCCGCGCATGTGATGATGACAGGCGAACGCATTTCCGCGCAATCTGCTTACGAGATGGGCTTGGTCACGAAGGTGACATCGGCAGAAACCATTATTCAAGAAGGCATGGACATCGCCCGCACGCTCGCGTCGAACGCGCCCATTTCTGTGCGGCTTATAAAAGAAGTGCTGCAACAATCCTACGACCTCGACCTCGAAGCCGTCATGCAACTCGAAACCGAAGGCACGCTCGAATGCTTCGCCAGCGAAGACATGCGCGAAGGCGTGAAGGCGTTCGTGGAAAAACGCGCGCCGATTTATAAAGGAAAATAGACCAAGATAAAACAGAAAAAGGATGCTTGATAAAAGAACCGAAATCTATCTGCGTTTATTTGTGTCCATCTGTGGTTAAAAAAATTCGTGTATCTTCGTGACCTTCGTGGACAAAATGAAAATAACCAAAATCGAAATCATCGACCTCAACATCCCCTTCAATCACCCGTTCAAGATTGCTTTGGCGGTGATGAACAGCGCCCACAACATCATCGTCCGCGTGCATGACAGTGACGGATTGATTGGCGTGGGCGAAGGCGTCCCATCGCGCTTTGTGACAGGCGAAGACGCCGACAACGGATTTGAATCCGCCAAACTGTACGCGCAACTGCTCATTGGTAAAAATCCGTTAGAGATTGACACACGCCTGCGCGAACTTGAACAGTACATGCTCAAGAATCCCGCCATCCGCTGTGCGTATGACCTTGCGCTCTATGACCTGCTTGCCAAACATGCGGAACTTCCTTTATATGCTTTGCTCGGTGGCGAGAAAGCAAGTCTTGTACTCCAACCGCACCATCGGCATTGACTCGCCCGACAAAATGGCGAAAACTGCCAAGCAGCACGTTGAGAACGGCGTGAAGGCATTGAAGGTCAAGGTCGGCACGGGACGTAATGAAGACCTCGCACGGATTCGCGCCATTCGTGAAGCAGTTGGCAGTGGCGTTCCCATGCGGCTCGACGCCAACCAAGCCTGGGACGAAATCACCGCCATCAACATCCTCACCGCCCTGGCAGAATACGAAATCGAAGTCTGCGAACAGCCGCTGCCCTATTGGAATTTCGAAGGCTTGAAGCGAGTCCGTGAGCGCAGTCCCATCGCCATCATGGCAGACGAATCCATCTTCGACGCGCACGACGCTTTCCGTCTCGCCTCTCTCGGTGCCGTGGATTATTTCAACATCAAACTCGCCAAGTCCGCAGGCATTCATGGCGCGCTGAAAATCAACGCCATCGGCGAAGCGGCTGGAATCAAATGTATGCTCGGCGGCATGTCCGAGTCTCTCATCGGAGTCAGCGCGGGCGCACATTTGGTTTGTGCCTGCCCGAATATTTCTCTGCACGACCTCGACTCTCCCTTTCACTTTGCCGAAGAACCCTCCATCGGCGGCGTGGACTTCCAACCCAACGGCACAGTGACTCTCTCCGACGCTCACGGTCACGGCGCGGATGTGAGCCCTGAGTGGATGGAGAAGAGCAAGAGATAGTAATCAGTGAAAAGTAAACAGTGGCTTTTCCATCGTGAAACTTCGTGTTCATTTACAAAAAGGAACTTATGAATAAATTCCCTCCCTTCCCATCCCCCGCAAAAATTGGATTACTCGGCGTGGCATTCGATGAAAACTCATCTTACAAACGCGGCTCGGCGTTGGCTCCGCAGAGAATCCGCGAAGCCTTCTTCTGTGACTCGTCCAATCTGTGGACGGAGAACGAAACCTATCTCGGCGCGGATGGACTCTTCGCAGACGCGGGCGACATCACACCGTCAGCGGAGAGAATGCCCATAGAGACCGAGCAAGCCGCAGGTAAATTATATGAAGCGGGGCTGAAGGTCATGGCATTTGGCGGCGACCACTCCGTCACCTATCCGCTGGTAAAGGCTGCGGCGAAGAATCATCCCAATCTCACCATCTTGCACTTCGACGCGCACCCCGATCTATACGATGACTTTGAAGGCAATCCGCATTCGCATGCCAGCCCCTTTGCGCGGATCATGGAAGCGGGCTTGGCGAAGCGTCTCGTGCAAGTGGGCATTCGCACCATCAACGGACATCAGCGCGAGCAAGCAAAGCGTTTCGGCGTGGATGTGCTGACCATGCAAAATTGGCAGGATGTGTTCAACATCCGCTTCGACTCGCCGCTTTACATCACCTTCGACATGGATTGTCTCGACCCCGCTTTCGCGCCTGGCATTTCGCACCGCGAACCTGGCGGGCTGTCCACGCGCGAAGCGTTGAGCGTCATTCAATCGCTCAATGCAAACATCATCGGCGCGGATGTGGTGGAATTAAATCCAACACAAGATGTTTCGGATGTTACTGAAATGGTGGCGGCGAAAGTGTTCAAAGAGATCGTTGCGAAGATGTTATGAACTCACACGAATTATACTGCAGTTCAAGCAGTGCTCCAACGCAAAACTCCAGACCGCGTGCCGCGCTTCGAGGTCTGGATCGATGGTATGTTCGATGAACTCGGTGTCACTGACCCTTATCGCGCGTACGCCGAATTGGGTCAGGATGGAATCCTCATGCCATATCAAACCCCAACAGACAGCAACGCCTGGAAAGATGGCGTGGATGAATTCGGGCGCGTGTGGAAAAAGGGGATGTATTTTTACGGCGCCGTGCAAACAGCGGATGACCTCAAACAGTACACGCCGCCATTGAGTTACGCGGATCGTTTCTTCGACGTGAAGCGGGTGGCAGACATTCGGACGAATTATCCACACCTTTGCCTTTTCTTCGGCACGCATATCGGTCCATTCATGGGAACGTATATGGCAATGGGCATGGAGCACATGTTCCGCATGTTCAAGAAGGATATGTCCTTTGTCCATGCTGTGATGGAAGCGCGCACAGATTGGTGTATTGAAATATACAAACGCGCAGCAGAACTCGGCGCGGAGTTGATCGTGATGGGCGATGACGCTGCTCACCGCGGCGGGTCAATGATCTCCCCGCAGATGTGGCGCGAGTTGGTCTTGCCCTATCATCAGCGCGTGGTGCGGGAAATTCCTGTGCCTGTTATCTGGCATAGCGATGGCAAGATGGACAAGCTGCTGCCCTTCGCCGTTGAGGCTGGCTTTGCTGGCGTGCATGGACTCGAAACCTTATCTGGCAATAAGTTGGATGAAGTCAAAGCCCAATATGGCGATAAATTAATTTTGATCGGTAACGTGGATATCAATCTATTCTTTGAGCCAAATCTTGAGCTTATCCGCGCTGATGTGAAGCGCAGTTACGAGCAAGGCGGCACAAGCGGATACATGATCTCGTCTTGCAACAGCATTTACCCTGGGATGAACATCGAAGCCTTGCGTGAATATTTTCGTTGTCAGGGAGGGCTTGATGGCTGACCTCTCCCGCTTCCCTCTCGGCTCAACATTGACTCTCGACTCCTTGAGCATTGATCCATACCCGCACTACCGCCTCTTACTTGACCGTGAGCCTGTCACCTGGGTTCCCGAAGTGAATCTTTGGTACGTGACTCGGCGTGATGATGTCGTTGTTGTGCTCGATAACGCGGAAGCCTTCACCGTTCAATCGCCGCATTCGCTTTTGGATGATACCTTTGGCACGATGATGTTATCTGCCGAAGGGGAACTGCACCAACGAATGCGCAATCCATTCGCGGGAGCGTATGTGCCGAAGGTAGTGCGGGCGTCATCTTCTGCTTTCATTGAACAAAAAGCCAATGAACTGATCGATAGATTCATCGCAGACAAAGAAACGGACTTGGTCAAATCCTTCTCCGACCCGATGGCGTTGTATGCCGTCACCGCTTCGCTCGGCGTTCCCATCGTGGACTTTGCCCAACTGCGTCACTGGTACGATGACTTTGCCGCCGCGTTGAGCAACTTCCGTCACGACCCTGCGGTGCGGGAGCGCGGTCAACGAACGGCAAAAGAATTTGGCACACAACTTGCGGAGCACATCGCCCGTCTGCGCGCCGAGCCTGATGACAGCCTGCTCAGTCATCTCATCCATGACCCGAACACAAACTTGAGCGAGCGTGAGATCATCTCGAATATTTTCGTCATCATCTTCGGCGGGTTGGAAACGACTGCCGCCATGTTCTCAAACACGGTTTGGGCATTGCTCAATCATCCCGACCAGTTCGACGAAGTAAAACGCGACCCTGCCAAGTTAATGAAATCCGCAGTGGAAGAAACCCTGCGCTGGGAATCTCCTGTGCAGACCGCCACCCGCCATGTGACCCAACCCATCACCGTCCGCGGCGTGGATTTTGCAGTGGGCGATACCGTTCAATGCATGTTGGGAGCCGCCAACCGCGACCCCGAATTTTTCACCAACCCAGACCGCTTCGACATCCACCGAGCGAATGCTTCTCACCATCTCGCCTTTGCCCGTGGACGACATCACTGTCTTGGTGCGGCATTGGCGCGACTTGAAGGTGAGATCGGCTTGCGCGTGTTATTCGAGCGTTTGCCGCATTTGCACTTAAAATCAACTCACCCTTCCGCGCCGCATGGACATGAATTTCGCGCCGTGCCCAAACTCATGGTGGAATGGTGAAAGGATAGCAACTATGCCAGCCAAAAGTAAACCTGTAGAAGAGAAGAAGACCTTCATTGAAGAAGCCCGCCGCAAGCAAATCATCGACGCGGCGTTGCAGACGATTGCCGAGCATGGGTATACCCAAACGTCCTTTGCGGAGATTGCCAAGAGCCTGGGAATCACCAAGGGACTGATTGCCTATCACTTCAACGGCAAGCATGACCTCATCACTTCTGCCATTCATACGATTTTGAATCGACAAGGCGCGTACATCCGCGGGCGGGTGGAAGATGAGACAAAAGGCAGTGCTAAATTACGCGTCTATATCGAAGCCAGTTTTGAGTACATTTCGCAGAACCGTTCGCAGTTCGTGGCGCTGGTGGATTTGTGGGGCAGTTTTACGTCACCTGAAGAGAAGAAAGCATTCAGCGATTCCGCGTATGACCCTTGCCGTGCTCATCTCAAGAAAATTTTCCGCATTGGTGTAGAGCAGAAGGAATTTACGAAGTTCGATGAGCAGAGTATGGCGTCAGTGATTCAAGGCGCAATTGACGGAATCATGCTGCAATGGGTCTTTGACCCGAAGGCAGTGGATTTGCAAGAATCGAGCCGTGAGTTGAGTGAGATGTTTGTGAAGCGGTTGAAGAAATCATAACCACGACAAGACCTGACACAAAGGTTTTCCTTTGTGACCCTTTGTGCTACTTCGTGGTTGAGAAAAGCCAAAGGAGAAGCGTGCATGGAGTGGAAGAGTTTAGGTCATTTGGTGGAGAGCGCGGCAGAGCGGTTTGGGGAGAAACCGTTGTTCATCTTTGAAGACAAGCCGCTTTCGTTTGCGGAAGCGAATCGACGGGCGAATAAGACGGCGAATGCATTCAAATCTCTCGGTGTGACGAAGGGCGAACGCGTGGCGGTGATGCTGCCCAACGGCGTGGACTTCCCCATCGTCTGGTTTGCGCTGGCGAAGTTGGGTGCGGTCATCGTGCCCGTCAACATCAACTACCATGACCATGACCTGACTTATACGCTCGATGATTCGCAGGCGGGATTCTTTGTCGTCCACGAAAATTATCTGGAGCAATGGGAGCGGGTGCGCGCGCACTTGCCGTCGGTGAAGGAAACGCTTCTCGTGACTGAATCAGGCTCAAAGTCCGATTGGATGCGTTTGGTGGATGAGTCATCTGACTCGTTCGAGTCATCCAATGTTTCGGCGGAGGATTTGGTCAATATCCAATATACATCGGGCACGACGGGTTTTCCAAAGGGCTGCATGTTGACCCAAAAATATTGGATGATGCTCGGGCAGGTGGCGGCGGATTATTTCGGGCTGACGCCAGCGGATTGCGACCTGACCGCACAGCCTTTTTATTATATGGACCCGCAGTGGAACACGGTGTCGTGTTTGATTGGTGGCGCGCCGTTGGTGATTTTGCCGAGATTCTCACCGTCACATTTTTGGGGCGAAGTGATTCGACATAATGTGACCGTGCTGTATTTGATTGGCACCATGCCTTTCTTTTTGTTGAAGATGCCAGAGGACCCTTCTTTAGAGCACGGACATAAATTGAAAATGATTTTGTGCTCGGGGATTCATCCGAAGTTCCATGCGGAGTTTGAGCGGCGTTGGAATGTGCCGTGGCGCGAAGCGTTCGGCATGACCGAAACAGGCGTGGACTTGTTGATTCCGTTCGAGGATGTGGAGAGTGTGGGCAGTGGCGCGATGGGCAAACCGATTGCGACGAAGGAAGCGCGCATGGTGGACGCAAATGGAAATGATGTACCCGAGGGCGGCGTGGGTGAGTTGATTCTGCGCGGCGAGCCAATGATGTTGGGGTATTGGAACAAACCCGAAGCGACGGCGGAAGTCATGAAGAATGGCTGGCTACATACAGGTGACATGGTCACAAAAGATGCGAAGGGATATTTTCATTGGCAGGCGCGCTTGAAAGATACGATTCGACGAGCGGGTGAAAATATTTCATCGGTGGAAGTGGAAGGTGTGCTGATGGAACATCCCGCTGTAAAAGTGGCGGCGGTGGTGCCTGTCCCTGACGAGTTGCGCGGTGAAGAAGTGAAGGCGTATATCGTGTTGAAGGATGGATACACAAAAGAAAACGCTTCGCCTGAATCTATTTTGGATTATGCCCGTGAGCAGTTGGCGTATTTCAAAGTGCCGAGATTTATTGAATACGCTGATGATTTGCCAAGAACACCATCGGAACGGGTGGAGAAGCATAAGTTGGTGAAGTTGAAAGCGGACTTGCGCGTTGGAAGTTACGACGCTGTTGACAAAATTTGGCGGTAAAAATCTTCAACCACGAAGGGTCACAAAGTGCACGAAGGAAGAAAAAAACCTTTGTGTACCTTAGTGACACTTTGTGGTGCAAAAAAGGAATCTATGAACACACAACAACTCAACGAAACAATTTCAAAAACGCTCACCGCATGGAACATCCCTGGCGCGGCGGTGGCTGTAGTGCAAGGTGACGATGTTTTCACGCAAGGCTACGGCGTGCTCGAAGCAGGCAAGCCTGAAGCAGTGAATGCGGATACCATCTTTGCAATTGGTTCCACCACAAAAGCCTTCACCTCCGCGCTGATTGGCATGTTGGTGGATGAAGGCAAACTGTCATGGGATGACCTCGTTATTCAATACATTCCTGAGTTTGAACTATATGATGATTGGGTCGCTCGTCATGTCACCGTGCGCGATTTGCTCTGTCACCGTCTCGGCTTGGAACGTGCCCAAAAGATATACTACCATCGCGGATACGACCAGCGCGAACTCATGCGCCGCATGAAATATCTCAAGCCTGCCGTGGGTTTTCGCACAGGCTTCAACTACGCCAATCAACAATATGGCGTGGCAGGTCTGCTCGTCGAAGCAGTCACTGGCAAGTCATGGGACGATTTCATCACCGAAAGAATTTTTAACGCGCTGAACATGTCACGCTCGTTCAGTGGACACGACCGAATCACCGATAACAAAAACTTCGCCTCACCTCACGCTGTGCTCGATGAAACGTATCCCGCGGGCGTGCGTTTTCTTGGCGAGATGAGCGCCATCGAAAATTTCAAACTCACGCACGAACCTGCTGGCTCGATTCATACTTCCGCCAACGACCTCGCGCAATGGCTCAAAGCATTACTCAACAACGGCGCGCCGCTCTTGCAACCCAACACCTTCAACGAACTCACCACGCCGCAAGTCGTCATGCAGGATGTGCTCAACTCCGAACTCGCGCCGCTCGCTTATCTTCAACCCGCCACGCACTTCTGGACGTACGCGCTTGGTTGGTGGGCAATGGATTATCGCGGCGAAAAAGTTCTCATGCACGGCGGTCAAATGCCTGGCTACAATTCCGCTGTCGCGTTTTTTCCGCAGCGCAAACTCGCGCTTGCCGTCATGGTCAACGTCCATCAAACCCTCGCCCACGCCGCACTTTTTTATGCGATTTCAGATATTCTGCTCGACAAAAAAGACCGCGACTGGTCATCCGAATTTCAGATGGTCGCACAGGGATACATGGCACAAGTCAAAGGTCAAGTGGACGAAATGCGCCTCAAACGTGACCCGAACCTGCCTCTGTCCAATAAGCTGGATTCCTACACTGGGACATTCTCCAACGACCTCTTCGGCGAAATGACCGTGATTATCAAAGACGACTCGCTCAACTTGAAGTACGGAGTCAACACCGCCACGCTCGAACACTGGCAAGGTGATACCTTCCTCGCCCATTGGAATCTCAAAGGTCTGATGGACGACTCGATGATTGCTTTCTCACCCAATGGCAAGACAATGACATTACTCAATGACAGAGCGGAATACAGGAAAACATCATGAACCCAACCGAACTCATCCTCAAGAATTTTGAAAAAGTATCATCTCGTGGTTCGAAGAACGAAGCGGCAATCGCAACTGGCTTATCATTGGGTCGGCAGAACACAACTGCACCTCCAAGACAGACGCGGCAGGGAACCATGCCGTGCCCAGCCAAGGCTGAAGACCGCCCAACATTAATTTTGCAAGGTCACATGGACATGGTCTGCCAGAAGACGCTCGAGTCTACGCGCATGATTTCACGAAAGACCCCATTCAACTCATCCGTGATGGCGATTGGATTCGCGCCAACGGCACCACCCTCGGTGCAGACAACGGCATTGGCATTGCGTTGATGATGTCGCTGGTTGAAGATGAGTCCGTCAAACATCCGCCGCTTGAGTTGCTGCTGACCGTCGAAGAAGAGTCGGGGCTTGTCGGCGCAGATACTCTTGACCCGTCCTTACTCTCAGGTAAAACCCTCATCAATGTGGATTCCGAAACCGAAGGCGTGTTTACCGTCGGCTGTGCAGGCGGCGGGAATGTGTACATGACCTTGCCCGTCACATGGGATTCACAAAAGCAAAATGAAGTCGCTTTTGAGTTGAAAGTCCGCGGCTTGCAAGGCGGACATTCTGGAGAAGACATCAACAAGTTCCGCACGAATGCCAATAAACTCATTGCCCGCATACTGGACTTTATTCAACGCGATATGGAAATTCGCCTGTCCACGCTCAAAGGTGGGACGGCACGCAATGCCATTCCGCGTGACGCGGAAGCGGTGTTCGTTTGTGTAAAAGAAAAGGCGACACTGTGCAAGGAAAAATTTCTCCGCCATTCAAGCCACCATCCAAAGTGAACTCGCCAAAACAGAGACAGGGCTGGTGCTCACGCTGAACGAACTCAGCGGCGAGCCTGTTCGCACTATTAGCCCCGCTGAAACACAGGCGGCAATCCGTTTACTAATGGCATTGCCGCATGGAGTCACATCCATGTTTGCGGATATGCCCGCCTTCGTCGAAACGTCCAATAACATTGGCGTGATGGAGTTGAAAGAGGATGGGCTGTCAGTCGTCTCCACAAATCGCAGCGCGGTCTTTTCGAGATTAGATGAAATTACCAGACGAGTCGAAACTGTCGCATGGCTGGCAGGCGCAAAGACCGAAAGAACGAAGATGTTCCCGCCCTGGCAGCCGAACATGGAATCCCCGCTCCTCAAGCAATGCGTCGACACGTATCGCGGTATCGTCGAAGAAGACCCCAAGATCGAGCTCACCCACGGCGGACTCGAATGCGGCATCATCAGCGATCGCTGCGGCGGACTGGATACCATCTCAATGGGACCGACGATCAGAGATCTGCACTCACCTGAAGAGAGGTTGTTCATTCCGTCGCTTGCAAGTACTTGGGAATTTCTAAGAGGAATACTGGCTTCGTAAAGCAGGTTGGAGATAAAGATGTTCTCCCTGTTCAAATCGCCGAAGATGGCAGCTTGAACAGGGATTTTTCTTTCAAGTTTAATTTTCATTCGCAGTGTAGAAAAAATAGAAATAGAAACCGCTTGCCAGTAAGCAAGAAGCGGTTCATCATCCAGAAAGAAAAATTCTGTTAACAAGCCTAAAAAAGAAATTCCCAATGACGGAAATTTTTTAACCGACCCCTTAAGCAGCGGCTTTGACCGTTGGAAGAAAAATAACGGCGCTTCCATAGAGTAAAAATGCCGTAAAATATTGAGAACTATTCTTCAAGGAACCAAAGATGAAACCATCCAGCTTATCCAACTCTCCTCGATATAACTCGCTCGATGAAGCCCTTGCTGCCATCTACGGCATGAAAGATGACCCGCTGGTAAACGCGGGTACGAACGTGGTTATCAGCCGGGGCAACCCCAGGGCAAAAATATTACTGGTAGGCGAAGCACCTGGTCCGCAGGAAAACATCAAAGGCAAACCGTTTGTGGGTCCCGCCGGACAGCTGCTCGATAAAATTTTGCAAGCAGGCGAGATAGACCCAGAGAACGATGTGTACATTACAAACTCGGTCTTCCGTATGCCCCCGGGCGAAAACGGCGCAAATTTCCGTAAACCGAACGATAAAGAGATCGAGTATTACCGTCCGTTCGTATTCGAGATCATCCGCCTGGTCGACCCTCTCGTGATCCTGCTCACTGGCAATGTGGCGTGTCAATCTGTCCTGCAAAAGACCGGTATCACCTCTCTGCGCGGCAAATGGACAGAACTGGACGGTCGCTGGCTCATGCCCATTTTTCATCCTTCTTATTTACTGCGTAATCAATCACGTGAGCCCGGCTCACCCAAGTCGCTGATGTGGGAGGACATTCGCGAAGTAAAGCGGAAGTATGATGAACTTCGCGGTAAGTAATAAAAGCGGCTGCCACCTTGAAGGTGGCAGCCGCTTTTATAAATCCAGACTGCTCTTGGTATAATTCGGCTCTATTTTAGGAGCAGGCATGAAATACCACATCTGGACCGAAGGCTGCCAAATGAACGTTGCCGACTCACAGCGGGTCGGTGCGTCGCTGGAGCACCTCGGTTATACCCTTACTGAAACCATCGAAGAAGCCGACGTTATTGTTTTAAACACCTGTGTCGTCCGGCAATCTGCCGAAGATAAAGCGATCGGGCGCGTTTCGTCCCTCGCACCTTTGAAGAAGAAAAATCCCAACCTCGTCATCAACTTAATGGGCTGTATGGTCGGCGTACGCGGCGCAGAGAAACTTCGCGCCAAAATGCCCTACGTGGATGTCTTCTCGCCGCCCTCTGACCCGGGTCCATTGATCGCACATCTTACTCAGGGTGAGATCCAATCACTGGAAGATGCTGAGACCACACGCCGCTTCCTGATGATGGACGAAGAGCTCAAACTGCCGGTTGCTGAACAAGGCAAGACCGTCAGCGTACATGTCCCCATTGTGTACGGCTGCTCGCACGCCTGCACCTTTTGCATCATCCCTTACAAGCGCGGTGTGGAGCGTTCACGCCCAGTCGGCGATATTGTTGGTGAAGTGCGCTCGCTGGCGAAACAAGGCGTGAAGGAAATCACCCTGCTTGGTCAGATCGTAGACCGCTACGGCAAGGACATTCCAGACGGACCCAAACTCGCCGATCTTCTTCGCATTCTCCATGAAGTGGAAGGCATTGAACGCATCCGCTTCTTAACTTCGCACCCCAACTACTTCGACGATGACCTCATCCATGCCATTGCCGAGTTGCCGCGCGTCATGCCGCACATCGAGCTGCCCATCCAAGCTGGTGATGACACCGTTCTCGAAAACATGAAACGCGGCTACACCCAGCAGCAATTCCGCGACCTCGTGGCAAAGATCCGCCAGCACATCCCGAACTGCTCCATCGCAACCGACATCATCGTTGGCTTTCCCGGCGAGACCGAAGAACAGTTTATGGAAACGCATCGAGTCTTATCAGACCTAAAACTGGACGTAGCCCATTTAGCGCGCTACTCCATCCGTGAAGGCACGGTCGCCACCCGCCGCATGGTGGACGATGTACCTGAAGAAGAGAAGATGCGTCGCTTGCACATGCTCGACGATCTGCAAGAACAGATCGTTGGCGAGATCAACAAAAAGTACCTGGGCGAAACCGTGGAAGTCCTCTTCGAAAACCAGGTCAAAGGTCGCTGGCGCGGACGCACCCCCACCAATAAACTGGTCTTCGTGGAAAGTACAGAAGACCTGCGCGGCAAAGTCCTGCCCGTCACCGTCACCTGGACCGGTCCGTGGTCGATGCAGGCAAATTTGGTCAGGCAGCCTGCCGAATTGATTTCGTTGTAATTTTGTAGGGGCGGATCGCGATCCGCCCCTACGTTTTTCGGGGGTTATAATTTCATTCCATATGTCCTTCATTGAACTGTTCAATACCTTCGCCAACAACTTGCTGCCCATCATGCTCATCGCCGCAGCGGGATATATCCTTGGCAAAACCCTCACCGTCGATTCGCGCACTATTGGGCGCATGGTTTTTTATATCTTCAGCCCTCTGCTTGTCTTCAATCTAATGGTCACCAGCCGGTTAAATTTACAGCAGGCACTCACCACGGTCGAATACACAGCAGCGGTCATTGCCATCATGGGAAGCATCGCCTTCATCCTTGGCAAACTCTTCCGCCTGGAACGTTCCCACTTGCTCGCTGTCGTTCTCACAGTTGCCTTTGGGAACACCGGCAATTATGGCTTACCACTGGTCAAATTCGCATTCGGTGACGAAGCGCTGGCGGTCGCATCCATCTTCTACGTCACCACCACCATTCTGTTCAACACGGTCGGTGTAGTCATCGCTTCGCTCGGACATCTGGATTTGAAATCCGCTATACTGGGAGTGTTCAAGTTGCCCATTCTTTATGCGGTGACGGTTGCTTTGCTCGTCAAAGGCTTTGGCATCGAAATTCCCCTGCCCCTTTCACGCACCATTGAGATCGCCGCGAATGGAGCCATCCCCGCCATGATCATTCTGCTCGGCTTGGAATTGACCCGCATCGAATGGTCACATAGTTTGCGAGCCACTGGTTTGGGCGTTGCAGCCAAGCTGCTTATTGGTCCATTGGTCGGACTATTCCTTGCCAGCCTCTTCGGTTTACAAGGGCATACCCGTCAGGGCAGCGCCATCGAAGCTGCCATGCCCGCCGCCGTGGCAACTACCGTGGTCGCTACTGAATATAAACTCGAACCCTCACTCGTCACCGCCATCGTCTTCTTTGGCACTGTGCTCAGTCCGCTCACACTCACGCCGTTGATCGTATTCCTAACGAGGTAATCCATATGACTGCCACACGCAACAGAATATTGCAAATCATTGTGGTCACACTTCTCGTGGCGACCCTGTCTCTGAAACCGAAACAGGCACAGGCGCAGGAAGGGATCGTGGTGGAAAACCCACAGGCAGTGCCAGATTTCGGCAGGTCGATCACTTTCACAGCGAAGATCAAGGCGTCGAGTCCCATCCAGCAGGCTTCACTTTTATTCCGCGGCATCAACGAAGAAGCCACCCGCGTGGAAACCTTGCAAGTAGCAGAAGATGGCTCGGTGAATTTTGTCTATGATGCTTCGTTGAATGTCTTTCCGCCTTTCAGTTGGGTAGTCTACTGGTTTCAGGCAACCTTAAGCGACGGAAAAACCTATACCAGCGAGCCAAATCGCATTCAATATAACGACAACCGTTTTCCCTGGCGCGAAGTTTCGCAGGCGAACGTCACGGTCCACTGGTATGCCGGTGATGACTCCTTCGGCACATCGGCATTGAACAGCGCTGGTGCAGGCATGCTCTCAATGAAAGATTTCATTCCGCTCTCACTAACCGAACCGTTGCACATTTATATTTATTCCAATGTCACCGATTTACGCGATACCATGCTGCTCGGCGGGCGGGAATGGTCTGGCGGGCATGCACACGCCGATCTTGGCGTGGTACTGGTGGCGATCCCGCCCGGACCAAGTCAACTCACCGAAATGGAATCAAAGATTCCCCACGAACTCGCACACATCATGCTCTACCGCGCACTTGGCGATCAATATGAAAAACAACCCGCATGGCTGGTCGAGGGCATCGCCTCGATGGTGGAAATTTACCCCAACCCCGATTATGACCGTGCATTGGAGATCGCCAGTGCGAACAATACCCTGATCCCCATCGTGGACTTATGCGATTCCTTCCCCGCCGATTCTGGTTCGGCATTTCTGGCATACGCCCAATCCCAATCCTTTGTTACCTACATTCGCGATTCGTTCGGGCTCTCCGGTCTCTCACGCCTGACCGGCACATACAGCGAAGGCTTCGAATGCGACCTCGGCGTAACGAAAGCCCTCGGTGCATCGCTCAATCAATTGGACGCGCGCTGGCGCGAGAATGTCCTCGGTCAAAATCGCACTGGGGTTGCCCTGCGCAACCTGCTGCCATTTTTATTATTACTCGTGTTGGTGCTTATCGTTCCCATATGGGGAGCCATTGACCTGGTGCGCCAAAAGAGGAAACATGCAGCCCAATCCAAATGAAATCATCCGCGCCCACATCTGGGTCAAGGGACGTGTGCAAGGCGTGGGCTTTCGTGCGCATGTCGAATATCACGCACGGAAAGTTGGCGGCATCACTGGCTGGGTGCGCAATGTCGGCTACGACACGGTCGAAGCCGTTGCCGAGGGCAGCCGCGAAAATATCGAACGCTTTATTGAGAAAATGAAGGAAGGTCCCCGTGCTTCACGGGTGGATGAGTCAAGAGTGGAATACGAAGATGTAACAGGCGAGTTCAGTGAGTTTGGCGTTAAGAGAAGCATGTAGCTCACGCAAACCCAAGACCTCTTTCTTTTAAAGAAACCCATTTTCCCAAGCCGATCACCAGATGATCCAATACATCGATATCCATTAGTTTTCCTGCCTGTACAATGGCGCGGGTCACTGCCACATCGTCAGGGCTGGGCGTCGGGTCACCGCTGGGATGATTATGGATCACAATGATCGCCGAGGCGTTGGTACGAACCGCATCTTTGAACAATTCCCCCACCCGCACTTGAGAAGAATTCACCGAGCCTTTATAGACCTCCACCACTTCCAAGACGCGGTTACGCCGATCCAAAAGCATCACCCGCAAATGTTCCTGCTCCAGCGCAGACATGTCATATTGAACCAGCGCTGCCGCATCTGCCGGGCTGTTGATGGCAGGTTTCTCTTCCGGCGCTTCCAATATCAGACGCCGGCCCAGTTCAATGGCAGCCTTGATCTGCGACGCCTTGGCTTCCCCCATGCCATGCTGGTTCATCAAGTCTTTAAAGGGAGCGCGATGCAACCCCCGCAGACCATCAAACTCATGCAAGAGCCGCTGCCCCACCTCCACCGCATTCTCGCCCTGTACACCCACACGCAGCAGGATCGCCAACAACTCGGCATTGGTCAATGCCTGCGGACCCAACGCCGCCAATCTCTCACGCGGACGATCCGATTCGTGCAAGTCTGAAATTCGATATGTAGGTTTGGAATTGGGTTCGGTCATGTCGCCTCCCTAATGATCAGAATATCCAATTTTACAACCATTTTCAACAGGCGGGTACCAAGTTCGGTTAGAATCCCAGCCATGCAGCGAGACTCCATCCCAAACCATTACATTCCGATCCTATTATTCGCAGATGGGTTGGTAAGTGTTTGTTTTGCCATCTTTGCTCACACACTGGGCATGGATCCAACTCCCGATTGGGGTCGTTCGCGTCTCTTCCTGTTCCTGCTTGGCATGGCACTCATCATTACCGCACTCGTTCTATTTAAACAACGCACATCTTTCACCTCAGCTGAAACAACCAAGACGGTCGTATTGTTTGCTCACCTCTGGGCATTCATTTTTATTATTTACACCTGGTACATCACCTTCGGCACCTTCACAGAATGGCGGGCATCCACGCATTACTATTCGCTTTTAGCAGATGCCTTCGGCAAAGGGCAATTGCATGTGGATGTAGAGCCGGGCGCTGCACTTCTCGCCGCAGCCGACCCCTACAACTCAGAAGGACGCCCCGCCTTCGATGACGATGTCTGGGATTTATCCCTCTACAAAGGCAAATTATATTTATATTGGGGACCCGTCCCTGCAGTGCTAATGACGCCGGTGCAACTTGTGCTGAAGACCCGCCTGGCTGATATGTACCCCGTCTTCTTTTTCCTGTGTGGGCTGCTTATATTTAACTCGCTCATCATCGTGAAGATCTGGCGGAAGTTCTTTACAGACATTCCTGCATGGAACATCATCATTTCGATCTTCGTCGTCGGCTTGGTGCTGCCTATTCCCTGGTCGCTCAGCATCCCGGATGTGTACGAGGCGGCGATCGGCGCGGGGCAATTTTTCCTCATCGGTGGGATCTATTTCATTATCCTTGCCTTCGAAAATGAAGTAAAAAAACGGTATCTATTCCTGGCTGGTCTTTTTTTGGCATGTTCCGTTGGTTCGCGAGCCATCAATGTCATCCCAATATTGTTCCTGATCGCGCTGACTGCATTCTGGTTCTGGAAAGACCAACCCAAAAACTGGATGACCTTTGCCGCTGCCCTGTTGACTCCCCTTGCTGCCGGAGCGCTTCTCCTCGGAGCTTACAACTGGGCGCGCTTCGACTCTCCGCTCGAATTTGGTCTGCGTTACCAGATTACCATCTACAACCTGAACCGCGACATGCCGCTCGCCTTTCAGGCAGACTACCTGCCATACAATATCGGTGCATATATATTGCAGCCGTTTGACTTTATTACTAGCTTCCCCTTCATTCGCCCGATTGGGTATTCCGCCATGTTACAAAGCCGGGGCATTACCGAGCCCAAACTCTATGCAGCCGGGAATGTCACAGGCATTCTGGCTTTCGCACCATTCCTCGTACTCGCCATCCTGCCTTTCTTGAAAAAGAGTGCAAGCTCTCCATTTAGTGCACAACCCCTGACGATCTATCTATTGGGCGGGTCTTTCCTCATCAGCTTCACCTCCCTGCTGCTGTATTACTATGGTCAAATGCGCTTCCTTGTGGATGTCATTTCGCAGATCACCCTGCTGGCAATTTTCGGATATTGGCTGATCCTGCGCAGGTCACATTACAAAAAGACTATGTTACATTTTTCCAATTTTCTCATTCTCGTAACCTTGATAGCCAGCCTGCTGCTCGCTGTCACCAGTGAAAGCGGCAGGATGCCCAAACTCAACTCCGCTCTTATGGATAAAATAAATACCTTTTTCATTGAAAATTAAAAACATCAATACAAATAAAAAAACTCCCGCTCAAATTTTAGACTGCGGGAGTTTTTTTATCTATGGAGTTGGCGGAGTGGGCACTTCAACCGTTTGAACTGCATCAACATGTGTGCCGCCTGCCGAACCACCCGAAGGCGAAAAGATATACACAAAGTCATAATCACCCGGCGGCGGGCTGCTTGATGCAGTGTCCACATCGATCAGAATACCAGTTCCGTTATAAAGGGAATTCGGGTTCCCAGGTTCCGCCGGACTGGCAGGGTTATTGTTAAAGTGACGGTCATCACACTCAGTGTTTGTGGGGCAATCTGCGCTGGCTACCAGATCGGCAGTATCCACATTGGTATTGGTATCTCTGTCGGGGTTCCCCCAGTTAAAAACCTCATAGTAGCTGCCAGTGTTCACTTTTGATATACCAACAACGACCCGATCCAAGTATACGATTTCCGAATTGTTATATTCATATAGAACAAGATCGTAATTATTATCCGGAATACTTTCCACTCGTACACGCAGGCTAATCACTATATAAGTCTCATCTGCCAACTCAGCAGTAACGTTATCAGGCGGGCCGCCAACTGCAATTTCTGCAGGGAGCGGCGAGACTGGCGTTCCATACACACCTGTATCCACTGTTGAAACATCACCATAATCGCATGGCAGGGGTCCATTCGGGTTGTTTGCTCCAGGGCAAACCGGTGGAGGCGGCGGATATGTACACGGCAGAGCCTGTCCCTGATTATTTGCCAATGGATCTGTGCAAGTTGTAGGCGGCGGAGAGGTAGATGGATAATCACACGGCAAAGAGTCGCCATAATTTAAAGCATTTGCATCCTCACATATGGAGGAGGAAGTTGGGGGGGTAACACTAGCTGTAGCGCTCGTTCCAGTTGGCACGGGTGTGGCGGAGGCCGTTGGTGTCTCTGTTGTAGCTGCAGCAGATGGCGCGGAAGGGGTGGCACTTGGCTCAAAAGAAAGGAAGGGAGGAAAAGATATTTCCGCGCCGGGGGTGAGGTAACTCTCCGCCCATGCCATCGGTGTGAGAATTTGAGGCAGAATCGGTTCAAGCAATGCGAACGGACGGGCAGAACCAACATTTGGCTCCAGGTTCGAGTGCATATCTGCATTCACACTCCAGATCGGAACCAAACGAACCGCCATTTGCCCAACAATAACGATCAGAAAAATGCCAATAGGAATAATAAAGATAAGCAGGGTTAGATCGCGCCGTTCATGGTTTCCTGTATTCATGGTCAGCTCTCCTTCTTTTGAGCTGGAAGCGAAACAATAAATTTACTGCCTGGGAATTTCTCTTCATCATGCCCGGAACTTTCCACCCAGATGCGCCCGCCGTGTGCATGCACAATACCACGCGCAATGGCAAGCCCAAGACCGGGACCGCCGCCTTTGAACTTGGTCTTACCCGAGGAATGCAGAAGCACTTCGCCGGTCTGGTTAAATTTTTGGAAGATCATTTCGTGCATGCCAGGGTCCACACCAATGCCAGTGTCACAGACAGTGATCTCCAACTGAGGCGGCACAACGCCATTGACATATCGTCCTGAAACCTTCACCTGCCCGCCATCGGGTGTGTATTTGATCGCATTCATTACCAAATGATAAAAGACTTTTTGAAGCATCTCCGGGTCGGCACATACGGACGGAAGTTTCTCCAGGTTTTCGGTATCAAACCTGATGCTCCGTTCTTCAAACGCAGATCCAAATTCCTTGTACACTTTACGGATGATGAGATTCACATGTGTATCGATCTTGCGTAACACGAGGGAATTGCTATCGATGCGAGATACATCCAACATGCTATCCACTACATCGGTCATGCGTTCGGCCCCCTCCAGGATTCCCTGGGCGAGGTTTTGTAATTCAGGGTTGTTCTTGAGATCCTGTTCAAGCATTTGAGAATACCCCATAATAAGGGTCAACGGGGTTCGCAATTCATGCGCCGAGATCTGAATGAAATTGGTCTTGGTCTTATCCATCTTACGAAGGGTCTCGTTTTTCTCTTCAAGTTCGATGGTTCGATCCTGCAAGCGGGAAGTCATTTCATCAAATGTGTTCGCCAATGCCCCGATCTCATCCCCGGTGCGAATGCCGGTCCTTCGGTTTAAATCACCTCCGGCAATGGCTTGTGAAGTATTTACCAATGAATACAACGGGACAATGATCATGCGTGAAACAAAATATCCGATGACAACCACTGCCAGCATCAAGGCAGTAAAAACGAGCACGTAAACGGTACGATTGCTCGCGCCGAATTGAACTACAAAATCGGTCGGCAATGCCACGGCAAAGACCCCGATCCGGTCGTTTCCGATCTGTATAGGGGCACGTCCAATTGTAAACTGCCGACCCGACACTTCGATATTTACACCTGTGACCAGGTTCTCTTTGGTGTTGATGATCTCAAGGTATTGGTCCTCCGGGATATTCAACAATGAAAGCATTTCTTCATCTGCGGCGCCGATCGTTGTGGAGATCGCCTGCCCGGTATTCCCATAGAGGACAATATCTGCAAGTGCCACTTGTTTGAAAGCAGGTAAAAGTGTTTTGATCGATGTTCCGAGAATAATAACCCCACCAAACCTGCCATCCACCGAGATCGGCATGGCAGTATAGTAATAAACCTCATCATCAACTTGATTCCCCCCCAATGCGCGCCGGGGAGGATCGTCTGGATTACGTTCTTCTAAAAAGGGAATCACGATCGGCGACTGAGGTGCCCCCGTATCCTGCTCAACGACAATAATCTCCCCCGTGGTATCCCTGAGCAAATGCAGGATCTCTTTCCCCTGCGGTGACACAATGATCAAATTTTCGATTGTGCCTGAGCCGAATGCCGGTTCCACGATCTTCAATACGGTTTCACGATCATCATTATCCACGGCATCTGCCAACCCTGCGGTATAGATGATGCGGATAGCTTCTTTAACATGTTGCCCCTCCTGCCGGATAAAACTATCAGAGACCACCCTGCCCGACTCGAGGAGTTGATTGGTCAAACGCTCTGTCAAAGTCCCGGTGACGAGGCGCGTAACAACATAAACCCCGATCACTGAAACGACCACGGTTAGTAAAAGGAATGGCAGAGCTACCTTGAGGCGAATGCTCATGTGAAAACCTGTACAAAATTGCCAGAGGCATTATACAGTTTGGCTCCAAAAAGATCGAAAATGTAACATTATTATAATGTCAGAAAGGGCTAAAAATAAGTGACTTTCTCTTTTTTGTAGCTTAAATTCGCTTGACGAAATGCACCAAACGCTCCACCTCTGAATAGCCCAGTTTCAGGTGCGCACGGATACTCTCCTCGTTACTCAGCCAGGTATCCGATGCCATTTCGGTGCATCCCAAATTTCGTGCCCAATTCTCTGCTGCATCTACCAACAGCCCTGCCAGCCCTTGGCGTCTAAGTTGTGGATATAAATACCACCCTTCGATATACCCCACCGGGCTGGTCGTACAACCTTCACCATAATCCCGTAAACACGCCTCGATCATCCGTGCCATCTACAATTGCCACAAAGACAGCATTTTCCTCACTGGCAAGGATTACGTCCATATCAGATAGTAGATATTCATCGGGAGCCTCGGGACAGATGCCTTTGCGCATTTTGAACCATTCATCCCGACCTGCCTTGGTAACTGTGCGAATCGTAACATCCATGTTGCGCATCCTCATCGATCATTGTGGAAGTTTTCCGCCAGGCGCCGCCCTTATTGGCATTCCTTACTGCTCATCATTTCGCAATTGAATGGAAGTTAAAGTGACTTTTGAATCAATTTGCGAAAACTCGCATAGGAGACCCACAAAGTGACCAAGCCAAATAACGCACCTGCCCCGCCGAACAAGAACCGACCCAAGAAGGAACTCCCTTCCCCAGTTGAAGTGATGCCTCCAAATGAAGATGTAGTTTGAAATTCCCGCTCACCCGGACCAAACCCCACCCATAAAAATACACTTGAAAATGCAACCATCACTGCCAAACGCAGCAAAAACCAGACCCAAGCCAGAAAAGGCTTGTTCATTTCCTCTTCTGAAAAACTACCGCCAAGAAAGATCATTAATCCCGCCAGCGCAAAAACCAACCCTGCCGCCGCAACAACAATACGCGGCGCATTGAAATTTTCCGGCGGTGTTGGGATGACATCAAACGAGATCAACATAATAAAAAGCCCCATCCCAAAAAAGGAAAGGGACATGATCAGAACGATACAGCCACCCACCCAGGGCGGCAGCGGTTTGACTTCCTTCGATTCGCTCATTCATTCCTCTTGAAGCGACTCACGATCCAAGCACCAACGACATACCAAATCAGAATGTCTAAAACCAGATACAACCCATTGAACTCTGAACAATTTTCACCAGGTCGACAGGGTCCCCAGGCAAGGAAGAATTGAAACGGGAAACCGAACGGAAAAGTATCCGAAATTCGAGAAATGACATAAATGCTCCAAAACCAGCCAGAGAGCATAAACAATGCAATAAACAGGACGACCTTTAATAACGATGGTTTGAGAAACGAAAACATCCTATCCTCTCTTCTTCAACCAATCTGTTAACTTCTTTGGCGTCCAGGTATTGATGACATCCTTCGGTTCGAGCCAGGCACGGCGTGCGGTGGCAATCCCATACGGCAGCACATCAAAGCCATCACCCGCATGCGAATCGGTGTTGATGCTGATGAGCACGCCCAAGTCTTTGGCGCGGCGGGCAAAAGCATCGTCGAGGTCGAGGCGTGAGGGATGGGCGTTGATCTCCAATGCCACGCCCGATTTCGCGGCGGCTTGAAAGACGGCTTCCATGTCTAGGTCTGCACCTTCTCTATCAGGAATTTCGCGTCCGGTAGGGTGACCGATGATATCGACATGCGGATTGTTGATCGCATTCAACAAACGCTGGGTAACCTTCTCTCTCGGCTGGCGCAAACTCGAATGGAGAGAGGCAACTACGAGGTCGAGCGAGGCGAGGAATTCATCCGGATAATCCAATGACCCATCGGCTTTAATTTCCACTTCGCTGCCGTGCAAGATCAGAATCTCATCCCCAAGTTGTTTTTGAATCTTTTTGATCTCAGCGGCTTGCTGTTTGTGTCTTTCAATGGACAAACCATTCGCCACACCAAGGCTGACGGAGTGATCGGTGAACGTGATGACCTTCAATCCGCGCTTGATGGCTTCACGCGCCATATCGAGCATGGATAGTTTGCCGTCGCTATATGTCGAATGCATATGCAGATCAGACTTGATGTCTTTGACCTGGATCAGCTTGGGAAGTTTATTCGCCTTCGCCGCCTCCACTTCGCCGCGGTCTTCGCGCATCTCCGGCGGGACATATTGCAAGCCGAGCGTCTTATACACTTCCTCTTCGGTGGCACAGAATATCTCTTGCCCACCTTTTATTTTCTTAAATGAATGATCCGAAAGCGACAACCCCTTATCCAACGCAATTTGCCGCAATTGAACATTATGGTCTTTCGAGCCAGTGGCATATTGCAGTGCGGTTCCAAATTCCTGTGGCGGATGCACCCAAACCTGTGCGCGCACGCCATCAAAGAATTCAATACTGGCTTTGAATTCACCGCGCCCCAGAACACGCTCCACACCTTTTAAGTTGACAAAGGCATCCATCACTGGCGCCGAATCTTTGGCTGCGACAAGGATATCAAGATCACCAACGGTCGAACGCATCCTTCTTAAACTGCCAGCGGGTTGCACATCCACAACGCCTTTTACAGCTTTGAGAACCTTGATGATCTCCTGCACCAATGGATACGCCTTGCCTAAGGGGAGTCTTCCCGAGCGTCGCGCCAACGAAGCGATACCATCGAGAATTGCAGTCTCTGATTTGGTGCCCATGCCGGGCAGGTCTTTTAGTTTGCCCGCTTTCGCCGCCGTTTCCAGTTCAGGGAGCGTGGTGATGTTCAGTGCTTTCCATATCATGGCGATCTTCTTGGGTCCCAACGAAGGGACTTGCAACCAGCCCGCCAAACTCTCTGGCACTTCTTTCTTTAACTTTTCAAGAAATTCAAGTTTGCCCGTGTTGAGCAACTCGTCAATTTTTTCGGCAATAGCTTTGCCCACACCGGGGATGTCAGCTAATTTTCCCTCTTTCCAATACTCACTGGCTTCACGCCCAAGCGTATCGAGACTCTCTGATGCTTTGCGATAGGCAAGCGTCTTATAAATGATCTCACCTTTGATCTCAAGCAAATTGGCTATGAGCGTAAATACACCAGCAAGTTGTTTGTTATTCATCATGGGGCACCTCTAATAGGTCAATTATAAGGCAACAAGCGGCTAGCACCTTTATACGATTTATGGTTGCTTTGGCACATCCAACGATTTCAACTTTCGCATCTCAGGGAAAATGCGGGCAATTGCCAGCACGACCAGAATGGTCCCTATGCCTCCACCCACTACTGTGATTACGGGTCCTACGAGTGCCGCGACAAAGCCCGACTCAAAAGCGCCAAGCTCATTCGAGACGCCGATGAAGATATTATTCACTGCTGAAGTACGTCCACGCATTTCATCGGGCACTTGGGTCAACATGAGGGTACTGCGAATCACCACACTAATGTTATCAAAGCCGCCAAGCAGCACAAGCATAATGACCGAGAGTAAGAAGTTGGTCGAAAGACCAAAGACCATGGTCGCCAAACCAAAACCAGTCACAGCGAATAGTAAGGTCTTGCCTGCATTCCTCATGGGCGGTAAATGTGCAATGAGAAATGCCATCGCCAAAGCGCCAAGCGACGGCGCTGCCCGCAAAATGCCCAGTCCCTGTGCGCCCACATTCAGAATATCAGTAGCATAGATGGGCAGTAATGCCACGGCTCCGCCGAAGAGGACGGCGAACATGTCAAGCGTGATCGCAGCAAGGATCACTTTTGTGTTCCACATAAAGCGCAGACCTTCACGGACCGAATCCAGTGTGGCAGATTTTTCTGCCAACGGCAACTGCCTACCTTTGATCAAAGAAATGAGTACACAATACGTTACAGCAGATAGCGCCGCATAGATGTAGATAAAAGTGACAGAGTGGAAAAAGCCCACGAGCAAGCCAGCCAATGCCGGTCCGGTGATCGAGGCGAAGTGCCAGATGCCACTTCCCCATGTGGCAGCTTGCGAAAATAATTCCGGCGGCACGGTCTCTGGAGTCAGCGTTGAAGAAGCCGGCTCATTAAAAGCACGAGCGATGCCAATTCCCAATAATGAGATATAAATCAAAACCAGCGACCCTTCGGTATAGGAAAGCCAGCCCAAAGCAATCACACACAGGGCGATCAAAACTTCACTGATAATGACAATACGACGGCGATTATATTGATCTGCCACATGTCCGGCAGGCAAAGACAGCAGAATCACCGGCACCACCTGCACCAATCCCACCATGCCCAAGGCAAAAGCGCTGTGTGTACGCAGCCATAGCTCCCAACTGATAGCAAAGGACAGCATCTCATTTGCAAATGAGCTGATAAAGCGCCCACTGAGCAGCAAGCGATAATCTCTAAAACGCAGCGGCGCATAGGGATCGTGGTACGTAGAGTTTTCCATTTCAAATCCTATTTTCGGAGATGGTGTGTATGATACCATTCGTAGATTTAAAGACTTAGCCCTTTTCATAAGATTGAAAAGGGAGTCTTAAATTTCATGACAACCCTCAGGATCATGGGTATGATACGATTCACCTATGGATCACACAGACCATGTTAACCTATTGCGCCCGGCTTCTTTGGATAAAGGCGGCTCCTGGGCGGACCTCGGAGCGGGATCCGGCGCTTTCACCCTTGCCTTACGCGAAGTGCTGGGTGCCGCCACCACCATCCATGCCGTGGATAAGGACAAATCCAGCCTTGAACAATTGAAGCGGTCGTATCAAGCGCGTTTTGGTAGTCTCGAAAATCTGCAAACACAAGTTGGGGATTTTTCTCGCAGCATCAACCTTCCGCCGCTCGATGGCATCCTTGCCGCCAACTCTCTACATTACTTCAAAGATAGGGTGAAGGTCTTGGAACACATCAAGACATTTCTAAAACCAAACGGCAAACTCATCGTCATCGAATACAACGTAGATTCGGGCAACCCGTGGGTTCCATACCCATTCACACTCCAAACATTCGGGAAGCTGGCAAAAGGAGCTGGCTACTCAGAGCCCCAATTACTTGCCACCCACCCCTCTAGCTTTTTGCGCGAGTTCTATTCCGCACTGACCACCAAGGCTGATCAATAGATATGTCTCAACGAAACTCAAACCTCTTCGTGATGGGGCTTATTCTTGCAAGCGCAGCCCTTGCCATTCTGCGTTTTGACTCTCTCCAGATCGGCACTTCCTACGACGACGCCAAGTACATCATCCTTGCCGAAAGCCTCGCCAGCGGACAGGGCTATGAGCTCATCAACTTCCCACGCCCGCAGATCGAGCGGAACTTCCCGCCGGGCTGGCCGCTTGTGCTTGCGCCGTTCACATTGGTCTTCCCAAAAAATTATGATGCGTTCAAGATCGTCTCACTTGTGCTTTGGCTGGTATCTATTTTATGGGTCTATAAGCTGTTCTCGAAACGGCTGAATTCTCCCTACCTTGAAATTCTCACCGCACTGGTAGCATTGAATCCGCTGCTGATCGGCACATCGGTCACGGTGATGTCTGAGTCTGCGTACTTGTTCTTCTCTCTGCTGGCATTGCTCACCTTTGACAAAGTTGATGATAAGAAACTTGGCTGGCTTATCCTTGCTGCAATTCTCGCTTTTTACACGCAGCAGGTCCGCACGATCGGGATCGCACTTATCGCCTCGCTGCTCATCCTTTTGCTGCTTAAGCGTCGGTTCAAAGATTTGAGTTTCGTGGCAGCCCTATTCGTTATTGGGTTCCTCATCCAAGCCGGAATCAACCTCCGCAACGGCGGGACCGTCATCTCATCGGGCTATGAGGCGCAGGTGTTGAGCGGGTCAATGATCGAGAAGGCTGGGCAAGTCTGGTCAAATGCATCCGGCTACTTGAATCAGGTTCTTGCAGGATCATTAATTCCGATCTTCGGCACACGGCTGGATACGATGTTCAGTTGGCTGTTCCTTCTATTAAATATCGCCATCTTGTTCTTGCTTGTGTTGGGCATGCTCACCACCAAACTCAAGTTCGAGTGGATGCATATTTATTTTGTCATTTACATGGCTGGTATTTTGGCGTTTTGGAATCCGCAGGTGGGAAGCGTGAAAGCACGCTTCTTGATCCCGATCTTGCCCCTGCTATATTTTTACTTTTTACGTGGGGTTCAGTGGTTGTTAAGCACTTTGTTTACGCAAAACACGGCCACGACTACGCGCAGTTTATTTACCGTCACACTTTTTATCTCGGTTGTAATGATCGCACGCAACCTACAAGACTGGCGTTCCCCTATCCGCGAACAGATGACAGATCTCTCCATTGGTGCAAGCTGGGTGGCAGAGAACGCCCCGGCAGATGCGCTCGTGATGGTGAATGAACCTGTGCCAGCCTATGTACATGTGCAGCGCAAGACCATCAACTTCCCAAAGAACGGACAAGACTTGCAGCAGTATCTTGATAATCAGGGAATTGACTACATTATTATTGCGCCGTTACTGCAATCCCCCAAATCTACAGAGTTGACTAAAGATGTAAAAGAGATCCTGCTTATCCTTGAGACTTCACCAGAAATATTTGTGCCAGCCTTTGAAGACAGCGAGAACAACGTCAGGGTCTATGGTTATAAGGGTCAATAAAAATACAGCCCGATATTGATCGGGCTGTATTTTTATTTCTAATTGGTCATATCCTTGAAACGCTGACGTTCGAACATGGTTGCAAGTGTCAACGCCGGGATCGCCCAACGTTCCTGCTGATCGGTCAGCTCGCCTGTTTTCTCAAGGACATATTTGTCCACGAACAGGTCGCGTTGCTTTTTTAATACCAATACAGTAGGTGAATAAAGGTCACCAATTTTAAATTCATACGAAGGTGCATATGCCCGCGATATAAATGGCAGGTTTAGAATCTGCCTGCGGGTGGCATAGGGCAAAAAGTTTTCCAAATAGTCAACCCACCCAGTGCCGCGTGAGGGGACGATCCAACCGAGTACACTGCCGCCTTCGCGATCCAAAACTTCATACACTAATCTGCGCGGAATATTATTTCGAATATTGTAATTAACATCTGTGGCAACCATGGCGCCTACTATTTTCCCTACAGACAAACCGGCATCACCATATGAAGGACCTATATCAGTTACGTTCTTGAATTCTTCCATACGCGCCCAGTAACGGTCAATATGGGCGATCATCTTTTCATCGGGTGTGGTAATCGACCAATCAAATGAGAAGCTGAATAGTCTGAACATGAAACGAAAGGAGGTATCTCCATTTGCCCGCATCACTTCATTGCCGCTGCCATCAATGATCTGAATGGAATCTTTGAAAGAAAAGAATGGATCAATGGCACGCATAATAAATCTGCCATCGCCATTGGTGACATCCACCTGACGACCAATGCTGATCATCGGAAACTCAAACTTGAGGGGATAGGTATACATGAATGATAACTCCTGTGTAATTTGAACAACTCGCCAAATTATATGGATGTGAACATCGTTATGAAATAGGACAAAGGTCTGATTTATCGTGTAAACTAGCATGCCTTTGGTACTATCCGCATGGTCCTTTGGCAGATAACCAGTGTAAAATTACAAAATTCCACCCTTCAACAAGGCACATCGACTTATGTCATCCGAGGCGTTACCTGTTATTACAAAAAGCTCGTCCGAATTCAAACTGGACGCTTACGCATCCATCCCCGCCGGGGAGTTGGTCGTTTTTGCCGTTCAAGTTTTACAAGCCGACGCCGCTCCGGTCGCGGTCGAAGAGATCGTTTCGACCTGCTTCCGCTTCTTCCCGCACAGTTTTGCACTAAAAAACTACTTCTACTGGCCCGACTCAGCCCTTGTGACCCGCCGTCTGCATGACGCCAAAGAAAAGGGACTCCTCAAAGGCAGCCCGGCAGAGGGATTCGAAGTTAAGGGAAAGGGCAGGCAGGTTGCCAGACAAACCGCAAAGGCGCTGAGGGTATCTCTGCCCATGCCACCCAAAGTGGAAGAACCAGCACCTGTCATCCAAAAAGAAGAAACGCCTGTACCCGTCAAGGTGGAAGAAAAAGTTGAAGCGGCTCCACGTTTGAAAGAAAAGCCAATTCAATCCGTAAAAACGGACAAGAAAGTACAACCTGCAAAAACGATTGAAAAGAAGCAGGTTAAAAAGACAAAGAAACCGACTGCGAAACCGAAGGTCAAACCAAAAGCGGAGACAGCCAAAGTCATTGCGCCGGTTAAGAAGAAACCAGCGCCCAAACCAAAACCATCTTTAAAGAAGACGGTAAAGCTTGCAGCAAAAGTAAAAGCACAGCCCAAGCCAAACCAGATCAAGACTGCGCCCAAATCCAAAGGGCAGATTAGCAAACCTGCCGTAAAGGTGAAGGCAAAAGTGCCAAAGAAGGAACAGGTCAAGGCGGCGCCTGTGGCGAAGATCGAAACGCCAAAGGTGCAAAAAACAAAAAACGCCCAAGCGACCCAAATGACCATGGCGCTCACTCCGCCGCCCGCAGCGTGGAAAAAAGCTGAGGCTCCGGCAATCAAGCCCAAGGTTAAGGAAGAAGCGAAGCAGCCCGTCAAAGTAGAAGTATTGGCTCCGGTGGCAGCATCCAAGGAAGAAAAAGATAAAGCCGCCAAGGTCATCAAACAGATCGAACGTTCAGATGCGTATCAACTGTATCGGCGCAACGGCAAGCGTGCCCAGATCGGCGAATTCGATTTCAGAAATATGCTATTCGCCACGATGGAATCCTCGGCAGAGACTTTGAAACGGAATGTTGAGTTATTCAAGCGCTACGCCGGTATCCACTTCCGCACGGACTTGATCGCGTTCCTGGAATTTTGTGAAGAAAGTTTTTCGGCTTTATTGATCTCAAAAGTTAAAGGTAAAAAATAGTCATGGCAGGAAGCAGTAGAAAATTACAATACGCCGACCGCGTTGCCATTCAGCAGGCAGATCAGGCGATTCGCAAGGATGCGTTCCGCGCGTTGGTCGAGATCATCACCAATAGCAACGACAGCTATCTGCGCCTCGAACAGGCAGGCTGGTCTGTAAGCGGCGAAATTTATATTGATGTGCTGCGCAGGCATAAGAATTCGACCATTCGCATTTGGGACAATGCCGAAGGCATGAACGACTCACGCATGGATAAAGTAGTGGGTACCTACGGCGAGGCGACCAGCGGCATTAAAGAAGATAAGAATGTACGCGGCATGTGGGGGCGCGGCTTGAAGGATTCGATCTTCGGGCTGGGGCATGGGTATGTGCGTTCGTTCAAAGGCGGCAATTTCTATTCGTGTTCGCTGCTCGTGAAAAACGGCGTGCCGACCTTTTCTCTGGATGAACCCGTGCGGGCATTGGTGCCGGTGCGCCAACAGTATGGGATTCTTGAAGGCAACGGCACGATCATTGAGATCATCGTCTCACGTGATGATGTGAAAGTGCCGCAGTTCGATAACTTCCGTAATTATTTACAGCGTCATTTTGAACTGCGCCCGATCATGAGCAACCCCAAGCGCAAGATCATTTTGCGCGAGATGACCGCAGAGTGGACGGTAAAGCAGGAGCATGAACTTAGCTACAAAGCGCCCAAGGGCGTAAAGGTCTTGAGTGAACGCATCAAGATTCCCGATTACCCCGCTTGGGTGAAGCTGGAACTAAATCGCTCATCGATCCAGTTATCCACACGCGGCGAGGAAGGCGATTACGCCGACGGAGGTCTGCTGGTCATCAGCAAGGGCATGGTCTTGTCGCTGACCATGCTCAAGTACGAGAATGATCCGGTGGCGGCATATTTCTACGGCTCGATGCAATGCGATTATCTGCATGACCTATTGAAGAACGATGAGCCGGTCCTCACTGCCACCCGTGATGGCATCAACTGGTCACATCCGTTCGCGAAGGCACTGCGCCTTGCCGTGGAAGCCAAGATCGAACCGTTGATCGAAAAGGAACGCAAGCATGCGATCCGTGAGGAGCAAACCAAGCTCGACAAGCAATTAAGAAATAAGATCGACCGCGCCCTGCATGAGTTAAATCATATTGCGTTGAACGAACTCAGCAATCGCAAGGACGGTGAGTCGCGCATTCAATTGCCTGCTTCTGGTATGTTGTTCTTCCCTGAGCGTGCCTATGTGCAAACGGGTCGCACTCTTTCACTCATTTTACGAGCAGACATTACCAAGAAAGCCAAACCAAACGATGTCGTCGCGATCGAATCCAATAGCGATGAAGTGATCGTGCTGACCCCCAAGGTGAAACTGAAACCGCACAAGGCAGACCCGAGTGTGGGTGAAGCGATCGTGCGGGTGGAGGGTCGTCAGGTCGGTGGGGAGGGCTTGATCATTGCACGAGTCAACAAGATGCACGCACAGGCCATGGTACAGGTGCATTCCAAAAAAGAAGCGTTGCCCGCGCCGCCCACCCGAAGCAAGAACGCACTCTTCAACGACATTCGCTTCGATGACCGTATGGACCCACGTCAGCGCGTGTACTTTGACCGCGTCAATTCCAGCATCGTCATCGCCACGAACGCGCCTTCGGTAAAACGGTATCTGGATGAAAACAACCGCCTCGACACCACCATGCCGGGTCAGGTGCTTTTAGCGGAACTCGTCGCTGAAGCCGTGTGCCGCGAGATCGCCCGCGAAGGCGTCGAGAAGGGACGTTTCCTCGTCCTCGAAGGCTCTGAGGCGGATGCGATCCAGAACCATTTCATCCGCTTGCAGAATAGATACTCGCATTTGATCCACGAGCATATTGTGACGATGGAGTAGTACAGACGATAGACCATTGACGATGGACGATAGAAAACAAAAAATGGACGATAGATCATGGTCAATGGTCTATCGTCCATCGTCTTTTAAGAACTTATCTTACTGTCAACCACACCCCTACCATCACCACACCAAAGCCTATAATGCGTTGAAGATCGATCGCCCGCGGAGTCATACCGAGCAGACCGAAATGATCGAGGATGGATGCAACCAAAATTTGCCCAGCCAGCAAAGTGATCAACGCGCCCGCCGCGCCAATGCGGGGAATCATATATCCCATCGCCGTGATGACGATCAAGCCAAAGGCACCTGCTACGAGCGCATACCACGGCACGCTTTTCCATTGACCCAGTTTTGACCCAAAAAACAGCATGGGGATCAATGCCGCAATCGCACCGCCAAGGTGAATGATAAAGACACTTTCCAACGAGCCTAATTTTTGCGTGATCATACTCGAAAGCGGACCTTGCAATCCGATCGCCATGCCGCCGGCAAGTCCGATCAAGATAATGATAAAGAGAGTATCCATTTTTTCCTATGTTTGTCACCCTGAGCGGCAGCGACACATGCACCGCGTTGCGGATGCAGTGCGGTGAGGGTCTCTACCAACATAGTAAGAGACTCTTCGCTGCGCTCAGAGTGACATAATTTTTTTTATTCTTCCACGTACGGAACATAATCAGCACGGGCAATACCCTGCTTGATCGCCATCTCAGCCACGGCACGCGCCACGGCACGATGAACTTTTTTATTCAAGGGGCTGGGCACCAATTCACCGGGCGGGGTCATGCTGGCAATGGTCTCTGCCGCAGCCACCAACATCTCCTGCGTAATGCGCGGCGCGTTCGCATCCACTGCGCCGCGGAAGATGCCCGGGAAGCCCAACACGTTATTCACTGACTTGCCGTCCGCAGCAAATGCTGCACCGTGTTCCATGGCAACCTCGGGGTCGATCTCGGCATTCGGGTTCGAAAGCGCGAGGATGATCTGTCCCTTGCGCACCATCTCCGGTTTGATGAGGTTCGGCGCACCGGTCGTCGCCACTACGATATCGCAATTCGCCATGATATCTTTTAAGTTGGATTTGATGCCGCCCAGTTTCTCAAAGCGACTCAGCGCTTCGGGACTCAGATCCGCACCGTGAACGGGATTGCCCGTCAGACGCATCATCATCTGACCAATCGCCTGCCCGGCCGCCCCAAGCCCGATCTGCCCGATGACAGCTTTCTTCAAGTCCATGCCAGTTTCGCGCGTGGCAGTCATCAGCGCCGCAGTACAAACCACCGCAGTACCGTGTTGATCATCATGCAACACAGGGATATCCAACATGGCTTGCAGGCGTTCTTCGATCTCAAAGCAGCGCGGCGCGGAGATATCTTCGAGCTGTATCGCGGCAAAGGTCGGCGAGATCGCGGCAACGGTGTTGACAATTTCATCTGTATCTTTTGTGTTCAATAGAATCGGAATGCCCGAAAGCCCCACCAGGGTTTCCATTAACATGGCTTTGCCTTCCATTACCGGCATCCCCGCCAACGGACCGATATCGCCCAGCCCCAACACCGCCGTTCCATCGGTAACGATGGCAACCATATGACTGATGCTTGTATAAAGCCGCGCCTGCGAAGGGTCCTTTGCAATACGCAAACAGACTTCCGCCACCCCAGGGGTATACACGCGCCGCAGCGTGGTCAATGATTCGATCGGGTAGCGCGAACGGATGGCGATCTTTCCTTTTTGGTGCAGTTCAAGCACCTCATCACGCACTTCGATGATCTTCGTACCTTCATTGGCACGCATTGCCTCCAGTACGGTTTCGAGCATCGATTCGCTCTCGACCGTAATGGTCAGGTCGCGAACCACATGCAGTGAGGTTTCGGTTACCAGCACCATACTGCCAATATTCCCCCCCGCCTCCGCGATGGCGGTTAATAGTTTAGCCAGTACCCCTTTTTTCTGCGAGTTGCGCACTCGTACAATGCGGAAAATCTTTTGATCCCAAGCCATGGTTATCTCCTTTACTCCTCCTCATTTTAACGCGAATACCGCGAAGATGTCTCCGCGGTATTGTGAAGGTCAGACAGGGTTGAATTTATATCAGCAGTCCATGCAACTCATCCAATGAACGGATGACGGCACAGTCGGCTTCAGGGAAGAGGGAGGTTGGGTCGTAGAGAACAGGCATGAGCCCGGCGCGATGCGCACCGACGATATCGGCAAAGTAATTATCGCCAACATATATCGCCTCATGCGCAGCAACTTCAGCCAATTCCAAACCGCGCTGAAAGATTCGCGGTTCAGGCTTAAAGGATGGCACCTCGCCGCCCGCCAGTGAAAACTTGAAATAAACATCAAGGCTGAGGGCTTTCAATTCTTCATGATATGGTTCTTCACGGTTCGAGACAACACCCAGTATGTACCCCGCCTGCTTCAAACCTGCGAGCAAACGCGGCGCTTCTTCGGGGACATACACATCAGGTTTATAGTTCGTCCCCATATGAGCAGAAACCTCCGGTGCCAGTTCCTGCGCCCGCTTTGGGTCGACCCCCAGCGCCACCAGCCTCCGCCTCGAATAATTAATCCAGAATTCCCTGGAGTGATGAGTAAAGGTCTTTATATCAGCCTGGATCTCAAGCGAGTGGGCAAAATAAAAATGTTCCCAGCGTTCGGCGCGGGTTCGATCTTCCTCAGAAGCATGAATATTTATACTCTTTAGGTATTCAACAAAAACTGCGCCGCCGCTGGGGATATGGTGACGCAGAGTTCCATCGAGGTCAAAAAGGATGGCTTTGATATTCTTTATTTTCGGGTCCATGGATTATGTTTAGCCGCCAATGTGTGACATTTCCACTTTCGGGAGTGGGATCGTATTTTCAGAGCGGATCTCGGAGTATCGGTCAGCGCGTTTACCCCATATGCTTTCAATCTTATGAACGATCTCTTCATCCGTGACGCCACTGCGTAACAGGTCGCGGAAGTCATGTCCTTTGACCGCAAATAGACACGTATAAAGTGAACCTTCAGCAGAAAGGCGTGCGCGATTGCAATCGCGACAGAAGGCTTGCGTCACCGAGGCGACCATGCCTACTTCGCCGCTGCCATCTTTGTAGCGCCAGCGTTCCGCCACTTCACCGCGATAATTCGGGTCAACCGGTTCAAGCGGCATTTCCGCGCTGATGATCTTGACGATCTCCTTGGCAGAAACCACTTCATTCATTCGCCAACCGTTGGTATGACCAACATCCATATATTCAATAAAACGCAGAATATATCCCTTCTCACGGAAGAAGCGCGCCATGGGCAAAATACTGTCTTCATTTACACCACGCTTGACGACCATGTTAACCTTGATGGGCGCCAACCCAACGGCTTTGGCGGCATCCATGCCTTCAAGCACTTTTTCGACTGGGAAATCCACATCGTTCATGGATTTGAATATTGCATTGTCAAGCGAATCAAGGCTGACCGTGACCCGCTTCAACCCCGCCTTTTTGAGCTGCTCTGCAAACCGGGGCAGGAGTGAACCATTGGTCGTCATCGTCAGATCAAGGTCTGGGATCTGTGCAAGCATGGCGATTAAGTCGGGAAAATCCTTGCGCACGAGCGGCTCACCACCAGTCAAGCGAATCTTCCGAACTCCGAATGAAACGAACAAACGCGCCAGCCGGGTGATTTCCTCAAAGGTCAACACTTTGTCACGATGCAGGAACTGGTAATCGGGTCCAAAGACTTCCTTTGGCATACAATACACACAGCGGAAATTGCACCGGTCAGTGACCGAGATGCGCAGGTCACGCAGGGGACGATTAAGGGTATCCAATAGGGTCATAGGTTCAATTTTCTTTGAAAAATGTTGTGTGTTTCAGGGAAAAATATACAAGGAACCAGAAGAGTTGTCAGGCGATTATATCAACATTATGAGGAGAATCTTCGGGCAATTGACGGGCTGTTCCAGCCATGCTATTATGGCATGGTCATTATTCTTTTTTTTCAGGAGTTATTTATGAGTGTTGAGTTGATTCTTCGCCTTATTGGCATGATTGTTCTTGCAGTTGCTGGGGGGTACTGGGGATTTGATTTTTCCAGGTTCACTCCCGAAAACACTGAACGCACCACCCTCATTTTCAGCCTGGTTGGCGCACTGACAGGCTTGATTCTGACCCCCTACTTCACTACTCGTCCAGCTCGAGCTTTCCGCTCCCTGTTGGGGCGCATGACCGCCGAAAGCCTCTTTGCCGGGTTGACGGGTCTGGTTGTGGGTTTGCTCATTGCCGCTCTGCTGGCATTTCCGCTATCCATGCTGCCCCAACCGTTCAGTCAGATCCTGCCCTTCATTGGCGTGTTGATCTTCTCCTACTTTGGGGTTTCTCTCTTCGTCATGCGTCAGGGCGACATCATGGGGCTGCTTAGCGCCCTAAGCGGACGCGGGGAAGGCGGCGGTTCCTCTTCCTGGAGCAACCTCAACCGCAACATCCTCCTCGATACCAGTGTCATTATCGATGGGCGTGTAGGTGATATCGCCAAGACCGGCTTTCTACCCGGCACACTGCTCATTCCGCGCTTTGTGCTGAACGAACTGCAATACATCGCAGACTCTCCCGATGGCATGCGACGTCAACGTGGACGGCGCGGCATGGAAGTACTTGCTGAACTGCAAAAACTGCCCAACATCCTCGTACGTATTTCAGATATCAATGTTGACGGTGTACGCGAAGTGGACGATAAACTTGTTGTGCTCGGCAAACAGCTCAAAAGCCCGATCCTAACTAACGACTACAACCTTAACCGTGTTGCCGAATTGCAAGGCGTGACCGTGCTCAACATCAACGAACTGGCGAATGCCGTTAAATCTGTTGTTCTCCCCGGCGAAGCCCTGCGCATCAACATCATGCAGGAAGGCAAGGAACACAGTCAGGGTGTGGGTTACATGGACGACGGCACGATGGTTGTGGTCGAGAATGGACGCGACTACATCGGCGAATACATGGATGTCAATATCACCAAAGTCCTGCAAACCGCCGCCGGACGTATGATCTTCGGACGTGTAGAAGAAGAGAACGGAAAACGCATTAAAAGTAAGTAATGAGTAACAAGTAACGAGTGAACAGGGCGCCTCTCGACGCCCTGTTTTTTTATGCGGTAAAATACACCCGTTTACAAAAAATCCTTTGTGTATCTTGGTGACCCTTTGTGGTAAATAACATGTTGAAAATCTATAATACCCTTACTCGCAAAACCGAAGAATTCCAAACCCTTGAACCCAATCTCGTCAAGATGTACGTCTGCGGCGTCACGGTCTATAACGACGCGCATGTTGGGCATGCCATGTCTGCCATCGTGTTCGACATTGTCCGCCGTTACCTCGAGTATCGTGGATACGCCGTCAAACACGTCATGAACTACACCGATGTGGACGACAAGATCATCAACCGCGCCAACCAACTCGGCGAAGACCCGCTCAAACTTTCGGCACGTTATATCGCAGATTATGCCGCCGACCTGAAAAGCCTGAACGTCTTGCCTGCTACCTCCAACCCGCAGGTCAGTACCACCATGCCGCTCATCATTCAATTCATCGAAGGGTTGATCCAAAAAGGTCACGCCTACGCCGCGGAGAATGGCGATGTCTACTTCCGTGTGAACAGCGACGATGATTACGGTCGCCTCTCAGGTCGCAAGCTCGAAGACATGCAAGCCGGTGCGCGCATCGAAATCGGCGAACAAAAAGAACACCCGATGGACTTCGCACTCTGGAAAGCCGCCAAGCCCGGTGAAATTTCCTGGGACAGCCCCTGGGGCAAAGGTCGCCCCGGCTGGCATATCGAATGCTCCGCCATGAACCTCGCCGAACTCGGCGAACAGATCGACATCCACGGCGGCGGCAACGACCTCATCTTCCCCCACCACGAAAACGAGATCGCCCAAAGCGAAAGCTACACCGGCAAGGAATTCTCGCGCTACTGGATCCATAATGGCATGCTGCAACTCGGCGGCGAGAAAATGTCCAAGTCCTTGGGCAACATCATCAGCATCAAAGAATTTCTCTCAAAACGTTCTTCAGACGTGATGCGCATGCTGGTCTTGAATGGAACCTACCGCGCTCCGCTGATGTTCAACGATGAAACACTGGATGCCGCCGAACGCAACGTCGAACGCCTCAAATCCGCGCTCAAGCCTGCCTCCCCCTCCGCAAGCGGACTCTCCGCTGATACCTTGTCCGCTTCGATCGAATCCGCAAACGCCAACTTCACCGAAGCCATGGACAACGACTTCAATACCGCCGGAGCCGTCGCAGCCTTGTTCGAGCTCTCGAAAGCAATTAACACCGCTCGCGATAACGGCGCAAACACAGACCAACTCAAACCCGCGCAAGAAACCTTCAAACAATTGGCTGGTGTGCTCGGGTTAAAGCTCGAAGAGAAAAAAGGCTCCAGTGAAAAAGAAGCTGAAGTGGAAACCCTCCTCGCTGAACGCACCCAGGCACGCAAAGACAAAAACTGGAAGCGCTCCGATGAGATCCGCGACCAGCTCAAAGCGATGGGCGTCACCATCGAAGACAGCAAAGACGGCACCACTTGGAAGTGGAGTTAGTTTCTTAGTTTGATCATCAAGCAATTGGACAGAAAAACTTCCGAGAAACATTTCTCGGAAGTTTTTAATTGTGACTACTTTCAGATGTATAATTCAACCATCATAACGATTTTTTTCAAGGAGAAATTCCATGCGTAGAATGTTCGGCTTTATGATCGGCATCTTTACCGGCGCGCTGGTTGGCGGTGTAATAGCAATACTACTTGCCCCCGAATCCGGCGAAAACCTGCGCGGACAGCTTCGCGATCGCGGACAGAACTTCCTCAACGATGTGCGTCATTCCGCCGATGCCCGCCGCATCGAACTGCGCGGACGACTTGAGTCACTGCGCGCACCAAGGGAAGAGTTCTAATTTATCGAGTCACCAACTCATAGAATTCCTCCACCCTCTTCATATTCATTTCAAACTCTGCGCGAGTGGAGATAATATTTCTATTTAGACCTGCGGCGTCGGTTCGCAGGTCTTCTCTTTCCAACCCCAATAATATTGCATCTGCTATTGATTGCGGGGAATTCGAATCGAACAACAAACCGTTCTGCCCATGTGTGATCCACTCGCGAATGGACTCGAGATCACCCGCCACGGGAAAACATCCGCACGCCATCGCTTCGATCAGCGTGTTCGGCGTGCCATCGTGGATGCTCGGCGAAACCACGATCTGCGCGCCGCGAAAGACCTCCCCCATCTTTTCATGCGGAAACGAAGGCAACAACTCCACTGCGCTTTCTATATTCAACTCGCGCACCCAGCTCAGTGCCTGCGATTCGTTTTGCATGCCTGTGCATTGAAACTTTGCATCGGGTCTCTTCGCCAACACTAGTGGAATGGCTTTGAAGAATGAGTCGTTGCGCACATACGGACGCACACCACGCGGATTGATAATGACCGGGCTCTTGACCAGATCTTTGGGCGGATAAAAAACATCACCTCTGATTCCACCGTTACCGGGTGCCACTAATGTAGGCTTCTCTTCGCCCAAACCCCATTCTCTTGCCAACCGAATATCGCGCTCCACATCAGAATGTAAACCATCCACCAACCCCATGGTCTTACGAGTGTAATATTTCATCAGCGGTGTAGATGGAGCATGTAGCGTGAAGTCATTACCCCAGATGGAAACCAGGAATGAAGGGCAGGGTGCGAGTCCCTGCAAAGCCGAAGCAGTCAGCATGCCCTCATACGGCACGCGCATGGCATGGATAATATCCGGTTGAACTGCTTTGATGAAATTACGTAATTTGCGCGCGGATGCGGGAATGGTCACAGGGCCAAGCCATTGTCTGATCTTGGTACGCAGGTTCAAGGTCCGGGAAGAAGCGCTGGATGGTGCAGAGGTGCGCTTTTTGGCAGCGCTAAAGGCAACTGGCGTGAAAACCGTCTGCTCGGGGGGGATTCCGGTTACATCCCATTCAAATGTAGAGGCAATATAAACCTCATCGCCGCGTTCTATGAAATGACGTATCCAATTTTGGGAGATCGGCGAACGGGCATCCGTGACAAAAAGCAGTCTCATGGGGTGATTATACCCACAGGGTCTGGGTAACAAACAAAAATAACGAGTTAACACCACCTACTTTGTAGTATATTTAAGGGCATGAGCATTGGACGCATCCTTATCGTTGAAGACAACATGGATACCTATGAACTGGTTCGGTTCATCCTGGAAAAGAACGGGTTTGAAACTTTCCTTGCCATGAATGGTCGCGATGGGGTCAATGCCGCCACCAAGCAACTTCCCGACCTGATCATTATGGATCTCTCCATGCCCGAAATGGATGGCTGGACGGCAACCCGCCTCATCAAAGGTAATACGACAACTTCCACCATCCCTCTGATCGCGCTCACCGCTCATGCCCTGCCCAGCGACCGTAAACGTGCGTTCGATGCGGGCTGCGATGAATATGTTACCAAGCCCATGGATCTGCTTGACCTGCTGGACACCGTCAAAACCTGGACAAGCAAACAATAGATCAGGTTGGGTCAATCTCCTGGCTCATGAAACCGCACACAAGCAAAATTGCGGGGCCATTTTGAACTGAGCCAAATCTTTCAATCAAAAGGAACTACTATGAAACAAATCTGTGTTGTCGGCGTGGGATACGTCGGTCTGGTGACCGCTGCCTGCTTCGCCGACCTTGGCAACCGTGTAACTGCATTGGATGTAAACGAGGAACGTGTTGCAAATCTCAAAAAGGGCATCATGCCCATTTACGAACCGGGGTTGGATGAACTCGTCAAGCGCAATGTAAAAGCGGGACGTATTACTTTCACCACCTCGTATGCTGAAGCGCTGAAAGGCGTGGAATATGCCTTCATCGCCGTGGGCACCCCATCCGGTTCAGACGGTTCGGCAGACCTGCAATATGTTGCTGCTGCAGCAACTTCCATTGCGAAGAATATGACCGCACCGCTGGTGCTGATCAACAAATCCACGGTTCCGATCGGAACCGGTGACTGGGTTGCCGACATCGTAAAGGGTGCCCAGCCCAAGCCGATCGACTTTGCCGTGGTTTCGTGTCCTGAATTCCTGCGTGAAGGTTCCGCCATCGGCGACTTCATGAGCCCGCACCGCACCGTGATCGGTTCATTGGATCGCGATGCAGCAAATAAAGTAGCTCAACTGCATTTACCCCTGCGCGCCCCCATCGTCATCACTGACCTGCGTACCGCAGAAATGATCAAGTACGCCAGCAATGCCTTCCTTGCCACCAAGATCTCTTTCATCAACGAACTCGCTGATTTATGTGAACGTGTCGGCGCGGATGTGAAGGAAGTAGCGGCTGGCATGGGCTACGATGCGCGCATCGGACGTCACTTTTTGGATGCAGGTCTCGGCTGGGGCGGTTCGTGCTTCCCCAAAGATGTGGAAGCGCTCGCCTTCATGGCAAAAGAAAAAGGACTCAACCCGAAGATCCTCAACAGCGTCATGGATGTCAACTATGACCGCCGCAAAGAGGCTGTTAAAAGCGTGGAAGTCATGCTGGGTGGCAGCCTGAAAGGCAAGACCATTGGCTTGCTGGGTCTGGCGTTCAAGCCCAACACCGACGATATGCGTGATGCACCCGCCATCGATATCTCTGAAGAATTGATCGGATCAGGCGCAAAGGTTCGCGCATATGATCCGGTTGCAATGCATGTAGCGCGCCCCATCCTCCCGGCTGTGGAGATGTTCGAAGAAGTGTACAAGATGGCAGAAGGTTGCGATGCATTAATGGTCATCACCGAATGGAATGAATTCAAGCAACTCGACCTCGACAAGGTCAAGGGTTTGCTCAGGTCTCCTGTTGTTTACGACGGACGCAATATCTACGAACCCGGTCGCATGAAGGATATGGGCTTCACGTACCGGGCTGTTGGACGATAATTAAGGAATTGGTAAATTTGTAGAATGGTAGTCGGATAGTCGGTTTAACTGGCTATCCGACTATTTGACTAATAGACAATATGACTAACACCCCTCCCGTTTGTAACTATGAAGGTTCTGATTACCAGCAATCCTTTTGGGATCAGGGCGGGCGCGCCTATGAAGACCGCGCCGAAGCCATTGCACTGAAACGCATGCTCCCAAAAAGCGGAAAGCTGATGCTCGAACTGGGCGCTGGCGCAGGGCGCAATACCCCGCGCTATGCCGGGTTCGAACGCATTGTGGTTCTGGATTATTCGACCACACAGCTTGCCCAGGCACAGGAAAGACTTGGACGCTCCGATAAGTACATCTATGTTGCCGCAGATGTATACCGCCTCCCCTTTCAGAGCAGATTGTTCGACGCCGCTACAATGATCCGTGTGCTGCACCATATGGCAGATGCACCCAAAGCACTTGCACAAATTCAAGCAACGCTGCAACCCGGTGCGACCTTCATCCTTGAGTTTGCGAACAAGTTGAACCTGAAAGCGATCCTGCGCTTCTGGCTCGGCAAGCAATCATGGAGTCCCTTTTCGCTTGAGCCGGTGGAATTTGTAAAACTCAACTTTGACTTTCATCCCAAAGCCATTCACCAATGGCTGAGCGGACTTGGCTTCAACATCGAAAAAATATTGACCGTATCGCATTTCCGCCTTGGTCTGTTAAAGCGGTTGGTCCCTGCCAGCCTGCTCGCCGCCGTAGACGGTCTCTTTCAGCCGACAGGCGCCCTCTTTCAACTCACACCAAGTGTGTTTGTTAAAGCCGTCCTTCCTGGCAGTTCAAATGTGACCATTCCTTCAGGTGTGATCGATTTATTCAAATGCCCCGATTGCAACAGCGGCAATTTACAAGAAAAAGCAGAACACGTTGCCTGCCCCTCTTGCGGGGCAAAATGGTCTGTTCAAAACGGGATCTATGACTTTAGGGAAAGAATGAAATAGAAAATAAAAAAAACAGGCTCCAATTGGAGCCTGTTTTCGAATGTTAGTCTTTCACCAATGGCAGGCGTATGAAGAAAGTACTGCCGGGGAATTTTTCTTCATCTTTACCGATACTTTCCACCCAGATGGTTCCCTGCAAGGCGCGGACAATGCCAGAAGCGATGGCGAGCCCCAACCCTGCACCGCCGCCTTTATAGTTCGTACGGCTGGAAGAATGCAATTGCACCTCTCCCAATTGATATAACTTCTCGAAAATGACCTTGTGATGTTCGGCATCGATACCAATGCCCGTGTCTTTAATGGCGATCTCCGCCATTCGACCACGCTTGGCATCTTCCACCACCCGGGCAGAAACGTCGATAGAACCGCCATCTGGAGTGAATTTGATGGCATTTACGATCACTTGATCAAGTGCCTTTTTCAGCAGCTCCGAATCCGCCAACAGCGGTGGGATCGTTTTGATGGTTTCGTCCAGGGTCAAGGTCAGGTTGCGAGCCGTAAGGTCATCCACATAATCCTTATGGATCAACCTAAGGATCAAGCCCAGGCTGACCGATTCTACATGCGGCATGATGACTTGACTCTCAAGCCGCACCACATCCAACATACTATTGACGATCTGGTGCAGGCGGTTCGTGCCGCGGGTTACACCTTCGATCGCTTCGGAAAGCATGGCATTGTTCTGTATGCCCGGGTCTGCCTTCAACATACCGAGGAAGCCTTTTACCACGGTTAGCGGTGTACGTAGTTCGTGTGCGGCAACCTGAATGAACGCGGACTTGTTCTTATCATGCTTCTCAAGGGAGGTATACGCTTTATTCAGCTCTTCCACGCGTTCCGCGACCATGCGTTCCATCACCTGACTGATACCCGTCACTTCGTGATACAGGCGCGCATTCTCAAGCGCCACGGTTGCCTGTAAGGCAAAGGTCGTGGCAAGCAAACCGTCATCTTGAGTAAAGGATGTCTTCGCACGGCTGACCAGCAAAAGCCCAACGACGTTGTCTTTGGAATACAAAGGCACACCCATCCACGAAAGGTCGTGCGGAAGCCAATCAGGCTGTGACCAATTCTCCACCGCATTAACATCCTTGATGACCAGTGTTTCGCCTTTGCGTGAAATGGTCTTGTATAACTCGTGTCCCTTAAACCCAAGCCGGAAGGTGGTCATCTGCGCGCCTTGTGGCATGCCGCGCTGTGCCTGGATTACCGGCTCCCCGTTGACATCTTCCATAACCAGAACACCACGGTCATAAGGCAGGGTCTGATTCAACTGCTCGAGGATCTCATCCGGCAACCGTTCGACCGTTTTCAAAGAGGAAAGCTGGCGCAAAGAACGCGCCAACGCCTCCGCTCCCCGACGCCGTTCCTGTTCGGACGCAAATAGCTGTGCATTTTCGCTGGCAGTTTTTTCTGCCACATCACGCGCACGGCTGAGTTCACCAGCCTGCTCGCGTGCTTCGCTCAAAAGTCGTTCCACTTCACGTTGTGCCTGTTCGCGCTGCTCGACCAACATGGTGCGCAGCAACGCACTGGAAAGCAGGTTGCGCACGCGCACATAGATATCCCAATCATCCGGTCCCATTTCCACCCACATGAAGCCAAAGCGATTGCTCGCCAGTGAAAGCGGCATCACCACAGAATCGTAGCGACGGTTCTCAGGCGTCTTGCCGCGCGGAACCAGACGTCCGGTGGCGAGGCGCGAACTGGCATCCGTCGGCATGGCAAACTGCTTGTCATCGTACTGCATCAACAAGCGGTAACTTTGCGGCGGAGGCGAAGAAATGGACCCTGGCGCGTCTGTGTCGCCATAATACATCACATACCAGCGGCTGATACCGAACAGCGGGAAATGCTGCGCAATTGCATCGCCAATGGCATTGAAACTTACCGCTGAAGCCATGGAGAAGCTAAAGTTATTCAACAATTCTTCCTGCTTCACGAATTGAAGTCGGTTATACGCCTGCGCCCGCTGGGAAAGCTCACCCACCAGCATGCGCGCCTGTTGAAAAAGATTCTCCGCACGCAGGGTGGTGGTGTTACTGGATATCCCCCCAAGCGCATATTTGCGAAAGGTAGAGATTACATTTTGCCAGGTATTGAAATCGTAGCCGTGCCGTTGGAGGACCTCCACCATGCCCTGCACCGCTTTTAAAAATCCACCGCTATTTTCCGCTTCACGCAACCCGGTGAGAAAGGCATCCCACGCACGCCCGAATATTTCAACATATTCCTCGCGTCCTGAATCAACATCCGCTATCCCGGCGGCTGCCAGCAAGGCATTGATCGCTGCTGTACGTTTATTCTCCAGCCTGCCCGTATGCGCCACTTCCCTCGGCAGGACAACGGCGCGATGGATACTTTCCGGCAGACATCCGCACGACCAGCGTACCACCAGCTTGGAGGGAAGCAGGTCAAGGTCGCTGCTTTCCTGAGCATCGATCTTATTCATCAGAGCGGCAAAAGCCCTGGCACCGCCATCATAAAAAGATTGCCGTACCGTCGTTAGCGGCACACCCATTGACTGCGACTCACTGACATCATCGAAACCGGTCACAGCAACTTTATCCGGCACGTGGATGCCGCGCCCTTGCAACGCTTCCAGCACACCAAAAGCCATCCGGTCGTTCGAAGCGACAATCGCCTGTACTGCCATGCCGCGCTCATCTAAAAGGGTACGCACAGCAGCGCGTCCGCTTTCGGCAGAATAATCGCCTTCTACCACCATATGTGCATCATGGCGGATATTATGTGATTTCAATTCATCAAGAAAAGCTTTGTAGCGTTGATCCGCTTCACTCTGCCCCACTGGACCGCGCACAAAAGCGATCCGTTCATATCCATGCGCTTCGATCAGATGCTTGATAATGGAGCGCATCCCTCCGTCATTGTCCGCCATTACAGTCGGAATACCTTTTACAGGGACCGCAAAGGATGCGATTGGTACTGGTGCAAGGAATTGGCAAAAATTCTGGATCTCTTCCGCAGTCAACCCATGTGCCACATCTGCCGAAAGAAGAATCCCATCAAACTGCCCCGGCCTGATCAAGTCATACAGCCCGTAAGAATGTCCCTCATTTTTTGGCATTCCGATCGCAGTGGGCTTACCACCTACAAAACAAACCACATTAACATCTGCAGCTCGCGCACTATCCAGCACACCAGACATGAACTCGCTGCCCCACACACGGCTTAACTGTGCACTCAACACCGCAATGGTTTTTCGTTTACCCGAGGGATTTACGAGTTTTTTCATCATAGAATGACAAATTATAAGTCAGGTTATTTGCATGGAAAGTTGCAATTTTGCAAGACTATCTCCCCCGAGTAAAACCGTGCCCAGTACATCCATACTGGGCACGGCGCATATACGAACCTAGCGTATTTCAATCTGATAGGACGCCAACTCGCGGGTGAAGCGGGTTGTGCCCGAAACCACAAGATATGCCGTCTCACCAGAGTTCAATGACACGGGGATCTCAGCAGTCTGATCGGGGTTAAGGGGGATCATCGTCACTTTGGAATCGCCGGATTTGATGAGAGCCAGCTTGAAGGTCTGCGGCAGAACATTCTGAATGCGAACAAAGCCCTCGGCGACCCAGCCGCCATCATCCGCTTCAAGATCGGAGCTGTAACCCGCTGCATCAATCGCGACGTCATCCAGCATAAAGCCTTCACCATTGACCGCTGCATCGGTGATGTATTCAAAGCGGATGAATATTTTTTTGCCGGCATAATCCGAGAGATCGATTTTCTCTTCGATCCAATCATTCGTCACGCCGGTGTAGCCCCAGCCGTAGGAATTTCCGCTCGGGTCGGTACCTCTGCCTGAAGGCGTGGTAATAATCTCCCACGCCTTGCCATCTTCAGACACTTCAAGATAAACATAGTCCCAATCTTCTTCAATATCGAACCAGGTGCGATAAGAGAGTTCAACCGGTCCGCTTACATTGGTGAGATCAAATTCACGAGTCAACGTCATGTTCGACTCATCACCTTTGTTTGACCAAAAGGCGTAGTCACCAGAATAAGGGTCGGCGGGTAGTAACCCGGTCACGGTGGAGCCGGTGAAGTTGAGGGTATAGTTTCCAGCGCATTCGATGGCAATATAGTCCACACCATATTGATGGACGGAGCGGGTCAGCGGCTCCTGCGGACAATTGAAAATGGTCTCGGTGGCAGAAGCACGCCGGGCAGCAGGATAGTTGTTATAAACATAGCGTCCATCGTCAATAGAGGGATCAAGCAACAGGTTGGTCAGCGCCCAATCCATAAAGAAATCGTCTGCCGTGATGGGCTTGCCAGTCAACGCATCGGTTGCGCCGACAGACTGAAGTACGCCGTCCACACTGTCCAGTCCGTTGGCGGGGTCTTTTACTAACAGTTGAGTAGCTTCCTCACCAAAACGGTCGAGGAAGTAGGTCATGAACAGGAAGCCCGCACCATAGTGCGGAGACGTGGCATCCTGATCATTGGGCCAGTCATTCAATTGCAGGTCGGGGTTGGAAATGTAAAGCGAGTCGAAGCCGCCGGTTTCATACCCATTAAGCAACACCGCCAATTCAGATGAACCTTCGTTCAGCCAGGATGTTTCATTCAGGTCATTGTTCCAATGGATCATGTGCTGAAACTCATGCGCAAGCACGGCATAGGCATAGTCGCCACCCAAAGGCGTGTTATCAGCATTGAACAGGAACATTTCATGTGCGTTCGAAAATTCCTGGATCAAGGGATGAGTAGAATCGGAGGAAGAGAAATACCCAGCCACCGAAAAACCCAGCCCGCGCGAATAGAGAATATAGATATGCTCATCACCATCGATACCGGGCGCCCATTCACTACCGAAAAATTCGCGGTTGGTGGGGTACATTTTTTCTTCGAAGGTATCCACCAACGCTTTCATTTCATCCTGATCGATCTCAAGCCCATCCTGTGCCCAGAAATAAACATGCGGAGTGATGTAAAGCAGGGTAGCTTGAACTTCGTTGTTCTCATTCGAATCCAGGTCATGCACCCAGAATTTCTGAGTCTCGCCCAACGAACGCGGCGCCGCGGACTCCGACATCACCAGCGGAACCCCACATGTACCACCCAAACGACATGCCAGTTCACGCGGATCATTGATCGGAACGATGGCTTTCTCCAGTGTCTCTATGGTTTCGTTAAAGCTCGCATCTACAGGCGGACGTTGGATCTCAGTCGGTTCCTGTTCCGTTGTATCTGATGGGATAATCGGGTCGGTAAATATCGGCGAATCCTGTGTGGATGTAGATTGGCTGAATGTATAGACCGCATATCCGCCAAGCCCGAGCGCCAGCAGGCAGAGACAGCCCAACAGGACAACGATACCCACCACTATACCGATCGTTTTGCCAGAATTGTTATTTTCAGGGGTTTCCATAAAGTTTCCTTTTTCAAAAGATTGCCCGATAATACCCGCTTACTCTGAAAAGAGGATTAGTATATTTGGGCGAGTAAAAAAACAGCGCGGGGTTTCGCCCGCGCTGTTTTGCTTATACTTCCACTTCCTGCTTGGATTTCTTTTTCTTTGCCGGAGCAGATGAACTGAAGACAATCTTATTCTCTTTTTCATCCACATCCACGATGACTTCGGCACCGTCTTTGAACTTGCCGCCAAGCAGCTCCATCGAAAGCGGACTTTCAACATATTTCTGGATCGCCCTGCGCAGCGGACGTGCGCCAAATGCCGGATCGTAGCCTTCCTTTGCCAGCCAGGAACGTGCGGCATCGGTGATCTGTACGGCAATGTTGTGGTCGTTGAGCCGGTCTTGCAGTTCCTTCATTTGCAAGATGACGATGGATTCCATCTCTTCAAGCGAGAGCGGCGAGAACATGATGATCTCGTCGATACGGTTGATGAACTCGGGGCGGAAGGCGGCTTTGAGCGCCTTGTCGATCTTGTCGTGCGCTTCGCGGTCGGAGGCTTCAGCCTTGCCCGATAAAAAGCCGAGGGTGCCGCCTTTTCTCACGTATTCAGTACCCAGGTTCGAGGTCATGATCAGAACCGTGTTACGGAAGTCGACCACGTTGCCTTGACCATCGGTCAGGCGTCCGTCATCCAAAATTTGAAGTAGTGAATTCCACACTTCGGGGTGAGCTTTTTCAATTTCATCGAAGAGCACCACACGATACGGACGGCGGCGCACGGCTTCAGTAAGTTGACCGCCTTCTTCATAACCGACGTATCCGGGAGGCGCGCCGAAGAGACGCGAGACGGTGTGCTGTTCACGATACTCAGACATATCCACGCGCACCATCGCATCCTCGTCATCGAACATGAACCAGGCGAGGGCTTTTGCAAGCTCGGTCTTGCCGACACCGGAAGGTCCGATGAAGATGAATGAGCCGATCGGGCGAGCAGGGTCTTTCAAACCGGAACGCGCGCGGCGAATGGCATCGGAGATGGCGTGAATGGCTTCTTCCTGACCGATGATGCGCTCGTGCAAACGCGCTTCCATGTGCAGGAGTTTTTCAGATTCAGTTTCGAGCATCTGCGTAACGGGAATGCCCGTCCACTGATGCACGACGGCGGCGATGTCGTTTACATCCACCACTTCATCGAGGTGATGTTCGGCTTCCCATTGATCGCGCTTGGTGGTGTATTCGAGGTCAATGCGCAGACGTTCGGCTTTCTTTTGCGCCGCGCGTTCATAGTCACGTTCCAAACCAGCCTGCTCTTCTTCTGCGGCAAGTTTGTCAATTTCAGTTTTCAACACTTTGAGATCGGGCGGCATGGAATAGAGCGCCACGCGCAACTTCGCCGCGGACTCGTCCATCAGGTCGATAGCTTTATCGGGCATGTGGCGATCCGTCACATAGCGATCTGCCAAATGGGCAGCGGCAGATAAGGCTTCGTCAGAGAAGCGCACTTTGTGATGTGCCTCGTAGCGGTCACGCAATCCGTGCAGCATCTTGATGGTATCTTCCACGCTGGGTTCATCCACATAGATGGGCGCGAAGCGGCGTTCGAGCGCGGCATCTTTTTCAATGTGTTTATGGAACTCATCGAGAGTCGTCGCACCAATGCATTGCAGTTCACCGCGAGCCAGCGCAGGCTTGAGCATGTTGCTCGCATCCATCGCACCTTGAGCGGCTCCTGCACCGACGACGGTATGCAACTCGTCGATCATCAGGATGACATCACCCTTCGCACGCTGGACTTCTTCCATCACGGCTTTGAGACGTTCTTCGAACTCGCCTCGGAACCTGGACCCGGCGATCATCGCGCCCAAGTCGAGCGCCACCACGCGTTTGCCTGAGAGGATCTCCGGCACGTCATTGGTCGCGATCTTTTGTGCAAGCCCTTCGGCAATTGCAGTCTTACCGACACCGGCTTCACCAATGAGAACGGGATTGTTCTTGGTGCGGCGGGACAAGATCTGAATCAGGCGCAAGATTTCTTTATCACGCCCAATAACTGGGTCAAGCTTGCCTTCACGCGCCAGTTGAGTTAAGTCACGCGAGTATTTTTCAAGGGTGCGGTATTTCGTCTCGGCTTGCGGGTCGGTGACGCGCTGTCCGCCGCGCAAGTCTTGAATGGCATCATAGACGCGGTCACGAGTTAGACCAGCTGATTCCAAGATACGAGCCGCGGGCGTGTTGCGTTCGGTCAGGATCGCTAAAAAGATATGTTCAGTGGAAATGTATTCGTCTTTCAGGCGGTTTGCTTCTTCGTTGGCAAGGTCAATGATCCGCTTGACGCGCGGCGTGATGAAGATCTGCCCCGCTCCGCCACCGAAAATATTCGCCTTCGGGCTGGCACGTAGGGTGGCATCGAGGCGTTCGGTGAGTGCCTGAGCGCTGACATTCAGTTTTTCTAAAATTTGGGGAATCACTCCGCCGGGCTGTTCGATCAACGCCAGCAGGATATGTTCAGTATCAATTTGGTTATGCCCATAGCGTTGGATGATCTCCGCGGCGCGCTGGGCTGCCTCTTGGGCTCTCTCTGTAAATCGGTCAAATCGCATCATAGGGGGTTCCTCCAGATGAACCACGGGCCACGGACCGTAGACCACGGTTTTATGGTCTATCGTCCATTGTCCAACGTCCACCTAATGGTCGCATTATAACAAACGCCGCATCGACGTTTTGTCAATGGGGTATAAGAGGAGTGTTAGATTTCAGAACAAGATGCGCCCCGTCACTTTAACATGGCAGTTAAATACCTGCCGATCTTGAAAAGCAGAGGAAGCAGGCTCAAAAGAGCCATGGAAACTACAAGAGTGAAAATCAACAGGTCAGACCGGCTTATGACACCAGCTGCAATAGACTGGTAAAGGATCATCGAGTTCACTGGAACCATCAGGAATAATCCCGTTAACAATCCCGGCGAATATTTGCGCAGCAGAATGGTCAACGTCAGATGAGGAACGAACGTATTCAAGATCATGGCTCCAAGAAAACCATGAAAGACCCCGCTCAAGATCCGGCTTGACGGAAATTCCACAGCCATAAAAGTGACGACATAAGCAAGAATGGTCACAAACAGGGCGGCAAAATAAAACTCATCCGACTCAACAGGGCGGTAAAGTTTTCCAGCACGGCGCGACCATCTTGGCAGCCAGACCGCCTCTTCCAAATTATGTAAAGTGATGACAAGTGGAAAGAACAACCATAGGTCTACCATTGTATTTAACTATTCCAAGTGGATAGGAGTTCAAGCCTTTCCCAACATTATACAACTCCCCATTCCCTATTCTACATTCCGCATCTATAATCTCAGCATGTCCTCCATTACCATCCCTGCACGCGAGGAACACCACCCCTACATGCGTCCGCTCAGCATTCTGCGGGATCTGCCCGCTGTGGCAGACCTCATCGAGACATGTTTCTCCGCCACCATGGACAGTGACGGTCGGCGTTACGTGCAAGACATGCGTCGCGCAGGCAACGACAACTCCTTTCTCAAATGGGCAAACCGCGTGGCAGAAACCACTTCCCTGCCGCTTACTGGATACATCTGGGAGCAGGACCACCGCATCGTTGGCAACGTCAGCCTTGTACCGTTCAAACGCAACAAGCACCGTCTCTACCTGATCGCCAATGTCGCCGTTCACCCGGATTATCGCCGCCGCGGCATAGCCCGCATTCTCACTGAGCGTGCCATGCAACATGCCCGCGAAAAGAACGTGCAAGACATCTGGTTGCACGTTCGCGCTGATAATTCCGAAGCCATTCATCTATATGAAACTCTCGGCTTTCAAGAACGTACCCGGCGCACCAACTGGCAAGCTTCCACCGATCCGCGGCTGGATAAACTCGAAACGGATATCGCCATCACGAGTCGTCAGCCGCGCTTCTGGCTGACTCAGAACAAGTGGCTTTCACGCCTCTACCCCGACGCACTAGGCTGGCACGCCAACTGGAACTTTTCCACGCTTAAGCCGGGTTTTCTAAACTGGATGTATCTTATATTCATCGACGTAAACGTCCGGCAATGGGCAGCCACCCGTAAAGACTCCCTGCTTGCCACGCTCTCATGGATCCCGAATGGGCGTGGAGATGGCTTGTTTGCCGCCGCAGGCGAAAGGTCTGACCCTGAAGCGTTGACGGCATTGTTGCTGCATGCGCGGCGAGACCTGCATTACTCCTATCCACATATCGCGCTCGAATTCCCCGCCGGTCTCTTCGATGATGCCATCCAAGCCGCAGGGTTCAAATCCCTGCGCACCTTGATCTGGATGCAGGCAACTTAAGCGCAACTCTATGCAAGATTCTCCGTAATTAATAGAAAGGAGTCAAAATGACAAAATTTATCATCCGCTGGGTCATCAATGCTGTGGCGTTATACGCCGCCGTGTGGATCATCCCCGGCATCGACTATCTCGGCAACTGGACAGGAATTCTCTGGCTGGCTCTCATCATTGGCTTGTTAAACGCCCTGGTGCGCCCTTTACTTAAGTTTCTGACCTGCCCGCTCATCATCCTTACGCTTGGCTTGTTCACCCTCGTTATCAACACTGCCATGTTGCTGCTCACCAGCAATATTGGGCAGTCGCTCGGTATTCCTCTCACAGTGGACGGTTTCTGGTCCGCCCTGCTTGGCAGCCTCGTTATGAGCGCAGTCAGCATTGTTATGAGCGTCATCTTCCGCGATGAATTAAAAGGCAAGCATAACTAATAAGTCCTGCCCGCTTTAACCCCAACATCATTGAATGCAAAAAGAAAAGATGCCCCCGCTAAACTTTTTAGCAGGGGCATCTTATTTACTTACGCCTCGATCATATACTCTTGTTACGTACCGCTTTGATATACCCGATCTTGAAGAACAACCGCGAAATAAAATTTCTTCCGGTCATCACCTGAAAACCATGCGCTGTGAGATGTCTCTCCAGATCTTGATAGTGATGCCCGTGGTCAAGATAATCATGAAATTCCAGGAAGATTCGATCCACTTTATCAAGCACATCTGCTGGCGCATTCAGGATGATGAGATACTCAGCTCCCTCCGCATCGATCTTGAGATAGTTTACCCGGTCAATCTGATTCTCTGCCAGGATCCCCGCCAGAGAAATCGTGCGGACCTTGATCGTATTCTCCTCGCCAGACTCAAAGAAGGAATGTGACATGCTTGAATGATCCGAATTAAAAAAAGAAGCTTCTCCGTCGCGGTCTGACACGGCAATATTGAAAGCCTCCAAATTATTCAGGTTATTGATATTCTTATTTTCGACCAGCAAGGCATGGTTCTCTCCATTTGGTTCAAAAGCATACACCCGCCCAAGCGGCGCCTGACATGCCGCCCACACCGAGAACGCCCCAATATGCGCCCCAATATCCACGACCACATCGCCCGGTGCGATCACAAATTGTTTATCTTTATATTCCAGCCGTCCCCAAACCTCATAGACAGCCCAACGGTCATATAGGTTTGTCCGCATCTTCAATTTTGTTTGCGCGTCAAGTTGCTGCACGAATGTTGCTTCTCCTGCCCAGCGCCAATGAAGTAACGGAGCCAATGCCCGCACTAATCGAAACAGGTTTTGATTTAGCAAACGAAATTCCATAAATTCTCCAGAAGGGGTGGATGCATACCCAAAAAACCTGCGATTTGCGATATGGTCACTTAAAACTGTTTCGGATTTTACACCTGTTACCACTGCCTGACATTGCATTTTAAAGTTTTGAAAAAGAACAATTTACCACCACGCTGGGTATAATCTTTGCCATGATCCTCATCACCGGCGCAACCGGGTTTATAGGGCGCACTCTCGTTCGTCAACTTTCGGCGATCGGCTATCCATTGCGCGCCCTGATCCGTCCTTCAGCTAAAACCCCGCGCCTGCCCAAGGGCGTCCCTGTGGAAGTGGCGGTGGTTTCGCTCGCCGATACACGCGGTTTACGCGCCGCCATGCGCGACGTTGAAACTGTCATCCACCTTGCCAGCGCAGAGAACCAAGGCTCACGCGGTAACCTGCTCCTCACCGATATTCAAGGCACGCAGAATCTGGTCGATGCCGCTGCCGATGCAGGCGTGGACAGAATCATCTACCTAAGTCACCTCGGAGCCGCGCGCGCCTCAGGCTACCCGGCGTTCAAAGCAAAGGGCATCGCCGAAGAATCAATCCGCGCCGGAAGTACACCGTATACGGTCATTCGAACCTCTCTGGTTTACGGACCCGAAGATCATTTCACCAATAATATTGCCCGGCTCATCCGCAGTTCACCGGGTATCTTCCCCATTTCCAAAGGCGGGCGAGTCGTCGTTCAACCAGTGTGGGTCGAAGACCTCGCCACCTGCATCGTGTGGGCACTACAAAACGAAGACACGCTCAACAAAGTGTATGAGATCGGCGGCAACGAATTCTTCACGCTCCAGCAGATCACCGAGATCATCATGGATGTCACAAAACGGCGTCGGTTGCTTGTGCCGCTTTCGCCCATCACATTGCGAGCGATCACCGTTTTCCTTGAAGGCGTACTTCCAAATTTTCCGGTCTCTTCCTTCTTTCTCGATTACTTCGCCGTCAACCGCACCACCGCCGTGGATTCCATGCCGCGCCATTTCGGCTTAATGCCTGCCCGCTTTTCGTACAGACTCGATTACCTTTTCTACAAACGTTGGTATCAGCGCATATGGAGCGCCCTCACCAATAGATCAACTTCATAGAGAACAACAGAATATGTCCCTTCCAAACATCCGCCTGCTCGAAACCCCAGAAGAAATGGACCTCGTTGAAGAACTCCAGCGCCAGGTCTGGCCCGGTTCTGAAACCGATGTCGTCCCAAAGCATGTGCTCATTACTGTCGTCCATAACGGCGGCTTGGTACTGGGCGCATTCGAAGAAGAGAAACTGATCGGTTTTGTCTTTGGCTTTCCGGGTCTTGAGAAAACACCGGATGGTCCACGCCCCAAACATTGCTCGCATCAAATGGGTATTCACCCTGAACACCGCGACAGCGGCATTGGCTTCGAACTCAAACGAGCCCAATGGCAAATGGTGCGGCACCAAAGCCTCGACCACATCACCTGGACGTTCGACCCGCTGCTCAGCCGCAATGCGCACCTCAACATTGCCAAGCTCGGCGCGGTGTGCAGCACCTACCGCCAGTCTGAATATGGAGACCTGCGTGACGGGCTCAATGCAGGTTTGCCTTCCGACCGTTTTCAAGTGGATTGGTGGATCAATTCCCGCCGCGTAGAAAAAAGACTCAGCAAACGTCCGCGCCCAACGCTCAAACTGGATCACATCACCCGCAGCGGACTCCGCGCCTTCTACACGCCTCAATTCTCCGCCGCAGGCTTGATGATCGCTCCCGAGCATGTGCCAGCCTTTGACGACCGCCTCCTGCTGGTGGAGATCCCCACTAATTTCATGGATATGAAAAACAAAGATTTCCCATTGGCGCGCGATTGGCGCTTCTTCAGCCGCGAGCTATTTGAAACCGCCTTCGCCCATAATTACATTGTCACCGATTTTATATTCGACAGCAACGAAGGCAGCCCGCGCGGATTGTATATCCTTACACATGGAGAAAGCACGCTGGAAGACTTCGAGTAAACACTAACTCCGTCATTGCGAGGAGGGCGTTGTTCCCGACGAAGCAATCTTGCCCTCAAGTCATGGGATTGCTTCGGGCGAAGAACAAGAGCGCCCTCGCAATGACGAAAAGGTTCTTTAACGCATGAGCCACCCTTTCGGGTGGCTCAGCGGTTGGATGGGGAAGAGGATTTCGAGAAACCTTATCACTGGGATAAGGACTATCTCCGTACAGAAGTGTTGTTCTTGCTATCGCTCATGGCAGCCATACCCACAGGGTGATAGGTCGGCTCGGGGCGGTTGACGCCATAGGTCGGCATGGGGTTGGGACGCGGCTTGGGGGCAGGTCGCGGGTAATTGTTCAAAGGCGGATTCACTTCCTGCCGTGGAGCAGGCTGGGCAGCGCGGGGTTGAGGCGCAGAATAAGTGGTTGCCGGGGTACTGCGGTACGCCGAGTTGCGGTCATAAATATCCGCCATCGAAAAGAGGCGTTCGCCAGCGACGGAAAAAGTGCCGATCAAAAGGACCCGGATCAACCAGACCATGCATGCCACAAAGATCGGAACGACGGTGGTCATGGCAGACTGCCCAACCAGAGAGCCGCCCAATGCATTGTGATTTTGAATGGCAACCGAAACGCCCCACCATGTGAGCATGGCATTGAAGGCAGCGGCAAGCAGCCACGCGCCGAATAGATACCAAACTTCGGCGGGTTCATCACGCCCCTGCTCTGGAGTGAAGATGCGGGCGATACCGGCAAAATCGATACCGCAAAAAGCGAATGCCAGCACCGATGACCAATACATGCCTGCAAATTTTAGATCACCAAGCACATCGCGCAATGCAAAAGAGGTGGTGCCAAAATTGAACACTTCGAACGCCAACAGGGCACAGAAAATGATGCCGCCAAAGATCGCGCCGCGCCGAAGCGAGATGTTTTTCAAGAATGGCATGAGTTGGATGTTGAAGGAACGGTTCATGGGGATCTCCTTTTAGGAACCAGACAACGAGACAAATTTGCGATGCCTCAATATTAGAACACATGTTCTAAATTGTCAAGTTAACGTTTATTGCAGGAGAATTGCATGATTTATTACCCCAAAAAAAGTAGGGGCGACTTGCAAGTCGCCCCTACAGATATCGCGTGAATTTAATCGCGGCTGCGTCCGCTAACAAGCGAAACGTAATACAGCAATTGTAAAACGGCAGTGACCAAGCCCGCTACATACGTCAATGCAGCGGCATTGAGGACATTGCTCACACCGCGCATTTCAGCGTCGGTTTGGATAATGCCGCTTTCGGCAAGCATACGTCGGGCGCGAGCAGAGGCGTCAAATTCCACGGGCAGGGTAACGAGAGCAAAAAGCGCACCGCCAGAAAAGACGAGTATCCCCACCCATGCAAGCTGGGTCATTTGCAGGAGCAATCCGATCATGATCAGGATCCAGCCAAGGTTGGAACCGATGTTGACCAACGGCACCAGCACAGCACGGAACTTGAGCGGAAAGTATTCCTCGGCATCCTGCTGGGCGTGACCCAATTCATGTGCGGCAATGGCAAGGGCAGCCACCGAGGCACTATTCGCCACGCCGTTGGAAAGATAGACAGTTTTGTCACGCGGGTCGTAGTGGTCGGTCATTTCACCGGGCGTGCCCTGGATCTTCACACCATGCAAACCGCTGGATGCGATCAAACGTCGTGTAGCTTCATACCCGTTGAAGCGGCTGCCTGCCGCCACACGACTCCATTTGTTATAAGCCGACTTCACATACCATGACGTGATCGCCATGAGAATGAAGGCGGGGATCATGTACATCAAGTAGGTTGGGCTCAAAAAATACATTTGTTCTCCTATTTTTTTACTGTCCGCTCATCTCCAAAAGGAGTCTGACAGCTTCGTCTAACTGTGGGTCTTTATCCGCTTTACGATCTTCTTCAGTAAGTTCTACTGGATAGTCCGGCGTGAGACCGATCTTGTGGATGGTCTTTTCGTTGGGGGTGAGCCATTTGGCAATAGTGATGCGTACGGCCCCGTTATCACCCGTGAGAGGAATCCAGTTCTGCACTGAACCTTTGCCATACGATACGGTTCCAAGCAGTTTGGCGCGTCCGGTATCTTGCAAGGCACCAGCCACGATCTCAGAAGCAGAAGCAGAGCCTTCGTTAATCAGCACGATCATCGGAATTTTTGTATCCGTTGCCGCTCCGCCGGGAATGACTTCGTATGTGGTGCGGGTTCCATCGCCATACTGTTCATACAGAACAACGCCCTCGCCGATGAACTGAGAAGTCACTTCCACTGATGTCTGTAAATATCCGCCGCCATTATTACGCAAATCCAGGATGATGGCTTTGGGTTCCTGGGGCATCAGTTCCTGAATGGCAGCGTTCAACTCCGGCATGGTGTTGGAGCCAAAGGTCGTCACTTGGAAATAGGCGATGTTGCCTTCAAGCATTTTTCCTGAAGCGGATGCGATCGTGATCTTCGCGCGTTTGATCGAGAATTCGAGCGGGGCATCCTCCCCATCGCGCAGGACGGTCAGGGCTATGGTTGTTCCGGCGGGTCCCAGTACTTTGCGGCGCACAAGCTCGGCATCAATGCCGGTCATATCTTCGCCATCGATAGCGATGATCTTGTCTCCGGGGAGCAAGCCCGCCGCTTCAGCTGGCGAACCAGGGATGGGGCTGGTGATGGTTAGGTAATCTGTGGTCGTATCCACATAAGCGCCAATGCCTTCATAGGAACCTTCGAGGCTTTCATTGGCTTGCTTGTAATCTTCCGGATCCATATAGGTGGAATGCTGGTCGCCAAGCGCCTGCATCATACCGGTAATGGCGCCGCGCATCAGCGCAGTATCATCCACGGGCTGGTCGACATAATTTTGATGGACGAGATTCCACGCTTCCCAGAAAGGTGCAAAGAGCGCTTGCATCTCCCCGGGAGTTGCAGCTTGCTGGTCGGGAGAGGTCGTCGGAGAAACGATCGTTGGCGGAGTTTCTTCAAAACCACTTACCCCGCCAAAGGGCACGAGATGCCCCGTGACGAAACCACCTGCGAAAGAGCCAAGCCCTACAATCAGGACAACCAATATAAGCAGTATTGCCTTTAAAGTCTTATTCACTATAGCCTCCGTTTATGGCTTAAATTACGAAAAACGATACCATTTGGTTATTAGAGATTGCTGAATTAATTGTTCGTTTTTTATAAGAATGGGTCTTACCCACCGGATAGAGCGGTCGAAATTCATGCATTGCCGGGTATCACGTCTGTTATTCAGAGTCTCCAGTCCGATTATCCTTACCCTTGCTCAGTTCCTGCACCGTGTGGCGCAGTTCTTCCATTTCATCTTCTTTTTTCTGTTGGGCAGGATTCATGGCTTTCATCATTTTCAAAAGGGGATCATCCTTACCGCCGCGCATCACACCGCGGACTATGCCATACATGACGGCATTGATACCCGCGATCATCAGAATAAAGATCAAAGCTGCAATGGCAGTTTTACTCATTTCCATGCTGACTCTCCAAAATGGGGATGAATTGGTTCCAGTCCGTTAGGTGCGCGTCGGCGCTACCGGCGGGGAATTCCTCATTGTATAGAATGCTGAACAAACCGGCTTCTTTCGCGGCACGAGTGGTGCGGTGGATATCGTCGATCATGACACATTTGGAGGGGTCAGTTTCCCCAGCGGCTTGCATGGCAATTTGAAAAGACTCGGGCATGGGTTTGCAGTATGGGTCGATGGCATTCACGTCTACGATGATCTCAAAGAGGTCGCGCAGACCCAGCACCGTCAACACTCTGTCGGCATGGGCAGAGTCCGCATTGGTGAAGATCAGGTTACGGGTCGGGAGTGAGGCGATGAGCGAGCGTAGAGTCGGGTTGGGCGTCAGGTAATCCCTGAGCGGCAGATCATGCACGAAAGCGAGAAAATCCTGAACATCAATTTCGTGATGGGCTTGAAGTCCGCGCAGGGTGGTGCCATATTGCAAAAAATATTTCTCGCGGATGTGCGCGATCTGGTCTTCGGGAAAACCCATGCGTTCGCGCATGTAGGTGTTCATGCGTTCTTTGATGGCTTTCCACAGACCTGTATTGGATGGATATAACGTATCGTCGAGATCGAAGAAAATAGTGGTAAATCGCATTGCGAGATTATAATTCCTGCCATGCCCATTCGATTGCTCTCCTCTGAAGTCTCGTCACAGATCGCCGCTGGTGAAGTGGTGGAACGCCCTGCTTCTGTGGTCAAAGAATTGACCGAAAATTCTTTGGATGCAGGTGCGACGACGATCTCGATCTCGGTTGCCGATGCCGGGCGGACTTTGATCGAAGTGGCAGATGATGGACATGGCATCCCGGCGGGGGAATTGGAACTGGCGGCGGCTCGACACGCAACCTCGAAATTGACTCAGTCCGATGACCTGTTTCACATCCAGACCTTGGGCTTCCGCGGCGAAGCACTGGCTTCCATCGGCTCCGTTTCACACATGAGCATCACCTCGCGGGTGGAGTCTGCCAAGGAAGGCGCACGCCTCAAAGTGGATGGTGGCATTGCCAGCAAGGTGGAGAAAATTGGCGCGCCGGTGGGGACGGTCGTGCGAGTGGAAAATCTCTTTTACAACGTGCCTGCGCGTTTGAAATTTTTGAAAACCGATACAACCGAACGCCGTGCCATTGATTCATTGGTAACGCGTTATGCGTTGGCGTACCCGAATGTACGTTTCAAGATCACCGACGGGAAACAAGTCACACTACAGACGGCAGGCGATGGCGATCGCCGCTCTATCCTTGCTTCCCTCTATGGTGTTGAAGTTGCCAAGCAGATGTTGGAAGTGATGGCGACGGAAGAAAATATGACGCTCACCGGCTTCATCAGCCCGGTTTCGTTAACTCGCTCGAATCGCAAAGAAATTACCTTCTTTATCAATGGTCGCTGGGTGCAGGAAATTTCTCTGAACTCCGCTTTGTTGCAAGCCTATCACACGCTCTTGATGGTGGGGCGCTATCCGCTCACCGCTTTGTTCCTGGATATGGCACCCGAAGATGTGGATGTGAACGTCCACCCGACGAAAGCAGAAGTGCGTTTTCGAGCACAGGATAAGGTCTTTAGCTTTGTGCAACGCTCGGTGAGAAAGGCGTTGCTGGCGTACACACCCGTCCCAGCGGTTTCGCCGCAGTTGTGGGGTTCGCGTTCCGTGCCCTCTGAACCGCGGACAGTGGGTATCGATTGGTCGATCGGGCATGATGAGTCAGTTGGTGGTGAACAATTGACGGTTGGTAGTGAGGAGTTTGGGGATAGTGAAGAGCAGCGATCAGCGGTCAGCAGTCAGGCTGTTGAAGGTGACCGCCTATCGTCTGCGGTCAATGGTCAATCGTCCTTTGCCGGTGTTCCTTTGCTGCGCCTCATCGGTCAGATCGGTTCGACGTATATCGTGGCGGAAGGTCCCGATGGCTTATATCTCATTGACCAGCATGCTGCACATGAGCGGGTGTTGTTCGAGAAGTTGATGGCGCAACGCGAGAACAAAAGCATCCCTTCCCAGTCTTTGCTCACGCCAGAGATCGTGACCTTGCCACCGCAATCTTCGAAGATATTGCTGGAACAATTGCCGTTCTTGAACAAATTTGGTTTTGAAGTGGAAGAGTTCGGCACGAATACCTTCCAGGTGCGATCCATGCCGATGTTGTTCGCTGGCGGCAGCCCGTCCATGGCGCTCAAAGCATTGGTGGAGGATTTTGAAGAGGACGAAAGTCCGCTTCAGGCAGAGGTGGAGGCGCGACTGGCGGCACGAGTCTGTAAACGGCTGGCGGTCAAAGGCGGGCAGGCACTCACATCTGAAGAACAAAAGAGTCTATTAAACGACCTGGAGAATTGCCAATCGCCGCGGACTTGTCCACATGGCAGACCAACGATGATCCACCTCACGGTGGATATGCTCGAACGTCAATTCGGACGCAAAGGGGCACGCTAATTCAAGTTTCTAATTTTGTAAGGTCGTTATGAAAACTACCGGTGAATACGCTAAAATTATCAAATGTACAGTCTGACGGATCTATCCAAGCGCGATCTTGAAGTCTTATTTGATCACATCCAGGCAGCCATAGCACTCGTGGACCGTGATGGGAATTTGATCTCGTGGAACTCGGCCTTCGATATTGGCAAACGTCAATTCCCCAACGCCAACAACCTCAAAGATCTCTTCCTGCAAAAAGATGCGGATGCACTTCACCTGAAGTTGCGGGAAGGTGAAAAAGAACATTGGGCAGGCGAGTTCGCCATTACCGAAACAGACGCCGCCTCCCTGTGTGATTTCTGGCTGGTACCCACAGTCCACGATCACTTTATCTTCATTGCTGAGCGCATCGAATCCGAAGCGGATGCCGAAAAAATGGTGGAAAAACTCCGCAAACAGGTGGACTTGTACCGGGTGGAAAGTGAATTCTCGAAGAAACTGGCACGAAACAAACAGATCGAAATGGAAGCGGTTCTTGCACAGGCAGAGGAAGTGGCGCATGTGGATCCGCTTACCTTCCTACCCAACCGCCGCACGATCATCAAAGATCTGCAAAGTGAAGTGATGCGTGCAGAACGCTATCGCTCGCTGTTCTCCATTTCCGTAGTGGATATTGATAACTTTAAAAGTATCAACGACAACTATGGTCACCCGGTTGGCGATGAGATCTTGCGGCAGGTGGCGATCCAACTGCGAGACGGCATTCGTCATCCGGACGTGGTTGGGCGCTATGGCGGCGAGGAGTTCATCATCCTGCTGCCAAATTCGGATAAAAATGCAGCCGCCGAACAAGCCGCACGCTTGTGCCGAAGCATCCGCGATGAGGTGATGCACTCAAGAGAATACAGTCTGCAAGTGACCATCAGCATAGGAATCGCACAATTTCGACTCGGCGAGGATTCATGGCACAGCCTGCTCAAACGGGCAGACAATGCCATGTTCGAAGCCAAAAGCGGCGGACGTGACCGCTGGGTGGTTGGAGATTAAATAAAAAGAGCCTGTCTCAATGAGCAGGCTCTTTTTATTCAAGCAATTATCTGTAAATTCCCAGCGGGTTGTAGTTACCAGAAAAGCCAGGAAAGACCGCTTCAATATCGGCATTGCCCATACGTTTGGAAAGCAACTCTCCCAGTACCGAGCGATAGTCAGTCGTGATGGCAAGGTCAGCATGGTCATATAGTTGGTCATTATGCAAGCCGGGGAAGGAACCAAAGACCTGCCCGCCATTGACGTTGCCACCAAGCGTAAGCATGACACTGCCATGTCCATGATCAGTGCCGTAGGAATCGTTTTGAACAAGCCGACGCCCAAATTCGCTGATCACTACGACAGATAATTTCTCTGTATATCCTGGGTCCAGGTCCAGATAAAAATTTGCCAATCCAGAAGCCAGGCTATTGAGCAAATCTGCCATGTAGCCTTCATTGCCGCTATTCTGATATTCGTGTGTATCCCAACCGCCAAAATCTACGGCGGCAACACGCAGACCGGCATCGAGCTTGATCATTTGCGCAATCGTCTTTAATTGAATGCCAAGCTCATCATCATTGTAGTAGGCGCCATTGGCGGGTTGGTACGTATTCCCATTCAACGGGCGGACGATATCCAAGGCATCCAATGTCCGCGCCCCGGCACGGTGAATGAGGCTTTCTCCGGCATATAGTTGTCGCAATGCGTTCATGTGCGAGTCGCGCAAGCCGTTATCCCATAATGAGAATTCATCCGGGGTACTTATGCTCACGGTAGGAACAAAGTTCAATAACGACATGGGTTGCCCGGTTGTGGAAACCACCGGCAAGATCGAAGAAATTCCGGTTGTCTGCAAATGGCGGGTGATCCAGCCTGAGGTGGTGCTCTTGGAACCGGGCGTTCCCAATTCAATATAGTCTTGTGCGTCGAAGTGACTGCGGGTATCGTAATTCAGTCCAACAGAGTGAATAATGCCAGCTTTGCCGGCTTGATACAAGTCATATAACGGGCTCATGGCAGGGTGCAGACCAAATTGGTCATTCAAACGCAATAGATTGGATATCTTCAGATCGGGGCGGGCTTTTTCATAGAAGCCGCGATCATCTCCATCCATGGGGGGAACGACATTGAGTGCGTCCCAACCGCCGCGCAGAAAGATGACGACGAGAGTATCGCTGGGGTTATCTTGTTTGGCAAAAGCGAGGTTGGTCAGTTTTGCGCCAGCCATGGCAGCAATGGCGGCAGAACATCCTTGCAGGAATTGACGGCGTGGAAGTAAAGTGCGGGTCATTGATTTATCTCCATTGAAAGTCGGGGCTCATCAGAATCACTTCCACCATGGCAGGCAGAACATAACGCACATGGTCTTCAGGTAAAGTTTCGTCCCAACCGTATTCTTGTGCCATCACAGCGACTACGGCATTGCGGCTTTCGTCAGGTAGGGTGCGGTTCAGGATTCTTTGAATCCAATAGTCGGCGAGGGAAGAGGCGCTGCGGATCTCCGCCGGGGTTTGACCATAGATATCCGAAGCTATTTTGTAGCCGGTATCGTCATCATCCATCCAATTTTCAGACAGACCCACAGAAAGATTCCAGCGATACAAGAACGACATGGAATTTGCCCAGGCATCGCGTGTATCGGGGTAGCCATCGGGCGTACGGCGTTCAAAAATGGCTTGACCCATCAGCCCTAACATCCAGTTGATACCACCGGGGATGCGAATCGATTCTGAGTTGAGCGCACGCATCATGGAGATTGCCGCCTCAAACGGACGTTTGACCTTTCCGCCCCAACTGGCTTTAAACTCCACTGAAAGCAGGATGGTCTCCATCACGCGTTTGAGCTGATCTGGCGCATCTTTGAATTGCATAAATGTATTGGCTGCTGCCTGAACAATGGATTCCGGCGGTGCATCAGAGATGAAGCGTGTGCAAAGTTTTCTTGCAATATTGCGGGCGGTACCGGGATGATAGGCTAACAGGTCCAGCACGTCATGAGCGTCTTTCATATCTTCCTGATCGGCAGGGATGTATTTGCCGAGCACAAGTTTATTGAAGCGGTCATGCCAGGGTTTGTAATACAGGAAGGAGCCTGTCTTTTCAACACCATCTTCCCAATCACCAAGATCGTCATCTACCCGCCAGCCGGTGAGGCACCTTGCAGATTCATAAACGTCATTGTCAACATAGCCGACGGCAATACCATTCGCATCTTTCTCAACCGTGTTCGGGTCGCGTACGCCCAGGTAATTCTCTGCGCCAAGCGTGTGCAGCTCAAATAGTTCGCGTGCAAAATTTTCGTTCGGTCCCGCGTCGCTGCTGTTGTTTTGATTCAAGTAATACAACATGGAAGGGTGTTTGGCAACTGCCTCCAGCATCTGGCGGAAATTACCGAGCATATGGGCTCGCAACACATCGCGGTTATAGGAAACCAGCAAAGGCACGCCATCATCCTGCCAAAAATAGACGTTGAAATGGTTATGCCAGAAATCAGCCAGGAGTTCTACGACTTGTTTCTTGCTATACACAGCTCTTAAGATGGTGGCATCCACCAATTCATAAGTAGGTTTGCTATACCATTGCCAGTATGCATCATCATTTGAGTCATAAGGATTGCTGGCGATATGGTCGGCATATAACTGTTCAAGGGATTTGTGCAAGGTTTCAAACCCGGCATTGGCATAGCGTACATCAAACTCACTATCATCAATACTATCTGGGTTGAGTTGTTGATTTACAAAGGCAGAGAGACGTTCATCGTCTGTAGCGCCAAGTGCATTGAAGCTATCCACATCCCTGGGGCGAATGCCGAATGTGAGGCGGCTCAGGGCAAGGATTGCCATCGAAACCGACGAGAGAGAAGTCTGCGCTTCGGGAGTGATGACCGGGTTTTGTAGAGTTGTTGTCCCCTCAAAAGGTTGAGTGATCGCGTTTTCTTCCCCTGGTACACAAGCTGCCAGAGTCGATGTAACAGCCAAGGCTCCACCGAATTTGAGAAAATCACGTCGCGTTAATTTTCTAGCTTGCATAAGACCTCCAACAAAACGAGATGGATTTCGGGCTTTTTTACTTATACAGTTCGGTTCTTATTGGAAATATCCCGCTTAAGTACCGAATAAGTTTTCATTTCTTATATAGAGTTTTCAAAAATTGTACAAAAGGCTTCCGTAATATGTTGTTTTACTTCTTGCATGGATGGTACCGGGTCGAGCAAGTCAGCCAATGAAACGACCGGTTCGGTCAGCCCGCAGGGAATGATGCCATTCCAGTATTCCATATCCGGGTTCACATTCAATGCAAAGCCATGGCGGGTCACACCGCGCACATCCACTTTAACCCCAATGGCGGCGACCTTGGCAGGTTTCTGCTTGTCTTCGGGTCTGCAGTGGATACAGCGTGAATGGACATCGGCTTGGATCCACACACCCGTCTTGCCGGGACGTTGACCCGATGCAATACCGTATTGCATCAATACCCCGATCAACATCTCTTCCAGTTTACGAATGTAACCAACATAGTCAGACTTTTCCTCACCCTGCCTCACCTCGCTTTGAGATACTGACAAGGGAGTAAGGGGAATCAATGGATAGCCCACCAATTGACCTGGTCCATGGTAAGTAACATCTCCACCACGATCCACCCAGTAGGTGGAAACACCTTTTTCTTTTAGTTGAGTTTCGGTCCAAAGAAGGTTTTCGGCGTTGCCCTTGCGCCCGAACGTATATACATGCGGATGTTCCAGCAACAGCAGGGTTGGCGGGCGTATCCCCTCTGCGATCTCCGCCGCATATTCGTCCTGCAATTTCCAGGCGCGTTCATAATCGATCAAGCCCAGGTCTATTATTTTGATGTTCATACCATTAAATTCCGTAGGGGCGAGGAAACCTCGCCCCTACATGTATTATCCGAATATCCTGCGATATAGATCCGATTCCAACAACCCGTTCGGGTCACAGCGCTTTTTGAGCTTTTTGAACTTCTTCACTGCCTCTTCGCCATAGAATGCCAGCGCAGTTTCGGCTGTGGTCTCGCTATTCTTGGCAAAGTAAAAGCGCCCGCCATTGGCAACGACGATGGTATCGAAGTCTTGAAGCATGGAGCGGAGTCCGGCACGGTTGGAGCGGGTCACTTTGAAATCCAGAGCGAGCGAGAAACCGTCTACCGCATGCGTGAGCAGAAATTTATCGGGGCGGTGGCGTTTGGTCACACCGAGATAAGAGGGGATGCCGCGCTTTTTCGATAGGGTGATCATTTCCGTCCAGGCTGTTTCAGCGCTCTCTTTGGGCATAAAGGACTGATATTGGATCAACCCGCCGCTGCCGTAGGACAGCTCCCAGTTGGGAACATAATCCAAAAGGAAATGGAACGCCGCATGTGCCTGCCTGAAGGTATGTTTCCGCAGAGAAGCGATGTACTTTGCGTTGTTCACCCCCCACCATCCCAGGTTATTGGCAAAGGGCTTCATGAATTGATACAACAAAGATTTCGGGAATACGCCAAAGATCATCGGAGGCAGGATCTGGTTGGCAAGTTTCATTGTCTCTTGCGGGTTGGGGTCTTCACCCTCATGCAGGTAACGCGCAGCGTGGATCTGCCCACGCCCGAGGCTCTTGCCGCCAGCCATGGTATCCATCCAGCCAACGATATAGTCGTTATGCGGTGCGCCGTCATGCAGAGCGGATAGGTGCTGGTTGAGGGTACGCACAGGGAAGGCATCCACCGTCAAAAGTCCGGAGTGGAGGCGTTTCATTTGCAGCGTTACTGAAGTAAAGATGCCGAGCATTCCATATCCGCTGATCATCGCATGGAACAAGTCACCGTTTTCTTTGGGTGAACAGGTTACTTCTGCGCCGGTGGGCAAAATGGCGGTGAACTCAATCACATGCTCGCCGAAGGTCCCCATTTTGAAATTGTTTTTGCCGTGAATATTCGCTGAAAGACAGCCACCCAAAGTAGTCTTCATCGTACCGGAAACAACAGGGGGCCACCAACCATCCGGCTCAACCTTCTGCCATAGTTGTTCAAGTGTGACGCCCGGCTCGGCTCGTATCACGCCGGTAGTTGGATTCCACGCCAGGATCAGGTTCAGCGCTGACATATCGAGCACGATGCCCCCACCGTTGAGTGCAGCATCGTTATAACTGCGTCCTGCGCCGCGCGCAGTGATCGTGAGCTCACGTTTTTTGGCAAGCTTAAATGCGGAATGAATGTCTTCCACGACTCGCGGCTGGATCAAATAACCAGGTGCGCGCAGTGAATGACCAAAGTTTTCAAGCTGTTTGAATGTAGTTCGCATGGGCGTCTTGCTTTCCGAAATACGGACGGTCGATCCGCTAAAAAGATAGTCTTCGAAAAATAAAGGAAGGAATGTGCCGGATAATGAACATGATATGCGCCCAGAAGAAGGGCGTGTATACGGTCTGCCTGCGTTTTTGCATGGCGTTGAAAATATCGTCCACTGCCTTTTCAACGGGGACGGCAAAAGGTGTAGGACCTACAGCAGATTTGAGCATTTCAGTTTTTACAAAGCCCGGTTTGACCGTTAAGACATTCACGCCATGCCGGGTAAGTCGGTTGCGAAGCGCTTCGAGATAGGTATGCAACCCGGCTTTGGATGTGTTGTACCCGGGGTTGCCCACCCGTCCGCGATCACCGGCTACCGAGCCAATGCCCACGATCTGCCCGGCTTTGGCAGTCTGAAACATTTCAGCAACAGGCGTCAACCATGCCATGGCACCGATAAGGTTGATCTCCACCATCTCGCGGTCTTGCTTGAAGTTGTATTTTTCCATGCCGCCGGGCGGGTAGTTGACCCCCGCCATAAAGATGAGCGTATCCAGCCCGCCAAGATCGGCAACAATCTTCCGCAGTAATCCGGGAACTTCTTTATATTCTTTCACGTCGTGAGGGTATGCCAGCGCACGAACCTCCCCCGCCGACTGATTGATCTCAGCGCACAAAGCATCCAATTTATCTTTCTGTCGGGCAACCAGAGCAACTGCATACCCCTCTTTGGCTAACTTACGAGCAAGTGCTGCCCCCATCCCCACGGAAGCGCCGACCAAGATCGCATGACGGCGCGGATTCAACGGCGTTACAGGTACAAGCTTGGATGAATCGTTCACATAAACCTCAAGAAAATGATATGGTGTCATTCTAACACAATCTATTTGGTGCCTTTCCCAACACGATTGAAAGTGTATAATATTACGATCGTAATATTAATATTGTTCTGTTCGATGAAAAAAATGGCAAAAAATAAGAATGAGCAGCAATAAAGACAAGTCCGGAACGGTCTTCTCGCGTGCGTGGGATATTATCTCGAACGATAATGCTCTCCCACCCGATGAGAAAAAAGCGATCCTGAAATTGATTCAGGTTCTCCTCGAAGCTCGTGAACAGTCGGATAAAAGGGTGGGCGATAGCGAAGAAAAATCCATTACCCAGGAAATCATCTCAAGGCATTCTCTGATGGCTACTGTCAAGCACCAGGCAGATGAATTGGATGCGTTGAAGCGTATCAGCCTCAACCTGACCTCGAACCTTGAACTTCAAAAGGTATTGGATGTATTGGTAACGGAAGCCATCAATCTGGTTAAACATGCGCGCGCGGTGCATATCTTTTTATACGAGCGCGGCACCCTGGAATTTGGCGCAGCATTGAACAGCGCTGGAGAACGAAACAAACCAGTCTCCCTGCCCCGTAAAGATGGGTTAACGTATTCCGTGGCAAAATCTGGCAGTGAGATCATTGTCGATGATTTTTCAACCCACCCGCTTTATAAGAATACAAACATTCCCTGGGAAGGCTCCATTATTGGGATCCCGCTAAAGTTCAAAGACGAGATCCTGGGGGTGATGAACCTTTCCAGAACCATTACGGGTAAATTCTCCCGTTCTGAACTGCGCCTCATGAGCCTGCTGGCAGATCAGGCTGCTGTGGCGATCTTTAACGCCCGTTTATATAAACAGCTGGCACAAATGGCAAACACCGACAGCGTCACAGGGCTGCCGAACCGCCGGGCACTGGATGAGCGCTTACAGGAAGAATGGCGCCTTGCTGACCAAACAAAGACTTCCTTTTCCGTAGTTATGATGGATCTGGATGGTTTCAAAGCCGTGAATGACACCTTCGGTCATAACGTGGGCGATGAGTTGCTGTACTCCCTTTTCAACTTCCTTGCACAACGTATGCGCAGTTCCGACTTCCTCGCCAGATATGGCGGCGATGAACTCACCCTGGTCATGCGCAATACAGACCTCGATGCGGCACAGGCAGTCACAAAAAAAGTGATCGAATTGATGGAAGAGTACAGCTTTACCTTTCCGAAGGGGAAGGATATGAAGCTCGGAATCACAGCAGGCATAGCCGTTTACCCGACACATGCCAGCAACCCCAGCGACATGATCCGCGCCGCAGACTCAGCGCTATACCATGCAAAGAAACATTATCGCGGTCAGTTCGTCACCGCCAAAGGTGCTACAGGAAGACTGGACCCCATACAGGTAAAAGAAACATAAAACGGGGGAAACCGTGTTGCAAAGCCGGGATCATATTTATTAATAAGCTCAGGAGAAACCATGCCCCGCAAAGTCAAACTCATCCTTAACCCCATGGCAGATATGGGACGCGCCTGGAAAACCGCAAACAATCTACGCCCGATCGCACAGGAATTCAAAGGTGAGCTCTCCTGGAGCGGAACCGTTTATCCTTCTCATGCCATTGAGCTTGCCCGGCAAGCTGCCGAAGAAGGTTACGACATGGTCATTGCCATGGGCGGAGACGGCACCGTCCATGAAGTCATGAGCGGGTTAATGCAGGTCCCTGCTGAAAAACGACCGATCATGGGAATTGTGCCCATTGGCTCCGGCAACGACTTTGCCTATGCGGTGGGAATTACCCAAAAACCAGACCACGCCCTTGCGCATGCGCTCAACGCCGAGGTGGTCAAACCCGTCGACATCGGCTTGATGACCGACGAACATGGGCGCAAGGAATACTTCGATAATACCCTTGGTATTGGATTCGACGCGGTCGTCACCATTCGGTCACATAAACTGCCGATCGTCAAAGGGTTCCTGATGTATCTAACGGCGGTCATCCAGACCATCATTTTGAATCACAACCCAGCCAAACTATATATTGAAACTGAAAAAGAAAAATGGGACACCAGCGCGCTCATGGTCACCGTCTGCAACGGTCCGCGCGAAGGCGGTGGATTTATGCTTTCCCCTAATTCCAAAAACGACGACGGCATCATGGAATTCCTCATCGTCAATAAAGTCTCACGTGCCATGATGTTCCGCCTCGTACCCGAATTCATGAAGGGTACACACATGCGCTTCAAACAGATCCGCATGGGAGAATACAAAAAATTCTCCTTATCTTCCGACTCCCCCCTTTATATCCACGCCGATGGAGAAATATTTACCAGCTTCGGCAGTAACCTAAAGAAAGTAACTTTCGAGATCCTGCCCCACGCATTAAAAGTGGTTCACGGTTAAACAAAACAGCGGCTGATGAATATCAGCCGCTGTTCATTTCTAAAGAACTAACCGAACAAACGCGCAGTAGCCATCATGGATATGGCAATGAACATGAAGAACAAGTTTCCGCGAGCCGCCATGGTTTGACGTTTCACAAGCGCCTGCAGGGTAACCATCTGTTCTGCCGTGGGCTTCCCCTGGATCTGCGCCCCAAACACTGCAAGTTTTTGGTTTACATTACCAAGCATAAACCCAAAAACGAACGCAACCAACCCGGCAGTTGACCCAATGCCAAAGCCGGTGCCTGTGGGTGTCATCATCCAGTTAGACTGAAACCAATTCGAATCGATCCCATACAGGATCGAACCTGCCAGCACCGTGGTCGCAGCAGTAACCGTCATATACATGGTGAATTTCGTCTTCCCCATCAAGTGACCGGCAAATTGCTTCCCGGCATCCCCAATGGCGCCCATGGTCGGAGCAATGAATAAGCTCAGCGCAATTGCGCCGCCTGCCCAAAGAATCCCGGCAACAATGTGGAGAAATCTCAAAACCGAAAATAGTATTAACATGTTTCATCTCCTTGATAAAATTTATAAAGCTGACCACTAGTAAGAACACCGCCTATTCATTTTTGTTCCAAAAAGTATCCTTCTAAAGTCCCGCCCCATCATGTAGAATAAACCCATGCCCGACCTGTCTGCCTCACTCCATAAACAAGATCTGGGACATTTCCGCATCGTCGCCGAATTCTGGGGCTTGGAATTGGAATCTACCGAGACCCAATCCGCTCTGGAAGAACTCTGCGCCTCCTTACTGGACCTTGAAGCTGTTTCTGAAACCCTGGAAGTTCTCCCCGCCGAAGCCCGCTCCGCGCTCAACGCACTTACCATTGCCGACGGAAAGATCGAATGGGCGAGCTTCGCCCGCAAATACGGTGACATCCGCGAAATGGGAGCAGGCAAAAGGGACCGCGAACGCCCTTACCTCAAACCCGCTTCAACCTCTGAATTCCTCTTTTATCGTGCCTTGATCGGCAAGGCATTCTTTGAATCAGATAAAGGTTCACAGGAATTTGCATATATTCCTGAAGACCTCCTTGAGATCATCAACGAGGTCAACGCAGATGATGTGCCCCCCGCCCCTTCAGCCGAAGCATTGGGGCGTCTTGCCACCCCTGTTGAAAAGGCTTTTGAGATTCCCGCCACCGATTTTATATTGGATGACGCCACCACCTACCTGGCTGCTTTACGCATTGGTCACGAAAGTAAATCTCACTTCAAGCGCGACCTGCCTGCTCTGCTAACCACTGCAGGTATCATCAAAAATGACGGGCTGCACCCGGAAGCGGTAAAGAAATTCCTTGAAATTCCCCGCCCCGAGGCATTGGGCATGCTTTACCAGGCATGGCTCAACTCGCTAACATTCGATGAACTGCGCTTAATTCCCAGCATCCTCTGTGAAGGGGAATGGAAGAATCAGCCGCAGGTGACGCGCGAATTTTTGATGAACCTCATCCATGACCTTCCACAGGATAAGTGGTGGAGCATTCCAGCGTTCGTGAAAGCCGTCAAAGAAAAATTTCCCGATTATCAACGCCCCGCAGGCGATTACGACTCCTGGTTCATCAAGCGTTCAGCAGACGGTCAGTTTTTGCGCGGCTTTGCCTATTGGGATCTGGTCGATGGCGCACTGATCAAATACGTGATCCAAACCCTGCATATGCTTGGCAAGGTGGATCTGGCGGCACCGGAGCAAGGCAAGGAAGCAACTGCAGTCAAGGTATTGTCAAAAGCCAAAGGTCAAAAGTCAGATACCCCTCAACCTTCGACCCTCGATACAAAAATTATCGTCTCCTCCAACGGGAGGATCACTGTTCCGCGAACATTCTCGCGCACGGTCCGCTATCAATTGGCACGCTTCTGTGAATGGGATGAACCCAAAGGCGATGATTATTTTTACCGCGTCACCGCAGAATCGCTGAAACGTGCTACGGAACAGGGACTGAAAGCCGAGCAGTTGCTGGCGATGCTGGTCAAGTACACAAAGGAGGCTGTTCCGCCTGCAACGGTGAAAGCGCTCAAACGCTGGGATGCGAACGGAGCGGAAGCCCGAGTGGAGAGTCTGCTTGTGCTGCGAGTGAGCAAGCCCGAGATCATGGAAGAGATGCGCAGGTCGAGGGCAGGAAAATACTTCGGCGAAATGTTAAGCCCAACGGCAGTGATCGTCAAAGGCGGAGCCATCCAAAAAGTGTTGGCAGAGCTAGCTGAGTTGGGGCTGTTGGCGGAAGTGAAAGAGTAAAAAAGAATAAAGTGGATGTCACAATGAAAGTGTGATGTCCATTTTTTATTAAGTCGCTATAATGCGGACAGGTTTCCAAAAGGAGAAAATATGTCAAAGATCGATTGGATCCAGCAAGAGATCGACAATTTGAAATCGCAGGGGCTATATAACAACATCCGTACCATCAGTTCGCCGCAAGGCGCATGGCTGACCGTGGACGGCAAGAAAGTGCTGAATTTTTGCTCGAACAATTATCTGGGACTCGCCAATCATCCCGCCTTGGTTGCGGCTTCAAAGAAAGCGACCGATGAGATGGGGGTCGGTCCTGCCGCAGTCCGTTCGATTGCAGGGACGATGTCTCTGCATGTTGAACTCGAAAAACGCCTGGCGCAATTCAAAGGTGTGGAGGCGGCGATCACCTTCCAAAGCGGATTCACTGCCAATTTAGCGACCGTCCCTGCGCTGGTTGGAAAAGAAGATGTGATCTTCTCTGACAGACTCAACCACGCATCCATCATCGACGGATGCCGTTTGTCTGGCGCGAAGATCATTGCCTATGAACATAACGATGTGAAGTCGCTCGAAGAACAGATCAAAGCCAATTTGAAAGATTTCCGCCGCGCGCTCATCATCACGGATGGCGTCTTTAGCATGGATGGGGACATTGCGCCCCTGCCCGATATTTACGAAGTGGCAAAGAAGTACGACATTCTCTTAATGGTGGATGATGCTCACGGCGAAGGTGTGCTCGGCAAGGGCGGACGCGGCATCGTCGATCACTTTGGCTTGCATGGCAAAGTGGATGTGGAAGTGGGCACGATGTCGAAGGCGTTCGGTGTGGTGGGCGGAATCGTCGCGGGCAAAGCGGTCATCATCGAATGGCTGCGCCAGCGCGGGCGTCCCTTCCTGTTCTCCTCGGCGGTGACTGTCCCTGATGCAGCGGCATGTTTGGCGGCTGTGGACTTGCTCGAAGACTCGACTCAATTAGTGGATAAACTTTGGGACAACGCCAAGTACTTCAAAGCTGAAATGAAGAACCTCGGTTTCAACACGGGCGTGAGCGAGACGCCCATCACCCCGGTCATGCTCGGTGAAGCTCCGCTGGCACAACAATTCAGCCGCGAATTATTTGAGGCAGGGGTGTTCGCCATGTCCCTCGGCTTCCCAACCGTGCCACAAGGCAAGGCGAGAATCCGCGTGATGATCTCCGCCGCGCATGCGAAGGATGACCTCGATAAAGGCTTGGAGGCGTTCAAGAGTGTGGGAAAGAAGTTGGGTGTGATCTAAATAAATGCAGAATGCGGAATGCAGAATCAAAATTGCATTCCGCATTGTTTACTTATCAATTGAAACAATAAGGAAAAACATGATTCTCATTTTAATTATCATACCGGTAGTTGTTGGTCTTCTCATTGCAATCGCCATCTACGACCATTACCGTAAATAAGCAAACCAGCCTATTTACTATTTACTATTCCCCGCTCTCTTCTCTTTCCTCCTCTTCCTCCCCTTCATCATCAAACTTTCTATCCAGGCTGCCATCGGTTCGGGCGGCGGGTAACTTTCAACTTTAAATTCTTCCAAGCCTTTTGCACGCAGTACACGGTTGGCGGCTTCGAGCCCGGTGACACAGGCGCGTTCCAAAAAGAAGGCAGGCGTTTCGTGGCGCACCCAGTCGCCTGCGCAAAATAGATTCTCCCACGGCGTTTCAATTCCCAAATGCGTTCCGCGTTTGCCCAGCGACGGCAGCGTATGCGTGCCTGCGTTGCGCTGCAAATACGGCGCGATGAGATGTCCCTTCAATTCGGGGAAGGCGCGGTTCACATCCGTGATCACGTTCGCCAACAAAACCGCGTCGGGTTGAGCCAGCACACTGGGCGGTCCGTAGACATGCGCTTCGATGCATGCGCCGCCCGTTTCGGCGTGCCATGTTTTGTACGAGTCATAAATGCGCTCGAGCCAGAAAAAATTGTGCATCACAAAGTCACCGCTGAACATGCCCGCTTCGGGTCCACGGCGCGGCGAGTTGCTGAACCACAAACGGATGACTGCATGACCAAGCCCATGCGGGAAGAACAAATCGTCAGCGGGGAAACTGCTTTTGATAATAGATTCAGCTCCGGGTGAGTCTGAAGCGAGGATGACAAAGGGAGCCGTATCCACGCCGGGGATTCCATCCTGCTCCCAATGCACAGTCCACGCCTCATCCTTTTCCACGCGCTTCACTCGTGACTTGAATCGAATCTCACCGCCCAAGCTTTGAATCTTCGCCGATAGTTTTTCGCAGACCTCGCCGCCTCCGTTGGGAAGATACTCGAACGCCCAGGCGTCGCGGCGCATGAGGGTGTAAAAACGCAGGAAGGCAAGGAAGCCCGCCAGCGGAACTTGGTCGGGATCGGTGGCGAGCCCGTTGCGGGTGAGACCGAAAAAGAGCGAGCGGAAGGCGGGTCCCCATTTCTTGAGCGCGCCGCCGAAAGTGAAACCCTCCATCGGCTGATTCTCGACGAAGGGATCAATGCCCAGCGCCATCACCAGCACCGACCAGACGTTGAAAATGGAGAGCATGTCGCGCAGAGTGAACATGCCCCAAAAACGCGGCGAAAGAAAAAGTTGAATGTAATGAAAGGGCGCAGGGACGAAGCTGTTGCGAATGGCGCTGCCAATGTTCGCGCGTCGGACGTGGTCGCCTACGCGGTAGATCCATTGCTCGTCGGTGGCGGGTGTGAATTGATCGACAACGCCATGCCGCCGAAGCATGGACTTTAGATTGCAATACGAAGACCAAATTCCATGCACACCATGTTCGGCAGGGAATTTTTTTCCTTTGACATCTGTTTCAGGTAAGCCCGCCAAGCGGCCACCAATATGCTCGTTTGACTCGAGGATGAGAGGTTTCAGTCCGCGCTCGGCGAGGTGCAGGGCGGCGGTGAGCCCGGCAATTCCCCCGCCAATGATGATGACGTCGTGTTTGTCCATTGGGGGTGATTATAAACTTTGTGTCACCCTGAAGGAGCGTTCTTCGCGACTGAAGGGTCTCTACGCCCATTGGTAGAGATGCTTCGCTACGCTCAGCATGACATCCTAGATATGGTAAAATCGCTTCCGCCTCCGACGAAAGTCGGTTCCTATGGAGGGATGGCCGAGCGGCTGAAGGCGCATGTCTTGAAAACATGTTTGGTGAAAGCCAACGTGGGTTCGAATCCCACTCCCTCCGCCTTACAATTCGGGTATAAGCCCTGTACCCGGCGCACGTGTTGACGATTTTTGATTTGCGATTACAATATCAAGCGTCAGACGAGCAGTTGTACATTGTTGGGGAGGTGCCAGAGTGGCTGAATGGGCTCGCCTGCTAAGTGAGTGCCGGCTTTAAAACCGGTCGCGGGTTCGATCCCGCCCTCTCCGCTAGGAACGGGGGTTTTGTTTTCCGGTCGCGCCCCCATTGAGGGGAAGACTTCGAGATCCGCCCTCTCCGCTAGCGAAAACACATCCGCAAGGGTGTGTTTTTGTTTTCCGGCGCCCCCATTGAGGGGAAGACTTTCGAATCCCGCCCTCTCCGCTAGCGAAAACACATCCGAAAGGGTGTGTTTTTGTTTTCCGGTCGCGTGCCCCCATTGAGGGGAAGACTTTCGAATCCCGCCCTCTCCGCTAGCGAAAACACATCCGAAAGGGTGTGTTTTTGTTTTCCGGTCGCGTGCCCCCATTGAGGGGAAGACTTTCGAATCCCGCCCTCTCCGCTACAAAACACACTCGATTTTCGGGTGAAACCTTTCCATCTCCCCAACGTAAGTTGACTAACGCTGCAACCTTTCACCTTCCAAAACTAACAACTGGATGATATGAATTTAGCAGGTTTTGGCGTTATTATTGAAAAAAAATATTGACCCATGTCAACAAGCCCTATTACACAAGAAACCTCTTTAAAAAATCGCCCTGCATTGCGTTGGGTGTTGCTTGGGGTTTGGGGGCTGGTTGTCCTATACACGGTCATGGTTTTAGGGGCAGTCCTTTCTCCGCAGTTCATGGCATTCAAAAATAGCAGTATGACCCGCCTGCTATTAGGGCTCCCCGCACTGGTTCAGACGTTTATTGATTACGGTGTGGATCTGCTGCTGATGTTCGGTTTCTCCGTTATTGGCGTGGTACTGATCGTTAACCGCTCTGATGACTGGTTTGCCATTTTCACGTCGCTTTTCCTGATCATTTTCGGGGTTCGCATTACCAACCTGGCAAACAATATCGCCGTCACACCGGGGTATCAAACACAGGGCGGGCTTATTCTGGCGCTGGGCGATATTAGCATCGTTCTGTTTTCCATGTTGTTCCCAAATGGGAAGTTTACGCCGCGCTGGATGAAATTTCTGGTTCCGCTTCTGGTCGTTACCATGCTGGGCATTTATATATTTCCCGAAGCACCCTTCTACTGGGACAAAATGAGCCACAAGGGATATTACTTCCTGATCACCATCAGTTGGTATTCGGTCGGGCTTGTCAACGGAATATATCGTTACTATCGCTCCTCCACCCTTGCTCAAAAACAACAGATCCGCTGGATCTTCATCGGCACCATGGGACCTTTCCTGTGGTTCCTTATTTTCCAGGTGCTGTCCTATCTTTTCCCAATATTGACCAAGTCGGAGATCGCCGCAATCGGGTTCCAAGCCGTATCGCGTTTGGCTGGCATATTCTTATTTCTCATGTTGCCGCTTTTCGTCGCCATTTCCATTGTGCGCACCCGCCTGTTCGACATTGACTTGCTCATCAACCGGTCACTGGTCTACGGCATTCTCACGATCGGGCTGGGTTTGACCCTCGGGCTGGTATTCGTACTCGCTTCGGCAGTCTTCAAAAGTATGCACGCCAGCGATCAATTTTTCTTTGTTGCCCTCGTCTTCTCCGTCATGGCGGGAGCGGGCTTCCAGCCTTTACGCAAAAAACTGCAGCGCTTTGTAGACCGTGCCTTCTATCACATCCAGATCGATTATCAGAAGACCCCGCTTGAGATCCGTTCAGAGGCGGAAACAAACGTTGGGGGAATCTCACTGTCCTCGTATCGTAATCTAAAGCTGATCGGTCATGGCGGCATGGCGGAAGTCTATCGCGCCACCGATTCGACTGGGCGCGGGGCTGTGGCAGTCAAAGTGCTACGTGCCGCATTGGCTGGTGATGAGCAATTCCAAAAACGGTTCATGCGCGAAGCGGAGATCGTATCGCGGCTGGAACATCCCAATATTGTGCGCGTCACAGATTTTGGGCAGGAGCATAGTTCATATTACATTGTCATGGAATTGCTTTCAGGTCCGGATCTCAACAGTTTGATCAAACAGGAAAAACGCATTACCGTCCCAAATACCATTGGCATTTTGCGAGGGATCGCCGATGCGTTGGACTACGCCCACCTGAACGGACTCGTCCACCGTGACATTAAGCCATCCAACGTGATGCTTGATTCTTCCACCATCCCTTCGCGTTCCGTGCTGACAGATTTCGGCATTGCCAAAATGGTCGATGCCCACACCCGCATCACCAATACCGCCGGAATGCTTGGTACCTTCGACTACATGGCGCCGGAGCAAATTCAAGCCTCGGCAGATGTGGACGGGCGCGCGGACATTTATGCGTTGGGCGTCATGACCTACCAAATGTTGACTGGTCACCTGCCATTTGAGCGCCCTGATACAGGCGCCGTTCTGCTTGCACATTTGAATGCACCGCCACCCGATGCACGCGAACTTGAGCACGATATTCCACGCCACACCGCCCGCGCCATTCAACAGGCAATGGCAAAAGATATAAATGAACGTTTTTCTTCTGCCCGAGAGTTCATCACTGCGCTAGAAAATGCACAGATGATCGCATAAAAAACACGCGAGCGGGCGTGTTTTTTATTTTGCCTGATCGTCTTTGAAAGTAAGAAGCCCCGGTTCAGACCTATCCATTCACCACTACATATACACGGAGAAAACCATGTCCAAAGACACCACACGCCAACTTGCAAATGCACTTTCAGTCATCCTCGCGCTGACGGTCAACATCCTTGCCAGCACTTTGCCTCTCAACGGACAGAACACCGGCGAGATCTCAGACCGCTTCCTCGTGTACTTCGTCCCCGCTGGGTACGTCTTCGCCATTTGGGGCATCATCTACATTGGCTGGATCGCCTTCACCATCTATCAATTCCAACCGGCACAAAAAGAAAGTCCGCGTTTACGTAACCTCGGCTATCTCTTTGCCATCAGCGGCATCTTCAATGCCGCCTGGCTGGTGTGCTGGCATTACAACGTCTTCGGCTTGAGCGTGCTGGTGATGCTGACTTTGCTTGGCTTGCTCATCGCCAGTTACCTCAAACTCAACATCGGGCGTACACCTGTAAGTATTGCTGAAAAATGGAGTGTGGATATTCCGTTCAGCGTGTACCTCGGCTGGATCACGGTCGCCACTGTGGCAAATATTTCTGATTGGTTGTATTTCGTTAACTGGAGCGGATTCGGCATTGCGCCGCAGACATGGGCAGTGACCATGATCGTGATCGCCACCATGCTTGGTGTGCTCATGACGGTCATCCGCAGGGATAGCGGCTACGTCTTCGTATTGGTTTGGTCCTTCGCGGGAATCGCACTCAAACAAGCAGGGGTTCCGCTGGTGGCAAATGCGGCTTCAGGCGCGGTCCTATTTTCACTAGGGCTGGCAATGTATTCCATTGCCGCACGCCGCCGAAAGCTGATCCAATAATCACCAGTGCTACAGCGCATTTTTTCAGTATAGGCGCAAATATCGTGGCTGTTTTTTTCTTGCTTTTGAGTAAGCAGCTGTTTGAACCAACTTATATAATAACAACATTATTCATCAACATTATTTCTATTTCATTTTGCATCTCTAAAATTTCCTTCCCATTATCAGAAAGCTCAAGCCATTCGACAGAATCCAGCCTGTGGGTTTTATTTCACCAAAGCGCAGCCATTGATAGGCTTGCGGTTTCATCGATATCTTTTTGTAAGGGTTGGTCATGCCCTGGCTCCCAGATCGCGCAATGCCTGACTTTGTGCTTTTAGATTTTCGATGGGCGTTTCATCTGGGATCTCGCAACCGCCCGCGGATATCCAGCGAGAGCCGCCTGCTTTGGCATTGGCGAGCACACCTTGGTAGACATCCTCTGGCGTTCCTTGCAAAAAGACGGTGACAGGGTCCAGATTGCCGCATATGACCAGACCTTCCATCTCTTCTTTTGCGCGTTGCAGGTCATTCATCCAATCCACGTCAATGATTTCTGCACCACTTTGTGCCATTTCTTTGTGGATGTGAGAGGTCTTGCCGCAGATGTGCAGGCGTGGAATCGCTCCCTTGGCTTTGACAGCTTCAAAGATGCGTTGTTGATAGGGGAGGGCGAATTCGCGATACATGCGCGGTGAGATGAGAGAGGCTGCGGCGTCACCCAGCCCGATCATATGCGCACCGGCGTCGATTTGGGCGGAGGCGAAAGCGATCTCCACTTCTGCACATTTTTCAAGCAATTCTTTCAACCAATCGGGACGCTTATATACATCCTTCATGATCTCGGTCATGCCTCGCAAATCTGCGGCTTCTGCAAAAGCACCTTCGACCCAACCCATCACGGCAACTTCGTCCCCGACTTGTTCCCGCATTGCGCGAACGCCTTCCAAGCGGTCTGTCATGCGTGGACCAAAATTTTGCACCGGGAATTTGACCTTGGCGAGATCTTCCGGCTCACGGATAACCAGACTTCTGTGCATTGGCATTTGGTCGTATGGAAATTCAACTTCCAGCCCGATATCGCAGGCTTCGCGATAGGGGTCAGAAATGGCTTGCACAACATCCAGCTCGAAATCTCGCAAGGCCGCCATGTTCACTTCACATAACACGCGATAATCAAGATAATATTTGGATAACGGGATGCCGAGGTGATGTACGGCTCGGATCATGAAAATATCGAGGTTGGGTGTGCGATCTACCGGCTCGCCAGCGATAACATTTTTTATGCGTTGCAGAGAATTCATAAAATCACCTTTGTATGTTTAGATATTGTCAGTCAATTATGTTTTATATAAACCCTACTGTATAAATATGATATTCCCGAAATTATATACCCCTGTCATTTGCCGCCTGAAAGAATTCACTCAGTGTTACATTGACGAGTGCCGGGTGCTCATGCATCGGCATGTGACCTGTGTTCTCCATCAGCCAAAGACGTTCGGGCTTTAACCAGTGTGCGATCATCTCCGCCCAACTTACATCCAAAACTTGATTCTGCCTTCCCCACCCTAAAAGAACAGGCGGAAAGCCTTTCGGCTTTTGGCGGGTCTGGGTAAAAACACCAAAACTGCCCAACCCCATTGCCAGCCAGTACAATGACGCACGCAAAGCAGGCTCGCGGCGTTGTTGCACCGAGAACTCCAACAGAGCCGGGGGTAATTCTGGTAACGCCCCTGCATATAACAAGGGCGCATTCAAAGGATACAAAACCGGATGACTGGCTGTATCCACCATCAATTGATGAAACCTTTTGCCCAAAGCCGTAACAGGACGCAGACCCGCCCAGAACTGTAATCGTGGAGAAAGCATGGGCAACCCGCCACAGACATTGAACAGCGCCAAGGCTGCCACACGCTCTGGCTCACGCAGCGCAAACTCCAGCGCGATCGACGAGCCGATGCAATTCCCGATCAAGATCGGTTTGGAAATATCCAACCTGTCCAGTTGGTCCTTTAACCCCTGCACATAAAGATCCAAGGTTAGCGGTAAACCCAGCCGGGCAGACCGCCCAAAGCCAGGCAGGTCAGGAGCGATCACACGGTAATTGGGTAAAAAATACTCGAGTTGATACGCCCAGTTCAGGAAAGTTCCACCGCCATTATGCAAAAAAACGAGTGGACGTCCAGCCCCTGCATCAAATACATGCCAGAATGGATCATTTGCCATCAATAAAAAAACTCCAAGTCAAACAGATCATCCCCCGTATCTCTAAGAGATCAACCTTCCCCATTCCACTCGATATCATAGGTGGATGCCGCCAGTGCAGAGATACCCTCCCGCCGCCCCAAACGCAAATAAGAGAAAATACTGCGCATCTGCATCAAGAAAGGCAGCGGGTCATGGAAATCCAACAAGACATCATCGCTATGCAAAAAAGTTTTCAGCCACGCGCCAAAATTCCCATGTTTTAGTGAAGCAGGCATGCCATACACCAACATCGCCATTCCCAGCATGCGCGATACAGACGCATCAGGTGTAATGCAGGGCGATTCTGTTTGAAAGAAAGATTCTACGAACCGCGGATTCCCGGTCAGCAAATGCAAGCCACTCGTGGCACGCGGGTTACATTCCAACGCCACCACATCACCTTCAGGGGTCTGAATAAAATCGAACGCCATCTGTCCGGTTACACCGAAGTGTTTGACGAACGTCTGCACCCAGTCATAGATCGCTGCATGCTCCACCGGTTGAAATGCGATCGTAGCGCCTTGCCCTGCCGTGTAAATCGTTGGGTATACAGCATGAGCCGTAACACGTCCGTTCTGGCAAACTGAATAACTGCAAAACTGATGCCCGGCAATATATTCCTGCGCGATCCACGGCTGCTGCGGATAAAGCGCCAGTGTAGATAAAGCTTCTTTGAGTGTAGGCAGGATCAAAGTCCGCGAGGCGAAGCGCGAATAGACCGGCTTCAACACCAGCCCGCGCCAATGAGTGTACGCAAACAACAAGTCATCTTCACGCATCACCAACATAGACTCAGGCGTACGCAGATCACATTCCCCCGCTGCGATCACAAACTTCCATTTGTTGTGATACACATCCAATCTATGTAGCGGTTCTGTGAACACAGGACATGGCAGATCCCCCAACCCTTTTGCGACATGAAAAACTTCCTCACAGGTCGGGATCAACAACTCGATCTGATTCTCCACAATGATTTTTTTCAACGCCGCCAAAAACGCCTCAGTCGCCTGACGCGGAGCTGGCACCACAAAATTAGCCTTGATCGTATTTGACGGCTGACTCACATGCCCGCGCAGCGACTCCGCCATAAAGACGGTGTGCCCTGCGCGATGAAACGCACGAGCCAGATCGAGAGTAACGGGCGCGCGCCCGCCGGTGAGGAGAATGTTCATAACATTATGTAGAGGCTGGGTTACCCCGCCCCTACGGTGAATCAAAACGTCAATACCATACCGCCAATGGACAAGCCCGCGCCGGTGCCCACCAACAGCACCTTATTGCCGCGCTCAATACGTCCATCGCGTACACCTTGATACAGGGTAACCGGGATCGAAGCCGCAACACAGTTGCCAAGCGTTTCGATCGTTCGGACAATCTTCTCTTCCTTCCAACCAAAACGCTCCAACATCATTAAACCGACTTTGCTCGCCTGATGCGGAACGACCACATCTACGTCCACCATGCTCTTGGATAGACCGGGGTACAACTCTTCAAGAAATTCATGTGCAATCCCGCGCACCATGCGCAACACAGCCGGTCCATCCATATGAAAGAGATCATCCTCCGGGTTGTGCCCCGCAAAACGCGGATGTAACCGCGAGCCGCCGCCCATAATGGTGGTGAGATACGCGCCATCACCAAACGACTTGAAATGCGAATGATGGATTTTTGATGCATCGCCTTCATTTGCGCGTGTAACGACCACCGCCGCTGCCGCATCCCCCACCAACGAAGCAGACTCGGGTTCTTTGGGATTAATGCCGCACGAAGCCACATCTGCGCTGCAAATGAGGATGTTCTTGTAACGTCCGCTGCTGATGAAGTTTGAAGCCACATCCATTGCCGCCACAAAGCTCAAACAAGTGGTATGAACTGTCATCGCCGGAATGCCAGAAGCGCCCAACCCCAACTGACGTTGAATGAGCACCCCCGTATCCGGAATCGCCTGCTCACCCGTTCCTGATGCGTTGATGATCAAGTCAAGTTGATTTGGCTTGAGCTTCGCCTCTTCCAATGCCTCACGCCCCGCCTCCGCCGACATGAACGATGAAGTTTCATCCGTCACCCAGCGGCGCTCACGCACCCCATTACGCCGCTCCACCCAACCCGCAGGCACGCCGCACATGACTTCCAGTTCAGAACTGGGTACAACTCGTTTTGGTAAATATCGTCCAAGACCTATAATTTTGAGGGGGATGTTGACTTGCATAAAAGAGGCTCCTATTAAAATTGACGATAGACCATGGACAATAGACGGCGGACAAACTTTCCATCGTCCATAGTCTATTGTCCGCCGTCCAACGTCTAAAAATCCATCTTCTTAAAATACGGTATGGCTGCATCGGAAACTCTACCGATCAACTTCCACGGCAGTTGTCTTCTTCGTGGCAGATGCTTCGTAAACACAGCATTGTACTCCGTCACCGACTCGCCGCCGCGCACTTTCTTGAACTTCCCAACTCCGCCGCTGGCATGAACAAGCAACCCGCGCTTCACGCCTTCCTGCAAAGTGACCAACGTCAATAAACGATATAAACCCTCTTCCATTGGAAGCGATGTGTCGTAACCGAAAAGGGGCTGGGTCATAGCGCCATTGCGGACAAAGAAACCCATAATAGCGTTCAACTTGCCATTCTTCTTAAGTCCGTACATGTGCAGAATATCCTGTTCGCGGGCGAGCTTTAGCAAGTCAAATGTAAATTGCGGGTTGTAGTACGAATACTTTTGCAGGTACAACAGGTTATACAACTCCACTGCACGGTGAAGTTCTTCGTCTGATAAATCCCTGCCACTGACCACGTCATAACCTGCTTTTTTCAGTACGCGCACATCTTCTTTGCATTGCCGCGTCTTCAACGCCGCAACCGGGTCCATGTACCAGACCTGACGGCTCAAGACTAGATCATACCCAAGCCCTTCAAGCGTTTCGTAAATATGTGGATTCTTTTTCTGGTCTACCGAACGGAAAACGATTGCCCGATCTGGGTACCAGCGGATGAGCGCCTCACTCAACGCCGATAACTGGTCGCTGTTTACTGACGGATACAGATTCGTCGATAGCAGGTAATTGTTGACGAAAACAACCTTATCCAGCTCGGCAAAACGGAAATACCACGAGACCGGCGTCATTACAAACTTCACTGCAATTTCAGCAAATTTATTATTGAGATGCTTCACTTCTTCAAATGCGCCATACGAAACATAATGACTGTATGGCGAAACCGTATATGTATTCTGCGGATGAAAATCTGAGGCTGTGATGGGAATGATCGTCTCACCCACTTTAGCCGCCATCAACTGCGTGTTGTATACGTTGCGAATATATTTCTGCGGGTCATCGCTCATCAATGGGATGAGATAACGGCGCGCGTACTCCCCATCCTCCGTAGATGGGAAAGGCAGGGAGTGGATGTTCTCGCGGGTAAAGAGTTCTGCTATGGGCATTTCAAATCAATACTCATCTGGATCAATATGCCGCTTGGTACTGTGAGTTCTTCGTAACTTTGTAACCAGATCCGAACTTTATTTTCCTCATATTGGTAGGCGCGTGCTGTCCAGAACCAGGATTCATCTAACAAATCAGGTTTCTGACACTTCCATTCCGCGACGGGAATATCAATCCCTAAACCAAATACTGGGTTAAATGGCTCAAGCCCTGAAAATGAAAAATTACCTTCTGCATCAGTCACAGTAGAAGCGTATGGGTCTGCGTTCTCAAGGACAACCAAGTCAATGGGAGCATTCGCCAGCGGCTCTCCCCACGAAAGCTTCCCTTCAATAAACACTTTGGACTCATCAAGCGGAATGGATGTTTGAGTGGCTTCGGGCAAAGGCGTAGGCGTTGCAGGTTGAAGCCCAAGGTTACATCCAAGTATTAAAAGACTTACAACGCCAATAACAACTATTTTATTTTTTGTATTCATTTATGACCTGATACACTGAATTGAGAGATCGTCTCATCACAATGCGACGGGACAACAATCGTATCGGGATGGGTTAGCGTATAGGTTTGCAATTTTCCCAGCGTTTCACGATACGCAATCGGGTCGGGGAAAAGCAAGTTAGCAATTTTATGCGGCGGACGGTTCTCAACGATGGAGCGCTTGAGCCAGGCGGCATCTGCCACGAAAAAGAAAACCTTGTCATCATCATTCCGCGCGAAGATGCCCATTTGTCCATGCGCATGACCGGGAAGTTCCACACCAATGATAGAGCCGTCACCGAGCAGGTCATAACCGGTCTTGAAGGGCGCATATTCTTCAGAAAGCAGAATCGATCTGCTCAAATCCACTTCTTGCGAACGGGCATCAATGTCTGAGGGGATCTGTCCACGCAGGAAAGCGTGTTTCATATCTTCCTCTGGGGAAAGATGGCGTAAATGTGAATAGGCATGCGGAAGATACACATAACGCGACTTTGGCAAGTCACAAAGCGAACCAACATGGTCAGCATGAAAGTGGGAGATGAAAACATGCGAGATATCTTCAGGACGAAGGTTAAAGGTTGCGAGTTGGTTAACGACTAGGTCTTCTTCTTTCAAATGGACAGGGGTCATCCAACGATAGAAGCGCTTGGGGAATTTTTTCGTCTCATCGAAGAAGCGATAGGAATAGCCGGTGTCGAAAAGCATTGCGCCATATTGGGGATGGCGAAAAAGCGCGAACATGGCGGGAAAATGGATCGCGCGCCAACGTCCGCCTTGAATGGCGAGATGCTCGGGAGAAGTACAGTAGCCTGCATGAAGAATATCGATTTTCATAAGAGCCTTTTAACCACAAAGTACACAAAGGTCTCAAAGGAAAAACCTTGGTGTACTTTGTGACCTTTGTGGTTAATTCTTTTCCTTCCACCATTTCAAAAACCGCTGCACGCCTTCTTCCACCGAAACCTTGGGCTGGTAGCCAAGTTCCGCCTTTGCGGCGGAGATATCAAGCGTGGTGTTATTCGCCATCATACTGACGGATACTCGAGTCAGCGGCGGTTCAGGGCTGTAGGGAATGAGGGAATACAAAAATTCAAGGGTACTGGCGGCAGTGTTGGCGGTTTTATAAGATATCCTTCGCGACGGATGTGGGTAACCCAATTCATCACAGATACGTTCGATTAGTTTCCATAGTTTGACAGGTTCATCATTAGTGATGTTGTATGTTTTGCCGAGCGTATTTATGGGAGATTCTGCGCACAACAGCAGGGCGTCCACTACGTTTTGGATGTAGGTCAGGTCGACCACGTTTTCGCCGTCCCCAAGGATGGGCAGCCTACCGCTCTGCAATCGCGGGATCAATCTGGGGAAGATGACCGTATCCCCTTCGCCGAACAACGCCCGCGGACGAATGGAGACAACGGCAAGCCCTTGCTCAAAGCCTTTGTCCACTTCTTCTTCGGCTAAACGTTTGGTATGTGCATAGTGGCTGATGGGTTCGGGCAATGGGTCGTTTTCTTTTACACCCATGCGCGAAGAGTAATCGAAATATAGGCTGGGGGTGGAAACATACACCAAGCGCTTAACATTTTTTTCCATACATGCCTGCACGACGTTGCGTGTGCCGATCACATTGGCTTGGTAGAACTTCTCAAACCCGCCCCAAGGCGAAGGTAAAGCTGCGCAGTGAAAGACCAACTCAACGTCAGAGAATGAAGCGGTTACTTCATTTTTTTTGGAAATGTCTGCTCGAACCGTCTGGATGCCGTCATCTTCCAGTTGATTTAATTTTTCAGGGTTGCGTCCGAGTGCAGTGACCTGCCAGCCCATGCTATGTAATCTGCGGGTGAGGGCTCCGCCTAGGAATCCGGTTGCGCCGGTGACAAGAGTTTTCATTGACTGATTGTAAAACAAAAATCCCCCGCCATTGCTGACGGGGGATAAAAGGTCATGGTTCTTTAGGCAGCGGCTGTTTCTTCAACAGGTTTCTTCAGAACATAAAGCATACCAGCGGTGACAGCGGTGCCGACGAGCAGGGCAACGATGTACATGCCGAGGTTATCCACTGCGTTGGGGATGGGCAGAACGAAGATGCCGCCATGAGGAACATGGAGCTGGCATCCGAACGCCATGGAAAGCGCACCGGCAACTGCTGAACCGACCATGATGGAAGGAATAACGCGGAACGGATCGCGGGCGGCGTAAGGAATTGCGCCTTCTGTGATGAAGGAAATTCCAAGGATGGCAGTGGAAGATGCAGACTCACGCTCATCTTCGGTGAAGCGGTTCTTGAAGAGATAGGCAGCGAGAGCCAAGCCGAGCGGAGGGGTCATACCAGCCGCCATCACAGCCGCCATGGGGGCAGTCACTTCACTGCTGAGCAAACCAACCGAGAAGGTGTAAGCCGCTTTGTTGACGGGACCACCCATATCGAACGCCATCATCAAGCCGAGGATCAAGCCTAGCACAGCAGCACTGCCAGCTTGCATACCGGTCAGGAAACTGGTGAGGGCGTTGAGCGCGGCACTAACCGGCACACCAACGACATAGAACATGATCAAACCAACGACGAGTGAGCTGATGAGGGGCAGGATGAGCACTGGCTTGAGACCGGCAAGGTTGCGCGGCAGTTTGATCGCGCCGTTGAGCCACTGGGTGAAGTAACCAGCGAGAAAACCGGCGATGATACCGCCGAGGAAGCCGGAACCAGTAACGCCCGCAAGGATACCGCCGATCATACCGGGGGCAAGGCCAGGGCGGTCAGCGATCGAGTAAGCAATGTAGCCAGCGAGGATCGGCACCATAAGTCCGAAACCACCCTTGGCACCAATGGCAAAGATGTTCGCCCAGAAGGTCGTCCAACCGGTGGCCTCCATGGTGGAACCATCGAGGGCGAGGGTGGCATCATAGGCATAGATACCACGGGCAGCGAAACCAATGGCGATCAAAAGACCGCCCGCTACGACGAACGGGATCATGTACGACACGCCCGTCATGAGGTGCTTATAGGCACCAGATAAATTGCTCTTGCTTGTTGACATTTGCTCTCTCCTTGGAATTATGAATTAATGGCGGCGGTGATCACACCAGCACCATCTTTGATAGCCGCATTGCTGGCGGTCTCATAGACCTTCTTGCCAGTAAAGCGACTTAAATCCACTTTGACATCAGCGGCGATGACGACCAATTCCGCTTCGGCAATCTCTTGCTCGGTTAGGCGGTTCTCCACGCCGATCGAGCCCTGGGTTTCCACCTTGATGATGTGACCCAGTTTTTTGGCGCCTTTTTCAAGACCTTCGGCAGCCATGTAGGTATGGGCGATCCCTGTGGGGCATGAGGTAATTGCAACGATCTTCATTCATTCTCCTTTCGTATTTCTTTCCAACAATCAGTTTTTCAACTGTTCGAACACAACAGGGATGATCTCCACCTGCTTTTGAAAGTCGTTGATGACCTTCATCTCGGGCAGGTCACGACCAAGGCGAGTTATCATGCTGAGCGAAAAAGCTGTGGCAAGGCTGGCACATTCTCGCAGTGACATGTCCTTGCTCAAGCCAGCCACCAGTCCCGCCACCATTGCATCGCCCGCACCGACGGTGGATTTCACGGTCACTTCAGGCGGCTTGGCTACAAATGCTTGATCTTTCTCAACGAATAATGCGCCATCTTTGCCCATCGAAATTACAACCACGGTCGTATCTTCATTGATGAGCGAAATAGCCGATGAGTACACACTTTGAATTCCATCCAATGATCGATTCACCAAAGCACTCAACTCGTGGATGTTCGGTTTAATGATGTTCGGTTTGACCTTGACCGCCTCAACCAACGCATCACCGCTCGTATCCAAAACGACTCGACGGTTTTTGGATTTCAACAACTGGATAATGTCTGCATAAAAATCGGAGGGCAGACCCGATTGGATGTTGCCCGAAAGCACGAAACACTCACACGCTTCAGACATTGTCTCGACCTGTTCCATCAACTTGGAGATGGCATACTCGCCTGGAGCTTGCCCGGGCATATTCAAGTCAGTGGTGACTTGGTTGACCTCGTCCATGATCTTGATGTTGATGCGGGTCTCGCCTGGCACACGCACGAAGCGGTCTTCGATTCCCTTGCGCTCGAAGTGACGTTCGAACACGTCCGCGTTCTCTTCGCCGAGAAAACCCGTCACCGCCACGGGGATGCCGTAGTCGGCTAGGAACGAAGCGACGTTCACGCCTTTGCCGCCTGCGTCGTAGCGATAGCCCTGACTGCGGTTCACGGTTCCCAGTTTGAAGTGATCTACTGAGATGGTTTCATCCACAGCAGGGTTGACGGTGATGGTGGCAACTTTCATAAAGCTCGCACCTCGGCAGCGGTTCGGCAATTCAACGCGGACTGTGCCAATGCCTGCAAGTCTTTCAAAGATGCCTTGCGTAAATGCGATTTGATGGTCGGGATGGTTGGCACGGTGATGCTCAATTCTTTCACGCCCAAGCCCACCAGAATGGATGCACCCTTGATGTCGCTGGCGGCGCCGCCACAGACCGCCACCCACTTGCCTTCTTTGGTCGCGGCGCGCACGGTCATCTCCACCATGCGCAGGACAGCGGGGTTCAACGCGTCGGCTTGTTTTGCCAACTGCGGGTGGACACGATCCATCGCGAGGGTGTATTGGGTCAGGTCATTTGTGCCGATGGAGAAGAAGTCCACCAGTTTGGCGAATTGATCGGCGAGGATGGCAGCGGAGGGAACTTCCACCATGATGCCGAGTTCGATCTTCGGCGCGCCCACTTCAACGCGGACTTTTTCGGTGATCTCAATGACCTGCTCCACATCTTCAAGCGTGGTAATCATCGGGAACATGATACGGATGTTGGTCTCTTTGGCGGCGCGATAAATGGCGCGGAGCTGCGGCAGGAACAGGTCAGGGCGGGCAAAGCACAGACGAATGCCGCGAATGCCGAGGAAGGAGTTATCTTCTTTGGGCAGGTTGAGGTGTGGCACCTGCTTATCGCCGCCGATATCGAGTGTGCGAATGGTGAGCGGACGCTCACCGAGCGCCTTGCCCATTTCTACATACACTTCGTATTGTTCATCTTCAGTGGGAGTTTTGCCGCTTTCCAAAAAGAGGAATTCGGTACGCATCAGACCCACGCCTTCCGCGCCGTACTCCACCGCTTTCACGGCATCTGCCACGCGGTTGACGTTGGCAAAGATTTCAATGACATGCTCATCCTGCGTTTTGGCAGGCAGAAGTCTTTCGGCATAGTCGGCGCTGAGTTGACGTTTAATTTCTTCGTGCAACTGCTCGGCGCTTTCAATGTCTTCGGGCTGCGGGTTGAGATACAACTTGCCGTTGAAGCCGTCGAGAATGCAGTTCGTGCCGTTCGAAATTTCCAAGACCGAGTCACCAGCCGCAACAATGGCAGGGATGCCCATCGCACGCGCAATGATGGCGGTGTGCGAGGTCGGTCCGCCTTTGGCGGTGACAAAGCCCAAGATCAGATCGGGGTCGAGGTTGGCAGTGTCAGAGGGGGTGAGGTCATCGGCAACCAAAACAGAAGGATTGCGCGACGCCGCAGGGGATTCGTCGGCAATGCCGAGCATGTGACGCAGCACACGCTGACAGACATCGCTCAGATCCACGGCGCGACCCGCGAGGATGGGGTCATCCAGATTCTTCAACTGGTCAATGCGCGAATGAACGGTCTGCTGCCAAGCCCAGGCGGGGTTGTGTTTCTTTGAAATCAGATCTTCGGTTTCTTTCAAAAGGTCATCATCGTTCAAGAATTCGGCATGCACCAAAAAGATGGAAGCCTGATTCGAGCCGAGGCGCACCTTCACTTCGTCATACAGTTTGTTCAATTCTTTTTGCGCCGAATCAATGGCGCTCTTGAATTGTTTCTTGCCAAAGGAAGGACTGGTAACCGAGTCTTCGACCACAATGGCTTTGTGTGCGTGTTGAAAAACAATTCCCACCACAATGCCGTCTGAGGCGGGCACGCCGTCGGCGTAGGAAACGGTTGAAGTTGGCGACCAGTTCACTCGGTCAAGTTGAGGCGCGTGGGTTTCTTCCTCTTCGCCCAGCCCGCTTTCGATTCCTGCCTTCAACGTTGCCAGCGCTTCATCTGCATCCACGCCTTCAGCGGAGACGCGCACGACGGTGCCTTTGCCTGCGCCGAGTTTCAACAGATTGACCAGACTCTTCGCATCCACGACGAGGTCACCGCTTCGCACCCGTACCTGGGCTTGATACTGCTTCGCGAGATTCACCAACTCTGTGGCAGGGCGTGCATGCAGACCCGTCGGGTTGATGATGACAGCTTCAAAAAAAATTGCAAAATCGGTTGTGTTGGAGGTGGGGGCTGGAGCGGGTCGTTCACCCGTGAGGGCTTCGATGATGTCGTTCTTATCGGTGGTGATAGCGAGTTTGGCGGCGAGTTCTTCGTCGGAGACGACATGTGTGAGTTTGCGCAAAATGCCGAGGTGTTCGCCAGAGGCGGCGCCAATGCCCACTACAAGGTGGACGGTTTCGCCTTCGTTCCATGTAACGCCTTCGGGGACTTGTAGAACGGCGATGCCTGTCTTGAGGACGAGTTCGCGGTTCTCGGGCATGCCATGTGGAATGGCGATGCCATTGGCGAGAAAGGTATTGGCAACCCTCTCGCGGTCGAACATGCTATCCACATATCCTGGAGCGATGTTTCCATTTTGAATCAACAAGTTTGCGACCTGTTGGATCGCTTCCTGCTTCGTTTTTGGCGAAGCGCCCAGTTCAACTTGTGTGGGGTTGAGTTCGAGCATGGAACCTCGGGGGATTTATTTGGTAGGGCGCCCTTCAAACCCTGCTATTGCCTGAAGGGAAGCCCTACGCCAAGGAGAAAACTAGTACCAAGGAACTACTGCGTGCAGTAGTGTAAACGATTACATTATTCATGTCAAGACTTTTGCAAGGTCAGTCTATAAAATTGACCGAATAATTGCAAATACAGGCTATTTTTCGTCGTTTTCGGAAGATTATGTTACACTACTGACCATTACAACACCGATATTGAGTAATCGTTTTCATTTTCGTTACACCAAAATGGTATAATCCGCCTATGACCAGCATTAAAGACGTCGCCAAAGCCGCGGGGGTATCCACTGCCACCGTTTCACGTGTGTTAGCCAAGAACGCCCCCATCAAACCTGAAACCAGAGACCGCGTGCTCAAAGCCGTAGCGGACTTGAACTACCGCCCGAATTTGATCGCACGAAGTTTGCGCGTGCAAAAAAGCGCCAAGATCGGCTTGGTCGTTTCTGACATTCGCAACCCGTTCTTCACTGCCATCGGTCGCGCCGTGGAAGATGCTGCCTACGAGCAGGGCTACTCGGTGCTGATGTGCAACACAGATGAAGACCCTGATAAAGAAGAACTGTACTTGAATCTTTTATACGATGAAAATGTGGCAGGTGTGATCTTTTCCCCCACCCATCAATTCGATATCCATTCGCAAACCTACAACCAGAAGATGCCTTTCGTGATCATCGACCGTGCGATCGAGTCAAATGACGTGGACATGGTCTTGCTGGATAACGTCGCTGCGGCATACGAACTGACCGAACACCTCATCAGCAATGGCTACAAAAATCTGGCAGGCTTGTTCGGTGACGCCAGTACCACGGGTCAGGAACGCAGCCGCGGATTTCACAAGGCACTCAAAGATCATCATTTGAATCCTGCCGCGGCACATTTCATTTCTCCGCGCATTCAGCAGGGCTACGAAACTGCGATGAATTTGCTCAGCCAACCCAATCGCCCCGACGCGATCTTCACCAGTAACAGCATGCTCACAGCAGGCGCATACAAAGCCGCACGCGACAGCAAATTAAATGTCCCTCGAGATGTGGCAGTGGTCGGTTTCGATGACACCACCTGGGGCGCATTGGTCGACCCGCCTATCACGGTCATTGAGCAGCCCACCGAGGAGATCGGTCGCACTGCGACGGAACTGCTCTTCCAGCGCATTCAAGAACCAAGCCGCTCACCCAAGACAGTGATATTGAAAGGTTCACTGATCGCAAGAGGGTCGAGTATGAAGAGCAAGTGATCAGTAAGCAGTTGCCAGTTCAGTTAATTTCTCACGGATGATCTTGGAGTTGTGACGGACATCGGTGGGAAATTTTTTTAAGAAAAGAAAGATTCGAATCCGCGAGGCTTGGGGGTGAGCGGCGGCAAGGGTTTTGAGGTCGGCGATGATCTTCTCTTTGTCTGTTTTCACTCCCTTTTCCAATTCAACCCACAACACAGGTTCCCTATCCACGCCCACGAGTGCGGTTCTATAAACCTGTGGATGCGCGTTGAAAATATTTTCGATCTGTTCGGTAAATAGCACATCGTCCTTTGTCTGCACACGGTGAGACTTCCGCCCGCAATACCACAGCCTGCCTTCTTCATCGAAATAACCCACATCGCCCATGCGGTGGATGATGTCTACTTTCTCGTCATTGCGAGGGTGATAGCCCGAAGCAATCTTGGAGATCGCTTCGTCGGGAAGAGCACCCTCCTCGCGATGACGGAAAATTTTCGATATTCGATTCGACGTTGGACGATTCAAATACTCACGCGTCGTGGCCCCGCTCTGAACTGTTATTTCCCCAACAACATTTGGTTTCACCGTAAGCGAATCCCGCCATTCTTCGATCGGCTCATCGGTGATGGGGATGATGCGCACAGTCACACCTTCGATGGGCTTTCCGAGGAAGATGCCTGCTCCGTTCTTTGTCTTCTCTTCCAAGGCAAACACTTCGCGGCTCTCGACCTTGGCAATCGGCAGAGTCTCTGTCGCGCCATAGATTCCGTACAGGGAAGTGTGATCCGCGAGCAGGTGACGGAAACGCTTCTGCAGGTCAATGGTTGCTGGTGCGCCCGCGGTGATGATGCGTTTGAGGGAAGAAAGAACAATAGGATGGGATGAGGAATTGTTGTTTTCAGCAAAAGAAGAAAGAAGGTCGAGCACTACGGGCGAGGCGAACATGTTGGTGACATTGAATTTTTGGATCGCGCCGATCACTTTGGCGGCATCGGTTTTGCCTGGGATGGGGAAGCTGATATCCGGGATGACAGAGGTGACGCCGAGCAGGAGATCGATCAACGCATAGAGCGGAAAGGCGGGCAGGTCAACTTCGTCTGGTGCGATGTTGAAGGTATTTTTCAGCAATTCAAGTTGAGCAGCAAGATTCTCCTGGGTGTAGATCGCGCCTTTGGGCAGACCGGTCGAGCCAGAGGTGTAGATGATGGCGGCGGGGGTAGTGAGTGGTAAGTGGTAATTGGGAATTGGAGATTGGAGATTGGGCTTCCACACTTTGGCATTACTCAGTGCAGGCTTTCCACTTTCCATTCCTGCAATGCTCAAGTTGTATTTCACCGATTCCCTTCCCCAGCCAAAAATCAGTCGCAGAGTATGTGTGAGTGTGTTCCCCACGAAAATATCAGGCTTGGATTCTGCATAGATCTCGCGGATCTTTTTGATTCCCAGTGCAGGCTCCACGAGGATGGGAACAATGCCGAGTTTAAGCAAAGCGAGGGCAAAGGGGAAGAAGTCCGCGCTGGGGGGAGTTAATAAGGCGGCAGTCATGCCTGGGGTGTAGCGCTCAGCTTCAAGTCCACGAAGGAAGCGTTGGGTTTTGTCCAATACGTCTTTGTAAGTAAGCGTTTTCCAGAGTCCCTTATCAAAATAAATATAGGCAGGCTTGTCGGGGTGATTGTGGGTATTTTGTTCAAATCGATCAAAGAGATTCATGGTCAAAATTGTATCCCTTTTGTCTGGATGTTTGTCAGGCTTTCGCAGTTATGTTTAGTACTGTGATTGTGTCTGAACAAGTTCAATAATAAAAGTGGGGGAATTCCTTTTCACTGCGAATGGATGGCGAAGGTCTTACCGAGCAGTAACTGGTTGGATGAGTTTCACATGGAGGTGTGTGGCAAATGAGTACGGTCACGAATTACCGCCAAAAACTTTCTCTTTCAATGAAGTCAATATAAATGAGACGAAAAATCGTTCCAACTTGAAAAGGAGCATAAGATGAATACAACCAAACCGTTCGAAAGTGCTGATCCAATTGAAGATCCCAGCGCGTTGATGGAGAATGCTTTGATCGCAGAATTCCTCAAACAAAAGGGCTACACCCATGAGGATCTCAAGAAACTTCCAAACGAACTTGTTGAAAAGCTAATGAAAGAAGCCTCGCAATATGCCTCCCTCAAAATGGAGGAAGTGCAAGCGCGCGCTCATCTGGTGAAAGAACTACATGACGATGCGACGGCGCTGGAGAAGTAAAAGGCAAAATGTAAAATAATGAGCTATTAATGCCCAAAGCATATCGCAATATTTTATTTTACATTTTAAAAAGAAGCGGAGCGTCACCATGAAAACGATCATTATCGGACTCGGTAATCCGATCCTGGGAGACGATGGGGTTGGGTGGAAGGTGATCGAAGAGATCAGCCAGCATTTACCAAGAGAAACATCCATTGGCATCGAATGCCTGTCGGTGGGCGGGCTGGCATTGATGGAACATCTTATCGGATATGACCGTGCCATCATCGTCGATTCGTTCATCGTAGACAAGGAAGACGTCGGTTCGATCCTGATCCGCAAGCTAAATGATCTGCCAAATTATTCTGCATTCCATATCACAAGCGCTTACGACACGTCGCTGCAAAACGCGATCCAACTCGGCAGAGAAATGGGCGCATACTTGCCGGTGGAAGTCGTCGTCATCGGGGTTGCGATTCAACACATCACAGAGTTTGGAGAGGAGCTTTCGCCCTCTGTGGCAGAAACCGTACTGCCTACCGCGCATATCGCGCTGAACTTAATAAAAGAAAAGATAAATATCTAAAGCAAAAGAGGCGCTCTTTCGAACGCCTCTTTTGCTATTGGAACATATCAGTGCTTTATTTTGTCAATTCCATATATTGCGGGTTACGACGGAGATACGCCGAGACGTACAAAAACATGGAAATACCAACGCATATAAAAGTTAATTTTATTTCATACACATTCAAGACCTGCAGGTTGACTATTACCCGGAATTTATAACGTTTTCATGAATTCAAAAAGATATTCCTTGTTTCTTAAACCAATTAGTTTCTCACGGTCTTTTACAAGATCATCATAGGTCATTGCATTGATAGATTCTTCTGAAATATTCAGCAAATCACCTGCATCACCTTTGGTAACAATCCCTAATCCATAATCTGTATCTAAAACAAACGCCCGAAGATCCGATCTAGTACTACGAAGATAACAAATTGTTTTCCAAACATCCCCACACCATTCGCCAGTCCAGCCAGGAAGACCAGCTAATGCAGCTTCGGCAGGAGAATTAGAAGGATGGGCTGCTGCTTTATGCGGTGGGTTACAGTCATGCATAACAATCACGCCGTTATCTTTTAAGAGTTTCAAGGAATTAATAACATCCTTCAATGTCTGTTGGTACGTATGAAGCCCATCAATAAATACAACATCCATTTTTTTATTCCCAGCCGTTTCAAAATATTTATCACTGGTAACTTCAAAATATTTGGCTGTAAGATTAGAGGGATTTTTATAAACCCATCGAAGTCTGTTTTTGAAAGAAAAGACAAAATGAGGGTCTACAGCTGTCTTACTATCAGCCTTGATTGGAAAGAAATTCTCCCCATCTTTTACACCAATTTCAAGATAGGCTGGTTTTTTTCTTGAATTCAAAAAAGCCTGGATAACATCTGTTCTGAGCATATAGTGAATTTCTCCTAATCATTTAATTAATTTAAATTTACAACTCGAATCAAAAACGGATCTTCACGCCGACTTGTTTCGATTACAGCCGCCACATACAAACGATTCAAAACTATTGATATCAAGATAAACACATATTGCAACCATCAAAAATATTTCAGAGGAGATTGACCATTTTATTTATTGTGGTCGACTGAAAATCTGCAATAAATCCACAAAATACGCTTGATCATTTGATAGCACTAAATCCAGATTCTTGACTAACCATAAATTTAAACAATCAATTCGTATTTTCTGCGTAGAGCTACAAGATAACTTTAATTACTCAGTATCGACACACCACGAAAAAATATATATAAACCGGCATAAAAATTAGTTTATTTTTCTCAACCATCCACGTTGGTGAAACGAAATCTTATTTCGTCTCCACAAATTGTCGTCCTGAAGAAACGCGGTGTTCCCTTTCATAAAATCTTTCACAGCCTCATATGGACCAGGCCCAAAAAAAGGTTTTACAGGGTGTCCATTTACATTTGTATCTTCCACGATCATATAAGAATCAGAAGCAACAAAGTTTTTATAAATATGCATCTCCTTTAAAACATGCTGTTTACTATGGTCTGAGTCCAGGATAACCATCCCTCCCCCGGAGGGAAGTATTTTTCTTATTTCTGCAACCAAATTATCATCTGTTGAGTCGCCCTCAAAAAGACGAACTCGAGGATTGTCAATTTTCTTAGAATTATCAGATAACTGAATATCGACACCAACCACTAAAACATCTGATGGCATTTTCATAAGATCAAGAATTGAAGCGAAGTACATAATTGACCCGCCATCTGCCACGCCGGTTTGAAGAATAAAATTTGGTTTGAGTCGAAAAATCAGCTCCTGATAAAGATGCAAGTCGAAAGGAAGCTGTTTGACTTTATAACCAAGGAAGGTATTAAACTGCCAAGTATACGGTGAGTAATACCATAGAAGATGGAAACCCACATTAAACACAGGCTCTATTATCCATTTGACAAGCCATCTAAAATAGTTCATTTTGCAATCCTTTTATTGTATTTTATTGAAATACAGTTCCATTATTCTTAAGTTTTTAAGTATACCCAAAAAATCCTGTGTGCCATTCATCTTTGCATCAATATCAAGAAAGTTATATTTTGATTTCAGCAGCACTGATAATCCAAATAGTTCTATACATGAAGGCAACTTTTATTATGTTTTTAATGTTTCTTTCTTGCCACCACAGCAATATATTCCATGATGATCTTCAAACCAGCAAAGACTGTCGATTCGGACGGGTCGAGTGATGGGGCGATCTCAACAACATCCAAGCCTGCCAGGGGTAAATCCTGCATGGATTTGATCAGGGTCAGTACATCCCGTGAAGTGAGTCCGCCAAATTCGGGGATGCCCGTTCCCGGCGCCACAGATGGGTCAAGGCAATCGATATCCAGCGAAATATGTACGACATCGCAATCGTTCAGGATGTTGTAAACGCTGTCGGCAATTTTACGCATGCCACGCTCGGCAACATCCGCAGCGGTGTAGACATGAATACCACCGTTCTCAATGAGATCAATTTCCTGTTCTTCCCACGAACGCAGTCCTACCATGCATACATCATGCGGTTCGATGCCGAATTCCAGTGCACGACGCATGGTGTTGGCATGGGATATGCGCGAACCGTCGAAGAAGTCACACAGGTCGGGGTGAGCGTCCACCCAAAGAATGCCGAGGCGCTGGTTTTTGAACCGCTCGCGCTGTGCCTGCAGAACGGGAATGCTGACCGAATGGTCACCACCGAGAATGATTGGCATATTGGGCAGAGAAGCCACTTTTTGGCGAACCAGCACAAAGTCCGATTCGGGAGCCGTGACGGGAATGTCGCCCAAATCACAGATGGTCATATCCTTTAAGCGGGTGCGGTCTTCACTAAAAGGCGTCAGGTGTCGCGACCAATAGCGTAGACGCTCGGGCGCGCGTGCCGCTCCCTTACGAGCGCTGGCAAGTCCATCGAATGGAATGCCAATGACACTAAAATCAGTCTGTTCGGGGGTGAGATCGGGACGATGCAGGTCGCCCCAGAGTCCGTGAGTGCCTTCCTCTGCCATGCTTGCTCTCCTTATTTTGCCAATTGTACCGTTTAAACAGGCAAGGTTGACCCGCTTTTCGTTTGCCCGTACAATGCAGACCATGCCGAAGATCTCAGGTTTTTACCTTCCTGACCATGACCCTCCAGCGTGAGCGGCTCTCTTATCATTTAATCATTGATCTCATACGAATAAATATGGAGGAACCATGAAAACCGAGTTTGTTTCCAAACGCGCGAAAATTTACGCCGATGTTCCTGACGAAAAGTGGAACGATTGGCGCTGGCAACTCAGCAACCGCCTAAATACGGTGGAAGACATTGAAAAAGTCCTGCCGCTGACAGACAGTGAACGCAAAGCCTTACAAACCCAAGGCTTATTCCGTGTGGATGTAACGCCCTACTTCATTTCTCTGATCGATCCTGAAGACCCCAACGACCCAACCCGTTTGCAGATCATTCCGCGCGCGGAGGAGATGCAAGCCTTCACTGCCATGATGGAGGATTCTCTGGCGGAAGACCGCCACTCCCCCGTGCCAGGGCTGGTTCATCGGTACCCCGACAGAGTCCTCATGCTGGTCACGACTCAGTGCGCCTCGTACTGCCGGTATTGCACCCGTTCACGTATTGTTGGTGACCCGGGGCAAACCTTCAAACGTGAAGAGTTTGAAATGCAGATCGAGTACCTCAAGCGCACCCCGCAAGTCCGCGATGTACTCCTCTCCGGTGGTGACCCTTTGGTGCTTGCGCCTAAAATTCTCGAGGAATTACTCTCGCGCCTGCGGGAGATCCCACATATCGAGATCATCCGCATCGGATCACGTGTCCCCGTCTTCATGCCGATGCGCGTCACGCAAGAATTAGTGGATATGCTCGCCAAGTATCACCCGTTGTGGCTGAATATCCATGTCAACCACTCGAACGAGATCAGCAAGGAACTCGCCGAAGCCTGTGACCGCCTCACCCGCGCAGGCATCCCGGTCGGGAATCAGTCTGTGCTGCTGGCAGGCGTGAACGACAATGTCCACATTCAGCGTCAGTTGGTGCATGACCTCGTCCGCATCCGTGTGCGCCCGTATTACCTGTACCAATGTGATCTGGTTGAAGGTGCCGGACACTTCCGTACTCCGGTCGGAAAAGGCATTGAGATCATGGAAGGTCTGCGCGGACATACGTCCGGTTATGCTGTGCCGCAATATATCGTAGACGCGCCCGGCGGCGGAGGTAAGATTCCCGTCCTGCCGAATTACATGATCAGCATGTCTGACCATAAGGTTGTGCTGCGCAACTACGAAGGCTATATCACAACCTACGAAGAGCCGACAGACTATGTCTATTCAGACGCTGCAAAGTTCAAAGGGCTTAAACGCCCCGAACCCGGTCAAGAGGGTCTAACCGGTCTACTTGAAGGCGAAGAAATGTTCATCAAACCTGATGGCTTCGACGAACTCCACAACCGTAACGGCATCCAGCACCGCCTCAAAGACGAAAGCAAGTGGAAACCGCTGGGAATCGGTTCTGGTGAGACAACAGACTAACACGGCAAAATACAGGGGCTGATATACTTAGACCTGACGGGTGAAAATCCGTCAGGTCTATTCAAATAAGGAGAATGTCATGCTCAAAAAATCACTCATACTCATTACCTTCGCCGCCTTGCTTGCGGCATGTATGCCTTCACAGCAGCCTGCCGACATCCAGGATCAGGTCAACACTGCCATTGCTGGTACCATGCAGGTCCAGAGGCAGATCGATCAATCGGTGGAAGGAACTGTTGCCGCATTAGAACTTGCCAAATCCGAAGCCACCCCAACCAATTCAGACTCCGCGGTTGCCTTGCAGGCAGCTGACACTCCAACCCCAACTGAAACGCCCTTCGTCCTGCCTTCCCCTACAGCAAAATTCACTGTCGTCCCGCCGAAGTATGCCTGCACGATCATGAATATCAAGCCGAGAAACAACTCCACCTTCTCCCGCGGCGACGCGTTCGATATTAAGTGGAGAATCACCAACACCGGTTCCGCCACATGGGTGGACGGGGTGGACGTTAAGATGATCAGTGGACCGGCAACAACGGGCGCCAAGCGTGTCGAAATAAACAAGGCGCTAAAGCCAGGTGAAAGCTACGACCTCGAGATCGATGCCAACGCCCCAACCGAACCCGGCACCTATGTCATGGCATGGGCGGCAGATGGTCCCATTTGTTATGCGTACCTGTCGATCGTTGTAAAATAAAAGAGCTTTCCCATGTTTTGGCGTAGACACAGAACTATCTCCCTGTTAGCAGCGATGGGCTTAATGCTGGCGTGCCTCCCCACGCTCGGTCCCGCTTCTGCGCCCATCCCCACCTTTGACGCAAACGCCCCATTAACTGCGATCGTGTTGACCGCAGGTGCTGCAGCTACACAAACAGCAGCCAATCAGCCTCCGACCGCCACACTCATCCCTAACACGAACACACCGCTTCCAACTCTGACGGCAACGCCCACTTTTCTGTTTGCCCTACCTACCCCTTCGCTGCCACCCACACAGATCCCGCTTGGTGTTTCTGGCAGGAAATATGAGTGTCAGGTTCTAAAGACCGAGCCTGGTTTTGCGATCCCCGTATCGCAAGCATTCATTGGGAAGTGGCTTATCGCCAACATTGGAACCTCCGAATGGGATGGCAACAATGCAGACTATCATTATCTCGAGGGCGACAAATTCCACCTGCAATCTGCGTATGACTTTTCAGTTTCTGTTGCGCCGGGGGTCACCGTCGAATTGCCTGTGGATATGCAGGCACCCTCAACGCCGGGGACATATACCAGCCACTGGCGCATACGGATCGGAAAAAACGATTTTTGCCCGCTGGAAATCACCATTACTGTAGTGTAAACAAAAAAATCCTCCGAGAAATTCTCGGAGGATTTTTTTGTTAGGCAGCAGGGGGAGGAGGCACTTCCTCAACAGAACCTTCCGGCTTTTTACGCATGGTGAAGAACCCGACCGCAATTGGGATCACGATAAAAACAATGGACACACACAACAACGTTACCCCTAATGCAGTTGCAGAAGCGGGGTCACTGCTGCCATTTATATCGATATCCGCGCCTGGTATAAAGCTGATGCCGGTATACATTGCACCCATGAAACACATGAACAAACCTGGACATCCACAGAGCACAACTGTGGCAATAGTGGCGATCAGACCTTTATTCTTATTGTTCATAATCTCTCCTTTTTAAAATTGATTTCTTTCAGTATACGCTCAACAAAAACGGGATGCAAGCAAAAGCCTGCATCCCGTTAGTACTACATCAACTTCTCAGCTTCGCGCCGACTTCTTTTTCCAGCCGTTTGACGATCTTGTTACGGATCGCGGCAGCATCGGCATCGGTCATGGTTTTGTCTTCGGCTTGATAGGTCAACGCATACGCCAGAGACTTCTTGCCTTCACCGATCTTTTCATCACGATACAAATCAAATAAGCGGACGTTGGTCACGCTTCTTCCGCCTGTTTGCCTGATCAGCGCTTCGACGGTTTCAGCCTTCACTGATTCATCCACAATGAGGGCAATGTCTTCATAAATGGGCGGAGTCTCAGGGATGGTCTTGATGCCGTAAGTCGGGGATATGGCGCGCATGATGTCGAGGTCGAACTCGGCGACGAGGACAGGAGCGTCACCCAACTCGTATTGCTCCTTCACCAGCGGATGCATTTCACCGAACGCGCCAATGACCTTGTCACCGGCTTTGACTTCGGCGGCTTTGCCTGGGTGCAGGTGAGAGTAGGAGTCGGTGGCAGTGTAGGTGATGTTTGTGAGGCGCAGCCCACTCAACATGAGTTCGATGCGTCCCTTCAGATCAAAGAAGTCCAGTGTGGGAGAGTCCTTCACATCCCATGCGGTTGCTTCACGCAGACCAGTCATCGCAATGGCGAGTTTGCGCGGCTCGTCGGGAAGTTCATTTTTGTGCGGCACGAAGACAGAGCCGATCTCGAAGAACGAGAAGGCTTCGCTGTAGCGGATGTTCTTCTCAAGCGAGTCGATCACGGAGGCGACGAGGCTGCGGCGCAGGACACTCTTTTCGGGCGCGATGGGATTTGCAAGGCGGACGTATTCATCATGCTTGGCGATGCGACCTTCTTTTTCGGGTGAGGTCATGCGATAGGATACGACTTCCTGCAAGCCAAGCGCCACGAGCAGATCACGCAGATGTTCTTCCCACTCGTGGATGGGGTTGCCAACCTGCGGCGGGAGCGCATCTGCCATGGTGGTGGTTGGGATGTTGTCGTAGCCGTAACTGCGGGCAACTTCTTCGAGCACATCGGCAACACCGACGACACCTTCGCCTATGTCCATGCGGTGATTTGGAGAAGTAACTTGTAATTGGTTATTGGTAATTGTGCTCTTGAATTCCAAACGAGATAAGAGATTGGAGATTTCTTCGAGCGTGAGGTCAATGCCCAGCCAGCGCTTCACATCGTTGACCGTGATCTCGACCACCGCATCTTTCGGCGGAAGTGGATACGCATCGACGAGGTCGGGAGCGACCGCGCCGCCAGCCCAATCCGCCATGTATTTCAAACCGAGGCTCACGCCGCCTTCTGCCATGGCAGGATGTACGCCGCGCGAAAAACGGAACGAGGCTTCGGAGGGCAGATTGTGCTGCTTTGCCGTGCGGCGGATGTTGATGAAGTTCCACGCCGCGCCTTCGAGCAAGATGTTCTTTGTGGTATCACTCACTTCGGACTCAGCGCCACCCATCACACCTGCGAGAGAAAGCGAGCCTTTTTCATCACAGACAAGCACGTTCATTGGGGTGAGTGTGCGCTCGTTGCCATCGAGAGTCTTGAGTTTCTCGCCATCCTTCGCGGCGCGAGTGATGATCTTAATTTTCTTATTGCCAGCGCGCTGCTTGAGCACATCGTAATCGAAAGCATGCAGCGGCTCGCCATATTCGAGCATGGCGTAGTTGGTCGCATCGACAATATTGCTGATGGCGCGAACACCTGCCAGTTTGAGTCGGCGTTGAATTTGGTACGGGCTGGGCTTGATCTCAATGTTGCGAATTAATCCAACCACAAAACGCGGATTGAGTTCAGAGTTGCTGATCTCAATTTCAACCAGTTCCTTCACTGACTGTCCACTGGCTTTTGGTAATTGGTTATTGGTAACTCGTAAATCTCTACCAAGCATCGCCGCCAATTCACGCGCAATTCCAACAACATTCGCATTCCTCGCCATGTTCGGCAGGATGGAAATATCGAGCACAGCGTCGCCGATGTAGTCTGCAAGCGGCATGCCCACAGGCGCATCATCGTCGAGAATGATGATGCCGTCACTTTCTTCGGTGATGCCCAATTCTTTTTCAGAGCAGACCATCGAGTACGAGTCCACGCCGCGGATCTTGGCGCGCTTGAGCGTCATCAAGACCTGTCCTTCGGCATGACCATCATAGAGCGTGGTGCCTTCTTTTGCGTACGCCACCTTGATGGGCTTATCCAGTTTGCCCGTGCCTTTGAGGTGGAAGATGTTCGGCGCGCCCGTCAGCACGACCTGATCCTGCTGACCATCGTACAGGTCAAGCAAAGTCAACTTGTCGGCATTGGGATGCGCTTTCACTTCACGGATCTCCGCCACGACAAGTTTTTCCTTGTCCCAGCCGATGCCGTTGGTCTTGAACTCGTGCTTCTCGCCTTCTTTGTACACAGGCATGGGCAGACCGACATAAAGAATCTCGTCCACTTCCATACCAGCGAGGGTGAGTTTGCGTGCAATATCTTCGACGGAAAGCCCATCGAGATCAATGAAATCTTTTAGCCATGAGAGAGGTATTTTCATAATTTACTCCTTCGGAGTGCGATATTCGTTATTCGATATTCGAGTTGGATGACATTAAGTTATCTTCCACGATATAGTCTGCGGATTCTTCGCGGACAGCGTAATTTGCTCCGGGTTCGTTGGCGCCTTGTTTGCTCTTCTTCAAGAAACCAATATACCCATTGATAAGTCGAGTTAGATTCTCGCCGTCCATCACAAAAGATTTATAGAGCGTTTCAGAGACATAGCCAACTTTATGAGCATAAACAATATGACTTAGAGTCTCTTCAAGAGAACCGCGTGCAATATAGCAAAACCGCACATTGTCTTGAAAATAGAAACGTCCATGACCTTCTGCAATATTCGCTGGAACACTCTGCGATGAGCGGCGGATTTGCTGGCTGAGTGCCCACTTTTCTTCGGATGGAAGCAAGTGAAGCAATTCTTTGTGAACGCGCACGGCAAAATCCCTTGCCTTGCACCACACATCCAGTTTTTCAAGTCCGCTGACGCTCATAAATCCTCGATATTCGATATTTGATACTCGGTTTACGATATTCGAGTTATCTAATTATCGAATATCGATTTATCTAATATCGGCTCTTCCTAAAACTGCTCCAAGAACCTCACATCGTTACCCCAGAAGTAACGGATGTCGCCGACTTTGTTGCGCAGCATGAGCTGACGTTCAGGTCCCATGCCCCAGGCGTAACCAGAGTAGACCTTCGGGTCGTAGCCGCCTGCGATCAACACATTGGGATGAACCATGCCGCAGCCGAGAATTTCGAGCCAGCCCGAATTCTTGCAGACCTGGCAGCCCTTGCCGCCGCACACGAAACATTCCACATCCACTTCGGCGGACGGTTCCGTGAACGGGAAGTACGAAGCGCGGAAGCGCAGTCGCGCGCCTTCACCGAACATGCGGCGGACGAAATCTGCGATGGTGCCTTTCAAGTCCGCGAAGGTGATGTTCTTGCCAACCGCGAGCCCTTCCACCTGATTGAACTGCACTTCTGAACGCGCCGTAATCTGCTCATAGCGGAAGCACATGCCCGGCAAAGCGATACGAATAGGAGGCGGGTTGTTAGGGTCAGTCGCTGCGAAATATCGCATTGCGTGAATCTGTCCCGGCGACGTATGCGTGCGCATCAGGATCGGATTGTCACCGCGATTTTCCGCTTCGATAAAAAACGTATCCTGCATATCACGCGCGGGGTGATGCGGCGGGAAGTTCAAATGCTGGAAGTTATATTCGTCCGTTTCCACTTCGCGCGAAGTGAACACCTGAAACCCCATCTCCGCCAAAATGCTCAACACGCGGCGCAGCTGCTGCGTGGACGGATGCAAACGCCCAACGTGTTTGTTACGCCCAGGCAGGGTCACATCCAATTTTTCTTCAGCGAGGGATTTCGCCAACGCGGCTTGTTTCACCGCTGCGGCTTTTTCTTCCAACGCAGCCTCAAGCGCCACCTTTACACGGTTCGCAGCCTGACCGACAACGGGTCGCTCCTCTTTCGAGAGTTTGCCCAAGCCGGAAAAGACTCCCATCAATTCCGAACTGCGCCCCAGGTGGGTCACACGCCAGGCTTCCACCGCGGCGGGGTCATTGACCTCCGCCAGCGAAGCGAGCGCAGCTTTTTCGATCTCGTTTAATTTGTCCTGCATACATGCCTCCGTTTTTGTAAGGGCGACTCGCGAGTCGCCCTTACTTATATACAAACAAAAACCTCCCGTCCACAATGGGACGGGAGGAAGATTCCCGTGGTACCACCCAAATTGCACGCTCTGCGTGCCACTTTGTGCCGACTAACATCGGCTTCCCTGATAACGCTGGGATTGCGGTTCAGACTACCAAACGTGACACGTGGAACTTGACACCTGACACGCTCTTCACCTTCACGGCTCGAGAGGGAACTTCAACTGGGTTCGGTCGAGTGCAATTTCACCAACTACTTTGCACATCTCTGGCGGCTTCCGTCAGCCTACTTTCCTCTGTCACAGCCTTGATGCGGTTATTATCTGCGGAATCAGACTTCTGTCAAGGTGCGATGCGCAATGACGCGCATCCCGCCCTGATGTTTGGCAGCGTATAAAGCAAAGTCCGCTTCACGCATCAGGGCATTGAAATCCGTCATGTTCTCACGAAATACAGAAACCCCCATACTAACGCGGATCGAAATGATATGCCCGGCAAATTGGAAACCCGAAGCGCCGATCTGCTCCAAAATACGGTCAAGGCATTCCTTTGCCTGCTGGGCATTGGTATCTGGCAGGAGGAAAATGAACTCATCGCCGCCATAACGGGCAAATGTATCCATCTGACGAAGCCCGGCAACACAGATCTGCGCCACATGTTTTAAGACGGCATCTCCAGCCAAATGACTGTATACATCATTGATGTCTTTGAAATTATCAAAATCTAAAATAGCGACCGAAAACTGATTTTTATGTCGCTTGGCACGCTCTAATTCACGCGAAGCCTGCTCAAAGAAATAACGCCGATTAAAAACGCCGGTAAGTTCATCCATATGGGAGAGCAGCCGGAGTTGTTCTTCGGCAATATCCAATTGGTGGACTAATTTAAAATTGTTATATAAAGAAATGGGAGTAAGCAGAAGAGGAATAATCACGGCAAGCATGATGCCGGTAAAGAAAAGCCCGCCCTCGATCAGGTAGAGAGTTATCCCAGTCAAAAAGACCGATGCGATTACCACCAAAAAGGTGGCAGCAACGGTCATGCGCCAAACCCCGAACCGGCGGAGCAGGGTGGGCAACACGTTTTTACCCGGGGATTTGCCAATGGAAGGATTCATAGCCTGTTTGGTATATTTGTCGGTAATGCGTCTTTGAACGGGTTATCATCTTATAACCAAACAGACATATGTTATACCACCCAAATGTCCCAGGAGAATTATGACCGTTTCACCCTTATTTGAGTTTGCATTATTGAGCTTTATTTCAATGTTCACCATGGTCAACCCCATCGGTGTCGTGCCCGTTTTCACAGCCATGACCGCCAAACTGTCTCCTCAGGAGTCTCACCGGGTGGCACGCAAAGCAACATTCACTGGGGCGGCTATTTTGCTTTCTTTTGCACTGACTGGACAGTGGATATTCCGTTTCTTCTCCATTTCAGTGGATAGCCTGCGGGTGGTAGGCGGAGTGATCTTTTTCTTCATGGGCTATGAAATGTTGCAAGCCCGCCTCACCCGAACCCAGTTTGACGATGAGACCAATCACGAATATATCAACGATATTTCTATTACACCATTGGGTATCCCCATCATCTGTGGACCGGGCGCAATTACCACTTCGATCCTGCTGATGAACGAGTCCAAGTCTGCAATGGAGCAAGGCATTGTACTCGGCATCATCGTCGGCATCATGCTGTTCACTTACTTACTACTGCTTGGTGCGAAACAGGTCACTCACATCATTGGCGAAAATGGGAATAAAGTTATGCTGCGATTAATGGGCTTGATCGTAATGGTCATCGCCGTGGAGTTTTTCTTTGCCGGGCTGACACCCATCGTACAGAGGATGCTTTCAGGCGGCTAAAAGATAGAAGCGCTGGATCAGGCGCGAGTTAAGTTAGATGCGTTAAACGAATGACGGTCACCTTTTATGTGACCGTCATTCGTTTAATCCTATGGCATGGGCGGAAGTTGTTCATCGAACAACCAGGCATCAAAAAAATCGCCAAGGTCTTCACCACTGACCTCTTCCGCAATCTGAATAAAATTTTCGGTGGTGGCGTTGCCAAATTTGTAGCGGTCGTAATACGTTTGGATGATCTCGAAGAAGGCATCGTCGCCGACTTCAAGACGCAGGGCATGCAAGGTCAACCCGCCGCGCAAGTACACGCCGCCGTTGAAGAGATCGTTCGCGGCAGGGTCGCCGGGCGGAGGATAGAAATCGGGGTATTCTTTTACTTCATTGTAAACAGCAGTGACCCATTCATCGAGCCCATCTTTTCCATAATCATATTCGACCCATAACCCTTCGCTATACGATGCAAAGCCTTCATTGAGCCAGATGTCGCCCCAATCGGCGACGCTGACACTATCACCGAACCATTGATGGGCGAGTTCATGGGCAACGACTGCTTCGGAGCCCTCAATGTCTTCAATATCCACCATGTCGATACCAAAAATGGACATGGTTTGATTCTCGAGCGCGGCGCCGAACTCAGTATCCATAACAAGTGCGCCATAAACCTCAAAGGGATAAGGTCCAAACAGCTCGCTGAAGTAATCGATCATTTCACCCTGGCGTGCGAACGGTTTGTTGATATCGTCGGGCAGGCTGGCAGCGTAGTAATTACGGATGGGGATACCGCCATCAGATTCCATTGTTTCGATATTGAAATCGTTGATGTTGATGGTAGTGAGATAACTCGCCATTGGGTCGCGAACGGTGAATGTATATGTGGTGGATTCACCGTTATCTTTTGTTTCTGCAAGTACACCATTGGCTGCCACTTCATAGGGCTTGGGCGCGGTGACGATAATGGTATAGGTCGCTTTATCAAGCGGATGGTCGTTAACGGGATAATAACTTGCCGAGCCATCGGGTTCGCTCAACACAAAAATACCGCCGTCGTAAGCGATCCAACCGGTGGGGAAAGGCAGGGCTTGCGAAGTCATGGGTGTAGGAACGCCTTGATAAGAGACTGCGACCGTGAAGGTTTCATTTTTTGACAAGGCTTGGGCGGGGATGACGGTTAACTCCTGACCTGTTCTTTCAAATTCAGCCGCTTCTTCATTGACCGTGAGGCTGGTGATCTCGAACCCGGCAAAATCCAGGTTGAAGCGGCTCAAATCCTGTGTGGCGATGGCTTCAATGGTGGTTGTCGCTTCGAGTTCGCTCGTATCGACATTATTGATGGTGATATCGAGGGTATACGTCAGAGTGTCGTAGCCGCCGTTGCCAAAATCAGGGTAAAGCGAGTCGCCCATCCCATCCGTCCCGGCAAGTGGGTCGGGGGGCAGGTCTATGGCAGCTTCAGTGGCTTGTTCCGTAGGCGGTGTGGAAGGGATCGTTGTTGCCGTAGATGGTGCTGGTGTTGGCGCAAGTGTCTGACAAGCAAGCATCACAAACACAAGTAGCACAAATAAAAGCAGGGCAAGTTTTGGGGTGGAACGGTTCATGAAGTTTCCTTTACGCTTGGGTATATCTATTTTTAGCACATCACACGCAGACGGCAACCCTCTCCCGGAGGGATTCGCCTATTGAATATCCGCGCCTTCCCACTCGAGCATGAACTGATCCAAAAATTTCGTCATAACCTGATGACGTTCTTCCGCGATCCGTTTGGCAGTCTGGGTATTCATTCTGTCTTTTAATAAAAGGAGCTTTTCATAAAAGTGATTGATGGTGGCACTCTTACTGTTCTTGTATTCTTCAAAGCTGGCGTGCATTTGAGGTGGAGAGTCGGGGTCGTACATCATGCGATTCTTGTAGCCGCCATAGGCAAAGGCACGTCCGATGCCGATGGCGCCGATGGCATCTAAACGGTCGGCGTCCTGGACGATGAAGCCTTCGAGCGAGTCCATTTTGTTTTCGACGCCTGCGCCTTTATAGGAGATGTGCATGATGATCTTGCACACGCTTTCAGCAGTGACTGAGTCTACGGAGCAAGCGTCAAGCCAGGCTTTAGCGCGATGCGGGGTTTCATCGCCTGCCTCGTTAAACTTCCAATCGTCGAGGTCGTGCAAGAGTGCGGCGAGCTGCACAATAAAAGAATTTGCTTTTTCGATCTCACAGATGGCAATGGCATTCTTCCAGACGCGGTAAATATGCCACCAATCATGCCCGGAAGAATCGTCCGAGAATTCCTTGCGGATGTACTCAGCTGTTTTCTGAACGATCTCTGCGTTCATCATATCACCAGCCGCGCAGCGATGTGAGTTTAATGCGAACCGCAGTGGAATACTCCTCTGCGAATTTCTGCGGTGAAGAGGACAATCCTTTGATACCGCTGCGGTATTTGCGTACATAGGCGTTGTTCTTATTGACCGCTTCGGCTTTGGGGTCGATCTTCGCAACCCCGCCAAAGACAATAACATCTTCTTCCCCTTTGGGGTCGGGTGTATTGAAATGCAGTGAGACCTGCGGATTATTTACGATATGCTTGAGTTTGAATGCATCCGGCTTGCTATACAGCACGAGCGTATCGCCTTCCAACACGAACCACACCGGGCGTGGCTGGGGTGTGCCGTGCGCATCGACCGTAGTGAACCAGATAAAGTATTCCTGTTTGAGGTGGCGCAAGGCTTTGCGCCCAAGTTTGGATTTGAAATCGATCATGCTCTTCCTCCATAAAATTCATGTCATCATTGTTGCGGCTTATCTTCGTCATTATAAACGAACAGGCTGGGCAAGCTGCCCAGCCTGTTCTTACGGAGAAAATATTTTTTCATGCTTATCCATTTCTTTTCAAGAACAAAAGCATCATCACAATAATATTTATGGCTGTACCGAACGGCAGATACCACAACCCAAGCACAACCATAACGAGCAATGCACTCCGTCCCCACGGTTGCTGAGTAATGAACCCTACAAGCACAGCCAATGTGGAAAATCCATACACCACAAAGATAACTTTCATAAAGGTTGAGCGTGGATCAATGCCAATGGAAGCCACAAGCCCAGCCCACGGTCCGAGTTGACCGGCGTACTCGCCATCTGTTGGCGTGATGTAATCGCCAACGACCAAGGCATGCGCACCGTCGAAGAACATGTACCCGGCAGTCAAAATAACAAGGAGGGTGATGATCCACTTCATGGGTTACTTTGATCTTCGCTCAGGTCTTTGGCATTTTTGAAGGTCATGCCGCTCTCCTTTATTTTTGCAAGGTACACAACGCTTGTCGAATCTCGCCGAGATGATAGGCAGAATGGACGACAATCGATAAAGCGCCGCCCATTGTGTCTTCATTCCAGGTTGGGTTTTGAGTGAAAAGGTTGATCATACGGTTATAGGCGTCGCGGAGTTTTGTTTTGTATGTCTCCCATTCTTCTGGTGTTACTTTTTCTACAGTGCGCCAGATCTCGCCCCAATCTCTTGGGCTGGCATCACCTTGCAGGGCAAAGCGTTCGAAGGACTCAATAAAGAACGTAGCATGTGCCACCTGGGCGGCAAGCGAGGCACATTTATTACCAACAGGAATGGACGCCTCTGCCGCTGAGACCGTTTCCAGCGTTTGAAAAAGTGATGTGCCTGGGTCGAGGTAAATCCCCATGGGCTTTTCGAAGGTCTCGGTCATTAATTGCAATAAGTTTTTTCTAAAATCTTCAGACATTTACCCCGCTCCTTCATAAGCGGATTTGATCCACGCGATCAATTCGGCATCCACTTCCTTCGCGTCGGTCAGGGCAACGATGTAATTGCACATACTGCCCGTGGGTTGTTCGACGAGGCGCACGTTTTTCTTGAGGTTTTTGGCATTGATGCCCACTTCGAAGCGTGTATTGGTTTTGGGTCCGAGCATGGCAAATTGTTTCTTGCGCCGCAGGCTCACATAACCTTTCTTCGGCGCGACCTCAAACTCCCCGAAGGCATTGATATGCTTCATCAATGCCTCATGAATGGATCGCTGAGCGGCTTTTGCACCGGTATAAATTTCATTCAGAATGGCATCCGTATCTTTCCCTTCAGCAACGCTGGCTCCATCGGACTGAAAGACATGATGGACGAGCATATTCGCATCGCCATGCCCCAGCCCAAGTTCCGTTTTGAACATCTCACGAAGCTCACCATGTTTGGTCAACCCGCTTTTTCGGGCGATCACCGCCAGTTCCGCCAGTGACTTGCCGGTCTTCTTTTGGATGTTGTCAAGTTGGGTTTGAATCGCTTTATCCACACTGTTCATTTCAAAACTCCTTTTACTGTTTGTTTGCTAAAGCTTCCATAGATAAGGGTAATGTTATAATTATAGAACATATTTTCTAATAAATCAACCACCCTCCAGTACCATTTTCCGTACCGAATTGACGATTTCCTTGTTACAGTAAAATAGATATGGTGGGTGATCGAACCGGTTGCCCTGCTTCTCCAACGCCGATGGAGAGTTAAATATCAAACCAAGAAAAGAGGAAAGATGAAACGCCTTGTTCTACTCGCAGGACTCATACTTGTCCTTGCGGGATGCACGAATCGCAACACCCCGCCTCCCCCCGAACCAACAGCATTCCCCACGACCATGCCTTCCCCTACCCTGCTGCCTGTCACTCCAACCGCCACCCCGGTTGAGATACCAGTGCAGGTGACTTCGGAGACAGCCAATTGCCGTTTTGGTCCTGGCACGGTCTACTTGAGCCTGAGCGAGATCCGCAATGGACGATCTCTCATTGCCGTCGGACGTGACAACACTGCCACCTGGTGGCAGGTTGAAGATCCCATCAACCCAGGCGGCTTCTGTTGGATTTCCGCTGAAGTTACAGAGGAAGGCGGTGATATGCAACAACTGCCCGTCGCGGCTGCCCCCCTGGTTACCATCACCAAGGCAGATCTGCGCGTCGAACCGAACCGCATCTCCGTCGGCTGTGACCAATTCCCACAGACAGTCTTTTTTGAAGCAGCCATCGACGCAAACGGACCCACTCTCCTCACCTGGCAATGGGAAGCCAGCACGGGTGTAGTCTCGGATGTGGGAACGCTTATTTACGAAGAGGCAGGGACACAAGTCATCAACGAGTTTTACCGAATCAATGCCCCCAACGAATATTGGGTCAAACTAAAAATATTGACCCCCAACGAGCTTGTGGAACAGGTCACATTCCCTGTGAGTTGCACACCATAAACTCCATACTTAAAAGCAAACGTTCCCCGAAACTAGAGTTTCGGGGAACGTTTAATATGGTTATTCCACAGGGAAAATGACGGTGCTGAAACCAAGCGCACTAAAGAACTTGATCAGGTATGCCTCGGCATTCGTTTGTGCCTGAACAAGGATGCCATCCTCCAACGCAGCTTTGCGGATCTCATCCTCCGCCGATTGACGCGCCAGAGTCTCCAGGTCTACCTGCCCCTGGGTAAGCAACCCGGTATCACGGTCATACACATAGGATTTTTCATTATCAAGGGTGGCAATAAAGATCTCGGAAGGCGGTAAATTTACATACAATACCTTGCCATCAAAGGTCATGTCGGTTGGCTGAAGTTTTTCCATGTCAATGCCTGCGATCACGATGCCATGCGCCACAAACAATAACTTGTCGCCAAAGGCAAAACCAAAGGTACCCTGCCCTACTTCGGCAGTGATGACCTTCTCAATGCTGTACTGGATCGTCTCCAAACGAGCCAGTGCGCGGATCTCATTGATGTACGTGACCGGATCAGGGATGATCGTGGGCGTGGGGTTCGCCAATTGCGCCACCTGAGTCTGCAACGCCTGGTTTGCCTGATTCACCTGCTCGAACGGCTGAGCCGCCGAAACGGCAGTCTCGCGCACGGTCTGTACGATAAAATAGACCCCGGCGGCAAGCACTACCAAAATCAGGATGGACATAATTGTGCTGAACGTGTTTTTCATTTTCTTCCTTTCATTTTGACTATTATATAATACTCACGGTCATAAATTACACTTCCTGCCAGGCAGGCTGATTTATGACCCGATGCAGCATAGCAAGTTCATCATCCTGGAGGGCAAAAACGATGAAAAAAACTCTATTTCTTTTAACACTGTTATGTACGCTTGGATGTTCTTTCCCGTTGCAAGTGACCCTCGCGATTCCCACGGAAAGCCCAATCCCTACAGCCACTCTTTCTTCCACACAGGCGCCGCTTGCCACCGCTGAGCCGGGCACGGACCAGAATCCTTTGATCCTCGCTCTGGCTCCCACCCCGCACCCAACCGAAGTTGTACTCGCCGCAGGCGACCTGCTTGCCGCGTATCTTCAAGAACGAAGCGGCTACCGCATTGTTACCGTCATCCCTGCATCCGAAGCAGAGTTGGTGGAAGCGCTCGCGAAAGGTAACGCGCACATTGCGTCCCTTTCACCATATGCCTTCGCACTCGCCCGCGCAGACGGTTCGGTCACTGCCGTGTTGGCACGCGTCCGCAATGGGGAAATGTTCTACGGCGCGCAGATCATCATCAACCGTGATAGTGAGTTCACGACCTACTTCGACGATGTCCGCGCTGAGAACATCGCAGATGCCGCCACCGCTTTGAAACAATTTCAGGACAAGAAACCCTGCTGGAGTGATACAACCTCACCTTCGGGGTATGTGGCGCCGTTCGGATTGCTGAGTCAGATTCAGGTCCAGACCCGAGCCGGGGCATTCCTTGAAGGTCAACCCAACGTGGTGAGAGGAGTCTACGCCAAAGATATTTGTGATTTCGGGGCAACCTTTGTCGATGCCCGCACATCACCCATCCTCGAAGCAGATTACCCCGATGTTATGGACAAGGTCCGCGTGGCTTGGCGCATGCCAAAGGTCATTCCGTATGAAAATATTTCCATGTCTGCCGAGCTGCCGTTCGAAATGCGGCGGACGGTCCAGCGTGCGCTGATCGACTTTATGAGCACGCCTGACGGAAAAGCTGCCATGCAAACCATATATGGCTTTGATGAAATGGCACCCGTGGAAGATGCCGCCTATACCGAATTCATCGCTCTGGTGAATGCTTCAGGGCTAAACCTGTTGGATTTGATAGAATAATATCGTGTTGAAAAAATCGATTATGTTCCTCTTGCGGGCTGCGCTCCTTACCGGCGCACTCGCTGCTTTTGGTCTAGTAATGCCAGGGCTCATCATGAAGATGTATGCCAGCCCGAGAATATTTACAGTGGAGGATGTCCCCGTTACACGCGTTGCCATCGTCTTTGGTGCTGGTCTGCTGCGCGACGGCTCGGCGGGACCCGTCTTGAGCGACCGCATGCAAACCGCTGTAAACTTATATCTCGCCGGTAAAGTGGACAAGATCCTGATGAGCGGCGATAACAGTTTCATTGAATACAATGAGCCGGAAGCCGGGCGGCAATACGCGCTCGAACGCGGCGTGCCAGACGCAGATATTGTGCTTGATCTTGCAGGCAGGCGCACGTACGATACCTGCTATCGCGCCAGAAATATCTTCGGTGTAGAAGAGGCGATCCTGATCACACAGGAGTTCCACATGCCAAGAGCACTGACGCTTTGCAACTGGTTCGGTATTGATTCCATTGGCGTGGAAGCCAACAACCGTAATTTCCGCAATCGTGCCGTTTCCTGGTGGAACTTCCGTGAAACCTTTGCCGTCTTCCAAGCCGGATGGGACTTGCTCATCGTCAAGCCGCTGCCCATATTGGGCGAACCAGAACCGATATACTAGCCTTTCTACAAAACCTCTGTAACCCTTGTGTTTCCAGAGGTGAAAATTTTTTTGGAGAATTTCATGAATCGCGAAGAAGCCCTTGCCCTTGTACGTGAATATGTTAAAAGCGAAAGCCTGGTACGGCACATGCTTTCGGTCGAAGCCGCCATGCGGTTCTACGCCGAGAAATTCGGCGAAGACGTGGAAACCTGGGGTTTGGTAGGTCTGCTGCATGATTTCGATTGGGAAATTCACCCCACACTTGAAGAACACCCGCAAGCCGGTGCCCCCATGCTGCGCGAACGCGGCGTCCCTGAAGATATCATTCAGGATATCCTCAGCCATGCCGACCACTTGAACATGCCGCGCGATACCATGCGCCGCAAAGCCATTTGCGCCTGCGATGAAGTGACCGGGTTGATCACCGCAGTGGCACTCGTGCGCCCGTCGCGTTCGTTGTATGACCTTGAAGCCAGCTCCGTCAAAAAGAAGTGGAAGGATAAAGCTTTCGCCGCTGGAACCAACCGCGAAGAAATGGAACACGCCGCCAAAGGATTCGGCATCGATGTCTGGGAACACGTAGGCAATGTGATCCAAGCCATGCGCAAGATCGCGCCCGAACTGGACCTTGTTGGAAATCTAGGGTGATATGAAACGGAGCTTACTTTTTGGGTTAGCCTTCCTGCTTGCCGCCTGCTTGTCTCCGTTTGGCACCACAGAAGAACTACCCGCCCCCTATACCCCACCCACACCTGTCGTCGATCATGAACCGACCATTTTCGATATCGACATCACAGCCCCTGCATCCGCCGAACGGATGAATGACTCGCGACCGAACATCATCCTCATCGTCACAGACGACCAGCCTTATCACACCGTTGACTACATGCCCTTCGTCAAAACTGAGTTGATGCAGAACGGCGTGGTCTTCGAGAACGGATTCGCCACCACTCCACTTTGCTGCCCAAGCCGCGCCAGCATTTTATCCGGGCAGTATGCACACAACCATCAAGTATTGACGAACACCCTGCCAAGGGGAAGTGCTTCCAAGTTCGATGCCAGCACCAGTTTCTCGATCCAACTTCAAGACAGCGGATACGAGACTGCCTATCTTGGTAAATACATGAACGGGTACGACGACCTGACTCCGCGCGGGGTTGTGCCTCCAGGCTGGGATAGTTGGAACGTCTTCCTTGGCAAGAATCTTGTCAACAACGAAGATGCGGGGAATCTGCAGTATTACTACAACTTTACACTCTCTCAGAACGGCGAAGCTGTTGATTACAAACGCAACGATTACAATTTCAGCGCGGATATCATCACCAACATGGCACTTGCTTTCATCCGCGACTCAAAAGATAGTCCGTTCTTCATGGCGGTCAATTACTACAATCCGCACTCCCCCTACATCTGTGCGCCGCGCCACAAAGACGCCTTCCGCGCCAGCACCAATTGGGACTGGGTACAGTATCGTCCGCCCAGTTTCAACGAGGAGAATATCCGCGATAAACCAGAGTACATCGGAGACTTATCGCCTCTCCCTGAAGAAAAACTGGATACCGCCCATTTACAGATCCTACGCTCGCTCCTTTCGGTGGATGACGGCGTCGCTTCCATCGACGCGGCGCTCAAGAAAGCCGGGCTGGATGAGAACACCATCATCATCTATACCACCGATAACGGACTAACCCTTGGCGATCACCGCTTCGGTGTGACGAAGAATTGTCCATACGAAGCCTGCGCCAAGGTTCCATTCATTGTGTATGGGCCGGGCTATTTCGAGCCGCGCACAGACACCAGCCTGGTTGCCAATATCGATCTCTACGCCACTATTGCAGATTGGGCAGGTTTCCAAGTCCCAGAAAGTGTGGACGGGTTGGATATGGCGCCCCTGCTCGAAGATCCCAATGCCCCGTGGAGAGATGCGCTTCTCATCGAACACTGGCCCACAGATGAAGGCACCGGCTCAAGCATCCCTGAGTTCTACGCCATCCGCACCCAGGAATGGAAATACACCGAATACGTTACCGGTGAAGTGGAACTATACGATCTGGTCAATGATCCTTATGAAATGCAAAACATGGCAGGCAAGAAAGATTATCGCGCCATACAGGAAGATCTTGCAAAACGTTTGCAGGAATTGAAAGAGGAATAGATTTTATTTTGCGAGATAAGAGAAAATAGAGCTCCAGGATTAATAATCCTGGAGCTCTATTTTCTGGATTTCTAAATTTTCAGTGCCTTATCCAGGCTTCCGTACGGGCAGGACTTTGGGCAATCGCTCCAGTTGTTCTTTATCCAGTGAGATCAATTCTGTGCCAAATCGCAAGGCAACAGCGGCGTAGACCGAGTCACTACCCCGCAAGCGGTGTTTTGCGGCAATCTCACTGGCAAAATCGGCGATGTCTTCATCCAGATCAACGAGTGTGATGTTGAGAAAATCTTTGAGTTCCCGTTCCAATTCCAACGCGGCATCTGTATCGTCCTGTTTACGCGCGATCGAAGCGGCAACTTCCGGCAGGAATAAAGTTGGCTGGATCAAAGAGACCCGATCTTTGCTCAATTGAGACAAAAAATTCATACTTTCATCGCTGCCATTCTCGTCAGAACTAAACGCATTCACAAAAACACTGGCATCGACGGTGACAGCATTTTTCATCGGCGCATTTCCGAAAGAATATCAACTGAACTCTTTTTATTTTGTTTGCTCTTACTGAGTTTCCTGCGGATTTCCATCATCTTTTCCAATGCCTCGCCGTTGTTCTTTTCTGGCAACATGGCATCCATGGGAATGATCACCGCCACAGGCACGCCTCGCTGCGTAATCACATAACGAGCGCGTTGTTCCTTGACGGCACGGACCACATCGGAGGCGTGCGCCTTCAACTCCCGTATACCGATCTCTTCCATTTTCTTTTGCTTTCGCGCCATGTGGTTACCTCTGTGACTACATCTTACTTTCTGAGTTGATTACCGTCAAGATAAAAAAGACCTCGGAATTCTCAAACTTCTCCGAGGTCTTTGACTTTATTTCTTTTTCTTCGTGGGTGATTTCTTTACCGGTTTTGACGTTTTCTTCACCGGCTTCGCTTTCACCTTCGCAATCGGCTTAGCAGCTTTTTTCGCTGAAGTCGCCTTCACTTCTTTCTTCTTTCCACTTTCCTTCTTCGGCTCCTCCGCCTTCGCCACCTTGATATAACTCTCCAACATCCAACCAAAGGCAATCGCAGTAATCGTCTCGCCAGGTTTCACTTCAACCACCAGGTCACCCTTCGAGGAAGCGCGTTTTCTGACAGCCGCCGCATCCAGCCGGGCGGACTTGGGCGCGCCCTTGCTCATGTGAATGGTGAGAACATGATTCGGTTTGCCAGTGGCAACTGCAGAGAGTGTGGACTTATTCGGCAAATCCCAGGCGACCACACCCTTGCCATAACGTCCCTGCACGGGGAATTCTTTCTGGTCTACGCGTTTGGCTTTGCCATCATTAGTCAGCAGGAAGATCTCACCGTCCACGGGCAAAATTTCCGCGCCAACGACTTCATCCTTGTCTTCCAGCTTCATACCGTTCACACCCGCTGCCACAAGACCCATCGGGCGCACATCATCTTCCTTGAAGCGGATCGCCTTACCACTGGCAGTCACCAGCAGGATTTCCTTCTTCTTGCCATCCGTCACACCCACCCAACCGAGGCGGTCACCTTCGTTGACTTTCGCCAATACAAAGGTCTGCGAGGAAGGTCCGGGCAATTCGGTGAGCAGACTCTTCTTGATCATACCGAAGCGCGTGATAGTAATGACACAAGTCTCTTCACCCAATGACGATTTACTGGCAGGTAATGAGAACACAGCCGCCAGTGCGTCCGTATCGTTCAGCGGCGAGACCTTATGATACGCAATACCCTGACTCATCTTGCTGGCTTCAGGGATCAAATGCGCAGCCACAGCAGCGGCTTTGCCGAGTTTGCTCACGAAGAAAATCGTATCAGTTGTTGATGCCTTCACCAGGAATCTGGGTGCATCGTTGCCGGAATGTTTTGGTTGCTTTTCGTCTGCGGTGCGCGAGACGAGACCATCATCTGTCACGCCGATCCACACGACTTGCTGCGGGAGCGTATCATTGGCGGTGAGCGCCTTGCCGCCCTTCGCGCCGTCTTTTACATTGATGATCTGCGTGCGGCGACGGTCGCCATACGCGGCTTTCACTTTTTGAAGTTCATCTGCCACCACACCACGCATCATCTTGGGAGTCTTCAAGAGCGTGGTCAACTCTTTGATGATGCCGGTCACTTCTTTGTATTCAGTTTCGATCTTCTTGCGTTCGAGCGCGGCGAGTCTGCGTAACTGCATATCAAGAATCGCGTTCGCCTGCAACTCCGAGAGCTTATAACGCTTCATCAGTTTGGTGCGAGCGGTTTCAACATCCGGCGCGGAACGGATCAGTTCGATCAATTCATCCAGATTCTTTAACGCGACGAGATACCCTTCGAGGATGTGGGCTCTCGCTTTGGCTTTATCCAAGTCAAATTCCGCGCGCCTCTTTATAACCGTGAGCCTGTGCTCCAAATAGACACGGAGTGCCTGTTTGAGAGTTAAGGTGCGCGGTTCGCCGTCCACCAATGCCAGCAGGTTGATGCTGAAGGTGGTCTGCATCGGAGTGCGCTTGTACAGGTCACGCAGAACGAAATTAGGATCGGCGTTCTTGGTCAGTTCGAGCACGATGCGCATGCCCTGGCGATCTGATTCATCGCGCAGGTCCGAGAGACCTTCGAGATGACCATCACGCGCCAGCTCGGCGATGCGTTCGATCAAGCTGGACTTGTTAACCATGTACGGCAATTCGGAGACGATGATGCGACTCTTGCCGCGCTCCATCTCTTCGACATGCGCCTTGGCTTGCACGATCACACGTCCGCGACCCGAGCCATAAGCAGCATCAATGCCTTCTTCGCCGGTCTGTTCAATGATGAGACCACCGGTTGGGAAGTCTGGTCCCTTCACGAACTTCATCAACTGCTCAACGTCAATATCGTCGAGCTTCTCCCAGCGTTCGAGCATGAACACGAGGGCGTCCACAACTTCACTTAAGTTATGCGGCGGAATCGACGTCGCCATACCGACCGCGATACCCGTCGCGCCATTGACGAGCAGATTCGGAATCGCAGCGGGCAACACACTCGGTTCTTCCAGTGTGTCGTCGAAGTTCGCAGTGAAGTCAACTGTATTTTTGTTGAGATCGGTCAAAATGTCGAGCGCGGCGGCGGTTAGTCGCGCCTCGGTATAACGCATCGCGGCAGGCGGGTCACCATCGACGGAACCGAAATTGCCTTGTCCATCCACAAGCATGGTGCGCATCGAAAAATCCTGCGCAAGACGAGCCATCGCCTCATACACAGATGAGTCACCATGTGGATGATATTTACCAAGCACTTCACCGACGATACGAGCAGACTTCTTATATGCCGTATCCGCGCGGATGCCCATGTCATACATCGCATACAAAATGCGGCGCTGTACCGGCTTCATGCCGTCACGGGCATCGGGCAGCGCGCGTGACACAATGACCGACATGGCGTAATCGAGGTACGCCTGCTGCATCTCTGTGTCAATGTCAATTTTTCGTACGATACCAAGTTCCATATTGGCTCCAAAACCTTTTTCTAAACACAAAAGACGCATGGGGCATGCAGAAAATCCGCTTGTGCATTTTCGCTAAACCCAGTGCAACACTTTAAGCCCATTCCCTTGTGTTTAATTCTTGAATTAATGTTCTATTGCGGGGCTTATCTTACGGGGAAAGAAGAGATGCGTCAAGTCCCCTTGCTTTTGGTCTCACGATCGCTGCAAAGTCAGAAAATCTTATGTGAATTCGCGCTTAGTCTTTACATAAATAATTAAAGCAAACGGGCATCTGCAACCAATACAGATGCCCGTTTGGATTTCAGTCATGGGTCTTCTTACGGAGTGATCTTGATCTCACGTGTCGTACAGATACCTGCCAGATCCTCCGCGGTACAGATCGTAACGGAGACATCCAGCTTATCCCCGCGTATATTGAGATCGAACTTCGGTCCAGAGACGATCGTGGAAGAACCGCCGCCGATCGTTTCGATCCAGGTTAATCCATCACATCCCGTTACGATCGGGAAGTTATTATAAGTTACCGAACGCGTGATATTCCGCGTCTTATCGTGTGCCACGATCTTTATGGAATTTAGCAGATATTCGCTCTCATTCGTGATCGTAATGTTCACCCAACGCCTGGAGTCACAGGAATATGATCCGGCACTCTTCAAACTATATTCAATGGTGGGTACGGTTGTTGCCGTGCTCGTGGGGGTAGGTGGAGGTTGAACCACCGGCAAATAAAGCTGGTTTCCGGTAAAGGTGGCATATTCGCCCCAAACCCAGCAAAATTCAGTGAACACATACGGATTGGGAATATACCAATACTCATTGGTCGGGTCACGCCCAAGCACAGGCACAGTATCCCCGACCAACAGCGAGCCAACAACCTCATACGACTTGCCCGGACCCGTCCGACAATTTGTGGGGCGCGAAACGCTCATGGTTACAGGAGATTGGGTGGCAGTCTCTGTAGCAACGAGCGTTGATGTTTCAGCTCCCGCAGATACAACCAGAGTTGGCGTCTCCGAGGGCACGCGTGGTGAAAGATAGACCAGCGTCGGCGTAAAGGTTCGGGTAAAGGTGGGAGTGATACTCGGAGTAAATGTCTCAGTCACACTTTGAGTAAGCCCGGCGATCACCGTCTCAGCAGCAGAGGTACTAATAGACCCCGCGCCCGGCAGCGTGACACTGGGAATGGCACACGCCAAGGCGGTAAGGGCAAGCAGGATGAATGGAACAAGTCGTTTCGGACGCAGCATGAATTTCTCCAGTTTCAAACCCAATTATGACACGAAAATCACCACGGCTAAAGATACCAGATCAAGTACCCCTTCCCCAGCCACTTCCGATGACGATCAACATCGAATCCTTTTTGAGCCAACGCCTCTACTGAAGCGGCAAACCATTGCTGCAACCCAAATGTCTTCGCGGCAGCCGTCTCGGCAGCAGAGCGCTTCCATGCCTCAAAAAAATCATGGATCGGCTCGCCCTTCACCACACGGTGAATGAGATTCTTTGGCAGGATGGTCTGAAATTCTTCGACATCGAAACCAGCGTGGAAGTTGGTACTGAAAACCAGCGCCTCGAAAGACCATTGACCTGCTCCAACGCAGCGAACCAGATTCGCCGCCCAAAGACTCCCAAATGGTGTGGATGTTCCCTCGATCATCAAACCGCCGGGCAAAACATACTCGGCAAGCCGTTCATAGGCAGGCGCAAAATCTTTTTCCTCGTATTGTCTGAGCACATTAAAAGCACGGATCAGCCGCACATGCTCCCCGCTGGCCAGGGGAAGATTGAATCCGCCCAAACGGAAGAACGTCTGCTCATCGGCAAAAGGCAGGGCAGCTTCAACACGCTCCTTATCTATTTCCACACCAAGGATGCGCAAGGTTGCATTGGCACGCCGGAAACGCACTGCACTTTCAAGCGTGGTACGCGCATCAAATCCATAGCCAAGATCAACGAACAGGGAATCAGAAAACAGCCCATCGGTCCGCGTGAGAAGCGCAGGCTCGTAGAGCAAAATAAAGTTATCGACTCGCCGAAGCCGATTGGCGGCTGTCTTGCCGCGCGTTGGCTGCCCCTCTGGCTTTTGGGTATTTCGTTTCATGACCGTGATTATACAAAACAAAAATGCCCCGAACATTCATTCGGGGCATTCGTTCAACTTGATTAGTCGCCAACTGTGGTGTCTGGCATTTCTTCGGTGGTATCTGCCGCAGCTTCTTCACCAGGAGGGGTAAAGCGCCCGTGGATGAAGCCAGTGCCCGCCGGAATGAGCTTACCGATGATGACGTTCTCCTTCAAACCGTAGAGCGGGTCGGTGGTGGAGCCAATCGCTGCACTCGCCAACACCTTGATGGTGTGCTGGAAGGACGAAGCAGAGAGGAATGAGTCGGTGGAAAGCGACGCCTTTGTCACACCGAGCAGGACTTCGCTAAAGCGTGCCGCCTGCTTGCCTTCCGCGATCAATGCCTCGTTCTGCTTGCGAATATCGAGTCGGTCGATCACATCACCGGGCAGGTGTCTGGTATCACCGGGGCGGGTGACTTGCACCTTGCTCAACATCTTGCGGATGATGACCTCGAAGTGCTTGTCGTGGATGTTCTGACCCTGCGAGCGATACACTTTCTGCACTTCGGTCATGAGGTACATCTGGCAGGCATCGCGTCCTTGAATTTTCAGGATGCGGTGCGGGTTCAGTGAACCTTCGGTGAGCGGTGTACCTGCTTCCACATGCGAGTTATCCCGAACGAGAATACGCGAGGTGTTGGGGATATCCATGACAACTTCTTCGCGCTGTTCGTAGGAGACGATGACCTTGCGGTCCTTCTTCTCGACAGCCACACGTCCGCCATGCTGGGAAACAATGGTGGCCTTTTCCTTAGTGGCAAGGATGTCGCCAGCCTGCACTTCAGATTCGTCCTTAACCATGATCTTCCAGTCTTCGGGAATGGCGTATTCATCGTGAACCATTTCAGCATGTTCGATGTGAACTTCGCGCATGTCTGCATATTTCTCAGACTGCTGAATGTGGATCATGCCGCTGATCTCGGCAACGGCAGCTTCGCCTTTCGGTTGTTTGCGCGCTTCAAAGATTTCTTCCACGCGCGGAAGACCCGTGGTGATGTCGGTGGCGCCGGTGGATGCCACACCGCCGGTATGGAAGGTACGCAGTGTGAGCTGAGTACCCGGTTCACCGATGGACTGGGCAGCAACGATACCAACCGCAGAACCAAGCTCCACCATGATACCGCGACCCAGGTCAATGCCGTAGCATTTGGCGCAGATACCGTGGGTGAGTTCGCAGGTCAGCGGCGAGCGAAGTTTGACTTCACTCACACCAGAGTCCGCAATGACATGCGCCAGATCATGAGTGATCACGTCGTTGTATTCAGCGATCACTTCCCCGGTCTGCGGGTGAATGATACGCTCTGCAACCAGGCGGCTGTACACGCGGCTGTCCATCTTCTGACCTGCCACATCGTCAGCACGGCGGATCCACACGCCATCGTGGGTACCGCAGTCATGTTCGTTGATGATAATGTCCTGTGCAATGTCTACGAGACGGCGGGTGAGATAACCGGCATCTGCAGTACGCAGAGCGGTATCGGCAAGACCCTTACGGGCACCATGTGTGGAGATGAAGTATTCCTGCGCCGTCAAACCTTCGCGGAAGTTGGAACGGATCGGCATCGGGATGATACGACCAGAGGGGTCCGCCATCAAACCGCGCATACCCGCCAGCTGCGAGATGGTGGAGAAACCACCCTTCGTCGCGCCAGAGGTCGCCATCGTGGAAAGGTTCCCATCGGGATCCATATGCTTCTTGACGGCTTCACCGACTTTATCAGTCGTTTCCTGCCAGATCTGAATTTCGCGTTCGTTCTTTTCCTGCTCAGTAAGCAGACCGCGGCGGAAGTCACGCTGTACGACTTCGACAGCTTTCAAGGCTTCATCGATGATCGGCTTGCGTTCCGGCGGAATGGAGATATCGGCAACCGCGAGAGTGGTGCCGGATTTCATGGCGAATTCAAAGCCGATGCTCTTGATCGCGTCGGCAACATTGGTGGTCACTTCCTGACCGCACAGTTCATAAACTTCAGCGACGAGGTCCTTCACGCCGCCTTTGTCCAGTTTTTTATTGACGAACTGCACTTCGGTGGGAAGAATGCGGTTCAAGAGAACACGCCCCACAGTCGTTTCGATAATGCGGGTTTCCGGCTCAGCCAGGCGTTTGCCCTTATCGTCGTACCAGGTCTTCGCAAGGAGTTTAATCTCGGAGTGAACATGCACCTGATCGAGAGCGTAAGCGAGTTCCACTTCGTCGAAATTAGAGAAGGCACGTCCATCACCCTTATGTTTGGCCTCTTGCTTCATCGAGAGATAGTACACACCCAACACCATATCCTTGGACGGGGAGATGATCGGTTCGCCATCTGCAGGCTTGAGCAAGTTCTTCGAGGCAAGCATCAGATCGCGGGCTTCCTGAACTGCCTTCTGGGAGAGCGGAACGTGTACAGCCATCTGATCGCCGTCAAAGTCCGCGTTGAAAGCGGTGGTGACGAGTGGGTGGAGCTGAATGGCAGAGCCTTCGATAAGGATCGGTTCAAACGCCTGAATACCCAAGCGGTGGAGTGTAGGAGCACGGTTCAACAATACAGGACGGTCGCCGATCACGCCTTCGAGCGCTTCCCACACTTCAGGACGGTTGCGTTCGATCAGGCGGCGGGCGCCCTTCACGTTAGCAGCATAACCGTTCTGCACGAGGCGGGCGATCACGAACGGACGATACAGTTCGAGCGCCATGCTCTTGGGCAAACCGCATTGATTCAGTTTGAGAGTCGGACCTACCACGATCACGGAACGACCGGAATAGTCCACGCGCTTACCAAGCAAGTTACGGCGGAAACGACCCTTCTTGCCTTTGAGCATATCGCTCAAAGACTTGAGTTCGCGGCGTCCGCGGCGGGAGAGAGCTTTGCCGCGCTGGCTGTTATCGATGAGGCTGTCAACGGCTTCCTGCAACATACGCTTCTCGTTGCGGATGATGACATCCGGCGCACCGAGCTCGAGCAATCTCTTTAAGCGGTTGTTGCGGTTGATCACGCGGCGATAGAGATCGTTAAGATCGGAGGTGGCAAAGCGACCGCCATCCAACTGCACCATCGGGCGCAAGTCGGGGGGGATGACGGGCAGCACGGTCAGAATCATCCACTCAGGGCGGTTGCCAGAGCGTTTGAAAGCTTCCACAACCTTGAGGCGGGTGGTGGCTTTCTTGCGCTTCTGCTTGCTCTTGGTGGTGCGAACTTCGTGCCAGAGTTCTTCTGAAAGTTTGTCGAGGTCAAGACGTTCGAGAACATCATAGAAGGCTTCGGCACCCATGTCGGCACGGAAGACCTGCCCCCAACGCTGCTTAAGTTCGCGGTAACGAATTTCGCTGATGAAGGTGAAGGGGCGCAACTCAAGCAATTCATCGCGCAGGCGGGATGAGTTGCTTGAAGAGACAGAAGTCTGTGATTCCAATTGGTTGCGCAGGGATTCCATCTCGGTATCTGCTTGAGCCTTGATGGTGGCAGCCTTGGTCTTGAGATCATCGATCTCAGCCTGTCGCTTATCCTTCAGTTCGTTCTCGAGCAATTCGAGTTTCTTCTGAACGGTCTTTTGGATCAGGGTAAGGTGTTTGCTGGCAACTTTTTCTCCAGCGTCCACGATCTTCTCGCCGCCTTGCTCAAAAGCAATGGCTTTCTTGACGGTTTCACCCATCTGATCCTGAAGCAGGCGCTCCAAACGCTGACCTTCTTTGATGATCGGGTCGAGTTGTTCGGCAATGCCTTCATCGTAGCCTTGTTCGAGCGTGGCTTGCTTCTGTTTCAACTCGGCAATGTTCGCATCGCGCTTGGTCTTGATCTCTACGATACGGGCATTGATCTCCGTAGCCTGTTCGCGTTCGGATACGGTGATCTCATCTTCGAGGCGCTGCAGGGCTTTCTTGCGGGCTTCCTCATCCACATAGGTGACGATGTATTGCGCAAAGTAAAGTACACGGTCGAGGTTGCGGCGGGAAATGTCCAACAGCATACCCATCTGCGATGGGATGCGGCGGGTATACCAAATATGTGCCACAGGGGAGGCAAGCGCAATATGCCCCATGCGCTCGCGGCGCACAGAAGAGCGGGTCACTTCGACACCGCATTTTTCACAAGTGATGCCTTTGTAGCGGGGGTTCTTGTATTTACCGCAATAACATTGCCAATCGCGGGTTGGTCCAAAGATCGCTTCGCAGAAGAGCCCGTCCTTCTCGGGGCGCAGGCGGCGATAGTTAATGGTTTCGGGTTTCAGCACCTCACCATACGACCAAGACATGATCGTTTGGGGGGAGGCAAGGCTGATACGGAGTGCAGTTAATCCCTTGGTTTCCACTGGATCCTCTCCTAAAAAATAAAAATCGTTTGAGAATTACGGTATCGCATAGGTGACGCGTACCAGAGACAAACAAATGCAAGCGCATTGAGTGATTTCCTCAAGCGCTTGCTGGTGTTAGCTCATTTTTTTACATCCAACAGGACTATTATATGGATTCAAGGGTCATGAGTCAAGGTCTTAATCAGTGAAGAGAGCCTGACTTTAAGGCGGAATCAGCGCCTCAGTCCTCATTTTTGCCTGATTCAGCTACCTGGGCACTTCCCTCACCTGAAGATCGGAGAACCCAACCTCCATAGACGACTTATCGCTCGGTTCAGCAGCCAGGTAGAACTTCCCCATTTTGAAGCGTTCATCCTGAAAAGATGTTGCCAGAATACCGTTCAAATAGATGCGGAAGTTGCTGCCATTACAGATCACACGCAGACGGTTGAACTCCTTATTGCCGGAACGCAGCGCCGAGTGCGTTGCCCACGGCATGATCTTATAAAAGATCAGCTCCCCTTTTTCATCCTTGGCAACATACCCAAAAGTATATGAAGATTGAACCGAAACCATGATGCCATAGCCGCCTTCAGCAGAGTGACGGAAAAAGAATCCAGCACGGATCCATTCCCGTTCGCCTTCAAAGAAGCGAATAGTGGCGCTGGCATCGAAGTTATCCAAAAAGCCGGAGCTTTTCAACACATAATAAGAATTGACCTGCGGCGAAAATTTACCGCGCAATTCGGCGGGTGGACCTTTATGGAAGGTAAGCTTGTCTTCGTTGACCATTTCCCAGCCGGGCATCACTTTTTTACTAAAGTCAGTACCAAGAAGCAAGTCACCCATATCGGGTTCAGGGGTGAGTGTTTTGGGCAGACGAAAACTGGTTCCGCAAAAATCACAGACGGCGATATCCGCTTTAGCAGCACTTGGCGGAAGTGCCGCGCCACAATTAGGACAGTTCAATGCGCTCATGGCGTTGGTGTCTCGGTAGGTGTGGGTTCGAGTGTTGGCGTGTCGGTGGGAGGCACGATGATGACGATCGTCGGGGTCTCGGTGGGAGTGGAGGTCGGCGTCGGCGTAGATGTTGGCACGGTTGGAATGGGCAGGCTCAAATTAAGTCGGATGCGCTTGTCCACTTCCGTTTTATCGCCAATGAGAGTCAGGCGCAGGGAAACGATCCCGTTCGGGAGGGCGGAAACATTCCAAGCGGTGAAGGTGCCGTCTTCAACGGGCTTATCACCTTCGGCAAGGACGGTCCAGCCATCGGGGTTTTCGCCCAATCCAAATTCAAGCCGCCATTGTTTGAAACCTCCGTCTGCATTGGCAGTTCCTTGAACATCAAATACGGGTGAAACAATGACCTGCCCATCACTAAGGTTCAGCTGGATCTTTGGCTGTGGATCGCCTTTCTGACATTCGCGTTCGGGAACATAGTTTGGATTTTCATCCAAACCATGATCTGCCAGCCAGGCTTTGCCCTCGCCGGTTTCGAACCATTTACGCGCCCAGGGATCGGTGACATTTAAAACTTCTCGCTCGTCGGATGGACCATCACAAGCGGATGAGGCTTCGTAGCCCGTCCACAGGTCGATCTTTGCACGATGAACCAGGTCTTGATCCTGCGGCAGTGGAGGTTGGTCAAACGCAAAGACTTCTGAGAACTGTCCCTGACAAGCATTGGAAGGCTCTGTGCCGCCAAATCGACAAACCACTTTATCCACAATGCCGGAAGGACGGACGAAGGGAGTTGGCGAGCCATTGGTGAGATAGGGCACCGCAAATTCCATGAACTGCGACCAGATCGGCGCGGCGCCGCTCAAGCCAGAGGAACGCACCATGGGCGTGTAGTCGGCGTTGCCCACCCATACACCGGTGACCAAGTCAGGGGTGTAACCCATTGTCCAGTTATCGCGGATGTCGTTGGTGGTACCGGTCTTTGCCGCAACAGGGAAGGAAAGATTCAAAGCGGAGTTTCGCCCAAAAGTAAAACTTCGGGCTTCATTATCCGAAAGGATAGAAGAGATCAGGTAGGCATGTTCAGGGCGGACGACCTGCTCGCCTTCGGGCTGTTGGTACTCGTACACCACTTCTCCATCGAAGGTGGTGATCTTGATAATCGCAACAGGCGGCACTTTTTTGCCGCCATTGGCGAAGACCGCGTAGGCAGTGGTCATATCGATCAGGCTGACATCGCCGCCGCCCAAAGTGAGGGACAAGCCATAATCATCACGGGTGAGCGATGTAATGCCGAGACGCTCCGCAAAAGCGATCATGCCTTCCTTCTCGGGAGTATTGGGGTCATCATAAATGCCGACAAATTCAAGCGCTTTGACGGCGGGAATGTTGAAGGAGTTTGCAAGCGCAAGCCGTACAGTCAACCCGCCATGGAAAGTGCCATCGTAGTTGCGCGGTTCGTATGGCGGGTTGGCACCATCGGGGAATTGGGTGGGGACATCCCAGATCCAAGTGGAGGGCGTCCAGCCTTTTTCAAAAGCAGCGACATAGGTCAACGGTTTAATGGATGAACCAGGCTGACGCGTAGGGCTGATCGCCATGTTGATCTGCCCGGAGACGGCAGCATTGTTGAAATCGGGCGAGCCGACCATGGCAAGGATCTGCCCGGTGGAAGGTTGAATGGCGACCAGCGCGCCATTCTTCGTATTGTTATCCACCATGGCAGCAACTTGATTGGTCACCAACAATTGAGCCTGATCTTGAAGCACAGGATCAAGCGTGGTGTACACAACAAAACCGGAACGATAAATGGTCTGCGCATCGTAGAGTTCTTCCAACTCTGCACGGACGAAGTTGACCCAATGCGGATAGTTGGTTGCACCAAAGGAAGGCGGCACAAATGGATAGGCTTTGATCTGCTCTGCGGCAGCGGTCGCAGCAACCGGGTCAACGCAGACGCGTTCTTCACTATTGCTGACTTCGATACAGCCCTGTAACTGGCTCAACTCGAACATCAAGACCAACACCTGCTGTTGGCGAACCAGCGTCGATTCGGGGTTGGTATAAATATCATAGACAGCCGGAGACTGCGGCAACCCCGCCAGGAAGGCGGCTTCACCCAACGTGAGGTCTCTGGCAGATTTATTGAAATAGGTATTTGAGGCAGCTTCGATGCCATAGGCAAGATTGCCGTAATAGATCTCATTGAGATACAACTCAAGGATCTCATCCTTTGAGTAGCGGCGGGTAATCTCTGCGGCAAGGATGATCTCACGTGATTTACGGGAGACAGTACGCTGGGTCCGTTCTTCGGGAGAAAGCAGCAAGGCACGCGCCAACTGCTGTGTGATCGTGGAGGCGCCGCCGCCCTCGCCCTGCGTGACGTAGTTTCGCCATAAAGCACGGATGATGGCTACGGGATCGAAACCAGGATTATCGTAAAAATCCTTGTCTTCGGTGGCAATGGTTGCTGCGACAAGGTTTGGCGATATCTCGCTCAGTGGAATGTAGTTACGACGCCCGGCATTGGGATCGTTCAGTTCATACAGGGTCTGACCGTTCCGGTCGAGGATGCGGGTGGTTTGAAATTGCGAAGAGCGATTCTTCAAGTCCGCTACATCGGGCAGGGTGCTGGCAATGGAATAATACTGATAAACAAGGATCGAACTGCTGCACAAGCCGATGATCACAAATGCAAAGGCGGCAATGATCAAACCACGGGTGAGGCAGCCTTTGTTTCCGCGTAAAGCGGAGCCAATTCCGCCAAAGAATGCGCCAAGACGATCCATAAAAGATGGACCTGTTGGCACGGGTTGTTGGTATTGATATTGCGAATATTGTTGTGGCTGCTGATATTGCGGAGGCTGTTGATTCTGATTTTGCGGCAAACGATAGGTTGGTCGCTGATGGGTCTGACCCTGGCTGGGACGTGGCGGCTTTGTCTCTTGCGCAGGGGCGATACGCCGCATTGGTCACACGCGTACCATCGAGGTCGGTCTCTTCGACTCGATTGGGAAGCGGCATATTATTTTCGTCGAGGTCGGGCAGATTGAGAAGCGGCGTTGTATTCCCCGTCGGCTTGCGTGAAGCCGTCGTCCCGTCGGAGGGAGACGCAGGTTCCATATCCTTACGCGTCTCTTCTTCGGAATGGATCAAGCGGCGCAATCTATCGTTGTCGTCTTTGTTCATCGTTTACCTATTATCTTATGTAGGGGCGGGTTCCCCGCCCTACGGTTATGCAATACCCTATTTCGGCTTGCTCAGTACCAATAAATTCAATGTGCCTTTTTGAAGCACGTCATTACTTTGATTGCGGACTTCCACCTGTGAGATCAAAGCGCCGCCGCCAATGCGCGGCATCGCTTTGGTTTCGGATACGGTCAGCACAGCATGGATGGTATCGCCAATGAAAATGGGCTTTACAAATTTCCACTCTTGAATTTCGCGAAAAGCAATGACCGTGCCTTCGAGCATGCCTGTGCGCATGATCAAGCCGGTTGCAATGGACAAGCCTAACAGTCCATGCGCGATGCGCTGACCGAACGGAGTCGTCTTCGCAAACTCGGCATCGGTATGGATCTGGTTGTAGTCACCCGTCAGCCCGGCGAAGTTATTGATGGCATCTTCGCCCACCGTGCGCGAAAGGGTCGTGACCGTTTGCCCAACCGAAAATTCTTCGAAATAAAGTCCAGCCATAGTAATCTCCTCGTTTGATAGTCTGTTGGTCAGATAGTCCATTCATCGTTTGGAAACTTGACGAAACGACTACACGACTATCAAACCAAATTATACCTGTTTGACCTTCCGCCCATCTGCCCGTACAATTGGCGCCATGCGCGACTGGTCTTTACGCCTCGGCGACCCGCTCCACCTCACCCTTGCAGCGGATGCCCGCCTGACCAAGCCAGATTACCCCAACGACCACATCTGGGAAGTAGAGCTTGGAACCAACGACCCCGAACGCTCCGCGGTCGGCATTACCACCACCTACGGCTCACGGGCACGCTCGATGCGCCTCTTTTTACGCTTCACCGAGGGCGGCACCAGCGTTACAGACCCTAACACCTTCGTCACCAAACCGTCACTACGGCGCTTCTATCCAAACTTCCTAACCCTCGATTTTGTTCCCTTCGAAAACTTGCAAACCACGGCAGATTTTTGGGTGCCTGAATCACATGCCGTTGCCGGGCGCGTCACCCTCGTCAACAAAACCACCGCCGTGCGCAACATTCAACTCGAAGTTTGCGCCACACTCGCCCATCTCGACGGGCAATCCATCATCCCCACCCAACAACAACTCGTCAACATCTTAGCCGGACAAACCAGCGGAATCGCCCCCGTGATCTTCATGACGGGCGGACCCAAACACGGACCGGGACCACACGCCTCGCTCATTCTGGAACTGGAGCTGGGTCCGGGTGCCACTCGAACCATTTCCTTCGCCGAAGCCGCCCTCGACACGATCCCCGAAGGTTTTGATCTCGCACGCAAAACGGCAGCACGCGCATGGCAAGCCGAACTCGCCCGCATTGAAATGCTGGATGCCAGCCAGACTCTTGACATCCGCACCGGCGACCCGGATTGGGATGCCACACTTGCCTTCAGCCAAAAAGCTGCACATGCCTTGTTCATGCACAGCGATCAATTGCCACATCCATCTTTTGTGCAAGCCCGCCACAGCGACCATGGACATTCCAACAAAGGCGATGGCACCGATTACCCGCCTGCATGGAACGGTCAATTCGTTTTAGATGCGTATTACCTCGCCAGCATTTTGAACGTCGTCCCGCAGGTGGCAAAAAATCTTGTGCTCAACTTCCTCGCCACGCAGAACGAAGACGGCGAAGTCGACGGCAAACCCGGCATCGCCGGTCAGCGCGGACGTTTCCTCGCCATGCCCATTCTTGCCAGCATGGCATGGAAGTATTATCAAACGACTCAAGACCAGGATTTTCTTGCCGATGTTTTCCCAAAGTTGGTGAAGTTCTTCTGGTCGTGGTTCTCTGGCACACATGACCGCAACCGTGACGGTTCTCCTGAATGGGATCACATCTTGCAAACGGGGTTGGAAGATAATCCTTTGTTCGATGTCTGGAATCCCTGGTCACAAGGCATGGATGTTTCGTTCGTCCACAGCCCATCGCTTGAGTCCATGCTGTATCGCGAAGCGTTGACGTTGATAAAGATTGGCAAAAAACTCAATAAGCCTGATGAAGAAACCACACTGATCTTTGCGCAAGCCGACAAATTAAAAGAATCGCTGGATGCGAGTTGGAATGCGCGCATTAGTTATTATTCCTATCGTGACCGCGAAACTGGCATCATGACCGAACCCAAAGTTATTGCCAAACGCAAAGGCGATGGCTCGATGCGCCCGAAGTTCGAGTCTGAGACGCCGGTGCGCTTGCTGGTGGAGATCCAGACCAAAAGTCCAGCCGCGAAGCGACCGGAAGTGGAGATCAGCGAATACTTCACCAAATCCAAAGGCGAAACAGAAGTCATCGCCGGGCATCAATTCCAGTGGCGCACAGGCGGTTTGGTGGCAACGACTCAAATGACCTTCTCGCGCATTGGCAGGATCAGCGTTGTAGGTCTGGAAGAGACCGATAAGATCAACGTCAAAATCGTGGATATGACCGGTGAAGACATCACACTTGGGTTGCCGTTGTGGGCAGGGGTTTTAGAGCAACAACGTGCCTACGCCATGATCGGACGCAACCTCATGACGGCGGATCGATTTGACAGACCCTTTGGTATGCCATCCATGCCGACCGTGCCAGATAAAGATGCAGAACAAATTGCATTGAGCGTAAGCCTGCCATGGAATACACTGCTCGCTGAAGGTTTGCTTGCGTACGGCTTCCGCGCCGAAGCGACCAGACTCACCGCGCATATCATGAATGCGATCATTCAAAACCTAAAACAGAACCGCGCTTTTTATCAACGCTATCACGCCGAAAAAGGGACAGGCATCGGCGAACGCAATTCATTGACCGGGTTTGCACCCGTTGGCTTGTTCATGCAAGCACTGGGCGTGACGGTTCTTTCCGGCACGCGCGTAAAACTTGAAGGAAGAAATCTTTTCCCATTTGCAGTGACGATCAAATACAAAGGTATGTCGATCGCAAGAGGGCAGGAACAGACCACGGTCACTTTTGCAAACGGTGAAAGCGTGATCGTCAAAGACGAAGCGCCTTGTATTGTTGAGATGTAAATAAATCAAACAAAAGTGACAGTCACCTTCGAGGTGACTGTCACTTTTAAACCGGATTTAATCTAAACGCCTCGATTCATGGTATAAAAATTTTGGACGTTAAACCATTTTCAGAGGCGAATGAAAAAAACTTTAATAGATCAACTCACTTTTCTGTACGGGGACAATATCTCTGCACGTCTATTCGAGCAAACTCAAAACATACTAAATACATATCGTCCACGCATCAAACCGCGCAACGACACGTTGACCGAGCGCGACGCAATGCTCATTACATATGGCGATCAGGTGCAAGCGCCAAATGAAAAACCGTTGCGGACGCTCAAAACATTTTGCGATAAATACTTAACCGACGTCCTTAGCAGCATTCACATCCTGCCCTTCTACCCGTGGACATCTGACGATGGCTTCTCGGTCGTGGACTATCGCCAGATCGACCCGGCACTTGGCACATGGGGTGATGTCTCGTCCATGCAAAACTTTCGTTTGATGTTCGATGGCGTCATCAATCACATCTCAGCGAAAAGCGATTGGTTCCAAAAGTTCCTACAAGACGACCCGCACTATAAAAATTATTTCATCACCATCGAAGGCGAACCAGACCTTTCACAGGTCGTCCGTCCGCGCGCGCTGCCATTGCTGACATCGTTCATCACTCCATCCGGCGAGAAAAAAGTGTGGACGACCTTTAGCGCAGACCAGATCGATCTCAACTTCAAAAACCCCGAAGTCCTGCTCGAAATCCTCGACATTCTTTTGCTTTACATCGAACGCGGCGCGACCTTCATCCGCCTCGATGCGATTGCGTATCTGTGGAAAGAGATCGGCACAACTTGCATTCACCTTCCACAAACGCACGCAGTCATTCAATTTTTTCGCGCCGCCATCAGTGAAGTCGCACCGCATGTGCAGCTCATCACCGAAACCAATGTACCGCATCCCGATAACATCTCCTATTTCGGCGATGGTACGAACGAAGCGCAACTCGTTTACAACTTCGCCTTGCCGCCGCTGACTCTCCACACCTTCCACACCGGCGACGCGCGCATCTTATCGGACTGGGCACGGACGTTGACTTTGCCCTCAGACAAAACCACCTTCTTTAACTTCCTCGCCTCACACGACGGAATCGGGCTGAATCCTGCCCGAGGAATTTTATCTGACGCTGAGATCGACTCGCTGGTGAATAAAGTCATCGAACATGGCGGCTTGATCTCCTACAAACACAACGCGGACGGAACGCAGAGTCCGTATGAGATGAATATCAACTATTTTGATGCCCTATCAAACCCGAATGGAAATGAACCTCAAGAGCTGCAAGTGAGCCGCTTTATCGCCGCCCAATCCATCATGCTCTCCCTCATTGGCATGCCGGGCATCTACTTCCACAGCCTCTTCGGCTCACGCGGCTGGACGGATGGCGTTCAGCAGACCGGGCGCAATCGCAGCATCAACCGCGAGAAACTTCAGTTCGATGAATTGCAAAGTCAACTTGCGGACGAAAACTCATTGCGCTCCAAAGTTTTTTCGAAATATAGTGAATTGCTAAAAACCAGAAGCACATCAACTGCATTTGACCCGCATGGGACTCAAAAAATACTTGACCTGCATCCTTCGGTCTTCGCCGTCGAGCGGACATCCCCGGATGGAAATGCACGTGTGTTGTGCTTGCATAATGTCAGTCAAAAATCCGTTTCCTTTTCCATGAAAGACGGCTCAGACATCATTCTTCAGCCTTATGAAATTTTATGGTTGAAAAAAGTTTAAAGGTGATCCATGAATCCTGCTTCCCATAAGATCGGCTTTATCTCCACCCGTTTTGCAGGCACAGACGGCGTCTCGCTTGAAACGCAGAAATGGGCAACCATCTTCGAGCGGCTGGGGCATCAGTGTTTTTACTTCGCAGGCGAATGTGACCGCAGCGCTGATTCATCTCACGTCGTGCCGGAAGCGTTCTATCGTCATCCTGAAATTGACAAGTTGAATCAACAAGCCTATTCCGGCAGTTGGACAGTGACGAAAGAGGCGCGCGCAGCTCACCCTGAAATGGAAGACTTACAAAAAGATTTTTTCTCGATCTATGTGCGCCCGCCTACGATGACGAAGCGTGTTAATGAGTTGAAAGAGTATCTCAAAGAGGAACTATATAAATTTGCGCGGCGCTTTGATCTCGAGATTCTCGTCATCGAAAATGCGGTGACCATTCCGCTCAACCTGCCGTTAGGGCTTGCCATCACCGAGTTCATTGCCGAAACAGGCTACCCCACCATTGCACATCATCACGACTTTCATTGGGAGCGCCAACGCTTTCAGGTCAACTGCGTGGGTGATTATCTCGCCGCGGCATTCCCCCATCTCTGCCATCGATTCGACACGTGGTTATCAACTCGGTGCAGGCGCAACAGGTCGCCTCGCGTTATGGATTGGCATCCCGCGTGATTCCCAACGTCATGGATTTTGACTCTCCGCCGCCTCCACCCGATGAATACACCCAATCGGTTCGCGCGGACTTTGGTATCGGCGACGGCGAATACTTTTTCCTGCAACCAACTCGCGTCATTCAACGCAAAGGCATTGAACACGCCATCGAGTTGATGCGCCGCCTCGACCTGCCCGCCAAGCTCATCATCTCGCATGCCTCGGGTGACGAGGGCAATGACTATGAACAACGTGTGCGCGAATATGCCCACTTGCTAGACGTCACCGTTCGCTTTGAAGCGGATCAAGTGCAGGACTATCGCGGCACGACCAAAGATGGGCAAAAAATTTACACGCTTGGCGATGTTTATCCACATGCAGATATGGTGACGTATCCCTCAAGCATTGAAGGGTTTGGCAATGCCTTCCTTGAGGCTGTTTATTACAAGCGCTTAATTCTAGTCAACAACTATTCCATTTACGAAGTGGATATCAAACCCAAAGGCTTCCACACGCTCTGGTTCGATGGGTTCATCAGCACCAATACCTTGGAGGCTGTAAAAAAATCCCTAAGACATCCTGAAATAGCGCATGAATGGGCAGAGACGAACTATCAACTTGCCAAACGGTATTTCTCATACACGGTACTTGAACGCAGATTGGAATCGATTGTGGCAGATTGTTTAGGGTATCAAGTATGAATATCGCTATTCTGCATTATTCCGTCCCGCCTATCGTCGGCGGTGTGGAAAGTGTCATTGCGCATCATGCGCGCTTGATGTCCGCAGATGGACATTCCGTACGTCTCATCGCAGCACGCGGATCGGCAATGAGTGAACAAATTCCACTGACCTATATCCCGCTCGCGGATTCGCGTCACGAACGTGTGGCACAAGTCAAAACACAACTGGATCGCGGCGAAGCGACTTCAGATTTAGATTCTCTGCGTGACGAATTGGCAGACGAATTAAAAAAAGCCCTCACAGGCATGGACGTGCTCATTGCGCACAACGTCTGCTCGCTCAACAAAAATCTGGCGTTAACCGCCGCTTTGCATAAACTGCATCAAGAAAATCAACTGCCGCATCTCATCCTCTGGCATCACGACCTCGCGTGGACGACTCCACGCTATTTGCCGGAGATGCATGAAGGCTACCCATGGAATTTACTCAAAACAGATTGGGGCAAAACCACCCATGTCGTCGTTTCGGAATTGCGGCGTGAAGAACTCGCAGACTTGATGCAGCTTGACCGCGACTCAGTTCACGTCATCCCCAACGGTGTAGACATGGACAGGTTCTACAAACTCGAAACGCTCACCCAAGAGTTGCTGGATAAAACGCATGTACTCGACGCTTCGCCGATTCTGCTTTTGCCTGTGCGTATCACACCCCGCAAGAACATCGAACTCGCCTTATGGACTCTGGCGGCTCTAAAAAAAGATTTCCCACATGCCGCACTGGTAGTGACGGGTCCGCTGGGACCGCACAACGTAAATAACATTAAATATTTTGAAATACTCACCGACCTGCGCAAGCAATTGGGCTTGGTTGGTTCTGTCCATTTTCTTGCGGAGGCACACAATGGCTTTTTGCCTGATGAAGTCATCGCGGATTTTTATCGCGTGTCTGATGCTTTGCTTTTTCCCAGTCGTGAAGAAGGCTTCGGCATTCCACTCATCGAAGCAGCATTCAGTCACCTGCCCGCTTTTTGTGCCGATATTCCGCCGCTCAGAAAATTAGGTTTGGGCGACGCTCAATTCTTCTCTCCCGATGAAGACCCGGCAAAGATCGCAAAAATAATCGCGGACTATTTTCAAAACTCCATGTCTGCACGACTCGCCATGCGGGCACGGGCTTCCTTCCGTTGGGAAGCCATCTATCGTCAACACATCGCACCGTTGTTATAAAGCCAATGAGCCATAGATAGGAGATTGCAATGCAACGCCATTCCGAATTTGCCCCCATTCATACCATCCTCGTCCCTTTCATCCATGACGGACCCGGTCTGTATGCCCTCGATGCCGCGCGTCAATTCGACGCCGAAATAACTCTGGTGGGTGTTGTCGTTGTACCCGAAGGACAATCGCTCAGCACCGGCGCAGTTGCGGCGCGCGCGGTACGCCGCGCCTTGCGAATTTACGGCAAAGACAAACGCATCACCAGCAAGACTCATGTGATCGTCTCACATCAACCCTGGGAAGAACTTTCAAACCTGATTCAGGATGAAAACCCGGATCTGCTTTGTCTTGAGTTTGATTCACATCTCAAAGCTTTGCACGTCACTGCCAGTGATGTGCTCTCCCGTCCGCCCTGCGACGTGGCTCTGGTGCGAGGGAAAATTTCCGGTAAGCCGAAACAGGTTCTGGTTCCAGTAAGAGGAGGTCCGCATGCTGAGTTGGCAGTGCGCGTGGGCTTGGGGTTGCATCCACATGGGGTGACATCCCTGCACATCCGCAGACCCGAAGACCCCGAAGCCGGAACCGATGCTCCGTTCAAACCGTTGGAGCGTGTGTTGTATCAAATTCCCGAAGTGCAGAAAAAGTTCGAAGTCACAGAAGATGCGGCGCAAGTCATTTTGAATTACGCTAAAAAATCAGATGTGGTCATTTTGGGCACCACCATTCAACCCATCACAAGTTCTGCTTCGCTCGGTGTTGTAGCTGACCGTCTCTTACATGAAGCGCCTTGCGCTGTAATTGCCGTCAAAAGCGGACGCCCATTGCCGCACATCAAATTCGATGAAACGTTGAGCTTCGATGCCATCTCAATTCTCGTAGATAAATGGTTTGGTGAGAACACCTTCCATGCCGATGAGTTCAATAATTTACGCGAGATGGTGGAATTGAAGAAACAACAAGGCGTGACCATTAGCTTGGCTTTGCCTGCACTGAATGAGGAAGAAACCGTTGGCAAGGTGATCCGCACCATGAAAAAAGAATTGATGCAGCGCTTTCCATTGCTGGATGAGATCGTGTTGATCGATTCAAATTCAACCGACCGCACGCGTGAGATCGCAAAGAAAGAAGGCGTACCGGTTTATATCCATCAGGAATTATTGCCAAATATGGAGCCGCGCCGCGGCAAAGGCGAAGCCTTATGGAAAAGTTTACTGGTCACCAAGGGTGACATCATTGTGTGGATCGATACCGACATCGTCAATATTCACCCGCGTTTTGTATATGGCATCATTGGTCCGTTATTGATTAACCCAACCATCCAATTGGTAAAAGGCTTTTATCGCAGACCATTGAAGGTCGGGCAAAAGATGCAAGCCGGGGGTGGAGGGCGTGTGACCGAATTGACTGCACGCCCCTTGTTGAATTTGTTTTACCCGGAACTCTCTGGGGTGGTTCAACCGCTTTCAGGTGAATATGGCGGCAGACGCAAAGCCCTGGAACAAGTCACCTTCTATTCAGGCTACGGTGTGGAAACCGGTTTATTGATCGATATTTTCGAGAAGTTCCATTTGGAATCGATTGCCCAGGTCGATTTACTTGAACGCATCCACCATAACCAGCATTTGGAAGCGTTGAGCAAAATGTCCTTTGCTATCATCCAAACCGTCATCCGTAAATTGGAGAAGCGCTTCGGTCGCGCCGTGCTGGAAGATGTGAATCGCTCGATGAAAATGATCCGCCACGATAACAAGGGATATTTTCTGGATGTGGAGCAGATCGCCGAATATGAACGCCCGCCCATGATCGAGGTGCCGGAATATTTAAATAGGAAAAGATGAAAAGAGCAAAGCAAGTGATAGTCATTTTTATTTAAAGGGGAATTAATCTTAAGAAAAAAAGTTCATGGTATACAAATATTCAGGTGAACCATGACTCTATTTCTTCAACTTGCCTTTCTACTTTCAGTGATCCTGCTCTCTGCCAAGATGGCAGGATATCTCAGCATTCGCCTCGGTCAGCCTTCGGTGCTGGGCGAATTGTTGGTAGGAATTCTGTTGGGTCCATCAATCATCAATATTCTCAACCTGCCGTTCATCGAACACGAGTTGACTGAGACCATCGCTAAACTCGGCGAACTCGGTGTGTTGTTATTGATGTTCCTCGCCGGTCTGGAACTGCATCTTGGCGAGATGCGCCAGAATGTGCGGGTGGCAGCACTGGCAGGCTTGATGGGAGTGGTTGGACCCGTCTTATTGGGATGGGGTACAGGCTTGCTCTTTAACTTTGAGCAACCTGCCGCGATCTTTCTTGGGCTGACCTTGGGTGCCACCAGTGTCAGTATCTCCGCTCAAACCTTGATCGAAATGAAGGTCTTGCGTAGCCGCGTGGGCTTGAGTCTGCTCGGAGCGGCTGTGTTCGACGACATCCTCATCATCCTTCTGCTTTCAGTCTTTCTTGCTTTACAAGGAGATGCAGGCAGCGCCGCCGATGTTTTCCTGATCATCCTGCGTATGGTGCTATTCTTGGTGGCATCTGCCTTATTCGGCATTTGGGCACTGCCATGGATCATTCGCCGCGTGGCACACTTGCCCATCAGCCAGGGGCTATTGACCATTTCGCTTGTGATCATACTTGCGTATGGAATCGCATCAGAAGCTTTTGGCGGCATGGCAGCCATTACAGGCGCATTCCTCGCCGGGTTGATGTTGGCACGCACGCCGGAGAAAGAACGCATTGAAGCCGGTGTGCATGCTCTGGCGTATGGGTTATTTGTGCCGGTATTCTTCGTCAATATCGGTTTATCCATTAACCTGCGTGACTTCCACGCCGATGCATTTCTCATGACCCTAACCATCATCCTCGTCGCCATCGCTGGCAAATGGCTCGGCTCAGGCTGGGGCGCCAAACTGGGCGGACTCACCACCACCGAAGCGACCCAACTTGGCGCAGGCATGATCTCACGCGGCGAAGTCGGGCTGATCGTTGCCAGTGTGGGTATGCGCCAGGGACTTGTGATCGATGCTGAATTTTCTGCAATTGTGGTTATGATAGTAGTAACCACATTGATCACACCACCCCTTCTGCGCGGGCTATTTGCTCGGGAAACCCCGAAACATAAACCCGCTTCACAAATCGAAAAAGAGAAACCATCGGAGGCATCCTAATTTATGTATCTCGTTACTCTTGTACTACACGATCCTGACTTGTTGGAAGAACTTCTGGAAGCGTGGACCAAAGCCGGTGTGGATGGGGCTACGGTTTTGTTCAGCTCAGGCATGGGCAGATTCCGCCAAAAGCAAGGCATGCGCGATGACCTCCCACTTATCCCTTCGTTAGATGATTTTTACGAAGCGCCGCAGACTCTCAATCGCACCGTTTTCACGGTAGCAAATGATGACGCCATGGTCGATAAACTCCTCGAAGTCACACAAAAACTGGTCGGTGACTTGAGCAAACCAGATACCGGCATCATGATCGTCACACCAGTTGCCCGCGCGTATGGGCTTGACCCAACAGATTAAAAGTAATCGTTCATATAAACAGCCACAGAAAGCAAAACTCTGTGGCTGTTTTTTCATATCTCATAGGTTCATGGTTGAAGCATCCCCCGAGTGATGATAATATCAAAGCAGAGCTAAAACCGTCGAAGCCGAATCAAGCCCGGGCGTAGAAAGAAGCGCAAGGCCTAAAAATCCAATTCAATCAAATCTTGATTGAAGGAGCAGAACTATGGAACATCCAACCCATCTATTATTAATGGCAGTGGTGCAGGAACAAGACCTCGATACCGCTACAAAAGCCCTGCAAAAGATTGGCGCGTCGTTGACCTATCTTTCCAGTGCGGGCGGCTTTTTGGGCAGACGCAATGCCACCATGCTGGTCGGCTTGCCCGCCGATAAATTGCAGGAATCACTGACCGTCCTGCACGAAGCCTGCCGACAACGCATTGAATACATGACCCTGCCGCTGGAAGGTTCCCCCATGCCCATGCCCGCCCCCGTGCCCGTGACAGTGGGCGGCGCAACGGTGTTCGCATTACCAGTGGAACGCTTCGAACAGATCTAACCTCGAGGAGAAATCGCCATGAAAATGATCATCGCCATTGTGAATGATAACGACGCCGATACCCTTACCCAGGCGTTCACCGCCGCCAGTTTCCGCGTGACGCGGGTGGCATCAACAGGCGGTTTTTTACGCAGCGGCGTGGTGACCATGCTGCTCGGCGTGGAAGACCCCCAAGTGGATGCCGTGATCGAAACCGTGCGCAATGCCCTGCCCGCCAAAGGCGATAAAAAACGCGCCACAGTCTTCGTTGTACCAGTCAGCCACTTCGAACAAGTTTAAAGTCAGGCGCTGCAGACAGAGACGTACCTCAGCAGGAAACCTTCCGGCTGAATAAACGTCTTTGTTTTGTTTAAAGAGGTTCACATGAAAAATAAAAGTACGATTGCTTTGTTCGCACTACTGCTACTTGCACTGGCATGCGCCAACCCATTGACACAGCCTGCAGCAGAACAACCCGACAATGTGGAAACGATGGTCGCCGCAACACTTTCTGCGCTGACATCCGTCCCGGCTCCCTCCACACCCGCGCCTGTAGACGCCACTCCCGGGGTTTTGCCACGCTCCATGTATTACCTTGCCAACGACGCCGCCCAGATCATGCAAGTCTTCCGCCTCGAACGAGACAGCAAAACCCTGACGCAGTTAACCTTTGAGCCTTCCAGCGTGGAAGATTACGATGTCTCCCAAACGGATGGCAGCATTGTCTTTCTGACCAACCACCAATTATTTCTCGCCAATGCCGACGGCAGCAACCGTCGCATGATCTTCGATGCCGGTCCACAGGATGAAATCAACCTGTTCATGACGCGCATCACCAGCCCGGTCTTTTCTCCCAACGGACAAACTGTGGCGTTTGGTTACAAAGGCTTGAACTTTTACTCCATTGCCAGCGGACAATCCAACCGCGTGTTGGAAAATATCATCCACGACGCCGGCAGCGGACTGATTGTGCCTGAAGAGTTGTACTGGCCCGAAATGTACTCCGCCGATGGCAGCAAGCTGATTATCACACTTGGCTATTACGAAGGTGCATCCACCGCTATTTATTTTCCGAACGGTGGCGCGCTTGTGCGTTTGAATAACGAACAACGCGGCATCATCTGCTGCGGCGATTATTCAGTCAGCAGCGACGGGGCGTCATTTTACGCTGCCAGCCCCACCTACGGCATGTTCTCCGCCGGTCTTTGGCGAGTGGATACGAACACAGGCGCCGTCACCACCGCCTTCCTCGGCGATTTCGACTCCAACCCTGCTGAAGTTGCCGATAACCCCTTCATTGCCCCGGATGGACAGTTGTATTATTTCTATACTAGCATCCCCAACCCTGGCGACATGGTTAACCGACCCGCCCTGCAGCTCGTCCGCAGCGCAGCCGACGGTGTGACCGGCAGAACCGTCCTGCGTCCTGAAACGTTCACATCTGTGAATGAAGCATTGTGGGCGCCAGATGGAAGTTTCGTCATTGTAGCCAATGCACAAAACGAACAGATCTACTTTGGCGGCGCAGCCCAGCTTTTCTACACCGATGGTCAAAAGGCGATGATCTCCATGCTGCCATTTGTTCAATCCATGAAATGGGGTCCGTAGCCTAGAGGCAAAGTGTGTAACGGCGGGGTATCTCACCGTTACACACTTTATTACCCAAGCACAAAATTATCGATCAGGCGCGTCTTGCCCATGAAGACCGCCATGGATAGCAGCGCCTTGCCGGTAATGATCTCCAACTCTGCCAAAGAATCATAATCGGCACAGGAAACGTACTGTATCTGCGCCAGTGGCTCCGTTGCGAGTACCGCCTTCATTTTCTCTCGTAGGGTCTCCGCATTCCGTTCCCCGCCTTCATAGAGTGCCTTCGCCCCACTCAACGAACGAAACAAGACCGTTGCGGCTTTACGTTCGGCTTCATTCAAATACTTATTCCGGCTGGACATCGCCAACCCATCCGCCTCGCGGGTGGTTGGGCAGATGACCATCTCAAGCGGAAAGTTCAAGTCGGTGACCATGCGCCGAATGACCGCCGCCTGTTGGGCATCCTTTTGACCGAAGTATGCCTTCGTCGGCTGGGTGGCGTTGAAGAACTTTGCCACCACCGTGGTCACCCCGCGGAAGTGCCCCGGGCGCATCGCCCCTTCAAGCGGACTTGTCAACGCATCCACCTCCACCCAGGTCTGATACCCAGACGGATACATGACCTCCGCTGTGGGCATCCAAACCAGGTCAACGCCGAGAGGGCGGAGCAAACTCAGGTCTCTTTCAAGGTCGCGTGGGTACTTCGAGAGGTCTTCATTCGCTCCAAACTGAGTCGGGTTGACGAAGATGGTCACAATAACATGCTTGTTCTCAGCTTTGGCACGCGAGACAAGCGACAAATGCCCCTCGTGAAGATAGCCCATTGTGGGAACAAGACCAACCGTCCCGTTGAGAGAGAGGCGCGCAGCTCTTAGATCAAAGAGGGAAGAAACAGTATTCATGGCACACTCCAGGGAAATAGGGAGCAACCCATTGATGATATTGCTTTTACGGGTTGCTCTTATATTTGTCTATACATATTACAAAGTACTACTTGACAGGCTAGAAATTTTGTTCTACACTTTTACTAGAATTTAGAAAAAAGGAGAAATACAATGGCTTTCGGATACACCAACTCAAAAGGCAATACCTACTACCTGCACGCAAAGGGCAAGATGTTCTTCTTCGCGAAGGAAGTCAAGGAAGGCGCCCTCGATGCCGTACCCGCCGGGTACAACGTGGTCGAAATGAAGACCGGCATGCCCGTCCTCAAGAAAGTAGTTGCTGAAGGAACCGCTGCTGCTGCCACGGAGACCAATACGGAAAGCGCAGGGTAATTCAAGTATAACCCTGTTCGAAACCCGGCCTTCCGGCTGGGATACAACCTAATTCTTTTAGATTAAATAAGGAGACTAGTTATGACACGTACACAGCATCTAAAAGCCACGAACACCAAAAAGGAGCCGACATGCCCGCATTAAACCGCGTTCAGTTGATCGGCCGTCTGGGCAAAGACCCGGAAAGCAAGTACACCCCCACCGGCAAGAAGGTTTGCCACTTCAGCCTTGCAGTGAGCAATCACTGGAAGGACAGAAACGGCGAGACCCGGGAAACCACTGAGTGGGTTAACATCGAAGCATGGGGGCGGCTTGGCGAGGTCTGCCAGGAATATCTAAAGAAGGGCAGCCTGATCTTTGTGGAAGGTCGTTTGAAAACCGACAAATACGAAGACCGGGAAAGCGGTGAGACAAGGTACTTTACCAAGATCGTCGCCCAGACCCTGCAATTCCTCGATAAGAAATCTGCCGACGAGCCAATCATGGCTGTCGAAGAAGAACCCGCCGAGTACGAACTGGCTGGGGAGTAGACAAGATCAATAAAAGACGGTCACTCTAAAACGGTGACCGTTTTTTTATTAACATTATTCAAACAACCTAATGTTGACCCTCAATTTGCTTGCGCCGATGTTTTGGCTGGTTTATACTTGCGCCCATGCCAATACCTGAAAAGATCGGACGATACGAAGTCAAATCGGAACTTGGACGCGGCGGCATGGCGACCGTTTACCGCGCTTTCGACCCCAGCTTTGACCGCGAAGTTGCGATCAAGGTTCTTCCACGCGAGATGATGCATGACCCACAATTCCGTTCGCGCTTCGAACGTGAGATCAAAATGATCGCCTCGCTTGAACACCCTGCCATTGTGCCGGTGTACGATGTAGGCGATGAAGGTGGTCAACCTTATTTCGTGATGCGCTTCATGAACGGCGGCTCCCTTTCGGATCTGATTGCGCAAGGCAGCGTCCCCATGGCGGATACAGCGCGCATCGTGGAAAAGATCGCCCAAGGACTTGCCTACGCTCATCGCAAGGGCATCATCCACCGCGACTTGAAACCCGATAACATCCTGTTCGATGAGAACGGCGAACCTTTCATTTCAGATTTTGGCGTTGCCAAGTTGTCCGAATCTTCCAGCAACTTAACCGGCAGCGGCGTGATCGGAACCCCTGCCTACATGAGCCCAGAACAAGCTCAAGGGTTGGATATTGACCTCCGCAGTGATGTGTACGGACTGGGTGTCATCGTCTATCAAATGCTCACCGGGCACCAGCCCTACAGTGCCGACACTCCCATGGGCGTGGTGGTCAAACATATCACCGAGCCTGTTCCCGATATTCTAAAAATTCTGCCCACCCTGCCCGATGATGTTGATGCGGTCATCAAAAACGCAATGGCAAAAGACCGCGACAAACGCTTTGCCAACACCATTGAGCTGGCAAAAGCCCTGAACCTGATCGCCTTCGGAAAAACAGGCGACCTGACCTTCACAACCAACGGCACCACCCGTCTGAAAGCCCAACCTACACAGTTATCCCGCAAACAAACTACCGGGCTGGTTGCGGTCGGCATCGTATTATTACTTTCGGTTATTGGTTTCTTCTTACTCGGCAAACAACTCTTTGTATCGGATAAGGCGAATGCCACCCCCGCCGAAACATCATCCGAAGTCAATTCCACGCCTACTTTGGAAGTTGTAGAAGCCTCCTTTGCACCGGCATGCTCGGCAGATACCGCCTTCCCTCTTCCTGAAGTCAAAGTGACCAACAATATCTGCAAACAGAAGAGACCGCTGGTCAACCTCACCATTCCGCAGGGCGCCGAGTTTAGTGTATTGACAGAAGAAGGTTCCTGTCAGATCGAAGCGACAAATAAAGGAAAGCACGTCCTCTCATGTACCGGACCGGGCTTTACCGTTATCGAACTTCAGGTCTGCCAAAAACCAGAGCTCACAAATAGCGATCTCGCGCAATGCTCACCAGACTCCACCTTCAACGCTGAAAACACCTGTTGTGTGGCAGTGCCGCCACAAGAGGCAGGGTGTGTAGTACAAGAAGTAGAACTAAAAGGTTGTAACTAAAAAATCGGGCGCAAGCCCGATTTTTTTATTTGATACAATCCTCACATGGGAACCCTTTATCTCGTCGCCACCCCGATCGGAAATCTCGAAGATATGAGTCCGCGTGCAATACGGATCCTTCGCGAAGCCAAGCTCATTGCCGCCGAAGATACCCGCCATACCGGCACACTGCTCAAACATTTCAACATCGAAACCCCGCTCACCAGTTACTTCGAGCACAACAAGCTCACCAAGCAGGATTTCATCCTCGAAAAACTTTCACAAGGGGATGTAGCTCTCGTCTCCGATGCAGGGACTCCCGCCATCAACGACCCAGGTTATGAACTCGTTCAAGCCGCCCTCGCCGCCAACTTCGACGTTCGACCTATTCCCGGTCCCTCCGCACCCATCGCCGCTCTGACCGTTTCCGGGTTACCCACGGATTCATTTTTATACCTCGGCTATCTTCCTCACAAAGCGAGTGACCGCCGCACCAGGTTAGCTGAAGTTGCCGAGCAGCCTTATACCCTGATCTTTTTCGAAACCCCACATCGCATCACAGACTCACTCGAAGACATTCTCTCTACGCTTGGCAACCGCCGCATTTGCGTTGCCCGCGAAATGACCAAACTCTACGAAGAATATTGGCGCGGAGATGTTCATGGAGCAATTGAGTATTTCAAAAGTAAAGAAGCACGTGGCGAATTCACGCTCGTTATCGAAGGAAAACCGACAGTAGACCGCCAACGATGGACCATCGATGAACTTAGTTCTGCAATTCAAAATGAACTCCAAGCTGGGAAATCTGCCAAGGAAATTTCCGCTGACCTTGCCACGCAAAGCGGATGGAATAAAAAAGAAGTGTACGCGTTGGTCAACTCACTCAAATAATAAGGGAGCCATCCATGTCGTATTCGATGGAAGAACTCAACCACATGTCCTTGAAGCAATTCAGGGACTTGTTTGTCTCGCTATCCATTCCCATCCCAAGTGAAATATTCGGGAAATATCATGCCGCGTTCGTGGGACCAGCCTGGCTGAGAGCATCTGCCGCCCCCGCCCTCTCCCTCACCGGACTCGGCGGCTGGTGGGGCAAGGAATTCTTCAACAACGGCACTGCGATCAACATCATTTCAAAAGATGGAAATTTCTCCACTCGCTTCCCCATGCGCTTCATGCAAACCCGATCCTTCATTGACGACAGAGGCGGGCTGGCGTTGCACTATCAAAAGGGTAACCCTTTCCCGTGGATGCACGTCGTGGATGAAATTCGCCGCATCGACGAATCCACCTTGCTCGGCATGACCATCGCCAACGTTCGCGGATTGCGCGGGCTGGCATTTCCATTTATTTTGCAAAAGGCTTAAACCACAGATTACGCAGAGAAATAAATAAAACTCTGTGCCCACTGTATGCTCCGTGGTAAGTGAGGCTTTAATGGACTACGACGTCATCATCATTGGTTCGGGGTTTGGCGGAAGTGTCGCCGCATTACGTTTGAGCGAGAAAGGCTACAAGGTCGCCGTCATCGAGCAGGGACGGCGCGTGAGCCGCGAAGATATGCAGAAAGCCAACCGTTCACCACTCCATCTTTTCTGGATGCCCGAACTCGGACTCAAAGGCTTCTTCACCCAACGCTTCTTTCAACACGTCAACATCGTTGGCGGCGTAGGAGTCGGCGGCGGGAGTTTGGTCTATGCCGCGGTGTTGCTTGAGCCGAAGGCGGCGTTTTACCAAGACCCTGCCTGGGCGCAGATGGGAATCAACTGGCAGGCAGAACTTCATCCGCATTATCAAACCGCCGCCCACATGTTGGGTCGCATCACCTGCCCCACCTTCCATAAACAAGATGAACTGATTCAACTCACCGCCCGCGAGATGGGCGTTGAAAACACGTTCGGCAACGTGCCGCTCGGCATTTATTTTGGGAATGAAAATTCTCCCGACCCATTCTTCAACGGCGACGGCCCCTCACGAAACGGCTGCATCGAATGCGGCGCATGTCTCGCAGGCTGTGCCCCTGGCGCAAAGAACACGCTCGATAAAAATTATCTCTTCTTTGCCGAAAAACTTGGCGCACAAATTTTGCCCGAACGCAAGGTGACCGAACTCCGCGCCACCGAAAACGGATATGAGATTCAGATGGTCAACCCGCTCACCGGAAAGAAGTACCCGCCTCTTTCCGCGCCGAAGGTTGTTCTGGCTGCCGGAGTTTTGGGCACGCTGGAAATTCTTTTCCGTGCCCGCGAGTTGCATGCCCTGCCCAACCTCTCACCCATGCTCGGTCAGCGTGTGCGGACAAATTCCGAAGCCATCGTGGGCGTGCTCTCCAAAGACACCTCTGTGGACTTGAGCCATGGTCCCGCCATTTCCACTGATTTTCACGCCAACGAGCGGACGCACGTCACCCAAAACCGTCTGCCCGCCAGTTACTGGTTCATGAAGCTATATTCCGGTCCGCTAGTGGATGGAACCAAACCGCTCTTACGGACGTTGAAAGTACTGGCGCAATTCATCCTGCGCCCGCTCAACTCGACCGCCTCAATGCGTGTCTTCAAGGATTGGCACAAGCGCATCACACTGCTCTCCATCATGCAAAATGCAGATAACCAAATGGCATTCACCTGGAGCGGTCTCTTCAAAAAGGGATTGAAGTCTGCCACGGCTTCGGGGAAATCTGCCCCTGCGTTCATTCAAGAAGCCAATGACGCGGCGCGGGCGTTTGCCAAGGTCTCTGGCGGCGTGCCGCACAACTCGCTGTTGGAAAGCGCCTTGAACATGTCTGTCACGGCGCACATCCTCGGCGGTTGCCCGATCGGGCAGGACCATGCTCACGGTGTGATCGATGCGAATCACGAAGTCTTTGGTCACGCCGGGTTATACGTCATGGACGGTTCCGCGATCCCTGCAAATGTGGGCGTTAATCCCAGCCTGACCATCACTGCCATGGCAGAACGGGCAACAACCTTATTTCCAAAGAAAGCATAGGTCTTATGAACGAAGAACTCCAAGAACCTCAACCCCCAACCCTTCCCCTTTCGACTGTTCAGAAATTTTTATATGGTTTCATTGTTATTGCTGCCCCGATCTTCAACTTCTCGCTGATTGAACTTATGAAACCCGAATGGCAGGATGGTAGGTTTACATCGTATCTCTATCTCTTCCTTTTGCCAGAAGCTTCTTGGGTTTTCTTCCCGTTGCTTTTATACGCTGTCTTGAGTTACCTCTTGCTATTATGGGATAGTGAGCAATTTGCTGATTCTATAATTATCCGCCTTGGAATCTATGGCGGCACATTCCTTGCTCTGCAATACAGCATTTTATCGTTCATCACTACATTTAGCCCATCCCCTGTTGTTTTAGCAGTTCTCCTTGCATATTCTGCACCTCTTATCCTGCCCAAGTTGTACTCTTGGTTGAGACCTCAATGGGATAAATTGTTCGAAAAATATCGGCTTGCTATGATCATCATTCCATTGATCATCTTAGCCCTGGTGCTGTGGGGGTTTTTCTTTGTGCTAGCGATCTTTGGCATCGCTTCGCCCTTCTGGTCTTTCCTTATTGCCTTTCAAGCTTCTCGTTGGCTTTGGAAACATTACGAAACCAAGTTTTCTTTTGCAAAGGGATTTGGCATCTTCGCCTGGATTTCAGCCTATGCCTTTGCCTTGCGATTCAACATCTTGAAAATGTTCGAGCTTTATAACGCCCTGCCCACCGAACCGCCCAATTGCTACATCGCCACCGCCGCCGCGAATGGACATCCACGTTTCGTTGGTTCGCGAGAGGTGACATTGGCGAACGGAAAATCCATGCGGGTCAATCGTCAGTTGCAGAGGCTCAAGGCGGCGGAAATTGCTTTGATGGGTGTATCCGGCACAGGTCATAGAATGATGCGGAAGATTTATGATGTTGTCGGCAAACAACTAGCGGCACACATCCACAATCCGTTTCTGGCAGATGTATCGTACCTACTGCTAAAACCATTTGAACTCTTGGCAGTCTTCACAATGAAGTTTCTCTTAAGCGACATTGAAGGATTAATAGCCAATATCTACATACAAAACCATAGTAAAGGTCAGCCATGGAATACTTAACTGCGCTTATCCCAAATCTTTTACCGCAAATCCCCAATATTCTGCTTCAGGCTGCCGGGCTTTGGCTTGCTATTTCACGAAGAAAAGAACACCCTAAAATTTTTCTTGCAGCGGCGATACATTTTGGTCTGGCATTGTTGGTAAGAATTGGCAGTCAGTTCTATGTAATTCTGCCGATCTACATGCAAGACCAGGGACTATCCACTACGAACATTGGCAGTATGTACACAACGCTCAATCTGATCTGCGTTCCTTTTACGATTATCATGGAAATCGCCTTGTTGTATGCTATATTCGCCCCACGGCAAGAAACTCATCACACCCCTAATACACCTATTTTTGCAGGAGATAAAAATGGCTGAAGATAAAAAGAAAGACGAAGAGAAGAAAGACGAAAAATCCACACCCAAGGATAATATCGTCACTACCAAACATTCCGTAAAGATCAGCGGCAAATCGCTCAAGTACACCGTGACGACCGGAACGATGGTTTTGAAAGAAGAGGTGACTGAAAAGGACAACGAGGTCGAAAAGCCGCGCGCGCAGATATTCTTCACTGCATATACCCTAGACGGTGTGCGCGATAAAGCAAAACGCCCGATTACTTTTTCGTTCAATGGCGGACCCGGTTCGTCATCGGTGTGGCTGCATCTCGGTGTGCTCGGTCCGCGCCGCGTGGTGATGACCAACGAAGGCGAAATGCCCAAACCGCCCTTCAAATTGACAGACAATGAATTCTCTGTTCTCGATGAAACCGACCTGGTTTTCATTGACCCCATGAGTACGGGCTACAGCCGCCCGGTGGAAGGCGAGAAGTCGAAAGATTTTCATACCTTCCAAAAAGACATTGCCTCAGTGGGTGATTTCATTCGACTCTACACTACACGTTACAACCGCTGGCTCTCGCCCAAATTCCTCGCGGGCGAGTCCTATGGCACCACACGCTCGGCAGGACTCTCTGGCTATTTGGCAGACCGCCACGGCATGTTGTTGAACGGGCTGATGCTCATCTCAGCCGTGCTCGATTTCACTACCCTTGATTTCAACCTCAACAATGACCTGCCTTACATTCTCTTTGTGCCGGGTTATACCGCCACGGCTTGGTATCATGGCAAGCTCGATAAAAAGAAACCCCTCAAGACTTGGCTCAAAGAATCGGAAGAGTTTGCTTTGGGTGAATATGCGACTGCTCTGATGAAGGATGGGGCGCTCACGAAAGAAGAAAGAAGAAAGGTTGCGGAGAAACTTGCCCGCCTCACTGGCATTTCTGTTGAGTTTATTGAACGCGGCAACTTGCGCATTCATACCTTCCACTTCTTCAAGGAACTCCTGCGCGACCAAGGCAAAACGGTCGGTCGCCTCGACAGTCGCTACACCGGCATTGACCGCCTCGGCGTGACCGAAACTCCTGAATATGATCCGCTTTTTGCGCAGGTCAACGGTCCTTACACTGCCGCATTCAACGACTACATCCGCACCGAACTCAAATTCGAAACCGATACCACGTACGAAATTTTGAGCGATAAAGTCTGGCGTCAATGGTCATACAGCTATTTTGAGAACCAATATGTCAACGTCGCTGAAACCTTGCGCGCCGCGATGACCTTCAACAAATATCTCAAGGTCTTTGTCGCCAACGGCTATTACGACCTCGGCACACCTTACTTTGCCACCGAATACACATTCAACCACCTCGCCCTCGATGAATCTCTGCGGGGCAACATCAGCATGGGCTATTACGAAGCCGGTCACATGATGTACGTCCACATGCCTTCGCTCAAGCAAATGAAGAAAGACTTGAGCAAGTTCATCAAAGACGCGAGTTAACGACCATAGCCGATGGACGATAGACATGGTCTATCGTCCATCGCTTGAGCCAGTTTAAGAACTCTGCTTCAGCCAATTCTTTAGAACTAAAGGAACAGTATGGTACTCGCAGCAAAAATACAGGTTTACGCAACCCCTATCTTATGTTTGATCTGGCTGGCAGGCTTTGTGCTTGCCTTGGTGAAGTTTCGCGTATCGCCCCGTGCATCCGTTCTATTCATCATCGCCCTGTTCTTCGCGGCGCTTGGTCAGACTCTCGACGTCATCAATTTACTGACGGTTAACAATATGGATCAACTCATATCGTTTTTCCCAGGGTCGCTTCGAACAATTAGAAGTATCCTAAACTACACCCCTAGTATTTTCAGCGTCCTTTCGTGGGGGCTGATCTTGTTTGCATTTGTCACAGTAATGGGTAAAAAGAAAAATGAATCTTGACGACCTCGAACTCTTCAAACAAATAGATAGACTAAACATGATCGCGCAGATCAACGGTCTGCCCGATCAACTTCAATCCGCATGGGGTTTGGCGCAGACGTTGTCGTTGCCGAAACTGGATGAGGTTCACAACATCATCCTTAGCGCGATGGGAGACTCCGGCTCGGCTGCCGAACTGGTAGTTGCTTCGGTTTCCTCAAGCCTCTCACTACCCGTGAGCGTTCACCGCGGTTATGGGCTGCCTGCTTCTGCCACAGATAATACCTTGGTGATATGTCTCTCGCATTCCGGCAATTCGGAAGAAGTGTTGGATACGTTTGAGTCTGCGCTGAAAAATGGATGCAAAATTTTCGTCATCTCCACCGGCGGCGAGCTAACCAAACGAGCCCAAGCCAACAATCTCCCCGTTTGGAACTTCACCTACTCCGGCATGGATACGACCGCCATTGCCTATCCCTACGCGTTGACCCTCGCCCTCTTCGCCCGCCTCGGCTTGATCCCTGACCCATCAAAAGATGTTGCCGAAGCTGTGGCAATGATGAAACGCTCGCAACAGCACATCGTCCCAGAGATGATCGCGGCGAAGAATCCCGCCAAGCGTTATGCTGGGCAATTAGTGGGACGTTGGGTGACCTTCGTTGCAACTGAAAATCTTGCTCCCGTAGCATATCGCTGGAAGACTCAGATCAATCAGCTTGCCAAAGCTGGCGCGAACTTCGAGATCATCCCCGAAGCGACGCATAACACACTGATCGCCACCATCAACCCAAACCCGACTCTCAATGCCCACACCATGACGCTCTTCATGCGTGCGCCGAGCGACCATCCACGCAATAAACTACGCTCAGACTTGATGCGTCAAGCCTTCATGCTCGAAGCCTTGAACACGGATGTGATCGATGCCCGCGGAGACTCGGTCATCGCGCATTTGTGGACATTGATCATTTTTGGTGATTACATGGCGTATTATCTCGCCATGGCGTATGGCGCTGACCCCTCTGAAGAAGATGCGTTTGTGAATTTCAAACGGTCGTTATAACCCGTAGGGGCGGATCGCGATCCGCCCCTACGATATCATTACGCAAACTGTTCTAAATTGACTGCCACCAATGGATACGCTTCGTCCACGAATTTTTCGAGGGCGGGGCGTTTTTTCATATGGCTGTAGTGTGATGCCAATCCGTAGATCGCCCAGGAAGCAACGGTGGCAGGAATTTCGGTGGGGACTTTTGACTTCCGCAGCCAATACGAAAGCAAATCAAATATCTGCTTCTTGATCGTACCTTCAATAAGTGACTCAAATTGCTGATGCGGCTGAGCACAGCCCGTATGAACACGCGAAAGAAATTCCACTACGGCAAGGATCAAGTTACGAAGATTGTCTTCACTATAGCTACACACATTCAACGTTCGTTTTTCGATCTCAGCCATAAATGCTTTTTGGATGGTGTAATCAAGCAGGGCGTATTTATCGGGGAAATGAGCATAAAACGTGGCACGGTTGACCTGTGCCTTGTCGGTCACATCTTGCACAGAAATGGATTCGAATCCTTTTTCGGCGAGAAGAGATTCAAAGGATTGCAGAATCAAGCCGCGGGTCCGTTTGACGCGCGGGTCTAGTTTTTCTTCTTCTCTTGGGTTAGGCAACATTTTCGCTCCTTTGTTGCTTAGTCAACATTCTCAAGTCTTTGTTGGTTGACTTTCAAAGCGGGGATTGGTAAATTAGACAACATCTGTTGTTTAGGCAACAAATGTATATTATCAAACAACTCAAGGAGAGTCAAGATGAACATCGCTTTATGGGTCGCTCAAGTGTTGCTGGCTGGCATGTATGGCATGGCAGGCGGTATGAAGACCTTTCAACCCGATGGCGTGCGCAAGAATCCGCAGATGACCTGGGCGCACGATCAACAGGATGGTTACATCCGCTTTGTAGGCGTTTCAGAATTGCTCGGCGCGTTAGGCATGATCTTACCAATGCTCACCGGTATTCTGCCATGGCTGACCCCGCTCGCCGCTGTGGGTCTTTCGATCATTCAAGTGCTCGCGATTTTCATGGTGCATTTGCCAAAGAAAGAATATCAGGTCATTCCCGTGAATATTGTTCTGCTCGCATTATCTATCTTTGTGGCATACGGGCGTTTTGCCTTATCCTAAATCTAATTTTTCCAAGGAGTTACAACACCATGTCCGAAAATCTCGAAATTAAGGCAAGCAAAAGCGGTCCATACCTAATCGCAGGAAACTTTACATTTACCGATGCGGAAGGCAATACCAAGACCGTCGAAAAAATGGTCGCGCTCTGCCGTTGTGGACAATCCGCCAATAAGCCTTTCTGCGATGGCACTCATAAAAAAATCGGTTTTGAGGCTACCGAAGGCGCATTGGCTTTGAACGTAATTGCATAAATCTTAAAGTACAATCGAGTCCGATGCCGAAAGACATCGGACTCCACGTTAGAGGTAAACATGATGACGCAACCAAACACGCTTCAGGAATATTCGGTTCACCCCGCCACCAGAATGGGACATGTCTCCCTGACCGTGGCGAGTCTTGAAAACCAGATCCTGTTCTACGAAAAGGCAATGGGCTTCAAAGTCCACTGGCGCGAAGGCAACAAAGCCGGTCTCGGCGCCGGAGGCGCGGATCTGCTTCAATTCACCGAAGAACCGAACCTCAAGCGATATCAACGCACAACCGGTTTGTATCACTTTGCCATCGTCTTCCCGAATCGCCGCGAGCTTGCCATTGCCATGGCGCGTTTGTTTGCGTTGAAAGTTCCCAACTCGCCCACCGACCATGTCATGACCAAGACCACCTACCTCAATGACCCCGAAGGCAACGGCATTGAGTTGTATTGCGAATCCCCCGAAGATGGTTTCTGGGAGATCAAAGATGGCAACTATGAAGCCCGCTGGGCAGACGGACGCTGGAGCGATGGACGCGAAGCGCTTGATGTCGACGCGCTCTTTACTCACCTCAAAGAAGATGACCGCCTCGATGTGAACATCCCTGCTGAAACCCGCATGGGTCATGTCCACTTGCATGTGCGCGATATCCCTGAAACGATCGACTTTTATCACGGCGTGCTCGGCTTTGATGTAATGGGTGTTTCCAAAGGAATCGGCATGGCCTTCGTCTCAGCTGGTGGATATCACCACCACATCGGTCTCAACACCTGGAACGGACGCGGCGCGCCTCCGCCCCCCGCCGATGCCGTAGGTCTACGCTTCATGACCGTGGATTACCCGAATCCTTCCGTGCTCGCCGAAGTCACCGCCCGCGTGGAAAATGCAGGCATCCCATATAACAAGATAGATGATGGCTATCTACTACAAAACCCATCACAGAACGGGGTGCTACTGAGAGTTGCGCCATAACAAGCATTTCATGTAAATAACTCAAGTTGCCACCCCAAAATTTTGGGGGGGGGGGGGGGGTTTTTTTTGCAAAGGGGCAAAGAAGAAAAGATTTAAGTGTTTTTTTTTTTGGCCGGGGGGCCTTGTGTTTTTTTTTTTTTTCTTTGTGGGGTCCTTGGGTTAAACAAAAAAATCCTGAAGAAAACCTTCAGGATTTTTTTTGTTTAAGATGCAACGGTCAAAATCACTTTCCCGCGCGCATGTCCTTCTCCAAGATATCGAAGGGCTTGCGCGGTTTCGCTTAATGGATAGCGTTTATCGATGACAGGCTTGATCTTACCTGCCTCTGCCAAACCTTTTAGATAGATAAGATCTGCCTGCTTGGGCTGCGCGGTTAATGCGCCCAATTTCCTGCCGTCCTTTTCAGAAACGAACGAACCGCGCAGTACCGCTTCAAAAATTTGCTTCGTCGTACCGCCTGCCATCACATACATTCCCTTGGGGGTAAGCGCATCTTTGTAATCAGTGATGGGATGATACCCATTCACGGCAAGAATCAAGTCGTACTGTTTTCTGTTTTTGGTGAAATCTTCTTTGGTGTAATCAATGACATGGTCAGCACCCAACGAACGGACCAGATCCATGTTACGCGTGCTGCACACAGCTGTGACTTCCACACCCAACACTTTGGCGATCTGCACTGCAAACGAACCGACTCCACCCGAAGCGCCCTGAATCAATACCTTGTGCCCGGCTTGGATCTTGCCCGCGTCGCGCAAACCTTGCAAGGCTGTCACTGCCGCCATCGGGAAAGCCGCCGCCTCTTCAAAAGTCAGGTTGACCGGTTTCAACGCCAGCGCTTTTTCCGGCACAGCCACATATTCTGCAAAACTGCCGCAGCCGCTTGCCGCCAGGTCGCCATAGACTTCATCCCCAACTTTGAACTGTGTCACATTTTTACCTACGGCTTCAACCCGCCCGGCAACATCTGCACCGGGGATTTTATATTTGGGCTTGAAGAACCCGGCGTTTAACCGCACAAGGAAAATATCTGCGGTCAATAAATGCCAGTCAAACATGTTTAGGGACGCCGCATGGATTTTTACCAATACTTCGTTATCTTTAGGGGTAGGTTTTGCTGTCTCTTTGAACTCCAGCACATCGGGAGTGCCATATCGCTCTGTAATGATCGCTTTCATGTAAATTCCTATCTGCTTCTTTTAATTTAGAGTGCGTTGAGAAGATGTACGCCAGTTTGCAAATTTGGTTGCAAAGAGCTAAAAACTCCAGTAAAAATTTCACGACTGGGAACGTCTCTACCCCACGAAAGGGATTTGTATGAGCGAACCCACACCAAAAATAGTCTTTAACCCCGATGGCAACAGCACAGGCGATGCCTGTGTCCCGAATATCAGCCCTGCCGAGCGCAAAAAACGCATGGACTTCGGCATCCTCCAGCTTGTGATCACATTTGGCATTCTTGCCGCCATGCTCTACTTCGGCGCGGACAAGCTCTGGCGGCTGCCGCTTTTCGCCATGTTCTCCGCCGGGGCGGTTTCCATCTTTCAAGCCCTCGACAAAACCTGAGTAGCCCTCGCAGCGCGTAGTGTACGCCTCACCTCAGATAAATACGAACGGGTCAAAGACTCAGCAGAAGACGCCAAGATCAAACGTCAGGCGATGAAAGTCGTTGCCAAGGGAACTTTGGTAGGATTAGGGATTACCCTGCTGATCATGTTGATACCCTAACCATAGACAACAGACGATAGACCACGGACGATCTTTGTCAGTCTATGGTCAGTGGTCTATCGTACATCATCTCTAATGCGCTCTGCCCACAAAGCAGGGCGTTTTTCTTTGCCAACCGCATGGCGTATAATTCAATTACCAATCGCCAATTACCAATTTCAAACAAAATCGGAAAATTAAATCATGCATATCCTAGTCACCAACGACGACGGCGTCACCGCCCCTGGGCTTCTTGCACTCGCGCAGGAAATGCGCAAACTTGGCAAAGTGACCGTCTTTGCCCCCGATAAGAACTGGTCTGCATCGGGTCACGTCAAAACCATGGAACGTCCGTTGCGAGTCAAGGAAGTGACTCTCGCAGATGGCACCTCTGCGTTTGCTTCGGATGGCGCGCCTTCAGATTGCGTCGCTTTGCCATTGCTTGGACTGATCGAAGACCCAATTGACATCGTCGTCTCTGGGATCAATCCGAATGCCAACCTGGGGCACGATGTGACCTACTCCGGCACCGTCACTGCCGCGATGGAAGCCGTCATTGCGGGCGTACGCGGCGTAGCCGTTTCATTGGATTCGCCCGAGGGGCACAAAGGTCCACTCGATTACTCAACCGCCGCCGTAGTGGGGAGGCGCGTCGTCGAACAGGTCATTGCCGATGGCTTGCCTGAAGGCGTCGTTGTTAATGTCAATGTCCCGTATCTGCTTGAATCCGAACTCAAGGGTTATATGATCACAAGACAAGGCTTGCGTGTGTACCGTGATGCGCTCGATGTACGCAGTGACCCGCGCGGCAAACCCTATTACTGGATCGGCGGCGAAGCCCCCACCGGCGTGGATGAACCCGGCACCGACTTTGGCGCATTGCGTGCGGGCATGGTTTCCATCACGCCGCTGCAATTGGATTTGACTCACCTCAAGGCGATGGATGTGTTGAAGAAGTGGAATTTTAAATGACGTCGATCCAGGAACTCATCCCCGTTTTGCAAACCGCCATCGGACCCGTGATCTTGATTTCGGGGGTTGGCTTGCTTTTGCTGAGCATGACCAACCGCCTCTCGCGCGTCATTGATCGTGCCCGCAACTTATTGGCAATTTCCGAGTCTCAAGCCGGACCTTCTAAACAGAAAACGCTTGCACAGATAGATATTTTATGGAGTCAAGCAAAGCTGATACGTCTCTCGATCCTTTTCGCTGCTGTCAGTTTATTATGCGCGGCTTTGCTCATCATTATTCTGTTCATCACCGCTTTGTTCGGAATTGAAGACGCCTGGCTGCTCAGCATCATTTTTATTGCGTGTCTGGGTTCGTTGATCGCATCTCTGATCGTTTTCATCACTGATATCAACCGCTCGCTTTCTGCTTTCAAGGTGGAGTTGTATGGATATGAGACAAAGGAAGGTTAATCATGAATTTTCTCAAAAAACTTTTTGCTCCCCGCGAACCCTACAAAAAAGAATATTACACCTTTACCGTCAAATGCAAACGCTGCGGCGAGACCATCACCGGGCGCATTGACCTCGACAACGACCTCAGTGTTGAATACGAAGCAGGCGGCGACGTGTTCTATGCCCGCAAAGTGTTGATCGGCGAAAACAAATGCTTCCAACGCATTGAAGCCAATTTCAAATTCAACGCCGACCGAAAAATGATCGAACAGGAAGTTATTGGCGGAGAATTTATCGAGTGATCGACTCGCAAATTGAAATCTATTGGGAGCAATTCCTTGTCGCCCATCCTGAACATCGCGGGAAGCCCTACATTGCCGAACCCTTCGGAGATAACCCCGCTCTTGCCGATGAACTCGGCAATCTCGTCTTAAGCAGAGTTAAATCTGCCACCTGCTCTGCTGTATGGGAGTATGAAGCCAAAGGCGAGTCCTTTCCACACCTGGGCATGCTCTGGCTAGTGCTCGACGGACGCAACAAACCGATGTGCGTGGTCGAAACCATCGAAGTGACCTTCCGCAAATACAACGAAGTGGATGCCGATTTTGCCCGCGCCGAAGGCGAAGATGATCTAACGCTTGAAAGTTGGCGCGCAGGGCATAAACGCTTCTTCACCCGTACGCTGTCTCTCATCGGCAAAGAATTTACAGAAGACATGCCGCTCGTTTGTGAACGCTTTCGCGTCATCTACAAATAAAGTGAGGTTGTCATGAAACGTTTTTTCATCCCACTGCTCGTTCTTATTCTTCCCCTCTCAACCTTTGCTTGCAGCCGCAACATCATCCCGCAGAGTTCTGCCCCAAACGTGGAAAAGCCCGCTGCACCTATCCCGGTTGAAAAGACTCTTTCTTCATTCACCGCCATCGCTGGCACCGACTATCTCATGGCGGGCATTGTCCCCATCGAAATGGCTCGTGACTCCAGCCTCAATCCCTTCGAGTGGATCAGCAGCAGCGGCTATTCAGGCTACTCTTCCTACGTCACCTATAACTACGTTTTTTTCAACACACAGACCGGGGAATATCACCGCCTCCTGCCCGCAAATGATCTTGTCATCCAGCAAACTGCCGGGTTCCCTCAATTCGTTTATGATTCCAATGACCCCGAAAAGCCCGCCCCGGTCATCGAGTTTTGGATTTACAACATTGTCAAAGCCGACACGAACGGAGATACCTTCTTCGACTACCGCGACAAACTCACCATCGGCATCTCCGATGTCAGCGGCAGCAACTATACCGAGTTGATCGAAAACGTAGACGCCATCCAATCGCAATATTACAAAGACTCTTCCAACTTCATCATCATTTACAACGTCAACGACAAGAACTTCATTGCCAGGGTCAACCCCATCACGCGTGAAATTCTATCCACCACCGAAATGGACCTTGGAGAAGATGTCAAATAATCTTCAACGCATCACAACCATCGTTTTCGTTTTGCTTGCCGCCTTGCTCCTCACACAGGCGGCATTCTCGCTTCAATGGCCCATCGCCCACGACGAAGCTCCGCTCTTCTACGAAGCCTTCCTTATGCAAAACGGGCAGATCCCTTACAAAGACTTCTTCGACTTCCAAATGCCCGGAAGTTTTTTCGCCTACTACATTCTCGGCATCCTCAGCAACTTCGGACCGCTTCGCATCCGCATCCTCGACCTCATCCTCCTCGCCGCCATCTCAACCATCACCTACTTCGCCTTGCGCCGCTTTGGAAAATTCACAGCCATTGCCGCGCCCATCCTCTTCACGCTCAAATATTTGCAAGGCGGTCCCAATCTTTCCCTGCAACGCGAATACATTATCCTCATCTTCATTTCTCTTTCCATTTGGATCGGCGTGACCGACTCTCTGAATTTTCGCAAACGCCTCATGCTGGGTCTCCTCTACGGACTCGCCGCCACACTCAAACCTCACGCCGCGCTCGGACTCCTCCCCTTCCTGCTCTTTGACATTGCAGACCTGAGACAACGCCGCGAGTTTTCTCTGCCATCGCTTGCAAAGCAGATCATTCTTCCTGTTGCCATTGGGTTTGCAATTCCCGTTTTACTCGTCATTCTATATCTAACGTTCACTCAATCTCTCTCCCCTCTCATCGATATTATCCTCAACTATGTTCCGCTTTACACCCAGATCAACGGTGAGATGGCGATCACACCGTCAGCGGAGAGAACGGCTTATTTGCTGAATCAACTCTGGCGTCTGGACGGAAGCGGACTCTGGCTCATCCCTGCAGGGATTGGCATCTATCTCCATCGCAACCGCCAAACCTATCTACTCGCCAGCCTTGCCCTCATCTATGCCCTCTACCCCGCGCTGACAGGACAGTTCTTCCCCTATCACTACATTCCATTCATCTACACCATCATCCTCGTTGCATCGCTTTCACTATCATCCAATTACCAATTACCAATTACCAATCCACCTTCTTTCATCTTTCCTCTTTCCTCCTTCATCCTCCTCGCCACCATCCTCATCACCGTAAAACCTTCCCAAACCTTCCTACGCCAAATCCAAGGCAAAGACATCGTCATCGCCGCAGACCGCGCCGCGCAGATATCCGCCTTTCTCGAAAAGAATCTCGAACCCGGCGACCAAGTTCAACCGCTAGACTGGACCGGCGGCTCCCTGCTCGCCATGCTCGAAAATCGCGCACCAATTGCAACATCGTATGTCTTCGATTTTTATTTCTATCATCACATCTCGAATCCCTACATCCAATCCCTGCGCGCAGACTTCATGACCCAACTAAGCGAATCCAAGCCGCGCTTCATCATCGAAGTCACCGCCATCGACAAACCCTGGGTCTCCGGCGAAGACACCAGCCGTGACTTTCCTGAACTGCGCGCGTTTCTGAATGAGTATTATTCCGTTACAATGGGAAAAGAAGATTACATCATCTACGAACGACGATAGACCATGGCGTTGTCCTGAGCTTGCCGAAAGGTCTGCTGTCCGTCATCCGCGGCCTAATTATGAAATCAACCCGCCAACTCTCATTTCTCTACCTCATCCTCCCCTTCATCCTCTTCCTCTTCGGCTGGGTCCGCCTCACCATCGCTATCCCTCTTGCCATCATCATTCTCTTTACGCTCTACAAATTACTAATCGCCAATTACCAATTACCATCAACGGTCAACCACCAACCATCAACAGCTTACTGGTTACTAATAACTGCTCTTTGGCTCTTCCTCTCCGGCATCGGCGGCTACGCCTTCCAAAACTGGGACCATAACTGGCGCAACGTTGTCCTGCGTGACTTGATGAACTTCGATTGGCCCGTCTACTACGCCCAACCCGAAAGCGGACCGGTCAAGATGCTCGTCTATTACGTCGGCTTTTGGCTGCCTTCGGCTCTCATTGCAAAATTTACCAACTGGCAAGTTGCCAACTTCGCCCTCTTCATCTGGTCACTCCTTGGCGTGTTACTCGTTACTCATCAACTCGGCAATTTCTTCAAGACCTCCAACCTCAAAGCTACTATCCTCTTCCTCTTCTTCAGCGGACTTGATGTTCTTGGCACGCTTTTCTTTGCCAAAGACTATCCCACTCTCCTGCCGCCCATTACCCACCTCGAAACCTGGGCAGGGAATTTACAATATTCATCTTTCACCACTCAGTTGTTTTGGGTCTTCAATCAAGCCATTCCGGCATGGTTATGCATAACTTTAATTGTCATTCTGAGCCGCGAAGCGGCGAAGGGTCTCTCAAATGTTGCCCCAGAGACTCTCACCGCCCTGCGGCGCATGGGTCGCTCCGCTCAGAGTGACACGCGAAGCGAAATCATTCTCCTCTGGTCGCTCTGCTTCTTCTTTGCTCCGCTTGCCTCGGTAGGACTTCTCCCCTACATCATCATCGAACTCGTCAAACAAACCGACTTCAAATCTCCATTCAAAAACCTCCATTGGGAGAAACTTCTCTCTGCCGTAATCATCTTTCTTCTTTCCTTTTTCTTTTTCACCGCCAACACCGCGGCCCAATCCCGCGGATTCCAATCCCTGCCCGTGGATAAATTCCTCGCCTTCTTCCTGCTTGAAGGCGGAGTTCTTTGGCTGGTGCTTGCCCCATCCAAATACAAAGACCCACATTGGATCGTCACCGGCATTCTCCTCGCCCTCATCCCCTTCATCCAGCTCGGCAGTGACCGCGACTTCGTCATGCGCGCCTCCATTGCGCCACTCTTTTACCTCATGCTGATGACTGGTGAAACAATCTTCGACAAATCCGCTCCACGTCGATTACTAATTCCTGTTTACTGTTTACTGATTTTAGGTTCCCTCACCCCAATCTACGAAATCAACCGCTCCATTTACCGCACTTACGATTACCACTTCCTGCAAGATTCTTGCGCCGCCTGCGATTTCTCCTCAGACCCGATCACCAAACTTGCCCAACCCGGCAAACCGGAAGAAGAACATCCCGGCTCTCTTACTGCAGATGCCCTGCCAACACTTCAATTCATGACCGATGAACTTTCCCAGAACTTCATCGCCAATGTTAGACAGGCATTTTTCTATAAAAATATAGCCAAACGTTAATTTCAAGACCATGGAAAATCCATCGTCAATCGTCCATGGTCCACCGTCAAAAAAGGACCCCCATGCCCGAACTTCCAACTCCCCCAGACCCTCAAGCTTTCTACGCTCAAGTATGGAACATTGTCGCCCGCATCCCACGCGGAAAAGTTACTTCCTATGGTCAGATCGCCAAGATGCTGCCACCGCCCGCCGGTGTAGATGAAGCCACCTTCGCCGAGTTCGGCGCACTGTGGGTCAGCAATGCCGTCGCCGCCAGCCCCAACGAAGTTCCGTGGCAGCGGGTGGTCAACTCCAAAGGGGAGATCACCGAACGGGATGGACTCCAAGCGAAGCGTCAAAAACTCATGCTTTATGATGAGGGTGTCCCATTTAATCCCAGAGGGCGCATCGATATGCGAAAATATGGCTGGGATGGAAAAACAAAATAAACTCCAGACCACGGACAATGGAAGATAACATATGGTTCATTATCCATCTTCATATTCCTCATTCTGCATTCAAAATTCTTAAAACTTATGTCCTTCTCTTCTCCCCCCAACCCGCAAGCCTATTACGAACAAGTCTGGGCGATCGCCCGCCTCATCCCGCGTGGAAAAGTCACCGCCTACGGGCAGATCGCAAAAATGATTCCGCCGCCTAATGGAGTGGAACTCGAAGCGTATGCTGCATTCGGTCCGCGGTGGGTTGGCGGCGCAATGGCAAACTGCCCTGATGATGTGCCGTGGCAAAGAGTGATCAACTCGCAAGGCAAGATCAGCGAACGACCGGGTGCGGAGAGGCAACGTCCGCTGCTCGAAGCCGAAGGCGTGGTCTTTGATGCCAAAGGCAAAGTAGACTTGAAAAAGTTCGGCTGGAGCGGAAAGAACGAAGACGATGTGCCAAAACAGGCAGCCCTGTTCTAAACAGGTAACAGAAACGGGCAGTTGAATGCTTTTGATCAAAATTTCGTATGGAAAAATAACAAGATTTCTAGCATGGAGAGCCACGCTTTTCCCTGCAAGGATGATGCTCTTTTGAAATTTATTTCGATCACTTAAATCGTAGCGCCTTAGCAACTTCGCGAAAAAAAATTCGACGCGTCACGCAAAACATGTAAGGTAGCAACTTGAGTTAATTATCTATCGTCTCAAAAAAACTTTATCAAGGAGTATACCCATGCAATCCCCCGAAAAAACAACCAAGCTCGGAACCATATCTTTCATTCTCGCCATCATCGTTGTCGTGCTCTGGTGTATTTACTTCGCCCTCTTCGCCGCCATGACCGAGGGCGGCGCCACCTTCGGCATGGACGGTGAAACCGCAGGATACGCCATTGTCTTCGGCGGCGGCGTGGTGATGGCGGTCTTAACTGTACTGCTCACCCTTGCAGGGATCATCCTTGGCGTGATGGCGCTTCGGAAAGCAGACCCGAAACGCGGTATCGCCATCGCCGGGTTGATAATCAACTTCCTTTGTTTTGCACCCTATTGTCTACTACTCATATTGATCGCCGTTGGCAGCATCTCCGCTGCAGATATGCCCTCGTTTGCGCCCTAGTTCTTTGTCATGAAATTGCATAATTTGCCTTCCTCCCTTTCAAGTACATTTGGAGCAACGGAGGCAAATTATGTATATCTTTCAAGTCCATCACTATATCAAACCGGAAGGCATCGAAGCCTATAAAGCCGTCACACTGGAAAATGCACAAAAGACACGGCTTGAGCCAGGTGTATTGCGTTTTGAATTTTTCCAAGACGCAGCAGATCCGGCGCACTTCAGTCTATTCGAGGTCTATGCCGATATGGCGGCGCGTGATGCGCACCTGCAAACCGAACACTTCCTGAAATGGAAAGACGTCTACCTTGCCACGCAGGAGCGCAAAGGCGATGGGCATGAATTTTTAGCGTTGTATCCGGAAGAAGGGGATTGGAAGAAGGGTTAACTAACGCGCCAGTTCAACCACCAGCGTATCAAGAGCCAGGTCCAGTGTGATCTGGCTCGTTTTGACTCGTTCATCAATGTTCAACAAACGGTGATAGATCGCCTCGAGAGCATCCATGGAAAAACGTCCGGCTTGTCCGGTGGTCTTTTCGGCAACATACGGATGGATCGCCAGCGCGCGCGCCACATCGTCTTTATTGCCGCGCGCATCAAGGATCTCACGCGCTTGAAGCAGCAAACGAAATTGACGCACGACCATCCCCCACAATGAAAATGGGTCTTCATTCTCTAACAAACGATGCAATAACTTTTGCGCTGTTTTAGCATTGCCCTGCGACAAAGCATCGACGAAGTCGAACACGCTTTCCTGGGAGGTGACGATGCAAACCGCCTCCACATCGGACCCGCGCACGGGTCGCTCCCAGTTAACATACGCCAGCAGCTTTGAGATTTCCATGCCCGCCTGACGGGTATCCACGCCGGACATCTCCGCGAGACGCGCCGCTGCCGCAGGTTCGATCTGCCCGCCTTGATTCTTGGCTTCGTTGATGATCCACCCGGGCATATCACGTTGTTGCGGCAGGAAGAAGGCTTGCATGCGAGCATGCGGTTTATTCTTCTCGCCCCATTTGACGAGCCAATGCTTTTCGGCATCTTTGGCTTTTTCAACCGTGTCATACAAAACAACTTTTGCCGTATCAGGCGCTTTCTCTAAAAATTCCAAAAACTTTTTGCGGGCATCGGGCTTGGTAAATTTACCAGAAGGATACGCGATATAAACCAATCTCTTCGGTGCGAGGAACGGCATGGCATTGACCGCATTGTTCAAGTCATTCTCGGTCATGGAGCGCGCTTCGAGACGGGTCGTGTTCATGTCCGCCGTGGTGGGGTCGGTGAACTCAGACTCGAAATCTTTGAGCTTGCGCGTGATGGCAAATTCGTCGTTGCCGTAGAGTAAAAAAATAGTTGGCATATTTTTTTGACCACAAAAGGTCACAAAGGTACACGAAGGAAAACCTTTGTGAAACTTTGTGTGCCTTTGTGGTTAATCATTTTGTGATGACGCGATGCACACCCTTGCGGACAGGCACAATATCTATGATCTGCATCGAGCCCAGATTCGCTTCGGTAGTGACGTATTTCTGAAGCCACGGTCCAAGCGGTTTACTGAGTTGATAGCCTACCAGCGCAAAGAGCAATGCAAGCGGAATGAGCAAGAGGCGCCACAGCGTAGACTTGGTTCCCCGCAACGGCATCCATGCAAAGGTCCCGGCAAGAAGCGCGGTGGTCGCCATGTTGGTTCCGCAGCCTGGGTGGACGGCGAGTCCGCTTTCACCAGAATTGAGTCGCGTATGTGCTTCTGTGGCAGATTCCCAAATTTGTTGGGTGGTTAGGTCCCCGAGTAGAAAAAAGCCGGTCGGGTTGGAATGTCCCGCCATACGCTTGCCGGGATGCTTGTGTGACAGCAAATGGATGGTGGCATGTTCAAGCGCATGATTGCGCCGTGTTTCGAGAATGAGGGGAAGATCGAGGATCATAGGATGATTATATGTTATATCTGCATGACGGGAGAATCATAAATCTTTTCGAGTAATTCAAGGAACTCAGAAGATGGACGTGACTTGAGTATCTCTTTGCGTTCGTCACGGCTGAGGTGCTGCATCATCACGTATTGGACGGCGTTCTTACGGAAGAGGCGTGAGCCGTCTTCATCACCGTAGAATTCAACACAGCGTGCAAGATGTTTACGGATGGTGGCTTTGACCACATCCGGCGGCACTTGGTCGCGGTCGAGGCGCGAGAATATCCACGGGTTTGGAATGGCACCGCGCCCGATCATGACTGCATCAACGTTGGCGTGCGCTTTCATACGATCAATATCGGCGACGGTTTTCACATCACCGCTGCCAATGACGGGAATCTTCACCAGCGATTTCACTTCCGCGATAGCATCCCAATCGGCATTGCCTGCATAGCGTTGTTCTTTCGTGCGTCCATGCACAGCGACAAGTGAACCACCCTCTTCTTCGATGATGCGGGCAATGAGTTTATAGTTTTTCTTTTTATCCCAACCGAGGCGAATCTTGCCCGTAACCGGCACGCGTAAATGCTTTACCAGTTTACGGAACGTCCGCGCAATACGCAGCGGTGACGGCATCATGCCTACCCCCGCACCACGGTCCGCGATGGTTTTGGCAGGGCAACCCATATTGAGGTCGATCACATCAGGATTGTTCTCTTGAATCTTCAATGCGGCTTGCAAGATAAGTTCGGGGTCTTCGCCATAAATTTGAAAGGTGATGGGACGTTCCGGCTCGTTGAAGTACATCCGTTTGGCAGGCTGCTTGGACTTACTGAGGATCTTCTCCACCTTGATAAATTCGGTGTAGCTCATAGCAGAGCCAAGTTCGCGGCATAGCGAGCGGAAGGGCCAGTCAGAATACCCGTCCATGGGCGCGAGGATGGCGTCGCCATAGATGGGCAGATCACGGATGAAGAAGTTAGGTGTCTTGCTTTCGTTCATAGGTATGGAAAGTATAACAAACTATTTTCCCCGTTTATTTAGGTGACAGTCACTTTGGAAGTGACTGTCACCTATTTTACTTATGCAGCTTGCTTCTTCCACAACTCCAAAAAGTGCTTACGGAACTTGCCAACCTTCGGCGCGACAACCGCCTGACAATAAGGCTGGGATTGATTGCGCACGAAATATTCCTGATGGTATTCCTCAGCGATATAGAAATCTTTGAGCGGCTCCACTTCAGTGACGATGCGGCTGCCCCAAACCTTTTGCGCTTCCAACTCGCGGATGGTCTGCTCGGCAACTTCCTTTTGCTCGGGCGTGTGATAATAAATGCCGGAGCGATATTGCGTACCCACATCCGCGCCCTGACGATTCAATGTGGTCGGGTCGTGGATAACAAAGAAAATATTCAACAGATCGCGAAGTGTAATGACAGACGGGTCGAACTTGATCTGCACGACTTCGGCATGCCCCGTATCACCATTGCAAACCGCACGATAACTGGGGTTGGTAACATGCCCATTGGCATAGCCCGAATCCACAGACAGCACGCCTTTGACTTCATCATAAACGGCTTCCAAGCACCAGAAACAGCCCCCCGCCAGCGTGATAGTCTCAACATTTGTGCTCATCATAAATTCTCCTCTTTACTTGTTCTTCTGAATATTGCTTTTGAATAAGGCGAGATACTCACCATAGCCTTCTTTTTCCAATTCCTCCACTGGAATAAAACGCAGTGAGGCAGAATTTATACAATAGCGCAATCCGGTCGGCGCAGGTCCATCGTCAAAGACATGCCCCAAATGTGAATCGCCATGTTTGGAGCGCACTTCTGTTCTCACCATAAAGAATTTCGTGTCGGTATGCTCAGTGACATTTTCCGAGGTAAGTGGCTGTGTAAAGCTGGGCCAGCCGCAGCCAGAGTCGAATTTTTCAAGCGAGCTAAACAGCGGCTCTCCAGAAACAATGTCCACATAAATGCCGTCTTGTTTATGATCCCAAAATTCATTTTTGAATGGCGGCTCGGTCCCGGCATGTTGTGTAATTTCATATTGTGCCGGGGTAAGTTGTTGGCGCAATTCTTCTTCGGACAGTTTGCGATACGTTTTCATTTCAGACTCCTTCACTCGTTGGCTTCAACATTTATTTGACAACACGTATGCTAAAAATTACCTTAAGAAAGGATGATAGTTAAATCAAAAGCCCGCCTCGCAGCGGACTTTTGACTGATTTTACACTTCAAACTTTTATCTCGTCCCAGATACGGTCACCAAACCGCTGGTGACCTTTAGGCTTACCAATGAAAGTCCCGGCGCCTGTTCGCTGATCGCATCGCTCAGGGATTGGTTCAGCCAGGCTTCCATTTGAGTAACGAACATCCCCGGCACCACCTGTTGGCCGATCTGCATTGACTCGATCTTGAAGTAAGGATGCTTGTTCGCGTCGATGGACAATTCCCCAACGACCAATGCAGAAGTGACGCTCTCACTTCCATTAACCACGCCCCAGATCTGCACCTTCCCATCGCGCAGGTAGACCTGAATTTCGTTCAAGGGCAGGTCGGGGCTATTCTTCATTTCCATGGCGATCCATGAAGTAAGCTGTTGCTCTGTAATGGTAACCGTGGTCATTGTGCCCGGCTGCGGCAGGCTCTCTTCAAGAATAGACTTGGCTTCCAGCCCAGCCAGATCAGAGGTGATGATCTTATCGCCGGGTCGTTCAGGGGCGCCTTCCATGCCGGTCTTGGTGTTTTCCACGGCGAAACCCAGAAGAGCGTCCACCAGGGGCGCATACTGTGGGTACAACTCACTCACTTCGGCACGGGTCTGCGGCGCTACATCAACTGTCAGCGAAGAAACACCTGCTGCGGTGGGTGTGGTGATCGCAAGTACTCTGGCGATCTGGGAGTTCGGATTATTGCGCGCGATCACAAAGGTGGTCGTACCGAACATCAAAATGGCAACCACTGCTACCAGTGCACCGCGTATTACATTGCGATATGGGTTTGGCTTGGGCGGCTGGATTTTTTTGATCTGTTTTGGAAGCGGCAGGGTGGGGTTTATGGAAGCCCGCACACGTACAAGCGCCAGTTTGGCTTCTTCATTCTTGGGGTTGAGTTTAAGCGCACGCTCGTAACATTCAACCTTGCGTTCTTTTTCCTCCACCACGCGCGCAAGGAGTAACCAGGCGGCTTCGTCATCGGGAAAGGCGGTGAGAAGATCGGTCAGATACTTCTTCGCCAACTCGCGGTTTCCGCGCTGGAAGGTGTAATCGGCTTGTTTGAAAAGTTCTTGTTTATTCATATTGAACGTAGGGGCGACTCGCGAGTCGCCCCTACTCGCGAGTCGCCCCTACAGTTTTATTTACAGACTCGGCTCAGCAACCGGCTCGGTGTTCTTCTCGAGCGCGATCTCGCCGTCTTCGTCCACTTTCACGGTGACATTGTCGCCGTCGACGAATTCGCCGGAGAGCAGTTTATCCGATAGCGGATCTTCAACTCTTTGCTGAATGACGCGGCGTAAAGGACGTGCGCCAAACTCGGAGTCGTAGCCTTGGTCTGCGAGCAAGTCTAAAGCATCGTTTTGAGCAACCAGGTTCAGGTCGTGGTCTTTGAGGCGTTCGGAGACTTTATCCAACTCAAGGCGGACGATCTTGCCAATATCCTCTTTGTTGAGCGCGCGGAAGATGACCACTGCATCCACGCGGTTGATGAACTCAGGGCGGAAGGCGCGCTTGAGCGATTCGCTCAACTTCTTGCGCATGTCTTCGTACGAGAGTTTCTCTTCGGTGACTTCATCGCGTTTGAGCGCAAAGCCGAGATTCGACTGACGCTTGATCACGTCCGCCCCGATGTTGGAGGTCATGACGATGATGGCGTTGCGGAAGTCAACCTTGTGTCCCTTCGCATCGCTGAGCTGACCTTCTTCCATGATCTGCAGCAACATGTTGTGGACTTCAGGATGTGCCTTTTCGATCTCATCGAAAACGACGATGGAGTACGGGCGGCGGCGCAGCGCTTCGGTCAGTTGACCGGCATCTTCGTAGCCGACGTATCCGGGAGGGGCACCGACCAAACGAGAAGCGGTGTGACGTTCCATGAACTCAGACATATCGAGTTGAACAGCCGCATCTTCGCTGCCGAACATGAACTTGGCGAGTGCTTTGGTTAATTCAGTTTTACCAACGCCGGTGGGTCCGAGGAACATAAAGGAACCGATCGGGCGTTTGGGATTCTTCAAACCAGCGCGGGCGCGGCGCACAGCACGCGAGATCGCGATGATGGCATCTTCCTGCCCGATGATGGCTTTGCGGAGTTCATCTTCCATTTTGAGCAGACGTTGTGATTCAGCTTCAGTGAGCTGCATCAGCGGAACGCCCGTCCACATGGAGACGACCTCGGCGATATCTTCCGCAGTCACAACTGGGCTATTGGCACGGTCCCAACCGGTGCGCAGGCGTTCGATCTGCGCCGAGAGATCAGTCTCGCGTTCTTCCCATTCGCGCACATCTTCGGTATTGCCTTCTTCATTGGCAAGCGAACGGTTCTGACGAGCCTGGCGTAACTGGCTAAACAGGTCTTTGGCTTGCTTCGCGGCAGGGCTTTTGTACATGCGCACGCGCGAAGAGGATTCATCGATCAGGTCGATGGCTTTGTCGGGCAGGAAGCGCTCGGTCACATAGCGAGTAGAAAGATGCGCAGCGGCTTTGAGCGCGTCATCGGAGATCACAAGGTGATGGTGTTCTTCATAGGCATTGCGAATGCCTTTGAGGATTTCGATGGTCTCTTCTTCAGAAGGTTCATCCACCTGCACCGGTTGGAAGCGGCGCTCAAGCGCGGCATCTGATTCGATGTGCTTGCGATACTCGTCCAACGTGGTCGCGCCGATGACTTGTAACTCACCGCGGGATAAAGCCGGCTTGAGGATATTGGCTGCATCGACGGAAGAGCCCGCGGCTCCTGCCCCGACCAGCATGTGGACTTCATCGATGAACAGGATCGCGCCTGATTGCTTTAACTCATCGATGATGCGTTTGAGGCGTTCTTCGAATTGACCGCGATACATGGTGCCCGCCACGAGTGAGCCTACATCCAATTGGAGCAGGCGCTTGTTCATGAGCGGAGCCGGCACATCGCCATCGACGATGCGCTGGGCGAGTCCTTCCACGATGGCGGTCTTGCCCACGCCGGGTTCACCGATCAGGGCGGGGTTGTTCTTCGTACGGCGCGCCAAGATTTGAATGACGCGTTCAATTTCCATCTGGCGACCGATGACCGGGTCGAGTTTCTTTTCCTCGGCTTTGGAGGTCAGGTCGGTGGCAAGTTGATCGACGAGAGGGGTCTTGGGATTGTTGGCTCCAGCGGCACTTTTGCCCGGCTGAGGTCCGGCAGGCGCGGCGGGAGATGATGAAGCAGATTCATTCAATACACGACGGGTCTGACGGCGGATCTGGTCGGGAGTCACGCCGAGTCGACGCAGGGCTTCGAGGGCGGTCGAATCCACGCGCACCAACCCAAGCAAAATGTGCTCGGTGCCGATGTAGTGGTGACCAAGACGGCGCGCCTCTTCCACAGCAAATTCGAGGACTTGCTGGGTTTCGGGAGCCAATTCGATGCGGTTCGGGTCAAATTCCGGAGAGCTGTTCGAGATGCGCTGAATGACCTCACGCACCCGTTCGGATGACATGCCCAATTCACGCAGCACACGCCCAGCCACACCGCCTTCTTCGTCCATTAATCCGAGGAGAAGGTGCTCGGTACCAATACTGTTTTGACGGGCGCGCTCGGCCTCTTGATGGGCGAGGCTGAGTACACGCCTTGCTCGCTGTGTAAAACGTTCCATGCCAGCCATAATTTTTCTCCTAAGTTACGTGTGAGAATTCTACCAAAAAGCCCTAATCCCCGCGTAGGAAAAAGGTTAGAGTTTTCTTACTGGAAGTGTGTAAAGCGGGATTTATTACGAAAAAAGCAGCCTTTCTGAGGACAACTATACGAATGTATAGGTATTTGGCATGCGATCACCTGCTCCAAACCGTTTGGTTAAATAAAGAAAAGGACGCTCTGCATGGAGCGTCCTTTTCTTTAGCCTGTATTCCTCAGACCGGCAGCAATCCCATTGATCGTCAGCGCCATGATCTCACGCAATGGCTTGGACTCTTCACATTCAGGGTCAGGCAGGGAACGTAAGCGGCGCAGAGTTTCGACCTGGATGTAATTCAACGGATCCACATACGGGTTGCGGAGTTGAACGGCTTGTTGAGTGGTTGGTTCCAGCTGCAGCAGGGATGTGTGCCGGCTGATGCTCAAAACAGATTCGCGTGTACGTTCATATTCTGCCCGAATGGAATTAAAGATGCCATCTGCAAGTTTTTTATCGGGCACAAGGCTGACGTACAAGGCAGAGATATCCATATCCGCTTTGAGCAGGGAGATCTCAGAGTTATTCAACAAGGTGCGGAAGAAGAGCCAGCTGTCGTACATCTCCTGAAGAAGCGGCAGGTCATCCACAGCGGCGAGCCCCGCGCCAAGGCTGTACCAACTTGGCAGGTTGAAGCGGCTCTGCATCCATGAGAAAACCCACGGGATGGCGCGGATCTGATTCACAGCTCCCGCTTTGGCACGCGAAGCTGGGCGCGATCCAATTTGCAGCCTTTTAATTTCATCCAATGGTGTGGCAGATTCCCAAAATTCAATGAAGCCTGGTGTTTCATACACAAGTGTGCGATAAGCACGAAACCCCGCATGGGATATCGTTTCCATGCTGTCCCGCCACTGTTGTGGGACGGGGGCTGATTTGTGCGGCGCAGAAGCAAGGATGACCGCACTGGCGATCTGCTCAAGGTGGCGATGCGCCAACCCTGGGTTGGCATAACGTGAAGCTATGATCTCGCCCTGTTCAGTGACTCGAAATTTCCCGTTAATACTGCCCGCTGGCTGGGCACGGATGGCGTTATTAGCGGGCCCGCCGCCGCGGGCAATGGTACCGCCGCGCCCGTGAAAGATGGTCAACTTGATGTTGTATTTCGCAGCAACTCGAGTGATCTCTTCCTGAGCCTGATACAAAGACCAGTTCGCCATCACGTAGCCGCCGTCTTTGTTACTGTCGGAATAGCCGATCATCACCATTTGTTCGTTATTCCGAGAACTCAAATGGTCCCGGTAATATTCCGAAGTGAAGAGCTGCTCCAGAATGGCTGGCGCATCTTTCAGATCCTGGATCACTTCAAAAAGTGGGGTAATGGATGGCAAGGTCTTGCATCCGCCCCACTTGGCAAGCAGAAGCACGGTCAGTACATCGGCGGCGGCATGGGTCATCGAAATAACAATGGGACCCAACAAATCACTCCCATAGATCTCATTCGTACGTCCGATCAACTTAAAAAGCGACCAGGTCTCAGCAGAGGCAGCGGTAGCACCAAGGCTTGGGGCGAGATCCGGGATCGGGTCATGCAGGAGGCGTCCTAGTAATTCGGTGCGGGCATCATCTGGCATCGACTCAAAGTTGGATTCAATCTTTAACGCCCGCAAGACTTCGCTCAGGGCGGCATTAAAGCGGCTCGAGTCTTCACGGATATCCAGCCGTGCGGCATGCAAGCCAAATATTTCCACTTTATAGATGACGGTCTGCAATTGGTCTTTCACCAGGCTTTGCGGCAGCGCAGCGGCGATCAAATTTAAAGGCTCGATCAAGTGATCAACATTCAGCAAGGCGCGATGTTCATGGGTACCAAGCAAATGCAATGTCATTTCATCTTTGGAGGCTTCGCCAAGATCGTATGCCAACAAAGCCAGTACAAGACGATACGGTTCTGCAGAATATCGCTTTTCGATGTAATCAACGTGTTTGGGGAAGGGGCGGCGTTTTTCGATCCACGCCAGCAATTCGGGCGGCGGGGCGATGCGGTTGGAACTGACGCTTAATTGCCGACCCAGATCTTGAAAATCGCGGCGCAGGTTTTCCACGGCAAGCCCACGATGCAGGCGCAGGGTTTCAGCTGTGATATCCGATTTGACGAAGGGATTTCCATCCCTATCACCGCCGATCCATGAGGCGAGTTTAAGCCAACGGCGCGGCGCTTTCACATCGGGATAATGGATCGCAAGCGCACGTTCCAGATCGCGATATAAGACAGGCAGGGTGTTCCAAAAGAACGAATCAACAAAATACATCCCCGTACGTACTTCATCAGGGACGGTCAGTTTTTCGGCACGGGCACGGTCTGTCAGCCAGAGGGATGAGATCGTAGCCTGCAGGGTATTGACCGCATTTTTTCCTCAAATGGATAAAGACCGGTTCCATCGAGCAGGCGGAGAAGGGTTGCGATGTGTTCCGTCTTTGAGAGGATGGTACGCCTGCGGGCTTCGGTGGGGTGCGCAGTTAAAACCAGTTCGATGAACAAGTTGTCCATCAAGGCGGTGACTTCACTAGAAGTGACGCCGCGTTCTTTAAGAATGGCAAGCGCCTCACCTATGGACTCATCCACCGGGTCTGGAAAGGCAGCATGCTCGCTCTGGCGCAGCAACTGCACACGGTGATTCTCTTCCGCCAGGTTGACAAGGTCGAAATAGGCAGCGAAGGCAGCGGCAACCACACGCGCATCTTCGTTTCCCAAAGTGGAAACATATTGTTGGAGCCGTTCAGCTGCCTCTTTACTTCCGCTTCGGCGCGCCTTGGCTGATTTGCGAATGCGCTCTTCGGTCTCAAAAAGTTCCGGCGACTCAAGTTCCGAAATGACCTTACCCAGTAGATCGCCCAACAGGTGAATGTTATTTGAAATTTCCATGATGAAGGATTGTAAAACATTGTCCGCGATTGGAACAATACTTCAAATGGGTACTTGGCTTAAAACAACCCGCGCCTGGCGAAAGGTTCTACTTCTCACCTCGAAATTGGGTTTCATACAACTGGCTGTACATTCCGCCAGTGGTTAATAATTCATCGTGCGTACCGCGCTCAACGATCTTTCCTTTATCCATCACCAGGATCATATCCGCCGCAAGAATGGTGGAAAGGCGGTGGGCAATGACGATGCTTGTGCGCCCTGCCATGACTCGTTTCAACGCATCCTGGATCAACGCTTCAGATTCACTGTCCAGTGAGCTGGTGGCTTCGTCGAGAACGAGTATGCGCGGATCTTTGAGAATGACGCGCGCCAGAGCGATGCGTTGTTTTTCGCCGCCGCTGAGTCTGTATCCGCGTTCACCGACAATGGTGTCGTAGCCATCGGATAAGTCCATGATGAAGTTGTGGATGTTGGCAGCTTTGGCAGCAGACTCGATCTCTTCTTGAGTGGCATCAGGCTTGGCATAGGTCAGATTGGTGCGGATGGTATCGTGGAAGAGATAAGTTTCCTGAGTGACCATGCCGATGGAAGCAGAAAGCGACTCAAGCGTGACATCCCTGAGGTCGTGCCCATCAATGCGGATAAAACCATCCGTCGGGTCATACAGTCGCGGAATGAGATAGGTCACTGTCGTTTTACCGGCGCCGGAAGGACCGACAAGGGCAACTAAATTTCCGGGACGGGCAGTAAAGGAGATTCCCTCAAGGGCGATGTCTCTGGCTTGAGAGGTCGAGTCCGCTTCGGCGGAGTCGGAGGCGGCTCTTTCTACCCGACGCTTGATCATTGAGGCGTCACCATTTCCTCCGCTGAGAACGGTTTTGACGTTATCCATGCTGCCGTAGCGTTTGACATCTTTCAACAAAATGGACTCGTCCACTTTGTAATTAAAGGTGACGTTGTTGAATTCCAGTTCGCCTTTTACATCGTTCAGCTCAACAGCCTGTTCTTTTTCAACAATGTCCTGCGGCAGATCCACGATCTCGAAGACACGTTCAAAGGAAACCATGCTGGTGGAAAATTCCACTGGCGCGCCCGCAAGACCTTGCAGTGTGCCGTAGAGTTGACCGAGGTACGAACCGAATGCAACGATAGTTCCCACAGTGAATACGTCGGTGATGACGAAATAACCGCCCAGCCCATACACCAGCGCCGTCCCCACAGCTGTGACCAGCCCGAAGATGACGAAGAACGATGAGCCAATGACTGCCCGCCGAATGCCGATATCACGGACACCTGCCGCACGCTCGCGGAAGCGTTTCTCTTCTTCGCGTGTGCGCCCAAAAAGCTTAACGAGCAATGCGCCGCCGATGTTGAGAGTCTCATTCATGTGTGCATTCATCTGTGCGTTCATGTCCATACCCTGACGGGCAATATCGCGCAAGACCTTGCCAAGCCGCTGGGCGGTGATGATGAAAAGCGGCAGGATGAGCACACTAACCAGGGTTAACCGCCACTCAAGCGAGAACATGACGGCAAACAAGGCAATGGCTTCAACCAGGTTGGTGACGATATTGACGATGGTGTTGCTGATGGCGTTCTGCGCCCCGACCACGTCGCTGTTGAGGCGCGACATGAGTTCACCGGTTTTGGTATTGGTGAAGAATCTCAACGACATGCGCTGCAAGCGTGAGAACAACCCGGAGCGCAAGTCGTAGATCACCCCTTCACCCACCGTGGAGTTGAGCCTTCGTTGAAGGACACTGATGCCGCCGTTAAGTGCGGGGATGAAGAGCAATCCCAGCCCCAGCCAGATGAGGCGCTGGGTATCTTTGGCTGGCAGCACCACATCGATCATATTGCGAAAAATGAGCGGGGTCAGCAGGGATAAGCCCGTACTGAGCAAAATGGTCACGAGCATGCCAGCAATATGCCACCAGTATGGTTTGGCGTACTTGAGAACGCGCAACAAAAGTTCGCGGGTCACTTTAGGCTTTTCGTCGCCCTGACGCATTGCCATGAACCAGCCGTATCCTTGCATAAAAGTAGTCTCCGATAATTAGTGTAGGGGCGACCCGCCAATGTTTTGGCAAAGGGATGACAAACCATATATCCTTGCATGAAAAAATGACTTGTCACGCCCAGGCGGGTCGCCCCTACGGAATAATCTCACTATAAGACCAAGCGACCAATCAGGCAACTGGACAAAGGGGGAGGTTAATGAAAGTCTGATGCATTGTAAGGTAGGCGCAAAGAGAAATTCCCTGTGAAAGAATACAATACTGAAATCAAAAAAAGGAGAGAGTAAAGATGAAATTACAAAAATTTAGAGTCGTAATTCTTTTAGCCGCCACACTTGTTGCTTGCGCTCCTGCAAATGGAGAGTCTTCGCATGCCGACACCTCACCACACTGGACGTATGAAGGCGAGGAAGGTCCCGAACACTGGGGCGACCTTGACCCGGCATACATGGTTTGCGGTGCTGGGAAGAATCAGTCCCCTATTGATGTGGCATCACCTGCTGAGCAGGATCTGGCAAATATCGTTTTCCATTATCAGCTGAGCGAAGTTAATATCTTGAACAACGGACATACTGTTCAGGTCAATTACGATGCCGGAAGTTACATCGAATTAGACAGCATTCGCTATGATGTAGCTCAATTCCATTATCATGCTCCCAGCGAACATGCTGTAGACGGAAAACTTTTCGCCGCCGAACTGCATATCGTCCACAAGAGCGCAGATGGCAATCTGGCTGTGGTTGGCATCCTTCTTGATGAAGGCGCACAGAATGACGCGTATCTGCCGTTTACCGAAAACCTCCCGGCAAAGGAAAGTGAAGCAACAGATGCAGGCGTCACCATCAACGCCGCAGACTTGTTACCCGCCGAGCAGACTAGTTTTCGTTACAGTGGGTCACTGACCACACCGCCCTGCTCCGAAGGGGTCAACTGGCTATTGATGACCACGCCTGTAGAAATTTCGACCGAACAGATCGAGGCGCTGACTTCGCTTTTTGAAGAAGGCAATAACCGCCCCGTCCAACCATTGAATGATCGTCCACTGACTGAAGATAGTACGCCGTAACAAAAACTAAAGTGACAGCCACCTTAACGGTGGCTGTCACTTTTATGGCGGGATATAATTCAACGTAATTTTCATGCCTCGACGATTTCGTGTGACCTTGCTCATTTTGATGTGGATACTGGTTGGCTGCAGTTCTTTTCCCATTCTGGAAACATCCACACCTACCCCGCCGCCAACTGCCACTCAAACTCCACGCCCTACGAAAACGCCCACCCTGCCGCCGACTCCTACACCTGTCTTTGCAACGTACCCATGGAAGCATGTTTGGATCAAGTACACGGTTGAGAGTCCGGCGGAGGTGGCAAGTCAATTCGGGTTGAAGGAAGAGCCGCTGCTCGTCATCTATACGGATGGAGTTATGATCGCGGCGCGAACGGGGGATCCCAAAGTCCGCACACAGGTATTGAATACAAAAGAGGTTTGTTCGTTCATTGCAAGGCTCGATACACTCGGGTTTTACACACTGCAAGACTCACGCTCTACGGAAGAGACAAATCCGTTGTACGATTTCAATTCAAAGTATCAACCCATTGAAGATGGACGCTTCGCCACGCTGACCGTAAATTTAACAAACCCCAAAAGTATCAGTTTCTTTGAACCTTATCGAAAATTCCTGGCACGCCCCATGCGCAAGGTCATGGAATTCGTAGAGACCTACAATCCCGGAAAGCTCAAACCCTACCAGCCCGACCGCTTGATCCTGTTCGTCACACCGGGCAGGGATCTCGCAACAGACAGCAAAGTAAAAGCACGGGCATGGACGCTGGAAACTCCTTCATTAATGGAAATGGCGAAGGTTCCCCATACCTTCCTTGAAGGTCAGCAAGCCGCGGCGGTTTACGAACTGCTCATGAAATACCAGACCAGCATTTATCTTGAAAAAGAATCTGAGTACACTGTATCTTTTCGTCTGCTTTACCCGCATGAGATCGTAAATGTGGGGTCAGTTCCGATCACGACACCCACAGAAGAACGTTTTCCGGTAAACTGCAATCCATAAATTTTATACGAGGAAAAAAACATGCCCACGAAAACCCCTTCCATTATTTCAACCATTCTGACCATCATTCTGCTTATCCTTTTCGGAATAGCCAGCGGGTTCTTTTTACTGGTTGCGCTAAACGGATTTGATTCCCGTTCGGGGGAGCCAGCCTTGATAACATCCCTGGTTTGCAACATCATCGGGATCATCCTTTCCGCCGTATTGTCATGGAAACTGCCGCGCTGGCTGATCGGAAAATTCAACTGGAACAGCATCGTGGCTGTGATCGTTTCCGTGCTGGCAGGTTTTATGGTTGGCAGCGGGCTTTCTGCCATCGCCATGTTCATTAGTGTCCTTGTAGCAGATGCGATCTGGAACGCGCGATAAACCCCACTTGGGTTGCGAAGTGACAGTCATCTTGCAGGTGACTGTCACTTTTTTTTAACACCCATTCAATACTTAGTTTGACCAAACAACTAATTCACCTTACAATAATCAAACGCAAAAATACTATGAGGTATCATCCGCCCACTATGGAATTCTTAACTACTCCCTCTCAAAAATTCGATTTACCCAAGCGTATCAGCCGCCTGGGTGAACTTGCCACCAATTTGTGGTGGTCCTGGCATCCTGAAGCGTTCCGCTTATTTGGTCGTCTCGATTACGACCTATGGGAACGACTGAATCACAACCCGATCCGCTTGCTGAACGAGGTCGGACAGGCACGCTTGAATCAAGCCGCGAACGACAAAGAATACCTCGAGCATTACGATGAGATATTTAAGGGCTTCGACGCGTACTTCACCAAAGAGTCCTGGTCACAGAAAACGCACAAAAGCCTGAAAAAGCCCATCACCTACTTCTCCATGGAATACGGTTTGCACGAAACCCTGCCCATCTACTCAGGCGGTTTGGGTGTGCTCTCCGGTGATCACCTCAAAGAATCTTCCGACCTCGGCTTGCCTTTCATCGCCGTCGGTTTCATGTATGCACAGGGTTACTTCTCACAGCGCATTACTGAAGATGGCTGGCAGGAAGCCGTCAACAATCCGCTTACCTTTGAGCACCTGCCCGTCACCCTTGTTCAAAAAGACGGCAAGCCTGTCACCGTCTCATTCGATTTCCCCGACCGAAAACTGACCGCACAGATCTGGGAAGTGCGCGTTGGGCGTGTGCCGCTTTACCTGCTCGACTCCAACGTCGAAAGCAACAACGACTACGACCGCCTGCTCACCGCCCGCCTCTACTGGTCAGACCTTGACCGCCGTGTCATGCAAGAAGTCCTTTTGGGAATTGGCGGTGTGCGCGCGCTGCGGGCGTTGGGATACGACCCCGCCGTCTGGCATATGAATGAAGGTCACGCTTCTTTCTTAACCCTGGAGCGGATCCGTGAACAAGTGGCTTCAGGCACCGCCTTTACCGCCGCCGCCGACAAGAACCGTGGACAGAACGTCTTCACCACTCACACCCCCGTCCCGGCTGGTAACGACGAATTCCCGCTGTACTTGATCGACAAATACCTTTCCACCTATTGGGGCGAACTGGGACTCACCCGCGAACAATTCATAGATGTCGCCAAGCACAACACCCCGCATGGTGACATGTATTCCATGCCGGTGCTTGCCCTAAAACTCTCTGGCGGTTCGAATGGCGTTTCGGAACTTCACGGCGAGGTCTCCCGCGATATGTGGAAGTTCCTGTGGGAAGACCGTGCTGTAAAAGATGTTCCCATTCAACACGTCACCAACGGCGTCCACACCCGCAACTGGATGGCGCGCCGCATGAACAACCTGCTCGAAAAACATCTCGGTGCTGCTTGGTACGACAATCTCGACGATCACGAACTGATGCAAAAGATCGACGGCATTCCCGACAAGGAACTTTGGGGAGTTCACCTGCATCTCAAACGCAAGATGGCGTTCTATCTCACCGAACGCGTACGTGACCGCTGGACTCGCGGCGGTTTCCATCCGGTGCAAGTCGTCGCTTCAGGCGTGCTCATCAATCCCTACGCCCTCACCATTGGTTTCGCGCGCCGCTTCGCCACCTACAAACGTGCCAGCCTCATTCTCTCAGATGTGGAACGCCTGCTCGAACTGATCAACCGACCGAATCATCCAGTTCAGATCATTTTCGCGGGCAAGGCACATCCTGCCGATGACCCCGGCAAGAAGTTGATCCAACAGGTTTATCGCACCGTAAAGAAAGCCGAGACCGGCGGTCGCATCATTTTCGTTGAAGATTACGACATGAACCTCGCACGTTACCTCGTTCAAGGTGTGGATGTGTGGCTGAACACCCCGCGCCGTCCTTACGAAGCCAGCGGAACATCCGGCATGAAAGCCGCCATCAACGGTGTGCCGAACTTCTCCGTACTGGATGGTTGGTGGTGTGAAGCCTACAATCAGAAGAACGGCTGGTCGATTGGTGATGACCGCAAATACGAATCCAACGAAGCGCAGGATGCCTTCGATGCTGAAAATCTTTACAACACGCTCGAGCATCAGATCATCCCGAAATTCTATGATCGCGACCCCAAGGAAATGTCCACTGCCTGGGTTGCATTCATGAAAGAATCGATGAAGACCGTCATCCCACAATTCTCCACCCGCCGTATGGTAAAGGAATACGTGCAGAAGTTCTACATCCCGGCATTGAAGAAATAAAATAACGTAGAGGCGACTCGCGAGTCGCCTCTACGTCAAGGATTGAAAATGTTCCCTGAAATTACAGTCGTCCAACTGGGCGAAAAACTGAAATCTGACGAAAAGTTCATTTTGCTCGATGTGCGCGAGCTCCCAGAGTTGACTCAAGCCAAGGTCGAAGACAGCAGGCTTGAGGTCACCCCATTGAGCCGTTTGGCAAGTGAAGGACCGGCTGCATTGTCCGAGTCGGTTCGAGCGCAGGATATCCCCGTCTACATCATGTGTCACCACGGCAGCCGCAGCGTGCAGGTGACCATGTGGCTGGCACAGCAAGGATATAAAAATATCTTCAATGTGCGCGGCGGTATTGATGCATATGCCCGGCAGGTGGATAGCTCTGTAGGCTCCTACTAAAAAGCAGGTCTCGCTTGAAGCGAGACCTGCTTTTTTATTTTTGTCCATTAAACCAGACTGCCACCCTTGCGGGTGGCAATCGTGGGGCGCTGTGGCTTCCAGACTTACTTGAGGAGGGATGCCACAGCGCTGGGTTTATTGCTACTATCCATGTTAGACATCACCTCCTCCTTTCATAAGGATGGCGAATTCAATTTGTTTGCCCCCGTGCGGTAGTGAAAGTATGCCCCAATTCAAATTGGATGTCAATAGCCCGATTTGCGATTCTCACAGAATTGTAATCTACACGAGGTGACGATTTGGACCATCATCGAAGAATTTGATTTCTGATACCTTTTGAGAGACTCCGCAAGCCCTGCGGGACTATCCTCTAAAAATCTTCGTGGCGCTTCATGCCCTTCGTGGATAAAATAAATTCAGGAGTACCCATGAAAACCAACCCCAACAAACTCTGGATCATCGTGCTCGTGCTCGGCTGGCTGTTCGACTTCCTATTTTGGGAGAATGCCCCCGGCGTCAACTTCGCCATTTTTTGGACGGCGTGCCTCATTGCCGGTTTTTACCTGCTCCTCAGCAATGGACATCGCCCGCATCCTGCGACCTTGTTGCTGCTTCCGCTCTTTGGCTTTTTCGCCGCCATCACATTCATTCGCTCTGAGCCAATGACCACCTTCCTTGCCTATACCTTCACCATGTTCACACTGACAATTTTCACCGTCACCTATCTGGGCGGGCGTTGGATGCGCTATACCCTTGCAGACTATGTCAGCAAATCCTTTTCACTGGTGGGCAGCCTGCTTATTCGTCCCATCACCTTTGCTGCCGAGGCGCGCAAAACCCAAACCGAAGCGGGTGTGCAGCCCTCAAAATATAACTTTATGCCCATCCTGCGTGGACTGGTCATTGCCATTCCCATCGTAATGATCTTCGCCTCCCTGCTCGCCTCTGCCGATGTAGTCTTCAACCAACGACTGGAAGATCTGGTAGACGCTTTTAAACTCGAGAACCTGCCCGAATATATCTTCCGCTTGATCTACATTCTCTTCATTGGCTATGGGCTGTCAGGCATCTTCCTGCATGCCGCCAACGCATCACAAGATGAAAAACTGGTCGGAGAGGAAAAACCGCTTGTTCCGGCTTTTCTCGGCTTCATCGAATCATCCATTGTGCTGGGCAGTGTTGTGGCACTTTTCGCTGCCTTCGTCGTCATCCAGTTCCAATATTTCTTTGGCGGCACTACCAACATCAACGTGGAAGGCTACACCTACGCCGACTATGCCCGTAAAGGCTTTGGCGAATTGGTCGCTGTGGCATTCTTCGCCTTGATGATGTTATTGACCCTGAGCGGCATTACCAAACGCGAAACCGAAACGCAGCGCAAAACCTATTCGGGTCTGGGCATTGCCCTTGTCGGGCTACTACTTGTCATGCTCGTCTCAGCATATCAACGCCTTAATCTCTACGAAGTGGCATACGGCTTCTCGCGCCTGCGCACCTACACCCATGTATTCCTGATCTGGATCGGCTTGCTGCTCATCACCACCATTGTGCTCGAGGTTCTGCATAAAGAGCGCATGTTCGCCTTTGCCATGCTCATTGCTTCATTTGGCTTTGCCATCTCGTTACCCATCCTCAATGTGGATGCATTCATCGTCAACCAGAACATCCAGCGTGAACTGCTTGGTGGAAATACTGAAGCCCTGGACTCTCAATACTTCATTGAGCTTTCTGATGATGCTGTGCCCCCGCTCGTAAAGGCGCTTCGATCTTCAACCTTGCCTGATACCGTCCATGAGAAAGTCACCGCCGCTCTGACTTGCATCCGCTACGATCGAGACATCCAGCGCAATGACCGTGAATACAGCTGGCAGTCCTTCCATTTCGCCCGTGTCAATGCAGACAAGGCGCTCGCATCTGTTCAATCTGAATTGGATACCTTTACCATGGACGAGTCAGAATATCCCACCAAAGCCGTCTCACCTGACGGAGAAGAATTCCCCTGTTCCGAGTATTACTATGATTAATTTCAAGTAAGAACACGCCCGCATTGGATGTCTTTCAATCGTTGAACATCAATCATAAAAAAGGACACCCAATGGAAGACTTCAAATTAACCATCTTCTCTGATTACATATGACCGTGGTGCTATGTCGGCCAGGGTGTGGTCGAGAGGCTCAAAAAAGAATATAACGTGGAGGTGGAATGGCGCCCGTATTATCTGCGTCCTGATACCCCACCAGAAGGTATGGAACTGCCTGAATACATTATGAAGGCACGTGCCAACGGTTCGGAAGAACGCCTGCGGATGATGGCTGAAATGCATGGGATGAATTTCAGGTCCACAGAGCGCATTTACAACACACGGATCGCTCATGAAGCAACGGAGTATGCGCGTGAACACGGAAAAGCCAACGAGTTCCATCACATCGTCTTCCGCAAAGTGTACAGCGACGGACAAGACATAAGCAAATGGGATGTCTTACGTGCCGCTGCCGAAGAAGCCGGGCTGGACGCGAACGATATGCAAACCACGGTGGATGGCGGCAAATACACAAAGGAAGTGGCTGGGCAAGTGCAATGGGCGCAGCAGATCGGCGTAACCGGCGTGCCTACTTACGTTATCAATAACAAATACGCCATTGTCGGTGCACAACCATACGAAGCATTCAAAAATGCATTGGCACAGATCGAAAAAGAACTAAAAGGGTAGAAAAAGAACGGCGGCTTGCGAGCCGCCGTTCTTTTTATTTTTCAACTTCCACTTCAACACTCAATATTCGGTCGAGTCGAAAGGTACGCTCGGCTTCACGGGAATGGCAATAGGCTTGCAGGTAGAGATAATCTGACAAGCCGATCACTTCACGCGGGGAGACCCAACGTTCGGAGATCTCACCATCCTTATCCATGTATTGGATGAACAGGCGTTTGCCGCTGTGTATAGCTTCGCTCAGTTCTGTAGGTAGATAGATGCCCTCCTGAGGCCAGGCGGGCGAGTTGTAAATCCCGATCAGATCATCCAACGGTTTATTTACCGTCTTTAATGATTCCACCAGCGTAAAAAACAAATTTTTCACCATGACCGCATCTGCAAATGCGCGCGACCCCTGAATGTAGGTGGTGATCTGAAACTGCTCCGAAAGCTGTTCCAGGCTGTAGGAGGGCAGGTCATAATGATCGCGCGCCAGCAGCAGGGTGTCAATGAGGTTGGGAAGCTCAATGGTACGTCCAAGTTTTCGCGATTCGTTATCAAGGAATTGAATGTCGAATTTGGCATTGTGACAGACAACGATGGCATCGCTTAATGCCTCACCTACCTGGTCAATGACTTCGGCAAAGCGTGGTTTTCCTTTGAGTGCGGCAGCATCCAAACCGTTGACGTGAACCGCTGACGGCGAAAGTTCCCGCCCAGGGTCGAGAAGCAAGTCGAGGGTCCGTTTGATGCGCTTCCCTTCGGTCACGATCACGGCGATCTGGCAGATACGGTCTCCAAACCAGGGAGAAAGCCCGGTGGTTTCGATGTCCAAAAAAGCAAAGCGTGTATTGGATAGTTCAAGCATAGTAACGCCACCTATTCTAGTTTTCCAATCTTACCGTAAATTTTCAGGCAAAAACCAACCTTACGGCACCTTGCAAGGTGCTTTCAAAATTTCGTGTATCAGTGAGCTTTGCGGGTGGAATTGAAGAGATTTGGAGGGTATTCCTAACTGAGATGTTAAGTTTGCAAAATTGGAACACATATTAGTACCTGGGTACTAACTCATAGCCCGCTTATTAAAAATAGGTTTTGTTATCCTGCGAAATGGGTATCGGCAATACGTTGATGTAGATCCGACATCCAGCACTAAACAAGGAGAACAACATGAAAAAGATAGTGCATATCTTAATAAGTGCGGCTGCTGTTTTGGCTCTGACTATTTTGAATTACAACAACGCCGCAGCTCAACAAACCACAAAAGTTTTATACATCAGCCCGACAGGTAATGATGTGAACACCTGTACATTTTCCGCGCCCTGCAAGACGTTTAACCGCGCGCAAAGTCTGGCGGTTGCCGGAGACACCATACAAGCATCCGGAACATTCGCGCCCATCAACATTACCAAAAGCATTACTGTACGGGGCGGGACGTATGATGGTGCCGGGCAAAGCGAGTCAATTTGTGTCAAGATCAATGCTGATAATGTGACAGTGGACGGTGTGACCGCCCTTAACTGCACATCACATGGCATTATCAGTTTCAAAGCAAACGCCATTATTCAGAATTCAACCGTGAAAAACAGTGTCTTGGAAAACGCATCACGGCAAATGAATGGCGGATGGGCAAGTTGTATCAAGGGCGAAAGAGGCTCCGTAAACCTTACAGTAAGGAATAATCTTGTAGAAAATTGTTACGGTGAGGGGATCGCCATCACAATGACTTTGGGCGCATTAGTGGAAGGCAACACCGTCATCGACGCCTATTCGGTTCTATATTACGTTGATAATTCTCCAATGTTATTGTCAGTGGAAATTATGGCACCTGTACCGGCAACTCGCTCTTCAATCGTGGAACAAGCCGTCCCATGGGAATCGCGCTGGGAGAAGAGTACTACTCCGGCTGGGGCACACAGCTTCACGACATCAACATTTCAAGCAACACCATTCAAGGCTGTGAAAAAGGTATCATCGCTTTCGGCAGTATCGGAGTGTTAAGAAATATTACTATTAGCAGAAATACCATCCCTACCGGAATCGTAAAAAGCATTGTATTGGATGGCGCATCAAATTCGAATGTATTGATTGAGTACAACAATTATTTCAATACACCGTGGATCAACTCAAGCACAGGCGTAACCATGGTGGGGAACACCATCATTGGAGCAGCCGCTTCTCCCACCCCAATTGGACCAGCCGCTTCTGCCACCCCAACGAGTATATCCCCCGGGCAAAGCGCCAACGAAGTTCGTGTATCTTCCGGCAATGATGATGTGGAAGAAAGCGCCGCCGGCTGGATGTATCTGGACAGCACTGACCTGGAATTGATCCACGACAGCGACAATCAGATCGTTGGCATCCGCTTCAATGGCGTGAACATCCCCAGCGGGGCGACCATTACCAATGCTTACATAAATTTCGCAGTGGATGAAACTGCTTCTGCCGCCACCAGTCTCTCCATCCAAGGTGAGGTGAGTCCCAACGCGGCTGCCTTCACCAGCGCGGATCGCAACGTCTCTTCCCGTGCAAGAACCGCCAATGTGGTCAGCTGGGCGCCAGCTTCCTGGCTCACCCTCGGTGCCTATCAGCAAACTCCGAACCTCGCACCCGTCCTGCAAGAGATCGTCAATCAGGCTGGCTGGACTAGCGGGAACTCCATGGTCTTCATGTTCACTGGCAGCGGCAGCCGCGTGGCGATCGCTTTCGAAACCAACCCTGCCCAGGCGCCTCTGCTTCACTTTGAATTCACAATGAATGCCAGTCCCTCCAATACCCCCACGGCGACTTTCACAGCGCTGCCCTCTGCCACACCGACTGCATCCCCCATATTTACATTCACGTCCACGCCGATCGCTCCAACAACGACGTACACTGCTGCGGCTCCGTCGGCAACTTTTACAAACACTGTTATTCCTTCAATGACTTACACTGTCGCTGCGCCATCTGCAACAGCAACAGCCACTCTCACCCAAGTTGCTCCAACAGTGACTACCACTAAGGGCACACCTACCAAAACGCCCACAAAAACAAAGACACCCACAAAAACCAAAACGCCCACAAAAACTAAAACACCCACAAAAGCCGCCTCCACGAACACATCTGCGCCGGCAGCCCTCCTACCTCCCCAGGACAGAGCGCCAACGAAGTCCGTGTATCGTCCGGCAATGATGATGTGGAAGAAAGCGCCGCCGGCTGGATGTATCTGGACAGCACCGACCTGGAATTGATCCACGACAGCGACAATCAGATCGTTGGCATCCGCTTCAATGGCGTGAACATCCCCAATGGTGCAATAATCACAAACGCTTACATCAAATTTGCAGTGGATGAAACCACCTCTGCAGGCACCAGCCTCTCCATCCAAGGTGAGTCCAGCCCAAACGCGGCTGCCTTCACCGGCGCGGATCGCAACGTCTCTTCCCGTGCAAGAACCGCCAATGCGGTCAGTTGGGCGCCAGCTTCCTGGCTCACCCTTGGTGCCTATCAGCAAACTCCGAACCTCGCACCCGTCCTGCAAGAGATCGTCAATCAGGCTGGCTGGGCTAGCGGGAACTCCATGGTTTTCATGTTCACTGGCAGCGGCAGCCGCGTGGCGATCGCTTTCGAAACCAACCCTGCCCAGGCGCCTCTGCTTCACTTTGAATTCACAATGAATGCCAGCCCGTCCAATACTCCCACTGCAACGTTCACAGCGCTGCCCTCTGCCACACCGACCGCATCTCCCACATTTACGTTCACACCGGTCATGCCGACATTCACTTTTACATTCACGCCAATCATCCCGACATTCACATCAACCTTCACACCCATGCCGGTATATACAGACACACCCATACCGACGACCCAGCCAAGTGAGGTTGTCCCCATAGAACCTTCTGCAACGCCTGAAGCGCCCATTGAAGTGCCCACTGAAGTGCCACCAACAGAGGTCACACCCTAATCAATTCTGTTCGATCAAAAAGAGCTACTCCTACCGAGGAGCAGCTCTTTTATTTATATTTTTCAAAAGAAGAGTTACAAGCCTATCTTGAAAACTTCCTTGCCTTCTTTCAACAGCGCGTCATACCGGGCTTCCAGGGCTTTATTCGTCCCACGGAGTCCCTGAACCACCTTCTCGCTCCAGCCCAGATATTCCTGGCGGCGCTTCAAAGACCAACTCGCAGGCGGAGAGTAGATCAAGTCATAAATGTTACATATCTTATCCGCCAGTTTGATCAGTTTCGCCTTGGACGTCTTTTGCCCCGCAGTCTCGATCTGCAATTGTTTGCGGACCTCTTTCGGCAGACTTTTATCATCGGTCACCTCAAGCACCAGTGACTGAGTCTCAGCACCAAATTCCCGGCGGATCTCATCAGGTGTGGCATCGGTATCTTCGATGGTGTCATGTAAAATCGCAGCGACCAGCACTGCTTCATCACGCACACTGCCCAACGTCCATAACGTTTCCGCCACCTGGATCGGATGGTTGATATATGGCGAAGATCTGGAATCCTTTCTTCGCTGTTCATTGTGTTTCTCCGCTGAAAAACGCAGAGCCTTGAGGATCATCCCGGTTGCTTCATCCATATTTTGTTTTCCTTAGGTCATACTCTATCAAACTTCCAAATTGTCAGACCGATGCATCCCGAAACCTTGCAGTCATCACCGGGCAGCGGACTCGTTCCATGATCTCCGCTGTTACGTTTGCCGAATACATCTGTCGTAATGAATGAACACTATACGAGGAGCCCATGCATAGCAGTTCATAATTTCCTTCCTGTGATTCTGCAACGATCTCCTCGATCACATTGCCATGCCTCACTTTTACAGAAGCACTCAACCCTGCCGCCTGCGCATTCTCCAGAGATTTGCGCAAGCTCCTTCCCACCGGCGTGTCGGTCTCCGTCAGGTGCTGCCAGTTCTTACTGACCGCTTGTGCCGTGGGATAGTTCAAATCGATCGGCGGCACGATATGCAGCAATACGATCTCGGCGCCGCTTTTCACCGCCACCTGCATCGCAATATGTTCTGCATTCACATCGTAGCCAAGCCCGCCCACAGCGATCAATATCTTTTTGACAGGCACTCTGGTTTCAGGCACATACAACAACGGCTGCTCGATCTCTTCGATAAAATGACGGATCGAACGCCCCGCCATCATTCGCTGCAACTGAGGACGCCCAAGCGGACCCAGCACCACAATCGACTCATTTTGCTTCGCCTCATATGGCAGAACCTTTTCCGCGCTTCCATTACGGACTTCAAGCCTGTACGCTACTTCTCGCGCCTTAAACACGCCGATAGCCCGCTCGAACACATCCTCCAATGGATGCGTTGAATCAATGGCGGCAGGGTCCAGCCTCTCGGTGATCCCCAACAGCATGATCGGCAAATTCAGGTCGGCAGCCAGCCAGGCTCCCTGCTCAATGGCAGGGAAACTTTCCTTGGTTCCATTCGTAACGATCAAAATATCCGACGACATAATAATTCCCATCAACGAAAAAGAATAACACCGAGGATTCCCGCCCCGAGCAAGACCAGGGGCGACGGAACCTCAAACCATAACGCAACCGCACTCAACCCGGCAATGATCAATGTGCGTTTACCAATGGTCTTGGTCTGCCCTACACGGAATAACTCCCACGCCACCACCACGATCAATGCCGCCACAGCCGGGCTCATCCCCTTTACAAAACCCGTCAGCCAATCTTCATGCTGCACTTGTTGAAGCAGAAAAGCCACCACAAACATCATAACCGTCGGCGGCAGCACTGCACCCAACAATGCTGTAAAAACGCCTGGCACGCCAGCGGCGGCATACCCTACGAACATTGCCAGTTTCAATGCTTCACTCCCCGGCAGAAAGTTCGAAAAGCCCACAGCTTCTACAAAGCGTTCTTCCGTCATCAACGTGCCAACGGCTTCCTTGTACAGCAACCCCACCGAAGCGGGACCTGAAGGCGAAAGCAGGTTCACTTTCAGGAACATCCAAAACAACTGAGAATACTTTGAAGGATTCGATGTGTTCATGAGGCAGAAAGAAAGATCACTCCAATGATCCCTGCAATAATAATAACGAACCGTTCAGGGATCTTAAACCACATGGCAGCAAAGCTTGAGAGCGCCAGTCCCCAACCAAACCAGCTCATACCGCCGCCTTTTTCAAATATTTTCCAGGCGGTAAAAACCATCAACACCGCGATCGCGGGGGTCAGTCCTTCCACAAAACTGTTGACCCAAGCCTCGCGCCGCAACCGGTGCAGGATCATCGTCACACCAAGGATGATGATCGTCGGCGGCAAAATGGAGGCGGTCAGCGCCACAAGCCCGCCAGTGACCCCACCCGCAGCATAACCGATATACATTGCCAGCTGAAGCGCATCACTTCCCGGTAAAACAGATGAAAAACCCACCGCTTGTACGAACTGAGCCTCCGTCACAAAACGCCCCACCGCTTCATGATACAGCAACCCCACCGAAGCAGGGCCAGAAGTGCTAAGCAAATTGACTTTTAGGAATGTCCAAAAAAGTTGAGAGAGTATGTCCACAACCCGAGTTTATCACGCCGCGATTAAGCCTTCCATTTTCAGGAGCCATCGCTTGGTTTTTAATCCGCCCATACCGCCATACCCATGCAACTTGCCATCTTTACCGAGCAAACGGTGACAAGGCACCACGATCGGCATGGGATTCATGGCATTGGCAGCGCCCACAGCGCGATAGGCGTTTGGATGATTTATTTCTCTGGCAATGTCAATATAGGTTCGGGTTTCGCCATAGGGAATTCTACAAACGGCTTGCAAAGCCTTACACTGGAAGGAAGTGAAATCACTCCAATCGATGGAAATTGTGAAATCCGTGCGCTTGCCGTTCAGATATTCGTGTAATTCTCGTGCGTAAGGATCTGCCTTCTTTTGATTCACTTCAAAAGGATGTTTGATTTTTTGTAAGTAAGCATCCAGCTTGGGCTGGTTACCTGCCCATTCAACAGCAACCAAGCCCAAGTCGGAAACGGCGAAGCGAAAATCTCCGAGGGGAGTATCGTGTAAGTCACCAAGATAGAGTTTGGGAGAAGATGTCATCTCGTTTTTTTCCTCAAGTACAAGTTCCTTGTGCCGTTTGCAGTCTTGTTAATTGTCGGACAATCGTAGGGCAATCGTAGGTTAAGCGTCAAGTAGTATTCGGATAACCATGATAAATTTACTTTTGTAAGGTGATTTCTCTTCTCCTCCTTTCAAAGAGAACCGCGGTCGGCGTCCGCGGTTCTCGTATTTTAACGGGGAATTTCTGCAAGGTATAATCCTGTCACTCCACACTTTGAGGTTACCATGGCTGTAAAGATCACAATTATCGGTTTAGGGCAGATTGGCGCTTCCATTGGGCTGGCGCTCGCACCGCACAAAGATCTGCTGGTAATAACCGGGCATGACAAGGATTTTGGCATTGAACGGCGCTCAAAGAAGCTTGGGGCCGTCCATGAAACAGACCATAACCTGCCAAACTCAGTGGAAAATGCCGACCTGGTGATTCTTGCCCTGCCCGTACATGAGATCCGCGAAACACTTGTGCATATTGCCAAAGACCTCCGCAATGATGCAGTGATTGTAGACACCTCTCTTGTAAAGGTAAAAGTTGCCAAATGGGCAAAGGAAATTTTGCCCGAGACAGTCCACTATGTAGGAATCGCACCAGCAGTTGGACCCAAATATTTGGACTTAAGAGAAACCGGTCTGGACTCAGCCAAAGCGGATCTTTTCGAAAAAAGCGTTTTCCTGCTCTCAGCGCCTTCAGGCACCCCCGAACAAGCTGTGAAATTGGTCTCTGACCTGATCGGGTTTCTTGGTGCAACCACCCTATTAACCGATTTCGTTGAATCAGATGGTCTAATGGCAACCACCCATCTTTTACCCTGGCTGACTTCAACTGCTCTATTGAATGCAAGCACCAGTCAACCTGGTTGGATGGAAATGCGCAAATCTGCAAGTCAGGATTATTTCAATGCCACAGCTGCTTTTTCAGAGGGAAAATCGGCGCAGGCACTTGCAGAGTTAGCCATGCATAACCGTGAGAACGTCATCCGCACATTGAATGCGCTGATGAATGCTCTGCTCGATCTGCGTGAAGACCTGGAAAAGGCAGAGGAAGCCTCACTGCTCAAACGACTGGAAACTGCCCAGCAAAACCGCTTGAACTGGCTTTTAGAACGTGAGAGAGCCGAATGGACCAAAATGCCCGGCGCAATCGTGGAAAAACAAACAATGATGGAATCATTGTTCGGCTCGAAATTCGGCAAGATGGGAAAGCGCAAAGAATAAGCAGGAAGGCATGACCAATTTCTGCTATATTCTCGAATGTTCAGACGGCACCTACTACACCGGCTGGACCACCGACCCCGAACGGCGGCTCAAACAGCATAACAAAGGTGTTGGCGCGCGCTACACCAAGACGCGCCGTCCTGTAAAGTTGGTTTATTTGGAAGAACAGCCCGATAAGATCAGCGCATTAAAACGTGAGAGAGCCATCAAGGCTCTCCCACGAAAAAAGAAAATGGAATTGTTCATGATGTAGGGGCGACTCGCGAGTCGCCCCTACTCATTTAATCGGTAAACAGCGGCAAATGCCCAAGGGAATAAATATGCATCCACTGAGCGCGGTCTCCTTCAGTGAGGATCGCCGCCTCACCTGCAATGCTGGCGTTGGCTTTATCGAGGATCATGCGCATGCCCTGCAGGGTGGAACCAGTGCTGATGACATCATCCACCACCAGAACCTTTTTGCCTTGGATCAACTCACGGTCTTTTTCATCAAGGATCAAGACCTGCGGCTGACCCGTTGTAATGGAAAGAGTCTCCGCTTGCAGGGCGTCACCCATGTAAGGCTTGTAAGTTTTGCGCAAAACGACATACGGTTTCTTTGTTTCCACCGAAAGTGCATGTGCGATGGGGATGGACTTCGCCTCTGCGGTCATAATGATGTCGTAGTCCACACTCTTTACCTTCTCGGCAAGTCCGCGTGCACAGGCTTGCACCAACTCGGTATCTCCCAAAATATTCAAAATGGCAATGCGTAAGCCAGGCTTGATCTCGAACAAACGAAGTTCGCGTTTAATGCCGGCGATTTCAATTGAGTAAGTGTCACGATCGGTCATGGAAATGCCTCCACTGGAAATTTTGCACCGAAAGTTTATCATGATTCGGTTATGTTCCTGCGAGGATGTAGATTAGAAAATTTGTGCTATACTGTGCTCATGCGCGCGATCCGCTCCTCTGAAATCGGTTCATACTTATACTGCCGCCGTGCCTGGTGGTATCGCAAGATCGGAACACCCTCCGAGAATCAGGCAGAACTTGTTGCCGGGACGGAACTCCACCGCCGACATGGAAGGCAGGTCCTTGTCTCCGCGCTCACCCGCACATTGGGCTGGATCCTGCTTCTGGCAGCCATCCTCACGCTGGTAGCATACCTCGCCTATCAAGTGCTATGACCTCCATTGTTCTGATCCTTTTCCTGCTTGCGCTGGTATTTTTCTGGCAATCGAACCGCCAGCAAAAAGCCGCGGGGCTCCCCGGCGGACGCATCATCTATACCGACACACGCGCCTGGGGTAAAGTGGAAAAGCCGCTGTACTACCCCGCCCTCGGGCTCACCGGCAAACCCGACTATCTGATCGAAAAGAACGGTCAGATCATCCCAGTGGAAGTTAAATCAGGGCGCGCACCTGAAGCCCCCTACGACTCACATATTTTTCAACTGGCATCCTATTGCCTGCTTGTAGAAAAATCGTTAGGCAAACGCCCGCCATATGGCATCATCCACTATGAGAACCGTGATTTCGCCATAGACTACACCCATGAATTGGAGAAGGCACTGATCGAACTTATCGCCGACATGCGCGAAGACGATGTCCGCGGGAATATTGACCGGTCGCACGAACAGGTCTCCCGCTGCAAACGCTGCGGCTTCAGGGAAATATGCGAACAAAGCCTCGCATAACATGATAGCGAACAAGACAAAAAGGTATAATTTCCCGTATGTCTTTGCCCTTCATCCCAAAACGTATCGTTGTCACGGCATATCCAAAAATGCCCGAGGCGTTCACAGAAGCGGAAGCCATGTCCGTCTTTCTCAAAGAAAGAGGCATGGATGCACCGGTCGGATCTCTTTATGACGAAGACCTGCGCAGACGCGTAAAGCAGGGTGAGTTTGATATGCTCATTGCCGTGGGCGGGGACGGCAGTGTACTACGAGCAGGTCACTTATGCGCGCCATCGAAAGTTCCCATATTGGGTGTGAACCTGGGCAGGTTGGGGTTCCTCATTCAGATCGACCGTAAGGAATGGCACGAATATTTTGACAGGTTGTTCAAAGGAGAAGCCTGGATCGAAAACCGCATGATGTTGCACGCAGAACACTTCCGCGCTGGCGAAAAGATCGGCACCTCGATCGCCCTCAATGAAGTCGTCGTCGGGCGCGGACAAAACCTGCGCCCCGTGCGGCTCACCGCCTATGTGGACTCCCGCGAGTTGACCAGCTACGTCGCCGATGGGCTCATCGCCGCAACCGCAACCGGCTCCACCGCATATGCCCTTGCCGCAGGCGGACCCATCCTGCCGCCAGAGCTTCGCAACATTTTACTGGTACCCATCGCGCCCCATCTTTCTGTAGACCGCGCCGTTGTGCTTTCAGAAGGTGTCACGGTCGGCATCAAGATCAAAAGTGAGAATGCCATCCTTAGCGTCGATGGGCAGCCGCCCACCCCGTTGATGGAAGACGACCACGTCAACGTGACTGCAGCCGATGTGACGGCGCAATTCGTACGATTTGGAAACCCGGGGTATTTCTACCGAAATATCACCATGCACATAAACGAAAATTCTTCAGGATTTCCGCGATGATCTCTTCCACATCCACCACTTGCTATGTTCACCCGAACCGGGAGACCAGCCTGCGCTGCAAGCGCTGCGACCGCTACATCTGCACCTCCTGCGCGGTCAGCACCCCCACCGGTTACATTTGCAAAGAATGCATGCGCGAAAGACAACGCTCCTTCGATACCGCCCTATGGTACGACTTTATCTCCGGCGCCATCGTCGCAGGAGTAATTTCAGGGGTGGCGTCCTTTTTGGTGACCCTGATCGGCGGCTTCGGTTTCTTTGGCTGGATATTGATCTTTCTCGGTTCTTCCGCCGCCGGAACCGGTATTGCCGAAGCCGTTCGAGCTATCACCCACCGACGCCGCTCGCGTGCGCTATTTATTACCGTAGGCGCAGGCGTCATTGCTGGCGCACTGCCCATGCTGCTCTTGCAGCTTCTCGGCGGAAATATCTTTGGCATTATCTTTCAAGCGCTTTACCTATTCGTATCCGTCCCCTTAGTGTACGCCCGGCTCTCCGGCATCCAACTTTCCAGATAACCCATGCTTACCGAACTCCACATCCAGAATTTCGCCATCATCGACAAACTCGACCTGCGCTTCGGTGCCGGGCTGATCATCCTTACCGGTGAAACCGGCGCAGGCAAATCGATCATCCTCGACGCCGTAGTCATGCTCATCGGCGGCAAAGCCGACCCAACCTTCGTGCGCGCAGATTCAGACGCCGCCTTTGTTGAGGGTGTCTTCCATCTCAAAGGTCCGGAACGTGAGGCAGTGCATGAAGTCCTCAAACGCGAAGATCTGATGGACGATCCCGATTACGTGGTGCTGATGCGTGAAGTCCGCCGCGAAGGGCGCAGCGTGGCACGTATTAATGGACGCACAGTGAACGTGGGGCTGCTCAAGGAACTTGGCGCATTGTTGATCGATATTCACGGGCAGGCGGAACATCTTTCCCTGCTTGACCCGCGCGCACATCTCGGTCTGCTCGACCGATACGCCGATGTTGCCAAACCATTGAACGATTACCGTCAGACCTATCATTCACTGTTGACCCTGCGCCATGAATTGAACGACATCCGCAAAGCCCAGGCAGACGCTGACCGCCGTATTGAAATGCTCACCTACCAGGTGGAAGAGATCGAATCGGCGAAATTAAAAGTGGGCGAAGACGAAGAATTGCGCAAAGAACGCGACCGGCTCGCCAACGCTGAGTCACTTGCACAGAACGCACAGGAAGCGCTCGCGATCCTCGAAGAAGGCTCGCCTGAAACTCCCGCAGCAACCGACTTGATCGGACAGGCAGCCCAAGCACTTGCTGCATTGGCAAAGATCGATGAAGGACAATCAGAACTTTCAAATCAAGCCGAGCTCATGCTCGATACCCTTTCAGATATCATCCACGAACTGCGCGGGTACTTGGAAGAGATCGAATTCAACCCCAAACGGCTCGACGACGTTGAAGAACGGCTCGACCTGATTCATTCGCTCGTCCGAAAATATGGCGGCAGCATTCCCGCAGTCATCTCATACGGAGCCGATGCGAAAAAACAGTTGGACACCATTACAGGTGCGGCGGATCGCATCGCCGAACTTGAAATGCAGGAAGCCAAACTGCTCGAGAAACTCTCGAAACAGGGCGGCACCCTCTCTGAAAAACGCAAGTCCGCTGCCGAAACCATGGGGAAAGGTATTGAGCTTGAACTCGATGATCTGCGCATGGCATCGGCTCAATTTGGCGTGGACTTCCAAACCAAGCCCGACCCCAACGGCGTCCCATCCGCAGATGGAACCCGCCTCGCCTTCGACCAAAATGGTCTCGACCGCGTGGAATTTCTTGTTGCCCCCAACCCCGGTGAAGGTCTCAAACCGCTGGCAAAGGTCGCTTCCGGTGGTGAAACCTCGCGTCTCATGCTTGGGTTGAAAAATGTCATGGCACGCGCCGATGAAGTTCCCTCACTCATATTCGATGAGATCGACCAAGGCATTGGCGGGCGCGTGGGCATGGTAGTGGGGCATAAGCTATGGAATCTCTCGCGCAGCCATCAAGTTTTCTGCGTAACACACCTCCCGCAACTCGCCGTCTTTGGCGACCAGCATTATCAGGTGCAAAAACTTGTGGACAAAGGACGCACCCTCACCCGTGTCGAGCCGCTCGAAGGCGAGAGCCGCCTGCTGGAGCTTTCGCAAATGCTCGGCGAAGTGGGTGAAGGCACGCTCCGTTCGGCTCACGAACTGTTGCAAACCGCCCGACAAATGGTCAAAGAAACTAAAAAGTAATAAAAAGAGGTCATTTCCTGTGAAATGACCTCTTTTTATTAGCATGTTTGGAAATTAAAATGTTGATTGCCAGGGTGAGGGGGGCACCCTGGCAATCAACGATGTCAATAATACACCTAGATTTTTGAAATGTCAATAATTAAATTGGTTAGAAATTATTAATTTATTTTATTCAGATTCGTTGTGCCCTGAGTAGGAATCGAACCTACATCTAAGCCTTAGGAGTGCCTTGTTCTATCCGTTGAACTATCAGAGCGATATTTGGATTATACCCAAAAGTTCAAAACCGTTCATACCGTCCTCATAGAGAAAATTAATACACACCGCCAGACGGTCGTGCTATCATCGAAATCATGAACACCACACGCCCTCCCTGTTAATCTTTGTTCTGCGCCTCACGGGCGCTCTTGGCATTTCCCCTAACCCGTAAAAAACCTACACCCGACGACCTCGACGGTGCCTGACGACTGTGCAGCCGTCTATTTGCATTTAAGCGTGCTCGTGCGCCGCCCCACTCCAATTTGTCGCCCACCCATCTCAACTCGACAAATTGGAGGTTTCACATGGAAACAATTCGGGGCAAAACATCCCTGACTATGGATTCGACTGAACTGCATGCACGACTCGCAAATTACAAACGCATCGCGCTGGACTTGGGAACGGGTGATGGCAAATTTGCCTTTTGCCACGCCCAAACATTTCCCAGCCACTTCATCATCGGCATGGACTCGTGCCGCGAGAATCTGAGAGAATATTCACGCACCAATCTACCAAATCTGCTTTACGTGATTGCCAACGCCCAATCCCTGCCGCACGAACTGCATGGACAGATTTCACATGTCACCATTAACTTTCCGTGGGGAAGTTTACTGAACAGCCTGCTCGAAGGTGACCCAAGACTCTTATGCGGACTTGAATCCATTTTAGGTTCGGGTGCCAGGCTCGAGATCCGCTTGAACGGAGGCGCGTTATCCGAACAAGGCTGGTCACTGGAAGACGGTTCAGAGCGCATCTTTCAAAATCTTGCAGTGGCAGGCTGGCGCCTCGATGCTCCTGCAAAGATGGACTCTCATGCATTGCACCACTTTCCGAGTACATGGGCAAAACGCCTTGCCTTTGGGCGCGATCCGCGCGCAATTTGCGGTAGTGCAAGTTTGAAGTAAAAAAGTAGGTCACGCTATATGCGTGACCTACTGCTCTATTTTAAAATTGCTAACTTGAAATTCGTTATAAATGCTTTGGCGTTGCAGGTTAAGCCATCCATGGCTGGCTGATATCCCATCTGCAAATTGCGTAATAAACCCATACTGCGGGTCAAATTCGGCATCAAGGATGGCGAAGGGAGAATTCTCTAACGTCTTCCCCAGCATTGCAAACATTTGTGGAACCGTGAAGTGGTTGTAATCGCAGAGAAAAACTTCGTTCCCCCAATCCGGGTCTGCCCATGCGTCGGGTGGAAGCGCAGAATTTATATTCAAAGGTTGCACCTTTTTTACTGCCCCATCCTGAACTTCAATCGACGCATTAACCTTGCAAATACTTTGAGAGGCACCATGGATCTCGAATGCATAATTTTGGATCATGGCAGAATCCCATTGGGCTTGTGCCTTTATAAGTATAGTTTGGATATTTCCAATGTTTATATTCTGTTCCAGAAATGCCAGTGGGTCGTACAAAAATTGCATCAAAATCAATCCAATGAAAACAACCCCAACAATAGTTCTTGTTTTCCAAATCATGTAAAAACTATAACATAATCATCCCTTGACTCTACCCTTTGGGAAGACTGTATACTGCCGACATGACCCGAGCTGAAGAACTGCTCTCCATTGGCGCTTTCGCCAGCCTCACCCGCCTTTCACTCAAAGTCTTGCAGCTCTATGACCAATTGAACCTATTACAACCACGCTGGGTCGACCGCAATCTGGCTATCGTTATTATGGCGAGGATCAGGTCAAGCAGTTGGCAGGCGGGCAAGCTGCCTGTGTGATGACAGTGGATCCAGAGACCGACTTTCCCGTCATTCTAGGCGCGTACGATGCCGCTGCGGATTGGATCCAAAAGAACGGTCATGAAATGGCAGAACCACCGCGCGAGATCTGGCACAGCGGACTAGGCAGGAACGTAGAGCCGAAGATGGAGATCGTCTGGTTGTTCAAGTAAAAAATCTGGTCACGCTTTTAGCGTGACCAGATTTTTTATTTCAAAGACTTCGCCGCATTCCGTCCTGCCGCGCCGCTGACGCCGCCCCCGCCGTGGACTCCACTTCCGCAGAGATAGAGGTTGTCAATGGGTGTTTTGTGATTCGACCAACCTGGTAAGGGTCGCATGAAGAGGAACTGGTCGAGCATGAGTTGACCGTGGTTGAGGTCGCCTTCGGTGAGACCGTAGGTTTGTTCGAGGTCAAGAGGCGAAATCAATTTGCGATTTACGATTGACGATTTTAGGTTGGGGAAGTATTCCGCAAGTGTGTCAATTGCCAACTTTTCAACCTTCGAACCTTCCACCTGCCAATTACTCTTCTTCAAAGCATATGGCGCGGATTGGAAATGGATACTCACCACATTCCCCGCAGTCGTCACTTCCAAATACGGCTTTTCAGAAATTTCGCCGTATTTTGCGGCGTCGTAGGCGCGTTCGAGATATTTGATGGACGGGGCGACGACGACTGTCCCTTCGGGGATGCCGTGACTGCCGTTGGTCTGCAAGTGGATTTTTGCCACAGAGCCGCGCATTTTGATGGACTGGGTGTGCCAGACGAATTCGGGCGGTAAATCCTGTGCGCCGACGAGTTTGAGCAGGGTGTGCTTCGGGTCTGCGGAGGAGAGAATTTGATTTGCAAGAATCTCTTCGCCGTTTGCAAGGATGACACCCTTCGCAATTTGACTTTCCACTTTGATACTTTTTACTTCTGACTCGGTTCTAATTTCACCGCCGAAGGATTTCACCGCATTCGCAAGCGCTTGTGTGATTTCACCCGCTTTGCCCACGTTGACATTCGCCAGCCGCCGCGATTCATCCAGTTGTGGATGAGGGTGTAGCCTGTGCCTGCGCCCATCGGTCCGAGGGTGAAGCCGTGGATGCCGACGGATGCAATCGCTGCTTTGACCACATCCGATTCAAAATATTCATCGAGCAATTCCTGCGCGGTCATCGGCAGGGCGCGGATGAAGTTGAGCATGTCTTTGCGACCCGCGAGTTTCAACTCGAGTGCCCATTCGAGCAAACCGTAGCCTTCACGGACACCGAAGTTCATTGGCAAGCGCGGCATGATGGTGGCGTAGGTGGTGTCGAGGATACTTGCAGCTTTATCCATAAAGCGGACAAATTCGGGGAAGCGCGCTGCGTCTTTTTCGGAGATGCGTTTGATGGACTCGGCGTCGAGGGTGAGGTGGTTGCCGTCTGCCTGGAGGGAGATGAATGGTTTTCGGACGGTATCAACTGTCAGCCCGTGTGAGGCGAGTTTCAGGTCTTTGATAATGTCGGGGCGCAGAGTCCCGCCTGCATAAATTGAATCCGCTTTGAAATCATCGCCGAAAGATTCTGTAACCACTGAACCGCCGACGATGGCGCGGCGTTCAAGCACCAAAACTTTTTTGCCTTGCTTGGCGAGATAGGCAGCAGCAACGAGTCCGTTATGACCTGCGCCGATGATGATGGTGTCGTACTGGCTCATAGCATACCGTCCTTGAGAATTTCTTTTGCAGCCAACATGCCGGGTGCGCCCATCACGCCGCCGCCGGGGTGAGCGCCGCTTGCGCCGAAGTAGTAGCCTTTGAGCGGGGTGCGGAAGTCTGCCCATTGCGGGGTGGGACGCAGGAAGAAGATTTGGTGCAGCAGCAGTTCGCCGTGGAAGATGTTGCCGCCCGTGATGCCCGCGATGGCTTCGATGTCTTTCGGTGAGATGACCTGCATGCCGACGATGGCTTTGCGGATGTTCGGCGCATATTGTTCGATGGTCGAGACGACCGCTTCGCCGAGTTCGTCCCGTCTCGTGTCGTTCCAGCCGCCTTCGAGGTCGTACGGCGCGTATTGCACGAAGCAAGACATCACGTGTTGTCCGGGAGGCGCCATGTCTGGGTCAATCATGGATGGGAAAATCATATCGAGATACGGGCGCTTGGAAATCTGCCCGTACTTCGCGTCGTCGTAGGCGCGCTCGATGTAATCAATGCTCGGGCTGATGGACACCGCGCCGCGATGCAGCGCCGAGTCGTGACCTTTGCCTTTGAAGGGCAGCGCGGTGAAGTTGGGCAGTTCGCTCAACGCGATGTTGACCTTGCCCGACGAGCCGCGTGTGCGGAAGTTTTGCAGCGCGGTGACGAATTCATCGGGGAAATGTTTTTGTTCAACGAATTGCAGGAAGGTGCGCTTCGGGTCAGCGGCGGACATGACAACTTTGGATGTGAGTTCATCGCCGTTCTCAAGAGCGACGCCAACAGCGCGTCCATTCTTAACGATGACCTGCTTCACGCTTGCGTTGAGTCTGACTTCCACTCCGAGCGCTTTCGCTGCGCTGAGGATGGAGCCGCTGACTCCGCCAGAGCCGTTCTTGGCAAAACCCCACGCGCGGAACGCGCCGTCAATTTCGCCCATGTAGTGATGAAGCAACACATACGCCGTGCCAGGTGAGCGCGGACCGAGATAGGTGCCGATGATTCCGCTGGCGGCTTTGGTGCCTTTCAACGGGTCAAACTCGAACCACTCTTCGAGCAAATCCGCAGAGGATTGGGTGGCGAGTTTTGCAATGGCATACAATTCTTTTTCAGAAAGATTCGCAGCGAATTGTCCGACTTTGAGCAAGCCCATCAAGTCCTTCACGCTGAGCGAGGATGGGTCGGGCGGAATCAAATTGATGATGGGCTTAATGGCTTTCGCCGCACGCGCCATGACGCGGGCGTACTCGTCATAGGCTTCCGCGTCTTTGGGTGAGTGACGATAAATTTCGCGGCGGGTCAGGTCGTGGTCGTCCCATGCGCCGAGATAATCTCCGTTTTCCATCGGGGTGACAGTGGAAGGAAGCGGAAGGATTTTGAGTCCGTGCTTGGGTAATTCCAAGTCACGGATGATTTCAGGGCGTAACAAACTCACCACGTACGAAAACTCGGTGAATTTATAACCAGGGAAAATTTCCTCGGTCACTGCCGCGCCGCCCGCGATATGTCTGCGCTCAAGCACGACTACTTTCTTGCCTGCACGCGCGAGGTATGCGCCAGCCACAAGTCCGTTGTGACCGCCGCCGATAATGATTGCGTCGTAATTGTTAGTTGTCATGAATAATTCCTTTGAATTCCAGGAACGGGATGAACAGAGATTTTTCCCGAAGACGTTAGACGCTAAAAAACTTTCGTTCTTCGCGCTCTTAGCGGTTAATCATCTTTGTTTATCACTGTTCATCATGGTTCATTTCTTCTTCCACTCAGGCTCGTAGAACGGCAACTTGACCACCTTCGCAGGCGCGTGTTGACGGTGATGTTCGACGGTGATTTCCATGCGTACATCGGTGCCGACTTCAAAGTATGGTTTCTGCAAATGTGCGAGCGCGATGTATTTTTTCAACAGTGGAGACCATGTAGAAGTGGATGCGTATCCAACCTGCACATTGCCCACCATCACAGGCAGACTTCCACGCACTGCCATGCCAGGGATTTGTGGCGGCAAGCCAACGCCTGCGAATAACTTTTCCATTCCAACCCAATCCACTTCCAAACCGACCATCTTCCAAGTGGAGCCTTCGCGCTTCTCGCGTTCCAGTGCGCGGCGACCGACGAAGTAGCCGGGTTTATCAAGAGCGACTGTCCAGTCGAGTCCCAACTCGTAGGGAGAGGATTTTTGCGGTTCGATCCATGCGTGGGATGTGGAGGTGTAATCCACATCGAGCATGAAGAGACCTGCTTCCACGCGTGCCATGTCCATTGCCAAAATGCCGACGGGTGCAATGCCGTAATCACCGCCGACTTCCATTAACTTATCCCAGATCGGGAGCGCGTCTTTTGCGTCCATCCAGATTTCGTAGCCGAGGTCACCGGTGTAGCCTGTGCGTGAAATGGTGACTTCGATTCCGCTGATCTTGTTCTTCATCATGCGGAAATACTTCAACTCGTCCACGGGTTTTTCCGCGACGATGTTCAAGACCTTGCGTGTGTTCGGTCCCTGAAAACTGAGTGCCGCCACATCGTCCGTGACTTCGGTAATCTCCACTTCCATGCCGACCGCATTCATCATCAGCCAGCGCAGATTTGGTTCCGCAGCTGTCAGGCGAAAGGTCGTTTCGTCGAAGCGCGTGACGGTGCCATCGTCGATCATCTTGCCTTCTTCATCGCACCAGCCCGTGTAGAAGACTTGTCCCACGCTCATCTTGTGGATGTTGCGGGTGGTGACGCGATGCAGCAGAGCCGCCGCGTCTTTGCCTTTAATCACATACTTGATCAGCGGCGAGACATCGATCAACGCTGCCGCATTGCGGATCGCCCAATATTCACGGTCAAGCGTGTGCTCGTACGAGCCTGCGGCGAAATATCCCGCCCACTTGCGCCAATTTCGAGGCTGGCACAACGCGGACGTTCGTTCATGGAATGGAGTGGTTTTTAGTTGAAGCATGGGGAGGGTTCCTTGATTGGCGCGGATTGTACATTATATATAATCCTGTGGCAATCCAGAGATTCACCTAATGAAGACAAAACAGGTCAGATTGCATCATCACATTATTGGCTCATATTCTCAACCCGCGATTGGGGACAAAATGTAAATCAACTCTGGGATAATAAAAACTCACCCCATTCAATATCTCAGGGGTGAGTTTTCGTGTCAAAAAAAAGAGCAGGCGGGCTTTCGTTATCTTTTCAAATTCATTCGATATATTTTTTTATTTCCAGTCACTAAGTTCTTCTTCAAGGTTTTCAAGAATTTTGATGTATTTACCCTCTTCGTCCTGCATATCATTCTCAAAAGTAATGTTGTTCAATCCTTCAAGGATCTTATGCTCGTCTTCAGGAGAAATATTCTGTTCAAGAAGTGGCAAGATCAGATTCTTGAGACGGTCCAGGTGCTGACGCAGGGTGGAGTTGAACTCACTGGCAGCCCAACTCACTTCGGTACGGGCACTGGAATCTCCACCCTGCCAGGCTTTGGCGGCTTTGAATAATAGGTCAGCCGCTTCCCTGCATTTTGTCTGTTCACTCTTCATGCCGCCAACGGCTCCCATATTGGAAGGAAAACCGGAGTCTTCGAGCGCAGTAATGAGTAATCCTTCCTTGCGAAAGAAAACAGCTTCAACGTAATCATGGATGAAAGTGCTGCCAAATACAAAAAAACCGGGTTGGACATGTTTGTTGCTCGAACCGAGTTCGGCGGAGCCTCTGCCGAAAACATCCAAAAACCGTAGAACGATCTCCTGGTCTTGTTTTAGTTTTTTTGCGATACGCATATTGGTTTCCTGTCAGAGAAGCGGGACTTTTTCTTAATGATTAAAATTTTACCGCCCTTTGAAGGAATCGACGGAAACAATTCCAAACGATATCAAAGAGACTCGCCTAGAGTAGTGCGAGTCAGGCGTAAAGCAGCGAGTTCGTTCCACAACAAAATGGAAAATAGAAAAACATAGAACGCTGCCCCTTTGATGAAGAATGCCGGTCCCGCCAAGGCAAGCGTCCCCCATGTGTAAACGGCAAGACTCTTCCAGCGCTCGTCGGCGCGGAAGGCAAAACCGAGAACGACCATGGCAGGGAAAAGTGTGAGACCGAGCAACACAAACGAGAGGTCATGCAACTGTCCATGCCAGGTGGCGGGAGTATCACGAATCGTTGGGTCGGTGGTGAGGGCTAAGGTGGCGAGAAATAAACCTGCGAACGCCATCAGCGTGGTGCCAAGCTTGGAAGCAGTGCTTGGCTTCAAGTCCAGAAAGAGGCGACGGGCAAAAAGAGTCATGATAAGTCCGCTGATGATGAAGGTGGCGGTCATGATCCACCCAAAGCGACCGAGTGCCAGCCCGCTGGGCCAGTCGAAAGTGGGGTCATTAATGGGGTGCCAACCCAGACTCAAAAGAAAATCGTATTCGACGAATGTCAACGTAACAAGCACAACAGCAAAAAGAATGGGACCAATAAGAATTAGTTTTTTCATGTTTAAACAAAACAGCCTCGCACATGCGAGGCTGTTTCCATTTTTAGATCACCAAGTCCAACCGCCGCGCAAGCGGACAACACCCATGAAGACCAAAACCAACGAACCGACAATACAGAACAAGGTATTGCGGAAGCGAACCGTGTCTGAGGCGTTCTTCCAACGTGCAGGCAAATGTGCAAGGACAGCCGCAACGATCATGGTGGTGGCATGTTCGATGCGCAGCATGGGGAAGCCAACACCAGATAAGCCGGTCCAGATCAAGAAGATCAAGCCAAGGGTGGCTTGCAGGTCCATAAGACCGCTGAAGCCGGAGGCGAGTCCACGGTCCATGCCTTTGAAGGCGCCGCCGCGCAGCCAGCCAAGTGTGAATTTGACGATGGCAACCAGTGCCACAAGCAAAATGAGCCAGCGGGTGTGGGAGTGAATTACGAGAAGAGTTTGCATTTTATTTCTCCAATCAATAAGTTATAAGACAAAAGGCAGGATCGCCTTACGGTCTTTCGGGAAACCAGTGAATTTGCTGTGATACCACCGAAGCGCACGCAGGGCACGCGCCGAAAGGTAAAAAATAATGAAGAGCAGGGTCATCCATGCCGCCAGATGCCGTGAAAGCAGGGCAATGCCGAGCCAGGTCAGGATCTCGAACAGATAATGCGGACAGACCACATAGTCGAACAATCCGCCTTTTGGGATGAAGTAATCAAGCGAGTTCTTACGCAGATCCGCCAATAACTTGTGATGATAAAAATTGCCAGACATCCCTACAACAAAAATAAATATTCCGAGCCCGAACCATACATCGACGGCAGTCCAGGGGTTGCGATTCAACCAGCCGATCGTTCCGGCACACAAAGAGTAGAATGCGGCGATCATCAAGGTGGTGAACGGGTCAATGGGTCCTGAATAACGATGCAGGAATAAAGACTCCAATACGCGTTTCAAAAAATGAAGCGCCACTGCAAGATACACTGCCCATTGCACAAATGCAGCATTGGGCAGATAGCCCCATGCAAGGATGGTCAACACGACGATGGGCATGAAATATAAAAACACCATGCCTGCCCTGCCAGAGATGCCCGAATCTTTGCGAAATTTACTGTAATACATCATGGACCATCCGCTTAATTCTGCGGGTGCCACGCCTAATACAAGAATTGCCAGCATAGTGTAAAGAACAATATTGATTGTTGTCCATTCCGGCAGAATCATCCTAAAAACTCCTTTTTAATTCGCGACATTATACAGCACGGTCTTCGCTTCATCCTTTATAATCGCCTTTTAACGTAGAACAGATCAGTAGACTGCGTTCTACAGAAGAGCACCCTGGAGAATCCCCCATGACCTACACTACCATCCTAACCGAAACCCGCAGACGCGTGGGCATTGTACAGTTAAACCGACCGCAAGCCATGAATGCATTCAACCTTGCCATGCTTGGTGAAGTCTTTGATGCATTGGAAGTTTTTGACAAAGATGAGAACGTCGGTGCGATCATCGTCACCGGTAATGAAAAAGCCTTCGCCGCCGGAGCCGATATCAAGGAAATGGCAGATCAAACGTACGTGCAAATGCTTGCCAATGAGCACGTGAAAGTGTGGGATCGCATTCGTGGTATTCGTAAACCCGTCATTGCAGCAGTCTCAGGTTGGGCGCTGGGCGGCGGAAGTGAGTTCGTGCTTTCCTGCGATATGGTCGTGGCAAGCGAATCTGCCAAGTTTGGTCAGCCGGAGATCACCATTGGCATTATCCCCGGCGCGGGCGGCACCCAGCGACTGGCTCGTCTCGTTGGCAAACATCTCGCCATGGAAATGGTCATCAACAACCGTACGCTCACCGCGCAGGAAGCACAACAGTTTGGCTTGGTCAATCGCATCGTACCGGTGGAAGGGTACCTCGATGCCGCTGTTGCTTTTGCCGAAGAAATTGCTTCGCGCGCGCCTATCGCCGTCCGCATGGCGAAGGACGCCGTTAATGCCGCGTTTGAAACTACGCTCACAGAAGGTCTAGCCGTAGAGAAGCGTAACTTCTATCCGCTATTCGCAACGGAAGATCAAAAAGAAGGCATGCAAGCCTTCATCGAAAAACGCAAACCCAATTGGAAAGGGAAGTAGCCGTGTAGTTTTTTAGGCGCTTAGGCGGATAGTCCGACCGAGCGACTTTTTGACTATTCGACTATTCGACTACCCCATGCCCGCCTCTTTTTCTGACCTCAAACCTGCGCTCTCCGACCTGAGCCTGAAAAAACGCCTGGTCCTTGTTCACGCATCTCCCATCGTCAATGCCGACGCACTGCTTGCCGCCTTGCTCGAAACCACCGGCGGTTTCATGACCCCAACCTTTACCCCAAAAGCACTCCTGCCCATCGACTATCACCCCGTACACAACAAAACGGATGTAAAAAACCTGGCTGAATCTTTCACCCCTTCCATGCCAGCCGATGAAGCCTTCGGAAAATTTCCCGAACTCGTCCGCAGTCACGCCAAGGCAAAACGCTCATTACACCCCGTACTATCTTTTACAGGCATCGGCGCAGACGATGCCATTCACGCCCAAACCATCCACGAACCCTACGCCCCCATTGCCGCCATGGCAGAAGAAGAGGGTGTCGTCTTGCTCATCGGTATGGATCAACGCGTGAACGTCAGCATCCACTACGGCGAGAAACTTGCCGGGCGCATGCAATTCGTCCGTTGGGCATTAAGCGGCAATAATGTGGTCGAATGCCTCAACTTCCCCGGCGACCCGGAGGGGTTCAACTCCCTGGCAGCCGGCATCAAACCTTTCACCCGCCAAACCGAAGTAGATGGGGTCAAAATCCAAGCCATTCCCGTCACCGACCTGTTGCGCGCTGTGGTTAACAAGATCCACGAAGATGCCTACTCCCTACTCTGCGGCCGCCCAGACTGTGAAATACGGCTGGAAGCAGTCGCTCAGTTGCGATAAAAACCAAGCCCCAGTAACTAAAAGGGAGGACGTGCCGCGAGAGGGCCGAAAGATTCGGCCGGGCCACAAAATAAAAACCCTCCACAAGGGAGGATTTTTGTGAACGCGGAGAGGCTCGGATTCAATCCCTCGATGGGGCTCTCAACAAAATAAAAACCCTCCACAAGGGAGGATTTTTGTGAGCGCGGAGAGGCTCGAACTCTCAACAAACGGCTTAAAAGGCCGCTGCTCTACCATTGAGCTACGCGCCCATCTTCAAAGCGGATTGCATTCTATCACGGCAGGATACAGGCGTCAACGCGAGTAATTAAAACAGATGAGACCACATCCAAGTATACGGAGGCAAACATGAGCTCAGTAAAATACGTAACCGAACAAGACTTCCAGGAAGAAGTCATCAGCGCACAAACCCCGGTACTGGTGGATTTCACAGCAGATTGGTGTCAGCCATGCAAAATGATCGCACCCATCGTGGAACAACTGGCGGGACAATGGGATGGCAAGGTCAAGGTCGTCAAACTTGACGCAGACTTGAACCCAAACATCATGATGCAATACGGTGTTATGGGCATCCCGACCCTTATGCTCTTCAAGAGCGGCGAGGTCAAGGAACGCATCACCGGGTATCTGCCCAAAGACAAGATCGAAGCAAAAGTCACCCCGCACGTGTAAGAGTATAATGGAGCCGGAACATCGGCTCCATTTTCTTTTTTAATAGCGGGAGGGAAACCACGTGCCAGAACAGGAACTATTCCAAGAGGGTTTATCTGCGTTCAGATCGGGTAACAGAAAACACGCTATCGCCATTCTGACCCGGCTTGTACAGGAACACCCGCGCTCCGAACGCGGTTGGTTTTTACTCGGCATGTGCATGGACACTGCCGACAAACGCGAATACTGCTTTCAACGCGTACTGGACATCAACCCCAACAATGCTGACGCAAAAAAACAGATCGCGTTTCTTTCCACGCCGCAACCTGTTTCACCCACCCAACCCTTTTCACAACCGTCGCAAAATACCCCCGCCTTCATTACAGAAGACAAAGCCCCACAGACAAAAACCTCTGCGAAAAAAACAGCCTCCAAAAAGAAAACCAATAACAATATCATCCTCATCGCCGCCCTAAGCGGATTGTGCATCCTCGTTTGTGTCGGGGTGCTTGGCTTCCGTATGCTTACAAACCGTCCTGGCACATCGGCTGTGCTGCCCGCAACCAATCCCAACTCAGCCACATCGAACGTCACCCCAAACACCCAGCCAGATATAGCCAATACCCTGCCGCCAGCAACTCAGCTGCCAACCGCACTACCAACCGTCGCCTACACACCTGCATTTGAAGAAGCGCCCTGCCAATTCGAGATACCCTTTGGTGTACAAGTCACCTGCGGGTATGCCATTGTCCCTGAGAATCGAAGCATCGCTTCCGGTCGGACGCTCCGATTGGCGGTCGCCGTCTATCACAGCACCAGTTCCAATCCTGCACCAGATCCGGTTCTCTTCCTGCAAGGCGGACCCGGCGGACAGGCGGTGCAATTGAGCGCGAATGCCTATTCAATTCTCGTTGAACCGTTCATTTCCACACGCGATTACGTCACCTTCGATCAGCGCGGCACGGGGCTTTCTGAGCCGGTGATGAACTGCGACGAACTCGACAAAGTCCATCGTCAGGACATTTACGGAACCCTGGCTGTCGAATCAAGAGAACTGGTCTACCAAAACGCCTTCCTCTCGTGCAGCGGATTGTTACAAGCCCAAGGCAGTGACCTAAGCGCATACTCAACCGTTGAAAGCGCCGCCGACCTGCGCGATATCGTCAAACTACTTGGTTATCAACAAGTCAACTTATACGGTGCTTCCTATGGAACCCGGCTGGCGCTCGTCACCATGCGTAACCACCCCGAGATCATCCGTTCGGCAGTTCTTGATTCGGTCGTCCCTGTCGAAGCGAACATGATCGAAGAATATCCAAAATCCGTCAATGCCGCGTTATCGCAGCTCTTCATCGCCTGCGCCTCAGACCCTGCCTGCGGCAGCGCCTATCCAGACCTGGAAGCTGTCTTTCGATCACTCCTTCAAAAACTGGATGCAAGACCCATCACCTTAACCACATCCGCCTACCCCATGGGAACCGTCACCGAAACTGTGGACGGGGCGTACCTGCTTTCGGTCATCACCGGGTTATTGCGCTCGCCTGATTTCATCCTCACCGCCCCGCAAACCATCTACCGTGTTGAAAACGGAGATTACTCCACATTGATCGCCGCACAATATTCCCTGCCCTACGAATTCGACGGCATCAGCCCCGGCTTGTATATTTCCATGATGTGCCGCGAACACGTATTGGATTCCACTCCTGAAGAATTGAAATCCGTTTCAGAACAGACCGGTATAAAAGAAAAAGTGTTCCGTCCCTTCTATGGCGATTTTGCAGATATGTTCCCAGCCTGTAAAAACTGGGGAAGCACGGGTCCGAACCTTGGTGAAAATGATGCGGTCGTGAGCGACATTCCCAGCCTGGTGATCGAAGGCTCGTTCGACCCGGCAACGCCGCCCTTCCTCGGCAAGCAAGTTGCCGAGACCCTGACCCACAGTTATTACTTCGAGTTCCCAACCATGGGGCATGTACCAACAGCAGATGATCTATGTGCCCGCCAAACAATGCTGGCTTTCATTGCCAACCCTGGCATTGAACCAAGCCGTGAATGCTTGAATGGCATCCAGCCAGTGAAATTTCTTGTGCCATTCACCGGTCAGCCGCCGCTGAATTTGGAGCGCCAAAGCCTTTCAGGGGTCACACTGGATGTCCCGCGTGATTGGTCGCTAACCGATGATGGATTCTTCCTACGTGAAAGCTCTGCCTTTGACATCACCCAGGTAACGGCATTCCGTTCAGATGTCTCGCCTCAGGAACTTGTGGATTATTTTTCGTCTGGCATTCATGGTTACCGCGGATTGGATGGTCCTCCGAATGCGGCAGGAACCCGTCAGGCAAACGGCTATTTATGGATGATGTACTACACCACCTCCAACGGGCGACCTGTAGATATCGCTGTGGCAGATGATGGCGGCGAATCACTGGTGATCGTACTCTTCAGCCACCCAGACGAACATGATGCCCTGTATCGCAGCCTTTTGCTGCCAATGATCGACTCGGCAAGGTAAAAAAGGCTGTTCTCGTTGACGACTCGACCTCCTTCATGGTATCATTTGCCCGCTAAAAACCAGCCAAGAGCTGGATTTGTTTTGTCTATAAGCAAGAGGAGAAGCATATAAGCGCCAACGAGTTTCGAGTAAATGAGGGCATCCGCGTTGCGGAAGTGCGCCTGATCGGTCCGGATGGAGGCAACGTAGGTGTTGTTGCCATCAAGGAAGCCTTGAAGATTGCACGCGATGCGGAGTTAGACCTTGTAGAGGTCTCACCCGGTGCGAATCCGCCCGTCTGCCGTGTGATGGACTTTGGTAAGTTCATCTACGAAAAGGCGAAGAAGGAACGCGAAGCGAAGAAATCCCAAACCAAGATCGAGGTTAAGGAGATTCGCTTGCGACCGAAGACGAACGAAGCCCACCGTGGCTTCAAAGTGGACGATGCCCGTCGCTGGCTTTTGCAGGGGCATAAGGTGCGTGTGACGGTCAAGTTCCGCGGGCGCGAAATGGATTACCCCGAGATCGCGCTCGAAGACCTGAAAGAGATCGCCGCCGACCTCGCTGACGTTGCCGTCATCGAAGTCCCGCCGCAAATGGAAGGACGCACCATGCTCGTGGTGATGGCTCCGAACAAGGCTGCGGCGCCAAAGAAGAAAGAGAAACCCGAGCAGGCTGAAGCGAAGCCCGAAGCGGAAGCCTGAGCGTAGAGCAAGACCCAAAGATGTTGATCGTCCGCGGGCGTAAAAGTCCGCGGTTTATTTTGCCCGAAAGGAGAACTAAGCGATGCCACGCAAAGCAAAACCTGGCAAGAAATTCAAACTCAAGACCCACAAGGCGACATCCAAGCGATTTCGCATGACGGGCTCCGGTGTTCTGGTGCGCACCAAGGGCGGCAAAAGCCACCTTCGCCGCCGCACTTCGGATCGCACCAAGGGACTCTTGAGTGAAATGATCGTTGTGCAGGGCCGCAAGTTCGTGAAGCGCATCAAGCGCCTCGCGCCCAACATGGACTAATCGTCCGGCTGTCGTAATTTTTTTATGTGCGGCTTTCGGGTGTGCGCAACTGGTGTAACTCACCGACGCCCGCGAGTTTGCAGGAGGTATAAGAACAATGCGCGTTAAAGGTGGCCCGCAAGGGCACTTACGTCACAAAAAAGTTTTGAAGATCACGAAAGGACAGCGCGGCTCGAAGAGCACCCTGTTCAAGCGAGCCAACGAGGCCATGCTCAAGAGCCTCTGGTACGCCACTCGTGACCGCCGTGTGCGCAAACGCGATCTGCGCAAGTTGTGGATCGCCCGTATCAACGCCGCGTCCCGCCTGAACGGCACAACGTACAGCCGTCTGGTGGCTGCCTTGAAGAAGGCGAACATCGAGATCAACCGCAAGATGCTTGCCGACATTGCAGTGAAGAACCCGCAAGCCTTCGCCGCAGTCGTGGCACAAACGAAATAAATATTTATGTAGGGGCTGGGTAACCCAGCCCCTACATTATTTAACGGGGGTAAAATTGATTGATGAATTCCATTCTTGTTGAAAAAATATTTTCATCGGGTCAGTCGTTGCAGGTCGTGCAAGGCGATATCACTATTGAAGAAGTGGATGCCATTGTTAATGCTGCGAACAAGTATCTCGCCCATGGCGGCGGAGTGGCATGGGCAATTTCACAAAAGGGTGGAGCTGCAATTCAAGAAGAAAGCGACGAGTGGATCCGCAAACATGGGCAAGTTTCCCATGCGCAGCCTGCCTGGACCTCAGGCGGGCGCCTGCCTGCAAAATTTGTGATCCACGCTGTAGGCCCGGTGTGGGGCGAAACATTTGACGATGACAAAAATTTATCAGATGCTGTCACCGGCTCACTGCAAGTGGCAGATGAATTGAAATGTGCATCCATCTCCATGCCTGCGATCTCAACTGGTATCTTTGGTTTTCCAAAAGATAGGGCGGCAGGAATTATTTTCAAAGCTACAACTGCCTACTTCGAGAAGAATACAAACTCCAGTGTGAAGCAAGTCCGAATTGTGTTATTTGACCAGGACTCCATCGACGTATTCCTGAAAATCTGGAAAACCTTGTTTGAATAAATCGTAATTCCCTATGATCACATCCAACCAGAATTCAAAAATAAAACTTGTTCGCGCTTTACTCGGACGTTCCAAAGAACGCCGCGAGGCAGGTGCATTTGTTGCAGAGGGAGTGCGGCTGGTGGAAGAAGCGGTGAAGGCGAATTGGACATGTCGATTTGCGTTATATGACGAGACCTTGAGCGAGCGGGGAAGATCACAGGTGGAAGGTCTTAAGCTGCACGGCGTGGACGTGGAAGAAGTCTCTGCGAGTGTGATGAAATCCATCAGCGAGACCGAAGCGCCGCAGGGCATTCTTACAGTTCTTGAATTAACTCAATTACCAATTACCAATCACCCGAACTTCATTCTCATCCCAGATCAGATCCGCGACCCGGGGAATCTTGGTACGCTACTCCGTTCTGCTTCGGCTTCGGGAGTGCAGGCGGTTCTCATTCCACCTGAGACGACCGATGCCTTTGCGCCAAAAGTTTTACGTTCGGGCATGGGCGCGCATTTCAGAGTCCCCATCCATTCTATGAATTGGAATGAAATTGAAAAATTCGCCTCGGGCTTGAATGTCTATGTTGCTGATATGGATGGTCGATCGTGCTGGGAAACGGATTTACGTCAACCAGGGATTTTGATCGTGGGTAACGAAGCCGAGGGTGCCAGCGAGTCCGCGAGGAAGCTGGCGAATGGGAAGATCAGCATCCCAATGTCTGGTGAGACCGAGTCTCTGAATGCGGGGGTGGCGGGATCGGTGTTGATGTTTGAGGTAATGAGACAGAGATCCGTGAATATTGAATAGTGAAGGAAGAGATGAAAATACGATCCATAACTTATTTTTGCAATCCCAAATATCCACTTGAAGAAAATATCCTGCGTGAAGCGGGAGATTTTTTATCTAAAGCCAAAGCGGCATATGAAGCGGCGGGGTATGAAGTACAGACCGTGCGCGTGGCGACGGTTCCCTTCCCCAATATGTTGGGCGAAAAACACATGGATGAACTCCCCAACTATGCCGCGCAATTCACACAAGTGATGAAACAAAACGGCGTAGTGTATGCGGCATTGGGCCCCGCCCTGCCGGACATGCCGCGCAGCTACCGGGTCATACCAGATGCGATCGCAGCAAGTGAGAACATCTTCTTCAGCGGGGTGATGGCAGATGCGCAGACGATCCACATGGCGCAGGTAAAAGCCTGCGCAGAGATCATCGTTAAGTGTGCGCCACTCGACCCGAACGGATTCGCAAACCTCAACTTTACTGCGCTGGCAAACGTGGGAGCGAACGCGCCTTTCTTCCCCGGTGCATATCACAACGCGGATGTGCCCGCCTTTGGCATTGCGGTCGAATGCGCGGACATGGCAGTCGATGCGTTTGACGGACAACAGACGATTAACGACGGACGACAGTGGTTGGTTAGCGAGATGACGAAACATGGGCAAGCCATCACCATGGTCGCCCAATCTCTAATGACTAATTACCAATCACTATCATTCAAAGGCATTGACTTTTCCCTCGCGCCCTTCCCCGATGATGCGCATTCGCTCGGCAAAGCGGTGGAAAATATGGGTGTGCCAAAGATCGGCTTGCATGGTTCGCTTGCCGCGGCTGCCATCCTCACGGATGCCATTGAGCGCGCAGACTTTCCACACATCGGCTTTAACGGGTTTATGCAGCCGGTTCTCGAAGACTCGATCCTTGCGAAGCGTGCCGCCGAAGGTGTGCTAACGGTGAAGGATGCCTTGCTCTACTCTGCCGTCTGCGGCACAGGGCTGGATACGGTTCCACTTGCCGGAGATGTGACCCCGGAAGAACTCACGCCATTATTATTGGATATTTGCGCATTGGCGTTGCGACTGAACAAACCGCTCACAGCCCGGTTGATGCCCATCCCCGGTAAAAAGGCTGGCGATGCCACAACCTTTGACTTTGCCTTCTTCGCGAACGGACGGGTTATGGCACTCGAGTCCAGTCCGTTACATGGAGCGTTGAACGATAATGCAAGTTTCACCTTGAACGCAAAACTTCCCAGGCAATAACCTGGGAAGTTTTTTTATAATTCGTTCCGCCAATATTCACCGCCGCCGCCTTCGCGCTGCATGAGTTTCGCTCCTACCAATTCGCGTCGCAACGAGGCGGTATCTTCATGATACGCACTCAAGATCTCATTGACCTGTTTCTCGCTATAACGCTTCCCCACTTTGAAGGCTTTGACGATGTGCCTCAAAACGGCTTCCAGCTTTTTCTTTTGAGCGGGAATGGTTTTCAAGCTGCCATCTTTACGAAGGTAATCTTTGATGACTTTATTGTCGTACGCGTCCACGTCCACATCGGCAACGGAGGCGGTCATTTTCTCCTGTGAGAACAGGCTGCGCGATCTCTCCTCCAGCGCCTTTTGGTCGAGTTGATATACGTTGTAATAACTCTCTGCCTTCGCGCTGACTAAGCCCACCTTGGCAAGCTTCGAGAGATGGTGTGACACCGTGGATGCCTTCAACCCCAGCAGTGCCGCAAGTTCTTCCACGCTATAGGGTTGGTGCGCCAGCAGCCCGATGATCTTGAGGCGGTTCGCATCCGCGAGGACTTTAAAAAAAGCGACGAGTTCTTCGCTCATATTAAGCCTCACGGATTCTGGCGGTTAGGTTATAGCCGTTCTCAACCGGTTGCAGTTTTTCCAGCCAGATCATTTCCAACAAAGTCAACTCGTCTTGAAGGTTGAAATTCGGGTCATCTTTCGTTTTAACCTCTTCAAGAATCTCAAAGACAAACACATCGGGACCCAATTCATTCCAGTCGTTCTGGAGAGTCTTATTGGTGTGGCTGCCGATCTTGAGCATGAACTTATGGCGGTTCAACGGACCTTCAAGATTTAAACTACTGCCAAGCAAAATCTTCCCGTTTACCGTGTTCTTCACCTGGTAGATCCCGGCTGGCTTTACACGCTCTGTATATTCACGGTTGAGTTCTTTTCTTGTTTTGGTCTTATTTTCCATTCTGTACTCTCCAATACTTCGAGCCGTCACTTTCACGGGCAAGCATGCCTGCATCCACCAAATCGCGGCGCAGACCAGCCGAATCTTCGTTGAAGCGCTTGATAATGATATTGACTTCCCGTTCGGTATAGGTCCGGTCAAACTCAAAGTTTTGAAGCAGATAATCCAAAATGGGTTTTATCTTCTTTTGCTCCGGCACTTGTCGGATGGTGCCGTCTGCGTTGAGATAGTCTCGCAAAATCTTCCTGGAGGCTTCATCCAGGTTTGCTGGCGGGACGAATTTCTTGTTGTCGCCGACCAGGTTTTCTTTTCCGAGTGTGGCGAGTTTGTCGTTGTTGAGCGTAAATACGCCGTCGGTTTGGCTCACAACGCCGACAAATTCGAGAAAGCCAAGGTGCGTTAAAGAGTCCTTGGGTGAGAGGTTTAAGCGTGCGGCAACTTCCTCACGCGTGGCATTTCCCTGCGAGAGCAGCCCCACGATCTGCAAACGGACCGGGTCAGACAGGGCTTTGACGTAATCGAGCATTTCATTCATTTTTCACTTCCGTGTATCTAATTCGATGAGTATCGAATTAGATTTTAGAGGGGAATCCAGGGTTTGTCAAGGCAAACGGGCTGCAACACTAAAGGATGTTGCAGCCCGTTTGCAGGACCGTTCTACGGTGTGGTCTTTAATTCAGGACTTCGATATTGGGCTCGAGCGGAATGCGGTTGATCAGGTCAACAAAATCTGCCTGGGTGACTTCTGATTGAGGCTTATCCATCAAGGCGAGCAGGGTGGCTTCCATGACGTTGGTGCCAAAGGAGCGCCCTTCCAGCCGGGGTGTGACGGTGACGAGGATGTGCAGGTTGCGCTTGCGCAGTTCTTCGACGTTCTTTTCGGTGGTGGTGTTGGTGACAATGATCTTGCCGGTCAGGTCGTCTGGCATGTATTGGCGGATCTGAAGAAAGTCTCCGGCAATGACCTGCGAACGCTGGTAATATTTGCGCCATTTGTTTTGCGGGGGTTTATCCTGCTCGGAACCAAGAGGGTACAACCAGGAAAACGGAACCTGCGTGACTACAGGAAGCAGGACCGAAGCCACCACTCGGGCGGCGCTGAGCGAGCGCATGGCAATGGGCAACCCCAACGCGAACATGAAGTCACCGAAGGTCACATCCAACCCGGCATCGACCATGGCTTTGCCCATGCTGTAGCGCTCCACAACAGTGGTCTTGAGGGCAGGCAAACCTTTGAGTGAACGTCCTTCTTTCTCGTTGAGGTATTTTTCAAGATATTCAAAGGCGCGTTTTTCCAACAGTCCTTTTACGCCGTTGCCGTCTCCCACTTTGCTGATCTTGATCGAATCGCGAATGCGTTTGACATCGCGAAAATAATAGCGTTTGTCTTCGACTTGCAAAAAGAATTCCACACCGCCTGCACCAAAGGCATCGACCTTGCCGTCCAGTTCTTTGTAGAGTTCGATGGCTTTTTGAAAATCGCCATTGGTGCCGCGCCGCGAGATCTCACACTCCTGCCCTAGAAAGGTGTGACGTGTGGTGTGGTCACGCGCGGATGAGCCTACGCTGATGGATACGATCCTTTTCACTTGCCGCCTCCAAATGGATGAGATGCCTGATTGTACGACCATCCGCTTTGGGCTGGCAACTGCTTGGGCATGGCAAAACAGGCATCGGCGCAGAAAGAAGCGATAGCGTCTCCTTGGGGTTATATAGGTGCAGGTATAATTTAATCCATCAATACAGCACAGAGGAGGTGCAAGTGGATCTCACAAAGCATGCATTTTTTGAGGGAAAGATCGTCCCTTTAAGCGAGGCAAAGGTTAGTGTCGCCACGCATGGTTTTTTATATGGAACGGCTGTTTTTAGCGGAATGCGCGCCTATTGGAACGAAGAAAAACATGCGCTTTTTCTTTTCCGTCCGTACGATCATTTTCGGCGTTTGCTTGAATCCGGGCGGATGCTGGCAATGGAAATTCCATACGATGAAGAGGGGTTGATCCGACTCGCCATTGACCTTTTGAAGCACGATAATTATCAGCAGGATGTGTATATGCGCCCGACGATCTACAAGGCGGATATGGGTATTGGGGTACGCCTGCACAACCTGCGCGATGAGCTTTCGATCTTTACCGCTCCGTATGAAGCTTATGTTCAGAATGACATGAACTCGCATGTGACCATTTCTTCATGGCGGCGGGTGGACGATAACATGATCCCGGCGCGCAGCAAGGTGGCGGGGTCGTATGTCAACTCGGCGCTGGCAAAGACGGACGCGAACCGCGCCGGGTTCGATGAGGCGCTGGTGCTGAACGCGGACGGTCATATTTCGGAAGGGTCTGCCATGAATGTGTTCATGGTGCGAAATGGGGTGCTCTACACGCCGCCGATCACCGACAATATTTTGGAAGGTATTACCCGCCGTTCTGTGATGGAAGTGGCGCAAAAGGAATTTGGATTGGAAGTCGTAGAACGCTCAATCGACCGCACGGAGATCTTGATCGCTGATGAGGTGTTCTTAACTGGCAGTGCGGCGCAGATCGTGGCGGTGACGAAGATCGACTTCCGTCCGGTTGGCAGCGGGTCGATGGGTCCGATCACTACAAAGCTGCGAACGTTTTATGAAGATGTGGTGCGGGCACGAACGCAAAAATATGCAAGTTGGAATGTGGAAGTGAAGTAGTAATTCAAGAAAGCATGCAACAAGTAAAACACCGGGCGTAAAATCGCCCGGCGTTTTTTATTCGCCCCAGCTTTATACGGACACGTGTCATTTCATAAATAAGAAATTCAAAAGCCCGCCAAGTCTAAACAAAACCAGACCTGGCGGGCTTTTTATTCTTAATATTTCAAAACGAAACTACGGATTCTTCTTGAACTTCACCAGCACCAAGTTCTTCGTACAATCGGCATAGGTATTGATCTGAATATTCCCCGAGAGCGGCAAACCTGCCTGGTCGAGGATCTGAATGGTCAACAGTCCGTCAGACGAGATCGGCACAGTACTAAGAAAAAACTCAAAGCCCGATTTTCCATATGCGGGAGCAATACCGCTTACGGTCAGCTCGTTCTTGGTCTTATTGTTATAAAAACCAACAACACGCACTGCAATGCCAAGCATATCGGCGTTATTGGCATCAAGGATCGTCCCGGCAATACCCTGCCAGTTACAAGACGCTTCAGGATGAATAATGGTGCTGTCGATGTATGTGACGGTGGCAGAGAAGGGTGCTTTGGGCGTCGCAGTCGGAGAGGGAGTGATTGAAGGAGTGATCAGCGAAACGAGCGTAGGTGAAGGCTCCAGCGTAAAAGTGGGCACCAGCGTCAGTGTTGCTGTCTCAGTCGGTCCAGGCGGAGTAGACGTCCATGTGGCAGGCGGTTGGATCTGGGTGATCGTTGGCGTAGGCGGTGCATTGCGAGCCGGGTTCAAGAAGTTATAAGAAGCTTCTGGCGAGGCAAAGACAGCCGCAAAATACGCGCCCATACACAAGGTCACCAACAGAACGAGGATGCTCAACATATCCCACAGGTCAAGCCGCACAGGCGGCTTTTGCTGCGGCGGGGGAGAATCATCGAAGTAATCGTATTTGCTCATGAAGTCACTCCAAAAAAATCGTAATCCTTTTTTGAAAACCCACATTCACCACAAGGGAATCCGGGTAAACAGCGAACTTTGCTAAAACAATAAAACGTTCTCTTGCAGGCTAGGGCGCAAAAACGATCTCGCTCTTTTCACGTTGATCTGCCAGCCACGCATTCAAAGCAGTAGATTGCAACGCCAGCAAGGCATCCGGCGAAAGGGGATGTTCGGCGCGTTCAATGGCTTTGAAAATATGAAAACCGGCTTCCGTGGGGATGATGCCGCTTACATCGCCCGTTTGCAGGGCAAAAACAGCCGCATCGGCTTCGGGGTCCAGCAAATATCCTTGCGGCACCCAGCCCAATTCACCGCTGGTGACCGGGTCATATTGTGCCGCCAGTTCATCGAAATCCGCACCGGCACTTAATTCTGCCAACGCTGCTTGCGCATCCGCCTCATTATAGGTCAAAATCTGGCGCAGATGGATCTGCTCCGCCGAAGCCGGTACAGACGCAACGATTTTGTCACGCATCCATGCCGCTTCCAGCGAACGCTTCAAAGCGAGGCGGAAGGAAGCCTCATCATACCCGTGGGCAGACTGCCACTGCGTGAGCGCATCGGCGCTCCCAAGCTCACCCGCCAGCGCGTCGATCCGCGACTGGAGGTCTGCATCGCTCACTGCGAAATTTCCCTCCCTTGCAGCTTGACTCAACAACACTTGCGCAACCATATCTTCAAGGACGGTCTTACTGGCATCTTCATCAGTGAAGGAGAGTCCCAGTGCGGTTTGGGCAGCTTTAAAACGCGCCAGTTCCGATTCATATTCGGCAATGGTAATGAACTCGCCATTAACAACAGCCGCGGAAGGCGGAGGAGTAGGGGTGGGAGGCGCCGGTGTGGCACTCGGCACAGCAGGGGTGGGCGTGTTCGGGGTCCCGAAGGAACCGCAGGCAGATATCCCCATAGTGAGGAACAAGGTCAAAACGATTCGTCTGAATTGCATTCGTAAAATTATACCCGTTCAGGCTGACATCCATTAAAAAAAGTAGGGACGCAGCGGCGCTGCGTCCCTACAATTATGTTGGTGGATCTTAGTAATCCATGCCGCCCATGCCGCCAGGAGGCATGGCAGGAGCATTTTCCTTCACAGGCATGTCGGTGATGAGCACGTCGGTGGTGAGGATCATTGCTGCGATGGAAGCGGCGTTCTCGAGCGCGCCACGCACAACCTTGACCGGGTCAATGACGCCAGCCTTGATCATGTCGGTGTATTCGTCGGTGAGGACGTTGTAACCGATGTTCGGGTTCTTCTTCTCGATCGCGGTGCGGCGGACGGTGTCGATGATGACGGAGCCATCCTGACCAGCGTTGGAAGCGAGCTTGCGGATCGGGGCTTCGAGCGCCTTCTTGACGATGTTGATGCCGACCTTCACTTCTTCAGCTTCTTCAGCCTGCGCCTTGGCGAGCTTGTCGAGCTTGATCGAAGCGTTGATGAGGGAGATTTCGCCGCCGGGGACGATGCCTTCTTCAACGGCTGCGCGGGCAGCGGAGAGGGCGTCTTCAACGCGGTGCTTCTTTTCCTTCATTTCGGTTTCGGTCGCAGCACCCACACGGATGATGGCAACGCCGCCGCTCAACTTGGCGAGACGTTCCTGGAGCTTTTCGCGATCGTAGTCGCTGGTGCTCTTGTCGATCTCGATGCGGATTTCCTTGATGCGGGCTTCGATGTTGGCTTTCTTGCCCTTGCCGCCGATGACGGTGGTGTTTTCCTTATCAGAGACGATCTTCTCAGCGCGGCCGAGTTCCTGAACAGTAACGGATTCGAGCTTGCGTCCGAGTTCTTCGGAGATGACTTCGCCGCCGGTGAGGACAGCGATATCCTGAAGCATAGCCTTGCGGCGATCGCCGAAGCCAGGGGCTTTGATGGCGAGCACATTGAGCATGCCGCGGATCTTGTTGAGGATCAGGGTGGCGAGAGCTTCACCATCGACATCTTCAGCGACGATGACGAGTTCGCGTTTGCCAAGCTGAACAAGTTTCTCGAGCAAAGGAACGATATCCTGAGCAGCAGAGATCTTCTTGTCGTAGATCAGAACATAAGCGTCGCTGATCTGAGCTTCCATGTTTTCAGCGCTGGTGATGAAGTAAGGGGAGAGGTAACCGCGGTCGAACTGCATACCTTCGACGAATTCGGTTTCGAACTGCATTGTCTTGGATTCTTCAACGGTGATGACGCCGTCTTTGCCGACTTTGTCCATCACGTCTGCGATCAATTGACCCACTTCTTCGTCAGCCGCAGAGTTGGTGGCGACGGAAGCGATTTCTTCCTTGGTGTCGATCTTGACGGAGTTCTTCTTGAGCTCAGCCACGATGGTTTCGGTGGCGAGTTCGATGCCCTTCTTGAGGAGCATCGGGTTGTAACCAGCTTCGAGCGCCTTCAAGCCTTCGTTCACAATGGCGTGAGCGAGGACGGTGGAGGTGGTGGTGCCGTCACCGGCGATGTCGTTGGTCTTCTGAGCGGCTTCCTTGAGGAGCTGCGCGCCCATGTTCTCGAACGGATCTTCGAGTTCGATTTCCTTGGCGACGGAAACGCCGTCATGGGTGATGCTGGGGGAGCCGAACTTGCGATCGATGGCTACGTTGCGTCCCTTGGGGCCGAGGGTGGCGGATACCGCATTTGCGACGACATTCATGCCGTTCTTAAGCTTGCGGCGGGCTTCTTCGGAAAATACCAGTTGTTTAGCTGCCATAGTTCACTTCCTTTTTTAAATATTTATGGGATTAGCCGACGATGCCGAGAATATCGCTCTCGCGCAGGATGAGCAGTTTCTTGCCATCCATCTTAACTTCGGTGCCAGAGTACTTGGCGAACAGAATCAGGTCGCCAACTTTCACGTCCATTGCAACGCGTTCGCCTTTTTCATTGCGATCGCCAGGACCCGCTGCCAAGACCTTGCCTTGCTGGGGTTTTTCCTTCGCGGTTTCGGGGAGGATGATACCGCTCGCGGTAATTTCCTCCTGTTCAACGGGCTCGATCAGCACGCGGCTGCCGAGGGGTTTGAACGAAATATTGCTCTTTGCCATTTGATGCCTCCTGTAAGGGGTTTTGATTTTTGAATAATCACAGAATTAGCACTCAATACGTCTGAGTGCTAATTGATATCTTACACACTTAAAATATCATCGTCAAGGGGGAATATAAAAATTCTTACAAATCTCTGACGCTTCACCCGCCTCTTTCCAAGCCTATATCTGCCTCCCCACCCAAGCTTTGTGCCCCGCCTCAACCGACCCAACATCGAAGGGGTGACATGGCTTCAAAAGCTATGCCACCCCTCGGGATTAGGGACTTACGGCGTCGGCGTGGGAGTCACATCCTCCAGCATCGCTGGTTCAATTGTCGGCTCAGGGGTGGAGCCGGTTTCTGTCGTCTCTGGGGTAAAGGAACAAATGGTGCGAACCACTGCCATGTCCACGGCGATGTTCGCATCGGCAATATATTCAGAGGCTTCAATGATCGTCGCCACTTCCAACGCTTGCGGGCATTTATTGTTCTTGGACGTACTCAACGCCGCCAACTCAGAGGCGAACACATCATAATAATAGACCGTACTTCCATCCAAAGTCAGCGGCTGGACTTCCGCCTCGGTGTCATTCGGTCCGCATCCGCCGCGCCCATCACAAGATTCCGGTCCGGTGCAGCCGTTGATGGCACACCCCAGAGCCAGAATACCGGTCTCATAGTTGCGGTTCTTGTGATACAGCACGCCCAACTCTCCATACAAGACCGGGTTGAACGGCTCAAACTCGATCGCTTTTTGAATGTTGCGGATGGCGATGAAGAACTCACCCATCTGCGAATAGGTCTTGGCAATGGAAATATACGGCGCCGGGTCTTTCACACCCAATTGTGCGTTGATACGGGCGGTCTGCGCAAAATATTCAAGCGACTTTTCGAATAACTGCTTTTGCACTTCTTCATTCGGGCTTTCAAACGCAAGACGGCGATAGCCAGCGCCTGCCCGCAGATAGAGAAAGGTTAAGTTCGGGGTAATGGCAAGCGCGCGATCATAGGATTCAATGGCAAGGGCATATTCACCCAACGACTCAAGTACATAGGCATTCACACGGTGGACGTCCATCAGGCTTGGGTCGGCTTCCAAAGCCTGGTCAATAACCTGTTGCGCCTGCGTCCATTTTTGCTGATCGACCAACACCTCAGCATAGAAAGCTTGCGCCAGCACATTCGTATTATCCAACTGAATGGCTCGCACAGCTTCCTGCTCCGACTTTTGCAGCAACGCTTGCCGCTCACGGTCTTCAGACGTGTACGACGCCTTCCAATTCAAAGCGAATGCCAGCACCGCGTGGGCATTGCTGCTATCCGGGTCCACTTCAATGGCTTTCTCCGCCGACACAATGGCTTCATCCAAACGGGCAAGCAAGTCTTCACGCTGCACGATCAACGCGGTGGAATAGGTCTGAACACGTGATAACTGCGCCCAAACATCTGCGTTGTTAGGATCTACATTGGTGGCTTCCCGATAAGCATCAATGGCAGCTGTCAGCTGACCAGCAGTGAAATACGCGTCACCCTCAAGAGTGTACGAAGCAGCGAAGCGTGTGGGGGTGGCAGTCGGCAAGAACAAAGGCTTAACCTCCCCTTGTTGTACAGAACGGATCAACCAAATGCCTGCCAGGATCAAAACGACGAAGAAAAACATGCGATAGACGCCCGTCTCGTCACGTCGCCGAAAAAGGCTGCGTTTGTTATAGATGTTCATGGGGTGGGGGTGGCTTCCGCTTCCGCTGTCGCAACAGGTTCCTCTGTCGCGGTGGAAAGAGGCGCATCCAGGGTTTGCTGGCAGCGACTGGTGATCTCGTTGGCATTTTCCACTGCCAACTCATCCGCTGGAATACGGGAAACGATCAACTGAGCGATCTGCAGCGCTTCACCGCATTGATCGGTGCGCGAGAGCGCCAAGCCATAGGTAAAATAATATTCAGCAATGCGCGGCGCATCTGGCACGAGGTTGATGACTTCCATTTCAATGCCGTCCTGCGAAAGCCCGCCTTTGACTACATAAGAAAGTTCCTGAATGGCTTCGGTCCAATAGGCGTTGCGGTAATACATTACGCCGAGGTTGCCGCGCAGGTTGGTATCGGCGGGGTTGTTTGTAACAGCAGATTCAGCGAACTGCATGGCTTTGCCGTATTCACCGATGGTGGCATAAGTACGTGAAAGCAACAGGTCTGGGTTGGGGTCTTCGGGGTTGAGCGCGTCGGCACGGGTGAAAGAATCCACGGCTTTGTCATAGATACCAAGGATGCGGTAGTTCCGTCCCATTGCGAGATAGAGATCGGCGATATTGGCATTAATGGCAATGGCGGCTTCATATTCACGGATGGCTTCTTCGTAGTTACCGGTCGCTTCCAAAATATATCCGCGCGCACGATGCGTTTCGATCAGGTCAGGTGCGAGTGCTTGAGCCACTTTGGATTCTTCAATGGCTTTCTCGATCCCATCGAAGGAACCCAAGCCACTGTAATAAGAATCGATCAGGATCTCCACATAATAAGCATGTGCCAGCGCGTTATTCGGATCCAGTTCCAGCGCGCGTTTGATGCTGGATTCAGCTTCGAGATATTCACCTTGAAAGTTCAATGCCCACCCGCGCACGGCATGCGCCATGGAATTGCTCGGGTTGAGCAGCAAGGCATCTTCGGCGGAGATCTGAGCTTCTTTATATTTACCGGCAAATGCCAGGGTGCGTGCCAGCATAATATGAGTGGCAGGATTTTCCGGCTGCGAAACCACTGCCTGCTGATAAGCATCGATGGCGGGCAACAGTTTTCCCTGCTTAAAAAGCCCCTCGGCTTCAGCGATCAATGTCTCCGGTGAGATGGTGGGGGTGGGCGACGGCACACCCAACGGATCGATATCCGCGACCACAAAGCGATTAACATACGCCCCAGCCAACACCAACAAACTAAGCAAAATAATGCGGAACCAGTTCGGACGGGTCCGCTTTTTGTTCATACTCCATTTACTTCCACGTAGGTACATAAATTTATATTACCATCCGCGGGAAATCACAGTCAAGCAAGGCGGCTAAGTTCTAATTTGCTTCTTATACCCACAAAGGCATAAATTCCCCCTTTTTCCATCAGAAGTGCATGATTTGTGACCGCAGGCATATGTATGCTAAAATCGCCTCATGCAATTTGAGGTATTCACCCTCCTGCCCGAAGTCTTCCCCTCTTATCTTGAAACCAGCATTCTCAAACGCGCACGCGAACGGGGACTGATCCACGTCAACGTTCATAACATCCGCAATTACACTCACGACCGCCACCATACAACTGACGACACACCCTACGGCGGCGGCGGCGGAATGGTCATGAAACCGGAACCGGTCTTCGAAGCCATTGAAACCGTTTTAGGAATCGCGTCACCTCCTTCCACACCTGAGCTTGAGTCACCCCTTCCGATCATTTTACTCACCCCGCAGGGACGTGTCTTTAACCAAAGCATCGCTAAAGAATTATCGCAACACTCAAAGATAGTCCTCCTATGTGGACGTTACGAAGGCATCGATGAACGCATCCGCCAAAATTTGGTCACAGACGAGATCTCCATCGGCGATTACGTGCTCACCGGCGGAGAGATTCCTGCCTTGATCCTCATTGATGCGATCTCGCGGCTCCTGCCCGATGTACTCGGCGACCCCACCGGCGCAGAGGATGACTCTCACGCCATGGGCTTGCTGGAATATCCCCATTACACCCGTCCACCTGAATTTCGCGGCAGCAAAGTGCCCGATGTGCTGCTCTCCGGCGACCATGCCAAGATCGACAAATGGCGCAGAGAACAAGCTCTCGAACGTACATTCAAGAAACGTCCCGACATGCTTGAGAAGGCGGACTTGAGTGAAGCAGACAAAAAATTCATCAAAAGTCTAAAGTCAAATATCGAATGAACTGCGATCCATAAAATCGGACCCATACTCGGAGGAAATTATGTCATCAGCTCGCTTAAACTACGGCAAGACCTTCCTGCTCGGATTTGGATTTTTCGGTGTCAGTGTGATCTGGGGTGTATACAACGCCTTCGTCCCCATCTTCCTCGCTGATAAATTCGAGCTCTCCCCGGTGCTGATCGGTTTTTTCATGACTCTCGATAATATCGCAGCATTGTTCATCCAGCCGCCGGTGGGTGCATGGTCAGATAAACTGCGCTCCCCAATGGGACGCCGCATCCCCTTCATACTAATTGGCGCACCGATCACGGCTTTGGCGTTTGGCTTGATCCCGATCGCGGCAGTCCTGCCGCTTTTCGTGGCTTGTACCAGCACGCTTTTGCTCAGCGCGGCGTTATGGCGCACTCCGGTCGTGGCGCTCATGCCCGACATCACCCCTTCAGAGTTCCGCTCCCAGGCGAATGGCATCATCAACTTCATGGGCGGCATTGGCACCATCGTCGCCCTGCAAACCGGCGGCATGCTCTATAAGATGAGCCCTAACTTCCCATTCTGGCTTGGCTCGGGTCTGGTCTTGGTTGCCGTGCTCATCGTGTACCTCTTTATTGAAGAGCCGAAGGAATATGAAACAGCCGAAGAGCAACCCGGCATGCTTGCCAGCCTCAAGGAAGTATTCAGCAACCCCGATAAAAGCGGCATGCGCATTTTGCTCGCCATTTTCTTCTGGTTCATCGGTTTCTCTGCAGTGGAAACCTTCTTCACTTTATATGCCAAGAATCATCTTGGGTTGAATGAGGGCGATGGCGCGACCTTGCTCTCCGTCCTGCCATTGTTCTTCGTACTCTCTGCCATTCCCTCCGGTTTTGTAGCGGGCAAGCTCGGTCGCCGCACCACCATTGCTACAGGGTTGATCATCCTGACCATTATGCTCATTTTGTTATTCATCACACCTGCTGAAGCCCTGTTAACGGGCATCGCCCCGCTCCCGCTGGTCGGCATTCCGCTGGTGGAAGGCGGCGCACGCATGCTCACTCTCGCCGGCGTTCTGCTCATCCTCGGCGGCATCGGCTGGGCGTTCATCAACATCAACTCCCTGCCCATGATTGTAGATCTGACCAGTGCCGCGCGCATCGGCACCTTCACTGGGTTGTATTACATGTTCTCGACCTTCTCTGCCATCGTTGGTCCGAACGTGAACGGCTGGGCAGTGCAGTTAACAGGCGGCAACTACAACATCATCATGCTGATCGCGCCATTCTTTATGTTGATCGCGCTTGGTTTGATGATGGGTGTAAAGAAAGGCGAAGCAACCGTTAGTTAAAGGTGCAAGTGGTGGGTAACAAGTTACTCATTTCGAAATACATCGTTCTGGCGATGACATGTTGGGCGCTTGCAGCCTGCCTGTCATCGCCAGATTGTTTTCGTGAAGATGTCTTCTGCGCAGCATTGGTCACAGACACCCTTGGCATTGCAGATCATGGCATCAATCAAGATGCCTGGGCAGGGCTGCAAGAAGCCTCCATGAACGGGTTGGCAGATCGGGTGGAATTCATTGCCTCTGTGGATGCGCGCGATTACGCAAAGAACATCACCTATTTTACAGACCGTGGCTTTGACGTGATCTTCACCTCCGGCATAGCTTTGGAAGACGCCACGCTTCAAAGTGTGGACCTTGAGCCTGCTGCCACCTTCGTGGGCTTCAACCAAACCTTTGCGGGTTCATACCCCAACCTCATCTCTGTCACCTTCCCTGAAGACCAAATGGGCTTTGCCGCCGGGGTCAGCGCTGCACAATTGACACAGACTGGAATTGTGGCGGCCGTTTGCGAAACCTCCGGTATCGACGCGATGTGGCGCTACTGCGAAGGCTTTCGCGCAGGAGTAAAGTTCGCGACCAGCGAGATCATCTCTCTGGTCGTCTACCGAGAAAATGGAGACCGTGAGAAATTATTTATAGATGAGGCATGGGGCTACGAAACTGCCACAGATTTGATCCGCCGCGGCGCCGATGTGCTCTTTGCGGCAGGTGGGGTAACCGGGCAAGGAGCATTAAAAGCGGCTTCAGAATTTGGCGTGTACGCCATTGGGGCAGAGCGCAACCAGGCAGCGGCATTGGGAGAATCCGGCTCGGGCGTGGTCACTTCTTTTTATGGGCAGACCCAGTTCGAGGTTCAGGAAGTGATGCGTGAGGTACAGCAGGGGAACATCCAAAATTTTCGAATCGGAAAAATTCAGTTTACGGCGCTAAATCCAACGTTTTCGCCTGAATTTAGCCTTCAAATGGAGGTTTTACTGGCAGCCTTGGCGAAGGGCGAGCTTGAACCAACCGTTACAGATCCGCGTTAACATTGCGCTCTCTTGCACAAAGATTGGAGTAGATTTATACTTACAAGCGTCGTAAGGTTCGCAAAAATGCTAACCTTTCTAATTACTATCTTCTAGAGGAGAAGAAATAACATGAAGAAGCTTTACTTTGTTATGGTAGCTTTGATCATCGCCTCGATGATTCTCGCTGCCTGTGGCGCCCCTGCCGCAACTGAAGAAGCCATGACCGAAGAGGCCATGACTGAAGCCCCTGCTACCGAAGCTGCCGCCACTGAAGCCCCCGCTACCGAAGCTGCCGCTGTCGTTAAAGTTGGTCAGGTGACCGACCTCGGCGGTATCGATGACAAGTCCTTCAACGCCACTGCTTACGCTGGTGTTGAAAAGGCTGTTGCCGAACTCGGTGTGGAAGGCAAATATCTCGAATCCACCCAGCAGGCTGACTACGCCAAGAACGTTCAGCAGTTTGTGGATGAAGACACCAACCTGATCATCACCGTCGGTTTCTTGCTCGGCGTTGATACTGCCACCGCTGCCAAGGCGAATCCTGATACTCACTTCGCGATCGTGGACTACTCCTACCCTGACTGCTTCGGCGACCCCGCTGAAGAAGGCAAGAGCTGCGGTTCCGCAAGCGAACTTCCCAACGTTCTCGGTTTGACCTTCGCCATTGACCAGGCTGGCTTCCTCGCTGGTTATGCTGCGGCTGGTTCCACCCAGACCGGCAAGGTTGCAACCTTCGGTGGTATCAACATTCCGCCCGTTGTTTCCTTCATGATCGGTTACGAAAAGGGTGTTCAGTACTATAACGAACAGAATGGCACCGCTGTGGAAGTCCTCGGCTGGAGCACCGAAGCCAATGATGGTTCCTTCACCGGTAACTTCGACTCCCTCGATGACGGACGCTCCTTCGCTGAATCCTTCGTTCAGGAAGGCGCCGACATCATCCTGCCGGTAGCTGGACCTGTCGGTCTCGGCTCCGCTGCCTACTGCCAGGAATCCGGCGCCTGCAAGATCATCGGCGTGGACACTGACTGGACCGTTTCCTCCCCCGAATACACCGACATCATCCTCACCAGCATTCTCAAGAACATGAATGTTGCTGTGTTCGATGCCATTCAGGCTGAAGTCGACGGCACCTTTGCTGGCGGCATGTATGTCGGCACCGTTGAAAACGGCGGCGTTGGCATTTCTGACGTTGCTGGCGCTTCTGACGAACTCAAGGCTCAACTTGATGCCGTCAAGCAGGGCATCATCGACGGCTCCATCGCCACAAAGTAAATTACCATCCTGCATTAAAAAAAGCCGGGGGAGGTTTCTCCTCCGGCTTTTTCCTTCCCTAAATCCCGAAGGTGTTTTCGTCGTAGTCCCCAATTCGCATGCACGTCCTTTATAATGGGGCAGTGCAAAAAAGATCTTTTGGATTTATTGAATTCAGGCATCATGGAGGGCATGTATGACAAATGTTCTGGAATTGCGCGGTATTACCAAACGTTTCCCCGGCGTTCTTGCAAACAATAAGATCGATATTACGCTGCGAGAGGGAAAGATATTAGCCCTGCTGGGGGAAAACGGCGCAGGCAAAAGCACGTTGATGAACATCCTGTATGGGTTATATAAACCAGATGAAGGCAAGATCGTTGTCCGCGGCAAAGAGGTGGAAATTCAAGGACCGAACGATGCGATCGCACAAGGTATCGGCATGGTGCATCAACACTTCATGTTGGTTCCGGTGATGACTGTCACTGAGAATGTGATGCTCGGCATCGAACCCACCAAGAACGGCATCTTCCTAGATAAGGAAAAAGTGGCGAACCGGATCCGCGAGATCTCGGATGAGTACGGTCTGGAAGTAGATCCGCATTCTTACATCAAAGATCTTCCGGTGGGTATTCAACAGCGCGTGGAGATCATCAAGGTTCTCTACCGCCATGCCGATATCCTCATTCTTGATGAACCGACCGCTGTGCTCACCCCGCAGGAAGTGGAAGGCTTGTTCAAGATCATTGATACGCTCATCAAAGCGGGCAAATCCATCATTTTTATTACACACAAGTTAAAAGAAGTTTTAGCCGTCGCCGATGACATCACTGTCCTGCGGCTTGGAACCGTTGTTGGCTCAATCGACCCGAAAGAAGCCACCTCCGAGATCCTCGCCACCATGATGGTGGGACGTGACGTGAACCTGGTCGTGGAGAAAAAGCTCTCCGAGCCGGGTGCCCCCGTGATCGTTGTGGAAGATCTCCATGTCCGCGACGAACGCCAGCACATGACGGTTCAGGGAGTTTCGTTCGATGTACGCAAAGGTGAAGTTCTCGGCATTGCCGGGGTGCAGGGAAATGGTCAAACCGAGTTGGTATATGCCCTTACCGGACTTTTGCCGCTCGATACGGGCACCATCCGTCTGCTGGATGAGCCCATCCATAACACAACGCCGCGCAATATTCTAGAGCGCGGTGTGGCGCATATCCCTGAAGACCGCCAGCGCCATGGTTTAATCCTTTCTTTCCCCATTCACGACAATATGATGTTGTGCACCTATTACAAGCCACCTTTTGCCAAGGGAGTCTCCCTTCAGAAAAAGTCCATCTTCAGCAACGCCGAAGAATTGGTGAAGCAATACGATGTGCGCACGCCGAACATTTACGTCAATGCGGGAACGCTTTCAGGCGGCAACCAGCAAAAAGTGATCGTGGCTCGCGAGTTCTCGCGCCCGATCGAATTGCTGATCGCCTCGCAACCGACCCGTGGTCTGGATGTAGGTTCGATCGAGTACATCCACTCCCAGATCATCAAAAAACGCGACGAGGGTGCCGGGGTCCTGTTGGTCTCCTCCGAGTTGGATGAGATTCTCGCTCTCTCCGATCGCATTGCAGTGATGTACAAGGGACAGATCATGGCAATCGTTGATGCGAACAAGGCAAGCAAAGAACAACTTGGCTTGCTGATGGCGGGCGTTCACCCCTCCGAAACCTCGAATAAGAATTAGGAGTTGTATCTGTGAGTACTACAGCCGCTCCCGCCCCAGACGCCGGGAAAAAAGAAAACAAACGCAACGCGCTCGCACAGGAATTGTTGATCCCTGTGCTCGCCGTTCTAACAGGATTGATCGTTGGCGCGATCGTGATCGTTGCCAGTGGTGAAAATCCCTTCGTTGCATACGGTGCACTCTTTGCCGGTTCCTTCGGCACACCCGCTGATTATATTGCAGGCTTTCAATCCTACTTTGCCACTGGTGATACCGAGGCTTTACTGAAAGCCATTTATCCCTTCACTGAAAGTCTTGTCACTGCCACTCCGTATATTTTCGCCGGTCTGTCGGTGGCGTTGGGCTTCCGTTGCGGTCTCTTTAACATCGGAGCAGAGGGGCAGTTCTTCATCGGCGCACTGGCTTCAGCCTTTGTTGGCTACAGCCTTAAGGGACTGCCGATGATCATCCATTTGCCGCTTGCCATTTTAGGCGGTGCGTTAGGCGGCGCGATCTGGGGCATGATCCCCGGCTATCTAAAAGCCCGCTTCGGCGCGCATGAAGTGGTCAACACCATCATGATGAACTGGATCGCCTTCCGTTTGAGCGACTGGCTGCTCAGCGGTCCGATGCAATCTTCAGGGTTTCGCCCGGTAACGCCAAATATTGAAGCCAGCGCAGAATTGCCGCGTTTCTTTGCTTCGCCCTTGCGCTTCAACCTCGGCTTCTTCATAGCTTTACTGGTGGCGTATCTGGTCTATTGGCTCCTATTCAAGACCACGATCGGGTTTGAGATCCGTTCGGTGGGTGCCAACCCGGATGCTGCCAAGTATGCAGGCATGAACATCATCCGCAATTTCGTACTAGTCATGTTCCTTGCAGGCGGACTTGCCGGTCTGGCAGGAGCTTCGCAAGTTCTCGGCGTTGACCACTGGGTGGGGCAGGGTTTTTCTGCCGGGTACGGGTTCGATGCGATCGCGCTTGCTCTGCTTGGCAGAAGTCACCCAGCTGGGGTTGTATTGGCGGCGCTCCTGTTCGGTTTCCTCCGCAGCGGCGCAACGGATATGCAATCCATGGCTGGAATTCCCATCGATATTATCTCGATCATTCAAGGTATGGTGATCGTCTTTATCGCCGCGCCAGATATTATCCGCTGGTTGTACCGAATCCGCTCTCTTAAAGTTGAAGGCACGGTATTGACCCGCGGCTGGGGCAAATAAACGAGGCTGGTATGGCAAACACAAATATTGAACCCAATCTGGTGGCAGACAAACGCAAACGCATTTCCTACGGGAGTACGCTGCTCGTGGCAGGTCTGATCATTTATCTACTATTCGGTTTGAATACCCAGAGCGGCGTTCAAACTACGTTTGGATTAAACCTTTCCAATTCACAAGCGATAACTGTGCCGGATTTTGTCGTTCCCGCACAACCCATGATTTACCTGATGTCAGCAATTTCAGTTTTTGCCGGGGCGTATCAATTGGCACGCGGTGTACGTTCCACTGGAACATTAATTGGCATTCTGGCTTTCACATTTGTATTCGCCTTCCTCATGTGGGCAGCACAGGATAAATCCTTTAACTTAACGGGCATGTTGAGCAGTTCACTGGTTCGCGCCACCCCTATTGCTCTGGCAGCGTTGTGCGGTGTGATCAGCGAACGTTCAGCAGTCATCAACATCGGTATCGAAGGCATTATGCTGATCGCGGCACAGATCGCAGTCATCACCGCCACTGTAAGTCATAACTTATACGTGGGGTTGTTCGCCGCCATCTTCATAGGTGGACTGGTCGCTGCCTTGCATGCCTACCTTGTCATCCGCTTTAAAGTAGACCAAACTGTAAGCAGTGTTGCCATCAACATTTTCGGCGCAGGAGCCACGGCATTCATCAGTTCACGCTTCATGCAAAGCGCAGGTGACCTACTGAATAACTCTGGCACATTCCCCATCATCTCCATTCCACTGTTTGCAAAGATCCCCGTGTTGGGACCGGTCTTTTTCGAAAACAACCTGATCGTTTACCTGGCGATCATTTTGGTCGTCGTCATGCACATTGTTATGTATTACACCCCCTGGGGCTTGCGCACCCGCGCAGTTGGCGAGCACCCCAAGGCAGCAGACACACTGGGCATTAACGTGTATCTGACTCGCTATGTCAATGTGATTGCAGGCGGTATGATCGCCGGGCTGGGCGGCGCCTATTTCACCATTGGCTCCGTTGGGCGCTTTGACGAAGCCATGACAGCCGGGAAAGGCTTCATTGGGCTTGCCGCCATGATCTTCGGGAATTGGAATCCGATCGGCGCATACACCTCTTCGCTCATCTTCGGCTTCGCAGATTCTCTGCAGGTGAAATTGCAAATCCTGCGCGTCCCGATCCCCTCGGAGTTTTTACTCATGGCTCCGTATATCGTGACCATGATCATCCTGACTGGTGTGGTCGGGCGTGCCATCCCGCCCGCAGCGGATGGGCAGCCTTACGAGAAATAAGCGCTTCTTTCTCCATTTCGATTGATACTACAAAAACAGGAGTTCCCCAACTCCTGTTTTTGTTTGGGAATTAAGATGGATAACCCGTCCCCTTTCTTGCGGTAAAATATTTTTAATTAAAGAGGAGAATCATGAGAAAATTAACACGCCAATTCCACTTATTCATCGTTTGCATCCTATTCTTGAGTGCCTGCAACCTGCCCTCTAACGACCCGCAAGGTGCAGAAGCCAATGCAACCTTTGCTGCGCAAACAGTGGCTGCCTTGATAAATATCAGCGCCACCCCCACCTTTACTCCTGTGGGGAGCGGGTTGCCTGCAACCAGCACCTTCACACCTCAGCCCACTGGCACCAATACACCAGTACCCACAGCCACACCCGTCTGTCCGCAAGCGCAATTCGTCACAGATGTGACCATCCCCGATGGGACAGTCATGTCACAGGGGCAGGCTTTCACCAAAAAGTGGCGGATCAAAAACACCGGCACTTGTGCCTGGAATGGCTACAACATGGTTTTTGACAGCGGTGACGCCATGAGCGGACCCGCCTCCAAACCGATCGGTGCTGTTAACCCAGGGCAGGAAATTGACCTGGAAGTAAACCTCACCGCCCCCAATACAGCCGGAAATTACCGTGGTTATTGGCGCATTGTCTCAAATAACAATGTATTGGTACCCGTTCTGAATGGCTATCAGGGTAGAGCCTTCTATGTAGACATCAAAGTCCAGGCGCCTGCTACTGCCACAAACACCAGTGCACCGTTATTTGCAGTAACAAGTGTGAACTATTCACTTGGAACTTGGAGTGACGGCGTCAATCTCAATTGCCCTCGTGTTACTGCAAATATTACAACCAACGGACCGGGAACAGTAACCCTCAAATGGAAACGGCAGGATTCGCCCGGCGGTGGAGCTTCTCAAACACTTAATTTTGCGGCTGCTGGAACTCAATCCATTAACTACGATTGGTTACGTGGCTCGGTTTGGGCAGGGACTGCAACTTGGGTAAGTGTTTATATAGAGACGCCAAACAACCAAGATTTTGCCCAATTTGCTTTGAACACAGCTTGCACTGCGCCGTAAAATAATAAAGTATTAATCCAACAACGCCCGCAAATGCGGGCGTTGTCATTTAACAGTATAATTTTCTACGAAATACGAAAGGAAAAAAATGCTCAAAACTAAACTACAAACCCTGCTCACCCTGACCTTTATCGTTGCAGCGCTCATTACCGCCTGCGGCGGTAGCGAAGAGGAAAATCAGGCGATCATTCAAACCTCCGTGGCAGAAACAGTGGCAGCCCAGGCGCCGAGCGAAGCCCCTGTCACCGAAACCCCAGCTGAAACCCTCGTTCCGACCAAGACACCATTCGCCATGCCCACTCTTGGCTCTCCGATCCCGCTGGTCTCTCCCACCACAGGCGTGACCACAGGCAAGGTCGAATGCGCCAAAGCCAGCCTGCAAGACGAAACCGTGGTGGATGGCAAGATATTCAAACCTGGTGTTCAATTCACCAAGACCTGGTATATCACCAATACCAGCACCTGCGTTTGGGATACCACCTACAAGATCGTTTTCTGGTCAGGTGATATTCTTGGCGGTGGCTATGTCTATCAACTCCCCCAAGTTACAGGACCCGGACAAACTGTGCCTATTTCACTGGTCTTAACAGCCCCCGCCACCGCAGGGAAATTTCACTCCGAATGGAAATTACAAACTCCAGATGGCATCAACTTTGGCGTTGGTGTCTATCAGGCAGCCTTCTACACCGATATCGAAGTTGCCAATCTCACCACCACCACCGCCATCGCCTATGACATTGTGGACGTAATCCTTGAGATCGACCGTGAACCCGACTACGGCTGTGCCCCTGCAAACATGGTCTACACTGCCGTAGTTACGATCACCACTAACGGTCCGCTGAAATTCACATACCAGATCCGCCAGCAGGATGGCAACCACGATTACAAGAAGACAGTCACAATGAAGGAAGCCGGTGAATTCATAGACACCGATCATACATGGAAGTTGGGGCGCGCTGCATCGCAACATAGTAAACGCTGGATGCAGGTCGTAATCCTTGAGCCTGTTTATAGGGAATACGCAATGGTTCCCTTCGACTTTTACTGCCCCTAACCATATAAAAAGAAGCCGGTGTAACCCGGCTTCTTTTTATTGGGAACCTCGCGGACAGGTCAAGCGTCTTTAATGATTGAAAAGAAACGGAGGAAGCATGTCTCGTAGATACTCACCCCTACTCATTCTGGTTATCATTCTATTGACTGTTCAACTCGCCTGTAACCTGCCTTCAAGCTCGGCGACGCCTGATCCCTTTGCCACCCTGAACGGACTCTACACCGCTTCGGCTCAGACTCAGGCGGCAGCGGGTACCGTCACCCCAGGCTTGCCCCAACCGACCGTGACTCTGGCAGGCTCGCCTACAGCGACGAATCAGCCTGTGGTGCAGCCGCCCAGTTCCACGTCCAGGTGTGATGCGGCACTGTTCCTCGCTGATGTGACCTACCCCGATGGCAGCATCGTCCCACGTAACACTACTTTCGTCAAAGTATGGCGCATCCGCAATGTGGGCACTTGCACCTGGTCTACTTCATATGCCGTCGTCTTCTCCAGCGGCGACGGCATGAGCGCGCCTGTCTCCGTCCCCATGCCGGGTAGTGTGGCGCCGGGGCAATACATTGAGATCCCCGTCACAATGATCTCACCTGGCAACGACGGAAAATACCGCGGCTATTGGAAGATCCGCAACGCTTCGGGAACACTGTTTGGTATCGGCGATCAGGCAGATACCGCTTTCTGGGTGGATATCCGCGTAACAGGTCCCTCGTTCGTTGCCTACAACTTCGCAGACAATTACTGCAAGGCAGATTGGTCAAACGGCAGTGCCACCCTGCCTTGCCCCGGAACAGAAGGCGATGCGAACGGATATATCCTGCGTTTAAACAACCCTAGAATGGAAGATGGTTCTATTGAAGATGAATTTGGTTTGCTGGCGGTGCCACCCGATAAGAACAACGGCATCATCAGCGGGCAGTTCCCAGCGTTCACAGTGCAGGGCGGCGACCGCTTCCGTACCATCATCAATTGTCAGCGTGATGCAGTGAAATGCAATGTGATCTTCCGCCTCGACTACTTGAACAACGGCGTGGTAAATACTTTTGCCAGCTGGGCGGAAGTATACGAAGGGAAATATTATCCGGTTGACCTTGACCTTGGCGCTCTGACGGGGCAAACGGTCAAATTCATTCTAGTGGTCAGCGCGAATGGCGGAAACAACCAGGATCTTGCCATTTGGTTAAATCCTCATATTGTGCGCCAAGGCGTGGCTCCCACTGCCACGAACACCCCGACCTTCACTGCAACCTTCACACCCACCATAACTCTAACTTCAACACAAACGCTTACGCCAACATTTACACCCACCGCTACCTCTACATCCACACCGACCAATACCCCCACTCCGTAAGAGATTTTTTCACCATGGAGAACACGGAAAGAATGTAAAAAAATCATCCTCCGTGTTCTCCATGGTGATTCCTTTTTTGTTTATAAGCCAGACACCTGCGCAGTCTGCTTATAAAACCCCTTCCTGGGTGCGTTATAATAAAGTTAACCATTTTCGGAGGTTTCACCATGAATTTTCGTACGTTTCGCCGGTTGGCGGGACTCATCCTTGCAGCAATGCTCTTGAGTGCCTGTAACATAGGATTAACTCCGCCGCCGCCCACTCAGGATGTTGGTGCGATTCAGACTCAGGCATTTGGGAGTGTGCTGACCCAAGCCGCCCAAAATTCCACACAAACGGCTGTTGCGATTCCCCCTACCCCCATTCCCACCAATACGATCGCACCCACCAATACACTGCCCGCGATCCCCACAAGTGATGCGTTCGGCATTCCCACGAACACGCCCTTTACCTTTAATACCCAGCAACCAGGGTTAACTCCGCAAGCTGGTGGGCTTTCGTTCACTGCCACGGTTGGCTCGTATAGCACAGTTACCACGCAGAACGGCTGTAGTAACGGCTACCTCGTCAGCGAATCACAGCCTTATGATGGAAAGACCATTCTTTTCAATACAGATTTCACCAAAAGCTGGGATTTCATCAATACTGGAACCTGCGCCTGGGACGAAGGCTATACCTTTGCCTTCGTTGCCGAATTCTCCACAGGTCCCATATATGTACTTCCCAAGAAAGACTATATCATCCCCAAGACAGGTCCATTCGTAAAGCCAGGCGCAACCGGAACCTTTTCCGTTCCAATGAGGGCGCCCAAAGACCCTGGCGATTACACCTGGTACTTTAAACTCAAAGATGACGCCGGACAATATTTTGGCTCACTAGTGTGGGTCAGGATCATCTCAGTAAGAGAATAAAAAAAAATAAAAGCAGGAAATTATGAAAAAAATATTCCCCATCCTTCTGCTGGTCACAATACTCTCCGCATGTGCGCCCGCAACCCCCATCGTCCCCACACCGGATGTTAATGCCATTCGTACCTCGGCGGCAAGCACGGTCATAGCGGAATTCACGCTGACGGCGGCATTTTTCACCCCAACCCCGCAGCCGCTGCCCACCGAAACACCCACTGTTGAGCCGCTACCCACGGAAACCACGATTTCCCTTGCCACCATTGACCCGACCATCGCAGCGCTCACTCCCGACGCCCTGTGCGATGACTACTCCTTTGACATTGCCACGCTCGACGTGACCATCCCCGATGGCACTCCCATGACCCCGGGTCAGGACTTTGTAAAAACCTGGAAGATCAAGAATACTGGTATCTGCACATGGGATACCGACTACAAAGCCATTTACTCCTACGGCTCTCCCCCCAACGAACGGATGAGTGCCCAGCCCATTCCGCTCACCGGTCTCGTTGCTCCCGGGCAGGAAATAGACGTCTCCGTCCAGTTCAAAGCCCCCACCACACCGGGCGAATATAAGGGCTATTGGCAAATGGTGAATTCCAAGGGCATTCCCTTTGGCTCAAAAGACTTCATCCTCACCGTGGTCATTGTCGTTCAATAAGTTGACCGGGCTCACTCAAGCAATAAAAGAAAAAGCGCGCCAGCTGGGATTCGTCCTGGCTGGCGTTACTTCTTCTGAAGCACCTGCACACTTCGATATGTTCCAAACATGGTTGGACGCGCATCATCACGCCGCCATGGACTACCTCGCTTCAGATCGCAACCGCTCCCGCCGTGCCGACCCAAAGCTGATCCTCCCCGAATGCAAATCCATTCTCGTTCTGGCGTTGCCGTATACGAACATAAAAAGCGAAATGAAGAATGATGAATTCAAGATCGCAGGTTATGCATTGGGTAATGACTATCATGATGTCATTCCGCCGCGCTTGAACGAGATCGTCCAATTCATCGAAGAACAGGTCGGGCAATCGGTCCCAAACCGCTGCTACACCGATACGGGTCCCATTCTCGAGCGCGAACTGGCTCAACGCGCCGGGTTGGGCTGGGTCGGGAAAAATTCCATGCTCATCAACCCGCAAGCAGGGTCAACCTTCCTGTTGGCAGAGATCCTACTCGGCATTGAGCTTGAACCGGATGAACCTTTCACCACTGACCATTGTGGAACCTGCACACGCTGCCTCGACGCCTGCCCAACTCAATGCATCCTCCCAGATCGAACCATAGATGCGCGCCGCTGTATCTCCTACCTCACGATCGAAAACAAAGGCGAGATCCCCGCAGACCTGCGTCCACAACTCCAGACCTGGATCTTTGGATGCGACATCTGTCAGCAGTCCTGCCCGTGGAATCGATTCTCGCTGCCAACGGACCCCGCCCTTACGCCATCCATTCCGCTTCCCATCCTGACCGATGACCTGACTCTGACACCCTCGGCATTCAACCAACGCTTCAAACGTTCGCCCATTCAACGCACCAAGCGCCGCGGATATTTGCGCAATCTTGCCGTTGCGGCCGGTAATCGGGCAAGCGCGAAAGACATCCCTATTCTTGAAAAGTCCACACAAGACGAAGAAACGTTGATAAAAAATCATGCCGAATGGGCTGTCAATAAAATCAAATACAAATCAGGTTCGTAGCCTGACGATACCAAAGATCGGAGATGTCACGCAATCGCGTGACCTAAAAAGCCTCATATGAAAAAACTTCTCATCGCAACCAACAATCAGGGCAAGGTACTGGAACTTCAAGAACTACTGACAGGAATCGGCATAGAATTCATCACCCCGGCAGGGATCAACTTACAGCTCGAAGTTGAAGAAGATGGAAGCACCTATCAGGAAAACGCCGGGAAGAAAGCCCGTGCCTTCGCGCAAGCCAGCGGATTGATCTCCCTTGCAGATGATTCAGGTCTCGAAGTGGAGGCGCTTGGCGGCGCGCCAGGCTTGTACTCTGCCAGATATTCCCCCAAGCCCGACGCTAAAGATGCAGATCGGCGCGCCTTTCTGTTGGAAAACCTCAAAGACAGGCCGCGCCCATGGAAGGCACACTTCCACGCCACGATCGCAGTCGCCGTACCAGATGGCAGCATGGAATTTGCCGAAGGCAATTGTTATGGTGAGATCATTCCCGAAGAACGCGGCACAGGCGGCTTCGGGTACGACCCGATCTTTTTGCTGACAGACCTCGGCAGAACCATGTCTGAGTTGAGTATGGACGAAAAGAATCGGCTCAGTCACCGGGCATTGGCGGTTATAGCCGCAATGCCGACCTTAAAGCAATTATTTTCAGTGTAAAAATGAAAGAGACAGTTGTCTTAGATAACTGTCTCTTTTTCAATGCAGGAAAAGTTTATTAGATAAAATCAACGACCAGCTAGGAAAGCGGCGGAATCTCATCCAAAAATTGTTTCAGTAATTTCACAACGGTTTCAGGTTGTTCGAGCATGAGCATGTGTCCGGTCGCTTCCAGAAAATGCAGCTGCGCATTAGGGAGATTATCCTTCAAATACTGTGAAGATCTCGGCGGGGTCATTTCATCTTCGGTACCGCAAAGAATGAGGGCAGGCACATGAATATTCGCGAGCCGCGTTATCACATCAAAACGGTCACAGGCAAGCAGGTCGTTATGCAAGACAGATGGTCTTGTATTCAACATATTCTTTTTAGAGAGACCTAGCAATTCATCGGAGGTATGTGAACCGAAACAGGCGCGGTTGATCCGCTCTACAGCCTCGGGAAATGTTGCCGGACTGCCTGCCAGTGTCAATATGAAGGGAGCCACGCGTAATTTTGCGCCCCCTCCCAGCAATGCCAACGCCCGCACCTTGTGCGGGTACTCCAATGCCAGGGTCAACGCAATGCCGCTGCCCATGGAATGCCCAACGATCACAGCAGACTCAATGGCAAGGTCATCCATAAACCCGGCAACATCTGCGGCATATTCTCCAACAAATTGCCTGCTCTCGCCTTCTGAGGAAGCATGACCGGGTAGATCGAGCGTGTAGACGGTCTCACCTTCCAGCCGCCTTTGATGCGGGTGCCAGGATAAAAAACTGCCGCCCGCGCCGTGAATTAATATCAACGGCGGGCGGCGGCTTAAAGCATCTTTCTGCGAGTGAAGTGTGTAATGAATGCCCTGAGCAAGCGGCATGACTATGCCTTCATTCGGCGGGCGTTATGCAATCGATCGGCGGCATCTTCTGTGAGCGGGATGTAGACCTGCACATTCGTACCTTTGCCTACCTTTGAGTCGATATTGAGCAACCCGTTCACCAACTCGGCTCGCTCGCGCAGGTTGACCATTCCAAGGCTGCTGCTGGAGCGTTTATCGTAATTTTGTGTAATGGCTTTTACATCAAACCCGGCACCATTATCAGCAATCTCCAAAAGCACGATGCCCGGCTCCACCTGCCGCAGCCGTACAGTGATCGCTTCGGCAGCCGCATGTTTGCGGGCATTATTAACAGCTTCTTCGATGATGTAAAAGATCACACCTTGCTTACCCATCTCTAACTGCTCAGAAGCGCGCTCGTCGATCTCAACTACCACGCGTTGCGAGAAGGTCTCCATCATTTTATCCGCCATCGACTGAATGGCAGCCGCCAGCCCCTGCGACTCAAGAATAAGCGGGCGCAGGGTAAATAGCATGTGACGGATCTCTGTGGTGGTGCGATGCGCCAGTTCTTCCAGCTTTACCAATTCAGCATCGGCAGCACTCGGATTCTTTGCCAGCATACGCCTTGAAATATTCAAGCGCATTGCCATCGCCGCCACCGACTGGGTAGGTCCGTCGTGCAGGTCACGTGCCAATTTTTTACGCGCTTCTTCATACACATCAGCAAGGCGTTCTTTCTCTTCCACCAAGTCCTGATATAAACGCGCATTTTGAATGGCAATGACCGCCTGACGCCCAATGATATCGAGCAGGTTGGTGCGCTCTGTAGTGAAATATTCTGCTTCTGGATGTGCAAAAATGAGCACACCATACACGTTGAATCCGCTGCGCAAAGGGAAGACATATCCGCTGGTACAGGAGCGCAGCGCCACCACCCGTCCCAGTTCGGCATCGTAACCAATATCTTTAAATTTGACCGGCTCGCCTTCGTCCAGCGCCTTTTTTAGTACACCTTCCGAGCCATCGAAGGTAATGCGCATATCGGCATTGGTAAAGCGGCGCGCAGAGCCAATGCGCAGCTTCCCCGCATTGAACAGCATCACTGCACCCACAAGCGGATCACTGGTTGTCTTTTCTGTTTCCACATTCGGGTTCAACGCTGCCGCGCTCATATCAAGGGCGGAGTCGAGCACACGTTTATAGCTGAGGGTGGAGGATAGGGTTGAGGTTAATTCATAAATGGCACGCATGCGCTCGTTCTGAATGGCACGTTTCTTTTCTTCCACATCCACCCATAAGGCGCGGTTCTGACGCATGTGGGTCATCAAGCGTCGCCCAAGAATGCCAAACAGAATCCCTAACGCGCTCATGATCCCGGCGATCACAGCGGATAACTGAAGGTTGCCATCCAGCCGGAAGCCGGTATAAACAACGAGTGCAGAAAAGAGCAGCGCTGCAATAACCGCGCCAACGATCTCAAAGTAAATGGAACCGGTCAAAATAGGGAGAAGACCCGCCCAAAAGGCGGGTCCGCGAATACCGCCTTGTACCCAAAAAAATGCCCCCGTCAGGATCAAGTCCACTGCAATGTTCAGGCGGCGGTGATAGGTGGTACGCATATTCAAACCCGCCAATGCCGTCATTGTCAGGTTCCAAAGGATCAGCAGCCCAAGGGTCCAGGCGGAGCTTAGATCCAGTTGCTGCCCAAGCCCAAGTGAAACAATCAGCCCAACCAGCATAACCCAGCGTAATGATATGGCGAACCAGTCAGCCATGTAGGGGGTGTCAAATCGTTTCATCATAGCCAGCCAATCATAACGAAAAACCCGGCGTTAAACAACGTTCCTGACGTTACAGTCAGATTACACCTGCTTATAGCACGGGTCTGAGCTATTTTTCGTAGCCCATCTTCTTTAAATAAGGGGTGAGTTTTTCAATTAAAACAGCTTGCTGCTCGCTTGTATAGGCATCACGGAAGCGCCCGATCTTGCCCTTGAAGAAATGCAGCCCTTGTTGCCCGTCATTTGCCCCAGGACGATATTGGTCCACCACCGCACGAACTTCCGCTTTGGAGGCATCCAACTTGAGGTATTCCACCAGTTTGGCAGATTCAACGTCATAATTGGTCAAAAGGTCTTCGTAACGAGCGATCAGTACATTCTTCTCGCCCATCCAACGCTCCCAAATATGGACATATTCCATCATAAAATCCACACTTTTCTCAAAATCGGAAAGATGTGAAAAAGCGTTTGGACGTCCCTTGGTCAATGCACGTTGACCATAGTCAAATGCAGAAAGCATGGCATCGCGCGGATCGCGGTAGATATAGGTAATGCGCAGCATGCCGGTCGAAGCTAACAACTGCGAAGCGGGTGAAGGACCCGCATGCGCCTTGATCACAAAGGTATTACCCATTACGGCTGGCACGGTCACCATTGCCAAACGGCGCGGAGAAAGCACACCGATGTTGCAATTTACCTCGGTGAGAATTTTTTGCAGCCCATATTTTTTACGGATGTCCTGCGCATCGGCACAGCCCGTGGTTTTCATCAGGTCGTGAATGAGGTTATAGTGCCAGCCCGACCCGGCGCGCGGCATTCCTACAGAGAGAACGATCATGAAACTTCCTTGTTCAATTGATATGTAGCAAGCCCCACCAAAATCCCCGGCACGATCCAGATGTTCGGGGTGGTAAGCGAATCCTGGGTGAAATTATACAGGGCGATAGCCACCCACGCAAATACACCAGCCACCGTCGCAAAGCGTGCCCAAGGTTCGCTCCGTTTGAGCAGAGAGAGCATATCTCCAAGCACATTGAAGAGAAATGCAAAAAAGAGAACGAAGCCAAACAACCCCGTTTCTGCAAGCAAACGCACATATAAATTCTTGGGGTTCGGATACAGTTTATTCGATGGATTCAACTGCTTCGCGATTTCTGGGACGGTGGTCAGCGCCCAATCGGGCAGATTTTTATAGATGTAAAACCCGCTTCCTCCCAAACCGACGCCTGTTAGCGGGTATTCTGAAAACGCTCCCAACGCCCCAACCGAGTACGCTCCGCGCGCCCCAGCGTTGATATCCACAATGTATTCGCTCAAACTCTCGGCATTGATCTCCCACAAGCGGCGGAAGTAATTCTTCTGCCCGAGGAACAAGACCGCACCAGCCACAATACCAACCAACACCGCAACCATGCCAATACGCAATGCAAGGTCAGAGATGCGCCCGCGGAAGCCGCTGATGAACCAAGTCCACATGGAGCGGAGGATTTCGCGACCGAAGATCAACATCATCAAACCCGATGTACCAAGGACGATAAGCAAGCCGCCGCGGGAGTAGGTAGCCAAAAGCACCAATGTTGTTAATGTCAGAAGCGCAGGCTCCAGCCACGAAAGGCGTGTGACGCGGTACTTCGTCAAAACAGCGGCAAATAGAAAGGGAAAGAACGTCGTCGCAATTTGACCAGCAAGCCACGCCGGTTCATAGGCAAGCCCAGAGATGCGATTCGTGCGGACGAGTTCGCGCATGGAAAAGGCGAGCTGCCAATGGGTGACCATTTCTTTTTCGAGCAAGCCGGTATAGAACGTGACAGCCTGTAGACCGCTCCATGCAATATCAAGGCATAATCCTGCGAAAATCCATTTAACGGTAAAACGCAAATCTTCTTCATTTTTGTTCATCCACACAGCGCTAATGAAGAAGGCAATTCCAATAAGAAGCGTGATCAAGGCGCGGATGGTGCGCCCGTCGTAGGTTTGTCCACGCAGGGAGATGGGATTGATAAGCGAACCAACGCTGGCAGAGAAAACCACAAACAGAATGAATGCCCCCAACGCAATAAATGCTCCCGCCCATGCAAGATGAATCTTTTTACGCAAGGCTTGAACAAAAAGCAAGGGGAACAGCACTGCCAGAGGATACAACGCCAACGGACGAACAAGTGCGCCTTCACCCAAACCAGGAAACCAACGGAAGCTGGTGACAGGCAAGGTAAGCATGGCAAGCACCCATAGCAGGCGGGGTAAATTCACCCCAGAGAATACAGAAGACTCAGAGGATTTCATTTCGGTTTGAAGAAAAGCACAAAGAAGACTGAAAGCAGTAAAAACCCGCTGACGCCTGTTAGCAGATAATTAGCAAGTGGAATGCTGCGCTCTTTGGGCAGATCGGCAGTTTGGGTCACTTCGAGTTTGATAAATTCGTTCAGATTGCCTGATTGAATTTCGGACTGAGTCTTTTCAACAAAGGCGTTCGCCCATGCTGAAGCAAGTTCTTCCGCTTTTTGCGGGTTTTGATCGTCTGCATAAAAATGCCAACCTGCTTCGGCGGGCTGGGAGAGACTCAACTTCCCATCACGCAGTTCCTCGACCGGGGTATTTAATTCATTTAGCACATCATCCGACCAAGCCAGTTCCACCAGTTTGCGGGCTTCACGTTCGAGATAGTAAAAATCCTGACGGTCGGTGTTGGTCGGGAAGGCTTCTTCAAAATTAAAGTCCACGTTGACCGTGGCTTTGGCACGATATGGCGGCGGGGCAATGAAATAGAATGCTGCACCAATGGCTGAGCCTATCATGGCGCCCAGCACCCAAAAGCGCCAGGCTTTGAGCAGGCGAATGAGATCGTCGAGGGAGGGAGAAGAAAAAAGATTCATTTTTGATCTACGATTGCGATTTACAAAATTTACCAATCTGCTTACTTGCCAATTACTACCTATTTCTTTATCCGCCATTTCCAAAGCGGACCGATGATTTTGCGCAGGTAGTATTTTGCCACAATCGGGGAAAAGAAGGAGCCGCCGTCGCGGTAGTGAACGCGCAGCATTTCCTTCCAGCCGCGCTCATCGTTGACATTGGTTTTGCTGGAAGTATGAATGCGGAAATTTGCCCAGGTCTTGCCAGGTAGGTATTGGATTGGTGCATGCCTGGCGATGCGAACCCAGAGGTCGTAGTCCATCGCAAAATAGAACGAAGGGTCGAGTGGTCCCAATTCCTTCCAATATCTGGCGCGGAAGAACATGGTCTGTTGCGGGATGTGAACGTAGCCGGTGCGCAGTTTGGCATAGTCGGTCTGACGTGAAGCAAACTTACCGATGACCTGTCCCTGCTCATTGATGAAATCACAATCGGCATAGACCATGGCGACCTCGGGATTCGCAACAAGAAAATTCACCGCATCGGCAATGGCATTGGGGTTGGCATAGGTATCATCTGAGTTAAGCCAGGCGAGGATATCGCCTTTGGCACGATTAAACCCTTTGTTGATCGCGTCAGTCTGTCCTTTATCTTTGGCTGATTCCCAATACCTCAATTTACCGGCATATTTCTGTATCACATCCACGCTGCCATCGGTCGAGCCGCCGTCCATGATGATGTATTCGATGTGCGGATAAGACTGTTCCAAGACGGATTTAATCGTCGCTTCAAGATAGTCCGCTTGATTGAAGGATGGAGTTACGATGGTAACAAGAGGGAGAGAGGCTGGTTTCATTCAGGTAGCTCTGTCAAGCAATTACTATTTCCATTCCTCGTCTGAATAGAAGGTCTCAGAAACACCTTCGGTGATCTTGCGCACACGGGTTATCTCTTCGGGGGAAAGTATCTTCTTCCAGTTATCGAGGCTGGCACGGCTGTCAAGTTTGACAGAGTGAGTTTTGTTCTTTGCCAGCCTGACAGGATTCTCGCTGCTGCTGGAATTTTGAATGGTGTCTTTGACACGTTCGGTAAAATTCAAACCCAATGATCGATATAAGGATTGGTAGCCGCCAATGGGGTCACGGGAAAGGTCTTCGTGACGCACAATTTGAAATTGGGGGAACTGGCTGCGGGTCCCATGCACGAAGCGATAGATGATCTTCCACAACAAGGCGGCTTGCCCAACGATATCATCCTTTGGCATGGACTCCATCTGGGCGCGGTCACCTTCCAAATGGTCACGCATAAAAAGCGGCTGGCTAAGGAAATTATTGAAATCGAAATTCCAGCCAAGGCGTTTGAGGCTGCTGACAAAACCGCCGGGATGACGGGCGGTGATGACCACATGACAATTTAATTGTTTGGCGAACCAGGGCGTGGAAAAGACCGCGAACGGGTCTTTGATGAGCGCGCGCTGTCCGTGCATGCTGCCATTAAAGAAAGCGTGGAAGTCTCGTCCCATGCGCAGGAAATCTTTTACGGAACGAAGCGAGGCGATCTCGAGCCAGGTGTGATATTGAAAATTTAATAGTTCGTTGAACGCGAGTAGATATTCGGCTCCGTTCTCGTCTGTGATATAGGTGTACCAATTCGCAACAGGCACACGGAACAAGCCTGGGCGATGCAGGACATTGAGCGGCTCACTGATATAGGCGGTGTCTGCGTCGGCAGCCAGCATTTTGCCAACCCAGGTGGTACCGCTGCGGTGCGAGCCAGTGACGAGGATGGGATTTAAGTCACTCACTTAGTGCCTCCATGAGGTTCTTCGTTGAGAAAGATTGGATAGACGTAACATGATAAAAATTCGCGGCACAGGCATTGATCCAATGTGCAGGGTTGGCGTCCAACTCTTTCACACCATATACGCCGCCAAAGCCGGGAATGAATAGCTCCATCTCACCTTGCTCAATATGACGATGGATAAAGGCATTGCGAATATCCCATAGTTCAGCGCGCTCGCGATATTCCGGGAGGCTTTTCTGTATAAGGCTACCTGCCGTCCGCAAAGGATAGGCGACAGAGACAACTACAAACAAGAGCAGCGCAGCCCACACCCCAATTGTACGGTTGAATTTGAATTCCGGCAGGCAGAGTCCCAGCCAGATGCCTTCGAGGACGAGCATCACGATCATCAGGGTACGGGCAAGGAAACGCATACGTTCCACAGGGAAGCCCTGCCCAAAAACACTGGGAGAGAAACCAGCAGCGATCAAAAGCCAGATGAGCAAAGGCAGGAGAAACATCCACAACGGGCGGCGGCGTTCTTCAGGGAAAAACATCACTCCACCAGACTGTTTCATTACCCATACCAGAGAGAGCGGCACCAGGAAAGAGATCAAAAGCGGCAGGGGCAGGCTGAAAAAAGAGTCTCGCATGAAAAGGAATGCGTACTTGAAGGAGTTAATTAAGATTAAGGCGACATCAGGCGTTTTTTCGCGGGCGACATCTGTGACAGCCGGTGAGAAAAGCAAGGTTAGAAACCCTGTGAAAACGCCTGCAAAGGTACAGCCAGTTAGAGCAAGGAGACGAGCACGAACGGGAGATCGATTCCATTTCCATACCAAAAAGGGAAGCAAGGCAAAGACCGTGACTAATGTGGCTGCGGGCGGTTCGGAAAAACCAGCCAGCACAAAGGCTGTCACAAAAATAGATCCATACACAACAAGCGGGATGGACTCATCCACAGGGCGGCGAGCTTGCCGCACTAGAAATGCAAAGAACAAGGCACCGAACACCAACGGCGCAAAATGCGTCATCATGGAAGAGCGCCAGTATACGGTTTGGAACAGATTGGGTGCCTGTAAAAAGCTCATGAAAGTGATGGTACTGCCAAGGAAAATATCCACGAGTGAGGACCACTCCACTTTGGCAAACTTTCGAATTTCATGAACCAGCCAACTCAACCCAAACAGCCATAAAACGGTCATCAAAACAATGGTGAGCGGAATACTATTGGTCCCCAAATATTCACTGAACCCAACGAACAAAATGTTGGAATAGCGGTTTGCAGATCGAAAAGCACCGTCGGAGTAACGGTCCAGTACTGCCTGGAAAGGTGAGACTGTGGTCACTCGTACGGCTTCGCAGTAATCGTCAGCAATGTAGCGGGAAAAGGAACCCAGATAGGCATACATACTTACTGCCGCCAACATGGTTAGGGTGGATATTAACACGATGGTACGAACGACCGGTTCATATTTTTCGTTACGCAAGAGCATGTATCAGTTCCATTATCGAAGTTGGTAGATCACGTAACCATCCCCTTCGGCGAAGATAGGGTAGGTTTTTAGTTTTTCACGCAGGAAGGGTTGGAGTTCAAAATCTTTGAAGTCTGTCACAATGAACAATTCTTTCTTCGAGATGATCGCATTGAACTGTTCTTCGAATTTCTGATTGCCACCGCGTTCTGAACTGTATAACAAGTCACCATAGGAGGGCCAGGAGCCGATGTTCTGCCAGCCCCAATACGCCATGCGTGCGCCATAATCCTGCGTAAGCCCCGCAATGTTATAGCCATCGGTCAGGGTATGGATCTCCGCCCACATTGCGGCTTGCGGGCGATAGTCTACGGCGTTCATTTGGTTGCGGGTATTCCAAAGAGACGCACAAGCTCCCAAAAGCAGGAGGCAAAATGCAAAGAAGCGCAGCAGATTGGTTGAGGTCAACTGTGCAAGCTTGGAAAGAAGAGAATCTGCTAGTGGGGCAATGGAAAGCGCGAGGATGGGGATAAGCGGCAGGGAATAGTAATCGTGAGTAGAGATGTGGAAGTTAAAGAAAAGCCCAAAGAGGGCGTACCCAACCCAAAGTCCGAACAGGAAGCGGCGTTTTTTATCATCAAAGAAAAAGAGACCCAGCAACGCAAGCATCAGCACCATTCCGCCAGCGACCAGATTCAACATGTTTAACCAGCCAATGTAATAAGATGGACTGAGGAAAAGGGTCGGGATGAAACGCCCGCTGAATTGCTGACCGAGATAGCCAGCTACAAAGATGCCATAGATGAGATACCCCGCGCCCGGCAGGACGCCAATCAATGCCATGAGGTAGATATGCGGCTCCTTGAGCGCCTCTTTCATGGACCTGTAGCTGAGTACCGCACCCAAGCCTCCGCCAACAATGAAGAATGCCGCCGGGAATTTTATGAAAATGGCAAGCCCGCCAAAGAGACCAGCCAGAAGGGCTGACCACATCCCTGCCCCTCGCTCGGTGGAAGAGGGATGTCCGAAGGACGGAGTAAGGGAAGACCATTCCCAAACCGCCCACAAGAACATGACGATGAACATTGTCATCAATGGGTCGGGTTGAAAACTGCGGCTGGCAATGACGGCATACGGCAGGAAAAGATATACCGCCGTTGCAGCAAGAGCGCCGTCAACTGATGTGAGGCGCCGTGCCAGAAGATAGAGAAAAATGCCGCCAATGATCCAAAACATGGAGGAATACAGGCGCGCCACCCAGACCTGCTCGCCGGTGAAACGATATGTCCACGCGACGATTTTCTCAAAAAATTCCGGCTCTACCGAAGCGCGGAATTTCCATTGTTGAATGGCAAAGGAGCGCTGTTCAGAAGAGACGTCTGTGCGGGTTTCATAATACATGCCGCGCGCTTTGAGCATTGAAAGCATCTGGCGGGTGGAATGGAAATCAAGCGGCAGGTCGGTGAAGTCATAGAGACGAATCGCAATGCCCAGGGTGAAAATAACGAGCAGGGCAATAGTTCGGACGGCTTTGGTGGAGAAAAAAGAGGGTTGTTCGCTCATGTGGAAAAAGTAATTGTAACGTAGATTTATTTGAGGGGGAGTTGAGCCGAAGCATCTTTTATGCTATTCTAAATCAAGCTTACATGTGCTGTTGTATCACAAGAATTTTCACACAAGCTGACAAAATCATCTGAAACGGGCTGATGCCTTCAAGGAGTGATGACCATGACCCAGGATGAATACGTAATCTTCGCCGAGTTGAAACGCGATAAATTCGAAGACATCCTAGACAGGTTAATGAAGTTTTACCCGTCGATCCAATTCGGCAGGCAGGTCGACGATTGGATCTGGCTCCATCTCGAAGAAGACAAGATCGAGATTGATTCCTTTTTCTCGGAGCAATTGGAACTCAAAGGAAAGAGAAAGTATTCCAAAACGCTTCAACACATTCTGCAAGTTATCGATAAAGAGTGGGTATTAAAACGGTTCGATCCCCCAAAAGCAGATCTAACCCGCTAGGTTCTTTTTCCGGCGCGCCAAGACCGCTTCACGCAATTTCCCCAACCCCAGTAAATTCAAAATAGCCGAAACAAAAATATTCATCCGTTTCAACGCCACCGGCGGGTAAATCACGAGCGCGCGAAACCATGCCTTCAAGGCTTGTGCAGGAAGTCCGCCATCAAGCAGGTAACGTGCATCCACACGAAAGGCAGAGGCGTGCGCACGGCGGTCTATCGTCAGAAGTGTTCTGGCGAGATCTTTGTCCTGTGCGATGGTCTCCAAAATACGAAAGGCTTCGCGTCCAAACTCGGACGCTTTGGCAATGTTCTTCGCCTCGGCATGGTAACGCGCAGCAGACCAGGTCTGATTCACATGCAAGATCTTTCCGTGCTTGGCGATCTGGATCCAAAGCAAATGGTCCAGTAAAAAGTGAAACGTAGGATTAAGCCCTTGCGTTCTTTGTAAGGCAGAACGGCGCATAAAAACAGCGGGCTGACCAATGATCTGAAAGCAAAGCAAGTCTTCGAAAGTAAGCTGTTTATACGTCAGGGTGTTGAAGGTCGCGCCGTTCTCGTCCACAGCAAGCATATCCGCATAGACAAGAACCACCTCGGGATGTTCTTCAAAGATATTCACCGCCGCGCGTACGGTTCCCGGCAGGTAATAATCATCAGAGTTCAGCCAGGCAATAATGTCTCCTGTTGCACGGGCAAACCCCTTGTTGATCGCATCTGCCTGTCCATTATCCTTGACCGACTCCCAGTGCGTTAACTTCCCGGCATGCTTCTTTATGATCTCCACGCTTCCATCGTTGGAGGCGCCATCCATCACAAGATATTCAATGTATGGGTAGTCCTGCTCCAACACCGAGAGCATGGTCTGCTCAAGATATTTAGCCTGATTGTATGAAGGGGTGATAACGGAAACCAAACTCATTTTATTTAGACACGTTCTATTTTGCCCGCAGGTCGTAAAGAACATATCCATCCCCTTGAATGGCAATGGGATATGTATCCAATATCTTTTTCAAGCCGGGTTGTTTGTCCAATTGCCCAAACGCGGTAACAAGGAAGTAATCCATGCCTGCGGTCAATTCGTCGAATTGGGCGGCGTTGTCCTTATCGGGGTTGCGGGTGGCGCTCAATTCAGTAGCAAGAGGCCACAGGTCCACCTTGCGCCAACCATACATCATGAGACGGTAACCATAATCCTGGGTCAATGCGATCACGTGCGCGTCGGTCGGGAAGGCATCACCAACCTCACTCCAAAATGCAGGCTCATGCTTAAAATCTTCAGCGACCAGAACAGAGCGTGCCGCATAGGCTTGATATCCGATCACAACCACTACCAAGGTGATGAAGCCCACGCGTCCGACTCCGCCGATGCCTGCCACATACTCCGTAAGCGGATTCAACGCCACAGCCAGCCCAAGCACGATCAGCGGAATCAGTTGAATATGGTAATAGCTATGGGTATACATCTGGAACGGCAGGGTCAGCCCATATAGCAGGTAGCCGATCCACAAACCAATAAGCAGCCAGCGCATCCGTGATGGAGCAATGAGCGCACCGGCAATGCCAAGAAATACGATGGTCAAGCCAAAAAGGGTACCGAGAAAAGCCAGCCACTTGGTATAAAAATCGGTGCTGGTGATGAGCTTCATCAGCGCCAAGGTCCAGGCAAAGAAGTATTCGGTGGAACGCCCCTGATTGAGGAAGACATAGAACAGCAGCGCCGGAACGACCATAATAGCAGCCATTGCCCAAACCTGTTTGGACTTCCAGAAATCCCTGCCAAGAGTGAAAAGCACAAGTGCAATGGCTGCAGCGCCTGCCATAAATGCGATCACGATCTTTACGAAGGTGGCTAAACCAAGAAATACAGCGGCAAGAATAGCCCACTTCCATGTAGATCTCGCCCCCAACCCCTCGCCTGAAAGAAGAGGGGAATTGTCCTCACTCCAGCGGTAAAGGAAATACACACCAATGACAAATGCCGAGGTCATCAATGGGTCGGGTTGAAAGGAACGGCTGACCTGCACTGAGAACGGCAGTACGAAATAATAAGCAAGTGCGATCAACGCCGCCCAGGGAGATGCGACACGGCGCATCAGGTCGAAAAGAGCAACTCCCGCCGCAAGCCAGAAGAAGGTCATCCATATGCGGGCAACAGCGATGTTCTCTCCGCCGGTCAGGAAGTAACTGTAAGCAACTATGGTTTCAATAACTGGCGGCTCATACTTACCCACAGCATTTGCGAACGAAGTCGCAAGCTGACGCTGCTCATCGGTAGCAGAGGGCAGCGCGTTGTAGTAGATCTCGCGTGCCACAAGCGAGTTGCGAAGCTGGCGAGAAGTGTGAAAATCAAGGGGAGGATCGGTGAGATCCAGAAGTCGCAAGAGTCCGCCCAGGGCGAGAAGAAGGATGAAGAGGGCAGACCAGATCCTGGCAGGGGAAAGAGGCGAAGTAGTCATTGAGTCGGGTCAGAAAAGAGAATTGTAGTCGACTTTGGGGAAGACCGTCAGTTTGCCGCCGACAGTGGCGTCGATCACCTCACGCCCTGCCCGGCGATAGGCTTCACGCGCCATAATGTACCCAACTTCGGAAGTATCCAGGTCGGGCAGCTGCCATTTGACACCTTTGCCAAAATAATTAGGCAGAAAATGATTCGGGTCATCGCCTTCGGAGGTGATGGTCTTGTTCGCATCTCCTTTAGAGGCAAAGTTATGATCTACACCGATGAGAATGACCTGATCGAAGCCCATGTGAAATGCCACCTGCAGTGCAACTGTGGTGACCGTGGCGCCTTCCCATACACGCCCGGTGACATCGCTCGAAAATTTTGGACCTGTGTATGAGGTGTAGATGAAGTTCGTCGTGGCGTTATAGGTCTTGTCGTTAAAAAAAGAATGCGACCGCCACGACAGGAATTTTGGCATGCTCAATGCAGAAATATCTTCGACGAACTGTTCGATGACAAGGTTATTGATGGAAGCAAAGTAAGTAGTTTGAAAACCAAGCTCAGGGAAAGCCACATAAAAGCGATTCATTCCAAAAGTGATCTCGCTCTTTAATTTGGAGAGGTCGGTTTGTTTGAGCGAGGGACCGTTGCCAATGATAAAGGCGCGTTTGCCTTTGTGAATATTCTTGAACGCAGCCAGACGCTTGCGGCTCTCGCGCCGCCAGGGGTGCAGGTAGGCATCTGGCAATTCGGGCAGGCGGCGAAGGGCGTCATTGGTATAACGGGCAGCATTCCAAATGGCGGATGGGATGAGGCGTTTGATGGTCTGTTTCATGCTTCGATGTCGTAGAAGGGTTTCAACGGAATGAGGTTGGTAAGGATGATGATATCGAATAAGGTGGCGAGAATATAAGTAAAATCCGGATAGCCGGTGAATGTGAGCAGGAGGTTTAAGATGGTAAGAACCAGGATGGTAATGTATGACCATTTCTCACGTTGGTCCAACATGCGCGCAGCGATAAAAAGGGTCATGGCTGAAAACAAAAAGAAAAATCCCACCAATGCGGCAGAGAGACCATTTTGATCCTGAATCATCTTGGCAACATAGAGAATACCAACAATGATCCATAAAGCAAAGTTGACATAGAACATAATGCGCGCCACAAGTATGCGCGCCTGATAGGTTTCGCGGGTTCGTTTTTTGAGTTTATCCATTAGCTACCTTACTGTTCAATTTGTGCTGGGAGAAATGCTTTTCGTGAAAAATACAGAATAAGAAGACTTGCCAGATTTAAAAGCATGAAGAGGATATCGATCATCCCGATCTGGTCGAAGATAGGCATGATGACATTGAAAAGGAGCACAATGAACGTCAGCCAATAGATCTTTTTGTTCTGTTTTTTCAATTGAAAAAAGCCAAATAAAAGGATGGCACCATCTACGAACATGATCAGGGCATAAAAGGCATACCAGACAACCATTTCTGGTCGTCCGCCAATGCGCAGGATCGTCCCCAGCCCGAAGAATGTCAGAACCGCCGAGGTCAGCAAAATCAAATAGCGTGCGATGGATGCCATTCTCATATTCATTCTGTGCTGAGCCTCGCTGTTGCGCCGCCATCCACGATCATGGCTTGACCAGTCATGAAGGAGGATTGCTCGTTATCCGCAAGGAAGTAAATGGCGCTGGCGATCTCCTGAGGCGTCCCCACGCGTCCATTAACGGTCTTGCGGGCGAGATTGTCCAGGCGTTCCTGCACGTCGCCAGAGCCGACATGTCCACGCCCAAGACCAGCCCGCAGCATGGGTGTATCCACGGCTCCAGGCAGAATGGCATTGACGCGGATATTCTCCGGCGCAAATTCGATCGCCATGGCACGGGTGAGCGCCAGCAATCCGCCCTTGGAGGCGGCATAAGCAGCAATGTTCGCAGAAGTCTGCACAGCATGAACAGAGGAGACGTTCACAATAGCGCCGCCATTCCCTGCTTTGAGCAAAGGATGCGCAAGTTTAACGAACAAGAACACCGAGCGCAAATTCGACGCCATCACAGAATCCCATTCTTCCACAGTGGTATCTACCAATGGCTTGGCTACTTGTACAGCAGCATTATTGACCAATGCATCCAGGGCGGGATGAAATTCTTTTGCCTGTTGAAAAATCTGTTCAACAGAGTCTGGTTGCGAAATATCTGCTTTGATGAAACGACCGTTCTTTGGAAAATCATCTCCAAAATCAGAACGATCCACGCCAATTACACGCCACCCATGGTTTGAAAAGTGGTTAATGCAGGCACGCCCAATTCCGCCGCCTGCGCCAGTGATGAGAACGGTTCTAGTCATGGGATAATTTTACGTCGAAATCCGGCTTTGTGCTTGAAATTCCATGTCCACCCGGAAGAATCTAACGCAAAGACACAAGGGGCAAAGAAATGAGATTTCTTTGCCCCTTGTGTCTTTGGCACGATCTTTTTATTTTCAAACTTCCGTGGGGGGGCGGGCAGGTGGCATTTTGAGATGGCTTGTACTTTAAAATCAATCTACTCTACGTCGAAAGATCAGACAGGTATCAATCGTATTTTCAAGTTGGTAGTTCTGAGCAACAAACTCGAACACTTCGTCCATTTTCGGCTGGATGTACATCTTCTTCTTGAGTCCTGCGATGGAATATTGTTCTTCGCGTGCGGCAGGGTCCAGTGAGGGGATCGCATCCACAGAACGGGAGCAATCCAGGATCAGTTCAGGGGGAGTTGAGGTCAGGTCGTCGAAATAACGGTCTTCGATCTCTTTCGTCAGTGACCCTTCCAGAAAGAGGGGGTAATACACATACTTTACCGGCGACGACCGCCCAGCCATAAAGTTGACTCCCATTTCAGGGTACCATGTCAACAGGCGGTCTTCTGGCTGGCTGTTATCGCGGATATAAGCGGACACCGGGTCGATGTATTCACCGCCGGTACCTAGAGCTTGAACGTACCGTGCCCACACTGAGGGAGCGATCACAAAGAGCATCACGATCAACGCGACGGATATGACTGCCCCCAATCCATCACTCCAGCCTTCCATCGCAGAAACCTTGAAGGTCACCTGCCAGAATTCTGCAAACACATAAGCAGAATAAACCGCCAACGCCAAAGCCCAACTAATGTAGTAATGCGTGAAATTCCTGCCCGAAAGGTTGCTCAGCGCGATCTCGATCGGAAACCAGACCAGAAGGAATACTTCAAAGACCATAACCTTTCGCTGCACAAAGCTAAGCAGGAAACGTAAAACCAGGATGAACCAGGCAGCCAGAGCGAACCAACCATACCAATCCATTCCGTAGCGCCCAAAACCGCCAAACATATCTAGCCATTCGCGGTCCTTTGCGGCAGAGTATGAAAAGTTAAAAAGTATGGAAGCGTAGATCATTTCACCTGCACTGCCAAGGATGGCGAAATAAAGCGTCCACAGTATGAGCGGCAGGGCAAATCCCGCCAACGCGGCAAGGATGATGCGTAAGGCTTCCACATAATGCCGCTTGAACACATAGAACAAAAAGACCGCACCAAGGACCGCAAAGAACCCGCCGATGTTATTGGCGCGAAACGTGAAACTCAAACCAAAGAGCGCGCCGACCCAGATGTACTTCCAATAATTCCGCTCCACATCCACCATTGAAAGAAAAATGGCAAGCCCTGCCGCGTTGAATAGCAGCGCAAATTCCTCAGTGTAATTGCCGTATCCCAGCACGGCACGCAGACCAAACCCTGCCAAAGCAGTGCCGAACAATGCCGCCCCCATACCCCAGCGTTTGGAAAGGGTGTAATACAAAAGCGAGAGCATTCCAAAGATACAAACGAACTCAAGAAGCCAAACGCCCCAACGCGAACCGCCGCCCAGAAACAACCCCAATGCGTTGACATAAAAAATTCCGGGACCTTTTGAATCCCAAAAGTCTTTATACGGAATCTTACCGTCTACGATCTGACTGCCCGCATATAGGAAAAAGCCGCCATCTCTGGCGGGCTTATCAAAAAAGGGATTGGCAAGGTCAAGCGCAAGCGCCGTCAACAGGAATAAAAAAATATAAGGTAGTACGAGCCGAAACTTTGACATCATTTCCTCTCTTGCATTCCCAACCCCTCAACCAGATTTTTGATCGTACTCCAATGAATGCGTTCCCACGCCGTCGGGCTGGAATTGGAGTTATGCGGCGCAAGTATGACGTTATCCATCTTTAAAAGCGGACTTTCCAATGGCAGCGGCTCGAACTCGAAAACATCCAGCGCCGCGCCTCCGATCTGACCGGAACTGAGTGCCGCAACCAGGGCTTTTTCATCCACAATGGGACCGCGCGCCGTATTGATCAGCACCGCAGTAGGCTTCATCTTAGATAACGTACTGGCGTTGATCAGGTGATGAGATGTTGAATTCAGATCACAGTTGACGGACACAAAATCCGAGTTCGATAACAAGGTTTCGAGGGATGTCATTTCGATCCCTGACTCACCAACGAAGACATGATCAACATCAATAATATCTGTACCAAGGACCTTCATGCCAAAGGCTTTTGCACGGCGTGTCACCGCCTTACCAATATTTCCCACGCCAATGATGCCAAGTGTACATTCACTAAGCGTCCTGCCCGGGATCTTCTTCCATTCACCGCGTTTCATCGCCGCATCCATCCACGGGCCGCGCCGTGCGAACGCCAGCATATAGCCAAGCACAGTATCTGCCACAGGAGTGGTAAAAGCATTCGGCGTTCGCCCAAGCTTCACCCCAAAGCGGAAACAAGCCTCGGCGTCGATCGAGTCGACTCCCGTTCCCCATTTCGAGATGACCTTCAAACGCGGCAAACATGCTTGGATCACTCGCGCGGTGTAACGGTCATCACCACATACCGTGCCATCGAACTGACCGGCATACTTGAGAATATCCTCCTCTTCCATGCGTTCTTCCACTTCGGGAATGATGAGCTCAATATTGTAAGAGTCAAAGACAGGTTTGAAACGGTCCATAAATGGGATCATGTAAGGAGCCGTGAGCAGAACTGTGTATTTCATCGATCAATGTCCTTCATCGAATGGATTGGGAATTTCAGTGAACTCATAGAGTTTTGGAACAGGCGAGTAATAACTTACATCTTCGAGAATATCATACTTGCCTCCAAAGTAGTTATTGAAGACGAGACGGAACAAGTTGACCGGCGTAACGGTTGGGTACAGGGTATCTTCATGCCCGGGCATATATACCGCTGTAAAGTTCCACATGTTTTTACCCCTGGGCTGCAACCAGGGACCATGGTCACCCTGAATAATGATAATGGGCGGCGTCTTAGAGTTCGCCATGATGGTATCGATGGCTTCAAGCATACGAGTGTTGAGATAAGGCAACTGATTCAAATAGCCTTTTTGATACATCTTACCGGTATATTGACGCTTCTCATTCCAAAATTCTGCCGGGTTGGTCGGGTTCCCTTCAGGGTCGAACACAAAGGGTGGGTGCGGCGAAATCACATGAGCATAAACAAATTTCGGTTCGGGCATTTTTGAAATAGAGTCCATGCTGTCAAAAACAGTATTGAAACGGTCACGATACCCTGCCGCCATGATGACATCTGAGTCGATCCAGCCCCATTTTTCGGCATATCGCGCCCAGGTTGTGCGCAAGAACAAGCCTTCAAACTCGGTCATTCCCGAAGAGATCGGCGGTGGGCTTATAAATTTATCCGAGTCGGTGATCTCCAGCCAGGCAAAACCGGATGCAAAGTTGATCGTCTCGTACCCGAGGGTGTCAAAGTTGTAACGTACAGCATTGTGTTTTAGCGCATCCCACAACACTTTACGACCGATCGACTCCGGTGTAAATGCCGGGTCTAACCCTTGCAGGTATTGCATATTTAGTGAAGACCCCAGTGAAATCTCTGTGCGGACATAATTCGACTGGCTCTGACTGGCAATATAAAAACCGCGTTCCTTCAAGGCGTTTTCAAAGTCACTATTATCGTATCCGTATGCAGACTCCAGCAGATCTGAACGCGTATATGAATCCAGCAGGAAAAAATATACATCGGGCGGGTTTTCCGGCAGGATCAGATCCTCTTGTATTGGCGCATTTTTTGCTCCCAAGCGGTGCGGATCTCCTGAAGCCGTATTGAAATCCAATTGAGCTACAGACATGACCAATAAAACCAAGATCATGCCGTTCAAGGAAGAAGCAGCTGCTTTAAAAGTCAACTTGGGGCGTGTAACCCACACTATAGAAAGAACCAAAAGAACAACCCATATCAACCACAACCAGTGAACTGCCGTGTTTTCAGGGAATTTCTTTTCAAAATACATATATACATGCCCATAGGTAAAGAAAAGAATAAGGAATAGAACAGAAAAGAAAGCCGCTTTGTGAGTTTTACGAAACACAAGCCGCGCTGCCAGAAAGACAACCAGGCTGAGCAATAACGAAATCAAAAGAGGTCGAAATACAGCCGATGGCTCCACCTGACCTTTGTTCACAGAAAGCAAAGCCAAAACGGGGTATGCACCAAAAACGACCGAATACCAAGGCGCGTTAAACAATCGCGAAAAGAAAGCTTTCATCTCTATACCTCTAATACTTTATTTGCAAATATTCTTTTCGATCAATGCTGTCACATCCCCATCAAGAGTTTCACTCGTCATCAAACTCTTCATTGAATTACAGACCTGCAACCGCAAGTATTTATCCGCTGCCACCAATTTCAGCATGGATTTGATCTCTTCCACGTCACCTTGCACGGCATAGGCTTGCATGAACGGCATCCATTCCAAACCATCGTTTGGGTAGTAGCCTTTATCTAAAGCTTCGTTCAACAAAACAGGGATGGACTCCCAGTCGCCACGTTGACGGGCAAGGTCTGCCTGCTGGTAGTAATAGCACCAACCACGTTCAGGCTCCGTGCCAAACACCTCTTCCGTCACAACAGGCGCTTCGCCATCGGTTGTGACGGAATCCAATCTGGAATACGGCGCAACCATCACGATACGACCATCATCGTACGAATTCAACTCAGGCGATCTCCCATCGATGAAGCGCACACAACTATCACTACTTGACTGCACCATCACCAATACATTGCCAAAGTCTCGTTCCAAATAGTTGCCGCGCCGAAGCGGGGTTTCCACACCGCCGTTGGTCGTGATCTGCGTGACTGTATTCCCATCCAACACGGCGGCAGGCAGTTTCACTACCACTGGATCGTTACTTTGCTTTTCAGGGTAATAGATGAAGTTCGCCGGGCTCCAAATGAAGTAGTCTTCACTCAATGGGCTACCCGGATACAAAGCGATCAACGTCACCCCTTCTTCTATCTGCGGCGCACGCCACGCCACCTGCCACCAAAAATTACGCGTTGCCTCGGTTTCATATACCGATCGAATGGTATTACCGTAATGCGTCAGGATCGCAACTGCCACCAGCAACCCCATCACAGTGGTCTGGGTACTGCGCCGTGCAAGACCTTCGACCAGCAGCGCCAGCAGCATCACTGCACCAATAGATGCGATCAAGGTATAGCGCGAATAATCCGGCAGGGTGACATGACGGTTGACGAGGATCACAGGGATCAACCCGCCAGCCATGCTGAGGAAGCTGATAAATAAAGTCTCACGCATCATCCTCGTATCAGAACTGGATTCAGTTTCCCCGGCGGGAATACCATCTGCCGCCTTACCCTCCACCCAGCGGAGAGCATAAAGCAGCACCACCACAGCCAATGCCGACCAGCCAATTGCCGTCGCCATATCCTTTAATCGCATGGTGAATGCCAACTGATATACGGGCAGAGTCCATGCAGCAAGCGTAACCGTAAAAAAATCCTGGATCAGATAATTCAGCCACCATAACCCAGTAACAGGCGAAGCGAAAAACTGCGAAACCTGCACCCCCACATCTGTCGCCTTGCGCTCAGATTCAAAGAAGAACAAACGCCAGACGAGGAACCCCGCCGCGATGAGCAAAAATGGCAAACTCGTGCGAACGATCTTCTGCGCTTTTTCTTTAAAGGTCTCGCCTGACGCGCGCCACATCAGCAGCACGATCACGCCAAAGCGGAGCGCCTCGATACCGATGAAATATTCCATCTGACTCAAGTAGCCCCAGCCAGCAAGAATGGACCCCGCGATCAGCAACGTCTTTTGAGTACGGCTGACAGTCAACACTGCTTTAACGGTCAATGCCACAGAAAGAGTAGCGAGGAACAAGCCCAGGATATGCGACTGATAATCAATGGCGTTGGGCATCGAAAGGAAACCAGGATATACCGTGAATAAGAGCCCGGTGATCAACGCAAAGAAATTACGCCGCTCACCCCATAGCATACGCACTGTCCAAAAAACGAATACGCCGCCAAAAGCGCGGAAAAGGAAGGCACTCAGGTGGTACCAAAGTGGATTGAACCCGAACAACGAGAACAACGGGATCATCGCCAACGCCCGCCCGGGGCGGTCTATGCCAAAGATCGCATTAAAAAAACCGGGGCCTTTGACCTGCATATCGTACATTAGATACCAGTCGTCGTTGAGATAGCCGAGATGGCTCACGAGCGGCAGATAGGCGATCCCCGCGATGATCACGATCAGCAGGGAACCAAACCAGAAGGGGGTGAGTTTATCTTTTAGGGTTTGCATAAGAATTTCTCGTCAGTGCAAGGGCGGCACAGGCAATGACGGCTTAACTTCTCTTCCTCATTAAGAAATCGGCGATCTCAAAATCCAGCTCTTCGTCAATATCCCAGGCTTCATCCGCATCGATCTCGAACATCAATGGGCTGTCACCAATGCGGTGTTTTTTGCGTTCAAGGTTTTCACGGGTAAAAAGATAAACACAGGAATTCTCTTCATACACTGGCGGGAGGTCTTGCGTTTGGAGCAATTCCAACGGGTTGTGATTGATGGCGTGCCCATCCTGCCAGTAGAGGCGGGTTTGTAAACGCGTTACAGAGAATAGGGAATCATATTTAGGGTAGGCACCAAGAAAGGTCTTGATTCCTTGCGAGATGGTTTCGGCTTTGAGTAATGGATTGGTGCTATGGGTTTGCAAATAAAAATCTGCCTGTACCTGCGCGGTATCATGCAGAAGAATATCGTTCATGGGAATGTCGTCAGCACGGAGATGCTCAGGGCGTTGGATCAACTTCACAGCAGGGAAGAGGCGGCGCACTCCATCCATCACCGGCTCGGAGTCGGTATCCACCATGACGGTATCGATCTCCGGCACAGCTTGCAAGGTTTCCAAAATATGTTGAAAAAGAGGCTTGCCCGCAAGAGGGCGGTAGTTCTTGCCAGGCACACGCTGGCTATGATGTCGCATGGGGACAAGGGCGGCAATTTTCATGCGCTTATTTTATCTCACCGCAGAGGCCACCGAGCAAACAGAGATTTTTTCGTGTCCTCAGTGGCTATGTACTGAAAATGCTTTACAACGCTCGCGACATCTGCCATTGCGAAAGCGACTCGCGCTGCATGCCGACATGTTCAAAAATGAAACCCATCTCTTCGGGATAAATGGCTGAGACATGCCAGACTTTGCCGGGAAATTTTGCGAACAGGGTGCGCAACAGGACGCCGCTCAAGCCTGCTCCACGCGACCGAGCCTTGACCAGCACCGATTGGATCGCCACATCCATTACATCGGGGTTACTGATGAGACAGTAAGCGTCATTGAGGCGGAAAGCACGTGATGGCGGCGTATGCTGCATAATGGTCGTGCCAGAAAGCTGCCAGGGGAGGTCTTGCATACCGTGATAGGTGACGGTGCGTGCCAGTTCACGGATGTCTATTTCTTCGATCTCTTCAGCGGTATCCACCTGTGGATTATTGAGTTTGTACCCCACTAATCTGCGCATCTTCTTAAAACCGGACTTTTCGTACAACTTGACTCCGGCAGTGTTCTGCTCGATGACCTCAAGCAGCATTTCCTTGTCCCCACGTTCCCGGGCTTCTGCGACAAGCTGCGCCATTGCCCAGGTGCCCACACCGCTGCCACGGGCATTGACCGTGATCCCCATTGCAGCGAGGCGGTTCGTCCAACCACGGCGGGCGATCATCGCCAAACCGACTGGCTCACCATCCTTCATCAACACCCGGCTGGCAGTCAGGTCTATACCGTCGCGGCGCAGCATGGTCAGCAGTACTGTGTCGGTAATATTGATGGGGACAAAATAAGCTTCGAAACTGCGGGTCATCAGGTCCGCAAGGAAGGAAGTGGAGTATTCGTGGGCGGGTTTTAGAGAAAGGGAAGACATGAATTGATTATATCGAAACTCGACTTGAATTTACCCAACATTTACGAACCAGGCTGCCCCATACAAATTGAAGAGGATGCTCAAAAGCAACAATAGATAGTAATGCCAGGGCTGCCTTTTTTGAAGAGTCAGGGACATCAAAGCCATGATAGGAAGAATTACATCCAAGATATAGCGATAACCGAATTGAGCTGCGCCCGTATTGTGATACATGACCAGTAATGCAAAGCCGAAGAAGATCGATGCCCATGCACCCCAAATCCACCAACGGTTCTCATAACGGCGTAACAAATAAACCAGCACCGGTGTGGAAAGGAAAATGCTCATGCCTTCCAACGAGGGGACGAAGATCCACGGGCTGCCCAGTTGCACTTGCGGCAGATACAGGAACATCACATTCAGGTTATGCAAAATATATACCGAAGAAAAAATACCATAACGTTGGGCATTATTCACAATACCAGGAGCGCCATTGATGGTCACATACCCAAAATCCATAAAGTCTTCAAAGCGCAGATAGTTGTAAGACAAAAGCCCAATGATCGCCAACCCAACCGGAACCGCAGATTGCACGGACCATTTCAGCAAATGCTTGAGGTCGATCACTGTCCCATTCTCTTTTTGGATCTGCATGGCAATGGCAAAGACGAACGGCCAGGTCATCAAACTGTTCGGGCGTGCCAGCATTGCTATTCCTAAAAACGCTCCAATGACCCACGGGGATGCGCCGCGGAGGGCAGCCCAAACTGCCAGCGCAAGGAAGGTCACCGTTACAACCTGACTGACAAACCAGATCTCTCCCATAATGCTCACCCACAGATGATTCGTGCCAAATGCAAAGAGAGCCACAAGCACAAAATGGGAAGTCCGCGAGAATGCCACCCAACGCCGGATAATAAGCTGCTCCAGGATCAAATAGACCAGGACAGCATTCAAAGCGCCCATCAGCATGGATACATCCCCCATGAAGATTTTCTCAGGGTTGGCAAACAACATGATCGGCATAAGAAGAATGGCAGGCAGGGGCGGAACTGGGACATACCACTTCCCATTGTGCAGGGTCAGATCGTGGATCGTGACATTCGCGGCGGATGCATCCAGCAGGTATAACTTTCCGTTCACAAATTGATGAGCGAGTGAGTCCCAGTATTCGAAGCGATTTTTATGGATCCAATCCACCCAGTCTGCAAGGTGCCAGTACAGGACGAAGACCGTCAAAAATATACCGGCGAGGAGGAAGAAACGTTCCACCGACGCCTTGTTTGGAATCTGCATTTCTGTGCTGCCAACCCAGCTCCAGATCAGGAAAAACAATCCGAGCCCAAGTAATGGGGTTGCAAACCCATTAAGAAAAGACGCATACGCCGCAACACGGTAATACGTTACCAAAAGCATATATATGCAAAGAAATATCCAAAACCAAAGAGAGCGCTTGAAGGGTGTAAAAATATCATCAAGCCCGTAAGATTCATTGTACAGAGAAGCGAGTGAAGATCCCAGTAGAATGCCCGCCAGAAAGAGCCAAGCGACCAAATGGCTTACGCGCGAAAGTGCGCCCAGAATCCACTCTGCTCCTTTTACAACTGGAAGCAAAGTCAACAACCAGACAGCACCTGTGAACAAGGCAAATCCGTACAGGATGGTCAGCGCAACAAACAACCTGTTTGGAGAAGAGATAAATCCATGTACCCGTTCCAACATGGGGGCAGAATTGGTACGGAAATAGAAAAATGCAAAGGCGGTACCGGCAATCAAAAGGATGAATATGCCCCCGCTCAACAAACGAGCCGCAGATAAGCCAAATAAGAATTGGCTTCCAGCCTCGGAAGGCTGTCGGAAAAATAAAATCAGCAGAGCGACCCCAACAACAACGAGGAAACCAAGTGAAGTTAAGATCGAACGGCTGGATTTTCTGGAAAAATGCGGCATGACCTAGGTATTATACCGAATCGAAAACAATCACCTTATTTTTTCTCATCATACTGGATCGGTTCCACATCCCGTTTTCTTTCATCCATCTTCTTTCTTTCCCGCGCATAATAAAAGGTTTCTCTTAGCTGTGGTGTCACCAAACTCGTCTCACGATGCCCCATATAAGTTCCGCGAAATTGAGCAAAACGAAACCAAAAGATGGACGAAAAACTTTTCAACAATACTCCTTCGCGGGCGGCATGCCACAGGTCACTAAAAATATTGGTGAAAGTTAAACGGAAAAAGTCATACAGGTTGAAATTGGTTTCAGGATAAATTCTTCGCAACGCCATCGCTTCACGACGATAACGATTGTAAACACCATGAGGTGTTTCATTATGGATGTGGACGATCTCCGCTTCAGCGACATAAGTGATCTTATATCCCTGCCCCTTTACCCATTTGCCCCATTCCAGGTCTTCGAGCCCGGTCAATGTTTCGTCGTAGGGATGCACGTCCCACAGGCTTTTGCGGATGGCGGAGTTGGCATTGTTACAAAATGCAGTGACCTGGTCGGGGTTGCTTATCTCTGGATACCATTGATGAAAGATCTGATGCTCGGAATATTTTGAACCCTCGTACCCACATTGCTTGCCGTAAGTCAGAGCAACCTGCTCATCTTGAAATGGACGAAGTAAAGTTTCCAGCCAATCAGGATAGACGGGATAGACATGTGCACTGGCGATGACGATCAATTCGCGGCTCGCAGACTTAACCCCGAAGTTGAGCGAACGCCCAAAGGTAAACTCCGCTGAGGGAATGTGGACGACTTTCGCGCCATAATTTTCCGCAATGGAAACGGTTGAGTCGGTAGAGCCTGAATCAACTAATATAATTTCTACATCTTTTATGGTTTGTTGCTTGATGCCCTCAAGCAGACGCCCAAGATGCCGGGCTTCGTTATAAGCGCGGATGACCAAAGAGCAGGGCATCGGGATTCGGGAATTGGGAATCGTCATTCAATACCAATGTGGTCTTCGGAAAGATCGGTAATGTATGGAGATTCCCCTTCACGAGCTATATGGCTAGCACCCGGTTCATTTTGACCTTGTTTACTGCGTTTTAGGTAGCCAATGTATCCATTGATCAACTGGGTTAGCTTCTCCCCATCCTGTTCCAATGATTCAAATAAGGGTTTTGGAAGATATTTCAACTCAGCACACAAGACTAAATGACTTAAGGTCTCCTCCAGTGAGCCACGGGCAATATAACAAAACCGAATAATCTCCTGATAATAGAATCGTCCATAGCCTTCTGCAATGTTCGCAGGAATGCTGCTTGAAGATCGACGTATTTGTTGACTAAGATTCCATTTTTCTTCAGATGGGAGCAATGGTAAAACTTCACGATAGTTACGTAGGCAAAATTCTTTTGCTTTTTTCCATACTTCAAGCGTTTCAAGGCTCTTTACACTCATCACAACCTCCTACCCGATTCCCGAAGTCCGATTCCCATACTTACCAATCACCATCTTTCTCATATCCCAACTTGATCAACAGATCGCCCGCTACTTCTTTGAATATCTTTTTATGTTCCTCGGTGAAATATTTTTTCCATTCGCCGGTCTTGCCGGAGCGGAAGGTCGGGGACTTTTTCGGGTTAATGGAGGTTTCGAGGGAGTCGAGAATCAATTGTCGGGGAGCTTGAAGCGTGACACGGCTGAGGAGGTGATCCATGATGGAGGTGAGAGTCGACTCGCGGTGGTGGATCAGGTCTTCGAAGTGAATGGTCAACACTTCTTTTTTATCGAGCCAGCCGAGGTAGGGTTCAAAACGGTCTGCGATATTTGAGAATTCGACATTCGCATCAGGTCTGCCAAGGATGCTGACCTTAAGGCGAGAATCAAAATCGGGCAGGGATTGGTAATAGTCGTGATGGACATGACGCGCTTCCATGTCGGTGACATAGAAGACATGCGAGACGACCACGTCACGCGGGTCGCGGAAGATGAAATAAGGCGCGAATTTTTCTGTACATACGCGGGCAATGGCTTCAGGTCGGGCGAAGAGATGCGCAGATGCAATATCACGTGGATGGAGCGAGTCAAGCCATACGAGAGCTTTTTCGGGTTCACGTTTTTTCCCACTTTCGCCCTCATACTCGGCATAAAACGAATGCACACGTTTGGCATACGGCGCAACGTTTGCGAAACCAAGCAAAATCTGATCAAGCAGGTGTGTGCCGCTTTTCGGGAAGGAAATACCGAGCAAAACAGGCATATTCACCGACTGTGAGGCAAAACGCAGGCGCTGTAACCCTTTTTCGGTATGATAGACTGTAGAACGAAGGAACGATTTCAGCATGCAGATATTTAACCACAATTTCACCATGCGCGACTCAAACGGTTTTTTGGGGTTTTATGTGTTGAGGAAAATCCAGTGAAACTAACCATTTTCAACACCCCCATCATCAGCCCCATCCTGCGTTTGATCAGCAATTCCTTGATGCGCCTTTCCGGTTGGCGCGTAGAAGGGAAGTTGCCGAACTTGCCTAAATATCTGATCATCGGCGCGCCTCATACTTCAAACTGGGATTTTCTCCTGTTTCTGGGAGTGATCTTTCGCCTGAAAGCGGATGTGCGCTATATGGGCAAAGCCGAGTTATTCCGCAGCCCGTTCGGCTGGTTCTTCTACTGGTGTGGCGGCATTCCTGTAGATCGTTCCAAATCTTCAGGCTTGGTGGAACAAATGGTGGACGCCTCCAAACGAAGCGACAAGTTCATTCTGACCATTGCCCCCGAAGGCACCCGCCACGGGGTAAAAGAATGGAAGCGCGGCTTTTATCACATCGCCAAAGGGGCAGAGCTGCCCATCGTCACTGCAAAAGTGGACGGCAAAAACAAAGCCATGCGGGTGGGAGATATCTTCCACCTGACCGAGGACATGGAAGCGGACATGAAGTCCATTCAAGAGATGTTCAAGGGCATGGTTGGGGTTAACCCACGCAAGAAATACATTACTTTGGAAAGCTAAATGATCATCGACCGAATCGAAAATGCGGCTCTCTATTATCCGCTTCACCCAAAATTCAAGCAGGCATTCGACTATATCGCTCAGATCGATATCCACACACTCCCTGTTGGCAGGCACGAAATTGACAACAGCATGTATGTGTTGGTTCAGGAATATACCACCAAACCAAAATCAGAAGGCAAGTGGGAAGCACATCGCCGTTACATTGACCTGCAATACGTGGTGCAAGGTGCGGAAGGCATGGGCTACGCCAATATCCATGACCTGGAGCAAGGGGAATACCTGTCCGAAAAAGATTTCCTGCCTTTGTTTGGTGAAGGCGGGCAGATCGCATTGAGAAGCGGGTATTTTGTACTGCTCTTCCCCGAAGATGCGCACATGCCGAGTATGGCGCTGGGCGAGTCGAAGCCAGCCCGCAAGATCGTTATAAAAATAGCAGTGGAATAAAAAAGAGGAGCTTATGAGCTCCTCTTTTTTTGCGTCAAATACTTAGCGCTTATCTTTCACAATCTTGCCGTCTTTCATCACCAGCGGAATATTATCCACATTTTCCAAGGAACGGATATCTTTCAATGGGTCGGTTTTCAGTAGAATAACATCAGCGAGTTTGCCCGCCTCGATCGTACCGACCTGATCACCCCAGCCCAAACATTCAGCCGCCGTCTTCGTTGTAGAAACGATGGTTTCCATAGGGTTCATACCGATCTTGTTCATTAGCCCCAGTTCGCGCAGATTGGTTCCATGCGGCATAACACCCGCATCGGTGCCCATGGCAATGCGCACACCCGCCTTGTGAGCGCGTCCGATACTATCGCTGTGGATCTCGATCACTTCACGAGATTTACGAATGCCATACTCGGGCATACCACCCTTCTCACCTGCTTCAAGGACTGCCAGCGGAGCTAGCAAGGTCGGCACAAGATAGGTGCCATGCTTGAGCATTAAGTCAATCGCTTCATCATCCAGGAAAATTCCATGCTCAATGGAATGCACCCCGGCACGGATCGCATTCTTAACGCCCTCTGCGCCCTGCGCATGCGACATAACCTTCACGCCGCGCCGATACGATGCTTCGCGCACGATCACTTCCAACTCTTCAGGAGAGAATTGCGTGAACTCCGGGTGATCCGTTGGGCTGAGCACACCACCAGTCGAACAGATCTTGATGACATCTGCCCCGGCACGCAGCACTTCGCGCACCTTGCGGCGACAATCATCTACGCCATCCACGCGGCATTCGGGGAAGCCAGGGTATGCCATGAACAGGTCATATTCCATGCCAGAAAGCATCCAGCCATCGCCATGCCCGCCTGTAGTGGTTAACACACTAATGCTGATCTGCAAACGCGGACCGAGGATCACGCCGCTCTCCACCGCCTGCTTGGTGCCAGCATCCGCGCCACCCGCATCGCGTACACTGGTAATACCTGCATCGATAGTGTTCTTCAAATACTTCACCGAATTATAGAAACGCATCGAGAAGGGAGTCATCATATCGCGCACGATGTTGACACCTTCCAACATGACATGCACATGTGTATCGATCATCCCCGGCAAAATAAAGCCGCCTTTGGCATCGATCTCCGTCGTCTGCGCATCTGGCAGGCGAATACTGCTCGCCTTGCCCACTGCCTGAATGCGGTTATCCTTCACAAGCACGGCGGCATCCGTCATCGGAGTAGCGCCCGTTCCGTCGATCAACGTACCATTGCGGATCAATTGATAGGTCATGTTTTCCTCTATTCTTTCAACAAGAAATCCCCGTCATTCAATACCCCCTCCAGGATCACTTTCACAGAATCGGATTTCACCAGTTCGTCCAAATCAAACGATTTTAACTTTGTTTGTGTCACACGCACCGAAGGCTCTAAAAACTCACCAAAGGGTAACGATGTTTTATATAATTGGAAATACAAGAATTGACGGGCATTGCGTTTAAACTCCGCGGGGACGTCAATACGTTCTGCCGTCAAAAACTCTTTCATCTTGCGTCTAACATCATCCACCGTTTGCGGAAAGAAAACCGTGGGGTACTGCGTAAATCTCGCCTTGCCCGCACATAACACTGCCGCGCCCATGATGGACGCTTCCAAACCGATCGTGGAATTGTAGATCATCACAAATTTGGATCTCTGAATCAACTCATAGGAACTCAACGCCTCACGCGGACTCACGAAGACGATATTCGCCTCTTTCTCTAGCTCGCGGCTGGCTGCCCATCCCTCAACCGTTTCGCGGCTGGATTTTCTCACCCTCGTCTCGTCAGGATGCGCGCGGATGACGAACAACGTGTCACGGTTCTCGCGGGCGATCTCCAAGACCATATCAAGCCAGTCGAACATATCTTCAAATACGGTGTTGGCGTGCGGTTGACTGGTATCAAAAATGACGTTGGTAAAGACAGGCACGATCTGCTTAAAGCCTGCCGCCTTTTTCAAGAAGGCTTCGTCCAAGCCTTTCATCTCCGCCCAAAATTTAACGCCTGCCATCGTAAAGTCGCCTTGGAAGCGTTTGGCAAGATAGGCATCGAGTTTGGCATTTTGCGCCTCGCTCAATTCAAAATCAGCAGGGATATGAATAGGATACGCCGTCGCTTCGCCGTCAGTGAAGTACGCCGTAGCAGGCTGCAAACCCACCTCATGGGTGATGACGCGCAGTCCGCGTTTTTGGGCGATATACCGCGCTGTCGCTTCTGGGAAGAACTGCCCATTGAAAACCACTACAGCCCGAGGCTGAGTCTGATCGAGGAAAGCCGAGAACTTCTGCGCCACATTCCAGGCAGACAAAATATATTCACGCAAAAGATAGCGCGTATTTTCGTCATCGTTCAAGTGATGGATGCGTAATACCCAACGCAGACCGGGCAGGCAGAGCGCGCCAAGAGGAAGGTCTTGATGAGTGAAACGTGATAAGTGACTGATATCCAGATCTCGAATGGCATTCTCGATCTCAGAATCTCTTTGAAAGTCAAACCAATTTACTTGTGTACCGGCTTGCTTGCCTGCTTGCACCCCCGCATACAACGCCTTGCTTTGCATAACACAGGATTTGCAAGGCATTTCCTTTTGTGGATTATCGCGATTTGTTCCCAGCACACATTTACTCAAGCCTGAGTTGCAAGCAAAATACGCCACAGGGATGCCTTGCAAGCGCAATGCCCATGTAGTCAACAAATGAAAGCCGCTGTTCCAGGAAAGGTCATCAATGCCAGTGGAGGCTTTAAAAAAGACGACGGGTGCGCTGTTAGTTTTCGGTTCTTTGCGAGCCACCTCGCGTGCAACCGAAGCAACTTTAAGTAGAGTAAGTCTGCGGACAAGTCCGCGCTTAATGCGTTGGGTGAAGAATTCCTTCATGATTTGTAAATTGTAACAGAGAGCAAAAGAACAAAAAAAGACCAGAATATTCCGGTCTTTTTGAATTACCAGTTATTGTCTTTCTCGTAACCCAACTGCACCAGTAAATCTCCTGCCACATCTTTGAATAATTTCTTGTTTTCTTCGCTGAAATGCTGTGTCCAGCCGCCGGTTTTGCCAGAGCGGAATGTGTGACTCTTTTTCGGCTGAATGGCATCCACCAAGATCGACAATGCCTTTTCACGCGGAGTTGGGATCTTGTAACCTGTACTCTCCACCTCATCCAGCATGGACATAAGAGTCGCATCGCGGTTATTGATAAGATCTTCAAAGCGGATGCACATCGTATTCTTTTGTTTCAACCATTGGAAGACGCCTTCGTAGCGCTGTTTGACGCTGACCATCTTCAGCCCGTCACGATCAATGCCGGTAATGGCAACATTGAGTCTCGCCTCAAAATCGGGCAGGGAATTGTAGTAGTCGTGCATGCCGTGCTCTTCGTGCATATCGGTCGCAAAGAAGACTTGTGAGACGAGCATATCTCTTGGGTCACGATAAATGAAAAAGTTGACGCGCCCGTCCGAGGTCAGGAAAGAGGCGTTTTCTGGCGTGGCATCCACATAACCCCAGCTAATGACTCCATTCGGCACAGATCTTAAATCTGTAAAAATATCGTCTGCGGTCCGTCGTCCGCCGTCTTTTTTTATCGTACGGATCGGGTCTGCATCCACATATTTGTACGGCATGATCTGGGTGAAGCCGTTCATCACCTGCAACAGCAAATGTGAACCGCTCTTCGGTTTTGAGTTCGCAAAGATGGGTGGAGCATCGTTAAAAGAAAACCGCTTCCAGCGCCAGATGGCTTGGGCGGTCTTTCCATATGGACGGAGTGCGCGGCGGAGTGTTTGTTTAATTCCCATAATTCAATAAGCGTAGGGGCGAGGTACCCTCGCCCCTACAAAATTCTTTATTCGTTCCCTACACGGCGAAGTTTCTTCATTGGAGCTTTTTCAGATTCATACACACGCTTCACGCCATCGCCGAGCCCGGCTTCGGTCACACGAATGTATTTGACCAGCTTTTCAAAACCACCGGGTTCCACAGAGGCGGCATGGTCACTGCCCCACATGGCGCGGTCCAGAGTGATGTGGCGCTCTACTGAGCAGGCGCCCAGCGCCACTGCCACCGCAGAAGGCACAAGCCCGGTTTCATGCCCAGAATACCCGATCGGGTTATTAGGAAATTCCTTGCGCAAGGTTTCGATCATTCTGAGATTTAATTCTTCCGGCTCACAAGGATAGGTGCTGGTGCAGTGCATGATGACAAGGTTATCTTCACCAACAGCATTCACACCCTTATGGATTTGTTCCATGGTGGACATGCCCGTGGAAATGATGACCGGCTTGCCAGTTTGGCGCACATACTTGAGAAGGTTATGGTCTGTTAATGATGCTGATGGAACTTTATAAGCCGGAGTTTCAAATTTCTCCATAAAATCCACCGAGGGTTCATCCCATACGGAGACCATCCAATCGATGCCTTTTTCTTTGCAATAGCGGTCGATCTCGCGATATTGCTCTTCGTTGAATTCCACTTTATAACGATAATCCAAATAGGTAATGTAGCCCCAGGGCGTCTCACGCATTTGTTTCTGCTGTTCAGGCGGGGTACAAACTTCGGGTGTGCGCTTCTGGAATTTCACTGCATCCGCCCCGGCATGCACGGCAGCGTCAATGATCTTCTTGGCGATATCAAGATCGCCGTTATGGTTGAGCCCGATCTCAGCAATAATATATGCGGGGTGCCCATCACCCATCATTCGGTTTCCAAATTTTATTTCACGAGTCATTTGATCTCCTAATTTTTTACGCAGTCTGCGCCACATAATATGGGGTCGCAATGCTTAATTCTACTTTAATCGTGCCAATACCATCTCACACATTTCACGGATAGCCCCCCGCCCACCGCCCTTCGTCAACACATGATCAGCCGCGCGGATCACTTCAGGATATGCATCTGCCACAGCCACAGACCAACCTGCCACTTCAAAGCAAGGCAGGTCATTCAGGTCATTACCAATATAGATGACATCTTCCGCCCGAACTTTTTTCTGCTCGAGGACTTCGCGCATCACACGACCTTTGTCCTGCAAGCCCACCCCATGAATTGCCTCCACCCCCATCTTTTTCGCACGCGCCTTCACCACCGGGTTCGGTTCCGAAGAGAGGATCATCACTTCCACCCCATTTTCGCGCAGGGTTTTGATATGCATACTGTCACTGCGCGAGGCAGCGACGGTCTCTTTTCCATTCTCGTCGGTAAGGACAAGGTTATCGGTCACAACACCATCAAAATCACAGATGATCATCTTGACCGCTTCAGGCATGGGACGGCGTTGTTTTCCCGGCGAGACAACATCCAATCCGCTGTAAATGACAGCTTCGTACTTTGCCCAGTCCTGAAGTGTATCAATATCCACTGTATATTTCGGGTCAATCACCAACGGATAGATGACATTGCCCGTCAGCGATTTCTTTTCGACGATCGTAGCCGTACGAATGGCATCGATATGCCCCGTCTGCCAATAAACCGGGGGCAGGATCTGACGCGGTGCATTGTAAGGCTCTGCAATGCCGGGGACTTCGAGTAACTGCCCCAGCGGTCGTTCCTCGCCGTTGAAGCGCCACATCTTAAAAGGGTTCTGGGCTGCTGGCACCACACCGCGCACACAATCCGCATCGGGATGATCCAACAGGATGTTGATCGCATCATCCACCATCGTCCGCGGGCGAATGGGCGAAGTTGGGCGCAATTGCACTACGATTTTGGGGTGGTACCCTTCGATCTCTTCCAGCCACTTAAGCGCATGTTCAAAGACAGGCAGATCGGTGGTCTTGTCCTGTGCCAATTCCTCGGGACGAAGGAATGGTGTCTCCGCACCCCAGGCACGCGCAACTTCTGCGATCTCTTCGTCGTCGGTTGAGACGATGATACGCGTCACCAGGCTGGAACGCTTCGCTGCGGCGATGCTCCACGCAATGAGGGGATATCCCGCAAAGTTGCGGATATTCTTGCGCGGAATTCCTTTTGAGCCGCCGCGCGCGGGAATGATGGCGAGGATATTGGTCATAAATTCTCGATATTCGCAACTCGATCTTCGACATTCGTCAACCGAATATCGAAGACTGGATTATTGTTCTTTACCAGGCCGTCCAACCGCCGTCCACGATGACGTTGTTGCCGGTCATATACGAAGAGGCTTCAGATGCCAGGAAAAGCAAAGCCCCGTTCATTTCATCCTTTTTCGCCATGCGACCGAGGATGGTCTTGGCGGAATAATTCTTGACGAAATACTCTTCGTGGTTGTTATACACACCACCCGGGGTAAGGGCATTGACGCGAATTTCCGTCTCGGCATAGTAGGCGGCAAGGTACTTGGTAAAACCCATCACACCCGCTTTGGTGGTGGTGTAATAGGCGGGTTTATAGGCCACACGCTTGCCATCTTTGATGTAAATGCGTTGGTCGGGTCCATTCAAACCATAGGTTGAACAGATATTGATAATGCTGCCTTTTTTGCCCTGAGCAACCATCTGCTTGACACTAGCTTGGGTGGTGAGGAACATGCCGGTCAAGTTGACGTTGAGAGCCGCTTGCCAATCAGCAAGTGGATAATCTTCGAAGGCGCCGGGAGCGATTCCTTTTTCTGCGGCGGTGGGGTCAAACTTGGGGTCAAGCGCGGCGGAGTTGACAAGAATATCGAGGCGGCCGTATTGCTTCACGGTTTCAGCGACCAGCTCCCGGGTCGATTCGAGGCGGGTCACGTCGAGAGGAAACGCCATCGCGGTATATCCGGCTTCGGTGAGTCGAGTCGCGGTCTTGCCAGCAAAATCCATGTTGAGGTCTGCGGCAACAACGGCGGCGCCTGCTTCTGCAAGGGTCTTGCAGAATTCATAGCCCAACTGTCCGCCGCCGCCGGTGACGACTGCAACGCGATCTTTCAAATTGAATTTATCGAAAATGGTCATATAGGTTCCTTTTGAGTAGCGCGAAGTTTATTTCGCGTTATGGAAAAGCGGTATAGATTTTATCGCCTTGTTTGTTAACGGCGAGATATAACCCATCAGCAAGAATGACATAGACCGATTGTACTTCCACATCTTGCGAATCCACATCGAACAACGCCAGCACAGCTTCACCGGAAAGCACATCGGCTTGAAGCTCGGCGACCCCTTCATCAAATCGCCCGCGCGGCAGACCAGTGACGGGGTCTACAAGGTCAGGCAATACGTAACCGGGGTGCTTCGTATAAAGATAAACCGGCGCAGTCTCATTGGAATAGATACGCGTACCTTCAGGCAGTTCTGCAAGAAATTTCATCGCTTCCGAGTCGAACCACTGGAAGGATGCATATCCCTGTCCGCCTTTGCGAAGTTGGGTGAGGGTATTGGTGAAGCCGGAAAGGGAGAAAACGAAGACAGCCAGAGTCAGGAGAACTACACTCGTTTTTTGTTTTCGCCAAAGCCAATAACCAGAATAGACCAGCATAATAAGCAGGCTGACGTAAACCGGCGCAACGATACGAAGCTGGAATTTAGTACTGGCATCAAACAGCGTCATCGAAGAAAGGATCGATGCAAGATAGCCGAAGATATATAACGTACTGATAAAAGAAAGCACTTCAGGAGCTTGTAGCGAGGGATCCGTGAACTTCTTCAGTCCTTTGAATACAATCCAAACCAACAAAACCAAAAGGAGACCAAAAAGAATAACAGCAAACATGTTCGGGATTTTGATCAGAGTCTTTCGCCATTCTTCAATAGGCAAAATAAAGGAAGCGAAATTGGAAATTCCAAGTTGAATATTTTCGGAGGTAATCGGGTGATAGACCAGTTTGCGATTGGTGGCGTTATCGGTCAACAAGCGATTACGAATTGCCCAGGCAAGGGCAAAGGGAATAAACCCTGCCAGGAAGATGCCCGCGCTGGAGAGGCGTTTCTTCCAAGTATCTTGAAGGATAAAGAGTGAAACAAGAAAAGTTGCAAGGAGAGCAAGACCTGCATAACGTGTCAGATAAGCAAATGACGTTAATACACCCGCGAATAATAAAAATTTAATTGCAGATTCTTCACGAGCAAAGTAATGAGAGAAAGCCAGGAACGCCGCCAGTGTAAAGAAGATATACAGCGGTTCGCTCATTGCCGTGGTGTGAATGCGAAAAAGTTCCCCATTTACCAAAAATAGAGCAGCCAATACAAGACCGGCGACTCTTGAACTGGTCATACGCCAGCCAACAAGCCCCAGTAAAAAAATATTTACGCCAAACGCCAACGCATTGACAAAACGCGTGCCGCGTAAAGGGTCGAGCCCACTTAAGCCGACAAATGCGAGAATGGCAGAAAAACCGGGTGGGAAATGTGTAACCGGCTGGTTCGATGCCAGCCACGCTTCACGGTAGCCTTGTCCGGCAAGGATGCTTCTCGCCCCGGCAATATAGCCAATGGAATCATCCAGGAGCCCCAGCCCTTGCGGAGTCGCATAGAGGATGAGAAAGGTTCCTGAAAGGGAAAGCAGGCTGAGAATTAAGAATGAAGCGTAAGGGGGTTTGGTCATACAAAGAACAAGTGACAGTCACCTTTAAGGTGACTGTCACTTGCATCAGATTACTTCACAGGAAGCAGGAAACCCTGTTCTTCCAGATACTTGACAATGATACGAGCATTATCTTCAGGGGTGGATTCATAGCCCTTGAGCGTGATCTCTGGCTTGACAGGCGGTTCATACGGATCATCAACACCAGTGAAGCCCATCGGCTTGCCGTCAACCATGGCTTGACGAGCCTTGGCATACAGACCCTTCACATCGCGCTGTTCGCAGACTTCAACAGGTGTGTCCATAAAGACTTCGATGAAGTTCTCACCGACCATCTTGCGGGCTTCTTCACGGGTGGCACGGTACGGGCTGATGGCGGCGCAGATGACAATGCCGCCGGCATGTACGATCTCGCCAGCGACGAAACCGATGCGGATGATGTTGGTGTCGCGATCTTCCTTGCTGAAACCAAGACCCTTGGAAAGATGGGTACGGACCACATCGCCGTCGAGGATGGCAGTTTCACGTCCGCGTTCGAGCAACAAGGTGGTCAACACAGAGGTGGTGGCAGATTTGCCGGAACCGCTCAAGCCAGTGAACCAAATGCCAAAGCCCTGCTCGTGGCGCGGAGGGTACATCTCGCGCAGAATTTCTGCGGTCTCGGGGCGGGTGAACCACTCAGGGAGCAACTTGCCCTTGGCGAGATAATCGTCACGGACTTGTGTGCCGGAGATGTTGGCAACTTTCGCGCCCTTGGGAACATCCTTCTCTTCCACGTAGCGATCTTCGTCGGGGAGGTAGACCAGCATTTCGAACGGAACCATCTTGACGCCGAGTTCAGCTTCATACTGGGTCATTAATTCCTGCGCGTCATACGGACCGTAGAACGGCTTGCCACTTGAGTCATTGCCAGGACCTGCGTGATCGCGCCCGACGATGAAATGATTCGCGCCATGATTGCGGCGGATGATGGCATGCAGGATAGCTTCCTTCGGTCCAGCCATACGCATGGCAAGTGGAAGCAGGCTCAGCATGGTGCTTTTCTGATCGTAGTGATTATCGACCAATGCCTTGTATGTGCGGACGCGGGTGTAGTGATCCACATCGCCGGGCTTGGTCATACCCACCACAGGGTGAACAATGAGCGAGCCATTCACCTGAGCGGCGGCACGCTTGGTCAGTTCTTCATGAATGCGGTGCAAAGGATTGCGGGTCTGGAAAGCGACGACATTGTCGTGCCCCATCGCTTCGAGCATTTCGCGCACCTGAGCGGGGGTATGGCGCAGGTTCACAAAATCATAATACTTGGGAAGGTTCACTACCTTCATTGGACCGCTGATGCAAACCTTGCCCCAGCGTCCCATTTCGGAGACCATCGGGTGCTTGGTATCGGTCGAGCCGTATGCCAGCGCAGCTTCGGTGTTCGCATCCCAGTGATAGACCTCATCAAGAGTCATCACTGCGATCAAATCAAAATTCGCGGAACGCAGCGCGAGTTCTTCACCCACGGTCGGCAATTCCTTCGGGTCAGCGGTCAACGTGATCGGCAGTGGGAAGAGCGTGCCGTCTGCAAGGCGCATTTCCTTAAGGACACGCTCGTAATCAGCTTTGCCCATGAACGTGGTGAGGGGTGAAAAGCCGCCAGTGGCGATCAATTCGAGGTCGCACAGGTTGCGCATGGTGATCTTGATCGAAGGCAGATGACCTGCGCGGGCGATCAATTCGTCGCGCTCGGCTCCCTTCACGACCAAGTCAACAAGTTTTCCACCGTAGGGGGGGATAAGATTAGCTTTTGCCATGATTGTCACTCCATTGTTTATTGTAAAGCACAGGTATAAAGAGGTTAAATTACACCCGTACCAGTTTGCACAAGCGCCCATTATACTCCAAAATTCAGTGGGTGAATTTTGGAATTCTCCTGCCTCTTTCTAAATCTCCGGCTTGTCATAGCCCACAAGCCTCCACCAATCCATAAGCAGACCTAACAAAAAAGCGGCAGGTTCTCTGCCGCTTTTGCCTATAGCTTTATCAACTTTCCAGTCGTTTGAGACTCATGCACCGATGAAATGACCTTCTGCACTTGAACACCGTCTTCTAAAGTACAGGATGGCTCCGCCTTGCCTGAAACCACATCCACAAAATGCCGGGTCTGTTGTTGGAACATAACGTTCCGCTCCCAACCCTCCGGCAACGGATACACATTCCAATCTTTTTTCTCCGTCCGATAAACGTGCGCCGCGCCATCGGCCAGATTCCACTTGATGGTGCCGTTCGTGCCAATAATGCGGAACTCATGCTCCGGCGGTTGTTGGTTATAGTCGAGATGTAAACTTCCCAGCGCGCCGCCTTCAAAACGCAAACCGATCTTGGCTGTATCATCTGCAGTGACTTCAAGGTCGCTCAGTTTTGCGGCAAAGCCCCAAACGGATTCAACTTTCCTGCCAACCAGCCACGGCAAATAATCCAGTGAATGACATTGGGTCGCCACCACACCACCGCCCATGTCTGCGCGGGCTGCATAGCCCTGGCGATAATCCTCCCACGGGTGCCATGCCGGTAAATACTCGCCAAAATGAACATGCGCCGAAACCACGCGTCCAACTTCACCATTCTCGATCAACTGCCGCACCTTGACCATGCCCGGATGAAAGCGGAACTGGAATGCAACCAGGACTTTCGAGCCGCTTTTCTGCACAGCTTTTTGAAGAACATCCACCCGTTCCATGGAAGCGGCAATGGGCTTTTCCAACAAAATGGCGCAGCCCGCTTCTGCGGCAGGAATGGCAACATCCAAATGCAGTGACGTGGGGTTCGAAACAATGACTGCATCCGGCTTGTGTTTCTTCAGCGCTTCGGCGAAATCCGTTTCAACAGGGTAGCCCGCCAATTCATCATCAGGCAGGGTCGCTTTGTGAGTGCGGTAAAGGACAATATCCGTTTCGCCCAATGCGACCAGATTACGCATATGGCGTCTTCCTACAGATCCAAGACCAGCTATTAGATATTTCATGTTTCCGTCCTTATATATGAAATGCAGGGGCGGGGTACACCACGTTGTGGCACAAGCCCCGCCCCTGCAAAATAGTTACCAATTCAAATCTTTCTCATACCCCCACTTCGTCAACACATCCCCGGCAATTTCTTTGAACAAAGCTTTATCGCGCGCTGTGAACAAACGCTGCCAATTCCCTGCCTGCCCCTTCGGGAGGAAGGAGGCAATACTTTCATTGCGTTGCGCCTGCCATGCTTCATCGGGATTGGAGGACATTTCGTCGGTCAGTTTTTGCTCAAGAGCAGGGTCCACACGCTGCACGCCCAGGAATTTCCACAAGCGGGAGAGTTCCTCAAAGGGCTTGGAAAGCATGTCTTCATAACGCAGCGAGATGTAGTTCTCACCATATAAGCGTTTGCTTTCGGTATCGATCTCGTTCAGGTCATCCACCCAGCGTTTGGCAATGTTGCGAATGGACGCCTCGGTAAAGATCGAGCGGCGCCCATCGCTAAATGGAGCCGAGTCAGTTTTCAGGTCCGCGATGATGCGCTTGTCTTCGGCGGTGAGGAATTTAGACTCCTCTACAAAGTTACGGAAGCGTTCCGAGATCAATACGTCGCGTCCATCGCGGACGATGTAAATGAGTTTGGCATCGGGATATAAAAGATGTGTATCGCGCACGAGCTGCCCGTGGATCGTGGATGAAGGGCTTTTATCTCCGACGATATGCTTGCCTTCGCGGGCGGCATCCCGCTCCATGATGAAGTCGGCGGCGGCACGCAAGACAAGAGGCGAAAGGTCGCGTCCCTGGTTCCAGCGGTTGGATTTTCGCGAGAGCCATTCCTCCGCCTCGGGCGTATCGACCAGCGATTTGAGCATGGGTTTGCGCGTGAAAAAATGCGCCTGATAATTCGCATGGACTTCTCCATGCAGACGCAGGAGACGCATAAGCAGGGTTGTGCCTGAGCGGGCGTGACCCAGGATGAAGAATTTTTCGCGTGGAAAGAATTGTTTGATCTCTACCAGTTCTTCAGCAGTAATGGCAGGGATGGGGTTGCGGGTTTTCTTTTTGGGTTCGCCTTTGATCAGAATACGGGCAGCGGCTTTTAAGCGTGATAGCATAGGGTGTACAAGTCCAATAATTGAGGTTCAAAACAAAATACAGGTTTTCAAAAGCAATCTATTCAACAAGTATATGAGTTGATCTTCTGAGATAGTGAAATTATAGCATGGGGCATTGCAAGGTAAAACAGAAGCGACGCGCTTATAATCACACCATGGTCACCAAGCATAAAAAAACGGAAAGATTCTGGGTCTCATATCAAAAGAAAATCTTTCAACTTGCAGAGCGTCTCAACGAACGCAGCAATAATTGGCTCTGGATACTGGCGAACTCCACATTAAAAACACTACAACCCGAAACATCGATCCGTGCATCTGCGATCGCTTATATTTCGTTGTTTTCCCTTTTCCCACTTGTAATTCTTAGCATTTCGATTGCCAGCTTTGGTTTCGATGCCTACATCAACCAGCGCACCATGTTTAAGAGCCTTGAGTTCGTTGCCCCTGCATTGGAGCAGTTGTTGGGCAGGAATATCAATGAAGTCATTCGCACTCGCGGGCCCGTTACCGGGTTTGCTTTGCTTGGTTTGATGTGGTCTGCTTCAACCATTTTTTACACCATGACCCAAACTCTGAATGAGATCTGGCATATTAAACAACGCCGGTCTTCGTGGAAGGTCCGTGGGATAGCGATCTTATCTGTATTGGCTCTCATAGGTCCAACACTCTTTCTCGTTTCTCTGGCAGGCAGTGTGATCACCAACATCCGCTTTTGGGCGCCGGACCTTGTGATCCCCGTTGGGTATGGGCTCAGTTTATTATTAACCGTGATCCTGGATATAACACTCTTTATGGTTTTGTATATGGTTTTACCTCATGGCAATGCCACCTGGCGAGAGGTATTAGCAGGAGCAATTGGAGCCGGTCTGCTATGGGAGCTGGCAAAGCGCCTTTTCCTCTATTTTGTATCCACATACCTCAGCATAAACAACCTTGTCTACGGAACCATCTCCGCCATTATCGCGTTTCTCTTTTGGGCATACATTGGCAGCTTGATCTTTATCTTCGGAGCACATTTCAGCGTCTCTTATTTACATGTTCGCCAAAGGTCTTAAACAAAATAGTGACGACTTGCGTCGTCACTATTACGATCAAAGAACTGAACTGGCAGGTCTTTTACCTATTCCAATTAAGCATTACTAATCCCAATAGGCAGACTAGTATTCCGGCAATATTGATCCACGAGATTTTATCCTTGAAGACAAAGATCGCCACAGGCACAAGGATCAGCGACGCCAGCACAGTGACCAGCACAGCGGCAATGCCCAGGTTCCAGCCCGCACGGTACATCAATAAATAACCAAATTCGATTCCCATAACAGCCGCAGCCAGACCAAAACTCGCCCAATTCAGCAGCTTTAGTTCTGCCATCACATTTTGGGTCGGGAAGAAAACGAACGTAAAGAGGGTCGCCACGAAGGCGACCCCATATGTCACCAAAAGTGACACCGTAAAATTCACATTCGCAGGTGTGCTTTTGGCGACGAAGTGATACAACGCGCTGGAGGCGATGGCAAGAACAATCGAAAAATAAAAGAGGAACATGGACCCGGCTTTGCTCATGGACAACTAACGAAAATCCACCCGTTCCTGTGTGATCCGGATCTTATGTATGACCGAGGTATCGGTAATACAAATGGTAACATCGCCAGATTTTGCCACCGAGTTCTCTGCGCTGGTTGCCCCGGTGATCCATGCCCATCCCCAATAGCAGCCAGCCAAAACTTTTGTACTCACCACATCGTCTTTTCCGATCGTGTAGGAATAGGTATAACACTCGCCTTTATCGTTCGGATAGCTCATACCAAATGATAAATTGGTGCTACCTTGAGAATCATTTCGGAACTCAACACTCACCAAATCGCCCTTGGGCTCTGGTCCAGGTATCTGATTGCATTCGGAAGTAGGCGTAACCGCAACGGAAATCGTAGCCGGAGGAAGTGTAGGAAGGAGCACCAACGGCGCAGGGGTATTGGAAGGCTGAGGGGTGAATGTCGGCGGAACAGCTGTCACAGTAGGCACGGCGGCGGCAGTCTGGGTGAGCACCAACCAGGCTTCGGCAACGGCAGTAGAGGCAAGGTCTTCTGCGCTGATCTCAGGCGTGGCTGCTTCAGCGCCTCCACAAGCAGTCAGCACAGTTATTAATAGAACAGACAGTACAGGTATAAGTATTCTTTTCATTTTTCTCCATTTTTATTGACACTACCCAGGCAGTATCAATTATTAATTAGCTTTGAAGATCCAGACCTGGAAATCTCCAACCTTTTCCACACGGATGTAATTCTCCTCAATGAAGCGGATCAAGCCCTGAGTTATGGGCAGATCACTCCACATCTTTGAACTGAGGCGATCGATCGTCGCATCTCCGGCAGTGGCATCCAGAATAAGCGGGCGCTTTTCAGCAATATCTTGCTGTAATTCATCGACCATTTCCTGCGAGACATACGGAGGCACCCCAAAGGCATACGTGTAAACAAATCGCGAAGGGGATGCGCGGTCCGACAGGAAATTATAAACGCTGGCGTTGCCCCAGATAAGCACATAATCGCCGGGCTGGGTATTTTTCAGGAGATAGTCAACGTATATTCCCTCATCCACCTTGGAAACATCCGGTGGTGGGAACGATTTTTGTACCCAAATCGACCTGGAAAGATTACCCAAAATTGCCAATCTGCCAATGACAGGTTGCAGACCAAGTCCCAGTACCAACCCCAACACAATGAAAAGGCTCAGAGTTCGTAGGTACGTAAAGTTTGGAAGGAATCTGTCAGCCAGTTTTTGAACGAAGTAGATTAAAAATCCGACCAGAAGCGCCAGTACAGGCAGCCAGGCAATATAGTAATGCATATATCTCCTGCCCGAAAGCAGGGATAAAAAAAGTTGAATCGGAAGCGCTGCAAGGATAAAAAAGAAATAGCTCTTCAGCAGTCTGCCTTGCTTCCAGGGTCTTAAGAGTAGCGCACCAGCAAAGCCTGCCAACGCGGTAAGAACGAGGGGTTTTAAAAGTTCAATCCCTTTGCCAAGCGCCAGCCAGGAAAACTCGCCAAGCCGCGAATAATAATAGTTGAAAATAAAGACCTGGTCGATTAGCGCTCCAAGTGAACCATGAACAGCGAAATAAAAAGCGATCGCAATTAGCACACACGCGCCTCCCGCTGCCATGGCAACGAGCTTAACCAGGGCTGGCTTTCGTTCCTTTGCAAAAAACAGCGGAATTAAAAGGACCAACCCAATAGCAAGATGCACCCCGATGTTATTGGGGCGCAGGGAAAAAGCCAGGGCAGCCGTTACCCCGATCATAAATTCGTTCCAGGAATGCTTCTCCGTTTGCAACCCTCGCAGGTAAAAATAGATCGCCGAGAATTGAAAGAGCAGGGAATATTCCTCAACTGAATTCCCATGATCGATGATCTTCGAAAAAGCGGACAACCATAACGCCGTACTCACAAGTGCTGTGAATGGGTCGAACACCATCTGCAATGCCAGCAGACATGCCAACGCTGTCAGAAATAGAAAAATAACCTCGACCACCCATACTCCCCAAGTAGACTCGAACATCCACAAGCCCAAGGCATTGATGTAATAAATGAGCGGACCTTTGTGATCCCAAACATCTCGATATGGGATATTCCCATCCAAAACTTGCTGCCCGGCATATAAATACACTCCCTGATCCCGGTCAGGAACAGGCTGATACAGCGGTGCAACTGGAGCCAAAACCGCAAAAACGATCAGCAACAAAATAGAACTGGATATAAATAAACCTGGCTTCATCCTGCCCTATGAATTTAGTACGTTTAAAATAAATTCTGCTGTACGCCTGCCAGATAACGCATCTGTAAACGTGATCTCGTTCTCAACGAATTTTCTGCGCTCGACGGAATCCACGCTTCGGTCTTGCAGGTACATGTTCAGCGCTTCGAGCAGCTGCTTTTCATCCGAAGCGACTCTGCCCGCATTGGCTTCACGGAAGCGCTTATGCGTGGGCCAATCGCCGATCTCTTTGAGCGAGAGCGAGAACTTGTTCGGCTTGTTCCAGCCGCCAGGGACATCGATCGTCGCGGCGATCATTGGAGTATCGTGGACGGCAGTCTCAACCAGCATGGTCGAGTAGACCGTCACCAGCACATCCGAATACGCCATCATGGACGATTTCTCGTCCATGTCTTCGCCGCCGTAATAGCCAAGTGAGCCGCCTAAAGCCACAGGCTGGACGACATGCACATGGGGATATTTCTTTTCCAACTCAAAGACTTGCACACGTTCATCTGCAAAGATCTTTGGCTTGTCTTGAAAGTGACTCGGGTGCAAGCGGATCAATAGTTGCGAAGGTTCTGCCAGCGCATCTGATGAAACCAATTTTGCCAGGGCTTCAATATTCGGGAAGTTCGGCGCGAAATGGACAAAGCTGCTGGCATAGGAGATCAACTTGCGTTTCGGGTCGAGGTTGTGCAGTTTGAAGTACTCATCACGCGGCATGAGCCATTGCTTACGGAAGTAGCCGTCATACGAAGGGATGCCGCCGATGTTGACATGCTCCGGGTCCCAATCTGAGCCGTAGACCAGTTCATCTTTTTGCAATTGAGACCAGCAGGTCGCCCATTGCACATCTGCGCCGCTGACGTTGTACGAGGACGAATTGTCCCAGCCAACGATGACGGTCATATTCGGGATGCCACGGCGGGCAGACTCACGCAGGAGATAACGGTCCATGCGCCAGCCGGGGGTAGAGGCGATGACCATGTCGGGTTGATACTTGTCAAAGAGGTCAGTGTACAGCCCCGGGGTAGGCGTGAAGCGGTTTTGCATCCGCACAAGCAGTTTGCGCGCCCAGGAAAAATTCCGCAGGAAGAAAAGCATCACAGCGGCGGGCATCCACACCCCAAGGCGGAACTTCCAGCCGTTCTCGCCCCACACTTCCCAGACGTGGCTATCCATGGCTTCGGTGTTGATGCGGCGTGAACCGCCCACACGACGCAAGTAGATCAGCAAAGATTGCAGGCGCGGGCTGACCTTTTTAGCGTAGTCGTTGGCTTGTTTTAAGCGTAAGCCTTCGAAGCTGAGACCCGGGCGCGCAAAGCGTTGGGCGATCTTGTCTTTGGTATCGTCATCGGTGAGAACGATGACTTCAACACCCGCATCCAGCAGCGTCGAAACGACGTCACTTTGCAAGAAATAGATGATTGCCATGCCGTGATCGGCGGAGATGAAGATGCGTTTGGTCATAGGGCTTATATTTTAACACGCAGAAGTGAGGATTGATTTTTGACTATAAAAGGTATACACTGCCTTCATGTTCACGATCACACCCATCGTTATCTCGTGCTTGATTTCAACCGTGGTACTCACGATCAACACCTTCATCGCCTGGCAGCGTAGGCAGGAACGCTCTGGCTATTACTTCAGCTTATTCACAGCCAGTTTGGCTTTTTGGGGGGTCATGGTCACACTCGGGTATGCGGCAGTACCTCTTCAATTAAAAGTGTTCTTTGCCGTTCTGGATGCATGGGGATACCGAACCGCAGAAGTATTCCTATTTTTGTTTGCCCTATGTTTTGCAGGCTACGAGCATATTGCAGAGAAAAAATGGATAAAAGCCTATGCTGTGTTTCATCTCCTCGCCCATACTTTATTGGCATCCACAAACCAATGGCATGGGTTGACATGGAAAGATTTCATCCCACAGGCAAATAATGTAGTTCTATTCGTACACGGCCCTGCAATGGCTCTTACGATATTCACAGGCTACTCACTATCATTGATAGACATGATCCTGTTCGTCATCGCTTCTTTTCAAGGGTCAAATATCATCAAACGCCAGGCACGGTTGTTGATAACGGCATATCTCGTACAAACCTTTTTGAATTTTGCATACAATATTGATCTATTTGGTATGCCAGGAGTGGATTGGACTTCCATAGCCTCTGCTTTTACTAATATATTCGTTTTATGGGCTCTATCTGGACAGAAATTATTGGATATTAATCCCATTGCCCGCAACAAATTGATAAACAATCTGAGTGACGGCATGATCGCGCTTGATTTGAAAAACCGCATCATTGACATCAACCGCTCGGCAGCGGAGGTTCTCGGCAACACCGAAGATGCTTTGCTTGGCAAAAAACTGGAAGAGGTTTTTCCGCGCTTTAGTTCAGAGTTGAGTGAAGCCCCCGAAAAAGAGGTTAACTTTGAACTCAGCATTGGAGATAATCGCTATTACGATGCTCTGATCTCCCCGCTGCGCGAGGAATGGCCAAAAGGGCTGGTCGGCAGGTTGATCATCCTGCGCGATGTTACCGAGCGCAAACAGAACGAACTGCGCCTGTTGCAGCTCCATAAAGCCGTGGAGCAGAGCCCGGTTTCGGTAGTGCTCACGGATATTAATGGCAACATCGAATACGTTAATCCGTTCTTTACAAAATTGACCGGCTACGATCTCAACGAAGTGCTCGGAAAGAATCCACGCATGATTCAGTCCGGCGATACTTCACCGGAAACGTATGAATTAATGTGGCAAACGATTCGATCTGGCAAGGTCTGGCGCGGGGAACTCTTGAATAAAAAGAAGAACGGCGAAACCTATTGGGAAGTGGAGATGATCTCGCCCGTCATTAACAGCGAGGGCGTCATTGTCAATTACATTGCCATCAAGGAAGATGTCACCGCCCAGAAGGAATCAGACGTCAAACTTCGCGAAGCTTACACCAAGCTTGAAGAACAAATGCAAGAAATTCAAGGACTTCAGGATGAACTACGCGAACAAGCCATCCGCGACCCGCTTACAAAGCTCCACAACCGCCATTACTTAAAGGAAACATTGAGCCGCGAATTATCGCGCGCCATGCGTGAACGATATCCGATCTCATTTCTAATGTTGGACATCGACCACTTCAAACGCGTCAATGACACTTACGGGCATGCCGCCGGTGATTTTGTATTAAGGGATCTTGCCGATCAACTGGCGGAATTCACCCGCACAGGCGATATTGTATGCAGGTATGGGGGTGAAGAATTCCTTGTGGCTTTTCCAAACACAAAAGAAGGGGATGCTTTCCTCATCGCAGATCGCTTGCGCGCTTCCATTCAAGAATCACCCATCTATGTAGATCACCACGCGATCTCGATCACAATTTCGGCAGGCATTTCGGAGTTTCCCACTCATGGTCAATACGAAGCACTGATACTCGAAACCGCAGATAAAGCCCTGTATCATGCGAAGCATACTGGGCGTAATCAAGTGATATTGTGGTCGAAGATAAAGCCGCCTTTTTAAACGATTTGAGCAATTACGAGTAATACCAACTGAAAATCTTGTTATAAACCGCCAATAGCATTTTCTTGATAATTCCCACCTCCAGGATTCGCTTCCCAAGTGAATTGATCACTTTATACGTGTCAACGACACCAACAGGCATGCCGCCGGTGATTTTGTATTAAGCGACCTTGCCGATCATCTGGCAAAATTCACCAGCGTTCAAAGCATCTTCAAAAGACTTCTTGTAAAAAATCTTTTTTTCATCCTGCTCAAGGCGGCGTCCTCGCCGCCGGGGACTGCGGCAAGAACACTTATGCGAGAGCACTTATACAAGAGGTCTAAAGGAGAGTTTTATTCGATACTCGTCCCATCGAAATTATTTCCCACACAGCAGCTAATTTTCACTCAATGAAGCAAAAAGGGAGTACCTTTTCAGTCATGCAATTCCATATACCGAAGAAAAAACATTATTTCAAAGGCATTGGTTCTTCAACAGACGAAGTGTTCCTTCGCCCATAGTGAAACTTTCCAGCGTACGAAAGAAAGAAAGATTCGAAATACCTAAACGATATCTCTGCCAGCAAAAATGTAGCCAAAAATGAGAACAACACAGCAACGAACTCTTGCATATTTGAAAAACCCGGGGAGGTTCTCCCATTAAGGAATTGATGCATCAGTCCGCTAACCGGTTGATGAAATAAATAAATCCCATAAGACCTGAGACCCATCCAGACAAAGAAGTTATTGGAAACAAAATTATTTATAACAGTTTTCGTTCTCAAGGTACAAACCATAACAAACAAGCAATAAAGCCCGCTGAGCCATAAATGCCCAAAAGCATCTCCAATTTCAGGATAGTCCAATGTTAAAACACCCGCACCAAACAAGAATACAAAAAACAAGACGAGTACATATTGATAATTTTCTTCTAAAACATCCTTGATCGCAGGAGTACGATAAGCCACAGCCAGCAAGCTGCCTGCCAGGATCGAATCTGCACGAGCAAATGAAAACACATAAGCACCAAGATTATTAAAAATCAACCTGAACAATGGAGACATCAACATCAAAACCACGAATAGTTTTACAAGTTGTTTCTTTGACAACTTTAAAACCAGGAACGGAAGGACCAAATAGAATTGTTCTTCAACAGCCAACGACCAAGTTACAGCCAGCCAATTGGGGCCAAAACCATATCTGTGCATAAAAAAATTCTGCGTAAAGGTAAAGTAACTCCAAAGCGGGAATGCCTGTAAAAAAAGCCAGTCATTGGAAATCAAACCAGACAGCACAATAAACAAAATGACAACAACAAGATACAACGGCAATATACGCAAAGCTCTACGAATATAAAAGGTGGAAAAATATGATTCTCCGCCCTTGGTGTCTAATAGTATACCTACAATTAAAAAGCCTGAAAGAACAAAAAAAAGATCAACGCCGCTCCATGTCAGAGAAAAAACCTCAAGAAGAAAACCTCCTGGCATTTCTAAAATCTTAGAACTCACCAAGCATGGAATGTAATGCCATATTAATACAAGAAATATGGCAATCCCTCTGATGCCGTCCAACTCTTTAATTCGTTTCATGCGTCACATCTCCCGCAACTTAATAAGAACCAGCAATTACGACCATCCATTAATAATACCAACTGAAAATCTTGTTATAGACCGCCAGCAACATTTTCTTGATAATTCCAATCTCCAGGATTCGCTTCCCAAGTGAGATGGGTTTCTTTTTGCCTGCATCTTTTAACTCGTCACGCAAATACCCCAGCGTATTGGACATGTTCATCGCCAGCGGATCGCTGACCATCAGGCGCAGGTAACCGGCATCGTTCATGCGCTTATCCAACTGGCGGACTTGCCCCATGGGCTTGTCCATGTCGAAGGGCAGAAACTGCTGCAAGGTGGTTTTATACGCCGTGAACTGCCAGTGACTTGCTCCCGCAAGCGCGGTCACACCTTTGTATTGAATACGCCAGTCGCTTGTCTCGGCATAGACTTTTACATTCTCTTCTTCGGTCTGCCCGAGCGAGAGGTTGAATTCCAAAAAGGTTTTCCACGGAATGAACTGACCTTCATCGAGAGTCGCGTTCTGCTTCGCCCACTCCAATGTAGACGAGTACAACTCCGGCGAAGTGCGATACGGTCGCGCCGTCACCATGCCAACATTTGGGAAGGTCTCAAGCAACTCCACCGAGCGCGAAAGCCAATTCGGGGAAAACAAAACGTCCGCATCGGTATAAGCGATGATCTCGCCCGGCGCGCCTGCCAGCATCACATTCCACGCGCCGCCCTTGCCCATATTTTTTTCAGAGAGGATCAAATATTGAATGCGCCCCTCTTCTTTTTCACTCACAAGATATTCGCGCACTTCTTCGCAGGAACCATTATCAAAGATCATCAGATCAAATGGCAAACCTGCATCCTTGCGCATGGATTCAAGTGAGACTTTCAATACATCGAGAGTCTCGGCATAGAATCCGCTCAGGAAGGGAATGTAATTCAACAACGCAACCGTGATCCGCTCGGGGCGGACAACATCTTTGACGAACTTGGCAGGGTTTTGACCTTTTCGCATTTTCGATACTCGTTATTCGGGATTCGATATTCGCAACTCGTCATTCGGAATCGATTGGTCGATTCTCGAATATCGAATTATCGGAATATTTTCTTGATTCGCTTTTGCCATCGCTTGGGGCGGGCAATGTTTTCAAGCATGGTCTCGGGGAGAAAAAAGAACAGGGCACGCAGGAACAGCTCAAATTTACGTGTGAAGCGCAGTGAAGTCAGCTTTGGGCGGGCAAGTGTGTCACCAACTAATTGATGAGTTGAATCCAAAATGGTGTAACGCACATTCGCCTGACCGCCTGCAAGACGGATGTTCTCATTCGTCTCGGGGTGGTCATAGTGCGGCTTTGCGCCAGGCAGGTGGCTGTAATCGTGGTTCTGATGCACGATCATCACGGACGGCGTGCAATCGATGACCGCCCAATTTTCTTTGCGCGCTTTGTAGATCATCCAATTATCCCAGCCCGCACGCCCAATGGTGAAGGCTGGGATGTCAGCATAGCAGGATTTTGGGAAAAGGAAAAAATCGCTTCCGGCGGGACGATGAAGCTGACCCTGACCATGGACCATGGACCGTAGACCGCGGCTCCAGTCTCCTGAAAAATCAAGCGGCGTGGTCACATCCAAATCCCAACGCTGACTGAGGAGGACGAACTCTGACCTTAGACCTTTGACTTTTTTCGCCGCTTCGACAAAATCGGGCATAAGGACCATGTCTGTGTTGATGATGCAAAGTAGATCGCTGTTCGAGTTCTCGCGCGCCAGCGTGAACATGGACGAGATCAACGGCGTGCCGTTGGCATTGCATTCGACATGAGCAACATGCTTCACACCCAAATCACGCGCCGCCTCGGTGAGACCTTCTTCATCGCCAAGCAAAACGACTTCAACATCCGGCAGCAACGTCCACGATTTGATGGCGTTGCGTTGGATCATCGCAATATGCGGATCGGTGAAAGGTTTGGGGGCAGAGAATAAAGTAATTAATGGCATGGGGGAATCGTAATTGGTTATTTCTTTTTCGTTGCACGAGTATCGATATCTTTGAGGGTTTTATGCTGCACACCCGCATTGATCTTTGCCAACTCAGGATTATCGTGTACAAAATCCAGGACTTCTTTCCATGTAAAGTCATCACGTCCATCGAAACAAGAATAAATTTCTTGCATGAACTCAAGGTCTTCGGGCGTGTCCACCGTCCAACGGTAATCACCGAAGTCGGTGGTGTGATGGAGCAGGGCGATATTATATCCGCGCGGAGAAGTACCAGTTTGTAGTTGACGGTTGACGGTTGATAGTTGAACGCCTTCGTAGAAGTATGGCATGGCGTGTTCGCGGTGCTGAGGCTCTTTGGCATCCTTCCATGCTTTCTTCAAAACCTTGAAGGAGCAGGCTTCCACATCCAAGCCGATGGGATAGGTGCGAGTCCACGGCGGCGGGAGGCGATTGCAGACAAAATCATATTCATCTTCGAGTAGGGTGTTGACCACGTTATCGATCAACTCTGGGTCAATCACTGGGCAGTCCGCCGTGATGCGAACAACCACGTCCGCTTTGGCTTCCTTGGCGGCTTGATAGTATCGATCGAGCACATCGAACAGACTGCCGCGGGTGAAGGGAATGCCAGAGAAATCACAGTATTCCGCCACAGGGTCGTCCGAGGCGTCTGTCGTCGTGGCAAAGATAACTTCGTCAAGCGTCTTCGCCCGCGCCGTGCGGACGTAAACCCGGCTCAACATCGGCTGTCCGCCAATATCGGCGAGGATTTTCCCCGGCAGGCGGGAGGAGGACATGCGTCCTTGAATGATGGCAACTACTTTATTTGGCATAGGGTACAGAATTTACCACAGAGAACACGGAGGGCACAGAGAAAATTTACTGTACCTTACTCAACATCCCCTTCAAACGGAATCGGCAACGGATTCACGAATCCCTTCGCGCGGAATTTCTCCACATAATCACGCACGGTCCAATAATCCAAGCCAACCTGTTCGGCGATCTTAAAGACCGTATGCTGACCTTCGAAACGCATCATGATCTTTTCGATGGCGCGGTTGAGCGCCCAGTTCTCACGCCAATCCACCCACAGACCGTAGCCGCTGAGAAAGACCGGTCCACGGAAGGTGCGCTTAGGCGTGTAATTGCTGGCATAGATGCGGATGATATCTTCGGCAGTCTGCGCCGCGCCGACGAGCATGTCGTCGTGCATAATGTCGAGATTATCGTCGGTGGTGTGATACTCGTCATAAGGAAAGCGGTTAATGGAGATACACGGCACGTTCACGCCCGGTCCATTGATGACGCGTTCGTCGTTGGCAGGTGCGGCGGCGAAATCACGTTCGTCATGAACGGTCTCGCGCAAGACAAATTTTGTAATGCGGTCAAGCAGGTGATCGTGTTGGCGGGTGTGATGCCAGGCGATCTTATTCTGATTGCCCGTCATCTCCATAAAAATTCCACCGCGCAGATTCGGAATCAGACTCTCGTTGTGAGCCAGCCAGGCGATGGTGCCGATGGTCTCCGGTCCAAACCAGAAGCGGACGCTCATCGAGCCGCGCGGCAACGGCTTTTCAGCAAGGCGGCGTGCCAACTCGATCGTGCTGACCACGCCCGCACCGTCATCGTTTGCCTGCATGGGGTGACAAGTATGTGCCTGCACAAGGAACTCGCCAGCTTCGGGGTTCGGTCCGCCTTCAGGGTGGACGACCGCCGTGGCGACTTTGAATCCCTGCGCCGGGTCGGTGATAAATTCGCAGTTGATAACTGCGCGATATTTTTTGTCACGTGGGAGTTTATCAAAAGTATTCTTCGGTAAACAAAACCCCCAACTGCGTTCGTAATATTTGAAGACCCAAGGCACGGTGTGCGGAAGCTTCTCGTTGAAATACAAATGCGGTTGGAGTTCTTCAAAACTCAAAACTGTGTCGACAGGCAGTGAATACGAAACGATGTGCAGCGGATTATCTTTGAAGTCCACGATCCGCTCGCCGCCTTCGATCTCCAGATACGCTTCATGGACAACATAGCGTTCCGGCACTTTCCACGTCCAGACCTGCTTGAGCGGGGCATAGGTCTCGATAGTGTAGTTCGAAGACTCGGGCATATACGAGCCGACGATCTCCAGGGTCTTGTCATGGTCATCGGAGACGAGGGTACGGTGCAGAGGGAAGAATTCTGCGAGGATGGATTTGAGAGAGGTATAGGGTTTCATAAGATTAGGATAGGGGCGACTCGCGAGTCGCCCCTACTAGAAATTAATACTTCGGCTCTTCAATATAATGCAACTTCTCAGGGTGCTCACGCACGATCACCGACATATTGTCATAAAACTCGTTCGCCGTGGAGTGATGCACCTTCGCCGCGCCAACCTGCACTTCACGGATCACACCGGCTTCCAGCAATTCATTCATCCCTGGCACAATATAGGTCTTTACCCGCTCATTATTGCGCACGAACATCGAGTGCATCTTGATCTTCGGCACACGGTCATAACCAAGATAAATTCCAGCAAACTCTTTCACACGCCGATAATTGCAACCGACATTGTATTCAATATAATGATGCATCGAGAAGGTGCTGTTGAAATCCAAACCGATGCTCACAATGGTTCCGTTAATTTTATGAAACAACGCAAACGCCGAGTTCGGTCCATAGGCTTCCACATCGTCTGCTTTCGAAAATTCCTCTGCCCGCGCGCCGATGACAGAAAAACTATAAATGGGATGCGGTGTGCGTAAGGCATTCGGTCGCAAACGCGCGATCTCCGTGATGGCACCCATCTTCGACGGAGTTTCCTTCACGTCAAAATAATGAGTCTCCGTCCACGACTGAAAATTGAACGCTGGGAACATCACCGTGCCGTCCTTGCCCGCCAGCTCAATGAATGCGTCGATGACCGCATCTGCGCCGCCTTCCACGCCGCCCAATGACTTGTACGACGTATGCACGATGACCGTATCGCCATTCTTGATCCCAATTTGACGAAACCCATCAATAAGTTGTTTTTTAGTGAGCATTCTTTTCTCCAAGACTTCGATAGACTTCCATCAACGCCGCGGCATTCTTTTTCCAGTCCGCACGCTTCTCTGCTTCGCTGCGGCTTGCCCTGCCGATCTCGGGCAGTTTCTCACGCTGATTCATCGCCGCCAGAATCTTCTCTGCAAGGTGGTCTACATCCCCATCACGAAATAGCCATCCATTCTGATTCTCGAATACCCATTCTTTATTCGCAGGGATATCCGAAACCAGACATGGCAGCCCGCACGCCAAGGCTTCCATCAACGACACAGATGAACCGTCCACATGCGAAGGCGAAATGTACAAGTCTGCCATATGATACCAGCGCGGAAGTTCGGTCTGCGAGATCTGCCCGCCATAGGTGACGTATTCATCCACACCGCCACTTTGAAAAATCTTGCGGATATTCGCTCCCTGCGACCCACCGCCTAAAAGGATAAGTCGAACATCTTCACGCTGACGCGCCACTTTTACAAATGCACGCGCCAGTACATCCACACCATAACGAGTCTCCCAAGAGCGGTTGCAGAACAAAACAAACCCTTCACTCTCTTTTCTTTCTTCTTTCTTCGAAAAGTGTTCCAAGTTCACACCCCAGGGGAAGACGATGGTCTTATCAGAGTTCATGCCATAGGCAACGGCTTTGTCTTTGGTCACATTGGCATCACTGGTGAAGAATGTGGAACGTTTGAGTGTGTACTTCGTGGCAAATTCCCACATCCACCCTTTGTGGACGTCATCCATCAAGTCGAAACCCCAAGACATGGTAAGGAGTGGACTCGCGCCAGCGAGAACGGCGATAAAAGCACAGGTCTGGATAGGACCCGCATGGATGAGGTCCGGCTTGAGGTCCCTTAAGAGGCGCTTGAAATCCAACACCAAAGCCGGGAGTTTGCTCCACGTAAATGCTTCGCGTCCGCCCTTCCAAATGACTTGATGTACATTTTCAGGCACCGAGCGGCTTTCAACCTGTCTGCGATTGCCTTCGAGTTGAACAAAGTGAACATCGTGCCCGCCATCAGAGATGGCTTTGAGAAAACGATAATCGTGGGTGGAGTAGCCGAGGGAAAAATATAGAATTCGCATGTTGATATTCGATATTCGATATTCGGAAAAACATGTTCGAATATCGAATATCGATTCCCGAATATCGTCTTACGCGCCTAAATCTGTCCAGCGCAATTCTTTGCCTTTGGGCATATCTGCCAATGCTTTGGTGCCGATAACATTCTCGATCTCATGCGGTTTGACCGCACCAATGGTGGCGGGACGCAGGACATCGATCATATCGCGAGTAAAGGTCTCACCGGCTTTGATATCGCGCGCAGCTCGCAGGCAGCGGCGTTGAACGACTTTGGTCTCCTGCTCATTGGCAGCAATGAATTTATCGGAGCTACCAAACGAACGTTCCAGCAGACGTGTCTCTTCGACCATCTTTGCCCAATTGGCAGGGTTCATCGCAAATTTGTGGTCAGGTCCTTCGCGGTCGTTGCTATCGGTGAAGTGCCGTTCGATCATGCGTGCGCCAAGCGTGACAGCCCCCAGAACAGGCGCAACGGAATGCGTATGATCAGACAAACCAAGGATCACATCAGGGTACATGGCGGCAAATGTTTTGAGCGTGTTCAAATGCAAATGATCGTAATTATCAGGGCTGGCTGTGTAGTTCGTGTTACATTGCATCAAACACAACTGCTTGTTGACCTTGAGAATCGCCTGCACAGCACGCTGTACATCGGCAATATCCGCGGCGCCGCAGGCAATGATCATTGGTTTGCCCTTGGATGCCATATGGACGAGCGCTTCGATCCAATCAATTTCGCCGGATCCTGCTTTGAAGGCGGGAATGTACGGGGCAACGTGTTCGATGGAGTCATAATCGTAAGGGGATGTGAAGAAGTCGATGCCGACCTTGTCACACTCCTCTTTGAGGATGGGTGTCCAGCTCTGCGAGACGGAGGCAGCCGCATAGACTTCGGTGACGGAGCGCTTCCAATTTGCCTGGTGACTGACCTTGGAATTCATGTGGGTGAAGCCGTATTCAGAAACGATCTTCGGCGCTTGAAAATGCTGGAACTTGGCAGCATCGGCTCCGGCTTCTTTGGCGAGGCGGATCAGTAGCTTGGCGCGTTCCAGATCACCGTCATGATTCGCGGCGATGTCAGCGATGAAGTAGGTGGGGTGATCCAGTCCGACCATATGATTGTTAATTTTGAAATCCATTCGATCTCTCCTTTATGTAGATTACAAAGTGTTCAGTTTTGCAGCCATAAAAGCAATGCAGTTAACGAAAACCCATCTTTGACCTTCTGGTCCTTTAGCAATTCCTTGATCTCATCCCGCTTAAACCAGCGGACCTCGCTGACCTCGTTGGTATCAAAACCCTGAACCTGTTCGCCTGCCTTGCAAAACACAATATGAAATACCTGATTGGCATTCCCGTTCATCGGGTAATAGGTATAGATCAATTTGTGATCGGTAGAGCTATAACCAGTTTCTTCCAAGAGTTCACGCCGGGCAGCTTCAAGAATCTCTTCGCCAATTTCCATACCACCTGCAGGCAATTCCCATTCAATCGTGTTACTAGGGTAGCGCGGGATCAGGGCAAAGATCACCTCTCCAGCCGCATTCTCCATAAGGGCAACAACCGCTTCACGTTCGAAATCTAACAAATGGTATTTATCGATCACAAAACCATTGGGGAATTTCACCGTGTCTTTGTACAGATTTACCCACCTGCTTTGATAAACAACTTCTCTTGCGAGCCGTTCAGGTTTCATAGGCGTTTCCAACGTATATGCTCCGATATTTCCCAAATACTCTGAGTGTAAGGTGTTTTTATGTGGGTTCCCTGTGAATAACTGCTAAAAAAGCTGTGGATAAGAGGGAGGAATCTGTGGATAACTGGGGGTAAAAAAGCGGGTTTTTGACTGATTTTCCCCAATTCTTGTGGAAAACTTACACAAGAATTGGGGAAACCTGTGGATAACTTCCGGACAATTTTGCAGTTTCAAGCTATGAATGTTGATAACTGCGGATTTTCTGTGGATAACCCTCGGTATGCTGTTTATAAAACTCCTCCAATCCTGTGGAGAAGCTGGGGAGATCCTCGCCCAAGTCTGTGGATAGCTTGCGGGTAGAAAGCCAAAGGTTGTTGGAACGCTTCGCGATCAGCCCCGAGAAGTTGACCGATTTAGGCGTAATGTCGCTTTCGCGCATATTGAAGCGGCGTGCGATCTCCACACCGAATTGATACTTGCTCATCGCCTGCGGACCCACCAGGTGATACAGTCCCTTCAAACCTCGCTTTTGCATTTTCGTCAGTGTACGCGCAGTGTCATTCACCAGCATCGGGCAGAAGAGCACATCAGTAAAGCCGCTCATGCTTTTGTTATGGGTCAGGTTATTGTAGAAGAATTCAGCAAGGCTGCGTCTTCCGTTCAAGCTCCAACCATAAAAGTTGACGCGTGCCACAATGGCTTTGGGATTTTCGGTCAATACCGCCCACTCGCCATCCAGCTTTGTTTTGGCGTACACGCTCATGGGGCTGGGTGAATCTTCCTCACTGTAAAAACCATCCTTCTGCCCATCAAAGACGGCATCGGTGGAGATATGGGCAAAAGGAACGCCGCGCATCTTGCTGGCACGGGCAAGGCGGCGGGGCAGGTCAGTGTTCAAGAGCTTGGAAAGCTCAGGATCGTCTTCACAAATATCGAGGTCGGCAAGAGCCGCACAGTTGACGACCCAATCTGGACGGGCGTCGTCAAGAATCGTGTCCACCACGCCAGTCTCAAGAAGGTCGTGCTTAAAAATTTTGAAGGGGGCATTGGTCAACTTGCCGCGATCCACACCAACAACTTCATGCTCCTCCATCATTTCCTGAGCAAAGTTAATGCCGAGCAGCCCGCTAACGCCAGTGAGTAAGATTTTCATATTCCAAGTTCCCAGCTCCATGTTCTCAGGTTCCCAAACTTATGGCATTGGGACCTGATACGTGGGGCTATCCTTCCAACTTGCCTTGAGCGAACAGATCTTCGAACGGGGCAATATATTTCTTAATGCCTTCCACATCAAGCCATTCGGTATTGTTATCACTCGAATACGAAAACCCTTCCTTGAGTTCCCTGCCCTTATCCTTCCAGGAGTAGCCGAACCAGGTCGCTTCGGCAGGCTGTACCACGAACATCTTATCCAACTCAACTGTGTGGCGCGCTTCATCTTCCGAGATGAGCATCTCGTGCAATTTCTCGCCAGGGCGAATGCCAATGACCTTGATCTCGGCATCCGGAGCAATGGCATGCGCAAGATCGGTCACTTTGGTGCTGGGGATCTTCGGCACAAAAACCTCGCCGCCTTCCATCTGTTCGATGCTGTCAATGACGAAACGTACACCCTGTTCGAGCGAAAGCCAGAAACGGGTCATGCGATCATCAGTGATGGTGACTTTGCCAGTGGAACGCTGTTTAAGGAAAAGCGGCACAACGGACCCGCGGCTGCCAACGACATTCCCGTATCGGACGCAGGAGAAGCGGGTTGCTGAGCCCCCGGCATAGGCATTACTCTGGATGGTTAACTTCTCGGCTGCGAGTTTAGTCGCTCCATAAAGATTCGCCGGGCTGACAGCTTTATCGGTGCTGACAGTGAGTACCTTCTTCACGCCCGCATCCAATGCCGCTTCCACCACATTTGCCGTGCCCATGATATTGGTCTTGATGGCTTCCATGGGATTGTATTCGCAGGCGGGCACCTGCTTGAGCGCCGCCGCATGCACAACAATATCCACGCCCAACATGGCACGGAGCAGACGTTCGCGGTCACGCACATCACCGATGAAATAGCGCAGGCGTTCATCATTGAATCCGCCCACCTGCATTTCGTGCTGTTTCAACTCATCGCGGCTGAAGATGATGATCTTCTTGGGTTGTTTTTCTTCGAGCAAGATCCTGGTGAATTTCTTGCCAAACGAGCCGGTTCCGCCGGTAATAAGCACTACTTGATTTTTCCAGTCCATGAATTCTCCTGTTCAGGGCTTTTAAAAGCCTGCTTTAGTTTAATTTTTTAACAAACCTACTTACAAACATACTCTTCCAACAACGCTCCAATTTCTGCAGCAGGAGCGAACTTCGAATCAGACCGATGCAGCGCCGTACAGACCTGCTCATTGAAAAACGTATTTGCTGCCGTCTGTTGCAGGATGTTTTCCAACCTGTCGGCATTGCCTGTCATGGCATATGCCTGCACAAACGGAAACCACTCCACCTGATCTTGAGGCGCCAGCCCAAGGGCAAAAGCCTCATCGCCTAAACGCGCAGCATTCGTCCAGTCCGCCGACTGAACTGCCAGGTCGGCTTTCTCAAAATAATAACACCATCCACGCTCGGGCTCCCTTCCAAACGCATAAGCAGGCAGAATGGGAACTTCTTCTGCAACACGGATGGAATCAACCCTGGAATATTCAAAAAGGCTGCGAAGCGCTTCAGGGTCATTTGCCGAAACGACAAAATTCTCACCATCCACAACACGCACACATGAGAACGAGGTGGGCTGGGTCAGCACCATGATATCGGCATATTGAACGACCATTTCATGCGTTCGATAGCCTTCGATCTTCTTCGGCTTTTGCGCCAGGATCGCTTCAACATTGTCTTGTGTGGGCATCAAAGTGGAGGCGAAATAACGGATGGGGTCCTCCTGCCGCGGCTCGGGGAAATAGATCAGGTTCAGGGCTTCAGGTAAACCGAGGGGATTATCCACAACCCTCTCGTATGGATACTGGGTCACCAGGGTGGCATCCGGCTGAAGCCCGGGAATGCGCCAGGATGCCTGCCACCAGAAGGTTTCGAGGGAGTTCTCCAACACCAGCGTCCGCTCGGCAATGAGCGAATGGGTCAATGCAGAAGCGGTGATAAAAACCGAAAACAAGATATATTGCAGCCGTCCTGACGGGAAGATACAGATCACCCCGCCCAGCAAAATGGCGGCGGCAAGAGAAACTGGAAGTCCATAATGAGAGTAGATGCTCAAGTTGATAAAACGCCCAAAGGCGATCACAGGAATGACCCCGAACAAAAGGGAGAGCCCGCCCAACAACAATGCCTCACGTGCCATCATCTGTGACGCCTCCGGTGCAACCAAGCCTCCACGCCTCAGCCAAAGATAACCAGCCAGTGTCACAAGAAGCACTACTGCCCCCGTCAGAATGACACCCAACAACGGAACATCAAATCTAAAATCCATCAGACGCAGATATGGCTGCCGGAACCAGGCATGCACACCTGCATTCATAATGCTGTTATAAAAATCAGCACCCATTTCCGTCAGATAGCCAAGCGGAGAGGTTTTAAATTTTTCCACATGCAAACCGATATCAGTGGCTTGGCGGTCACTCTCGAACAGAAACACCCGCCAGAACACAAATCCCAGCGACACCGCCAAGTACGGCAGCCACGCCTTGAGTACGGCAGACACCCGCCGTACGAATGGTCCTTCCATGCCATGTGAGATAAACAAATAAATACACAAAAAACGAAAGACTTCAGCACCGATGGCATAGTCTACGAGTGCAATATACGCCCAGCCCGTCAGAGTAGCGCCAAGCAGATAAAGCGCTTTTGGCAAGAGCCCGGCAGAGCGGATCGAGAGCAGGGTAAAAAGTACAGAAAATACCTGTAAAGCAAGGCTGACCGCCATGGGTTGATATTCGATCGCACTGACCCACCAGGAATACCCCGGGTAGAGAATGAATAGAATGGCTATCAAAAAATTATTGCGACGACCGCCTGACCAGATCACATTCAAAAGCCAATACGCCCCAACCCCGGCAATCAGGCGCCACAAATAAGCGCCCAAATGATAAGGCAGCGGGTGAGGACCGAACACTGAAAAGAAGACATTAAAAAAATAACCGCGAATGGGACGATCCACGCTGAACATCGAGTGGAATATTTTTGGTCCTGCCACGACCCCGTCATAAACATAATACCAATCATCCAGATAATAGGTCAGGCGGAAGGCATACGGCAAAAACACAACCGCAGATATCAGGAATATAAAAAGCACATCGGGAGAAAAATATTTTTTAATAGAAGACATGGTCAGGTTGTGAAAATGAAGCGCGGCGGGTTCAATTCGAACCACGGCAGTAATCCTCGGCAAGGATCGTGCGTACATCTTCGCTCAAAGGCTGTTGGATCCCGCTCAACAGTTCACATGCTTGCAGCCGGACGGATTTTTCGCCGACTACACGTTTGGCAAGTTGTTTCAAGGTTTCTGCATCACTGGTGATGGCGTAACCTTTCAGAAAGGGCAGCCACTCCACACGGTCTTCAGGGCTGAGTTCAAGTGCAATGGCTTCATCACCCAGCACAGCAACCTTTTCCCAGTCGCCAGTTTGCGCCGCCAGATCCGCCGCCTGGAAATAACTGCACCAGCCGCGTTCCGGCTCACTGCCATAAATATATCCCGGCGGCACAGCATGGTCTGCATCCACGATCACATTCTCGATCCTCGACTGCGGTGCAACCAATGAAAGATTCACAGGATCATATTCAGAGATCAATGGCTGAGCGCCATATATAACATGCACACACGAGTTCAAGGTTGGCTGACTCAAAACCAACACATTACTGTAATCCAATGTATACGTATGACTGCGATAGCCTGACTCAACAACCTGGGCACCTTCCAAAATACCGGGCAAGTTCTCGCTGTTCAGGGTCAACCCTGAGAGTGGATAATGCACAGGGATTTCACTGGTCGGCTCAGGAAAATAGATCACATTAGCGGCTTCCATGAGTGCGAACCCGCCGCTGCCGATCCCAGGCAATGGGTAATGGATCACCAATGTCGTACCAGGGCGAAGTGCGGGCACGCGCCAACTCACCTGCCACCAAAATTCCTGCAACGCCGCTTCCTCTGTCGCTGCCATTGTCGCGATCCCAAAATGCGCAAGTACAGCAAATGCGACGACCGCATATAACACGCCCTTGCGCACCTGTGGAAGGGAAATGATCTCAACCACGCCTGCCATGAAAACGGCCGCCGCCAGCGAAGCAGGCAACCCATAATGCGAGAAACCTGAAATATTGATATATCGATTCGCCAAGATGACCGGTAGAATGCCGAGGAGCATCCCCAGCCCACCCAACATCAACGCCTCTTTCATGACCCGATCCTGCAAGCCAGCCCCAACCTTTGACTCCGCTGAACGGCTTATCTGCCTCTCTACAAAGACGACAAGTAGAACTGCAATGACGGCAAGCAATACCCCCAAGGCGGTATCACGCAGACGCATCGCCTGTACGAACGCCGGGAATTGATTGATCCACGCCAGTACACTAAGGTTCAATAAACTGTTATAAGACTGAGAGAGCCAATCGATGGTTGTACCTGCCGGATTGTCGAGGAACACGCTTAATTGCCCGCCAATATCAGTTGCTTTACGTTCATTGGTAAAGAAGAAGGCGCGCCAAAAAACGAAGCCAAAGGGAACAAGCAGTGTCCATGCCCAGGCTTTGGCAGAGTCAAACAAACGCTGCCAGAATAAGTTCTGAGAATTACGGTTGACCAGCAAATACACAGCAATGAAGCGGAAGGCTTCCATGCCAATTGCATAATCTACAAGGGCGATATAAATCCAGCCGGTGAAGATCGAAGCGAAAAAATAGGCGGCTTTTTCAAAATTCTTTTGAGATTCGATCGCCTTCAGAGTAAAGGCAATCGATAAGACCTGCAAAGCAAGGCTGGCGATCATTGGCTGGTATTCGATGGCGCTGATCCACCAGAAATACCCAGGATAGATCGCGAATAAAAGCGCGGCAATAAAATTGAATCTTCGGTTATCGCGCCAAAGGGTATTGAAGATTCCCAACGCGCCAAGGGCGCTTAATCCGCGCCAGAGAAAAGCGCCCAGGTGCCAGGGCAACGGATTCGCGCCGAACCACGTGAAATACAGATCAAAGAAAAAACCACGCGCAGGGCGATCAATGCGAAACATTTCATGAAAGACCTTCGCCCCCGCCATCATGCCATCGTAAATGTAATACCAGTCATCCTGAAAATACGTCAAACGCCCAATGTACGGTAAATACACAATGGCGGATATGAGTAGGAGAAATAGGATTTCGGGAAAAGTTTTTTTCTTCATGTATGATTGTCGATGTACGTCTCACACATTACGATTTACGGACTACGATCAACGGATATTGCCCGTTCTCAGCAAAGAACGTGGGGAAGATGCCCTCAAGCCAGAACACAAATTTGAGGAAGGTTCGCCCGCCAAAAGGACGTACGAACCAGCGCATGATGCGTGTGCTCATGCTGCGCCAGGGCTTGATCTCCACGGTCATCTTCGAACCGATCTCTTTTTTCAACCATTCGGGAGTCATCTTCTGAACGAAAGTACCGGCGGGATCTTCCTCGTTAAGCCATTCCTTCTTTTTCTTTTCAGAACGACCCGATAGTTTGCGCATCAAACCGATAAGCGGCTCTGCCATGCGGATCAACAACGGGTTGTGCCAACCATTGACAATGGCAGCCGTCCGGCTGGGTGCAAGTACGCGGTGGATTTCCGCATAGGCTTTCGGATGTTCCGGCAGGGCAAGGTGATGGATGGCATGCATCGAAACCGCGCCATCGAAGGCATCCTTTTTGAAGGGCAGGTTTGCCAGGTCACCGACGACAAATAAGCCGTGGTCGCCAATACGGGTACGTGCCTCGCGCAGGGCTTGGATGGAAATATCCAAACAAACGCGTTTTTCGTAACCTGCCGAATAGGTCTTGTACTCTTCATATTGGACGGGACCAGACCCGGCGTCCAGAATGAAGCGCCCGGTAGGGATGAGCCCATTCATCACGCGTAGGCGTGTCTTATGGATATATTCGCGTGAGACTGGGCGCAAGTCTTCGTAACGGGCATTCTGATAATTGCCGTCATTTTCCTGCATCCAACCGATCTCATCATAAAATTCGCGGACTTTTTGTTTGGTGTCTGTCATTGTTAATCTCTACCATCCGTTCTTTCTTCTTTCCTCTTCCGTTTACAGGAAAGAAGAAAGAGGAAAGAAATTAATTTTCCCAACGAAACGGCTCGCCCACCAAAAATTCAAACGTATCTTTGAATTGAGCCATGCCTTCAGTACTCAATACTTTGTCGAGCGGCCATACTTCCAAATCATCCCAGAAGTTCATCAAGCGCCAGGGAAATGGGCGCGGGTATTCGAAGAAGAAACGATAGGCATAATTCCAGGCGAATTCGACCTGCTTTTCGTTCATTTGATGAGCTGAAATATCGCCAAGGACTTTTTCAAGGGTGGCGTAGTATTCATCCCACGTATTCGGGTCGATGGTGATGCCGCGCCCGCGATAATGGGTTTGTCCGCACGAGATGACAGGCCGTCCATTCATTGCCGTTTCCAGCCCAACCGTGGTGGTATAGGCTAAACCAACATCTGCGATCTCGATCAGGTCATAAGTGTTGATCTTGTCCAACGCGCCGATGACATGAATATGATTCGGCAGGTCAGGCAGTGCCTCACGGACAACCGTTCCCATGGACTTGGCTTGCGGCACCAATTTTTCGCCGGGGTGAACACGGATGACCAGTTGTATATCCGTTCGCTTTGCAAAATATTGAACCGTCTTTGTGATCCACTCGGTCATGGAAGAGGCGAAGATGTCGCGCCCAAGGGTGAGGCTATCACCCAGAACATTTGCGGCAAGCATTACCACGGGGCGGTCATCAAGATTGAGCATCTTGCGAGTCTCCGCCGCCCCTTGCGAAGAGATGTATTGCCATAGTCGTTTCGATTTTCCCCAGACACGGGCGCCGCGGCGGGCATTTTCCAGGTCCGCTACGCGCTCGAACATCGCATCGGTGACTGGCAATCCGCAGCGCGCATTAACGAGGTAATCCGTCTCCTGCTGCATAATGGATGAATTTTGCGCCAGCCAGATCTGTTCGCGTTGGTCGTTAAATTCGTAGGTAACGGCATCAATGCCAAGGTAGCGTGCCACACGGAAAACAATTCCCATTTCGAGGATCAAACCATTGGGGATCAGCACCACATCGGGCTTATTCGTTTGCATCCAATCGAGGGCGGACTTGGCGGCAAAGGTGTTACGTTCAACACGCAGTTCATACAACGCACGGTCACCCGCATCGTTCATGTCCACTTCTTCGCGCATAAGCGTGTACTGAACATCCCAAAGAGAGATCTCTTTGATGTCTGCCAGGATCTTCTCAGGCAGGGCAGCGTGCTGAACCGCACGCAGAGTCCCATGTGCTGCACGGGATGACGATTGCATATCCAGCATCGAAACATGCTTCACCAATGGTGCAAGCATCTTCAACGTATCGTGCGTATGCAATATCCGTTGGCGTTGGGTGAATTTATCTTTTTCTTTGTGCCACTCGGAATAAGGGAGGGTCAGCAGTGTAACGTCATGTCCTAGTCCGGCAAGCGCCAAGCCAAGATAAGCGGACTGCTCGATCCAGTAATGAAGCGTGGCAAAGAATAAAACCTTCTTACCCGGCTTCGCACTCTGCGCGAATGGACGAACCGCATCCATCGCCGCAGGTAATGAGGTTTGCAGACGCGTCAGATTGTAGTGATCCTTACGCGGACGTTTTTTCGACCGGAGCATCCAGTCGATCTCAGCTGTGAGGGGCAGGTCGCCCAAAAATTCTCGGAGGGGGTTTGATTTCGCCATGTGGTAAATAGTAAATGGTAAATGGTAATTACGAATCACCAATTACCATTTACCTGTTATCCAATCTTTTCGATTTTCCACGCAAGTCTTGGTCGCACAGGTCCTACGCGCGGCTCTGCCCATTGTGTACCAGGCGCGCCGGAAATATCCACATTGAACGCCAAAGCATTCTCATCCATGAAATAACGGCGTACACCAAACGAGCTGGCATTCACGCCCACGGTGTAACGGCTGTCGTTAAAAATATCGGCGGGGATTTCCGCACGACTGATGTAATGACCCGCAGTACGCGAATCAAATTTATCGTAGAGCGCCGGGTCATCTGTATCGAAGGAGGCAAAAACATATTCGCCGCGCATGGTGCTGACGTAAATCCCGATCCGTAAACCGGTAATGGGCGCATCGAGTTTATATTCAAATTCAAGTGTGACGGGTTCAGTCGAGCGGACGGTATCGACAACCTTCCCGCCTCTTTCTTTAACCTTCAAACTGATCGGCGTAAATGGCACACTCGCCGCTGGAACCTCGTCTGCCTCCCAAGTGCGTTCGCCTGCCTGCGACTGTCCAAAGGAAAGATAGTAATCGACGGCTTCCTGGGTGGGTCCACGCATAATGAGCTGACCTTTGTTCAAGACTACAGCTTCTTGTGTGAGGCGCAAAATGGCAGACATGTTATGGCTGACGAACAAGACCGTGCGTCCCTGCTGTGCCACATCGCCCATTTTGCCGATACATTTCTTTTGGAATTCAGCATCACCCACTGCGAGGACTTCATCCACCACGAGGATCTCAGGTTCAAGATGCGCGGCAACTGCAAAAGCAAGGCGCAAATACATGCCTGATGAATAACGTTTGACGGGTGTATCGATGTATTGTGTGACTTCAGAAAAGTCCACGATCTCATCAAACTTGGAGTCAATTTCAGAGCGGCGCATGCCAAGGATGGCGCCATTCATGTAAATATTCTCGCGCCCGGTCAACTCAGGGTGAAAGCCGGTGCCCACTTCGAGCAGGGAGCCAACACGTCCACGTACAGTGACAGTGCCTGTGGTCGGTTCGGTAACGCGGGAAAGGATCTTGAGCAAGGTACTTTTGCCCGCACCATTTCGCCCGACAATGCCGAGAACTTTACCTTCTTCGAGGTCGAAGGAAACGTCCTTTAACGCCCAAACATAATTTTGATTCTGGCGGCGGTCTGACTTGCCGATCATCGCTTTCGCCAGACGAATAGGCGCCGAGACCGTATCCACGATCACATCACGCAGCATGTTATAGCGGAATTTCGTCTCCGCCGCGCCGATCTTGTATTGCTTGCCAATGTTTTTTACTGAAATCGCTGTTGTCATAAACTCTCATTCCCGTCATTGCGAGGGCGATGCTCTTTCGCCCGAAGCAATCCCATGAAATAATCATAAGATTGCTTCGTCGGGCTATCGCCCTCCTCGCAATGACGGTTAACTAGATCGTATCTGCAAAAGTTTTTTCCATGCTTCTAAAATAGAAAAGCCCGGAGATAAAGATCAAAATCGAAATTGCAACTGAGACCCAAAGCGAGAGATCGGGTCCGTTGCCGGTGCCGAGCAATGCCCAGCGGAATCCGTTAACTACGCCTGCCATTGGGTTCATCGAATACACGACCTGCCATTTTTCCGAGATCACAGAGGCGGAATAAGCCACGGGTGTAGCAAACAGCCAAAACTGAGTCAGAAACGGGAGGGCTTGGTTTACATCCCGATATTGAACGTTGATCGCAGAAAGCCAAAGTGCCACACCGAGAGCAGTCACAATGGCCAGTAACAAAAAGAGCGGAAGGGTCCAGAGCAAATGCCAGGCGGGCGTGACTTGATAGTAGAACATCAAGATCACGAGAATAACGAAGGCGATGGCAAAATCGACCAAGCCCGCAAAAACAGAAGACATCGGCAGGATCAGACGCGGGAAGTAGATCTTCGTCACCATGTTGTTGTGTGCCACCAGTGAACGGCTGCCCTGATTAAGCGCAGTAACGAAAAGCCCCCATGGAAGCAACGCGGCAAAAGCAAAGACAGGGTAGGGAATGCCTTCGGTGGGAAGTTTGGCGACCCTGCCAAAAAGGAAGGAAAAGACCAGCATGGTCATCACAGGTTGAATAACCGCCCATGCCATGCCCAGCAAAGTCTGCTTGTATTTCACTTTTACATCGCGCCAAACCATGAAGAAGATCAGTTCACGGTAAATCCAAAGGTCACGCAGGTTAAGAGACGCCAGACCTTTGGAGGGTTTGATGTAAACGGTATGAGGTTCGTGTTTTGTGAGTTCAGTCATTTTCTACCTTCGTCATTGCGAGGAGGGTGCTCTTTGCCCGACGAAGCAATCTCACATTTACACATGAGATTGCTTCGGGCGACGAACAAGAGCGCCCACGCAATGACGTTACTTGATCTTGTCTCGATTGGCTTTAAACCATTCAATGGTACGTTTCATGCCTTCTTCGAAAGATACTTGCGCGCTCCAGTTGAAGAGTTCTTTTGCACGGCTGACGTCAAGTCCGCGGCGGGGCTGACCATTGGGCTTATCCGTCTGCCAGACGATCTTACCGGGGAAGTTCGTCATTTTCACGACCAATTCGGTGAGGTCTTTGATGGAAATCTCGTAGCCTGAGCCAAGGTTAACTGGCAGGTCACCGTTGTAATTTTCGGCAGCAGTAATGATGCCATCCGCGGCATCTTCCACGTATAGGAATTCGCGGGTGGGAGAGCCATCGCCCCAGGCGGGCATTTCCTTGTCGCCGCGCTCACTGGCTTCCACCGCCTTGCGAATGAGCGCGGGGATCACATGCGAAGTTTGCAAATTAAAGTTATCTCGTGGACCATAGAGATTCACCGGCAACAGGTAAATGGCATTGAAACCATATTGTTGACGATAGGTCTGTGCTTGCACAAGCATCATTTTCTTGGCAAGCCCATAAGGAGCATTGGTCTCTTCGGGGTAGCCGTCCCATATGGCGTCTTCTTTGAATGGGACTGGTGTGAATTTGGGGTAGGCACACACCGTGCCGGTAGCGACGAACTTACCGACGCCGTGCTTATATGCCTGGTGCATCAGTTCTACGCCCATGATCATGTTGTCGTAAAAGAACTCCGCAGGGTGTTCACGGTTCGCACCAATTCCGCCTACATTGGCGGCGAGATGAATAATGACCACATTCTTCGAGTCAACACCTTTAAGCGCATCCACATACAGACGTTCGATGGCTTCACGTTGGGTCAGGTCGTAATCTTTCTTGCGCGGGATAAAGATATCTGTCGCGCCGCGTTCCTTTAGTTTTTCCACCACGAACGAGCCCAGAAATCCGCCGCCGCCGGTGACGATCACACGTTTATTTTTCCAAAAATTTTCTGCCATAGAGTCTCCATTTTGTTCTTCATTACAAGCACAAAGCTCCCTGCAGTAAAGCTCTGCAAGATAAGCCCATGCAATGAAAAAATATTATTGAACAATAAATTGGGCGTTTCTATACCTGTCATCAGTAGGGTTACGGATCAGCCCAGATTTCAAGGCAAATAGAACTTCGCGCACACCGTCATCCACAGTAAGGGTGGTTTCGAAATTGAGAACACGCTTGATCTTCTCAAAAGAAACTGTAATATCGCGCATATCGCCGCCGAAGGACATATCTTTGTATTCGACGATGGTTTCCGGCATGCGTTTTAATACGTAGTTGACAATGTCATTTTTTGAGTAATTGCCGTTATCGGTGCCAAGGTTGAAAACCTGCCGGCGGATCTTATCCTGTTCAGCTTCGAGTCCCATGATAATGCCACGCACCACATCGCGGATGTGAACGAATGAGCGCGAGTATCCACGCTGGTAAATGATAAGCTGTCGTTTGGTGAAAGCCTCAAGCACGAATTGATTGACAATGAGATCGAAACGAGTGCGGGGGAAACGCCATATAAAGTTGCAAAGCGAAAAAGGAGCGGAGTGCAGGCGGTATCCTTTTGTGCCAGTAGATATTCCTCCGCTGCGATTTTGGTCTCGGCATACAAAGATTGAGGGTTAAGGGGCGTCTCTTCGGTAACGGGTTTGCCATCTTCAGACAGACCATAATTGCTATAAGTGGATGCAAACACGAATCGTTCCACACCCAGGTCTGCTGCCTGCGCATAAACCAATTTCGTCGCTTCGACGTTATATTTCCAAGCGACCTGTTTACCAACAGCCTGACAGGCTGGAAAACCAACAATACCTGCAAGATGGATCAAAGCGTCCGGCTTTTGCCAGTCTCTTTTAACCGCATCTCGCACAGCGCGTGGTTCGGTCACATCAGATTTGATGAAATGGAAGTTGGGGTGACTCATATAGGGCAGGATACTTTCGCCGCCAAAGAGCAATGAGTCAAGGAGTGTGACCCGGTAATTTTGCCGAAGCAGTTCCGAGGTCAGGAGAGATCCGATGTAGCCTGCTCCGCCTGTAATAAGGATATGACGATGCGTCATTCCAAGCCTTCCAATCGGATCTTATATCCGTCTAAAACAAGAGCGGGTGCAGATTTATCGTTCACGACGGTGATGCCTTGTTCAATACAGGTCAGTTTGCAGATATCCGCCACATCACCGGAACCAACGATGCGCACGCGATCGAAACCGGCTTTCTCGACCTTGATGAGATAATCCTTTACACGTTGGCGGGTGCGGCGATAGACGGAAAATGAACGTTCCACATAATCTACCGCGAGGCGGGCGCGTAGGGCGAGTCCTTCTGGCGTGATGATATAGCGCAGTTTCTTACGTTCAGCACGAGCAACCTTCACCGCGCCTTTTGCAATGAGGCGCTTTAAATGCCAATTAACCGTGCCAACCGCTACGCCCAGTTGAGTGGCAAGTGCGGATTGGTTGACATCGGGGTCATTTTCGATCTGCTCGAGAAGGGTGAGTTCCCGAATTTCTTCGTTTGTAGATTCAACAGTCATGCTTTATAATTCCAAAATTCAGTCACTGAATTATAACCCGGAATCAAGCAAGGTCAAGCCGGGCATTTTATTCCGCAATTCCCCCTTCCCGGGACACGAAACCAAGAGGCTCGAAAAAATGCAGTTCTTCCGAAAAGTAAATCCGGAATTGATAAATATCTTAAGATGGGTCGGTCTGATTTTAGTTTCCAGTGGAGCAATTGCTGTCATTTTTATTTCGCCTCCCAATGTAGAATTTACTCGTCAATATTATGAGTTCGGGCTGGAACGGATCATCTTCCTTCTGGTCTTATTCACCCTGCTCCTCCGCATCAAAGGCAGCTGGGGCACCGCTCTCACCTTCATCTTTACGCTCCTCCTTTTTTCTTTATCTTTGTTATACAAGTGGCAGACTGGGGATAACTTTTCTACCGTAGGTGGTTTGTTCCCAGTCCGTGATGCTCATGAGTATTATCAAGGGGCACAGATGATAATCTACAATCTGGAACTCTCAGGGACAAGCACGTTCCGCCCCATGTTTACCGCTTTTCTTGCCACCATAATGTGGATCACAAATGGTGATTTACAGGTTTCCTTGATAGTCCTGGTTGCACTGAACGCGATTGCCGTCTTTTTGGCAACGTTTGAAGTAAGAAGAACCCTAAAGAACAGTTTCTTTTCAGCGATCTATCTTCTTTTTTGTTATATCTTTTTCCGCCGCTTCAGCGGCACACTCCTAACCGAAAACCTTGGTTTTTTATGGGGAAATCTGGCATTGGTTTTTATGCTGCGCAGCGCAGCCACAAAAAAACTAAGACTGGCTCTTTTAGGTCTGTTTTTTTTGACCATTGGGCTTAATGCACGTGCAGGTGCTTTTTTAATATTGCCCGTGCTGGCATTGTGGATTGGAATTACCTACCGCAACGCCCGCGGCTTTTGGCGTCCATTTATTCTTGGTATAGTGGTGGTGGCGATCGGAATGACGAGCAACTCGCTCCTTGCAAAAGCGATCGATTCCCCATCTTCTGCAATGTTTTCTAATTACTCCTACACCTTATATGGTCTTGCCTCAGGGAATAAAGGATGGGAACAGGTTACTATTGACCACCCTGAAGCTGGTGCAAATGAGATATTTGAACTCGCATTCACTAAGATTAAAAATAATCCTATTTTATTATTACGGGGAATTACCGGTGCATACTTGGATTATTTTAAAGCTTCACAGGGAGCCTTTAGCTTTCTTCTGTTAAAGCGCGACAGGAACGATATCCTTAACATCGTATTATGGTCACTAAGTGTTGCAGGGCTGATCACTGCCTGGGTGCAACGAGGGCAGGAAAAATACAGCATCAGCCTGGCCTTTTTTGCGGGAATCCTGCTTTCAGTTGGGTTGGTTCCCCCGGCAGATTCGACCATGATGCGTGCTTACGCTGCAACCATCCCTATGAGTCTTTACATTGTCGCAACAAGCGCGGGATTTATATCAGAAAAGATCGTCTCAAAAAAAACAGACAACCAAGAGGAAAATAAAACAGGGGTTCAACTACCACTCGTGTTAAGCGGGTTTATTCTTATTGCAAGCTTCCTATTTCCTGTTATATTAAAACAAGTGGGGACAATCCCTTCACCAAACACTGCTGTCGTATGCGAGCCAGGGAAGTTCAAAGTGACCTTTGTTATAGCTGGCGGGTCGAGTATAAGATTGAATGATAAATATAAAAGCTCCTATATTCCCAATTTTGAACACTCACGTTTTATAAGCAAACTGCTCGGTCCTGAACAATTACTAGATGGAGCAGCTGTATCACTTCTGGCAGATATGAGCCCTGATGTCACCCTGACTCTTGTCCGTCTAGTCTCAAATAACTCTAATGCCGTTTCGATTTCTGCAAACGGGTTCATCGTAACAAAAGATATTCCTCAAAAAGGTACACAAACCGTATGCGTGACAGAACCTGTTTTAGGTAGTTATTATTTTCTTCAAGATGGAACCTACCCCCCCGCAGCGGCATCTGCATTCAGCCAGCTAAAAATCCAATCTACTAGCTCTGTATTGATAATCGGCGCATGGTTGATTGGTCTTTTTGTTCTGATAAAATCCATCAGAGTCTTGGAATTCCCTATACGGTTTATTCCTCTTGTTTTACTGAATACTTTTTTTATCGCATCCGGCATCCTATTATTAATTCACACTACCGGATTATTACCACTGGCATGGGAACACTCAGAACTCGACACTGATAAGGTCCGAAACCCTGATAACTTTATGTATGTTTACAATCTCGGGACAGACAAAATCAGCGATACAAAATTCCGTGATTACCCCGCATTCATTTACGAAGATGGCATCCTCCTCTCCCAACCACATGAAAGCCAGTCCCTAATTTCAGAATATGGAAGAGGAAGGTACATTCTGCGGGAAAAAGTGTTATTCTTTTCTTCATCTGATAACAGTGACCCTCATATCAACAAAAGAGTATACACTCTCAAATCACCCCTTAAGATTCGCTTCCGCTATCAGTTAATCATATTCAGTTTCGCCATTATTGGCGTTCTCATACATACCTTGTATTTCATACCTATGTTAAAAAATCTATCAAAAGAAACCAATCCAACATGAAAAATCAACCTTTGTTCGACGAAGCAGGAAAAGAGTATCAGAAAGCACGTGTAGTACACTGGAATAAAGTCGCGCAAAAACGTGACAATTGGCGCGGGATAGGCGGCTGGTACCATAAACGGCTGACTGAATATTACCAATTTCTTATCACTCCCAGGCAGCGTGTACTAGAAATCGGATGCGGCATGGGGAGTTTACTAGCGCGCCTCATTCCTTTAAAAGGGGTAGGGGTAGATTTTTCCGAAGAAATGATCACACGTGCCAAACAACGTCACCCCGAATGCGAATACCATCATTTGGATGCCCATAACCTTTCAAGTATTGAAGGCAAGTTCGATATCATTATCTTTTCAGACACAATCAATGACCTCTGGGATGTACAATCTGCATTAGAACAAGTAAAAAAGTTCTGCGAACCTCATACTCGTCTTATTCTTAACTTTTACAGCCATCTTTGGCAGTTTCCATTAACCATCGCCCAAAGCCTTAATCTGGCAGCACCAATGCTTGATCAGAATTGGCTAACAGTCGAAGATGTAAATAACCTGCTTAATCTGGCAGGGTTTGAAACAATTCGTACTTCAAGCGAAGTCATCTGGCCTCTACCCGTAGGCGGATTTGCAAATAAGTATCTTGCGCGGCTCTGGCCTTTTCGCGAATTGGCGCTATCTAATTTTTTGATCGCACGCCCCAGTCCACAGCCTATAAATGCCCCAAGCGTTTCAGTTGTGATCGCAGCGCGTAACGAAGAAGGCAATATCAAAAGCATTTTTGAACGAGTCCCGCAAATGGGGTCAAAAACCGAAATAATATTTGTTGAAGGGCACTCTCGAGATAAAACATACGAGACCATCGAAACAGAGATGTTGCTTCACCCTGAGACCCCCAGCCTGCTCTTTCGCCAACCTGGCATTGGCAAAGCTGATGCCATTCGGTTAGGCTTCGAAAAAGCCTCGGGTGACATTCTTATGATTCTAGACGCCGACCTGACAGTCCCACCGGAAGATCTACCTCGATTTTACGAAGCAATTGCCTCTGGTAAAGGTGAATTCATTAATGGTGTACGGCTTGTCTATCCCATGGAAAAAGAAGCCATGCGGACTTTAAACTTCTTTGGAAATAAGTTCTTTAGCATGGCATTTTCATGGCTGCTCGGACAACCTATTAAAGATACTCTTTGTGGAACCAAAGTGATGTGGCGCAAGGATTACGAAAAAATTTCTGCAAATCGTTCCTATTTCGGCGATTTCGACCCTTTCGGCGATTTCGACCTGATCTTTGGCGCAGCAAAACTTAATTTAAAGATTATCGACCTGCCTATCCGCTACCGTGAACGCACCTATGGAACCACCAACATCTCACGCTGGAAACATGGCGTCCTGTTATTAAGAATGGTGGTGTTTGCTGCCCGCCAAATAAAATTTATTTAGATCAGGTGAAATCAAAATGACATCAAAAAAACTACGCCTCCTACCATATCAAGAATACAAAGGTGTTCAAAAGATTTACTCAGTCATTTTCTACTATCTCCCCATTTTCGGCTCCATGTACCGCCGACGTGTGGAATTATGCCTTGACCAATGCAAGGGCGGTGATAATATTCTCGAAGTTGGTTTTGGCAGTGGACTAACATTCCTAAACCTGAATGATAACTACAAACATATACATGGATTAGACCTGACCTGCGATGTCAACATAGTTAAAGATGTCTTCGCTTCGCACAACATTTTTCCAGACTTAAAGAATGGGGATGTTCTGAAAATGCCTTACGCAGATAACCAATTTGACACCGTCTTACTGATCAGCATCCTCGAACATCTCAAACCAAATGAACTAACTCAGGCATTCACTGAAATCAAACGCGTCCTCAAACCAGGCGGTCAGGTCGTCTACGGAGTTCCAGTAGAACGTCCATTCATGGTATTCATGTTCCGATTACTCGGCTACAATATTCGTGAGCATCATTTTTCTACTGAAAAAGAGGTAATGGAAGCAGCAGAAAAAATATTCAAAAAAGAACTTGTTCATGCAATGAAAGCTTTCCCAGCCTTTCTGGGCAATGTATACGAAATTGGAAACTTCTTAAAGACAGCGGAATAATCAATGGGTATCGAACAACACAAAGACCTGATCAATATAAACCAGACACTCTGGCATCAAAAACCCCTGCTGCGAAAGGTGTACACTGACCTATACCGTACCATGGAAGGCTATACAAGCCAAATTCCTGGAATCACTCTTGAACTCGGATCAGGTATGGGAAGTATCAGCGAAGTCATGCCTCACTGTCTACGCACAGACCTATTTCCCTTTCCTTGGCTTGACCTTATAGAAAATGCTTATTGTCTTTCATTCAAAGACGAATCAGCGTCTAACCTGCTTATGGTGGATGTATTCCATCACTTGCGTTACCCTGGCACCGCATTAGAAGAGTTTTTACGCATACTAAAGCCAGGCGGACGTCTCATCATGATGGAGCCAGGGTTAAGCATCCTCGGGCAATTGATTTATGGTTTACTCCATGTTGAACCCATTGGATATTCAAAGAAAATTTCATGGTTCGCCCCTGAGAATTGGCGAAGAAACGATATGGATTACTATGCAGCTCAGGGAAATGCAACGCGAATCTTCGTACAAAAAAAATATAGTGACAAGCTAACAAACTGGAATATCGTTGAAACAAAACGAATATCCGCCCTGGCTTACGCCGCTTCAGGCGGATATTCAGGACCACAACTCTATCCAACAAAAGCTTACCCTATTATAAAATCTCTCGAGAAGTATTTACAAATTTTCCCAGCCTTGTTTGCAACCCGTCTATTGGTTGTCCTTGAAAAGAAATAGACATCCTGCTTGGGGTGTTTATTAATATTGTGTAAATTTATTTCGGTTGACTGGCAATGACATGGATAAGTGTCACAGCATCCACAGTTTCATCCCCTGTCTTGAACTCCGCACGAACACTTTCCCGCACCTTGTGAAATTCATCGACGAGCCTTTCCAGCACAGTAAACTCCACCTTTGAGAAATTCGCTTCGAACACACCTTTATAATCATTCCAGCGATAGCGATTCAAATTGCTGGTGGGGTTTAGAAAATTCCTCCAAACACCCTCCGGAAATTTCAGCATCTCGAATGGGTATTTAAAGAAGTGGTCACGCAGATCCACAAAATGCAGATGAACGCCTTGCGGCGCTGTTAGTTTCGCCAATGCTTTCGTGATCCCCGGCACATCATCCAAATGCTCAAAGACCGAAGTACTGAGGATAATATCCACTTGCGAAACCTGTCTTTGGACGACCTCTTCACGGATGTCGCCGTGAAGCAACGTAATAAATTCACCGCGCGGCTGGACCTCGTCCCCTTCCACTTTCAGGTACTGTCCATACGCCGAAAGCAATTCTAGGTTACGTTCCGTATCCAGCAGCACAAAATGATCACACAAAACCACATGCGCTGCGCCTCGCTTGAGCAGGTCCACGCCGACAGCAAAACGTCCACCGTACCCAAAGACTAGTACGCGCTTTCCAGCGATGGAAACACTCTGTGCAGACAATGTGTCTACATAGCGTGCAGAAGCGGAAAATGGATCTGTAGATTCAAGCCCGGGTTTAATGATCCAGCGTCGTTTGAGGAGGAAGCGGGCAAGTCCTTCAGGCATGAAGTGGCGCAAAAGTCTCAGGAAAAGATAACGAAGATTCATAGGGTTTATTGGTTTGAATTTCTCGGTGGAATGTACTGCGAACAATCATCCGGCACAGGTTTGGGGACTAACAGCATCACATTAACTTCTTTATACGTCTGAATTTCTTGATAATAACAAAGCACGGGAATGGAAACCCATTCCACCCAGGCATTGTTCTCTTCGCCGAACTCAAAGGTGCTGTCTTTGACGGGAGTCCGTAACGGCTCGGTGATAATGAGGGAAAAACGTTGAGCTGTGATATCGCTGTAAAAAGAAGAATAATACTCGTAATTTGTACTTAGCGCCTCGTTCATCAACACTTTTTTCTCGTACTCTGGAATGAAAAGGTCGACATTTATATAACCAAATGTCAGTAATTGACGCTGATCCATAAAGAGGACACCACCATTCGGTTGCGACTCATCCACAGCTTCCTGGATTTCATTCAACGCAATATTGACCGTTTCGCTATTCGGCAGCATATCAAATGCCTTGCCGTCCTTCTCATCCGTTAATGCCAGCAGGATGTTCATCTCATCGCCATGATCATAGGAGCGTAATTGCTGTACGGGTGTGATAGCAGGAGCAACCAACGCTGCTACCAAAGTCATTCTGACCCATGCAGGCATTTCGTTCTTCATTACAACATCTCTGCCGCCATTGACCCATGCAATGAATACGGTGAAAGCCATGCCGATCAGGAACATATCCATGTTATGCAAGTCGCCGCCGCCGCCGATCTTGGTACTGGCAACCAAACCCACTCCAAGAAAAGCAAGCAAGGGTCCGGCAATGGCAAGTTTTTGCCAGAGATTCAATGTCCATTTCTTCGAAGCAGAAAGCCAGATTAAAAATATCGCCACAGGCAGAACCGCGATCACCAACCCAAGCAAAATGCCGGTACCATACGTTGGGTTAGGCAGCAAGCGATACCAAAGGAGTGGTTGGTCTGTTACAGCATACGCGACAAAATCAGAGGTAACCCCCGAATTAGCGATTTGTTCAGTCACATCAATAGCAACAGGTGTTGAGGCAGAGACAGGTGCGGATGCCATCCGAATCAACGGTATTAGCTTAGGGAGAACAAACCCACCAAAGGCACCAGACAAACCTAAAGTGATAGCACGAACCCAATGGACACGATCCAACTTCCCGTTAAATAAAGAGGCTCCCGCTAATTCGAGCATTCCGATCCATAAACCGGGAGCGAACAACCAAGTAAAGCGGCTCACTACTGCGTAAAATCCAGCGTAAATTATTAATGGAACAGCAAGCCACAATGATTTGCGCCAAAGAAAAACCGTAAGAACAGCAGCGAGAACCAGCGGCGAATGAATGGGTCCCTGCCGTAAGAAGAGAAAGACCCACAACATCATCAAGAGCCAAACCTTTGCATTCTTTTCAGCAACGATATAAGCAGCAAGTCCTACAAAAAAATATGGGAGGATGAGCGTAAGCCCAATCCACAAGCGGACAATTTCGATATTGACACTCGAGAAAAGGAATGGAAGCCCACCCACAAACATGCGTGCTGAATCGAGCAGAACATAAAGGTCCTGGTTATCAGCAATACCGTACCGATCACGCCCGAAACGAATCGAGTAGTCCCAAATACGATTGCCTTCAGACCACCCTAACGAAAACGGATAGTCTGTGACGCCTTGCAAGGACACAGCGACGGTGAATATACTCGAAGCCAGTATTAGTGCAGCAAGAAATGGTTTCCAATCAATCAGTTTATATTCTTGTGTCATCAAAAAGGCGATGAACAGAACGGTCAACGCCCACAACAGTATGCGGAAATATATTCCATCAAATACAATGCCCCACATTGTGCGCTGCAAGAACCACGCCGGAAATATAAGGAACAAGATCACCAACAACCAGCGTATAAATGAAGATCGATCTCGAAGCTTAATTATTTTTTGAAATACAGTAAGAAATTTTTCTCGGTCCAAAACCAACACCCCAAGACCGATATATGCAGCAGCACAAAATAAGACAAAAAATGCAAAGAGCGCCAACCATTTCGGCGAAAACAACCCAATCGCCTTACCCGTGCCCCATGCCACATTGTAAAATTCGATGCACGCGCCGACAAAGATCCAAGCGGCAACAGTAATCGTGATGATCTTTCCAAAATCAATAGACGAACGCTTCATCCTTTAGCCTCTGCTTAATCACGCTTACCCGGCTTTTTCTGTGCTCAAGCCGTGTTCAATCACTTGCAAATATGATTCGCACATACGGTTTGTTGTATAGGAACTTAAGACCCGTTCCCGCGCCGCCTTGCCCATACGCTGACGGTCTTCAGGCGAGCGGAGCAATTGTAATATAGCCTGCGCCAGTTCTAAGGGAGACTCAAGCGGCACTAATAGCCCATGTTCACCGGGTTGGACGACCTCATCCACACCTTCCACCTGCGTGGCAATGACGGGAAGCCCCGCCATCATCCCCTCAAGTAATGCCATGGGAAGACCTTCCCATCGCGAAGGCAGAACAAATACATCCGAAGCAGCAAGCAGTTCCGGAATCTCATCCCATTGTCCCAGCAATTTGACTTTATCGTTCAAACCCAACTTTTCGATCTGTGCCGTTAATTCACCCTGCAACGGACCTGCTCCGCAGATTCCTGCAACAACATGGTCACTTTCCCGCACCACAATGGACATGGCTTCCACCAGGAACTCATGTCCCTTTTCGTACACCAAACGCCCCACTGCTACAAAAAAAACATCGTCAATCTGCAGCCCAAGTTTTTTGCGCACAGCCGCCCGATCAATGTGTTGGATATCAAATGGCATGATTGCGTTATAGATGGTTGTGATCTTTTGCGGGTTCACACCCACCTCAACTGCATTATTTTTTGTCCGTGCTGAGGAAGCAACCAGGGTTTGGATTACACCACGATTAACAAGAAACGTATGCAAATTCTCCCGCCATGCAGACATACCGCGAATTTCACCTAGATGTGTCCCAACGCGGGAGCGAATTCCTACCAGCCAGGCAAGCGGGAGGCCTAATACATTGCTGTCATGAGTGAATGTGATGATAGCATCGAATTTCCCGTGTTTGAAAATACGCCATAATTTGAACAAACCAGTAAGCAGTCTGGGCAGGCTGCGAAATCCACCTGCTTTTTTATCGAAGGCTTCAAGGTTATAAATCTCGAAAGGATAAGTGTTCGCCCATTTTTTATGAAGGTTATCGCGGTCATAAAAAAACACAACAGTAATCCGATGCCCCTGAGAGCGAAACCAGAGTGCCTGCTCCAGCAGAAGTTTCTGCGCTCCTCCAACCGCCATTTGGGTGCCAAGCAAGATAATGGACAATGACTTCATCGTTCGCCTACGATCACGCTTTCAAAGAACGCCAGCCGATCTTCTTCTTTTTTAGACTGATCCAAATACGGCGCTACTGCATAAAAATTCAGGCGTTTGCCCATCATTGCAAAAGCAAAATTTCGGACTTGCTCTGCATACGTCATAAGATTATAGTCTGAATTGGGAGTTTGCAGGACAGTCGTCAGATTGAGGTCACTCAGGTCGGTATCATAATAGCCAAGCAGTAAAGGCAAGCCGTATAAAACTGCTTCACGCACTTTTAGCGGACAAGCTTCTTGCATGTTCTTTCGATGCAAAGCCAGCGTGCCGCAGGCTACATCCGTCTTCACCAAAACTTCTCGAATCTGAGCATACGTCAAATAGCCATGCATGATCACGTTCGCAGGTATGGGCTGTTCCACATCTGTGGGTGAATAACCAACAATATTCACGAATACATCCGGGTTCGCCTGAGCAAAGCGAATAAGTTTATCCACGCCATGCCAATTCATGCCAGGGGAACCGACCAATGTGAGAACAGGTTTTATATTCTCAGGAGGCGGCAAAACATCAACAGAATCAACATTCACCCCATTGGAAATGATGGCAGTTGCTTGATCCTTTTTTAGCGGGTAAATTCGTGCCAACTCCTGGGTAGGGGCAATCACTCCGGCAGCAGGGGAAAATGTAAGTCCGCGTGTGAGGCGGTTCAACCAATAAAAGAATTTTCCACGCGTAGAATATTCCACCCGGTCATCCGAATTCACTTCCAACACCGTTGGTGCGATTTTGAAAAGTTTATGGAGGGGGTACGAGTACAGCCCAAATCGAAGATAGATTATATCCGGCTGGTAAATTCGGACCGCATCAAGCATCCGAATCAACCCCAAGGCGCGGTTTGCTTCGCGTTTCAGGAGATTGGTCTTTGCATCGAAGATAAATTGACGTTCTTCAGAAAAGGGAATCGTATCAGGAGTAAGGCTGAATAAAACAACTTGATGCCCCGCTTTGCGCCATAGATCAAGTTGCGTTTTTATTTTTTTTCCCACACCACCCCGCATCAACTCCGGGGCAATATGAATGGTGATATAAGCAATGCGCATTATTTAAACCAGCTAATAACCTTCTTTACAAAAGGCACCAATTTCAACACGAATGGTCGATTCATAAAATGTCCATAAGAGGGATAATCCCAATAGCTCTTTACTGTAGATTTCATCAGAACGGAAAACGCCTCTTCAGTAAACCCAAGCTTTTTGACAACATACTCGCGATCCTCCTCCTGCATGGAGGGAGAGTACGTCGGGATATTTAACTCCTCAAGTGCCTTCTCACGAGTAATCTCACCGGAGCAGATCAGGCTGGAAAGATGGCTGCGGCGTTTATCGAAACCAAATTTTTCAGGGAGGATAAAACCCTGGTAAAAACGTGTATAGATCGACTCATAATGCTTACCGCCATAATAGCGCCAGCCCAGCTCGTCTTGTAATATTTGCAGGGCTTTCCCTTTGTTATAGCCAATGTAGTTTAATATCTCAACACGCTTCTCGGTAAGCATCCGGCGGTAATATGTGAAAAAGCCATAATGCGGGAATGTTTTGAGTGGACGTGTACCAAACACTCGATGCAATCCACGAATGTACTTCCAATCCTGATGTCCTTGCGACCATGCTCGCGGCAAATGCGATTCCGTACGGACATTCGTACCAAGAATGATGTACTTAACTCCGATCCTTTCCGCCATACGGCTTAAGACCGCATTAATGGCGTGATCGCTCGGAACCTCGGAATCAGTGGTGGATGCTTTTAAAAAAGCCGCCTGCAAATCTTTGAATTCTTCCCAATCAAGAACTTCAGTATACAGGTCAATATTAAGGCGTTTTAGAGTCTCTTCGATATTCTTGACAGCAAGCTCAGAATCCCAACCATTATCCACATGGATGGCAAGCGGACGCAAGCCATATTTTTTGACTTGATAGGCAACATACGTGCTATCTACCCCTCCACTGATGCCAATAATACAGTCGTATTGTTTACCCTGTCCATCGCGGCGGATCTTCTCCGCTATTCGTTGGAACTCACGCAAACCTTCTTCGCCATCTACGACGTATTGGCGCACCATACGATCGTACGTGTGGCAGTGATTACACACACCATTCTCGTCAAACGTAATTTCAGGGTCGCTGGTGTCCATCACACAACGGGTACACATTCGATAGTCGGTCATTTAGATAAATTCCTTCAATTCTTTCGGGGTCGGGTAGCTGATCAACACACCACGCAGCGGACCTTGGAAGACAAAGATACTGCCTGCCGCTGCCGCAGAAGCGTGACCCTGTTTGATGACTTCGGAAACGTGGGATAAATTCCCGGCTCCTCCGCAGGCGACGACTGGTACGCTCACTGCATCTGCCACCTTGCGGACGAGTTCAAGGTCGTAACCTTGCATTGTGCCGTCGCGGTCGATCGAGTTGATGAGGATCTCACCCACGCCCATCCGTTCCATTTCGACAGCGTGTTTCACCGGATCAAGCCCGGTCTTCTTCTGCCCACAATGCGTGAGTACCTCATATTTACCAAGCAGCCCCTTTTTCACATCCATCGAAACGACTGCCGCCTGGCTGCCCGCATGGTCCGCCACTTCACGCACCAGAGATGGGGTTTCCACAGCGGAGGTATTCATGATCAACTTTTCGATACCGAGGCTAAGCAGCTTGCGAACATCATCCATTGAACGGATCCCGCCGCCATACGCCAATGGGATGAATGCTTCACTGGCTATATTCTTCAATAAATCAAACTGCGGGCCGCGTTTTTCAGGTGTGGCAGTGATATCTAATAGAACAAGTTCATCCACTTCTTTATCGTTAAAAATACGCACGATGTTGATCGGGTCGCCAAGATACTTTGGCTCTTTGAACTTGACTGTCTTGACCAAGCCTTGTCCCTTCAAAAGCAATGCAGGAATCACTCTTGGTTTTATCATCGGATATTCTCCGCAAAATTTCTCAGTAAACGCATCCCGAAGCGATGACTTTTCTCAGGATGAAATTGCGTGCCCATGATATTTCCGCGCCCCAAAATGGAGTGGATATTCACACCATATTCGGTTTCTGCAAGGACTGCATCGGTTTCCTTCGCCACAACATGATACGAATGAACAAAATAAAAACGCGACTCGGGATCCCAATCTGCCACGAGCGGATGCTCGCGCACGACATGCGCTTCATTCCAACCCATGTGTGGAACTTTGAGATGAGCGTTCTCACCATCGAACTTAAAGCGGACCGTTTCCGCATCGAACCAGCCCAAGCCTGCTTCACGTCCTTCTTCGCTGCCTTTTGTCATAAGTTGCAATCCCACGCATAAACCAAGCACAGGGATTTTTTTCTCTAAAACCAGTTCGCCCACTACAGGAACCAAACCCGTCTCGTGAAATTTCCGCATCGCTGCATCGAACGCTCCGACACCGGGCAGAATTATTTTTTCAGCGTCCTTGATAATCGCCGGGTCGGAAGAAGCGACGGCTTTCGCGCCTACCTTCTTGAACATGTTGACGATGGAACCGAGGTTGCCAACGCCATAATCTACAACGACGATCATGCCACGCTCACTTTCTCATTAAACATATTCAGCAATGATTGCGCCTGCACCAACCGCCACGCTCTGTGAATGCGGGTCTTATCATCGGTTTGGAAGGCGGCTTCCAAGTCTGTGTTTACGCGCTTGCCATCCCAGAGAGAAGCTGATCTGAAATCGGCAGAAGCAACGGCGTCTTTGATAAATTGATGCCCACGCGGAGAGTCCCAGCCTTCGTTGAGGTTTGGGAAACCCATTTTCTTGGTACGGATACGGATGGAATCTGGCAGGATGCCCTTCATCGCATCACGCAAAATGCGTTTGGTGTATCCACCGCCAATCTTATGCGCGGACGGAATGGCAAAGGCAAAGGTGACCAAACGCCAGTCCATGAACGGCGAGCGGACTTCAACTCCGTGTGCCATGGAGAGGCGGTCAAAGTCGCGCAGGTTCATGGGCAGGTGAGTGAAATGGAAATCAGTATAGAGCGTTTTGAAGAGTTCATCCCGCCCGGCGAGGCGCGGGGCATCTTGCTCCATTGCAGGCGTAGAGAAAGGCTTGGGTTGAGCAACCAGCCATGAAGTCCCGTTCGAGGCGGATTTTTTTCCAGTCAAACGATTTTTGATGGCGTTGATGTAAGTATCGAGTCCATGCGTCAAGCTCATGCTGTTGCGGATGAGAGCGAGTTCGGCATAACGCATCGGGTTGGCATCGCGCATGGCAGCGAAAACGTGCCAGGTGTAGCCGCCAAGTGCTTCATCACCGCCGTGACCATCGATAGTGACGACCACGCCGTTCTGACGCTGCATCTTGTGAACGAACCACGGACCGAGATGAATGTCGGAGAGTTCTTCGAATTGATAAAGGATCTCATTGAAATGTTCGAGGTACATATCCGCGTTCATTTCGCAGTAGATCGGGTTAACGCCGGTTTTCTTGATAACTTCATCAGCGTAATGACGCTCGTCGATGACCTTACCGGGCCATGTACCGATGAAAGCCTTCTGCCATTCATGCGCCATGCGCATGGTGTCATCACCCGATTGACGGATGTGACTCATTGAAGAGAGGACGGAACTTGAATCCAAGCCGCCGCTCAGAGCGGTACCGATTGGCACATCGCTGCGCATACGGATGCGACAGGCATCGAGAAATAATTCGCGATATTGCGCAACTTGATCTTCGTATTTTTCAGGCACATTGGGAAGATGGTCGAGGGTATTCCACCAACGGCGGATCTTCATATCGCCGTCCGCAGAAAGTGTGAGGCAATGACCGCCTAATAATCTTTTGAGTCCCTGGAACAAACAATCTTCGGCGCCTTCAACCAGGGTTGCATCTTCAAGCGAGTTGGCGAACACGGTCGGGTCATATTCAGCACGGAAATTATCAAGCGCAAGAAAGGCTTTCATCTCCGAAGCAAACGCGAAGCGTTTGCCATTAAAGGAATAGATCATCGGCTTCACACCAAAACGATCACGCGACACAAAGAGTTTACGCTCGCGGCTATCCCAGATGGCACATGCCCACATGCCGTTGAGCTTGAACTGAAAATCTTCCCCCCACTTATCGTATGCAGCCAGCACAACTTCTGTGTCTGATTCGGTCTTGAAAAGATAACCTAGACTTTCGAGTTCTTTTTTTAATTCAACAAAGTTATAGATCTCGCCATTGAAGACGATCCAATAACGTCCATCCATGTAAGACATGGGCTGGTCGCCAGTGTTTAAGTCGATGATGGCAAGACGGCGGTGACCAAAGCCGAGGTTGGCGGATTCTTCGATGTGAATATCCCAGCCATCGGGTCCGCGATGCGCGAGTTGATTTGTAAAGCGGATCAACTCTTCACGGTTGACCGGTCTGCCATCCAGATTCCAAAAGCCTGCAATTCCGCACATAAAGATCTATCGCTTCCTTATCTCGACCAGTTTTTGAGCAAACGCCTCAAAGTTGGTCGTTTCATTATATCGTTGCTGCCAAACCTCGCGGCTGCCTTTGCGCTTTTCCAACCAGAGTTCGCGATCATCGCAGACTTGCAAAAGCGCATCCGCAATTTCATCGGGTGTGGGGTTCTCGCCAAGCAAAAATCCGTTCTTCTCACGAACGATCTCCACATTACCGCCAACTGCTGTAGCAATGACTGGAATTCCACAGCTAATGGCTTCCATGATGGAAACAGGCGTGCCTTCAGTGGAGCTGACATTGACAAATACATCTACAGGGTTCTTAATATAGTTTTGAATCAGTTCCTTTTGAGGAATGAAACCAGGAAAGAATCCGTTAGCATTGGATGGAAATTCTACTGCAATTCTTTGTGAGAAGCGCTTGCATTCATCCGTTCTACCCCCAAAATGTTGCCAGTTAATCATCTGAGCACTGCGTTTATTCGCAGCCCGAACCACCCCATCCAGCAATAAATCAACCCGCTTAATATCGTACAACATGGAACAAGAGACCACGCGTAGTACATTATCTGTCGATGGTTTTGAAATACCCTGTGGTTCAGGAACCCCTAACAGAAATGTTTCATATTTTTCGCGGAATTGCGGGTGTTTCTCAAAAAGATAAGCACTACCTACTTCAGAAACTGAAAAAAGCCCATCCATTAATTCAATGGCTCGTGGGCGGCAGGGCCAATCGCCATACAATTCTTCATACAGGTCATAGCCGTGAGCACGAGAAACTACACGTAATGGGAGCGTGTCTTTTGCAAGGCCTAAACCCATTGAGATTTCATCAAACCAATAAGTGTATGCAATCACTTCACTGGCAGAAACCTTATTGGTATTCAACCAGTTCTGCATCCATTTGCGAGTTAGGTTTGCACCTGCTACAAATGAAAATAATCTTCGTAAATAGGCGGGCTTTAGGGATGATGGCAGGCGTTTCTTGATATCAAGGTAAAAATCCTTCGAGAAAAACGCCAAAGCACTTTCAAGAATCCGCTTGCTTAGCGTAAAGCATTCAGCGAAACTTGTATCCACATCCACACCACCAGGAGTCGGGAGGCGATTTCCCTGAACGATACGCGGTACTAAAACGACACGTTCGAACTGCTTGCGGAGAATCTCTACTTCACCTTTAAGAAAGGTCTGTTCGGTTGCGTAGTCGTAGGGGTATGAGTTGGAAAAGAGGAGAATAATCATTTACTTTTGACGATCCAGATCAGGATCATGCAAGTTTCCCGTATGTACCATTGACCTTCCTCCAAAAGGTCAAAAAAATATTCTTGCAATATACAATGTCATAATAGCCGCCCCCTTGTCGCCACTGCTTAAGTTTAAAACGTGCATACTCCTTGTAACCAAATGCAGCGAAAAACTCTTCTACTTCAGCAAGTTGGCAACATCCTTCATATGCTTCAAAATCCGGAACTTCGAGTTTTACAAACCTAAAATTCTTTATAAGAGAAATTGCCCCTTTAAGAATCAACAACTCGGATCCTTGGGTATCCATTACAAGCGCATCATACAAGACTGGGTTTACGTTTTCAACCGCCATTACAGATGGTAGGGTTTTACTCTTCAACAAAATATTTCTTTCAAAATCAATCTTCGGCCATATATCTTTGTGATGTTTTAGATCAAAGATCGAAGAAGACTCCCCCTTATTGTTTGCAATATGAAATAGATATTCCTTGTCATCCTGATCAGATACAAGGTAATTGGCAGCGCGTTGTTTGGGGTATGTGCGAATATTCTCCTGCAACTCGTTGAATAATTCAGGGATCGGCTCAACCCAGAAAACGCGCAACCCATGCATTTCATAGGTTTCTCGTTCCTGCCCCGAGTTTGCTCCCACATGAATCACGCCCGATACTTTACGCAAAAAAGAATTAACTGGACGCTTGATAATTGGTCGCTCTCCTCGCATGATTGCTTTGACCTTGGAGATGATGGTCTTTATATCCATTATGTTGTTTTTTCCTTTTGGACAAATTATTAATATCAGGGTAAAAATGCTTCGCGGTGTTTCGTAAATTCTTCGATGGCACGCTCGTAATCATCATGCCTGCCAATATCGAGCCAGTAGCCTTCGAAGTTAAAGACATTGACCTTCTTACCATCGCGCATCAACTTCAAGACAAGTTCAGGCAGATCCAACCGCCCGCCTTTTTGGATGTAATTCAAAATCTCTGGCTCGAAGAGATATATGCCCATGCTGACGGAATAGTGATAGGTGGGCTTTTCGATGTAGTCGGAAATCCAGTTATCTCCGTCTACTTGAATCACACCGAGGTCAATTTTCACATCGCGTTGATAACAAGCTACCGTGGCAAGTGCGCCGCGCTCGCGATGATAGTTGAGCATAGCGCTGTAATCGATGGTGGTGAGCAGATCGCCGTTCATCACCAAAAAGGTATCGTTCAAATTTGGGACGAGGGCAATCGGTCCTGCCGTGCCGAGGGGTTGCTCCTCGCGAGAATAATCGATACGAGTGTTGAACTTACTCCCGTCACCGCAATATGCCATGAGCAATTCAGCAAGATAACCGGTTGCCAGGGTGATGTCGTCAAAACCTTTCTTCTGCAACTGACGAATCACGATCTCAAGAATCGGCATTTCACCGATGGGCATGAGCGGCTTGGGTAAAACGGTTGTGTACGGGGCAAGGCGTGTACCTTTGCCGCCAGCTAAGATGACTGCTCGCATATTACACCGTGTATTGGTCGGGTCGGTAGAGATCGATATGAGCGGAGATCCATTCGATGGTGGCGCGCAAGCCTTCGTCGAGAGAGATGCGGGGTTCCCATCCGATCATGCGTTTGGCTTTTTCGTTCGACGCCCACAACTTCATCACTTCGCTTTTACCCGGTCGCACACGCTGGGGGTCTGCAACGATCTTGGGCGTCTTGCCAATGATCTTGAAAATCTTTTCAGCAAGGTCGCCAATGCGGATGGTGTTGTCGTTGCCGAGGTTAATCTCTTCACCGAGCACGCCTTCAGCTTCAGCCACTTTCACAAAACCATTGGCGGTATCTTTGGCAAAAGTGAAATCGCGCGAAGGCTCAAGGCTGCCGAGTTTGACTTCGTCGCGAGTAAGCGCCTGCACAATGATGGTTGGGATAACCGCGCGCATCGACTGACCCGGTCCAAAGGTGTTGAACGGACGCAACGTGACCACCGGCGTTTCAAACGAACGATAAAAACTTTCAGCGATGCGATCCGCGCCGATCTTGCTTGCAGAGTAAGGCGACTGTCCTTGCAAGGGATGCTTCTCATCAATCGGCACATATTGCGCCGTACCATACACTTCACTCGTCGATGTATGCACCACGCGCCGCGTTCCAAAATCGCGCGCCGCCATCAGCACATTGAGCGTGCCCATGATGTTCACATCGATCACTTCGCGCGGGTTCACATACGAATATGGGATCGCGATCAACGCGCCAAGATGAAAAACCGTGTCCATGCCGCGCACGGCATTGCGCACTGCTTCATTATCGCGCAGGTCACCTTGCATAATCTCGATCTGCGAAAGAATTTCAGGGGCGAGCCACTTCAACATGCCGAGGTCGTTGCGCGAGTTGTAACGCACAAAGCCGCGCACCTGCGCGCCTTCACGCACCAAATGTTCCACCAAATGACTGGCGATAAATCCGCCTGCGCCGGTGACCAAAACTTTTTTACCGTTCCAATTCATTTTGACTCCATCTTACTTAATTCTGATATATCCAGTAAGGGCAACCCTTCACGATCATCAGGATATTTTGTTCTCGCTGGGCGGGTCGCCCCTACGAACTCGCTCACGCCAATCATTGAGCAAGTCTGACAAAGATTGTTTCAACGAAATTTTCGGACTCCAACCTGTGACCTTGTGCAGTTTCCTAAAACTACCTACCTGCACAGAAATATCATTCTTCTGGATGCGATCCGGATCAACCCTAACCGATAACTGTTTCTGCGACCTGGACATCATCTCATCTAAGCATTTCTGTATCCCTATTGCCCGCCCCGAACAGACGTTATATACCTCCCCGGCTACACCCTTATCCGAAGCCATTAGGAACGCGCGAGCCGCATCACGCACATCAACAAAGTCACGATAAGCATCCAGATTGCCAGTAACAATCTCAGATTGCCCGGTCATCTCTGCAAGGGCAATCTGCCGTGCAAAAGAAGAACATGCCAAATCTGGTGACTGCCCAGGACCTAAAAGGTTAAACATCCGCATGATAGTAACAGGTAGTCCAAACGCATAATAATACCGTAGTGAGATCATCTCTTGTGCCGCCTTGCTAATTGCATACTCGGTTACAGGCCTCAAAGCAACTTTTTCTGAGATAGGCTTCATACCCGTGGTCATTCCATATACAGCACTCGAACTTGCCACAGTCACGTTTGGGCGTAGCCCGGTCTGCATCATAACATCCAATAAATTCTCAGTTCCAAATTGGTTAGATCTGTAATACATCTCACTATCTGTGGACTTGATGAGACCTGCAAGGTGAAAGACAGCATCGGGTTGGCTCTCCGTTAGAGCACGAGCCAAAGCCTCACGATCAGAGAGATCACCAACAAAAACATTCTCTCCCGCCGGGCGAATGTCGAATCCAAAAACATCCCAACCCTCACGAAGAAGTTCATCATGAAGGTGTCTACCAACAAAACCGGATATACCAGTGATGAGTGCGCGTTTCATTTACTAAAAACTTTCTTCACGCCATTGAACGTACCGGTCAAACCTTTGAGACTGTGAAAATTCGCAACAAAAAGACCGATCAGCGCCCAATAATAAAAGAACCAGCGCCATGAGTCTTTGCTCCAACTCTTGCGGAATAGATAATCATAATTGACAACGCTCATTTCCGCCCATTGCTGAACTTTGAGACGGTTCATCGGGCTTTCGTTGTGGATGAGGGTCGCGGAGGTTTGATAATAAATTTTATAACCTGCGTCGAGTGTTTGTTTGGAAATATCCACATCTTCCATCAATCCATAATGAGCCAGGGCTTCATCAAATATGGCTTTCTTGAACACTTCACGTCGAAATGCCATACAGCAGCCGGAAAGGCATTCAATAAATCCGCTTGTTTGGTTTATGTGTGGGTGCGAAGGCATGCCGGAAGGATAGAACTTCCCGTTGCGGGTTCCAACGATACCAAAAAATGCGCGGATAAAACCGAAAAAAGCGATCTCAAATCCCATGCGCAAGGTCTGGGGTGGAGTATTGGCGATCTTTCCGCCAACCGCACCAATCTTATGATCTATATCGCTTGCAAAAACCTTCTCCACTTCGGCGAGATAGTTCTTGTCCAAATCCACATCATCATCGAAGAAAAAGATCAGATCACTAGAACTTTCGTGAATGCCGCAATTACGCTGCAAAGTCAGCCCGGGTTGGGTGTGAAAATAACGGACAGGAAAAGGCAGCTTAGCCGAAGTGAGATACGCCTCAAGTCTTTTCTCGTCCGACGAATCGACGACGATCAATTCATCTGGCAGGCGGGTCTGCGTTGCGATAGAGGGAAGGGTCTTCGTGAAATCGTCAAAGCGATTGCGAGTGCAAATGATGATAGAAATTTTCATCAGGAATTCAAAACCTTTTCGAAAATCTCTTTATGCCTTGCCACGAACTTTTCCAAAGAGAACAAGTCCACCGCCCGTTGGCGTGCCTTCTGCGAAAATTCTTCGCGACGAGCATAGACTCGCAGAACTGCATCCGCCATCGCTTGCGGATCGGGTAAATTGATTTTGTTCCAATCATGTTCCACATGAACACCAATGCCTGCATCACCGACCAACTCCGGCACGCCGCCATTATCTAAATGGACGACCGGCATTCCCAATGCCATCGCCTCCAAGACCAGACTCGGTGATGGGTCAGCGTATTTAGTATGCAGCAAGAGATGAGCTTGAGAATACAAAGCAGGTGCATCCGTTTGAGCATAGGTTCCGGTGAAGGTTACATGCGCATTCAAGTTCATTTCAAGCAAAGCTTGCTTTGTCCATGCTTCGGCTTCGTCGCGTGGGAGCCAGAGATTGCCGGTGACGATCAATTTTGCATCCGGCATATCTCGGTGCAGTGCTTTGAGCGTTTGCAACGCCAACTCAAGTCGATACTTTTCGTATTGGTTGCCGCCTAAAAGCAAGGTCAATGCCTCAGGTTTTGCCAGGCAGGCATCGGGGGAGAAGAGGCGAGTATCTACAGGATTATAGATAACTTCACTAGGCACATCTGGCGGAGAAATGTATCGTTCCGCGCTGTCTTTGCAAAATTGACTCTGATAGATAATGAAATTTGCAAAGTTGATCAACTGTTTCAATGAACGATTTGAGGCTTCGTAATTCACGCCATCCCATGCAGGGAAAGCAACACCGTTCTGATTAACAACAATCTTCAAATCTTTGCGTTTTGCGGTTTCAAGAACCTTGATCTGTAGAGGATGAGCGACACTGCTGACTGCATACAATACATTCGCCAAAGGGAATTGATGCGGTAGATTTTCAGCAAGATAGGTGAGTTTGACCGCACCACCATGCGCAAACTCACTGCGCGAAACCGGCGGCTTCGGAAAGTGCGGGCTAAGGTAGGCAACTGCAAGCCCGGTTTCAGATCTTTGAAGCGCAAAAATCTTCAGACGTACTGGAAGAGTCTTTGCCCAATCACGCAAAGTAAACACAGCCCGAAAAAATTTCGGGAAAGTTAGCTTTAAGAAGTTGAGCAGTTTTTTTTGCATCTTATTCTGTGGGAACGCACTCTGCCCAAATATCCGCCCAACGGATTTCGAAATAAGCCACATTCAAGTCAGCTTGTTTCATTTCATTGTAGAAAATATCCTTCGAGTATTCGAGTTCATGGGTATCGTCCGTATAAGGGAACAAACCAAGTTCTTTCTTTAGTGCGGCTTGCAAATGCCGCTCAAAGGTTGGCACACGAATGAGGAATTTCTTTGGCTTGAACCGTAATGTAAGATCTTTGAGGAATTCAGGACGGTTCTTCAAATGCTCTAGGACACTGGATAAAACAATCACATCTACTGACCCAACCTCAGGAATATCCTTGAACACATCGCCAATAACAAATTGGATATTGGGATGAGCAAAGCGCTTTTCCCCAAACTCGATCTGTTTTGAGTCGAAATCAATTGCAAGGACTTTCGCATCTGAGTGATTGGCAATGGCATAAGCCAAGGCGCCGTAACCGCAGCCAAGGTCAAGCACACTGGAACCTTTTTCGATCCGATCATAGAAGAATGAATGAATTCCATTCATCACTTCATGTTTGATGTGAACGCCATTGCCCCATAGCTTGCACTGTACATCGATCTCATAATTCACGTAATCATATACGCCCAACAGCCATTTGGTTGCTTCACGCGAATCGGCAGAAGACTGCTCCGCGCCGACCATTGTCTTGATGATAAATCGCCGCAATGAGCGGGGAAAAAGATAATATGCTGTTTTTTGGATGATCGAACTCATTCTACAAATCCTTTCATAAATTCAGCCCATAAAGGGATCTGACTCTCATAACTATTGGCTTCGGCGGTTTTGCGCCCAGACTCCAGCATCAGCTTAAGGTCGACTTGAGATGATCGATACACTTGAAGAGCGCAGGAAGCGAGCGCCTCTACATCTTCCACAGCAGTCATAAAGGCATTCTCACCGTGTTTCACCAGATCCATAGCCTGCCCCACTTTTGTAGTTACAAGTGGAACACCGCTCGCCATACTTTCCAAAATAGCTTTAGGTCCTCCCTCCTGACGGGAAGATACAACATACAGGTCAAGAGCTTGATAAAGCCCAGCGATTTCTGGATACGATTTAAGATAGACATGCCGATACGAAATTTCGGCTTCCTCCAATTTCTGCTTAACATAACCACGCGCAGGACCTGATAATAGTACAACCAACTCAGGGATTTCCCTTTTCAGCCGTTTCGCAACTTCAACAAACACATCCGGACCTTTAATTAATTTTGGCTCCATCCCATCTCCCCAACCCATACCATCCTTTTGAAAAGAACCAATCACAAAGGCAGAAGCAGGGAGATTCAGCTTCATACGGGCATCTCTTTTCATTTTTATTGAACGAAATGAAAAAAATTGCAAGTTGATGCCAATCGGAATCAAGAAAACTTTAGAGGGATCAATTCCTGTTGTTAAAACGATATCTCTCATCGCAGTGTGAGAAACCTGAATACGCGTAAGCTTTTCGTGATGTTGTTTCAAAGCATCATATATTGTATCGAATTCATTGTCGCTGCTATTGGGTATTCCGTGAAAATAAGAGAAACCAATCCGATTCGGCAAAAAACGCTCCCAATCATTTTCTAATAAAAAGAACTGACTAGCAAAGAATATGGATTGAGGAGCAGCTGCGTGCTTCCAATGCGGACGCGCAAGTTTGATACCCAACTTACGGGAAATACCCGCAAGTTCACGCATATCCCAATCTAAAGACCAGCCTACACTATCACCATACATAATTAAATGGGAGTACGGCTTCCAATTCCGTGAAACCGTCTTGATAGCTGTTTTTGCTACGCTTTGCAACAATGATTTCATCTCAAATCAATTCCAAAACCTTTAAATATTTTTCGCTAACCTCCTGAATAGATGGAATGGAGATTCGCGCTTGAGCATTCTTATAGTCATTAACCAATTCATCCAACAAAGAAGGGATTTGCTCAACGACCTCAAAACCTGCCCCGGCTTGTTTCACAATCTCAGGGTGTCCGCCGCTTTGAAGATAAATCGCAGGAATACCGCAAGTCAGCGCTTCAATTAACGAATTGGAACATGGATCATTCTTACTGGCTGTTAGATAAATATCATGAGTACGAAATAATTCTGCCATACGATACGAATCGACAGCCGGTACCATGCGAATATTTCTGAACTGCACAGGGCTTCGTCCTACGAAAGTCATCTCATATTGTTTCCAATCCAAATGTTCATCCAACCACTGATAGACTGGTGCGCCCTTGTTGATATTATCAGACCAGCTTGAAGCAATCAGACGGGTTTTTCTATCACGCGAGAAAGCCCCTCTTCCACTGGAATGGAATATATCGGGATCGGCAGCATTCATGATCACTTCTGGTTTTTTGAATTCCATGTCAAGCTCAAGGTGTTTTTCCATACTATAACTTGACTGAAAGATGGTTTTATCCGCAAATTGCTGATTGACAGAGTAGATACCGCGGTCGGTTCCATCATCTCGTCCACGATACACATCAATTGGACCATCTACGCGATGAACATATAAAGTTGAATCGCGCCGCGTACGTCTCAGACGTGATTCGCGAAAATTATATGAATTAAATAAGCAGGCGCGAGTAGTTCGGGAAACACGGTTGTTCTCCACGCGAAATCCTCTTATCTCTACCTGCTTCCAAAAAGCCCGCAGAAACTGATGACCGCCGCCGGTGGGCGGCGGTTCAAATTCGTGGATGATAGACAGGTCCGCAGATGCAAACTGCCCATACACTGCAGCTAAGATATCTGAAAAAAAATCCTGAATACCTATTTTCATGTGCAAATAAACTTCCTATACCGGGCAAAATAAATAATAGTGTCGCAACTTACATACACCAAACATGATCTTTTATTAAGAATTTCCGGCTTAGTTTCGCAATAACTGCCCAATCAGGTTAAAAAACCACTTAATCACAAAACAGCTATATATTCTTTTTAAAAAGGGGTGCTCTCTAATTTTCACAATAACGATCATCTATCTATCAATCTATGAATACCATAAAGACCATGCAGGTTTCTTCAGTGCTTTTACTATATTAAGATATAAAGCATTTCCATATTAGCTGGTAAAAGCATGGTCTTATACCAAGTCTTATACCGTCCCGTTTCTTATAAGTCAATCAATTAAGAGTATCTTATGCAAACTATTGTACATTAGTCTAAAAGGAATCGAAATTTAAGAATCAAAACTATTGATGATCCGACGAATTTCTTCCAGTTCATCCATTCTCTTGCCCTTCAATAAAAACTTCTCAAAATTCCTATTTAGTGCCCCCTTTTGCAAAACACCGCTCCAATATAAAGGGTAAGGACCGTCAAAGAACAATTTTTCGGGGAGCATTGCATCGGAGATACGATCCTGTACAGAGAAACCAAGCACTTTCCTCACTATCCACAAAAGAGCATTCAATGAATAAAAATACAACCCTCTAATTAGGGCACGTATCATTCTATATTTACCTGCAAGCATTCCTGCCCCAAATACACGGTACGAACCACCTTGCCAACGCAACAAACTTTCGGTTTTACTCAAAGACCCAGAACGTCTTTCAAATGCCCAGGCACTACGAGTAATCTTACTATTCTCCAACAACGGCAATGCCTCAGTTACATCATAAAGTGCTTCAAGATTCCATAAGGCGGGGTGAAGGGAAAATTTCCATTGAAAGGTATCCGACTGCTGTTGAAGATAATGATATGCTGAAGAGAGGACTGTCCCCGCTGAGAGGGTGCCCTGATCCCATCCATATAAACCAAGATATGCCGCTCCAGGTTGATCCATCAAATTTGGCAAAGTTTCATTCAGATCTCTCTCATTACAAATTGCCAACGGCGGATGATCTTCCAAAATCAGATAACACTTGCGATATCCCTTCTTAAGGAGAGTATTAGCAGCTGAAGCTGTAATCCCAATCCAATCATCGGAACTTTCGCGCAAGGGTAAAACCTCTACTTGGGAGATGAAAGCAGTTGAGGCTCCACATAAAAATATCGGCGGATGATCTTTCCACCGCCGATCAAGCAGGTCGACGGTCATTCGAGCCAGCGGAATATATCTATCGCAAGTTGAGAGCAGAATACAAGTATGCATCAGGTAATCTTTATAATATTCGATCAAGAAGGAAAGAACTGCCGGATATCTTTCGTTACCAACATGCCACGTCTGTATTTCCTATTCTTCCAGTCACGTTTCAAAAACTGCTTCAGACGCAGGCGTAACCATGCAAAAGAACGTCGAAACACCCCAGGTATTGAAGCAACCTGATGAAGTTCATCGGGGTTTGAGCGTGTCTCAATAAGACGATTGATGTCACGAGAACTCCGGGCAAGGAAGGTAGTGTGCAGACACCTAAAATAGGCATCCTCCCAATTCATTTCGTCATGCAGATACAGCCTCAAGCCAGAATGAAATCCCGGTTTAAAGATAATCTGCCCGCCATGCAAGCGCTCCGTAGTACAGTCTAACCAGTCTTCAATGATTGAAAAATTATACAATTTTGTAATAGAACGTGAAGGAGGAGAAAGATATCCGCGGGCTTTTCCGCCTTTTAAGTCTAATTCGGCAACGTTCAGAACGTTACCAAAAATACACCATACCCCCAGGAACATATCATTCAAGAGATATTTTCTCATGTTTTTTAACCCTTCCGGGTCGTAAACTTCATCACCATCTACAGCAAAAATCCAAGTATTGGTATTGTAATAAGGCGCGATAATCTGCGCGGACTCAACCGCATGATCAATCTTATGTAATTCAATATTTGAAAACTCAGCTGCCAAATGCTCACATATCGCGAACGTGTGATCCAGTGATTGATGGTCAGTAATTATTAGTCTGTCACAAAAATGGATCACATTGCGAACCGCCTGTTCAACAAACACATCTTCATTCTTCACCAACATGATGCCAATAATTTGAAATCTACTCAAGTTTTCTCCTTTAAAAGATAATGTCGATGTATTCTTAACTTAATCGATACCCTAGGAGATTAATAAAACAATGATAAATGATAATCATTGAGACCTCTCTTCTATTCCATTGGGCGAAAGGTAATTTCATAATAAAAACGATTACCATCAAGACGTTCTGCCGTGGAAAGACGGGCACAAAAATGATTGACACCACCAACCTGTTGAATTTGATCTGTACGGGTGATTAAGAACACAAACTCGTCAGGTCCATTTCCTATGTTCAACTCAACCAGATTAATCCCAATTAAGATCGTATCACCGGGTCTGAAATGCTTCATTAAATATACAAGCGTCGGAAATTCTTGCAGAATGTAAGGCCAGTTGCCGTCATAATGATATTGGTCAAGGCGAGCTCTGATATCTTCCTGCTTTACCTGTGGTAAAAAACCGTATGTGGGACCGTTGCGCACAATATTGATATAGCTACCCGGGGTGATGATGACAGATATCTGCTCAAAACCAGCAGGACATTCCAGTGCAGGAAGCGGGGGGACTGGATAGGGATACTTCCAAACCAGAATGGGGCCCAAAGCACAGACCAAACCCAAGAGTACAGCATATCCCTCCGGCAAGGAAGTACGAATATTCATATATTCTTTTTTTTGCCAGTTTTCAAATGGAGCAAATGCAAAACCTACAATCAAAGCATTCACGGGGTTAGTCGCCATTAATCCGCGAGTTCCGCCATCATTAGTAGGTATAACCAGTACAGAGAGAAGTATGCCCACCCAAAGATACAGAATCAGAGTGTTTTGTAAGGTTTTACGCTGTTTTATCAGCCGGTACATTCCCAAAAAAGTAATCAGATATAAAATCCAACTAATTAGGGTTTGCTGGTCGTTGAAGCGCAAAAGATGGAACATAATATTAGGCGTAAAATAATCTTTGAGTGAAAGGAACATACCCAGCAAAAGCATAAAAGGGTTTTCTAAAATCAATTCCCATACATAAGGAAAGACGTTAGTTGTATATCTGACTTCAGGGTGAATCGTCGCGATATAGGCATAGCCCTTGTAACCTGCGGCCAGTCCATATAAGCTGTGTCCATAGTTGGAAAAAGCCAGCACACCTTCCGGTCCAAATTTATTTACATGATACATGTTTATTGCAAATGCTAAAAAAATCGCCACGATGACAAAAAATGAGGCTTTCCATCCAAATACCTTACGCTGCAACCATGCCCAAAATATTAATATAGGCAACACAGTAAATGCACCGGCTCTGGCATTAAGTGCCAGAGTTAACGCAAAGCTTCCTAATATAAGAGATATCAAATCGCTTTTTCTCACCGACTTGAGTAACAAAGCCAATGCCAACGCACCTAAATTCAGCCCAAGGTTTTCAGTATGCACGCGCCCTAAAAACGGCAGATAGAAATAAAATAATATTGTGGTGGTCATTCCTGCCGCAATTGGACCAGCAAACTCACGAATTTCCAACGCCAAAATAAAAATAGAGATTGCCGTACCTATCGCGAAGACAGCCAATGAAACTTGGACGTTACCACCAAACATCCACATAAGAAAAGTAAGTACACCTGAAAACAAAGGACGCACATTAGGTGCCATCATGTGATCCAACCCCATTAATAAACGATAGGCATCCATCAAGTAAAACATGCCATCATTGAACGGAAAAATACCCATTAGGACATTATCATCGAATTCGAGCCCTCTCCAAAGCCATGTCAGAGGGAGAAGAAACAAGCCGATATATCCAATTAGAAGAACAACAATAAACGGTCTTTGACGCCAGTAAAGCACAATAGACAATCCAAGAAAGAGAGCAAAGAAAACAGTAATATTATTCAAAAGAGGGGGTAAATCTAGAAAGGCTGCATAGAACACATAAGCAAGGGGCAGTAGCCCAACGGCTGGGTAAAATAAACTCTGGTAAAAACCACGATCTTGCCTTTTCCATACATCCTTTAATAGTGACAAAATATTTGATGGTTTTTTCATACAATATCCTTTTTATCTTTCAGAGAACAAGTCGCAAAATGTATTGAAATAAGTTTTTACTACAGAATGCTCGAAGAAAGGCATAGCGACTCAAATGCAATTGACCTGTTTATTATTCATCACTCAGTTTTTTGGACGACGCATCTCCATAAAACTAATACTTTACTAGAATGTGCCTCAAAAAATATCGTACCACCCTGAGCACTCTTTACGGACAAAGGGTCTCTTACACAACAGTAGAGATCCTTTGCTATCACTCAGGATGACATTTTCGAGATGGCTTCTAATAAAAGCTGCGTTTGTTCATCTTCAAGAATATTTGGCTGGTTTGCGGTTTGCCTAAGTAAGCTTATACACATTGCTCTCTACCCAACTTCCTGAGAGACAAATATGTCATAATTATTTATTCAAATCACCTTTAAATCAATCTTTCCGCCGCACGCTTCATGCAAAAAGCCAAAACATTGCGTCCTGCCCAAAACATTAATAAACAAAGTTATATGACAGAACTAGGTGTTTTTTTATAAATTATCATAATGCTTATTTTTGCAGGAGCATCCACTTCCAACTTCCACTTTCCTCTACTTTGATCACATTTTTAAAGTATTGAAGAGCCAATAACAATAATTTCTCATCCGAACCCCATTCAACCGACTCAAATGCCCCAAACCTCTGTTCCGAAATATTAATATCATAAATTGCATATCCACCTGGCTTCAAAACACGCGCGTGCTCTTGGAAAAACTTTGACAAGTCATAAGCATGGTCAACACAATTGCTATAAACCATATCAATTGAATCATCAAGATATGCAAGGTTCATAAAATCACCTTTTTCAACATAAGGGTTATCCGGACCAGGGTTTAGATCCAACCCTATTGAATTTTTATAACCGATATCCCTCAGAACCTCCACCTCCGTACCTTGCCGGGCTCCCAAACAAAGGATCTTCGCATCCTTTTTCAAGATAAACGGGAGATAACGGAAGCGATCATAAAAAGTTTTTCGATACCACAGAATGATCCTATTACTAAACCCCCCCTGCATTTTTAATATCTCACTAAATTTCTGCGACTGATGAGATACATACTCTTCATATGAAGAGTAATCACGGTAACGAAAATCTCCATCAAACTCTGGCTTCCATCCGCTTTTTCCATTATGCTTTTTACGAACTAAATCTTTATCACGATCGTATACATATGCACGATCAATATATCCCTCCAAAAGCCGGTAATAACCATAACGGAATGGGGTTCGCAAAATCAAATTCTTCGCTTGGTATAAAAAATGAAGAGGTGCCATCTAAACTCCTTTTGTTTCCTTAAAATCACAATAGTTTATGCAAATAACCATCAATCAAAAGATTGAAATTTCATTTTTCTCTACAATAATCATTTCAATATTCTTATTCTTTAAGAGATTGCCCTGCAGTATATCAAAGCGGTCTCGGCAGGGATGTTCAGGCAGGAAGCATACTAAAAACCTACTTATTCTTTGCCAGGGAGAATATTTCGCATTGATTGCTCCAAGATTAAAAGCTAATGTTTTACACTTTTCATTTACTTCAGCAAATAACTCGGAATTTAACCACAAACGATGACAATCGTTGTTTCAAAGAATTTTTAATGGCAATTTAATTCATTATCAACAACATTTTAATTTTACAATCTAGCTCTTATCATATTCACTAAACGCTCACTGGATTTTCCATCAAGGATATCGCACTCAGATTCCGCATATTTTCGACGCGCTTCCTGATCTAAGGCACGGTCAGACAGATATGCTTCAAGTGAAGCAAACAGATCTGCCTCATTTCGTACAACACGAGCAGCTGATAAACGTAGTTGGCGGCTATTATGTGTCTGTCTCTGCAAAAAGGCAGAAGTTACGCCAAAATTTTGTCCGTGTGCAAAAGCATCATACCCTACATGAATAACAGGCAAATCACATATTGCAGCCTCAAGACTAATAGTAGAAAAGTAATTGACCATTACATCACTATATCGCAAAAGGCAGGCAAGTTCATCAATCGTGTCGTCAAAAGCAAGGTCTAGCTTCAATTCAGCATTTCGATCCCCGCTGCCATCGATGGAACCAGGATTAGAAAGGTAAGCACCTGCATCCTTGAATAATCTCTCTAAAACCCGCCATGCTGGAGACCCTAATAGTTTCACATGCGGATATGGACGAACAACCAGATTAAAAGATTCCCGCCAGACCTTAGTCTTTTGCTCTACAAAAACCCGATACATATCAAAATAATGATTAATATTAACGCCGCCTGCAAATAGGATGGTTTTTTTGGCAGGATCTAGCCCTAAAGAATTAAGAAATTCATCTCGGCTTACGGAGAGGGGGTGAAGATAACGGTCATATTGTATCGGCCCTGTAATCTCAAGTTGCTTTGCAGAAAAACCATGCAATCGCATAGCCTCATCTGCCATTTGTTTACTCCACACACCCAAACATATTGGCGTAAAGCCGCGATATCCCATGTTAACTATATTATCGTAATTAGTGATCACAGCAAAAGAAGGGATATTCCTTTGCTGTGCTTCAAGCGCAAAACTACCTTCCTGCCAAAAACCAAAATTACCCATCCCTGGGGTTAATACGCATTGAATATTGAGAGCGTCAAATTGAGATCCATGCACTTTGGGCGTATAGAAGTAGCCTTCAAGCCATTCTAATAAACGTCCGACATTTGGGATGTTACGGAGAACTCCAACAAAAGTCATTTGTGCAGACATGCCCATCAAAGTGGCATCAAATAGTTTGGACTGAATCATCTCGCGGAATCGCAAATCAGTGGTTTCTGTTCGCACCACAAAACGACGTAACATACGAATTTGTTGAAGGAGAAAATGTTCAGCATCAAATTTCTCATATGCCTCCACATTCAACCCAAAATACTGACTCGGATCGAAATCGAACAAGCGCAAGTGTGTCGGATTTAGAAAAAACAGTGGCTTAAAACCCTGATTGACCAGTTCTTGCCGAAACATGGGTTGATGCAATGCACGTGCAGCCATTTTCCCATAAAGAGGAATCGCAATATTAATTTTGGACATTAACAATTAGTATCCTAACAAACTTGAAATATATCCATCTTCAATGGACTTAATTACTTTCGCCGGATTCCCAACGGCAATACTATTTGAAGGGATATTCGTATTCACAAAACTGCACGCACCAATAACTACGTTATCGCCAACTATAATATCTCCTAAAATCACACTATTCGTTCCAATAAAAACATTATTTCCAATTTTTGGTTTTCCGCTAGTGTAGTCATTTCCAATGGTCACATTATGAAAAACATACAAGTTTTCACCAATGCTCTCAGCATTCAAAATAATGCGTCCCCAATGCGGCATAATAACGCCACCGCCAAGATCATGAGTTGAAAACTCTACGCCTGTTTTCAATGAAGATTTTTCATAAATCGCCTCAAACCAGCGTTTCAGTAAAACAACCTTGCATGCATTAGCAAGTCTATAATATATCAGAGTTAAGTATTGCGCATTCCGCCTTAAGTATTTCAGTTTCTTTCGAAAACCATATTCCTTAAACATCGGCTTAGAAAAACGACGAGAAATATCTCTTTCGAGACAGATCAATCCATTCAGGTCGAATAACCTACGAAGAAAAGCAGAGAAGATTTTCATTTCACCGATGCCAAAAGATAAAACGAGCCCGTGCCGATTACCCGCAATACTTGATCACACGTTTGGACAATGACAACCCATCCATTTCATGGAACGCCAACGCCTGTTGCGGCGTACCGCAGGCAGGATAGCCTTCGACAGCAAACTTGATCATCTGCTTGCCGTTGAGCAAACCATGCTCTGCGCAGGCAGTAAGAATGTTATCCATCAAACCGCCAGCGGGGTGATGATCTTCGAGCATGAAGATATTTGAGTAAGACTTGAGTATCTCGGTCAGCCACTTCACATCCACGCGATTGAGCCATGGCATATTAATGATGCTCAAGCCGAATCCGCGCTCGGCGAGGAGTTCGCTGGCAAGGAGCGCTTCGTGCAACATGACGGGTCCATACGCGAACATGACCGCATCTTTCCCCGCCGTGAGTTGACAGCCCTGCCCGGGCTTGAACTCATACCCAGCCGGAAGCGCAATCCGGCGCGGACTGGGTCCGATGATAAGACGCAGCGCAATCACGTCATCGGTTTTGTTCACGGCATAATCCATTGCCATGCGAGTCTCTTCGGCGTTGCAAGGCTGCAGGATGGTGCAATTCGGCAGCGCAGAGAAAAGCGAAATATCGCGCAGGGACTGGTGTGACTTGCCCGGTCCGGCAGGAATCAGACCCGCATAATGTAAGGCATAAATGATCTTGGATTTTTCGCCCGCGGCATTATAGATCTGCTCATTGGCGCGTGATGCAAGGAAACTAGCGAACGAATTGACAACAGGTAACAGTCCCTGACGGGCAAGACCTGCCGCCATTGAGACCATATCCTGTTCGGCAATGCCGTTTTCGATAAAACGGTCGGGATAGGTATTTTCAAAGTCACGAACTTTGCAATCAGATGAGAGATCAGCATCGAGGACTACGATGTCTTTGCGCTGGGCAGCAAGTTCCACCAAAGCTTGACCGTAAGCACGGGAAACATATTCATCTGTTGGCTTTACAGAAAGACGATCCAACGCTGCCTGGCTGAGAGGTTCACCTTCAAGCATGGACGGCGTTGCTGTCTTCACTTCCGGCTCAACGGGAGTCAAATGCAACGGGTCGAGCGATACAGCTTTGAGGTCCGCATTGATGCGCTGGATCAGTTCAGAATAACCTGCCTCGAAGGCTGCATCATCCGGCGCACCCGAATGCCAGGGATAGAGTCCTTTTCCAATTTCAAGAGCAGCAGGATGCTCCATGAACGAAACACCGCGACCCTTGATGGTATCGGCAATGATGATCTGCGGCTTGCCTTTGACCTGCTTGGATTCAGCAATCGCCTTTTCGATGGCACGAAAATCATGACCATCGATGCGAATGACATGCCAGCCGAACGCAGTGAACTTTTCGACAAGATTGCGAAGATCAATGATCTCGGCAACAGGCTTATCGGATTGCACTTTGTTATCGTCAACAATAACAGTGAGGTTATCGACTTTTTGATGCGCGGTAACATGCAGAGCTTCGTAATTCTGACCTTCCTGCAACTCACCATCGCCGGTCATCACGAACACATGCCCGCCGTTATTGTTGTACTTCTTCGCCCACGCCATGCCGCGTCCCTTCGAGATGCCCATGCCGAGCGAACCCGAGTTGGCTTCCATGCCGCGATTGCCGATATCAGGATGACCGTTCAACCCATTGAGACGGCGCAGTGACATGAGCATGTGATCGGGAATTTCACCGAGCGAATGAAGCACGGCATACAAGCCCGGCACATCATGTCCCTTCGATGAAAAATAAATATCGCGATCGAGGCTGTCAAAGCCAACCTTGAGCGTATTCATCTCTTCGTAGTACATCCACACCACAATATCCATCGCGCTGAAGCTCGAGCCAAGATGCCCCGAGCCCGCGCGCTTCACTTCCGTGAGCGTGTTGGCGCGGCACATATCCGCGATGAGTTGGAGTTTCTTATATTTGTCTGCGGATGAATTTCGCACGCGCTTGAATTCTTCCACGGGGATCAATTTCAATTCGACCATGTTTTCCTCTTTATAGGCGCTGCGCCTCACCCCGCGCCTGCACCTGATTCTTCTTTATGAATTTTTGTCTACCTTTGGTAGTTGCGCCTCTCCACTTGCCACGAGACGTTCCGCCAGATCCCAATCGTAGGGATGATTGACATCAAAACCTTCGTAACCTTCTGAAACGAACGGCATGACCACTTCACCTGCGATCGTGCGTCCGTTGAAGACCACGCGCGACCAGGCAATTTCCAGGCTGGCATTCTGCGAATAGACTTCAGGAAGTCCTTGATACGGTGTGCTATGCCAGGGCTGTTCCTTCGGTCCGAACGGAAGCAAAGGCATCATGCGTTTACCGCGGATCACCCACATCTTGCCGGGGTGTTCCTTGACCTTCTCCACCGCACGGAGCGAGTCTACGCCTTCTTCGGCTTTGAAAGCATTCCATGCCCGCTGAATGGTACTCGGCAAACGGAAGGGACTGGTCGGGCGCAGGATGCTGAAGCAATCGTATTCACGTCCCATCTCTTTCAGCTTGTGAAGCGTAAAGTCCAGCCATTCAATATCGAGTGCCAAATCGCCTGCAATTTCAGCGGGACGAAGAAAAGGAACTTCTGCACCGTATTGTCGAGCAATCTCGGCATATTCTTCTGAGTCAGTCGAGACGAGAATATCAGTGAAGACTCCACTCTGCTTCGCGGCACAGATCGTATACGCGATCAGAGGATGTCCCGCCAACGGACGGATATTCTTTCCCTGCACACGTTTCGAACCGGCACGGGCGGGAATCAAAGCAATGATCGAAGGGTTCTCTTTGCTCATACCTGCGTCGGGTCGATGTTGATATAAACATCTTTCAATTCAGAATAAATATTGAGCGCTTCGGTACCCGGTTCACGCGAACCATTGCCCGAAAGTTTGCGTCCACCGAACGGCATATGCGGCTCAGAGCCGTGCGTCCCGGCGTTGACCACCGCCACACCTGTCTGCACCTTGTCGTAAAAACGAGTCGCACGATGAATGCTTTTGGTGTGAATGCTGGCGGTCAAACCATAAGGTGTATCGTTCGCCATTTGAAGTGCGTGCTCAAAGTCTTTCACTTTGAACAACAACGCCACAGGACCAAACAACTCACATTCGGATATCTCATCATGCGGGTCGACATTTTCGATCAGAGTCGGCGCCATGTAATAGCCATCTTTATGTTCAGCATCGGTCATGCGTTCGCCGCCGCAAAGAATAGTGGCGCCGTTCTTCCTGGCTTTTTGCACGGCATCCACCATGCCAATCAATTGCCCTTCATTGATGACCGCGCCAAAATCGCAATCATCAGTGATGCCAACTTTCAACTTCTTGGCTTTTTCCACAAGCATGTCGCGGAACTTCTCATAAACCGATTCGAAAATAATGATTCGGCTTGTGGATGCACAGCGCTGTCCTGCATTGCTAAACGCGGAAAGCAGCACCCACTTGGCAGCGTTCTCCAAGTCAGCGTCGTCACACACCACCAGCGGATTCTTCCCGCCCAGTTCCAGCGAGATGCGCGCGAAGCGCTCCCCCGCCGCACGGTTGATGATGCGTCCGACTTCGGTCGAACCAGTGAAACTGATCACGCCCACATCATTGTGCGCAACCAATGGCGCACCCGCCTCTTCGCCAAATCCCTGCATGATACTCAACACCCCATCGGGCAAACCCGCTTCTTTCGCGATCTGCCCAAAGATCCACGCCGTAGCTGGTGTATCTTCGGCGGCTTTCAAAATGGCAGCATTGCCGCAAATGAGCGCCGGGAAAACCTTCCACGCCACATTCGCGATCGGCGTGTTCGCAGCGATAATGAGTCCCGCCACGCCAATGGGCTGACGAATGGTCATTGCATACTTGTTCGCCGTGCCGCTCGTCGTGGTGCGACCATACAGACGCTGACCTTCGCTGGCATAGAACAATCCGCATTGGATGGCTCCGCCCGTTTCGCCCAACGCTTCTTTCATCGACTTTCCAGTTTCGGCGGCGACAATGGCAGCGATCTCACTCTGACGGTTCTGCATCCCCACTACGATCTTATGCAGGATCATACCGCGCTGCACTGCAGGCGTATCCGCCCAGACAGGCTGGGCTTTCTTTGCTGATTCAATCGCTTGGGCAATATCTGCCTGGCGAGAACGCGCCACTTTGAAGAGCAGTTGTCCATTCGCAGGATTCAGTTTTTCGAACCACTCATTCGCTTGAGTAGGTTGTTCTGTCGTGCCGATCCAATTAGGGATTTGGTTTGGGAGCATATTATCACTTTACTGAATGGATTTTCACAAAACACGATGTGTGTCTGCAACTTCCATTATATTTTACACTTTTTGATCCGCGATTTCGAAAAATGAGGATATGATCGAAGTAATCTGATTACTTGCCGTACCGTCCCCAAAAATTAACGGGTGCTCCTGTGGAGGTGCAAAATCCGTCCAAGCCGACAAGACCTGATGGCTTTCAACCCCCACAAGCCTATTCCATCCTACTTGTACTGTCTCCAGCCATTCGGTTTCATCTCTCAAGGTTAGGCAAGGTATCGACAAAAAATACGCCTCGCGTTGAACCCCGCCCGAATCAGTAGCGATCATACGAGCATTTTCTTCCAATACCATCATGTCAAAATAGCCTACGGGGTCTATCAAACGGACATTATTTGAAAAACTAAGATCGCATCTTTTCAACGCAGCCACAGTCCGAGGATGTGCAGGAAATACTATCGGTTCCGGAGCATTATTTAATATATCGACAATATTTCTTAAACGCACGTCATCATCTGTGTTAGCAGCCCGATGTACAGTTACAAGAGCATAAGATTTCGCTTGAAGTTCAAGGTTTGATAGAATCTTTGATTTTTCTCTTGCAAGAGGCAGATTGGCAAGCATCGCATCATACATTACATCCCCAACCCAATGGACAGAGTTGGAAATGCCTTCTTTGGCGAGGTGTTCTACAGCCGTCTGACTTACACAAAAATGCAAATCCGATAATCTATCTGCAGCCAGGCGATTAATTTCCTCTGGCATACGCTTATCAAAACTGCGCTCCCCTGCCTCAATATGGGCGACCGGGATATTTAACTTGCTTGCAGCGATAACTCCTGCCAAAGTGGAATTCGTATCTCCTCGTATCACAACACAATCTGGTTTTTCTATGAGCAGGATATCGTCCAATTTAGTCAAAATATCTGCGGTCTGCCTGGCATGAGATCCAGACCCCACTTCGAGATTGTAATCGGGAGAGGGAAGTCCAATTTCATCGAAAAATGCCTGAGACATTAAGTAATCATAATGTTGACCAGTATGAACTAGAACCTCCTTGTGTTTCTTCCGTAACTCCCTGCTTACACAAGCAGATTGAATAAACTCCGGTCTTGCACCGACGATTGATATGATTTTCATTTGTAACCTGACTTAAGGGAATTAAAACTAGAAAGAAATGGCGGATTTTACGCCAAGCCGGTACAGGAGAATTCGTCCTTGAAAATTCAGGTGATCAAGGATGGTTCGCACTAATTTCACTTTCGAAACTCCAAAAACCCTGCGGTAAAGAACGGCTGGAAATTCAACCACTCGAAAACCTTTTAATCTGCTCTTCACAAGCAACTCTGTGACGGCAAGAAAACCATGAGACTCAAACGAAATCGTATCTATCACTTCACGGCGATACGCTCTAAAAAGACAGGTGTATGTGTGGATATCCCATTGAACTAATAAGCGGTAGATCATTGAGGAGCCGCGGCTGAGCACAAGACGATACTCCGGCACACCCACAACATTGCCATCAGGATGGTATGGCGATGCGGTAACAATATCTGCATTCTCCAAATATTTCAACATACCAATCATGCTGGAAAAATGGTACGTACCATCGCTATCTGTAGTAATGATCAAGCCGCCCCGAGAGGCTTTCAATCCAGTTCGCATTGCCGCCCCCAGCCCCATATTAACGGCATGCTGAAGATACGTGAAATCTATGTTTGGCAACGAGCCGCTTGAAAAAGCATCCTTGAAAGCGTTCAACGTTCCATCACTACTGCCGTCATCCACAAACACAACTTGAACCGAATATTCTTCTGCCAATTTGACAAGCACAGGCAAAAGCTCATCCTTCATTTTAGGGATATTTTCAACTTCGTTAAAACAAGGAATTACAATCGACAAACTGGTTTGCATATTCACCTTGTAAAAATATTATGTCAGCAAAAGAAACAAGATATCAAGAAAGGATTAACCTGTTCTTTACTTTGATGCATAGATCATGAATCGCCAGCAAAAGAAACTTTGCAGCCCTGTCATTTTCAAAAATCGATTCAATAAACCATCTGCTTTAATTAACCAATTTTGCAATAATTGATTCTCAGGAAACCATTGACGGGTAACAAATCCGCCGGACAGAGGAAAGGCAATTACATCGCGATAGGAAACTTTTTCAACGGTGTAGCCAGCATTTTCTAACGTACTCACATAGTAGTTCATGTTTCTCTCGTTGAACTCTTTATGGCGTGTTATAAATCGGCTGAACTGAAGAATCAAATTCAAGTTTGACTGGAATATGATCAATTCACGGGCTGTAATTCGATCGATCTCTTCCAATGCACGTTCAAAATCAAGATGTTCAACAACTTCTCTCAATATCACAGTATCAAAATATTTATCTGGGAACTTAACATTATAAATCTCCTGACGAAGAACATCAACGCCATACCATTGCTTAGCCAGTTGTCCACATTCTTCATTGGGATCAATGGCAACCACTTCGAAACCAGCGTCCAATAATATTCGTGTTAAAAACCCATATCCTGCTCCGGCATCCAGGATTTTTTTTCCGGTAACTTTGCTTGCAATATATGAATTCTGTTCGCGGGCAATGCGCCCATAAAAAGATTTCAGCTTGAGGTGGTCAAAACTCGTATCCGTCTTATGGTAGATCTCGAGTTCGTATTTTTGTTCTTCTGTCAATTTGGTTACGTCGATTTTCATTTTATTCTTTCGCAAATTCCGATCGGTAAATGACACGCCCATCGGATGCGCTGGAAATGAACGCAAGTGCAACATCCAAATTCAAGAGACCTTCTTCACCAGTGACGATTGCGCCTTCATTTCGATCAATTTTGTTGATAAAGTTTTCCAACTGGACACGCAAAGGCTCCTTCCGGTCGATTTTTATCTTGGTAACGTTTCCTTCAATGATATGGGCACCAGGAAGTCCAGAACCGACAGGATAATCATTTTCATAGTAATAAAATTCCTGGGTCAGTGTATCCACAACGAACATACCTCGTTCTCCAACCACAAAAGTCTGCCGTACTTTTGTCGGCACCAGCCAACTGACGTCCAGAAGCCCATTCACCCCATTCTCAAACTGGACCATTCCAAAAAACGAGTCTTCATGTGAAAGATGCACATGACGTTGAATCTCAGAATGTAAACGTTTTATTGGAACATTGATTAAAGATTGAATAAGGTCGATGTCATGAGTTGCAAGATCAACCACCACACCAGTGTCTTCGATACGCCCGGGAATAGGTCCAAGTCTACGGGTTCGAATCTCGAACAACTTGCCCAATTCGTTTTCTTCAAGCTTTTTTTTCAACGCTACAATGGCGGGGTTAAATCTTTCAATATGACCGATCGCAAGCAAAACGCCAGCTTTTTTAGCGGCGGCAATAATCGCACGCCCGTCAGCATGGGTTGTGGCAATCGGCTTCTCTAGCAACACAGGTATGCCTTGAGCAAGTACTTCTTCTGCAACCTGGCGATGCAAAGAAGTGGGAACCACAACTGATACCGCATCCAGTTTCTCTTGAGCAAGCATTTCGCGATAATCGGTATAGGCACGCCGATTGTATTGCTCGGTAAATTTTTTGCAACTTTCTGGGTTGGTATCTGCTACAGCCACCAAACGGACGTTATCCATTTCTGAATACACCCGCACATGGTTCCTCCCCATGGCGCCTATACCAATAACACCTACATTTAACATCGCAAGCCAACCTCTCGCACAATCGTATCCAACTCGCCTTGAGTAAGTGTTGGATGAACCGGAAGTGACATCACTTGCAAAGCCAAAGCTTCGGTTACAGGCATGACATCCTGATATCCCATATTGGTATATAAAGGTTGTTGGTGAATCGGGATCGGGTAGTAAACTCCTGCTGCAATTCCTGCGCCATTCAAACCTTCAACCAACTTGTCACGTCCCTTATCTACGCAGATCGTGTATTGATGAAATACGTGTTCGCAGCCTTCTCGTACCATGGGAGGTTTTACGCCATTAATCTTTGAGAACCGCTCTGTAAGAAAACGAGCATTCTCCTGGCGTTTCCGATTCCATTCGTCTACTTTGGAAAGTTGTACCAACCCAATGGCTGCCTGAATATCTGTCATTCTGAAATTAAATCCCAAGGTATCATGAAGATATCGCTTAGGACTACCATGGTTACGAATCAAGCGAGCTCGCTCAGCCACTTGCGGGTCATTCGTCGTGATCATGCCGCCTTCAATGGTGGTCATATTCTTCGTGGGGTAAAAGGAGTAACATGCTGTCCCCCAAGCACCAACCTTTTTTCCTTTGTACTTCGCGCCATGGGACTGACAGGCATCTTCAATAATCACCAAGTTGTGTTTCCTGGCAATACGCTCAATTTCATCCATGGCACCGATTTGCCCGAATAAATGAACAGGAATAATCGCCTTTGTTTTCGGGGTGATCGCCTTTTCAAGTTTTTCAGGATCGATCATAAAATAGTCAGACTCAATATCTACAAAAACCGGACGTGCACCTGTATAAAGGATGCTATTCGCAGAAGCGATAAAGCTAAATGGCGTGGTAATCACTTCATCTTCGGGACCTATGCCTTGAGCCAGTAAAGCCACATGCAAGGCAGTGGTGCCTGATGAAGTGGCAACTGCGTATTTTGTATCAGTCCATTTCGCAAAAGCTTCTTCGAATGCCTGAACTCTGGGACCCTGTGCTAAATGTCCTGAATCCAATACATCTAGAACAGCTTTCTTTTCATCTTCACCAATTTGCGGACGCGATATGTTTATCATATTTTTTCTCCAGTGGGTTTATAGGACCAATCGCATTTCGAGCAATAATATTCATCTCCCTTAGGTTGCATTCTTGAACCGCAGCGACATACATATCCAACTAGCCGAGCCGGTACCCCCATGACCAAACCATGATCCGGTACAGAACGAGAAACAACAGCGCCCGCAGCGACAAGAGCAAATCTTCCAATAGTTACATTCGGAATAATAATGGCACCTGTACCGATTGAAGCGCCGTATTTTATCAAGATAGGTCCGACTTCCCAATCATCAGCACCTTTCAACTTGCCATCTGGTGTAATTGCACGCGGATATACATCGTTCGTAAAAACAACTCGAGGTCCAATAAACACCCCATCTTCGACTGTTAGTCCATGATACAAAAAGGAACCATTCTGGATTTTCACATTACTGCCAACCTTAACATCAAAATCCACGTACACATCCTTACCTAATATGCAATTTTCCCCAATCTCAACCCCTTCACGGATTTGAGCGTTATTCCAAACACTGGTACCTGCGCCTAATTTTGCCTTTGGAGATACAAAAGCCGTTGAGTGTATCTTTACATTTTTGTCTTCAGCCTTCAATTCATTGCTCATATTTGACCTCATTAATTATTGATTTAATAGATTTCGTGTTTTCAACTTTTTTTATGAAAACGATGCTTAATCAACAAATTTAATGTTTGCACAATTGTTTTTCTGACATTCATCTTACTTGCCCCCGGCTTGCGGTCGTAACGAAGAATGATGGGGACTTCTGCAAACACAATCTTCAAACGGCTTAACTTTAACAAAATATCTACCATAACAGAAAACCCTGCCTGGTTCACAAAATCACTATCCCAGCGTTCAAACGCCTGCTTCAAGATTGCAGCGCGGTACGCCCGATAACCGCAAGTGTAATCACGAACACCATCAATTGGATACATAGTCCGAAAAAGCAGGGAGGCACCATCACTCAAGACTCGGCGATAATATGCAACCCCCACAACACGAGACTCGGGCAGGTATCGTGAAGCGATCACAACATCACAACCTTCATCAATCTTATCAACCATTTTCCCAATCAAAGCAGGCGCATGGGAGTCATCTGAGTCCATGGTGACAATAATATCTTTCTCACTGGAAACTTTGAGGGCAGCAAGCAATCCAGTTTTGATTGCCTCGCCCAGCCCTTTGTTGACCTCATGAGAAATGACAATCGCTTCCGGCATTGTTGTCTTCGCATTTTGAGCAGTGTTATCCTTGCTGCCGTCATCTACAACAATTACCCGAATTGGAAAGTGTCGTTTTTTCATAAGGTCATCGATACGGGAAAGCAACAAGCCAATGCTTTCAGCTTCATTGTAAGCAGGCAACACCACAGTTATCATTTCTTTGCCGTCTTTCTTGCGAGAATCATCATAGCAGGTGTAATGTTTCTGGTTTTTCTTGATACAAGGTTTAAATAATATTTATGAAAGAAGAAGTATCGCCAGATCCCAACATGATCCAAAATATCGAAACGTTTAGAAACTTCATCCAACCAAAAACCACACGAGCTGCGATATGTATGAGTCGTATCCTTATCCAATATATTTACCAACCAACCAAGCGGACCATCATATACAGGAACGGTAATTACCAAAACACCGTTCTCCTTCAACAACGTGTATATATTATCAAGCGCCTCTCCCAAATCCTCTGTATGTTCAAGAACATCAAAACAAGTTACAAGATCATATTGTCTATTACTAGGAAGGCTTCCGGCTGCACCCACAAAAACTTCTATGTCATCCGGTAATGTGGAACGGGCATAACTAATGGCGTGCTCAGAAATGTCTGTTCCCGTACACTCAAAGTATTGTGAAGCCTCCTTCAAGAACAGTCCATACGCACAACCAATATCGAGCAATTCCCCTTTGGAAATATGTTTCCTGATCTCAGCAAGAAAAGATACCCATTTATGACGGGGGTTTCTTAGTTGATAATAAGGCCCATAAGCAGTATCAAAATACAATTTAGAAAATTCATTATCGTTTTTCATTAGTTATACTCACTCACATATTCCATATTTTCAAATCAACACTTGAAAAAAAACAAGCAACGCACACCATCTTCAATATCCGGTAAATGAGCACTCATCAACTACTATCTCATAATACATAAGCAGCTCATTTTTGAGTTTTACATTTGCTTTCCTTTTTAAGCTTGTAAACAACATATATTTTTATATTTTATTCTCCTTAAACAAGGATTTAAAGAGTGTCGTCAAAAGATGCATCCACTATTTTATAAAAGCAACCATTTGTTAAAGTAAGTTATCTCAGAATACACATCACAACTAAAAGTTAACACACCCATCACAAATGATATCGGTGTGTTCTATTTGGCACAAGAACGGGAATAAGCAACCCATAAACCGGAACGGTCAACTAACTCGAAGGGATATTGAGAATAGTCCATTTCCAGTAGTTCGCTTTCTGTAATATCTAGTTCACCACGCGGCATGATTATCAATCGGCAACCTGGTTCAGACAAAGAAGCAAGCACAGACTCCTTTAATTCTGGATACAGATCAAACTCAATATCATCAATGTTATTCCGCCCATGTTCTCGCAGATATGGGACCAGTGAAATCTGCCTTTGATATATCCTGCCATCTACAGGAAAGTCGCTTGCGATCTTCTCAATAAATTCATCAAAATTACTATTCAATCGATTCATCCCGGCTGGAAAGCGAGATAACACCCTATAAAGCCAAAATGCATTGAAGCAAATCAACAAAATTATCAAGAGGTTCTTTGACCATTCTTTACGAAAAAAATTCAGTATATACGAAACGCCATAGATGGAAAAAAAGGAAAGTCCTGCAACAAAAATCGAGGCATACCCACCATCAGCCAATCTTGAAAAGCATCGCAAAAACATCAATACACCCATTGATAAAAGAGCAAAGAGCCTAACTCTCTTCACCATACATGCTCCGGTCAAGCCAAAAATAAAAACAACCGAATTCCCCAAGCCCAGATATTTAATAAAAGTAACGAACGATGATAACCAGAATATCTTATCTGTGCTCACTGATACAAGATAACCTGGTCCTTTTTGAAAAACAAAAATGTAATAAAACGACCCCCAATGATTTAAGATAAAGAATATGCCAAGAAAAAAAAGCAGAGAAAAGTCTAATTTCTTAAAACTTCCTTTAGATAGACCGTCCTGATACAGAACAAATAAAAGCAATACTCCGCCTGTTGCGACATGAAAAATACCGGTATTTTTTAGCACTCCACCAATAAAAAGTAGAACCAAGCCTATGCTAAATTTCCTTCTCCAAATTCCGTAAAGCCCAATAAAGCTTAATAAAGCGGTCGGAAATTCGAATGTAGCATATTGGGTTAGATATAAAACACCTGTAAAAAATGTGGAAATAAAAACCAAGAACAATACAACCCAGGAATGTCCTTCGCCTGAATTCACATAAAGCAAAAACGCGAACCAAATTAGAATAAAAAAAAGATTTAAAAGAGGAATTGCAATATCGATTGGCGTAAACAAACTAAGCGCAAGTGCCAGACGAGGGGTAAGAATTAGGTCAATCGGAAGAATAGGTATTGAATTTTCCAGAATCCACTGATCTCTTTCATAATAAGTCGAAATATGTATCGAAGCAACATACAAAAAGAAAATGGAAAAAACAGCTGCAATAGCAATGTATATCCACCTATTCTCGGAGAATCGTTCAAAAAATTTTCTTGTTATTTCCAGCACTTCATTTCCAAGATCCTGCCTTGAGCGAAATAGAATAAAATAAAGAGGGAAAATAGAAAAGAAAATATAGAAGTAAAAAAAGGGAAGATTTTCTTCCTTGGTTAATACTTCAATATTTCGGAAGATGTATAACCCGAGAGACAGTGAAAATGGCGCCAATAAGAATATTGGCGCATAGTTCACAAATGTTTTTCGAAGAAAAGTCATTTCAGGTCCTCAAAGCTAATGTCTTGATCTTCTAATAAGTTTGAATTAATCTTTCTGCCAATTAAGTTATCTAATTCATAAGGTGGAATGCCATCTCCTGGTGACTTGATCGCAATATCTTCATAAGTCAACTCATGACCTACTTTGAGGTTACGCGCTGCAACAAGCTTTTTACCCATCTTATGAATCGGATTAATCTCGCTCGGGTAAATTCTCTTCTCCCCATCACCCATTGCAATCTTCACCCGTCGTAGGTCACGGACGAGTTTCTTCATACCGATCGGTTCAAGCGAGAAGGCATGGTCAGTTCCCTTCCATGTGTGATTAAGGGTAAAATGCTGTTCCACCATACGGGATCCAAGAACATATGCAGCAATTGCCATGGCAATGCCATTTTCATGGTCAGACAAACCGATCACAACATCAGGAAACTTCTCACGGTATGTGGAAATAACGCGCAAATTCAAATCTTGTGGTTCGGCAGGATAGGAAGCAGTACATTGCAGGATAGCCAGTTGTTTATTGATTGGCATAATCGCATCGTAAGCACGCTGAACATCTTCCATTGTTCCCCCGCCAGTGCTGATGATCATTGGCTTCCCGATCCTTGCAATGTGTTTAAGAAGCGGGGTATTCTTCAAGTCACCCGAAGCGACTTTATAAAGCGGCATGTCAAGTTCGGCGAGAAAATCAGCGCTATTCATATCAAAAGCTGTGGCGAACATTGTTAAGCCAATCTCATCTGCATATTTCTTCAGTTCAATATATTCATTTTTACCAAATTCCAAAGCCTCACGGTGAGCGCCATAGGTCGTTCCAAAGCTATTCTCATTATCATATGGTTTGTCATACGCTGCCTTCGTCAACAAAGACTTATTATTGCGCTTCTGCAGCTTGACCGCATCTACACCACATTCCTTGGCAGCTTTGAACATTTCCAATGCCTTTTGCAATTCGCCTTGATGATTGTTGCCAATTTCAGCAATGACAAAGCAGTCGCTATTATCCGAAATTGTGAAGTCATTTACGATCATTTTTCTCATGGTTTATCCTTTTGTTTTCAGAATTCCCGGAAAACTTATCCGGTATAACTTGAGCTACTCTTTATTGATAGGTTTACTATTTGAAGATTACCCTATCATACTGGTTTTCCTGCCAACTCTAACAATATTTCCTTAAGTTTATCGTACCCAATATCTTCAAACTTACGGGTGCCCCCTTTAATATGCATTGCAAAAGGTTCACCTTGCCAGAAAAACTCCTCCCAACCAAATTGACCACGCACATCAAAAAAACCTACGTCCCGAAAATGCAAATGGGTGGAGTAATTACGTTTTTTAGGGTAGATTGAAACATCCTCCGGAATCGACAGTGCATACATCCTGGCAGCAATATTCATAAAGTTGGAGCTTTTTTTTGTAAACAGATCATTTACATAGGCAGGTATAAGTGTCTCGAGACGGTACTTCTGGTTCCTGCCAAATGAATTTTGGATCTTAAAACCCGTATCACGCGAAACATTCACATTTGGGTAGAAACGTTTCGGAAAGCGCTCTGAAAGAGGCTCTGCAACCCAACGGTTTCGTAAAATAACCCATGCCATATCAGCCAAAGATCGGCGATTTAAGTGTTGCACCTCCTCCGGTATGATGCCTATGAGGATCCTTGTAAGAGCTGGAGTGGACTTTTTTGAAAGCAACTGGAATTCATCCAACTCTGGAGTGAAATCGAGGTCTTTCTTGAATACTCTCTCAAGATCAATAAGCATGCAGGAAACTGTAGGAAAGTAACGCCGCTTCCATGCCAAGTCGGGGTAATATGGTGCTCCCCAAAAACTCAACTCCTTCTTAGCCATATAGTTCAATACATCCTTGATCCAATTTTTTCGAAAGATAAAAAAATCTGGGTCGATTACCAGTAAATAACGGGTGGAAACTACCCCAAGCGCTTTATTGAGTGCCAGGGCATGGTGATAACTTCCGCGAAAATGTCCCCTATTATGACAGGAATCTCCTGTCAACAATTGAACTGTCTGCGCATCCTGCGGTTTGCGGTCCAAGAAATCGTTATTATTATCCACTAGTAACCAGTGAAAATTAGCAGTTGGATTCAAATCACGAGTAAGGCTTAAGTTCAAATCCAATAGAGATGCGCTACGATAAGATACCGAACAAATGGTGAGTTGGTCAATTTGCATTTCTACAGCTGAAGATTCAACAGTTAAAGAGCTCATACCGGTCCATTTCTTTTGGCATTTTGTGTTGATCGGCTTAAATCAACAATATCCTCAAGAATTTCAACATAGGCATTTACAGCGGGCTTACCACATGGGCGCAAAAAATCCCTGACGAATTTTCGACGCTGTTCACGGTGGGAATCTGCGCCGTTCTTGATGCTACTCACCAAAGGGACAACATCGTTTACACCGTTGGCAACTTCAAGGAAATCAGCATCTACCAAATGGTGAAAATGCGGAAGTTGTTGAGTCTCACCAAACTCAGGTGTGTGCAATGTGATGCATGGTTTATCAAGAGCAGAAGCCTCTAAAAATGCAGTTGTATTGACTCCCACTACAGCAAGGCAATGAAAAATCGAATTATGAAATTTTGCACGTTTCTCTTCCGTATCGGGTATCTCACCCTTTGAAGGGAAAACAGTAACATTGGGTCTTGGGTTGGCTTGCATTCTTTCGATAAAAACCTGATTGGTAGGGTGAGAGCGCACCATAATATTCACATCTTTTGTACGCGCATCTTTCGCCATGGCATCCGCGAGATCCAAAAGCAATACAGTCTCGTCTCGATTCACCGTGAAGTCATTAGTAACAAGGAACGTAGACCCGACGTACAGAATATATTCCTTGTTCTCATCTAATCCAACGGCATGGCAAAACTCACTGCGTGAGATAAATCGTTTGTCTGCGTGGTCAATCAGGTGATCAAATCGCGGCGCACCTGAGATGAATATCTTTTCGCGGCTAAAGTTATGATTTTTCGAAAGATCCACTGCCAGTGATTCACTCCACACGATGCCATAGTCTGGCTCCCCATGAAACGTTCCCTTTGTGGAAATATTATCCCAACTTGGCATAGAGTATAAAACAGGGATATGTAACTGCTGGGCAGCTCGTAGATATTCCACATCGATCGAATCAGGGTTTATTAGTGGCATAACGATCAAAACATCAGGAGAATGCTTTTGAATGTGTCTACGAACAGAAGGCACAATGGGAAGAGTTTGCTCCAAGACGCGAAGTTTTTTTTGATACTGTTGGTTCTTCAGTCTTTTTCGAATGACTGGCATTGAAAGTATATATTGAAGAAAAGGCGGAAAAAAACGTAGCCATTTATTTGCATCCCACTTGCGAGTTTCCTCTGAGTTCAGGATGTGAGCAAAGTTCAAAACCTCACGCAAATATTGAGTAAATTTTCGTAGTAATCTTCGTCGTTCAATGGGCTCAATAATCAATCCAGGAATATCCCTCATCACATGTTGAAGAGCATCGTCCGGAATTGTCTCTTTTTTGGTATCGCGTAGAATCAAGCGCACATCATGCCCATACGCATGGAGTCCGCGGACAACGTCATCGAAGGTATAGAAGTTCGCTGAGTTTCCAGAAACAATTAGTACTCGCATTAATTCCTATTTCTCACAAAACAGTTTGTGTATACAAAATAATATTTACTGCTGGTGAAGCCCTTTGAATTCAAGGATCTTTTTTTCAGCCATTTGCCAATCTTCCATGGTGTCAAGGTTGCAAGAAAGGCTCTCTGGAATGATCAATGGGCGGCAATCATCACCATAGATATTGTGTTTCGCAACGAACATATCATAACGAAAAGCATAAATCGTTCCATCTCTAGAGTAAGCTGGGCGGGCGTCCTGTCTGCGGGTGGCAAGCGGAGCATCAAGGAAAGGCTTTAATCTGCCTTCTTCAAGCCGAAGCACAAAGTCGGGTACGTAATGCCGCGGCACCTCCACAACACTGACAACTGATTCGCATTTCGTTTCAAGCAACAGACTGATTGCCTGTTCAATATGTTCTGCCAGCCGTAAAGGAGCTGTCGGCTGGAGAAGCAGAATAATATCCGGCCGCCAAGCTTGAGATTCCAAAAATTGAAGGACGTGTTCAATCACAGGCAACATCGGCGTATCATCTTGTGCTAGTTCTGAAGGACGCAAGAACGGAACCTCAATTCCCAGGTTTCTACCTGTATCTGCAATCGTTTGCGAATCTGTGGTCAGAATCAAGCGATCTACCAGTTTGGATGAGTGCGCTGCCTCTGCCGTATACTGAATTAGTGGTTTGCCATTCAGTAAACGGACATTTTTTCCAGGAATGCCCTTCGAACCGCTGCGCGCAGGAATAATACCCAAAACTTTTAGCTTCATTGATATGTCAGCCTCTTTTCAAACTTGAGTGGAATATCCCGAAGGATTTTAGCGATCTTGCTGCCTGCACCACCGCTTCCATACAACGGGTCTGAGGGGTATCTCCCATTTACAAGCTGTTTCTCTATCGCGGATTTTATCTGTTGCTTGTCGTAATCCACATCCAGAACATTGCGACCTCTCTCACGGCCCGCCTCACGTGTGCCAATATTAACAGTGGGTACGCCCAAAAAGGATGCCTCACGAATGCCTACACTGGAATTTCCGACCAAACAACGGCTATTATATACAAGCCGTAAAAAATCTTCCGGTTCCATATTCTTGAAAAAGTGGATATTGGCAGGGCGCATTAATTCACGGAACTGGCGAATACCCCGTGATGTACCATCAGAGCCTGCATCGACATTGGGCCAAAACCAAAAGGTGGGCAGCCCAATATCATGAACAGCATGCAAGGTTTCCATTATTTGCACACGCGCGTGTTCATGTTCTGTAGTAACAGGGTGTTGCATAACCACCAAATACTCACTTTGCAGATCAAACGTCTCGCCTACTCCTTTGTATTTGGCAAACGGATCAAAATTAAGCGTGGGAGTCTCCAAAACTGAAGCAGCAATATCAATGGATGGGCAACCGGTAACAAATACAGAAGCAGGCTCTTCTCCCATACGAATAACATTTTCGGCCGCCTTTTTGGTAGACACCAGGTGAATATCTGCCAGTTTGGTGACGGCATGGCGCACTTTCTCATCGATGGTACCGGTGATCTCCCCTCCCTGAATATGCGCCAACGGAATATTCATATAAGACGCAGCAATTGCGGTGGCAATGGTTTCGTAACGGTCGGCGATCGTAACTACAATATCTGGGTTTAGATTATCGAATGCCGTGGCAAGTTCGAGCAGACCCAATCCCGTCGTTTTTGCCATGGTAGCCAGATTCTCACCTTCCACTACCATGTAGACTTTACTGGCAACTTCAAACCCATCTTGTTCCATATATCGGTATGCATTTCCGTATCGGTCAAGCAGGGTGGAGGCAGCAGCAACGAGTTGTAACTCCAGATTCGGATCCGATTTGATTGCACGTAGTGCAGTTCGGATACGGCTATAACTTGGTCTGGCTGTAACCACTACACAAATTTTTCTTTTCAATGATCCAACTCCTTGTAAGGCTGAATATCCTGTTCTAATATTTGTTCGTCCATTTGCATATCACGGAGCAGGCGCCTGCCAATAAGATCGGGTAATTTCTCGGCGGCAAGCCCAGTTCCTGGTTTTTTTAATGCCAAATGTTTTTCCTCGAGGATCATGCCTGCTTTCAAATCCATTGCCGCAACAATGCTTTTTGTAAACAGGTTCCTTAGCGGCGCGGCTTCGTTTGCAAAGGCATCCTTATCCACTGGGTGAGAGCGCATCTTCTCGATGAAGCGTACACCCTCCACAAGTTGTTTTAATTCACCCGTTGTCACCGAGGCGGGCACATCGGGTCCGAACATTTCGCGGCTAAAAGCAACGTGAACCTCCAGCGCCTCAATGCCCAATGCGGCGGCAGCCAGCCCAGCATAGATCGTGCCAGAATGATCGGAAAGTCCGACGGCACAACCGTAACGTTCACGGAAAAAGGGAATCATGTTCAAGCCGATCTTTTCCGGTGGGCAGGGATACGCTGTGGTGCATTGCATCACCATCAACTCCACGCTGGAATCTGCCACCAGCTTGGCGGCGGAATCGACTTCCTCAATGGAACTCATACCCGTGGAAAGCAGAATCGGCAGCCTGGTCTGTAACATACGCTCGAACAACGGACGGTTGTTCACCTCACCCGAGGCGATCTTCCAGGCAGGTACGTTTAATTCGATCAGCAAATCCACAGCTTCGGGCGAGAAGGGCGAACTGAGAAAGAGCAATCCGCGTTCGCGGGCGTGGTCTGCGAGTCCGTGCCACTGTTCGCGGGTGAATTCCATGCGCTTCCAGTAATCGTAGCGGGAAGCATCCTGTTTGCTAAACTTCACGCGCCATGGTTCCTGCGGCGTGCTTTCGGCGGATGCGATGTGGGTCTGGAACTTCACCGCATCCGCGCCTGCATTGGCGATTGCATCAATAAAAGCATGTGCCATGCCGAGGCTGCCATCATGAGATTGTGCAACTTCACCAATGACCAAACAACGCTGGGGGTCAATTATTTTGGTCATAAATTTCTTTCTTCCAATCAGAGGGGTTCCGTCCGTTTGCAACAGCAAGGATCGCGCCGCTAATTACTTCCGACGCTGGCACATCCAATCCACGCGGGCGAATAAAGTTCGACACAAACTTCCTACGGTTGTCACGGTGTGGGTCGGCGCCTGAAACGATCTGCATAATGAGTGATACCAGTTGAGGAAAATCCTTCGCGGTTTCAATATACTCCGCATCCATTAGATGTTTGAAGTGCGCGCGCATCTCCTGCCCGGCGCTTGTCATTGGAGTGACTATGGTAAGGCAAGGCTTGTCCAAAATTGCTGCCTCCAAAAAACCTGTGGTATTCACGCCGATCACGGCAACGCTATGATACAACGAGTCATAATAGCCTGCACGGGCTTCGTCGGTATCTGGTCGCTGCCCACCTTTTGGGAATATCTTCACCCAGTCATTCTCCAACTCATCACTCATCTCTTTAAACGGATGCGGGCGCACAAGCAATGCCGGGCGCGAAGCTTCGTCCACGGTTTCCAATTGCGTCATCAACATACGAATCAGGTCGGTTTCGCGATCCGAGATCGATTTGGAAGAGCAAAGATAGAGCACGAAAGGTTTCGCAGGGTCGAGCCCAGCCCGGACGCAGAATGAAGCGCGGTCTGTCGAGGAAGAGAGGTCAAACCAGGGATCATACACAGCCGCGCCAGAGACAAAGACCTGCCGCGGATCAAAATCGTGGATCTGAACTGCTTCTTCAAGCAAGTTTTGATTCCACACAAAAAGCCAGTCTGGCATGACTTGATATGTGCCTTTGCTTGTCAGATTATCCCAACTTAATAAGGAGGCGATTACAGGAATATTCAGCGACTGCGCTGCCTTTGTGTATTCCACTTCAATATCTCCACGGAAAACATAGGGAGAGGCAAACACAACCTGAGGCTGAAATATGCGCAACCAGGCAACGATGCGGGCATCGGGTAAAACCAGAGACTCAAGCAACCGTAGTAGTTTTCGCGCAGCTTTGGAGGTTATCAACGATCGGATCACAGGTCTTTTCAACCGCATCAACATCTTTTCCGATAACTCCTTCCCAAGCCAGGTATCAGCAATATAGGGTGTCGGATGTTCAGGTCGGGTAAAAATGGAATAGTCCAATAAATTACGGATCAAGCCAACATAGTATGAATTTTTACGAGAAGGTAATAGAGCATCTTCCACTACAATCCGAGGCATATCATGTAGGAGTTGAATCAATGCTCGACCAGATTTATTTCCATCTTCCGAAAAATCAGCAGGGCAAATGATCCGCACTTCATGCCCTTCGGCATGAAGCAGGCGCACCACGCGATCATAGTAAAAATAATGAATGCCCTGAGAGAGCACAAAAGCGATTTTCATAGGGATATTTATTGCAATAATTTCCTGTATATATTTCCATCCCGAAGTAAAATGCTCCGGAAGATACGTTGCTCATTATGATAGGGTTGGTGCCGGTTCTTTATCGGATCCAGCAAGTGGATAAAACGTGATTTAGTCAGGTTATGCCAGTCACGTGAATTCAAGTCCAACCACTTCATCATTAAGTTTACGACCAGGGTTGAATACAATCCATACAGCAAAAAACGTGCGATACGCTTGATCTGCTCTAACGATGAGCGTTTTTCAAGAAACCTGAATTTTTTTCTGTATATCTCAGCGTGATCAACACCTTTCAAGCGATCTTTCTTCTTCGAGACCTTATCTGTTACCGCCCACTCGGGGCGGTGCCAAACGCAGACTTGTTTTGTCATAACTACTTTTTTCCCTGTGCATAATACAGAAGCAGTCAAGTCTGGGTCGATCATATACATCGGGTAATCTTCATTGAAATAACCAACCGAACGAAGCAGGTCTGTACGAAGAACGCCGTGATTGCAGTTTAGTATCCGGTAAGTGGATAATGCTCCCACATAGGGCAAAATTGTGCGCGGTCCGACCACATCTTTTGTTTTCAACCCAACCATGCCAATGGCGGGGTCTCTCTCCAGGATCTGTATGGCTAGATCAACCCCACCATTCGTTAGTTCAGTATCATCGCTCAACCAACAGGTATATTTGCTCTCCACATGCCGCCAAACTTCATTGTAGGAACGCGGCGCACCCAACAACTTTCCCTGAAATACGGAGGTTATGTCTGTACGGGATTGTAGATATTCAATGGTTCCATCGGTCGAGCCGCCATCAATCACAATCAACTCATGCGGACATTTTGTCTGTGCCTGGATCGCATCCACAGCGGTCTTTAACGCGCCGAGGCGGTTGTATGTGGCAATGAGAATGGTGAGGTAATCGCTTTTCGTATTAATAGGCATTATTGGTATTTCCAGATTATGGTAAAACAATCATATATATATTAACCATTCAATAATTTCAAACCGCCTTTGTTCCCTCGAAAATTATTACGCCTCCAGCATTTCGGATGCCAGGAATACGAGAGAACACTCCATCTGTCAATTTGAGTAACCACACATTTGCCCTCAAACTGCCAAGAAAGATATGAGGCGGGACATAAGTAGATAAGCGTGTTTTCCCATAGACACCACCCTTTGCCATCCATGAGTTAATCTGCCCTTCCGTAATAAGTGGGTCATCACTTGCTTCTTCAACCCATAACTGCCAGACCTTCATAAAAAAATCGAAAATAAAACGCACAAAACTTTTATGAGGATCAAGCGTATACATCAACCCACCTGGTATAACCTTACAAGATGCATTAAAAACAGCAGTATCTTTTTCAGTAAGATGGTGAAGAACACCGTAATGAACGCTTGCATTAAAACTTTCATTTCTGACTGGCGGGTTTTCTCCATCCCCGACAATAAGATCTACCATACTGCTTAATGAATTTTTATCCAGTTTTTTTGCCGCCAGAAGCACCATATCTTCATCAATATCCATGGCAACTGTACGGATCCCGGCTTTAGCCAGCGGTACACATTGCCGTCCGCTCCCACAACCAACATCCAACACCAGATTTCCCGCTTCCAGGTTGCGTTTCATCCAATCTACAAACGCAGTTTCATCAAGTGCTTTATAAAAGCGGTTATTCACTACATCCTTCTCGTAATTAACTACATCTTCAAAAGCCCCCAAAGGCTTGGTCTTATTTAATGGCGTACTCCCTCCGGATTCAGTCACCGGAGATAAGGTTAAGCCGTATTTTTCTGCGAAGCGTATATCTTTAAGCACAAAACGTTCATAATTTAGACGTTTGATACGGGCTGGCAGTAGATCAACAACTCCATTTTCAATACGATACCAATTCTTACACTGCCCACAAATTAGGCGTCCATCGACGATCTGATTGGTATCTTTATCAGACAGTAAAAACTCTTCTACATGAAGTATTTCCCATTGACACTCAGGGCAGATAAACAACAAAACTGCGCTGCGATTCATAATCCTGTTTTTTCCTTTGCACCGACAATTTTTACAAGCTCATAGATCATTTTGAAAGGATCCCAAAACGTTACTGTAGTTGTTCCTACAGTACGGTCACGTAAGGACACGGGGATCTCCGCGTACCTAATATTGCGCCTGGTAATCTCATATAGCACTTCTGCGTCTAGCGTCCAGCCTGTTGATATCAATGGCAATTCCTGTATTGTTTTTCTTTTAAAAACTCGGAATGCCGAATTGATGTGTTTTACCTTAACATTGAGGATCAATTTAACAAAAGTATTGTAAAGATATGATCGCAACCGTTTTATCGGTCCGCGGTCATCCTGATCTCGGTAGCTAAAAACGCAATCATGCTCTTCAAACAAGGGTAATGCCTGAAGTATCGTTTCTAATGGGAAGGGCATATCCACCACAACAAGCCAGACTAGATCTTTTGATGCGAGCGCATAACCAAGCTTTAGTGCAGAGCCGAAACCGGACTTTTTTTCCTCATGGACTACGTTAATTTTTTGGAATGTAGTTGCAAGACGATCGCAGATCTCGCGCGAACCGTCCATGCTTCCGCTCTCGATAATCACAATTTCATAGTCATCAAAGTTTTCATCCATAAACTTTGAAATCATACTTATCGAATCTTCAACAAGAAGGACTTCGTTGTACACTGGCACAATAACCGAAACAGAATAAGAATTTGTCTTCAACTCGAAGCTCTCAGAGCCTGTCTGGAAGTCATGTACTCAAGCATTTTTTCATATGTCGGAAATTCTTTTATAACGCGGGCGGGATTCCCAGCTACGATTGAATAAGGCGGCACGTCCTTACTTACAACTGCCCCAGCTCCGATAACAGCATATTCACCAATAGTTACCCCTGCCACCAGAGTTGCATTTGAGCCAATGCTGGCGCCCTTCCCAACCCGGGTTGGAAGATAAACAACCTGCCGTTCCACCCGAGGGTAAAGATCATTGGTGAACATAACACCATGCCCAATAAAGACATCATCGAAGATGATTACTTCTGAGCAGAGGAAGGAATGGCTTTCGATCTTGCAGTTCTTGCCAATCACTACCCCTCTAGTGATTTCTACAAAAGGTCCAATAAAACTGCCGTCGCCAATCTCACAGCCAAAAATATTTACCTGGTCTGGGCTAAAGATTCGGGTATTCTTACCAAGTTTCACATCTGAATCAATCATTACACCCTCCCTGCATAGAACTCATCAATGGCACTGACTGTCATACGAAGAATATCTTCAGACATTTCCGGGTAGAAGGGCAGGGCAATGATCCTCTCGGAAACCTGTTGTGCAACGGGCAAATCAGTTGATGTCGAAAAACTGGAAAGATATCCCTTTTGTTTTGAAAGCGGCATTGGATAATATATATTGGTTTGAATCCGTTTGCCTTCTAAATACCGAACCAACTCATCCCTATTACTCCGACATAGGACACTATATACATGATAGACAGAAGAAATTCCATCCCGTACTTTTTGAGGTTGAACATACTTCGGGTTTAATAGATCGGCATACAAGGCAGCAAGTTCTGCCCGGCGGGTATTCATATCATCCAAATGTTTTAATTTCACCCGCAGAATGGCTGCTTGTAATTCATCCAAGCGGGAGTTAATACCATCCACGATGAATTCATCCTTATTGATCATGCCATACATACGGCGTAGGCGAATGGCATTGGCAAATTCCTTATTATCAGTCAGGATAATACCGCCATCACCATAAGCACCCAGATTCTTAGTTGGATAAAAACTAAAGGCAGAAATATCACCCAGCCTGCCTGTCTTTTTACCCCGGACTAACGCACCATGTGACTGCGCACAATCTTCCAAGATATAAATGCCGGGTCCTACAATGTCACGCAATTCTTCAATATCCACCGCATTTCCAAATAGATGAACAGGAACGATGGCTTTTGTCCGTGAAGTAATCGCTTTCTTAACCTGTTGCAGATCCATAAGATATGTTTCGGGGTCAATATCAACAAAAACAGGGATAGCGCCGGAATGCCTGACTGCTGAATATGTGGGAATAGCAGTAAAAGGAGGCAAAATCACTTCGTCGCCAGGTTTCAAATCGAAACACCATAACGCAAATAACAATGCATCGGTACCACTATTCAAACCAACGCCATAACCACTTCCAATGTATTCTGAAAATTCTTTTTCAAAAGCCTGAACATTCTCGGCAAGAATATAACGTCCAGAAGAAAGGACGCGTTCAATGGCTTCATGGATTTCTTGTTGATATGCCTGATATTGAGGTACCAGATCACAACGCCAGATCATGTCTTCCATTACATCTTCTCCTTAAAATATTTAATAGTCACTGTAAGTGCTTCACGCAGATCTGTCAAAGGAATTTCTTCAATGACTTCACCAAGCTTTGTATTATCGAAAACTGCATTTCCAACATCAATGGCAGTAATATCGGCAGGAAGTGGAGTAAGTTGGTAAGCGCCATGCCCAATTAACTCAATCAACATTTCAACCAATGACTTGATGTGGATATCCTTACCCTTAATGTTGAATGCTGAAAAGCCGCTTATTGGGGTTCGGCTTAGGCGCAACACAACCTCAGCCAAATCTGGCGCATACACCAAAGCGCGTCTGCGTCGGCTGCCAAATACTTCCACCAACTTCCTATCAAGTAAGTCACGAATGAACCCGCCCACCAGACCTACATCCTCTCCCTGAGTAGGTTGATTCTCTCCAAAACAATTTGGAAACCGCAGGCTGATCACATTTAGATTTTTCAAACGTGAATAAACCCGATAATATGACTCTGCTGCAAGTTTATGAATTCCTTGAATATCCACTGGCACCATGGATGTTTCTTCATTGATCACAGAAACATCTGGGATACCGTATTGACTGCGAGACCCAAGATAAACAATCTTCTGCCCGGAATGAAGATGCTTAAGTAAATGCAGGTGCGACTCTGCATTTAAGTGCAGGTCGTAAATCGGGTCTTGTAATGCCTTGCGATGTGAAGTCCAAGCCATACAGTCAACAATAACATCGCTTGCCCGTATCGTATCAGCTATGGTGCCAGCATCACGAACATCAAGCTGGGCGAAGTGGATATCATTACGTATGGGCTGTAAGTTCCTTTCATTTCCACCACTCCCATCAAGAAGCCCATCCATGACAACAACTTTATAACCAGCATGATAAAAACTCTTGGCAATATGGCTGCCAAGAAAACCGGCTCCGCCAGCAATAAGGGCAATTTGATCTGAGTTAGCGTTCATTATTAATCTCTCTTTTTACCGTATTTCACATCATTTCCTACAACTCCGTAAAGAAGCTGGGGCGTTGTTCTTATAAATTTGATATTTGGTACCAACAGGCCAGCCATCTAACCCACTCACAAGTTCCCAATTTGAGTCGGCTTTTACTTGACCAGCAATAAAGGCAGCAATAACGTAGCTGTAATCTTCCATGCCAGAGGGCTGTAAATCCGGGTCTTTTAAGATGACTACGGCGTCTACGCAATTCATAGTTTGAGCATACACTTTATTTTGTAGTTCCTCCAGCGTCAGGGTTGGATACCAAGTATCCCAATACGCTTTTTTATTATAAAAATCTGTGCCGCCATACTGACGGTATTCTCCAAAATCATACTGGGTGCGAAGGGAAACAGGGATGCCCCAATCCACACTAGTATAGCTCTGCCAGATAATATCAGAAGGAAGGGAGGAAATGATTTCTGCCATTTCATACTGAACCGACCTTAATGCTGCTTGTTCAGGGGTGACTACTTTTGCCAAGCCTATATTCTGAAGAACATTCCATCCAAAGAAAATTACTGAAAACACAGCCAACCCGGCAGACAATAGCTTGTAATAAGAGACTGGAATCTGGTTGATACCGGAAAATGGTGCAACAGAAACAAGCAGTAGTGCAGGAACAACATACATAACTTCCTTGGGTACATCTGAAGTATAGCCATAAGCAAGCAAAAAGCCCAAATACCCTACGATCCACCATCCAAGTGCAATTCCCGATGCAGTGAAATTACCAACGCGGGAAAAGTTTTTATATATCTGAAATAGAAACAGCACCACACATGTCAAAATCAGGGGTTTTCCCATAAAGGGTGTTAGAAGGCTTATAAAAATATTATATGCAGAAACCCCAAAAGGCTGGTGTAGATTCCAAGCATTTACAGAGCCATAGTACAGAAACATTTTTGAAAGTTGACCAAGTACGATTACAGCAGCAGGCATAATAACAACCAGAATATTCAAAATAGTTATTCCAGGTTGTTTGATGGAACGTTCACGCTTATATTGTTCAATCAGGTATATACCGATCATGGGGGCACAGGTTACAGCAGCATAGAACGTGGCAGTTGTACGGGCAAGAACAGCAAGTGAAACAAAAAGAGAGAACATCCGGATCCAAAAAATGCCGGGATGGATCAGCGCATTGATCAAACACAATGCGGCTGCACTCAATAAAAACATAGCTTGCCAGTCAGCAAACCCGCTACCAACACCCCACGCATGAAAAGTAATTTGAGCAATGGAACAATAAAAGAGCATGGATACAACAGCATATCCAAGGTGAGTCGTCCGTTGATAAACCGTCCAGCCAAACATTGCCAAAAAGACGGTAAGGGTTGGCAATGCTATTAGAAGAGGAGCATGAAATGCATTCAACTGACTGGGAGCAAAAATACCCAATATCACTAACTGTAATAGATGTCTTTCACCGCCCATTTGAGAAATAGCATACCAAAAGCCGTTTTGATGCAACAATGCTGAAAACGCCAGCATGGGCGCCTGACTATATGCAGCCTGCTCCACCCAAATCGGCTGGACGATTCGATAGATGCGCATTACCTGATAAGCCCCTCCCCCAACCACTAATGTGATCAAAACCGCTGCAATAAGGATAATCAGAGGCGCGTCAATCTTTAATGAGCGAATGGTCTTCATCGCCATTACTCCTTTGCCTGCTCTCTTAGCAGGTTATATTTTACGTTCAACCTATGCATAAAAATAAAATTTTGGTATGGGTATATACTTGATCCTACTCTGACATATTGCACCCCCGTACCATCATGTTTAATCATCCATGCTTCAAATCCCAAACCATGCATCCAATCAACCACCTCTTTGACAGAAAAGCCCAGTGGTTCAAAATTCTTTTTCGCCAATTCACTCATGATTATCAAATTAGGTGAATTTGCAATCAACCTGGCTGCACCGCGTAGTACATGTCCTTCATACCCTTCCACATCGATCTTCAGGAAATCAATGGCAGGTATACCATTTCGGGCAGCATAGTCATCCAACGTCAAAACTGGCACTTTTTGAACGCCAAGGAAAATACCACGATTGGTTTGTCCGAGCCCGGTCAGAGCTGCCTGTGCATTAATATATAGATTCAACTCACCTACCTGGTCTCCAATTGCCGCAGGATTAAGGTAAACGTTCTCTACCTGATTCAATTTCACATTTTTACTTAATAAGTCATATGTAGGGTCCAGTGGTTCAAAAGCGTGGACTTGACCTCGCTTGCCCACCATACGGGATGCTAATAGAGTGTAAACGCCAATATTAGCACCTACATCAAAAAACACATCACCATCTTTAATAAATTGTTTTACCCACGTCATTTCATCCTGTTCGAAACCAATGCCGTAGTACATATCTCCACAATATTGCTGGCATATATTTGCCTTCAAGCGAATATCATCTTCGATCATCACATCAACAATGAAATTCTCCCTGGGCGGATGGAGTTTGTTGCGCAGTTGGGCAAGATAATGTAGTTTATCTGCATACACAACTGGATCTTTCTCAAGAAAGGCAAATCGATACTTTCTCTTAAAGTATTGCATCGAAAGCCAAATGGAAATTGGCATTAAAAATTGAAGCAAGCTCGCAAACCTGACAAACGACCTTAGAAAAAGTTCAACCATTTTATATTCCTATAGCCGATAAATCACGGAAGTTGATCGCTTACTTCAACTTCCCAATCCAGAAGAGGACGTACAGCACCAATCCACCCGCCAGTATACCCAGAGCGGCTCAGTCCATCATCATAAACATTGAAGGAGATATGTTTCTCCCGAATTAACACATGGCTTTTATTCTGAATGACCAAGGCAGATATATTGTGCTTACCTTCATTTAGCAAATGCCCTGGAATGAAGCAAACACTGCGATATAACCCCGGCTCACACACACGGTCATTCCATTCAGGGTAGTGAAAATTTGTTGTAGCAAACAAACAATACCCCAACTGATTAAATATCTGAAAACTTGGATTCAACATCAATCCAGGGCGGAGTACCCAAAACTCCATTTCAACCTTAACCATATCCGATAACTTGAATCTTCCACTAGTTTCTCCATCAGTTGTACAAACCCGAAGCGACTTTAAACGGACAGCATCTGAACCAGGAGCCTTTTCATATACCCAATCAATCTCTGCGAGATCCTCAGAACCATAGTTAATATAATTCTCCGAAACTTCCACTGGGTCGCCATCCATTACTATAGAGCCCCGATTTAACAGTATGGCACGATTGCATAAAGTGACGATCGCCTGCATATTATGACTTACAAACAACACCGTTCGTCCCTCACTGGCAACATCGCTCATTTTGCCGAGACACTTCTTTTGAAATTCAGCATCGCCAACCGCCAAAACTTCATCAACAACCAAAATCTCAGGCTCAAGATGGGCTGCAACTGCAAATGCAAGGCGGACATACATCCCACTTGAATAGCGCTTAACCGGCGTATCAATGAACTTTTCCACCCCGGAAAAATCTACAATTTCCTCGAACTTCCGGCTAACTTCTGCACGACTCATCCCAAGAATTGCTCCGTTAAGGAAAATATTCTCGCGCCCGGTCAGTTCAGGGTGAAAACCAGTCCCAACTTCAAGCAAGCTGGCAATGCGCCCCTTAACTTTCACAACCCCTGATGTGGGTGCTGTAACCTGAGAAAGAATCTTTAACAAAGTACTCTTGCCCGCGCCGTTGTGCCCAATAATGCCCAACGCTTCACCCTGCTTAAGCTTGAAATTAATATCACTCAATGCCCATAAGGTCTCGCCCATGCGATTTCCATGATCTACTTCGCCGATCTTTGCATATGGGTCTGGCTTCCCTAATTTCCTTGCCCACCAGCGGTTTAGGTCACCAAAAAATGTACCAGTACCGATAACACCCAGCCGGTACGTTTTTGAAAGATTTTCAACAGAGATTACATAATCTGACATGACTAAACCGTATCCATAAATGTAGTTTCAACACGATTGAAAACCAACACACCAACCAGAAGCACAAAAAAGACAAATGCAACACTATAAATCAAATACAGCGGAGACATTGCACTCGACCCTAAAAATGCAAAACGGAATATCTCGACCACAGGTGTCATTGGGTTTGCAAGAATAAGCCAGCGCCAACTTCCCTCAATAGTAGACAAAGGATAAATGACCGGTGTACCGTACATCAACAACTGCACACCAAATGCCACCAATTGCTGTAAATCACGATATTTGGTGGTTAGTGACGAAATGATGATACCCATTCCAAGCCCTAACCCAGCCATAATGAACAGCAAGACCGGCAGAGATAATATCCACCAATTTGGGTGCACATCCGCACCAGTTGACATAAAATAAAAAAGAAATCCTAAAAACACCAACATTCGTATGCCAAAGGAAATGATCTGAGAGATCACAATCGAAAGCGGCATGACCAAACGCGGAAAATAGACTTTTCCAAACAGACCAGCATTACCCGTAAAGGTATTTGAAGTACTTGCCAAGCATGCCGAAAAATATGTCCAGACCGTATTCCCAGCCAGATAAAACAAGAATGGCGGCAATCCATCTGTGGAAAGTTTTGCAATGTTCCCAAAAATAATGGTAAATACCCCCGTCGTCATGATTGGCTGAACCAAATACCATAGCGGACCGAGGATCGTCTGCTTATAGTAAGCAACAAAATCACGCCAGACAAACAGCCACACCAAGTCGCGATAACGCCACAGTTCGCCCAAGCGCAGGTCCCACCATGCACGTTGTGGGCGTATAACAAGAGACCAGTTTTCCTGCTCAGTAGACTTAAGTTCAGTTTCCATTTATTTACTCACAAACTCCTTCATGGCAGCAATAACTTCATCCTGTTGTTCCAGGCTTAGCTCAGGGTAAAGCGGAAGCGCGAGGGTTTCCTTTGCCGCTTTTTCCGCATGCGGGAAATCACCTTCTTTATAACCAAACTTGCGGCATGGCATAGAGAGATGCGGCGGCAATGGGTAATAAACTTCCGAAGCGATTCCTTTTTGCTTTAAGAATGCCTGCAACTCGTCACGCTTTTCTGAACGGATAATATACAAGTGATAGACATGTTTTGCCCATTCACGTTCCACGGGAGTCACGACCCCTAAAGGCGCAAGATGCTCAGTATATCGATTCGAAAGTTCGCGGCGTTTTTCATTCCACGCATCCAGGTATGGGAACTTGGCTTGTAAAATGGCGGCTTGCATCGCATCAAGGCGGCTGTTGTACCCTACCATTTCAGAATAATATTTTTTCTTCCAGCCATGCGCTCGCAGCATACGCATCTGTTCAGCCAGCGCCGGGTCATTCGTAACCACTGCACCGCCATCACCATAAGCACCCAAATTCTTGGTAGGAAAGAAACTCAAGCAGCCAATATCACCAAAGGAACCCGTCTTCTTCCCCAGATATTCCGCACCAAATCCCTGCGCGTTATCTTCGATGACCTTCAAGCCATGCTTATGGGCGATCTCCATGATCGGATCCATCTCGGCCGGGTGCCCATATAAATGCACTGGGATGATCGCCTTCGTCTTTGGTGTGATCGCGGCTTCGATCTTGGTGATATCAACTTCGTAATTCTGCGGGTCTACATCTACAATCACCGGCTTGGCACCTACCGACATTACTGTACCTGCCGTGGCAAAGAACGTATATGCCGGGATGATGACCTCATCCCCTTCGCCAATATTCAATGCGCGAAGCGCAATCACCAATGCATCCGTCCCCGACGCCAAACCAACAGCATGCTGCACACCAAGGTATGCTGCAATACTTTCTTCAAACTTCACAACCTGCGGACCCAGAATAAAGTGCCCCGACTCCAACGTGGATAGTACCGCCGCATCGATCTCTTTTTTGATGGAGTGATATTGAGCGGTCAGATCAACCAATGAGATCATACTTCGCCTCTTTCCGGACTGACAACAGAATCCTGTTTCATGTAAACATCGCCGCACTTCGAACAGACGGCGCGCTCATTTTCGAAATCCAACTGCTCCCCACATTGACATACCCATCCGCGCACACGAGCCGGAGTGCCGTACACCAACGCATAATCGGGGATATCTTTCGTCACCACCGCGCCCGCGCCAACGAAACAATATCTTCCCAAAGTCGTGCCACAGACGATGGTCGCATTCGCACCAACGGACGCACCCTGCTTCACCAATGTGGTCTTATATTCATCCTTGCGGCTGACATGGCTGCGCGGGTTAATGACATTCGTAAATACCATGGAAGGACCGAGAAAGACATCATCTTCAACGATCACGCCGGTATAAAGCGAAACATTATTCTGAATCTTCACATTCGTTCCAATGGTGACCTCAGAGGAAACCAGTACATTCTGACCGATATTGCAGCGTTCACCGATCTTTGTACGCGGCATAATGTGACAAAAATGCCATATCTTCGTCCCTGCACCGATCTGTGCGCCCTCATCTACATAACTGGATTCATGCACAAAATAATCTGTCATGGGTTACTTCTTCAAAAATGGATGCGCCAATGTATCCAATGGCGAAACAGGTGTAGTGCGAATATCATGCGTCAACTGCACAGACGGGCGGGCATCTTTGATGCCAAAGCCGCGCCCGGCAAGCGTCTCTTCATAGACTTTTGTGTGTAAATCGGTAAAGCCTTCTGAAAATTCGATCTCTTTGCCATCCACTGTAATGGACCGGTAGGTGGTTTTATTGTTTGCCTTCGCCTGTACGGGCAGGTCATTCTTATCTACTGAGAGGAACCAACGCACGCGGGCATTTTCCAATTCAATGAAGCCGGACATGCGTTCATTATCCACATGATAAACCTTGATGCCGTTCACCGAACCAAACAGCCACATAAGCAAGTCAAAGAAATGAATACCAATATTCGTTGCTACGCCGCCAGATTTATCGTGATTACCCTTCCATGAAACCTGATACCACGGTCCCCGGCTGGTGATGTAGGTCAACTCCACATCGTGCATTTCCTTGGAGGCGAGCAGCGACTCGCGGAGTTGAATCAAAGCTGGATGAACACGAAGCTGCAAAATGGTATGGACGCGATGCTTCGTCTCTGCCTCGATCTCTTCGAGAGCATCCAAATTCCACGGGTTGATGACCAATGGCTTTTCGCAGATCACGTCTGCTCCCACGCGTAGAGCGAGGCGGCAGTGTGAATCATGTAAATAGTTGGGTGAACAAACCGAAACATAGTGGACGCGCTCTTCTTCCGATCCACGGCGAAGTTTCTCTAGATATCGATCGAAACGTTCGATCTCGGTGAAGAAGCGGATGTCAAAAGAATACTGGTCAAGTACACCTACAGAATCCTTCGGATCAACAGCCGCTACAAGGCGATTGCCGGTATCGCGTATGGCACGCAAGTGACGGGGGGCAATATATCCACCAGCGCCGATGACAGCAAAATTTTTTGACATAACATTCTCCCGGTTTATTTTAGGTTTAAGACACGGTAACCGCGTCCATCCGCTTCCAGTACACAACCTTCAGGCAGATCACTAATTTCCAGCCCGGCTTCGAGGCAAGTTAGGCGCAAAATATCCATCATCTGGTCATCACCGTTCAAGTAGACTCTCTGTACGCCAGTTTGCTTCAGGTCGATTGCCAGTGTCTTTGCTTTTTCGCGTAACACGCTATAAACCTGGAGTGAATCGCGCGCATAAGACATGGCACGTTGGGTAAAGATCTTCATACCTTCAGGTGTGAGGTCATATTGCAGGCGGGTGCGATCGAGATGTGAAACTTTGATCCAACCGCGAACGATGAGACGCTTGATGTACCAGTTAACACTGCCTACCGCAATGCCTAAACGCTTGGACAGATTCGCCTGTGTAACAAGAGAATCCTGCGCGATCTCATCGAGTAGGGCATATTCGTGGGGTTTGATTTTTGTAGTCATATTGAGCGTTCAGTTTTTGAATTCTCGCATAAAACCCTTCAAGAGTCAAGCAGAGTCACACTTGAGAATCCCTACAATTCCCCTACTAATAAAAAGAGGCAGTCCCCTTAAAGGGAACTGCCTCCAATTGCCTTCTGCATGATCTCTTCGTACTGGTCAACGATTTTCCCGATGTCGAAATCTTTTGCCTTCTCCAAACTGGCTCGCCGGAACGCCGCCAGATGTTCATGGTTTGAGAGTAGTTTGCGCAGAACAGCGGAAAACATTGCTTCATCCTGGACTTCGACCAGATAACCGTTTCGATCTGGCTCCACCAAGTCTAGAAAACCGCCAATACGGCTGGCAACAATGGCAAGTCCCTTAAACAAGGCATCCACGCCAACCACGGGCAGTCCTTCTGACAACGAAGGCATAAATAGGATATCGCTTTTGGAAAATTCATTCAATACATCGGCTGGCGTCACCCAACCCGTCAGACGAAAACGGTCGGACATCGTATGCGCTTCGATCTCTTCTTTGACCTCAGCCAACAGCAAACCATCACCCAGCATCGAACACGTCCAATTTAGGTCTTTGAGCGTGGACAATACCCGGATGATAGCCAAAGGATTTTTTTGGGAAACGAAGCGCCCGGCAAATACAATATTCGGTATTGGGTTGACTTCCACATCCGCCGTTACCAGATGAGCAAAATCTGCGCCGTTAGGAATTACGCGGATATCCACGGGGTAATGTTTCAAAGCGATCTGACGTGTGAACTCACTTACCGCCGCCACCTGCTTTGCGTGCTTCCAGATCGGTTTCGTGAAAGGCTCCAGCCAGCGGAACCATCGCGCTGTCTTTTCAGGTACGCCGCCGGGAACATCGCCGAGATGCGCTGTCAAAATGTAAGGGACTCCCGTGAGTAATGACAATGCAAATGCAAGCGCACCGGCAGGCACTGCAAAGTGCGTATGAATGATATCGGGTTGAAACTGCCTGATCAGCGCCAGACCCGCCCGCAGTCCGGCAAGATCGAAAGAAAGCATAGTCTGAAAACTGGCAACAAAAGCTTCGGTCCGTTTGGAAGGGATTCGTATGAGTCGAATTCCATCCTGAATTTCTTCACGGGGCAAACCATCCATGTGTGCCGTCAGTACAGTCACGTCGTGACCACGTGCTGCCAACTCAAGGCAAATATCATACGCGGCTCGACCGCCGCCGCCCCCAATGGGCGGAAATTCATGGATGATCGTCAGGATGCGCATGCTATTCTGCGAAGGGATCCTTGCAATCGACCTGTTTCGGGCGCGGCTCGAAAACCTGAATATTGTTCGAGGTCAATGTAATGACAGGTTTGTAATTGCACAACAACGGCGCGCCCACAAAACGAACCCACGCCACATTTTCTTCTACAAATGCGCCCTGCTTTTGCTGCGTAAACTTTTGGTCTTCCGCAACAATGAGCGCAAAGCGACGGTCATGCAGGTCTGCATAATACTGGTCAAGATATGCGCGATTGCGTGACATCGCCATTTCCATCAACTCACTTTGTTCATATTCAGGCACAAGAGTCACACCGTTGACATAATCAAAGGTGATCAATTGACGCTCTGTGATAAACAAGATCTCGCCGCCATTTTGCAGGGCATCTTGCAAAAGCTGAATATCTTTTTCTGCAACGGCTTTATCGAACGCAGGATAAAAGCCGATATGCCGAATCGCAAACCCGAGCGGAATCAGCAATACAGCCGCCGCCACTCCCCAGCGGACTTCCCCCCACATCGGCTTCGCTTCTTCCTCCACCGCAACTTGGTTCGCCCAAAAAGCAGTGACCACCACTGAAAGCATCACCAAATACGCATCCATGTTGTGCAAGTCACCACCGCCGCCGATCTTGGTACTGACGACCGCGCCGCCAATGAACAACACAGCCAGCATGGTGAGCAAAGCCAGCCAACGCAACGGATGCAGAGAAGCGGTTTTGCCATGCAGCATTTGATACAAAGCTGCCAACACAGGTGTTGAGACAAGCAAAATTCCCGGCAAGATGCCCATTGGGAAGGTTTCATTCGGCAGCAAACGCGACCAGATCAAATCTGAAGTGAAACTTGAACCGAAAGCAGCCGCATCGGCATTGCCTGAAATTTGAATATAAATGAATTGAGAGACAAGCGCCGCAACAACCCCGCCCACACCCCAAATAAAAGGCGTGAGCCAATATTTCCAACCTTTATCGTTTACAGGCATTTCCAGCAGATAGATCGCGATCGCCAACATCGCAGGGACAGGGAACCAGTTCACACGGCTAATCCCCGCCCAAACCGAAGCAAGGATGATGAAAACCAACGACCGCCGCGAATTATTAACTACTACGCCAGCCAGGATCAAAATGACCATTACATGCAGGTGATAGTACACCGCGCCCTGAAAGAAAAATAAAAATGCCCAGGCAGTGATGAAGATTTTCATCCAGCCATTTAGGCGAGTCCGCTGTGCAAGGCTGACCGCAGAAGCCAGCGTTAGACCAAACCATAGAAACGCCTGCCAGAAACGATGGAACCAAAGCGGCAAACCGTCCACCAGGAAGGGTAGCGAAAGGAGCAGATACCTTGACGGGTGCAGGAAGGGAAGCGGGAGATTCATCCCATACAGTTTTTCAGCGAAGAATAAGGAAGCGTAAAAATGACGACCCGCTTCGGAATAGCCCATCGAGAATGGGTTGGCAGACGCGATGGCAAAGATCCCATAGGTTTGATAAATAAATCCTTGCCCCAGCAACACCACGGCAAAGGCAATATGCCAATCCAGTTTACGAAGCGATTTCAATCCAATTGTCTGCGCAAGGCTTGCCCACAGAAAAACCCAGAAGATCGGCATAACTTGTGGAAGCGTGCCGCCGAAAACATAAAGGCGCATCACCCAAACGAGGATAAAACCCAGGATGAGGATTGAACCGTGAAACGTAATGCTTAAAGGGGTAGAAGGCTGAGTTGTGAGTTTTTCAAGCAACTCCGTTATTCGATTTAATATTGGAGAAAACGAAAACCACGCGCCAACAATGGCAGTCAAAGCGAAGATGCCCACCAACCCGATCCACTTGGAACGGAAGAGTGCGATCTCCAATTCATTCGTGCGCTGAACTGTCTGAAGGATCGCAGCCAGGCTGACGATGGTCAACGCCCACAGCCAGACTTGCAAAAACCTTTTCGTGGTAATACTTTGCATGGAAACTACCCGACCACTTTTTTCTCATTCATCGCCGCCAAAATGGACGGCAGGAAGAACGCACCTGGCAGGCTGGTAAGGACAAATAATACCCGGGTCAGTAATGCGATCGTGGCGCTCTCAGAAGAGGTCAAGCCGCCCAATTGGATCAACAGGAAGGTCATCGAAAGTTCCTGCACACCCAAACCGTTAATGGAGATCGGAATAAGGGTGACAAAATAGGTCAGCGTATACATGCCCGCCACCAGCCAAAAAGAAACCTGGTGATCAATACCAAGCAAGAGCAGGTAGATCATCAGGTAAATGAACAATTGATTGCCGAGTGTAGCCAGCAGAGCGCCGCTCAACCCGAGCGGTTTCTTCAACCAGATCGAGAAAGCCTCCAGAGTGCGTTTGGCAAAATCTGTCACTTTTTGAAATATGCCAGCCAGTGAAAGTGACTGAACAAGACTGCTGTCGTTCAACGAAAACAACGGGATCAAGCCCAAAGGCAGAGCTAAGGCCATTCCTGCCATCCCGATCAAACGGTCCACAACCAGCGAAGCGAGACAGATGGCACGGTCGTATCCCAATTGCATGGCGCCGCCCAGCCGCACCATATCTCCGCCAATGGTCGTTGGTAAAAAGTTTGAAGAAAAATTTCCCGTAAACATCAACATGACGGCACGTGAAAAAGGGATATTCACTCCCGCCGAACGCAGCAAAATATACCAGCGTGCCGCCGCAAATGTACGTGAGATCAACAAAACAACAAGTGCAATAAAAAAATACCAGGGTGAAACGCGCCGCAGTGCAGAAAACAACTCCCCATCCCCCTCTTCCCGGATCAAAACCAACAGCAAGACCAGCGCCAGAACGCTGCCCAACCCACGCGCAACGGTCTGGCGATTTTCACGCAGCCATTTAATCATTGTCTTTGAGATTGATCTTTGTGCGCACAACGTACGTGGTCTTGCGTTGAGACTCGTGATACGTGCGCACCAGCAATTCCGCGATCAAGCCCATCAACATGGACTGAAAACCCAGGATGAAGAACATGGTGCTAGTTTGAAATAACGGCGAGCCGGTGACGCCCACAAGGAAGAAGATGCGCCGAATGAAAAGATATGCCATGAGGAGGGCACTAATAACCATCAAGCCCAACCCGGTGCCGCCAAATAAATAGATCGGTTTGGATGCAAAACTAACCAAAAACTTCACCGTGAACAGATCAAGGATAACCTTCACGGTTCGCTCCAGCCCATACTTGGTCTTGCCAAAGCGGCGGGGATGGTGATTGACGATAACTTCGGTAATGCGCGCACCGACCGAGTCTGCAAAGACCGGGATGAAGCGGTGCATTTCACCATACAAACGGAAGCCTTCCAGCACGGGGCGGCGATAGGCTTTGAGCGTGCAGCCATAATCATGCAACTCAACCCCGGTGACGCGTGAGATCAATCGATTCGCCAGCATGGATGGGAAGTTACGCGTGACCGCATTATCTTTACGCTGTTTGCGCCAGCCGCTAACGAGATCATACCCTTCGTCAAGCTTATTCAGCAGCATGGGGATATCTGCCGGGTCATTCTGCATGTCGGCATCAAGCAGGACGATAATATCGCCTTGTGAGTAATCCAACCCGGCGGCAATGGCGGCTGTTTGCCCAAAGTTACGGCGGAAGGAGATCACACGCACATGCTCGGGATCTGCTTTGGCGTGTTCTTCCAAAACAGACAGGCTTTTATCGCGGCTGCCATCATCCACGAAAATAACTTCCCAGGTCTTTCCGAGGGCATTCATGGTTTGGTCGATGGCTTCAAAGAGCATCGGGAGGTTATCCTGTTCGTTATAGACAGGGATGATGAGAGAGAGGTTCATGGCAATCGTTGAAATATCCTTAGTTCGGCTCCCTCATTACAGGATGGAGAGTCGATGGGTTTGGCGAATTCCTGGAAATCCTCCGGGGTGAGGAAATCCTTCCAAGTGGTATAGCGTTTTGCTTCGATTATAAATATGTCGGCTTCGGCGCGCCAGCGTGAATCCAATTCACCGTTCCAATGGCTGAAGTAGTACAGCACATCCGGGTCGCCGCCGATATGGAAAGTATAGCCGTCATTGATCTGCGGCGGGAAAATGCGTGCTTGCGGCACATAGATCATCGGGGTGTATGCATTGCCGCCATCCCAATATACCAGACTATCAGGCGGGATGATCGCAGCCAGGTACGCGCCGAGGTTCTCGTGGTCACGGATGATGTCGGTGGCACAGTCGCGCCGGCTTTCGCCAAGATGCAGGACGGGGGAGAGCACAAAGCCAGCCACGAGAAAAGAGTTTATAAGGACAAGTGCAAAGGGTCTTTCACTGCGTTTCTTCCAAATGAAGAACGCGACAAAAACGATCGTCACGCCAATGAAAAGCCCAAGTGCTGCCCCCACTCCGCGCTTGACCTGTGCCAGCGGCATCCCAAGCCCCTGAGTGAGTGCGTCCACAATGGCAATGAAACCCAGCCCGCCAGAGCGGGGACGCGGCACAATGGGCAGGTTCAACAAGCCATTGCCGATAAATTCAAAAAGAGAGTACCCGATGCCCGCGGCAACAACGATCACCACAAGAACCGACAAGGCTTTCACCAACCGTGACGGGGCATGACTCCAGGCATACGAAAATGCGATGACAAAGAAAAGAATGCCGAGCGGGTCGAAAAAGCCAAGATAATTTGAAAAGCAAAAGACGCAGGAATAACTTTCATATTGACTGGCGATCGCCGCCCAGCCATGCATGGCTGCCAAAACAAAGTAACTCACAGCGAGGAAAAAAGCCGCCCGCATGGCAGGAGCAGACTTCCAGCCGGTGCGAGGCGGAAGGAGCAGCAGCCCAAAGAGCCCGCCAATGAGCGGAATGAAGTGATAGCGGATCCCCTGAAAGAAGGAATTGAGGCGGCTCCAAAGATCGATGTTCGGGTCCCAGATGGGAACCGAGTCGGTTGGAATACGAAAGGAATTCAGAAAGGGAGTCAGGTTTTCAGGGAGCCACGGCGCCCAAATGGTCATGACGCGGGGCCAATAGAAAACGTGAAAGGCGAGGAAGAAGAACGAGCCCGCCGCAAACGCCCACAACCCTTTTTGCCTGCCATGCTGCCAGAATGTATAAAGGATGAGGATCGGCAGGATCGGCGCCATGTTCTGGCGGGTAAAGACCGCCACCGCAGCCAGCGCCGCCGCAAGGATGACCTGCCAAAGCGCACGCTTTTCTGCAAGAATAAGCACGCAAACCCAGGTGAGGATGCAGGCAATGATGACTTCAGATACGGCACGCGCATGCAACTTGATGATCATCGGGCTGAGCGCAAAGACCCAGACCGTCAGTGCGGCGAGCCAGTTGCCAGCCCAGCGGCGGGCGGTGATCCACACGCCGAGGAGGGTGAGCAAACCCAGAAAGATGGAGAAGTAGCGCCCTGTGCGCAACCCGGCGCCGAAGATGAACTCTGCCAAACCGGGAATCAGAAAAGCAAACGGAGCTTTATTGGTCAGCGGACCATATGGCTCGAACGGTTCGTACACCCCATTGAGGTAAAACATACCTTTAATGAGATAAGAGCCTTCATCAAGGCTGCTGACCGTGGTGTGGGCATAGATGATGGCTTGAATTAAATACAGAATCGCCCCCACACCTGCCAGAACGAGCGGCAGCCAGGAAGGCAATTCTTTTTTCGTAAGTGATTTGGCGATGGTCATAAAGGCTGTTATTCAGAGCCTTTTTACCACAGAGAGCACAAAGGTCACGGAGAAAAAAACCTCTGGACCCTGTGCCCTCCGTGATGAATGCTCTTTTTTAGCTCATCTTCGTATGGCGGGCTACATCTGAATCCACCATCATGGTCACAAGTTGATTGAAAGAGACAGCCGGTTCCCACTTGAGCTGGTTGCGGGCTTTGCTCGGGTCAGAAATGAGCAAGTCCACTTCGGCGGGGCGATAGAAGCGTTCATCCACCACCACATAGTCCTTATAGTCCAAGCCGACGTGCGAGAAGGCGATCTCACAGAACTCACGAACCGAATGGGTTTCGCCTGTGCCGATCACATAATTATCGGGGTGTTCCTGCTGGAGCATGAGCCACATCGCGCGGACGTAGTCGCCTGCAAAACCCCAGTCACGCTGGGCTTCGAGGTTGCCGAGGCGCAGTTCCTTCGTCTTGCCAAGCTTGATGCGCGCAACCGTGTCGGAGATCTTGCGCGTCACAAACTCGAGCCCGCGGCGCGGGCTTTCATGGTTGAACAAAATGCCCGAGGTGGCAAAAATATCAAAAGACTCGCGGTAATTGACCGTGATCCAATGACCGTACACCTTCGCCACGCCATACGGGCTGCGCGGATAGAAGGGCGTATCTTCCTTTTGCGGAACTTCCAAGACCTTGCCGAACATTTCGCTCGAAGACGCCTGATAAAAACGGATCTTTGGATTCACAAAACGGATGGCTTCCAGAATGCGCGTCACACCCAGACCGGTGACATCGCCGGTCAATGCCGGCTGCCCCCAGGAGGTGGGCACAAAAGACTGCGCTGCCAGGTTATAGACTTCGGTGGGTTTGTATTCTTCGAGCAGGGAAAGCAGCGAACCCTGATCTTGCAAATCACCCTGCAAGACGGTGATATTGTCCAACAGGTGATCGATGCGTTCAAAATTAACGGTGCTGGAACGGCGCACCATTCCGATCACCTGATACCCTTTTGAAAGCAGGAGTTCCGCCAGATATGAACCGTCCTGACCGGTAATTCCTGTGATTAGTGCAGTAGGCATTTTAGCTCCTCAAAATCAAAATTCAGACGCTGAATTATACACTAAGTCTTTGGCGAGTCATACGGTCGCGCCAAATGCCCCAGCCAAGGATCAAGACCCATGCCCCCAAGATCAGCGCCACCATGCCCGCAAAAGGCAATTGAAAACCAACATGCAAATAACGGTTTGCATACCATTGCGCGAAGATCACCACAAAAATAATTTCCATTGCCAGCACACGCCCCACCCAGGGATTGCGCATCTCCCGCCACCAGACCCAAACCAGCCCGGCAAGGATCGCCTGCCACATGAAGAGGATGGTGCGATAGCGCGGATTATCCCATTGATCGCCGCCTCCGCGCAGTGCCGTAAAGAGGACCCAACCCCAAACCACAGCGCTCAACCATAGGATAAGCTTGCGCTTCGACTCTGCGCCCGCGCCTGACCCCGCTGCAAAAGAGAGGATCAACGCTGGCAGCAACGCGTACCAACCTGCCGCCCGTAAAATTCCGATCACCTTCCAAATGACCTCTGTAGGTGCAATGAGGATGGCAGGCAGAACGGGCTGCAAGATGCCATAGATCATCACAAAGGGCATTTTCATCCAGCCGGGCATTTCTTCGAACAGCTTTTGCACCCAGCCAGACTCACGCTCGATCTTGTACGAATTCCATTTGAATGCTTCACGAATGAAGTTCTGGATCACTCCCAGCGGACCACCCCCGCCGGAGTTTCCGCGATCTAATGCAGACGAGAGCAGGAACAAGCCAGCTACAAAAACAATGCCCAACGCGAGCGCCGCCCACCAGGGGAAACGTCCGCGTTCGCTGGTGAAGTACAACCACCCGCCAAGGATAAGCAAAGTAACCAATGCCACAGACGGTGAAACCAACAACATGCCCGCTATGCCGAGAGCGAGCCAAATTAAGGATTTTTTCTCACGGTTGATATTCCAATCTACAAACCCCCACAAACAAAACGCGCTAAATGCCAACAGGTACGGTTCGCGCATGGCAACGCCGCCGAGCAGCACACTCTCCGGGTACAAGGCAAAGACCCATCCGGCGGCAAGAGCCGTTCTTTCATCCCACTGCAAAGAGGCTGCCCGCCACAAGAAGGGCACACCCAACGCGCCCAATAATGCAGAAATCAACACCAGCAGCAATACACGATGCGCATCTGGCGAAAGGTAACGGTAGATGAACGCACTAAATGCGAGCAGTCCGCCATATTGGTCGTAGGCGAAGCGGCTGTTGAACGCATCCAAAATGGGACGCTCTGAGCCAGCCAGATCCCATGCCTGCGCGTCGCGGCGATAGGCGTCGGTGTAGGTGAAGCCCGCGCCTTGTTCCTCATCCCCGGCGTGACCCAAAATGGGCAGTGCCAGGTAAGTGGTTACGCCGCCTGCCAAACGCAGCAGAAAAGCGAGAGACACCATCCATGCGAGCGCTTTGCCGCCGCCTGCCCGGCGTGTGAATGAAGTAAGAAGAAAAATGGAAAGAAGAAAAAGGAAAGAAAACCCCAGCCAGCCTATGAGCCATGCCCCCGGCTGAAGGCTGGCAAGCCCAGCCCCCGCCGCCAGCGACAAAGGCAATGCCCATAACAGATCCTGTTGATTGAAAGTCTTCATAGCCCCACTTTTACCATGAAATCAGCAACCCTCCGTTAAGGATGCAAAACCCGCCCCATCCCCACGCGGACAAGGTATCCCACCACAAAGCTCGCCCCAATCGCGGACACGAGTCCCGCCACAGTGCCCCATCGCATCCCCACTTGGTAGTTCGCCAGCATGGACGCTATCCCACCGAGAAACAATACGATAACGAGCGTGAGCACCATCACCCCCGCTTCTTTGAGGATTTTGGCGCGGGCGTGTTCGGTCTCTTTGTGTTTGGTGTAGATGGTATAGGTCGAGAGGGCGAGGCTGAGGAATAATGTAATCATCCCCAATGTTGAAGTGTTTTCTAGTGATAGCCACAATGATATGATGGTCGCCACCATTAGCAACAGAATAAGGATAAGCAAATATTTTCTTAGCATCATTGTCCTTATTTCCTCATTTTCTACTTTTCATCTTCCATAATCGCCAGATAACACCGCCAACCATAGAGCCGATAATACCTGCAACCCATAACTGCCAAAAGTTAATTCCTTCCATTCTTTCCTCTTCTCCCCATTGCCCATGGACGATGCTCCCACGCCTGATACACCATGGACGCCGTTCCCCATACGGATAAAAGGTGGAACATTAAACCAAATAGAGCGTATCCATTCAATCCACTCATCCTTTCAGACAGGTTGGAAAGAAACACACCAACCAAGCCAGCAATTGAAGCAAGGGCAAGAATGGCAATTTGAATGACCTTCCCAAAACATGTTTGAGGCATAAATATCTCTGTATGCAATATCTTCGCCAATCTTTCATTGACAAATGGTAAAAATGCCACAACTAAATACATGGACGCTAAAGGGGCTATCACCACCCATGTTGGGAAACTTGTGTAAATCAGATTTAGGAGAGGAATACCCATTTAACACAGGTAATAAAATTGCATTAAAATATATAAGCAAAACCACGACCATTGGGTTTTCTTATCAGAAAGGCGATACGCCAATCCAATTGACCAAAGTGCAACATTTAGCCCCAAAGCAATATACATGGCATTAAAGTTGTATATAAACTCTTTTTCAGGTGTAACACCAATGCCAGCCATACCGCTGAAAATCGCAATCAGCAGTGGCACACCTAAAAATAACATTGCAAAAAATCTTGGACGTTCTTCTTTTTTAATTTCATTCATTACTTATGGCTCCGGGGTTTGGGATGGGGAAGCTGGAGGCATTTGCGCCGGGGGAACAGGCGGTGAAACTTGAGTACTTGGTGGAAATTGTGTTGGCGGTTCGTATTCATACGGCATTTTCGCGGCAGATTGAGAGGGCAAGGACTGTAAATGATCAATATAGTTATTAATACCATCTTTTACAACTCTCTTTACCCCAGTGGACTCTAATACAATATCAAAAAAGAAACCTATAACTACCGTCATAATTACTAAACCCGTTAATGGTACAGTTACAGGTGATCCCACAAAATATACAACTGCCGCAACTATTAATGCCACAGTACCAGCCGCTGCCGCCCCTGTGAGAGCAGCCCCGCCAATATCCACACCAGAACCAACCATTATTTTCTGAAACTTATCAGGTTCATCCTTTTTACTTCCAAGGGTGTAATCGTAAATATTGAAACCCGTCTCCACCAATGCATCCCCTATACTCGGTAACATGGCTTTTAGGTTTGCTTTTGCCGCGCTCTCCGCCGCTTGTTTGGCGGCAGCCTCTACAGCAGCTTCTGCCGCTTCTTCAGTCGTTTCTTTCACGGCTTCCTTTGCAAATATCTTTATGTCCGTCCACTCGCGGGAGAAATAATCTTTTAGACGATCCATTACTTCAGCCTTCTGAATAGTTGTTCCTGCTTCGCGTTGGATATTCAACCCTAATTGCTCTGTGATCCATTTTTTATATCCATTTTTAGTTGAAGGAATTGGCGTGGTGTTCACATCAAATATATTGGATACCCACTTGGGAATACGGCTCACAATCCCATTATTGATCGTAGATACAGTCTCGACCATTTTTTTATTTACATGAAACAGGTAATTTCCATTCCTGTTCAAGGTTTTCTTAATTGTAAGTGGCGCCAACAAGATTGCATCCTTTACTTTTGGTAAAGCGCCAATCGCCCTATTCATCCAATCTTCACGGCTGGTCATGGTATCTCTAAAATTCGCCTGAATAGTATCCCAAGCCCACCACGGTTTTTCTTTCTCGCTCTCTTCTTTCGCCTGTGCCACGGACGCCACCCCCGCCCACCGTGCCGCATCAACGGCATTCAGCCTGGCTTGTTCAGCAATGCTTACAGCTTCTCTTTCCCCTTCGCGATACGCCTGCACTGTCTGCTCCCGTACCTGTGCTTCATACGCTTCTGCGATCTCAACAGCATTCTGCTCGCCTAAACGGTACGCCTGCATCGGCTGTTCATGCGCTCTTATCTCATACTCCGTCGCGATCTGTTCGGCATTCCGCTCCGCAGCTCGTTGAGCTTCCAAAGCCGCTTGCCTTTTCTCCTCCTGATATACCTGGAAGCGTTCATTCTCGGTCACATCGGCGGACATCGCTTTGGCGATATTAGCAGCTTGCGTTTGCGCCGCTTTCGCATTCTGTTCTGCCTGCAAGGCTCCCACAATGCGCTTCTCCTGCATCATGGCTTGGTACGCCTTGCGTCCCGCATTTGTCCTGCCGCCGCCATCTCCTCCTTCATCCCCGTTTCGCAGGGCGGCGAGACGCGCCGCTTCCTCCTCCGCTCGCTTGCGCTGCCACTCCGCCAGGGTCGCTCCCAGCAGGGCGGTCGCTGCCCCACCCCACAGGATGTTCGCATTGGAGATGGGCTACCTTATAACCCGCCCCATCCCCACGCGGACAAGGTATCCCACCGCAAAACTCGCCGCAATCGCGGACACGAGTCCCGCCACAGTGCCCCATCGCATCCCCACTTGGACATTCGCCAGCATAGACGCTATCCCACCGAGAAACAATACGATTACGAGCGTAAGCACCATCACGCCCACGTCTTTGAGGATTTTGGCGCGGGCGTGTTCGGTCCCTTTGTGTTTGGTGTAGATGGTGTAGGTAGAGAAGGCTAGGCTCAGGAGCAGGGAAGTAACACCAAGAACCACACTCACTTGCGGATAAAAAAGTAGGGATAACAAAACAGCAATCAATATCGCAATTGACAATAGAGTGACAACTTTTTTCATTCTTATTTCAACTTAATCACGATAGGCTGTGCATCTTTTCGCGAAATAAATATCGTGCTGCCATCAGCGGACCAATCCATATCCCCATATGCAACCACATGTTCAGGGTCAATTTCAGATAAACGAATTAGCTCTTGACGCTCTTGGGTACGCCAACGTACTAATGTCAAGACTGTGTCGTAGACACTATCAGCGTTAAACGGGTAAATTTCACATGAAACTTGACTTTCATGGCATTGCCATTCCGCAAGTAAAACGTATTCACCCGTTGGGTCGAACACAATTTGTATTGTGTGGTCGCTTTGAGCCTTAAATTTAATTCCTGTGCGCATTGAGTAATTTCTACCTTCAGGATTCGCATAAAAATAAGTCTCGATTGCGAGTTCTGTTTCAACATTATCGGATGGGTTGTATGGTAGTTCATTAAATTCCGCTACAGGTATCCCCAAACTCTTACTCCACAACACCCCATATTTTGTTACACCAAATTCTTTTTCCTGACGAAAGTCATATTCTGGCAAAAACGGAGCAACTGTGCCATCGTTTAAGTTATACACACCTTTATCTGTTAATATCTGATAAGAATTGAAAGGCGAAAAAGAACGAGACCATGTTTCATACCGCCTGAAAGAATTATCTTGTAGATCGAAAATGTAGGTAACTTCACCCACCGCACTGATACTGGTTGGTTCGTAGTGATCTGCCAGCATCCCTATATAACGACCATCAGATGACCAGTATGCCGAGCCGTTTTAAAATATCATGGGTTTTCAAAGTCGTATCTCTACCTACATTAAATCTTTTGTATAAATTTTCTCTCTCTCCGGTCTTTAAATTTACCAGATATTTTCCATCAACAATTACATTTTCTCCGTCAGGACTAAGAACAGCCTCTGCATTCCAAAGTTTTTCATCGTCTGTAAATGTAAAAGAAGAAATATAATATGAATCGACTTTTGGAAGCACAGAGGAGCAACTAAATAGCGAAAGTGTGATGAACAGGATAAAGAATTTTATTTTTTTCATAAAAAAACACCTTATGGATTACAACTTGCAAGTTTGATCGTACAGTTATTTCCACCGTTGGCATAGCAAACAGCATTATCAGGGTATACGATAGCCTGACACCAACTGGGCGTGTAGGTTTCTTTCCCCTTCTGCAATTCTGCCTGAACTTCATCCCATGACGAGAGTTTTCCGTTCTGAATGACAATTGCATTGACTGCCTCGCCAATTCCATCCATGCCGCCATTGAATGCAGCGAGCATGAGTTTATCTTGGTCAACTTTGACAGTTGGCTCCAGTTTTCTGAGGAAATGTAACCGCCGTCAACAAAGTTCTTGCGGTTATTCGCATTAATCGCCGCCGCAAATTGGATGGAGGTAGAGCCTTCATTGACCATGGGCACTAGATAATTGATTCCATTGTTAGAGATGGGCGGATTTCCCCCACCACAATCCATCGAAGCGTCTGCCACTACAAAACATTGCCCATCTACAAGGCGCAGAGCTATATCAGCAAAATCCTGTCTTTGCTCATCAGATAGACTATTGAGGTAATAGCCGCTATAAGTTTTATAACGTTTTTGTGAATATTCAGGCAAAGGTGAATGAATCCCCATAATAGAATAGAGATTTAGTGTTTGTGCTAATAGCTCTTCAGGAGCATCGCCAAGCACATTGGCAAGTTCACCTCTTGAAATTTGCATGAGTCCCACATATAAATCGTTTCGGTCATAGGTCCCATCATTCAAATATCCGCCAGGGTCAATAGCCCCATTTGACTCCGCCAACATTTGACCTTTCAGAAGAGCGGGGTCAATTCCATATATTTGCGCCTGTTCTAAAATATCTTTGTTGTAATAATTTTGCCAGACAATCATCGCTTTCGTTTTCGTATCCATAACGCCTATTTCAGTATCAGAATAGCCTAAACCTTTTAGAAATGCATTGTAATATTCGTTATATGATTGGTTGGCAAGATTGTACTCGTCAATCCAATCATCCAAAAATAGCATTGCGTAATTTCCCGAAGGTAAAAATGTAGATTTTAAATTTTGATAAACATCCGGCGTCGCCGTAGGCAGAGTAAGAGTTGGAGTTTCAGTGGTAACAGGCGTATTTGGAACTGGACAAAGAGCATTTCCTGTTGGCATAGCAACTGGAGTATTTCCCGTCGCCCCACCCCCACAAGCGGACAGGAGCATTCCTAACATCAACATCCCCACTAGGATGCCGTACACACGCTGCTTCCTGCTCGTCGTTAACCAGCCGGTGATCGGAAGGGAGAACATCCCTGCAAAATTTACTAGCGATGAAACTGGCGGCGTGAAGCTCGGTGTCCCGTAACAATCAATGTAATAGACCGTTCCTGCTATCGTTGCAGTCGTCACAACAGCGGCAGTCCCCCATGCCGCTTTGGGATTCTCCTGAAATACTGTTTTTACAGGCTCAACGATATTTTCATTTACCCACGTCACTACAGGCTGGATATAAGGTTTGTACACCTTCTCATTCCAAAAGGTTATGACAGGCTGAATAATGTTTTCCTGTACCCATTGGACTGCTGGCTGGATATAAGGCTCATATATCTTTTCATTCCAGAATGTTGTTACTGGCGAGACAATTTTTGCTTGAACAAAAGTCTGGGTGTTTTCCCAAGCCTTTTGCAACCAAGTTTTATTTTCCCCCTTCTGCTTCGCCTGCGCCACGGACGCCACGCCTGCCCAGCGCTTTGCATCCACACTCTGCTGCACCAACTGCTGGACTTTCACTTCATTAATCGGAGCACGATCCTCGTTCTTCGCAATCAACTTCTCGCGGTTAGACTGCGCCTGCATTATTTGATTCACCTTTGCTATATCAATCGGCGCACGGTCTTCGTTCTTGGCGATCAACTCTGCCTTTGCAACCTGCGCTTTCGAATTTTGTTCCGCTTGCAAGGACCCCACAATGCGCTTCTCCTGCATCATGGCTTGGTACGCCTTGCGTCCCGCATTCGTCCTGCCGCCGCCATCTCCTCCTTCATCCCCACCGCCACTGTTTCGCAGAGCGGCGAGACGCGCCGCTTCCTCCTCCGCTCGCTTGCGCTGCCACTCCGCCAGGGTCGCTCCCAGCAGGGCGGTCGCTGCCCCACCCCACAGGATGTTCGCGTTGGAGATGGGTGTGGTGGTGGTCGTCTGGTTGCCCGCCGTGAATGCAGACTTCGCACTCGTCCCCTCAAAGACATTGCTGCGCACTTCAAGGATCGGCGCTGGTTCTGCGGGAGCAGGTTCTTCTGTGGGGATTTGGATGGCTTCACTCGGTACTTCGGTGGGCGCTTCCGTAGGCGCGGGTTGGTAGAGCGCCGCTCCGCTGGGGTTGGATACCTGTAGCGGCGGCGTGTCTGGCTTGTTGTTCTTGTTCGGTACCAGTCCCAGATACACCAGGTTGCGGTATTGCACTTCGTATGCCCCCATCATGCTGGCTTGGTTGCCCGCCAGGTCGGTCACGGTCAGGGTGTAGAGGTAGTTGCCCACGCGCGCTCCATCATTTGCGAAGGTGCCATCCCAGAAGAAAGTGCCCGAATAGCTGTTGCCACTCACCGCCCAGGCTCCCCCGGCATCTCCTTGCAGTTGGTCTTTGTCTGCGATGAATGCCGAGAATTGAGCGAGTCCACTGGTGGCATCGTCGAGGCGGTAGTTCATTATCTCGCTCAGGTGCAGTCCTCCCGGTGCGCTCAGGCTGGGTGCGATGGTATCCACCATCACGGTTTGCGATACTTCGGTGTAGTTCCCGGCGTTGTCGTAGGCGCGGTATTGGATGGTGTGAACCCCGTCTGTAAAGGTCGTGTCTGCGTAGGTGCTGTAGCCTGCGTTATCCACGTTCACTTCAAAGCTGGCGATGCCTGAGAGGGTGTCGCTTGGTGAGGCGGTGACCAGGGTTGGGGAGACGTACCAGCCGTTCTGTCCGGCTGTGCCTGCCAGGCTTCCACTGATCTGCGGGGTGGTGACGTCCACTTGGTAGCTGGCGCTGCCGCTGGCGGAGAGTCCGGTGGCGGCGTCCACTTTGTAGTTAAGCGTGCCTGTCCCTTCGGAGAGGGGAATGGAGCAGGTGGTGTTTCCATTGGGACAGGTGAAGGGCGTGCCGTTGACGTCGCCGCTGATGATGACGGATTGTCCCTGTGGGTCTGAGGCGCTGAGGTCCAGTGAGAGGCTGCCGATGCACCAGCCGTTGTTTCCGGGGTTCGAGCAGGTGAGTACATGCGAGATCGTGGGCGGTTGGTAGACGGGTCCGCCTCCGCCGCCGCCTGGTTCGCCTTCGCAGGCGGCATTGCATTCGTAGGTCGCACAGCCGCGCGGCCAGGCGCTATCATCCCAGGAGGTGCATTCGATGCATGCCCACGGGCAGGCGTCTGCGCTGGAGGCGAAGGGTTTGAGTTCCGGGAAGACGCTTTGCAGCTTGGATGGGGTCTCGTCTGTTTTGTTCACCACCGGGGTGAAGAAGACCAGACCGACAAGCAGCATGGCAAGTAGTATTTTTACAGGTTTGTATCTTGGGGTGTATCTATTTTGCATGTCCCCGCTCCTATGCATTTTTATTTTTTTCAGATTTTATTGCAAAATTTTATTTATGGAATTTACAAGTTTGTTAGGAGAACTTAAGCTTTGACGAGACAACTCTGTGAAGTTGATTCGCCATTCGAGGCTTTAATATCCACTATAATTTTATAAACTAATCAACAACACGAAGATCATACAAGACCAGCGTAGAAGTGAGACCATCATGACTCTATTTGAAACATCCCGCCTGTTTATCCGTCAACTTACACTGCCCGATGCAGATGCCTTGTTTGCCATTTTCAGCCTGCCTGAAGTAACACGATGGATGGGTGATGGGGAGCCGCTCACGAAAGAACTATGCGGGAAATGGATCGACATCTCGATCCGCAATTATGAGGTCAAAGGAATGGGCGCCTCGGCTGTGATCGAAAAAACATCAGGGGAATTCATCGGCTGCAGCGGCATAGTGTATGACGCAGAACGGCAGGAGCCGGAGATCATCTATGCCTTTCATCCCAGTGCATGGGGCAAAGGCTATGCCAGCGAACTTGTCCCTGCCATGTTGAAGTACGGTCTGACCGAATGCGGGCTGACCTACATCCTCGCCACGATCGCAGAACCGAACAAAGCATCTGCCCATGTTGTAGAAAAAGCAGGCATGCAATTCTTCGCCGAAGAGCCCAACCCCGATGGTCACATTACCCTTGTCTATCGCATCGAAAAAGGAAAATAAAATGCCCACTGTTGAAACATCCACCCCAGCCAACACCCCGACTCCGATCGGACCATACAACCACATCGCCAAAGTAGGCACTTTCATCACCATCGGCGGGACGGCGGGCGTGAACCCTGCTACCGGTCAACTCGCCGGAGATGACGTCTTCTCGCAGACCGCGCAAATTCTCGATTCATTCAAGGTCATGCTTGAGTCGGTCAACTCAGATTTGGATCATGTCGTTCATATCAACATCTTCCTCAAACACATGAGCGACTTTGAAGAAATGAACCGCGCTTACGTCAGCAAAATGGGCGACCATCGCCCCGCGCGGACGGTCATCGGCGTGAGCGAACTTCCCAAACCCGGTGTATTGCTCACGATGAATTTGACGGCGGTGACGAAGGAATAAAAAAATCTCCGAGGTCTAAAGACCTCGGAGATTTGATTCAAACAATTCCATCACCCGTTCTTCGCGCTTGCCCCACGTCAACTGCGCCACATCCCTGCGAGCTTGCGCACCCAATGCCGAACGGCGCGGCTCATCGTCAAGCAACGACTCAATCGCCGCCTTCCAATTCCCAATTCCCCATTCCCTATTCCCTTCCTCCATCGGCTCTACTAATACCGCATTGCCCTCATTCAAAATTTCTCGTATCGAATCCAGATCCGCAGAAACGATCCCCCGCCCCGAAGCCATATACTCGAACATCTTCATCGGGTTGATGACCTCGGCTATGTCCTGTCCGCTCGAAGCCTCGATGGAACGCGAGTACGGCATCAGCAGCACATCCGCCGCCGCCTGATATAACGGAATCGACTCGTGCTTTACGAAGCCGGTCATTGTCACGTTGGTCATGCCCGCCTCGCTCAACTTGCCGCGCCAAAAGTCCACCAACTCAGGCGTGCCGCCCACCCATAAAAAATTCACTGCAGGCATTTGCCTGGCGAGTTCAAATAAAAGATCCGCGCCGCGCCCCGGGTAAATATGTCCCGTGAATCCAGCCGTCAGCCCCTCTTTCAAATTCAATTGACGACGCGCCTCGGTAGGACTTGGCAGCCCCGCATACTTTTCCAACTCGACGCCGTTCGGCGCGAGCAACAGCGCTTCATTCGGGAACTCGAACTGGGTCGAGCGCTCCAAAGCCTTTCTCAACGCTGATGTGGTGACTGTCATCACTTTGGGAGTCTTCTGATTCCAAAACTGTCTCATCCACCACACGCCGAGTTTGCCAGAGTTATCCGCGTGCATTTCGAGCACCACGGGGTCCCCCATCCACGCGCCCAGCGCCGCGGATTGGGGCAGCCAAGTGTAGATCAAGTCAGCGCCAAATCGCTTTGCAGCCCGCTGGGCATGGACGATAAAGTCGAGGCGTTTGAGTCTGCTAATGGACGGGAGCAGTTCAATGTCCGGGGCGAAGCGCAGACCGTAGTGAGTAAGTAGAGATTGGTGATTGGCAATTGGTGCTTCTTTGGGGGCGAACATCTTGATGTCGTGTCCCAATTGCATCAAGGCTTGCGCGACCTTCATCGCCTGAATCGAATTGGCAGTCAGGGATGGTATTCGTGAGTTTGTAATTAGTGCGATTTTCATACCGATTCCCGATTTCCAATTTCCCGAATTCCGCGCAAGACCATCATGCCAACGGACGCGATGTAATAGAACGAAAGAAGTCCGCCCGCTGCGGCAACGCCATAGACCGGCACAAGCCAAAACGAAAGCGCGAGTTTGATGATGCCCGCCGCAAGCGTTACATAGACAGGGAACTCCGGCAAGCCGAGCGCAAGCAACAACGGACGATTCCAAAAGAGGATGTAATTGAAGACCAGACCGATGGTCAGCGCAACGAGGGCGGGATAGGCGGCGAGATATTCTTTACCCGAATAAATTTGAATGACCCAGTGACCAAAGAGAATCAAACCCACGCCAATGGCGAGGTTATAAGAAAATGAAAACGCTGTGATCTTCTTAAGAAAACTTTTGAGCTTGCCCCATGCTTTTTCAACTGCAAGTTTATTGATCTCAGGGAAGGTCGTGGCGATGAGTGGGTCAGCAGGGATGGCGAGGAAATGAACGATGGTATACGCCACGCGATAGTAACCGACCGCAGTAGTGTCGAGAAAGAAACCGACCCAAATGAGTTCGCTCTCGCGGAAGATTTTGATGATGGTCGCACTGATGTTGGAGCTGAACGCAAAACGGAAAATCTCTTTTCGTGCAGTGAGTTTTGAGAAAGGCGTGCGCCACCATCCGCTGCCGAGTTTTTCTTTTAATTGGTTTTGAGCCAGAGTGAAAAGCCCCAGTCCCAGAATAGATTTACCGATCAGATAAGCAACGAGAATAACTGTGATACTGCCGCCAAAAAAGAACGCGCCCGCAATAATCAGCGTGGTGACAATGGCTTGAATTAAGTTAACCGTCCCCTGCAATTTGATCTTTTCGGTGATCTGCAAAATACCCGTGGAGGTTTCGGTGTTGAAGTTCGCCAGTAGGTTAATCGCAAAGAAAGTGAACATCCATGCAATGCCGGTGGTTTTGGCGAGATAGATTTCAGCAAGTTGCGCAGTGGCAAGCACAACGAGAAATGCCAAAAGCGAAACCAGGGCTTCGGTTGTGCTGGCAGCTTTGAATAAGGCAGAGGCTTGTTCTTTATCCTGCTTGTTCAGGTATTCACCGCCATAACGCACCACCAACTCACTCATGCGGAACGAGAAAATGCTATTCACCACCGAAGCGAATGACATCACCACGCCGATGAGACCAAACCCCGCCGGTCCGAGCAGGCGGGTTGCCATGATGCCCTGTGCGACACTTAATCCAAGCGCGACGGTGTTATTGCTAAATAATGACCCGCTGGAACGCATCACTTTTGTAAAGAGCGGGTCATTTTTGAACTTCGAGAGAAGGGACATTGGAAGAAATTATACCCAGTGCGGTCACAAACTGCATTTCTTTATAAAGGGAAGATGCAGTTTGTGACCGTGGGTATTATATAAACTTTAAAAAAAGACCTCGGAGGGTTTGAACCCTCCGAGGTCTGATATTACGGCGTAAGGACTTCCTTCGCCCAACTTCGTTCTGCCAGGTACCAATCGATCAGGTTCTTCAAGCCCTGGCGCAGGTTAACCTGTGGTTCCCAGCCGAGCATTGTCCGCGCCTTACTAACATCGGCTTGATTATTGAGCATATCCGCCAGGTTGGGCGGACCATGCTGAACGATCGCTTTTTTGCCGGTCAGATCCTCAACAATTTCCACCAATTGATTGATGCTGATGACCTCATGCCCGCCAAGATTGATGATCTCATAGCCGACCGGTTTGAGCGCCGCAATGATCCCGCGTGAAATGTCATCGATATAGGTGAAACCGCGTGACTGATTCCCATCACCATTAATGCGCACAGGCTGTCCTTCAAGGATCCATTGCACAAAACGGAACATGGCAAGGTCTGGGCGACCTGCAGGACCATAGACGGTGAAGAAGCGCAGAACGGTCACGTCAATGTCATATAAATGGTGATACGAATGCGCCAACGCCTCTGCGCCTTTTTTACTGGCAGCATAGGGCTGCATGGGTTCGCTGCTTGAAGCAGTCTCTGGTGTGGGGTATGGCGGGTTTTCACCGTAAATGCTGGAGGTTGAAGCAAGGATGAATTTTTTGCACCCGAACTGACGGCAGACTTCCAGCATGTTCAATGTGCCGGTCACATTCGATTCAAGGAACACCCAGGGATTTTCCACACTGTAGCGCACACCAGCCCGGGCAGCGAGATTGATCACACCCTCGAATTTCTCATTCTTGAACAGCGCAATACAGGACTTCTCAGAAATGTCATGTCGATGAAATTTAAACCCCGGCACTGCCATCAACTTCTTCAGGCGGTATTCCTTCATGCGCGGATCGTACGCGTCGTTGACATTGTCTATGCCTACTACGGTATGCCCCTGTTCCAAGAGGATGTGCGATGTGCGCGCGCCAATAAAACCAGCTGCACCTGTCACGAGATAATTTGCCATACTTCTCCTTTACGAATTAAATAATTACGCATTACGTACCACGAAATACGTAATGCGTAATATTTAAAGATTAGAGGCGTTCCACGTTCGCGAACGCACCGAGCTTGCCGGTCGCATTGCGTGTGTCAAAGACGAATTTTGCAGCAGCGATGATCTCGGTGTAGTTATACATCTTATGATTGGTCACGATCAAGACCGCATCCGCTTCCTTTACGGCTTTCATCATGTCTGTCACGCTGTCCATATGCCAGCCGTCATGCTCGTGATGGATGTGCGGAATATACGGGTCATGATATTTCACATCCGCGCCCTTCTTCTGAAGCAGACCGATCACATCCAGAGACGGTGACTCGCGCACATCATCGATATCCGGCTTATAGGCGGCGCCCAACACCAAAATGTTAGACCCTTTGATGGTCTTCCCCAGGTCATTCATCGATTCCATCAGGCGGCTGACCACATAACGCGGCATATTGGTATTGATCTCAGATGCCAGCTCAATGAAGCGGGCATTGTAATTGAGCGACTTCATCTTCCAGGAAAGATACAACGGGTCGATAGGAATACAGTGACCACCCAACCCAGGTCCCGGCGTGAATTTCATAAAACCAAAAGGCTTGGTCGCTGCCGCATCGATCACTTCCCAGACATCCACACCGAGTCGTTCACACATGATCGCAAGCTCATTGACCATGCCGATATTGATCATGCGGAAGGTATTCTCGAGCAGTTTTGCCATTTCCGCCGCCTCCGCCGTTGAGACCTTGTGAATGGTCTTGATCGCACCTTCATACCAGACAGTCGCCACTTCGCCGCAAGCTTGGGTAATGCCGCCCATTACCTTGGGGGTATTAATGGTCGTGTAATCCTCACGACCCGGATCCACGCGTTCCGGCGAAAACGCCAGGAACCAATCTTCACCAATGGTCAAACCATGTTCATTACCCAATTTAGGCAGGAGCAATTCACGGGTCGTGCCGGGATATGTGGTCGATTCCAACACAACCACCATGCCCTTGTGCATATATTTATTCAACTCGTCCATGGCAGAGATAATGTAAGACATATCCGGATCGCCGGTCTGACGCAGCGGCGTTGGCACGCAGATACTGACAGCATCCATATTCTTGAGCACGGAAAAATCAGTGGTGGCAACCAGCTTCCCCGACTTGACCAGTTTGGCAACAGCCTCCGTGGGCACATCCGGAATATAGGATCTGCCTTCCTTCAAGGCATCAACTTTACGCTTATCAGGATCCACGCCTGTAACATTAAATCCCGCCTCGCCAAACACGACTGCCAACGGCAACCCCACATACCCCAGCCCCAAAATGGCGATCGTGGCACTTTTGTCTTTCAATCTTTTGATTAGATCTGTTTTTGTTGTCATACTTTTTCCTTATTTTTCAAAATAAACTTAACTGCTGCGGTTTCTCGGATTTCTGAGGAACCGTTATTTTTTTCTTTTCAACGATCGGTCTACCCAATGCCGTACGCGCTTCGTTCAATTGCTCGGGCAGTTTTGCAAAGTCCGCCAGGATGGATGGACGAAGTGCGGGCTGGTGTAATGCGGCAGCCGGATGATACATGGGAATCACAAACTTACCATCGATCTTTTGCATCTGCCCATGAATGGAAGTGATCTTTGCGCCAGGCACATATTTGCCCATGGAAATACGTCCCAACGTCACAATAATACTCGGGTTTATGGCGTTGATTTGCCCTTCCAAGTACTCATTACAAGCCAAAAGTTCCTCTGGTTGCGGGTCACGGTTGGCAGGTGGACGGCACTTTACCACATTGGCAATGAATACATCCGAACGTTCCAAGCCTGCCTGTGCCAGCAGTTGATCTAAAAATTTCCCCGATGCCCCCACGAACGGACGTCCCTGCTCATTCTCATGAAAGCCGGGTCCCTCTCCAATGAACATGATCTCTGCATCCGCCGGACCTTCACCCGTCACAGCTTTCTTGCGCGATTCGTGCAAAGCACACTTGGTGCAAACAGAAATCTCGCGGGCAATGCGTTCAAGAGTCTCAACGGCAGGCATTCAATCTCCTTGCAGGTGCCCCAGATCGTTCAATGTCATCAGGATGGCATCCTCATTATTATCCTTGTAATATTCTTTTCGTCTTCCATCTTCCACAAAACCCAGGCTGCGATACATGCTCAAGGCTATATCGTTGTGTTCGCGCACTTCCAAAAACGCGCGCACCAAACCTTCCTTATCCCTTGCAGTGCAAAGTGCATGCACCAGGATCTTCTTTCCAATACCGCGCCCGCGATACTCCGGGTGAGTTGCAATGGTGGCAATGTGCATTTCATCCACCATCATCCAGCCTACCAGCATGGCAGCAACGCGCCCATCCGCCTCCGCCACCCAGCAGCGAGAGACAAAGTTCTCGTCCAATTCATATCGGAAGGAGCGTTGGGGCCACGGCAGTGTAAACGACACCTGATCAATCGCGATCACCTGCTCAAGATCAGCGTGGATCATCCTGCGGATGATAAGACCAGAATTGACAGGTGATTCAAGGTTCATTTCTTCTCAACCCTGAAGAAAGGTAATTCGGCTCACGAGATTGGCGTTCCCGCCACATGCAAATAAATGGGAGCCAGCGTAGCAGCATCGTCCGCATCACTATCCTGCCAGCGGTTCCATGCCAGTTCCGCCAAAACAGCCGGTCGCCTCACACAGAGAATGGGAGAAGCCAACTGCAGGTTTTTCACTTTGGATATTTTCTTTCTCTCATCGACAGTTAACTCACCTGCAATGATCGTTGGACCCGTCAACTCTGCCAGCAGCTCATCCAACGTTCCGCTTCGCACCGCGCCTTCTGGCTGCCACTGTTTCTCGATATTTTTATACACGCCGAAAGCGATTCGAGTCCGCCCGGCTTGCAAGACAGCCACCAAGGGATCATTTGCCTGCGGTTGCGCAGCAGCGATTACATCCAACGTGGAGATGCCCATCACGGGCAAATTACGCGCCAGCGCAATTCCCTTTATCAAAGATAACCCGACTCTTAAACTCGTGAATGAACCGGGACCAATGGCAACGCCCAAAGCGGTGACCATACTCATTGAAACGCCGCAGCGCTTCAAAAGTCCGGAAAGAGCCGGGGAAAGTTCAGTGGTGTGATGCTGTTTGGTCGTCCAAGTCATTTCACCGAGGACCTGGTCGCCATCGTATAGCGCCAACCCGACCAAAGACGTGGAGGTATCGACTGCCAGAAGCATGCTTAGCCTCCCACCATTGCATGACGGATGGAATTGAGTAGATCATCGTAGCGTTTGCCGTACGCGTGAAAATTCATCTGGCGGTGTTCTTCCGAAAGATGGTCAAGGCGAATGTGTAAGTGTTCTTTGGGGATCAAATCACCAAGCCGTTCGGGCCACTCGATGATAAGCGCGCCTTCGGCAAGCATAAAGTCAAGGTCCAGCTCCTCTGCTTCGGGCACAGAGTCGAGGCGGTAGGCGTCCAGGTGAAAAAGTTGAGCGCCATCGGCACGCCGATACAAATTGACAAGGATGAAGGTCGGGCTGGAAACAGAGTCGAGCGAGCCCCAGCCTTGCGCCAGTCCTTGTGTGAATGTGGTCTTGCCTGCGCCGAGATCACCCTGCAAACAGATCACATCACCGGCAGTCAGCAAACTGCCCAGCCGCATGCCAATGCGACGTGTTTGTTCCGGGCTTCGGCTAAAAAATTCCAACATGTGGGCATCAAGGATAGACATCGAGGTGGAATTATACCCCTCCCCCTCTTTCCATTGTGCAATACGGATGACGTGATATGTCATCCGTATTGCACAGATTGGTATTATTTTTTCTTGCGTCCGGGCAGCATCTTACCGATCTCCGTACGGATAACGCGGTTGATACGCCGGGGAATTTGGTTGATATTTTTCTGCATCATACGGGTGAACATATTTCCGCGCCAGTTCTGCAGGATGGCTTCCAAATAAAGTTTTTCCAACGCCTTCACCTGGCTTTCAATGGAATATTTCTCACTGAGTTTGGTGGAGTGGACGCCAAAGGTCTTAAGGCGCTCGCGATCAGGGAGCAGGTCGGCGAGAGTGTTGGCGTAAACGTTCACATCCAATGGGACCAGATAACCGTTCAAACCATGATCGATCATGCCTTCAAAGGCTTCATCCTGAACCGCAACCATGGGCAACCCGGAGGCAATCGCTTCGATCACCGAGATGGGGTGCACCTCAGTGGTGGATGCCGAAAGGAAGACGTCGGCATCATGAAAGATATCAGGAAGTTCAGCGCGGTTGACCATGCCTAAAAAGTGAATGCGATCCTTCGCGTGCGTCGCCGCGGCGCGGGCTTCAACATCTTTGCGTGAACCACCATCCCCGGCAAAGACAAGATGCGCATTGGGAACACGGTCTGCAATAAGGTCAAATGCCTCAACGATGAACTCAAGCCGCTTCTCCGGATCCATGCGCCCAACAGTGAGCATGATCGGGGCATCAGAAGCGATGCCCAGCCGTTTTCGCAAACTGCCGGGGTTCCTTGCCGTCTTGAACATGCTCAAGTCAATTCCATTTGGAATGACTGTGATGGGCTGCTTCACTTTTTGAGTAAGTAACAGTCGTTGAAATTTCGGTGAGGGCACCACGATCTGGTCGCCCAAGTCAGTGGACGCCTTGCTAAACCAACCTGCCGCACGTTTGATTAGACCCGTACCGCCGATAAACTTGATGTAATGGGTGTAATCAGTGATGGAGGTGTGATAGGTGTAGATCAATGGTAGACGTTTAGTGGAAGCAGTGAGATATGCAAGCAACCCTACACTTGCCGGGCTGTGCGCATGAAGCACATCGAAGTGTTCGCGGGTGAGCTTCCATGTGGAGCGGGGCGTTCCCAGCACCGCCACATAGATGGGGGGATTGTTCAAATACTTGAGCGAGGGCAGGCGCATCACATTCGGCTCATCGTCTTTATAGCCAGGGAAGCGCGGCGCAAAAATGGTGACCTGATGTCCGCGTTTTTTCAAACCCTCCGAGATCATTTGCAATGAGACCGAGACGCCGTTCACCTGTGGAGCGTATGTGTCGGTAAATAAGCCAATACGAAGCGAACCAATGGGGAGTTCTCTGTCTTTTGATTCCATAAAACCTCCTTGTATTACATCTTGATGATCCTACAAACTATTGGAGTCTACGTTGGATTCTGTCTGCGCTTTTTCCCGTTCCTGCGCAGTCAAATTCACTTTCATGCGTTTCGCCAATTCACGGCGGGTAAGCATGACACGATGCTGGCAACCTTTGCATTCCAAACCAATATCCGCGCCAAGGCGAATGACCTTCCACTCATATGAGCCGCATGGATGTGGTTTACGCAAGCGTAATTGATCGTTCATTTGCAGATCGGGCAGCATGGAGAAGATTATACCGCCGCGCTTCGCGCTGACGATAGACGATGGACCGTGGACGATGGAACATCTCCATGGTCAATCGTCCACGGTCGCGAAGCATGAGAAATAGTTCTCACCTGCCAAGAGAACACTTTCCTTGAAGGATACAGAGTTTGGAACATAATACAAGTGTCTTGGAGATGACAAAGCTTCGCAAAGAAGACCGTCACCTCCAAGAACCTCAACAACTGGAGGCAGACATGAACAAGGATTTCACAGTCAAATTCTGGGGTGTGCGTGGAAGTTACCCGACACCGGGCGCGAACACCGTCAACTATGGCGGCAATACCGCGTGTGTGGAAGTCAACGCGGGCGGGCGCACCATCATCCTCGACGCGGGCACAGGCATTATTCCGCTTGGGCGCGAGTTGGTGAAACGCCAAAACCTTGAGTTGCTGCTTCTGTTCAGTCACTTGCATCACGACCACACCCAGGGATTTCCGTTCTTTGTACCTGCGTATCTGCCGAAAGCCAAACTGCACATCTACGGTCCCGGCGGCACAGCAGAGACGGTGAAGCATGTGTTGGAGCACAACCAATCTTCGGATACGTTCCCGATCTCATTGCGCGATATGGCATCGAACAAGGATATTCAATCGTTGCGCGAGTCGCAGGTCATAGTTTGGGAGGAGGATGGAGTTCGGGTTGTTGAATCGATTTCAAATCCGAGTCCTGAGGCGGTGGTCATCCGTATCCATAAATCGCATGCTCATCCCGGCGGTGTGTATCACTATCGCATTGAATATCAAGGCAAGTCGGTTGTGTACGCCACCGATACGGAAGGCTATGTGGGCATGGATCGCAAGCTGATCAATTTTTCGCGTAATGCGGATGTGCTCGTTCACGATGCACAGTATTCCGATGAACATTATTACGGAAGCCTCGCGGGATTTCCCTCGACACAGGGATATGGTCACTCGACCGCAACCATGGCAGGACAAGTTGCCGCCTCTGCCGAAACGGGACAGTTGATTCTGTTCCATCACGACCCATCCTACGCTGACGATTGGGTGGCGGCGCAAGAATCTGCCGCGAAGAATATTTTTCCTGATTCGCAGGCGGCGTATGAAGGTATGGAGATTTCCTTAAACCCCTCTCCCGTTTCTGGGAGAGGGGCAGGGGTGAGGGAAGGAGTAAAATATGTTACGCATGACTGAACTTCAGAAAGACGACACCCGCAATATCCTTTCGGACATCAGACTGTTCGAAGGTCTCACACCGGTTCAATTGGATTGGGTGGCGCACCGCGCACATCGGCGCGTTTTCCCGACCGGAAAGAATGTGATGCTCATCGAGCAGCCGGGTGAGGCGGTTTACATTATCCTGCATGGGACGGTGAAGGTTTATACCGAGCAAGGCGGGCGCGACGCGATCCTCTCCATTCTGGGCAGTGGTGACCTCATTGGTGAAATGAGTCTGATCGATAGTGTCGGTCGCTCTGCCAGTGTGGTCACCCTCGAAGACTCACTCATGCTATGGATGGATAAGACCACCTTCAATTACATGCTCGATAACTTTCCGCCAATTGCGCGCAACCTGGTAAAAATTCTTTCTGCAAGGGTAAGACTTTCTGACCAAATGATCCAATCGCTCGCCACGCTCGATGTCAACGGACGAGTGGCACGTCAACTGCTGGCTTTTGCGGAACGGTATTATCAAGAAGTGGATGGCGGCATTCGCATCCGTATTGCGCTGACGCAAAGCGACATTGCCGACCTTGTGGGAGCCTCACGCAAGCGTGTGAATCAGGCAATGGTCTTTTTCAAGGAGCAAGGTCTGGCGACGACCGATGCCGATGGGCGTATCCTTATTCAAGACAAGATGGGGTTGGCGAAGTTTTGTAGTTGAGAGTAATCAAGTAGTTGAATAGTCTGATAGTCAAACAGCCGTGGAGCCGTAAACTCTGCGGCTTTTTTTGACCAACAGACTACCCGACTAACAGACTACCCGACTATAATCCCCTTCATGACTGACTACAAATTCTTTCACCCCACCGAAGTCCGCTACGGAGACCTCGATCCGCAGGGACATGTCAACAACGCAAAATACCTGACGTACTTCGAGCAGGCACGTGTCTACTATTTCATGAAGCTTGGCTTGTTCAGCAAAGACCAGTCCTTTATGGAGATCGGCGTCATTGTGGCAGATATTCACATCACCTATCAGTCTCCCACTCACTATGGAGACAATATCAAGACTGGTGCCAAAGTGACCAAACTTGGAAACAAATCCATGACGGTGGAGCAATGCGTTATGGATGCAGATACTGGCAAGGTAATGGCAAGCGGCGAAGTAGTGCTAGTGACCTTTGATTATGAAGGCTTGAAGACCATCCCCGTGCCGGATGATTGGAAGAAGAAGTTAGCTGAGTTTGAAGGTCTTTAAAGAGTTTGTCATGCTGAGCGAAGCAAAGCATCTCTGAGATAATCGTAGAGACCCCTCCCCCTACGGGGACGTCGCGCTACCGCTCAGGGTGACATATGAAAAGAGAACCCCATGTCCCTCCCAAAAATTGACGAAACGTACTTCACCAACTTTCTCGTTGACCTGCTCAACATCCCATCCCCGACAGGTTTTGCCAGCGCGGCAATTGACTTTGTTGAAAAGGAACTATCCAAATACAAGCAATTAGAGTTAAGCCGGACCCGTAAAGGTGCGTTGGTTGCAAAATGGGAAGTGAAATCTGATTTGCCTCCCGTTGCGTTGACCGCTCACGCCGATACCCTTGGCGCGGTAGTAAAAGAGATCAAGGGCAATGGGCGCTTGCGCCTGAGTCGCATCGGTGGGATTCAATGGCCCACAGTGGAAACAGAAGGCGTGTGGGTCTTCACGTCCAAAGGCGAAAAGATTCGCGGCTCGGTACTCATTGATGTAGCATCTGGTCATATTCACAGTGGAGCCGACCTGCCGCGTGATGATAAACATCTCGAAGTGCGTCTTGATGCAAAAACAACCTCTGAAGCCGAGACGCGCGCATTGGGAATCAATATCGGTGATTGTGTGGCGTTCGATACGCGTACCGAAGTGAGCAATGGATTCATCCGCTCGCGCTTCCTCGATGACAAGGCTTGTGTAGCGAATCTCGTCGCAGCGATCAAGTCGATGGTGGAGTCAGGTCAAAGTCCGGCGCGAAGCGTGTACTTCCACATCTCCAATTATGAAGAGGTCGGTCATGGCGCATCGGCGGGCATCCCTGATGAAGTCGCGGAGTTGGTCACGGTTGATATGGCGGTGGTTGGACCTGGACAAGAGTCGGATGAATTCCATGCGACCTTGTGCATCAAAGATAGCGGCGGACCGTATCACGAAGGCTTGAACAAAAAGATGCGCGGCATTGCCGAGAAGCACGGCATTCCATACAAGACCGATGTCTATCCGTTCTATGGCTCGGATGGTGAAGCCTTCTGGCGTGCAGGCGGTGACGTAGCGCTTGCATTGATCGGACCCGGCATCGACGCTTCGCACAATTACGAACGCGCCCACATGGATGGCTTGAACGCGACAACGAATTGGATCATGGCGTATCTGTTGGAGAGGTAGGGGCGACCCGCCCAGCGGAAGCAGGTCATCTTGATAATCTCTGATGGGTCGCCCCTACAGAAGATTAACCAAACACTAACGTAAAGAGTCGGCTCGAGATGCCATCCTTTAATTAGAATTCAAGATAGGAATCGGATATGACCCTCGACTCAATCGAAGCCAAGATCGGCTCGCTCGCCCCAGACTTCAAACTGCTCGCCACCCATGGGCAGAATGTTTCGCTGACAGATTTCCGCGGCAAGAGCAATGTGATCGTGTTCTTCATCCGTGAAACGACATGCCCGCAATGCCGCACGCATGTGGCGCAGCTTGGCAGGATGTACGAGCAGTTCAAAGAAGCAGGCACCGAAGTGATTGCCATTCTGGGCGAAGGCATGGAGAAAGCCCGCGAATACGCGGACGAAATTGGTTTGCCTTTCCCCATTCTCTGTGACCCAGATCGTGCCGTGTATAACCTGTATGAACTTGAAAAATATTTCCTGCTTTTTCAACGCACGGCTTCCCTTGTTGTCGATAAGGATGGCATCGTCCGTTATCTGAAACGCACTACAGTGCCGAATGTCTGGCTGCAAGAGAGTCGTGAGTTACTCGGCTTTATCCTCAGTTTGGACGAAGGTCAGCCGGTGGTGTAAGATTTAAAAGCCTCGCGTTTGCGGGGCTTTTTTTATAAATTGGGCGGGGAGATACCACTTCGTGGCACAAGCCCTGCCTCTACCATTCACTATCCACTATTCACTATTCTCTTCTCAAACTGTATACTTGACCTATGAAACTAGATGCCGCCCTCCCTATCGTTCAATTAAAAGAGATCCCCGCCATTGCGAAAGCCGCCGAAGAAATCGGTTTCGCCGCGTTATGGACTCAAGAGACCCAGCATGATCCCTTCCTGCCATGCACCTTGATCGCGGAACATTCTGCGAGCATGGACTTTGGCACCGCCATCGCTGTGTCGTTTGCGCGCTCGCCTGCCAACCTTGCCTACACCGCATGGGACCTGGCGGCTCAGTCGAACGGACGATTCATTTTGGGATTGGGCACACAGGTCAAGGCACATATTGAGCGCCGCTTTGGTATGACCTGGCCCGAGTCAGTGACGGGCAAACTACGCGAGCAGATCCAAGTCATCCGCGCTTTGTGGGACTGCTGGCAAAACGGCACGAAGTTAAATTTCCGCGGCGAGCATTACAAGATCACCTTGATGTCGCCGTTCTTTAACCCCGGCAAGATCGAGAACCCAAATATTCCCATTTACATTGCAGGAGTCAATACGGGTCTGGCAAGACTCGCAGGCGAAATGTGCGAAGGCTTCCATGCGCATCCATTCAACAGCCCAAAATACATGAATGAGATCATCCTGCCTGCCATCGAAGAAGGCTTGCAAAAAAGCGGACGCAAACGCAGCGCTCTCTCCGTTTCGATGACCCCATTCATTGCAACCTCACCAGAAGAAGAAGGTTTTGCGCGCATGCAGATCGCGTTCTATGCTTCAACACCTTCCTATAAAGCGGTGATGGACTTTCACGGTTGGGGGGAGACCGCCGAAAAACTTTCCGGCTTTGCTTCCAAGGGCGAGTGGGCAGAGATGCCCATGCTCATCACCGATGAGATGTTGAACGAGTTCTGCCTCATGACCACCCAGGAAAATCTCGCCGCAGACTTGAAGAAACGCTTCGGCAGCATCGCAGATAGAATCACCCTGTACACACCTTTTATCCCCGGTGAGAAAGATACGTGGTGGAAGGATCTAGCGAAGGCTTTTAATTAATTTGTAGGTCCGGCTTCATACCCTATGAACATGAAGCCGGACATTTTTTGTAAACCAATTCTCGCTCTACTGAAAAGAGACTACCTCATGAACTTCAACGACTATCAAAAAAAATCCCGCTCCACCGCACAATACCCGTCCATTGGGCACCCTGTCATTTACCCGGCGCTTGGCTTGGTCAACGAGGCAGGCGAAGTGGCAGGCAAGATCAAAAAAATCTTTAGAGACAAACAAGGGAATATCGGCGAAGCAGAACGCGAAGCGCTCAAAGCCGAACTCGGTGATGTGTTATGGTACATCGCCCAAGTCGCCACCGAACTTGATCTGCCGCTCGATGAAATTGCCGAAGCGAATCTCGCCAAACTTTTAGACCGTCAAGCCCGCGGCAAAATTCAAGGCGATGGCGATAATCGTTAAATGAAAACCTTTATTGTTCTCTTCTTCGCCATTTTGAGCGAAGTGATCGCTACATCTTCCCTTAAGTTTTCGGAGGGCTTCACCAAACCCATTCCCAGCATCATCGTAGCGGTCGGTTACGGGCTTTCTTTTTATCTGCTTTCCATTGCCTTGAAAACCATGCCCATCGGCGTTGCCTATGCCATTTGGTCCGGCGTGGGGCTGATCCTCACGGTTGCTGCCGGAATGATCCTCTGGCGCGAAACGCTGGACTGGGCAAAGGTCACCGGTATTGTACTGATTCTTGCAGGTATCCTGCTCATCAACGTCTTCTCAAAATCAACAGCACACTAACCCAACATTACAGTCACCATTCACAACCAAGGGGGTTTCTTTATCTGAGCGACTTTATCCATGGTAGGAGTAAACATGCTTTTTCAAGCAACATTATGGGTTGACCTCATAGCAATGGCAACCTGCCTTTGGATGGCTTTCTATCTTTTTGCACGGGGGTTTCTCAACAAGGTCATTCTGCGCGGCTCGATCCTGCTGCTGGCACTCTCTGCGTTTTTCTTTGGTGCTTACAACAATCTTTTCGAACAGATTCCCGGCACAGCGGCATGGCGCGCCATGTTTTTGATCATCGGCATCGGCGCCTGGCACGATATCATCCTTCAACTCCTCTCTGAGAATGCCCGTAAAAAACACCTGCCCTGGACGGCAAGCCTGTATACTCTGGGGCTCGTCGCCATCCTTTTATTGTTCACCGCAAAAAACGCCTTTATTGGCGAAGCAGGGAACATCCTTTATGTTGCCCGAATGGGGCTGAGTCTTCCGTATATCCTATACGGCATGTTCGAGCTGTTTGCCTTCATCAGTATCATGTACAACCTGCTTGCCCACGACAAGGTCGGTCTAACATCGGCAGGCCGTTACTTTCTTTTCGCATCATTGTTCGCTGCGGCGGATGGCTTGTATGGCGTCTTTGCCCTTGCTCTCGCTCCACCCATGCCGCGCATCATTCAAGACATTTTGATCTTTGGCGGAGTCTTCACCATCGGCATTTCGGTTGCACGCCATCAATCTCTGGTGGAACGGCGTACCACCCTGCAGGATTTTCCGCTCACTCTCCTGACAGTCTCGCTCATCACTACAGCCTATACACTGACGGCGCTCCGCTTCGGGCTGTCCCTTCAACGGGTCGGCATGCTCACAGCCTTCGTGGTGCTGACCCATGCCCTCTACGATCTTATCCGTGAATTCCTTGAGCGCTTACGTATACGCGATGAAACCCTGCTCCGCAAAAAATTACGCCAGCTCGAAAGTGAAGCAACCACCGACAGCATGCTCCAGCAACGGTTGCAAGAGGGGCTCAACCTCTTATGCAATACACTCAACGCGCCCAACGGGTTTGTCGCCATCAAACGAGGCGGAGAATTCGTTGTGGCAGCAAGCAGGCAATCGGTCGAAGTGGAGAGGCGTTTCCCTGCATCCGCAGTTTCCTGTGAAGATGTTACCAACTTGCAGAACGACCAGATCCCCAGCATCGCTTGGTTCGCACCCTCGTTCGACGGGCAAACTCAGATCGCCGTAGTAGGCATCAGCAAACCCGCCAACAAACTCGATTATTCCCGCGGCGACCTCGACCTGCTCTCCGAAGTGGCAGACCAGGTCGGCACCATCGTATCGCTCAACAATCTCCAGCCGAAGTTGCACCAAAACGACACCCAATCTGACCTCATTGAAAAAGAAGCGAATATTGTTACCAGCGAAATGCTCGGTGCAATGGAGTTCAATCCGGATGAAGAGTTCGTTCGAAATGTGGAAGAAGGGCTGCGCCGATTATCTGACTACATCGCCCTGGGACAATCGTCCCTTGCCGATAAATTGGGCGTGAAAGCCGGTTCACACATCGAACGCGGCAGAGACTTGCAAAAGATTCTGATCGAATCGATCGAGTTATTGCGCCCGGCTGAAAAACGTCCGCCCGAACCGCTGCCGCGCGTTTGGTACAACCATGCTGTTCTGCACGACGCCTATGTGGAAGGTGTTCCCAACCGCGAGATCATGGCGCGGTTGTACATCTCCGAAGGGACCTTCAACCGCACCCGCCGCAACGCCATCCGCGGGCTGGCAAGGCTGTTGATGGAAAAACAACCCATCACAAAATAATGATTGACCATCAAAGTCCCCGAAGGCATGTGCCTTCGGGGACTTTTCGTTTCAAGGGGGTAATTTTCAAGATTGGCGTCTTTTGGCAGTTTTTTCCCTGTTAGTGGCAGTCCAAAAGTGCGAAAGTAGGGGCACCAAAGGAGATCGCCATGAACCGCCACACACTTTTCACCCACGTTCAAGAGTATTACAGCAATTTAGTTTCAGAACTTGCTTCCGCTCAATATGACATATCCATGAGCTTCCTCGCATTTGATAGCGGCATATGGGCGGAGCGCATTACGCAGGTGCTGACCGCAAAAGCCGCCGCGGGTGTGCGCGTACGCTTGATGGTGGATGAGATCGGGCAGGTGTTCGACGAACCTCGCCACGCCATTCAAAACATCGCCATGTTTAACCACCTGCGCTCGCATGGTGTGCAAGTGGATATATATCGCCCTGCTTCTCCATTGGGGATCAACAACCGCTTGCACTGCAAGTTCGTCGCCATAGACGATCGCACCGTCTTCCTCGGCGGCTCGAACATCGGCGATTACTACACCACCTGGACCGACTCCAACTTGCGCGTGGACGGTGAACTTGGGAACACCATCCACAACCTCTACAACTTTTTGCATGGCTTTTCTCAGAATGGGAATCTCGCCGGGCGTTTAGTAAATACATCCAACTTAAACGCTGGCAGTGACCGTTTATGGCTGACCGTCCCGCGCCATCAATCAGATATTCGCGAAGCCTTGATGAAATTGATCACCCATGCAGACAAGTCCATTTTCATCCGCACCTGGTACTTCCTGCCAGACGATGAAATGCTCAATGCACTTTGTGAACAGGCAAAGAAAGGTGTGCAAGTCAATGTGCTGCTTTCACATGAAACACGCGTCCGCCCGGTGGATTTTGCGAATTACATCCATGTTCACAAACTGGTATGCGCAGGCGGGCATGTCTATCGTTATGCTGGCAAATATATGCATAGCAAAGCCGCATGGAATGACCACAACGATGTGTTGTTCGGCTCCGCCAACCTCGATGCTCATTCGATGAAGATCAACTTCGAGTCGTGTCTCGAAATTCATGACCCCAAACTGACCTCGGACCTGCGTCACGCCTTCTACACCGATCTGGAAACCAGCCCCAAACAAACCATCCATTCGTATCAACGCCGCTCGATCGCAGATAAAGCCCTGATCCACACCTGCAATCTGGCTTCGCCGTGGTTGTAATAAATCTTAGAGGTTATCTCAAAAATGTCATCCTGCCTGCACCGTGCAGCAGGCACGCGTGAGCGATAGCGACACATGCACCGCGGTGCGGATGCAGTGCGGTGAGGATCTCTACACCCAAAATAAGAGACCCTTCGGTCGCAAAGAACGCTCCCTCAGGGTGACACGATATTTTTGAGACAGGTTCTAGTTATTAAGGAGATTTGAAATGAAAACTGTAAAAATTCTTGCCGCCCTCGTTCTGGTTCTTCTTGCTGTGATCTATCGCCAAGCCATTGCTAATTTCTTCGATTTCATCACCGACCAACAGGCTGTATCAACGTATTTAAAAAGTTTTGGCGCACTTGGTCCCGCCGTACTTTTCTGCCTGCTCGTTGCGCAGGTCTTTGTCGCAGTGATCCCCGGTCATGCGCTGATGGTCACAGCCGGTTATGTCTACGGGATGGTCGGGCTGCTGGTCGTTATCACAAGCACCATCCTTGGCAGTCAGGTCGCTTTCATCATCGCCCGCCGCTATGGGCGTGACTTGATCTACAAACTCGCTTCACAAGCCGTCATCGACAAATGGGACAAGACCGCCAAACACCAAGGCATACTCTTTTATTTTTTCAGCTTCGTTTTGCCCATCTTCCCCAGCGACCTGATGTGCTATGTCGCCGGGCTCGCCACCATATCACCACGCCGCTTCTTTATCGCCAACGTACTCGGGCGCACCTGCTGTGCCATCTTCATCACCCTGATCGGTATCTATGGAATGCATCCACCCGTTTGGTTCTGGGTCGTTGCCCTTGTTGGGATTTCCGGCTTTTTCGGCGGCTGGTTGATCTACAAGAAGACCCACGCCTTACAAATTGAAAATCCTATCGCCGAACCTCGGACATACTACCCAATTTCAACTGGCAGCCCAGATGTGCTTGCGCCCCATTCCGTCCACGAGCCATCGTAGACCGATAAGTTTTTCACTCCTGCCTGGTCTGCAGCCAATGCAAGAATGCAAGCCGTCACTCCGGTGCCACAGCTGAAAATCAGTTTTTTATTTTGATATTCGTTGAATATCTCACGCAAAAGCGCAGGGGATTTCATTACGCCGTTGGTTTGAGTCTCCGCAAAAGGCAGGTTGACGGCGCCGGGCATGTGTCCGCCTCTCAACCCTGCGCGCGGCTCAGGTTCCTGACCTTTGAAACGTCCGGCAGACCGGGCGTCCATCACGCTGAAAGCGGAGTCGCTTAAGGCGTGGGTTACGGTTTGAGAGTCAACGATCAACTCTGGGCGGGGATGTGAAGCGAAGTCTCCGCGTGATGTTGGAGTCGCGAGAGTCGCGGTCGTTTCGTATCCGGCATTTATCCAGGCAGGCAAACCGCCATCCAAGACTGCTACGTTATCATGTCCCATCGCGCGGAACATCCACCACGCGCGCGGGCTGGCATATACGCCAACGTTATCGTACACGACGATTGCACTGTCTTTGCGAATGCCCATTTTCTGCATTTCTTCGGTAAAGAATTCAGGCGTGGGCATCATGTGCGGCAGGGATGTGTTGTGGTCGCAGATATGCGTGTCGTAATCAAAGCGCAGTGAGCCGGGGATGTAAGTGGGGACAGTAGGTTGAGCGACACCGATGTTCGTCACCGGCTTCATGCTGGCATCTAGAATGATGAGATTTTCCGCTGATAGATTTTCAGCAAGGAGTTGCGGGGTGATGAGTGAGTTGGGGAAAGTTATGTGTGACATCAAGTCCTCATTTCTTAAGTATAAAAAAATAATTCCCGTCATTGCGAGCCGCGTTCTTGCTCTGTGCGGCGAAGCAATCCCATACCAACTCATGAGATTGCTTCGGGCGAAAGAACATCGCCCTCGCAATGACGATATTGATTTATGGCGCGGTGGCGAACAAACACTTAAGGTATGCGCCTTCTTTATAGGTGATGGGATGATCAAGCGCGTGTCCGGTGCGTTCGATCTCCTCCAGCGGGCGCCCCGTCTCGCGGGCAGACCTGTGAATGGCGTCGAAAAATTCGACGGTACTGACCCGGCTGGAGCATGAAGCTTGCACAAGAATGCCGCCGCGTTTCAATACGTCGAGTCCCAAATGTGTGAGTCGACGATAAGCTGCCAGCGCGGTTTCAACCTGCGATTGATTCTGCGCGAACATGGGCGGGTCGAGGATGACGATATCGAACTGACGATTATCCGCTTTCATTTGCATGAGCGCTTCAAAGGCATCCTGATCCAATGTTTCAAATTTAGCATTTTTTACATTAGGCTTGTTTTGGTTATGTTGGATATTTCGCAGTGTGGCTTGCGTGGCAGGTGTGCTGAAATCGACACTGACAACTTCCTTTGCGCCGCCATCGGCTGCATACAATGAAAATCCGCCGGTGTAGGAAAAGACGTTCAAGACTGACTTGCCTTCGGACATATCCCGCACACGTTCCCGGTTCTCGCGTTGGTCAAGGAAGAACCCGGTCTTTTGCCCATTGATGGGATCACACTCAAAGGTGAGTCCATTTTCTTTGAACAGGACCAAGCCTTCGGGAGTCTGACCCTTATCAGGGCTTGCCGTGAGCGTCATACCGTCGGTGAGACCGTGTAATTCATCCGCTTGTTTGTTGAGCGTACGGCTGAGTCTTAATATCAAATGATCGAAGTGTTGGGTTTGTTGTAGCGCGGCGCAAACATCTTTGAGATGTGGAACCCAGGCGGGTGTGTAGAGTTTGAGCACAAACGTTTCGGCGTAGCGGTCAATGACCAAACCGGGCAAGCCGTCATTCTCACCGTGGATGAGGCGATAGCCATCCGTTTCTTGTTTTCTGAGCGGCGCGCGGATGGCATCGGCGGTTTTTATTTTTTCATGGAACCAATTATTGTCAATCGTAGCAGGCTTTATCTTTTGCAGAACGCGCACACGGATGGGCGAAGTGGGATCGTACAAACCAACGCCAAGGAAGCGGCGTTTGTCATCGAAGATGACGGCAAGGTCACCGGGCGCGCCTTTGTGACTTTGCTCGGTGATGGATTGATCGAAGATCCAGGGATGTCCCTGTTTGAGGGCGCGTTCGGCGGGAGCCGTGATGCGCAGCGCAATGCGTTGGGTGGATGGGCTTGGAAGTTGCGAAAGTGCGGGGAGGATTTCAGTCATTGAAGTTGCAAGTATCTTACTATAACTTAGAGACAAGCCGCATCCTTTTTGATGCGGCTTGTCTATCGTCCATGGTCAATTGTCCACGGTCTACTCAATATGCCTTACTTCACCGCTGACCGAAATCCTCTCGCCAGTCTTTGATGTGAACGAAACATTCAAACGTGAAGGCACGCCCATGTCTTCGCCCTGCAAGATGGTGAAGGTTTTTGCGCCCTGCCAGTTAATATCGCGCAGATACCCCGCCAATGCCGCCGCCGCTGCACCCGTTGCCGGGTCTTCGTAGACTCCACCTGCTGCAAAGGGATTGCGTGAATGAATGACCGAATCCGACTCCTGCCATAACAAACTGATGGTGACCAGGTTCTGTTCCGCCATCAATGCGCGGACTTCTTCGAATGGATATTTCATGTCCGCCAGAGTCTGGCGGTCTTTCACGAAGATGATCAAGTGAGTTGCTCCCGCTCCCGCAATGCGGACGGGAAAGTGCGCATCCAGTTGGTCTTTTGTCAAATTAAACGCAGCAAGGATTCGGTTCACATATTCCTGCGGCGCATCTTTCGACCATGTCTCCGGAGACTGCAAGGTAGCAGACATCCCCGAACCTGATTTTTTCGCGCTGACGCTGATCTCGCTGTTGTTGAGGATCAGTTTATACGTCCCTTCGCCGAAGCGTTCACCCAGCGCTGCACCTAACGCAATCGTGGCATGACCACAAAACGGCACTTCCAACTCTGGCGCAAAATAGCGGACTCTCCAGCCATCATTTTGTTTCACCAGAAAAGCCGTCTCTGAATAACCCACTTCTTTTGCAATCGCCATCATTTCTTCGGCAGAGGGCATGGAGTCATAGAAAGCGACTCCGGCGGGGTTGCCGCCGAGTCCGTTTTGGGAAAAGGCGGCGAGTCTTAATACTGTCATGGTTTCTCCGATCTACATACCTAAAACTTGTTTCCAATTTTGCCAGGTCAATCTTTTTCGGTTCACATCTCGATTATACGGACGATCATACAAAATATGTTCCCACATGGGCGTAGATTCGACACCTGTGATGATCGGTTTATCATCGATCAAGATATCGCCTTTGACCAATGTTTTATCTCTGGTAAGGATAATACGGTTTACCCACTCTGCGCCAAAATGATGCTCCACCCATTCGTACTTTTCCAACACGCAGTTCTTATATACATAAAGTGGGCTGGTGCAAAAGAAAATTTCCAGCCCCATCTGCTGCATTGTTTTAACGGCTTCTACTCCGCCATCGACTGGCATCATCTCGCGAAAGAACCCAGGTTCCAAATATATTTCTGATACCAAAGGCTGTAAATCTTGCGGATAAGACTCCTTTACATAAAATATTGTGCGCTCTTCAAGCGGTACATACATTTTTTCCGGATGCCGCGCCCGCCAACGTTTCAAAAATTCCGCATCAAAATCTGCAAGCACATCATCCATATCAACAAGTATTCGCATGAAATCTCCTTTGGTTTTGATTTTACGCTGAAAACAAAAGCTTTATCCTAGCAGACACAGCTTGCCCATTCCCTCCTCTTCCTCTCACAAAAAAATACGATATGATACCCGCACCATGGAAGACCTTCAAATCGCCTACTACTTCGCAGTGATCATGATCGGGTTTGCCGCACTTGCCATCTCAGGCTTTTGGGCATTCAAAACACAAGATGCCAACTTGCGAAATTTCTGCATTCTCTATGCCACCTTCACACTCGTGCTTATCCTCTCTGTACTCACAAAATATCTCACGCTCAACGTAGAAGGCTATTCAGGCAGGGCATGGTATGTACTTTCCGGCGTGTACCAGGCGGTCAATTATGGGGTCATCGTTGCCACCGTGAATTACTTTCTGGGTCTGAATCAAACACCAGCCCAAAAGCGGATCGCAACCTTGTTTTTGTTCAGCATCCTGATCTTTATTGGCATCCTCTTTTTACCCTTCAGCACCCGCCTGGACGAAACCCAAAATATCATCCACCTTGAACTCGGCTTTCAAGGTCTCACCATTTGGTATCTACTCTCGTTCACCTACGCCATCATTCTGGCATACAAAGCCCTACAACAGGCATGGAACTCAGACAAACGGAACTTCATCCTCGGCTTGTTGATCTTTGCAACGTTCGGTTATATAGAATCCCTGCTAACCTTTTCACAAAACCTGAGCGCCTCCGCTGTTTCCCTCACCGTTGAAAATGGATTACTATTCAGCTCGATCCCATACATGCTTTATGGCTTTTTCGTCATCCGCCATTTCATGACCTTCGCGCCTCCGACTCCCATTGAGGTGGATACACTTTCAGAAAGCTTTCTCTCCGCCCATGCCATCACCGACCGCGAACGTGAGATCATTTTGAAAGTCGTCGAAGGCAAAAGCAATGCCACCATCGCCAGCGAGCTTTTTATTTCGCTTGCCACGGTCAAGACCCACTTACACAATATCTACACTAAACTCGGCGTCGAAAGCCGCTTCGACCTGCTCGCCAAAGTCCGCTCTGCGAAATAAACCCGATCTACATCCGTGCTCCCGCCGCAGTCCCGGCGGCGGTTTTGTTTTGCGCAAGAGACCGATGAATAAACCCGATCTACATCCAAAGTTGTAGACAAAATCCCCAAAATACATCCGAAGTTCGATTTTCAATTCCGCCCGCATACGAGATGATGAGAGCAGGGCGAGATCCCACTCGCCTATTATCTCCATTGGTAAAAGGAAAATAAGATCATGCGAACCATAACCACTTTAGACACACAACCGACCATCACCAGAAAGACCTCCGGCTGGGACAAAACCGGCTGGGCACTCATGCTCCTGCTGGCTTTGTTCTTATTCATCATCGCCAGCCGCTATCTCACACTCAACCCCGAAGTCTACTTCCCCGAACAACGCGATGTCTATGCCGCAAACCCTATCTTCCTACTCATGCACATCATCGGCTCCATGCTCGCCATCCTCATCGGACCCATCCAATTCTTGAGTCGAATCCGCACCGGGCGTTTGCTCAACCTCCACCGTTGGCTCGGACGCGTCTATCTGTTGGGAATTCTAATCGGCGGCATCGGCGGACTCTACATGGCACAACTTGCCTACGGCGGAGTCATCACTCGCCTTGGTTTCAGCGCCCTTGCACTCCTCTGGCTGCTCAGCGGGTTCATGGCTTACAAGACCATCCGCAACAAACAAATCGAAACTCATCGCAAATGGATGACCGTCAACTACGCCCTGACCTTCGCCGGTGTCACGCTGCGCCTTTGGCAGATCATCTTCGGCGTCAGCGGCTTGGACTTTATCACCGGCTACCTGATCGTTTCATGGCTATGCTGGGTTCCCAATCTATTCGTTGCACTCTGGGCCATCAACCGCAAATAAAAAAAACAAGCCGCATCCTCACAGATGCGGCTTGCCTATTCACTATTCCCTGTTCTTAATCGATCTTACCCGTCACCATTGCCATCTTCAGGTCGCCGATCGCCTTGGTGATCTGGATCTCACGCGGGCAGGCTTCAGTACAGTTGTATGCGGTGTGACAGCGCACGGTGCCGTCGGTCTCAGCAAGCACCATCAAACGCTGACTTGCGCCTTCGTCACGGCTGTCGAAGATAAAACGATGCGCGGTGATGAAAGCCGCAGGTCCGAAGTATTCGTCGTTCGCCCAGAAGGACGGGCATGCCGATGTACACGCGCCGCACAAAATACACTTGGTCGACTCATCGAAGCGGGCACGCTGCTCGGGAGATTGCAGACGCTCGCGTCCATCTTCAGGCAGCGGCGAGTCATTGACGAGGTAGGGAGTCATCTTCTTGTAGTTATTGAAGAACGGCTCCATATCCACGATCAGATCTTTCTTGACCTTCATGCCCAACACCGGCTCAACCGTGATATTCGCGCCCACATCGCGGACGAGGGTCTTGCATGCCAAACGGTTGCGACCATTGATGCGCATCGCATCCGAACCGCAGACTCCATGCGCGCACGAACGGCGGAACGCCAACGCACCATCGGTCTTGCCTTTGATATGCTCAAGCACATCCAGAATGCGGTCGTTCGGGTCGGCTTCAATTTTGTAGGTCACATAATTGCCGCGCTGATCTTTCTCGGGGTTGTAACGGAAAACTTTGACTGTAACTTCCATGTTAACCTCTAATATACTCTGGCTTTCGGTTGATGTTTGGTAATAACGACCGGCTTGTAATTGATCTCAAGCTTTCCATTCTTCTTCGCGATCAAGGTGTGCTTCAGCCAATTGGAATCATCACGGTCAGGATAATCTTCACGTGAATGTCCGCCGCGGCTTTCTTTGCGGTTCAACGCGCTGGCAGCCACCACTTCCGCGATCTCGAGCAGGTTGCCAAGCTCCCACGCATTCAAGAGTTCGGTATTGAACATCTTGCCCGTGTCGCTGACTTTCACATCCTTGAAACGCTTTTGCAAAGCGCGCACTTTTTCAAGCGCTGAAGCCATATCCTTCTCATTACGATAAATACCGACATCCGCGAACATGACGTTCTTCATTTCATTGCCGATGTCGTACGCGTTTTCATTACCGGATGCAGACTTCAACGCCTCCAATTCGGACCGGATGGCTGAGTCAGCGTTCTCGGGCATTTTCGTCCACTCAGCCGACTTGGCATGTTCCGCTGCACGCAGACCCGCATGTTTACCGAACACGACGAGATCAAGCAGCGAGTTCGTCCCCAAACGATTCGCACCATGGACGGAAACACATGCACATTCACCAGCCGCAAACAGACCGGGAACATTTGTGCCCTTATCGTCCACTACCACTTCGCCGTACTTGTTGGTGGGAATCCCGCCCATCGCATAATGAGCCGTGGGTTGGATGGGCATCATTTGAGTAACAGGATCAACTCCGAGGTAGACGCGGCAAAAATCCACAATGTCAGGAATCTTCGTCAGAACGGTTTCACCAGTAATAATTAAGGGAGAGCCGTCTGGGTTGGTGCGTCCATCTTCGGCTGCAAACTTATTCACCGTCTCCGGGCGAATATCCAAATAAACATAGTTCTTGCCATCGATACCGCGACCTTCTTTGATCTCGGTGTAGATCGCGCGTGAAACCACATCACGTGAAGCGAGGTCTTTCACGGTCGGCGCATACTTCGGCATGAAGCGTTCACCCTTGCCGTTGATGAGCACCGCGCCTTCACCACGTGCGCCTTCAGTGATGAGAATACCGAGCTTGTAAATACCGGTCGGGTGGAATTGGAAGAACTCCATATCCTCAAGCGGAAGTCCCTTACGCAATAACATCGCCGCGCCGTCACCCGTGTAGGCATAGGCGTTCGACGTCACTTCAAAGATGCGACCAAAGCCGCCTGTGGCAAACACCACAGACTTGGCATGGAAGGTATGCAGCTCGCCCGTGGCAAGTTCAATTGCCACAATGCCCGCCGCCTTGCCATCCACCATGATGAAATCAAGCGCCTGATATTCATCGAAGAAGGTCACATCATTTTTGATGCATTGCTGATACAGAGTCTGCAAGATCATGTGACCAGTGCGGTCCGCCGCATGAGCCGCACGACGAACAGGTTTACCCGTTTCATTATTCGTGTGCCCGCCGAACGGTCGCTGTGAGATGCGTCCGCTGGGAGTGCGGTCGAAGGGCAAGCCCATATGCTCCAGTTCCAGCACCGCAGCGATGGCTTCATTGGTCATGAACTCGATGGCATCCTGGTCGCCAAGGTAATCGGAACCTTTGACGGTATCGTACATGTGCCATTCAGGTTTGTCTTCTTCATAGTTACCCAGCGCCGCAGAGATGCCGCCTTGTGCCGCGCCTGTATGCGAACGGGTGGGATATAACTTACTAATGACCGCCGTCTTGGCAGACTTGGATGCGTAAAGACCCGCCATGAGTCCCGCGCCGCCTGCGCCAACCACGATCACTTCAAATTGATGAACATTTGCCATGAATTACTCCTAGAAACCACAAAGGGTCACAACACAGGTTTCCCTTGTACTCATTGTGGTAAATATCTTTTATGCCATCCAGATGAGATACAACCCGGCGCCCATTACAACAAAGAACAAAGCCATGTTGCCATACCGATTCCAATTGCGTCCGGAAACAGAGGCAACATAATCATCCACGATCACGATCACGCCGTGAATGCCATGCGCCAAACCCGTGAGGAACATGCCGCTCGCCACCGTACGCCAGAAGGCGCTCGCCCAAGGGGCAATATCAGGCACCTGTGTATATTCGACATGACCCGGATTCGAGATCAACGCCCAGCGGACAACTTCCACAAAGGTCATTTGGTTCATTGCCCCCATAATGAGCGCACCGATCACGCCGACAAAGATGAAGAAATACATACCCAGTGCGGTCAGGCGGGTAAAGACCCACATAAATGTTTCAAAGCTCATGCCGCGCTTGCTCAACGGCACGATACGAGGTTTTGTTTGAAGATTGCCCATTACAACCTCCCAATGGCAGTGGTGATCACGCTTACTACTGCAAACCCGAATACCACAATGAAAATGATCCATTCGATCATAATGGCTGTGCGGTGATGGGGAATCAACTGTTTATGGAAAATATCCAGAATGGTAATTCGCAAACCGTTGATGACATGAAAAAGCACACAGAACAAGATGAAAATCTGGAACGGCGGACTCATATAAATATCATTAATGAAGTCGCCGATAGCCCAACCCTGTTTTTCCACAAATGTGGCAAGCACATGTATGGTTACAAATATTGCCATCCCCGCCCCGCCAATACGATGGAGAATAAAGGTCAGGAAAGGTCCCTGCCCCTTATACCCCAGAGCCGTGGAAAGAGGAACATTTCTTTTCAAGCCCATTGAAGCCTCCGATTGAAATAGTTGGAACGCCCTATTTTACTCTCTGATTTCACGAATCGCGAGTTAAACAACGTTAAGTGAAGTTGGACAAATGACTATACACAAAATGATCAAGCCTTATTTTTTATGATACGAACTATGGTTACCGTTGAGGTACAGATCCGTATTGAAATCTTATGCTTGGCGATGGTGCAAATGTTTTAACCCGTCGCACAGTACTGCTGTTTTAGTTTCACCCAACGTTATAATTCAAGATAATCCATCTTACAGAATGACGAGGTTAACAATGAACAACTCACTTTATCCAGATGCAATCCAAGCCAACCGCCAGGGACATTTTGCCATGTCGCAGATGGGCGGGGGGATGATCTTATGGCTATTGATCGGCGTATTTGTTACCTTAATGGGCATTGGCATGGTCGTCATGGCACTCTCCGATTTTTCCATAGCCAACATTGGGTTCGGCTTTGTCTTTTTGTGGCTGGGATACAACGTCGGCGGGAACATGCTGATCGATATTGCGCTTGGGTCGGTCAGCATGATTGAAGGAAAGGGCGAAAAAAGCATGTCGAGTTCCGGGAAGAGCATCAAACGTTCCTACTGGGTCGGAGAACAGCGCCTTGATGTTTCTTCAAGTACCTTGTTGGGCAAGTTGAATAACCACGAACATGTCCGCGCTTATTATCTTTCCCGCAGCAAGAGTCTGGTCAATTTGGAATGGTAATTGAGCGAGAGTCGTCGACAACAAAAAGCGAATGCCTTGCGGCGTTCGCTTTTTTATGGCATCACTTTACTGTCCGCGGCGGCGGAGCGAACTCTTCGATCTGCTTGACCACATCCGCCAGCGGCATGACCTTTGAGAGATGCTTCTCTTTTTTACCAAAGCCGATGCTATCAAGCACTAATGTGCGTTTCAACAACTGGATACCAAAAGCCGGGTCCACGCCTTTGGGGCAGGCTTGCGAACACGCCCCCGCCATGTGACATTGATAAGGTCCATGAAAAGCATCGAGCGCTTCGAGGCGTTCTTGCAAGCCACAGTCGCGGCTGTCGACCGTGTAACGGTAGGCTTGCGCCAGGGCTTGAGGTCCAAGAAAGAGCGGATCAGTCGCCACAGTGGGACAAGCCGCCAGACATAATCCGCATTTGATACAGAAGGTGAATTGGCTGTATTCGTCGCGTTGTTCAACGGATTGAATGAATTCACCCGTCGGCTCATCGATTTCTTTTGAGTTGGTGTGAATGATGAACGGTTTGATCGCCGCGTGTTTTTCGATCAGTGGTTCCAAATTCGGCACAAGGTCTTTGACGTTGTCATAGTTTGGCAACGGCGCGACCGTGACCACATCGGTATTCAAATGCAGCACTTGAGTTTGGCAGGCAAGCATGGGCAGGTCATTGATGAACATGCCACATGAACCGCAGACCCCCATACGGCAGGATGAACGCCACGCGAGAGTCGGCGCCTGCTCGGCTTTGATCTCGTGCAACGCTTCCAGCACGGTCATGCCGTCGTGGACGTTAAGTTTATGCTCCTCCCAATGCGGAGCCGTGTCTTTATCCGGGTCGTAGCGGCGAACTTTGAAGGTGATGAGTTTTGTATCAGCCATGTCTATACTCCGGGGTGAGAGAATGTCCACCAGGTTACGTAGGTGCCCAATGCAAAGATCGCAATGCCAACCAATAAAATGCCCCAATCCACAACCTTCGCCAACGCAGGCGAAAGCGGCAACTCACGGATGATGCCGCGCGTGCCGTACAGTCCGTGATACAAACCCGCTGCTAGCAAAAGGATATACACAACCAATTGAGCTGTATCCTTGCCGCGTGCGATCATCGCTTCGAAGGAACGGGCTTCTTCCACACTCGTCCCGAAAAACACTGGGGCATAGTGCTGAACTGCAAAATGCGCGCCGAGCAAAATCGCAATGATGGGGATCACCAGTAGGTGCAAAGACCATAATCTTGTTTCACGCATGACTTTCTCCTCCGTCATTGCGAGGGCGATGCTCTTCGCCCGAAGCAATCCCAGACTAACTCATGAGATTGCTTCGTCGGGAAGACCGCCCTCCTCGCAATGACGTAAAAAAACTAATCAAAGAACAAACTTGAACCGCCGAGTGCCATCAACAAACCCGCCAACAACATAATGATGTAAGTCAACGGGCGGTGCTTCATAACGGATGATTTATAAGGGAACACGGGCTCTTCCGGCTTGCCGAGGAAGAAGCCAAGCTCCACCAACAGCAAGCGCGTTCCGTTCATGGCATGGAAGACCGCCGCCGCAAACAGCAAATACTCGATCACTTTGAACATGGGCAAAGCGAACAAGCCCATCAACGCCGCCCAGGCTTCTTCGCCGCGCATCCGATTTGCTGTTTCGATAATGTGCAAGACCATATACGCGATCAAGCCCAACCCCGAAAGACGATGCCCGATGTACAAGTATCGTTCAAATGAATACTTGCCCGCATACACCCAGCCTTTGAGTCCGAGTCGATTGTTGTAAGCAGTAGGTTTATTCGTTGCCATGATTAGTACTTCCTTTCCACAGGCTTCCACATCGAAATATCCACTTTGCTGTAACTCAGTTTCGGACCCGCTTCCGTGTAATCTGCCATGGTGTGCTTCAACCAATTCTCATCATTGCGCACATTGAAATCACGCCGCGCATGTCCGCCGCGTGATTCAGTGCGAGTCAAAGCGCCGAGTGTTGCCACTTCAGCCACATCGATCATGAAGCCGGTTTCGATCGCGCGTTCGAGGTCGGTGTTGTAACGCAGGCTTTTATCTTTGAGAGAAATTTTCTTATAACGTTCCTTCAACTCGCGGATCTTCTTCAAACCCGCTTCCATCTGCTCGCCCGTGCGGAAGACGCCCATGGTGGCATCGAGATTCTTCCGTAACTCTTTGCGGATCTGGTAATGGTCTTCCGTGCCAGTGGATGCGATCAACGCCTCGATCTTCGCCCATTCCTGCTCTGCAGTCTTTGGCATTTCCGGCATCGACGCATTCGCACAATAGCGAGCCGCCTCGCCGCCAGCTACACGTCCCCAAACGAGACATTCCGCCGTCGAGTTCGAACCGAGTCGATTTGCTCCATGTAAAGACACGCACGAAACTTCGCCCGCCGCCCAGATATTTTCAACAGGCGTATGTCCCTTGATATCAGTGTGGACGCCACCCATGGTGTAATGCGCCACCGGGCGAATCGGAATCGGCTTCTCGATTGGGTCAAGCCCAATGTGTTTGATGGTCACTTCCCGGATGAGTGGGAGGCGTTCGAGGATTTGTTTCCTGCCCAAGTGGCGCAAATCCAAATGGATGTAATCCAAACCTTCAGGACCAGGAAATCCTCGCCCAGCTTCGATCTCGGTCATTTCAGAACGGGAAACCATGTCACGCGGAGCAAGTTCCATTTTGGATGGGGCATACGCGCCCATGAAACGTTCGTCTTTATTATTGAGGAGAGTTCCGCCTTCGCCACGGCAGGCTTCGGTCATCAAAATGCCGCTGGGGATGAGTCCCGTCGGATGGAATTGGATGAACTCCATATCCTTGAGAGTCAATCCGGCACGATATGCCATTGCCAACCCATCACCGGTGACGGTTTCAGAGTAGGTGGTGAAGCCAAAGATCTGACCCGCCCCGCCCGTCGCGAGGATGAGCGCTTTGCCGCGAATCAAAACGAGCTTGCCATTGATCATATCGATCATGGTCAAGCCCGCGAAACGATTGTTCTCTATCAAAATAGAAGTGACGAAGCCTTCATCATAACGATTGATCTTCTTCGTATGCTTCATCAACGTGTCGTACAGGGTCTGCATCTCAAGGTGACCGGTCTTATCCGCCGCGAAGACTGCCCGTGGATAAGTATGCCCGCCGAACGGACGTTGCGCGATATGCCCATCTTCGGTGCGCGACCAGGGAATGCCCCAATGATCGAGGTGCAGAATTTCCTTGGGCATTTCATGCACAAAAAAATCCACGACGTCTTGATCTGCCAAAAAGTCTGAGCCTTTGACCGTATCCCAGGCGTGGAGTTCGAAACTGTCGCCCATGTCTTGTCGCATCACAGCGGCTGTCCCGCCTTCGGCTGCGACTGAGTGAGCGCGCATCAATTGAAGCTTTGAAACGAGTGCAATATCCAACTCCCCCTTGCTTTGCTGGGCAGCTTCCAGCGCGGCTCGCAAGCCTGCCAGACCAGTGCCCAAAATGATTAGATCGTGATTGTAGACTTCCATGTATTTCTCCTCGTAAAACGATGAAGAATCACCAAATAGGACTTCATTGTAGGATTTAAGAAGCTGTTGGGTTAGTGATGATTGTCACCGAATGGCGGGACGGATTGTCAAAATATGGACGATTGACCATGGTCGGCCGACCATGGTCAATCGTCCATCGAACAAGTTACAATAGCCAAAACCTAAAAATTGGAGAACAAATGAAAACCTCAAGCGGACTTGAATACATTGAAGTGGAAGCCGGAAACGGCACCCAAGCCACAGCAGGCAAAACGGTCAGTGTGCATTACACAGGCAAATTTCAGGATGGACGCGTGTTCGATAGCTCCATCCCACGCGGCGAACCGCTCGCCTTCAAACTCGGAGTGGGGCAGGTCATCAAAGGTTGGGATGAAGGCATTGCCTTGATGAAGGTCGGCGGCAAAGCCCAGCTCATCATCCCTTCAAACCTGGCGTATGGCGAACGCGGTGCTGGCGGAGTCATCCCCCCGAACGCTACTCTTGTTTTTGATGTCGAGTTGGTGGATGTGAAGTGACATGACCATGTCACGCCACCGCTCAGAGTGACAATTAACAAAAAAAGGTCGGGACTTTTCAGTCCCGACCTTTTTATTTCTGAGCTTCTTCCTGCGCAGATTGTGAAAATGTGATCGTCCGTCCGATCCACCAGACCAGGGCAGCTCCAATGGCGAATAAGACCATGTTCAATGCAAAAGGCAGGGAACGGTCAATCGCAGAGAGTTGACCGGCGATCCAGCCAAAGGGTGAGATGACGATGATCAATGCCACATACACCATGGCAGTGACCCGCGCCCGTTCATGCGAATCCATTGAAACCGCCAGCAGCGACTCGGTCATCGGGTTGACGAACGCTGCCGCAACGCCCTCCAAAATAACGCTGATCGATAGCCATAATATTGACTGAGGCGGCATAAACACGAGCAACGCCTGACTAACAACGAACGTGCCAAAGCCCACCCAAAGCGGTATGCGATAGTGGCGAATATTCGTCAGGCTTGGACCCAGCAGGAAAAACCCGGCAGTCATCACAATGGAACGCAATGCTACATAGACCGAGATCTGAGACTCTGCAAACCCCAGTTTGGTGGTGAACAATACGCCCCAAAAATTATTGCTGACCGTGGTGTAGATGTTCATAATGATCATCAAGGATAACGCCGCCAGGATGGGCTTGGAATGCAGGAGTTCAAAGAAAACACTACGGTACTCGCTCAGCAAGTCTGTCAGTGAGCGATGCTTCGTTTCTTCCATGCGCTGCACACCCCGCGCCGTTTCATGCGAAAAGATGTACAGAATGATGGCTTTGGCGCTTAGTACGATAAAACCAAAAATGAATAATCCGCGCAGGGCAGGGATCAAGCCATAACGATTCACCAACCAACCACCGACCGGCGCAAAAAAAGCGGAGCTGACAGCGAAGATCATGATCCACGTCCAGATGTGTACAAGATGGCGTTCCTCCGCATCCTCCACCATCAGGCAGGTCCATGCGGTAAGCGAAATACGCCACAGACTGTTCAAAGCCGCTGCCGCCGCAAAATAGCGGATATCCTGCGCGATCGCCCAGACCAGACAAGGCATGCTCCAGCACAGTAAGTCGGTGATAAAAAGTGTTAGTCGCCGCCCGAATTTATCCACAATGGCGCCGCTGACCAATGCCGAAAATACCTGCAAAACCAGCCCCAGGCTGGCAATGCTGCCGATCTGTTGATCGTTCATACCGAGGGCGATCATATAGACCGAGAAAAAGGGAGCAAAAAGATTATATGGAATCCCGAACATCACTTCGGTGAGTACAGTGATTCGCGGATTGCCCTTCAGTTCAAACAGGGATCGAAAAAGGGGGTGGGATGCTAGCAATGACATGAAATGATTCTCCAAGGAATGTGACTATATCGTAGATTTCTCGTCCTGCCAAAAGGTCTTGACAGGCTATTTAGCACGAAGTATTATACAAACTGGTTATTTAACCACTTAGTTAAATAAGGAATTGAAATGGAAACCGAGGAAACAAAATTAGACCGAACTTTTGCCGCGCTGGCAAACCCTACAAGACGAGCCATTTTGGCACGTTTGGCAGATGGTGAAGCAACAGTCAATGAACTTGCGGCACCATTCAATATGAGCCTACCGGCTATTTCCAAACATATTAAAGTTCTAGAAAAAGCCGGGTTAATTACCCAGGGTCAAAAGGCTCAATACCGCCCATGTGTAATAAATGTAATTCCACTAAAAGAAGTATCAACATGGACGGAACAATATCGCCATATTTGGGAAACCAGCTTTGACCGAATGGAAAATTACATCAACCAAATAAAGGAAAAGGATAACGAAAATGAGTGAAAATGATCAGATCGTAATCGAACGTATTTTCAACGCTCCAATAGGCTTGATCTGGCAAATGTGGACGGAACCTGAACATTTTAAAAAGTGGTACGGACCAAATGGAGCCACCATCCCTGTTGCCGAAATGGATGTCCGTATTGGCGGGAAGCGTCTGATTTGCATGGAAATGCGCGGCATGAAAATGTGGACGGTAGGTGAGTACACAACGATCGTCCCCAATACACGCCTTGCCTATACAGAAAGCATGGCTGATGAAAATGGCAATGTAGTTTCACCCTCTGCCATGGGGATGCCCGAGGGGTACCCCGCGACGACTGAAGTAATCGTAGTATTGGAAGATATTGGCGGGCGCACAAAAATGGTCATGACCCATGCCGGTATGCCTGCAGACTCAGGCGCAGACGGTGGTTGGAACCAAGCCTTCGACAAATTGGCAGACCACATCAATACAGTCGGCAGCAAGAAATAATCTCTCAAAATATCAATAAAAAAGGTCAGGACTTTTCAGTCCTGACCTTTTTTATTAACAGAGTTTCGAACTTATGCCATGTGCTTGATGATCGCGTCACCGAACTCGGAGCATTTGATCTCCGTGGCGCCGTCCATCAGGCGGGCAAAGTCATAGGTGACGGTCTTCGCGGCGATGGCGCCTTCCATGCCTTTGACGATCAAGTCGGCAGCTTCGCCCCAGCCCATGTAGCGCAGCATCATCTCACCCGAGAGGATGACCGAGCCGGGATTCACTTTATCCAGATCAGCATACTTGGGCGCGGTGCCGTGAGTCGCTTCGAAGATGGCGTGTCCGGTCACGTAGTTGATGTTCGCTCCCGGAGCAATACCAATACCACCCACCTGTGCGGCGAGAGCATCGGAGAGATAATCGCCGTTGAGGTTGAGGGTGGCGATCACATCGTAATCGCGCGGGCGGATGATGGTGAACTGCAATGAGACATCCGCGATGGAGTCTTTGATGAGCAGCATCTTCTTCCACTTGCCGTCGCCGTGGGTATCCCACAACTTCAGCGCTTCTTCCACTTCGGCTTTGATCTCGCCCTGTTGTGCGGGGCTCATCATATCGAAGCCGGGGTCAATCAGCTTGGCGTTATCTTCCACACTCAAATTAGCATTGCCTTCCTTGTTACCAAGGATCCAGGTCTCGCGCTCGGTGACGATGCGGTCACGGAATTCACGTTTGGCGAGGGCATAGCCCCAATCCTTGAACGCGCCTTCGGTGAACTTCATGATGTTGCCCTTGTGGACGAAGTTCACACTACGGCGATGATTGTCCAATGACCATTGAATGGCGGCGCGCACGAGGCGCTCGGTGCCTTCCACAGAAACCGGCTTGATGCCAAGCCCTGCCGTATCGGGAAAGCGCATCTTGGCGTATTCCTTGGGGAAGGCTTCCTTGAACAGTTCTTTGAATTTCTTATTTTCTTCGGTGCCATACGCGAACTCAATACCGGTATAAATATCTTCGGTGTTCTCGCGGAAGATGACCATGTCTACATATTCGGGATGGCGCACCGGCGAAGGCACACCCTGATACCAACGTACCGGGCGCTGGCAAACATACAGATCGAGATTCTTGCGCAATGCCACATTCAACGAACGGATACCGCCGCCGATGGGCGTGGTGAGCGGTCCCTTGATGCCGACCAAAAATTCGCGGAAGGCTTCATTGGTTTCTTCGGGCAGCCAGCTCTGGAACATCTTGAAAGACTTCTCGCCCGCGTACACTTCCATCCAATGAATTTGGCGTTTGCCGCCGTAGGCTTTTTCCACCGCCGCATCGAGCACGCGCACCGAGGCACGCCAAATGTCGCGTCCGGTGCCGTCGCCTTCCACGTAAGGGATGATGGGATTGTTAGGGACGTTCAACTTCCCGTCCTGAATTGAGATCTTCGCCCCACCTGCGGGGACTTTAACGTTTTCGTATGCCATGTCTACCTCTTTTGACTTTTGTTTTGAAATTATCGTGCGGATTATACACCCGCCTCTCACCCCGCCCGCGCTTGATTCGGTTTTCTGAATTTTTTTTCTAAGCCCAAGGCTATATCACCCCTTCGGGGTTTTTGAAATTCTATCCTCATAATTTCTATAATCCTATCATCCCTTCGGGATTGACGCATTCATGACCCCGAAGGGGTCAAATGATTATAGATTTTTCGATGGCATCAAGAACAACCCCGAAGGGGTGACATTGTTTGCTTTGCCAAAATTCCTTGACATCAACCTAAATGGGCGTAAAATTCTGCGCAATGTTAACGGATAAATTTCGACATTCATTCCTGCATCAACATTTCTTCGGAATGAGTGTCTCTATTTTATGAACTTGGAGAGTCGCTTTTGCAGCGGCTCTCTTTTTTTATCTCAGAAAGAGGAGAATGCAAATGGCAACAAAGAATAGCAAGACGAAGCCCAAGGGTAAGAGTCAGCCTGCAGGGACGAAACAGGTTGAAGTTAAACAAGAGGCGGCAGCATCCGGTGTAATGGGCTATCTGCCCGATGATACTCCGCCCGTCGGCGCGATGTTGAGCCTTGGCTTCCAACAGGTGCTGACAATGTTCCCAGCGACTGTGCTGGTGGCCGTGCTGACGAAGTTCGATGTCGGCGTGACTTTGCTGGCATCTGGCTTGGGAACCATCATTGCCCTGTTGGTTTCGCAACGCAAGATCCCCATGTATTACGGTTCATCATTTTCATATATTGCCGTGGTGGTGACGGCGATGAGTTTGTATGCGGGTGATTGTTTCGCCAGTGATGCCGCCTATTGTGCCGAAGGGGTGCGACTGGTGCAAGTTGGCATCATTGGCACTGCTGTGGTTGAAATTTTGGTGGGCTTGCTGATCATGCGCGTAGGAAAAAGCGCGCTGGATAAAATCCTGCCCCCCATCGTTACCGGCTCAATGGCTGTCGTTATCGGTCTTGCTTTGGCTGGTGCTGCCTTGGGCATGGCAAGTGGAAACTGGTTGGTCGCATTCGTGACCTTAATAGCCACGGTTTTGTGTTCTGTCTTTTTACAAAATAAAGGTTTGCTCGGAATGCTGCCGATTCTGTTGGGCGCAGTGATCGGTTATATCTTTTCTGCGATGCTCGGCGTGGTGGATTACAGTGTGATCGCCAATGCGGCTTGGTTCCGTGTGCCTGCCATTACCTTCCCCGCTTTCGGCGACCCGCGTGCATGGGAATTGGTGGTGAGCATTTCGTTGATCGCGATTGCCACCATCCCCGAATCGACGGCGCATCTGTATCAGATGAGTCTTTATATTGATACCCTCGCCGAAAAACTCGGACGCAAACCCTACAACATCAAAGAACTCATCGGCTTGAATCTCGTTGCCGATGGCGCAGATGACCTCGTGGTCGGGTTCCTCGGCGGCGCAGCGGGGACGAACTACGGTGAAAATAATTCACTGATGGCGATCACCCGCAACTACTCCATCCCGGTTTTGATGACGGCGGGTGTGATGGCAATTCTGCTGGGCTTCGTCGGGAAGCTGGCGGGGTTGGTCAACTCCATTCCAGTCGCTGTGACGGGCGGACTCGCCATCTATCTCTTCGGCGTAATCGGTATGCAAGGCGTGGCACTCATTCAATCCGAAAAAGTGGATTTGTTCAACCCGAAGAATCTTGCAATTGGTTCCGCCATTTTGGTCTGCGGCATCGGCGGCAACCTCGGGCTTGAGAACGGACTCTTCCCCTTCACGGTACCGGTGGTCTTCCCGCAGGGCATTCCTGCCATCGTATTCGCTGCCATTGTGGGCATCCTGATGAATTTGGTCTTCGTAATTTTCAAGAAGGATTAGCAACAGACCATAGACGATGGACAACTGACCATGGTCTATGGTCTATCGTCCATCGTCAAAAAAAGGTGACTGAGCCATCCCGGCATCAGTCACCTTTTTTTGATTCCATGTAAACAGCAGGATTACGAGGTCTTCTGCGATTGCATCCTGTATTTCTTGATCGCATTCCAGCCGACGAGCATCTTTTCTTTTTCATCCCACAGGCGGAAGTACAACGACTTCAAACTATCGCGGAAGGTGAGCGGCTCGATCTGGAAGATGGGATTCTCTTTATGGCATTGCTCCAATTTGTAATTGGGGATCTTCGGGCTGAGGTGATGGATGTGATGAAAACCGATATTGCCCGTGAACCATTGCAAGACCTTGGGAAGTTTATAGAAGGAGCTGCCATCCATACCGGCATTGAAGAAACTCCAATCCTTATGGCGTTCCCAATACGTGGGGTCGAAGTTGTGCTGCACATAGAACAGCCACACACCCGCACCGCATGCCATTAACAAAATGGGCAGTTCCACCAGCACGTACGCCTGCCAGCCAATGATGTGGATCGTCCAACCAACAAAACCGAGCAATGCCAGGTTCGTCCAGATCACACTGTTCTTCTCGCGCTTTCCTGCGCCTGGATCCCAAAAACGATGCGTCAGCACGAACACGATCGTTGCCCCGACCGTGAAGAGAATCAAGGGATTGCGCATGATGCGATAGCCGACCTTCTTGTACCAGGGTGCAGCGAGATATTCCTCTACTGTCATGGTATATACATCACCGACACCACGGCGGTCGAGATCACCGGCTGTGGCATGGTGAATCGCATGTGAATGTTTCCAGTTGTAGTAGGGAGTCCACACCGCAGCGCCGAGCAGCAGCCCGAGGCGGTCATTGGCCAATTTACTCTCGAAGAACGAGCCGTGGCAGCAATCGTGAAAGATGATGAACATCCGCACCATGAACCCAGCAGCGGGGATGGTTAACAGCAGTGTCAACCAATAGCCCACTTGCAGGCTGAAGTACGCGAGGTACCACAACACAAAAAAGGGAATGACCGAATTAAAGACCTGCCACAAACTGCGCCAGGTTTCGGGGTATGCATACTTGGCAACGATCGCTTGCCATTTGATTTTTCCAATGCTCATGGTAAAACCTCCGGGTCTGAGTTTGGTATATACAACAGCATTCCGAGACTGACGTTACGCGGAAATCCCGTATTCCTGAAAACACATCCCCTGAAATTCTACAGAGATTTAATCTTTTTCGAAATGCTTACATTAATATCATACTGCAAATCAGTTAAAAATATCTGTGAACGAATTCCGTTTACAGTTCGCAGCATTTCGTCTTATACTCGCCGCATGCTAAAACTTCCCGGATTGATCGACCCGCATGTTCATGTGCGCGAACCAGGCGCCACTCACAAAGAGGATTGGGACACCGTCACTCAGGCAGCCCTCGCCGGTGGAGTGACCACCCTCCTCGCCATGCCGAATACAAAACCGCCCATATTCGATGAAGCCACCCTCACTCTCGCGCTGGATGCCGCCAATGCCAAAGCCCGCTGCGACTATGGTCAATACATCGGTGCAGGTCCTGATAATGCAGATATTGCCGCCGCACTCGCGCCGAAAGCTGCCGGGCTAAAGATGTACCTCGACTCCACGTTTGGCGAGCTGCGCCTCGACGATATGACCCTGTGGATGCCTCACTTCCAAACGTTTCCCAAGTTGGCGCCGATGGTAATGCACGCAGAAAGCCGCACATTAGCTGCAGCGATCCTTTTTTCCACAATCTACGACCATCCCGTTCATATTGCACATGTTTCTTTAAAAGAGGAAATACTGCTCATCAAAGCCGCAAAAGAAAAAGGCATCAAGGTTACCTGCGAGGTTTGCCCGCATCATTTGTTTCTTTCAACGGAAGATATCCCTGCAATATCACATGAGCACCCCGGCAGAGGCGAAGTCCGCCCGAGGTTAGCTACAAAAGAAGATGTCCACAGCCTGTGGACAAATCTGGATGTGATCGATTGCTTTGCCACAGACCACGCTCCACATACACTTTTAGAGAAAGATGGAGAGAATCCGCCTCCGGGCTTCCCCGGTTTGGAAACGATGCTTCCATTATTACTCACGGCTGTAGATGATGGACGATTAACCGTCGAAGATATTAGGCAAAAGCTTCATAACAACCCCAAACGCATCTTCAACCTGCCCGAACAGCCCGAAACCTGGGTGGAAGTAGATGAGAATGCCATTTACGAGATCAAAGCCACTGAGAGTTTCACCCGCTGTGGTTGGACTCCCTTTGAAGGTTGGAAGGTAAAAGGTAGAGTGACTAAGGTTGTTCTGCGCGGAAAGACGGCTTTTGAAGATGGGAAAGTGCTGGCAGAAGCAGGGTACGGAAAAAACATCCGTAGGTAGATAAGGAAAGCGCCTCAGAATTAACGAATAAAGTGAAGCTGCTCCACAGATGAATCCACAGTGTTGATTCTATCTGTGGATAAAGGTAAGGGGTGTTCTGTGCCATTCTTCACATATTGCACGTATAACTATCCGAAATATCTGTACCAAACCCCATATCTTGGGCTATTTGTTTAGACAAGAATATCTACCCAAGCCCTCCAACCTGTGGATAAGTGCCACTAATCTGTGGAAAAGTCCCCTCCCCTGTGGACAACACCGGCTTTTTGAAGGTAAAAGGTCTGACAACTCAATTCGGGCACACCCCCATATCTGGGGGGTGGTATTCCTAAAATCCAAGATATGGAAAATTCTGTATAAGTCCGGTTTCATCCGCAAGAGATGTGGATAAGTTATCCAACATACACCCACAGTGTATGTAAAGTTTAATTAGCGCTACCAACCAAAGGCGTAGGGTGATGCGCATGCACTTCATCCATATATAGGGGTTGAATTGGGTTATCCACACTATCCACACCCCCTACTATTATTACGAAACCATTATCATACTTATATACTGCTTGAATCCATTAAGGGATTACTGTAAAATCCACACAGTAAGTATTGTCCCCACTTTGCCAACCTTGGGAGGTTGCCATGGATATGATCAAAGTTTCAGCCAACTCCCGTACCTCTGCAGTCGCCGGGGCTATCGCCGGGGTGATTCGCGAACACAAACGGGCAGAAGTGCAAGCCATCGGAGCAGGCGCCGTCAATCAGGCAGTCAAAGCTTTGGTGCTTGCCACCAGTTACCTCAAGAATGATGGGATCGAAGTTGCCTGCGTCCCTGAGTTCGTAGATGTTGAGATCGAGGATAAGGTTCGAACCGCCATTAAACTGGTGATCGAGCCGCGTGTTCTTCCTAGTGCTTAACAAATAAAGGGTGGATGCCATTTCTAAGATGGCACCCACCCTTAACTTATTTATTTTGCGAAATCAGGGTGGATTACGTGTGCCAGCCAAGGGTATAATTTTCGTGCGCGGATGCGCCTCAAGCTTCGCTGTGGGGTTTACCTGCCTGTGAGCTGACGCTGCGCCTTACCCTGCTTATGCCAAACCGAAACAGGTTTTCCCGTTTCGCCCTCCTTCTGACTCTGCTCATGACCTTTTGCGCGGGAGTATTTTCTCCGCGCATGGAGAGTGTAGCAGCTAAACCTGTTTCATTATGCCCAAACCCAACTATAGCAAATTGGACTTTTCTTGGAGACACGTTAGCTCCCGCTGAAGGAATTGGAATATTAACACCTGGAATAGGGCTGACTCAATCATTTGCATCTGGAAACCCAGACCGTGCCATCAGCCTTACAGGGTTTGGTGTACCGGTCGATACCAATGACTTGATAGAGATATCAGTTAATACTGACCAGTATATTGATATTGAACTTGGATTTGACTATCGATCGACTAGCACTGGTCCTAAAAAACTGAATATTGAATACTCATCTGATGGGGTAACGTTTTTACCTTTTACAACAATAACGCTTACAAATGACAGTAATTTTCATCTGATTCAACTGGATATGTCTTCTGTTACCAGTCTTAATGGAAACCCAAACATAAAATTCAGGATATATGGATACGATGCAACAAGCAGTGGAGGGACATTCCGTCTTGATAATGTGCTTGTTTCGGGGAAGTGTCCATATTTCCCTCTCAAACTCATAATCAATGAAATTGCCTGGGCAGGAACTGTTGCCTCTTCGGATGATGAGTGGATCGAGTTGTACAATCCGGGTTCTTCTTCAGTTGACCTTACTGGCTGGCGGCTCATTGCTGTTGATGGCAGCCCGGATATTACGCTTTCGGGTATTCTTGCGGCAAATGATTATTATCTCCTTGAGCGCGGTAGCGATAATGCAGTGCAGGGGAATTTTGCAGACCTGGTCTTTACCGGCGACTTAGGCGATACAGGTGAAATTCTGCGCCTGCGCGCACCGGATGGAACGATCGTGGATACTGCCAATATAGGTGGTGGTTCATGGTATGCCGGAAGTTCGCTCCCTCCAAGGAGCATGGAACGTGTAGGTACAGTTGCTGATGGAAACCTATCTTGGACAACATTCCAAGGCGTGGGAAGCGCGGTTGATGCCGGTAATAACCCCATTCACGGTACGCCGGGTACATCCAATACAATGACCAATATTACGCCAACATTCACACCGTCCGTTACACCCTCGCCTACCAATACACCCACCTTTACCCCAACATTTACACAAACTCCTTCCCATACCCCAACTGCCTCTGGGTTTCGTTCCGTTATCATTAATGAAATTGCCTGGGCGGGGACGGCTTCTTCACTTACGGATGATGAGTGGATTGAACTTTACAATCCGACAGCGCTTGAAGTGAATATCACCAACTGGCAGATTAAAGCAGCAGACGGTTCGCCGACTATTATCCTTTCCGGCAAGGTTCCAGCTGGAGGATATTTCCTTTTGGAACGTGGGGATAGTATTTCTGATGACAGTGCAATTTCTGATATTGCCGCCGACCAAATCTACACAAGCGGGTCACTTTCCAATACAGGTGAAGCGATCACTCTGTATGATGGTGCCAATACGGTCATCGACACAGCCAACGGCAATGGTGGTGCCTGGCCCAAGGGCAGCAGTTCCACATATGAAAGTATGGAGCGAACAGGGGCATCCGCTGAAAGTGATAGCGCCTGGCACACCAATACCAGTGCCAAGCGTAACGGTAAGAACGCCAACGGCGGCGATATTCTTGGTACCCCAAAAAGCAGCAACTCGCCTGTAGCCGCCGCCACAGCAACAACCACCAGCGCACCCACCGCCACATCGGCACCCGATAGTCTGGTCGTTGAGCCGCGGCCCATCATCAACGAGATCCTCGCGCGCCCCGGCTTTGACTGGAATCAAGACGGCGCAACAGATGTCTTTGATGAATTCATCGAGATCAAAAACCTGACCGCTGTAGACATTTCCCTCAGTGGTTGGAAGCTGGATAAGCTCGGCTCCACCTCGTTCAGCCTGCCCTCCGGTACGCTCAAGCCCGGTGAGCGCATTATCTATTACAGCAAACAGACCAACCTCCTGCTCAGCGATGGCGGCGAAACCGTCCGACTGATCAACTCAAACGGCAAGATCTATGATGCCTTCACCTATGACTTTGCCCGTACGGAAGACCGCTCTTTCTGCCGCCTGCCCGATGGCAACCCCGGCAATGCCTGGTTCGAAGATTGCACCCCCACACCCAACCTCAGCAACACTCGTGAAGGCAGCGCTCCGAATTCTGTAAATGGCAGCCCTTCCCCAGTCTGCAATTTGCCCGATACCATTCCCTTCGAATTTTTCCTGCCCGAGTGCAATGGCTACGGCGCAGACATTTGGAGCCCGTCCTACTGGGACCAACTGACAGCAGGATTCAAAACCTGGATCACGGACAAATCAAGCAAGTGGGATACGTTCATTGAGTAAAATAAGACCCGGAAGGTTATCAAAACCTTTCGGGTCTTTTCATAAGGAGCACCATGGAAACTTTTTTCTCATTTCTTGAAAAACGCGTTGACGATTGTTCCTCCCTTTTGTGTGTGGGACTCGACCCGCACATCTCCGACCTCCCAAGCCCCACTGCCGCTTCTGCGCTAAAGTTCAGCCTGAATCTTGTTCAACAGACCGCGCGCTACGCTGCAGCCTTCAAACCCAACGTTGCCTTCTTTGAAGTCTTCGGCGCCGAAGGGTGGACGGCCCTCAAAGAGGTGATCGAAGCCATCAACGCAGAATCAGACCGGTTGGGTTCGCGCATCCCCATCATCCTGGATGCGAAGCGGGGCGATATTTCCTCCACGGCTGAAGCATATGCCCAGGCTGCTTTTGAGCACCTCGGCGCCGATTGCATTACGTTGAATCCATATCTTGGAAAAGACTCGGTTGAGCCGTTCCTCGGTTATTCACAGAAGGGTGTCTTTCTGCTGTGCAAGACCTCCAATGCCGGTTCAATGGATGTGCAGAATCTACTCGTCATGCCGATGGGTTCAGATATGCCCATGCCTTTGTATATTTACATTGCCAAACTTGCTCAACAATGGAACGAGAAGAATAACGTAGGGCTTGTTGTCGGTGCGACTCACCCCCAGATCATGGAAATGATCCGCGCTGCCGTGCCGGATTTATGGTTTCTTTCACCTGGTGTTGGCGCTCAAGGCGGCGAGTTGGAAGTTACCCTCAAAGCAGGTCTGCGGGCAGATGGCAAAGGGATATTGCTGCCCATCTCGCGTGCCATTTCCCGTGCTGATAACCCCGGTAAAGCTGCAGCAGAGATACGCGATGAGATATTGCGTGTCAAACGTGAAATGAAAAAATAGGAGACATCATGAACAATGAATTGAACATTACCGACCCAACCTTAACCGCCCTAGCCGACGGACTCCTTGAAGCGGGCTGTATCAAGTTCGGCGAATTTACGCTCAAGTCCGGGCTGAAATCGCCCATCTATATTGACCTGCGTTATATCATCTCATTTCCAAAATTACTGGAGCAGATCGGTGCGGCATATCTGCCTTTGTTAAAAGAGCTAAAGTTCAGCCGGATTGCTGGTCTGCCTTATGCGGCGATCCCGATCGCCACGGCGGTCTCTTTGCAGGGTGGATACCCCATGATCTATCCGCGCAAGGAAGTGAAAACATATGGCACCAAAGCTGAGATCGAAGGTGAATACCATGCGGGTGAGACGGTTGTTGTGATCGATGATCTTGCCACCACTGGCGGCAGCAAATTCGAAGCCATCGAAAAACTGACCGGGGTTGGTCTGGTAGTGAAGGATGTGGTCGTCCTGGTGGACAGGCAATCCGGCGCGAAAGAGTCATTGGAGCAGGCAGGGTACACTCTGCATGCCGTGCTGACCATCACCCAATTGTTGACTCATTGGGAGGGGAACGGCAAGGTCTCCAAAGAAAAGATCGAAGAGACCCGGGCATTTTTGAAGCAGGCTTAATGTCCTGGAAAATTTTTGAGACCCAAGCCCCAGAGCTTGCTGACTTTGCAAGAGCGCGGCTGCATAACGAAGTTGCATATCTTGCCACGAGTCGTAAAGATGGCTCGCCACGTGTGCATCCATTCACACCGATCATCGGTGAGGGACATTTTTTCGTTTTCATGGAACCCACTTCACCCAAAGGAAAAGACCTTCGCCGTGACCCGCGCTTTGCTTTGCATTGTTCCGTTGCTGATACAAGCGGTACAAGCGGCGAGGTTTTTCTCTCAGGCAGGGCGGTGTTTATCGAAGATGCAGCCTTGCGCGGTGCAGCTGAGCGCGTCTCGCCTTACAAACCGGCGGAACGATATATCCTTTTTGAGTTGTATCCTGAACATGTCACGATCACGGAATATCCGGATGGCGGCGGACCTGCACGCAGATTTTGGAAAAAGTTACCCGGACATTCCTGAAATAAGATAAAGAACAAGTTAGGCTTTGAGTGTATCCCGTGGGAGGGAAAATGCCTTCATCCACCGACTTGTCCGCTTTACGAGCGGACTTGAAACGGAAACTCACCGACGGAACCTATGCGTCGCTTTCAGAGCGTTTGAGCATGATTCCACGCCGTATCTTTCCGGGCTTCATCAAAAGTAACCTTTCTGCGTTTCTTTTTTGGAGCCTGTTGCATTTCCTATGCTCAAACCTTCTTTATTTTTTGGATGGGATCGAGGCATGGAAAGATTGGGCAGTTATTACCCTTATTTCAAGTTTTCTTTTCTGGTGGGGAGTCTTTCTGTATGCTGATCTGTATCGGCAGTTATATAAAGTCCTGTCTGAATATGTAGTGGATGCCATGCCTCAGCCAGGCGATATATTGAAACTGGATGGCTGGATCAAAAGAGCCAGCGATTTTAAATGGGTACTTGTATTTTTTATTTTTTTTATGGTGTTTTTGTTTGGCTATCAATTTCCATTTCTTACTGCCATTCATGACTCGCCGGGAATCGGCTCGATCATAGTTTCCATGAGCGCTTATATACCGTTGAGCATTGTACAGCATCAGTTGCTGGCATTGATGCTATTCCCACTGGTTCTCAGTCGTTATGAGATAGACCTGTATGAGCTCGATCCGGGTATTTCCCCTTCCCTGTATCACTTATCACTCGTCATTCGAAACTCGTCTAACAGCTTGAGCATTTATGCTACCATTTTTACATTCTATCTGGTCTATCTTCTAAAAATGCCCTTTTTCCCAACAGGGATTTTTTACCTACTGCCTTTGCTGGGGATATTCGTATTTAGGCAGATCGGGCTTTCTCTCATCGTTGGGCGGGCGCGTTGGACAACCCTCGAGCGACTCCGAACAAAGATGGAAAAACTGGATGTTGAGCATCATTTTGATGCTCCTGCTGTTTATGGTCAGTATAAAGCCATGTTGGAATACTATACACGCGTCAAGAACGCTGAGGCGGGGATCTTCGATGCACGTACAGGGACGTTACTCTTCAATTCATTCATTCTTCCCTTGATCGCCTTCTTATTGTTCCAATTTGACCGTATTGTCGATTTTATCGGCAGGTTCATTCATTGAGACTTTTATGTCTGTGCAAACCAACCTTTCAACACTGCGTGCAGAACTAAAACAAAGACTTGCCAACGGCGAGTACGATCCTCTGGCGGAGCGCCTTTCCAAGTGGCTTCATCGCACCATTCCCCGTCTTCCTAAAAATACCTTATCTGCCTATCTGGTTTTGTCTTCCATTCACCTGGTTGCCGTTTATCTATTGAATTACTCGGATGGGGTTGAGGTCTTTAAGGAATGGTTGTTACTGGCATTCCTGACGATCTTTTTTTTCTGGTTTAGCATTTTTTTAGTGACCCGGCTGCACCTGATGCTTTATCGCATCCTGTTCGATTATGTGATCGACTCGATGAGCCAGCCTAAAGATATCCTCGACCTGGACCGCTGGTTGCGCAGGTTTAACAGCACGGCATGGACGTTATTCTTTTCATTAGTTTTTCTTGCTGTGATCATGCCATACCATTACCCAATGCAGATATTGATTCATGGGATGATGGGTTTTAGTACAACGCTCTCCTTGTTTAGTGGTTATTTTTTGATGTGTACAGCCGAATATCTTTTGATCACTCTGATGCTTTTCCCGCTGATCCTTAGCCGTTACCATATCGATCTATATGAGGTGGACCCGAAGATGTCCCCTTCGGTCCGCTACCTTTCCACGGTGATCCGCGACTCGGCATATATCTTGAGCGTATATGCGGCGCTTGGCACGTTCTTTATGGTATATGCACGCATTCCCTTGCTGCCCTCCTCTTTGCTTTACATGCTGCCCCTGGCAGGGATCTTCATCTTTCGTCAGAGTTCGCTTTCACGCATTGTGAGCCGTGCCCGGGATGTGGTTCTTGAAAGATTACGCGCCGAGATGGTATCGTTGGATATTGAAAATCATTTTGATGACCCTGCGTGCTGGAATCAGTTCAAAGCCATGGCAGAGTATTACGACCATGTGAAGAGCGCAAACTCAGGTGTTTTTGATATGCGGGTCGGTTTGCTGATGATCAATACCATTCTGCTTCCAGGGACGGCATTCATCATTACACACTTTGATCAGATCCGGGCTTTTCTTGGCTGGTAAGGATCCTCTGTAGACTCGAATAAAAGGTTAAACTAAAAATGATGTATCGGTTCTTACGTCCCACCCTCTTTCGCCTTGACCCTGAGCGTGCCCATGCGCTGACCCTTAATGCATTGCGCATTGCCGGTAATTTTTTGCCCTCTAGAAAACTACTTGCGATGCTGTATAGCGTTCCAACCAAACCGGTGACCGTTTTTGGGCTGACCTTCAAGAATCCGGTTGGGCTGGCGGCTGGATATGACAAAGATGGCATTGCTGTCCGCGGGCTTTCGGCATTGGGCTTCGGGCATGTGGAAGTAGGAACGGTGACGCCCAAACCGCAGCCCGGAAATCCCTCTCCGCGAGTGTTTCGTTTGTTGGAAGACGATGCTGTCATCAATCGTATGGGCTTCCCTTCACGCGGCTCAGAGTTCATGCAGTTGCGGTTGAACCCCAACCTGCATTCGAACTGGCTCGAACGTGTTACTGGCATGCCAAGCCGAAAGAAGAAACCCCTGCCAACATGGAACACCATTCTTGGAGTGAATCTGGGCAAGAACAAAGACACACCCAACGAAGAAGCTGTGCTCGATTATCTTGCCTTGCTCCAGAATTTTGCAGGTTTGGCAGATTACCTCACCATCAACGTTAGCTCGCCCAATACGGTGGGGCTGCGCAGTTTGCAGGGACGCGCAGCTCTGGAAGCGTTGCTTGGTCAATTGCACCAACAACGCCTGCTTGAGCAGCAGACATACAAGAAACGCATTCCCATTCTCGTCAAGCTGGCACCAGACTTATCCGATGCCGAGCTTGATGATGCGCTCGAAGCCATCTTGGGCACACACATGGATGGAGTCATCGTTACGAATACAACGTTGGGACGTGATGGGCTGAGGTCTGTTCATCGGGAAGAGACAGGTGGGTTGAGCGGCAGTCCGCTCACAGTTAAGAGCGAGGCGGTTCTTCGTCAGACACTCCAACGCTTGAATGGGCAGATTCCCACGGTGAGTGCGGGCGGCATCATGAGTCCTGAGGATGCAAAACGCCGCCTCGAGATGGGAGCGGCGTTGGTGCAGGTCTATACGGGGCTGATCTATCGCGGACCCGGTTTGGTGAAAGAGATTGTGGCGGCGGTTTAGGGTTGTACCGGGCGCATGATGGGTTGCGGCGCATCGCTACGGTTCGAGAAGAAATTATCAGGCAGAGGCAGCGGCTCAAGTTTGCGGGGGACAGATGTCGTATCTGCGGCGATCAAATAAAGATTGGTCGGGCTTGTGCTTCCAAGGCGGATATCTTGAAAGGCAAAAATAACGTGGCTACCATCCGGACTGAATGAAGCATCACGGTAACAACAGTTGCCTTCATATGGCGCAGCGGGTTCGGCTTTGTGGGTGAATGAATTATAGAAGACCATATCACCGAAACCATTGTTGCGGATGTTGCTGTTGAGGAAGAATAACAGGTCACCATCCCAATCAAAGTTAGTGATCTCACCGGCAAATTGGAAGCGCCCAGGCGGGAAATCATCCAAGTTCGATGTGGAGATGGCTTCGCAGTTTTGCACATCCACGACCCGAATGGCATCTACAAAAACGCCACTTGAGTTGGCAATATATTCCATGGCGAGGCGTGTCCCGTCATCGGACCATTGGATATCCTTGATCGGGATCTGATTGAACAAACAACCGCCCATTTCCAGCAGGGCGCTGCGACGTGTGGCGAAACGCAGTTTCAACAGATCGTAAGGCACGATGAATAGTTCGCGGTTGGCGCTGATGGCAACCTTCTTGCCATCGGGGGAAACGCTGAAGCCTTCAAAATATTCCGCTGAAATGTAATTGATGATGACTTCTTCAACTTCGGTTTCGATGTTGACGGTCTTGACCGTTTTGCCGGTCATATACAGAATGGTCTTGCCGTCTGGCAGCCATTGCAGGTTGAATTTTGGCAGACCATCGTTGGTATGTTGTTTACGGTCACTGCCGTCCACGTTCATGGTCCAGAGATCGTTTTCACGCACGAAGGCGATCTTATCCGCACCGCCGATCACGGGCAAACCAGTGGAACTGGATGTGGTTGCGGTGGCTTCGACTGGCGCGGCGAGTGGAGTGGCAGTCCATTGGATGACGATCGGCTGTGGAGTATCTGTGGCAGGTCCACTGATGACCGTGGCGGTCGGCGAATCGAATACGATCTGATACCTGCCTCCGCTTAAGAGAAGATAGCCCGCGCCGATAATTCCCAGCACTACCAACCCGGCAAGGATTGCAAACACCGGGGTGCGGCGTTTTGGTCCGTTTGAAGACTTTTGTTTTTTGACGGTGGCAGTCTTGTTGAATGGAGATATCTTTGCTGTGGAGTTCGAATGGATATCGGGATTCTCGCCGCGTAGGAAGGCTTTGATGGTTTCGACCAGCTCCACCGCAGAGGCGAAGCGGTCATCTTTATTCTTTGCCATTGCCGTGGAGATGACCTTTTCCATCCAGGGGGGCAGGTTGGGGTTGGCTTCGAGAATGCGTGGCACTGGCTCGGTGACGTGTTTGATCGCCAGCCCAAGCGGAGTATCCGCCTGATAAGGCTGCTTGCCTGTAACCATCTCGTAGAGAATGACGCCAAGTGCATAAATATCGGCTCGCCCATCGACAACATCACCGGAAGCCTGTTCGGGTGCCATATAGGCAGGGGTACCGATGATGGCAGAGCCGGTCATATTGCCGGTCGTTTCACCCTGGCTGAATTTGGCAATGCCGAAATCGGAGATAAGCGGTACGTTCTTGTTGGTGAATAAGATGTTGGCGGGTTTGAGGTCGCGATGGACGATCCCTTTGGAATGTGCTTCATCCAACCCTGGTGCGAGCTGTTCGATGATCTTGACGGTTTCTTCGATGCTAAAAGTGCGGGCTTTGATGCGTTCCGAGAGTGACCCGCCATTCATGTAGCGCATCACAAAATAAGGCTGATTGTTTTCCTCACCCACATCATAGACCGGCACGATCGCGGGGTGTTCCAATTGGGCGATGATCTTCGCCTCTCGCTCGAACCGCAAACGGAACTGCGGGTCGGAATGGATCAACTCGGGCGGCAGGAACTTGATGGCAACTTCCCGTTCGAAGCGCGGGTCATACCCGCGATAAACAGTGGCGAAACCGCCGCGTCCTAGTTCGCCTTTGATCTCATAACGTCCGATCTTCTCTGGGATAGCCATGCGCGCAAGTATACCGAGATACTGCTCATTCTGCCATATATAACCCACCAGTGGATTCCATCCAATCGGCGATGCGCTCCACAGCGGCGGGAATATTGTTGTCTGAAATATCGATCTCGATCTTCGGCAGGTTCGATTCAGCGAATAGGTTGCGGATGATTTTTTGTTCTTCCACGAACAGGTCCAGGTTATCGTATTGTGCAGGATTCCCTGAGACCTTCAGCCGTTCGGCGCGGGCGGCGGCAAACGATTCGGGGGAACGTGTCAGCAGCACCAGGCGGAAGTTAAGCGGCAGCAAGCGTTCTTCCAGCCATGTGAAGTCATAGTTCTTGTTGTAGGTCATCAACTGATACATGCGTGTGGAGAGATGAAAGCGGTCCACGATCCATGAATAGTAGCGCTGCAATTCGAATAGTTTGAGCCAGGTGGCGTAGGTTTCCATTGCCAGCGTCTCTTCCTGCGGCTCGAAATTGATCAACCCGCGCCCCCAGGGAAAATTGGTGAATGCACACCACTCACCGGAGATAAGCGGCGAGTGGTACTTATATTTGCGCGGACCAACGATACGCGGATGCTCATTCAATGCAAACGCAATGTCGGTCTTAAAGGTCAGACGTGTACCTTCCAAAATGATCTTGGGGGTGAGTTTGCTCATGGAGTATTGATGAATTTTTCCAATTCGGGTTCCAAGGTAATTCCAAGGTCGCGGGCTCGAATGAGGTATTGTTTTGCCAGCGCCTCATTGTATATGGATTTGCCATAGTAATAGCATTGCCCCAGGTAGTAATTCACGTAGGCATTATCCTGCATTTGCGGGTACACCTTTTCGAGATAATCCCGCCCGTTTTCATAATCTTGCATCAGCACATAACTGAATCCGCTATACGTCTGCGCATCGACAAGATAGGCAGAGCCTGTTGCCAAATAAAGCTCCTCGGCTTTTTGGAATTGAGCCACGGCTTCTTGATAATTCTCTTCGGCAAAATACACCCTGCCTGCACCGTAATATCCTTCCGGATTGTTGACATCCAGCTTTAATAAATAATTGTATTCTTCGAGTGCATTGTCATACTGCTCAAGAGTCATGTAGGTGTTGGCAAGCCCCAAATGGGACACTTCATTTTCCGGGGCGATCACGATCGATGCCTGATACCAGATGATCGCTTCTTGCACCTGATCAGTTTGCCGCAGCAACAAGGCAAGGTTGTCCATCGCGTCACAGTAGGTTGGGTCCAGTTCAATGGCTTGGCGGTAGGCAGCAATGGCAGCATTCACATTGCCGGCACTTTCATAGGTGACGCCCTGGTTATAAGCAGATACGGCGTCGGGGACATCTGAAGAACAATATACATCAGAGGTTTCTTTTCGAGTGGCAGCCAGCGGTGTGGAGGTTGCCAGCGAAACCGGAGTGCTGAAGATAATGGCTGTGGGCGTTTCACCTGCCCCAAAGGTTCGTTCAAGGGTGGCACATGCCAGTGAATTGACGATCAGAAGTGACAAAAATACGAATTTTTTCATGTCCTGCCTCCATATCTGGTATGCGCATATTTTCACATTTACCCCTGAAAAGACAATGGTCAATTTGTCCTGCCCCGGGATTCTGATAAAAATCTGAAACGATTCGGCAAGCCACTTGTGGTATATTCCCGCCAAGGTAAATTTTATATGGATGACAGAATCACAATCATTGAAGGACCGCCCCCGATCTTTGAGCACGTCAACGACGGTTGGGCAATGGGCTTAAACGAAAGCCCGAATTTATCCATTCCTGCACTTACTCGCCTGCGCACCTTTAACGGTCCCGCTTTGGTACAGCGCTGTTATAACGCCTGGCATAACAAAACATCCATTCACTTGCACTATCGCAGCGAAGCGGGGCTCGAACAGACTGCCCCCATTCTCGCCGCTCGCAATGTGGAAACCAACGACGGACACGTCCTGCTGCTGTGGGTCTATCTAGACGGTGAGAAAGTGGAATTCGAAGCCGACCCCGGCGACGATGACCAATTTGACGACTACCCTGGCGAATAAAAGGTATAAAATAAGTGACAGTCACATCATGACTGTCACTTTTCTTTTGAGGAACCAATGACAACGCTTCTTTCCACACTCCGATCTGGTACGTTGACCCTGACCCTTAACCGCCCCGAACGCGCCAATGCCTTTAACTTCGAAATGACCCAGGCATTGCAAAACGCCCTTGCCTCCGCCGAAAGCGACTCACAGATAAGCTGCGTGGTGTTGACCGGCGCAGGCAAGACCTTCAGTGCCGGGCAGGACCTGAGTGAAATGAAACAGGGTGAGACCATCTCCTATCGCGAGCATTTGGAGAAGACCTATAACCCGCTCATTCTACAGATCCGCGAGATGGGCAAGCCGGTCATTGCCGCTGTCAATGGAGCTTGCGCCGGTGCTGCGTTCGGCATTGCCTTGGCATGTGACCTGCGTATTGCCAGAACCAGCGCATATTTCGTAGTGGGCTTTGGCGGCATTGCCCTTGCACCGGATTCTGGGGTTTCCCTGTTCCTCTCAAAATACATTGGCTTGGGGCGCGCACAGGAATATTTCTATACCAATAAACCGATCCCTGCCCAGCTTGCGCATCAATGGGGCATGGTCAATCGTCTTGGTGGTTTTAACTATCAACGGGTGGTGGATGAATTGACAGCGGAAGTGGCGCGAGGTCCACGTGAGGCGTTTGCATTGGGGAAGAAAGCCTTCAATAAGGCATATTATCCCAACCTTGCAGAGGTGCTTACTTACGAAGGCGTCTTGCAAGAGGAAGCCAGCAAATTTGATGAACATCGCCGCCGGGTGAACGCATTTTTCGAGCGTCGCAAAACAGCATAATCGCTTCAACAGCTTTTTCAAAGTCCGCGTGTGCGGGTATTCATTGAGCACTAAGAGGCATCGCATCGAATTTGGGTCGGTTGGGTTTTTCAAGGAAAATCTGCATTTTTTACCGAGAATAATCGGATTTTTGTCATATTGACTTTGGCTTGCTTCTCGTGGTAAAGTTTCAGGGCAATTGTGATTTATTGGATAAACTTATGACCCAACAATTGTACATACGCCGTGTATAAAGCGGGACCCCGTCCGGGGTGCCCGCTTATTTTTTTCTAAATCTCTACCCAAGGAGAGTAAAAAAATGTCAGGACAGATCAATGCGTTTGAAATGGCACAAAAGCAGTTTGATGCAGTTGCCAAGCAATTGAAGCTCGACTCTGGCGTGGCTGAAACCCTGCGTTGGCCGATGCGTGAATTTTCCTTCCGCATTCCGGTTCGCCTGGATGATGGCTCGCTCAAAGTCTTTCAGGGCTTCCGTGTGCAGCATAACGATGCCCGCGGACCCAACAAGGGCGGTATTCGCTTCCACCCGGCTGAGACGCTCGACACTGTGCGCGCGCTTGCCACATGGATGACTTGGAAATGCGCCGTGGCGGATATCCCGCTCGGCGGCGGGAAAGGCGGCATTATCGTTGACCCCTCCACCTTGTCTGTCAATGAAAAAGAAAGTCTGTGCCGCGGTTGGGTACGGAACATGTGGAAGAATATCGGCCCACGCAATGACGTGCCCGCTCCCGATGTAGGCACCACTCCGCAAATGATGGGCTGGATGATGGACGAATACTCCAAGCTCGTTGGGCAATATACCCCCGGCGTTTTCACCGGCAAGCCCCTTGGCGGCGGCGGTTCCCTCGGGCGCACCGAAGCTACCGGGTACGGTGTGATCTACACTGTCCGCGAAGCAATGAAGCGCCTCAACATCGATCCGAAGAAATCCGTTGCTGTGCTTCAGGGTTTTGGTAACGTGTCGCAGTATGCTGCGATCGGTTTCGTTGAAATTCTCGGTGGAACCGTGGCTTGTGTTTCCTGCTACGACCGCCATGACAAGAAAGCCTACACCTATAGCAAGAAGGGCGGCATTGACCCGCGCTTCCTGCTTTCCATCGTGGATGAATACGGCACCATCGATAAGAAGAAGGCGATGGACTCCGGTTACCAGGTGGATGATGGTGATAAATGGATCGAATTCGAAGGCAATGTCTTGATCCCTGCCGCGCTCGAAGGACAGGTCAACGGCGATACGGTCCAGAAGGTTTCCAAGAGCGTCAAGATCGTTGCTGAAGGCGCGAATGGTCCGACCACCCCTGAAGCCGATGAAGTGTTCAAGAAGAACGGCGTGTTCAACATCCCCGACTTCCTCTGCAACGCCGGCGGCGTGACGACCTCCTACTTCGAACAGGTTCAGAACGATATGAACTTCTACTGGAGCAAGGATGAAGTCCTCCAACGCCTCGATGAGAAGATGACCTCCGCCTTTAACAGCGTGTTCGACCGCAGTGAGAAGGAAAAGGTCTACATGCGCGATGCGGCTTACATGGTCGCCATCGACCGTGTGGTCAAGGCGATGGAACTCCGCGGCTGGTTAACGGGTTCTGCATAGTTGGTAATTGGTAAGTAGTAATTTGAAGAGGATGTGCTGAAAAGTGCATCCTCTTTTTGTTTCGCTTCCTCATAAACTTTGAACTGTTTCTGTTTTCTGTGATATTTCCTCTACTCTGACATTTGATACAATCGTTATGTACTTGTTACCAATCACTAATTACCCGAGGTCTTATGTCCAAACAAACGTTCAAATGGGATGATCCCTTTCTGCTCAACGACCAGCTGACCGATGAAGAACGCATGATCCGTGACACAGCGCGCAAGTATTGCCAGGATAAGCTCATGCCGCGCATCCTCGAAGCCAACCGGCATGAAGTTTTCCATCGCGAAATTATGACCGAGATGGGGACCATGGGCTTCCTCGGCTCGACCATCCCTGAAGAATATGGCGGCGCAGGCTTGAACCACGTTGCCTATGGACTGATCGCCCGCGAAGTGGAACGTGTGGACAGCGGCTATCGTTCTGCGATGAGCGTACAGAGTTCGCTGGTGATGTATCCCATTTTTACTTATGGCACCGAAGAACAGCGCAAGAAATACCTGCCAAAACTCGCCAGCGGAGAATGGGTGGGCTGCTTCGGTCTCACCGAACCTAATCATGGCAGCGACCCAGCCAGCATGGAAACCAAAGCCAAGCAGGTAGATGGCGGTTTCATTTTGCATGGCAATAAAATGTGGATCACCAACTCGCCGATCGCAGATGTGTTTGGGGGAAACTTTCGTGGTCAAAGGCTTCCGATGGCGGAGATCCGCGGCTTTATCTTGGAAAAAGGCATGAAGGGACTCTCCGCACCGAAGATCGAAGGGAAGTTCAGTCTGCGGGCGAGTGCCACCGGCGAGATCGTGATGGACGAGGTCTTCGTCCCGGCAGAAAATATCTTCCCCGAAGTGAAGGGACTCAAAGGTCCGTTCGGATGTTTGAACAAGGCTCGTTATGGCATTGCCTGGGGCGCACTTGGCGCGGCGGAATTCTGCTGGCATGCAGCGCGGCAATATACGTTGGATCGTCCGCAGTTCGGACGTCCGCTGGCGGCGAATCAGATCATGCAGTTAAAACTTGCCAATATGATGACGGAAATTACCTTGGGTTTACAGGGTACGTTGCGCGTTGGTCGTCTTATCGATGAAGATAAGGTCTCCCCTGAAATGATCTCGCTCATCAAACGCAATTCCTGCGGTAAGGCATTGGAGATCGCCCGCACCTCACGTGATATGCACGGCGGCAATGGCATCTCAGACGAGTATCACATCATCCGGCATGTGATGAATTTGGAAGCGGTCAACACCTATGAAGGCACACATGATATCCATGCCCTGATCCTTGGGCGCGCCCAGACAGGACTGCAGGCGTTTTCGTAAGCGATACGACCATAATAAAAAAGCGACTTGCTGTGTTGAGCAAGTCGCTTTTTTATTATCATTGCTGTGGAGCGAGGGGATATCCGGCTTCCACCCAGGAGCGAAGTCCGCCGAGCAGGGCATCCGCTTTTTCGTAGCCGTTATTTAAGAGTAGGAACGCCGCACGGGCGCTTGTGTGTTCGTTCGGTCAGGTGCAGTAGGTGATGATCCATTGGCTCTTCTTCAGCGAAAGGTTGGCAATGTTGAATTCGAACTTTTCGAGCGGAATGGACATGGCACCTTGTGCATGGCTTTCCGCGTACGCATCTACACTGCGCACATCAATAAGGATTGCCTGCCCGGCATCCATCGCAGCTTTTGCCTCTTTGACGTTGATCCGCGGAACATCGGCTTCGGTGAGCGGAATCTGAGCCTCCGTGTCGATTGAGATGGCGGTGGGGGTTGCTTCTGCCTGTTGCGAGAGTGCCTTGCAGGCAAGTGTGGCAAATAGCAGGAGGGCAATTGGCAGGAAGATGTTCTTGGTTTTCATGGTGATCCAATGGCTGTTGCGGAGACATTCTCCCAACTGGGCTGGTATTTATAACTGACAGAAACGATCCACGCGTTTGCCGATGATGGCGAGACTATCTGCCCAGAACTTTTTGGTGCGAATATTGATACCGAATTTGTCGGCGAGTTCTGCTGCAGGTACCTGACCGGTCGAGGCGAGTAGTTCTTTGTAGGCGGGCACAAAATCTGCGCCGCGCTTTTGGTAGACGGCGTATAAACCGGTGGCAAAGAGCAGACCAAAGGCGTATGGATAATTGTAGAAGGATGTATCGGTGCGGTAGTAATGCGGCTTCCAGGTCCACATGAATTTTTGCAGGTACTTTTCATCCAACCCATCGCCGAAAGTGGCTTTCTGGGCATTCTCCATGATCTGATTTAACTCATCGGCAGAGAGTTCCGATTTTGCGCGGCGCTCGAAAACTTCCTTCTCGAATAAATAGCGCGAATAGATATCCACTACCACCTGTGAGGCATTGTTCATCTGTGCTTCAAGGATGGCAAGCACTTCCTGTGGATCGCTTGTCTTTTCCAATGCGGCTTCAGTGGCGATGGTCTCGCACATAATGGAGGCGGTTTCGGCAAGGGTCATGGGGGTGGCTTGCTGAAGCTCGGTCTTGTCGGCTTGATAGGCGCATTCGTTATGGAAAGCATGCCCGATCTCATGTGCCAGCGTGCTGACCTGGTCGAACGAGCCGTCAAAGTTGGCGAGGATGCGGCTTTCCTTTACTGCGGGTACGCCCATGCAGAATGCGCCGCCGCGTTTGCCTTCGCGCTGTTCACCGTCGATCCAATTGTTGTCAAAGGTGCGTTTGGCAAAGGCGCCCAACTCAGGCGAGAATTTGTTGAAGTTTTCCACAATGAAGTCGCGGGCTTCATCCCACGAATACACCTTGTCGGTTTTTCCGAGCGGGGCGTAGAGATCCCACCAGGCGAGTTGTTCCTTGCCGATCAACTTCGCTTTGTGTTTGAAGTAGCGGCGGAACATGGGAAATGAATCTTTCATTGCGCTGAGCATGGCTTCAAGGGTGCTGCGGTCCATACGGGCAACATCAATGGAAGCATGCAGGTTGTCTTCTCGTCCGCGCTTTTTGTCGAGGACGATCGCCTCGCCTTTGACGCCGTTCATGCAGGAAGCGAGCGTTTCTTGTACGCCTGCCCAGGCGATATTTTCCGCTTCGTACCCGCGGCGGCGAACGGATTCATCGGGGTGTGAGCGCAGGTTGATGAGCGCAGGCATGGGCATTTTTTGCACTTTGCCATCGAGTTCAAAATCCACTGTCATTTGGGAGGTGAGCTGACCCTGCAGTTTGCCAAATGCGTTGCCGCCGCTTAGGGTTAGTTCGGCAGCGAGGGTTTCTTCGGCTTCGCTCATCAAGTATTTGGATTGCTCCGCCGCTTCAAACAAGATGAATTCGTGGGCTTTGGCAGAGACATTGGTATTGACCGCTTTTTTGATGGCGGGTTTGCCGAGTGTGCCTGCCCAGGCGGTGAACTTTGTATTGAGCACACTTGCCTGTACACTCATCTGTTCATATTCCGAGAGAATGCGCATGGCTTCTTTATTACGTGAGTCGGTGGTGATGAAGGAGTAGATATAAGCCCCAATGGTGCTTGAAAGTTCAAGGAGAGCGTTGAAGCGGTCTGTGGATTCACCGAGAAGTTTGCCAAGCTTTTTGGGGTCGGTCTTGGCGTTGGCTTTTTCGGCTTTCTTTAAGAAGGCTTCAAGCTCATCCAACAGAGACTTGTATTTTTTGATGGCAGACTTGAACTGCTTTGAATCAAGAGCAGGATAGACATTGGACAAATCCCAACGAGAGGCGGATACGGTCATAAAAATTCTCCTTGACTGGAAAGATGAATGAAGTATATCAAAGGGGGGATTAACGGCAGATGAAGGTTGGCACGGTCGATTCGCGCAGGGTGGCATCCACCATGCTGCCGACCAGCACTTGTTGCAGTTTGTTGCCGCTATGGCTGCCCATCAAGATCAGGTCGGTGTTATATTCGGCGGCGATATCGGTCAGGTGGCGTGGTTCTTTCTGCTCACTGAGAATGTATTTTGCTTCCACTTCATGGAATTCAAAGTAACGGCGGGCATATTCCTGCACATCGGCTTTGAGTTTTCCATCTCCGCGGGCGGTGAATACTGTTACTTCGGTCTTCCACATTTCGGCGAGATAGGCGGCGACGAACAAGGCTTCTTTGGATAGGTCCGAACCATCGAAGGCGAGCAGGGCACGTTCGATGGGGGTTGCCCGGGCAGGGACCGTGAGCAGCGGGCGGGATGCTCTTTCGATCATGGCACGAAAGGGAGAATTCAATACGGAAAGCCCGGAGCCCGGCGGATTGGTGAGTTTTACGATGATCAGATCGGTGACAATGGCTCGTTCGATGATCCTTTGGGTAATGTCGCCTACATCCACCGCCAGACTGCCTTGCACACCGGCATCTTTGCAGGCTTGGGCAAAACGTTGTTTGATCGCTTGTGCCTGTTCGCTTTCTACATCGTCTTTGCTTTCAACAATATGCAATCCGTGCAGACGGGCATTCTCGCGCCGGGCAATGACGATACCTTGTTCGAGCGCGTCCCAGCTTCCTTCGTATCCACTGAGCGGGATGAGGATGTCATCAAAAAGATGGTCAGTGTAGCGGGCAATCGTACGTGCTTTGCGCCAGCTCCCGGATTCAGAAGTGACGCTTTGTTTCAAGATCAGGTCAGTTGCAGCAACATCAGACTGAAGTTCCCAGCCGAGTTCTTTTTCGAGGGCAGCGCGGTTTTCCGAGATCCAAATGTACAAGTCGGTGATGGTGCGTTTGGGGAACCATTGCAACAGGTCGCGGTCGCGGATGGCTTCAGCCAGGGGAATGTATAGGGTGTCATACCAGCTTGCGGCGGCGTCTTGAAGCGAAGGTTCCGCTTGTTTACCATCCGCATTAAGGTAACGGCAGATGTTGATCTGTTCCATCAATTTGGCATATTGCCCGGGGATGGTGACGTTGAGATCGACGTTTGGGCGTGAGTCGGCGATGCCGGTTTTATCCAGAAATTCGATGTATTCGGATTTGACGATGAGATCGTCGAGATCGGTCTCGGAGGTCAGGTTGATGTCGGTCTTGAATTCAGTGACGTGCGCTTCAATGCTTGTGAGCTTTTCCTGCCGCGCAATGGAGACGCGATGGTTGCCATCCTCTACGAAATAAACTTCGCCGACCTTGTAGACCTCAATAGGCGGTAACCCCATATTCCCTTCCATGGCGGCTTTGACGCGTGCCCAACGCTCGCGGTCATGATCGTTGCGCGGCAGGAAGGTGCGGGTGAAATCGGTATAACGCCCCACACTGCCGACGATGGCATCAAGCGGAATGTTTTGGATGCCGCGCTCGGTGCGGCTTTGCAGCCGGAGTTTTTCCGCTACATCATTGTAGGATAAAAGCTGGTTGGACTTGCCCGTGAATCTCGCAATGACTTCCTGTATGGAGGCGCGCTGACGGGCGTTGTTGAAATCGTCAATGGCAGCCTGAAAGCTTAATGATTCTTTACTCATGGTTCTTTTAAGGATATTCCTTTCCAATGAGTATAAGGTGAAAGAAAGCAGGCTTCAAGTGAGAAACTTTTAGAATGTAAATTTCGTCATTATAGAGTACAGTTAAATTGCAAACGAAGGAGTTTTAATATGAAACAGGATAAATTTCTAACAGGTATTCTGGTCGGCATTGGAGTATTGGTGCTTCTGGCTCTGACCCTTTTCTTCACCCGTCAGGACAAGCGGGAATATCTTGCAGAAGATACCCCAGAGGGTGTGGCGCATAATTACGCGCTGGCGGTGTTCAACAAGGATTATGAAAAAGCCTATGACTATCTTGCCGACCTGAAAAATAAACCCACCTATGAAGAGTTCCGACAGTCTTTCCTGAATGGCATGATTGTTCCGGAAAATACCGGGCTGGATGTTGGTGAGGCACGTATCAATGGGGATGAAGCCGTGGTGGAGTTGATTCTCTACTATTCATATAGTGATCCATTCTCCAGCCGTACTGGCTCTGTTGAACAGGCTTTATTGGTGGATCAGGACGGCACTTGGAAGGTCAGTTCAATGCCTTATGTGTTTTGGGATTACAACTGGTATCAGGAACCTTTCCAGCCTTAATGAACCACGTCATTGCGAGGACACTAACTAGCTCTCCGCAATAACGGAAGGATATTTATGAAAACAATTCGTCGTCTCTACTTTTACGCCGTTGCCTTTATTAGCATTGAAGTTGTGCTGTGGGGCATCATCGGTCTGCTGCGTTCCATCCTTAATGCTGAAGATATTACGAACAACGCAACCAACCTGGCGCAGGCGCTTGCGCTCATCTTTGTGGGCGTGCCGATCTTCCTTATCCATTGGGCTTGGGCGCAGAATGCGTCTGCGAAAGATGCCGAAGAAAACTCTGCGAGCATCCGCGCTATTTTCCTGTATGGCATTTTGCTTGGTACCTTGGTTCCAGTGGTTCAAAATTTGCTGGCGTTCATTAACCGCACGGTTCTTTCCACCGTACATCTTTCTGCCTATCGGGCAGTGGTTGGCGGGTCGCAAACCTGGTTGGATAACCTGCTCGCCATTATCGTCAACCTGCTGATCGCTGCGTATTTCTGGAACATTCTAAAAGCCAATTGGGTCAGCTTGAACGAGACGGAAAACTTTGCCGAGCTTCGCCGCTTGCATCGTTTTGTGTGGGTGCTGTATGGCTTGTTGATGACGGTCTATGGCGTACAGCAAGCCCTGACCTATATCTTTTCCTTCCCAACCGGTGTGCTTGGCGATATCGGCGGGGAGACAGCCGTGAATGCGATGGCGCTGATGTTGATCGGCGCGCCGATCTGGGTCTACTCCTGGCGGCTCTTGCAAGACGCGCTGCCTGACTCTGCCGAAAAAGAGTCTTATCTACGCCTTGGGCTTCTCTATCTATTAACCCTAGGTGGTGTGATCGTCTTCCTTATTGCGGGCGGCAATTTCATTTACTCGGTGTTGCTACAGTGGTTGGGAGAAGGCGACGCATGGCTGGAATTTATCCGCAAACTGGGTGGACCCATTTCCATTGCGCTGCCATTTGGGATGATCTGGGCATATTACAGCAAGTGGCTCAACCAGCAATTCGCCTTCGATGAAAACCTTCCCCGTCGTGCGGGCAAGCATCGTTTATATGCCTACATCCTTTCGCTCCTTGGTCTGGCCGCCACTGTGACGGGGCTACTCTCCCTCTTTTCGGTTTTGATCGACCTGACGATCGGGGATGCGTACCTTGGCACAGGCGGGCTGAGTGAGCCGCTTTCTGGTGCCATTGCCACACTCGTAGTTGGCTTACCACTCTGGCTGATGACCTGGCGACCGATGCAGGCGCAGGCACTGACCGACACGGATACCGGTGACCATGCCCGGCGTTCGATCATCCGCAAGTCGTACCTGTATCTCGTTTTGTTCGCTTCCGTGATCGGCGGGATGGTTGCTGCGGGAACATTGGTCTTTGACCTGGTGAATGCAGCCTTGAGCGGCGGCACAACCAACTTCTGGACGGATGTGCTCAATGAATTGACGGCATTGATCGTTTTCATTGTTGTGCTGGTATATCACCTGCTTGCTTTGCGTTCTGATGGAGCTGCACGTGCAGATGTCCTTGCTGAGAAACAAACCCAATTCCATGTGCTGGTTTTTGACCACGATGGGAAGTTTGGCGAGGGTGTGAGATCCATGTTCGCGAAGCGTGCGCCCGGTGTGCCGGTAATGGTGTTCAATATTAATGAAAAGATCCCGGCGGATGTAAAAGCAGACGTGGTGATCCTGCCTGGCTCGGTTGCCTTCAATATGCAGGAAACGGTCAAAGCGTGGCTGCGCTCATTTAGCGGGCACAAACTTATCGTCAGCGATGAAGCGGCGGGCGTATTCTGGATGAATGACCTCGAGCAGGCAGCGGATTCGGCGAAGTCTCTGGCTGAAGGGCAGGAACTGCACCCGCAATCGTCCAAACGCACGACCTCGGTTTGGACGTATATCGCCTATGTGTTTGCAGGGTTGTTCGCCTGTCAGTTGCTGTTTGGGTTGTTGATGTTCGGGGTTTCGATGGTTGCAGGGTTTTAGTAATGACCCCGACGGGGTCACATGATTTTAGACCTTACCAAAAGGTGATCTCAACCCCGAAGGGGTGACATAGCTGTGTCATCCCTTCGGGATTTGTTTTAATTTTTGCCCGTTTTCTATAATCCTTCCATCCCTTCGGGATTGGATGATATACTTTTGAAAATTCTGACTATTCATTAAGCGAGGCGCACCATGAAAGTGACTGTCCTTCAAGAGAATCTTGCCCGTGGTTTGAGCACTGTTTCGCGCGCGGTTTCGTCGCGCAGTACATTGCCGGTTTTATCGAACATTTTGATCGCAACCGATGAAGGTCGTTTGCGTCTCTCTGCCACCAATTTGGAATTGGGCATTACCTGTTGGATTCCCGCTCGCATCGACGAGAACGGTTCGACGACCGTTCCTTCTCGTACGTTCAATGATCTGGTCAATACCTTGCCGGGCGATCAGGTGCAGTTAAACCTCGATGTGAAGTCTCAGACTTTGCATGTGAAGGGCGGCTCCTCGAACAACGATATCAAGGGCATTGATGCGCAGGAATTTCCGCCCATGCCTACGCCAGAAATGAAAGATGCCGTGCAATTGAATGTGGCTGATTTCAAAGAAATGATCCAGCAGGTGGTTTTTGCCGCTTCGACCGATGAAGCCCGCCCCGTGTTGATGGGCGTGTTGATGCAAGTAGAAAAAGATAAAGTCACGATGGCTGCGGCAGATGGTTTCCGCCTTTCGGTCCGCAAAGGTCAACTCGCCCATGCGGTGAAGGACTCTTTCAATATCATCATCCCCTCGAGGGCATTGAACGAATTGGCGCGTGTGGCGCATGACCCCGAAGAACCCATTTATATGGCAGTCCCTAAACAGCGTGGACAGGTCATCTTCCGCGTGAAAGATGTGGAAGTGGTCTCGCAGTTGATCGATGGGACGTTCCCTGATTACCACCAGATCATTCCGCGCAATTACAAATCACGTACGCTGGTTTCGACGGCGGCATTGCTCAAGGCTTGCAAGCAAGCTGAGATCTTTGCCCGTGAAGGTTCGAACGTGGCGCGGCTCGACATCAAACAATCCAACGGCGAAATGCAGCCCAGCGAAGTGGAAATTTCTGCGACTTCCGAAGAGACCGGCAAGAACGAGACCATCGTCGAAGCCACAGTGGATGGCAGTGGTGTGCTGATCGCCTTCAACGTCAAATTCCTGCGTGAGGCGTTGGAAGTCATCAAGACCCCGAATGTGGCGCTGGAAACAACTGCCCAGAACGCGCCGGGGGTCGTCCGCCCGGTTGGTGATGACAACTTCCTGCATGTCATCATGCCGATGCATTTGGGATAAGCTTGCAAGAAGATATGAATCCGTCAGAGTGATATCTGGCGGATTTTTTGTTATAAAATCAGACTGACTGACCATGGACGACGGGCGATAGACCATCGCTTATCATCCATCATCCATGGTCTATCGTCAATTGTCCACCACAGGTGAATCCATGACCCTCCCAAAAGTTTCCATTGATAACGTACTCCGCATCCTTCTTTCATTGAGTCAGTACCCCATCCTCAGCAGTCGTATCCGGCACCAGATGCGCAAGACTCTCTACTCACGCGGCATCGTCCGTAAGGAAGTTTTTGAAGAGGAAGTGAAGCGTAAGGCGGTCGAATCGCAGACGATCGAAGGCATTACCGACCCCTTGACCGAAGAGTCGAACGAGGTCTGGTTAATGCGTGTTACGCGTGTTAAAGATTCGTTGACCGATTTTTATTTTGCCTACAACCTGCCGTATTCCGAATTTGAAGACCTGGTTCGCAAGGTGCTGGCAGAACGCGGCAATATAGATTCTGACTTTGTTTGGGTCAACCCGGAGCTTGCCCCGCAGGACCTGCTCTTCGAACAGGCTGAGATGATCGAGAATATGCCCGATGCCGACAAGGAAAAATACGAAGCGCGGCTGCAAGCCATTATTGCGGTGTTGATCCGTACCATGATCAGCGACCAGCTGAAATATATCAAGATCGCGCGTCAGTGGTTCACTGTGGAAGACCTGCGCGAGATCAGTCGTCGCAAGATCGGCGGCGGAAAGATCGGCGGTAAAGCAGCAGGTATGCTGCTTGCCATGCGCATCCTCAAAGAGACGGCTCCGCCATCCATTCGTGACCGTTTCCGTTTGCCCGTCTCCTATTATCTCGGCTCCGATGTGTATTACAACTTTATGTCGCTTAATGACCTTGGCGGCTGGAACGGTCAAAAATACAAGACCGAAGAACAAATGCGAGAAGATTATCCTTTGCTGTTCGAAGAGTTTTGCAAGGGACAGTTCCCTCCTGAAGTCCGAGAGAGTTTGGACCGAGTCCTGCTCGAAGCCGATACCCGCCCGTTGATCGTCCGTTCCTCCAGCTTGCTTGAAGATAACTTTGGCACATCTTTTGCCGGAAAATATGAAAGCATTTTTTTGCCGAACCAAGGCTCGCATGAAGAGCGCCTCACTGCATTGACCAATGCCATTGCCCGGATCTATGCCAGCGTTATGAATCCTGATGCGCTGATCTACCGCCATACCAAAGACCTCGCCGACTACGATGAACGTATTGGCATCTTGATCCAGATCGTGGAAGGCGAACGTGTTGGGCGATACTACTTCCCGCAGGCTGCGGGCGTGGCTTTCAGCCGCAATCTATTTCGCTGGTCACCGCAAATTAAACAGGATGAAGGTTTTCTGCGCCTCGTCTTTGGTTTGGGTACTCGTGCCGTGGATATGCTCGCAGACGATTATCCCCGCCTTGTGGCGCTTAGCCATCCGCGCCTGCATTCTTCATCGGATGTCCGCACCATCAAACGATACTCGCAACAAAACATCGATGCCATTGATCTTGAATCAAATTCATTCGTTACCATCCCTGTGCGTGAAGCGCTCCATGTGGATTATGACCCGCTCCGCTATATTGCCCAGGTCGAACAGGATGGCTACCTCGCCCCGATCCGTTCCCGCCTCGACTCTACCGATAAACTGGTTCTCACCTTCGATGGCTTGCTCTCGCGGACGCCTTTCTCCAAGTCCATGCGTGCAGCGTTGACTCTGCTTGAAACCCATTACGGTTCACCGGTTGATACAGAATTTACGGTTGAGATCTTGCATCCAGATGAACAACCCGATGTGCAGATCACATTGCTGCAATGTCGTCCGCAAAGCCACATGCATGAGACCAGTGATGTGCAGATCCCTAATGACCTTGAAACGGAAGATATTATCTTCTCTTCACAAACCATGGTTCCACAAGGTGCGGTGCAAAATATCCGTTACATTTTATTCGTGCCTTCTGAGGGATATTTCAGCCTTCAATCCCAAGCCGAACGCATCCAACTTGAGCGCGCCATTGGGCAGCTAAACTCTGCACTCAAAGACCATACATTCATCGCGGTTGGACCCGGCCGCTGGGGGACGTCCACTCCAGATCTTGGCGTGCATGTTTCGTACGGTGATATCTACAACTCACGCGCCCTCGTTGAGCTTGCGGGCGAGGAAGTTGGCGCATCTCCAGAACCGTCCTTTGGTACGCACTTCTTTCAGGATCTGATGGAAGCCAATATCTATCCACTTGGCGTGTTCCTTGATGAAGATGGCACCATCTTCAAACGCGACTTTTTCTACAATACCCCAAATCGTCTCTCTGAATTCATCTCCATCGAAAATCCGCGTGTTATGGCAGCCTTGAAATTAATTGCGATCACGGACTATCGACCCAATGCTCATATGGACTTGATTATGGATGCGGGCAAGAGCCGAGCTGCTGCGTTTTTGATCGGGGAAGCACCACCTGAAAAAGATGATGAAGTGGTCACTGGTTCCGCTCCGATCAGTATGGAATAAAAAAATGGGCGACTCATCGTCGCCCATTTTTTTATCTCTTTGAAATAGAACATTTGTTCTATTTTAATTCTTCGCCTCTATCTGACTTTGAACTGATGTTACATCCCAGCTTGTTCTTGCACTGGGAATCGTTTCGTCCAAACAAGCCATGCAATGAACAATGCCATACCGATCCATGCTGTTGGCGCGGCGAGGGTACCACCCAATGCCACATTGAAACCAGGCACAAGGAATAACACCGGTAATCCTGCGATCGCGTTGACCGCTCCATGTGCAAGCGCAGCCACCCAGGGACTCTTTGTATTGAGATACAACCACGAGATGATCGTACCCAACAAAACACAGAAGATGATCATCATGAATATCCCAAGGATCGGATAGCCCGGATAGTTATGTCCTTGAACAATAACAGGTGCATGCCATACACCCCAAATGAGTCCGCTCAACAGAACGGCTTTCCATTGTCCAAGTGGCAGCAAGTGTGGAAGTAAAAATCCGCGCCAGCCTAATTCTTCTCCCATTGTAAATAGAATATTGATGAAGGGACCCAGCGTCAATGCAAGCAATGTTTGCGATAACACGATCACCATCGGTGAAATATCTTCACCGCCCGGTGCAGACTTCAATGCATCACGGATCATCGTAAAGTTCAGATCAAGTTCTGCCAACCCAAACATCAACGTAAACAAGCCACCAAGGATAGTCAATGCGGCTGGCAATAACCACGCCCAAAGATAAAAGCGTTTAGGTCCCAAGGTATTCAATCGTAAACTGTTGAATGGTTTCTTGGCGATGAACAAGGTCACAATCATGGCGGTGATGCCGGGAGCCCACATGGCGATCGCCCATAATCCTTGCGTTGCCAATTGTTTGGTGGACGCATCCTGGTCACTTAATGCAAGCGGCGCAAGGAATAAGGGCCACGAGAATAAAACCGTAATGCCCAAGAACCAATAGATATATTTTCTTTCGATCATTTTTTGCCTCACTATAATTTGTTGTATTGCGGCATCGAACGCTGACGGATGGTTTCACGAGTCAACGGGCGTTTGGCAATGACATTGATCTTGTTCTGGTTTTCCAGGATATGCGTTGAAACGACTTCCCAACCTTCGACACCCCAGTCATTCAGCAGTTGTTCAAACTCCTCAGCTTTTACTCCCGTCTAAAATCCGCCAACAGTTTGGACGCGATATTCCCATTTTGGCAGTTCGTTATTCATTTCGAAATCCTTTCGTTTCACGTGAAACAAAACGTGCGTGCCGTAAAGACACGCACGTTGAAGCTATGCCTTTGTCTCGCTGCGATATAGGATGTACGAGTAAATGACGAGTGCCAGTGTGGAACCCATCAGCGGAACGAAGAGCAACCAGAAGGCCGTCATTCCGCCGAAGAAACTTCCGACGAATGCCAAGGCTCCTGAAACCATAAACAGGACCGAGCCAAGTTGATGCGTCTTGTCCCAAACCGAATCACTTGAGAGAGTCCACGGGGTGCGGATCCCGATGAAGAAGTTTCGTTTGGCTTGTCGCAGCAGGTAACCAATGAAGATGAATAAGATACCCATGAACGGCAGCATCATTGTGCTCATCTTAAAGCTTTGATTCCCGAGGCTCCATGCGAGCGTCAGCCCGTGGATATAGAGCATGAAAACCGTGATGAGCAGGATGAACAGGTTGAATGCGCTGCGGAAACTTTCGATGTTTGCTTTGAGCGGATCCATGTTGGGCAGAGCAATGAACAGACCGAACATACCCAGCACGACAAGCGGCATTAGGAACACGCCCCAGAACTTTGAGATATACCCGTCGACTTCATCATTGATGTTCCAGTGGGAAGCCATTTGTTCGGGGAGTTGATTCCATAACAGCGCGCCTGCAATCACTGCAACAGCAATCATGAGCAGTACGAGGATGGATGTTGTTTTTGTTGTCATTTTGATTTCCTTTTCGTTTCACGTGAAACGTTTTCTAGTATTGTTGCTGGTAATCGCCTGAAGCGATGCCGATGCTACTTGTCATTTTTGGGTAGATTATTTTGTGCCAATGAAACCATGCCGCTCAAGCCGCCGAGATTCATTGTGTCTACTGCGGAGGATGGTACGATCACCAAGGCGCCTTTTTCCTTCAAACCTTCGAACAACATATTCATGGCGCGCAGGTGCAATGCGGTTGGATTGTTGATATATGCCTGCGAAGCCTCAGAGAACGAAGCGGCAATTTGCTTTTCAGACTCGCCGAGGATCACACGTGCCTGGCGCTCGCGTTCTGCCTGTGCCTGACGAGACATGGCATCTTCCAATACCTGAGGAATGACCACGTCGCGGATCTCAACAGATTGCACGGTCACGCCCCAAGGTATAGTGCGTTCATCAATGATCTTCTGAAGTTCTTCGTCCATCTTGGCACGTCCGACCAAAATATCTGCCAGTGTCATCTGACCAATGATCTCGCGCAATGCAGTCTGTGCCGCCCATGAAATGGCGCTTTGGTAATCCGTCACTTCGAGCGCGGCTTTCTCGGCATCCCATACAACCCAAAAGAGTACGGCGTCCACATCTACAGGTACGGTATCTTTGGTCAATGTTTTCTCAGCAGAGAATGAGGTTACTGTAACGCGGTGGTCGATCCACATTACAGCCGTATCTACAATGGGAATCAGCCAAAAAATTCCAGGACCTTTTAGCCCGTTGAATTTCCCAAAGCGCAGCACAACCACTTTTTCCCATTGAGATGCAACCTTGATGGCGAACAAAAAATATGTGGCAACCCCGGTCATTGCAAGGACAACAGCGCCAATGAAAAGATCCGATGCGTTCGTTACATCCAATAGCAATGCTATTTTGATCGTGCCGATCAAAAGGATGGTGAAAATGAATCCAGCGATCGGCGGGATGTGCTGTTCATCTTTCTTGGTTTGAGTTATTGACTTTAGAAATTTTGTGTTCATTGACATTCTCCTTCTTGATAAACCTAATCTTCCTCTTTGACTTGCTTCGCTTCTTTCCATGACTTCAGACTGTCTTTCACCATCTGGCTGACCTCACGTTCAGAGAAACCCAATCGATAAGCTTCGCTGATAAAACGCTGTGTGAGTTCGGAAAGAGATTCCTGTCTTAACTTCTCTGTCACTTCTGGCGGCGGGATCTCGGTGATGTATGTGCCGCGTCCTTGCTGCGTGGATATGATGCGGGCTTCATCAAGGATACGATAAGCACGTGCTACCGTATTGAAGTTGACGCGCAGTTCCGATGCCAGAGAACGAACAGTTGGCAATTGATCGCCAGGTTTCAATATCCCGTTTGCCAATTGGCTTTGGACTTGATTAACGATCTGGGTGTAGATCGGCAATCCAGAATGAAAGTCGAGCTGTAGAGTGAGTTTCTTTTCAGGCATGGGTTTCCTTATATTGTACTAATTGTATCATTGTGTGAATTGTAGCACTTAAAGGCTTTAAGTCAAGCCATTAAAAAATGGTATTGAGCTTTTGCCCAATACCATTTTTATCAGTGATGTGTAGTGTAGTTATTTTGCTTTTGTTTTTATGCGTTTGAACACAATGCCCAACCTCTTGATCCCCTCCTCGATATCTTCTGCAGGCTGTGAGGCAAAGTTGAGACGGATCCAATCTCTTCCGCTGACTCCGTCAATGAAAAAAGAATTCCCCGGTGCAAACGATACCCCTTCTTTGCAGGCGATCGGCAGAAGGTCATTTGCAGAAAGAGACTTTGGTAATTGCAGCCAGATAAATAACCCGCCCTTGGGTGTTTCAAATGAAACACTGGACGGCAAATAACGCCCAATGGCAGTTACCATGGCATCACGCCGGGCACGGAAGATCTGGCTGGAACGGTGCAGATATGTTTGGTACCGCCCGACGGTCATATATGCATCCAACGAGCGTTGGATCAATGTGGATGTTGCCAGATCACTGAGACGTTTGAAATTAAGCAGGCTTTCGAACACCGGACCATCTGCCACAATGAACCCAACCCGCAGACCGGGCATCAGCATCTTTGAAAAGGTACTGACGTAAATGACCTGCCCGCCAGGGTCCAATGATTTGAGCGACGGTTGGGTATGGCCTTCATAGCGCAAATCGCCTACGAAGTCATCTTCCAAAATGGGAATATTGTATTTGCCAGCGAGCATGATCAACTCGCGGCGCCGGGCGCTATTGAGGCACGTCCCGGTCGGGTTATGAAAATTTGGGATGGTGTAGATCAACTTGGGATGGTGAAGCTGTAGGAGCTTCTCCAGTTTGTCCACTTGCATTCCCTGCCCGTCCACTGGAATCCCCACGATCTGAAACCCAAGTGTGCGGAACAAATCGAGCGCTGCAGAGTAGGTTGGATCTTCCACCAGAACAATATCATTTGGCTTCAACAAAACCTGTGCCGCAAGAAAGATGGCTTGCTGCGACCCGGCTGTGATGAGGATATTCTCCGGGTGTGTCTGCAAGCCCTGGCTGGCTAAGATGCGGGCAATCCCCTCGCGCAGCGGAGCGTAGCCTCTGCGTTCCCCATATTCCAGCGCATCGATCTGGTCACGCCGCATAACGGATTGGATCACTTTGCGAAACTCCTCCACGGGGAATTGTCGTGCGTCACTAATGCCGCTGGCGAAACTGATCGGATGTGGATGTCCGCTTGCCTGCAGCATGTCTTCTGCAATGTCTGCATTCGCAAACGTGTTTTTTTGTAAACTTGTTTGCCAGAGCGGCCAGGGGGTATCGGCATTGTTTTTTGGAATGGAAGGAAGTGAATAGACCGGCAAGACATAGGTGCCGCTGCCCATTCTTGAGAAAACCAGACCACCAGCTTCGAGGGCTGCGTATGCGTTTTCGACCGTGGTGCGGTTGACACCGAGATCGCGCGCAAGCTGACGGCTGGCGGGCAGGCGTGTATCGGCTGGTAGTGTGCCCGCCAAAATACTTTTTCGAAGATGGTCTTCGATCTGTTGATATAGGGGAATATTGCTTTGGTGATCCAATGGGATGCGCATTTTATCTCTCCAACTTACATTGGTACGATGAATATATCATTTTCTCACCATGCGATGGAGACAATTGGCTTGCAATTCACCCTTTGCCATTAAAGTGGCTGGCTGATAATTGGCGTTTATTGGCTCTTAACGTACGCCAATTTTGACCTAGAATCAAATCAAACCATATAGTATGTAGGAGAAAAAACATGCAAGCAAAAACTGGAACCTGGACTGAGAAAAAAGGATTGGCGCAGATGCTTAAAGGCGGCGTCATTATGGATGTAGTGAACGCCGAGCAAGCCAAGATCGCAGAAGAAGCGGGCGCGTGCGCCGTGATGGCATTGGAACGCGTGCCTGCCGATATCCGCGCGGATGGCGGCGTTGCACGCATGAGCGACCCCGACATGATCCTCAAGATCATGGATGCGGTTTCCATCCCGGTGATGGCGAAGTGCCGTATCGGTCATTTTGTCGAGGCGCAGATCCTCGAATCGATCGGCATTGACTACATCGACGAATCTGAAGTGTTGACCCCGGCAGATGAAGAACATCACATTTTGAAGCATAACTTCAAAGTTCCGTTCGTTTGTGGCTGCCGCAACATTGGTGAAGCCCTGCGCCGTATTGGTGAAGGCGCGGCGATGATCCGCACCAAGGGTGAGGCTGGCACCGGGGATGTGGTTGAAGCCGTGCGTCACGCCCGCACTGTGATCGGCACGATCAAACAATTGACCGTGATGGGCGATGAAGAATTGATGGCGTTTGCCAAGAACAACGGCGCACCGTATGAGTTGGTGAAAGAAGTAAAGGAACTTGGACGTTTGCCGGTGGTGAACTTTGCAGCTGGCGGCGTAGCCACTCCCGCCGATGCGGCGTTGATGATGCAGCTCGGCGTGGACGGCGTCTTCGTTGGTTCTGGCATCTTCAAATCGGGTGACCCTGCCAAACGTGCCGCGGCGATCGTCAAATCTGTAACGCATTATCAAGATGCCTCCATCCTTGCGGAAGTGAGCAAGAACCTTGGCGAAGCAATGGTCGGACGCAACGCCTCCCAAATGCCCGAAGGCGAGAAGCTCGCCGTGCGCGGCTGGTAAATTAGACGACGGACGATGGACAATAGGCTATTGAACTGGTCTTTTCCATCGTCCATGATCTATCGTCAATGGTCTAAAAAATGAAAATCGGTGTCTTAGCTTTACAAGGTGACTTTGCCGAACACATCACCATGTTGAAACGGATCGGCGCAGAAACGGCTGAAGTGCGCCTGCCCAAACATTTGGAAGGTTTGGATGGGCTCATCATCCCTGGCGGTGAGTCGACAACCATTGGCAAACTGGCGGTGGCGTATGGTTTGATCGAGCCTCTGCGCGAGTTTGGAAGGTCGCATGCCATTTGGGGAACATGCGCAGGCGCGATTTTTCTTTCGAACGATATTGGACGCGACCAGCCCCTTCTGGGTTTGATGAGTATCAAGGTCAAGCGCAATGCGTTTGGACGTCAGGTCGATTCTTTCGAGACCGACCTTGAGATCGATGAACTGTTCAAAGCCACAGGGACGGAACATCCTTATCATGCGGTCTTTATTCGCGGACCGATCATCGAGTCTGTCAGCGGTGAAGCGAAGGTGTTATGCGCCCTGGAAGATGGACGCATCGTTGCTGCACAGCAGGGACGTTTGCTGGCAACCTCTTTTCACCCGGAACTCACAGACGATACGCGCTTCCACGAGTATTTCATTTCGTTGGCAAGTTAATAAAAATGAGACCCTAAAGGTTTCTTCTTCGGTTATGATATTAGATAACCGTAGAGACCTTTAGGGTTTTTTTACAAAATGACCATTCGTCCCCTTGACCTTCTTGATCTTCCCACCATCGCACGTTATCGCAACGACGTCTTAACTCTCGATAGCACACGGGCGCTCACACGCGGACATCCCCTCGGGGCGATGGGGTTGTTGGCGTACGTCAACCCGGCGCGGCATTTATACGCAGCGGTAAAAAATAATGACGAGGTCACGCTGTTGGGCGGCATCATTCACACCCGCGGCGATACCTTCGCAAAGCTTTTATACCTTGCCCCATCCTTCAACCTCAATGATCCCAACCTGCCCGAATTGATCGAACATCTCTCGGCGCAGGCAGGCGAATGGCAGGCATTCCATGTGATTGCCGAAGTGGACGAGACCAGCGATGTTTTTATGGCGCTGCGCAGATCAGGCTTCGCCGTCTATGCATGGCAGAGAGTCTGGGATGCGAGTGCGATCGAGAAAACCGAATCAGGCTCGAACAAAGAGTGGATGCGTGTTCAGTCGCTGAACCTGCCTGCTGTGCAGAGTCTGCATTATCAGATCGTGCCGCAGCTCCTTCAGCCCGTAGACCCGGCACCGAAACGACCAAATGGATTTATCCATTCGGATGGGCGCAGTTTTGCAAATGTGAACTATGGTGTGTACGGTGTGATGTTGACCCCATTGATCCTGCCGGATGAAAGCGATGTAAGCGGAAAGATCGTCTCGCTCATCGAAAGTTTACCCGATCGCCGACGACGTCCTGTATACCTTACAGTCCGTTCTTATCAAGCCTGGCTTGAGCCGGTGTTGGAAGACCTTGGCGCCAAAGCCCTGCCCCGACAGGCGGTAATGGTGAAGCACCTGGCGCGTTTCGTCAAAGACGCAAAACCCGCGCGTGTGGTACCCTCCAGTGTACGGGTTCAACCCACACAAATGAGTAGAATGGATTCGGATGAGTAGCTGGTCGATCTATAACAAAGGAAAAACCATTGGCACAACCAGTGCAGAAGGCGGGCTGGTGCTTTCTGATGAGGTTAATGATGCCGGTGCGCGCATCACACTAAAACGCGGCAACAGTTACATTTCAGTTTCGCTGCACATCAAAGGCTGGATGGATCACACACGCTTCTTCTCCACTGATGCTGATGCCCAGCGCGAATACCGCGCCATGCGCTCGGCAGTTTCATCTGTATTATCCATTATCAATACCGAAGGGGTCAGTGAAATAAAAGTTTGGGAAGCGATTTCAGATTTTGTCAGAAGGTTTCCGTAACCTGCGGCAAATGGAAATAGCCTTCCTCTCAAAAAATCTCATAAAGATGTGACTATGAAAAAAGCGATAAAAGCCCTAATCTTTGATTTTGACGGGTTAATCCTCGATACCGAGACACCCGAAGTTTTGGTTTGGCAATCCATTTATAAAGAGTACGGATTTGAACTGCCCGTGGAGGAATGGGAAAAGACCGTGGGCGGATACGGCATCTCGAACTTTGACCCCGCACAGAACCTTGCGCTTCTTTCTCAGGAACGGCTGGAGCCTGCATCCCTCAAAGCCCGCTACCGGCTGGAAGCGGATGCGATCATCCATGCCAATCCCATCATGCCTGGCATTATCGAGTTGATCACTGAAGCCCAAAAAAATGGATTGAAGGTCGCCATTGGCTCCAGCTCTCCACACTCCTGGGTGGATGCACACACCCAGCGTCTTGACATCTATCATCTCTTCAACCATATTATCTGCCAGGATGATGTTGCCCCAGGCAGGACAAAACCCCACCCCGATATTTATTTAAAGGCATTGGAAACCCTGCAAGTGGAAAAGCACGAAGCAGTTGTCTTTGAAGACTCTCCCAATGGAGTGCTGGCATCCAAACGAGCCGGGGTCTTCGTGGTGGCGGTTCCCAACCCGCTGACGGCAAAGATGAACGTGCAAGGTGACCTGACTGTGCCATCACTGGCTGAATTGACCCTGCAAGACCTGGCAGAAAAGATCAACTAGCCTGTAAAGAAACCAGCTTTGTTTATCTCTGGTAAAGGTAATTCATGCGGAAACGAATCATCCCCATCCTTATTGGCATCTTTGCTTTGGCGGGTATTGCTTATTTTTGGCTCAAGTCGGCTGCACCTCAAACGCAGTCTTCCTCATTTGAGAGTATAGCGTCTACGCCAACAGCTATTTCCTCTCATGCACCCGAAGTCCTTCCGCTTGCGAACAGCCCGTTAAAAGCCTCCATCACTGCTGCAGGAGATTACCTCGTCCGCCAGCAATTGGCGAATGGCGAGTTGGCATATCAAGTTAACTTGCTGACCAATGACCGTTCATCCGTCCCTTCCTATATCCGTCTGATGGGTGGGACAAGCGCACTGTACACCGTGTGCCGTGTGGCAGGCGACATGATCTATTGTGATGCTGCCGATCGCGCACTTGAACAGTATCTCCCCAACCTATTAACGGACCCGGAACACTTTAAAGGGACGTGCCTTTATACCAACGGAGCTTGTCCGCTCGGCGGGGCGACGGTGACCATTGATGCCATATATAAACGCTGGCAGGCAACCGGGACCGTTTTGCTAAATAGGCATGATCTGTTAGCGGATGCTGTCAACTCAGGCTACTTCATCGTATCCATGCGCCGACCCGAAGGCGGTTTCTATCATTCCTTCGACCCGCATTTTGCTGGAACCGTAGACCCGAATTATTTCGACCCAACGTTTAATGGCGAGGGTGTGGCCGCATTGCTGCAACTTTACGAAATGACCGGTAATGATTTCTGGCTCGAACAGGCTCATGAGGTGAATGCCTTCATGGTAACCCTGCCCGTCACTGAAGATTCCGGGCATGCCTATGCGTTTGCATTGTTTGCCCGCACAGATACGCTCAGCAAAGTGGAATTGGGCTATGCCAAAAGCATTGCCGACTTGATCATTGCCGGGCAGATCCGTTCGCTGAACCCTGCAAACTCCAGCACGGCAACCACAACCAAGGTCGAAGCCTTGTCGGCAGCGGCGCAGGCTTTCGCTTTCGCTGATGCAGACCATGAATGGCTCGACCGAGAGATCAAAACTTTTATCACCTTCGTGCAGGCGCGCCAGTTCCCTGCCAATGACTGCAACTTTGATCTCACGAAAGACATGCTGGAACGTTACAGCGGCGGACTTTTCAATACTTGTGAAGACCCCTCCATTCGCGTGGATGGCATACAGCACTGGGTTGATGGGTTGACGATGTATCTGGAATATCAGGGGATGGAGAAATAAGTTCGAAAACAGGCAGACAAACAATAAAAACTCCCGTTGATAAAAGTCAACGGGAGTTTGCTCTTTTACTTTCCACTCACTACAACCTTACACGTATTTTTCCCTCAACACCGAAGAAATGTAATCCATGCTTGCAACGACAATCGCAATGGCAAACATCTGTGCAGATGCGGCGCGGTAGTTGAGCAGGTTAATGTTCTGTTGCAGCAGGAAGCCGATGCCGCCGCCGCCCACAAAACCGATGATGGTGGACATACGCACATTGATATCCCAGCGGTACATGGTGTAGGAAATATACGGCGGAATGATCTGGGGGATGACCGCATATACGATGGTCTGCAAGCGGTTCGCCCCCGTGGCTTGAATGGCTTCCAACGGACCCGCCATAATGCTCTCAACCTGTTCTGAATAAAGTTTTGCAAGGCTCACAATGGTATGCAGACCAAGCGCCATCATACCGGCGAATGGACCGATCCCCACGGCGATCACGAACACGATAGCCATGACCAATGCTTCAATGGAGCGTAATCCATTCAGGAAGGTACGTGTAATGTAGTAAATGACCAACCCGGTCGGCAGGGTCGCTTTGGGCTTGGTGAGAAGTGCCAGGGTAAGCCCAAGGATTCCGCCTGCCGTTGCCGGACCCCAGAGGGTGTAAAGCGGATTGCCAACCTGGTACAACCACTCCACCAATTGACCGAGCAAACCAAAAACCGTCATACCGGCAAGAGTGGCAAAGACAATGTTGAACAGTTTGACATTGGTTGGGGCAAGTTTTTCCGTGGCGCGTTGACCAACTTTGCCCATGAAACTGCTCAAGGTTCCGCCTGCAGCTAATCCGCCGAGAGCGGGGGTGATGATACCGACGATATCTCCGCTTTGGAAGAGAAAGTTGCCGAGGAAGGCGAACCAGCCCTTGGATGCCATGATCACCTGCCCAAGGTTTTTAGCAAGAGCGGCAAGTTGGAAAAGCCCATAAAAGCCGACCAGAGTGACAACGAAGATAACAGCCCACCGCCCGATCTGTAAAGAAACCGAAGGTTTGGATGTTTCTTCCTGTGGCAATGCCCAGCGCAAGCCGTAGATAAGGATGATAGGCGCAATGATGACAGAAACAAGATTAATGAAAATGTTTCCTGTAAAAGGATCACCCAACCTTTCCACCCAGCGGACAATAAGATAGCCAATGCCCATTCCCAATGGCCAGCCCAAAAGCGAGAAGGCAATGCTTGCAAGCGGGCTTCGTACTGGTTTCATCAAGTTTCGGGCGGCAATGAAACTTAGCGGAATGGCAAGGAAAGTTCCGAATGTGGTTGCAAGCAGGGCAAGGAAGACCGTCTCAACGATCTTTTCCCAGGTATCTTTGGCGGTTTGCGTTAAATGCGGGGCACCCACATTTTGTTTTAGTGTGGCGCGAATGTATTGAATATCTGCACTGGGGCGTTTGGGCAGGGTCAGCTCAAAGATAAAATGACCAGCGGCATCGGTTTCAACATTATCCCGTCCGAGGGTTACGACATTGGCGGGGTCGCTGCCAGGTACAAAGCGAAGCGGACCGGAAACATTCGGCGCGAAATTAAAGCCTTCCACTTGCACGGTTTCTCCCGGCTCTGCGCAGGAAGGCGAGATGACCAGGTAGGGTCCGTTCTTGTCTGGTTCAGGCAGGGTTGGTGCGCCGCTTGCGGGGCAGGTGACATACACCGGCGAGTTAACGATCTCTTCCTGCTGATCGTAGGCGAAGATCTCAGGCTTGGCGAGGGCACGCATCACGCGTGTGAGGCTTTCCTGCCGGCGTTCGCTGCGCAGGTCTTCCAGGTCCACCTTGGTGATCTGGAAACCATAGGCATACACAACGATACCGAAGATGACCGTCAGCCCGAGTTGGAGAGATCTCCAGGGCGATGCTTTTTTATCTTTGTTATTTTCTGCCATGGCGGTCATCCAACCCTTTCTGCATCGCGTCCGTAAATGTCTTTGAATTTCCTGTCATCGATCTCGCTGGGAAGTCCTTCAAAAACGAGCTGTCCTTGATTAAGTGCCACGACTCGATCCGCATAGCGATGTACAAGGTCAAGGAAGTGCAAACTGCATAGCACTGTCACACCGTCTTTATCGTTGATATCTTCCAAATGCTTCATGATGCTGTGCGCAAGGACGGGGTCTAGGCTGGCAACCGGCTCATCGGCGAGGATCATTTCCGGGTCCTGCATGAGCGCGCGTGCAATGCCCACGCGTTGCTGCTGTCCGCCGCTGAGCTCATCGGCGCGGTGATCGGCTTTATCTGCAATGCCTACACGTTCGAGTTGCTTGATGGCTTTTTGAATATCATCTTTGGGGAAGCGGTTCAGGAGGCTCCATGCCGGGTTGATATACCCCAGCCGACCTGCCAACACGTTGGTGATCACCTTCGAGCGATGCACCAGGTTGAAGTGTTGAAAGACCATGCCGATCTTGCGTCGGATGCGCCGCATTTCTTCCGGTGAGGCTTTGGTGATGTCCTCTCCGTTCCAGAGGATCTGCCCGTCGGTCGGTTCAATGAGGCGGTTGATACAACGCAGCAGGGTGGATTTTCCCGATCCGCTTAAACCGATCACGGCAAGGAATTGCCCATCGGGTACATCAAAGCTGACATTGTCGAGTGCTTTGACGCCGCCGTCGTAGATTTTGGTCAGGTTTTTGATTTGAAGCATCTGAGACTTCCTGAAAGATGAAATGGGTTTGCATTCATACCTGATGAAATACAAGCAATTTTACCCCCGCCCTTATATTTCCTAATTAACTGAATGGATAAAATTTTGGGCAGGGAGATGTTTTCTCCCTGCCCAAAATTAAATTGCAGGTATTGCTTATTCGGGAAGTTTGTAGCCGGTGGCTTCAACCATCGCGCGGACGAAGTCATATTCGGCATCTTCGGCGGGGGCAATGCCAGACCAGCCGTAGAAGTCGGAAGAACCGATGGAGGTTCCCCATGCTTCGGTCTGCGAGAAGGCAACAAGCGCTTCTTCGATCTGGGTGCGGACATCAGCAGGGAATTCAGGACCGAAGGACAGGGTGTCGTTCGGGATCGCCTGGGAGACGGCGAGGATGCGGACCTTCTGGATCACATCCGGTGCTTCGGTGCGGATGTTGGCACGGGCATCGAGAATGCGGTACCCGTCGCAAAGCAATTTCTTGCCTTCGGTATCGGGTGCGCAGTTGGCAACCGATTCTTCAGGGATCTCATACTGAGCCAGCTCGGTGATCGTTCCGGCGAGATAATCATCATAGCTGAAGATCGGGGCGCCTTCGGGGCTCAAAGGTACGCTATAGAACACGGTTCCGAAATCCACTTCGCCGTTGTACACAGCGGTGACGGTCTGGTTGTGACCACCGGTCTGGATCTGCTCACCGGGGGTGATGCCAGCCGCGGCAAATTCAACAGCGGGAACCATATACCCGGAGGTGGAACCCTGGTCACCGTAACCCCATTTCTTGCCTTCGAGGTCGGCGAGGGTTTGGATCTCGCTGTCGCGGGCGACGATATATTCAGCCCAATAGACAGGGTATCCAAAGCGGATGGCTTTGAAGGAAACATCCACGCCACACAACTGGCTGGCAATGGCGTACCCAAGACCCGGAATGAACGCCATGGTGTCGGCAGGAGAGGCGCACATTTCTTCAACGGTCGCAGCGTAAGAGGTCGGGACGACCACTTCGAAGGTGAGACCAGTGGCTTCGTTCAAAGCGGCAGCCATGACTTCACCACCGGTGGTGATGATGTTCGCATCCACCGAGGGGACGAACAAAACCTTGATGGGGTGTTCGGGTGAACCGATGGCGGGCATTTCTTCAGTGGGTTCGGCGGTGGGAGCTTCGGTTGCAGCCTCGGTGGGAACCTCGGTTGCAGGCGCTTCTGTGGCAGGTGCTCCACAGGCGCTGAGCATCATCGAAATGGTCACGATGAGCGACAACAGGACGAACAAATTGCGTTTATTCATTTTTCTCCTTCTTTCTTATGTCTTTCTGAATATGAATGTTGAGGCACAGGTATCCCCAACAAATTTATAATACCTCTTGTTAACATTGTTAACAAGTACTCTTCTCTTAAAAAGAGAGGATGCAATTCCCCTTTTGGGAAATTGCGACCTGTATAGACATATTTAGAGTGTCTTCGATATTATACAGGGATTCATAAAAATCGGTATGGGGGAATATAGTGTTCATGCTCAATATTTATTCACGTGGTCTAATAAAAAACTCCTGCCGGTTCTTTCAGCAGGAGTTTCACTATTTATCTACTACTTTCCGTTAATTACGCAGCCTGTTCTCGCTCATCATGCACATCCCCATACAACTTGCGATGCACCACACTCAAAGCGCGGACTTGTTCTGCCGCATGATACGAAGACCGCACCAGCGGATTCGACTCCACCCACTTGAAGCCGATCTCTTTGCCAAACTCGCGCAGTTCGGCGAACTCTTCCATCGTGTAATAGCGTTCCATTGCCAGGTGTTTCTTGCTGGGCTGTAGATACTGACCAATGGTGAGGATATCCACACCCCAACTGCGTTGGTCGCGCATTACCTGTTTGACCTCGTCCATGGTTTCACCCAAGCCGAGCATGATCCCCGATTTGGTGAGCACTTCGGGGTCGAGCTTTTTGGCGTTGGAGAGGGTCGCCGCCGCCCACTCGTAATTATCCTGCGGCTGAACGGTTTTGAACAAACGCGGCACCGTCTCCACGTTGTGATTTAAGATCTCGGGGCGGGCATCCATCACGATCTTCAGGGCTTCAATGCTGCCCTTGAAATCGGGGATGAGCACTTCGATGGAACAACCCGGCAATACTTCGCGGATGCGGCGGATGACCATCGCGAAGATCGGCGCGCCACCGTCACGGCGTTCATCACGATTGACCGAAGTGATGACCGCATGTTTCAAGTCCATCGACTTGACGGCTTGCGCCACACGTTCGGCTTCGCCCCAGTCCAATAAGGCGGGCTTGCCGTGTTTGATATCGCAGAAGGCGCAGGTGCGTGTACAAACGTCACCCAACATTAAGAAAGTCGCTGTGCCGCTGCCCCAGCATTCGCCGAGGTTGGGGCACATGGCTTCTTCACAAACGGTATGTAATTCTTTCGAGCGCATCAGCGTATGCACACGCTCATAACTTTCGCCGGAAGGCGCACGTACTTTGATCCATTCGGGGCGGCGCAGCGGGCGTGCATCTGTTTGCGGGGAGACTCGGTCTCGGGTGGGTGAAGCAGGCATAAGGTCCTTTTTGAAGCGATTACGTCATCGCGAGGGCGGTGCCCGAAGCAATCTCCAGCTTAGCCATGAGATTGCTTTGTCGCGAAGAACACGCTCCTCGCAATGACGGATAAAAGTTACTTTTTCTTTACGATCAATCTTAATCCACGAACTTCGACGACTTCGATTTTATCACCCTTACGAATCTCATCTGACCCTGCCGCTTTTTCTGCGCTCCACAGCTCAGACTCCACCTGGACCTGCCCCGCTTCCGCTTCGAACGTTTTAGCTGTTCCTGTTTTCCCGACGAGTGATTCTTCGCCGGTTTGAACCGGGCGGCGCTGCGCGCGCAGGGCGATCATCATGATGACGAAGAAGATCAAACCGATGAAGACCCCTGTGCCGATCACCAGTGGAACTGAAACACGTTGGAATTGAGGCGTGCCCGGCGAGTTGAAAAGTACCAGCGCACCCACGATGAATGACGCAACACCAGCGGTCGTTAATGCGCCATGAGTTGGTGCTTTGATGTCGAGCACGAATAACACAAAGGCGATGATAAGAAAGATGATGCCGAACCAGTTGACCGTCAGCACACCCAATCCATAGGTGGCTAGGGTGAGGCAGACCGCGCCGAGGAAGCCCGCCACCCAACCGCCAGGGCTGGAGAGTTCGATCAAGACCGCCTGCACCCCAATGGCAAGCAGAAGAAACGAAATGTTCGGGTCAGTGAGGGTCAGCAGTAATTGTTCGATAAAACTGATCTCAAGCGGCTGGACATCAATGTTCTCTGTATTGAGTTTGTATGCACCATCTTCCATTTGAACGGTAAAGCCGTTCAACGATTGAAGCAGGTCTTCGAGGTCGTCTGATACGAAATCGATCAAACCGGTTTCCAGAGCTTCTTCAGCAGTGACGGCTACGGCATCATCGATCATGGCTTCGGCGAGTTCCACTGCTTTTTCGCCGCGCGGTGTGACGAACGGACGAATGAATGCTTTGATGATCTCTTTGGCTTTTGTAGCTGCTGTACTATTGAGATTCTCGCCTGAACTGCTGATGGGGCTGGCTGCGCCAATGGAGGTTTCCGGTGCCATGGCAGCAGCGTGACCTGAGATGGTGATCATTGCTCCGGCGCTCGCGGCAAAGGCATTTCTCGGCGCTACGTATACCACCACGGGTACATTGCTGGCACGGATTTCCTTTATGATCTCCAGCATGGTTTCTACACTGCCGCCCGGCGTATTGAGTTGAATGACAAGTACTTCTGCATTGCGCTGTTCAGCAGTTTCTATGCCGCGCCGAATGTATTCGAGCATCGGCGGCATGATGGGACCATCTGCGGTAAGGACAACGGCAATGGGATCACGCGTCTGTGCAAAGACAGGTTGGAAGGTTGCGAAAGCAATAAATAGTAAAAGCAGGATGCGTCTGATTTTCATGAATATCTCCAAATCCTTAAATTATTATACTGTTTATGGAAGATATCCTGATCGACGCTAAGCGAACATTTACATTGAACAAAAATAAAAATCCCGAAGATAAACTCTTCGGGATTTTAAGCTTTAGAACAAGCCTTCGAGATATTGCTTGGTGCGTTCGTGTTTGGGGTTGGTGAACACGTCGTGTGCCGGACCGGCTTCTGCCACTTCACCAAGATACATATAAATAACATGGTCAGCGAGGCGCTTTGCCTGACGCAAGGTGTGCGTCACAATGACGATGGTGTAGTCTTTCTTTAGTTCAAGCAAGCGGCTCTCGATGTTCTGCGACGAGATCGGGTCGAGCGCGGAGGTGGGTTCATCGCCGAGGATGATTTCTGGTTCGACTGCCAAGCCGCGGGCGAGGCAGAGGCGTTGTTGTTGTCCGATGGAAAGAGAAGTTGCGGGGTCGTGCATGCGCTTTTGGACTTCTTCCCACAGACCGGCGATCTCCAAATAATGCCGCACAGACTTTTTATACTCGGCGCGGTCTTTCTTCATTTGGTGGATGCGCATACCGTAGGCGATATTATCGTAAATGGACATGGGCAAGGGCGTGGGGCGTTGTGCCAGCAAGCCCACCACCTTGCGGACTTCGGTCACGTCCACGTTGGGGTCGTAGATATTTTCACCGTCCACGAGCACTTCGCCGGTGAGGTTGACGTTCTCGTTCAGCTCAAAGAAGCGGTTGAAGGTTTTCAATAAAGTGGTCTTACCGCAGCCAGAGGGACCCATGATGACGGTGATCTGGTTCTTGGGAATTTCGATGTTGATGTCTTTCAAGGCATGTTGCTTGCCGTAATAGGCGTTGAGATTTTTAACTTGGATGTGGGTGTTGTTCATTTTATGTCCTTCGTAGGGGCGACTCGCGAGTCGCCCCTACTTAATCGTGTATCGATTCAGCCGCGATGCCAGCCAACGTGACCCGAAACTGACTAACAGCACGGCGATGGTTAGGATCAATGCGGCGGCGTATCCACGCTCGCGGACTTCGGGGTAGGGTGAGCCGAGTTGGAAGAAGACGGCGAGCGGAAGTGATGCGGTGGGATTCATCAACGAGGTTGGGATGCGGTCGGTGTAGCCTGCGGTGAAAAGCACGGAGGCTGCGTCACCGATGCCGCGCCCAAAAGCCAGCAAGATGGCGGTGATGATGCCGGGCAGCATTTGGCGGGTAATGACGTTGACAGCCACTTCAAACTTGGTGGAGCCAAGCGCGAGGGCGGCATGTTCCAAATCCACGGGCATGCGGCGGATGACTTCGTCCATGGCGCGGGTCATGATGGGCAGTTCAACCAGTGCGAGGACGATGATGCCTGCGAGAAGCGAAGCACGCATTCCCAAAAGGATCATCAATGCAAAACCGAAGGCACCATACACAATGGAAGGAATGCCCCACAGCACATCCAACGAGAGGCGGACGTAGTCGCCCCAACGAGATTTACCAAGATAGGCTTTGAGATAAAGAGCAATGGGCACGCTCAACAACATGGCAAGGATCGTCCCGCCTGTAGCAAGGTATGCCGAGCCGATGATGGCGTTGAGAATGCCGCCGTCCTTGCCCATGTAATATCCGCCTTTGGGAATTTGCGAGACCATTTCCCATGACAGCGAAGGTAAGCCTCGGGAAATGATCGTCCATAAAATTAAACCAAGCGCGCCTGCAACGATAAAGAGAGCGAGTCGCATAATGGTCTTGATGACTAGTTCGACGATGTGCCGCCGTTCGAAATGTTTCTTTTGGAATTTCATGAGCGCCTCAAGAATCTCTGGAGAACCAGCGTGGAGAGAATATTGAAGATCAGAATGACGACCAATAAAACAAGAGCTGCACCGAGCAAGGCGGCGTCGTACAGCGGAATGGACATCATCTCGCCGTAGTTGTTTGCAATGAGTGCGGGCAGTGGATACGCCGTATCAAAAACGGAAGTGGGAATATTCGGCACATTGCCGACGACCATCAACACGGCGATGGTTTCGCCAAGCGCACGCGAGGCTCCCAGCACAATGGCGGCGACGATGCCGGGAAGAACTTGTGGCAAAACCACCGTGCGGATGGTCTGCCATTGAGTCGCGCCGACGGCGAGAGATGCATGGCGTAAGTCATTGGGCACGGTGGAAAGCACTTCGAAGATAACGGAGATGATAAGTGGAGCGATCATCACCGCAAGGACGATTCCTCCTGCGAGGATGCCGAACCCTGTTGGCTGGGTGACGGCAAAGATTGAGATGGAGTCACCCAGCCAACGTTCAGAGAGAGGCGCGAGCACGTCATCCACAAATGGAACGATGGCGAGCAATCCCCAGACGCCATAAACCACAGGTGGGATGGCGGCGAGTACATCCAAAACAGGTTTGGCGAACGTGCGTGTGCGGTTGTGAGCATATTCCGCGAGATAGACCGAAACCAGTAAGCAAGGCGGAACCGCAAGCAACACGCCGACCGTTGTGACCCACAACGTGCCCAGAATGAACGGACGAAACCCGAACTCGCCGTTGTTGGGTCGCCAGGTTTCGCCGAGCAATAGATCGCTGAGGCTGTATGAATTGAGAATGGGGTAGGAACGCACGACCAATGCCGTTGCCACAATGATGATGAGCACTACAGGCACAAGTGTGATAATAAAAAATGTGCGTTGTGCGGCTCGATTCGTTCTGGCGCGAGACGGCGTAGAAGGTCGGCTTAGCCGACCTTCTGTTTTCAAAGTGTTGTTGAGATTAACTTCACTCATTGTTCTAATTTTGCAAGAGACTCGGCTTGTTGCTCAGGAGTGAGCGGAACGAAGCCTGCCGCTTCAAGATATTGTTGACCATCCGTCAGGATCCACTTGATGAATTCAAGTTCGAGTCCTTCGGGTTTGCCAAGTGTGGCGAGATTTTCAAAGCGAGACGGAGGAGAAGGATAGGTTCCGTTCGCCACTGCGCTGAAGGCATCTTCTTTCACAGTGTAGATTTCTTCCGCGTCTGCCGCGCCGTTCTCGTTAATGTCAAGCGGAGGGATGACGATGCCAGGGACGAGTCCGCCGCCGCTCAGGTCGAAGATGCTGTTGAGGTTGCCAAAGCCAATGCCGAGCGGGTCTTTCAAAATGGTGTCGAGCATGGCGGGTTCGCCGTTCACGCCGATGCCAAGCAGGTCTTCTTGCGCTTCACCGCCCGCATACTTTGCCCATTGTTCTGCCGCACCAGATGCATCGGAACGGGTGAAGACATTGATCTTGTCCGTGATGGACGGGTCGCCAACCACTTCACCCCAAGTGGTGATCTCACCGGTGATGTAAATTTTGTTGAAGACTTCTTGTGAGATGCCCTTTTCAAGAATCTGCGCTGCTACAGGATTCTCAGCATTGATGATTGGGAAGACCGCATCCTTCGTCACCGATACCCAGAAAATGCCTTGTGCGGTTTCTTCTTCCTTGATGCTGCGCGAGATCATGCCGATGTCTACTGCGCCAGCGATGGTATCGGTCATGCCTTTGCCCGCGCCGCCGCCCTGCACATCGAACTGCACATTCGGGTGGATCTTGGTGAACTCTTCAGCCCAAACGGTCATCATGGGGTAGAGGGCGAACGCGCCAGAGATGGAAAGGGTTCCACTCAAGTCGGATGAAGTGCCCGCTTCTGACTCAGCCGGAGCGGGTTCAACGCTTCCAGCCGTGCCACACGCCGAGAGGGTGACTGCCATTACGAGAAAAAGCGACAGCCATGTTAAAGTTTGTTTTCGCATATTGTTTCTCCGATTACTGATATTTTATACATAAACCCTATTGACTTAGTAGGATTTCAAGGTAAATAAAAAGTTCGTTTCTGACCTAGGTTTCAGACAAACTCACTTATTTATGAATTCCTAGTAATCCAATAGGACTTGTTGTTCGAAATCATAATTCAGCCACTGAATTTTGTCAAGATGATTCGCAACCTCAATTTCAGATAAGAGCACCCGCTTGACAGTGTTCCCATTTCCACTATACTACTTGTCGATTTTGAATAAGAAAGAAGATGAACTGACATGAAACTAACCACCCGCAGCGAATATGCTCTTCTTGCCATTGTATACCTCGCTCGTCACGAATCCGAGGGATATATTTCCATCGATACCATTGCCACAGCGCAAAGTATCCCGCCAAAGTTTTTGGAACAATTGATGTTGGCACTCAAACGTGCTCACTTCCTGCGCAGTGCCAAGGGACAAAAAGGCGGCTATCAACTTGCCAAGCGTCCGAACCAGATCTCGTTGGCAGAAGTCATTCGTCTGTTCGATGGCGCACTGGCTCCTACTGAATCGGTCAGCGAGAATTTTTACGAGTCCACGCCGATCGAAAAGGAGAAAAAACTTACCAGGGTATTCAGAGACATTCGAGATTACGTCTCGAATAAGCTTGAAAAAACGACCATTGCAGATATTCAGTAAAAAAATCCGCCTGAGATTTCTCAGGCGGATTTTTTACCTACGCCTTCTTTGGTTGGGAGGAGGATTACAGGCGGGCTGTCAATGTTTTGTTACAATGTTAATGAAATAATTAGCCTTCCCTGCCTACCAGGCGTTGTTAGATAGAAGATCCAGGGAAAAAAGGACAGCATGAACAAACTCTTTGTTTTCGTGGCTTTGTTTTTGGGTGTGGTCGTGGTCATGTTCAGCTTTGGCGAGCTGGAGACGATTTTGCGCACCCTGCAAAGCGCACACTTGGGATTTTTCCTGCTGGCTTTACTAATTCAGATCGGCTGGTTCATATCCAGCGGGCGCATGTATCAATCGATCTTTCGCCTGCTGGGAGTTCAAGAAGATGTATTTACACTCAGTCGCATTGCCACTGCGGCGAACTTTATCAACGTTGTGGCACCCACTGCCGGGGCGGGCGGAGTCGCGCTCTTCGCATCCGAAGCCCACCGACGCGGGCACCCTACTGGTAAGGTCACAGTGGCGGCAGCGTTGTTTCTTTTGCTTGATCAGGTTGCCTTTTTAGTCATCCTTGCTTTAGGGCTAATCATCCTTACCCGCCGCAATGACCTGAACGTCGGAGAAATTTCCGCCTCATTTTTTCTGCTGGCAATCGCCGTTACCTATGCCACAGTTTTATACGTTGGCTATCGTTCTGCTGAAAAATTAGGTGACTTGCTGGCGAAATTCGCGCGTGGCATCAACTGGGTTGTGCGGCGTTTTCGAAAAGAAAATTATCTAAGCGAAGCACGTGCCCACGAGTTTGCGCGTGAGATCGCAGATGGTTTTTCAGGTCTAACCGAAAAACCGTCCAGCCTGTTCCGCCCGGTTCTATGGGGTATTTTTGATAAAGGCTTGCTTATGCTGGTACTGACCTGTTCGTTCCTGGCATTCGAAGTTCCATTTTCAGCGGGCACCATCATCGCCGGGTTTTCCATGGCATATCTATTTCTAATTGTTTCACCCACCCCATCCGGCATTGGCATTGTGGAAGGACTCATGCCGGTTGCATTGACCTCACTTAACGTCAATTGGAGTCAATCGGTGGTTATCACTTTACTTTATCGCGCGGTTACGTTTTGGTTTCCGTTGGGCGTAGGCGCTTGGGCATTCCGTACCTTGCATGCCGAACGTGGCGACCCGGTGGATTAACTTCCATGCTTGAGACATTACTGGAGCTCTGGAAGCAGGATGAAGAAACCGCGCCGAATATTTTCGCCTGGCAGACGACTCCTCCCCGCGCCGCACAAACGCATCCTTTTCCAACCGATCTGCCTGCTTCGCTTCGAGAAGCCTTAGCGTCCCGAAACATTTCCCTGCTCTATTCCCATCAACTGACAGCGTGGACTCATGCCCGTGCTCACCGTAATGTAATTCTTTCCACAGGCACAGCCAGCGGAAAGACCCTCGCCTACAACCTGCCCGTGCTTGCAAAGTTAATCGAGGACTCACAAGCACGCGCTTTATATCTCTTCCCAACCAAAGCCCTTACCCAAGATCAACTTTCTTCGCTCCACAACCTGGCACCTGATACCTGGAACCTGACACCCGCCATCTATGATGGCGATACCCCCCAACCTCATCGCTCCACCATCCGCAAAACCGCCCGCATCGTGTTGTCGAATCCCGACATGCTGCATACGGGCATCCTGCCGCACCACGCCAATTGGGGAGAATTCTTCACCAATCTCAAATTCATCGTCATCGACGAAGCCCATACCTACCGCGGAGTCTTCGGCTCACATGTTGCCAACGTCATCCGCAGGCTCAAACGTGTGGCGAAATTCTATGGCGCGAATCCGAAGTTCATCCTCGCCTCGGCAACCATTGGAAATCCCAAAGAATTGGCAGAAACCCTGATCGAAGAACCCGTTGAATTGGTGGATAACGATGGCTCCTCACGCGGTGAACGTCACTTCATCATATATAACCCGCCTATCACCAACGCTTCGCTTGGCTTGCGCAAAAGCAGCATTCTCGAAGCTGTGCGTTTGGCGAATGAGTTGCTAAAACATGATGTGCAATCAGTCGTCTTTGCCAGAACCCGCCGTAGTGTGGAAATTCTTCTGACTCATTTACAAACTCAAATCGTAAATCTGAAAGCGAAAATCGAAAATCCGATCCGCGGTTACCGCTCTGGTTATCTTCCGCTCCAACGCCGCGAGATCGAACAGGGACTGCGTGACGGCTCGGTCAAAACTGTGGTTGCCACCAACGCCCTCGAACTCGGCATCGACATCGGCGGATTAGGCGCGGCGTTGATGGTAGGCTACCCCGGCACCATCGCCAGCACCCGCCAGCAAGCCGGGCGCGCGGGACGTGGTGAATTGCCAGCCGTTTCAATCCTTGTTGCTTCGCCGAATCCACTGGACCAGTTCTTGGCGCATCACCCCGAATACTTCTTCGAGCGTTCGCCGGAAATGGCGTTGGTCAACCCGAATCATTTGTTGATCCTGTTGGAACATTTACGCTGCGCCATGTTTGAACTGCCGTTTCAACGCGGCGAAGGTTTTGGTTCCATCTCCGATGAATTGGTGGACGAGTATCTTGAGTTCTTGGTTTCCAATCAGGAAGCGCATTTCTCGAACGAAAAATATTTCTGGATGCGAGATGCCTATCCCGCCGCGAATATCTCCCTGCGTTCGGCGTCTCCGCAAAGCGTGGTGTTGCACACCACCGCGGACGACGGACGACCGAGCATCGTCGGCACGGTGGATGGCGAATCCGCGAATTGGATGGTGCATCCCGGTGCGATCTACATGCATGAAGCGCAGCAATATCTCGTGCAGCAACTTGACCTCGAAAACCATATTGCTCATCTCACACCTGTCGGGTTGGATTATTTCACCGAAGCCCAGCAGGAATCCGAGATCCAGATATTGTCTGTCAATGATCAGATCGTGGTGCGCGGCGGGGAAAAGGCATACGGTGAAATTCAAGTCACCACCCAGGTGGTGGGATTCCGCAAATTGCGCTGGTTCACGAATGAAAACCTCGGGCAGGAACCGTTGGACTTGCCCCCGTCCGAATTGCAGACCACGGGCTATTGGCTGACTCTCTCCGAGTCCGCGCTTAAGAGTCTGCGTGATGCGGGTCTGTGGACCAATGACCCGAACGACTACGGACCCGACTGGCAAAAGATAAGACTCGCCGTCAGAAAACGGGACCAGTTCAAATGTCAGGTATGCGGCGCGGAGGAGACCCGGCGCGAGCATGATGTGCATCACAAGACTCCCTTCCGTGCTTTCATCCAAAATGGAGTCTTGGATCGCGAACAGGCGAACCGATTAGAAAATCTCACCACGCTGTGCCCAAGCTGTCATCGCAAAGTTGAACAGAATGTACGTATTCGAAGTGGCTTAACAGGTTTGGGATTTGTGCTTGGCAATCTCGCGCCGTTGTTTCTGATGTGTGACGCGGGCGATCTTGGAGTCTTTGCCGAGCCTGCCTGGTCTGCGGTCAATGGACAGCCGTCTATTGTGTTGTATGACCTTGTGCCTGCGGGCATTGGCTTTAGTGAAAAATTATTTGAACTGCATGCTGAGTTGATCCGCCGCGCGTATGAATTGGTGAGCGAGTGTGCCTGTGAAGATGGCTGTCCCTCATGTGTGGGACCTGGCGGCGAAAATGGTTATGGGGGCAAGGCTGAAACGCTTGCGATCTTGCAGCAGCTTTTGTAGAACTCTTACAAAAGCCCGAAATTTTCTAAGGACTCCGAAAGTTCTACTTCAGGAAATATCCGAAAGTAGAACTTTCGGAGTCCAAATCATTTGCGCTAATGATTTGCAGTTTCCAGCTTGCGATACGTTTCCAATAAACTGATAAGAATATCGTCTGTAAAGGTGTGCATGCGTGTGTACATTTCAGTCACTCGTCGTGCCGGGATGTTTGCTTCGTTATAGACCTTGATGACCGATTCGACCAATGTATCTCTAAAGAATAGGAACGCCTTCGCCGCATCGACATAACTGAGGTTGTAGCGTCGCGCGCGGGAGGCATATTCGTATCCGATGGCATAGGCTTCTGTTTCGGCTTCACGTCCGTTGGTGGCTGCGTAGGTCATCAATCCCTGAAACAAGGAACGCGCGCTCAGGCGGTATTGCGCCCGCGCATCGTCATCCAATTTTTGATACCAGGATTCTTCCTGAAGCCGCCCTTCAGAGATCTGCATGCGGACGTTCTTGACGATCTCCTGCATCATGCCTTCCGGCTCAAGCGCTTCTTCTCTGGACTTTGAGTTGGATTCTGACCAAAGGAGCAGTTCCCCGCGCTTATACCGGCGATGCCCGCCCTGTGTCTTATGAACGGGTAGGATGCCTTTGTCGGACCATAACCGCACCGTGCTCGGATGCACTCCAAGCATATTTGCGGCGCCTGCAAGGGAAAGCCATTCATCATTGGTCATCGTTCATCTCTTGGTGTAATTGACTAGTGTTCTCCAGTGGGACGTATCTCTTGCAATGCATTACTCTGCAGTCAGTGCGATTTTTTCGGCAAAGCCGGGTTCATGTGCCTTCTTTTGAAAGACACTGACATCAATACGATATAACATGATGGCTGCGATGAATAACATCAATGCCTCCATACCAAAGACAATGAGATATCCGCTCAAAGCGTTGCCGGTGATTTGGGTGGCTAAGTCGGCGACCACACCTGCCATAAGCAGACCCACAAGCCGCGAGAGTCCGTTCGAGAAACCCCAGGCGCCGATGTATAAGCCGACTTTTTCCGGCACGGTTAAGTCGAACATCAGCGAGAGATTGGCAATGGTGGAGATGCCGGTTCCGAATCCGAGCAGGGTAATGCCAATGTAAAAGGTGCTTTTGCTGGCGATCAATCCGCTGATAACGATGACGATGAAACCAAACAATGCTGCAAGGTTTCCGGTTTGGGCAACATATTTCTTTTTTACGCGTCCATCCAGGAAGCCTGCCACGATGAAGGCGATGAGGGTGAAACTGTTGGTAATGGAAACGATGCGCGAGGTCTGTTCGAGGGTCATGCCGAAGGCTTGGGCGCCGAAGGGTTCGAGCAAAACGTCCTGACTCAAAATGGCGGCGAGCAGCAGCAGCAGGTACACGAAGAAGATCTTCGCCACGCGGTTCTCTGTAATGGCAGCGATCATTTGCTTGACGGTATAAGTGTCTGCTTTGGAGTGTGGGGCGGAACGGTTGAAGGGGGGTTCGAGTTTGATAAGTCCGATCAGACCCAACGTCAGCGCTGAAGCGGCGACAATGAAGAAGGCGCGTTGCAGTGTGGCAGGGTCAAAGGTTGGAACCATCCGGCTGAGGCTGATGCCCGTCGCGATGAGACCGATGACCATAATGGTGAACATGGTTGCTATGGTTTTACCGCGCTCCTTTTCACCAGAGAGTTCAGAGGCAAGCGAAAGATAGGAAACCGCAGAGAGGTTGTAGCCCATGCCCCATAATCCAAAAGCGAGGATGCCGGCGATCACACCAAGCGTAAAGTTTTGACTCATTAGAATGGCAACCTGCGGGGCGACGGATACACCGACCACACACAGGATCAGACCGGCAAGAATGTACGGCGCGCGGCGATACCCGAAGATGGGGTGCCGGTCTGAGAAAGAGCCGATGGCAACCTGAATGGGGGAGAGTAAATAAGGAAAGATGGCAAGTAGAGTGAAGAGCGTCTTGGAGATGCCAAGGTCGAAGATCATGACGCGGTTGAGCGTGCTGTTGATGGGGACGAGTGTCATGGCGACGGCAGTATGAATGAGGGCGAGTTGCAGGCGTTTGATGAACATATCTTTTCCTAAACCTGACAATCTCACTGACTTTTCAGGTTTCTGTTGGGATTAAACGAAGCAAGGGCGTTTTGTGCGCCCTCACCTCTGGGTGTTATTTTAGATGTAAATTTCTGTAGAACTATGTAGATTTACATAGAATTTTACTAGAGTTTTGTGAGGGCAAAACAGCTTACCCCGTAAACGTTTGGATAAGTTCTTTGTATTTTTCAACAAGTTCTGGCGCAGGATCTTTGCCTCCGAAGGTGAGAAAGACCTTGAAGGCGGCATTCCCATGTTTGTCGAAGAATTGGAAGGATAGCGATTCGTGTTTATCGAGATGGCTGGGCTTGCGAAAAGCGAAGACCGACCCCAACTCCCAGCTACGGATGTGCATATCAAGCGATTTACTGCGGACGTTGAGGAAGCCATGTGAACTACTGAACCCGCCAAATTGACCAAACACTTCAATGGTGGTCGCACCGTTTGAAACGATAATGGTTAATTTGCCGAGGGGCTCAAATGCACGGAGGAGTTCCTCCCGGCGCATGACATTGAGTTCGTGGGCGATGTCGCCTTCCAGCGCACGGAGTATCTCCACTTCTGCAACCTGCAATTGATGGGCAAGCATGAGTGTCATTTGTGAGCGATCTTGATCGAAGGCATCGCGGATGATGGTTTGACGTTCATTAAGGGGGATGGCGGGGTTAAGCGGGGTGATCTGGAACATGTTGGTCTCCGGTAAGATAAGCTCAGTGTTAGGGTCTGGCTCATGTACTGCGTAGTATAATTTTCGAAATCTGAATAATCTAGATATTTGTATTAAAATTACATCATATCCCTTGTAAACCGGCATTCAACCCGGTTGATATTTTTGGAGTTCGATGACAGCAAGCCCCGCCATGCAGCGTTATGCCGCAGAGATTTACCGATTACAACAAGATCATGAACAGGTTCCACTTTCGCTGCTAAGCTCTCATGTTGAGTCTTCCGCCCAGGCGATCTCCACCATGGTGAAGCGCCTGCAAAAATTTGGCTACCTTGTTCATGAACCCTATCGCGGCGTACGCCTGACGGAAGCTGGTGAAAAGATCGCCATGCCGTCCTTGCGGCGCCATCGCCTTACCGAAGTGTTCCTCGTCAAAGTGATGAAGTACGACTGGGCAACCGCCCACGAACTTTCAGACACCTTCGAAAAAGGAGTCAACGACGAGATCGAAGACCGTATGGATGAACTTGCCGGTCGCCCCACACGCTGCCCGCATGGTGAGCCGATTCCTTCCAAAGATGGGGTTATGCCCGCTGTAAAAGACATGCCATTGATTGACGTCCCCTCTGGTTCTGATTGTGTCATCAGCCGAGTCCGCACCCATGACCTCGAAAAGTTGGGCTACATCGGTGAATTGGGACTCGTGCCTGGCACTTCTTTTCATCTATATAGTTGCGCGCCGTTCAAAGGTCCACTGCGATTGCAGATGAAGCCGCATGACCATCTCATCGGCTACGAACTCGCCGCCTCCCTTTGGGTGGAAGTGACCAGGCAGGGTCCCGGCAATACCCCCCCTATTTTCAAGTCACCGAAATAAAACCTTCTTCACCTGTCTGGAAGTCCAGCCGTTTTCATGTTACACTGAAAGTGCTTTCATAAAGCTTTCATACCTTATGACAAATACAAAGAAAACCCCAACCATTTACGACGTTGCCGAACTTTCTGGCGTTAGCATTACTACCATTTCACGTGTGTTGAACTCGCCGGATAAGGTCAACCCTGACACCCGTCAGGTGGTCATGAACGCGATCGACAAACTCGGTTTTATTCCCAAAGCCGAGGCACGCGCCCGCGCCATGCAGCATACAGGTCGAATTGGCGTGATCACGCCTTTCTTCACAGCACCTTCCTTTGTGCAACGCCTGCGCGGCGTGGCGGGCAGGCTTTCTCGCGAGAATTATGAGCTGGTCATTTACCCGGTCGATTCGGAAGAACAATTACAAGGCTACCTTTCTTCCATCCCGGTCATGCGCAATTTGGATGGGTTGATCATCATGTCGCTGGCTGTTGAAAGCCATGATGTAAAACGACTGATCAGCAACAAAATGGAAACGGTGCTGATCGAGTTCTCACACGAACAGTTGAACAGCATTGTGATCGATGACTTTCAAGGCGGGCGACTGGTCGCCGAGCACCTCATTCAAAAAGGTTATAAATCCTTCGGCTTCCTGGGCGATATCGAACCGCCCGAACGAAATATCATTCACCCCGTGCGTTCGCGCCTCGAAGGATTCAAGTCCATATTGAAGGATGCCGGTTTGCAGCTTCCTGCTAAAAATATCAAGCAGGCATTTTATGCACATGAAAGTTCGCGTGAAGCGGCTCAAGAATTGCTGACCATGCCGGGTCGCCCTTCCGCCATCTTTGCCGCGTCGGATAACCAGGCATTGAGCATCATGAAGGTGGCGCGTCAATTGAACATGCGCATCCCCGATGATGTGGCTGTGGTCGGCTTCGATGACATCGACATGGCAGATTATGTCGACCTCACCACCGTCCGCCAACATTTGGATGAGTCTGGTAAGCTCTCAGCAGAAATGGTCTTGGGACGTCTGACCGACCCATCTCGAACCACGCAGCACATTTACCTTCCCCTCAACCTGATCGAACGTCAAACAACGTAAATGATGAATGCAGGATGCAGAATGATGAATAAAAAATTCTGCATTCAGAGGTCTCATGCCTATTCACACTTCCCCCAATTATTGGATTCTTGAAACGCGCCACAGCGCCTACGCCTTTGGTCTCAACAAATCCAACCTGCTCTCGCATTGTTACTGGGGCAAACGTCTGCCCTTCGTCAAGGATTATCCCGCGCCTTTCGAACCATCAGGCTGGGCGTCTACGGATGGATACGATCATTTCATCCCCGAAGAATATCCTGGCTATGCAGGCACCAAATATACTGACCCGACTCTCAAAGTGACCTTCGCTGATGGCGTGCGGGATGTGGTTCTTTCTCTTGTGGATTTTAAAACCAGCGCCTCACCCCAGCCGGAGCTTGCTCTACGCTTCAAAGATTCAGCCTACCCGCTGCAGTTGACTCTCCATTACCGCATCCATGAAGAATATGACTTGATCGAACGCTGGGTCACGCTCGAAAACCTCGGCACCGAATCCATCTCAGTCGAGCGCGCCTTCTCCGCCAAGTGGACCTTCCCTCACGGAAACGGCTACTCACTCACACACATGTATGGGCGTCACATCGACGAGTTCAACCTGCAGCGTGAAACACTCACTCCCGGCTTAAAGGTCATTGAAAGCCGACGGATCATCCCAAGTCATCGCGCCGTGCCTTGGTTTACGGTGGAAAAGAATGCCAGCGAAGACCACGGCGATGTATTCTTTGGCACCCTTGCCTGGAGCGGTAATTTCAAGATCACCGCTGAAGTCACTGAATATGCGTCCACCCGCCTGAGCATTGGGCTCAACGATTGGGACTTCGCCTGGCAGCTCAAACCGAATGAACCGCTCGTCACGCCGTCTGCAATCTCCGGCTACACCCCGAACGGATTCGGCGCCGCCAGCCGCATCTTCCATGATTATGTGCGCAATGAACTCCTGCCGCATGGCAAGGTACTGCATAAGATCCTCTACAACTCATGGGAAGCGACTCTCTTCAACGTGGATGAAGCCTCGCAATCACATCTCGCTGAGATCGCTGCGAACATGGGCGTGGAACTCTTCGTGATGGACGATGGCTGGTTCCACAACCGCAATTGGGACAATGCCGGTCTGGGCGATTGGTTCCCCGACCAGAAAAAATTCCCGAATGGGCTCGGCGGCTTGATCAAACGAGTCAACGACCTCGGCATGGATTTTGGCTTGTGGGTTGAGCCGGAAATGGTCAACCCCGATAGTGACTTGTATCGCGCTCATCCCGATTGGGTGATTCACTTCCCCACCCGCGCGCGTACTGAAGCTCGCAATCAACTCATCCTCAACATGGCGCGCGCCGATGTGCAAGATTACATCATCATCACGCTCGATAAAATTCTCAGTGAGAACAACATCGCCTTCATCAAATGGGACATGAACCGTCCTGCCAGTGAACCGGGTTGGCAAGATGCGCCCGGCGACCCGCGTGAGTTGTGGGTGCGTTATGTCTATGGCTTGTATCGCGTGTGGGGTGAACTGCGTCGGCGACATCCAAACGTGATTTGGCAAAGCTGCGCCAGCGGCGGCGGACGACCCGATTTCGGCATCTTACAATTTGCTGATCAGGTTTGGGTCAGCGATAACACCGAAGCGACGAAGAGACTGTCCATTCAAGAAGGCTTTTCGCAATTCATGCCCGCCATCACCATGGAAGCCTGGGTGACGGATTGGGGCAAAGAGACTGTGCCGCTTGAGTTTCGTTTTCATGTGAGCATGTGCGGCTCTCTCGGCGTAGGCGGAAACTTACTGGAATGGAATCAGGCTGAACGTCAGGTGGGAGCCGATTGCATTGAGTTGTATAAATTGATCCGGCACATCATCCAATTTGGTGACCAGTATCGCCTCATCGCGCCGCAAAAAAATAATTACTCGGCGGTGCAATACATCAGCAAGGACAAAAGCGAAGGCGTGTTGTTCGTCTTTCGTACACTCATCCCAGACCCGTTCCGTTTCCCTGTGATCCATTTGCGCGGGCTCGACCCCGAAGCCTTGTACAGTATCGAAGGCTTTGATCAACCCCGCTCTGGCTTGGCATGGATGGAAGCGGGGGTGCGGGTGGAGTTGAAAAACCTGCAAAGCAAGGTGATAAGAATCACGCGCCTCACAACCTAGCCGATGCCTGCCAGCCTGTTCTGAGCTTTTTGCGCTATAACCCTGTGTGCCCAGACCCAAATTTCCGGGTGTATTTTTTTTCACAAAAAAACTTAAAAAATTAAACTACCCTATTGACTCTGGTACCCGAAAGTGCTATATTGTGCTATGAAAGTGCTTTCAAGGTAACACTTTCAATTTGACTGAACCTATTTTCAAGGTCATTCAAATCACACCCTTACCTTCAAAACAATTAGAGGAGAAACCATGAATAAAAAGTCTGTCTTATGGTCTGTAATGAGCTTGCTCATTCTGGCCTCCCTGGTTCTTGCCGCGTGTGCTCCCGCCGCCACTGAGGCTCCTGCCGAAGAACCCGCTGCTACCGAAGCTGCCGCTACCGAAGCTGCTGCTACCGAAGCTGCCGCTGAAGAATCCAGCCTCCCCGAAGGCGATGGCAAAGTTGAGATCTTTGGTGGTTATGGCGAAGCTCAGGCTGCTGCCTTCCAACAAGCTTTGACTGAATGGGGTGAGGCGAATGGGATTGAAGTTACCTTTACCTCCCTCGCCAGCTTCGACACCGACATCAAAGTCAAGATCGAAGCCGGTCAGGAACCCGATATCGCCATGTGGCCTCAGCCCGGTGGTTTGAAGGCTCTTGCTGCTGATAACCTCGTCCCCCTCGATGAAGTCATCGATGTCAGCATTCCTCAGTCCACTTTGGTACCCGGCTGGGATACCCTTGCTGTGGTGGATGGCAAACTCTATGGTCTTCCTGTTTCTGCCAACCAGAAATCCCTCGTTTTCTACAATCCCTCCGCTTTTGAAGCCAATGGCTACTCGGTTCCCACTAACGATGCTGAATTGGTTGCCCTCGAAGCTAAGATCATTGCAGACGGCGCTGGCTCTCCGTGGTGTGCTGGTATTGAATCCGGCGGCGCCACTGGCTGGCCCTTCACCGACTGGATGGAACAGTATGTTCTGTCTTTGAATGGTCCGGAAGTGTACGCTCAGTGGATCTCCGGCGAAGTTGACTTTGCCTCCCCCGAGATCACCGCTGCTGCTGACCTCGTTTCTGCCCGCCTTCTCGCTGAAGGTCAGGTAAACGGTGGTGGTGTTGCCATGGCAACCACCAGCTTTGGTGACAATGCTGCTTTGTTCGCCAATGGCGCTGCTGAAGGTCAATGCTTCATGCTCCGCCAGGGCTCCTTCATCGTCTCCTTCATGCCCGAAGATATTCAGGCTGAAGTCAAAGCTGGTGACTATAGCCACCTCGATGTCTTCCCGATCCCCACTCCTGAAGGTGGTCAGGCTGGCGTTATCGGTGGTGGTGACCTCGCCGCCGTCTTCCAGGGTCATGTGGACCAGGATGTTGCCAAGGTTGCTGCCTTCATCTTCAGCCCCGAAGTGTTGAAGTACCAGGTTGCCACCGGTGACCTCTCCCCGCACAAGACCTTCGACTCCTCTCTCTACCCGAACGAAATGCAGAGGAAGATCGGTGAAGCTCTTGCCAATGCTGCGGTCTTCGGCTTCGACGCCTCCGACCAGATGCCCGCTGAAGTGAACGCCGAGTTCTGGGCTGCCGGTACCGACTTTGTTGCCGGTCGCGCCACCTGGGCTGAAGCTGCCGAACGCATCGATAGCAAGTACCCGTAATCGTTCTATAACTAGGTAAAATAGTGGCACCGGCTCTTGAATTTTTGGGGTCGGTGCCATAATCTTTTAGCACTCGCTCAATAAAAAATACTCGGCTCAAGGCCGGTAAAGAACCAAAAAATGGAGATTGAGAAATGAGCGATTTAATCTTTGGTTTAGTTTCCATTGTGATCGGTGTGGCAGCCAGTTATGGGGTGTTTTGGCTGCTAAACTTCCTGCTTTCCCTGCTGCCAGAGCGCGTCTATCGCAAAGTCAATTGGATGGCATTTTTATTGCCGGCTGCGTTGTTGGTGATCCTTGTTCTTGTTGCTCCTCTTTTTCAAACAGTGATCTGGTCGTTCAAGAGCGACAATGTCAAGGAATGGGTTGGGTTCCAAAACTATGTAGAGATCTTTACGGATGAAGTAAAACCTGACAAGGTCGAAACAAAAAAAGAAGAAGGCGCTGTCTTTGTAGCGGATGATCGTATTTTGGATGACCGTTTTATGGACATCCTGGTCAATAACTTTTTATGGGTACTGGTCGTGCCAGCCGCCACAGTGGTGGTGGGAACGGCAACAGCCACCCTTACGAATCAGGTGGGACCGAAACGCGAGAGAGTTTTTAAATCTTTGATCTTTATGCCGATGGCGATCAGCTTTGTAGCGGCTTCGACCATTTGGGCGTATTTTTATTCGTTTGTTCCGCCGGGACGCCCGGAAGTTGGTTTATTAAATGCGTTGGTAAAGCTCTTTGGGGGAGAAGCTCAACCCTGGCTGACGATTGACCAGGGACGTTTGAATTCATTTTTGTTGATGGTTGTAATTATCTGGCTGCAGGGCGGGTATGCCATGGTGGTAATCTCAGCAGCCATTAAGAATGTGCCTGCAGAGACCCTGGAAGCTGCCCAACTGGATGGTGCGAATTCATGGCAGGTTTTCTTCAGAGTGGTCCTTCCGCAAGTTTGGGGAACGGTCATGTCGGTCTTCGTTACGATCCTGATCATGGTCATGAAGATATTCGACATTGTGCTCTCCATGACGCGTGGTAACTTCACCACGAGTGTGCTTGCCTTTGAATGGTACAAAGAGTTCTTCGAGAATTCCAACCTGGGTCCTGCCTCTGCGGTGGTGACCATTCTGGTTGTTTTGATCGCGCCTTTGATGTGGCTGCAAATTCGGACAGTGCGACAACAGGAGTCTTTGCGATGAACAAGGTTAACCACTTCCTTAGAAGGACGAGTCTGGGCAGCACGGTTGCCATGCTTATATTGGTGGCAGTGTGGTCTGCGCCCACCCTTGGGCTGTTGATCACTTCCCTTCGCCCGCGTGATCTTGCTGAAGTCTCTCCATGGTGGGAGGCGTTGGCTGCCCCGCTCACTACCCCATGGACGTTTGAAGCCTATCAGAACTCACTTGCCAGCGGCATGTTGGACTCACTGGTCAACACCATTGCTGTAGCTGTCCCTTCCACCATTCTGCCGTTGATGATCGCTGCCAATGCTGCATTTGCATTCACCTTTTTGAACTTCAAAGGCAAGGAGTTCTTCTTTGCACTGTTGGTGGCATTGATGGTTATCCCGTTGCAATCCTCCCTTATTCCGGTACTGCGTGGAATGGTCTGGATTCAAAAAACCTTTGATATTGAGCTGACCGGCACTTACGTCAGTGCGTGGATCGTGCATAGTGCCTTCTCAATGCCATTGGCGATCTACACTCTGCGCAACTACATGATGACCCTGCCTAAGGAACTGATCGAAGCCGCCACAGTAGATGGTGCCAGCTATTACCAGATCTTCTGGAAATTGGTCTTGCCCATGTCCACCCCGGCGATCGCTTCTTTTGCGATCTTCCAATTCCTGTGGGTATGGAATGATTACCTGATCGCCTTCATCTTCGTAGGCGAACAGAAAGCGGTAATGACCTATCGTCTGCTTAGGCTGTTGGGGCAATATGGCGAAGGCTGGCAGGATGTAGCGGCTGGCTCTTTCGTCTCCCTGATCATTCCGTTGATCGTATTCTTCAGTTTGCAACGCTATATCGTTCGAGGGTTGCTGGCGGGCTCAGTCAAAGGCTAAACTTTCCGAATGGACAAGTGGACTGGGCAACCAGTCCACTTTTTATATGAATAATTCTCTTTGGTACAAGAACGCAGTTTTTTATCAGATATCCGTCCGCGCATTTAAGGATAGCGATGGCGATGGTCACGGCGACCTGCAAGGTCTGACCGAGAAGCTCGACTATTTAAAAGACCTCGGTGTGGATTGTATTTGGATCATGCCGATCTACCCATCTCCCTTGCGCGACGATGGCTATGACATTGCCGACTATTACAGCGTGGATAAAACCTACGGGTCGCTGGACCAGCTCAAAGCTTTGATCGAGGCGGCGCATCAGCGCGGCATCCGCATCATCACGGACCTGGTGTTGAATCACACCTCCGATGCGCATCCGTGGTTTCAATCTTCCCGCTCCGATAAGAACTCGCCCTATCGTGATTATTACGTGTGGAATGATGACGATAAAAAATATGCGGGCGTGCGCATCATCTTTCAGGATGTGGAAACATCGAATTGGACCTGGGACGAAAAAGCCGGGCAATATTTCTGGCATCGTTTTTATTCGACCCAGCCCGATTTGAACTTTGATAACCCCAACGTGCAGGACGAAATGTTGAATGTGGTGCGCTTTTGGTTAAGTATGGGCATTGACGGGTTCCGTGTGGATGCGCCTACTTATCTTTTTGAACGTGAAGGCACCAATTGCGAAAGCCTGCCCGAAACACATGCCTACCTCAAACGCATGCGCCACATGATGGACGCAGATTTCCCCAACGCGATCATGCTCGCGGAGAGCAACCAGTGGCCGCGTGAGTTGATCCAGTACTTTGACAATGGCGATGAATTCCACATGGCATTTCACTTCCCGCTCATGCCGCGCATCTATTTGGCGCTGGCGCAAGGCGATGCGAGTGCCATTGTAAAGATCCTGAACGACACACCTGTCATCCCTGCCAACTGTCAGTGGACAACCTTCCTGCGCAACCACGATGAGTTGACCTTGGAAATGGTCACCGATGAAGAGCGCAAGTTGATGTGGCGTGAATATGCGCCCGAAGAAAAGATGATCCTCAATTTGGGCATTCGCCGCAGACTGGCGCCCATTTTGAATAATGACCGCCGCAAGATCGAGTTGGTCAATTCGTTGCTGTTCACTCTGCCCGGCTCGCCCATTCTTTATTACGGTGATGAGATCGGCATGGGCGATAATCTCAACCTGCCAGATCGAAATGGAGTCCGCACGCCCATGCAATGGGATGATTCTTTGCATGCCGGTTTTACCACCGGCACGCCTTTCACTGAAATGGTGCAAGGGAATTATCACTATCTAAAGGTGAACGTTGCCGATCAGATGAAGTCACAGCATTCTTTGTTGCGCACCGTGCAGCGGATGATCGCCATCCGTAAAGGTCATGCCGCTTTGAACGGTGATATTGGAATGGCTCGAGACCGGCAACCCGGCAATATTGGCATACTGCGCGTAAAAATGAGGACAGTCCTCGTGTCTCAACAACTTGAGCGAGCAGATTCAAGTGGCGCACATCCCAGCAGAATATCAAAAGAGCGGGCAAGACCTGTTTGAAAACCGTCCGATTACCTTGAATGCGCAAGTCAGCTTGCAACCGTATTCCTATTTTTGGATCAAACTGTAGAAATGAGCGACCCGTACCGCCCCGCCTTTCACTTTACACCGCCGTCCATGTGGTTGAACGACCCCAATGGACTGGTGTATTACGCTGGCGAGTATCATCTCTTCTATCAATATCATCCGCATAGCACGGTCTGGGGACCGATGCATTGGGGGCATGCGGTCAGCAAAGACCTGGTCAACTGGCAGCATTTGCCGATCGCGTTGTATCCCGATGAACGTGGGTTGATCTTCTCTGGCAGCGCTGTGATCGACTGGAACAATACGGCTGGCTTTGGCAAAGAAGCGATGGTTGCCATCTTCACCTACAACAACCATACCTACGACGATAAAAAACGCGTCGAAGATCAGAACATTGCCTACAGCACCGACCGTGGACGCACATGGACAAAATACGCAGGCAACCCGGTCGTGCCGCACCCTGGCAACCTGACTGACTTCCGCGACCCGAAAGTATTCTGGCATATAGATCACTGGGTAATGGCACTTGCCGCTGGCGACCAGGTGCTCTTCTATATTTCACCCGACCTCAAACATTGGGAATCAAGCGGATCCTTCGGCGGTGGATACGGCTCCACCGATGGCGTTTGGGAAACCCCAGACCTTTTCCAACTCCCAGTCAACGGCTCAGACTCACGCTGGGTGCTGACCGTTGGAGTTGGCAGCGGCGCCTACGCTGGCGGCTCTGGCACACAATACTTTATTGGAAGTTTTGATGGCAAGACCTTTACCTCAGAGAACCCCAAAGAAACAGTTTTCTGGATGGACTACGGCGCAGATTTCTATGCGCCTCAATCCTGGAACGACGAGCCTAACGGGCGTCGTATTGTATTGGGCTGGATGAGCAATTGGCAATATGCCCGGCTCACCCCCACCGAAACCTGGCGCGGAATGTTCAACGTCCCTCGAGAGTTGAGTCTTACGAATACAACCGATGGTCCGCGCCTCGTTCAAGTGCCGATCAAAGAAATGCAAACCCTGCGCGGTGAGCATCATCCCTGGCAGGATGAAACCGTGATGCCCGGTGAAAATCTTTTGAAAAATATCAGAGGTGATTGTTTGGAGATCATCGCCAACGTTGCGGTCAACCTGCAAGCGACATCCTTTGGATTCAAACTACGCCTTGGCGCGGACGAGCAAACGCTTGTCCGCTATGATATTCAGAAACAAGAACTCATCGTTGACCGAAGCAAATCAGGCATCGTCGATTTTCATGAAGCCTTTGCGTCCGTTCAGGTTGTAAAATTGAGTCCGCTTGAAAATGCCATTCAGTTGCACATCCTGCTGGATCGTTGTTCTGTGGAAGTATTTGCAAACGGCGGCGAGACAGTTGTCTCTGATGCGATCTTCCCATCTACATCCAGCATAGGATTGGAACTTTTCACGGAAGGCGGCGAATTGAAAATCACGCAGTTGGATGTGTATCAACTCACACCGGCTGTGTTTACGAGTCAATAAACTTTTTGTATAAGTATGCGTAGGGCGGGTTTGCCTGTGCTGTGCATAACCCGCCATTCATTAGAATTCCAGAGAGTGTCAGGCTGCAAGCCTGACCTACAACTGACTTTTGCAAAAGATTCAATAAAACGAAATTATTTTCTGGAGGACCTATGGAAGCATATTATGGTGCCATTGAAGGTGGCGGAACAAAATTCGTTTGTGCAGTGGGCAACGGACCCAACAACATCCGCGCCGAGGCGCGCTTTGCCACAACCACTCCGGAAGAGGTGATGGCGCAGATCACGGATTTCTTTCATCAGCAGGAGAAAAAACTTGGTGCCCTCGCTGCCATCGGGTTCGCCAGCTTCGGTCCGCTCGACCCCGACCCGGCGTCACCGATGTATGGGCATATCCTGCCCACGCCTAAACCCGGTTGGACAAATTCCAACGTGGTCGGCATGTTGCGCAAAGAGTTCGACATCCCTATCGTTTTCGATACGGATGTGAACGGGGCAGCCTTGGGAGAATGGCGTTGGGGCAAGGCACAAGGCTTGCAAACCTTCATGTATCTGACCGTTGGCACGGGCATTGGCGGCGGCGCGTATGTAGAAGGAAAACTCCTGCACGGACTCGTCCACCCGGAGATGGGGCATATCCTCATCAAACATGACATGGAGAAAGACCCCTTCGAAGGCGTTTGTCCGTTTCACGGTGATTGCTTTGAAGGGCTGGCTTCCGGCGTTGCCATTGAAAAACGCTGGGGCATGCGCGGCGCTTTGTTGACCCCCGATCATGCTGCATGGGACTTGGAGGTGGAATATATTGCGCAGGCACTCACCACGTACACCATGACCCTTTCTCCGCAGCGCATCATTATCGGCGGCGGTGTCGGCACACTGGCACATCTCCTGCCCCGGGTCCAGCAGCGGACGCGTGAATTGATTAATGGCTATATTCAATCGCCAGCCATTCTTGAAAATATTGAATCCTATATCGTCAATCCCGGTTTGGGCAATCGCTCAGGTGTCTTGGGTGCCATTGCCCTGGCAGAACAATCGGTGCAAGGATCATGATGTTCGAAATCAATCAACTCGAAACCGAAGCACGTATATCGCTGAAGCGCATCTTGCCGCGCGTTGAAGCGGCGCTCAAACGCTCCATCACCAAAGACCCGCAAGCATGGGAACAGTTCAATGCGCGTTTGCAGCAGAACTTCCCGGCGTTGTTGTCATTGTATGCCGAAGTGTACAGCGACCGTTATGATTTTTTCTATCACCTCGAAGACCTGGTGGAAAGCATGGCGCGCTCATGGTTCAATCGTCCGCAAGACCTGCGCGAGCTGGATGATGTCCGCGAACAAGACCCGCATTGGTTCCAGTCGAACCAAATGCTTGGCGGCATTTGCTATGTCGATCTCTTTGCCAACAACCTCGATGGCATTCGCAAAAAGATTCCCTACTTCAAAGAACTTGGTCTTACCTACATTCATCTCATGCCGCTCTTCAAAGCACCCGATGGCGAGAACGACGGCGGCTATGCCGTCAGCAGTTATCGTGAGGTGCATCCGCCCCTTGGCACAATGAAGCAGCTTGCATCCCTCGCACGCGATTTTCGTGAAGCAGGCATCAGTCTCGTTGTAGACCTCGTCTTCAATCACACCTCCGATGAACACATCTGGGCGGAACGTGCAAAAGCGGGCGATGAAGAATACATGGACTTCTACCGCATCTTTCCCAGCCGTGAGCTGCCCAGCCGCTACGAGCAGAATCTCAGGGAAATTTTCCCCGAAGAACACTCGGGCGCTTTTTCCCCGTTTGTCATAAACGGACGCGAACACTGGGTCTGGACCACCTTCCATTCCTATCAATGGGACTTGAACTACGCCAACCCCGCTGTCTTCAATCGCATGGCAGAAGAGATGCTTTTCCTCGCCAATCAAGGTGTGGAAGTGCTGCGCCTCGATGCGGTCGCCTTCATTTGGAAGCAGCTTGGCACCAACTGCGAGAATCTTCCGCAGGCACATACTCTCATCAAAGCCTTCAATGTGGTTGCTCGGATCGCTTCGCCTGCCCTTATCTTTAAATCCGAAGCCATTGTTCATCCAGACGATGTCGTGAAATACATTTCTCCCGAAGAATGTCAGGTTTCCTATAACCCGCTTTTGATGGCGTTGTTGTGGAACTCGCTTGCCACGCGTGAAGTCAAACTGTTATCACAGGCGCTGGCATCACGTTTCAAATTGCAATCAGGCACGGCTTGGGTCAACTACGTCCGCGTGCATGATGATATTGGCTGGACCTTCTCCGATGAAGATGCGGCTCAATTGGGCATGAACGGCTATGACCATCGCCGTTTCCTTAATGAGTTTTACCGTGGGCGCTTCCCCGGCAGTTTTGCGCGCGGACTTCCCTTTCAGGAAAATCCTGCCACGGGCGACTGCCGCATCAGCGGAACCGGCGCTTCATTGGCTGGGCTTGAAAAAGCCTTGCATGAAGAAGGCGAAAAGGAAGTGGAACTTGCCATTCGCCGCATTTTGTTGATTCATGCCATCATCATTACCGTGGGCGGCATTCCTCTTATCTATCTCGGCGATGAGATCGGTACCCTCAATGACTACACCTACCGCGACGACCCCGCCCACGAACGTGACAGCCGCTGGGTACATCGTCCGCGTGCAGATTGGAAGAAGTACGAGAAGCGCAAGAACCTGCACTCGCTCGAAGGGCATATCTTCCGCGGCTTCCGTGCAATGATCGAATTAAGAAAAGGAAATGACGTCTTTGCAGGCGGCGAGTTGGATGTTATCCCAACCGATAACGAGCATGTCCTTGGCTTCACACGTACGCATGGCGGCAAACGCGCAGTAGTCTTTGCTAACTTCTCTGAATCCCCACAGACGATCTCCTCGCGCGTGATCGAACAATACGCCATCACCAGCCTCAAGAAACTACATGGACGCAATCACGTCTCGCCGAAAAACAGCCTCCTGTTGGAACCTTTGGATTTTGTGGTATTCGGATAGAAACCTCTTTGCCAACAAAAAAGGTCGCGAGATAAATCCTCGTGACCTTTTTTGTTGAATTCTTACCGTTGCCGGACAAAATAAAATGTTACCCCGCTATCTTTTTCAACGCTTCCCCTAACTTCGTAACTTCATCCACCGTATTGTAGTGGACAGCCCCCACGCGCACCATGCCGCCTTTGTCTTCCACGCCCAGGCGTTCCGAGACGTTGATGGCGTAGTAGTTGCCGTCCCAGACGTAGATGTTTTCGGCGGCGAGTTTCTCCGCCACCGCGCGCGGATTCATGTCGCCGATGCGGAAGGAGAAGGTGGCGATGCGTTCGTCGAGGCGGCGGGCGTCGGTGTTGCCGAAGATGCGGATATTGGGAACAGCCTCGAGCGCGGAAAGAAGCGCGCGGCTCAACTCGAATTCATAGGCATGAACGGCGGTCATCGCTTGTTTGAGCAGGAGTTTGCGTCCGCTGTAGCCTTGCTTGCTTAAGTCGCTGGCGTATTGACCGCCAAACTCTTTACCAAGCCATTCGAAGTATTCGATGGCACCCAAGATACCCGCAATGCCTTCATGATTCTGCGTGCCGGTTTCGAACTTGCCGGGCAGTTCATTGGTGGCAGGGCGCACTTTGTACGCGACCAGTTTTTCAAGCAGTTCTCGCTTCCCATACAAAATGCCCGCATGCGGACCGAAAAATTTATACGATGAGGCGATAAGAAAATCACAACCGATCTTTTGTACATCCATCGGACCATGTACGGCGTATTGAACGGCATCCACGTAGACGAGTGCGCCTGCATCGTGCGCCATTTTGGTGATCTTCTCGATCGGGTTGACCGTTCCCAGCGAGTTGGAGGCATACCCGACGGCGACCAGCTTCGGCTTGCGGTCGAGCGCTTTCTGCATGCTTTCCATATTGAGTGTGCCATCTTCCACATCAAAATCCACCCAGTTGACCTTTACGCCTTTGTCCTGTGCAGCTAAGACCCACGGCGTGACGTTGGCATCGTGGTCGAGGCGGGTCAGCACGATCTCATCGCCTTCTTTCCAATCACGAGAAATGGAGCGGCTGAGATGTAACGTGAGCGTAGTCATGTTATTGCCAAAGACGATCTCTTTCGCTGAGGGCGCATTGTAGAAATCTGCCATGGCTTGGTGCGCTTCATCGAGCACGGCATCAGAAGCAATGCTTGTGGCAAATGCACCTTCATGATTGGCGTTGCTTTCAATTAGATATTTTGTAATGCGGTCGATGGATTGTTTTGCGATCTGAGTCCCGCCAGGGTTGTCGAAGAAAATGGCATTGCGATGTAGAGATGGAAATTGCTGACGAATGACATCAAGATTTAGTGACATGCGGATACGCTCCTCAAATGAATTTCAGACAAACAAGATATATACTGAAATTGTACCCCACCGAAAGGAGCTTCTATGTTTGAAAGAATCCTGCTCGCTGTGGACGGTTCAGAGCACGCCCTCCACGCCACTCGCAAAGCCGCCGAACTGGCGCGCCTGATGAAACCTGTTGAATTTCGCATTGTGGTCGCCTACGACCCGATCCCCTTGTATCTTGGTGAACCGAATATGCAGATCGTGATCACCAACCGCAAGGGTGAAGCCGAAGAAATCTTGAATGCAGCTGTGAAGGAAGTAGGTGCGGTGCCTTGCGAGATCCACACCGAAATTCTTGAAGGCGACCCAGCCAGTGCCATCCTCGAAATTGCGAATGTCCGCAAAAGTGATGTGATCGTGATGGGCTCACGCGGCTTGGGCAGGTTGGCGGGTTTGTTGCTCGGCAGTACAAGTCAGAAGGTCGTCTCGCATGCGCCTTGCCCGGTATTGATCGTTCGATAAATAAAATAGGTCACGCTTCAAGCGTGACCTATTTTGCTAATTGCTCCGCTTTTCCGAATTCTTCGGGGGTGTTCACGTTCCAGAAGCATAAGCCGGATGGGTCGAAGGATTTCAATTCATCCGGCGATAATTCTCTCACTTTCGCCTGCGGGAACCAGGCGATGACTTTCCATTTATCTTCATTGATCGCAGCTTCGATGGCGGGCAGACAGGTCTCACGGCGATATAGAGCATGGAAGGGTTCATAGCCTTCCTCTGTCCTGGCGATGATGACATCCGCCTCTTCCTTAACGATGAGCCGGTATGCGCTTTCAAAGAAGTTTTGACTCGCGAAAGGCATATCGCAGGCTGCCACGGCTACGAATGGATGGCTGGCAGATGCGATCGCAGTGTAGAGTCCGCCCAGGGCGCCGCGCCCCGGTTTGAGGTCGGTAACGAGGCGCAACTTTAGAAATTCATAATCTACGGGGCGATTCGTCGTTACGATCATTTCATCAGTTATTGGGCTCAGCCGTTCAACCACGCGTTGGATCAGCGGTTTTCCCAAAAATGGCTTAAGTGCCTTGTCCTCACCCATGCGGGAGGACTGTCCGCCTGCTTGTATTACAACCGATAACATGGTTATATTATAGATGATATGAGTGCCTTGGCGAATCGACTTGATGCTTTGACCGTGGAAGGTGAACTGTACGAAAAGCTCACCGACGACTCTGTGCGTTGCTTCGCCTGCGGACACCGCTGTCTCATTCGCGAGGGCAAACGCGGAATTTGTCAGGTTCGTTTTAATAAAGGTGGCAAGTTAATGGTGCCGCACGGTTATGTGGCAGCATTGCAAAGTGACCCGATCGAGAAGAAGCCGTTTTCGCATGTATTGCCCGGCTCGAATGCATTGACCTTCGGTATGCTCGGTTGTGATTATCATTGTGGATATTGTCAAAATTGGCTGACCTCGCAAGCCCTGCGCGACCCTGCTTCGGATGTTTCGGCGCAGTTCATCCGTGAGTTGACGCCGGAGGATGTTCTGTCTCATGCGCAACGGACGAATGCTTCAGTGGTGGTCTCTTCATATAACGAACCGTTGATCACCAGTGAATGGGCAGTTAAGATATTCAAGGTAGCAAAGGCAAATGGGCTGCTATGTGCATATGTTTCCAATGGGAACAATACGCAGGAGGTGATGGACTATCTTGCACCCTACCTCTCTGCCTACAAAATTGACCTCAAGTGTATGAGCGATAAGAATTATCGCAAACTTGGCGGCACACTTCAGCACACATTGGATGGTATAAAACGTGCAAAAGCGGCAGGTTTATGGGTGGAAGTAGTCACGCTGGTGATACCCGGCTTCAATGATTCGAACGAAGAGTTGTGGGATGCGGCGCGGTTCCTGGCGGAAGTTTCAAATGACATTCCCTGGCATGTGACTGCCTTCCATAAAGACTATAAAATGACCGAGCCGGAAAATACCAACGCGCAGACAATTATCCGTGCAGCAGAGATCGGGCGTGAGGCAGGGCTGAAATTTGTCTATGCGGGGAATTTGCCGGGGAGGGTTGGGGAGTATGAAGATACCTGTTGTGCAAAATGTGGTCATCTCTTGGTCAAGAGGCGGGGTTATACCATCCAAGAATACAACATTACCAGAGAGGGAAAGTGCCCAAAATGCGCGGAAATCACGCCCGGAGTATGGGCAAAAGACCCTTCTACAGTAGGGCTGGGTGGAATTGGTTTTCCGGTAAAGTTGTATTAGGTGTATAATCGCCAATCATTTTGCGCGGCAAAATGAAAACTTTCATTTCTCTCTATTGGAGGAGAACCGTATGAAACGAAATCTGTTCGCTTTGCTTTCGTTGCTGGTGCTTGCGAGCATGGTGCTCGCCGCCTGCGGTGGCGCGCCCGAAGCCACCGAAGCCCCCGCCACTGAAGCAGCCGCTACCGAAGCCCCAGCTGCCGCTGAAGAAGCTGCTTGTGCTCCGGCTGTACCCGGCTGGGACCCCACCACTGCTGAAACCGGCGAAAAAGGCATCAACATTGCCTTCGAGCAGGAACCTGATCAGGCTGTATCTCAGTACAGCAACATGAGCTTTTCTGCCTGGATCTGGCAGATGTACGGTATTGGTCCTGGAAAATGGGATGATCAGAACAACCTGATCCCCTATGCCGCGGAAGAAATCCCAAGCGCCGAAAATGGCGGGGTTTCCGAAGACGGCTTGACAATCACCTACAAGCTCAAGGATTGCATTTTCTGGTCCGATGGCGAGCCGATCACTTCTGCTGACTTTGTCTTCAACTGGCAGGCTGCGATGGACCCGGCGAATGCCCCCATCAGCCGCGGCGGCTGGGACAAGATCGCCAGCGTCGAAGCGCCTGATGAGAGAACCGTGGTGATCACATTCTCGGAACTCTATCCTTCCTGGCCGACCATCTTCAACCTCGGTCCTAACAACCTCAGCGGTGGCTTGCTCCCCGCTCACGTCTTCGAAGGTCAGACCGGGCTCGAGACCAACCCGCAGATCCACCAACCCACTTGGGCTGGCGGTCCGTTCGCCATCAAAGAATGGGTACCCGGCGATCACATGACCCTCGTCCGCAACCCGAACTACTTCGGCACTCCCGCCAAGTTGGACTATATCAACATCAAGTTCGTACCCGATCCTGAAGCGGGTCTTGCCGCCCTCCAGGCTGGCGATGTGCAGTTGATGGTCAACCTCGCTGAATCCGATATCCCAACCGTTCAGGGTCTCGAGTCACAGGGCATTCAACTCCGTGTTGATGCCACCCCTGACTTTGAGCACCTGTTCTTCAACCTCGGCACTGTTGCCGGTGTTGATGGTGCTGGTATCAGTGATGTCGACGGCTTCTGCCCCTTCAAAGATCCCAACGTCCGCAAGGCAATTGCCATGGGTATTGACCGCCTCAGTTTCATCAAGAACTACCTGCAGGTGGAAGACGCCGCGTTTATTGCCTCCCTGTGGCCGAACTCCTACTGGTACAACACCGCGTTGGAACCCTATCCATACGATCCTGAACAGGCGAACGCCCTGCTCGATGAAGCTGGCTACCCTGTCGGCTCCGATGGCATCCGCGCCGGTACTTGTGACGGTCAAGAAGTCAGGTTCTCACTTGGCATTGAGACCACAACCGCCCAGCGCCGTGTGGACAACGTCCTCACCATTCAATCTGATTTGAAGCAGATCGGTATCGACATCATCCCGAACCATCTCCCCGCTGGTACCTTCTTCGGTTCCTACACCGATGGTGCCGACATGCCGCGTGGTAACTTCGATATGGCCGTCTACACAACCGGCTTCTATCCCGATCCTGACTCGAGCGATAGCTTCGGCTGCGACGATGTACCCAGTGCTGCAAACACGGCTGGTTCCAACAACTATCATATCTGCGACCCCGAGTTGGATGCCATGTTCCTGGAGGCGCTCAAGAGCGCTGATCCCGCGACACGCAAAGCCGTTTACGATGAGATCCAGCAGTACATGTTCGACAATGTGATCATCATTCCGCTCTATGCCCGCGCGAACATCTTTGCCTACAGCGACACCTTGGTCTTCCCGCCCAGCTCCGGTTACGCCAACGCGTTCTGGTCTGCTGAGGACTTCGACATCAAGTAAGACAAATTAAGTTCGAAAGCTAAAAATAGACCTGTGGCGCTCGCGCCACAGGTCTATCCATAGAAATTATTCTGTTCATTCAAATATTTTTTTTGAGACCATCAACTGAATACAGTTTGATTACTGTCCTGTAGTAAAAATCCCAACCAGGACGGTGGGAAGGGTTTACCCATGTGGGCATACCTCGTGCGCAGAATCGTGCAAGCCATCTTCATCCTTTTTATCATAACGATGTTATGTTTCATTTTAACGCGGCTTTCCTCGGACCCAATGGCGCAATATGCCAATAAGCCGGGCATTACTGCTGAAGATAGGGAGAGAATCGCCAAAAATCTGGGGCTGGACAAACCTTTGCCAGTTCAATACGTCCGCTGGCTGGGTCTGGCGCTTCAAGGCGACTTGGGAAACTCCTTCTTTTCGAAACAACCCGTCATTGAAATGATCAAACAGCGCCTGCCGATGACGCTGAAATTAATGATCACATCCGAGATATTCATCATTCTCGTTTCCTTTGTGTTGGGGTTGGTGGCTGCTGTCAAGCAATATTCCTTTGTAGACAATTTGATCACAACACTTTCTTTTATCGGCTTTTCCATGCCAATATTCTTTATTGCATTGGGCTGTATCATGCTCTTTGCAGTGAAGTTCAAACAATGGGGGCTTCCGTATCTGCCAACGGGCGCGGATATTTGGGACACGAAAGACCCGATCGAATTAATTCGACACATGGTCATGCCGGTCTTCTGTTTGGTTACCATTCAGACCGCTGGGTATTCCCGTTTTCTGCGCACAAGCATCCTCGAAGTTTTGAGTCTGGACTATATCCGAACTGCACGGGCAAAAGGTTTGACCGAACGCATGACCCTTTATAAACATGCGTTCCGTAATGCCATCCTGCCGTTCGTCACTATCATCGGGTTGGATATTCCGTTTTTGATGGGTGGGGCGCTTGTAACCGAATCGGTATTTACCTGGCCTGGGATGGGACGATTATTCTGGGAATATGCAGGACGCGGCGATTACCCAGTGGTGCTGGGTGTGCTTCTATTGACATCCACAGGCGTGGTTTTCTTTACTATTATCGTAGACTTGCTTTACACAGTCGTCGACCCAAGAATTCGCTTAAGTTAAGGATATTTTGGATATGGCAGATACTTCTGAACTTACACAAAAAGCCGGTATTGGAACGATTGTTGAAGAACGAAAAGTCGTGCTCACCCCTGGACAGTTGATCTGGCGACGCTTCCGTAAACACCATATGGCGGTTGCTGGAGGCGTGGGGGCGATTCTGCTGATTCTCTTTATCGTTGGTGGTTCAATTATCTACCCCGAATCAAGATCCAATGAGACAGATCTTAAAGCCCGCCTTTCCCCGCCGAGTGCCACACATTGGTTCGGTACAGATAGTGTTGGACGTGACGTTTTCGTCCGTATTATCTATGGCGGTCAGATCTCCTTGTTTATTGGCGTGCTGGCAGTAACCGTATCTGTTTCGCTTGGAACTGTTGTCGGTGGAACTGCGGCTTATTATGGCGGCTGGGTGGATTCGCTCCTGATGCGTTTCACCGAAGCCATGCTGGCCATCCCCTCGCTGTTCCTGTTGATCGTATTGGCAAAATTCATCGGGCGCGAAGTGGGGCAAGTGTCCATCCTTGGGCGCACATTCAGCGGCAGTATCGGCATTGTGATCATCGTGATCGGTTTGACCTCCTGGATGTATCTGGCTCGTATCGTGCGTGCCAGTGTCCTTTCGATCAAAGAGTTGGACTATATCTCCGCCTCCCGCGCACTTGGTGCCAGCGATACCCGCATCTTTTTCCGACACTTAGTGCCGAATACGCTTGGACCGATCATCGTTTCATCCACATTAGGATTGGCTGGCTCGATCCTCACCGAAGCTTACGTTTCCTTCCTCGGTCTTGGTGTGCAACAGCCGACCTCAACATGGGGTAACATGATGCAACAAGCACAGTCCTTTTTGACCCGTGGTGCGTGGTGGATGTGGGTTTTCCCCAGCCTTTTCATTGTGTTCATTATCCTGTGCGTCAACTTACTTGGTGATGGGTTGCGCGACGCGTTCGACCCCCGCAGCAATCGTCACTTGTAATAGAATTAAGAGACATGGAAAAGAGCCCGTCATTTTTGACGGGCTCTTTTTTTAAAAAATTTATTAACCGTTTCCGGAGATAAGCGCCCATGCGGTCAGCCCGCCGAACACGAACAGCACCAGCAGTATTCCACTGATGATCTCACGCGATTCGCGTTCATCTTGCAGGGAGAACTCAGGCGGGACCCCAACCGGCATCCATTTGGGACCGGCAAACCAGGCAAAGATCGCACCGCCTAACAAGCCGCCAATATGTCCCCAGGTATCAATATTGGGCGCCAACCCGAGGAATAGGTTGATCACGATGATAAACACAGCATTGCTGATCGCCTGCCGCGCGTGTGAGCCGAATAACTCGCGATTTTGATAAAAGAAAATGGCTTCGGCAGCGATCAACCCGAATACAGCGGTAGATGCGCCCACGGAATATCCTTGTGTAAAAAGGAAGGACATCACATTCCCTGCGAATGCGCCTAGAAAATATAGGAGCAAAAAACGCCCGTGCCCAAAGTGACGTTCCAACAAAGTGCCAACGGAAAACAAGGCGTACATGTTGAAAAAGATGTGGGCAAAAGAGCCGTGTAAAAAGACCGGCGTGATCAGCCGCCACAATTGTCCTTCATAAATGGCTTCGCTGATGCGGGCACCGAAAAGAGTCACCCAATCAATGCCGTAGCTCGAGTCCCCCAAAATTGCCGAGCCAAGAAGTTGTAAGAGATATACGAATACGGTGAAGCCGATAATGATATATGTAGCAGTGGGCGGCAGAGACGGCATCCGCACGTAGGCAGGCTGACGGGTTGGGAGCGGTTCGGGCGGCTGCCCAGTGGATGGGTCTGGTAGAGAAGCAGGAGGCTGTATCACAAGGTCACCTTGCGATGATGTACCTTGTGGTGTTCGGCGTTGATGATCGCACGAACTTTATCCACCGTATCATCCAGATGAAAATCGTGGTTGACAATGACATAATCAAAGGCTTCGAGGCGTTGCAGTTCCTTGCGGGCAGTGGCGATGCGCAGAGTTAGAGAATCAGCTGATTCGGTCTTGCGTTCCCGCAGGCGGTGTTCGAGTTCCTCTTCGCTGTCGCAGGTGATGAAGATTAACAATGCTTCGGGTGCCAGCCTGCGCACGGTTTCGGCGCCTTGCACATCCACACGCATGATCACATCCTTGCCGCTTGCAAAGGCGTTGCGTACCTGTTCCTTGGGAATGCCCTTGTAATCACCGTAGACGATGGCATATTCGATCAGTTCGTTCGCGTCGATCATGCGTGCAAACTCATCCTTGGAAACGAAAAGATAATCGACGCCATGTGTCTCATTTGCGCGTCTCTCACGTGTGGTGGCCGTGACGACAAAATGAAAAGGGAAACCGCGATCTTTCATGCGCTGGACGACAGAGTCTTTTCCCACGCCTGATGGACCAGAGATGACGATCAGCAACGGATTGGGTTTACGGAGATCGAATTCAGACATCTGGGTATTGTACCAAACCCGCCTCTTGCCTGACCCGGCACTGACTCTGTAAAATAGACTGTATGCCTACCTATGACTTTATCTGCAATTCCTGCCAGCAGCGTTTTGATGTTTTTCTGACTTATGCCGAATACGGTCAAAAAGAAGTGTTGTGCGTTCATTGCAATAGCAGGGACGTGCGCCGCCGTATGACAAAAGTTCGCATTGCAAAAACCGAGGAAGGCAGGCTTGAATCCATGGCAAATGATTTCACCGGGTTTGAAGGGATGGAAAATGACCCGGCGGAATTTGGAAAGATGATGAAAAAGATGGGGAGAGAAATGGGTGAGGACTTGCCCGCCGAATTCGACGAGGTGGTAGACCGCCTCGAAGCTGGTCAGAGTCCGGAAGAGATCGAATCGGCACTGCCAGACCTGAGCAAGGGCAAGGATTCTAAGGAATAATCCTTTTTCAGCCGTATAATCACCGTAATCTTATCCGAATTGTTGTGACTTTCGTCACATGAAGGTTAGCGTATATTAACTAGGCATTAATCCTGCGCTTAAGTAAAATTCTTCATATCTGCTAAAAAATGTCAAAGCAGTCATTTTCTCCACAGGAGGCGCAATCCGAATAAACGCCATTTTTCTCAACTATCCATATTGATCTAAGGAGAATGATAATGAATCTCAAGAAATTTCTAGTATTGCTCGGAGTATTGGTAGTCGTCGGCGCAGTTTTAGCGGCTTGCGGCGGAGCTGCCACCGAGGCAACTGAAGCAGCGACTGAAGCAGCTCCTGTTGCTCCAATTCCCGATACCCCATACCTTGCTGAATGGCAGGGCTCTGGTCACGCTGATGTCGCTGGTGAACCTTTCCGTCACTGGGATGATGCTACCGAAAATCCTGATGGCGTTCCCGTCACTTGTGCCAAGTGCCATAGCACTGCTGGCTACCAGGATTACCTCGGCGCTGATGGTTCTGAAGCTGGTAAAGTGGATGCCGCCGTACCTGCCGACCATGCCCAGGGCGTGCAGTGCGTGGCTTGTCACAATGCTGTGACCATGACCAAGACCACAGTTATGTTCCCCTCCGGTGTTGAAATTAAAGCCGGTGATGACACCCGTTGTATGGAATGTCATCAGGGACGTGAGTCCAAGGTCAGCATTGACGCGCAGATCGAAAAGTTCGGCGCGACCGATGTAGATGCTGTAGTTGCTCCGATCAAAGATGATCAGGGCAAAGACGTCTTCTTTGGTTTCCGCAATGTTCATTACTATGCCGCGGCTGCCACCCTCTACGGTGGCATGACCCATGGCGGTTATGAATATGAGGGCTTGACCTACGACGCCAAGAACACTCATGTGGAAGGCTACGCCTCCTGCACGGGTTGTCACGATCCCCATACCCTCGAAGTCAAAGTTGAACAATGCGCTTTCTGTCACGAAGATGTGGCCACCACGGAAGATCTCAAGAACATCCGCATGGTCTCCTCTGCTCCTGACTATGATGGCGACGGCAACGTTGAAGAAGGCATGTACTATGAGATCGAAGGCTTACAAGCTGCTTTGCTTGCTGAGATCCAGAAGTACGCATTGGAAACCGCTGGCGCTGAGATCAAGTATGATGCTGCCACCTACCCCTACTTCATGGGCGCCGATGGCAAGAATTACCCGAACTGGACTCCCCGCCTGTTGAAGGCTGCCTATAACTACCAGGTCTCCATCAAGGATCCCGGTGCGTTTGCCCACGGCAACAAATATATCGTCCAGTTGCTCTTTGACTCGATCACCGACCTCGGTGGCGATACCAGCAAAATGGCTCGCAATGATGCCGGTCACTTCGCTGGCAACACTGAACCCTTCCGCCATTGGGACAAGGACGAAGAAGGAAATCCTGTCTACGAAGTGGAAGCTGGTTGTGTGAAGTGCCACAGCGCTGCTGGTCTGCCGCAATTCCTTGAATACGGCGCCAACCTGCCCGTGGAATCTGCCAACGGTTTCATGTGCTCCACTTGTCACAATGAAGAAGCCTGGCCAGAACGCTACGCCGTCGCTTCTGTAGCATTCCCCAGCGGCGCCACCGTCAGTTTTGGCGGTAAAGATGCCGATGGCAACTTCGTCGCTGACGACTCCAACCTTTGTATCGAGTGCCATCAGGGCCGTTCCTCCACGCCTACTTTGAACAAGGCTCTCAATGGTAAGGACCTCGATACCGCCGATGCCAAGATCCGCTTCAGCAATATTCACTACTTTGCTGCTGGCGCAACCATCTTCGGTGCCGACGTTCAAGGTGCCTACATGTACGAAGGCAAGGAATACGTTGGTCAGAACATGCACGCGGAAGAAACTGGCAAGATGAACAAATGCCAGGACTGCCACGATGTTCATGCTCTCGAAGCCAAGGTTGAAGCTTGCGAAACTTGTCACGATACCACCGACCCAACCGCAGTCCGCGAAGGCGATGTGGACTATGACGGTGACGGCGATGTGACCGAAGGCGTCAAGGGTGAGATCGACACCATGACCGAAGCCCTCTACGCTGCGATCCAGGCGTATGCGGAAGGACATGGCGGAGCCATTGAATACAAAGCCGCCGCTTACCCGTACTTCTTCGGTGCGGATGGCAAGGGCTATGCAGCATGGACTCCTCGCTTGCTCAAGGCTGCTTTCAACTACCAGTACGTTCAGAAAGACCCGGGTGCGTACGTTCACAATCCCAAGTTTGTTATCCAGTTCCTGTATGACTCCATTCAGGATCTGGGCGGTGATGTGAGCACCTACACACGCCCGTAAGTAATACCCTGCAATTAAAAAAGATGGCGGATGGCAACATCCGCCATCTTTTTTAATACAATTCTTAATCACACCAAAACCGTGATATTTAGCACTGTAAACGTCTGACAACCCCTCGTAAAATTGGGGCAATTCCCCCATAACTGTAATTGGGAATATAATCTATGAATTGTCCGAATTTTATATAAGGAGAATGTGATGCACCAAAGGAAAAGACTTCGCACGCCTCACATCTGGACCGTTAGCCTGTTTCTCGGACTTGGGCTTCTCGCCTTCGCCCTGGCAATGTTCGCTTCGCCAGCCCAAGCCGCCCCGTCCCTTCACCCTGTTGCTCAGGGTGAAAAACCGAACAATGATTTTTGTCTCGCCTGTCATCAAGAAGAAGGTATCGATAAATCTCTCGGTAGTGAATCACTCCCTGTCACCATCAACCCCACGCAATTTGGTTTATCGGTTCACTCGGAAGAAGACGTACTCTGTGTCGACTGTCATGTGGATATCAGCGACTATCCACACCCAGAAGTTAAATCCAAATCCATTCGCGATTTTCAATTAACCTTCGCCGATTCCTGTAAGGAATGCCACGAAGATCAATATACAGCCGCGCACGATGGCGTCCATCAAACTGCGATGGATGAAGGCGATGAAAATGCGCCGCTCTGTTCTGACTGTCATAACCCGCACACGCAGAGCCGTATCATTGGCGAAACCAGCGGCGAGCTGACCATTGCCGCCCGCAAAGAGATCCCTGCCACCTGCGCCACGTGTCATACTGAAACCTTTGAACTTTACAAAAACAGTGTACATGGCAGTGCCCTTGCAGATGGCAATACCGATGTGCCCACCTGTACCGACTGTCACGGCGTACATAATATCGGTGACCCCACCACAGATGCCTTCCATAACAACACCCCTGCCTTGTGCGCAGATTGTCATGACAATGAAGAACTCATGACCAAATATGGTCTTTCGACTAATGTGCTCGAGACCTATGTTTCTGACTTCCACGGCACCACCACAACCTTGTTTGAAAAACAGTTCCCGGGGCAAAAAGTGAACACAGCCGTTTGTAGTGACTGTCATGGTGTGCATGACATCTCAAAGACAGACGATCCTGAGACCGGCATTGCCATGCAGGAAAACCTGCTTGCGAAATGCCAGCGCTGCCACCCCGATGCCACGGCGAACTTCCCTGCCGCATGGATGGGTCATTATGAGCCCAGCCCGGAGCATTACCCGATCGTTTATTACGTCAACCTGTTCTATACATTCTTCATTCCTGCGGTCCTCGGCGGCATGGTTTTCTTCATCCTCACCGATATTTACCGCCGCATCGTAAATCGCGTGAAAGGAGCGAAACACGCATGAACAAAGTAACTCAAGCCTATTTGCGCTTCCCGATCGCCCGCCGTATCGAACATTGGGTGATGATGCTATCCTTCACCCTGCTCGGTCTTACAGGGCTTCCCCAACGTTTTCCTAACGCCGGGCTATCCCAAGCCCTCTTGGGCGTTCTGGGGGGGATCCAGGGCGTACGCATCGTACATCACACTGCCGCCATTGTCATGATGTTCGGTACCGCCTGGCATATTCTTGTAATGGGCTATAGCGTTTTTGTCCTGCGCGATAAAATGTCCATGCTGCCCACCTTGCAGGATGCCAAAGATGGTCTTCAGGCGCTGCTTTACAACGTCGGTTTCGCCAAAACCTATCCGCAAATGGGACGCTATACCTTCGAAGAAAAAATGGAATATTGGGCGTTCGTTTGGGGTGCGTTGGTTATGGGTGCTACTGGTTTCATGATGTGGAACCCCATCACTGCCACCCAATTTCTGCCAGGTGAATTCGTCCCGGCTGCCAAGGCAGCTCATGGCAATGAAGCCGTGCTGGCTGTGCTTGCCATCATTATCTGGCATATGTATGGTGTACACATCAAACGTTTCAACAAAGCCATGTTCAACGGTAAGATGACTGAAACAGACATGCTGCATGAACATCCACTTGAATTGGCAGATATTAAAGCTGGGATCGCAGACCGCCGCCCGGATGCAGCCACCTTGCGCAAGCGCCAGATGATCTACTACCCCATCGCCGCAGTTCTGACCATTGGCATGCTCGGCGGCATCTATGGCTTTATCAACGCCGAAGATACCGCGCTGACAACCATTCCACCCATCGAAGAAACAGTCGAAGCACCTATACCAACGGTGCAGCCATAAGTAAAACGGAATTCGAACTAATCAAAAGAGTCATCCGCAAGGATGACTCTTTTGATTAGTTGTACATTGTGAATTACGAGTTGCGTACAGTCTCTCCAACATTCATTGTGACCACTTCATATTCTTCGCTTACAAGACGGTGGTCAACCACACGCAGGTACTTCACACCGACTGAGATGGATAGCATACCGAAGGCAATGATGCCCAGCCCAGCTGCCCATTCTACAAGGGATGGGGTGTAGGAAGTGTACTGCACGATCATTTCATCCGGGGTGTAAGGAATGACTGTCAGGAAGCCGACAATGTTCGTGTCGAAACGGAAGGCGACAACACCGCCGACGATCATTGCGAAGGCGAGCATCCGCCACAGTGGAGTCTGGCGCAGGGAGCGTTTGAGCAGGATGATGGTAGGAAGAAGCGCGCCAAAGAGCATTTCGCCGAACCAGAAGTTGAAGGAGAGCGGTCCTTTGGTTAGCAGTTCAAATGCTTCGGTGCGTCCCGGTTCATAGGTGTAGGTTTGAGCAAGCCAGTCCCAGAAGCGCCAGTACAGGTAGGCGATCATCATGTAGCCAAGTACTTGGGCAACGCGTTCGATTAGCATGTCATTTACCCTGGCTTTAGGGGTTAGCCGTGCTGCCAGCATGGATATGAACAGGGTGAGTGCAACGCCGCCAAGAATGGCAGTGAACATGAACATGACCGACATCTCAGGGCGGTACCAGATCGGGCGGGCTTTGATCACGCCATAGACCGCGCCCAGTGAAGATTGATGGAGACTGGAGAGCGCCAGACCCGCAATGGCGAGCGCAGGAGCATAGTGATGCAGGTGTTCCATCTTTTCGGCGATCTTAGGGTAGTTCGTGCGCAGCCAATCAAAGGAAGCTACAATGGGTGCCACCTCGAGCAAGAGTACGGTGAAATAGAGACCGACACACATGGTCACTTCCCAAAGTAAGGAATGTGTGTTCCAGAAGACGAAGGACTTCCAGAAGCGGTCGGGGCGTCCAATGTCCAGTAGCAGCGCCATCATTGCCATGCTATAACCGGTGAAGCCAACGAAGGTGGCGGTGCGGGCGATCGGTTCATAGCGTTTGAACCCGAATAGATAAACGATCGCGCACAAACTGAAGGCGCCAGCCGCCACGGCAATGGACGAGAGATCAATGGTGATCCACAGCCCCCAGGGCACAAGGTTCGTCAGGTTGGTGATGATCAAACCTTTCCAGAAGACTGTCAGCCCGGCGATAAGTGCAGAGAGCAGGAGCAAGCCAAGGAAGGCAAGCCATAGTCCCCAAGGGGTAAAGATGTTTTCGCGGATGGTTTTTAGTATAGTTTTCATGTCATCCCTCCACAGAGGCGGTTCCGTTCACGGGGAGATAGTACACACGCGGGTTGGTTCCGAGGTTTTCGCGTAAGCGGTAGGACGGATTATTTTGCAGGACCTGACTGACCTTCGAGTTCGGGTCATTAAGGTCACCGAAGATGCGGGCGCCGGTCGGGCAGGCGACTACACAAGCAGGCGTTGCGGCGGGATCTTCACCCGGCACTAGACCTAATTCCAGCCCGCGGTCAATGCGTTGGTAGCAGAAGGAGCATTTCTCCGGCACGCCACGCGGACGGCGTTCCACTTCCGGTTCGCCCCACTGAGGTACATACGGATTCTCGCCTTCGAAGGCTTCCCAGTTGAAAACACGCGCTTCGTACGGGCATGCCACTTGACAATACCGGCAGCCGATGCACTTGTCGTAATCCATCATGACGATGCCGTCATCCCGGTAATAGCTTGCACCGACCGGGCAGACTTCTACACAGGGGGCATGTTCACAATGCATGCAGGGGCGCGGCAGGTAAACTTGGTTTCCATTTACAACACCCGCATCCAGAACCTTGGTCCAACTCATTTCCGGGTTGATGTCATTGTTGGCATTGCATGCCAACTGGCATTGATTACACCCCGTGCATTTGGATTGGTCGATGACCATCACCCACTGGTGTTCGCCTTTTGCGCCTTCCGACGCAGAGACTTCCTGAGTGAGCACCTTTGTGCCGGCAGCGACAGCAAGACCAACAGCAGATAGTTTTATAAAATCACGACGGTTGAATTTATTTTGTGTCATGGTGCACCTCTGTAGATTTTTTCAATGCCAGGCGATAACCGCGTTCGAGCCAGGGTGCCAGCAACATACCGGCGGCAATACCGATCAGGGCAGTGATCCCGGCGAAACCCAGCGGAGAAACAGGAGCGGGTTGTGGTGAAACGATGGGCGATTGGTCCACGATGGCTGCAGCGGATTCTTGTGTTGCAGTGGGTACAGCTGCACTGGCAACGACGGCGGCACTATTTTCTGTGGCAACAGCTTCACCTTCAGCATGCATTTGTTCGGCATGGCAGGCGGTGCAAGTGCTGATATTGGCTTTGAAGGAATGATCGGCAACCTGATGCACTTCTGCATCATTTTCCACATGTTCCAGGTGGCAGTCGATACAATTGACACCCTGCTTGCTGTGCGTGGAATATGGGAAGTTCATGCTGGCTTCTTCATGACAGCTGATGCACAACTGTGAAGCGTCTTTGAAGGTTTGTTCTTTTAGATTAACGGTCACTTTCAATGAAGCATTGTGAGGATCATGGCAGGATGTGCAATCCATACCTGCGGCAAAGTGAGTGCTTTCTTCCCAATCTTGTAAACCGAAGCGTGCATCGGTGTGACAGGTTCCACAGGTGCCGCCGGTCTTATCCACGCTCATGGTGGTTTTGGGATGTTCGCCGCCTTCATCTTTATGGCAGGCAATACAAGAAACGCCGTCTTCCAACCAGGTTCCTGTGGCTTCCTCATACCCGGTTACATGGCAGGAGAGACAGGCACTGGGCTTGCCTTGGTCTGTCCAGGCGTTCACGAAGATCGGGTCGCTCGAAGCGTTTCCGTGCGGACCGTTCTTCCAGCTCATTTCAAATTCTTCGTGGCAATCTGCGCAGGTTTTTTCCTCTTCTTCTGTGGGTGCAGGTGGGGTTACATCCTGCGCAGACGCGGCAAGAATGGACGCACCTGCAAAGAGCAGGGCGACCATGATAGCGATGATGATCTTTTCAAAACGTGAAAACATATTGCATCTCCTTGTTAATCTTAGGCGTACGCCTTCGATTGCTTAAGCGCCAGGGCGGGCGCATTGACAAAGACTTCGCAATCGAGGCAGGCTTCACGCAGGTATCCGTTCGAAAGACGATGGATCTGCCAGCAGGGTTTGCCGTTTTCGGCGGCTCGGGCTTTGATCTCATCCATTGCAAGGCCTTGTTCTTTCCAGCAGGGCTCTTCGTCGCGGGTAAGGAGGTTGCGCTCGATCTCAGCCTCCTTTTGCCAACGTGTATCCAGGCGGCGTAAGCCGATCACAACTAACAAGGTAACTAGCATGGGCAATCCGAGCCGTACGACCAAACCGAACATCAGGGCGAATAGAGCATTGGTTTCCATGGCTACCTCACTTCAACCAGTAGTTGGATTCTTTGCGGTGTAACAACTCACCGACCAGCAAAAGCACTCCAAAAGGAATTAAAATCCGGAGGGCGAAGTACAGAATAAAAAACTCAGGTCCGTTCATGTCATTCTCCTTTCTCAAATCTATGCATAGGATAGCTCTTCCTTAAAACAAAGTAAATTCGTGCCATTCCCCAAACACGATTGGACAACCCCCGCATCTTTTGGGACTTTCAATCTATGGCGAGTACCCCATGCCTTGTCTACTCTGTGGGGTTTTTGCCCCATATCTCCTACTGAGGTGACATTTTGAAAAACAGAAAGACCCTCATAATGAGGGTCTTTCTGTTTTTTGTGCCGGGATGAGGATTTTTTCTACAAAATCGACTGTGTATTTACGCTTTAATGATTCCTTTTCGTATGGCGTAACGCACCAACTCTGAGCGTGAGTGCAGGTTCAACTTGCGCATGATGTTCTCACGGTGACGTTCCACGGTCTTAGGGCTGATAACGAGAGTCTCGGCGATCTCCTGGTTACTTGCCCCTTCTGCCAACATGGTAAAGACTTCATGTTCACGTTCGGTCAGCCCACCCAGATCTATCTTCTCTCCGACTGGGCGGTCCACGTTGAGATAATCGCGCACCAACAATTTTGCCATGGACGGATAAAGATAGACTTCCCCATTTGCAGCCGCACGGATGGCGGTGATCAATTCTTCGGGGGCGGCGCGTTTAGGTACATAGCCCGAGGCACCTGCATTTAGCATCTGGAAGAAATATTCCTCATCCTCATGAATGGTCAACGCCACAATGTTTACGCTTGGGAATTTCGCCTTGATCTCACGGGTGGCTTCGATTCCGGTCTTATCTGGCAGACCGATATCCATCAAAATGACCGTCGGATGGACGCGCTCGGTTTCTTGGAGAGCTTCAGCGGCAGAGCCTGCCTCGCCAACGATCTCAACATCTTCCTGTCCGCCGAGTAGCATTTTTAAGCCGGTACGCACCACGGCATGGTCATCCACTAATAATAAACGGATCGTCATTTGTTCTCCTGCTTCATCATTTGAAATGGAACCACTGCTTCCACTTCTGTGCCATACCCGGGTCGTGAAGATACGGTCACGCCGCCGCCAAGCAAGGCAGCGCGTTCTTCCATGCCTGCCAGCCCCAGTGAGACGCGCCCAATGCGGTTTTGTATCTCTTTCATCTCGAAGCCGATGCCATTATCGAAGATATGAATGCGCACATCCTTTTGAAGGTAATGGATCTTGACATTGACGGTAGTTGCCTGTGAATGCTTGATGACATTGTTAAGCGCCTCTTGCACAATGCGGAAGATTGTGATCTTTATGGCGTCATCCAACGAGGGTTCATCGCCTTCAATATCAATGCGTACATGGATGGATGTCAATTCATGTACGCGTGAAGAGTACCACCTTAAAGTAGAGGAGAGACCCAGGTCGTCGAGATGGGCGGGTCTGAGATCCGAGATGATGCGCTGCAATTCACGGATGGAGTCAGAAGTGAGGGATTGAAGTTGGGTTAGAGTGTTGAGCCGTTTTTTTGAGTCGGACTCATTTGCGATGCCGCGCAGCCCCATACCGATGGCAGTAAGGGATTGCCCAGTCTCATCATGCAAGTCGCGGGCGATACGCTGCCGTTCAGATTCCTGGGCGCCGACGATCCGCCGGAAAAGTTCAGCGTGTAAATGTTCGCGTTGTTGAGATTCGTGTAATTGCGCGGCTTGCAACTCCGCGATCTTGCTATCGCTTTCTACTTGAAAGGCACGCAGGAAGCGAATAACGAACAACGAGGCGAACATGGCCGTCACTGCCCGCAGCAGTTGAATGGAAAAGCCAAAGAGATTTTGGAATAAGTCCGCATTAAGGAAAGTGGATGGCGGTAATGGGCTTGGCGCGGTGAAGAGCTGTCCGATCAAACTGTACCAAATGAATGCAACCGATGCCCAGAGACTGTCACGCCCAAAACTGACCAGCCCTGCCCGCCGAAACGCGCGTTGTTGTACTATCAGCCCTGCCGCTGCAAGCAACCCCGCTGGTATGGCAATGGAGTAGCGCGTCCAGACATCTGCAACGGTATAGATGGATTCGATCGGATATTTGCTTTTGAAGATCAACAACCCATAGACCCAGATCGCCTCCAACCCGAGCGGAATGATGAGGCTGACCCGCCATGTGGATTCGCTGCCCAAAACAAGGTAAGCGCCAAATGCAGCGAGTGAGAGGAATGAGAATGCCAGAATGGATAATGCAAGAAGCGGGTAAATTCCGTTGAAGATATCATTGAGGTGCCCCATCACCCGAAACATTTCCAGCCATTCGTGCGCCGCATGGACGAGACCAAAACCAGCCAATGGGCGCAACGCCATGCGCAGGCGTGCATCGGTGGAGCGCCCGCCCTCCATGGCAACCAGCAAGCCCATGCTGAAGAATGCGAGACCATAGAAAAAATAGATGGCGACGAATTGTGTATTCATGGCTATACATAAAAAGACCCTAAAGGCTTGTTATCGCCTTTAGGGTCTCTCATCCTTATCCTTCTTCGTGCCTCAGCCGTGCGCCGCAGGTTCGGCAGAACCTGTCGGTGGGTTTGGCACGTGACCCGCATTGCGGACAATATACAGAGGTTGCATCGCTATCCACGTTCGCGTGCGAACGGCGGCGTGGTTTGCCGGAAGATCGCCGCCCCCATTGGAAGTAATACATCAACCCGCCCGCGATCATGATGATCCCCAAACCGCCGATGATATATGGCAGGCTGTTCGCCAATGAGACACGCCCGGGCGTATCTTCATTGACAGGTTCGGCGATCTGTACGGCTTGTGCATCAGAGACCAGTGTTTCGGTGGTCTTTTTATAGTTTAAGTTCAAGGTATATTGCTCACCTGCGGCAAGCGGCACTGCTGCGCCTTGATAGTAGTTCAAACCATTGGAGGTTTCTTGTGAAGCCTCAGTGGGCTCGAGGGTCACGTTGGTCACATCCAATGGTTCAAGGAAGAGGTATTGGAAATTTTCGACCGCGTATCCATTATCCCAAAGATAGGAAAAGATTCGAGATTCACCATCGAATGCCAGGGGCTGATAGTATTCGAAGCGATATGGCTTGTTCTCCTCGACGACGAGGCTAAAGACCAGATATTCTCCATCTGCCACTGGCGCTTCGAAGGGATGATCCAGAAACTGCCCGTTCCCCGCATCAGAAGCAACTGCGATCAGGTTGGCATCGGCAGGGATGCGGAAGCTCAACGTGGCAGGTAGTGCAGTATCCGCTGCTGCTTGAAAGTCGACGATCACCAGCATACTGGGCTGGTCGTATTCGGGCCATAATTGTACAGTGACAAAGGAAAAAGCCGTATCACCTTGTGCTGATACGGAGAATGGAAATGCCAAAAAGGCACCCAAAATAAATATCATTATCAGTTTGCGCATGAACGCCTCCAACGATAAAGTTTTCTTTTATCTTACCATGCGCCATTTTGAGAGGACAGAAACGAAGTCATTAAGGAAAGTGGATAAATGTCACCCCTTTTATTGCTGTATAAGATTGCATGGGCGGTTTGCAAACTGCCCATGCAATCTCACTGAAATCACATTGCTTTTACCAACTGCCAGCACGAACGGTTGTATGGTGTTGCGATGCCGTGCGCCTCACCACGCCGCGTTACGGCACCACAGATGGCATCGATCTCGGTCGGCGCACCACGGCGCACATCCTGGAACATAGACGAAAGGTTTTTCGCCGTTTTACGTGCTACTTCTTCTACGGCTTCGATCGGGTTGCTGAACGGCAGGTTCACCTGCTCAGCCTGCGCCACCTCTGCTGCTTCACGTGCCAGCGCACTCATTGCTTTGCGAGCCCACGGATGCGACAACAACTCGCCATTCGGCACTTGCAATAACGCCGTCAGCGGGTTGATCGCGGCATTGATGATCAGTTTGCCCCACATCAACGATCGCGCATCGTTCACGATCTGCAAATTAAAGTTGGATGAACGCAGTGCCGCCTCAAGTGGACCGAGAGCCTGATTCTGTTCCAGTGAGATGACTCCTTCGCCGCCCACTTTGACGAGACCAGGCCCAAGCAATGTGGCTCCAGCGGTGGTAATGCCAAGGGCGACGCGCCCAGCCCCGAGGTCGCGGGCGAGCGTTTCGCGGTTGCCGAGTCCGTTTTGGAGGGTGAGTACCATTCCATCCGGTGCAAGGATTCCTTTTAGCTTTTCTGAAACACGTTTGGTCTGCCACGATTTGACGAGGATGATCGCATGCTTCACGTTCGAAAGGTCGCCGGGGTTATCCGTGGCTTCGACATGGAATGCGTGTTCTTTCCCATCTATTTCGGTAACGCGCGCACCATTTTGGTTTAAAGCCTGCAAGCCGTCCTTCCATGTGCCCAGCATGGAAACGTGATGCCCCGCTGCGCTCAAACGTGCTGCAAATAAAGTTGATAATGCGCCCGTGCCTACTAATAAAATATTCTCTTTCATTTCACTTCCTTTTGGAAGGCTGCCCATTCTTCATCGGTCATTTCAACGGTGTGTTCGGCGGCGGGGAATTGTCTGGTATTCACATCGTTGAGATATTCTGTAAATGCTTTGTTCATCGTTTCATGCAGGTTTGCATACTGCCGGACAAACTTCGGCGTGAAGCGTTCGAATAGACCAAGCAGGTCGTGTGTAACGAGCACTTGCCCGTCGCAGCCTGTGCCTGCACCGATGCCAATGGTTGGAATGGAAATCTGTTTGGAGATGTATTCTGCCAGCCGAGCCGGAACCGACTCAAGCACGAGACTGAACGCACCAGCTTCTGCAAGGATTTGTGCATCTTCAAGCAAGCGTTTCCCTGCTGATGCCGTCTTGCCTTGTGCGCGGAAACCGCCGAGTTGATGCACCGATTGCGGCGTCAGCCCGAGGTGACCCATGACGGGGATGCCTGCGCCTGTGATCGCACGTACGGCGTCTGCCCGCTCGCGACCGCCTTCGAGTTTGACTGCATCCATGCCGCCTTGTTGCAGAAAACGCCCGGCATTGCGTACGGCGTCTTCCACTGAAACTTGATACGACATGAACGGCATATCGCCAACGAGTAAAGGGGCTTTGGCTCCACGTGCAACAGCACGCGCATGGTGGAGCATTTCATCCATGGTAACGGGCAGGGTGTTTTCATACCCAAGCACCACCATCGCAAGCGAATCGCCAACGAGGATGGAATCAATACCAGCCTTGTCTATCGACATGGCGGTGGGATAGTCGTAGGCGGTTAGCATTGTGATCGGCTCGCCGCGTTCCTTCTTCTGACGGAACGTGAGAGTCGTCACCTTTTTACGAGTAGACGTGGTGGTAGCGATTGTGGTTGTTGACAAGGTACCCTCCGATTAAGGTAGAGTCCGAATTCTTGCCCCGTTCATTTCCTTTTTCAAAAAGATGAACGGGGAGTGTGCTGGCTCCCTGATGTGCACACTATTTCGGTTGGTTTGGATTTTATCGTCGCGTTCACGAGGATACGCGCGACTTCAATATTATTACATAATCCTGTTGCTTTGCCTATAATAAATGTATCAGAGCTTTGTCTCAAAACCTATCAGATTATCCGCGCAGGTGTTTCTCGAGTTTATCAAAGTCTACGCGGGCGGTCATATCCAGGTCAATGGGGGTGACGGCGACCATTTTTTTGGTGCGCAGAATGTACACATCGGTGCCTTCTTTTTCATGCGGGAGATTGTTGTCATGGGCGTACCCGATGGGACCAGGTTCGTCCCATGAAGCGCGTTTTGAGGGTGTGGGGACGTAATAGCGAAGGCGTGAAAGCCTGCCGATTTCCCACTTCGTTTCCGGCGTGGCGTGACGCGGCACTTCCACTTTGAGCACATCCACTCCGTCAAAACTTTTCTTCTCTAATAGAATACGTGCAAAGTAGCCAGTGAAATATCCGGCTGTTGAAAAATCAATGTCTTCTGAGTGGCTGAGGTGATAATGCGGGTCGGTTTCGAGTGAGATGGCAAGGGCAGGGAAGCCAAGGTTGGCGGCTTCCATGGCGGCGCCCACGGTGCCGGAGATGGTGATTCCCAAACCGACATTCTCGCCGTAGTTGATGCCCGATACAACAAGGTCTGGCTTGTGCGGAACGATCTCGAGGACGCCATGTAGAACGGACTGCGCGGGCGAACCTCCCACGGCGTATACACTCCATTCCTGACCATTGACCTGAACCTGCTCCTTATGGATGATCCCGTCGGATGTGCTGGGCAGGCTGCGCCCCATACCGCTGGATTGATGGCGCGGTGCAGCAACAGTGACATAGCCGATCTTGGAGAGTTCACTGGCGGCTGCCCATAAACCAGGCGAGCGAATGCCATCATCGTTGGTAAGGAGAATGTGCGGTTTTTTCTTTGTCATGGTGGAGGGATTATAAACAAAAAGGAGTGGGGAGGTGTATTTCTGTTTCATGGCGAACTTAGTGATTTTCTTTGTAAAAACGAAAACCACCTCTCTGATGAAAGGTGGCTGCTTGTGCTCCCGGCAGGACTCAAAAAGTCCCTCGATGGGGCGTGCGACCTGAAAACGAAAACCACCTCTCTGATGAAAGGTGGCTGCTTGTGCTCCCGGCAGGACTCGAAAAGTCCCTCGATGGGGCGTGCGACCTGAAAACGAAAACCACCTCTCTGATGAAAGGTGGCTGCTTGTGCTCCCGGCAGGACTCGAAAAGTCCCTCGATGGGGCGTGCGACCTAAAAACGAAAACCACCTCTCTGATGAAAGGTGGCTGCTTGTGCTCCCGGCAGGACTCGAAAAGTCCCTCGATGGGGCGTGCGACCTAAAAACGAAAACCACCTCTCTGAAAGGGGGGGCTCGTCCAAGTCCTCATGGGGCGTGCGACCTGAAAACGAAAACCACCTCTCTGATGAAAGGTGGCTGCTTGTGCTCCCGGCAGGACTCGAACCTGCGACCTATTGCTCCGCAAGCAAGCGCTCTAATCCACTGAGCTACGGAAGCGTTGTAAGCGGACGGTATTTTACTGTATTGTACCTAGTCGGTCAAGGTGCTTGACGGTCTGCCCGCCTGCATGTAAAATCAGCGTCGCTTTGCGGGAGTCGCCAAGTGGTAAGGCATCAGCCTTCCAAGCTGACATTTCGTGGGTTCGAATCCCATCTCCCGCTCTCATGTTTGGTGTCAAGTGTCAGGTTCTTCAGTGTCACGTGACACTTCTGCACTTGACACCTGATACTTTAAGTCACGGGCTCGTGGCGCAGCGGTTAGCGCAGGGAACTCATAATTCCTTGGTCGTAGGTTCGAATCCTACCGGGCCCACTTCAATGTATGCATGACGATTTTTGATTTACGAAAGCGGACGGCTCATCGCCGTCCGCTTTTATTATTTTAACTGTCCTTTTGTCGCTTCGTAAATTCCTGGTGTTGTCGCTAGAATGGATAAAGGCGAAGCAAGAAAATCTTCCCGCCCGTCAATGGAAGTGACAATTGCTCCCGCTTCGCGGGCGATCAAGCCTCCAGCGGCGACATCCCAAGGTTTGAGTTTGAACTCCCAGAAACCGTCAAAGCGACCTGCGCCGACGTAGCAGGCGTCTAATGCGGCGGAACCGAGGCGGCGCACGCCTTGGGTCTTTTTGGCGAGACGTTCAAAATATTTGAAGTTATCGAGTTCGGTGTTCCAGGTATCGTATGGGAAGCCGGTGACCAGCAGACTCTTTTCCAGTTCGGTTGTATTTGAAACGTGGATCGGCTTTCCATTCAAGGTTGCGCCTTTGCCTTTTTCAGCGAGGAACATTTCGTCACGCATGGGGTCGTAGACAGCACCAAGAGTCAATACGCCGTTCGATGCGAAGCCAATCGATACACAAAAAATGGGGATGTGATGTGCATAATTGACCGTGCCATCGAGGGGGTCAATATACCAGAGGTCTTCGTTGCTGCCTTGAATGCTTCCACTTTCTTCGGCGAGGATGTGCCCGCCAGGGAAATGCGATTTTATTTCGCCGAGCAGAAAGGCTTCAGAGGCGTGGTCGCTTTCAGTAACCAGATCAATTGTCCCTTTGTAATGAACCGTGTGTTCTTTGTTGTAGCCTTCACGGAGGATGGCTCCCGCTTCACGGGCGAGTCGTTCTATGTCAGATAGAGTTGGTTTCATTAGATTCCATTCCAGATGCGGCGACCAAGCGCCGAGAGAGCAAAGTCGGCGGCGAGCAGAGCGGTACGGTTTTGAATATCGAGGATGGGGTTGACTTCGACGATGTCCATGCCGATGAGCTTGCCGGTTTCGCCGATCATTTCACAAGCAAGGTGCGCTTCGCGTTGTGTCAGCCCGGCAGGTACGGGTGTTCCAACACCGGGTGCGTGTTCAGGGTCGAGCGAGTCGAGGTCGAGAGAGAGATAGATGCCATCCACATCACGGCTGACGCGTTCGATGGCTTTCTCAAGACAAGCCACCATGCCATAGCGGTCAATTTGTTCCATGCCCATCACCATCGCGCCTGCATCACGTAAATTTCTTTTCTCGCCTTCATCCAGATCGCGTGCGCCGATGATCGCAATATTTTTAGGGTCAATGACTGGCACGGGTTCGTCCCACAATTGCACGAGGCTTTTATCACCCAGTCCGCACAAGATGGCAAGCGACATGCCGTGGATATTGCCAGAAGGCGTGGTTTCAGCGGTGTTGAAATCGGCATGCGCATCGAGCCAGATGACTCCCAGTTTACGATCGCGCGCCGCGCCGCGTACCGAGCCAATCGATAAGGAGTGATCGCCTCCAATCACTAAGGGAAAGTTGCCAGCCTGGATCGAAGTGGACACTGCGCCGGAAACTCTGCGAGACATGGGTATGATGCAATCGATATATTTCAGTTTTGGGTTGGTGATCTTGCACATTTCTGCAATGGGCACTTCCACATTGCCTTCGTCGTTGACGGTGTAGCCGAGGTCTTCGAGCTTCTTTTGTAAATGGGCGTAGCGAATGGCGCTGGGTCCCATATCCACGCCGCGGCGGTCTGCGCCAAGGTCGATGGGTACGCCGATGATATCGATCTTCATATAATTTCTCCTAAAGTTGGATGGGGATTTACGACTTGATTAAGGATGAATACTTGGTGACGCGATTCCGCCCCTCCGCTTTGGACGCGTAAAGTGCCTGGTCTGCCAACCCGAGCAACGTCTCCCCTGAGTCCGCGTGAACGGGGAAGGATGCAACTCCTGCCGAAAATGTGGCGCGGATCTCTGTCCCCTCGTACATATTCACCATACCTTCAAATTTTTTTCTAAAAAGTTCGGCTCGTTCGTAGGCGTCTTCCAGGGGAGCATCGGGCATGAGCAGCACGAATTCTTCACCACCAAACCGACAGACAATGTCACTTCGTCTGGTGTTTTCCTGAAGGAACTTTGCCAGCGTTTGCAGGACCAGATCACCGCATTTGTGTCCATACGTGTCGTTGACTTTTTTGAAATGGTCCACATCCAATACGACAAGAGAAAAGGGAGAATTCTCGCGTTTTGCACGGGCAGTTTCATTATCAAGCGCTTCAGCAAAATAACGGCGGTTGAACACCCCGGTCAGTGGATCGCGGATGGCTTGTTCCTGCAATTGAATGCGTAGATGTTCGTTCTCTTTCAACTGAGTCTGTAAAGATTCATTGGCAGACTTTAATTCCTTCTCGAGATTCTTTCGTTCGGTCACATCATAAGCGAGGATGACTCTACCTTCCAATTCCTTTTTGCCATTGAAGATGGGCGTCATGATCGTCTCGAGGGTGCGGGGTGGGTCGCCTGGAATCTCAACTTCTTCACGCGTGTATTCCAAAAAGAAAAAGCGTTGAAGCAGTTGGGGCCATTCCTTGAATACATCCAGCGGGTCGCCGCCGAGGATCTGATCCAACGGTTTGCCAAGCCATTTTTGTGCGACGGCATTGGCGTCCACGATGCGTTCTTTTTCATCCAACACGAAGACCATTTCAGGTAATTGTTCCATGACCTTGCTGCGTGCGATACGGATAATTCCAGTAGTTATAATGCTCATATCAGTTATGCCGTCCTGTAATAACCCACATCCACGGAATAGATTTGTCCACGTTTGATGACTTGTTTGACTAGGTTGGTCCCATAGCGATACCCGACCTGGCGATAATCGTTCACGGAAAGAATTAACATATCTGCCTGCTTGCCCACTTCGATCGAACCAATAGAGTCTGCTTGGCGAATGGCATGGGCGGCGTTAATTGTGGCAGCGGCAATGGCTTGTGCAGGTGTTAACTTCATATAGCGACATGCCAACGCAATGGCAAACTGCATCGACTCGTTCCAGGATGTGCCGGGGTTGCAGTCTGTGGCAATTGCAAGCAGGGCGTCGGCGGCGATTAATTTTTTTGCAGGCGTGTAATGCGGTTCCGCAAGTCCAAATGGAGTACAAGGAAGTGCGACCGCCACCGTGTCGGACTTGCCCAACGCTTCGATATCCGCATCAGACGTAACCACGAGGTGGTCTGCCGACGCAGCTTTTAACTCCGCTGCAAGTGACGCTCCGCCTAGGTTATCGAATTCGTCGGCGTGGATCTTGAGTGGGAATCCTAGTGATTGTGCCTGTGTGAGAATCTGGCGCGATTGATCAAGGGTAAAGGCTTTCGTTTCACAGAAGACATCGACGAAAGGCAGGCTGTGCCGCGGGGCATGGGTCTCCCACCAGCTTTTGAGCATGGGCAGCATGGTGTTGGTAACTTCATCCGTATAGCCTTGGGGGTTGTCTTTGAATTCTGGAGCAATGGCATGGGCGCCCAGAAAGGTAAATGCGAGATCCATTGGACTTTCGTCATTCAAGGCGATCAGGGCTTTTAGCAGGCGCAGCTCAGTCGCGGTTTGAAGTCCATAACCGGTCTTGGCTTCGGCAGTGGTGGTGCCATTGCGGAACATCCTCAACATACGCGGACGAGTTTCTGCCATCAACGTTTCAATACTGGCAGTACGTGTAGCTCTCACTGTGGAAAGAATCCCCCCGCCTGCTGCGAGAATATCCAGGTAGGGTGTGCCTGCCATTTTCTTTTCGAATTCATCTGCGCGATCGCCTGCCCAAATAAGGTGTGTGTGCGGGTCAACGAAGCCGGGCATAAGTACACAGCGCCCCGCATCAAGGGTTGGTTCGTCGGGATACGCATTGCGCAGTTCCTCGGTCGTGCCGACGGCGATGATCGTTTCGTCACGGATGACGACTGCGCCGTTGGGGATCACGCCAAGTGAGCCAAGCGCTTTTCCGCGCTGGGGTCCGCCTGCAAGTGTAATTAGTTGAGAGGCTGAATGAATGAGCATGAGCACCGGTCCAAAGTTGAGATGAATAATTTAACCACAGAAATACCCCTGTGGGCGAACAGCTTGGATGGTGAAGTGTCAATATACAAGACATTACATATTTTGGAGTTCCATATTATGGAAAAGGGTAATTTTGATGGTAGATATTTCCGGATATGGTAAAAATCAGGGATTAAATATGAGATGAGGTAAAATAATCTTGCCTGTTTTTCTTTTGAAGGATATACAGATATCCTCACCTTGCATAATTCTTAAGAATCTATTAATAGAAACAGTTGTAATTTTTTGATTTTTTTGCAAAATAGAAGATGCATTAATCCTGTTGGGGGTCAGGAAATCCATTAAGAAAGGAGGTAGAAAACCATGTTATTTTCACCCAATGAAAAAGGACAGGGCCTTGTCGAGTACGCGTTGATTCTTGTTTTGGTTGCCATTGTTGTTATTGCGGCACTGACGCTTCTTGGTCCACTTGTAGCTGAAATATTCAGTGATATCAATGCCAGTTTCTAAGGCGTTTAGTATGCCCCTTCAACTCTGTAAGGCTAACATAATTGTTAGGGATAACATCATCATACTACTTGCTTAATAATTCAGGACTATGTAAAATAAATTCAATCCTAGGAAATGCTTCCAAGGAAATCTGAAAGAAAGGAGAAATTTGCCATGTTATTCACCCCCAAGGAAAAAGGTCAGGGTCTCGTTGAGTATGCGTTGATTCTCGTTTTGGTTGCCATTGTTGTTATTGCAGCACTGACGCTTCTCGGACCGACCATCAGCGGTATCTTCGAAACTATCAATACCGAACTCGGCACCGTGTAATTGAATTGCCAAGTAATAAAAAGCCCCGTCTTACAAGACGGGGCTTTTTTGTATCCACTAGATGTTATTTCTGTTGCATTTTTCGCAAAGCCAGCACGCCCGCCACATTGAAGAGGATGGCGGTCAGTGCTACCAGGAAGAAGCCAAATCGCTGGTATATGAATGCGGCTAACAATACTCTGAGGGCGCACTAAAACGCATAACCTGAGCCATGTGTTGATTCTTGTTTTGGTTGCCATTGTTGTTATTGCGGCACTGACGCTTCTTGGTCCATTTGTAGCCGGTATATTCAGTGATATCAATGCCAGTTTTCAAGGCTTTTAGTATGCCCCTTCAACTCTGTAAGGCTAACATAATTGTTAGGGATAACATCACCATACTACTTGCTTAATAATTCAGGACTATGTAAAATAAATTCAATCCTAGGAAATGCTTCCAAGGAAATCTGAAAGAAAGGAGAAATTTGCCATGTTATTCACCCCCAAGGAAAAAGGTCAGGGTCTCGTTGAGTATGCGTTGATTCTCGTTTTGGTTGCTATTGTCGTTATTGCAGCACTGACGCTTCTCGGACCGACCATCAGTGGTATCTTCACCACAATCAACGGCTCGCTCGGCACCGTGTAATTGAATTGCCAAGTAATAAAAAGCCCCGTCTTACAAGACGGGGCTTTTTTGTATCCACTAGATGTTATTTCTGTTGCATTTTTCGCAAAGCCAGCACGCCCGCTACATTGAAGAGGATGGCGGTCAGTGCTACTAAACCAAATCCGAATTGCTGGTATATGAATGCAGCTAATAATGCTCCGAGGGCACGCCCAAGCGCATGACCTGAAACGTTCAGGGATAAGAGTGTAGCCCTTGCTGATGGAACAAGTTCTGTGACCATGGGGATATGGCTGACCATCACATATTCAAAGGTGATGTAAAAGAGAAAAAGCCCGACCAGCGCGCCGATCTGTGTTTGCCCGATGAAAGGGAGTAAGGCAGCGGCAAATGAGTTGGCGATCAGTCCGATGGCGAGCGCACGCGGTTTTCCAAGCTTGTCTGTAGTGAGTGCCACTAAACCTTCGCCGCTTAATTCCGAAAAGCCAATAACCGCCGATGCACCTGCCAGGGCTGCGATCTTTAGCCCGAACGAATCTTCAAGCCAAACACCGAAAATCACATTGACTAGTTCGTTTGCTGCACTCGCCCACAAGGCAATGGATATGCCTGCCAAAGCGGGCATCGACTTGAACACAGCAAGGTACCCATCACGCGAATTACTTACTGGCTCATGATGCGGGTCTTCGTTTGGGATAATTCGCCAAATGATGAAGAATGCAATCAGCCCAAGAAGTGTGAACAGCGGGAATGGTGCTGACCAGCCGAAACGGTCGATCAGGAAACCGGCAATGGGCACGCCGAAAATGAAGCTCAATGACCATGCTCCCTCAGTTACTGCCAGAGCAGTACCGCGTTGGTGATATGGGATTCGGTCACCAAAGTAGGCTTGCATGGCTGGGTCGAACATAAACTTGCCGATCATGGCAAGCCCAAGCGCGATGGCAAGCGACCAGAAAGACGGATGGACCGCTACAACACCAATGCCGAAAGTAAAAATGCCCAGTCCTGCCAGCATGCCAAATTTTCTGCCCCGCCGATCTGCTATGGGACCCAACAATGGGCTGGTTGCACCAAGCAATGACCTGCCCGTCATGAGCAGGGACATGGTGGATATATCCACGCCGAGACCGCGGGCGAAGATGGGGAGAAATGGATACACCATCCTGTGTGCTGAATTCAGGATGGTACGCAAAAACATAAAAACGATGAGTTGGAAGCGGATTCTCACGAGTGGCTCAATGATTAGGCTTGAGGTTTATGAGTGCGCGTGTGAGAAAATAGGCGGCAAGCCATGTCAGCAAATTTAAACCGACAAAAAAAGCAATGATCGTGTAGTTACCCGATTTAAAGATAGGCGATGGGGGCGGATGCATTATGTTTTCAGCGGAGGCAAAGATGACGCGCAAGGTGATGATGTAGAGAATGTTTGCCAGTGAGGTAAGCCAGGCGGTGTTGAATACCCACAAACCCAATTGAAGCAGGATGCCGGTAATGGCAAACATCAATGCCAGACGAAAACGCGGCTCGGCAAGAAATAGTCCGTTCCAGTTGCTTTGCATGGCAAACATGGAGAGCGGCAGGTAACTGACCCAAAAGATGATCCCTGTGCGCCCGAGTGCGGCGCTCCATGTGTGGAAAAGGTCACGTTTCAGGAGCAGCCCTAAAAGTCCGGCAAGAGCCGCTGTGATGAAGGCGATCTCTGCAGTGAGTACCCAGGCGCCATGCAGGTAAACGATGCGGACGTTCGATCCCAGCGAACGTTCTTCGGGTCCTAGAAGAGATAGCAGGGCGATCAAACCAACTGTGCTGAAAAAGTAAACGATCAGTGATTTTGTATTTTTCATGACTTGGATTTTAACATTACAACATGGGTTTGATCACGGTAATTCCAAAGATTGGAGGAAAATCATTCGGGTTTGAGATAGAATCCATTCTTGCGAGTTACTCTAGGTGGAGCAATGCTCTTCTTCAAGTTTTCTTGTTTGATAACTTGGAGTGTTCTTGTTGTAAATAATTATGCTCCTTTTTTACAAACAAAACCGTTATGTCTTTTCCTTGACAGCGACTTTTGAAATCGAGTACACTCATTTCTGGTTGGGGAGTAGCCGCCTGTTCCCCACAGGATGGATTATCGTCAAACCATTGGTGTCTGTCACCATCGGTGATTCATGCGCAACATTGCGTTGGCAAGACCACCACGATGATTCGTGGTGGTCTTTTTTTCACTATATATCTGGAGATAATTAATGACAATGGCGAAACAGGAAAATGTATCTCAGGAAACTGCGTGGCATGCATTGGAAATGGAACAGGTGCTTAACGACCTGAAAGTCCATGATGAAGGGCTGACCACAGTTGAAGCTGAAAAACGGCTCGAACATTACGGACCGAATGAGCTGCAAGAAGCGTCACGCCCCGGCTTCCTGGTCATGTTGTGGGATCAATTGAATAACTTTGTGGTCATTCTTTTGATCGTTGCTTCGGTGATTTCCGCCTTGTTGGGTGATTACGTGGAAGCCATCGCCATTATGTCGATCGTAGTCCTGAATGCTGTTTTAGGCATTGTGCAGGAACAACGTGCAGAGCAGGCGCTTGCCGCTTTGAAGAAACTCGCTGCTCCGGAAGCGCAGGTAGTGCGCGATGGTTCACGTAAATCTGTACCTGCTTACAACCTGGTGCCAGGGGATATTGTCTTTCTTGAAGCAGGCAACTTCATCCCTGCCGACTTGCGTCTACTTGAAGCCGTGAACTTGCGCGTGGAGGAAGCCTCGCTTACGGGAGAGTCGCTCCCGGTTCAAAAGAATGCCGCCACTGTGTTGGATAAGAATGTCCCGTTGGGTGACCGCAAAAATACCGCTTTTATGGGAACGGTCGTTTCTTATGGGCGTGGGCGCGGTGTGGTGACCAGCACAGGTATGAATACCCAGCTCGGATTGATCGCCACGATGCTGCAAAGCGTTGAAACCGAAGAGACTCCTTTGCAGCGCAGGCTCGACCAGTTGGGCAAGTCGCTTAGCATTGGTTCATTGATTCTCGTTTTTGTTGTCTTTATTGTTGCTCTGTTCAATTACACCGAAGTCAGCGGGTTTTTCTCAGATCCGGCAGCTTACTTTAAGACCTTTGCAGAACAAATTACCGAAGTCTTCATCATTGCCATCAGCCTTGCCATTGCTGCCGTGCCGGAGGGGTTGCCCGCCGTGGTGACCATCTCACTGGCGCTCGGTATGCGTGAAATGATCCAACGCCATGCGCTTATTCGAAAGCTTTCTTCGGTTGAGACGCTTGGTTCCGCCACCATCATTTGTTCGGATAAGACTGGAACTCTCACACAAAATGAAATGACCGTTACCCGCATCTGGGCGGACGGGCAGTTTGTCAGCGTTTCAGGGACTGGATACACACCGAAAGGTGATTTTCAGGTGAATGGCAAGCCTGTGGAAGTGAAACAGTATCCTGCCATTCTTTCCACGCTTTGGCTGGGTGTTTTGAATAATGATGCCGAAATCGAAAGCACAGGCGAAACTGATTCTCAGCAGACTTATCGCATCGTCGGCGACCCGACGGAAGGCGCATTACTAATTGCGGCGGCAAAAGCTGGCGCCATCCATGTGGATATTGATGAAGCCTACCCGCGTGAAAACGAAGTCCCCTTCGATTCGGAACGCAAGCGCATGATCACCATTCATGATGTCACCAATCCAAATCCGGAAGATCCTTCGCCATTCTACGATAAGAAGCATAAAGACTGGGATGTCATCGCCATGAAAGGCGCGCCCGACATTGTGTTGACGCTATGCTCGAAATATCAGGGCATGGACGATAAACCGCGCGAAATGACCGAAGAGATGCGCAAGAGCATCCTTGCCGCCAATGATGTCATGACCAAAGAAGCGCTGCGTGTGCTTGGTTTTGCTTATCGTGCGGATAAGAACATCCCCGATAATATCGAAGAGGTAAAGACCGAAGACCTTGAGAAAGACCTCGTCTTTGTCGGTCTGATGGGCATGATCGATCCGCCGCGTACCGAAGTGAAACCGGCGCTTGAACGTGCGCGCCATGCGGGCATCCGCACGGTGATGATCACAGGCGATTATCCGAACACTGCCAGAGCGATCGCTGAATCCATCGGGTTGCTGCGACCTGGTAAAGGCGTCATGACCGGAGCCGAATTGGACAAGATCGATGATGTCCAGCTCAAAGCCATTATCGAAGATACCGACGTCTTCGCCCGCGTCTCGCCGGAACATAAGATGCGCATCGTGGATGCTCTGCAGGCGAACGATGAAGTCGTTGCCATGACCGGTGACGGTGTAAATGATGCCCCTGCCATCAAGCGCGCCGACATCGGCGTGGCGATGGGCATTACCGGCACCGATGTTGCCAAAGGTACGGCCGATATGGTGTTGACCGATGACAATTATGCCAGCATTGTTTCGGCAGTTGAACAGGGACGCATTATCTACTCGAACATCCGCAAGTTCGTTTTCTTCCTGCTTTCCTCAAATGTTGCCGAGATCATGATCATCTTCCTTGCGACTCTTGCCGGTCTGCCTGCACCGTTGACAGCCATTCAATTGTTATGGCTCAACCTCATCACGGACGGCGCTCCTGCTCTGGCTCTTGCCATGGAAAAGGGCGACCCCGATATTATGGATCAGAAGCCGCGCGCCAAAGCGGAGCCGATCATCAACCGTTCAATGGGCGTGGGGATTTTCGTACAGACATTCGCTCAAACTGGTGCTGTGCTGACTGCCTTCGTGATGGGCTTGGTATGGCATCTCGAAGCAGGGGCGAGCATCCCGGATGGCGCAAATTTACTTTCATTCGTCCTCAACCACGACTGGCGCGGTGTGGATGTGCAAACTGCTGAGACGATGGCGTTTGTCACCCTCTCTATGGCAGAACTCTTCCGCGCGTACACTGTCCGTTCGGAGCGCGCTTCCATTTTCAAGATCGGTTTGTTCTCCAATAAATACATGCAATATGCGGTCGGGATCTCGATAACCTTGCTGCTTTTAGTCTGCGCCCTGCCTTTCTTGCAGCCTATCTTTAACACCCACTTCCTAAGCGGACGGGAATGGGGGCTGGTGGTGGGGCTGGCACTTATGCCTGCGATCGCAGAAGAGATCACCAAGTTCTTCATACGAAGAAACAATCACTAAAAAGATAAATCAACCGCCCCTTTCCAAACAGGAAGGGGCGGTTGATTTATTCGTAAACTTAGTCTTATTTCTTTTTTTTCAGGAAAGAATGCATATTTATCAGGGACTGCTTCCATTCTGCTTCGGCATTGACCTTCCTGCGCATTTCCCCTGCCCGCTTTTGCATGATCTCCATTACGCGTTCGTCTTCACCTGCATCCAGCCAGAACCCATGATCGTTGCGGGTGCAGGTATCGAGCCGCAGGTCGTATAAACGGTATTGAAATTCGTCCAGTTTCATTCCGCAGTGCGGGCATGGAAACTCTGTTTGGGTTTGGAAATGAATGAGCGAGCCTTTGTGTTCGTCTTCATCGAAGATCACGTCTTCGAGTTTATCCAGTTCATTGAAATCCAGCCACATGCCGCGGCAGTTTGGGCAGGCATCCACTTCGAACATGCCCTTATAATATTTTTTGGTTAATTCAGAGTTGCATTTGGGACAATTCATTCCTGCTCCAACGGTGGGATAACCCCATTCACCAGTTCTTCCACTTCTCCATCGTTCGGATGCATTTCCAGCCAGACCAGAAACTCTGTATTTCCCTTCGGACCCAGCAGGGTGGATCTCACCAAACCACGTACACCGAAGCCTTCTGCCTTTGCAAAGGTTAATACATCCACCAATACCTGCCTGTGAACTTCCGGGTCGCGGATGACACCATCGCCACGGGAGACCAGTTTTTTGCCTGCCTCGAACTGCGGTTTTATCAGAGCAACGATCCCATGTGCTGCGTTCCATTTTTTTATGACCGGCAGTAACGTTTTCAGCGAAATGAACGAAGCATCCACGGTCACGAAGTCTATTTGTTCGGGCAGTGATTCCACGAAGCGTGCATTGGTCTCTTCCATCACCACTACGCGTGGGTCGTTGCGCAGCTTCCAGTGCAAAATGCCTTTCCCCACATCAATGGCATAGATTTTCACTGCACCATGCTGAAGCAGGCAGTCGCTAAAGCCGCCAGTGGATGCGCCGACATCGGCACAGGTGAAGCCGGTCACGTCAATGGCGAAGCGGGTCAGCGCGCCTTCGATCTTTTCACCACCGCGCGACACGTAGCGCGGACCAGTATCCACCGTCAGCACGGCATCAGGTTGAACCGTCACGGCAGGCTTGAGTGCGACCTGATCCGCGATGCGTACTTGCCCCGCCATGATGAGCGCCTGGGCTTTGGCACGTGAGTCAGCCAATCCTTTTTCCACTAGTAAAACATCCAAACGAACTTTGGGCATGAAAATATTGTATCAGGTAAAATAAGGCATGTTAATTGCCCTGTTTAAAACCATGCGTCCACGCCAATGGACGAAGAATGTTTTCATCTTTGCGGCGCTGGTCTTCGACAAGCAACTGCTGGTCGTTGATTCCTTTTTACGAACCCTGGCGGGTTTTGCGCTTTTCTGCCTTATTTCTTCGAGTGTGTATATCTTCAACGACCTTTCTGATGTGGAAGCCGACCGCCAGCACCCTGAGAAGAAGAATCGCCCGATCGCTTCTGGAAAATTACCCGTGGGTGTTGCCTGGGCTGCCGGGATAATGATCGTGATCGCTACGGTCGCCTTGGCGTACTGGCTTGCGCCTGCCTTCTGTGCCGTGATCGTTGCGTATTTTGTTCTCAACCTTGCCTATACAAAGTGGCTCAAGCATATTCCGATTTTGGATGTACTGATCATCTCGGCTGGGTTCGTCCTGCGTGTGGGGGCGGGGGTTACGCTCATTCATGTTGAGCGGTTTTCACCCTGGCTTTATATCGTCATGTCTTTGCTTTCGCTCTTTCTTGGTTTTGGAAAACGCCGCGCCGAACTTGCCTTGCTCGCTCATGGTGCAGGCTCGCACCGCAAAGTGCTGGATGGTTACACCCTGCCGCTGCTTGACCAATACATCATGATCGTTTCGGGCACGACCATTGTGGCGTATTCGCTTTATACCTTTTCTGCGCCCAATGTGCCTGAAAATCATTCCATGATGCTCACCATTCCGTTCGTGGTGTACACCATTTTTCGCTACCTTTACCTGATTGAGGTTAAACATGCAGGCGGCGCGCCGGAGGAAGTATTACTCTCCGACCGTCCGTTCCAGCTTGCCATGTTCTTTTGGGCAGTGACCGTTCTCGCCATCTTTTACTTTTCATGAAAGCCACTGCACCTGGTAAGATCATCCTGTTTGGCGAACATGCTGTGGTGTATAACCGCCCGGCACTTGCCGTACCTGTGGAGCAAGTTCATGTGGACGTGGATGTTCTGGATGCAAATGAGCCTGGTGTATGGATCCATGCGCCGGTCATTAACTTGCAGGCGGAACTTTCCACGCTTCCATCTGACCATCCAATTGGTTCGGTGATCCTGAAAGTTTTTCAGCATCTCGGCATTTCAACATTCCCCAATATTTCCATCATCATCAACTCGACCATTCCTGTTGCCGCGGGGCTTGGTTCCGGTGCGGCTGTTTCGGTTGCCTTGGTTCGGGCTCTTTCTTCTTTTATGTCGCTTTCGTTGACCAATGAGCAAGTTAATCAACTTGTTTTCGAGATCGAGAAACTTCACCACGGCACGCCTTCCGGTATCGACAATACGGTCATTACCTACAATATGCCGGTCTATTACATGAAAGACAAGCCCATCGAAACCTTTAGATCTGGCAAGCCGTTTACCATTGTTGTCGGTGATACCGGCATTCCGGCGCCGACAAAGGAATCAGTGGGTGATGTGCGCCGTCTGTGGCTGAGGGACTCGAACCGTTTCGAGGTTATCTTCAACGAGATTGCGCAGATATCCCTGATCGCGCGCCGTTCCATTGAAAGCGGCAGACCCGAAATGCTGGGTGAGTTGATGGATCATAACCATGAATTCCTCCAACAAATGACAGTCTCTTCGCCGGAGTTGGATGTTCTCGTTTATGCAGCACGCAAGGCGGGGGCGCTCGGCGCCAAACTCAGCGGCGGCGGACGCGGCGGTAATATGATCGCATTGGTGGACCCAGCCTTGGCGGAGTCGGTGGCGGAGGGTCTTATGTCCGCTGGCGCAAAACGTACCATCATTACCGAGATCAAGTAGTATAAAATGCGTTCGAAATGGATTGTGTTGGTCCTGCCCTATTTCGCTGTTTGGGCGGGACTTTTCGTTCTTAAGAGCGCCTGGCTTGCGCTGACAGGTTTTCATTTGGCGATCTTGCTGACCTTGCTCTGGCTTCGCCAAGCGCTGCCTTTGGGTGTCTTTTTCAAGCCAGTCTCGTGGATGCGCGTCCTGCCGGGCGTGTTTCTCTGTGCCGCAAGCGGATTGGGCTTGTATCTGTTGTGGGATTTGTTTGGGGTAGTCCCTGACCTGCCTGCACGACTTCAGGCTCTCGGGTTGACTGATTCCACCTGGGCAGGGTTCATTACTTATTTTTCGATCATCAATCCATTCTTTGAGGAATATTTCTGGCGGTGCCTATTGGGCTCTGAAACCAGCGGATTTTATTGGGGAGATGCCGCCTACGCGGCGTATCACATCATGATCGTATGGGATAAGGCACACCCCCTTTCGGTTGCGTTCATCTTTTTTGTTTTGGTCTTTATCGGTTGGTTCTGGCGACAGTTATATCGCAGGGATGCCAGTTTGCTCGCGCCGCTGCTGGGACACATGATCGCGGATCTTTCGATCTTGCTGGCGGTCTTCCGCATGGCAGGTTGATCGTATGAATGGAAACTTGTTGATATGAACATACTCGCTCTAAAATTGATCCTTGCCCCGCTTATTATTGGCTCTGCCAGCCTTGCCGGACGTCGTTGGGGACCAGCCGTCAGCGGCTGGATCGTTGGTATGCCGCTGACTTCAGGTCCGGTCGTGTTTTTTCTGGCATTGAGCCATGGTGCGGTGTTTGCAGAAAATTCCATTCTGGGTGTGTTGAGCGGGGGAACATCCCTTGTGTTGTATGCGCTTACGTACTCCTGGCTTGCCACCCGCTTTCGCTGGCAGGTTGCCATTGCGGGGAGTATCCTTGTCTTTTCGCTGAACACTCTTTATTTGCAGACGATCATCATTCCTCTTTATATTGTGGTTCCCCTTGTCCTGCTGTTCAACTTTGCAGGGCTGAAGTTTATGCCGCAGGGTGCATTGGAGATGGGTGAAAGCAGGAAAAGTCAGTGGGATATTCCCGTGCGCATTTTGATCGGTACCAGTTTTATTTTGCTTCTAACCGGTATCGCGCCCTATATCGGTTCGCGCCTGACCGGGCTGCTGACGACCATCCCACTTTATGTCACCATTCTGACTGTCTTTGCGCATCGTGACCATGGTTCTGCTGCGGCGGCACATGTTCTGCGCGGGTTGCTCTATGGGTTGTTTGCCTTTTTGGGCTTTTTCTGGTGTTGAGCTTGTTGATCGAAAAAACGAGCCTTGGGGTTTCGTTTGGGCTGGCAGCTTTGACGGCACTGGCAGTGCAGGGTTCCTCCCTTTTTATGTTGAGAAAAGTTCACGGCTAAAAACAACGGGCTTGGTCAAAACCAAGCCCGTTGTTTTTATTACATGGATTTCGCACGTTCTGCCATTTGATTGCGCAGGTCATGCGAGTCTTTGTCGATGGTGAAGATCGCACCAAGATAGAAGATAAAACACAAGCCCCATGCCACTGTGCAGATGAGCAGAATGGCGGTCTTGAGATCGTACATATCCGCTATGACGCCGGTGATGATGGGGGCAAAAGCGGCGCCCGCATTTTCTATGAAATACTCCACGGCTTGCGCAGTGGAACGGACTTCCGGTACGGTCACATCGTAGACGGTGGCGGTCACGTTCGTGGCAGAAAGCGGCATGAAGATGGCTGTAAGACACATGAAGACGAAGAACTGGTTCTTTGCTTCAATGGGGGTGGTGATGGCAAGGTACATGAAAAGCGCACCCATCAGAACGCCGATACAAGAGACAATAATGCGTCCCTTATTGGTACGTTTGAAGGCAAAGTCACCCAGTGCGCCGCCGATGAAGTATCCGCTGGCGAGGATCAGGATGACAGGCGCCATGGTAAAGAGAATGCCGTTTGCATCGTAGCCGCGTTCCTTCTCAAGATAGGCAAAGAAAAAGAAGGTAATGACATTCCACGGGAACACCCCTGCGAATCCCTGTAAAAAGACGAACCACATGGTTTTCTTTTTGAATATTTCTTTGGCTTCTGCCCATGAGAACTTGAAGGTCTGCATCTCTGTCATGTTCTCGAACTCGGGCTCGGCTTTGCCGCGCGGCATTTCTTTCACACCAAAAAAAATGAGAAGGGCAATGATCACCCCAAGTGAGCCGGTGATGTAGAACACAGAGCGCCACCCGCCAATGGCGGGTGCGACCATGAGCGCAAGGATCATTCCCAATAAATAACCGAGAGGCTGCGCCAATTGTAGTATGCCGAAGATCTTTCCACGCTGTGTTGGTCCGAAATAATCGGCGATGAGAGTATATAGACCGGGGTAGGAAGAATCATCAATGCCGGTGGAGGCGCGTGTGGCGAGAAAACCGCCAAAGCTGCGTACAATGGCATTCAACCAGGTGGTGGCGCCCCATATGAACGATGCCAGCGAAAGTAATTTGGTGCGCGAATAACGGTCGTATAAATAACCCCAGATCGGATACAAGATCGTGGCGACGATCAACGCGCCCGAATTTATCAGCCCCCATTGTTTATTATTGATATTGAAATCATTGCTGATCTGAACCTGCAGAGAGCCGATCATCAGTTTGTCGGTCTGATGCAGCAGCATGAAAAAAAAGAACACAGCAACGACGAACCAACGATACCTTGATTGTTCACTGGACATGACTACCTCGCGTGATTAGGATGCCCAAGTATCACGTTTCAAGTAACAAGTGTCAAGAGTCCTGCGAATCTTCGGTGATGATCTCCTGCGCCAGAGCTTTCAACTCATCTGCATTTGAAACCTTCGATGCATCAAAATATTGTCCCAGCAGGTCCAACGGACTCAAACTGCTCACCACCTGCCCTTCATCAATGCGCACACGCGACTCGATCTGCGGGCGTTTGACAAAATGGAACTCAAAGGCTTCTGCTGTATATTTTCGCAGGGCAGATTCGTCAATGAGGGCATCCCATTCTCTTGGATATTCCACCACCAGCCGGATGATCGCTTCGGGCATTTCCTTTGGGCTGGGTAATGCCGCTTTGAGAGTCTCGGTCACGTTCTCGCTGGACTTTAGAACTGCGCGGCGGTCTATGAACCTTCTCACTCCTGTGAGTTGGATCCACTCTACTTCCGTATCCCGCCCTTTTTCCACATCGGCAACAACGAAGAAACGATCTTCCTTTGCTTCGCCAAAGTCCACCCGCTCTATGGAACCTGGGTAGATCACCGGCGGCTGATGTCCTTCGTTCACATCCTGAGGCTTATGAATATGCCCCATTGCCACATAGCTTAATTTGGGGTTCTTCACCAATGAACCGGTTAGCACCAGATCATTGCCCAACATGACGAGTCTTTCTCCGCCAAACTTTGCCCCTTCAATGGAGGCGTGGGCTGTCAACACGATCGGCAGAGCTGGGTCGCTTTCTTCGATCCAGCCGCTGATCAAGTCACCGATGTTTTCTTCGATGCGTGAGAACGCCTGTGTGGAATCCGTCTCGCCGGTGGCAGCCATTAACCCTGAACGCGCCACCCATGGCATGGCAATGACTTGCAGAGGCAGCCCCCACAGGTCTTCTGGTGTGAGTAGTTGAGGGGCATCCAGCACTTTTACGAACGGCACATTCAGAGTCTTGAATTCTTGCAGAGCATGCGCACGCCCAATGGATGGGGAAATATCGTGGTTGCCCACCAATAGCAGCGTGGGTATCTTCGCCTGTGAAAGTTTCATGATGCGCCTGCCCCACTCGCGTTGAAAGGTCGGAGCCGGAGAACGATCTTTGTAGGCATCGCCCGCAAAGATGACCAGGTCCACCTTGCGTTCGATGGCAGTATCCACGATCGTGTCGAGCGATTTGAGAAAATCCAACACACGCAGCGGCAGCCCGGAGACCGGGTCATGCCGTCCGTAGTTCGTCATATCGATATGGGCATCTGCAAAGTGTAATAGTTTCATGGTGTAGTGTGGCTTATGGTTGCAATCCCAATTCTTGCAACGCCTGTACCGCCGGGAACCAATCCGCATGGACTTGGAGTGCAGCACGATAATCTGCCACGGCGGCGTTGGTGTCGCCGATCATGGAATAGGCGCGCCCGCGCCAAAGCAGGGATTCTTCCAGAGTGGGCTTCGAGATGGTTTTTGTGAGGGTGGTGTTGGCGAGGTCGATCACATCCTGGTAACGCGCAGAGTAGTAATATGCAAAATAAGGACCCGTTTGATACCACATCATACGAAAGGGTCGGTTGCCTTTGGCTGTGTCCCATTTGGAATATTGATTGAACGCCTGGTCATAGGCGATGGCGGCATCAGCATATTGATTCAGGATGACCTGACTGGTGCCTTTGTTGAAATAAACAAAGAACAAGTCGTTGCCTTTTAGTTCAGTAAGTTCTTGATTTGCGAGTTCGAGGGCGTGAGTGGCAGCCCAGGTCTCATCTTCCCAGGGACCGAGAAGGTTCAGCACCTCTGTTTCACGGTCGGCGGGATATACCACCATGAATAAATAGTTGAAGGAGCGCCAGCCATCTTGATATTCGTCATATTTGCTAAGCAGGTCTTTGCCGGGTTTTAGGTAGGCATCCTGCACAATGAATCCGCCGCGCGCATCGTCGTAGCCGGTGGTGAAGAGATAATGACCAAGCCAGTCGATCTTGCCGGTGTAATCGCGTTCGTAATAGCCTTTTTCTACAATAACGGGGAAACCTGCCGCGATAAGTCGTTTGAGCAGGTCCATGTCGCCGCCGTAGCGTGAAAGGGCGCGGTATTCCGTGGTCTGTATGTTGACGAAATCCACCAACTCGTAGGGCATCACGTTCTTGTCGGGCAGTCCGCGTTCGATGAATTCCAGGTTGAGGTTTGGCGAGCCGGGTTTTACCACTTTGGCAATGTCGTCACGGTCACCGCCCCAGCCCCAGAATTTCAATGCCATCGTTAAATTGGCAGGACCGCAATAGTTCCACCGTCCATGTTGGTCAACGTAGATAACGTCCGGCAGGATCGCTGTATCAGGCACGGGTGTCGTAGTGACCGTCGGCTTGACTGTGGGTCCCGCTTTTGGTGTAGATGTCGCCTTGGGAGTCAATGTCAACAGCATTTCAGCGCGGGCAGTTCCAACTGCGGTTTCAATGGTTAATGGGTTCGGTTCACTGGGTTCAAAAACAGCTTCGCTGGGAGGGTTGAAGAAATAAACAATGCGTGTGCGCAGGAGTTCATATTGTGTTGAGAGTCGGCTTCTCACGGGTGGCAGTAAGGCAATACCAACCCCTAGCACAATAATAACGATCACCGCCAAAATAAACCAACGCTTGTCGATATTTTTCAATTTATTCATATAAAAGATTATAAAGCAAAACCCACGGCTCTTTCTTTGTGATGTATTTCATTTACAGTCTTTTTGAAGCATTCTCTAATAAATCATTAATTTCATCCCCATAACCAATTCACATCGATTTCGACTTTTCTATGTAGACGGAAATTATCAATTCAGATAAAAGGAGTGTGAAATGAGAAAAAGTACTTTATTCATCTCGGCAATGTTGACCATGTTTCTAATGGCGACCATGTTTGGTGTGGCTTCGGCGTATCAAACCGTAGTGAAGAATGGCGGTATGAGTGTGTTCAACAGTCAGCCGCCCAAGCAGGTTGCATCACAATCTGTGGATGGGCAACTTGTGAATGTGCCGGTCGCCTCTTCAGAGCCGCAGGTGGTATCTCCTGATCAGGCCACGAACATTGCCGTTGATTTCCTTGGTGACCCGGGTGTGTATAGTGTGGAAGTTGTGAATTACGAGGGCGCTTCTGCTTATCTGGTCACGTTCAGTTCTGGTGATCTGGTGTATGTCAGTTCAACTGGGGTTGTGCTTACAAATAATAAAGTTCAGCCTGTGGTGGTAGTAGCGGCATCTAACGTTGGGGCGGGAGCGGGCTCTGGTACTAGCGGCTCAAACCAAGGTTCCAACTCTGGAAATTCTGGCGGCGATGAATCCAGTGAGCATGAAGGCGGCGAGCATGACGAGCACGATGATTAGGAAGGATATCTAAATGGCTCCCAAATCGAATGGAAATAAATGGTCTGACATACAATTTGCAATTGCTGCGATCTCGATGACATCTGTGATCGCGTTCTGGAACATGTTCGCCGGACCCGATAGGGCAAAAGCGGATCAAAAAGCCGCAGAACAGCAGGCGTTATTGCGCCTTGTGGAGAAATCGTCCACAGCGGCTGAATCTCCCACGCCTGTGGTGACCATGCCCCCGGTCGGTTACACCATTTTATTCGGCGGTAAAGCTCCGCAGCCGCAAGTTGTTGTGATTAGTAAGCCAAAAGGAAATGGTGGTGGAGGGGGCGGTAATGAAGACCCTGGTGATGGTGGCGGCGGAGGTGGTGGTGGACCTGCGGCTGCGCAACCAGCAACATCCACTTCTTCATCCTGATGCTGCACCGATACCCTTTCCGTGCCATGGGCAGCGATATGCTTGCCATCCTCGAACTGGATTCGGATTCTGCGCCGGATATTTTGCAGGATATTCCGCTCTGGTTCGAGGAATGGGAGCAAGCCCTCAGCCGCTTCAGGCTGGACAGTGAACTGTCTCGCCTCAACCGAACCTTCGACCAGCCGACACCGGTCAGCGAGGCGCTCTGGGGCGTCTTCCAGACCGCTTTGTGGGCTGATGAGCTAAGCAATGGACTGGTTACCCCCACTGTGCTGGATGCGATGCTTACGGCAGGGTATGACCTTTCCTTTGATGAACTTCCGCGTGCGCAATTCAACGGCATGACATTCGGTAATTCGGAAATTCATCCGCTTGCCACGGTAGTCGTGGACTCTAAAAATCGCACCCTCACATTACCCCAAGGCGTTCGCCTTGACTTTGGCGGTGTTGCCAAAGGCTGGGCCGCACATCAGACTATCGAACGGTTGCAGGCGCTTGGTCCCTGCTTGATTAATGCGGGCGGCGATATTGCAATTAGTGGTCCACGCCTGGATGGCAGCGCCTGGCAGATCGGCGTATCCAGCCCTTTTGAAGCTGGAAACGATTTTGACATTCTACATGTGTATAAAGGCGGGGTTGCCTCATCTGGAAAAGACCGCCGAAATTGGAAGCGCAACGGCATCTTGCAGCATCACATCATCCACCCCGGTACCGGTCTGCCAGTGGATACGGATGTTGTGCGTGCCACGGTCGTTGCCCCAACGGTGATGGAAGCCGAAGCTGCGGCGAAGACCGCGTTCATCCTTGGCAGTGAACTGGGGCTCGAGTGGGTCGAGTCACATCCATCTTGTGCGGGAATGTTGATCATGGAATCCGGCGAGGTGTATATCAGCCCGTCAATGCCGGAATATTTGCAAGGAGCTATGCATGCAATCTCAAAATGAATTTAACGAATCCTCGGTTAGTATCCAGTCGTTTCTGCTTTTTCTTTTCGCGTCTCTCATGGGGGTATTGATTGCAGCATTGGTGCTGCCTTTTGTATTGCCGAATATGGCGTTCTCGTTAAGCGGCGAGGGACCAAAAGCTTACTGGTATCTTTCGCGCGGCACGGCTTTTGTTTCGCTTTCTCTTCTTTGGCTTTCGATGGCGTTGGGTTTGGGTATCACCAACAAAATGGCGCGGTTTTGGCCCGGCATGCCGGCTACCTTTGCGATCCATGAGTATGTCAGTTTGCTGGGGCTGGCGTTTGCAATCTTCCATGCCGTTGTGCTGCTTGGAGATCACTATATCAATTTCACCCTGCTGCAATTGCTCATCCCTTTTAGCACAGCGGGGTATAAACCTTTTTGGGTGGGGGTGGGGCAGATCGGTTTTTATATCTGGCTTGTTGTAACGCTTAGTTTTTACATCCGCCCTGTGATCGGTCAAAAAACCTGGCGCTTGTTACATTACCTGAGCTTTGCCATGTACTTCGTTGGCATCTTTCACGCCATCTTCAGCGGAACAGACTCAAATATGAGTTGGGCACAGAACTATTACTGGTTCTCTGCAGGAAGTTTGCTCTTCCTGCTCTTTGTGCGCATCGTCAGTGTTGTGGCTGATTCGATGTTTCCTGAAAAAAGATCTGCCCCTGCTTCACGCCCAACACGCGGCTAAAGACTTATCTGCCGATATATTGCAAGGCGAGGCGCAGCCGTTCTTCAACATCCTTGGGGGCGTCTTTGGGTAATGCTTGCAGTGCGGCTTGTGCTTCAACCACAGAATATCCCAGCGCGGTGAGCGCGGCAAGGACTTCACTGTCGTAATCTGTAAGCGCCGCGATCCTGCCAAGGGCATCGGTGGGCTTGAGTTTATCTTTGAGGTGAATGGCGATCTTCTGCGCGGTCTTTTTGCCCACACCGGGAACCTTGCCGAGCAGCTCTTCTTCATCGGCAAAGATGGCGCGCTGAATGGTTTCCAGCGTGAGTGTGGATAACACGGATAATGCAACCTTGGGACCGACTCCGTCCACGCCAAGCAGGATGTTGAAAAGATCGCGGTCTGATTGAGATTCAAAGCCGTAGAGCGTCAACGCATCTTCCCGAACGACGAGGTGTGTGAACAAAAAAAGAATTTCCCCCGCCTTGGCATTCGTACGTACTGGTGCCGGGACAAATACTCTCAATCCCACACCGCCCACTTCGACGATGATGGCATTATCTTCAACGTGTGATACTTCTCCGCGCAGGGTTGCAATCATGGGCTTATTTAACCACAGATGAACACGGATAAAAAGGATATTTGGGAGGGATTATTAATTTGAGGCTTTCCAGTTATTGGAGGGGCGAAGACGTTTTAGCTCAACTTTGGTTGCACCAAAGTTGATGAGAAGACAAATTTCTGCACCGGTTGCGCGCAAATAATTCAAAGCTTGCGCTGTGTGCTCATCTTTAAGCATAGAAACAGCTTTTAATTCGACCAAAATCCGATTCTCAACCAATAGGTCAGCAACAAATTCACCTACTACAATCCCATCGAAATTAACTTTGATAGGATACTGCTGAACTACATGTAAGTCTGATTTGCGAAGTAAATGAGCGAGTGCGTTTTCGTAGACTTTTTCGACAAATCCAATCCCTAGTGTATTGCTAACTGTATATGCACAGCCAATGATTTTCTCTGTGATTGCATTACCTTCCATTGTTGGCATGTCAACCTCCCTTTCATAGAAGCCAAGGTTCATCTGTGTTTATCTGTGGTTTTAATCGTATCGAGCTGTATTCAAATGCGTGATGGCAATTGCCAGTGCATCGGCAGCATCGTCGGGTTTTGGGATTTTTTCCAGCTGCAATAAAGCCCGCACCATTTCCTGCACTTGTCGTTTTTCCGCGGAACCGTACCCTGCCACGGCTTGTTTTACTTCGTTGGGGGTGTATTCGTAGGTTCTAATTCCCGCTTTTTCCAATGCCAGCAAGATGACCCCGCGAGCCTGCCCCACGGCAATACCGGTAGTGACATTTTTCGAGAAGAATAATTTTTCGACGGCGGCGGTTTCGGGTTTATGTTTTTTCAGGATCTTGTTGAGGTCGTCGAAGAGCATCACGAGCCGTTCAGAAGCGGTGGCTTCCTTTGGGGTGAGGATCACGCCAAAGTCAACAGCGACCAATTCTCCGTCTGGCATGAGGCGGACGAGTCCGTAGCCTGTGGTGGCGGTACCGGGGTCAATTCCGAGGGCGAGAGTCATAAACCCATTTAACCACAAAGGGCACGAAGAACACGAAGGAAAATCCTTCGTGCTTTTCGTGCCCGTCGTATTTAATCTTCTTATGCGTTTTCGAGGGCTGCGAGGGCTTCGTCAGATACTTTGACGTTGTGATAAACGTCCTGCACATCATCGAGATCTTCGAGGTTTTCGACAACCTTCATGACTGCCATGATCTCTTCCACACCGAGGTCGATCTCTTGCTTGGCGATTAAGCGCAGACCAGCTTCTGCAGGTTGCACTTTGGCTTTACTAAGAGTATCCATGATGGTTTTGAAAGCATCTACGGGACCAAAGATTTCGATCTCTTCGCCGCTGTCCACTACATCGTCGGCACCGGCTTCAACACCGAGTTCGAAGGCTTTTTCGAATGCCATGGCACTGGAGGGGAAGGAGAAATACGACTTGCGGTCGAACTGCCAGCCTACGGCTCCCGCTTCTGCCATATTGCCGCCAAATTTGCTGAAAATGTGACGCACATCTGAAACGGTGCGTACGCGATTATCGGTGACGCATGAGACCATCACTGCAGAGCCATGCGGACCGTAGCCTTCGAGGGTGAGTTCTTCGAATACGGCGGCATCTTTATCTTCGCCGGTGCCTTTTTTTATGGCGCGCTCGATATTGTCTTTGGGCATGTTCTCGCCGCGGGCTTTTTCCACTGCCAGGCGCAGGCGGAAGTTGGTATCGGGGTCGCCTCCATCGCGGGCGGCAATGGTGATCTCACGCGCCAGGCGGGTGAAGATGGCGCCGCGTTTGGCATCCGCTACGCCTTTTTTGCGTTTAATAGTGGACCATTTTGAATGACCAGACATGTCGTTCTCCTTCAAATAATAACCAGATTGGTTGAGAAATTATGAGATTTAGGCGGCGAAATTATACCATTCCGATTTACTAACCTAGTGCTTCGCCTTGAGGTTTTCTACGTCTCTTGGCTTGAGGTTACGCCCGCCGACCCAGGCGCCTACAGCGGTGGCAAGGACCGAGAGCAGGAAGCTGATCAGGATCGCCGCTTCGAAGCGCCCGGAAAAGATGACATTCAGGATGAGCACATCCAATGCCAATACACTCTGGCGAAAGGTCTCAGGAATGAAGATACCGAAGATTAACCCAAGGAATGCGCCGAACGCCATGCCTGAATATGCGCCTGCACTGACCCCGCCTGTTGTTCCTGCTGTGCGGACGACGAGCATGCCCGTCAGTGCGCCGGTGACGGCTCCGCTTACAGCCCCGATGATGGCAGCCGTGAAGACACCATCCCATCTGCCGCTGATCGCACCCGTGCCTGCCCCAAGGATCGCTCCAAGCAGGATACCCAGCAAGGTGCCAAAGAAAATGCTTTTTGAAGTAAGTTCATTATTCACAGGGTTCCACTCCAATTTGACAATGTACCTCATATTGTACCTGTTCGAAAAGAGCCCACCCATGCACCGTACTCGCAAATCAGATACAATCGGAAAACCCCAACTTGTTTACTGGAGCCCCCAATGATAGACCCGGAAACCTACGAAGATTTTGACGAGCGCCCAACTTTTAACGAAGAGATTGATACGCACGCCATTGAAGCATCCATCCGAGCGATGCTGGAAGCTTTTGGCGAAAACCCAGACCGCGAGGGGCTGCAAAATACGCCCAAGCGGGTGGCGCGTATGTATCCCGAATTGCTAAGCGGATACCGTACAGATGTGGAAAAACTTGTCAACGGGGCGATCTTCAATGTGGGCTATGACGATATGGTGATCGTGCGGGATATTGAATATTTTAGTTTGTGTGAACATCATATGCTGCCGTTCATGGGGCGCGCCCATGTTGCCTACATTCCCAATAAACGTGTGATCGGTCTTTCCAAGATCCCCCGGGTAGTGGATATGTTCGCCCGCCGCCTGCAAGTGCAGGAACGCATGACCCGCCAGATCGCGGATTTCATTAATGACCTGCTCAAGCCGCAAGGCGTGGGGGTGGTGGTGGAGGGGCTGCATTTGTGTGCCATGATGCGCGGCGTTAAAAAACACGATGCCCGCATGACAACCTCGTCCATGCTGGGCACCTTTCGCAAGAGTATCAACACCCGCCAGGAATTTTTAGATCATCTTAATCGCGGTGCAGAACCTTTGCGGATCTAACCGGACCATTGCCTACTCGTCGCGTTTGCGTTCCACTTCCACGCCAACAGATTTGGCAAAACGCACTGCGCCGGGTTTTTCCACGCGCACGACCGCTTTTTTCACCAACGGCACCTCAAGGCAGATCTTTGCCAGGTCGTTTGCCAGCGCTTCCACTGTCAGGCGTTTTGCTGTTTTTGCATGAGCCTGCACCTTTGTTGCCAGCGCACTGTAATCTACGCAGTCTATGATATCGTCCGATTCTGCTGCACGGAGAGTGTCGGTATAGACCGTCACGTTGATGAGAATATCCTGCTCCACGTCACGCTCCCAGTCGCGGATACCAATAATGCCTCGCACAAGCAGATCTTTGATGAATATTTTGTCCATTCGTTCTCCTGTTCTACACCCGGCGATTTTATCATTTTGCTTTTTGTAGAACCCCTGAAAGAGTACACTTAATTTTGAGACAAGCGATAAAATGGACTTAGGTTCCCGACACAGACAGCCATGCCAAGACTTTCTATCTTGATCCCGGATGGAGAAAGCCCCTTTGCTTTGCATGTGCTTGCCTGCCTCGCGCGGAATCGATCCCTGAGCGTTCATCTTATCTCTACAAAAGCCTTTCCACTCGCCCGGTTTTCCGGGATGAAACACTCTTTCCATTTGCTTAAGCAGGGTCAGAGTCTATTGGAAGGGGTTGCGGATGTTCGAAAAAAACGTGCCATTGATCTTTGCATGCCAGTGGACACCAACAGCATCTATTATTTTGCACAGTGCCGTGAACAAGCGGAAACACTGGCAAAACTTTCGATGATCGAGTCTACGCACACGTTCCGCACTGTATGGGATAAAGGCTTGTTGGCTGATTTTCTTTTGGATCATCATCTGCCTCATCCTTACACAATTACCAGCCGGGAACAGTTCGAAAAGGAAGGTTCAAGTTTAGGGTTTCCGGTCTTGATTAAGCCGCGGCTGGCAGGCGGTGGGACGGGGATCGAGAAATTCACGGAACGTGCCGCGCTATTGGAAAAGATCGGGGAGGAACCGCTTTTTTTTGAACATTACATTATTCAACAATACGTCGATGGTGGGGATATTGATTGCAGTGTGCTCTGCAAAGATGGGCGTATTCTGGCATATACGATACAGAAGGGTTTGTATGCAAGTGCTCTCGAGTCTTTTCAGGCTCCGGATGCGATTGAATTCCTCCATCATCCTGAGGTTCTACAGGTGACCAGCGAGCTTATGGCGGCACTTGGTTGGAATGGTGTGGCTCATGTAGACCTGCGCAGACAAGACGGAGACGGGCGTATTGTGGTCATTGAGGTGAACCCTCGATTTTGGGGCAGTTTGGAAGGTTCTTTGCATGCCGGTGTGAACTTTGCGCAGCTTGCCATACAAGCAGGGCTGGGAGAAACCTTTCCCTTGCCAGAATATGCGGATATCCGTTATGCAAGCGCACTTTCTGCCATTAAAAGAAAACTACGAAACAAACCCGCCGTGGAGTTGTTTCGAGAGACCAATTTAGGTTATTATTTTAGAGATCCGCTGCCGGTTTTTGCCCGTCTGGCTGGAGTGGACTGAATGGAATTAGAAAATCTTTCGATCACGTTTATCTTTTAAGGAGACCATTATGGCAAGTGCACCTAACTTTCAATGGCAAAACGAGATACTACTTAAAGATATTTACCCCATGCGTCTGCAAAAACTGCGTGACTTCCTGATCTTTTTCAAGGAGGCTGATCTTTGGGCGGAATACAAGAGTAAGGACATTTCCACTCTGGCAGCCGATGTTGCCGAATATGAAAAGGGAATGGATGATGCCCGCACCACTGACTTTAAAAGGTACTCTACGCTTAAGAATTATTTCATGACCAAAGAAGTGAAGGGCTACTTTGTTAAGTACAAGCCGATCGAAGAAGAGGCAATGGCTCTCATCCAAAAGAACCATGACCTCTTCGCTTCCTCCTGGCCCAAGGATATCCGCGGCGAGCGCACCTTCATTCAGAGCCGTATCGAGTCGTTCAAGACCCAGCTCGGCTTCCTGCGTGACCGCATCCGCTATTTACAGCGTCAGCTCGATGGAATGGCGGCGGAGCACCCCAACCGCACCAAGGTGGAAACGGAGTTCAAGCTAAAGAACGAAGCCGCTTTACCAATGGTGTTGGAAGAAATGGAGAAACTGCGCCAGTTCGATGAAACCTACAACAAGGTCGAAGCGCCCAAACTGGAATGGTACAAGCTTACCAAGGCAGACCCGAATTACAAGACATCTGAAGAGGAATTTCTTGTCCATTACGACCCGAAGGTGCCTGTCACCGTAAAAGACATTGTGCGTTTGAAGGTGGAACAGTTCGCCAAGTCGCTTGAAAGCAAGGATCAATACCAATTACTGACGGATATCCGTGCGCGCTTTGAGAAGGAGCCTAAACGCTTCCCCACATGGCTGCAATACATGGTGATCCATTTTTCGGGCATGCGTTATAAATCTGCGCATGGTTCGTGGGCAGATCCCAAAGACCTGTTGGTGCGCCTGCGTGTGGACGAGGTGAGAAAGGCACAAGCCGCACTCAGTGATGCGGATGTAGCCGCGAAGTGTGCCGAAAAGATCGCCCAATATGAAGGTGCAGACGCAAACAAGCCTGCTCTTGCCAAAGCCGCTGATAAAACCTGGAAGGATAAAGTCGCTCTGCACATGCAGGGTGTCAAAGCCAACGGACCGAAGACCAAGCGTGCCGGTCTTGCCGGTTTGGTGGAAGAAGAAGCCAAATACGAGTTCATGTCCATGACGACCGATCAGGCTCTCGTCAAGTTGGAGGCGATGAAGGGTCAGCTTCCAGCCTGGGCGTGGAAAATGATCGTCATGCTCACATCACTGCGAGTCAAACATGTCACCGCTGCCGGGTGGGAAACTTTCACCCCCGATGAAGATAAGATCCGCTTTGCTGATACCACCCTTTACCCGATCTTTAGCAAATGGGCATCAGATAACACCGGCATGTGGCGCCCTGAACACGGACGTACCCAAGAGGTCATTGTTACCCGTGCGGTCTGTAATGAGACTGCAGAACATGCTCAACATATTCGCGGACATCTGCCGCCCGGCGGTCTGACGGATAACGCTGCCCGTTATGTGAAAGCCGCTGCCGAAAAAGTGCCCGGCGCATACTTTATCAAACCAACGGATGCAAAGCCTTACACCCAAGGTGCGAGCATCTTCTGGCTGCGTTATGTCAACACCGAGCCAAGCGTGTGGCAGATCCCCAAACCCACCGAAGATGCAAATGGAGTTGGTCTGGTTCCTGCGGAATACCTGGGCAAGCGCGCCCAACCCAAAGCGGCGAAGAACGCGTCTGCGCCCGCTGTACCGTGGGAATATAAAGGCGGCGGGTTCACCCGCACCCGCACCACCATCGATGCGGAGAAAAAGAAATCCACACAGGCTCAATGGCTGCGCTGGATCCATGAAGCCACAGTCATCGAAGTTGTTGACACCGCCGATGGCACCTACGTCTACACCTTTGAAACATCCCTGCCCGATGACTTCCGCGGCACCTCCTGCCTGGGCGTTTTCCGCAACACCCTGCGTTGGAATCTCGACGACGGCAGCGAAGATAACTACAATCGCTCCTTCGTTGGTTATGTGCCCGAAGGCAAAGCTCCGGTTGAAAATCTCAAACCGCTGATGGATTGGAACAAGATCATCCTGAAATAAAAAATGTAGGTCACGCTGCAAGCGTGACCTACAACTTTATATGCACAGCATTCATGCGTAAATTATCTATTATCGAATCGTCTCTTCTTATTGGTTTAGCCGTTGGCTTTTTGGGGTTGTGCCTGCTGATCGGCTACGCGGTCGTTGTCGTTGCAAACGAACCTGTGGGAATACCCACACCGCTCCTGGATCTGCCTCTCATCAGCTCTCCCACCGCCGAAAGCGGACTCATTCCTACCGACTCTGCCGCGCCTCTTTCTACCCCCAACCTGATTCCCACCATCGAATTTATTCCAACGCCGAATCCTTCCTTCAACGACACTCCACCGCCCAGCGGAAAGATCGCCTTTGCCTGCTACGTGAATCAAATTGACCAGATCTGCCTGCTCAACGCCGACGGCAGCGGACGAATCCAACTCACCAATTTCAATGCCACTGCATTCTACCCGTCCGTTTCGCCTGATGGTGGCACAGTTTTCTTCTCTTCAAGCAAGAGCGGCAACTTTGAGATTTACTCCATTGGCATCGACGGGAACAACCTGCAAAAACTAACAAACGGAATCGGTTCCCTTTACGCCCCCGAACTTTCCCCCAATGGGGAATGGGTTATCTTCACCAACAACGGCAATGGACTCTGGCTGATGAAACCCGATGGTTCCAATGACCACGCCCTCACCAATAAAGATGATATCGACCCATCTTGGTCGCCCGATGGTTCGATGATCTCCTTTGCTTCCTCACGAGCAGGCGCACGCCAATTATTTGTGATGAATTCTGATGGCACCAACATTCGCCAAGTCACCGACCTCAACAACATGGGCGGACGCAACACTTGGTCCCCCGATGGCACCAGACTTGCCTTCTACCGTGGACCCAAAGGCGACCGCAACATCTACGTCATCAACGTGGACGGCACTGGCTTGGTCAAACTCACCGACGGAGGTGACAACCTCGGTCCCTCCTGGTCTCCCGACGGCAACTGGATCGTCTTCACGTCATTTCGCGATGGCAATAACGAACTCTACATCATCCACCCCGATGGGACAGGATTGACGCGCCTGACGAATAGTCCCATTTCGGATTGGCAGCCGAGGTGGGGGAAGTAATAGCTGCAATAAAAAATACCAGCACCGTTACGGTGCTGGTATTTTTTATTGGCTTTACAGGCTATTCTTAATTAGCACGGACCGTAGTAACCCTCTCCGTGGTCAGTGTAACCTCCTGAGCACATACCAATCCAAGAGGAGGCATCGTAATCATAAATGAATGGGCTTTCTCCCCAGTACGGGTCATTGTACAAGAAGCTCCATACATCATCCGTTGGGTCGCAACGGGTACCGATATTAGCATAATCTGTTGGGCTATTGGCATCATTACTCCCGAAGATGGGGTAACAATAAAGACGAGTTGTTGTCCTCCTACATGAGGTTGAGGCATCTCTCCACCTTCCACCCAATAGGTCGAGCCTCCAAATCCAACGGTCACCCCATTATGGATCGCCCCCGAGGTATGACACACAACGGTGAATTCATCTTTTTGAGCGCAGTTGAGATCGTACGATTTTCCACCTTGTTCTTGCACATACCCACCCTTAAGCTGGCTGGGCGATAAGTAACCCGTTACTGTGAAAGTAAAGGCAAGACCACCATTACGAGACACGCTCATCCCCGTAACAGTACCGTCTGCCAAGGCACTTCCTGTGTTGACCACTAACAATGCCAACAAAGCCAAAACTGAAAATAACACTTTTTGTTTCATCATTTGCTCCCTTTTGTAATGGATTTGAAATACTTACACTATTACTATACTAGTACTTAAGGTGGAAAATCAAGGGGCAAACTTTGCAGATGGTTTGCAAACACCTTGCACCGTAATTACAAAAGCAACTTTTTTGCCAAGTGTGATTCTGACAGAAAAATTCCCCATGCACCCATATCAATGGGATTGGCAGTTGAGGTTACAAGTAGAAAGCGTCTTGAGCATTTTCACTTCCCATCACCAACCGCCCCGCCCTTGCAACTTTTTCCCCGCCCCGCCTGTATTACACTCTAGCCATGAATGCGCCCACCGACCGCGACCTGATCCTGCGAGCCCGTCGCGGCGACTCTGAAGCCTACGGCGACCTCGTGGCACGCCACCAAACGAGCGTCTTCAACGTCTGCTACCGCATTCTGCACAACCGCGCCGATGCCGAAGACCTCGCTCAGGAGACCTTCATCCGCGCCCTCGACCGTCTGCACACCTTCGACCTCGAACGCGAATTCAGCCCGTGGATCCGCCGCGTCGCCGCCAACTTGTGCCTGAACCATATCGAGTCGCACAAGCCCAGCGCACCGCTCGACGAAGAACAGGACGAAGATAAAACTCAAGGTCCCAGCGAACAGGTCGAAGTTAAAGAAAGAAGCGAGCAGATCCGCAGCGCGCTCGCGTCCCTGCCGCCGCATTATCGTCTCGTCGTCGAACTGCGGCATTATCAAGAACTATCCTACGACGAGATCGCAAGCGAACTCAACATCCCCCTCAGCGACGTGAAGAGTCATCTCTTCCGCGCGCGCAAACTTCTCGCGGAGAAACTCCATGCACCTGACTAATGAGCAACTCAACGAATATTTGGATAACGCTTCAACCGAACGCGCCTTCATCGAAACGCATCTCGACTCATGCGGCGAATGCGTGGCGCGACTCTCCAACCTCCAAGCCTTGTTCGCGGATTTGGACTCTCTGCCCGAAGCAACCTTATCTCGCGATATCGCCGCCCGCTTCAGACCCCGCCCAAGCCTGGCTTCCCAACTTCCACGTTGGCTCACGTTGACAGCGTCTTTGCAAGCCGCTTCCGCACTGGTTGCGCTCATCGTTGCCATCCCATTCTTCTCCATCATGCTCCCCAAAGTGGAGCTGCCATCCTTCACCACCTGGTTCTTCGAGATTCAATCCCTCTGGACTTCATGGCTTGACCAACTTTCAACTTTCAACTTGCCAACTTTCCAACCTTTGCCTCTTCCCATTATGGAAATGTCAACGCTTTTCATTGCCCTTGCCATCGTTTCCATCTTTTGGATTTTTGGAAACGGATTGCTGTTGAGAAATAATCGCTCGTAGGGGCGACTCGCGAGTCGCCCCTACCATTATCCAAGGAGAAATCATGACCGACATCCTTCGCCTCACCCTCATCGTCCTCTTGCTGACCGTTACCCTCGCCGCCTACTTCCTCGTCATCGGCGCATTGTTCACCAACCGCGTCGCCAAGACTCAAACCAGCCTCAACATCACGCCGGGGCGATCCTTTGGCTTGGGCATGGTCAACTTTTTCTTCTTCGGCTTGATCGCCTTTGTCCTGCTCTCACTTGCAGAGAATGCAGGCTCCTTCGTCAAAGGGATACTCACCATCCCCGCCTTGCTGATACTCGCCTTTCTCTCCGTCCTCCTGAGCCTCGGGCTCACCGCCACCGTCCAACACCTCGCCGAACGCCTCTTCCCAGACATGTCCACGTGGAAGCGCAACTTGTGGAGTTCCGTGATTCTCTGCATCGCCTGCGCCTTACCCTTCGTCGGCTGGTTCTTGTTATTACCTTATGTTGCCTTCACCGGCATTGGTGCAACGATCCTGGGATTCTTCCAAAAAAGTTAAAGTCCATCCCTTTCTTCTTTCCTCTTTCATCCAAGACGCGCTCACCCCGCGTCTTTTTCTTTCCTTTTCGTCATTGCGAGGGCGCTCTTGTTCTTCGCCCGAAGCAATCTCATACACAACATGCGAGATTGCTTCGTCGGGCTGTCGCCCTCCTCGCAATGACGAAATAATTCCCTGCAACTTTCTCCACCCCATCCCTGTATCCCTTACATCAACCAAACCTGAAAGGACATACCCAATGGCTGACATTTCTGCCTTCTTCTTCATCCTCTTGATCATCGGTATCGCCTTCCCTGCCATGCTCACCGCATGGTGGCTGTTGTTCCCGTCCCTGATTGCCCGCGCCCAAACCCGCGTGGACAAGACTCCCTGGGGCACCTTCTGGCTGGGACTCATCCTCGTCATCGCTGTGACCATTCCCATCGTCATTTTGCTTGCGCTTCCATTCGGACCCGCCAAATTCATCGGCTGGATTCTGCTTGGCGCTGCACTTGCCATCTCCACCATTGGTTCGGCTGGCATCGCCGCTCACCTCGGCGCGAGACTCACCAAACACAGCAACCTAACTCCATTGAACGGATTCATCCGCGGTGCTGTCATCCTCGAACTCGCCGCCTTCTTCCCGCTCATCGGCTGGCTCTTCGTGTGGATTCCCATCATTCTCATTTCCTTCGGCGCAACCGGATTTGCCTTGCTCAACTGGTCTCCACGTGAGAAGACTCAAACCTCGGCCCCCACTCCCCGCAAACCCTAATTTTTCTTCGCGACCTTCGCGTGTTTAGCGGTTCACCAATTACCAATTACCAATTACCATGACCTTATCCCGAAGAGACTTCCTCAAGCTCGCCACCCTGCTCTCTGCCAGCGCAGCGCTTTCATCCTGTGCTCCCGCCGTCCGCAGACTCACAGGTGACCTGCCCGCCGTCCCGTGGAGTCCGCTCAGCGTTGCAGACTTCACCGCGCTGAATCGCATCACCTTCGGCGCAAGAGTAGACGAACGCGCGCGCTTGGCAGAGATCGGCTTGGCAAACTACATCGAAGAACAACTCGACTTTGAAACCATCAATGACCTAGCCTTAGACCTGCAACTTTCACCATTCAAAACTCTAAAAATGGCAGCCAACGAGATCGAAGCCGTCACCAATCAACTCTTCGACGGTTATGACCGCGAACATCCCATCAACGAATTGCGTCAAGCCACCTTTTTGCGGCAACTCTATAGCAAGCGTCAACTCTACGAAGTGATGGTGGATTTCTGGAGCGACCACTTCAACATCTTCATCGAGAAAGAACCTTGCTTCTATCTCAAGACCGTTGATGACCGCGACGTGATTCGCAAACACGCCCTCGGCAACTTCCGCGACCTTGTGTGGGCGTCCGCGCATTCGCCTGCCATGCTGACCTATCTCGACAATCAAGCCAACGTCAAAGGCACGCCCAACGAGAACTATGCCCGCGAGTTGATGGAACTTCACACCCTCGGCGTGGATGGCGGCTATTCTCAAAATGACGTCATGCAACTCGCGCGTTGTCTCACGGGTTGGTCGGTCAAGGAACATTTTTGGCTGGGCGATTTCGTCTTCAAGGAAGATCAACACGAACCCGGCGAGAAAAATGTTCTGGGTCTCGCGATTCAAGAATCGGGTCAGAGTGAGGCGGAGCAAGTCATCGAGCATCTCGCCTTGCATCCATCCACTGCGAAATTCATCTGCACCAAACTCGCGCGTCGCTTCATTGCTGATGAACCGCCGCAAGAAATTATTGAGAAAGCCGCGCAAACTTTTCTAAATACTAAAGGCGATATCAAATCGGTTCTTGCGCGTCATCCTGCTCGATGGTCTTGCCTTCGCGCAGCCCAAATACAAACGTCCGCTTAATTTTGTGCTTTCCGCACTGCGCATGCTCAACGCCGAAACCGATGGCATTGCCATGCACGACCCGCTCATGCAAATGGGTCAGTTGTATTTCAACCTGCCCACGCCCGATGGCTACCCCGACCGCAGCGACGCCTGGCAAGGCAGCCTCATGCCGCGCTGGCAGTTCGCCTTTGCATTGATCCGCAACGAACTCAACGACACGACTCACAATCTCAACTCTTTATTGGATGTCGCTTCGACTGGCAGTTTACACACCGATGTGGATTCTCTCGCCTCATTGCTTTTAGGCACGCCGCTAGATCGCCTCACCCGCGACGGGATGATTGATACCGTCCATTCAGCGGGTGCCACCGAGGAAGAGACTCTGCAAATCATCGCCGCGAGTCTGATCGCGTCGCCTGCATTTCAGTGGCGTTAGTCCATCGTCATTTGTACCGTGCGCAGGCACGCGTGCGAGGAGGGTGCTCTTCCCGACGAAGCAATCTCCTAATGGTGTATGGAGATTGCTTCGGGCAAAGAACAAGAGCGCCCTCGCAATGACGAAGAAAGTTTATTGGAGATAACTATGTTAGAAACCTTACCTGTACTTCATCAAATCCCAACCAAAACCTGGATGCCGCGCCTGTCCTTCGCGCCGAAGGACACTGCCCCGCGTGGAGACACACTAGTAGTCGTCTTCCTGCGCGGCGCAGCAGACGTGCTCAACATGGTCGTGCCGCATGGCGAAGATAATTATTATTCACTGCGCCCCACACTCAACATTCCACGACCGGATGATCCAAGAAGCAAGAAAGAAGAAAGAGTTGTAGATTTGGACGGTTTCTTCGGCTTTCATCCAAACATGAGTTCCCTGCTCGAAGCCTGGAAAAGCAGACAACTCGCCATCATCCACGCCTGCGGCGCACTCGACGAATCGCGCAGTCACTTCAAGGCGATGGAACTCATGGAGCGCGGCGTGGACGATGAACGCGGTCCCGCCTCGGGTTGGATCGGGCGTCACCTCGCCACGTTGAACACCGGCAACTCGTCGCCATTGCGAGCCGTGGGCATGGGCACCCACCCACAGCGCAGTTTGAGCGGAAGTGTCCCTGTCTCCGCCCTGCGCTCTATCGCAGACTTCCACCTCGGCGGCGATCCACGCGCCTTGCAGCAAATGCGCGCCGCGTTAAACTTTGTCTATCAAGATGATGTATTAGGACAAGATACTTTGTCCATTATGGATACGCTGCAAAAACTCGACCCTGCCAATTACCAATCTTCAATTGCTTATCCCGACACCGAATTCGGTCTTGCCCTCAAACAAACCGCCATGCTCATAAAATCCGAAGTCGGTCTCGAAGTCTCAGCCATTGACCTTGGCGGTTGGGACACGCACTTTACTCAAGGTTCGATGACTGGGCTCATGCCGAATCTAATGAAAGACCTCGCCGAAGGTCTCGCCGCCTTCCATGCCGATATGGCAGACCACATGAACAAACTCACTACCGTCACCATGTCTGAGTTTGGGCGGCGCGCTTACGAGAACGGCAGCCTCGGCACCGACCACGGTCACGGCAGCATGATGATGGTCCTCGGCGGTAACGTGGATGGCGGCAAAGTCCACGGGCAGTGGCCCGGCTTGGGCGAAGGTCAATTGATTGGTCCCGGCGACTTGGCGGTCACCACCGATTATCGCGATGTGCTTTCTGAAGTGTTGAGTAAACGCTTGAATAACCCCGCCACCAGCGATGTCTTTTCCTGAATATCAGCCGGTGATGAGGAGTATTCTTAAATCGTAGCAGCACGGTCCTCGCGCCCGGTTGTAGGGAGAGGATCTCTTAGGTGGGGTGACCACGACTTTACGCGAACTTACGGGCTTCCCAGATCTACGGCAAAATAATCGCCATATGAACCGTTGGCGAAGTAGGCATATCCCACTCCCATTTCAGTGGACTTGGGGTTGAGAATCGCATCGCGGTGAATTTGATCGCTCATCCACCAGCTCATTGCCGCCTGTGGACCGCCGCCACCGTAGATGATTTCCTCAGAGTAGGAAGGCGAGTATCCCGATGCGAGGATGCGCGAATACGCTGAAGAACCGTCTGAACCCGTATGGCTGATGCGTCCGCTGCAAGCCATGTCTGCGGCGTGAGCTTGGGCAGAATTCGTCAGTGTGGAATTGATCGTCAGAGCGGGGAGCCCGGCATTGGCACGTTCCTGATTGATCGCAGAAGCGATCTGATTCACATAGCCTGCGTTTTGCGAATAATTACAATTCCCACCTGACACCACAGAGGTGGTTGGGGCGTTGCCTGAAACTGTCGCTTGTGGTGCGGAGCCTCCGCTGCTTACGATGATCTTTACCCAAAAGGTCTTTTCAATGCCAATCGGCACATCTTTGCCATTCGTATCATTGAGTGTGAAGTAGCCCGTATAGGAACCGTTCGTGGTTGGGGCGGTCAACTCCACAGAGACTTGCACCTTCTCTTTTAGCAGCGTCTCAGCCACGGGCGCGGAGAGAGGCGCACTCATCTGGTCGCCAGCGGCAAACTTGAGGGTGTATCCGATCCACGGGCAGGAGCCGTTGTTGAGGAATTCCCAAGTCTTGGTGAATTTTTCGCCGGGCTTCACCAATGTCCCATCCAGGATCGTCACATCGCGGAGCAGCACTGCGCTTTCGGTGCAGTTCGGGTCGATGGTGACCGCGAAGGTGGGGGTGAGGATGATCTCTGGCGTGGGGGTAAGTGTTGATGGCACAAATCCAGACTTGGTCGGCGGCAGGGTTGCTGTGACAAAGTTCGAAGGAACAGGCGTATTAACTTCCTGCGTCTCCACCGAGATACAGGAAGTTAGCAGAAGCACAAGAAAAAGAAGGGGGAATATTTTTTTCATAAGTTGATATCTTTTGAAGATCATGGTCTATCGTCCACGGTCCATTGTCATACCTAAAACATCATCATCTGTCCCGTGGATTTTTCCACCGGGTCGCTGGCGATCTGTTCATTGAAAGTTTCACGCGTCAAGATCGGAAGATCGAGCAGGCTGCGTACCAGACGGTATTTCACCAGCCGGTAATTTTTTAGCCGATCTTTAAGATCAGGGTCGCGATCCAATTTATAGGCTGCCAGTGCTGCGCGCCCGCCAGGGATGACGATCGCACTCTGTTCATCGGCGGTTTCCAGCGCCCGGTGGATCAATGCCGATGCCAATACATGAAATTTCCGCACAGGTTTGCCATTCTCAAGCCATATCAACGTTTTTTCTTTCACAGTCGTTTTAAACTCAAGCCGTTTGCCGATCTCCTCAAGCTGCGTGAAGACTGTCTTCATTTCTTCACGCCGGGCAGTTGCCAGATCTTCCTTGCGCAACACCCAACTCCCGCCATCTTTTTCGGCGTACGAATTCAAGACTGCATAGATCAAGCCCTTGGAGGGAGTCATCAGCCCGGTGAATTGTTTATTTAACTCTTCTTCCACTTCCAGAAAAATAACTTGCGGATTCTTTTGCAGATAGGTCACAATGGCAACTTCGATCTTATCGGATAGCGATTCGTGATCTCTCTTTGCCAGCCCCCACATGCCTGTATCTATGCCTTCACCGGTTGAATAATGGATGAATTCATGGCTGTCTTTCAATGCTTGTTCCATCACACTTTGTGTTTTGCGCATGGCAAAATCAAATTCATCTTCCGTTTTTTTCAAGGCATTAACTTCTGCCAGCGCTATCAAAGCGGCTGTATGCAAATGTAAATAACCCACCGGTTCACCACGAGCTGATAAATAGTCATGCAGCGCTTTTCTTGCGACTCCAACTTCCATTTCAGTGGGTGCAGATTTCTTTCCGCTTTTCCAGGTCACTTGGGCTGGGTCATGCTGTGTGCGCAAGGCAACACTTTCCAACTTGAATCCGGTGATCGATGCGGCGGTCAAAGCTGAAGTCATGAACAGCGCTTCAGGTTCAGGCATCACACCAAAGACAGGCACACCATCTGCAAGCAGATCATCGAGATGGCTGAACATCGCGAACAATGCCGTGGCGCTCCATGCCCAATCGTAGCGTCTGCGGCGCAGCGCAACTTTATACGGCTCCACCGCCTCACTGCCCCATAGCCAGCCAGCCCACAACGCCGAGAGAGTCCAGAACGCCTGATTGGGTCTTGGAACGGAACCAATCACTGCCGCAATCGGAATCTCTCGTTTGACTTCATGTGCCAGATCTTTGAGGCGACCCTCATAGATGCAGATGCCGCCCGTCTCAGGGATTTTCTTGGGCCACGCCTCTATCACAACGGGTGAGCCTGCTTGCGCAAACAAGCCGACTCCACGCTCAAGCATGGTCCATAAATTATCTTCGCGGAATTGACTCGGCGTGCTCAACTGTTTCGGGCGCGGACGTTCTGCCGGATGCGCCCAAAGGGTATTGCCTGCATCACATGCCAGCAACAGCAAGGCGGTCAATGCACGTTTGCGGGTCGCGGAGAGATTTAAACTATCGAGCCGATTCAGGATCGTCCCCAACACATATAGTGGACGCGGTAGATAATGCTCGATGGCTTCCTCGGCATACATGCGGTCTTCATCTTTGAGCGAGACTACGCGTTCGAATAAACGCGTGCGATGCAGTGTGTCTGTCCCAGCAATCTGCATGGCGAGCTCTTTATCTGAATCTGTAGCGATGCGTTCGCCTGAGTCTTTGCAGTGCGGGCATTCATAGATCTTTGCATACGGTACATCCTCGCCTTTGCGCCACAAAAAGGCTTGGGCATGGATCTGTTTTTCGCATGTTTCGCATTGAGTCAGGTAAAGGGATTGCAAATGTTGTTCGAGCCGTTCATCCCCTTTTTTGATGGCGCCCAGATCGGCGAGTGCGGCAATGAATTCCGACTCTGGCGGCGGGTTTGCAAATATCTCCAGCAGAAAACGTGTGATGGGATTATTCGCTGTGACGAGCACACGGTATCCGCTGCGGGCGGCTTCAAGCGCCAGCTTCGGCGAGAATCCGAATGGGTCGAGCAGCCAGTTCCCGGTTAGTGTCTGACGCGAAAGCCATCCTGAGATAACTCCATCTTCCAGCGCAGGCAAAAAACGTGCGAGGGGTCCGGCGTCGGCGGGTTTAAATCCGGGAATATAAGGTTGGTAGTTCATTTCAGACAAGTGTTTTACTGATGGCTTTTCGCGGGGCTGCGTTGAGGTCGATCTCGATGGCGGAAAGCAAGATTTGGATCGCGAGGATGACCGATAGAGTCGGCAGGATGACCGTGCCTGTGGGGGCGGCGATACCCAACTCGGCATACTGGATCCATTTGGTGATGCCGAAGATGAGACCAAAGAGCAGTAATGGAATACCGGTCAACAAGTAAATGGACATCATCGAAAAGTCGAAGATGAAGTATTTGAGGACGATCCGTTTGACAAGAGTGCGGGTGAGTTTGAACGGAAATTCAAAAAGTACACGGCGGATGGAAAGGTTGGATACTTCCCTGCCGTAACGTGCGGGAATGGTCACATCCTGCACGACGGCGTCGAGCAGATAGAGACGCGAAAGCATGGAGGTTTCAAAGTAATAGCCTTTGTCTATGTGTTCGAGCGGCAATTGCGCCAGCACTTCAGCTCGAATGGCGAAGTAACCGTTGGTAGGGTCAAAGATGTTCCAATAGCCGGTGGCGGCTTTTGTGAGGAAACTCAACCCCAAATTACCGACGCGCCGGACGAACGGCATTTGCTTCAGAGAGTCAAAATTACGAAAGCGATTGCCTTTAGCATAATCAGCTTCACCCAAAATGAGCGGGGTGATGAGGGCGGGAATGTATTGCGGGTCCATCTGACCGTCGCCGTCCAATTTGATCACAATATCAGCGCCGAGAGCCAGTGCTTTTTGAAAGCCGGTTACCATTGCACCACCCACGCCCTGATTCTTCTCATGACGGAGGAGTATGATGCGCTTGTCTCGTTTTGCGGCGGCGCTGACAAGGTCGGCACTGGCGTCAGGGGAGGCGTCATCCACCACGATGATGTGCCGGATGAAAGCCGGGATGCCCTTTAAGACCTGGCGGATCTCGCTTTCTGTCCTGTATGAAGGGATGACGATGGCGGTCTTGAATTTCGAGAAATTCATGCTCAAAATTGTAATCGAAAAGGTGATAGAATTTCCGCAAGGAGTACATTCATGGCCACCGGGGAACGTATCCTCATTGTTGAAAATGATCCAGATATTGCCGATCTTATCGGGCGACAGTCTCTCCAACCGCTTGGTTTTCAGGTGGTGGTGGTAGGGGAGGCTGGTGCTGCGTTAAAAGTTGCGGTTCAAACTCCGCCGGATCTGATCCTGGCTAATATCAATTTACCCGGCCTGAGCGGCAAGGATCTGTTGGCAGCGCTCAATTCCCAAAATATAAAATCTCCCGTGATCGTGATCGCTGAAAAAGGACAAGAGCATGACGCCATTCAGGCATTTCGCCTGGGAGCCATGGATGTCTTGTTCTGGCCCCTGCGCGATGCTGAAGTGGTCTCGATCGTGGAACGTGCCTTGCGGCAAACTCAGGAAACACGCGAACGCCAAAAATTAGACCGCCAATTAAAGGCGACTAACGAAGAACTGCAAAAACGCCTGCGCGATATGACCACCATCCTTTCCATTGCAAAAGCGGTGACATCAGTCACCGATCAGCGCTATCTCTTTGACAAAATCCTGGAGAGTGCTTTGCAACTGGGTGAATCAGAGATGTGTTGGCTGATGCTGCGTGAAGATAAGGGCAATAATTATATACTTCGTGCCCAGCGTGGACTGCCGGATGCCTGGTCAAAGAAAATGAACCAGCCGGTGGATGACGGTATCAGTTCGTTGGTGGCGCTTTCGGGGGAGAGTCTGTTCATGAACGGGACCCCCATGCAAAAATTCAAGATCGCAGCGTTGGGGAAGGCTGCCGGTGTGGTGCCCATCAAGATCAAGAATGAAGTGATCGGTTTGATGATCGTGGTTCGAAAGGCAGACCGCGAATTTTCGCGCGATGCGCAAACCATGCTGGAAGCCATGGCAGATTACGCCTCGATCTCGCTGGTGAACGCACGGTTATTCCGCGCCCTTGAGCAGACTGCAGAGAGCGCACGTACCGGTGAGAAGACCCGTCATGCTTCTCTTGAATCGCTGCGCAAGTCCATTCGTACTGAGGTGGAAACGGCGGCTTACCCGCTGAATTTGATCTTGACGGAAATGCCCGGTGCGCTTAACCCTGAGCAGAAGAAGGCGCTTGAAACGGTAAAGTCTGCTTTGCAGCGGCTTTCACACTCTTCTGAGAATACGGTCACCTCGCCGAAGTAAGCAGCAGGGATTTGATGCCAAAACACGATCTAATTCTGCTGGCAATGGACGCATCGCCAACACTGGATTTGATGGAGCGGGCTTTGCACGCTTCTGATTATGAACTTGCGACGACACATGACCATGCAGGTCTGGATCGGATCATCCAGCAATCCATACCAGCATTGATGATTATCGGTGAGCACCTTGGGGGGGAAGATGGCTTTTCCATTTCCATGGATGTGCTTGAACGTTTTCCAACCATGCCGATCATTTTGTATTCCGAAAAAACTGGTTCCGATGCAGCGGCCAAGGTAATCAGGGCAGGCGTTAGCGGTTTCCTGCACCCGCCATTACGGATCAACGATATTGTAGAAGAAGTGCAACGCAACCTGAGCCGCGCCAGCAAACTGGGGGATTGGCTTCGTCGTGAAGTGAAACGAACCACGGCGTCACTGGAGCAAAAGGCAAAGATATCGGAGGCAGAACGGGGGAAGTTGGAGGCGATCATCTCCAATATACAAGACGGCGTGATCGTGCTGGATGAAAGTCACCATATCTTGCTGGCGAATAAGATCGTTCAGGAGATATTTAACTTGAATGGTGCGCCTATTGTGGGTGGATATTTGAAGGATATCATTCCCAATGCCGATCTGAGTGCTCTGATTGATCGGGCGCGGAACGGGGCATTGAAATACCACGAGATCAATTTTGACGACGGCCGCGTTTTTAATGCCCAATATACACCTTTGCCGCGCATTGGCAGTGCGGTGACGATGCAGGATATTTCTTATCTGAAAGAAATCGACCGTCTGAAAAATGACTTTATCCATACTGTGTCGCACGACTTGCGTTCGCCTTTAACATCCATTTTAGGGTATATGGAATTGATCGGACGCTCTGGACCGCTGAATGACTCTCAGCAAGAATTTCTGGGGCGGCTGCAAGCCAGTGTTCAACATATGACCAGCCTTGTAAACGATCTACTGGACCTTGGAAGACTTGAATCCGGTTTTGATACGCGCCGCGAAACGGTCGACCTATGTAATGTGATGGAATATTCGTTGAATGTTTTCGACAGCCAGATCAAAAGCAAGTCTTTGCAGGTGATTACCGAATTCTCTCCAAACATCAAATCTTTACGTGCCAACCCGATCCGTATCCGCCAGATGATCGATAATCTGGTGGGGAATGCCATCAAATACACACCGCCTAATGGGCGCATCTTGCTGAATATTGTTATGCAGGAAAATCAGATCGTTTTGCGCGTCACGGACAGCGGTCCGGGTATTCCAGCGGATGAGCAGACCCGGATTTTCGATAAATTTTTCCGCGCATCGAACCGCCCGCGTGATGTGGAAGGGTCTGGGCTGGGGCTGGCGATCGTCAAATCGATCGTTGAAAGTCATCAGGGACGCGTATGGGTGGAATCAAAGGTGGGTGTTGGTTCAACGTTCGTTGTTCTTCTCCCCGCACACGATTAAGAAAAAGTATTTATATTGCGGTGCGTACGACCTTTAAATGTAGGTCGCGCGCACTTTTTGTTTAACCAGGATCGTTGTCAGATTCAACATTCTCATTGTATGCAAATTAAAATGCTGACGCCGGGGTATTCGCCCGGCGTCAGCTTTCGCCAAAGGAGGAGACAGGAATTCTGCGTTGAGAGGTGTCTACAACCGTCTCCGTGGTTGATATTAATTCAACTTGTCCTTTTTGGGCATCGTAATATGTCACCCATTGTCCGTGATGAAGAACATAAAGATTACAATCTGTCCAGAAAAATGCGCGCGTGAGCAATAGCCTCTTCCAGAGTGGAATAGGTCTTCATCTCCACTTCTGGGTTGCCTGTGATCATTTTAGAGACTCGGCGCTCCTGGTGGGCTATGCACAGCACAGGTTTTCTGGCATTTAAGGCATATGCGATCTCATATCCGACCCCATGTGAAGGCACTCCCACTTCTGCGATCAACGCGTCGCATTCACGGATCCATTTTACATCCCGTTCGTAAACATCATGAGGCGATAGACGGCGTTCTCCATCCATGGCTTCAGATTGGGCGAGGTGTGAGGTGGGGATAATGTGCCTATCGGCTTCGAGTGCGGCGACGAATTCACGATAGAAGGACTCTAACTCGCGTCCACCCGTGATGGAGCAGGCAAAGTAAATGTTCATTTTTTAGGCAGTTTGGAAAGGATGGATATATCGCGCCGATGTTCCGGCGTGGCAACTTCACCGCCGTGGCGCATGCTGTCCATTTCGGCGCTGAAGCGCATCCAGTCTGAAACCAGAATGACGATGTGGGGCGATTTATCCTTGAAGTAAAGCTGGGAGAGGAAGAGCCGCAGTGCAGATTGCGACATGGGCATGGCGTTGACCTCGATCACAATGGCGGTCATTTTTGCAATGGGCTCCACAATATCCTGAAGCGTATTCGAAACATTTTTGGGAGGGAATAACGCGCCCATGGCCGCCGTACTGGTGCGCCGGAAGCGTTTATAAGAAATGTTTAAACGTAGGAACGGTGTGACCAGTCTTAAGTGATCGTTGAATGGTTGAACATAAGCGCTCTTGCGCGCCAGCCACATTCCAATACCAGCTATCGCAGTGAATCCGCCAAGAATGGCAAAGGTCATCCAGCGCCACTCTTCAAAGACCCAACTGCGGAGTACCCACGCCAACCCGATCATGGACAACCCAAGTGCGAAGACGGCCGTCCACCAGCGGCTCATCATGTGTGTAAAAACGACCAGGGGATAGCGTCGTCCGCCTTTTTTTGCAGCCATGATTAATCGTCCTCATCCATGTTTGGAAAGGTCTCGCTTCCTTCTTGACCTTGAGCTTGTTCACCGTTCATTTGAGCTAGCAAACGCCCAATGGCTTTTTCAAGGTGACCACCGCGCAGGCTGAAGGTGATGTCGCCGCGGGTCTTTTCGATGATGCCGCGTGCCAGGTCGGTCTGGCGGCGAAGCCCATTGGTGATGGCGTCGGGATAATCCATGGTGACGAGGATGGAGTAGATATCATCCATCACGCCCATCAGCCGTTCGGCTTCGCTTGAATATCCGTGACGGAGAATATCCATGGTACGGCGGCGTAATTCGCCTACGACTTCTGCCAACCCGTTGAGAAAGGTTGCAGACTCAACACCCAGTTCTTCCGGAGTCGGAAGTGCCTGATTCCTGATCAAAGCACAGGTGATATTGGCTTCCACAAATTCCTTGAGTGCGTCCTGGGTGTATCCGGCGTGGAAGAGGTCGGGGTAGGAAATGAGGGAACTGCGCAAGGTTTCTGCGAGGCGGCGGGCTTCGAGCAATTGTGCCTGCATGGTATCGGTCTCGTCGCGGTGTACGGCGCGGATGGCAAGTGAACACGCACGGGTAAGTTGACGCGCTTGCGCCAGCGCCTGATCACGGGCACTGGTGCGGGCATCGAAATTCTTGCGGATCTGGTCGGCGATGGATTCCAGTTTATGCATGATTATTCTTTTGGGGGGTCGGGCGGTTGTTGGAACGGGCGGAAGAGATTATCGGCAAGGGATGAGTTGACAGGGATATTGATCTCACCGTAGGCGGCTTCGTAACGTGCGATGTTCTCGGTCAGCGCTCTCAACAGCAGTTTTGCACTGAGCGGGGTCATGACCACACGTGAGCGGATTTTTGCGCGTGCTTCACCAGGCAGAAGATGGGCAAAGTCTATGACGATATCGGAGGGGGAGTGGGCAATGCGCGCAAGGTTGACGTATTCGGGTTCCACACCGGGTGGAAGTTCCAGTATGGGACCGGTTGGTTTATTAGGAGGGGTGGTGGGAGTGTTCATGAGATTAAATTTTTTACCACAGAGCCCATAAAGTTCACGGAGAAAAGATTCTCTGTGTGCTCCTTGTTCTCTGTGGTAAATGAATTGGTTTCTTTAGAATGGAATGTCGTCTTCTGGCGGGAGTTCTGCCATTTCCATGCCGCCGCCTGCCATGGGTCCGCTGGGACCTTCATCACGCGAGGAGAGGAAGCGTACGGTGGAGGCTGTTACTTCAAAGGAGGCTCCGGCGGTGCCATCCTGCTTGCTCCAAATGCGCGGACCGCCGGTGGTCTTATCGGGGGTGAGGCGTCCTTCGATCAAAACTTTGGAGCCTTTTTTGACATATTGGTTGCAAACTTCTGCAGTTTTGCCCCAGGTTGAGACGCGGAACCAAATGGTTTCCTTAACCTGTTCGCCGTTCCCGGCAGTGTATTGACGGTTGGTGGCGACCGAGAACGAGGTCACTGCCTGACCAGAAGGGGTGTAACGCATCTCAGGGTCTTTGCCGACGTTACCAACGATGATGATAGTGTGATACATGGGGGATTCTCCTCTTGGGTTAAAGGTGCCCGCCGAATTTCGACGGGATACAATCTGACTTGTCCATTTTACACCCGCTCCAGACCGTAAGAAAGTAATTTAAGGGATAGTCTCTTTATACGAGAAGAGGAGATCTGTTATGACTGAAACTACCCCAAAACGATATCACCCCGCTTTAGCGACGATTCACTGGCTAATGGCATTGCTGGTTATCATGATGCTTGGTGTTGGTAAATTTGCCATGCCGGGGATCTCGCCAGATGACCCGCAAAAACCGATGATGTTGCAAAGCCATACCTACATTGGCGGTGCTATTGCAGTGTTGCTCATCATTCGCCTGGTTTTGCGTTTCACCACGAAACACCCCGCCCCTGCGGATGCCGGTAATGCTTTTTTGAACTTTGTTGGCAAGGCAGTTCATTTTCTTTTATATTTCTTCCTGCTGGGTATGGCGGTAAGCGGGCTGGGTTTGTTCCAGCTAGCGAACCTGCCTGCTGTATTTAGCGGTGCGCAGCCGTATCCATCCAATTTCTTTGAGTACCTTCCGCGCATGGGGCATGGGCTTGCCTCCTGGTTGGTGTTGGTGCTGGTGGCGCTGCACGTTGGCGCGGCAATGTTCCATCAGTTCGTCAAAAAGGATAACCTGCTGGGCAGAATGTGGTTCGGGAAGTAAGTAAAGGCGCGGTGCTGGAAGCATCGCGCCTTTTTTATAGGTAGGCTTATGGAATGGACGATCGAATATCTTGCAAATGAATGTTTGTTATATATCAAGACGAAAGGCGTTGTGACCAGGGAGCGTGCCAATCTCATGGTTGGTGATATCGTGGAAGCAATGGAACGATATAAATGCATCCGTCAGATCGTGGATCACCGCCTGTCTACCTTTGCGTTCCAGGTGAGGGAATATTATGAGCGCCCGGAAGTTAATAAGCAGATCGGTATTTCGACCCGCTGGAAGATCGCCATGGTGTTCAATGAACTGACAAAGGATACGTTCTTTATGGAAACCGTTTTTCGCAATCGGGGCTATGATTTCCGCCAGTTCTGTGATCTGGAAGAAGCTCGAGCCTGGGTGCTGACACCCTAGTTCTTTACAGGGGTGTTTTCATCGGAATGCCCGCCTTGCGCGGATATTTCGGTGGGGTCGCGGCGACCTTATCCACCAGCACGAGGTAACGATCATCCACAACACCGGGCAGGTTAATGGGGAGTAACTGCCTTAATTTTCCACCCAATAATTTCATCGCTTTTTCCGCGGACTGCGCTTCGGCAGGTCCGCTTTCGCCTTTTTGGGCGAGCATTGTCCCGCCGAGTTTGACGAGCGGGAGCAGGTATTCGCTGAGGATGTTGAGATTTGCCACCGCACGTGCCACAGCCCAATCGTATGTTTCGCGATGAGCCGGGTTCTGACCAATATCCTCGGCACGAGCTTGAATCACTTCGATGTTTTCAAGCCCCAGTGCTTTAACAAGGTGCTGGCAGAACATGGCTTTTTTGCCAACAGACTCGACCAGGGTGACATGCATGGTAGGGTAGATGATCTTGAGGGGAATGCCGGGGAAGCCTGCCCCTGTGCCTACATCAATCAGGCGGTTGGGCGGAGCGGCTTTCCATGCCGTGACACAGGAATATGAGTCAAGGAAGTGCTTGGTACGAATGGACTCCACGTCTCGAATGGCGGTGAGGTTGAATTTCTGATTCCATTCCATCAATTCTTTTTCGTAATTGACGAGCGCCACCACCTGCCTGGCTGTGAGGTGGACGTTGAAAAGCGTTTTTGAATCTTGAATGAGAGAATCCATATTAAAGGATTATAAAACAGGTTTCCATCGTACTGGAATAATAGGCATCTGAAGAACTGCAGACCGCTAATGCATTTTCCTCATAAATAAAATGAACAAGAGGACGACCATTCAGCCGTCCTCTTGTTATTCGTTATTTCTTCTCTTCCGTCTGTTGTGGTTCGACCTTCTTCTTATTACCGCGCAGTTTGCGGAAGATCCAGCGCGCTCCGAGGAAGAAGAGGTAGAAAGGAATGCCGATGGTTACCAAAACAGGCAGGGTGTAAATAATGAAACGGATCAGGAAATCTACGAAGCCTTTCCAAAAATCGATCAAATCTTGAACAGCTTCGAGCGCCACGCCCTTCGGTTCCCATTTACCGATCTGCACTGGTTTGATGGTTTCTTCAGCGATCAGGCGAATGCTGATGGCAGAGAGGGCGGCAGCTTCTTCATAATATTTGATCTGTCCCTTTACCAGCTCGATCTGTTCACGGTAGTACATTAATTGGTTGAAGATATTCACGACTTCTTCGGCGTTCTGTGAATTCTCCATCAACTCGGTCAATTCTTTTTCGGCGGCTTCATAGGTCTTGAGGCGTGATTTTAGATCCACATATTCGGCAGTGACGTCGGTGCCGGAGCGGGTCTCGTTCTGGATATCAACCGCATCCTTCTTGATGAATGCCAGCGCTTCATCCAGCTTTTCGGCGGGCACGCGAATGGTGAGGCTGGCTTCCGGAACGGGGGTGTAATCGTTGGTGTATCCCTGATACAGGTTCGAGGATACAACGAATCCGCCCATCTCCTCTGCCATATTCTGGATCTCGTCCATGCGCAGTTCCACATCTGCGACAACCACAGAAAGATCGGCGTTTTGAATGACCAGACGTTGGACCTGGCTGGCGGAAGCGTCGCCTCCACCACTGCCAGCGGCAGCTTCATTCGCAACGGCACCATCTGACGAGTACGCCATCATGGTCGGTGCTGGGGCGGCATCGTAATATGGCTCAACAGCGGCGGGAGCCTCGATTTCTTGTGGGGCGCGGGCACTGCTTCCTGCACAGGCTCCCAGGGTTATGGCGATAATGACTAAAAAGCTAAATGGTAAGAGGCGTTTCATTTCTCGTTCTCCTTATTTTTCTTATTGGTGATTTTCTCTACCAGAAGGACGCTAGTCCAAAAGAAATTGTTCCCCTCGTATTGTACAACTTATCGGTAAACAAAAAGCCCTCTCTAAAATAGGGAGGACTTTTGTGGGAGGTTCTACCAGCCTTCGGCTATTCTTGCGGCGTGTTTTTCCGGCAGCCCAGCCGAACGAATACGCTCCTGTACCTCAACAATTTTATACATCACTCGTTTGGGGGTCCAGGTATGGGTTTCCGTGTCGTAAATTGCATAGGCGGCACGCGGGTCGCGGTCGCGGGGCTGACCGACCGAACCCGGGTTCAGGATCTGTTTTGGGTGAAGGTTGAGCACAATATCCGGCTTGTTCTGTTCCACGAGAACGCGCCCTGTTTCATCGTTTTGGGTAAAACTGCTCTGAATGTGAGTATGCCCCACAAAGCACCAGGGGGTATCGAAATGATCGAAGTTCAAACTGGCGGTCATCGAGTTTAGGATGTATTCCCACAACGGGTCGCGTGGACTGCCATGCGCCATGGTGGCTTCTCCGCGTACTTTTATTTTAGTGGGCAGCGATTTGATGAACTCCATGTTACTGGCAGAAAGCACCTTCTCGTGATAAAGAAGCGAGCGTTTTGCATCGCCATTGAAAGTATCGAGCGACATCCTGCCGATGATCGCCACATCATGATTGCCCATCAGGCAGGTGAGATTCTTGATCTCGCGCACTTCCTCCACCACGGCATTCGGGTCGGGTCCGTATCCCACCAGATCACCCAGGCACCAGGTTTCATCCACTTCTCCGGCGTCTTTCAACACCGCTTCGAGTGCATTATAGTTCGCATGAATATCCGACATGACCAGTACGCGCATATTATTTCAACAGCCTCGCAATGTGTTCGATGATTTTTTCTGCCGCTTCAGCTTTGCTCATGAGCGGTAGATTTTCTTTCTCGCCATTCGCAAACAAGAGCGTAATTCGATTGGTTTCCACGGCAAACCCGGCGTCGTTGGCAGAGATGTCGTTCGCGGCGATAAAGTCCAGGTTTTTCGATGCCAATTTTTCAGATGCATTTGCCAGCAAGTCGCGGCTCTCGGCTGCAAACCCTACTGTGACCTGGAACCGCTTCGCGACTCCGCTTTGGCTTGCCAGCGTTTTCAGGATATCTGGCGCCGCCTCAAGTTGGATCTGCGGAATACCGTCGCGTTTTTTGAGTTTGTCTTTCGCCGCATTCACCGGGCGGAAGTCTGCGCCTGCGGCTGCCATGATGAGTGCATCGGCAGATTCATTGAGTAAAGCATCGAGCATATCCTGCACGCTTTTTACATGAATAACCTTTGCACCAACAGGTGGAGTTAATGCCGTAGGGGTTGTGATCAGTGTTACATCAGCGCCAGAGTCCAATGCGGCTTGAGCGAGAGCATAGCCTTGCTTGCCCGAGGAATGATTGGTGATGACGCGCACCGGGTCGATGGCTTCCTGCGTCCCACCGGCGGTGACGATGACTTTCTTGCCCGCGAGCTTTCCTTTTTTACCAAGTGCGATTCGAATATGCCCGAGAAGTTCCATTGGTTCAAGCATACGTCCTACACCACTCATGCCTGAGGCGAGGTGCCCGGCGGCGGGTCCGGCAACCAAGACCGAGCGAGATTGAAGCGTTTGGAGATTCGCTTGCGTGGCAGGGTGGTCGAACATCCCACCGTCCATGGCGGGTGCGATCAATAGCGGGCATGTTGCGGCAAGGGCGGTGACGGTGAGGAGATTATCAGCAATGCCATGCGCAAGCTTTGCCATGGTGTCGGCAGTACAAGGGGTAATCACCAGCAAGTCTGCGGTCTTGCCGAGGCTGATGTGCATGACATGGGCTTCATCACCCCACAGGTCTTTATCGGTGTAGGCGCGGCGACCAGTGACAGATTGAAACGTAAGGGGTGTGATGAATTTCTCTGCGGCGCCTGTCAGGATCACATCCACTTGTGCCCCTGCCTGCGTGAGTTTGGATGCCAGATCTGCTGCTTTGTACGCTGCAATGGAACCGGTAACTCCGAGGAGGATGCGTTTGCCTGAAAGAATGGACATACGAAAGTGATTATACTTCCAAGCCAAACGAAAAAAACTTACAAACTCCCCCTTGACTCATTTGCCCTACGTGCATAGAATAGCGCCCAACATGCTTAAGTCCACCCGTTGGTTTAGCTTTTACTTTTATTACGGTTTCCGGAGTCCGGTTGCCGGTGGCGGCGCTTAAGTAGACAGCAAACACTGTATGCAGAAGAGCGAGACCACACGGTCTCGCTCTTTTTATTTTTCCCTCACCCCGCCTTTGGCACCCCTCTCCCATCGGGAGAGGGGCAGGGGGAGAGGGTCTTAGGAGAAAAATCTATGGCAGTTCGTGGAATTCGCGGAGCAACTACAGTTTCGGCTGATGAGCCGGACCTGATCCTTCAGGCAACACGAGAATTGCTTGAGGCGATCATGAAAGATAACCCGGGTTTTATACCTGAGGAAGTCGGCAGCGCCATTTTCACCGTGACCGATGACCTTGCCTCCACCTTCCCGGCTCAGGCAGCCCGCCAGATGGGATGGAGTATGGTGCCGATGATGTGTGCCCGCGAAATTCCGGTGCCAGGCAGTTTGCCCAAGGCAATACGCGTGTTGGTGCATTGGAATACTGAAACGCCTCAAAAAGATGTCAAGCATGTGTATTTACGGGACGCGGTGAAACTAAGACCCGACTTGGTCGCTGCGCAGTAATTGAAATGTCAAATAAGGAGAAGAACCTATGATGATCATTATGAAATCCAATGCGACTCCGCAACAGACCGAAGCGGTGATCGCATCCGTCAAAGAGGCGGGATTGAACGTCCATCTTTCGCAAGGTGTGGAGGCGACGATCATTGGCGCCATTGGCGAAACCCATAATATTCCGCTTGAGCGCTTTGAAGGGTTGGATGGGGTTGACCTTGTTCAACGCATTACCAAGCCATACAAATTGGCGTCACGCCAATTTCACCCCGAAGATTCGCTCGTTCCATTGGATGGTTTCCACGTGGGCGGGGAGGATATCGCCGTCATTGCGGGACCGTGTTCAGTGGAGAGTCGCTCGCAGATTTTAGAAACAGCTCAGGCTGTGAAAGAAGCGGGCGCGTCTGCGCTGCGGGGCGGCGTTTTCAAGCCGCGCACATCGCCATATTCCTTCCAGGGACTCGGCGAAGAAGGTCTCGAACTGTTGGCGGAGGCGCGTGAGAAAACCGGTCTGCCCATCGTGGCAGAGATCATGTCTCAGGTGCAGGTGGATGTGATGGTGAAGTATGTGGACGTGCTGCAGGTGGGCGCGCGTAACATGCAGAACTTCAACCTGCTGCGCGCCATCGGTGAGACGCGCACGGCGGTGTTGTTGAAGCGCGGACTTTCCGCTTCCGTGGAAGAATTGCTTATGTCGGCAGAATACATTTTAGCTGGGGGAAATAATCGCGTGATGCTATGCGAGCGCGGCATTCGTACCTTTGAAACTTCCACACGCAATACGACCGATATCAATGCCATCCCTGTGTTGAAGAGCCTTACACACTTACCTGTGATCCTCGACCCAAGCCACTCTACAGGTTATTCGGAATTCGTGGCTGCGATTGCTCGTGCCGGTGTTGCCGCAGGCGCCGATGGGCTCATTGTGGAAGTCCACCCCGACCCGGCGAAAGCAGTGTCCGATGGCAGGCAGTCGCTCAAGCCGGAAGCCTTCGCTGCGATGGTCAAGCAGGTTGGGCAGATCGCGCAAGTGATGGGACGTAAACTGGCTACCGTGCAAGGTGAATATAGCAAGAACGGTTGGGCGTGAAGAGCAGAGATTGGTAAATAGTAAGTATTAATCTCTAATTACCAATTACTATTTACTGATCACTAATTACCAAAAAGGAAACCATACCACCATGATGATCATCATGCGCCCCGGCGCACCCCGCGAACAGATCGACGCAGTCATTGCTGCTGTTGAAGGACACAAACTCACCGCTCATCCCATCTTTGGCGTGGAGCAAACCATCATCGGCGCAGTCGGTGACGGGCATTACGTCCTCAAAGAAACCTTCGAAGCCTTCCCTGGCGTGCTCGAAGTGCAGCGTATTTCCAAACCGTATAAATTGGCTTCACGTCAATTTCATGAACAGGATTCTGTTTTTGAGTTCAATGGCTTCACCATCGGTGGCACGGAAGTGCCCATCATCGCTGGTCCGTGCTCGGTCGAAGGGCGCACACAGATTCTCGAAGTGGCGCAAGCTGTCAAAGAAGCGGGCGCGAACGCTTTGCGTGGCGGAGTCTTCAAGCCGCGCACCTCGCCGTATGCCTTTCAAGGTCTCGGCGAAGAAGGTCTCGAATACATGGCGGAAGCCCGCGAAAAAACTGGTCTGCCTCTCGTCGTGGAAGTGATGGCAGTTTCGCAAATCGAGATGATGGAAAAGTATGTGGATATCTTCCAACTCGGTGCGCGCAACATGCAGAACTTCAATCTCCTGCGCGCCCTCGGCGAAACCCGCACGCCTGTACTTTTCAAACGCGGTATGTCTGCTACCATCGAAGAGATGTTGATGGCGAGCGAATACATTCTCAACGGCGGCAATCACAAGGTCATCTTGTGCGAGCGCGGCATCCGCACTTTTGAAACCGCCACACGCAACACCACCGATATCAACGCCGTGCCCGTGCTCAAAAAACTCACGCACCTTCCCGTCGTTATGGATCCGTCTCACTCCACCGGTGACTCCGCGTATGTTCAATCCATTGCCAGGGCAAGCGTCGCCGCAGGTGCCGATGGTCTCATCGTCGAAGTCCATCAGGATCCGCCGCACGCCATTTCCGATGGCAAGCAGTCGCTCACACCTGAAGCCTTTGCCAAAATGGTGAAGCAGGTCAAAGCGGTGGCTGAAGCGGTGGATAGAAAACTTGTGTAAGGGCGGATCGCGATCCGCCCCTACGGAGGAATATGTTTAATCTCTCCGAATCCAAAATCGCCATCATCGGATTGGGCTTGATGGGCGGCTCTATGGCTTTGGGTTTACGCGGCAAATGTGCGGCTCTCTATGGAATCGACCCGCATCCTGCCACGCTCGAGCTTGCTCTGTCCCAACACATCGTGGATTACGCTGACAGTGATCCTGCCAAGCTGCCCCCCGAAGTTGACCTTGTTATCCTGGCAGCGCCCGTCCCTGCGATTTTGACTCTGCTTGAAAAGTTGCCATCTTTCACACCCAACCCCTGCATCGTCATGGACTTGGGTTCTACAAAACGATTGGTGGTCGAAGCGATGGCAAAATTGCCCGAACGCTTCGACCCCATCGGCGGGCATCCCATCTGCGGCAAGGAAAAACTCTCGCTTGCCAACGCGGAAAGAACGCTTTACTACGCCGCACCATTTTTGCTCACGCCTCTTGAAAGAACATCGCAACGGGCTGTCTCTGCTGCGAATCAAATCATCGAAGCCCTCGGCGCCAAAGGCAAAACGCTCAACGCCGTTGACCATGACCGCATCCTCGCTTCCACGAGTCATCTGCCATTCTTGATCTCATCCGCGCTGGCACGCACCACCCCTGAGGATGTCGCCCCTTTTGTCGGACCCGGCTTCAAGTCCACGAGCAGACTCGCTGGTACGTCATCTTCCATGATGTTGGGCGTTTTACAATCCAACCGTGAAAATGTGCTCAACGCACTTCATGGCATGCAAAGTCAACTGGCAGAGATCGAAGCCGCATTATCCGCTGGCGATTTTGAAAAACTAGAATCCCTGCTCAACGAAGCACAAACAAAATATCAATCTTTCACTGGTAACTGATCACTGGATACTTCTTTCATCTTTCTTCTTTCATGCCCACTCTTCTCCCACCCTCCCTCCGCATTAACCCAATAAGCCACACACTCAATGCCACTGTCCGCGTGCCTGGCTCCAAGTCGCTGACCAATCGTGCCTTGTTGATCGCGTCTCTCGCAAACTGCACCACCCATCTTACCAACGCCCTCTTCTCCGACGACTCGCGCTACTTCGCCAAAGCCCTGCAAACCCTCGGTTTTGACGTTCAAATGGACGAAGTAAATCACTCGATGACGGTCACTGGGCTGGGCGGAAAAATCCCTGCAAAGAAAGCGGAACTCTTCATCGGCAATGCGGGCACTGCCGCAAGATTCCTCTCTGCGTTCCTTACGCTTGGCGATGGCGAATACATTTTGGATGGTGAGCCGCGCATGCGAGAACGTCCGATCGGGGATTTGGTGGAAGCACTTGCTCAACTAGGGTGTGATATTAAAGCAATGCAGAATGCAGAAGGCGGAATGCAGAATGGGCAAATTTGTCCGCCGATAAAGATCAACGCTTCGGGATTAAAAGGTGGAAAAACAAAAATCGCAGGTGATATCTCTAGTCAATTTTTATCTGCTTTGCTGATGACTGCTCCCTACGCCCAGTCTCCCATCGAAGTGGAACTCACCACTGACCTCAACTCCAAACCTTATGTAGACATGACCATTTCCATCATGAAAGATTTTGGCGTTGAAATTGAACGCAGCGGTTATCAATCCTTCAAGGTTTTACCTTCCAATTACCAATTACCAATTACCAGTTACCCAATTGAATCCGACGCTTCCGCCGCCTCTTACTTCTTCGCCGCGCCTGCCATCTGCGGTGGGACGGTCAAAGTGGAAAATATTTCCCGTAAGTCTGTGCAGGGTGATGTCGCTTTTGTGGATGTACTCAAACAAATGGGTTGCACTGTGGATGAAAACGATAATTCGATACTCGTTACTCGGAACTCATCGCTTCATGGCGTAGATGTGGACATGCGCGACATCCCAGACACTGCCCAAACCCTTGCCGCTGTTGCGCCGTTCGCTTCATCACCAACAAGAATTCGCGGCATTGCTTCGGCGAGAGTCAAAGAGACCGACCGTGTCCACGCAACCTGTGTGGAATTGGACAGACTCGGCGTCCGCGTGGAAGAGCATGAAGATGGCATGACCATTCATCCCGTAGAAAAGATGCGCAGCGCTTCCATCCAAACCTATAACGACCACCGCATGGCAATGGCGTTCTCTCTCATCGGCTTACGCTTCGATGGCGTGACGATTGAGAATCCAGCATGTGTGTCAAAAACTTTCCCGAATTTCTTTGAAGTTCTTGCGCAACTGAGTAAATAGTCTACATGAATTCGACCAATCGCCAATTACTAATTACCAATTACCAACTCGGCTTAATTGGTTATCCGCTGGGGCACTCCCTGTCGCCAAAGATTCACACTGCCGCTTTAAAGGCATGTGAACTCGAAGGTGACTATTCTCTATTTCCCATTGCACCCGAAGATAAGCAGGGACTGAAAGACCTGCTTGCCCGCGTCCGCGCTAGCGAAGTTCATGGACTCAACGTCACCATTCCGCATAAACAAAATGTGATCGGGTTCATGGATGAACTCACGCAAACAGCAAAGTCCATTGGCGCAGTCAACACCATTTACATGCGAGACGACAAACTCATCGGAGACAACACCGACGCGCCAGGATTTCTGTCCGATTTGAAGAGGGTCTCAAACTCATCATTTATCATTCCGCATTCTGCGTTGGTACTCGGTGCGGGAGGTTCTGCCAGAGCCGTTGTTTATGCTTTGCTCAACGATGGCTGGAATGTCACAATTGCCGCCCGTCGAATTGAACAAGCGCAAAAACTCGCAGACTCATTTACCAATTACCAATTACCAATTACCAATCTCGCCGACTTTCCACTTTCAAATTTCCACTTACTCGTCAACACCACCCCCCTTGGCATGACTCCTAACACCGAAACCTCACCCCTGCCTGAAAATATGGCTTTGTCGAAAAATGCTTTTGTTTATGATTTAGTGTATAACCCACGTGAGACCAAACTTGTCCGCGACGCCCGCGCACAGGGATTGAATGCCTCCACAGGTTTGGGCATGCTCATCGAACAAGCCGCCCTTGCCTTTGAAAAATGGACAGGTCACAACCCGCCGCGTGATGTGTTGTTTGAATCCGTAGGGGCGACCCGCCCTGATTAATCAAAACCTCGGACGACCATGACGGGTCGCCCCTACTTTTGGAGAACTAATGCTTAGATTCCTCACCGCAGGTGAATCTCACGGACCATCGCTCACCACCATCCTCGATGGACTCCCCGCTGGGCTTTCCCTCTCACCAGACATTATCAACAAAGAACTTTCCCGCCGTCAGCAAGGTTACGGCTCAGGCGGACGAATGAAGATCGAAAAAGACACCGTGCAGATCCTTGGCGGTGTCATGGGTGGTGAAACCACGGGCGCGCCGATTGCCTTGCTTGTGCAAAACGATGACCATGTCAAATGGAAGGGCAAAGCGGTCGAGCAGATGACTGCTCCACGCCCCGGGCACGCAGACTTAACCGGCGCGGTCAAATACGGATACAAAGATTTACGCCCCGCCCTCGAACGCGCCTCCGCTCGTGAGACGACCATGCGCGTCGCGGCGGGAGCTGTGTGCAAACATTTCCTCGCTCAGTTCGGGATCATTGTGGGCGGATATGTTGCCTCCATCGGTGAAGTCACCGCAGACTTCGGCGACATGCCCTACGAAGAACGCTTCACCCGCGCCGAAGAATCCGATGTTCGTTGCCCGGTTGATTCGTCCGCTGAAAAGATGCGCGCCGAGATCGAAAAGACCATCCACGGCAAGAACACGCTTGGGGGTGTGTTGGAAATCGTCGCATTGAATTTGCCGGTTGGACTTGGCAGCTTCGTGCAATGGGATCGCCGCCTTGAAGCCAAACTCGCCATGGCGATCATGTCTGTGCAAGCCATCAAAGGCGTGGAAGTGGGTGACGCCTTCGAAAATGCAAGACGAATTGGCACCGAAGCGCACGACCCGATACAAATGCAGAATGCAGAAGGCGGAATGCAAAGCGCCAGCAAACAATTGCCAATTACCAATTACCAATTACTTCGCTCTTCCAACCGTGCAGGCGGCACCGAAGGCGGAGTCTCCAACGGGCAGCCTATTGTTATCCGCGCGGCGATGAAACCGATTGCCACCACTCTCGTCCCGCAGCAAACCGTGGACCTTGCCTCTGGCGAGAATGCACCCACCAAATACGAGCGTTCAGATTTCTGTCCCGTCCCGCGTGCCGTGCCGATTCTCGAGTCAATGGTTGCTTTTGTCCTTGCAGATGCGCTCCTCGAAAAACTTGGCGGCGACTCGCTCAATGAAATGAAGCCACGCTTTGAATCTTTGCGCAAAGCCACCCTCGAAGATTTACCGATGGATAACATCCCTCATATTTTTTGGGAATAAAAAAGTAAACATGAAAACAAATAGACGAGTAAACGCACCCTATTTCTCATTCATCATTTTGCATTCTTCATTATGAAACACATCTTTCTTTACGGACCCTCTGGCTCAGGTAAATCAACCATTGGCAAACAACTTGCCAGTGACTTAAAACTCCCCTTTATTGATTCTGATCAAGTGATCGAGGTCAATGCGGGCATATCCATCCCTGAGATCGTTGAAGCGGAGGGGATGCCCAAGGTGCGTGACCTCGAAACCGAAGCCTTGAGACAGATCGTCAACGGTAGCGAAAGTGTCATTGCGCTTGGCGGCGGTGCTTTGCTACGCGAGGAAAATCGCGCTCTGGTTGAAAAGAACGGAAAAGTGATCCTTCTAAAAGCGGAACTCTCCACACTGATGGACAGGCTCGATAAAGACCCAAATAAACGTCCGCTCCTTGCTGGAGACTTGAAGGCAAAACTTACAGTATATCTTGAGGGGCGTGCCGAGCATTACGCTTCATTCTCATTACAGATTGCAGTTGATGAAAAAAGCGTTGACCAAATCTCCAGACAGGCACAAGTATTGGCTGGCAGGCATCACCTCTCCGCCATGGGTGAATATGATGTTGTTGTAGGCTCTGTGTTCAATGTTCCAAATTTGCAAAACCCCATCATTGTCACCGATGAGAATGTAGCAAAGCATCATCTCGAAAAAATTCAAACTCTATTCAACGCCAAATCGGTCATTGTGCCTGCGGGCGAAGAACATAAAAATCTCGAAACCGTTTCACGCTTGTGGAAAGCCTTCCTCGAAAACGGGCTCGACCGTAAAAGCACCGTCATTGCACTCGGCGGCGGCGTGATCGGCGACATGACCGGCTTCGCCGCATCCACTTACATGCGCGGCATTGATTGGATCGGTATCCCCACCACTCTACTTTCGATGGTGGATGCATCTGTGGGTGGGAAGACGGGCTTCGATCTGCCAGAAGGAAAAAACCTCATCGGCTCTTTCTACCCGCCGAAGTTGGTCATTGCAGACCCGAGCCTTTTGCTTACGCTGCCAGAGCGCGAGCTGCGTTCCGGCATGGCGGAAGTGGTCAAGCATGGCATCATCTCAGACCCAGACCTCTTTGCGATGTGTCAGCAGGGCATGGATTGGGTAAAGGCGAATCTGGAAGAAGTGGTAAAACGTGCAATGGCAGTCAAAATAAAAGTCATCGAAGAAGACCCATATGAAAAGGGAATTCGCGCTGCTTTGAATTTGGGACATACGGTTGGGCATGCGGTGGAACTCGTCAGCAAGTTTGAGTTGCGGCATGGCGAGGCAATCGCGATTGGCACAGCGGCTGAGGCGAGGTATGCGGCTCGGGTTGGGCTGGCAAGCCAAGGCACGGTCGAGGCGATCGAGTCCACATTTTCAAAGTTGGGACTGCCCATCCAAATCCCATCTGAAATGCCGCGCGAGAAAATCATCCAAGCCATGCGAGTGGATAAAAAGAAAAATGCGAAGGCGATCCGCTTTGCGTTGCCGGTTGAAATTGGTAAAGTTGAGTTAGTAAATGTTGATGATCTGGAATCTGTTTTGGAGTGATCATGAAAATATTAATCCTGCACGGACCGAACTTGAATCTGCTGGGTACACGCGAACCGGAAGTGTACGGCTCAATGACGGTGGATGACATCAATCAGAAGATGATTGCCTTGGGGAAAGAGTTGGGTGTCGAAGTGACTTGCTTGCAATCGAACCATGAAGGTGCGTTGATCGATGCTTTGCACGATGCGCGGACGTGGGCTTCGGGCGTGGTATTCAACCCTGGAGGATACACGCATACTTCGGTTGCCTTGCGTGATGCGATCTCAGCGATCATGATTCCGGTGATCGAAGTTCATCTTTCAAATGTGTATGCGCGTGAAGAATTCCGACATACATCGTTTGTATCTGCGGTCTGCAAAGGCAAAGTGACCGGCTTTGGGTGGAGATCTTACGATTTAGGTTTGCGCGGGCTCATTGATATCATACCTACTTGAGTAGGTATAATCAAGGTGTGAACACTCAGATCATTCCTACAACTGAACCTTTTTTGTTGCCCGGCAATCGCACGGGCATTTTGCTTGTGCATGGCTTTACAGGCGCTCCCAAAGAGATGCGCTGGATGGGGGAATACCTACATCAACAGGGATATACCTGTCTGGGAATACGTCTTGCGGGGCACGGCACAACACCTGAAGATATGATCCGCTCACGTTGGATAGATTGGACGGCTTCCGTTGAAGATGGATACAATCTCTTGCGCGGTGCAACAGACCGTATCTTTCTCGCGGGGCTTTCCATGGGTGGTGTGTTGTCGTTGCTCATGTCCACTCGCTTGGATGTGGCGGGGGTGGTGGCAATGTCTACGCCGTATCAGTTACCGCACGACGAAAAAAATTATTCACCGGAATTCATCGAGTTCTATAGCCGTTTTGTAAAGTTCATGCCAAAATCAGCTGAAGTGCCGGGAGCTTCATGGTTCGACAAGGAAGCGTTCAAGAGCCATATTTCGTATCCACAAAACCCCATTCGTTCGATCGCGGAGATGAAGCGGCTTATCCTTGCCATGCGGGCGGCACTGCCCAATGTGACCAAGCCTGTGCTGTTGATCCATTCGAAGAACGATAAATATGTTCTGCCCGAAAACGTGGAACGGCTTTACGATGGGCTGGTGAATGCTTCAGACAAGACAAAGGCGTATGTGGTCGAGGCAGGTCACGTTGTGACAAGGGATGCGGCTCGTCATCAGGTTTTTGAAATGGCGCGGGATTTTATCCGTCATCATGAGTAAATCAGACCTGACAGGTTTCTAAAACCTGTCAGGTCTTAATAATAAGAGGACACTTGAATCGAAATCTATTTTTTATTGCGGCGGCACTTTTACTTTGGGGTGTGGGCGAAGGCATGTTCTTTAATTTTGTGCCGATCCATTTGGAAAGTGAATTTTTATTGAGTAAACAGCAAGTTGGCTTTGCGTTGGGTGCTTTTGGATTTTTCATGGCGATCACTCACCTGCCGGGCGGACACTTGGCAGACCGTATTGGGCGCCGTCCGCTGCTCATCACCGCCTGGAGCTTGGGATTGGTTTCCACGTTGACGATGGGGCTTGCAAAAAGTCTGCCGATCTATTTGATCGGCTTGTTTCTGTATGGTGTGACCGCTTTTGTCGCTTCGCCGCTGGGAAGTTATGTGACGGCTGCACGCGGCAAGTGGAAAGTAGGTACAGCACTCTCGCTTACCACCGCCACATTTAATATGGGCATGGCGTTGGGTCCTGTCACCGGTGGTTGGATCGCGGAGAATTACGGTGTGCGCACCAGTTATCTGGCGGCGGCATGTGTCTTTGTGCTCTCATTATTCTTTATTACATTTATTGAAAAGCAGCCCATTGATAAGCATGACCCCGAATCGCCGCCCACAGGTCTGTGGCAGAATACCCGTTTTATCAATTTCGTAATGATCTTTGCATTTGCGGTCTTTGCCTTGTACATTGCCCAGCCGCTCACACCGAATTTTTTGAAAGGCGTACGTTCTTTGTCGCTGACAGAGACGGGGTGGGTGTTTTCGGCGGGTGCCTTGGGGAATTCACTGTTGGCACTGGGAATCGGTCGCCTCAATCCACGCCGGGGCTTTTTACTCGCGCAATTGCTTGTGACCTTTTTTGCCGCCTTGATGTGGCTTGGCATGGGATTGCCCGTTTTTATGCTGGCGTATTTCCTGTTGGGCGGTTTTCGTGCGGCACGCCCCATGGCAATGGCGCAGGCGCGTGAACTGGTCCACAGTTCGCAAATGGGGATCACCTACGGCACGATGGAAACCGTCAGCGCGATTATTTTTATCATTGTGCCGCCCATTGCCGGATTCATTTTCGAACGAGACCCGTTTATTATTTATCCGCTTGCGATCGGCTTGATCGTCATTTCTATTTTTGTCAGTTATTTCTTCATGCCGCGCCAAGCATCCACTGTAAATCAGCTATCGTAAATTGGAAGGTTCTTATGCTTGAAATCATTACGTTCACACTCGGTCCTGCTTCGACCAATGCTTATCTGGTTGCTGACCCGAATACCAAAGAAGCCGTGGTCATTGACCCATCCTGGGATGGTCACATCATTTTAGGCGAAGCCCAAAAGCGCGGATGGCGTATCGGTCACATGTGGTACACGCATGCACACTTCGATCATATCGGCGGTGCGGCGGCGATTGCGGATGCGCTCAACCCGCTTCCGCATGTGGCGCTTCACCCCGATGACCATGTCCTCTGGCGTGAGGGCGGCGGCGGTAAAAAATTTGGTTTGGATATAGACCCCGGTCCCGAACCGACCATTGACCTGGTCCACGGCATGAAGATGAAACTCGGCTCGAACGAATTCGAAGTCCGCTTCACGCCCGGTCACACCCGCGGACATTGCGTGTTGTATGTCGCGAAAGAAAATATCTGTTTTTGCGGTGACCTGATCTTCAATGAAAGCGTCGGGCGTACCGACCTGCCCGGTGGTGATTTTGCAATACTTGAAAAAAGCATCCGCGAACAGATCTACAGCATGCCTGATGAGACGATTTTGTTATCGGGGCATGGTCCGCAAACGACGGTTGGGCATGAGAAACAATTCAATCCATTCGTGAGTGAGTAAAATGAAACACGCGGTGGGGATTGGGGGGGGGGTTAAAAAGGGAAAACGGGGGGCGGGGGTGCCTCGGGGTGGGGGTGGGGGGGGGGGGGGGGGGCGGGGGGGGGGGGGGGGGGGGGGGAAAAGGGGCCCAAGGGTGCCGGGGCCGGGGGGGGCGGGGGGGGGGGGGGGGGGGGGGGGGGGGGGGGGGGGGGGGGGGGGGGGGACGAGGGGGAGGGGGCGGTCCGCCCCCTGCCCCCGGGGGGCGGTCCGGGGGGGGGGGGGGGCGCCCGGGCGGGGGGGGGGGGGGGCGGGGCGGGGGGGGGGGGGGGGGGGGGGGGGGAGGGGGGGGGTTGGGGGGTTAGGGGGGGGGGGGGGGGGGTGGGGGGGGGGGGGGGGGGGGGGGGGGGGGGGAGGAGTGGGTGTGGGGGGGGGGGGGGGGGGTGGGGGGGGGGGGGGGGGGGGGGGGGGGGGGGGGGGGGTGGGGGGGGGGGGGGAGGCGGGGGGGGGGGGGGGCCCCGCGCGCGGGGGGGGGGGGGGGGGGGGCCCCCCCCCGGCCGGGGGTGGGGGCCGGGGGGGGGGGGGGGGGGGGGGGGGGGGGGGGGGGGGGGGGGGGGGGGGGGGGGGGGGAGGTGGCGTTAGGTAAAGCGTTGGAGAATTCTCCAACGCCTTTTTTGAAATTATGCTCTTATCATCGTCAGCAGCATCTTGAATTTTTTGGTGGCTTTGAGGGCATGCGGCTCATTCGCGGGCATGATGATGGCATCACCTGTGTTCAATCGGAACGGTATGCCGGAAATGGTCACTTCCGCTTCACCTTCAATTATGTGAACAAGCGCATCAAAGGGGGCAGTATGTTCGCTCAAACCTTGATTAATATCGAAGGCGAAAAGGGTAACATTGCCCGCGTCCGCTTTGGTGATCTGGCGGCTGACGACGGAGCCTTCTTGATAATTAACCATTTCAGCGATGTGCAAGATCTGTGATGTAGGGGCAGTGGACATGAGGTTTCTCCAATTAGGTGACTGTCACTTTCAAAGTGACAGTCACCTTGCTGTTTTATTTTTCTTCCGGCGGTTTGACCTGGCTAAACTCGCGCCAGAGCAAAAGGTCGTAGACGATCTTTAACCCACCGCAAATAAAGAATGGTGCGCTAAATAGGGCGGGAATGCTGAACATAATTCCTGTAAGGGCTGGGGATAGCGACGCGCCCACCGAGCGCGCGATGGCGGTCACACCTGCAGCGGCGGAGCGTTCGTCTGGCGCCACAACAGCCATCGTGTAGGATTGACGCGTGGGCACATCCATTTGAGAGATACTGAAGCGCAGAAGCAGAATCCCGATGGCGAGAGGCAGGGAAGGCATCAGCGGGACGAGGATCAAAAGGATGTTGGATGGGATGTGCGTGAAGACCATCGTGTTGATCAAGCCGAATTTCTCTGCGACCTTGACGGCGAGCAGGGATGAGATGCCCGCGAGAATGTTTGCACCGAAGAAGATGCTGCCGAGGATGCCAGAGTCCACACCGAATTTGACGTGGAACCAATAGGCGATCATGCTTTGGACAATGAGTCCACCTGCGAAGGCATCCAGCGCGAAGAAGGCACTGAGCTTGAATACGACATTGCGCGATTGGTGCAAGCCGAGAACTTTTTTGGTTTCACTTGCCTGGCTGTGAACTTCAATGGCAGGGGAAAGTTGTAAAAATATAATCGCAATGAGCAAGCCGCCGATCGCGTACCCAGTCAGGATGTAACGATACGCGTCCACTGCAGACCAGCCAGCGGATTGCAGCCATTGAGCCAGCCAGCCGCCAGTCAATGCGCCGAGGGCAGTGGAGAAGGATCCGGCAAGGTTATACCAGGCGAAGACCTTCGTACGAAGTTTATCGGGCAGAAGCTGACTTAACCCCGCCTGTTCCACTGAAAGGAAGGGACCGATCTCGTTGCCGCTTGGGCTGATAACCCCAATGATGGCGGCGATCATCAGGACAACGATATTGTTCGTCATCAAAAATATGATGCCCGCGCCGAGCATCAGCAAGGCACCGATGATAAGCGTTTTCTTGCGACCAAAACCATCGGCATGCGTGGTGAGCCAGAGAGAGATGCCTGCGTCACCAGCGAGGGTGAAAGTGAAGAGCAAGCCTGCTTGCTGCTCCGTCAACCCCACTTCAGAGAGATACAGTACAAGGACTACGGATAAAAATCCGTAGCAGAACATGCGAATGATGCGTGTGGTGAAGAGCAGGGGGGTATCCAGTGTGATAGGCATATTATTGCCCGGAAAAAAGAAGGCTGCGATCTGGATTAATAATACTTTGCAGAGCAGAAGCGGGGATCACCACCACCTGCGGACCGGCAGCGTATGGCGCAACTTGATATTCATCGAACGTAATGACCAGTCCTTCTTTAGAGATATTCCAGCGGGTATAGTTTTCAGGCAGCGGGTCGGCACCCACTGCAAACCCATCGAAGCCGATGTCGCGGGCGCTGAGTTCAGCTTTGCAGAAATCCGAAATGACTTGCAGGTAGTTTGAATCAGGACTGAAAAGTTCAGCCAGAGGGATTTCCCTGCCTTGATCGAGGTTGTAGTTAATGGTGACACTGTAATGGCTTGGATGTGCCGAGCCGTCGAAATACAGGGAAATATCGTACTTGATACCCCAGTAATCCTGTTTTTGTCCAACCAGGGTGTATTGCAGGTCGAACGAACTTCCTGCGTTGATGGGGTCCAGCGGGGCAATGGTCAGAATGCTGTCACGAAATATGCTGATCTCTTTTTCTGCGATCTGTCTGAGTAAAGTGTTGAAGTTCGTTACACGAATATCATCTGATCCTTGCAGGTAGGGAATTTGTGCGGTGAAGGTATATGGAGGGGCATCGCCTTTTTCGCTGAACGGCTCGGCATTCAGGGATAGTGTTTCGCTCGATTGCGGGGAGGGCGCCGCTGCGGTGAAAGTGGGAATGGGCGTGAACGTAACTGCTGCTTGCGGCTGAGAAACAACCTCCGTGACCCCGGCAGAGGCGGGCACTTGAGTTGTGGGCGGGGTCATCAAACTGCAAGCAAAGGTGGTCAACAAAAGAAGGATCCAAACGAAATAGTTTTTATTTTTCACAGTGACTCCTTAGTAGAGTAGGATTCTATCCCGAAAGCGAAGTTCTGACTCGCTTTGTGTGTTGGCTGCGCATTCTTGATGGAGGGAGTTATCAAGTAAAATACAACCGCTTATGAAAGAATACATTTACTCACGCAACGCCGTCCATGAAGCCCTGCGTGCCAAACGCAGGCAGATCTTTTCGATTGACATTGCCGAAGGGGCGCAAGAGAAGGGCACCCTGGCTGAGATCGTCAAGCTTGCCGGGCAGCAAAAGGTCAAGGTCAACCGTGTGCCGCGCGGTAAGCTCGATAAGGTGCACCAGAATCATCAGGGAGTGATCGCTGAAGTCAGCAGCTACCCGTATTCGGACTTGGTCGATATTCTGGATGGCATCAAGGATGAACCGCCGTTCATCCTCATCCTCGACTCTTTGCAAGACCCGCAGAACTTTGGCACACTCATTCGTACTGCCGAAGCGGTGGGCGTGCATGGCATCATCATTCCGCTGGCACGCGCGGTGGAAGTGACACCATCCGCGGTGAATGCTTCTTCGGGGGCGAGCGAGCATATGCTCATTGCCAAGTCGAATCTTTCGCAGGCGATGGATGCGCTTCGAGATGCAGACGTCTGGCTGGTAGGCTTGGACCAAGCCGGGGCGGAGGTGGAGGCGAATTCCCGTCATCTCAAAGGTGCATTGGGATTGGTCGTTGGCTCAGAGGGGGAAGGTCTGCATGATCTCACACGCAAGAAGTGTGACATCGTTTTGAAATTGCCGATGAAGGGCAGCATCGAATCATTAAATGCGGCTGTGGCGGGGTCGGTGGCGTTGTATTTGGCTTATCTGAATAGAAAATAATGTGTAGGGGCGACTCGCGAGTCGCCCCTACTATAATGTGGAGAACAACATGCCTCAAGGAACATATCATTTTCCAAAAGGATTTTTATGGGGGACGGCGACGGCCTCTCATCAGGTGGAAGGCGGCAACACGAACAACAACTGGCACGCGTGGGAAGAAGCCGGGCATACGGTGCATAAATCAGGTCTCGCTGCCGATTGGTGGAATGGACGCTGGCGCGAGGACTTTGACCGCGCTGCCGAAACGGGACAGAACGCGCATCGCTTGTCGATCGAATGGAGCCGTGTGCAGCCAACACCGGATAAATGGGATGAGGAAGCCATCGAAAAATACCGCCTCATGCTGCGAGGACTGCGGGAACGCAATATGACAGCTTTGGTGACGCTGCATCATTTCACTGAACCGTTATGGGTGACAGAACGCGGCGCATGGGAAACAGAAGCCATCGTGCCGTTGTTCGAGAAGTACGTCCGCAAGATGGTGGACGCGTTAAAGGAATACACCAATCTGTGGGTGACGATCAACGAGCCGAATGTGTATGCCTTGAGTGGTTATGCGGTGGGAGCCTTCCCGCCTGGAAAAAGGATCTAAAAACTTTCGATGCAGGTTCTCGCCAACATGCTGCGCGGACATGCCGCCGCTTATCGCGCCATTCATGAATTGCAACCCGAGTCTCGCGTGGGCTATGCTTTGCACTTCCGCCCGATGGTGCCGCGCACCGGCTGGAATCCGTTGGATCGACTCATGCGTAACATCCGCTATGAGGGAGTCAACATGGGCTTCCCAACCGGTATTTCAACGGGCGTGATGAAAACTCCGTTGGGCAATTTCAACATTCCCGAAGCCAAAGGCACGCAGGATTATCTCGGTTTGAATTACTACTCGGTGGATACGGTCTGGTTTGACCTTGCCAAAGCGGGTGAGATGTTTTCAAATAGCGGATACCCCAAAAATGCCGATATGAGCGACACGAATTTCCTCGCGAACATTCCTGAGGGAATTTACGACTCGGTCAAGTGGATCGTGCGCACCTACCCGAACCTGCCCATCATCATCACCGAGAACGGCGTGGAAGATTATGACGATCATATGCGTCCGCGTTATCTGGCGCAGCATTTGCATCAGGTCTGGCGGACGGTCAATTTCAACTGGCCCGTGAAGGGATATTTCCACTGGTCACTGGTGGATAATTTTGAATGGGAGCGCGGCTGGACTCAGCGCTTCGGTCTGTGGGGCTTGGATGTGGATACACAAAAGAGAATCCGCCGCCCGTCTGTAGATTTTTATGCGGAGATCTGCAAAGAGAATGGGATTTCCAGCGAGATGGTGCAGAAGTATTGCCCCGAAGTGTTTGAGAAGTTGTTTCCTTCATAAGTTTTATTAATGTCACCCTGAGCGGAGCGACACATGCACCGCGTTGCGGATGCAGTGCGGTGAGGGTCTCTACCTATGGTGTCAGAGACTCTTCGGTCGCGAAGAGCACGCTCCCTCAGAGTGACATAGCGATATTCACAAAATATAGGGCGGACTGGTGAGCAGGTAATTCTCAAATTTCCCAAACGGTTTTTCAGACATGATCGAGCCGAGGAAGCCTTCGAGGCGGTATCCGCGTTTGAGCAGGTGACCGATGGCGCTGGAGTTGATGGTGGGTACTTCGAACCCCACGGCTGCCGCGCCTAGTTTGTAGGCTTCATTTTCAGCGTGTGCAAGGATGGCGGGGAAATCATCCTTCTCAAGCACTGCAAACGGACCATAATAATCACGCTTGATATAACCATAGCCAACCATCTGACCGCCGCGCTTGTAAAAGTACAGGCTGCGGTCGTTGGATAAGAATTGGTGGTCCACGTCGCGGCGGAAGCCGAGGATCGAGAGGTCGATCCTGCCCAAGTCTTCGAGAGAGGCGGGCGAAGCGTCTGCCAAGTCGATGACAAGATCCGTTTCCACTTTCTGCGCTTCGGGCGTGCGTTCAAAATAAAATTCGGTCATGAAGGGATACACACCCGACTTAAGATAACGAGCCTGAGCGCGGATATCGGGCGTGGCGATGATGGTACGATGCGGTACATCGTCAGGGAAGGCGCGTTGGATCAACTCCCTGCCCACACCCGCGGACTGGCTGCCCGGCAAGACGAAGAACTCGGTCAACTCGCGATGATTGCCGCGCAAAATGCTGCGGGCATAACCAATGGCTTCGCCGTCTTTTTCTGCGATCCAAAAGTTATCACTGGTGTTGGCGAGATGATCCCAAAACGGTTTGCGGGTCTCCCACAACTTTTCGCGAGTCTCCGGGTCGTTGGCTCCGGTAATGGCTTGCACGCCGCTGCGCTTGCTAAAATCTTCGAGCGCGGCGCGGCAAATATTGAACGAGGTGAAGTTATCTTCAAGGGTGGCGCGACGATATGTGATCATATGCGGATTGTAGCATTTATTTAGTGGCTCTTCGCAACTCACGCAATCTTGCCAGTTCTTTGGCGTTCAATCGCTCAACGGCTCGCGAAAAGGCAGGCGCACTTAATCTACCTGCGTGCGTTTGCAAGTATTTGATAACCTCGCTTTGATACACCTGTCGCATCTCGCGCAAAACCCAGCCCACGGCAGTTTGCACATAATAGCGTTCGTCATCCAGACAGTTCGTCACCAACGGTAGGACCTTTTTCAACGGCATAAAGACAGCGTTCTTGCCGCTGTAATGGATGAGACTGACCAAAGACATGCGCCTCAACCACTCACCTTCGGCTTGATTCCACTCTACAAGCTGGGGATATACTTCTTTTTGGTTGCTCTCTAAAACGCGCGAATAGATGGCGCTTAGTCCGTCACTATGACACCAATTGTCGACGCGTGGAGACCAGCCCTTGACGACAGACCATAATTTTTTAGGGACTTGTTTTTTCACAATCGGGAGATAGTATTCCAGCGCGGCAAAAAGCACGTCACCGTATGGCGAGGTTTTCCAGAGCGCATCCCACACTTCTAATACTTGTTCTTCTGGTAATTTATAAAAGAGAATCCTTGTTTGACCCTGCGCCTTAACGCAGGGAATTTTATGCCAAGATGCTTGAGCTTCGAGCCGCGGTCTTGCTGCACCGCTTTGCCAAAGGCAGGGTTGCCGATGGCGGTCAGTGCTTTGACGACTTCGCTATGATATTTTTTTGTTTGTGGGTGGTTTATTTTCAAGGTCGTCATAATCTTTTGTTGACGGGATTATAAGCCTTTACTTTGTAACAGAATCAAAACAGGACTACGTTTCATTCACAGTCCTGTTTTTGTTATGGATGGATTACTCGTAGACCTAGGTGTTTTTCGTACCCATCAAAGTCGTTATCATTATGCAATAGCTCATGTTCGTTTTCGATGCAGAAGGTGGCAATTAAGCTATCGATTGTTTTTCGGACAGTAATACCTTTTTGCCTAAGAAAACGATAATTTCTTGCACTTTGTACGGCAAGAGCAGTATCTACCATGTTTGCCTGGGTGAATCTACCCAATGTGCGGCGTACTGTTTCGAAATCTGGATCATGGCGAAAGCCTTGTAATATTTCTGTGAGGATTAAGTCGCCAATCAAGATGGGGGTCGCATCCAATACGTTATGAAGAAAGTTGGTTTGTGGATTTTCCACACCGTTGAAATAATCCACCCAAACGCTTGTATCAACAACCAGCATGACTATTGAACCTTTACTCTTGATTGGCGTTGGTCACCCAAGTTGCCATCCCACGGCAATTTACCCCGCAAGGATCGGACTTCGCCCTGCTCATTCAATAGAATCAAAAGGCGCAAAGCTTCATGCACCACTTCCCGTTTGGTTTTGATGCCTGTCAATTTTTGGGCACGTTCTATCAATTTATCGTCAAGCACAATGTTCGTTCGCATGGCAGATCCTTTCGTGTGTATAAAAACTGATAATTATGTGTATTATACATCAACTTCCAGACCTGATGGATCACTTCCAAATATGCCCATACCCGTATTCGCCTTCCAATAACTTTCCTTCGGCGAAGCGACTGAAACGAAATGGCGAGATGTCTACGGTCTTTGGTGTTCCATCAAGAATTAATTCAACCATGCTCGCCCCAGCCGCAGGGGAGGTCTTGAAACCAGTGCCGCTTAACCCGCAGGCGAGGTAAAAGCCGTCCAAGTCTGTTCCGCTATAAATGGCGCGTTGATCGGGGGTGATGCCGTCGCGCCCAACATGCACGGAATGCAAGCCGCTCTCTTCGATCTTTGGCATGCGCTGCACCATCGCGTCGATGAGCTTCTCGAGGAAAGTCGGTGTGGGCGTTTGGTCTTCGGCATCAGGTGCTTCGCCGCGCAGGGATTCATCTTCGCCTGCTGCCAAAATCAATGCACTGCCCTCAGGGCGGAAGTAACAGTTGATGACGTCATCAATCACGGCAGGGAATTTTCCCAACGTGGGCGGACGATGCAGGAAAGCGACATCGTGAGTCCACGTGACGAGCGGGACATCAATACCCGCTAAACTGGCGACATGCTTCGCCCACGGTCCCGCCGCATTGATGACGATTGGGCTGGAGAATTCGCCTTTGGTCGTGCTCACGCCGGTCACGTTTCCGCCACTGACGTGGATGGCGGTCACTTCGCAGTTTTGAATCAGCGTGGCACCGTTTCGTTTTGCAGACTCAAGAAACGAGTTGGTCGTGAGCGTCGCATCCGCGTAGCCCGAGTCGGGTTCATAGGCGGCGTAATCAAAATGTTCGGTGAGGAGGTCGGGAAATAGTCTGCGCACTTCATCTACTGAAATGACCGAGGTGTTGATGCCGATCTTTTGTTGGTTTGTCACATTGCCGCGCAGTTTGTCTTCGTGTTCGCGTTTGGCGATCTGTAAGAAACCAGTCTGTTGAAAACCACATTCGCCGCCTACACGGTCTTTCCATACGTTGAAATAATTTTTATAGCTAGCAAAGGTCAAATGTGATTCAGCCGCGAGATCGTAATGCATGCGGACGAGTCCGCTGGAGTGACCGGTGGCACCCGCCGCGCTGACGGTTCGTTCGAGGATGGCGGTCTTGAGTCCGCGTTCGGCGAGGTGAAAGGCGATGCTTGCGCCCATCACACCTGCACCAATGACAATGGCATCGTAGGTTTGAGTCATGGAATGATTCCTTTACGTATGTTGAATGGAAGGATTTTAGCAGAGAGGAATAGTTATTGCCGTTCCAATATCACCAGCGGAATGCGGCGGGACGTCCATGAACGGTATTGTTCGTAATCGGGAGTCTTTTTGGCAAGCGCCTGCCAGATGCTTTCGCGTTCATTTTCTCGCGCTTCGCGAGCATGGACAGTGAATTTTGAACTTCCGATCTGCACACTTGCTTTTGGTTCTGCCTGTAGGTTGAACCACCAGGCAGGGTGATTATCTTTTCCTAAATTCGAAGCGATCACAACAAAATTATCGTTGTAGGGCAAATACATCAACGCTTTGGTGCGAAGCTGACCGGTCTTCTTCCCTTTGGTGGTCAGTAATAGAACGGGCAAGCCGCGAAGTATATTGCCAACCTTTCCGGAAGTCCATTGATAGACCTTGAGATGAAGCAACCAGAATATTTTTATGACAGGGTTGTGGCTTGAAGACATGAGGTTAAGGTGTTGTTCCAGCGCAGCCACGTTGCTGTAATGGATCCACTGGCAGCCCAAAGGCTTCGTAAACAGGCGCGCCATCCCAGTTGGGCTGGATGGGCAGACCAAGCGCAAAAGCGACAGTGGCGGCGGTGTCCATGATGTAGACGGGGGTTTGTAATACGCCAGGCACGACCTGCGGTCCACTGATGATCCAGGGGATGGTCATGGCTTCGGGGATGTTCGTGCCGTGCGGCGGGTCGGTCAATGCGCCGCCATGATCGGCGGTGATGATAATGAGCGTACCCTCGTAGAGTCCGCTGTCTTTCAGAACATTCAAAAAGGTGCCGAAAGACCGGTCATTTTTGCGATAGGCACTTAGCTGCTGTTTAGACATCCACCCGTATTCATGCCCGACCACGTCACCATCGGGAAAGTGGACAAGCATGAGCCCAAAGCCTTCGCGAATTTGCTCGACAACGATGTTGTCAAGCGTGGCGATGTCTTTTTCCTCATCGGTGTTATCCACGAATCCGAAGAAATCTGTGCTGCCCGATTCGGTGACATGCCGCAGCTTTTCCTTGCCGGTGATCAGTACGGTGCGCAAGCCGACTGCATGGGTCAGGTCAAAGATGTCGGTGCCGAGGGCGTAACCATTATCTGGGACGTATTCATTCCAGCGCACAATGTGTTTTGCTGGACAGGTGCCCGTCACCAGCGAGGTATGGGCGGGCAGGGTTGTGCTTGGCATGATGGTCTGTGCTGTGAGTGTGTAGGCTCCATTTTGCATGAGCGATAACACGTTGGTCATTTCTGCGGCTTGAATGGCATCCGGGCGTAACCCATCGAAGGTGACGATCAATACGCGGGAGATCGGCTGCGGCGGGGCGGAGATTTGGGTGGGCTCAGGGGTTTGCGGTGCGGGTGGTGGCGGAGTCGGCGTGAGCGTTGCGATGGGGATGGTTGGAACAACGGTCTCGGTTGGAGTGGAGGCGGGCAGGGATGTCCCGTTTAGTGGAGAAAAACAGGCGTGCAAAAAAATGGCAAGCAGGGATGTAAGCCAGAGTCGTCGGTTCATATATGTTTTTTTGATCAAGTTTTGCAGGGATATTTTTCGTGGATCTTTAACTGCGGCTCACCGAAGATCTTGTACACGGGAATGCCGTCCCATTCTTCCTGAAAGGGCAATCCCAAGGCATATGCAGCGGTGGGTCCCGTATCGAAGGTGTAGAGTTGGAAGTCGATCACCTGTGGGATAACGCCGGGTCCGCTGACGATCCAGGTGATGCGATAATCTTCGATCAAAAGACCAATGTGGTTTGTGTCATGCCCGCCATGATCGGCAGTGACCATAATAAGCGTACTGTCGTACATTCCCTTGTCCTTCAGGGTTTTGATGATCTCGCCTAGTACTTCGTCTCCGGCGCGCAGGACTTTAAAGTATTCGCCGGACATCCAGCCATATTTGTGCCCGCGGTTATCGGGGGTTGCGAAATGGATGAACATCAGGTTGAAGTCCGCTTCGATCTGTGCGAGGGCAGCTTTTTGGATGGCAGGCTCACCGTAAGCGACTTCAAAGACATCGGTCGTTTCAGGTTCTGCCAGTTGGCGCAGTTTGTCCTTGCTGACGATCATGACGGTCTTTAGACCAGCCTCGTGCGCAAGCTGAAAGACATCCGGTCCTTTGGCATAGCCCATATACATAAAGAACTTGTTGTAGATCACACCGTGGTCTTCCATGCATACGCCGGTCAGCATCGAAGCATGACTGGGTGATGTGGCGGGATAGTCAATGGTGCGTGCCGTGAGCGGCGCATGTGCGCCGCCATCTCGAAGAGTCATCAAATTTGGCATGGGCGCTTCGTCGATCGCGTCGGGGCGCAACCCATCATAGCTGATGATGAGGACGCGCTTGATATCCGCTTTGGATGGCATGGGAGTGGCGCTGGCTGTGAATGTGGGTTCGGGTGTGAATGTTGGCGTGATCGTGGCAGTTGCGGTTGGGGTCAGAGTGACAGCCGAAGTGGCAGTGAAGATCGGTGTTTGCGTGGGGATGCCGGGGAGATTGGTTGGTGTTGGCGCAGGCGGCAGGGAACTGCCCCAAATATTGGGCAGAGTTGCGCAACCACTCAGAACGAATGCAAGTAGGAAAACAGTAAGACGTTTCAGGGGAATTTCTCCAACCAGATCTTATCACCACAATATATTGCCATAGTTTAAAGAGCCGGTAATTTCTTTTGACTATTTCAACATCGGCATTTTGATGCCGTGACGTTTGGCAGCATCGATGGCGATCTCATAGCCGGCATCTGCGTGTCGGACCACGCCCATGCCTGGGTCGGTCGTCAGGACTCTTTCCAGCCTGCGAGCCGCTTCCGGCGTTCCATCCGCAACGATGACCTGCCCCGCATGTTGGCTGTAGCCCATGCCCACGCCGCCGCCATGATGGAATGATACCCATGTCGCGCCGCCGACGGCGTTGATCATCGCATTGAGGATCGCCCAATCAGAGACGGCGTCGGAGCCGTCTTTCATGGCTTCAGTTTCGCGGTTTGGAGATGCCACCGAGCCCGAGTCCAAATGGTCACGACCGATGACGATGGGTGCTTTGACCTTTCCGCTGGCAACAAGTTCGTTGAACATCAAGCCCGCTTTGGCACGTTCGCCGTAGCCCAGCCAGCAAATCCGCGAGGGCAATCCCTGGAAGGGAACTTTTTCGCGTGCCATCTTCAACCAGCGGTGCAGATGCGCATCTTCAGGGAAAAGTTCCATGATGGCTTTGTCGGTGGTGTAAATATCTTCCTTGTCGCCGGAAAGCGCCACCCACCGAAATGGACCTTTGCCCTCACAGAATAACGGGCGGATATAAGCAGGCACAAAGCCGGGGAATTCAAAGGCATCGCTCACGCCGTGGTTATAGGCTTGCTGACGCAGGTTGTTGCCGTAGTCGAAGACTTCCGCGCCGGCACGTTGAAAGGCGAGCATGGCTTGGACGTGCTTCGCCATCGAATCCATCGCCATCTTTTTATATTTCTCGGGGTTCTCCACCCGCAGTTGATTCGCGGCGGTCAGGCTGATGCCCGATGGGACATAGAACAGCGCCTCATGTGCCGACGTTTGGTCTGTGACGACATCGGGAATGATGCCGCGCTGTGAGAGTTCCGTGTACACATCCGCTGCGTTGCCGATCAGACCGATGGATTTCGGCGTGCCGCTCTTAACGTTCTCTTCCACGAGCGTCATGGCTTCTTCAAGGTTATCCACGACCATATCCACATAGCCGATCGCACGGCGGCGTTCGGCGCGTTCGGGGTCCACTTCCACGATCAGCCCCACACCTTCGTTCATGGTGATGGAGAGAGGTTGGGCGCCGCCCATGCCGCCGAGTCCTGCCGTGAGGACGAACTTGCCTTTGAGCGAGCCCCAGCCTTTGAGCTTGGCTAATGCGCCGAAAGTTTCGTAGGTGCCTTGCAAAATGCCCTGTGTGCCAATGTAGATCCATGAACCGGCGGTCATCTGCCCGTACATCATGAGCCCTTTTTTATCGAGTTCATCGAACTTTTCCCAGGTTGCCCAATGCGGCACGATGTTGGAGTTGGCGATGAGGACCTTGGGCGCATCCTTGTGACTTTTGAAGATGACGACCGGCTTGCCCGATTGCACGAGCAGGGTTTCATCTTCTTCGAGGTTCTTCAACGAATCAAGGATCGCGTCGAAGGCTTCCCAATTACGGGCGGCTTTACCACGCCCGCCGTAGACGACCAGGTCTTCGGGCTTTTCTGCCACTTCGGGGTCAAGGTTGTTTTGGATCATGCGATAGGCAGCTTCACTCATCCAATTCTTGCAGGTCAATTGGGTTCCATGCGGCGATCGAATAACGCGGGGTGTGGACATGATTCCTCTCTCCTATTCGAGTACTATAAATGATTCGATGATCTTATCAAAGGATGGTTCAACAGTCTTTTGCCACTTTTCGGTGGTCGAAAGAGTGATGGATAAGGTGCCAAGGGGCAGGTCGAGGTACACCAGTTTTTGAATGACGATGATCTGCTCACCTTCCTGTGAGAGGGCCGGTGTTCGGGCTGTGATCACACCGTAGGGGATTCCCGTTTCGGTGAGTTCCAGCTGGGTGGCAGTGATCTCCACGCCTTTTAATGAGGCGGGCAGGGTGGCTGCGATGCCCTTGATGTCGATATCGCTGGTGAGTGAAACTTCCATTTGCTGATCCCATACCAGGTTGATGTTGGTCACAAAGCCGTTGTCGATCTGTTTCTCGTCGATGTCCAACAGAAAGAGGCGGAAGACGTTCGGGTCCTGGTTTTGGATGGTGTTCAGGTTGCGTTGAATAGCGGGGTTTTCGGCTTCGGGCAGCAGACCGGCTTCGAGATATTCCGGCCCGTCGATGCGCAAGGCCAGCCATTCTGTAGGGATCGTGATCTGGTACTTTCCGCTCAGGTCAATGTAGGTGTTGGTGCCGTCTGTGTTTTCGTCCAGTATGTTTTGAACGGTGAGGGTGGGCGAAGCAGGGATCGGTGTAATGGTGGCAGTTGGTATGGGGGTGGATGTGGATGTGGGAACAGGAGTACTGGTGGGGACGGCTTGCTGTGTCAGCTGCAGGGCGGCGGAAACGGTTTCAGCGACCATGCGCTCAAGCCGTGTATCAGGCGTCGGCGGGACCGGCGAGGCGGGCAGCAGGCTTGGCACAACACATGCCAGGGCTGTCATCCCGAGGACGACCGAGATCAATAATCCGCGATTGTATTTCATGGTTCCATCCTTGCAGTGAAATTAAAAAGCCTCCCGGCAATTATAGCCGAGAGGCTTTGATTTCTTTGGTGGTTATGCGGATGTTTGTCCTTTGGCGATCATATCTGCAAAGTTCGTACCTTTGAGCCGCCCCACCAACTGCTCCTGCGCTTCACACCAAACCGGGCGCAGCGGACAACTATCATCGAAAGAGCAGACGCCGGTATCGCCGACACATTCATTGAGCTGAATGGGTCCGTCGATGGCTTCGATAACTTCGAGAAGGGTGATCTCTTCCGGTTGGCGAGCCAATGTTACACCGCCGCGCGCGCCGCGTGATGTGTGTAATAACCCGGCGATCGAAAGTTGGGAAATGATCTTGGCAAGAAAAGATGGCGGAATTTTTTGCTCTTCAGCGATAACGCTGGTTGCTGTGCGAATATCACCGCTGCGAGCCAGGTGGAGTACTGCGCGAACGGCGTAATCGGCTTGTCGTGTTATTTGCATGATGACCTCACTTAATATAGGTAAAAATTACCCACAATCACGATTTTATTGTGAATGTGGGTACAAGACAAGTGATAGAGGTCACTGCTCAATTATGACCTTTCGCGCCGAATTTCAGTTCATTACGGAGTATATCTTGCATACTCCGTAATGTGTACGGTAGCTGTTAATGAGCGAGTGTAAGGTTCCCTGCGCCCATTTCGATGACGAAGGTGAGAGTTGGACCTTCACCTTCCTGCTGATAATCGTTCCCGCTTCTTTCCCAGCCGGAAACTGCATTCACATTCGACAGCCCGCCCTCCACTGTGACCACAGCATGGATTCCCTCTGGGACGATGATGATGAGGTTACTAAGACCGCTTTCGACCTTTACGGAAGCGTCACGCTGAAGCTCGCCGGAGAAATCGAGGGTGTAATCGCCTGCACCTGCAGAGAAATCGAGCAGGCTGAAGTTGGCGTTGCTTAGCCCGGTCAGTTTCACATCTGAGGCGCCGGAACTATATGTGAAGGTGCTCATCTCAACCGGATTCGGTTCAGAGAATGAAACATTCGTATTCGAAGCACCATCTGAAATATCAAGCCGGGTGAGAGCCAGCCCGCCCAACTCGAAGATACCGTCATACGCGCCTGATTCGATGGACAGATTCATGGGCTGGTCGCCGAGTTTCAAATCCCATTCATTTTTGAGACCATCAAATGCGGGGATGCCGTTGAAATTCCCATCGCCAATGCGGATCTCAACATTGCCATCATTCACATTGATCTCCGGCTTGAATTGGTCGTAGTTGTAAGTTGCTGTACCTTCTGTGAGCGTGGCGGCGCCGGGGTTGAGCGTTAATTTACCTGCGCCGAATTTGAGTTTCAGGGTGATCTCGTCTGTGTCTGGGTAGTCCACCTGGATCTTTTCGGTCACATCCGGACCTGGCTGCGGCGGCTTGGGAACATTGATCCCACATGCCAGGGTGCTCAGCGCGAAGACCGCGATCAAGGCTGTAAGTTTGCGATACATAAGAAAAACCTCCTTAGGTTAATGCCTAAGAAGGTATACGGCTGAAGGTGGGATGTGGTTGCGTAGAAGAATTAGTTAACCTTCAACTTTCAACCTTTGACTTTCGACCGTCTTTAGATTTGATAGTATCTTCCGCGTGGACTCCGCCACTTCTTCTATTGCTTTATTGAACGCTTCTTCATTCGCTTTAGATGGCTTGCGATATCCGCTCACTTTTCTTACATATTGCAATGCGGCTTCGTAAATCTCCTGCTCAGTGACAGGGTGATCCATATTTCTAAGGGGTTTGATGCTTCGGCACACGATGACCTCTTTATTCCTTACGGTGGTTGAGTAGCCGCGAAGCGGCGTATCGAAACCACAACTTGAAATTTAAAGTTTACTTATTATTGGTGGTTTCGATACGCCTTGCGACGAACACGCAAGGCTACTCAACTACTGAATTATCTATTTTTCTTTCTTCAATGCCTTATCCAACGCCTGATCCAACGAACGGACTTCGATGATCTCGATGCCCTTCGGGTATTCTTCACCCTTGCGGATCGCCTTCGGGATGATGGCGGTCTTGAAACCGAGTTTCTGCGCTTCTTTCAAGCGTGCCACCATTTGCCCCGGCATGCGCAATTCGCCTGCCAGACCAATTTCACCGATCAAGACTGCCTCGGCGCGAATCGGCACATCCTTCCATGAAGAAGCGATGGCGGCGGCGACAGCTAAGTCTGCGGCGGGTTCGTCAATTTGAATGCCGCCGACCACGTTGACGAAGACATCCTGCTCGGCAAGTTTCAAGCCAACACGGCGAGTCAACACAGCCGTGATCAGCAACAGACGGTTGAAGTCCACACCGTTGGGTGTGCGGCGCGCATTGCCGAATTGAGTCGGTGACGTTAATCCTTGAATTTCTACGAGAATGGGACGTGTCCCTTCCATCGTCACAGCAATGGTCGAACCTGCGGCGTTAATTAATCTCTCCGCCAAAAACGCCTCAGACGGATTGGTCACTTCGATCATGCCGCCTTCGCGCATTTCGAAGACACCCACTTCAGAGGTCGCACCGAAGCGATTCTTCACCGAACGCAACAAACGATACGCCTGGAAGCGATCCCCTTCGAGATACAAGACCGTATCCACGATATGTTCCAACACACGCGGACCGGCAATTGCGCCTTCTTTGGTGACATGTCCGATCATAAAGACCGACACACCGGATGACTTCGCCAACTCACGCAACTGTGACGAACACTCGCGCACCTGCGAAACGGAACCCGCAGAAGAATCTAACCCGGTCAGGTACACAGTTTGAATGGAGTCGACGATCAACAGGTCTGGCTTGGTATCGCGGACGTGGTTCATGATCACTTCGAGATTCGTCTCGGTTACCAATAAAAGATTCTTCGGTAATTCCTTGCTCGCGTTGAACAGACGCACGGCACGCATCTTGATCTGCCGTTCCGACTCTTCGCCCGAAACATACAGCACACGCTGCACCTTTGCCATCTCCATTGCCATTTGCAGCATCAGCGTGGATTTGCCGATGCCCGGGTCACCACCCACGAGCACGATGGAGCCGGGGACGATGCCGCCGCCGAGCACGCGCGCGAATTCACCGATGGGGAGGTGGACACGATCTTCCGCATCCCCACTGACCTCGGAGATGGGGCGCGGCTCCGAACGTCCGCTCAAGCCGCGAACGGCTCCCGACCCCTTCGAGACCGGTTCATCGTGGACGACTTCTTCGACCATGCTGCTGAAGGCGTTGCATTGCGGGCATTTGCCCATATACGATGCAGCGACACGTCCGCATTGCTGACATACAAATCGGGTATGAGTTTTTGTTTTTGCCATGATTTCACCTGTATTGTGTCATTCTGAGCGATAGCGAAGAATCTCTCCCATTGCTCGGAAACCTTGCTGATTTTTGGTAGAGACCCTTCGCCTGTCGGCTCAGGGTGACAACAAAGGCAGTATAACAGAATTTTTGTTCTGTTTTCGGAGTCTGCTATACTCGGAGGTTTTGAAGGAGGTAATGCATGAAACGTCTCAGCTGGATTTCAATTTTCTTTTTCATACTCTTGGCAATTGGGTGTAGCAGCCAAACAGAACCCTCGACTTCATTGCCTGTAACAGCGACTATTGAAAAAACCGAAATTCCAAAGCCAACTTCTACACCTACAACAAGTCTCTCTCCAACCCCTGAACAAATTACAATTGAATTTCCTGAGTGGGTGAATAATCCAGAAACACAGATATTGTTAGTTCCGATTGGGACAAGAGAATCCGGTTATGAAAACATGGCGTTGTTCAATGCTGAATCTGGCGAGAGGTTTGATATTCCATTTACAAAAGAAGTGGGAGATTATTTCTGGATGCCTGATGGGTCAGGATTTGGTTTTTTGCCACAAGATAAGAATGACGTCATGTTTTTTTTACTTGGAGATAGATCTGTAAGTAATATTTCCTTATCAGAAGAAATTCTTAGGTTTCATTATCACAACTCTGATGTCGACTCTATTCAAGTTACATCGTCAAATTTTACAGACCCAAATTTCTTAATCATTCCTGATTGGTATCCTTTATCATCAAATGGAAAGTTCTTTGAATATCAAGAAGGGTATGACAATACCTACACCAGCATTTTTGATGTTTCAAACAATCAAATTCTCAATATCTCTGACCCTAACGATGGGTATTTTGATTTATTTTCAGGATTTTCTCCAAACTCAAAATTTATCGCCATTTCTCAAGCCGATGAAGAACCTGGTAATTATTACGCTTTTGAAAATTCACCTACAATAAGATTAATCGTTTACGATATTGAATCTCAACAAGTAGTTGCTTCATATAAAAATTTAACTTTTCAAAAATGGTCGCCTGATGGTACAAAGTTTTTATTTCAAGAATGGCGGGATTCGGATTTTTATTGGTTTGCTGAATCACCACCTTGTATATTTGATACTATTTCGGGAGAAACTGAATGCTATGAGGTTAATAGTCGCATCGTAAATCCATATTGGTCACCCAACCAAACAATGATAAGTTATATTTATTCGAGCGATGAAGCTAAAGGCTTTTGTACAATTAAATTGAATACAGAAGAAAAAAATTGTGTTATTGAAAAATTAGAGACTGAAGAACAAGTGCCTATTGATTACCTATGGTCGCCAAACAGCAACTTTATTGTTTTTGTATATGATACTTCATGTCCTTACTGTGACTATATTGACAGTCCGAAATTAGGTATTGCAAATGTTTTAACTGGAGAATATTTTTCAATTGGTGATAATGTTGATATTCATAGTCTAGGTCTATGGAGACCCTCACCAAATCCATAATCATATAAATAAGGAGAACACCATGAAACTCATATCAGACATTCTTATCGTGATCGTTGCCCTCTTGCACTTCTACTTCCTCTACCTCGAAATGTTCCTCTGGGACAAGCCGCGTGGAATGAAGTCCTTTCGCATGACGGAGGAGCAAGCCAAGCAGTCGAAGACCCTCGCCATGAATCAGGGACTGTACAACGGCTTCCTCGCCGCTGGTCTACTGTGGGGATTAATCGCAGGTGACCCGGTGAAAATCTTTTTTCTGAGTTGTGTCATCATTGCTGGAATTTTCGGCTCGTTCACAGTGAGTAAACGCATCTTTTATATTCAAGCGGTCCCCGCTATTTTGGCGTTGGTGATTTTGTTGGTGTTTTAAACCGTAGGGGCGGATCGCGATCCGCCCCTACATTATTTATTTCACGATATTCACGAAATCCGCGAATAGACCATATGCCGTTTCGACGGGTCCGCCGGTCATGCCGGGCTTTTCGGATAAGACGATCGAGTAATCAATGATGACATCGGTGCGGAAGGTGATGCCCGTGCTGGAGTTCATCATGCCGTACAGCGACGAAGACGAATCCACCAACTGCGGGGCAACGCCAACTTTAATGTCTCCATTCACTTTTTCAGCAGAGCAAACCAATTTATAACGCTTGCCTTCCGCCTTCGCTTTGGCGATCATCTCAGAGGTGATACCGCGAATGCCAGTGGGGTTCACTTGCTGCGGCGTCATGGGTGTGTCCCATAACACGGTTACTAATGCGGCGACCTTGATGGCGGCATCCCAACCGTCCACGTCGTTGGTGGGGTCGGTTTCAGCCAAGCCGATCTTCTGCGCGTACTTGAGCGCTTCGTCATAGGTCTCGCCGCTTTCCATTCGGGAGAGGATGACATTGGTCGTGGCGTTGAAGATACCCTTGAAGGATTCCAACTCCGCGAGCGGGAACGCCTCACGCATGACCGAGAAAACGGGTGCGCCTCCCAGAACTGCGGATTCATGCCTGAAGGTTTTTCCCTTCGATGCCGCTAACGCGGTTAACTCACGATAGCCATGCACGACCGGACCTTTATTTGCAGTGCTGACGTGCATCCCCAATTCCAACGCCGTGCGGATATGATCCAGCGCGGGTTGACCGGTCTCTGTATTGACGGGGGAATTTTCAAACATGAAGTTGGCTTGGGAATGTTTAATAACATCCAGTGAGTTCTTTACTTCCAAAGAAGAAAGTGAAGCGATATCCTTTCCGCTTTCGACAAGTTCCAACGCTTTTTGAATATCTAATCCATTCGGGTTGACGGCGTGTCCATGCCGACCGGTGGAGATGCCGGTGAACGAAAAGGTAACATCATGTTTGGATTTCAAAATATCTTGTTTGCGAACCAACAAGCGCGCCAATGCGCGGGCGACATTTCCAAAACCAATGAGGGCAAGGTTATAGTGCATGAAAAATCTCCTAATGATATTCCGTCCTTGCGAGGAGAGTGTTCTTTCCAACGAAGCAATCTCGGACGCAATCATGAGATTGCTTCGGGCGAAGGGCAAGAACGCCCTCGCAATGACGTTTAGATCGGCGGATACGGATATGCCCGGCGTCCTTGGATCGGGCGGGGGAATACTTTGGCTGTGTATAACTCTTCAGCGCGCAGAAACAGGGCTTCGATCTCTCTTGAGTTGAGATACGGCTCGAAGCGCTCTGCCCAACTCGCGGCGGAGGCAAGCGGCGCGAGCAATTCATCCGGAATGGCTTGACCGGCAAAGTCCCATACGACTGTGCGGAGTTTTGGCTCTTCATGAAAACAAATGCCATGATCGATGGCGAAGAGACGGTGAGTGTCGTCTTCAAAGAAAACGTGACTGCCTTTGCGGTCGGCGTTGTTGGCGAGGATGTCGAAGAGCACGACCGGGCGCAGCTTTTGTTTGTCTTCAACGCTAAAGTTGAAGTAATGATAGTCAACGTCGTATTCAATATATTGCTGCAACGAGCCGGGACCATGCGGACCGTCGTCACGATAAATGGTGACTGGCACGAGGTGAAAGCCCAGCGCTTCGCTGAGTTGATAGGCTGCACACTCACGCAGGGCAAGTGTATTGTCGGGGAAGTCCCACAGCGGCTGCTCGCCTTTGCTGGGTTTGTATACGGCTTGCGCAGTTTCGCCTTCATGATGAACATCCACGAGAAAAGTGTAGTTGGAGCCAAGCATGAATTGACCACGAAGTTCGTAGTCGCCGTGAGTGAGGATGGTTTTAATTTGGGTCATGGGAAACGTTTAAACGTTCGAACGTTTTCACGTTCAAACGTTAATGCAGGTGTCCGTTCTTCTTGGGGCAGAAGTGACCACCCGGCTCCATGGGCTGACCGCACTGCGGGCACATGGGGCGACCACGCGAGGAGACTTCCTGCCCCCAGCGGGCAAGCTGACGCAGTTGTGTGCGCGTTGCCCAATAGCGGATCTGCGATCCTTCTTCGGGGTCTTGTTCTTCGGTAAGCAGTTCCTTGGCAAAAACAACGACACGGTCGCGGTCTTTATCGTAGCCAAGACCGATCTCACCGGCGCGGAAGAGCGGGTCTACGGGTGGGTTGATGCGCATGACTTCTTCGACATAATCGCCCGAGGCTTCTTCAAGGTCGGGGTATTGCTGGCTAAGCTGCGCAAGGAATTGCTCCACGCCAATGGCAAGCGAAACCAATTGCGCCTTCTCAATGATGATGGTGATGGTGCGCTTGTCTTGATAGGCATGCAGATAAAAAACGCGCTGACCGGGTTTCCCAATCGCGTCAGCGGTGATGTGATCACAGGGGTCGACGTCAATATCAATGCGGGACATAAGTTACCTTTTTGTGAGTATACCACCCCCACCCGTCCTCCCCCAAATGCGACAGATCTAACGTCGCATTTGGGGGAGGTGCCGCTTCAGCGGCGGAGGGGGGGCGGTATAATCTCATCAACTCGCCAAAGGAGCTGCCATGTACGATAAAAAAATTCTCGATGAATTAAGTAGATCGCTTTCCAAGTGGGAAGAAACCTCTCTTAAGAAAGCCTTGAATCAACTGCCTGAACGCACCGACGAATTTATCACGACATCCTCCGACCCGATCAACCGACTTTATACGCCGCTCGATATTGCGGATATGGACTACAACGCCTCACTCGGTCTTCCGGGTGAGTATCCCTACACAAGAGGCGTCCATCCGACGCTGCATCGCTCCAAGTTGTGGACGATGCGCATGTTCGCTGGCTTTGGTACCGCAGAAGAGACGAACCAGCGCTTCAAATACTTACTCGAGCAGGGTCAGACCGGCTTGAGCATTGCCTTCGACCTGGCCACTTTGATGGGTTATGACACTGACCAACCCGAAGCGCTCGGCGAATTCGGCAAATGCGGTGTGGCAGTCTCTTCGTTGAAAGACATGGAAATTTTGCTGGATGGCATTCCGCTCGATAAAGTGTCCTCCAGCATGACCATCAACTCACCCGCATCTATTATCTGGGCGATGTACCTCGTTGCTGCTGAAAAGCAAGGCGTGCGGCTTGACCAGTTGCGCGGCACATTGCAGAACGACATCCTCAAAGAGTTCATTGCCCAAAAAGAATTTATCTTCCCGCCGGAACCATCCATGCGCCTCGTAGTGGATACGATGGAATACGGCTCGAAGTATGTGCCGCAGTGGAATACCATTTCCATTTCGGGCTATCACATCCGTGAAGCCGGTTCGACCGCCGCACAGGAGCTGGCGTTCACATTGGCAGACGGGTTGGAATACGTCCGCTGGGGAGTTGCGCGCGGTATGGATGTGGACGAGTTCGCGCCGCGTCTATCCTTCTTCTTCAATGCGCACAATGACTTTTTTGAAGAGATCGCCAAATATCGTGCGGCTCGCCGCATTTGGGCACGCGAAATGCGCGAGACCTTCAAAGCGAAGAATCCGCGCTCGTGGCTGATGCGCTTCCACACGCAGACGGCGGGAGTCTCGCTCACCGCGCAGCAACCAGAGAATAATATCGTCCGCGTGGCGTTGCAAGCGCTTGCCGCCGTCCTTGGCGGCACGCAAAGTTTGCACACAAACTCAATGGATGAAGCGCTCGCACTTCCTTCTGAACATGCGGTCAAGGTTGCTTTGCGGACTCAGCAAGTCATCGCCGAAGAATCCGGCGTGACGAATACGGTGGATCCGCTTGGGGGTAGTTTCTTCGTCGAAGCGCAAACAGACCGAATGGAGAAAGAGGCGTATGCCTACTTCCGTCAAATCGAAGATCTGGGTGGCGTCATCCCTGCGCTCGAAAAAGGCTTCATGCAAAGTGAAATATCCGACGCGGCATATCGTTATCAACGCGAGATCGACACTGGGCGGAGAAAAATTGTCGGTGTAAATGCTTATATGGAGGAAAAGCCTGCTGTCATTCCCATTCTACGTATGGACCCGAATGGATACACCCGCCAGATGTCGCGCTTGAACGAAGTTAAGAAGACCCGCGATAGTGGGCAAGTTGGGCAGACGCTTGATAAACTGCGCATCGCCTGCGAAGGCACGGAAAACACCATGCCATATATTGTGGATTGTGTACGGGCGTATTGCACGCTTGGCGAGATCGTCAGTGTGATGACGAAAGTTTTTGGGAAATATGAAGAACCGACGATGATATAAAGCGGATTAAAAATAAAAACGCGAAAACGAGGTTTAAGTCGTTTTCGCGTTTTTATTTCTGCGGATACTTAGCAGCCGTTGAATACGCTGGTATCGTTCCCGTGTCAATGGATAGGACCAGGCAATGACGATCGTGCCCAGCAAGATGGCGGCACCGATGAATGAAACCATCATGCGGATCATGAACAGGGCAGAGGCAGGCTGTTGGTAAACGGTTACGTTCTCTGCCGGGGATTGATAACCCGACCAGCCCAGAACCTGCAACGTGACGAAGATGATCAACGCCCCAGTCAACTTGCGGATAAGCGTGCGGATACCGTAGTAGATACCCTCCTGCCGCCGACCGGTGCGCAGTTCGTCCCACTCGATCACATCTGGAAGGATCGAGTCTGGCAGAATATATGCTGCCGAGACGCCAACCCCTGCCAGTGCGGCAAGGAATAGCATGTAACTAGTGTCGCCGGGTTGAATGGTGAAGATCAACGCTTGCACAACCACCCAGGCTGCCATGCCAATGATATATGCCTGGATCTTGTTGCGGCGTTTTGAAAGCCATAGCCAGAACGGCACAAAGAGAATACAGACAAACATTAAGATACCAAAGAACGCAGACTCAAGCGCCAGATCCACGCCGAGGAAATTTACCTTTGCCAGTAAATTTCCTTCTGCCACCCAGTACAAAAGAAAGAAGGGGAATGTGATGGAGACCATATCCACCGCAGACCAGTTGAACATGTAAATGCCAACTGCATAGCGAAAGGGAATGTTTTGCCACGCCAGGTTCAACGTTTCACGAAAGGAAAGCAATTCCTGCTCGGTTGCTTCAGAGGCAAAACGTTCACGCACAAATAAACCGATCAAAAACAAAGGGAATGCACCAATGGCACCAAAGACCGCACCGGCAGCCATAAAGCCCTGCTGTTGCGAGCCGCCGCCGAGAATGACCGCATCCACGATCATTGGCGCGGAGATCACCACGGTCATGGCGCCAAGCAATTGAAAGACCGTGCGAAAGCTCGAAAGCGAAGTGCGCTCGTCATAATTTTGGGTTAATTCGGGGGTTAGAGAGAGATATGGCACAGCCACAAGAGTGGTCAGTGTATCTGAGATCATGAACGCCAGTGTCACATACAGCAACAAAGCCACCTGGCTGTCCCAGTTCGGTGCAGACCATAACATGATGAAGCTTAAACCAAATGGAAAAGCGAACCATAAAAGGAACGGTCGGCGCCTGCCCAGTTTAGATTTCATGCGGTCGCTCAAAATGCCGATGATGGGGTCGTTGATGGCATCCCAAACGATACCTGCCAGCGCGCCCAGCGAAGCGAGTCGTGGTTCAATGCCGACCACATCTGTTAAATAAATGGCATAAAAGATGGAACGCATCATACCGATGCTGGCTATTCCCCAATCGCCCGAACCATATAAAGTCTTTAACCAGAAAGGGAGTTTCACACTCATCTAAATCTTCAGGCAAGTGTAACATGGATATAATACCCGGTATGCCCTCCTTAGCGGATAAACTTAAATCCCTCGGCGTGAAGACGGCGAACACACGCTGCCTACCCCGCCCCAGCCTGAGCGCCAGTCGATCGACTCGGTCGTTGCCGGGAGCTTTATTGCCACTCCGCGCGGGGAGGCGTTTGTCACCGAGCAGGTTTTCGAACAAGATTACTTCCACGGCGGTATTTCTCCTTATTCTGCTTTCCCGCTCTCGATCATCTCCCAATGGACAAAAGACCCGCGCGTTGCGGAATTGCCCATTCATAAATTTGCCTTTCTCGATACCGAAACTTCCGGCATTTCTGGCGGCACGGGTACGTATGCCTTTCTCGTCGGTGCGGCGCGTTTTGTGGATGGGAAGTTCACTCTGCAGCAATTCTTCCTGCGCGACCCCTCTGAAGAACCCGCCATGCTCGAAGCGTTGATCAACTTCCTTGCCCCATGTGAAGGCTTGGTCACTTTCAATGGCAAGTCCTTCGATGCGCCGCTGCTCGTTACCCGATATTCGTTGCATCGTATTCCCGTCCCTTTTAAGGATTATGCCCATATCGACCTGCTGCCCCTGGCCCGCAGACTCTGGCGGGACCGCCTGCCTTCACGCGCATTGAAGTATCTCGAAGAACATGTGATGGGCTTTACGCGTTCTTCTGATGAAGTTCCGGGGTATGAAATTCCGTGGCTGTACTTTGATTATTTGCGCAGCGGGGATGCCCGTCCGTTGGGCGGTGTGTTCTATCACAATGCTATGGATATAGTGGCAATGGCGGCACTGCTGGGACATGTCAGTGAGATCCTTGCCGACCCGTATGATGGGCGTGTGGAGCACGGACTTGATTTCATTGCGCTAGGCAAGCTGTTCGAGGATCTCGGTCACTGGGATGAAGCGGCACGTCTGTTTGAGCGTGGGCTTGAGCTTGGGTTGAACGAAGCAGATTTCGGCGTGGCGGTGAAGCGCATCTCCATCCTGCAAAAGAAGCGCGGTGATGTGGAGCGTGCCGTGGAGTTGTGGAAGGCGGCGGCGAAGCAGGGTCATATTTATGCTCATATTGAGCTGGCAAAATATTATGAGCATACGGCGCGTGATGTGAAGTCTTCGCTTAAGTGGGCAAAGTCTGCCAGGGTTGAAGTTGAGAAAGCGGATCTGCCCGCATATGTGCGCAAACATTGGTTGACGGAGATCGACCACCGCCTTGAACGGCTCATGCGCAAAGCGGGTTTATAATTATTGAAACAACGCATGGAGAGGAACTATGGAGATTAACATTTCGCAAGAAAAGGGAAGTGTGCCGGTCACCGTCCTTGAATTGACCGGGCAGTTGGATGGGCAAACGTTCAAAAGCCTGATCGCTTCGGCGCAGGAAGCTTTGGACGGTGGAGCGCAGAATATTTTGCTGGATATGAGCGGACTGACCTTTATTTCCAGCGCGGGTCTGGTCTCTCTGCATGTGATCGCCCTGCTGTTGCGCGGCGAGAAACTGCCGGACCTCGAACATGGCTGGGCGGCGCTTAAGTCTGTCAACCAGTCACGCGAGAGCGGAGTGCAGCAGCATGTGAAGCTGTTGAACCCGCGTCCCGAGATCGTCAATGTGCTGGAGATGGTCGGCTTTTCTTCATTTTTTGAGATCTTTACTGATAAGCAGAAGGCGCTCGAATCATTTTCATAACCTGCAAGGACAACAGCGATGCGGACCCTTCTGCATCGCTGTTGATTCATATTTATAGGTGACATTTCATGAAACGCAATCTTGGGAATATTGTCTTTATTGTTTTAGCCGCGCTGACGGTCATTGTTTGGGTGCTGTTTCCCCCGCAAGCCGACGGTGTGGAGAATTATGTGCGCTATCATGTCGGCATGACTCTCGGCTCGCTTGTGATCACGCTGATGTCATTCTCGTTATTTCTTTCCACCCGCCCGCGCTGGGCAGAACCGTACTTCGGCGGTTTGGACAAGATGTACATGACCCATCGTTACACGTCCACGGCGGCATTCCTGTTGATGTTCGTGCATCTGCTGATCGTGCCGCTGCACCTGGTGGACCTTGCCGTTGGGAATTATCTGGCGATCGTTTCTTTTCTTGGCATTATCGCCATCGTCCTGCCAACATTGGCGCCGCGTGTTCCGTTCTTGAATAAATTGACCAGCGGCACCTACGAAGGCTGGAAGCGCTTGCACGGTTTTATTGGGCTCTTTTTTATTTTGGGATACTTGCATTCGATCACCGTCAATGCGCCCACCACGAAGGTTGCCATCAACTGGAATCAGATCTTTGTCTTTCTCGGCATTGGTTCTTATGTTTATACCGAGGTGCTTAGCCGATTCCTGGGCAGGCGGGTTCCTTATACGGTGGCAGCGGTCAATCATCCCAATAGTTCCACCACCGAGGTGGTGATGCGCGCCAAGGGCAGACCGATCCGGCATGCGCAGGCGGGGCAGTTCCTGTTCGTGCGTTTCAAAGCGGACGGGATCATGGATGAGGCACATCCCTTCACCATTTCGAGTGCGCCGCATGAAGGTGAACTGCGCGTTACCATCAAAGCGGTTGGTGATTTCACCCGGCAGGTGTTCCAGAATCTCAAACCGGGCGCCGATGCGCTGGTGGAAGGCGCGTATGGCTTGTTCAACTACAAGACCGGCGGTGACAGGCAGATCTGGGTGGCGGGCGGAATTGGCATTACGCCCTTCCTCTCGTTCCTGCGGGATCTGCGCACGGAGCTGGCTTTCGATGTGCATTTTTATTACACGGTAAGGCACCCGGAAGAGGCGGTCTTTGCGGAGGAGATCGAAGGCATTGCGGCGAAACACCCGCGATTAAAGGCACATATCCGCCACTCATCCACGCATGGCTCGCTTAGTGTAGACGAGATCGTTCGGAATGCGGGCGGAAATGTGAACGCCCATCATGTGTATATGTGCGGACCCCTGCCAATGGTGCAGGCGTTCGCGCAGAAGTTTGTCGAAGCGGGCGTGAGCAAGGATCACGTTCACTTTGAGGAATTTAATTTCAGGTAAGCAGGAGGCTTTTATGCAGATCTCTTTTTCGAAATATGAAGACATCACCGTCGTACACCTTGTGGGGGATGTGGATTCTTCCAATTATACGGATGTGATCGCCAAGGCGCAGGAACTTTTTGATGATGGTGTGCGTAACCTGCTGCTTGATCTGACCCAGGTCCCTTATGTGAGCAGCGCCGGGTTGATGGCCTTGCATACGGTGGCGCGCATCTATTCGGGCCATTCCCTGCAAGGCAAGGATGGCGGCAGACCGATCTTCCGCGCGATCAACTTGAAGGAAGATGCATCGGCGCGGGAGCATGTCAAGCTGCTTAACCCGCAGCCCGCGGTGGATCAAGTGCTGGATGTGGTCGGATTGAAGCAATTCTTCGAGATCTTTGCAGACCTGGATACGGCAGTCGGTTCCTTTGCATGATGGATTGAAACTTTCTTTCACGTTGTGCATCTAAATTAGGAAAACAATCCAGTACTTGTGAGGCAAAATGTCGAAGAAGAAAAAAAGAACGAGTAATAACAACAGCGGGGTGGTTTCCTTTTTGCGTAAACCCGCCGGGCAGGTTACTGTCGTGGCGCTTGTGGCGTTGGTGGTGTATCTGATCGCTGCCAGCTCGGGCGGCGGCACGGCTGCATCCACTCAGGCACGTGAGATCAGTGTGGATCAGGCGTATGAAATGTATCAGGCGGGCACCTTTGTGGTGGATGTGCGCACACAAGCGGAATGGGACGAATACCATGCTCCGAATACCACGTTGATCCCATTGGATGAATTACCTGCGCGCTTGAATGAATTACCCAAAGACCGTGAGATCGTGGTGGTCTGCCGTTCGGGTAACCGCAGCCAGGAGGGACGAGACATCCTTTTGCAGGCTGGGTATAACGCCACCAGCATGGCGGGCGGTTTGAAAGAATGGTATGCCAAAGGCTACCCCATTGAAGGCGCGCCGCAATAAACAAAAAAAACAAAGAGCCCCGAAAGTTCTGAACTTTCGGGGCTCTTCTTATAACCGCCCCATCCCCACGCGGACAAGGTATCCCACCCCTTCGACGGGCTCAGGGCAGGCTGCAAAACTCGCCGCAATCGCGGACACGAGTCCCGCCACAGTGCCCCATCGCATCCCCACTTGGACATTCGCCAACATGGACGCTATCCCACCGAGGAACAATACGATAACGAGCGTAAGAACCATCACACCCGCTTCTTTGAGGATTTTGGCGCGGGCGTGTTCGGTTTCTGCGTGTTTGGTGTAGATGGTGTAGGTGGAGAAGGCTAGGCTCAGGAGCAGGGAAGTAACACCAAGAACCACACTCACTTGCGGATAAAAAAGTAGGGATAACAAAACAGCAATCAATATCGCAATTGACAATAGAGTGACAACTTTTTTCATTCTTATTTCAACTTAATCACGATAGGCTGTGCATCTTTTCGCGAAATAAATATCGTGCTGCCATCGGCAGACCAAGCCATGTATCCGTACGCAACCGCATTTTTGGGGTCAATTTCGGAGAGCCGGATTAGTTCTTTTTGTTCACCTGTGCGCCAACGCACGAGAGTTAGAACCGTATCATATACACTATCTGTGTTGACTGGAATAGTCGCACATGGCGCAAGGTCTTTGGAGCATTTCCATTGTACTATCAACGCATATTCTCCAGTTGGATCTAGTAGACGATATATTGCCCAATCAGGTGATTGGAAAGAGAATCCAATCGGAATGGAATACTTTGGATGCACTGGGTCATTGATGTTAAGAGATTCCAAAACCACATTATGATTTTCTTTACTTGATGATGATATGCTAAGTTGCGCTACTGGCGCTCCCAGTTTTTGACTCCACAGCACACCCATTGCCCACATCGTGCCTCCAAAGTTTTTATCCTGACTGAAGTCATAATCTGGTAACAATGGAATGATGGTTCCATCATTCAGGTTGTAGACTCCCTTATCTGTCAGTACCTGATCAGAATTGAAAGGCGAAAACGAAGTCGCCCTGATCTCATAGCGCCTGAAGGTATTATCCCGCAGGTCAAATATGTAGGTTGCGTAACCCACCGGTTCTCTACTGGCTTCGTAGTGCTGTGCCAGCATCCCTAAATAATGACCATCAAAAGACCAGAAGCCACTATCGTCCAAAATATCATGGCTATCCTTGTCAATTATTCCATAGAGATGAAGGTCTTCCTTTTCTCCAGATTCTAATCTGGCTACATAGTCATTGCCAATTAAAACAGTATTGCCGTCTGGATTAAGAACCAATGACGTGCGCAGACGTTTTTCTTTATCTGTTAATTCAAACTGCGCGATATAGTATGAACTCACTTGCGGAAAGCGTGGGGCACAGCCCGTCAAAAAAAATAATGCACAAACAAGAATTACGAAGAGGCATGTTTTTTTCATTCTTTGCATTCTCCTGTATTAGGATCGGTCTGTACGGGTTGAATAACGCAATTATTTCCGCCATTACCATAGCAAGCAGCGTTATCCGGGTATACAACAGCCTGACACCAATTTGAAGTGTAAATAGTTTTACCTTGTTCCAGCGTATCGGTCACATCAGCCCATGTAATAGCTTGTCCGTTTGAGTTATTCAAGGTGTCCACAACAGCATGCCCTATGCCATCCGCACCGCCGTTATAGGCAGCTATTATGATTTTATACTTCACATCTTGCGGGATGAGATTCCATGCATCAGGATTCACTTCGTTGTAAATTTTCTGCTGTAAATAACCTGAATTATATTCATTAATTGCCGCCGCGATTTGAATGGAGGTGAATCCTTCGTCAATCATGGCTGCTCCTGTTGTACAGCCAAGTATGGATGTGTCTGAAGGAAGGCATTGTCCATCCACCATTCGTAAGGCAAGGGCGTTGAAATCAGCGTACGACGGATCGTTTTTAAGAGCTTTGTAATATGCGGAGTACGAAGCATATAGTGGCAGTCCTTTCCCATCAAAAAAAGGCGGCAATGCCTGAGAAGCATGGTTGCAGCCCCCATAGCCTGCTTGTGGGCACGGTCCGCCATTATTGATATACAGCGCCACTATTTTTTCTAACATATCTTCTGGAGCGCCACCAAGCACATTGGCGATTTCTCCACTTCCTATTTGCATTAGACCGGGATAACTATTCCGACAATACTTTGTCGGAGCGTCTGGACATGGTCCGCCAGGATCAGGTGCACCATTAGATTCGACCAACATTTGTCCTTTAAGTATAGCTGGGTCAAGCCCGTATATTTGCGCTTGCTTCAAAATCTCCTGGTTGTAATAATTTTGCCAAACAATAAGCGCCTTGGCATCCATATTTAACGCATTAATTTGTTCTTCCGTATAGTGCAAATCCCTGAGGAGATATTGATTGTAAAACTCCTCATATGCCTGATCAGTAAGGTTATATTCATTAATCCATCCAACTAAAAAGGGCATTGCGTAACTATTATCAGGTAAAAACGCAGAGTTTAATTGTTTTAGCAGATCAGGTGTCACCGCTGGCGGGACAACCGTCGCTGTCTCGGTCTGAACAGCAGTCGGCGGACAAAGTGTATTCGTTGGTGTTGCCGTATTTCCCGGCACCCCACCCCCACAAGCAGACAAGAGCATTCCCAACATCAACATTCCCACCAGAACGCCATACACGCGCTTCTTCCTGCTCGTCGTTAACCAGCCGGTGATCGGAAGGGAGAACATCCCTGCAAAATTTACTAGCGATGAAACTGGCGGGGTGAAGACCGGCGACCCATAACAATCAATGTAATAGACCGTTCCTGCTATCGTTGCAGTCGTCACAACAGCGGCAGTCCCCCATGCCACTATGGGATTCTCCTGAAATACTGTTTTTACAGGCTCAACGATATTTTCATTTACCCACGTCACTACAGGCTGGATATAAGGTTTGTACACCTTCTCATTCCAAAAGGTTATGACAGGCTGAATAATGTTTTCCTGCACCCATTGGGTTGCTGGTTGGATATAAGGCTCGTAAATCTTTTCATTCCAAAAAGTTGTTACAGGTTCGACTATTTTTTCTTGTATAAAAGTTTTTGTGTTTTCCCAAGCCTTCTGCAACCAAGTCTTATTTTCTTCTTCACTATCCTGTTTCCCCTTCGCCACGGACGCTACCCCTGCCCACCGCGCCGCACCAACAGCGTTCTGCTTGGCTTGCTCTTGTTTTTTGTATTCCTCCGCAATTGCCACGGCATTCCGCTCCCCTGCCCGTTGAGCTTCCAATGCCTTCTGGCGTTCATACTCTGCATTACTCTCCTGCCGCGCAATGTACCCCGCCGTCTGCTTATACGCGGACAGCTTCTCTTCCTGGGTCATGTCTGCCTGTGCTGCTTTGGCAATGGCAGCCTGTGCTTTCGCATTCTGTTCTGCCTGCAAGGCTCCCACAATGCGCTTCTCCTGCATCATGGCTTGGTACGCCTTGCGTCCCGCATTCGTCCTGCCGCCGCCATCTCCTCCTTCATCCCCGCCACCGCTGTTTCGCAGGGCGGCGAGACGCGCCGCTTCCTCCTCCGCTCGCTTGCGCTGCCACTCCGCCAGGGTCGCTCCCAGCAGGGCGGTCGCGGCTCCGCCCCATAGGATGTTCGCATTGGAGATGTGCTACCTTATAACCCGCCCCATCCCCACGCGGACAAGGTATCCCACTGCAAAACTCGCCGCAATCGCGGACACGAGTCCAGCCACCTCGCCCCATCGCATCCCCACTTGGACATTCGCCAGCATGGACGCTATCCCACCGAGAAACAATACGATAACGAGCGTGAGCACCATCACGCCCACTTCTTTGAGGATTTTGGCGCGGGCGTGTTTGGTATAGATGGTATAGGTCGAGAGGGCGAGGCTGAGAAGCAAAGAGAGTATCCCTACCATTGTGCTGGCGGATGAAAAAAAACACAAGCGATAACAGTGTGAAGATTAATATTGAAATAGAAATCATTGACAGGCTGGTATCCAATCTAAACACCAAGTCAAATCAAACTTATGAAAGAGGTCTGTTGGGTCAAGCCAATTTGGCGACTCTATATCATGTTGCTGAATATAGTCTTGAAAATCACTCTCTTTTTCAAAACCCGTTTCTATCTTTTCTTTCGGTATTATGACAAACCAATGAAAATACACCCTGTTAACTGTGGGATTGGTATATGGTGTATACGCCAAAATTATTTCATCCTCGATTGCAATCTTACTCACATTTCTGATGCCCCCATAATCAATATTTCTCTCTTCTGGGGGTAATTGAAAACCAATCCACCAGCCGGCATCATCATCTGACAATCTTTCCACCTCATAAGGTTTGATAAGCGGAAATCGTGCAAGGTCAAAATCACCTCCATCTGTGTAAAATGAATCTTCGTTAAGATAAGCGATTACATTGCATGCTGAAAGAAATAAACCAAGCCAAATACCTATCAAACTAAAATAAAGAAACCGTCTGAAGTTCATTTTATTGTTCTCTCCCATCTTGCAGATACAGCCATGTCAGGGTTACCGCCATAATAAATATGATATGGAATACCTAACACAAGACAGGCTACGTTATAAGCAAATGGACGGTTTTTCCAATCAGGAATTAAGTCAAGTTGATCTGTGAGTTCATAAGAAATTGTAATTTCGCCATCTTCACTCACATTAACTTCGGAGCTTATCGTTGCATTCCGCAACATCCAAGTGAGTTCATCTCCTGCAACAGCCCATGTTTCAGGGTATTCCATATATGAATTAATGAAATTATAGGGAAACATCCCGGTAAAAAGTTTTATGCCTTGCACCCACGCTTTATCCTTTTTAGATGTTTCTCCCCCAAAATGAATAGACCTTAATTCATCATTGGAAATATCAATATAAACATCGGGGTTATAAGAAAAAGCTCTTTCCTTATAGTCTGGTTGTAATTTCACCAACCGTTTCACTTCATTTTCATAAGCAGAGTACGCAGATTTGCTGGCAATGATTTTATCAAGGGCTGGTCCAGTTATATTAGCATGGTCGCTCTGCAACAGGGAAAGTTGTAACAATCCCCAAATATTGTCGGCGTTATTGTCTACTCCCAACTGATTGGCAAGCCACTGTCTGGGACCATGACCCATGAATGCTATTGCACCTTGCGGTCCTGTATATCCTGCATCTTTTCCATAATACCATTTCTGAAAATTATCGATAGCAGTTACTGCATTGTTTGCAGGCTGATATATATTGACCTGAGCCCAATGCTTAAGATCAGTTACTTTTTTGTTAATTGTTTCACTTGCTTGTGTAGTCAAAATTCTCAACCACTCAGGGAAAATATTAAATCCTGGCGGACCATCCCCCTGAACAGACAACAATCCTCCCCCGCCCACATTCTTCGGTGACAGGACGCTCCCCGCAGCAGACATACTCGCACTCCAAAGTGCGGATAGCAAATTCCCATTCGCCTCCTCACTCTCTTGCTTCGCCTGTGCCACGGACGCTACTCCTGCCCACCGATTTCCCTCCACACTCTGTTGCACCAACTGCTGAACTTTCACTTCATTAATCGGAGCACGATCCTCGTTCTTCGCAATCAACTTCTCGCGGTTAGACTGCGCCTGCATTATTTGATTCACCTTTGCTATATCAATTGGCACATGGTCTTCGTTCTTGGCGATCAACTCTGCCTTTGCAGCCTGTGCTTTCGCATTCTGTTCTGCCTGCAAGGCTCCCACAATGCGCTTCTCCTGCATCATGGCTTGGTACGCCTTGCGTCCCGCATTCGTCCTGCCACCACCATCTCCTCCTTCATCCCCGCCGCCACTGTTTCGCAGGGCGGCGAGACGCGCCGCTTCCTCTTCTGCCCGCTTGCGCTGCCACTCCGCCAGGGTCGCTCCCAGCAGGGCGGTCGCTGCCCCACCCCACAGGATGTTCGCATTGGAGATGGGCTACCTTATAACCCGCCCCATCCCCACGCGGACAAGGTATCCCACCGCAAAGCTCGCCGCAATCGCGGACACGAGTCCCGCCACGGTGCCCCACCTCATACTAACATGGACATTCGCCAACATGGCAGCAATCCCACCCAGGAAAAGGATGATTATGAGCGTGAAAACCATCACTCCCACTTCTTTGAGAATTTTGGCACGGGCGTGTCCGGTCCTTTTGTGGGTTTGGTAAATGGTGTAGATGGAGAGGGTGAGGGTGGGCAAGGCAAGCATATACTCAGTATTGGCTGGTGGAAAGAAAAGTCACATAGAGCAAGGTAACGTAACAAGCAAGAGTAGGCGTCTAGGAAAGTTCTTTCCTTATCAAGTGCGCTTATTCAGATAACCATATCGTAGTTTGTCATGGCAATACCGGATACTTCTTATCAACATCGCCATAACCGGCCCACCTGTATCCATATTTTTCGAGATCGTCGCGGGTTACAACATTTTTTTCTATGGCTTCAATCGAGTTGAAAAAACTCATTTCAACTATTTCGCTTTGCGGAACTAAGTCTCTTTCGACAAACAACCCTGACTCCATTTGATGAAGAAGCGCCACAGCTTCTTTTTCGTAAATAATTATCAATATAGAACCATTATGCCCTAACCCTGGATAAATCCAGTCTGGCTCACCCAAAATCTCGATCACCTCATTCAAAGTTATATACAATTTATGAGAGAAGCTTATCTCAACAACCATATCCTCGACAATAAAAAAATTGATTTTTTGCCCATACTGAGAATAAAGATAAATACTAACTATGTCATCCCAATTACCCAATCCTTCATCATGATCGATGATCGAATCGTTATTTTTCTCAATCGAATATAGTATCGTCATTAATTCCTGTTTCGATGTCTCACCAGGAATCACTCCTTCCCAGCAAGGCGGCAGACAAGTAATATTTTTCAATATGGACTCCCCCCTGTCTTCACTGTTTTCCTGCAGAGGGGATGTTACAAGACACCCTGTCGAAAAGATGTAAGTTACCAATAAAACAGACAACTTTAGTAGTTTGAAAAAGGGGTTATGTTTTTTTTTCATATTAAGGTAATCGTAAAGTTTCATCATTAATTACATCCACGAACCATTGTTTCACGTCCGATGTCGGAATTGTACCAGGATCATTAATCAATGCATCGAATCCCTCTGCAAAATAATCTGCTGTAGAGTTGTTTCCATAATCTTTGTTGAAACCGTTTATCCATTCATATGCGTCAGGTATTCGGTCTCGACCAGTGTTAGCTGTCATTCGAGTTGAGTTTAATTGCACTATATCTCCGCCAATGAATGTATTCAAATCATCTGCCGCTCCATTGACAATACCTATAATAGGTTTATTGTTTATCAAACTAATAAGCACTGCGCGAAAATCAACATGCCCAGTTGCTATATCCCAGACATGTCCAAACTCATGGGTAAGTGGCATGATCTTTGGGTCTTTCTCGTATATCTTTTCGTAAGAATTCTCCCAATTTTGGGGTAGCAAGATAATCGATTTCCCAAAAGGAGACAAAATCTTTGGCAAAGGCAACGTCCAAGGTTGATCCATCTTAAAAAATGTGGACCATTTCATGATGAGGACATCGGACATATATCTGTCCATCCAATCGCTTCCGTATCCTCCATTAATCACATCAATTTTAGTTTCGATATTGTTTCCCGTGTCTGCGATATAGGCAAGTTCTTTCTGAGAAAAGTTCCCGATTGGCGTCCATCCATATTCATTGCGAATTGTTTTCCAGGTGTCATATTGTTGATATTCATTCTTAACAGTTGTCACTACTTTGGTTACGGTATTCTTCACGGGCTGAACCACATGGTCATTTACCCATGTCTTTGTATCTTCCCATTTTTGAATTATAGCTTTCTTTGTATCTTCATACTTATTTTGTATGGCAATAGCGGTATTGATTACAAATTTTTTAACTGTCGTCACAATTTTTGTATAGGTATCCTTAACCGGCTGAACAATATGGTCGTTTGTCCATAATTTTATATCTTCCCATGTTTGTTCGACTTTCTCCCACCATGTAGGCGGATCATCCGTCCTTATAGGCGTCGCAAGTGCCTTTACTCCGCCAGTATTTTTCTTTTCTGTCTCTTGCTTCGCCTGCGCCACGGACGCCACTCCCGCCCACCGATTTGCCTCCACACTCTGTTGCACCAACTGCTCGACTTTCTTCATATCAATCGGAGCACGATCCTCGTTCTTCGCAATCAACTTCTCGCGGTTAGACTGCGCCTGCATTATTTGATTCACCTTTGCTATATCAATCGGCGCACGGTCTTCGTTCTTGGCGATCAACTCTGCCTTTGCAACTTGCGCCTTCGCATTCTGTTCTGCCTGCAAGGCTCCCACAATGCGCTTCTCCTGCATCATGGCTTGGTACGCCTTGCGTCCCGCATTCGTCCTGCCGCCGCCATCTCCTCCTTCATCCCCGCCACCGCTGTTTCGCAGGGCGGCGAGACGCGCCGCTTCCTCCTCCGCTCGCTTGCGCTGCCACTCCGCCAGGGTCGCTCCCAGCAGGGCGGTCGCGGCTCCGCCCCATAGGATGTTCGCATTGGAGATGTGCTACCTTATAACCCGCCCCATCCCCACGCGGACAAGGTATCCCACCGCAAAGCTCGCCGCAATCGCGGACACGAGTCCCGCCATAGTGCCTCATCGCATCCCCACTTGGACATTCGCCAGCATGGCGGCGATTCCGCCGAGGAAAAGGACGATGATGAGGGTTAGAACCATCACACTCACTTCCTTGAGAATTTTGGGGCGGGCGTTTTCGGTTCCTGAATGGGATTGGTAAATGGTGTAGGTAGAGAGGGCGAGACTGATGAACAGGGAGAGTATCGCTAAAATCGGGCTAATTGTTGGATAAACCACGAATAAAATAAGTGTGACACCCAAAAGCGAAGTGGAGATTATTGGCAAGTACTTTTTCATCTCAATTCCAATCATCATTTCTTAATTTCATAAGCAACTAAACTATGGTCTTGCAAAAAGTAAATGTTCTCGCCATCCGAATAAAGTTTTATCACATCACGCATATTAAATTTTTGTGTTTTTTGAATCTCCCCGGTAAAAACATCAAGAAAATAATAAGTCGAGCTATATTTAGAATCGTCAGTTAATTCAGGATAGCGTTTGGCAACTATCCAATCGCCAAGAAACACACCGTCGCCACACAATCCTTTGTTCTCCCATAAGAGACGAACTTCAGTCTCTAATATTTCATACATATTGCAATACCCCGGCTCGTCATCTCCACTTGGAAAACGGTAACCATAAAGCAATTTTCTTCCTTCTACAACCTGAATTGGCGCAAATCCAAAGTATTCATCATCGGGAATTCGTGTTTTGGAAAGTATTTCCCCCGTCTTTGCGCTCAAGACAACAACAAATTGATCTTGTATATTATCAACCGAGTCGCCCCTGACAAGAAAAAAATCTTCAACACCCATGTATCCTCTCCTGATGTATATCCCATCTGTTGAGTTGATCATTTTAAATAGATTGATTCCCGTTTCAGGGTCAACAGAATAAATTTCGCCTTCACCTTCGATAAAAAGATAGTTTCCGAATGCTTTCAAAAGACCACATGTGCGCTGCGAGGCTATTGCGTCATTCATAATTCTCCATACAACGCCACCGGTGAAAGAGTCGAAGGCGGCGGCGCCAGTGTATGTAAGAACAAAAACCTTTCCATCTACAGCATCTACTGTGTAATCGCAAATATAACTAAGGTCATTCAATTGTATTTCCGCTAGCGCTTCGCAATCATTTAAATCATATGTAAAAATATTATTGCCGCCATCGTTTGCCGTAAAAATAATATCATCTTGAGTTTTGACAATTTTCGGGCGGTATTTTGAATTACCAGAATTTATTTCGGGTTGATATTGGCACAAAGCAATACCTTCTTTTTTATCCAACACGGAAAACCCGCCTTCATATAAAACAAAAACAATCCTGTTCTTGCTTTTGTCTAAAAAAATAGTTTGAGCATTACCCTGATCATTTTGATAGGTCCAAACTTTCTGAAAAAGGTCTTTTGAGATTACAGGATCTTCCGCTACCTTTTGGGTGGAATCCAAATTTGTATACAGCAAGCATCCACAACATATTAAAGTTAAAACGATGAGACCTATGATTTTCTTCAACATTACCACCCCCATTGACTTGGAGGAAAGCGCAAATCAATAATGGCGTTCATAATGGGGGTGGGAACATTAACCCATCGCCATCTATTATCTTCGCCTCCTAAAATATTGACATATTGCGAATCAGAAACGCTTCCATGCACCTCGGGTCCTATCGTCCCCATACCGTCATAAACTCGGCAACCTGCCGTTGCATTTTCATTTAATGTTTGCCCTCTTCCGTTTATCTTCGGAAAGTCTTGAATGTCTTCTCCGGAAATATATTTTTGCCATCCTTGTTCAAGGGGCATTAAAGCAGGTGTTGTAAGCCATCCAAACGTATCATCTATTCCTTCAGGAACCTTTTTGAGATCGGTCAATGAAATATAACATTCCCCACCTCCACCTAACATGATGGGAGAGTATCCCCCCATACCCAACGCAATAAAAGAATCGCGATATCGGTCAAGACTCGGGTGATCTTTATTAGGACCGGGCAACATATAACCTGTTCCATAAAAACTCACAATAGACGCGCCGGGGGTGGTTATTTCTATTCCGGGTGAATAAAAAAATCCAACTTGATTATTATCAGGCACACCAGATTCCATAAGGCGGCGCGTTTCAGGAATTCCTACAATGTTAAGGCTTTTAGAAATCCCAGCCCAATAACCAGCCGCATAATTGATACCAGCCTCAAAATAATCCGGCTTTCCTAAGTCAAATACTGAGTCCAGTGGATTCAAATCTAAAAACACATCTTTTCTTGCCTCTACCAGCTTCTTGTTATTAATTTGCTCCAAACCATATACACCCAAATCATAGAACGGATTTCTCTTTTCATCCAGCCATACTGCAGTTTTTTGGATTGTTTGATCTACTGTATCTCTATATATTCTCTGTGAATTAGTATATCCTTGATCCATGGCTACCAAAGAATTATCAGACGCTTGTCGAACTGCGGCGACAGAGTTGTTCCATGCTTGCGAGAGCGTCATGCTACCATTCCAGATGTTTTTGACATCAGTTACGATACTATTTACAGCATCTTTCGCATTATCCTTCACATTGGTTACGACATGGTTTACCTCGTTTCTTACCTGATTAATACCATCATTTATTGTGCCTTTGACTGTATCCCACCATCCAGTTCCACCATCTAAAGCAGGCACAGCCAGCCCCTTTGACCCACCCGTACTAACCTTCTCCTCGCCCGCCTTCCTGCTCTCATAATATGCGGACAGGCCCGCCTGCTGCTCTGCCTTCTCCGCCTGTTGGATAGCGTACCCGCGCTCTCCAGCGCGATAATCATCCCGCGCCTGTTGTTGTATTGCCTTTGCCTGTGCGATGTCATACGCCTTTTCCCCTGCACGATAATCATCCTTCGCTCGTTGACTGGCTGCCTGCGTTTGCGCCGCTTTCGCATTCTGTTCTGCCTGCAAGGCTCCCACAATGCGCTTCTCCTGCATCATGGCTTGATACGCCTTGCGTCCCGCATTCGTCCTGCCACCGCCGCCATCTCCTCCTTCATCCCCGCCGCCGCTGTTGCGCAGGGCGGCGAGTCGCGCCGCTTCCTCCTCCGCTCGCTTGCGCTGCCACTCCGCCAGGGTCGCTCCCAGCAGGGCGGTCGCTGCCCCACCCCACAGGATATTGGGGATTGGGGATTCGTCGCGTCGCCGTGGCGCCGTGGCGACAATTGATTGCCCGACGTGAACGACGTTCCAGGTTGGATGCTCATACCCTTGAAGACTTTAGTCTTGCCCGCCATGAGATTAAGGATACTTAATGCCCCATTCATTAAGTATTTCTATGGCTTCTTCACGAGATATATCACTGTCAAATTCAAATGTGGAATAGTAAGCATCACATTCAACATTTAGGTCAATAGGTGAATATACACAGGTAACATAGATTGCATCTCGGATACGATCTCCATCAGAACGCACCTCTTCTCTTGAACCTTGGTAAAAATCCGTTTCTCTAATTGTATTTTCATCTACAATGACGATTCGTTTTTGTGAATAACGCGGATAAGGAGGGTCTCCCGCCTCAGAGAATTGTTCATATCCCCAAGTAATTCCGCTATTTATACTGTGTATTTCCCAACTTTCTGGAATACTAGGGATACCCATTTGCACTCGTTGAGGGTTAAACTCTTTTCCATATTCCGATTCGGCTTTTTTGTGGTTAGAATAACTATAGGTATAAGGCACAATACAACAACATAAAACGATGACTATGAAGAAAGTGATTAAGCAAGTAAATAAATATTTCATTGGTTTACCCTATGGATTTCCAGTAGAAATATTTATTTCTTCCGACCATTCAAAAGACTGATCAAGTCTACCGCCCAATTCAATCCCCAACCCGCGCCCTGATATATCGGGAATAATTCCATCATTGGAGCCATTTTTATCATTATCAAGCCGAAAACGAGTTGCCGACTCCCAAGTTGATGAGTTTTTTATTTGGTAATGAAAAATGTATTTGCCATCGCCAACAGGTTCAACATTAATAGTGACTTTATAACTGCCTAAATACTCTTCAGACAAATTCCCTTTTATTATTTTATCTAAACTCAGGCTGCGCAGAAATTCCACAACGCCAAATTGACTCACTTTGCAGACTGGATACTGTCCTTGGGGCGTGTCTGAAGATGCGCACTCATCTTTTACATTTTCCATATTTCCAGCAGTAATCTTTTCAATTGCCGCCTGTTTGACATTTTGAATGAATGTATGCTGCATAATATCTTGGGTTAATCTTGAATTCGAATCAAAGATCAATTTATCTTTATCTGAGCTGCCTAATTCAAACAACCAAGTCATACCAAGGTCTACCCAGCCCATTGTTTGCGGGTTTGTATCGACCACTTTGTCAAGAACATAAGGTCTTATAAATTCCAAAACTCCATTGATAAATTGTGTTGCTTTCTCAGCAGTATCTGGATGCGTTTCAGAATACTTTGTAATTTTTTTACTTGTTCATATCTTTTTTGTATAGCCACACTTGTATTAATGACAACATTCTTTACTGTTGTGTAGGTGGAATTAACAGGTTGAATAATATGATCGTTCGTCCAAGTTTTTACCCCTTTCCATTTTTTGTACGATTTTTTTCCACCAAGGTGGCTCATATGTTGCCATAGGTGCGGCGAGTGGCTTTCCACCACTTACATTCACCTCTTTTGCCTGTTGGACAGCGTACTCGCGTTCCCCAGCGCGATAATCATCCCGCGCCTGTTGTTGTATTGCCTTTGCCTGTGCGATGTCATACGCCTTTTCCCCTGCACGGAAATCATCCTTCGCCCGTTGACTCGCTGCCTGCGTTTGTGCCGCTTTCGCATTCTGTTCTGCCTGCAAGGCTCCCACCATGCGCTTCTCCTGCATCATGGCAGGTATTATTTTTATAGGTTTGAATCTGGGGGTGTGTCTATTTTGCATGTCCCCGCTCCTATGCTTTTGTTTTTTTGATTTTATTGCATAGAAAGCGGGGATAGGTTTACAGCTTTGTCAGGAAGATATTGCGATTATTACGGTGCTTCGTAGATGACGGCGCTGCCTTGTTGAAAGATCACTTTGAGATTTTGCGAGAACTTCTCTTCGTTAACCGGCACAGAAACGCGCTCCAGATTCCCGATGAAGATATAGCGGATATGGTAGCGCTCAATGATCGCCTGGGCTTCGTCCCAGCGGGCGGTGGTGTAGAGCATGGCAATGTCTGCTTCGCGGGAGCCATGCAGCTCATAATCGCCGCGCCATTGCGCTTCGTGACCGGGCCACCCCATCACAGCGGGATACCCCGTATAGGTGGAGACCCGCCCGTAATAGCTGTAACTGCCCCCAACGATTTCGGCGACGACGCCTTCGGGTTTAATTTGCAGGTAGGCGATGGCGGCGGCATCGTCGGCATTTTCACGTTGGACGCGTGCAAAGTCGTCGAGGTTGTATCCGAAGGCGGGTTTGAAGTTGTTGGTCTTGGTCATGATGCCGAATGCCGGGTAAAGCAGACCGCAGAAGATGACGAGTCCCATGACGATGCGGACGCTCACATCGGCAAGCCCGCGCAGGTTTTGCAGGAGCCAGCCCACGCCAAACGCCGCGACAAGACTCCAGAGCATCCATGCCTGATAGTAGAACTTGAAGACGGTGTTGATGCGATACCCGAACTGGTCACGCAGGTAAACGAATTCAGGCGCGAGGACGAGCAGCGAGCCAAGTGTGAGCAAGAGCAGGGTAAAGGTAGCAGCCGAAATGGGACGGGCAGAAGGCGCTTCACTTTCTTCGGTGTCGGATTTTTGAAAGAGAAATGCCAGGGCTGGGATCAGCACTGCCAGCAAGGTGACCAGACTGCCAATGTGTTCCAGTCTGCGTAGGGAGGTGGCACCGAGGAACTGGAGGGCGGTCATGTTGTAGGAAGCGAGCATGGCGTTAATGAAATCTTTTTCAACGATCAGGCTGATCGCGCCAAGTAGAACTGTCAGCAAGGCAAGCAGGAGGGTGACTCCCAGTCCAATGGAGAAGCCCAGCTTCCAGTTCGGGCGAGCCGTGTTCTTCTTCCAAAAATAAAGCAGCAGGGCAAAGATCGGAATGAGCAGCGTGCCCCACATCACCCAGAAGTGTGTGCCGCGTGTGGGGTACATGAAGTTGGGCAGGATCCCGCCTGCCTGTGACGAGAAACCAAGGTAGAACGGAAAATATAAAAGCAGTGAAAGGATGCCCAGCGGCAGCCCCAGCAGGAGCAGGTCTTCGAGGCGAGCCCAACCCCAGCCTTCTTCACTGGCACGCCATAAGACATAAGCAGAGACGATCAACGCGGCGGAGGTGAGAATATCCCAGGTGTTGAGGAATGCCAGCCCGCCGAGCACGAGAGCAGCGAAGAAAAAGCCGAGGGGCGCAATGCTCAGCCGCGCACCCATGAAGTTGACCTTGCCGCCTTTCCAGCCGCCGAGGAAGATGTTCAGCGCAACAGAGACCGCAAGCAGCCCGAAGGGAATTGCCAGCACATGCGGGTGCAAGTCGCCAAGCAGGAAGGAGAAGAAGGGGAACTCGTCGATCACTTCACGGTGACCGCCCATGATGTCGTAATCCTGGATGACGCGTGAGGCGCGCCACCACCATAGATAACGTTCTGGCAGCCAGCCCAGCGGCTCGATTGGCGGCTGGGAGAGTTCTTTCATATCCAGCCAGGTCCAGAAAGGTCCGCTCCATTCACCGCTGGCGGGGGTTTTTGTCCAGCCGAGCCCGAGGCGGTGCAGCACTTCCAGCAGGGCTTCGAAATTGGAGACCAGCAAAAGGAAGAGCGGCGCTAACAGACCATAGCCAATGGAGGATGGACGATGCGTTTGGTTATCGTCCAGCGCCTGTCGTCCGCGGTCCAGAAGGTTATACACGATGCCGAACGAACCCAGCGCACCCAGCGCGAAGATCAGAGAGGTCATCAGGTTGTGGGCGGTGCTGCCATTGATGCTTGAAAGGCGGGCAAGCATGGCGGTTAACACATAGCCGAAGTAATAATAGGAGATGGCGTAGCCCGAAAGCCAGGCATCTTGCGGCGGGAAGGTTTCAGAGCGCAGGATGCTGTTGATGAACATCAACTCCATCGGCTTTTCAGTACTGGCAAGCTCTGGGTTGGCGGAGCGCACAAAGGCGAGGAAGGCGAAGGCGATAAAGAACAACACTTCTGCAGTAAGGATGAGGGCGACGTTGGAACGCAGAAATGAAAGGATCGCGGAGTAGTTCGTGAAAAGCGACCAGAGACTCAGCCCGATCAGAATGGTGAGTGCCAGGGTCATTCCGCCAATGTCGTTGCGGGCAAAGCCGAAGGAAACAAATAGCCAGAATACATAGCCCCAAACGAGAAGCCCGGCTGTGCGGGCGAGGGTGTAACCGCGATCGCTCAGCGCCGGGAAGAGTTGATAGACCAGCGGAAAGGTCAACCAGCCGAGCAGTGTGAGAATGAGATACCAAATTGCGAATGCAGTCATAAGATTCAAATGCCCTTAACCATGTGACGAAAACTCTGACATGCAGCCACCCTTACGCTTACCCGGCTGTTCTGATTGCAGTGTTCTCTGAATATACAAGCCAATGATGATAATTATACGGGCAGGGAATGCCAACTGCCGTCAGAGCCGGGCTGAAAGTCCAGGACGGAAGTGACGGCATCGAGGTTGAGCGGACCATAAAGATGCGGGAACAGATCCGCTTCAGAGATGTTATCCGCTGGCGGTCCGGCGGGCGCCTCCCACTTAAGCTCGGGCTTGAGCCGGGTTTCATCGACCACCAGCAGCACCAGGTCGGTGCGTCCGCGATAGAAGGCGTTGGCAACATGCAGTGCCTGTTTGTTGGTGGAAAAATGGATGAAGCCTTCTGTAGCGAGGCTCGGCGCTGTATATTCGCCGCGGGTTTGTGCGTCAGACCAATCCTGTTTGGATGTGATGTGAAGGATCATGAATTCCTCTTTGGGGGTTACGGTTTCACTTCGTAGATCGTCGTGTTCTCATTCTGATACACAACGGTCCAGTATTTGCCGTCGTACTCTTCAAATTTCGAGAGCCCATCCGGCGCGCCGGGGATGACCGGGTAGATGTTGCGTTCCAATTGACCGACGACAATGTATCGGACATCGTACTTCTTGAGGAAGGCAAGCGCGGCGGGCATGTCGAGCGTGGTGTAGAAGGCGCCGATCTCGTTGACGCGGTCCTGCACTTGTGTGCTGAAGATGCCGCGCTGCTGGCGCTGATGCCAGTTCCAGCCGACAACGCCGGGCAGACCGGTGTAAATGGTGAAGCGTGTACACCAGCGGTATTCGGTGCAGTTGCCTTCCACGATCACGGGCGAACCTTCAATATTGTCCTGCATCCAACGGATGGCGCGGTAATCTTCGCTTAGGTCCATCACCTGACCATCCCAATGTTCAGAATGTGCCATGAATTCCATGCCGTCGAGGGTGTGCGGCGCAGCGGGATTCAAGCGGTCGCTGATCTTATCGGTGGAGGCGGTTAGGGTGAACATGAAGGCGCAGCCCAACAGAATGTAAAACCCAGCTTGATAACTGATGCGCCATGTCGGTCGCCATTGTGAGATGGCAGGCAGCAGCCAGCCAAACGCCGCTGCAGCACTGACAGCGAACATCATCCACGCTTGCAGGTATAGCTTGAAGATGGTGTTCATGCGTCCGATATCGCCGACCAGGGCAATGAACTCCACCGCAATGGTGATGGTCAGTGCTGTGCCGATCAGGAAGAGCACGAAACGTTTTGTATCAGGCAGGTCAGGGCGCAGGATGAGCGTCGCGCTCCAGAATGCCAGCGGAAGCGCGAGGAATCCGATGCTTGCGCCTTCCACCACGAAGAACACCAGCAAAGCAATGAACACAGCCAGCAAAATCTCAAAGATGAGCACGTATGGGCGCAGACGGCTTAGGTGTGAGACGGGTGTCGCTGCCATCCACTCACGGGTTTCCCATACCAGCCAGGCTGTGATAATGAAGAGGAACAAGCCCCACTGGGTAAAGTAGGACGAGAAGGGCGTATGAGTGGCATCCCAGAACGAAACTGAGTTATATGCCTGACCGAACCATTGTGAGAACGGCAGGTAAAAGACCGAGCCTAGCAGGTACAACACTGCCGCCGCGCCAATTGCCAGCCCGGTCTTGCCGACCCAGGCGGGCAGGTTGAAATAATTTTTCCAATCAAAGTAGCGAATAAGGGTATAGGCAGCGGCGATCACAGCCAACAAGTAATACGTGTAAAGATCCCAGGTATTTGTCGGTTTTAAAGCGCCGATCATCAAGGCGCCGATGCCAAAGGAAGCGATCCATTCCCCGCGGGTTAGTTGTGCGCGTCCGCGTACGAACGCCAGTGCCCAGGCGATGATGAACAGCGCCAAAGGCATCACCAGCATGTGCGCATGCAAGTCGCTGTATAGGAAAGTGAAGAGCGGGAATTCAGTGATCTCGTTGCCGGGTCCTGGCGGGATGACACGGCTGGGGAACCAATACCAATCACCGCGCCCAACCGGAAGCAATACGCCTTCCGAAACGATCTTCCAAAATCCCTGGAACGCCCATATCCAATGTTGGATGAAGCCCGTCTCTGCAGGGACAGTTCCGCCCGGGGCGGCGACCCGTTGAAAGGCATTGAAGATCAATTGGATCGTGCCCAAGTTGCCAAGGAAGATGGTCAGCAGCGAACCGGCAAGCCCGGTGATCAATTGCAGGTTACCAGTAGTGATCTGTTCTTCATCTTTCGAACGATCCACTGCAGAGTAGCCCACGGTAAAGGCACCGAGTGCCACCAGTGCAAACCATGTGGGCAGGATAAAGTTGTAGGCAATGGAAGGCACCACGCCCAGCAGCTTCACTGGCGTGCCAGCCAGCACAAAACCGTAATAGTAGTAGTTGATGTATCCGCCTGCGAACCACGGGTCGTACGGTGGGAAGCTTGTGCTCTTCAACACGGCGTTGAAATACGAAAAGTCCATCGGGCGTTCGCCGCCTTTGGCGGGGTGCCACATATCGGGGTTGCCCAGGCGAATCAGCAGGTCGATCAGGAAGAAGGTCAGGAAGATGACCTCAGCCAGGACGAAGAAGCGGCGATTGGAATTCCAATCTTCCTTGAACTCATCCTTGCGCTTCATCCACAAGCCGACGCCCATCACCGCGATCAAGGCGAATGCCACGCCGATGCTGATACGTGTGTATGGCACGCCTACAGAACCGCCCATCCATGCCAGCCATGCCAGCAAGACCAGCCCCACGATCCTGCCGAGGGCATATGCATATTGCCTTAAACCGGGCAATGCCAGGCGTGCAATGGGGTAGGCAAATAAACCAAGTGTAAAGATGAATGCGTACCAAAGTAGTACGCCCAGGATCTGATATTTATTTTGCAGCCAGTCATAGTCGAACAACTCAGACCAGGTGCCGCCAGCCCGTTGACTCGCCAACTTGGTCTCGGGCAGCATCAATGTTTTGAAGTCGCTGAAATCGGTGGGCGGCAGTGGGACGGCTTTGGTGAGGTCTACGCTGGTGAGGATGGCGCGCAAGCGAGTCCCGTTGAAATCCGCCGAACGTTTAAAGATGAGCACCTTGGGGTGATCGTAGAATGTAAAAGCTTCTTCGGCACGCTGATCATTGATGACGATCGGTCCCAGTGTGGGATAGGACTCGAACACAGCCGTAAGCTCAAAACCGAGTTTGCCTTCGTACATTCCCGGTTGGGCATGGCGGTAGCATTCGATGATCTCTTCGCTGGCAGGGCAGCCGATCAACTCACGGTAGTATGTGGTCGTCAGCGGATAGCGCTCTGGCAGGCGGGTGATCTGCGCGTATTGATGATTGGTAGGAATGACGATGTAATCCGCTTTGGTGAGAATGTCGAGGTAGCGGTTTAACTTGGCTTCATCTTCCGCCCAATACACTTGCAGGACGAGGTCGTCATTGCTGTACATGCCGCCAAAGGGATCGTATCCGTCAATACGGAAGGGCAAGCCCCAGTCGTAATCTGTTTCATTAACGACGGCAGAGCCTTCAAGGAAGAGGGTTTGCCCAAGGGTTTCGATGGTTAGGACATACGGAGTGTTCTTCGATAGTGGAATGACTTTGTCGAAGGTGAATGTCAATGGCACGCCGCGCGGATCCGTTGTCTGCGTAGTGTTCAGCATGGTGGTGGCACGACCAAGCACCACGTCCGGTGCTGCGGCGGAGGCGAGAGTTAACACAACGGGAGCGGGCTGCCCGGCTTCGTCGCGGGCGTATCCGAATGTGATCTCGGTCAATCCCCCGGCATGCACGGGGATGAACGAGATGGGGTAGGGCGTCCCTGCGTTGATCGGCATATCTGCCGGGATCGCGACGGGTTGGTTGTACCTGCCATCATCCGTATCCATGGCGAGATTCACTGGAGACGGCACGTTCTGAAACATCCAACGCGAAGCTGCCATGCGGGTTTCATCACGCAGGTAAATGCTTTGGAAGGCGAATGCCCAGATGGCGGTTAACGTGAGGACGGTGGTACCGAGGATGAAAGCGACGATGGATAATGGGCGATAGACGATGGTCTGCGGTCTATCGTCTATCGTCTTTTTGATTTTTGGTAATTCAAAGACGAACCATGCCGCCATCATCGCCAATAACGGATAGATGGGTAGTTGATAACGCATGGTGGGGTTGAATTGCATCGATTGCCAGCCGAAGTAGAACAACGTCCAACCCCAGAGCATGAGGTGGCGGTGCTCGCCTTTGAGGATGCGCCAGCCCATGAACAGAAAGCCTGCCCATGCCAGAATGCCCAGCGGAAGCCCAAGCCCCCACACGGTGAGGTTTTCAAAGGAATATAGATGGGTACGGCGCGCCCATTGCAAGTTCCACGGCAGGTCGGCTTTGCCAGTGGCTTGCAGACGCTGTTCTGAAATGCCCTGTATCCATTGCTTGCTGATCATTACCCCGTCAAAGGCATAGGGTTGGAAGATGCGGAAGGAGATGATGGTGGCCAGTCCGCCTGCGACCAGAAATGTAATGACCTGGGTCCAGTAGCTGGCGTCCAGTTTCTTTTGGCGGTCAACGATCAGCCAGCGTACGAAAAAAGCGAAAGGCAGAACGATCGCCATTGCCGCTGCGTTGATCTTGGATGCCATACCCATACCGAGTGCTAAGCCAAAACCAATGGACAGGTAGAGGAGCGGATGTTTTAAGATATCGATGCTGAATGCCGGTTGAGGAACATTTTTTTCTTCCCGGCTATCTTCCTGTCCTTCTGCGTTTGCTGTTTCAGTTTCAACTTCATCTTTGCGCCATTCCAATATTCCTGCTGCAAAAACCAGTGCAAGGAACATGAACATATTCACAAAAAGGTCGGAGGTGAAAAAATGCGATTGCTGGATCTGCATCACCGCCAGCGATGAGAACGCAGCGGCAAGGACGCCCACCTTGCGCCCATATAAACGGGAGACAAGTAGATATAAGAAGAAGATGGCGAATAAGTCTGCCAGTGCCGACATTTGCCGCGCAAAGTATTTGGACGCGCCGAGGTTATCGTTGTTCGTCGCTTCCATCAGGATGCGCGTCACCGTCATGGGCAGGTTGCCGTATACGAAGAAACCAAATCCGCGGTTATAGGGGTTGAGTGTGGACGTGGCGCTGTTGAAATACTCGCCGATGCCAATCCATTCCCGGTTTTCCGGAGGACAGGCATCCACCGGAATCGCCGGGTCGTTACAGCTTTTTGCGCGCAGGTTATCCAGCACGCCCGTCAGGAATAATTCATCCGGGTGTTGGTGGTAGCCTTCGCCCCATTCCACGCCGCCGAGTCTTAAGTAGCCTGCCATAAGCAGGATGAGAACGAACAGGATATCGTACAGCCACCAGTGTTTTTCGTTGGTCATAATGTTTATTGGGTCGAATAAATGCGGCGGGTTTAACCAGCCAAATGGTTTTGGGAACGTTGCAGGCTGGTTATCACGCCTGTGCATAGCAAGGATAAGAACATCATGGCTTCACCAAAAAGATAAAGAAATCCTTGTTGGGAACCGCTGAAGTATAGCGGGTGATTTCACCCTGCGGGTAGAGTTCCTTAAGAATTCTCTCAGTTTCCGTGTCTGTATTCCAATAAATGAACATCTTGGGCGCCGGGTACGCCAGACTTTCCGACAAATGATCCTGCCACAGAGCAAAGTCGCGGTCGGGGATGCCCGCCCAAACGCCTGGCAGACGTGTATCCACCCAGTATGGGAACGGTACGATCCATATACGATCGGTCTGCCCGTAATCTGTGCGGAAGTCGCTGATGACCCTGCCCATTTCGGAGGTGTTCCAGGCTGCTTCGGCATACTTGGCTTCGAATTTATTGAAGACAATATCGTAATTGGAGTATGCAACGCCGGAAAACAAGACTGCTACAAGTCCGTATGCAATGACCTGCCGTTTCATCCCGGACCCGAAACTGGACACCAGACCATCCAGCGCCAGCGCCGCGATCAGGATCACCGTCACCGATGCGCCGCCGGCACGGTTCAATGCCGGGTTTTCAACGGGGTATGCCAGCGAGAGCACCGAAGGCATGATCAACACAGGAATGGAAGATAAAAGGGTTAGATCGCGCCAGTCACGCTGACGGATATAGCGGGTGATCAGGAATGCCACACCCAACAGGAACAACACGGCGGTGAACATATCCAACGCGGGTCGGTTTTGCACAGAGTGAACCCAGATGACGCCATCATCCCAATTGAACATCAGTAAGCCTTTGTACAAATTGGAAAGGAAGATCTGCCAGGCAGGTCCCGGCAGAGGATTCTCGATGCTGCTCAGGCGTGAGAGTGCGCGATACCCGAACAGGTCGGGGCGTTCGAGCGAATAGCGCATCAGCGGCGAGAACACGAACAGGGAAACGATCACGATCAAGAGGAACCACCATATGGCTTGCAGGCGGTTCTCTTTTGAATTCGTATGCAGGAGATAGATGAGGAAGATCATCCCTACAAAAATGGGCATCATCCTGAAGGGACTGTATCCGTGCAGACCCAGCCCGAGAAAGAACCCAGACAGGAGAATGTCATTGCGGTTGTGGGTACGCATGCCGCGCGTCAGGAAAAGAAGCGTGGGGGCAACAAAAAGCGGGTACAGCGGAAAGCGTAATCCGACCCGGGAAATGATATTGGGCCAGCTCGCCACGCCAAATAAGAAGAGTGCAAAAAGCGCCACACGTTCGTTACCATATTCCTTGCCCAGCATATACACAAAAGGCAGGGTCAGGATCCCCAACAGGACTGTTCCCAGTTTTAAACTAAAGAAGGAGAAGCCCGTTCCAAAAACGTTTAAGACCAGCAGGGTCCAATACATCTGAAGGGCTTCACGCCCGGTATTGCGCTCGAAGAAGATGTAGGGACTGCCTGTGGTGATCTCATAAACATCCAGGATCTTTTCGGCATGGTCGCTGAACGGTTCACTTGGCACCATATCCAATTGATACATGCGGTAGAAAACTGCCAACCCGAACACCAGCAGGACAAGCGCCTTCCACTCCCATTTTTTTCGGAATTCAACCAAATTCGGAACGGCTATGACCATGCCATTCCATTCCCACTTTTGTTCAATTACTTCAAAGTTAACCTTTGCTTTTGGTTCCTCTAGCTTTTGGGTCTTCAACCAAAAGCTATACATGAGCAGTGCCACGGAGAGCAGCCACAAGGTCACGTTGGTTGGGGTGAACATGCCGTTCGAAAGTTTCCATCCACCAAGCTCGCCGTTCCCAAAGTCGATAAAAGCCACTATTGCAAGGATCACAGCCAACGCCAGCGGAAGCAGGCGGATCGACAAGGGATCCATGCGTTGCCAGAGTGCGGGCATGGCTGGTAGGTGCCATTCGTCTGTGCGATACGACCAGACGGCGATGCCAATGGCTGCGGCGTAAAAAACAAGCGAGATCATCCCCAGCCGCAAAGGCGGTTCTACCAGCGCTTGTCCGATCAGCGCAAGCAGAAATGCCAGCACTGCCCGCCAGGGAAATGTGCTGGCGCGCAACGGCTCGACCGACTCAGCAAGGAGGACGGGTTTATGCGCTTCCTCTGCCAGTGACTGGTTCAGTTCTTCGCGGCGGCGGGCGTCCCATGCCGAGCGGATGAAATTAAAGAAAGAAGCCCAGTCTTTGGTGACTGATTTATAAAGGTCGAGGACGGTGGGTTCTTTTTCAGGTACGTGATTCGGATCTTGTTCCATTGGCGTCTCATTTGAGGAGTTATAAATTACGGATTACGCCATAACCGAACGTAATCCGTAAAATCGATTCTATACCATTTTTGATTATTTTTTTCTTGCAATCACTAGAATACTTTCCCCCCAGCGCATCGGCAGAAAGACCACCCCGGTAATGGCTTGCAGCCCGCCGAGCGAGCCGAAGACCAGCTTTTGGATCTGCTTCGGCACAAAGCGGATGTAGGGCACATCCCAAAAGCCGTCTGAGAAGATACGGATAAACTCAAACCCCGCGCCCTCGATCAACTTTAACCATTCTTCTGGCGGCTTCAACGAAATATGGGTCGGGTCTTGATACCCGATCCAGCGGTCGCCTTTCCAGGGCTTGAGCAGGGAACCCAAATTGGGTGTGGCAAGGATCAAGATACCGTCTTTCTCGATCACGCGCCCCAGCTCGCTAATGGCTCGCGCCGGGTCAGGCAGATGTTCAACAATGTGTTTGATGATGACCACGTTGAATGCTCCGTCTTTATAGGGCAACTCCTGTGCAGATGCTGTTTGCAAGGACGCAGCTTCGGAAAATTCTTTGGAGCGGTTGACCGCCCAGTGATTCAAATCCATGCCGTACGCTTCGAACGAAGCTGAGAGCTGCCCCACCAAATGCCCCATGCCGGATCCCACCTCAAGCAGACGCGCTCCGCGCCGCCCGTGGCGCTTTGCCAGCATGGCAAAGAATCGGTTGGACCACCAATACATGCTGTATTTGGCGAAGGTGATATTGGCATAGGTGTGGGTGGAGAAATACTTTTCGTCGAAGGGCATTCGTTATTTCTTTCTGGCAATATAAAAGGTGAAGGTGCCATCCTCCACCGGTTCCGGCGAGGCATATTTTTTTACATAGGCTTCTGTAGGAGCAAGATTCCACTTGGTCGGAGAGATGATCCATTTCCCGGTCAGCGCTTTGGCGACCACAGACGGCAAACCAAAGTAGTGACCCCATTCTAACACCCGCATCGAAGCGGGCGAGAAGTAGTGCCACCAGCGCTCGAGTGTGAAACCGGCTTCGTTCAGGCGCTTTTCCCACACATCCGGTTCATCCGCATGGTGGACGCGCGAGATCTTGCGGAACCAGTTCTCGTAGGGCTTGCCGAAAACTTTTGTTAGCGAAAGGGCAGAGAAATAGCGTGTGTTCGGAACGCAAAAATAGAAAGGTGCGCCAGGCTTGAGCACGCGGGCAGTCTCTTTCAGGACCGCATCAATATGCGGGATGTGCTCAAGCACCGAGTTGCTGAGTCCGCTGGCGAAGTGGTTTGAAGGAAAAGGCGTTTGTGACCCGTCTGCTTCCACGAGGGAGTGATAAGCGTCGTATTTCTTCGCCTCTTTCATTGAGAAGCGCCACGGGTCGAGCCCTACATCCAGCTTGCGGTCGAAGGTCAGCGAGGCGAAGTGACCGTCGCCGCAGCCTACGTCATAAACGGGGGAAGGCATGGGCAGGTCTTGATAATAGGACGATTCGATCGCCCGTAAAAAACCACGGAAGTAGGGCAGTGAACTGATCTGAAGGAAGAGAAAGTCCTTTTGATTTTCGATTGATATAGTGTCCGAAGGGTCTGTCCGATTTTTCACTTTTTCCTCGCAAGTTTGGTGAAAAGTTTTTCATATTCCTGTGCGATCGAGTCGGGATCGTAGGCGGTCTTGATGGCGGGAACATCGCCGTGGTATTTTTCCTTATGGTCTAATACCTCGAGGATGGCGTTTGCGAGGCTTTCTGAGCTGCCGATCTCAGAGACGACGCCCATATTGTGCATTTGCACCGGTCGGCGCACACCTGGCAGTGCAGATGGAACACTGGGGACTCCGTTCATCATCGCTTCGATCTGGACCAGCCCAAAGGCTTCGGTGGAATTGAGCGACGGCACGGTGATGACATCCAGATTTGGATAGAACGCCGCCATTTGAACGGGGTCGAGGTTACCGAGGAATTTCCAATGTCCTTGAATTTCATATTCGTGGATGCGCGGCATGAGCCGGTTTGAGTAGGCTTGTTCGCCCATCACATTCTGATATGTCCCCGCGAACAGCACTTGCGCATGCGGGTACTTCGCCAGGATGGCGGGCATTGCATCCAGCAGGACTTCGACACCTTTTTCTGAAGCAAAGCGTGCCGCCATGCCAATGACCGGCTTTCTTTCTGCCGTGTGCTGATTTTCAGCAAAAGCAGAGACAGCCCCAGGGAGCGGATCGGGCATCTCAACGGGCGGCAGGATCGGGGTTAGTTTGGAGGCGTAGCGTGAGAGGAAGGGGGAATGGTCGGCGTAATCCTGAGTATAGGTTACGATGTGATTCGCCAGCATCCCAGCCATGTTGTTCTGAAAGTCCAGGACCGTGTTTACCAGACGATTGAAGAGTCCTTGCGGAAGTTGCACATCGCAATGATAAGTGAGGACGGCGGGTTTGCCGAATAGACGCGCACGCAGAGCCACACCGGGGGCATCGAATTGAGGCAGGTGCATTTGCACAACATCATGTTCCCATGCCAGTTTGGTGGCAACCCAACCGAACGTGGGGGCGATCACACCTTTGCTTACACGCGCCAGCACTGGCACGCGGATGATCCTGACTCCATCCATGCTTTCTTCCAAAGGCAGGGATGGGTCAAAGTGTGTGGTCATCACCGTCACTTCGTGCCCGCGTTTGGCGAAGGCACGCGCGAGGCGTTCGGCATAAATGGTGAGCCCGGAGGTGTGCGGGCGGTAGTACGTGAGGACGGTGAGTATCTTCATTTGGTCTTTCGTTTTGCGGATTTGGTTGCAGGGCTTTTCATCACCTGGACGGGGTAGGGCACATCCATGCCTATCGATTCAAAGGCGCGTTTGATCTTTGTGAGCGCCATATCTTTGGCAACATGATGATCGGTGGTGGCGTTGTTGATCCAAAACTGGACTTTGAGGTCGATGGAGGAATTCCCAAATGTATGAAAGAGGACCTGCGGCGCGGGTTTTTCCATAAAACCAGGGATGGAATTCAATTGCTCAAGGATGACAGCGCGCACCTCTTCAGTATCCGCTTCGTAGGGAATGCTGACGGGCAGCTCCACGCGAAAGCCGTTTGCGCGGCTGAAGTTGATGATGGGTTGGGCGAGCACATCGGCATTGGGCAGGAAAACAAGCAGCCCGTTACGCAGCCGCATTTCGGTGGTGCGCAGCCCGATCTTTTGAACGATGCCCTCATGCCCGCTCAGGCTGACTTCGTCATTCACTTTGAACGGCTGCTGCACCAGCAGGATAATGCCTGACACGAAGTTCTGCATGATGTTCTGCAGCGCGAACCCGATGGTGAAGCCAATGATACCCAGCCCGGTTAGAAAGGCAGTGACGTTGAAGAAGCGCTGCAAGGCGGCAATAAAGCCGAAGGAGATGATCGTCCATTTGAGGATCTGCGAAAGCAGGTGTGAAACCCCCGGCTCGGCGTTCTTCTTTTGTAAAACACGGTTGAGCATGCGGCTCAACCAACTGCCTGCATAATAGCTCGCTGCAAAGATGAGCAGGGAGGTGAGGACATTGGGCAGGATGTTAAGGGTATTTTCCGTGAGGGAAGAAAGTTGATCTGGCATACTAGTCCATAAAAAGCAAGATTTGGCTTGAGTATTTTACCTACAAATTACGGCTGTAAAAATTCAGTTTTTAACCCCGAATTTTTACAGCCGTTTTAATAACTACAGATGAAGAGAGTGGGCGTGCGCTTAGAAAAGATTCTTATTTGCCTTCACCCATTCGAATAACAGGTTCACACCTTCATCCACGTTGATCTTGGGTTCCCAGCCGAGTTCTTGTTTTGCTTTTGAGACGTCGGCATAGAACACACGTTGATCCCCGGGGCGCCAGTCGCCGTGTGATGTTTCGATCTTTTTGCCGAGCAATGTTTCCAGCCGCGGTCCGAATTCCGACCAGATCGACATCACGTTCGCAGGACCGCCGCCAAGGTTATAGACCTGCCCGCGTGCCACATCGATCTTTTCAACGGCGAGATCGTAGGCATCGTTCAGGTCATGCACGTGTAAAATGTCGCGCACCTGTTTCCCGTCGCCGTAGATCGTCATGGGTTTGCCCATGACTGCGGCAATGATGAACCATGCCACCCAGCCTTGATCTTCAATGCCGAACTGACGCGGACCATAAATGCAGGATTGGCGAAAGACAACCGTCGGCAGGTCGTACATGCGGGCATAGTCGCGCACGTATTGGTCGCCTGCGCCTTTGGAACAGCCATACGGCGAATGAAAATCGAGGGGCTGTGTTTCGGGGCACCCGTTCACCAGGTCCTTATAACGCCAACGGGTGGGCTCTTCGAACAGTTCTACATCCTCCATGCCGCCGTAGACTTTATTGGTGGATGCGTAAATGACAATGGGCTTGCGTCCCGAAGCACGCGCCGCTTCAAGCACATTGAACGTACCCAACGCATTGGATTCAAAATCATCTCTGGGATTTGTGACCGAGGTCGTCACCGCAACTTGACCCGCTAAATGCACGATCACATCCGCGCCTTGAGCGGCTTCGGTTATTCTGACGGCGTCTCTTACATCCCCAACTACTACATCGAAAGCCTTTTCCCCAAATTCAGCCTTCAACCATTCCAAATTACGCGGAGCGCCGCCGCGGGAGAAATTGTCGTAAATGGTGATACGCTCCCCGCGTTTGAGCAGGCGGTGAACGTAATTCGAGCCGATAAAGCCGGCGCCGCCGGTGACGAGATACTGTTTACCCTTCATTTTTTTCTTTGTTCCTAAAATTCATCAGTTGTTTGTATACGCCGGAGAGGGTTTGTCCCTCACTGCTTAACCCGAGCATGCCGATCACTGTACTGTTGAGATAATTATAAATGCGCATGGTAAGCGCTGCCGCCAGTGCAGTGGACTGATCTGATGTGAAGCGGGTGAGCGCAAAAACTACGGCGCCTTCGAAGGTGCCAACAGCGCCCGGCGCAGAGGGGATGGCACCGCCGAAGGCAGCCATGCCAAGCCCAAAGATCGCCCAGATCCATTTTGCTTCCGGGAAGAAGGCAATGACCATGAGATAGTATGCTACCAGAGCAATCGCCCAGTTAAGGATCATCCAAAATAAAAAGCGCAGGAAGAGCCAGCCGTCTGTGAGCACGCCAAGTCCTTGAAAGAAAGACTCGAGAAAACTTCCACCAACTTTTTGCAAGGATGGGAAGCGCCCGCTGAGCTTGTGGAAAATATCCAGCGCCCATTGATTGTTGCGGGCAAGGATATACATGAAAACCAACCCAAGTATCATCACCCCGCCAAGGATGTACCCAAGCGTGGGTGAACTTTCTGCATTGACCACATATGGCAGCGCAGCCAGGAAGATGACCGCAGAAATGATCAAGTCTACGGCGCGTTCGATGACGATGGTGGGGATGATCTCAGCGAAGGTCATGCCGCCGGATTTGCGGCTGAGTAAAAACGCGCGCCCGATCTCGCCGAGGCGGAAAGGTAAAAAGTTGTTGAGCAAATAGCCTTCGCCTGCGGTGAAGAACACATCTTTGTAGGTTGGCTTGTCGCGCAGCAAAGTCCGCCAGACGATGGCACGTACTGCCAGCCAGACGAATGAAAGAACGGCGGCAATGCCGATCAGTAGATAGTTCGCATTTTTTAAGGCGGTGAATGTGGTCTTGATATCCACAAAATAAAGGAGGGCGGCGATCAATGCGATACTGACCAGTGCCCCCGGGAGGATTCTTTTTAGATTGTTTTGGGATTCAGACATGGGCTTCCTTAGACATTACGCATTACGTATCCCACGATACGTAATGCGTAATTGTTATTCGTCTTCCAGCTTCAGGACCGCCATGAAGGCTTCCTGAGGGATCTCGACATTTCCCACCATTTTCAAACGCTTCTTGCCGCGTTTTTGTTTCTCCAGCAGTTTCTTTTTACGAGAGATATCGCCGCCATAGCATTTGGCAAGCACATCTTTGCGTGTGGCTTTGACCGTGGCGCGGCTGATGACGCGTCCGCCGGAAGCGGCTTGTACAGCCACGTCGTACAACTGGCGGGGGATCAAGTCTTTGAGTTTGGTAATGAGACGCTGCCCTTTGTGATAGGCATCCTTCTCATGGACGATGGCGGCAAGTGCGTCGAGCGGGTCGCCATTGACGAGGATCTCAAGCTTTTGCAGTTTGTCTGCGCGATATTCGAGGAATTGATAATCAAGCGAGGCGTAGCCCTTGGTGCGTGATTTCAAATGGTCGAAGAAATCCACGATGAGTTCAGAGAGTGGGATTTCAAAATCCAATTGCACGCGATGCGGAGCAGGGTGCTCCTGCTGCTTGAAAATGCCGCGCCGCTTGGTGACAAGATCCATGATGGGTCCGTAGTAATCGGTAGGGGTGATGATCTCAATATTCATCCATGGTTCGCGTACTTCAACGATCTTGTTCGGGTCTGGAAGTTCGGCAGGTGAATCCACTTTGATGACTTCATCGTTGATCATCAATACTTCATATTCAACCGAAGGAGCGGTAAAGAGCACATCCAGTATGTATTCGCGTTCGATGCGTTCCTGAATGATCTCCATGTGGAACAAGCCCAGGAACCCGGCACGGAAGCCGAAGCCCAATGCCTGGGATGTCTCAGGTTGGTACGTCAACGAGGCATCGTTGAGTTGAAGTTTTTCCAATGCTTCCCGAAGTTCGGTATAGTCGTCTGCTTCGACGGGATAGATACCGGCGAAGACCATGGGCTTGGGAGTAAAGTATCCGGGCAGGGGTTCTGCTGCGGGCGCAGAGGCAAGTGTCAGCGTATCACCGACGCGGCATTCATGAACGGTCTTGAAGCCGGTTGCCACATAGCCTACTTCACCGGAGCCGATGGCGTCCACGGGTTTCATTCCGGGAGCAAAAATGCCGATCTCCACCGGGCGCAGGTCGTTGCCGGTTGAGAACATACGCAGGACGTCGGTGGCTTTGATCTTGCCTTCAAATACGCGGACGTAGGCAACTACACCTTTATAAGAGTCGTAATGGGCATCAAAGACGAGCGCGCGCACGGGTTCACTGTCTGCATCTTTGGGCGCAGGAACGCGCTCTACGATGGCTTCGAGAATGGCTTCAACATTGATGCCTTCCTTGGCGGAGACGCGCAAAACCGAATCCGGGTCAATGCCGAGCAGGGAGCCGACATCTTCCGCCACTTCGTCGGGGCGGGCGGAGGGCAGGTCGATCTTGTTGATGACGGGGACGAGCGTCAGGTCGGCATCGAGCGCTTGATACAGATTGGCGAGCGTTTGCGCTTCAATGCCCTGGGTGGCATCTACAACAAGTATGGCGCCTTCGCAGGCTTTTAAGGCGCGGCTGACTTCGTAACCAAAGTCTACGTGCCCGGGGGTATCGATCAGGTTTAGTTCGTATTTTTGGTTATCTTTCGCGGTGTAGAACATGCGCACAGCCGATGCCTTGATGGTGACGCCTTTTTCGCGTTCAAGATCCATCGAGTCGAGTGCCTGTTCGGTCATATCGCGCGCGGAGACGGTTCCCGTTAGTTGCAGGAGCCGGTCTGCCAGTGTGGATTTTCCGTGGTCTACGTGGGCGATGATGCAGAAGTTTCTAATATGGTCGGTCATACAGCTTTCAAATTTTCTGTTATAGATTCGATTTCAGGCGATAAATTTGCCTCGCAAGCGAACGAAGTATACCCGATTAAGCAGGCAGAATCTTCATTTATAAATTGTGGCATGCGCACAGAGAACGCATAGAAAAACACCCGAAATTATAAAAACCCTACCCGTGCATCATGCAAAAAGTCTGCTGAAGGGATAAAATTAAAAGCAATGAAAAATAAACCCAGTAACTCCAGCCTGTTTTTTACCCTATTCTTCATAGGTACAGTGAGCGCCCTGACGTTGATCTTGCTTGCCACCTGGGCAGACCTCGAAGCCGCTTATTATGGTTTTTCGCGCCGTGCCAGTGCGCGGCTGGGCGGTTTGAGCTGTCCGGTTTTGATGACGATGAGCGACAGGGATGTTATTTCTCTGCGGCTAAAAAACACAACGGATGGGAAGCTCTCACCAATTGTGAAGGTCGATCTAAGCTCACCTGTTACAGCATTTGAAATTAATGAGAATGTTGAACTTGCTGCCGGGGAGCAAGCAAAGCTTGAATGGCAGGTGGGTCCTGAAAATCTGGATCTGAATCGCTTCATCTTCGCCAACGTGCTTGTCTACTCGTCCTATCCCTTGCCGGACCGTGAAATGACCTGTGGTATCTTCGTTTTGAACCTTCCCGGCAGCGGTGTCGTCTATACATGGTTGTTGATCGGGCTGAGTCTGCTTGGGATGGCGGGCGGGCTATATGGGTTGTATCAGGCGCAAGGTCCCGAGCAGAGCGGGGTAAATATCGCGCGTCAGCTTCGATTTCTCTTCATCGTTATCCTACTAGGACTTTTGACCGTCTTTATGGGCTGGTGGATTCAGGGTATCCTCATCCTCGTGGTTGCCATTCTGTTCATTGTTATTTCAATGGGCATCCTTGCCAACCGCGCCAGAGCATAAGATCAGTAGAAACCAGCATGCGCTTTCAAGCGTATGTGTAAAGGTGAAGGAGATAAAATGAATATCTTTGTTACTTTGTGTGTGGGGGGACTCGGCGTTCTCTTCCTGGCTTTGCTGACAGGAATCCGCTTTATCCCAAACAACCGTATCGGTATCGTTGAGAAACGATTCGGCGGTAAATCGTTGAAATCCGGTTTGATTGCATTGAATAACGAGACGGGTTTCCAGCCGCAGGTCTTGCGTGGTGGTTTGCATTATCGCATGCCCATCCAGTATGCCGTGCATATTGCGCCGCTGGTGACCATTACTCAGGGCAAGGTCGGTTATATCTTCGCCCGCGATGGCGCTCCGCTCGAACCAGCGCAGGTGCTGGCTTCGAACGTGACTGCCCAGGATTTTCAGGACGTGACCAACTTCCTGAAGAATGGCGGACAAAAAGGTCCGCAACGGCTGATCTTGCGTGAAGGTACGTATGCTTTCAACTTGATGCAGTTCGTGGTCATCACAGAGGAGCGCGTGTACTCGCTGCCTTTGAGCCGTGACGATACAGCTGTGATCGTTCGCATGGCAGAAGTCATCAAGGAGCGTGACGGGTTCCGCCCGGTCATCATCAAAGACAACGATGATGAGATCGGCATCGTCACCGTCCACGACGGACCTTCCCTGCCACAGGGTGAGATCATTGCCCCCGTGGTTGGGGATAACCCTGAAACGGCAGATGAATATCACAATAAATTCCAGGATGCCGACCGCTTCTTAAAAGCAGGCGGTATGCGTGGTCGCCAGCTGCAAGTATTGGTGGAAGGTACGTATTACGTCAACCGCTTGTTTGCCACAGTAGAGATGATCCAAAAGACGATTATCGACGTAGGCAACGTGGGCGTGGTCGTTTCGTATACTGGCGAGCAAGGCATTGACCTTTCTGGCGTGGAATATCGCCACGGTGAGTTGGTCACACGCGGTCAACGCGGTGTGTGGAGTGAGGCGCTGCTACCCGGTAAATATCCATTCAACACGTATGCGGGCAAGGTCATCCCTGTACCAACCACGAACTTCATTTTGAAGTGGATCAAGAACGAGGTCGGTTCGCATAACTTCGATGAGAACCTGAGCGAAGTAGCGCTCATCACCAAGGATGCCTTTGAGCCCACCCTGCCGCTCTCTGTGGTGGTGCATATCGACTACAAGAAAGCGCCGTTGGTCATTCAACGTTTCGGCGACATCAAAAAACTGGTCGAGCAAACCCTCGACCCGATGGTGGCGGCGTACTTCAAGAACGTCGCACAGACACGCACGCTCATTCAACTCTTGCAGGAACGCAGCAACATCCAACAACAATCCAGCCTAGAGATGAAGACGAAGTTCGAGCACTATAACCTTGAGCTTGAGGAAGTGTTGATCGGTACGCCATCCTCGCCCACAGGCGACAAACAGATCGAAACCATCTTGACCCAGTTACGTCAGCGCCAGGTGGCAGAAGAACAGGTCGAGACCTATTCCCA
>JADKIL010000004.1 GCA_016721315.1 Candidatus Villigracilis vicinus
GCGGACTTCGTAAAAATAGCACGGGTGGTTTATCCCCGTACGGGCTAACAGCGTAGCACAACGCCCCTCGAAACAACGCCTTATTCAAAAATACCATCTTTTTATAAAAGTGTGGTATTTCTGTTGTATAATATCCTCATGCCCACCTATAAAAAGATTTTCACAGCGAACAACGGCATCCTGCGCGCCTCGAAAGCCATTGAATTGGGTGTGCCCAAACACACGCTGTACGAAATGGTCAAAACAGGCGAACTCGTCCGCGAAGCGCAGGGGATTTACCGCCTGAGCGAGACCCCCATGCCAGGGAATCCCGACCTTGTAAATCTCAGCTTGCGCGTGCCGCGGGCAGTGTTCTGTCTCATCTCCGCGCTGTACTTCCACGAACTGACCACGCAGATACCGCATCAGGTCTATTTTGCCCTGCCGCGTGATGTCAAAACACCCAAGATCGATCATCCCCCCATCCGCGTTTTTCATTTTTCGGCAGAGGCGTATCAGGCAGGCATCGTGGAGCATGAGTTGGACGGGGTCAAGGTCAAAATCTATGACCGCGAGAAAACCGTCGCTGACTGTTTCAAGTTCCGCGAGAAGATCGGCATGGATGTGGCGTCAAGCGCTCAAGGATTATCTTAGGCAGCCGAAGGTCAATGTGACCCTGCTGATGAAATATGCCCGCATCAATCGCGTGGAGAAGGTCATGCGTCCATATCTGGAGGCGCTGCTGTGAAAGAGCCTGTCAAAAATATCGCAGCGTCTATTTTGGCTCGATTGCGGAATCAAGCCGACGAGACGAACCGTCCATTTGCTGAAATCCTCCAGTATTATGCGATGGAGCGTTTTTTGTATCGGCTCTCGAAGACGGGATACGCCGATAAATTCATTCTTAAAGGCGGCTTGTTATTTTATGTTTGGGATCTGCCCTTGCGCCGTTCCACACGGGATATTGATTTCCGCGGCTATGTTTCAGGCAACCGCGCAACTCTTTTGAAGATCCTGGATGAAGTTCTTCAAGTATCCTCGCATGAGGATGGGCTTGTTTGGGATGCACAGTCCGTTTCGGTGGAGGAAACGCAGATCGACGCCGACTATCAGGGCATCCGCGTTAAGTTGACCGCCCTGCTGGAACGCACCCGCATTCCCGTTCAAATTGATATCGGCTTTTCAGACGAACTTGCGTCGAAAGCCGAACCTATCGAATACCCAAACATTCTGTCCAATCTCAAAACTGTCCACATGAAAGGATATCCAAAAGAATCTGTGGTGGCGGAAAAATTCCACGCCATGATCCGTCATGGCGACCTGAACAGCCGTATGAAGGACTACTACGATCTCTGGTTGATTTCAGAAACATTTGAATTTGATGGGTTATCTTTGCAAAACGCCATCGAAGCAACGTTCAACAACAGAGACACAGATATTCCAGACGATAGACCTTCGCCGCTCTCCGATGATTTTGCTCGTGCAAATCAAACCCGCTGGGTGAATTTTCTAAACAAGATGGAATTGGCTTATACGGGCTAACAGCGTAGCACAATGCCTCTCGAACCAGAACCAACCTCCCCTGTAGCGTGAAGCGGGGGATTTTTTCATCCCCAATTCCAAAACTACCGATTCCCCAAATCCCCACCCCCTTCATCTGATACAATACGCCCCGTCTAATATCGAATTATCTACTCTCTACTCATCTACTCACTGGAAGAACCCCAATGGCAAACGAATCCTTAGTCATCTACTCCATGAACAAAGTGGGGCGACTCATCCCCATCAGCAACAAAATGATCCTGCGCGATATTTCGCTCGGCTTCTACTTCGGCGCCAAGATCGGCGTGCTCGGTCTTAACGGCGCGGGCAAATCCACCCTGCTGCGCATCATCGCAGGCATCGACAAAGACTACATCGGCGAGATCTCGCAAGCCAAAGGCTACACCTACGGCTACCTCGAGCAGGAACCCAAACTCGACGAAACCAAAACCGTCATCGAATGCGTCAAAGAAGCGGTGCAACCCATCGTCGATATGCTCGCGCGCTTCGATGAGGTCAACGCCAAATTCGCCGAACCCGATGCCGACTTCGACGCCCTCGTGGCAGAGCAAGCCAAACTGCAGGAAGAACTCGACAAGCACGACGCCTGGAATCTCGACAGCCGCCTCGAACTCGCCATGGACGCCCTGCGCTGCCCGCCGTCGGATACGCCCATCAAGGTCTGCTCAGGCGGAGAAAAGCGCCGCGTCGCGCTCACCCGACTCCTGCTCACTGAACCCGATGTTCTCCTGCTCGACGAACCCACCAACCACCTCGACGCCGAATCTGTGGCGTGGCTCGAACATCACCTGCGCGACTACAAAGGCACCGTCATCGCCGTCACCCACGACCGCTACTTCCTCGACAACGTCGCAGGCTGGATCCTCGAACTCGACCGCGGCTACGGCATCCCCTACAAAGGCAACTACTCCTCCTGGCTCGAACAAAAACAAGAGCGCCTGCGCCTCGAAGAAAAAGCCGAAAGCCAGCGCCAAAAGACTCTCAGCCGCGAACTCGAATGGATTCGCATGGGCGCCAAGGCGCGTCAGGCAAAGGGACAAGCCCGCGTCACCGCTTACGAAAAATTATTGGGGCAAGAAGCCGAAGCACGCCGCGAAGAACTGGATATCTACATCCCGCCTGGTCCGCGCCTCGGTGATCTCGTTTTTGAATTTGACAAGGTGACCAAGAGCTACGCCAGTCCCGACCAACGGGGCGGCGACCGCCTCATTCTCGACGGGTTTTCTGCCTCTATTCCTCCAGGCTCTATCGTCGGGATAATTGGTCCCAACGGCGCAGGCAAGACCACCCTGCTCAAGATGATCACAGGCAAAGAGAAACCCGATAGCGGCACCATCAAGATCGGTGACACCGTCAAATTCTCCTACGTCGACCAAACCCGCACCCTCGACCCCGAGAAAACCGTCTACGAAGAAATCTCAGGCGGCGCAGAAAATCTTGAGCTTGGCAAACGCAAAGTCAACGCACGCGGCTATGTCTCATCCTTCAACTTCGCAGGCTCCGACCAGCAAAAGAAAGTCGGCATCCTCTCAGGCGGAGAACGCAACCGCGTCCATCTCGCCAAGACCCTCACCGAAGGCGCCAACGTCCTGCTCCTCGATGAACCCACCAACGATTTAGACGTCAACACCCTGCGCGCCCTCGAAGAAGCCCTCAACGAATTCGCAGGCACCGCCTTAGTCGTCAGCCACGACCGCTGGTTCCTCGACCGCATCTGCACCCACCTCATCGTCTACGAAGGCGACTCGGTAGCGAAGATGTACATCGGCAACTGGTCTGACTACGAAACCATGATGACGGAAAAGTTTGGCAAGGATTTGACACCGCATCGGGTGAAGTACCGCACGCTGAAACGATAATCTTTGTTATGTCATTCTGAGCGAAGCGAAGAATCTCTACCACGACGAGCGAGATTCTTCGGTCGCAAAGAACGCTCCCTCAGAATGACATATTGCCCGTAGGGGCGGGGTCTCCCCGCCCCTTTTTGTTTAATCCCACCCCTACGAATCGATATATACTCATTCAGTAATCCCAAAACTCCGTACTGAGTTTAGAATATCTAAACGCTAACAAGTCATTATTACTTTTCAGTCAATATGGGAAAAACATATGAAACAGATTTTGAACTTATTACTGATATTCCTTTTCTTGTCAGCATTAACCGCCTGTCAACCAGCCCTAAAAGAATTTCAGCCAGATAAGGATAGTCTCTTTCAGATTTCTTTCTCCTACCCTGCCAGTTGGAATTTGGAATCGCACAAGATGTCGAGCGAATCGCCTCCAAATGAAGAAAATCCCTACTTGGAAATACTTTCTTTACCGCAAGATTTTCCGAACGGCGATATTGGCATACAGGCTTATAAAGAATCCAATCCGCAGGTATTACTACAGGGGTGGGCAGATTTATTTTTGACTAAATACGCATCTGTACTCAAGTCTGATGTCACTGTTCAGATCGATGGACATGACGCAAGGTGGTTTACTGTTATTTTTCCACCGTCAACAACTACCAATAATTACCAGGAAACCATTTTCTTTTATGCGGGCGATCGGTTTTATGCAATTGGCTTTATTTGCCCTGAGTCAGAAACAAATGGGCTCTTTCATAAGCAGTTTAAAGAGTTCATAAAAAGTATAAAATTTTTGCCGTAGCATAAATATATTTTCTGTAGGGGAAAGGTGCCGTAAAAGTTTGGAAAAGTCTTAAATCCGTATCGCGTGAAATATAGAACGTTGAATAGATAAACCAAGAGACAGTCACCTGTGAGGTGACTGTCTCTTTTTATATCCACAGCAGCGCTGCTTGCATTAAGCATTCCTTCATTCCATCCCACCAATGTACCACAGCCAATTAGCGCCTCAAATGATAAGATGCCTTATTGGGATATTGTCCATTTTTGTCGCGGTGGGAATTTTTCTTCGTCATTCACGATCGCAAATCCTTGCTTCTGACATAGGTTGGTGCACCAATCGATCGGCAATCTCCTGAATTTCACGAACAGGATGTTTTATGCAATCAACAAAACCCTCTTTTTTCGCAAAGCTCGCAATGGGTATCGGGTATATCATCGCCTCCCTATTTAGCGTCGTAGCTGCCTTCATCGGCTTTTTCCTCATGGCGCGTTCCACCAAAAGTGTCGTCGTCATGACCCTCGTAGGCGCACTTGCGCTCATCGCCGTTGCATTTGGCGGTGCATGGTTAATAACACGCTCGCCAAGAACAGCAGGCATTTATGCAGGCGTCATGTTCTGTCTTACCGCCATTTTTTCATCGCAGTACATTTTCAAACCCATCCCGGTCACGGTTCCGTTGCCACAAGAAACATCCGCAACCCAATATTGGCAACTCTCCACCGGCTCACGCATTGCTTATATCTTCCATCCTGCCCAAGGGAAGGCAAACCCCACGCCGGTCATCTACCTGCATGGCGGACCTGCCGTCCCAACCCGCAGTTCCAATTACGAATTCTTCAAGCAACTCACCGCAGATGGTTTCGATGTTTATCTGTACGACCAAACCGGCACCGGGCTTTCTGCTCAGCTGGAAGATATCTCTGAATATACCCTCGAACGCAACGTCGCTGACCTTGAAGCTATCCGCCAGCAGATCGGCGCGGAGAAGGTCACCCTCGTTGGCACATCCTGGGGCTCTGTCCTCGCCGCATATTATCTTGAAGCCTACCCTGACCATGTGGAAAAAGTGGTATTCATGTCGCCGGGCATTCTGGGAGATCGCAGCAATGCGCGTCACGATTACAGCCGCACCGCCTCCTCCCAAGACGACAGCATTCTCCTGCCTCCGTTGAGAATGATCCTCGCCGGAACCCTGGCACGGACAAACCCCGCAGCCGCGATCAACTTCGCCAGCCAGACCGAAATGAACGGTGTGTACGATTCTTTCGTCACCAGCCCCAGCATGGATTATCAAGTCAACTGCAAGGGGTACGAGCCCGGCAACAAACCCAGCCGCAGCGGCGGAGGCAATTACTACGCCAACCTGCTCATCCTGCAAAGCCTGAAAAAAGCACACGACCCGCGCCCCAACCTCGCCTCCCTGCAAACGCCCGCCCTCATCCTGCGCGGCGCATGTGATTACATCCCCTGGGAATCCACGTTGAGCTACAAGCAGACACTCCCCAACTCGAACCTGATCCTCATTGAAAATGCCGGTCATGCGCTCACCGAAGCCCAGCCCGAGAAGGTACTCGCTTCCATCCGTGCCTTCCTGACCGATCAACCGCTTCCGATCGCGCCGTACACAAGCGAACAAGCGCCGCAATAAAACATCTTACACCGGCATAGCCTGTCACATGGATAATAAAATGAGTTACCCCTCCTGGCTTAATGAAATGATCAGATGCCCCGAAACCGGAAAGCCTTTAAAGCAATCGGGCGATCTGTATGTTCGAGAAGATGGCAAGCAATACAAAATGACGGATGGCATCCTGTCTGCCGTGTACCCCGAAACGCTCTCCGGGGAAGATGCGCAAATGAATCAAACGTACGAACTCCTTGCTCCATTTTATGATTTTTTCGAGCGCATCACGTGGAAACTTTTCATCGGATCAGACATCGTAAAAGACAGAAGTGATATTGTTTCTCAAATAAAGTTCGAACCCGGCATAAAACTACTTGAAGTATCTCCGGGCTCAGGCGTGTTCCAAAATGCCCTGCGTGAAAAGGTATCTGACAAAGGTGAGATCGTATCCCTGGATCTATCCATGAATATGCTTCGCCAATGCCAAAAAAGGCACAAGACCTTGAACATCCACCTAATTCATGGGAACGCGCAGCACCTCCCATTTGAAGACAATAGTTTTGACGGTCTATTTCATTTTGGCGGGGTCAACTATGGACTGGTAAGTTGGGGAGATGAAAGATTTTCGCCGGACTATCCAAATAATTTCAGAAAGTCCTTGTTGAGCAAATTAAACCCGGGCTTTCTAAAACCCATGCCCGAGATCCCTACCGAGGTCTATGATGTGCAGGTGAAAGAAGTTTACAAGGTACATGCTTATTTGGTTACGGCAAGAAAGAAATGATCTTACGAGGGGCAGGGCTGACAGCACCTGCCCTTTTTCATTTAATTACTTTCAAGGGAAATGGAAGACTGCCCGCCATGGGCACCTTTCATAATGACCCTGTTATACAGAGTTCATGCCGTTTTGAATTCACCAAATATTTTTGTAAGCTCCATTTTTTATAAATCTTAGTATCATTGAAAAATAAAGGAGGGCACAATGTCTTTTTTCAACCTATTCAACAAATCGCCCAAAAAAGAAACAAACCAAGAGAAAGCCGCATCAGCCAAACCATGGATGGATAATCCCCTGGCATCGCAAGAAATGCAAAAAAAGCGTTATGACGCCGCCATGGAATTCTTGCAAGCTTTTCAGGAAAAGATGCCGCTTGTCAATGGAACGCCCCATCCCGGAACGACCCTTTCCATAGTCTCTCGCCTGGCAGGGACCAACCTCTTCAGGGCAGTGAACGGGAACAAAGAGTTCCAACCCGGGACGGTCATCCTTTCAGAAGAGATCAATCAGGCATATCCTCAACTGCTCAACCTCTTTGCCCTATATTGCAAACAAAACGGGGTGGATGTCATGGCAAAACCCCTGGCGGCAAATTTCCCAGAGAATGACAAACCGCTTATGCAGCTTGACCAGGTCCAGGCGGAGTATCAGGAAAAATTTAACGAAATCATGAAAAAACATGGGCTGGATTATTTGGAAGGAGCACGGGCGGGTATGGTCGTTTGCTCCATGATCTTCCAATACCATTGTGTGCGTTCCAAGGATATCGATCCGTATGTTGCAACGGGTATCGTGGCGATGGGGGTAGTGGAAGGCGCAAAGACAGCTCCATTGCCTGTTGGTTCCCGCCCCAAAGTAGAGATCAATCATGGCGGGCGTTTCCTCATGGGCGAACTTGATGATGTTGTGCCAGAGTCCCTGGCAAATGGTGGGAATTTTATTGACCCGGGGCCCCGAGCTTTGGAAACCTTAAAGCGTGGAAATATTGACCCATATCTTGTTTACGAACAGGGCTTGCGCACTGCGATCGAAGCAAAGACCCCGACCCTTGAATTCGTGAAAGTAGATGTCGACCAAGCCTTCAATGAATGGAGATGGAAGGACTATAACCGTGCTCCGATTCACATCCGGCTGGTGATCTGGTTGAAAAATAATGCCAGCCAATATGGGTATCAGCAGGATGGGAACAGTTGGGTATTGAAGAGATAGATTCGATACCATATAAGCTGCCGAAAACTTATCTTTTCGATTTTAAAGTGACAGTCACCTCACAGGTGACTGTCACTTTTATATCCTTGACAAAATTTATTTACCTAATATAATTAGAAAAAACTAACAATATTAGATAAATGAAGAAAACCAAACCCACCTCCCCCCGAGTACAACGCAACCGCGAAGCTGCCACCCAGTCCATCCTCACCGCCGCCCGCGCCATCATGCGCGCAGAAGGCGTCGCCGCCCTCTCCATGCAAGAGCTCGCCCGCCGCATGGACATGCGCGCACCGTCCCTCTACAACTACTTCTCCAGCAAAGCGGAAATTTACGATACCCTCTTCCGCCTTGGCTTCACGATGTTCGATGCACATATCAAGGAATTGACGCAGACCTCCACAGGTCTGCATGACGAACTGCGTATCTACATCGAAGGCTATATGTCCTTCGCGCTGGAAAACCCCGATCTCTATCAACTCTGTTTTGAGCGTCCCGTGCCGGGCTTTGTCCCATCCAAAGAAAGCCTCGCCTTAAGTTTCGGCATCCTCAACCAAACCTATCAACGCGTCGAGCAATTCAAAAAGCAATTGAACACCTCTCTCACTGGTCAACAGATCATCGATACGGTCATCGCCATCGCTCACGGTCTGACCGCCATGCATCTTGCAAACGAGCCGCACCTACCCACTGGGCAGGGTCGCTTCGGCTCTTTAATTCCCATCGTCTTATCCATCCTTGAAAAAGCCATGCCCATCAAAGGAGAAAACAAATGACCGCCTTATCGTTATCCAATACCGTTAATGTTGAAACTATTTCTTATACGAATGCAGATGAAGCCCATCGCCTCATGACCACCGCCCTAAGCCGCTTCATGACCCTACTAGAGTCCCTCCACGCTGACGATTGGTCCAAACCCACCGCCTGCACCGCGTGGAATGTGCATGATATGCTGGCACATCAAGCGGGGGGATACGCCAGCGGCACAAGCTACAAGGAAATGATCCGCCAGTACACCAGCAAGCCCAAGCCGGGTCAATTACCTGAAGATGCGATCAATGATCTGCAAGTCGGTGAACGCGCCGATAAAACTCCCGCAGAATTGATCGCCGAATTGAAACAAGTTGGTGAAATCGCCGCGTACAACTGGGCGTACGGTTTCAATGCCATCAAGTGGATCGCCACCCCTCACCCCGTCGGCGGCTTTATGCCCATCCGTCATCTCATGTGGGTCATCCACAGCCGCGATACGTGGATGCACCGCCTCGACGTATGCCGCGCCACGAACCGTCCCTTCGAGCAGACCCGCGAACACGACGGTCGCATTATGGAATTAGTTGTGTTGGATACAGCAAAGAAGTTGAATAAAAAACTTAACGGTCAAGCCATCACATTATCACTGACCGGCATGGCAGGCGGAACATGGCAAATCGGCAAAGGCGAGCCTGCAGCCGAAATGGAAATGGACGCGCTCGATTTCAACATCTTCGTCTCGGGGCGTTTCTCGTATGAAGAAGGCATGAAGCGCGCGAATATATCAGGAGACACAGCGCTCGTAAAAAACGCGTTCAAAGACTTCTTGATTCTTTATTAAGTTCTACGCCAAACGAAAGAGACAGCCTCATGATGGGGCTGTCTCTTTTTATTTTCTAGAAAACAAATGTTGTTTTAATAAACTACTTCACTTCCGTCCACAGTTGGTCGAAGATGGAGGCATTTTCTGGGGTGAGGGATTTGAGCCAGTGTCCGTTCGTGACGGCTTCGGCAGGGACGCTGGAGATGTTGGATTGCATGTAACCTGCGTACACATCGGGCTGATTCGCCTTGGCGTATTCGACCGCAGCCGCATTCGGGTTGGAGCCTGAGTGGTCGCGCATGACCATCCAGAAGACATCGGCTTGGTTGAGGTAATTGAGCCAGGCGTAGGCGGCGTCGGCATGGGGCGCGTCTTTCATCACGGCAAAATTATCCTGCCAAAGGATGACGCCTTCGCTGGGATACACATATGCAAAGGCGGGTTTCTCAATGACGGTGGTGAACGCTTCGGTGCTCCAGATGATGCCGAGGTCTGCTTCTCCGCCGATGAGCGCGGTCTTCGGGCTGTCTGAGTCGAAGATGCGGATGTTGGCGGTCAGTTCCTTGAGTTTGGCTTTGGCTTCGTCGAGTTGAGCGGGGTCGGTGGAGTTGGCATCGTAGCCAAGCGCGAGCAGGGTGATGGTAATCATCGTGCGCGAGTCGTCCACGGCGATGATGTGACCGGCGTATTCGGCATTCCACAAATCAGCGTAGGAGGTCGGCGGGGTCTTCACGGTTTCGGTGTTGTAGACGATGCCCGTCGAGCCACCCTGGTATGGCAGGCTGAATTTATTATCAGGGTCGAAGGCGGGATTCAAAAACGCAGGATTGAAATTGCTCATCACGCTCAGTTGAGATTTGTCGAGTTCGGCGAACAAATCTTTTTCGACCATCAACTGCACCATGTCATCACTCGGTTGGACGATGTCATAGCCGGATGCGCCGCGTTCCAACTTGGCGAGTTGTTCGCTTTGGCTGGCAAAGGTATCGTGATTGACCGTCACGCCGTAGGCTTCTTCAAAGCAGTTGATGATGTCATCGGGAATGTATTCAGACCAGGTGAACATGTTGAGTTCTTTGGAAGTCACTTCCACTTTCGGAGAAGGCTGGGGGCAGGCAGAGTCTGAGGCGGGGGCTTCTGCTTGGGGCGCGGGAGTAGAGGCAGACCCACATGCGGTGAGAATCAAGATTGGGACGAGAATCAGGCTGAGGTTAAGTAAGATGCGGGTGTTCTTCATTTCAAATCTCCTTGGGCGGGCTTGATTTTTCGGAGGGGTGTTTCCTCCATCCATTCTGGCGCTTCATCACCAGACCATTTCTGAAGAATGTTTCCGTACACAGACGGGCGGCGCTGATGCAGAAGCGGGAAGTGCCAGCGCCACTCTTTGATGACGTCGCGGCTGACCTCTGCGATGATGACTTCGGTTTTATCGCGCGAGGCGCGGGCGAGGATGCGTCCATCGGGTCCACAGACAAAACTACTGCCATAAAATGTGACGCCGTTCTCCGAGCCGACGCGATTGATGGCGGCGATGAAAATTCCGTTGGCAATGGCGTGACCGCGCATGACGGTCTCCCATGAGTCTTGCGTGTCCATTACATGGTCTTCGGGTTCGTCGCCGATGGCGGTGGGATAGACGATAAGCTCCGCGCCGCCGAGGGCGTAGATGCGCGCAATTTCTGGATACCATTGGTCGTAGCAGGTGGGCGTGGCGATGGTGAGCGCGTCGAGTTTGACGACAGGAAATTGGTCACTGCCTGCGTAGTAGTCGGTTTCGTGATAGCCATTGCCCGATGGGATTTGAATCTTGCGCGTCACGCCGACGAGCGCGCCGGTTTCATCGTGGACGGTGGCGGTGTCGAATAGATTTCCATCCTGCGCTTCTTCATATAAACTGCCGACGATTTTGACTTTGTGAGTCTTTGCCATTTGACTGAAGAACCGCTCCGACTCTCCGCCGGGAATTGATTCTGCAAAGTTGAATCCATCTGGCTGACGGGCGCCGGGGAAGTAAGGGATAAGCGAGAACTCTGGCAGGCAGACGAGTTCCGCTCCGCGCTGCGCGGCTTCGGCGATGAGGCTGCGGTATTGGTCTTTCATTGAGTCCATGCTGCCGGAGTAGGCAAGTTGGATGAGGGCAATTTTCATGATTGCTCCTTTTTGTAACCCTGAGGAGCGTTCAAAGGGTCACGAAGGGAAACCTCTTAAAACCATTGGTGTAGCCTTAGTGACCCTTTGTGGTAAATCTTCTTATTTTGATTTCGCGCTGGGCTGCTGCTGGGTGATGCAATGCACCATGCCGCCGCCGAGGAGAATCTCACGTCCGCTTTTCACGCCGACGACTTTGCGTTCGGGCATGAGCTTCTGCAGGGTTTCAAGCGCAACTGCATCCGCAGGGTCGTTGTAGAGCGGCACGACACATCCGCCATTGGCGAGGTAGAAGTTAATGTAGGAAGGTCCCATGAAGGTGCCAGCCACACGCTCCAACACACCTTCGACAGAGTCAATGCCTTCGGTCTCTTCTTCGGTGACATAGATGGGAGCGGGGTTGTGCAGTTTGTGAACTTTCAACTTGCGTCCCTTTGCATCGGTGGCATTTTGCAGCAACTCATACGCTTCCATGATGATGTCGTATTCGGGGTCGTTCTTGTCATCCGTCCATTCCACGACCACTTCGCCCGGGCGGATGAACGCGCACAGACCATCGACATGTCCATCGGTTTCATCGTGTAATGAGCCGCGCGGAATCCAAATGGTCTTTTCGATGCCAAGATAATCGTGCAAATATTTTTCGATTTCTTCTTTGGTGAGGTCAGGGTTGCGATTGGGGTTTAACAAACATTGAGCGGTGGTAATGAGTGTCCCTTCGCCGTCCACGGTGATGGCTCCGCCTTCGAGTACCATGTTGGCTTTGTAACGGTCGAGCCATTCCATCTCTGCCACCTTGCGCGGGACGAGGTCATCCAAATCCAGGGGAAATAAATGCCTTCGGTCAAACCGCCCCAGGCATTGAAGTCCCAATCCACAGCGCGGACTTCTTTTCCGTTGTTGACGAAGATAGGTCCGCTGTCACGGATCCATGAATCATTGTAGGAGATTTCCACCACGCGAATATGGTCAGGGAGTTTGTTACGCGCGTTCTTGAACTGCGCCGCCGAGACTCCCACGGTCACTTTTTCAAATTGGCTGATGGCGATTGCCGTCTCAGCATATGCGGCTTGGGCAGGCTTCGCGCCGAGGCGGTAGGTATCTGTGCGGTCGGGCCACAACATCCAACAGCCATCATGCTTTTCAAATTCGCCTGGCATGTGGAAACCGTCTGCGTGTGGTGTGCTGGTCAATAGTTTGGGCATACACTCTCCTTTGGGGTGAAAATGCGAATAAATTGTCTGTCTGACAATTTATTCTATGCAAGTTGATGAATTCTGTCAAGATAGATTGTCAGTTAGACAATCTATCTTTGAGCATTGGTATAATTCCCCACTAGAAACTTCAGATCATGGACGGCTGATATGGGACGCAAAAAACTGGTTGACCAAAGACAAATAGAAATTCTCGATGCCTTCGAGCGATGTCTCCTCCAATATGGACTGGAGGAATGTACGCTTGAGCGTGTAGCGCAGGAAGCGGGCAAAAGCCGCAACATCATCCGTCACTATATCGGCAATCGTGATGACCTGATCGCTGCCTTTGTCGAGCGCATCCTGCTGCGCATCAAACAGGTGGCGGCAGATATACTGGAAAACACGCCCAAACAACGACTTATCCCCAATGTTTTGAATTTTCTATTTGAAGAACGAAAAGTAGATTCTCCCCCAGATCTCGGCGAACGAATGCTTGGCGGCATGTGGCGCATCCGCGAACAAAGCCCGCTCACCCAGCAGGCGTTGCTCAACTTCTACAAGGAATTCGAAAAGATCCTCACAGAGGGTTTATCTCATCTATACCCAAATGTACCTGTCAAGAAATGTCAGGAAGTTGCCTATTCGATCATTTGCCTCGCGGAAACTAATTGGGTGCTGGGCTCTGTTGGTGTGGATATCTCCCATACACGTATGGTACGTCGTTCAGCAGAATATCTGTTGCAAACATTGGAATGACCGCCGCACATTCAAGATCTTTCTCATGAGAGGTCCCATCAAATATAACGCCAGTACTCATGGGTACATACAGGAAGGGAACAGCTGGTTCCTAAAAGAGTAGAATAGTACATACACACATTAAACAACAACCAAAGGTCTGCTATGCGAAAAATTCCATACTACCTCCTGACCAGCATCATGATCCTGGGCTGCGCCATCCCAACTTTTCTCACGCCCTTATCGGGAGCGAACAGCGAAGACTGCTCCAATATTGAAATTACAGATACCGACGTGGAAAAGAACCTTGCATACGGTGCTTCCATGTTCTCTGATTGGAAGCGCAGTTACACCGTCCAGCAAGACCAAACCTACGCCTTCTATTTAAATAACCCGCTTGGTGCTGCTGCAAGTGTCACCACACTTGCCCTGTGTGATGCCCGGAATGAACTAAAGAGTTACGCCAATCCGGGAAACCTGGACATTCTGCTCTCGAACTATGATGAGTTCAAACAGACCGCCTCGTGCGAACAGGATGGCACCCTGCTATTCCAATTTACGGCATACAACGACGATTTTAAATACGATATCCACTTTTGGTTTGAGCCGCTTAAAGAGCGCAATCGCGCCCGCGAAGTGATGGTTGTATTCCCTGTGAGCGACCTGCAAAGCATGGAGAAATATTCCACAACATTGTTCCCGGACATCCCGTTTTGCCCCTGATTTTACAACCAGTCTTTTCATTTGATTCGCCCGCTTAAATCACAGACCGCCATGCTAAGCATGGCGGTCTGTGCAATTGTATAAGAAAATCTGAACTACGGTCATTCAGGAATTAAGACGGTGGTGATTTCCAGAATGACCTTTGAGAACAGATCAACGACCTGCGGGTCAAAATGTATACCCGATTGTTCCTGAATGAATGTCAACGTCTTTTCGCGGCTCCATGCCTTACGATACGGACGATCGGAAGTCAGGGCATCCCACACATCGACCACGGCAAATATTCTTGCAGAGAGGGGAATGTCCGTGCCCTTCAATCCGCGTGGATAGCCCGTACCATCCCATTTTTCGTGATGGCAAAGCGGAATATCGAGAGCGGGTCGCAGATATTCAATGGGGTAAAGCATGTCATACGCCATTTGTGGGTGTTTACGCATTAACTCCCATTCTGATTCGGTTAACTTATCCGGTTTTAACAGGACTGAATCCGGTATTCCCAGTTTTCCCATGTCGTGTAATAACGCTCCGCGTTGGATGTGCATGAGTTCATCACCATGAATGCCGAAAAGACCGGCAAGTTTCTTGGTAAGTTCGGTGACGCGCCTGGTATGACCTTCCGTTTCTTTATCGCGCAGGTCCATGGCGTGTGACCAGCCTTCGATGGTTTTGTCATACGCCAGGAGGAGTTGTTGGTGAGTCGTCTCAAGATTCTGACGTTCTTCAAGAAGCTTGCGGTATCGATTCAAGCGCGAAATGCCCAGCAGGCGGGCACGCAATTCATAACGGTCGGGCGGCTTGGAAATGAAGTCATCCGCTCCGGCATCCAACCCACTGAGCAAAGATTGCCGATCATCCAGCGCGGTGAGGAATAGAATGGGAACTTCTGCAATGGACGGATCACTGCGGATGCGCCGGCATGTTTCAAAACCATCCATGCCCGGCATCATCACATCCAGCAATATAATATCAGGAAGAATGGCTTTTGCCACTTCAATGGCTTGATAGCCGTTCTCTGCCATTGCCAGGTCGTAGCCGTCGGCTTCCAAAATGGAAACCAGCACTTCGCGTCCAGCGGTGTCATCATCCACGATAAGAACAGTGCTTCTCAGGTCATTCATGTTAATCTCCACTAAATTTCACGTGGTTTTATCCGGTCTTCACGGCGGGAATACTCAACTTGATCACCACACCGGGTCCGCTTTCGCGGTTCATGATCCGGCTGATCCCACCGGCACCCCAAACAATGGAGTTCACCGTGGCAAGCCCCAGTCCCATACCTGGCACTTCACCCGTGAAATCTTTTTCACCCTGGAAGTACGGCAGCCAGGCAGTGGTTAACTGTTTGGGAGAGAGGGCAATACCATCATCGCTGAATTGAAAATGCACCTGATGGTCATTCCCGGGCGTCACGTTAACCGTCACATGGGGTGTGCCCGCTGGATGAAATTTCTTGGAGTTGCCAAGAATTTCCCAGACCAATACTTCAACAGACTGCAGAGGCAATATGATCTGGACATGATTCAGGATCTCGGGTAATCCTATTTCGATATCTGCTACACCTACTTCAGCCGCGATCCGCTGGACCATTTCCTTGAAACCGGAGAGTTCAAAGCCTTGCGTACTGCTAACATTCGCATAAAGGTTTGAGTACCGCAAGATCCTATCGAGGGTATCAGAGAGTCGCATGGCACCCTTTAATGCCGTTTCTGAAAGTTGGGCGATCTCTTCCGGCGATAAGCGCGGCGCATGACGCGCCAGGAGTTCAAGGCTTGATACGATATGGGTCACCGGTGTGCGGACCTTGTGGTTGATCGCTTCGCCAAAACTACGCGTATTCCTCCGATTAAGAACGTCCGCCGTAACATCGCGCATGCGGATGATACGAGACCCAGGTTCGCCATTGGGAATATCGAATACAGACGCTTCCAGCCAAAACTCATGTGAAGAATTCGTCTCCGGGCGGACAAGGTAGCGGGTTATTGAAAGTGTCTGGCTTGTCAACGCAGGCCAATCCGCCCAGGCTTCATTCGGCTGGAGTTTATACTGACGTAACGCGATCTCCATGAATTTTTCAGCAGGCGGGGTACTCGTATCCAAATTTAATCCAAGATAAAAGCGAGCCTTCGGGTTGACGTAGGACACCTTATCATTGTTTTGGAGCAGCACATACCCATCACTGGCTCGTTCGCTGATCCATGAGAACATTTGGTTCCTCTCGTAGAGGAGGCGGTATTTGTTCAGCTGGGTAATGGAACGTACACGGGCACGCAGTTCGGCACGGTCGAAGGGTTTGGTGAAAAAATCATCAGCCCCTGCGTCCAGGCTTGCAATGCGAATATCCCGGTCACTTAAAGCCGTGAGCATCACGATCGGGGTCTTGGCAAGTTCGCGGTTACTGCGAAGCATTTGACAGACCTGAACCCCATCGATCTCGGGGAGCATAATATCCAATAAGATCAGGTCGGGTTTTAGCTCCATGGCTTTTTTCAGCGCATCACGCCCGTTGGAGGCAAATTCCATTGAGTATCCCTGATCCTGCAGGATCGATTCAACCACCTGTTGACCCGAAGGCTCATCATCAACAATAAGGATCGTAGGCTTCATATGTTTATCCCTTCCGGAATCTTACCCAAGGCTAAATCTGAAAACATAATGAAATAGTATTTTGATTCGTCCGAACGATACATACCGGAAAACCCCTATTTTTAGGGGATTACCAGAATTGCAAAATACTAGAAATCACCGTCGACCAGGCGATATTTGACCGCAAGCCGAACCAGACCAGCAAGATTACGAACGTGCAATTTTTCCATGAGATTGGCACGGTGTTTTTCGACCGTTTTTTCGCTGATCGAAAGTAAATTAGCGATCTCTACACTAGTGTGCTCTTCAGCGATCAATTGCATGACTTCCTTTTCACGGGGCGAAAGACTTGCCAGGGGATCCGTGTCGCTGGTCTGTCTTGGTTTGAAAGCATGCTCCAGTACGATCTCAGAGATGGGAGCGCTCAGGAATTTTTTACCGTTGGCGATCTCTCGCACAGCCTGCACAAGCTCATCACTGACGGAGGATTTAAGTACATACCCATTAACGCCGCTCTGCAATGCCTGATAGACCAACCCTTCATCTGCATACATGGAAAGCAAAAGGATATGTACCTTGGATTTCCGGCTGCGCAGCTGCTCCGCTGCCTGAATACCGTTCATGCGCGGCATCATGATATCCATGACCAGGACGTCAGGAGAAAGCTCTTCAGTTAGTTCCAGGGCTTCCTGCCCATTGGAAGCTTCACCCAGAATGGTCATATCCCCTACTTTCTCAAGAATGGCGCGGATACCCGCTCGCACCATAAGGTGATCTTCAGCGATCAATATTCGGATCATGCTGCCTCCGTGGAATGGATCGAGCCAGATCTTAATGGCAGGGATACTGTCAGGATGGTGCCGCCGTTCTTGCCAGAACGGATACTCACTTCCCCACCGACCAAGGACACACGTTCTTTCATTCCTATGATGCCGATCCCATTAACCGGGGCATCCGGTTCCGGGAGACCTTTTCCGTTATCCTGTACGATCAAGTTGACCTGATCATCTTCCAGGCTCAGTTCCACCCAGGCATGGTTAGCGTCAGCGTGTTTGGCAATATTCGTAAGTGCTTCCTGCAAGACCCGATATAAGATGATGCCATATAGGTCGGGCAATTGATCAGCCGCGGCATCGACCTCAAGGGTAATGGGGATATGGCTAAAGTCTGAAAACTTCGAACAATGTGCCTGAATTGCAGGCTTCAAGCCGAGCGTACTTAAGAGCGGCGGGCGCAATTCATGCGCCATCCGGCGGATCTTGACGGCAATTTCATAGGTCTGGTTATGGATCTTTTCAAGCCGGTCAAATAGATCCACCGGAGTAAGGGTCAGGTCAGATTGCAGGTCGCGGATATCCATCAACTCTGCAGTGAGAAGCTGACCAAGTTCATCATGAAGTTCATGGGAGATGCGCATACGCTCATCCTCAAGCACCGTCACCATTTTCTGCGCCATTTCACGCAAACGTTCACGCTGTTCAAGCAGGCTGCGATAGCGATTAAGACGAATGATCGTGCGTACACGGGCGCGAAGTTCCTGACGATCGATCGGTTTGGAGATGAAATCATCAGCACCCGATTCGATACCTTCGAGGCGTGAGGCGGTGTCATCCAAAGCGGTGAGAAGGATAATGGGGATCTCGGCAAGCCCGGGTGTGGCGCGGATGCGCCGGCAGACTTCAAAACCGTCCATGCCAGGCATCATCACATCCAATAGGATCAAGTCCGGTTGCAGGGTTTGAACCTTTTCCAATGTCTGAATGCCGTCTTCTGCCATTTCGAGAATGTAATTCTCTCCACTAAGGATGGCATCCAGAGTTTCGCGGCTGGCAACGTTATCATCTGCGATTAAGATGGTATTGCTCATTGTTTTCCTCTTTTTGCAAGTGTAAGTTGTGTTTCGATGGTATGGAGGAGATCGCCTAATTTAACCGGCTTACTTAAGTATTCATTCATCCCGGCTTCCAGACAGCGCTCACGATCACCCGCCATGGCGAGGGCGGTCATGGCAACAATAGGAACATCCTTCATCCCCAATTGACTGCGGATAAGCCGGGTAGTTTCAAGCCCGTCCATTTCCGGCATCATGACATCCATCAAGATTAGATCGGGGTGAACTTCTCCGGCACGGGCAAGCCCTTCGAAACCATCACGAGCAGTGACCACCTGGTACCCGTGGAGTTTCAAATAGTCATGGATTAACTGGGTGACGGAATCAGTATCATCGACGACCAGGATGGTTTTGTTTCCACCAGTATTAGGAAGTAGAACCTGCATGGAAGGAGCATCAGACCGAGGCAATGCTCCTATTATTTTTAGTGGAGCGGTTCCTCCAGCCTTCAACCAAGGTATGGATACGATGAAGCGGCTGCCCTTTTGAGGTTCGCTTTCAACGGTGATATTTCCGCCATGCAGGCGTGCCATCTGGCTGACCAACACCAGACCGAGCCCTGTACCCTGGCTGCCACGCGCAAGTCCGGCATCCAACTGGACGAAAGGTTGGAACAGGAGATGCAAATCTTTTTGGTGGATGCCAATACCGGTATCCCAAACGATGAAACGCAGGGTATCTGCTTTGGGGTCAGCGGTAATATCCAGCCCAATTTGCCCGCCTGTGGGGGTGAATTTGACGGCATTGCTCAACAGGTTGACAAGGATTTGTTTGAGGCGGCGCTCATCTGCCCGCACTTGCTTTACGGTTTCATCGACATTCAAGGATATATTCAATCTCTTCTTTTGCGCACTCTCGCGGACCATACGCAAGCTGGATTGCGCAATGGTGTTCACATCCACCTTGGTCAGATCTAATTCAATGCGCCCGGCGCTGATCTTGGCAAGATCAAGGATATCGTTGATCAGCTCCAGGAGATGCTGCCCGCTTTCCAGAACAGTCTGAAGGTATTTCTGTTGTTTCTCGTTCAATGGCCCGGATATCTGCTCGAGCAGGCTTTCCGTGATCCCAAGCACGGCATTAAGTGGTGTGCGTAATTCATGGCTCATGTTGGCAAGGAACTCATCCTTAAGGCGCAGGGCGCGTTCCATTTCAGCATTGGCAAGACGCAGGTTTTCCTCTGCGCGCTTGCTGGTCGTAATATCGTGAATGGAGGCAAGATAATGCTGCTGACCTTGCAGGTTAAGGGCGAAGACATGTGTATTAATATCGCGCAGTTCCCCGCTGACATGTTGAAGCTTGAAGTCGAGCTCCGCAAAGCCATCTTTATTTTGTAGAGCGTTGAGCGTTACTTCGGTCAAGTTGGTTATTATATCTTTGGGCAGGAAGTCCATCTCCTCTACCGTATGCCCAATGAATTGACTGCCAGGCAAGCCAGAAACGGTCTGGAACGCGTGATTGATGCGTACCACCCTGCCATCCTGATCGAACAAGATCACTGCTTCTGGCGCTTCTTCGAATAAAAGTCGGTTCTGTTCTTCACTTTCGCGCAGGGCATTCTCGGCAATTTTTCTGGCAGAGATATCACGCACAACACTTTGAATGAATTTAGGCTGCCCGTTTTCATCGCGGATCAAAGATAGGTTGATCTCGGCTTCGACTGTGGAGCCATCTTTTCGGAGCATTTTGCGCTCGTAAACAGGCAGGCTTTCACCTGTCAACAATCGATTTAATTGATTGCTTGCTTCAATCTCTTGACCGGGCACAATGAAATCCATGGCGTTTTTACCGATGATCTCTTCCGAAGAAAGCCCAAGCAGGTCGGTACAGCGGGGGTTGGCACGCAGAATATGACCATTGGGGTGGGTCATAAAAATGGCGTCATTGGCGCTTTCAAACAAAGCGCGATAGGTTTCCTCTCTTTCACGCAAGGCAAGCTCGATCTGTTTACGCTCTGTGTTATCAAACACGGTGGAGCGGCTGGTTATATAGTCGCCATGATCGTTCTTGACCGCCGTAGCATTGATCAAAACAGGAAATATCGACCCATTTTTTCGGCGGAATTCCATTTCAAGTCCGCTGAGCGAACCTTCTTTTTTGAAAGCTGCGAAAATTTCCCTAAAAGTATCCAAGCTGGTCGGGGAGAGGAAATCTGTAATGGGCTTTCCAATGATTTCTTCACGGGTGTACCCCAACCAGTTCAATTCGGTCTGGTTGATCAAACTGAAATTGCCATTGACATCGAGAGAGTGATAGCCTGCAGGGGCATTGTCGTACAGGTCCTGCACCTCGGCAGTCCGCTGCCTGACGCGCTCTTCCAGTTCCAAGAACAGGCGTGCATTGGAAAGTGCCGCAGAAACATGCAAGGCAAGCGCCTCGGCAAAACGTAAATGATCCTGGGTATGGGCGTTTAGATTGACACTAAAGACCTGCATGGCGCCAGCCACCAGACCATTAACCTTGAGCGGAACAATGATGGCGGAACGGGTGCGTTCCTCATCCTCGGAAACCTCTTTATAAATTTCCGCTTTTTCATCGAAGTACATGGTGGTATTGGCTGTATTAAGCACGCGTTCATAATCAGGCAGCAATAAAGATTCGCCGCTGCGAATGACCCGGCTCTGAGTGCCCCGACCTGGCGGTTCAAGCGGAATGGGCGGAAAGCCGGAGACATCTTGCGAACCTTCGCTGGAATGCATGTATTCACATAGGATCAATTCAGTCTTTGGATCATATGAAGACAGCACAAGGAAATCACACGGCATGGCACCCGCAATGTACTGGTAGATGATCGGATATATCTTATGCGGGTCGAGGGTTTCTGTCAGTGCATACCCGGCTTCAAGCAGATTCGAAAGATCCTCGGTGCGCTTTTGCAGGTCACGCTCGATCGACCGGCGCAGCAAGGCAGATTGCAAGCGCTCTGAAAGCGTTTCAAGCAAATTGCGCTCTTCAAGCAGGAATGGACCTTCGGCTTCCACTGGTCGTTCTTCCAAATAGGCAATCTCGATCTTGCCGGTCTCTCCGTTGGGTAGATTGAACGTTTCGATCTGCATCCATGGTGTTTCGACAAAACCCGGGGTGGCATAATTCAACTCACCCAGATAAATACGCGCAACCGTGATCTCAGGATATTGCCAGGCAGGCGGCAGGATTCGCGCCAGTTCCTTCACAAGCTCCATCTCCGAGAGGTGTAAATTCTGGAACAAACGCGCCGCCTGGTGCAAGGCGGTTAACTCTTTGACGCGCTCACCCAGGTTGTGAATAAGGACCTGACGTTCTTTTTCCACGATCCTGCGTTCCACCAGCTCCTTTTGCACCGATTCATACAAGCGGGCATTTTCCATGGCGATCGCCACTTGATCGACAAGAGTTTGCAAGACCTGAATATCCTCTGCTGTAAAAGCATTGGGCAGTGGGCTTTGAACATCCAAGACACCGACCACCTCTCCGGCGATCTTGATCGGCAGCCCAAGCTCGGAAAGGGTATGGATATGCTCCGGGAAGTAATTGATGTAGGCGCCGCTATTCGTATCCGCCTGATTTACCAACAACATGGTGCCGCTCTCGCCAATTGAACCCACGACTCCTTTGCCAAGTTTGACACGATGTGCCTCAGGGAAGAACTGGGCATACTTCCCTGCGCGCGACCGCATCACCAACTCCGTGTGATCCTCGCTCATGGTGAACATACCCACATGGTGATACCCAAATGATTCTTGCACCAGTCCGGCAGAAAGATCAAGGATGCCTTGAATATCCAATATGCTGGCGATCTTCCGTCCCACATCATTGATGAGCGCCATTTGAGAAGCGCGCTTTTCAAGCTCGAGTTCAGCTTCCTTGAGCCGGGTAATATCGGTATGTGTACCCAACAGGCGCAATGGTTTCCCATCCACATCGTAGGCAACCAGTTTACCGATGGAAAGGATCCACTTCCAGGCTCCGGACTTTGTTTTTTGCCGAAATTCGACCCGATATTCTGAAAGCCCGCCACTTAGGTAATCAGCATAGATCTGGGAAACACGTTCACGGTCGTCAGGATGAAGACGTTCCATCCAGGCGGCGTTGGTTTCAACAAACATCGTCGGATCATACCCAAGCATTTCGGCGTATTCACGGTTAACGATTGTGTGCCCGGTTTGCACGTTCAGGTCATACATGCCCAGTTTGCCAGCACTCAAGGAGAGGCGTAAACGTTCTTCGCTGTCTTGAAGCGCCTCATCCGTGCGTTTTCGCTCAGTGACATCGATGGCAATACCGGCAGTGCGGATGAGAGTGCCCGCCTCTTCATCGTAAACTGGGAAGGAGCGGTCATGAATATAGCTGATGGATCCATCCGGACGTACCACACGGTACTCTATCTCGGTAGGTTCACCATTCGATTGCTGCTCCAAAGCTGTAAATACGGTCTGCTGATCCTGCGAGTGAATACCGATCAAATAAAGCCTGCCATCTTCATACAAGGCATTCACCGAATGTCCCCAAATGAGCTCAAACCCCGGGCTGATATAAATAATCCGTTGTTCAGCGTAATCATACATCCAGAACACTTCTTTGATGCTTTCGGCGATCTGCCGGAAACGCATTTCAGATTCATACAGGCGGCGTTCGGCTTCAACCTGATCGGTGATATCGCTCGCCAACCCAACAACACGGACCACTTTACCATTTTCATCAAAGACCGGGGTGCCCTTGTCATGGATCCATCGAGTGGAACCATCCGGACGGCGAATTCGGTATTTCATATCGGTCTTAAAGCCACTGCTCTCAGTTTCGCGTCCTTTGCTAAAAGCCTCCTGGTCTTCGGGCAGAACAATATCAAGATACCCGCCTGGCATTTGTTCCACCGTTACCGGATCCCTGCCAATGATGGCAGAAAATGCAGGGCTGACATACAGGTTTGTACGGGTTCCCGGTTCGGATACCCAGAAAATATCGGATACGTTCTCAGCCAGCTCGGTGAAGCGCTGGTTGCTCTGAATGATGTTACGCTCCATGGTCTTGCGTTCGGTGATATCGCGGACGATCGCCACAACTTCATCCCTACCGCTGGGCGCCATGCGGGCTTCATAATCGTGCTGACCCTGAGTGGGAAGCGACAATTGATACTCAAAGGTTTGAACCTTGCCGGTTTCGAGAGTGACCTGTATCTTTTCTTCGATCAGGTCGGCAAACTCCACAGGGGAAATATCACGGTTGCGCAAACCGACAAGAGAAGGAAGTTCCTGAGCATACAGTTCATGGGTATCTGCCTTGTAATCCAGGAAGACGCCATTGCGATCCAATCGGAACATCAGGTCTGGGATGGCATTCAACATCGCCTGCGAGCGCACCTGACTTTCTCGCAAGGCATTCTGTATCTCTGTATAAACAATAAAATTACCGACCTCTGTTACCAGGGTTTCGAGAGACTGAATACTGTATTTTGGGATCTGCGCCAAATGATGAGAACCAAGCACCAACGACCCAACCATCCTGCCTTGGTAAAGAACTGGAAGGACCAAGGCAGATGTTAAACCTTCTCGCTCATAGATCGAATTTCGAAACAGTTCATGCTCCGCAGTGTAATATCGGGTTTGGTCAGATATGCCGCTTGTCAATTTTGAGCTGCCTGCTGAGTAGTAGGCAACCTCCTTAACAAATTCTTCGCCAAGCCCTGTATGATAAAGCAGGGACAATTCCCCGGTATCAGAAAGTTTATAGAAACCCCCACTATCCAGCCCGGAAAGGTGCAAGGTGGTCTCCAGGCAGATGCGCAAGCCTTCCTGAATAGTGTTCACCTTGCTAATGGCGCGTGCCAAGTCATGCTGGGCATGGACGAGCATTTCGGCACGTTTGCGTTCGGTAATTTCGCGCGTGATACCCACATACCCAATCAGATTCTGTTCCCTGCCCCAAACTGGAGAAGACAACACTTCTACATCCACCCAGTGACCATCCTTATGTTTCATTAGATACTCAGTGGGAGTATTGCCGTCTTTAACTCCGGTTAACCGCGCCTTAACAACCGCCTGCATGGTTTGGAAGCCCGCCTCATCCAGAATGTCTGTGACATACAATTTAATAGACTCTTCAGACGAATACCCTAAAACACGTTCGACGGCAGGGCTGACATATACGAATCTAAAATCCGGGTTCACTTGCCAGAGAATATCATCCACATATTCGTTGATAATACGCAAGCGCTCTTCACTGGCGCGCAGGTCTTTTTCCACCAGCTTGCGCTCGGTAATATCCAACGCATTGAACAGGAGTGTATCAACCACACCATCACCGTTTTTTATCGGGCTCATACTGACGTGGAACCACATCTGCTGCCCGCGAACCTCAACCTCTAATTCGTTGGTATCCACAAGTTGTTCATCGATCACTCTGCGCACAACGGCATGGTACGCATCTGCAATCTCTCTGGGGAATAGATCGTAAAGTGTTCTTCCAACAATATTCGTATCACTCCAAACACGCATGCTGATCGGGTTGGCGTACAAGATCACTCCCTGACGGTTCAGGACCGCAATGGCACTATCGGAGGTCTCAGCCAGGCTGCGGTAATTCTCTTCACTGACTTTGAGAGCATCTCCCGCTTGTTTACTTTCGGTAATATCGTGGAAGTTGATCGCGATTCCCTCCACGGCGGGCTCTGCCATCAAGTTACTGAAGGTGCTTTCGATCCAACGCCAACTCCCGTCTTTATGCAAGAATCGATATTGAAGGGTTGGTGTCTGTTTCGGATTCTGGATCAAGTCACCAAGAACAGTTACTACCATCGTCAGGTCTTCGGGATGTGTCAAAACGTTCGGATCCAGGTCGGTGATCTCGTCATAGGAATAACCAAAGATACGAGATGCAGACTGACTGGCATACTTAAACTTGCCATCCAGCCCAACGAGAACAATGCCATCCGGTGCATGCTCGATCAATGAACGGTAGCGCTTTTCCATGCGCTGGATCTCGTCCTCTGCCCGCACCCGTTCGGTGATATCCAGCACTGTTCCGGAAAATCTCAATACGTTCCCAGCTTGATCTCTAACAACATGATAGAAGGGGCTAAGAATCTTTTCAATACCTGAGCGGGTAATGATGCGGTAATCACTTTGTTCGGGTAACCGCCCATGAAGCATGTCATCCATTGCGAGTGCAAGCCTGTCACGATCTTGGGGATGAATCATGGCAAGATATGTACTAATCTCTGGCGTACCCAGTGCGGGGTCCCACTCGAACAGGCGGCACATTTGTTTCGACCACCACCCCGTACCGCTGGAGACATCGAAGTACCAGCTTCCGAACCCTGCCTGTTCTTCTGCCCCCTCCAACTTATTGAGGGTTTCCCTCAACTGCCTTTCCATAATTTTTCGTTTCGTAATATCGCGTGAAACGCCATACACTTCCAATTTTCCTGTAGTGGAATGACGCGTGAAGCGTGTGGTGGTCTCCGTCGATACCGTAGATCCATCCTTACAGGGCTGCTCTAGCTCGTCCATATAGGTTTTCGAAATACCCTGTTCGAACTCTTCGATGCGCTGGGGCAGAACTTCAGCAAGGTAAACTGCCGAATCAGGCATCAACGAATCCATCATGGGCTGCGCCAGCACTTCTTCAACGCTATAGCCGCGCAGCTGCAGAATAGATGGACTGATATAACGGAAGCGGGCTTCTTCCAGATCCAAGATCCAGATCACATCAGAGATATTCTCCGCCAACAGGCGGTATTTTTCTTCGCTAAGTCGCAGCGCCTCGTCTGCACGCCGATAAATAAGGATATTCCCAATATCAGAGGAAAGTGCCTCTAAAGAAAGGCGCGAAACGTCTGGGATCTGATCGATTTTGTGAGATGCGACATTAATACACCCGATCAATTCCCCTTGGTGTTGAATGGGAATGATCGCAAGTGAATGCAAGCCTTCATCACGATCAAGCTCTCGAAAAGTAAGTTCTGCTTCAGAAAGGTAGAGAGCCTTGCCTGCAAGTAACTCTTGCATACCCAGGGAATTCTCCGGGATACGGCGTACAGCATTTACAAACTTCTCGCTCAACTCGGTATACTCGATCAGTTCCAACTCACGGAGGTCGGAATTAAAATAGTAGATCCCACCGCAATCCAACCCGGCAATGCGAATGGCAGACTGAAGCGCCGCCTTCCAAATCACTGAAATGGGCGCATCATCACTGACCAGCCGCGCCAGGTTGCGCTGGGCGGCATTCAACTCCTCTGCCTGTTTACGCTCGGTGATATCCTGCGAAAAGCCGATCACATACGGACTGGAAGACTCCTCGATCCCGTATGCCGTTTTCACATGAATCCATTTTAGTTTCCCATTAACCAGGATGCGATATTCAAGATCCAGATTTTTATTGTTTTTTGTAGTTTCCGACCATGCAGACAAGACCCATGAAAGGTCTTCAGGGTGGATCATGGGAAGGAGATCCTGTTGTGTATAGTCCCCAGCCTGCCACTCCATAATTTGATCATCACCAGGACCAATGGTCATGGTCCCCGTTTGGGTATTGAGCACCCAACTTTGAATGCTCGCCATTTGCTGCACTTCCTGCAACAGGTTGTTTCTTCGTAGCGCGGTTTCTTCAGCCGTTTTAAAGTCGGTAATATCTCGAATAATACCGAGCATATACTGGGGTCTGCCGGTTTCGGCATACGTGATCTTTGCATATTGGTGCAGCCAGCGTTTTCCGCCCTCCAGGGTTGGAATGGAAAACTCATAATTCATGTCGGTTCGTTTCTCAAAAATGGCGCGGTCGAGAATTCGCATGGGCTCCACCATGCCAGGGTTCAAAGCTTTTCCGAGATCTTGCAGGGAGATGTGATAATCCCCGACTGGCAAGCCGAAAATACGAAAGAATTCATCCGACCCGGTTAACTGCCCATCCGCCCACTCCCAATGCCCAACATGCCCAAGCCGCTGAGCTTCAGAAAGAAGCGCTTCATTCTTCCTGAGTTTTTCTTCCGCTTCCTTACGTTCAGTAATATCCTGCACGGTACCCATAACGCGGACAACTTTGCCGTCTTCGCCAAGGATCAACTGAGTGCGTTCCTGCACATGCCGAACCTGACCATCTGCAAGAACAATGCGATGATCGATACTGGCTAATTTTTTTTCCTCCAACATTTGGGCGCGGTGACGTAAAAAATCTTCCTTATCGTCCGGGTGAATAAAGCTCTCGAACGCTTCTATTGATAGAACAAAGTCGATCGGAGAAACGTTAAAGATTCGGTACACCTCATCGGACCAGGTCAACTTCTGTTCATCCAGGTTCCACTCCCAATGACCGAGATGCGACAATTGCTGGGCTTCAAGCAGCCGGTCATGGGTTTCTTTAAGTTCCCAATTCGCCTTTTTCCAGGCGGTCACATCACGGATCGAAACGATCACTCTGGAAAGGTCGTGGTGATGGTCAGGAGCGGCACAAAACTTTAGCTGGATGTCGATCAATTTACCATCCACCGTCTTGTTGACACCTTCCCACTCAAACTCAGCTTGATCAGCGGTAAGAAAAACCAGTTCGTCTTCAAACCCGTGGATGGCTTCTCCATCAAGGTATCCCGCCAGATCTTTCAGCAAATCTTCTTTCTTCTGCGCCCTGAATAGTTCAACTGCCGCCTTGTTAACATCCAAGACTTTGATCAGAGCTGCACATGCTGCAACCTCGTCAGGATGCTCCTTAAAATAGGTCTTGAAATCCGAAATGCCATTTTGGCGAAGAGCAGTCAACCTGGCTTTGACGGCGGAAAAATCCTGTTCCAGGAGAGCCAAAGGCGAATCCTCAAACAAGCCGCGATACCGAATTTCACTTTCACGCAGGGCTGTTGTGGCTGCTTCCTGCTCTGTCACGTCACGAACGTTCATCACCAACCCGCGAACCGTTGGGTCATTGAACATACTTGTACCCAGGGCTTCCAACACACGCCAATTGCCATCTTTGTGAAGGATACGGACTTTGAGAGTTTCGCGCGCCTTGCCCGCCACCTGACCGCGATGCACAAAGGATTCGTTCACAACACGTAGGTCATCCGGGTGAATGGTTTCACGAAAATCACGCCCAAGCAATTCTTCCGGGCTATATCCCATGATATGGCTTGATGCCGGGCTGACGAATTTGAACAAGCCTTGTCCATCCACGATCACGACCATGTCTTTTGCATTGGCGATCATGGCATGGTATTGGGCTTCGCTTTGCTTGAGAGCTTCTTCCGCCTGTCTACGTTCTGTGACATCATCCATCACGGTCAACAAAAATCGGCGCTGTTCGATCTCAACATATTCTGCGGTAAAAATTCCATACCGCAGCTCTCCCGACCGGGTTTGCACCAGTACATTTTCATTCCGCAAATAGCCCTGCTGGCTCATCTTTCCCAACAGCACTGCACGCTGATCAGGGTCGACGAACAAATTCAACTCCGACGCTGTCTTGCCCACCACCTCTGCCCGGGTGAAACCCAGTGTTCGCAGGAAGGTTTCGTTCACCTCCGCATACTTTCCTGTTTGCGCATCTGTCAACGCCATTTGAGAAGGACTGGCTTGAAAAACCTTGGAAAAGAGAGCCTCTTCCTGCGATCTGGACTGCCTCTCGTCAAACACAAGGGGCACCCCGGTTGCCATTCCCAAGGCGGCTTCCAATTCTGCGATCCGGGTTTCGGCAGAGCGCAGTTCAACGAGTAGATCAGCTTTTTTAGGGTTGCTTTTCATAAGACATATCCGTTCTTGAAGAAGTCCATATTGAATAGTTCAAGAGGCGTTTCGATTTTCTCTTAATAAGGTTTCAATTTTCGCTGCCAGGTCGGCTAATTTCAACGGTTTACTAATATAATCATTTGCGCCCGCCTCAAGGCAGCGCTCGCGGTCACCCGTCATCGAAAGCGCCGTGATGGCAATGATCGGGATCGTAGCAATGGCTGGAACAGGGTGTTTCCGGATGCGCTGAATGGTTTCAAGACCATCCATGCCAGGCATTTGAATATCTACCAAAAAAATATCGGGTTGAACTCCATCAACCTTCTCAAGCAGAGCAAGCCCGCTGGTTACTTTTTCAACATTGTATTGCTTGGCATCCAGGAATTCCGAAACCATCTCCAGTAGTGTCTCGTTATCATCCGCAACCAACACGGTCGGGCGGGCAGCTCGGTTGGCGACCTGCATAACAGCGGACGAAGTGCCCGGTACAAAGTTTGAGGTTGAAGCGGGGCGTTCCGAATCCATGCTTGGCATCCAAGGCAGGGTCACTATAAAGCGGCTGCCTTCGCCAAAGATACTTTCCATTTCCACGGTACCGTTGTGAAGTTCGACCAGACGCTGAACAAGTGAAAGCCCCAACCCGGTCCCGGCATATTGACGTGCAAGACTGCTATCGATCTGAACGAATGGTTTGAAGAGTTTCCCCATATCTTCCGGTTTGATGCCAATGCCTTTGTCCCACACGACGAACTGCACTTTACCCTCATCTTTTAAAAGGTTAATTTCCAAACCAAGTTCGCCGCCATCTGGCGTGAACTTGATCGCATTGCCAAGCAAATTCACCAGGATCTGCTTCATGCGGCGTCCATCCACATTCAACGCGATAGACTCAGTCGCCATGGTGTAATGGACTCGCTGGCGCTTCTTATTTGCCATTCCTTTAGTGAGTTGCAAGCTCGCCTGGCAAATATCTGCCAATGAAACCGGCTCGATATTTAATTCAAGTTGAGCCGCTTCGATCTTGGAAAGATCAAGAATGTCATTGATCAGGTCGAGCAAGTGACGTCCGCTGTCTTCAATGGATCTAATAGTCTTTTTCTGTTTCTCGTTCAATTCTCCGTAAATATTCAATTGCAGGGTTTCTGAAAGCCCGAGGATGCCTGCCAGCGGCGTGCGCAATTCATGGCTCATGCTGGCGAGGAATTCATCTTTTAGCCGTGCAGCTTTCTCCAGCGATTGATTGGCAAGACTGAGCTCATCACGATTACGGCGTAATTCATCCTCCGCCTTTTGCGTTCGGTAATATCACGCACAACACTCTGAACCATGATGATCTTGCCAGAAGAATCGCGCACCGGCGAGAGGTTAACCTCGACATTTATTTTATGCCCGTCTTTGGTGCGAAAGACCCGTTCATACAATGGGACGCGCTCACCGCGCAGGACTGCGGCAAAGCGCTGGTCGGCATCTGCACGTTCATCTTCGTCTGCAGTTAGTGGGTTATTGCTCCTCCGCCCCAACTCTTCATATTCTTCAGGGGTATACCCGACCATGTCCAACGCACGTTGATTGGCGCGCAGTTCTTCCCTTTCAGGCGAAAGCATGAAGATGCCGTCGTTGGAATTCTCGAACAAGGCGCGGTAGGTTTCTTCGCTCTGGCGCATGGCTTGCTCAATGGCTTTTCGCCCGGTATTATCGAACACGGCGCTGCGGGTCATGACAAAGTTGCCATCTTCATCATAAACCCCTGTGGCACTGATCAAGACCGGGATCAGGCTGCCGTCCTTGCGGATCATATCCACATCAACATCTCGTATCCAACCTGATTGCAAAAATTCAGGAAATGCTTGTTGAAACTCAGCACTGCCTTCTGCTGCCAAAAACTCTACGATCGAATGCCCAACGAATTCTTCTCGGGTATATCCAAGCCAATCCAAATGGGTCTTATTTGCCCGCACGATCATGCCGTGCGCATCAATTGAGTGGTACCCGATGGGGGCATTGTCATACAGGTCTTGCACTTCAGCTGTACGTTGTTGTACCCGCTCTTCAAGAGAGCGGTTTAACTCTACCAATTCGGTTTGAGCTTTCTTGAGCGCTGTGATCTCGATCCCCATGCATTGGACTTCAATAGGCTGGTTATTTTCGTCTGCCAGCCCGACAAATTCCCACATGGTAGTACGAACGCCGCCATCACGTGCAGGCTTGTCCAATTCCACGGTGAAGACCTGCCCCGGATAGGCAAGACATTTTTGTACCACATCGAATGTACGGGGATGGTGATATTCGCAGATCGCCTCCATGGGAGTGGCATCTTTTATTTCTTTGTTATCGTGCAGCCAACCGAATTCCTGAAGGTATTTATTATTCCAATATGTGAATTTCCCATTCATATCAGTACGGATGACAAAGTGTGTCTGCGAATCGACCAGGGAACGCAGTTTCATTTCGCTGGCTCGGATCGCGATCTCCGCCAGTTTGCGCTCGGTGACATCCGCTGCAATGCCTGTGGTGCGGATGAGGGCGCCCTGTTGGTCAAAGATGGGGAAGGAACGGTCATGGATCCAGCGAACAGACCCATCCGGACGGATGATGCGGTATTCCATATCCGTCTTTTCGCCTTTCGATTGCCGTTCCAACCCACCAAATATGACGCTGCGGTCTTCCGGGTGAATGGCTTCGATGTAGTAGCTATTATCTTGCAAAGTCTCTGCGACCGAATATCCCCAAATGGCTTCGTACGCCGGGTTCAGGTAAATGATACGCCCCAGTTGGTTGTCGAACATCCAGAACACTTCAAGGCTTTTTTCTGCCATTTGAGTGAAACGGTCATTGCTGGCCTTTAACGCCTGCTCCGCCAGTTTACGTTCGGTAATATCGATATACGAAGCCTGTGTGCCAATGGCATTTCCATCCGAATCCATGATCGAGCTTGCCTTAAGCAGGGTAAATACGATCCTGCCATCACTGGCAATCAACTCCCTTTCCTCGGATAGGGGAATGCCGTTCAATGCCTGGGCGTATCCTCTAACAAATTGCTCGCGTGACGCGGGTGAATAGAAATCGATCAATTCACGCCCGATCACCTGAGTTCTTTTATATCCGAGGGTGGAAAGAAACACTTGATTGCAATCCGTAATGATCGCTCTATCTGTATTTTTTTGGGTCACCAAATTCATAACCGGCGCTTCTTCGAACAAGGTACGATAACGCTGTTCTGCCATCTTGCTGGTTTCTTCGGCAATTTTACGTTCGGTAATATCCACCCCAACTGACTGAAACTCCAATAGTTTGCCTTCTTTATCGAACAAGGGGATATCGATCCACTGAAAGTGACTTAATCGCCCATCTTCAACAGTCACCGGATGTTCATAGGTTACTTTATGTGGATTCGCCGCCACTTCACGGTAATAAGCCGCTGTGCCTTCGCGCGTCTCATCGGGTAAAAAATCCAGCCACTTCTTTCCATGTGGATCATCTTTTACCCCGAAGATCACTTTATATTTTTCATTAGCAAAGGTCAAGGTGGTATCTGGCAGCCAGCGGCATAAACTAACATCCAAGGTTTCAACCAAAGTGCGGTAATGGGCTTCGCTGCGTTCCAGTTCTGCAATGCGCTTACGCGCAGCGACCAATTCTTCGGCTAAAACGGTTTTAGGAGTCTCTTTATCCATGGGCTTCCTTAATTACATGAAAATCCGAATTTTCACCAATTTTCGCATATTGTCGCAAAGCGGCACATAGGGGAATTCCCTACCCAAAAATTACAAACTATATCCATTCAAATAAAAGAATTTTTCGAGCATTAATATAGATGTATTTCATCAAAATAATGCTTAATAGTACGTCTAAACAACCCAGGAACAAAATGAAATAATGTTGTCAACGCTCTGAACACAGAGGTTCAACATGCATTATCTTATTAGTTCAAAACTCGTTTTAAAGATACTACTGCCACTCATGACCAGCGCCGCATTAGTATCACAAGTACTCACCCATACACCGGATACGTTTGTCACCCCCGAAAATCCAACCCCAACCGACAAAGCTGCGCCTCCATCCACGCCCACAACTGCCGCAACCGGCTCTAATATCTCAACTTCTGAAAAAATTTCAGTTGAACTCCCGGTACAAAACCCGGTATACGCATTCGCAAACCCGGCAGGCTGTCTGTTAACCCACCCCAACCTCTCCCCTGCAGAAATGCTCGCCAAGGTGCAAAGCGCCATTGGTTCCGAGTTTGACTTAGCCGAACGCCGACAAATGTATATTTGGAACGGCGAACAGGGCAGCATGCTCAACGTTATCAATGACCCGTTCGTATATGAATTTTCCTTCCACGAATTCCAGCACCCGTTAACCTACCGCGGCGATAAAGTCGCCACGATCTTCTTGAGTCAGGGCTTTGTGGTCTGGTTCCGCGAGTATGGAAAAGACTTTCGCCTTTTGGCAATTCCAATGGTGGATGGTGTACTGGAATCCCCTTGGGCAGCTTATGTCACTGCTTACTGGCAAAAAGACGCCATCCCAAACGATGAGAAGATCTACCCGGTGATGAAAAAGCTACCCTGCCATTGGGTGATTGATGCCGGGTATGTCAGCAATGAAACCATCTCCACCATGTTTAACCTCGACTGGCATATCCCCGATTACATGGCTGCTGGGCATCAATATCTGGCAGGGACATGCAAAGAAGCAAACCAGATCTCAAGAGAAAAGATCGGCTACTGGGATGCAAGCTCCATGTGCGGTCCGCTTGCTTGGACGATTTTGCACGACACCAATAGTTTCCCATACCGCATTGGCAGCTGGTCAAAAGATGCAAGTGCGTTCACCGGGGTCAACCCGCGCTGGGACGGGCAGCCTTGGAGCACCTTCGACCCGGAAACCTTTACCCGCTTCAGCACTAACGAACCTATTGCAAGCTACGATTTTGAAAAAAACGGCAACCTGTATCCCGGTGATATTATTTATTCTTTTTCCACGTTGTATCAAACGGAAGGATTCTTCGATCACATTCTGTTGGTTGCGAGCGTAAACAAAAATAATACACGTATGGCAGTCTCCAACATGGTGCGTAATTATCCGTACGAAGATTGCTCCATCGAAGAAGTTGCCTTATATACCCCAGGTGACCTGACCACAGGAGCTTTCAATTACGAGTGGAATGGACACGGCTTCGGCAAGACAGGTACTACCGGCTTCGACGTGCTTCGTTGGAATTGGACCACATATCACAACAACAACCAACCCATGCAATACACCATCCGCTGGGGCGAAACCATCGAAACCATTGCGTTCGATTGGAAGATCTCACCGGAATCTCTACTAGCAGCCAATCAACTGACAGCCGACGCCCAACTCACACCGGGACAAGTCATCACTCTGCCAGCCTATGCCGAAACCATGCCCTGATCATGATAAGCCCCGGCAAAAAAGAGGTCGCCTTGAATTCAAGACGACCTCTTTCGTAATTTATTCTTCTTCGACCGCTTATCCTGTTCTCTTCAACTCAGCCAGATCTTTTTCAAAATCTTCTCTTGCACGGATTGCAACCGGAGCATTGAGCAACTTTCGGAGGGTCTCTTCATTTTTATTACTCTCGTAATAATCTCGATACATTTCGACAAGCGAAACCGTTTCGCCTGAATATTTCTCTACCCAAACCTCTTCCCCTACCGCCAATCTCCCTTCACGTATCACACGGACATATAAGCCAGGGCGCTCAGCAGCCCGGAACTTCTTCACCCATTGCGGGTCGCCCATACGCGTAGCGAACGTGGAGCAAGGAATGCGCGGCGCGGTCGCTTGCAGGGTCACTTCACCAATATGAAGGAAGTCGCCAATGTTGAAAAACGCGCTTTCCAGTTCACTAATGGTCAGGTTTTCTCCAAACATGCCGGGAGGCATGTCTCTGCCAATTTCTTTTGCCCACCACTGATAATCCGCCTCGCCATAGACGTAGAGCGCCTGATCCGGTCCACCGTGATGTTTGGGGCTGCCGATGAAATCATCAGCGATACCAAGCGAGGTGATCTGCACGGAACCCTGCAATGCGGTCTTATAGATACCGGTAATTTCCGTTCTGCCTTTGTTGATCTGAGTCTGCTGCTTGCCTGCATTGATACTGATAATTTTCATGGTTAATCCTCTTAAATAAATGTCGCGCTGAATGGGTGGATTTTATCTCACCTTTTCAGCGCGACAAGCTTCTATAGATTCGTCTGTTAGAACCTGTCTCAAAAATACCGTGTCACCCTGAGGGAGCGTTCTTCGCGACCGAAGGGTCTCTTATTGGGGCGTAGAGATCCTCACCAGCACTGCATCCGCATCGCGGTGCATGTGTCGCTATTGCTCAGGATGACATTTTTGAGATAACTGTTAGTAATTCGTCGTTCTATCGATCAAACCCTGCTCACGGGCGATATGGTCGCACCACTTGAACACATATACACTGACAACGCCGAAGAAGATGCTCAGTCCCAGCAATATGCCGAGGATTTGCAAATTATCCAGCCCCGCCAACGTTGGGAATGCCGAAGCGACATTTCCCACCAGCGAACGGCGCAACAACTCCAACCAATACGTTGTCGGCATAAAATACCCGATCGGACGCAGCCACTCCGGTAAGACGCTCAACGGAAATATGGCGCCGCTGAAAATATACAACGCTCCCGCTGTGGCTTCGCCAATAAAGCCTTCGTGGCGAGCCAGCGTGAGAGTCAGACCCGCCAACAGCAAGCCTAGAAGCGCAAGCATCACCACGCCGAGGATGAGGGTGACAAAGAACAACAGCCAGTTCACTTCCGCAAAGTTGATGCGGACGTTCAGGAATAAAATCCCAGCCGCAAGAGTGATAAAGACTGCAATCGAGCCGGTGACAAAACGCGCAACGCCGCGTCCCAGCAAATACAGCGGAATATAGATAGGCGCAATGTACATATACTTGAGTGTCTTGTAATGCTCACGGTCATCGACCACCGCCCACGAGACACCCGTCATCACCGCGCCGACATAAATGTAAAAGGCATTGCCGAGGTAAATATACGGGAACAAAGCAGTATCGAACTGTCCGCCCGAGATGATGCCGTACATGATGACCAAGATCGCCGCACCCGAGATCGGCTTGACGATGGAATACACAGCGAACAGGAAGGGATCCGTCCAATTAGACTCGATCACCCATCCCAGCCAGGCTGCCATACGAAACGAACGCCATGAAGTTGATGTTTGCATAATTTTCCTATTCCGTCATTGCGAGGAGGGCTTCAGCCCGACGAAGCAATCTTATGATTAAGTTGGAGATTGCTTCGTCGCAAAGAGCAAGGGCGCTCCTCGCAATGACGAGACTATCTCCGACTCTCCGTAATTCTTCCCTCGCGCACCGCGATCTTCTCTACGTACGACAGCAAAAACTTTGCCGTCACAATAAAGACCACTGAAAGCACGGCAAGGATAATGATCTCCGTCTGCACGGTCATGAAGCCAAATTGGAATCCCGTGGGGAAGATCAACTGACGCATGGCATCCATGCCCAGCGTAAGCGGAATGATCGAAGCTCCAGCTGCCACCCAGAACGGCAGCGACTTGATCGGGAAGTAAAAGCCCGAAGCGAGAAAGATCGGTTCCTGTGCGAGGTTCGCCATGTGCCAGGCTTCACGCCCGAACATCAAAAACGCCGAAGCCATCATCATGCCCATGCCATACAAAGCCACCATCGCCAACATGAACACGGTGAACAACTGTAAATAGCTCGATACGGTAAAGGTCACACCGAACATCAACATTCCCAGTATCGTCACAGCAATGGCTCGCGTTGCGGTCGCCAGCATGCCGCCCAACGCCATACCCAACAGGATCGCCATCATTGAATTCGGTGCCATGATGTACAGAGCAAGGTTGCCCTGCTCCTTCTCCCAATATAACTGGCTGGACATGCTCCACAAAATATTCATCCAGAACGCCGTCATTGCGCCGCCCATCACCACGAAGCCGACATATTCTTCAGGGGCATTCAAGGCGCGATAAACAAACACATACGCGATCACCGCCAGCATCGGCATGACCACCTCGAACACCAGCCACGAAATCTCGCGCTGCTGCCCGATAATGCGTGGATAGGCACGCGCAATAATGGTCTTCAAGAACAAGCGCCAGCCCGTATCTTTGTGCGAATATTTTCTACTCACTACTTCCATTCGATTCCTCCTCTGCCATGCTGCGCCCGACCAGATCCACGAACACATCTTCGAGAGTCGGCTGGCGTTTGTTGAGGTTGGTCACTTTGATATCTTTTTGCGCGAACAGATTGAAGACTCGCGCCAAAGCGGATTCTTCCACGAGGGACAAGGTCAGGCGTGCGCCGCCTTCGATGTCAGTCAGCGCCGCTTTCTTAACCTCGGGCTGTTCCTCCATCATTTCCTTGGTCAACCCGTTGAGCGGACTCGTCTCGATCTCGAACATGACATCCTTTTGCAAACGCTGTTTCAAGGCAGTCGGTGTATCGCAGGCGAGGACACGTCCCTTGTTGATGATGGCTACACGATCACACAACTCATCGGCTTCCATCATGTAATGGGTAGTCAAAAGCAGGGTGCGTTCCTTATCCGCTTTCAACCAGTCGAGGATGAAGCGACGTACATCGCGCATCGCGCCCACGTCGAGACCCAGAGTCGGTTCGTCGAGGAAGAGCACTTCCGGCTCGGTCAGGAATCCGCGCACGATGTTCATCTTCTGGCGCAGACCAGTAGAAAGGTCGGAAGACTTCGTGTGCATGCGGTCTTTCATGCCAACCATTTCCAGCAGGGCTTCAATGCGTTCATTGGCTTCTTTGGAAGGCACACCGTAAAACTGAGAGAACATCCACAAGTTTTCGCGCACGGTCAAGAGACCATAGCCCGAAGACTCGCCGCCTGAGACCATATTGATGCGCGGGCGCACCGACTCGGGTGCAGCGTGGACGTCTGCTCCTGCAACGCGTGCCCAGCCCGAGGTCGGGGAGAGAAGCGTGGTGAGGATCTTGATCAAGGTCGTCTTGCCAGCGCCGTTCGGTCCTAAGAGTCCGAACAGTTCGCCGCGTTCCACGGTCAAGTTAACATCCTGTAGAGCGACCAATTCTTTGCGCGTTTCTTTCTTGCTGCCGCGCAATTTGTAAATGCGACCAAGGTCTTTTGTTTCGATTGCAAGTGAAGAGGACATGATTCTCCTTAAAATTTTGTAATCTTTATCGTTGTGTTGGCGTGCATCAAACGTAGGGTTTACGTCAAGTACCTTTTGGAGGAGAGTGATAAATTTACCTGCGTAACAGATTCTCTTCTCCTCCTTTGTAAGAGAGCCAGGGTAGGCGACCCTGGCTCTCGCAATTTAAAAGGTCGAAAAGAGTGTGATGCCCAATAAACAACAAAATAGAATATAAGTTCTATTTTACTACGACTCGAATTTGTGATGTAAAATCCGACCATAAAACATCATCTGGCTAACAGGAGCAAACTTTATGAGTGACGAATACACACCAAAGATCGCCATGAGCATTCAGGCACACCCCGATGATCAGGAGTTTTCGATCGGAGGCACCATCTCCAAGTGGACAAAAGCAGGTTGTGAATTTATCACGGTCGTCATCACCAGCGGAGACTCGGGTTCGAATGATCCCAGCAAAGGTGCGGAATACAAGCCTGAACTGGCAAAGCTCCGTGAAGGCGAACAACTTGCCGCAAATAATGTTTTGGGCGTAAAAGAAACGGTTTTTATGCGCTACCCAGATGGTGAACTGGAGCCGACCATTGCCCTGCGCAAAGAACTCACTCGCCTCATCCGCAAATATAAACCCGATACGGTTCTATCGGGTAACCCTGAAGCATGGTTTTACGGTAACGAATATTTGAACCACCCCGACCACCGCGCCGCCGCCCGTGCCGCCTGTGAGGCGGTATTCCCCTCAGCGGGGTCCAGGTTGGTCTTTGCCGATCTGCTCGCGGAGGGGTTCGAGCCGCATGAGGTCAAACGACTCTACGTCCATGGGACGGATAAACCCGATACCTGGGTGGATATTTCCGAAACGATCGATACCAAGGTCAAGGCGCTGCAACAACACGCCAGCCAGGTGCCCGTCGATGAAGTGGAAAAATGGATGAAAGATTGGGCGAAGGAAGACGCGAAAGACAAAGGTTTTGAATACGCTGAATCATATCGTGTGATGATCTTCAAAAAAGAAGAAGAGCACGAGAAGTAGGTCAGATCAAAAGCGCAAGGCAGATGCCTTGCGCTTTTTTTCAACAGTTATCCTTCGGTCACTTCCACATCGTGGGTGATCTCGATCACATCTTTAAGTGTGGCATATACTGAGCAATATTTTTCCTCACTCAACAAGATCGCCTTTTTCACTTTATCAACATCAAGCCCTTTCCCAATGGCGTGATAGTGGATATGGATCTTTTTGAACTTCCAAGGCGGATCATCATCCTGCACCGCCTCCGCACTAACCGTGAGCTGGATCAGTTCCTGACGCTGTTTCCCCAAGATTTCGATCACATCATACGAGGAGCAGCCGATCAACGCCATGGGCAACAGGTCGGAAGAACCGATCCGCCCGGCGCCATTGACTGGGAGTTGATGGTTCTCCCTATCACTAATAACGAACCTGGATTGTGTATCCCAATTGAGATGTACAGTTTTCGATGCCATGCCCGCAGTATAGCATAAACAGTGCGGGCGTCTCTTTATGGTACGATAAAGCAGGAGGGCATCCATGTATATATTACTATTCGCCGCAATCCTTTTCGCCATATTGGAAGCAGCCGCCTTGCAAAAGAACTGGTTCAAACTGGAAGTGGTGGCAAAACCCGCTGTTATGCTCTGCCTGTTCCTTTGGCTATCCATGTCAACAGGGATGCAAGGTGTAGTGCTTTGGTTCGGCATGGGCATCATCCTTTCATTAGTTGGGGACGTGCTCCTGATGATCTCCCTCGAGCGCTTCTTTCTGGGTGGATTGATCGCCTTTCTCTTCGCGCATATCTTCTACATCGTCGGTTTCAACTCCCCCATCCCTGCCATATCTGCCTGGAGTGTCATCCTCGCCATCCTGATCGGCTGGGGCGGAGCCCGGGTCATCCGCCGCATTCTCGCATCAGTGATCGCCAAAGGTCAGGGACGTATGCGCCTGCCGATCAGCGTGTATGGTGCGGTCATTTCTCTCATGCTGCTCTCTGCCATGATCAAACTAAATGATCTTTCCTGGGATGCTGGCGCAGCTGTGCTGGTGAGCGTCGGCGCCTTCCTTTTCTACCTTTCGGATGTTATTCTTGCATGGAATAAATTTGTTTCCCCGATCCATAACGGGCGCATCTACAATATTGCCGCATACCATCTCGGTCAGATCCTGCTTATCGCAGGGGTGATCGTTCAATTTGGAAAATAAAAAATTAAAAAGCCGGTCTGTGTGATAATCGGAAGAATGTCAAAATATGGAGGCAGGTATGGCACAACGTTCCATTCCAATAGATGAAGTTCGCATTTTTAGCGGGAGTTCCAACAAACCTCTGGCACAGAGTATCGCCGCCGAGTTAGAAATCCCCTTGGAAGAAACCCATGTAAAAAAGTTCAGTAACGATAATTTGTACCTGCAATTGGGAGCCAGTGTGCGCTACCGCCGGGTCTATATCGTTCAATCGTTGACGCCACCCGTGAATGACAACTTAATGGAGCTGTTGATGATGCTGGATATCGCCCGCGATGCTGCTGCATCCGAGATCCATGCCATCATTCCGTACTATTCTTTTGGTCGCTCCGACAAAAAAGATGCGCCGCGCATCTCCATCACCGCCCGCCTTGTTGCCGACCTGCTGAAAACTTCCGGCGCCACACATGTAATGAGCATGATGTTCCACTCGCCGCAGGTGCATGGATTCTTCCGTGTACCGACCGACCCCTTGAGCAGCCGCCCGGTTTTCCAGAAACATTTGGAGAACCGCGACATGAGCGGCATGATCATCGTCTCACCAGATATGGGGCAAGCCAAGTCTGCGGCGCGTTTTGCCAAAAGCCTCGATCTGCCCGTTGCCGCCGGAAACAAGGAACGCGTCTCCGATACCGAAGTGCGCATCAGTGGATTGGTGGGCAATCAGGTCAAAGGACACAAACGCGCACTCATCTACGATGATGAGATCGCCACTGGCGGCTCGATCGCCGAGCTAACCCGCCTACTCATTGCAGAAGGCGTTGAAGAGATCATGGTGATGTGTACCCACGGCGTCTTCACCCGCGGCGGCTTGGAAAAACTGGCATCTATCCCACAGATCCGCGAGATCGTTACCACCGATACAGTGGATATTCCCCTGGACAAGCGTGACCCCAAATTGACCGTGCTTTCAGTGGCTCCGATCTTTGCCGATTCCATTCGCCACAACTTCAACCGCGAATCCATCGGAGACTTGTTCGTTTTCGGAGAGTGAACAACCATACAAAAAGACACTCACCTATGCGGGTGAGTGTCTTTTATTTTAAGTATCATCCTCTTCATCAAATTCGACTTCATCGAATTCGCTGAGGTCATCATCTTCATCGAGAGAGAGCAGGTCAAACTTGTTCAACTCCTCGTTGAAATCCAGGTTTTCGAGGGCATCTTCAAGAAACGTGGATGTTTCTTCATCATCTGTGCTTTCGATCAGGCTGAGAATGTAGGCACGGGCATCGTCGCCGCCGATCTGGCTGAGCGCCCAAACCGCCGCCATGGTGACGGTATCATCCTCTTCTTCATCTTCTAGCATTTTCAACATGATCGGCGCCGCTTCTTCGATATTCAGTTCACCTGCCGCTTCCGCCGCCGCAAAACGGATGCGCGGATCGGGGTCCAGCAGCTTGCTGACCACGCTTTCATTCCAACGGTTATCGTGGGAACGTCCCATGGCACGCAGGGCAGACGCCACCCAAAGCGGATCTTCACGCTCGTACGCCGATTCAAGGATCGCCACCGCTTCATCCCGCCCGGAATAGCCGAAGGCTTCCACAGCAGCGCGGCGCAGAGACGGATTCGCGTCACTGCGGATGACAGCAATAAGAGCGTCTTCGATCTTGCGCAAACGGGTTTCGTCGAGTTCTTCCAACTCGCCCATCAACACAAATTCACCAAGCAGGCTGGCTGCTTTCAGGCGCGGAGCGAGGTCGCTATCGGCTTGGAATATCTTCAGAAGTGTATCCACAAGCCGGGGGTCGTCTGATTCGGCGAGGAGTCCCATTGCACGGGCGCGGACTTCCGCATCCGGGTCGGTCAATAGTGACTTCCCGATATCTTCATATGAAACGATGGTATCTTCTTCGAGATGCGCAGCCAGCGTATCGAGCAGGAGCAGTTTGCGTTTTTGCGGCACGCTGCTCCATACATCCAGAAAGAGGCGCAGTGACTTCGGGTCGAGGTCAGAATAATATTGCATGTGACCCTGCGGGATCTCTTTTTTCGAGTCGAGCAGGTGATCGAGAACAGTTTGAAAGTTTAATTCAGCCATAGTTTAAGGAACAAGTTGTGCGGGGTTAACAAAGTCCATGATGTTGACGAACAACATCAAGCCGATCAGCAGGAGCATGGCAATTCCATTGACCATATTCTCCCATTCGGTAGGGATGCGCTTCTTGAAAAAGATCTCAGGCAGCGTAAATAGAATGCGTCCGCCATCGAGAGCGGGGATGGGAAAAAGATTAAACACGCCAAGTGAAACGCTCAACACGCCAATGAGATTGAGTGTAAAGTTCGTCGGCTTGGGCGCCGCCCCGCCTCCGCCGGAAGTTTGCACTTGGGCAGCTTCCTGACGGCTGGTGACATCTTCCTGTACAGAGAAATTGAACAGGTCGTAAATGCCTTTGAAACCAACCAAACGTGCCTGGTCTGGCGCGATAACGCCTTGAATGAGTGCGATCGGTAAATACACAATGGCAGCCGCCTGTAATCCTGTCACCGAAGCACCACCGGAAATACTCTCAACAAACGTAGCCGGGCGTGTTGGGTAGGTAAGCCCCACCCCAAGCGCACCCTGCTGTGAAGTCCGCGAAGAAAGCGGCGTGGCAGTGATGGTAACAGTCTCGCCATTACGATCCAAAACCATCTCCACGGGCGTATCCAAACTTGCGCGAATGATATCAATGGCAGGCTGAATATCATCCACGGTCTGTCCGTTGATCGAAACGATAATATCTCCAGGTTGGATATCTGCCTGCTGTGCAGGTGAATTCTCTGCCACAGTATCGATCTTGACGCTGCCCGGTTGCGGCACGCCTTCATACGCGATCAGCGCTGAAAAGACAACGATCGCCGTTAACAGATTCATCACAGGACCTGCCACCAAAACAACCAGGCGCTTCCACGGGCTGGCAGACCCAAACCCGCCGGGAACGTTCGGGTCATTCTCGCCTTTGGGACGTACAAAACCGCCCAATGGCAGGGCATGAACGGTAAATTCAGTCCCCTTCCATATAAAGAGTGTGGCAAGTTTATAGGACGGCAACCCAAAGCCAAACTCCTCCACTTCGATCCCTGCCCAACGCGCGGCAATAAAATGTCCAAGTTCATGAACGAAGATCATCCCGCCAAGGGCGAAGAAAAAGATGACCAGCGATAAAAATCCAAATTCCATTGTTAGATTCCTTTCACGCGATAAGACGCGGTGAGGTGATTATATCTTGCATGCGTTAATCTTTTCTAAGATGAATTTCCCCGCTTCCTTCCCCGCTCGAGCCTGCTTCTGTTTTCTGACGGTTTGTTTCTCCCCGCACCCCCACGCGGGGATGGAACCCCCGCGCTATTCCTACAAAGCCCGCAAAGCGGGCTACACCACCTTCGCTGCCCCCCCTACCCCGGCAACTAAAACATTACTCACACCGGGAATCTCCCGCAAGCGTTTCTCAACCTCTGCCTTGTACTCGCCCAAACACAGCACATGGACGTTCGCTCCCGCATCCACGGTATAGCCCACGGGCAGTCCACTGGCGCGCCATTCGCGAACCTGATGAAAAATCTCCAATGTTGCAGCCTGCCAATACATCAACGGCGGCTTCGAGGTCATCATCACAGAATGCATCATGTCCGAGTCGTGTTCGATGATATTTGCGAAGGCTTCAAAGTCCTTATTCAATATCGCATTACGACAAATTTCGATCCGACGCGGCGCATCCGCCACACGCGCCTCTTGCAATGGACTCGTCCCCGCAATGGCATGACCTTCCGTAGAGCCGGTCTTTTTATGTGAGGCGTTCACAATGGCAACACAATCCGCCAAATTCCAATGTGCAGCCGGTGCAATAGAGAACGCATACGAATCAGCTTCATCCTTGCCCATTTGCCATTCCACAAATCCCGCCGGAATCGAACGCGAAGCGGAACCAGATCCGCGCCGTGCCAAGACAGAAAGTTCGGGTTCGCTTAAGTTAAGTCCTGCCGCTTTGGAAGCCGCCACCGCCAGCGCCGCAAACGCCGCCGCCGAAGAGGCAATTCCCGCCCCGGCAGGGAAGTTGTTCTCGCTGGTCACTTCGGCTCTTTCATTTATATCCGCCATCTTTCGCACGATATCCAGAATATACGAAACACGCTCCAACCCCTTGCCCGTCACCGGTGTGGAGTTAATCGTCAACGAATCCGTTTTAGCAGAATTAAATGAAACAGTTGTACGAGTGAACAATCCATCCAAATTCATGGATATGGACCCATTTACAGGAAGACGCAGGGCATTATCGCGATTGCCCCAGTATTTGATGAAAGCAATATTTGGATTCGCTTGAGCAGTGGCAGAAGAGGGTTTCATGGCAAATTCTCGTTGAAAATCGGTGGTTTGTAGGGTGACTTAGCACAAAACAGATGATCCGCTTGCGCTAATATGGCAGGCTTCAAGTTTACCATGTTGGAAATTTCTGTATTACAACCATCTACGTGACGATCTGTGATCTTTTAAATAGTTGAAAAAGGCGGCAGTGGGTATTAGTGCAAATGGAAGATTAGCCGGCAAATTCAAACCATGAGGGAATATCTCGCCAATACGACCAGCGTAAATCCTTAATCATACGATAACCCAGACTTCAAACACCATTAAAAGGTCACCCTTACAATCCGTAGAGAACTCCAAACACATAGTACATGCATATTGCGTCAAATCGTAAAATTATTATTTCTTACGCGCCTGTTGTATTTCATCCTGCCCAACCAGCTATATGAATATGGGTCATGTTAGGAGAATTATTATGGAAATTATATTTACTGTTCTTTTCCTACATCAATACTTAAAGGCGCTCATTCTTCAGGACACCAATCAAATCGCCTATCTGCATTACCTTTGGCGTAACCATATCAGTCATTGATCCTTATCAGTTATCATCAACCACCGTAATTAATGGAGGGAAACTGCTTGTAGAAAAAATACTGACTGAGATCAGCAGCTTTGTGAACCATGAATAAGCATTTATTTTTAATCGCCAAAACTGGATGAAACCAAAGCACATCTTAACATTCCGTAAATTGCAGATGTGGTACAGTTGCCCATATCTATTACTCCACAAAGGAGCCTCCCTATGGAACAAAAAGCAGGTGCGCAGATCAGTCGGCGAGCGTTCATTCAATCACTGGTGATTTTATTTGTATTGATGATGATTGCCGGAATTTTGACTCTCGTGATCCCCGCCGGGCAATACACCCGCGTCGAAGTGGATGGACGTGAAACTATCGACCCCGCTTCCTTCCAATTCATCGACCAACCCGATTATCCGGTCTGGCGCTGGTTCGTGGCACCGTTCGAAGTCCTCGGCAGCGAAAGCGGATTGACCGTCATTGTCATCATCATCGTTCTGTTCTTCGCAGGCGGCGCTTTTGCCGTGATGGACAAGACCGGCACCTTACGCGCCTTCATCGGCAGCATCGTGCGGCGCTTCAGCGGACGGAAATACACCTTGCTGTGGATGGTCTCGCTGGCGTTCATGTTCCTCGGCGCGACTCTCGGCACTTTCGAAGAGGTCGTGCTGCTCGTCCCGGTAATGATCGCGCTCTCCTATTCCCTCGGCTGGGATGCGCTAGTCGGCTTGGGCATGTCCATCCTCGCCACTAACATGGGATTCTCCGCCGCCATTTCCAACCCGTACACGCTCGGCGTGGCGCAACAACTTGCAGGCTTGCCGCTCTTCTCCGGCGCATGGCTGCGCATCATCATCTTTGCCGTGATCTACCTCATCTTTACGTCCTTCCTTTCGGCGTACGCGCGCAAGATCGACAAAGACCCGAAAGCCTCGCTCGTGCATGACGAAGACAAAGCCGAACGCGAAAAGTATAAAAGCATGGACGCGTCCTTCATCGAAGAAGACCCAAAGCAGAACCGCGCCATGAATTTCTTCGGCATCTTCGTCATTATCATCTTCATCACCATGCTTGCCGGTCCGTTCGTTCCCGCCATCTCTGATTACGCCCTGCCCCTCGTCGGTATTCTCTTCCTCATTGGCGGGCTGGGCGCGGGCTTCCTCTCCGGCAAAGGCAGCAAGACCGTCTGGCAGGGACTCATCGAAGGCTGGGGCGGACTCGCTCCCTCGGTTCCATTGATCCTCATGGCAGCCAGCATCCGCTTCATCATAGACAGCGGCGGCGCAACCGATACCATCCTGCATGCCGCGGCTGACCCATTCCAACAACTCGGCGCATTCCCTGCCGCTGTCGTCGTGTATGCGCTTGCGCTGGGCATCGAGTTCTTCATTGCATCAGGTTCTGCCAAAGCCTTCCTGATGATGCCCATCGTCCTGCCGCTTGCCGATCTTATCGGCGTCACGCGCCAGACAGCCGTACTCGCCTACATCTTCGGTGACGGCTTCTCCAACCTCGCCTACCCCACCAACCCCGTGCTGCTCATCAGCCTCGGACTGACCGTCGTCAGCTACCCCAAATGGCTGCGCTGGACAGCCAAACTTTGGCTATGGGTCATCCTTGCGACCGTTGCATTTTTGGGCGTTGCCGTGGCGATCAACTTCGGACCGTTCTAATACTTTCTTCTTTCTATTAGCAAGATTCTACGCTGGCAAAGATTCAAACTCTATGGACTCTCTATTCTCCGAATCCTACGAAGCCTCACGCGCGCGCTTCCTTCTGGACTGTGAGCGGCTTGCCCCCATGTGGGCTTCATCCCGTCTGGAAGCGCATCGGCTCAAGAACTTCCCCGACCTGAGCATAGACTGGCTATGGGCAGAACCGCACAAAAAAGAAAACATCGTGCTGATCTCCACCGCCGAACATGGCATTGAAGGCTATGTCGGCTCGGCAATGTTGAAACTCTTCATGGATGAGTTCGCGCCACACATCAACCATGAAACCACGGGGTTGTTACTTGTACATGCCATCAATCCATGGGGAATGAAACATCACAAGCGCGTCACTTCAAATCACGTTGACCTGAACCGCAACTTCATCTACGATGGGGTTTTTAGCCCGCAGATCAACCCAGCCTACGACACACTTCTGGATTTCCTTAGCCCAGATCATCCCGTGCGTAGCTTGAGCGCAGAGACGCTTCCTTTTTATGCAAACGCCATCCGCTACATGGTCTCACCCGGCAAGGCAAAGGTACAAGAAGCGACTCTACTCGGTCAACACCGCGATGCGCAAGGCGTTTACTACGGCGGGATGGAATATCAAGAAGAGACCATCGTCTTGATGGAGCTGTATCGACAGGCGCTGGCGGAGTATCAAAATTTCATTCAGGTGGATATTCACACCGGCTACGGTCCGCGCTATCAGATGTCGGTCATTATCCCGCCGCTCGACCCAACTTCCTCGTCCGAAGCGATGCGAAAGTTCAACTATCCACTGGTACAAAAGATCGATGCAGACGAGTTCTACGCCATCAGCGGTGATATGGGAGAATACATCTATCGTTTGCGCGATGCCGAATTCCCAAGTAAGAACGTCTTTGCCTGCGGATTTGAGTTTGGCACCTATGGCGACTCCCTGCCCGCACTCCTGCGTAGTTTGCAAATGACCATTTTGGAAAATCAACTTCGTCATCACGGCGCAGTCAGCCCGCGGGCGGAAAAAGAAATCCTTGCAGATTATGAGGAAATGTTCCTGCCCTCTGAAGCTAAATGGCGCAAAAAAGCGCAGATGGATGGCAGGCTGGCGTTTAAGGGGATTTTAAAAGCGCATAACCTTTTGTAACCCTTGCTTTGTATCATGCAACTTTCGCTTATCACTTTTACTGAGTGGTCGCGATCGATCTTCATTCAAGATATATAGAAGTAATGAATTGCTCTTATAAAAACAACCTGTCCATCTGTATATGGCAGGTTGTCAATTTTGGTTTAAAAGAAGAGGAAGAACAGTCAGCACCTCTTAGAACGAATAATTTTGTCTCGCAGTAAGTTCTATCGCTAAAAACTATTCAGACTGCTCCTGTTCTTTTTCCTGTTTATGTTTCTTTTCTTTTTTCTTCTCTTTTTTCTGTTTCTCGCCCCAAGCGTAAATACTCTCAACAGGGATTTTCAAGGTGTAGTTCTTCTTTTTAATAATGGAAGATTTTGCATCTACCAACACAACGCAATCACCCTCCAACCCATCAAAAGTTCCGTCCACAATAATCCCAGCGAGTACCAGGGAAATTTGATCCCCTTTGTTTAGATGTTGAAAATGTTCAAGTGTTGTAGTCATGAATTGATCCTTTCAGTGTGATATTTTACAATGATTCCAGAGGTCTTTTAAAACGTTAACAAAACTTCCGTTTTTATTATCTTCCCTACCATTTTCCGGGCTCTGCATCCGCACAGGTTTGAATGAACCCATAATTCATAGAGCAAATCGCGCCGAAGCGCTGATCTGATGCAATGTTGGGGCAACATAGGGCGACTATTCAGGATCTTCTTCCTTATAATAGGAAGAAGCAGCTATAAATCAAAGCTTAAAGCGTGGTCGATTCGATGAGATCAAACACCGAGTAGAATCGTAGATGTGATCGACACGTACCACCGAAGCTCCTATGCTTGACCTCGTTCAGCGCTACGAACCTTTGCTCGCAAAATGGAGATCGTCCGCGAAGTGGATGAGGAATTGCTCAAGAAAGCCGATGAAATGTTGGCGTTGATGTATACTCCTGAATTCCTGCACGCCAACGACTCGCGCCGCCCGCGTGCCGAGCAGGTTAAGATTCGCGAAGGCGTGTACGTCATTCAGAATATGCTCAAGTCCCCGGCGGCTTACTGCATGTGACCCCCGTCAAAGAAAATGAAATGTTGCAGGATGTTCACATCTCCGCCAATTCAGAAAGCGTGCAAGCCGCCGTGGAGAAATTCTACGCAGCCCGCCAGATCGAAACACCCGGCGTACAACCCGCAGACATTGCCCGCGCAATGTTCCCTGTCGCGGCATAAGGAGTACCCATGATTCACTTTGGCACAACAGAACTCGTCATCTTACTGGTCATCGTCATTCTGCTCTTCGGTGCGGGACGGATCAGCAAGCTCGCAAAAGAACTCGGCACAAGTGTGCGAACCTTCCGCGAAGGGGTGAGCGGAGAAAAGGAAAACAAGTAGTTTATGTGGGTTGTAGTGCGATCTTATATTGCACTACAACCCACAAAACACCATTTTATATGCATGAATTACCGGTAACCCAATCTCTCTTAAAAATAGCCCTCGACCACGCCGAAAAAGCGAACGCCAAACAGATCACCGCGCTGAACATCGTGATGGGCGAACTCGCCAGCATGGTGGATGACTCGATCCAATTCTATTGGGAAGTCATCGCCAAAGACACCATCGCCGAGAAAGCCACGCTCAATTTTCGGCGTGTGCCTGCCGAATTGCAGTGCATGACCTGCTTCCACAAATACCACCCCACCGACAAAGAACTCATCTGTCCACAGTGCAAAGGCGTCGGCGCAAAGATCATCGCCGGTGAAGAGTTTGCATTAGAATCCATTGATGTAGAATAATTATGTCATTGCGAGGGCGACGGTTTTCGCCCGAAGCAATCTCCATAAGCGACAAGATTGCTTCGTCGCTATCACTCCTCGCAATGACAGAAGGATTACCCCATGCCCCAAAACATCCCCATCGTAGAAAACATCCTCAACGCTAATGACCGCCTCGCGCAGACCAACCGTGCGCGGATCGACGCGGCGGGCGTGTTCTCCATCAACATCCTCGCCTCCCCCGGCGCGGGCAAGACCTCGCTCATCGAAAAAACCCTGCCCCTGCTCAAAGGTAGATTGCGCGTCGCCGCCGTAGACGGCGATATCGCCACCTCCATCGACTCAGACCGAGCCGCAGCAGCGGGCGCAGGCGCCGCGATCCAGATCAACACCGGCGGCGATTGTCATCTCGACGCGGTCATGCTGCATGGCGCGCTCGAACAACTTGACCTCACGCAATTCGACCTGCTCATCGTGGAGAACGTCGGCAACCTTGTCTGCCCTGCCAACTTCAAACTTGGCACACACAAGACCGTGCTGGTTGCCTCCATCCCCGAAGGCGACGATAAACCCTACAAATATCCCGGCACCTATCGCGGCGTGGACGTGCTCGTCGTCAACAAGATCGACCTGCTGCCCTACGTCGATTTCCGCATGGACTACTTCCAACAGGGCGTGCAAGTCCTCAACCCCAACGTCACCACCTTCCAAACCTCCTGCCGCACCGGCGAAGGTCTGCAAGCCTGGGCAGATTGGCTGGTCGAGAACGCAAAAAAATAATGCCCGGCGCAAAAGTTCACATCTCCGGCATTGTGCAAGGGGTCGGTTTTCGCCCCTTTGTGTATAACCTTGCCATGAGTCTGAATCTCAAAGGCTGGGTTAAGAACACATCTGCCGGTGTGGATATCGAAGTGGATGGGGATAAAGAAACGCTGGACTTGTTCCTGCAAAAATTGCGGGACGACGCCCCCACACTCTCGCGCATAGACGACTTCAGCGCCTCATTCGGACCCGGTAACGGGTTCACCCAATTTGACATTATCCACTCTGAAAGTGTAGACGGCGCCTTCCAACCCATCTCGCCCGATGTCGCCATCTGCGACGACTGCCTGCGCGAACTCTTCGACCCCAACGACCGCCGCTATCGCTATCCCTTCATCAACTGCACCAACTGCGGACCGCGCTTCACCATCATCAAAGACATTCCCTACGACCGTCCATTCACCACCATGGCGGGATTCCCCCTTTGCCCCAATTGCGAACGCGAATACAAAGACCCAACGAATAGAAGATTCCATGCGCAACCGGTGGCGTGTCCCGTTTGCGGACCAAAAATATGGCTTGAAGTAGGGGCGACTCGCGAGTCGCCCCTACAGAACGATGATGCAATGAAAGAAACTCAACGCCTTTTGGTAGAGGGAAAGATCATCGCCATCAAAGGCTTGGGTGGATTTCATTTGGCTTGCGATGCGACGAATGCAAAAGCGGTAACAGAGTTGCGAATCCGCAAATTACGCGTGGACAAGCCTTTCGCGTTGATGATGCCCGATATTGAAACCATCGAAAGGCATTGCTTTGTCAGTGATGAAGAGAAAGCCTTGCTCACCTCCCCCGCCCGCCCGATTGTTTTGCTGAAAAAGAAACCCGAATCCACCATCGTCGAAGAAGTCTCTCCCAAGCAGGAATGGCTCGGTGTGATACTGCCATACACGCCGCTGCATTATTTACTATTTACCAATTACCAATCTCTATACTCTGCTCTTGTTCTCACCAGCGGCAACCTCTCCGAAGAACCGATTGCAACTGGAAACGATGAAGCGCGAGAACGTCTCGCTAAACTTGCGGATGCGTTCTTGATGCATGATCGGGATATTCATGTGAGATGTGATGATTCGGTGGTGAGAGCATTTGACGATAGACCATCGACCATTGACCATAAGCCATCGTCCGTCGTCCATCGTCCGTCGTCGGTTTATCCCATCCGTCGCTCCCGTGGCTACTCCCCCTTCCCTGTAAAACTTCCGTTCAAAGTTCCACCTCTGCTTGCAACCGGTTCCGAACTGAAAAATACGTTCTGTATCACGAACGGAAATTATGCCTTTCTCAGTCATCACATCGGGGATATGGAAAATTACGAGACGCTGCAATCCTTTGAGCAGGGCGTGGAGCATTTCGAGCGCTTGTTCCGCGTGAAGCCTGTGGCGATTGCCCACGACATGCACCCGAATTATCTGGCGACACGCTACGCACTGGAACGCGCCGAGCGTGAGAACTTACCAACTTTCAATATTCAACATCACTATGCGCATGTCGCTGCGTGCATGGCAGAGCATGGACTGACCGAACCTGTGATCGGCGTTTCATTCGATGGCACGGGTTACGGCGACGACGGCGCAATTTGGGGCGGGGAATTTTTGGTGGCAGATTACAAATCCTATCAACGCGCGGCGCATTTGGAATATTTCCCTTTGCCCGGCGGTGATGTGGCGATCAAGAAACCGGCGCGCACGGCATTGGCTTTGCTGTGGAGCCTCGGCATGGATTGGGATGATGCGCTGGAATCGGTCAAAGAATTTTGCGCCGAAGACCAGGTGACGCTGCGTGTGCAACTTGAAAAGAAAATCAACACACCGATGACTTCATCGATGGGACGTCTGTTCGATGCGGTTTCGGCGTTGGCGGGTGTGCGGCAGAAGGTCAACTATGAGGGGCAGGCGGCGATCGAGTTCGAGGCAATGGCAGATTCGGCTGAGGCGGGGCAATATGTCTTTGGTGTTGAATCAGGTCAAGTCGGAGTCAGAAGCGTGGTCGAGGCGTTGGTAAAAGATACAGTGGCAGGAGTCCCGATCCAAAAAATATCCGCTCGTTTTCATAATGGTCTGGCAGAGTCTGTGCGCGAGATGGTGAAAAGAATCAGCGGTGAAACGTCGCTGCGGACTGTGGTTCTCTCTGGCGGAGTGTGGCAGAATCTCACACTATTACGGCGAACATTGTCACTATTAAGAAAAGATGGTTTTGAAGTATACATACACCGAGAGGTTCCAACGAACGATGGCGGACTCTCGCTCGGACAAGCCGCGATTGCGGCATATAGATTGAGAGGTTGATATGTGTTTAGGCGTACCTGGAAAAATTGTTGATCTGTATGAAAAGGGCGGGCTGAAAATGGCGAAGGTTGATTTTGGGGGAATCTTCCGTGAGGCATGTTTGGATTATGTGGATGAAGTTAAAGTTGGCGATTATTGCATTATCCATGTGGGGTTTGCGATCAGCGTATTGAGCGAATCAGAAGCCATGGAAACGCTTGAGTTGCTGCGGCAGATCGGTGCGATCGAAGAAGAGTTGGGACCTGAGACGCCAGCATGAAGTATGTAACCGAATATCGTGACGCGGCGCTGGTGAAGGGCGTGATCGAAGAGATCCGCCGTACCGTGACGCGCCCGTGGACGTTGATGGAAATTTGCGGCGGGCAAACGCACGCGATCGTGCGTCATGGCATAGATCAATTGCTGCCGCCTCAGATCGAACTGGTGCATGGTCCCGGCTGCCCGGTGTGTGTGACTCCGCTGGAGCTGATCGACAAGGCATTGTCGATTGCGGCACGCCCGGATGTGATCTTTTGTTCGTACGGCGATATGCTGCGCGTGCCCGGCTCAAGCCGTGACCTGTTCTCTGTCAAAGCTCAGGGCGGGGATGTGCGCGTGGTGTATTCTCCGCTCGATGCGGTCACGCTGGCGGAGAAGAATCCGGATAAGCAGGTTGTATTTTTTGCGATCGGGTTTGAAACCACCGCCCCACCGAATGTGATGAGCGTGCTGCAAGCACAGCGGCTTGGACTGAAAAATTTTTCAGTGCTTGTTTCGCATGTACGCGTGCCGCCTGCCATGAGCGCCATCCTCAATTCGCCGCATAACCGCGTGCAGGGATTTTTGCTGGCAGGGCATGTGAATGCCATTATGGGCTATTGGGAATATCCGCCGTTGTTGGAGAAGTTCAAGATCCCGATGGTGGTGACCGGCTTTGAGCCGCTCGACATTGTGCAGGGAATTTTGAAAACTGTGCAACTGCTCGAAGAAGGCAAAGTGGAAGTTGCCAATGCCTATCAACGCGCCGTGACCTTTGAAGGCTTGAAGCCCGCACAGGCGGCGATCAATAAAGTGTTCATGGAATGTGACCGCAAGTGGCGCGGCATTGGCATGATCCCGATGAGCGGTTGGTGTTTGCGCCCCGAGTTTGAAGAATTCAACGCCGAAATACGCTTTGATGTGGAATCCATCCACGCAGAAGAATCTCCGCTGTGCATTGCGGGTGAAATTTTGCAAGGCTTGAAGAAACCCCATCACTGTTCGGCTTTTGGCAAGCAATGTACGCCTGAAAATCCGCTCGGCGCGACAATGGTCTCGTCTGAGGGGGCGTGCGCGGCGTATTATAAATATGGACGGGGCCCCCAAGGCCCCCCCCCGGGGGAAAAACCAAGCACAACCCCCCCCCCGGGGGGGGGAGGGAAGGGACAAAACCAACCCCCCAAACCCCCCCCCCCCCCCGGGCCCCGGGCCCCCCCCACCGGGGCGGGGGCCCCACCCCCCAAACCCCCCACCCCCCCCCCCACAAAAAAAGAAAAAAACCCGCAACCCACCGAGAGAAAAAAAAAAAGAGGAGAAAGAGGGGCACCCCACGCCCGGGTTAAAAAAAAAAAAAACCAAAACACCCCACACCAACCCCAAAAAGCCCCCACCAAAAAAAAAAAAAAACCAGAAACCCACCCCACCAAAAAAAAAAAAAAAAAAAAAAAAACAACCCCCCCCCCCAGGGAGAAAAAACAGGAAAAACCGCCCTCAGACGGAAAATGCATATTACACAAGGTTGAATTATTTTCTTATCTTGAAAAACGGGGGTGCCCCAAAAACGGCGGGGAGCCCCCCCGGGGTGCCGGGTTTCGTGGGGAAAGGGAGGCGGGGCGGGCGGGGAAATGGCTTTGTCGCAAGAAGATTGACGATTTACAGATCTGATGATTGGAAGATTATGACAGACGAAACAGTCAACATCGAAGGTGCCGTATGTGCTCCGCCGCTGACACACAATGAACAGATCGTGATGGGACATGGCGCGGGCGGACGGATGAGTCATCAACTGATTCAGAAGGCGTTCGTGTCTGCGTTTCAGAACACGGCGTTGAACGCGGGGGATGATGCGGCGTTGGTGGAAGCGGGGTTGCGGCAGAAATTATCCATCAGCACCGATTCGCATGTGGTCTTTCCGTTGTTCTTCCCCGGCGGCGACATCGGCAAACTCGCCGTGTGTGGCACTGTGAATGATGTGGCAATGCTTGGCGCAAAGCCGCTGTATCTCACCGCGGGTTTCATCCTTGAAGAAGGCTTGCCGATGGACACGCTCAAGCAGGTTATCGAGTCCATGCGTTTAGCGGCGGAAGAAGCAGGCGTGCAGATCGTGGCGGGCGATACGAAAGTGGTGCAGCGCGGCAAAGCAGACGGGATGTACATCACCACCGCCGGAGTTGGTCTGGTGCGTGAGAATGTAAACGTCAGCGGGGCGAACGCGAAGCCCGGCGATGTGGTCATTATTTCCGGCACGATGGGCGATCACGGCATTGCCGTCCTTGCTGCACGCGGCGAACTTGGATTCCAGTCCAGTTTGCAGAGCGATGTGGCTCCGTTAAATCATCTCATCGCGGCGATGCTGGATGCGAGTCCGAATATCCATGTGCTGCGTGATCCCACGCGCGGTGGCTTGGCAACGACCTTGAATGAGATCGCGACTCAATCCAAGGCGGGAATTATTTTAAACGAAGAGGCGATTCCAGTTCACCCGGAAGTCAACGCGGCGTGTGAGATGCTCGGGTTCGATGCGCTGTACGTGGCGAATGAGGGGAAACTGGTGGCAATTGTCCCGCAGGAAGATGCGGAAAAAGTGTTGGCGGTGATGAAGTCCACGAGATATGGCGAGGGTGCGGTGATTATTGGTGAAGTGGTCGCAGAGCCAAAGTCACGTGTGCTGCTCAAGACTGCTTTGGGAAGTACGCGCGTGGTGGACATGCTGGCAGGTGAAATGCTGCCGAGGATTTGTTGAAACAAGTTCAGCTTTAAACAAAAGGCAGCCGGATGAAATTCCTTGATTCCCTCATAGACCGTATGTATGCATACGAGATCGTGCCGCATCAGGTTACCCCAGAAAAATACAACATCTCATTTCAAGAGGTTTTGATTCCTGCCAGTGATGGCGGTACGCTTTACGGCTGGCATATCCCTGCATCGCCGAATGCACCAACGATCATCCTGCTGCATGGGTGGAGCAGAAACCTATCCCGCACACTCCCTTACATTCAGGCGCTCCATCCTTTGGGATATAACCTGCTGGCTTTTGATACTCGCAATCATGGCAGTAGTTCCGCAGTGGAACGCCCCACCGTTGGCACATTTGCACAGGATGTCGTCTCGGCGGTCAAGTTCTTGAGGCTACAGGGAAACACAAGCTCAATCGGCGCACTCGGATTATCCGTTGGCGGAGGCGGTGTTATCAACGCCGCAGGTTGGGAAGATCAGATCCGCAGCGTCATCACCATTGGAGCCATCTCGCATCCTAAAGCGGTCATGAAGTTTGAATTTTACAAACGGCATATCCCCGGCTTTTTGGCATCTCTTCTGTTTGGTTACATGCGCAGACAATATGGGTTGGATTTTGACGCCATTGCACCCGTGAATAACATCCGCAAGTCACAGGCAGAATTTCTGCTCATCCACGGTGAGCAAGATGAAACGGTTCCGGTTGAACAGGCGCACGCCTTGTTTGAGGCGGGAAACCCTGAAAAGACCCATCTTTGGGTCATTCCAGAAAAAGGGCATAGCAACTGCCACACGTACCCGCAGTTCTTTGATAAGGTCAGGGAGTTTTTGGAAAAGACTTTGCCTGTTTAGAAAGAATTGGATGGTTGATGGCGGTGGCAGAAGAATTCAAACTTCTTTCCGCCTTTCTCGTCCTGATTTCCGTCTGCCTTGCTTCGGCGTAGACTCATCGTGATGAAATAGAATCCTTTTTGATTCCTACCTCACCGAAAAAATGCAGGCTTATCAAATCCCTGGTGCGGTGTTCAGCGTGCTCAAAGATATACCGCGCGGTGTAAGCCACTGCCTACACATACTCATGCATACAAGTTCAATGGGCATACAATAATTAATATCGAAATGTCTGCACTTCTATTGTAGGAGAGCCGGGCAAAGATAATTCCTTTGATCGTCTGTTGTTGTGCATGGTTGAAGCACCACAAGAAAATCAGAGGAATTAGGATTCTTAATATATAATGCAGTCGTTATGGTGTACCCAACGCCAAAATAAATCCAACTAATTTCGGAGGAAAAATGGTTAAAAAATTAGCCCGTCTTTTCACATTCTTGATGATCGTGGGCATTCTGGTGGCGGCTTGTGCCCCAAAGGCTGAAGCTCCCACCGCTGCACCTGCAGCGTCTGGTGCCAATGGCTTGCCTGACCTGGGCGGCAAAGAGATCATTGTTGCTGTTGAGAATGCGTATCCCCCCTTCAACTTCATTGATAAAGCCACTAACCAGGGCGCTGGTTGGGATTATGATGCCTGGCAGGAAATCTGCAATCGTTTGAACTGCAAACCCGTGATGACCGAAGCCGCATGGGATGGCATCTTCGAAGCCGCCGCTGCCGGTCAATATGATGTTGTGGCAGATGGCGTGACCGTCACCGAAGAACGCAAGCAGAAGGTTGCCTTCTCTGATTCATACATGCACTATGGGCAGGTCATCCTCGTCCGTGCTGATGAAGACCGCTTCACCGACTCAGCAAGTCTGGCTGCATTGACCGATGCAACCGTCGCTTCACAGCTCGGCACAACGAACGAAGCGAAAGCCATTGAGATCGTTGGCGAAGACCGCGTGAAGTCTTTCGATACATTCGATGCCTCTGTATTGGCGTTGATCAGCAAGGATGTGGACGCTGTCATCATTGACCAGCCCGCCGCGCTCGGCTTCATCGCCGCCAACAAAGGCGAGCTCAAATTCCTTGATGAACTCTTGACCAGTGAAGACCTGGGCTTTGTGTTCCAGCAGGGCAGCGACCTGATCGACCCGGTCAACGCCGCACTCGCTGCCATGAAAGCAGATGGCACGCTGGATGCACTCTATCAAAAGTGGTTCGTCGATTTCGTTCCGGCTAACTAATTTTCAGACGTTACCAAACAAGAAGGGCTTGCCGTCGTAGTAGTGGCAAGCCCTTCTACTTGGAGGTAGACTCGTGACAACTACAAACGAAAAGATCGGCGAGGGACGCTTATTTCCGTCAACCAGCAAACTGGAGGAGTTACCCTGGTGGGCATTGATCATTGGGTTGGCGGCTGTCCTCATTATTTTCAGCATTCTTACCACCCCTCTGTACCGCGATGCCTTTGACTTCATTCGCGAAGGCATTGTAACCACCGTCCGCGTCACACTCACCGCATACGCATTCGCCATCGTTGGCGGCTTATTCCTCGGTTTGGGGCGTGTTTCAAAGAACGTGATCTACTATAATTTTGCGACGCTTTATGTAGAATTGATGCGCGGCATTCCAATGCTGGTCATCATTTTGTACGGCGCGTTTGTAGTTGTACCGATCGGACTGCAACTAATTAATGGATTGGGGAGTTGGTTGACAGGCATTGGGCTGGCTGGATTGGGAGCCACCCTTCAACAGGTTGACATTCAGGATGTAGACATGAGCGGGCGCGCCATTGCAGGTCTGGCAATGGGATACGCCGCTTTTGAAGCCGAAGTTTTCCGTGCAGGCATTCAGTCCATCGAACGCGGACAAATGGAAGCGGCGCGTTCTTTGGGGATGACCTATGTGCAAGCCATGCGTTACGTCATCCTGCCGCAGGCATTTCGCCGCGTTCTGCCGCCTCTTGGCAACGACTTCATCGCTATTTTAAAAGATTCATCGCTGATCTCTGTGCTCGCCGTGCGCGACATTACCCAACTGGGAAAACTTTATCGCGCGCGCACATTCAGCTCCTTTGAAGCCTACAACATCATGGCATTTCTCTATTTGAGCATGACGATCTCTTTGTCCATGCTGGTCAAATTCATTGAAAGGAGACTGGGACGTGGACGCTAACCAGAACTCAGACAGCATCATTCAAATTGACGAAGTGACAAAATCATTCGGCAAAGTCAAAGCCTTGCAGGGAGTCAGCCTCAAGGTCAAACGAGGCGAAGTATTGGTCATCATCGGTCCAAGCGGCTCGGGCAAATCCACACTTCTACGCTGCATCAACATGCTGGAATTTCCTGATGGTGGTCATATTGTGGTGGATGGAACACCCGTCATGCACAAACGGACGAATATCAACACGGTTCGCGCAGAAGTGGGCATGGTCTTTCAACAATTCAACTTGTTTCCGCATCTGACGGTTCTTGAGAACGTCATGCTTGCCCAGAAGATCGTGCGTGGACGCGGGCGCGAAGAAGCAGAAAAGATCGCGCGTCAGCAATTGAAACATGTAGGCATTCCCGAAAAGGCAGATTCCTACCCCACCCAGCTTTCCGGCGGTCAGCAACAACGCGTGGCAATTGCCCGCTCACTGGCAATGAACCCCAAGATCATGCTCTTTGACGAACCGACTTCTGCGCTTGACCCCGAAATGATCAAGGAAGTGTTGGACGTGATGGTTGCGCTTGCCAAAGAAGGCATGACCATGGTGGTGGTCTCGCACGAAATGGGTTTTGCCCGCGCTGCCGCCAACCGTATCGTTTTCATGGACGGCGGGCGCATCATTGAAGAAGGTACGCCTGAAGGATTTTTCAATAACCCGCGTGAAGAACGCACCAAATCCTTTTTAAGCAAAATACTTTAGGAAGCACCTGTATGGCATTCAGCATCCGCACGTTAAACACGGTGGAAGATTTCCATCGCGCTGAAATTGCCCAACGCGAGATCTGGGGAATCGAAGACGATACTGAGGTCGTGCCAAAAGACCTGATGCTCATTGCGCAAAAAAGCGGCGGGCTGGCGCTTGGCGCATACAATGAATCCCATGAAATGATCGGATTACTGTTCGGCTTTTTAGGGCAGACGGACGAGGGTCACTGGAAACATTGCTCGCACATGATGGGGGTTTTGCCAGCCTATCGCCGCGCGGGAGTGGGCGAAGCGCTCAAATTAAGTCAACGTGAATTTGTGTCGAAACAAGGCATAGACCTGATCACATGGACGGTCAATCCGCTTGAGGGAGTGAACGCCTCGCTTAACTTTGGGAAACTTGGTGTGATCTGCCGTCGTTATCATCCCAACTTCTATGGTGACATGGCAGATGGGCTTAATCATGGGTTGCCGTCAGACCGCTTTGAGGTTGAATGGTGGATCAACCGTCGGCGCGTAGAGATGCGCTTACAGGAAAAAGAAAAACGCCTGCGCCTTGCAGATATCCAAAAAAATGGCGCACATTTCCTCAATAGCACCGTTGTGAAAAACGGAATTCGCCTGCCGCAAAATACGAACTTGAATACAAATGCTGCCACGCTGTTCTTTGAAGTCCCGGCTGATTTTCAAGCGGTGAAAGCCGCATCCATGCAAAATGCGCTTGCGTGGATCGAACATGCGCGTGAAATTTTCGGAACATGTTTTCAAAACGGCTATGCGGTTTCTGAATTCATTAGCGAAGTGAGCGACGGAGAACGTCGCAACTTTTTTGTTTTACAACGCGATCTTTCAACAATACTGAATAAAGGATAATCCTTATGAGCAATATAACAATCGACCGGATCGAATTGCGCGTGATCGAGATCGAACTGATCTCTCCATTTCGCACCAGCATGGGGCTCGAGTTGACACACCCTTGTATTATCGTCAGTGCATTCAGCAACGGATTAACTGGTTGGGGCGAATGTGTTGCTTCGCAGGCGGTCACTGCCGAGTGGGCATTCTATTCCTACGAAACGGTTGAAACTGCGTGGCACATTCTCAAGGATTTCCTCGCGCCTGCTTTGGTGGGGAAAACATTGAACTCTGTCGAGCCGCTGGTGGAAATTGGCGAGCGCCTGCGCGGACATCCCATGGCACGCGCTGGGTTGGAAGCTGCGATCTGGGATCTGCTCGCACAGTCCGAAGGACTTCCATTGGCTGATTACTTGCGAGCGGGGCAGAACTATTCACAGCCGCGCCGCGACCGCGTTAATGTGGGCGTGAGTGTTGGCATTCAATCCTCTGTGGAGGAAACCGTTAGCACCGTAGCTGGATATATTGAGCAGGGATACCGCCGCATCAAGCTCAAGATCGAGCCAGGTTGGGATGTGGATGTGGCACGCGCAGTCCGCCGCGAATTCCCCGATATTCCGCTCATGCTGGATGCAAATTCTGCCTATTCACTCAAAGACGCTGAACGCCTCAAACAGTTGGATGAATTTAATCTTTTGATGATCGAACAGCCTCTTGCATACGACGACATTTATGAGCATGCAAAGCTGCAAGCGCAGCTCTCCACTCCCATTTGTTTGGATGAAAGCATTCACACACTCAAACACGCAGAATGGGCATACGAATTGGAAGCCTGCCGCATCATTAACATAAAACCCGGGCGCGTTGGCGGGCTTTATCACGGACGCGCCATCCACGACCTGAGTCTGTCTCGCGGCAAGCCGGTCTGGATCGGTGGCATGATGGAAACTGGCATTGGGCGCGCTGCCAACGTGGCATTGGCATCTCTGCCCGGGGTCACATTGCCCGGCGATATTTCTGCCAGTAACCGTTATTATCGCAAGGATATTACCGAGCCGCCTTTTGTTCTCAACCCAGACAGCACCGTCAGTGTGCCAACAGCGCCAGGTATTGGGGTGACAATTGACCAACGTCAATTGGATGAATACACACAACGAAAAGCGGTTGTATCTTCCACAGGATAAGGATTTCGAAGAAGATCAATGCTATGCCGAATCTCGACGAAGAGTTAATACAGGGTAATTGAATTCTATCTACCGAGCAACCAGCCCTCTTAAGTCCGCGGGGAGAAGATCGAGCCCAAGGGACACCTCCCATGTTTCGTGGTGGGTGACAGTTGCCCCGGGGTTTAACCGCGTCAATGGGGCGAGGCTTTCCAACTCTACGAACTCGTCGTTGCAATATAACTCGGCATTGCTGTTGTTATCGGGGTAGACAGAATCAGATTTCGCATCGAACGATTTTCTAAAGAGAATCCCATCCACATAATAAGCCAGCCAGCCATGCGGGTTGAAATAACCCATTTTGAAGGGGGGCAGTGAATCGGCTTTGAATAGGACATAATCATCGCGCAGGGTCAGGCGTGGGTCACTGATGCGGGAATAAGACCAAAAAGATATGTTGCGGTTGGGTAAAAGTCCGGCTTCATCCACATTTCCAACAGGCATGGGCAGAATGGCGACCCCGCCCAGGCGCAGTTGGGTGATCGTCCATGGGGCAAGCTCAACAGACCATAAGCCATCGTTGATGAGAGTATGAGTGAGCGAGACAGAGGGTTTGTCTGATGCAAGTTCAATTTCGATTCGTTTGCGAATCCCTGTGCCGGGTTCAGTATTGGTCTCAAGGATCACGCCGTTGGACAGTTCTGTGATCTTTAACTCGCCGGTATCAGGTGCATAGGTACGAGGCATGGCTTCGGGCGAGTGCCATAGTCGATGCCCGCCACGGAAATAAAAATTTCCATACGGCGTAGAGACAGGGGCTTGGTGGCTTAGATCTGCCAGGAGATTCGTCTTGCCTGTCAGCTTTAACCCAGAGATGCGCAAAGAGTGGGTTAGGTATTCGATCTCGAGAAAGTTATTCTTAAGGATGCGTTTGTTCATGAATATCACTACCAATAATTGTGGACTAAATTACGGATGCGCGAATCATAGATCGCTTTTATTTTTTTCATCGCCTCAGGGCTCAGGGACGGCTGGTCTGCCGCTCTAACATTGTCCTCCGCTTGAGCCGGATTCTTTGCACCGGGTATTGTGCAGGTGACAGCATCATGCATGAGGATCCAACGCAAGGCAAATTGCGGCATGCTCCAGCCTGCGGGGACAAGCGCCCGCAATTCCTCGACGGCTTGCAAGCCCGTTTCATAATCCACACCTGAGAAGGTCTCACCGCGATCGAATGATTCACCATGACGGTTGAAGGTACGATGGTCATCTTTTTCAAAAGCAGATTTGGCAGTGAGCTTGCCGGTCAACATTCCGCTGGCGAGAGGAACGCGGGCGAGGATACCCACCTTGCGGCGCATGGCTTCAGGAAAGAATAACTCCGCCGGGCGTTGACGAAAGATGTTGAAGATGATCTGCACCGTCTGCACATGCGGATATTCCATTGCCTTGAGAGCCTCTTCCACTTTTTCGACACTCACGCCGTAATGACGCAGCTTACCTGCTTGCACGAGGTCATCCAACACACCAAAAGTTTCGGGCATATAAAAGACTTCGGTCGGTGGACAGTGCAATTGCAAAAGGTCGATGGCTTCGGTGTTGAGGTTTTTCAAACTGCGTTCGACGAAGGCTGTCAGGTTTGTGCGGTTATATCCGCCTGCCACATGCGGATCGAGCCGACGCCCAGCCTTGGTTGCCACATAAATGGTTTCGCTGCGTTCCTTGCGGAGTTGTGCCACCAAGCGCTCTGAACGTCCGTCGCCATAGACATCGGCGGTGTCAATGAAGTTGACGCCCAGGTCAATGGAGCGGTGCAAAGCTGCCAATGATTCTTTATCATCTACTTTGCCCCATGTGCCCCCAATTGCCCATGCCCCAAATGAAACGGTGGAAACTTTCCAGCCAGTACGTCCAAGTTCGCGATATTGCATGATGTCCTCAAAATTCTTTATCGATTATCGTTCTTTAGGTTGAGCCAGTCCATCTCTTGCATAGTCAATTTGATGTCCGCTGCTTCGATATTTGCTTTGAATTTTCCCGCACTATGCGGACCCACCACCGAGTACATGTTCATGGGCTGGCTCATGACGAAAGCCAGCGCCACATGCGCGATGGTGACTCCCTTTTCACTGGCAAGGGTAGCTGCACGGTCGAGGCGTTGAAAATTCTCTTCTTTGGCATAGGTCCGCACCACAACTTCGTCCCATTCCCGTTCGCCAAATTCATTCAGGTTATCGCGCCGAAACTTTCCGGAGAAGAATCCGCTTGCCAATGGTGACCAGACCAGCAAAGGCATTTGCGTTTTGGCATACCAATTACGCGCTTCACTGCCTTCCTTGCCGCTGATGCTGAGGCACATTGGCCACGGTTCGGTGTGAGACTCTGCCAGGCTGTATTGCGGGCTGCTGGCAACAAAGGACTTTAGTCCATTTGCTTTTGCGTAGGCATTCGCCGCTTCGATGCGTTGATAGGACCAGTTCGATGCGCCAAAAGCATGGATGCGCCCCGCCTGCTGATGTTCGTTCAGTGCATCGATGATTGGCTCAAAGGGAATGTCAGGGTCATCACGGTGAAGCAAGTACAGGTCAATGTGATCCGTTTTGAGGCGTGCCAGTGAATCAAACAGGTCGGCGGTGACGTCGAAGGGAGTCATCCTGCGGCGATCTTCGGAATGGGCTCCGCCTTTGGTGATGATGACCATGTTGTCACGGAGTCCGCGAGCTTGCAGCCATCTTCCGATGACACGCTCGCTTTTGCCGCCGCCATAGATGTGCGCTGTGTCAAGCGTATTTCCGCCGAGTTCATATATCTGGTCAAGCAGGGCAAAACTTTCTGATTCATTCAAGTCACTGCCGATCATGGTCGTGCCTTGAATGATGCGGGCTACTGTTTTATTTATGCCGCTGATCTCTCCGTATTGCATAGCACCTCTAATTTCAAATCAGGGGAAGGCAATGCCTTCCCCTGATGCTAGTTTTATAAGCCTTTGTTCAAGTGATAGTACAGATCGTTCCAGCGCAGTTTCTCGCGGAATTCCTGTACGCGGGTGTTCTCGTCAATGACGAGGAACTCGATGCCAGCCATGTCTGCAAAGTCTTGCAGGTGTTCGGTAGTGAGCGAGTAGCTGAAGCTGGTGTGATGTGCGCCGCCTGCGTAGATCCACGCTGCTGCAGCGACCGAGAGGTTGGGGCGCGGAACCCAGAGTGCACGAGCCACGGGCAGGTTGGGGAGCGGCGCATCGTTCGGGACGACATCCACCACGCTGGCGACCATGCGGAAGCGATTGCCCATGTGGACGATGGAAGCTCCAACAGCGGCACCCAACTGCGAGTCAAACACGAGGCGGACGGGGTCTTCCTTCCCGCCGATGCCAAGCGGATGAATCTCCAGCTTAGGTTTGTGCGCCGCGATGGATTCGCAGATTTCAAGCATGTGCGCGCCGAGGTCTTTGTCACCGCTGGCGCTGAAGTGATAGGTGTAATCTTCCATGAAGCTGACGCCGCCAGGCAGACCCGCGTTCATGACCTTCATGGCACGCACAAGAGCGGAGGTCTTCCAATCGCCTTCGGCGCCAAAGCCGTAGCCATCGCGCATCAAACGCTGCACTGCGAGACCAGGCAACTGCTTCAGTCCATGCAAGTCCTGGAAAGTGTCGGTGAACGCCATGAAGCCGCCGTCTTTCAAGAATCCGCGCAGACCGAGTTCGATGCGAGCGCCATCGCGCAGGGAGGAATGCTTCGCTCCGCCAGGTTTTAGCTCAGCGACAACATCATATTCATCGAGATAGGTTTTGATGAGCGTATCCACTTCCGCATCGGTGGCATCGTTGACGTATTTGACCAAGTCGCCAATGCCGTAGCCGTTGGTGGAGTAACCGAACTGAATCTCGGATTGCACCTTGTCGCCTTCGGTCACTGCCACTTCGCGCATGTTGTCACCGAAGCGGGCGACCTTGCCGCCTTGCCAATCTGCCCATGCAGATGCGGCACGAGACCACACACCTAACTGTCGCTGCACTTCATCGTCCGCCCAATGACCAACCACCACCTTGCGTTCGATGCGCAGGCGGCTGCCGATGAAACCGAATTCACGGTCGCCATGCGCGGCTTGGTTGAGGTTCATGAAATCCATGTCAATGGTTGACCACGGAATTTCGCGATTGTATTGCGTGTGCAAATGTGCGAACGGTTTCTTGAGCAGGGTCAAGCCAGAGATCCACATCTTGGCGGGGGAGAAGGTGTGCATCCACGCGATAAGACCGATGCAGCTCTTGGACGAATTCGCCTCAAGGCACAGGTCACGAATGGCATCGGGCGTGGTGAGGACGGGTTTGAAGACCACCTTCACAGGGATGTGCTTGGATGCACCGAGCGCCGCCGCAATCTCCTTTGAGTGCTCGGCAACCTGCTCCAGGGTTTTGGGACCATACAAATGCTGACTGCCCGTAATGAACCAAATTTCATATTGTTTTAGATCGATCATGATTGCATCTCCTTGTTTGTGTGTTCGTCATTGCGAGGAGGGCGATAGCCCGACGAAGCAATCTCATGACTATGTCAGAGATTGCTTCGGGCGAAAGCGCATCGCCCTCGCAATGACGGATGATGACTACTGTCCATAATAGGCGTTTGCGCCGTGTTTCCTCAAATAGTGTTTATCCAACAATTCCTGTTGCATGGGTCCAATGCCTGGGTTGAGCATCATGGTTTGGATGTTCATGAACGCGACCTCCTCCATCACCACCGCATTGTGAACGGCATCCATCGCATCCTTACCCCAAGCGAACGGACCGTGACTGTAAACTACCACGCCAGGAATGGCATCTGGATTTTTATCTTTGAATGTTTCGATGATGACGGTCCCCGTCTCTTTCTCGTACTCAGCCTGAATCTCTTCGACAGTCATTTTTCTTGTACAGGGGATTTCCCCGTAAAAATAATCGCCATGCGTCGTGCCGAGTGCCGCAATGCCGCGCCCCGCCTGCGCAAAACTCGTCGCCCAACGGCTGTGGGTGTGGACAATGCCGCCGATGTTCGGGAAAGCTCTGTACAGTTCCAAATGCGTAGGCGTATCGGAGGATGGCTTGAGTTCGCCATCTACCACTTTGCCTGTTTCCAACTCCACAACGACCATGTCGTTGCGTTTCATCGTCTCGTAAGGAACGCCAGATGGTTTGATAACGACCAAACCTTTTTCTCGCTCAATACCAGAGACATTGCCCCACGTGAAGGTGACAAGTCCGTGTTTGGGAAGCAGTAAGTTTGCTTGGAATACTTGTTCTTTCAGTTTCTTGAGCATGGTTTCTCCAACGGTAATTAGTAACTGGTAATTACCAATTACCAGTTACTTAAACCCTTCCACCGCGGCACGTTCAATACCAAGACCTGTTTTGTAGCGCTCCATGAATGTATTGAAACCATCCACGTCCTTTTTGTCAGGTGCAATGGTGGAACTTTTTTCGTTGGCGAATACTTTTTTATTCAAATAATCTTCGAGTGTTTCATTTCCTGTTTTATTGAGCACATACGCGGCAAGCAATGCCATGCCCCATGCCCCGCCTTCACCCGCAGTTTCCATCACCGAGACGGAGGTGTTCATCGCTGCCGCCATGATCTTTTGCCCAACGCCTTCGGTTTTGAAGAACCCGCCATGACCGAGCAATTGGTCGAGTTTTACGTTTTCCTGAGAGAGAATATCCATGCCGATCTTCAACGTGCCCACCGATGAGAACAAGTGTGTGCGCATAAAGTTCGGCAGAGTGAAGCGGCTTTCAGGGGTGCGGATGAACAATGGGCGTCCCTCGGTCAGGTCTGTGATGGATTCGCCTGAGAGATAGTTGTAGGCAAGCAATCCACCGCCATCGGCATCGCCCGCGAGCGCTGATTTGTAAAGCATCTCAAATAATTTCGATTGGCTGATCTCGACGCCGAGCGCTTTTGTGAATTCGTGGAATAGCCCTACCCAGGCATTGAGGTCGGAGGTGCAGTTGTTGGCATGAACCATCGCGACAGGCTTGCCTGTGGGTGTAGTCACCATGTCAATTTCGGGATAGAGTTTGGACAGCGCCTTTTCCAACACGATCATGGCGAAGACGGATGTCCCAGCCGAGACATTGCCCGTTCGCTCTGCCACACTGTTGGTGGCTACCATGCCCGTGCCTGCATCTCCCTCAGGCGGGCAAAGCGGAATCCCAGCCTTGAGTTGCCCGCTTGGGTCGAGCAGTTTCGCGCCTTCTTCGGTCAGAACGCCCGCGGCATCACCTGCTACTAAAACCTTTGGCAAAATATCTTCGAGCTTCCACGAGATGTTTTCAGCTTTGAGTTGCTCATTGAACTGCCCAAGCATTTTTTTGTCGTAGTCATTGATCGTGCTGTCGATGGGGAACATGCCTGAGGCTTCACCCACTCCCAGCACTTTTTGCCCCGTCAACTTCCAGTGGACATAGCCCGCCAGCGTGGTCTGGTGACTGATGTCTTTAATATGCGCTTCCTTATTCAATATCGCCTGATAAAGATGGGCAATGCTCCAGCGCTGCGGGATGTTGAACTGGAAGAGGTCGGTGAGTTTCTCGGCGGCTTGTCCTGTCATCGTGTTGCGCCAGGTGCGGAAGGGGACGAGTTGTTTGCCATCTTTATCAAACGGCAGATAGCCATGCATCATGGCGCTGAAACCTATGGACCCAACAATGGTGAGCGTCAGGCCGTATTTCTCTGAAACATCCTTGCTGAGATTGCGGTAACAATCTTGCAGTCCATTCCAAGCGGCTTCAAGGCTGTAGGTCCACACGCCGTTTTCGTATTGGTTCTCCCATTCATGACTTCCAGACGCAATGGGAGAATGGTCTTCGGCGATCAATACCGCTTTGATACGCGTGGAACCAAGTTCAATGCCGAGAGCGGTCTTCCCGCTTTCGATGGCTTTTTTGATTTCATTGTTATCCATAATTTAACTCCTTCATATATGTCACCCTGAGCGGCAGCGAAGGGTCTCTACGATTATCTAAGAGATGCTCACCGCACTGCGCGCGGCGCATGTGTCGCTATCGCTCAGCATGACAAAATTATCCGGGATACCAAACCTTGCGCGGATCGTTTTCCGCGCGTACATAATCAAATGCGGCGTCAATTAATTTCTTCAAATCATATTCGGGATGCCAGCCGAGTAAAAACTTGGCTTTGGTGTTGTCGAGCCATGTGGAGTGGAATTCGGTCTTGATCTCCACAGTGGGGAAGCCGCGCGTCTCGTGTAAATATTTGCCCATCTCACCGTAGTCCACGGGTTCGTCCATGCAGATGTTGAAGAGTTGTTGGCGGGCTTTGGGGTGGTCGATGGCAGCCAGGATCGCGCCGACCAAATCGTCAGCGTGGACAAAGTTTCTTTTAACGGGAACAGCTTCCAGATTAAGCATGATCGGGATGGTCTGCGTCCGCACGTAGTCATCCGCAGTTTCCTCATCCACAAAATCACGCCAGCGTGGACCGCCGAAGACATCCTCTCCGAAAGAGAGTTGATATTTGAAGTCATCCTTTTCCATGATCCACGGCGCACGCAGACAGCAGCCATTGAGATCGTATTGGATGTAATACTGCTCAAGCATCACTTCTTCGAGAACTTTGGAGAGCGCGTAACAGCCGGGGTAGGCGGAATGTTTTTGCGTTTCAGTGACGGGGATGGGATGCGGATAAACGAAATGCCCCATGCCCGCATCTCCGCCGACCATGACGAACTGTTTAAAGGTGGGGGAGGTGCGGCAGGCTTCGAGCAGCCAAAAGAGACCTTTGACCGTCACATCCATAATTTGCTCGGGCGTCTCTTTGACGGTGGCGAGATGCAGAACATGCGTAACACCGTCCAGCGCTTTTTCAACGAGGTCGCGATGTTCGATGGAGCCGTGGATGTTTTGAATGCGGGGATGTGGGGGAAGCTCGCGGTTATGGCACAGGGCGCGAACGGTGAAAGAATTGAAACGTGAATCAGCAAGAATGCGATTGATGAAAGTCTTGCCTACTTTTCCTGTCGCGCCAGTGACGAGGATGATGTTAGTCATTGCACATCCTTTCGCGCCCTCACCCTAGCCCTCTCCCGAAGGGAGAGGGGACTCCCTTCCCCTGCGGGGGAAGGGTTGGGGATGAGGGACTTTAACATTTTGTCCATTGCCCATTCGCTTCACTGGATGCGACGACGCTATCCACAAAGCGTATGCCCATCAAACCGTCAAATGAATTCGGGAAATAGAGTGCTAGCGGGTCTGCTTGTTTGCCAGCACGTCGCGCCGCAATCGCTTCGGCGGCATCGGAATAAATATTTGCAAAGCCATCGGGAACCCTTCGGGATGCCCCGCGACCAAACGTGTACAGCGAGCGGAAAGCGGCAATGTGCCAGGTCCGTTCGGCGTGCGATTTTCCGAGGGCGCACCCAACGGTTTGAAGGTGAGCGCTTGCGGAATTTCCTGCATCCATTCGAGCGAGCCTTTGGTGCCGCTCACACGAATGCGCAAACAATTTTCAACGCCCGCCGCGGCTTGTGTCACCCAGAAACTTCCGCGTGCGCCGTTATTGAATCGAAGCATTGCCCCGCCAAAATCATGTACGCGGCGGTTGGGCACAATCGTGCCGATCTCCGCTGAAACTTCGTCCACTTCCAAACCGGTGATAAATCTTGTGAGGTTGTGCGCGTGCGAACCGATATCGCCCATCACTAAAGAAGGTCCGCCGCGTGCGGGGTCGAACTTCCAATAGCCTGCCGGAAAAACTTTATTTTCATCTGCCTTGCCGCCCTGCACATACTCAACCTGCACGAGTCTTATCGTTCCGAGTTCGCCCGCTTCCACCATCGCCTTCGCCTGCCGCACCATCGGGTAACCCGTGTAATTGTGCGTGAGGCAAAACACCAAACCCGTCTCCTGCACTTTTTTGTGCAGCGCTTCAGCTTCTTCAAGTGTGTTGGTCATGGGCTTGTCGCAGATCACATCAATGCCGCGCTCAAGCGCCCACATCGAATAATCAAAATGACTGTCGTTCGGGGTCATGATCGCAACCGCATCAATGCCATCTTTTCTGGATGATTCTTTTTCATAGAGTTCTTTGACGCTGGAATAGATACGGTCTGACTCGAAACCAAGTTCGCTCGCATCTTTCTTTGATTTGGCTGGGTCCGACGAAAAGATGCCTGTCACAATCTGATAGCGGTCATCGCGCCGCGCCGATTGGCGATGCATGGCGCCGATGAATGACCCCGTCCCGCCGCCGATGACGGCGAGCCGCAGTCTGCGTCCCAACATGTCGATTACTGGATTCAAAGACATCTTATTTCTCCTTGGCTAAAAATGAGCGGATCGATTCAACTACCAGTTTATGATCTTCTTCTTGCGGCAGTCCTGAGACGGTAATTGTCCCAACCATGCCTGTGCCTTTTACAATAATGGGGAAGCAACCGCCATGCGCGGCATATTCACTTTCAGAGATGAGATAGGACTGTTCGATTGTTTTGCCTTTGTGCTTGAGCAATTGCCCCATGTAGAACGAACTGTGACCGAAACGATTCACCAGCCGCACCTTGCGCTTGACCCACTCGTCATTGTCCGCGGCAGTGCCTGGCATGCTGTAATGGAAAAGTTGCTGCTGTCCGCGGGTGATATCAATGGTGATGGGGAGGCTCTCGCGCATGGCATGTTCCACCATTTGAGTTCCAAGTTGCCAGGCGGTCGCTTCATTGAAGCGGATGAACTGAAGTTCTTGTTCTTCTCGTAATAAAGCCTTTAATATGTCTTCCATGTCACATCCTAAATCTGCCCGGTTATGCTGAAATTTTGCAAAAAAATACCAATCGACAACTTAATTCGCTTTATGCCGATTGGTATTGAGTTACTCCGAAGAATAAGGTTAAGAGACTTTCGTTCGGCGAGGTTCGTGCTCGCAAAGTTTCTGGTTATGAGCTCTTGCTCTTGTTGTATACATCGAAGAAGACAGCAAGTAGAAGCACGAAGCCTTTGATCGCCTGCTGCCAGTCGATGCCTACACCGAGGATGGACATACCGTTGTTCATCACACCGACGAAGAAAGCGCCGATCACAGCGCCGATGACGGTACCAATACCACCACTGGCAGAAGCGCCGCCGATAAAGCAGGCTGCGATAACATCCAACTCAAAGCCTTCACCTGCGTTCGGCGTGGCGCTGTTCAAACGAGCCGCCACGATCATACCTGCGAGCGCTGCAAGCACGCCCATGTTGACGAAGGTTAGGAATAACAAACGCGGAGTGTTGACACCCGAGAGGCGCGCAGCCTTTTCATTGCCACCCAAGGCATAGATGCGGCGACCGATCACGGTCTGGTTGGTTAGAAAGGCGTACATTGCCACGAGTGGGAACATGATCACCAGCACGTTGGGGATGCCCTTATAAGAAGCCATCAAGTAACAAAATCCCATCACCGCGGCAGTGATCAGAACTTGTTTAGCTACAAAGAAAGAAAAGGGTGTAACCTCAAAACCATACTTGATCTGATTTCGACGGGTGCGCAGGTCAGCCCATATCAAGAGGATCGATACGATCACACCAATAATGATTGTCGTTAAGTGGAAGCCTTCCATTTTGAAGTAATCGGGGATAAAACCGGCGCTGATCCTGCTAAACTCGACCGGGAACGGACCAATCGCTTCACCGCGTACCATGACGAGTGTGAGACCACGGAAGATCAACATGCCTGCCAGAGTGACAATGAACGCCGGAATCTTAACATACGCAACCCAGTAGCCCTGCCAGGCACCGATCAAGCCGCCCACCACAAGGCAGAGCGCCATGACCAACGCCCAGTTCCAACCCCACTTAACCATCAACACACCCGCAATTGCGCCCACAAAGGCAGCCACTGAACCAACCGAGAGGTCGATCCAACCGGATACGATGATCAACAGCATACCCAATGCCATGATAATGACATAGCTGTTTTGCAGAACAAGGTTGGTGATGTTCACCGGCCTCATCAAGATGCCTTCAGTCGCAAAATAGAAGAAGATCATGATCGCCACAAGCGCGATCAACATTCCATATTCGCGAATATTATTTTTGAAGAGACCTGAAAGAGTTTTCAAAAGTGAGTTGTTGGTTGAGGTCTCATTCATTGTTGCTGGAACCTTCATAGTGCCACCTCTTGCTTTTTCATAATCGACATCATAATTTTTTCCTGTGACGCTTCCTGGGTTGGCATTTCATCAACGATCTTGCCATCGCTCATCACATAGATCCGATCACAGACACCCAGGATCTCAGGCAGCTCGGAAGAGATCATAATGATGCCCTTGCCTTCGCTTGCCAGACGATTGATGATCGTATAGATTTCATATTTGGCGCCCACATCAATGCCACGTGTAGGCTCATCCAGGATCAGGATGTCCGGGTTCGAAAATAGCCATTTACTAAGAACGACTTTTTGCTGGTTGCCGCCTGAAAGATTTACAGCAAGCTGAAGAATGCTGGAGCATTTGATGTTCAACTTGTCGCGATATTCGCGGGTAACGGTCAATTCCTGGGGTTCATTAATCACACCCGAGGAGGAGATCGCTTCCAAGTTTGCCAGAGTAATGTTGTCCTTGATCTCTTCGATCAGGATCAAACCGTAGGCTTTGCGATCTTCGGTTGCATATGCAATCCCATTGGCAATTGCCTTGTCAATCGAACTGACATCGATTTCCTGTCCATTTTTGTATGCCTTGCCGCTGATACGCGCGCCATAGGCTCGCCCAAAAATACTCATCGCCAGTTCAGTTCGCCCCGCCCCCATTAATCCAGCGATCCCTACAACCTCTCCCTTACGGACATGCATGTTGATGTTATCGCTGACTTTTCGATGCTCGTGAATGGGATGGTACGCATTCCAATCTTTCACTTCGAAGATCACCTCTCCGACATTAGAATCGCGTGGAGGGAAGCGGTGGGTGATATCGCGTCCGACCATGCCGCGAATGATCCGGTCTTCTGTGACCACATCCTTGTGCGTGTCCATCGTCTCAATGGTGGCGCCATCTCGAAGAATGGTAATTGAATCAGCCACCTTGGAGACTTCACTCAGCTTGTGAGAAATAAGAATGGATGCAATGCCTTGCGATTTGAATTGCAACAACAATTGAAGTAATTTTTCACTATCGGTTTCATTAAGGGAGGCAGTTGGTTCGTCCAGGATCAGAAGCTTGACCTTTTTGGACAATGCCTTTGCGATCTCAACCAACTGCTGTTTACCGACACCCATATTCGTAATTAATGTATTTGGCGACTCGGGTAAGCCCACCTTTTCGAGCAATTCCTTGGTTCTGGAAACGGATTCGTTCCAGTCAATAATCCCATTCCGCGAACGTTCGTTTCCGAGGAATAGATTCTCAGTTATGGACAGGTAGGGGATCAGTGCCAATTCCTGATGGATAATGACAAGCCCCACCTCTTCAGACTGATTGATATCGTGAAACCTGCACTCTTTGCCTTCAAAATGAATCTCCCCACTATACGAGCCATACGGATAAACACCACTTAATACCTTCATTAAGGTCGACTTCCCGGCTCCGTTTTCACCTACCAAGGCATGGATCTCGCCTTGTTTAACCGAGAAACTTACATTATCCAGCGCTTTCACGCCGGGAAATGTCTTAGTGATATTGCGCATCTCCAAAATAACATCTGACATATTCTGCTTGTCCTTGGTCATGCGGAGTAAAGTACTTAAAGTGAGCTATATTTTATTTCAAAATAAGAATAATTGATATATTTTTCTGCTTCAAAATTGTGTGAGGGCGAAGTTCGCCCTCACACAATTTATACGTTCTCTTACGCTTACTTCAGATCTTCAGCCTTGATGTAGCCGCTATCGATCAACAGCTTCTCGTAGTTGGTGATGTCTACGCTGTAGGGGGTCAACAGGTAGGAAGAAACAACTTTGACGCCGTTGTCGTAGGTCTTGGTGTCGTTGACGTCCACGGTTTCGCCCTTGAGTGCCTGATCCACCATCTTGGCGGTCTGGGCAGCGAGTTCGCGGGTGTCTTTGAACACGGTGTAAGCCTGTTCGCCAGCGATCATGGCCTTGACGGAAGCAACTTCTGCATCCTGACCGGTGATGACAGGCCAGGGCTGGTCAGCGGTGCCGTAACCAACGCCGCGGAGAGCAGCGATGATACCGCGGCTCAAACCATCGTACGGGGAGAGCACACCATCAACGCGCTTGTCGGTGTAGTTGGCGCTCAGGAGGTTTTCCATGCGGGACTGAGCAACAGCGCCGTCCCAGCGAAGGGTACCGACTACGTCCATGCCCATTTGACCACTGGGGATAACGATCGTGCCGGAGTCGATGAAGGGCTGGATGACGGACATAGCGCCATCATAGAAGTAGAAGGCATTGGTGTCGTCGGGGGAGCCACCGAAGAGTTCAACGTTGAAAGGACCAACGCCAGCAGGGGCTGCTTCACCGGGGGTGAGTCCGAGTCCATTGAGGAGCTGGGTTCCCTGGATCACGCCGACGCCGAAGTTATCGAATGTAGCATAGTAATCAACATTTTCGGTCTCGGAGATCAAACGGTCGTAAGCGATCACGAGCACGCCAGCTTCCTTCGCCTTGGCAAGCACCTCAGAGAGGGTCGAGCCGTCGATCGCTGCGATCACGAGCACATCAGCACCCTTGTTGACCATGGTTTCGATCTGGGCGATCTGGTTCGGGATGTCATTGTCAGCGAACTGAAGGTCGGTGGCATAGCCAAGTTCTTCGAAGGACTTGACCATGCTTTCGCCGTCAGAGATCCAGCGAGTGGAGGTCTTGGTGGGCATGGAGATGCCGACCAATTTCTGCTCGTCACCGCCGCTAGCAGCACCGCCGCCACAGGCAGACAGTACAAGGCTGAGCAACATTAGCACCGCTAAAAAGCTAAAGAGTATTTTCTTGGACATTTCTTCTCCTTGTTTTGATTACAAATGTGATATTGGCATTGTCGCGAAATGAAAAAGAACTTTGCGTTGATTTCCAGTCTCGCGCAGGCACCGTAGCTGCCAATGGACAAGGGTGCGTCTTGCGCTTGCAATACTTTCATTTTCTTACTTGCCTGACAGCATCACCTCCTTGGTGTTTTCCTTGTTTCAACAATCTGTGGAAAAAAAATTATTTTGAACTTTCACGAATTACCAATGTAGGTTGAATAAACCTGGATTGGGCAGCAATGAATTGATTGTTTTGGCGTGCCTGGATCATTTGGACGATGCTTTGTACAGCCTCTTCGCCCAGTCTTTGCAAATCCTGAGAAATGGTTGTGAGAGAGGGGTAAAAGTGCTCAACGATTCCGGGATGTTGTCAAAACCGACTACAGCCAACTGCCCAGGGATCGAAATTCCCTGACGATGTGCTTCGCGTAAAACACTTAATGCCATTTGGTCATTGGCAACGAAAACAGAGTCGAGGTAGGGAAAAGATTCGAGTAGCTGGAGAAATGCCTGTTCTCCACTTGATGAAGACCAATTTCCTTCTGCGCAACGCTCTTCCGAAGCGTCGATCCCTGCTTTTTGAAGAGTCTCTCTCCATCCGCGTTTTCGTTCCTAGGCTTCCCACCAACTTTGAGGACCGGATATATGCCCGATTCTTCGTTTCCCGTTTGCTAAAAGGTGCTCGGTTGCCATGACAGCACCCTGATAGTTATTAGTGGCAACACTTGGAATTCCGGGGCGGGGTTGCATGGCAAGAAAAAGGACAGGGACGGAGATGTTCTGAAGGCGTTCTTCCAACCAGGCATGATTATCCCCGATTTCAGGGGCAGCCCATAAAATGCCGTCTACCTGGCGGGCCAAGTAGTGAGTCGATCACATCCTCGATGCGGTTCATGCCGAAGTTATCGAGCTCTTGCATAACAAGCATATAGCCCAACTGATCGGACTGATCGGCAATTCCATTGAGCGTTCGTGAGGGACCTATATATTTTAGCCCATAAGTTACAACGCCCAGCGTGTAACTTCGTTGTTGGATCAAGCTGCGGGCAAGTGTGCTGGGGCGGTACCCCAATTCTTCAACGACCCCCTCAACCCGTTGGCGGGTTGTTTCTGAAACATATGAAAATTTGTTTATCACGCGTGAAACTGTCTGCGTGGATACTCCAGCTGCCTGTGCAACATCTTTTATAGTGACACGTTTAGGAGGATTAGACAAATTCAAGGCGCTTTTACCAAGATAATTATGTTATCGATAACATGTTATCGATAACATAATAGCAAAAGAAATTCTTAGAGTCAAGAGGCAATTTTTGTCTGGAGAACCTAGGTTCGAGGTAAATTGTGTTGTATCCACCCTGCCTGCACATAATTAGCGATTATGTTTATCCACCCGGCTTACCCTTCAAACAGATTCTCCACAGGGGTGCAAAAATAACATTCTCGCTCTGGGCAGAAAAAAGAAGTCAGCGCTCCTGTGAATCTAAGATGGTATATCTATCTTCTGAGAAGCTCTCTTCCGCAAACATTACAACCTTCGCTGGTTACTTCCACACAGACTGTTTTATTTCAATTACCTGCCAACTTTTTGGTGGCTCTAGTTGCATTTGAGCATAAGGCAACCTACTTATTAATTTAATATGGAAGAACGCGCCCTGTCGCAGCTAGAGCTTCATCCGCTGGTATGTTCAAGTACAAAATGGTATCAGGAACACATCCACAATCAGCGATCATGAGTGATCAGGTCGGTGAAATGCTTTTCAGCCCGGGCTAAAGAGATAAATGAAAAGAGCATCCGCATGGATGCTCTTTTCATTTATTGCGAGACTCGATTAGCTCCGGCAGCAAGTGGGTCAAAGTCTTGTGCCCACTGAGTGAAGTCATTGAATGTTGCCCCGGTGATTTTGACACCCTTTAAATTGGCATCACTGAAATTGGCATGACTCAAGTTTGCGCCGCTCATATCGGCACCACTGAGATCGGCACGACTCAAGTTTGCGCCACTTAAGTCTGCTTCGATGAGAGTGGCGTTATGGAAGTTTGCGCCGGTCAGGCTGGCGTCTTCCAGATTAGCGCGGTTCAAGTTGGCATACCGTAGTTTTGCATCATCTAAAAAAGCACGGTTTAGATTTACTCCGCTTAGGTCTGCTTTACTCAGCTCGGCATTATTCAAACTGGCTTTGCTCAAGTCCAGCCCTGCCAGTTGAAGCGGTTTTTCTCCGCTGAGCAATTCAGCGAGTTCTTCTTTTGTGAATTGTGTCATGTGCCCAGTGTAACATGAAGTTTGCGGCTGTATAATTTTTGCAGGAGAATTATCATGGCAGAGACATACCAACATTTGGGCGTGTTTAGTGATTGGGTGGCAGCTGCAAAGGAAAAGCATCCGCTTTATCCCTTGGCGGCACCCGGTAAGCAGACTCAGGCTTTGCTGCGCGAGTCGTTAGGGTTTCAAGGGAAGGACGAATCCCCGCAAGATGTCCGCATCGAAAAAGAATGGGAAAAAGACGGCATCATCGGGCAGGAAGTTTCCTGGTCTGTTGGCTACGGTCCGCGGACGCATGCCTACGTGCTGAAACCTGCCGGGGTCAAAGAACCATTGCCAGGTGTGCTGGCATTGCATGACCACAGCGACTTCAAGTTCTATGGCAAGGAAAAGATCGCCGATGGCGCAGACGAGCCTTCGGAGGTGCTGACCGAGTTTCGCAACCTGCCCTATGGCGGCAGAGCGTATGTCAATGCCTTGGCGCGAGAAGGATTCATGGTGGTCGTCCATGATGTCTTTTTGTGGGGCAGCCGCCGCTTTCCGCTCGAAACGATGAGAGACATGATGGGAGAGAAGACCGCCACTCTGCTTGAACGAAGCGATGCGGTTTCAGAGATCGAGCGCTATAACCAAGCTGCCTATTTCCATGAACACTGGGTTTCCAAATATTGCAACGTCCTCGGTACGAACATGGCAGGCGTGGTGGCGTATGAAGACCGTGTAGCGTTGAATTATTTGCTGTCCCGTTCGGATGTGAATAAAGAACATGTGGGTTGCATCGGACTTTCAGGCGGAGGCAATCGTGCCGCTTTGTTGAGCGCGTTGCACGAAAAAATCTCTGCCACGGTCATCATCGGTTTGATGACCACCTACGAAGCCCTGCTCGACCATAATATGTCGCACACATGGATGTTATTCCCCTTCGGCTGGGTACGTCACGGAGACTGGTCGGATATTGCCGCCTGCCGGGCACCTTCTCCGTTATTGGTTCAATATGACTTGCAAGATTATCTTTTCACCGAACAAGGCATGCAAGATGCGCATCTGCGTTTGCAAAACCACTATGCCAGTGTCGGCAAGCCGGATGCTTACACCGGACAGTTCTATCCCGGTACGCACAAGTTCGACCTTGAAATGCAAGCAGCGGCATTTGATTGGTTAAAGGGACAGTTACAGTAAAGAAGCATCCCATTCGTTAGGCGCAGGCTGTAAGACTCCAATAGCTTTGAACCCATCCAGAAGCATTGCATCAATGGCGGCTTGCATTTCGATCTCGCCGCGTTCTGAGGGCGTCACCTTTGCCAGATACTCCCACACCTGCGGCGGCAGGATGAACAAGATCGATGCCGCATAGGGACTCATGATCTCTTCCCGCTTCGGCTTTTCAATGATGCGTTTCACCCGCCATTCGGCATCTACATCCACGCTGGAGCGGGCGCTCAATTCATCCACCAGGCATTCTTTCAGGCTCATCACAATATCTGCCTGATTGGACTCATAGGCTCTAACGAGTTCAATCAAAGCATTCTCTTCCAAAAGATAATCGGTTGCCGCCACCAACACCGGCTCATTCTTGATCCAAGCCTGCGGCACAGACAGTAATGCATCCCCATTGCCGCGCAATGACGATTGATGCGCGAAACTTGCCGTGAGATCCCATTGTGAACCATCGCCTACGTACGCGAATATTTTTTCTTCCAAATGATTCGTCACCAGGCACACTTGTTCCACGCCCGCCTTTGAAACGGCACGCAGCACATAATCGAGTGTGGGGCGTCCATGCACTGCCAACAACGGCTTGGGGGTTTCATCTGTGTACGGGCGCTGACGTTTTCCACGACCCGCCGCCAACAACACCGCCGAACGTATCATTGCAGTCCATCTCCCGTCTCTGCTACAAAAACATTTGAAGGCAAGTTGGGATGCAGCGCCAAAAACTTTTCGGCGATCTCCCCGCAGGCTTTCTCTGCTTCATCACGTTTTGCCAATGCGACCACGCAGCCGCCGTATCCGCCGCCGCTAAAGCGACTTCCATAAACTCCGCTTGTGCTGCTGGCGATCTCATGTAGTTGGATCAAGACTTCACTACCAGATTCATAGTTCTTGATGGATGACTCGCAGGACTGATTCATGAGCTGACCAAAGCGCACCGCATCAGACTCCGCCCAAGCCTGTTTCCCCAACCGGACGCGTTCCACTTCGCCGAAAAAGTGTTCCGCTCTCTTACGTAGATTCTCCGGTAAAGATTTTTTCTTCAGCTCAAAGACATCACGCGGCACATCCCCTAGTTTTTGTGCATCTGTTTTCATCAACGCTGCTGCTTCATGGCATTCCGTCACGCGGACGTTGAATCCGCTTTTGGTGAGTTCGCGTGAAATACCTGAGTACGCTACGATCCACGCCGAATCGTTTTCAGCGGAGTCTAAGACCAGGGAAACAGAACCCGTAACCACGTCCATGAAAAGAAGCGCGTTCTTATTTCCATACACAATGCTCATTGGGTCAAGGAGTCCGTTTTGCAGCCCGAGTTGGTCATGCTCCAATTCAAAATCAAGCTGAATAAGCTGCTGATTGGTGAGTTCGATGCGGTTCACATCCGCAAGCGCTTTGAGATACGCCAACCCCACCGAAGCAGACGAACTCAAGCCCGCACCGATCAGCGAACCATGGACTTGGGCATGCATGCCAACTTTTGGCTTCAGAACCCGCGCCGCCGCCTGGGCATAACGCGCCCAATGCGAGAGGTCGAGTTCGCCGATGTTGAACGATGCTTCGCCATAACGCTCACTGATGAGATGGATCTCGCTGGAAGTGTTCGGTTCATAGGTAAGCGTGGTGCCAAGCTGGATCGTGCGTCCCAACACTGCGCCGCCCTGATGGTCGATGTGCGCACCGATGGGACAAATGCGATACGGAGAGAAAATGGTCATTGCCATAACGCGGCGAGTCTAACATGAAAAAAAGAGCATCCTTGCGAGATGCTCTTTTCGTTATATCTTGCCAAGTTCGTGCAAAAACTTTTCTTTGTTTGCTGAGCGAGCCGTCTTGCCGCTCGATGTTTTGATGATCCATTTATCGTCCACAACTCTGACATGCCGCAGCGCAATCGCCGAACTCTTCGTCACATGCTTGCGGATGGCATCTGCGATTGCCTCTTGCTCCGACGGGTCAACTGCGTCGGCTTCGGCGATGATGACGACCTCTTCGGTTCCTTCTTCTTCGTCGTACATGCCAAAAGCGACGGTTCGTCCCTTGTGGACGCCATTTACTTCGCTGGCGAGAGATTCCAAATCTTGTGGGTATACGTTCTTGCCGCCGACGATGATGAGGTCTTTCTTGCGTCCAGAAACGTACAATTCACCATCTGCGATATAACCGTAATCACCAGTCAGATACCAGCCGTTCTTGATAGCGGACTCTGTCGCATCGGGACGGTTGAAGTATTCGGTCAACATGCAATCGCTTTGGACGGCGATCTCGCCGACGGTACGATCTGATACGTCGTTGAAGTCTGCATCCACCACGCGGACTTTGGTGTTGGGCAGTGGTTTCCCAGACGAGGTCATCTTCATCGAAGGCTGACCAGCTACGGGCGGAGTCGCGAGGCGTTGAGTCATGAAGCTCTCGCGGTCGATTTCATCCACGGCTGGCGTTCCATCCAATGGACTTTGAGTCACGGCGAAGACGTTCTCTGCCATGGCATAACAGGTTTGCAACGCAGACTTTTTCAAACCGTATGCCGAAAATTTTTCGTGAAAGAGCTCATGACTTTCAACGTGAACCGGCTCGGAACAGTTGATAATGGCGCGCCATGAAGAAAGGTCCACACCTTCGAGATTGCGCTCGCGAATTTTGTGAGCACAGAAGTTGTAGGCAAAATTCGGCAGCCAGGTGAGCGTGCCCTTGTATTGCGAAACGGCTTGATGCAGTTTGTACGGCGCGCGCACCCAGTCGAAGGGCGACATGTTGACGAGCGGAATGCGCAACAGTACGGGCATGAGGAAGCAGGCAATGAAGCCCATGTCGTGATAAAGCGGCAGCCACGAAACGATGACGTCGCTGGCGGGGTTGATGTGCAGAGTTTGGCTGTAAGCGTTGAGTTGATTGAGCACGGCACGATGTGATAGCGCCACGCCTTTTTGTAAACCGGTCGTGCCGGAAGAATGTTGAAGCACAACAATATCTTCGGGGGAAGACTTGAAGCCTTGAAGATCTTCGAAATATGGTTCGGTTTCGGCTTCAATAGTACTTGTGAGAATCACATGCTTAACCGAATCACCTTCGGTGAGCGCACTACGGACTTCCGCTTCGAACTCGGGGTAAGTGACGATGGCGGTCGGCTTAGTGATGGAAATGAGCGAAGCAAGGTCAGCGCGATATTTTTCGGGTGCGAGTTTCTCAGTGAGAAACGGCATAATGGAAGGTATCGCGCCGTGGAGGATGGCGCCCCAAAAGGCATAGACCAAATCCTCGCCGTGCTGTTGGATCAGAATGACCACTTCACCGGGTTTTATTCCTTCGCGGGCGTACGTCAATGCAAATCGATTCGCACCGTGGATCAGGTCGCGATAGGTGAGAGATTTGTCCGCTTGACCAGCGTGTTGCAAGATGATACTGGTCTTTTCAGGGACTTCCTGATAGGAGTGTTGGAGAAGGTTGGGAAGAGTGGTCATGGTTAGACGATAGACGATGGACCGCGGACGATGGACAACCTTATGGTCTATCGTCTATGGTCCATCGTCATTTTTTACTTGCGGGAGGAAATGAGCGCAGCCAGCTGATTGAGATTATCGAAGGTTTCTGCATTCAATTCGGTGTCTTCCACGCGGACGCCAAAGGTGTCTTCAATGAAGAGAGCGAGGTCCATTAGGCTGAACGAGTCGATCAGTCCGCTGGAGATGAGGGACTCATCGGCGGTGATGACTTTGTTTGGCTGCTTGAGAATTTTTTCAGCAATGAATTTTGCAATAGGGTTGATGATTTCAGTTGTCATGAATTGTTTCCTTTTGAATACATTTACCACAGATAAACGCAGATGAACGGGAATGATTGATCAATTCCATCCAATTCATCTGTGTCTATCTGTGGTTTATTTTGTTTACTGTTCTTGTAAACCTCGCCGCACAGAGTCCAATGCCTGCAAGGCAGTCAGATTGCGCCAGGGCCAGCCACTGAGCATGTTCTTGGGCTTATCAAAGAAGTTGCGCGAGAACGAAAGATGGAAGCCGTCGTTCAATTCAGTGGAATGTCCTTGATTCGGTAACGGCTGAAGAGCAGCCCAAAGATTCCACAACGGGATGTCGTATTCTACGGCAATTTCAGCGATTTCGGCGTTAATGCTGTGATCACCTTCAAGGTTGTCACCTTTGGTAGCAAGGATCGGAACCACACCCTGCTCAATGGAATATTCGATGATCTGGCGCATATACTTGCCATAGTCGTCGGCGGGACGGTCACTGAAATTGGTTTCGAGGCTGATGATGGCAATGCTAGGGTTATGAAGCCTAAATTCACATGCAATCGGGTTTTCATTCTTTTCGCATTGCTTCGGGTCGGCGCGCAGTGGAGTCAGAATCGCGGCGACGTTATATCCATCACGCATGGCTAAACTGGTGCGCGAGAATGAACCTTCGTAATAATCAATCGTGTCTTGCAAATAAGCATATTCGCCAAGTCCGTATGCATCTTCATTATCAAAGTCCACAAGATAGAAGCCCGTATTGGTTTGGCAATCGCCCACTTTGGAGAAATGCTTCGGGTCGCGTCCGAGTTCTTGTCCGCGAGCATAGATTTCACGTGCGGTGTCCGTCACTTCGGGGACAACCGGTAGGGTCATCCATTCATCAGGTCCAAGCGTGGGGCGTGGTGTCGGCACGGATTCTTCGGTGGCGGCGATTGCCGCTTCGGTCTCAGTCGCTTCGGGTGTAGAAGTGGATTCGGTTTCGGGTTGAGGCGTTGCAGTGGGTGCGGTCGTACAAGCAGCAAGCAACATGATAGATAAAAGAAAAAGTTGTCGTACTTTCATTGTTCTCCTGTTTCGTCATTGCGAGGAGGGCGATAGCCCGACGAAGCAATCTCGTTAGCATGCTAGGAGATTGCTTCGCCGCAAAGAGCGCGGCTCGCAATGACGGAATGATTTATTTACAATTTTCAAGAATATACGGCGCGAGATTCTCCGCCAACATGTTCTCTCCCACAGGCGTGAGATGAATGGCACTGTTGGTGAATTCATTCGCAGGCACGATGTCCCACAAGTCCACATACGTCCAGCCGTTCTGTTGGCTCAACGTCGTCATGATCTCGCGGTAATCTTCATATGCCCAGCGGGGGTAGAAAAAATTATAGCGGATGTCGCTGTTCGCGCCCGAACTTATTAACATCGGCTCATTTATGAGCAGCATGGGCGTCTCGCCCACCACGTTGAAACCTGCCTCCAACGCATTGACAGCAAGTTGGTCTTCGGTCAGCGGCGCAGTCAGGTCGTGATAACTATCGTCCGCTTCGAAATCGGTTTGCGCTTTTTCATAATCGGCGGGATAAACCTGGTCAATGCCCGTGGCAGACCACATCACGCCATAGATCTGCAAGCGGAAGAAGTCCGCCCATGCGCGACGGTCGCCAATAAAAGTTTTCTCCCAGAACGATTTGACTTCGAAATTGGAGTCATCCGCATCGACTCTTAACTGGTAGTTGCTTGCCAGTTCCCGAGCCTTTTCTTCATTGTTAGCCACCAGCGGCGTGGACGTTTGCTTATCCAACGGGAACGCGTCGAGTGTGGTCATCCAGATGACGAGGTCGGGGTCGTATTGCATTCCATAAGATAGAAGCATGACATCTTTTGTGAGGGAGATGGTCGGGTAGCCCAAGTTATAGGCGCGGACATTTTTTCCGCAGGCGGTGAGATTGTCCGCGTTGAGTTGTCCAGCTAATGTCTCTTCAGGTTTGAGCAAGGTTCCCCACACGGATGAATCGCCCACGATAATGATGCGAAATTCTGAGTCCGCTTTGTTTATGCCCGCGATGACATGCGAGGCGAACATCGCATCGAGGTCGAAGAGGCTGAGGTTGTACGATTGCTTGGGGTTCTCACCGAAAGGCAACCGCTCGCGTCCTGGGTAAATAGCATTGTAAAGAGAGAATTGTCCAACACTCGGCTGCCATGCGGCGATGACGAGGTTGAATAGCAGGAATAAGAGCAGTCCCTTGATGAGGACGTTGAGAGGTTTGATGGGTTGTTTCATAAAATTTTTATTCCGTCATTGCGAGCCGCGTTCTTGTTCTTCGCGGCGAAGCAATCTCCAAGCATGCTCACGAGATTGCTTCGGGCGGAAGAGCACCGCCCTCGCAATGACGGAGTTAATTGACTCCAAACAATTTCAAAATGACTTGCCATGAAACAACAGGCGATGATAATGCAAAGAATATCCATCCAATGGCGACAAAATGGAAAGTGAGCAATATGCCACTGATGTTGAGTACGGCTTGTTTCGCGGGCGTGATCACCCAAGCGGCGGCTTTGACTTTGGTGGCGTCGTTCCAGCGGTTGTGGATGAAGAGTCCCAGCCCGTGCCATAAGCCCCAGAGGGTGAAGTTCCAGGTCACGCCGTGCCAAAAGCCGATCAGCAGCATGGTGGCGACTTGGGTGAGCAGGATCATCATCGGAATGGACATGGGTTTTTGCCAAGACCTGAGCCAGCGGGTGATGGGATTAAAGAAATAAGCACGGAACCACTGCGTGAGAGTCATGTGCCAGTTGTTCCAGAATTGAGTCAGGTTGGGTTTGAGGTAAGGAGAGGCGAAGTTCTCGGGCAGTTTGATTCCGAGCAGTTGGGCGATGCCGAGAGCGATGTCAGTATAGCCGCTGAAGTCGAAGTAGATCTGGAGGGCGTAGGCGTAGACGATGAACCACATCCAAAACGTCGAGGTGACTTGGGTTGCGTTGGTGTCGTTCAGGGCAATGAGAGCCAGCGCGTCGGCGATGACGAATTTTTTGAACAAGCCAATTAATAAGCGTTGACCAGCAGAATAAAAAGTTTCAAGGTTTAGACCTGCGAAGGGAGCACGCAAGTCTTTGATGAAACGTTCTAAGCGGTCGATGGGACCGGCGGTGAAGGCAGGGAAGAAGATGATGTAGGTGATGAACTCGCCCACGTCTACGGAAGGGAAGCGACCGGATTGTTTATCGCGGATGGTGTGAATGAGACGAAAGGCGACGTAGGAGAAGCCAAGCCAACGAAAGTCGTTCGCGGAGACGTTGGTCAGCGATTGACCAGAGAGTGTGCGTAGGAAAGATGCGAGCCAGAGAGATAGGTCGGGAATCTTGATGAGGAGAAAAAGCCCGATGGTTAGTACCAAACCCACCGTTAAGAAAGAAGCGCTGAAACGCGTCGGACGAGATAAGGCGAACAGCGTCAGTCCTGTTATCAAAAAGATGAGGAGAGTCGTTTCGAGTTGAGGTGGGCGTGAAGCGGTGAAGAATTGAAGTTGAGGAATGAAGCGGGTTAGGTTAAGTAAAAGAACAACGCCTGCAACGATGGCGAGGATGATGACGTTCTTGCGCTGCTTGCGCGTTTCGTCGTCGGCGGTGATGAACCAGGTGAGGACGACGAGCACGAGCGTGGCGAGGGGCGTGAAGAAGTCGGCGCCGCGGATGGGGAGGGCGGGTTGCAGCCAGAAGATGACGACGACGCTGGCGATGAGCATGAACCACGTTCTGCCATGGTTGCGGAAGGTTGTTGCCCAAAGGAGCGAGGCGGCGGCGAGAATCAGGATATTTTCAAGCGCCATTTAGAAGCCTTGATAGATCCACGTGGGGCTCGAGTCTGCGGTGAAGATGACGAGGGCGATGAGGATGAGGCAGAGGAGGAGGGCGAGGAGGTTTTCTTTTTCACAGTTGGTGGTATGTAGTTGACGGTTGGTAGTAGTCAGTTGACGGCAGGCTTGCTGCCAACTACCAACTGACCACCACCAACCAGTTCTTAGCGAACGCCACAGACGAGCCAGTTGCCGTCTTGTTCAATGACTTCGTAGGTGCGGTCGGCGAGGTCGAGGGATTGGGGTTCGCCGTTGTAGCTCATATTGAGCATGCCGGTGCAGTTGACGAGGGTCTTGTCGCCGTCGGTGCCGGATTCGGCGCAGGACATTCCGTCCACGGTGACTTCGACGAGGGCGAAGGAGTCGAGTTCGATCAGAGCGTCATCTTCCCAGTCGGCGCAGGAGTTGGAGATGAGGGCGGCTTGGTCTTTGCTTGCAAGGGCGGTGATGTAACCTTCAACGGCGGTTGTCGCTCCGCCCGAGGCGTTTACTCCGCAGGCGGAAAGAAGAATGCTCAGGGCGAGCATGAGTATGGTGAGTTTGGTACGCAAGGGTTCCTCCATGGGTTTGGGTCAAACGATTGCGGATTATAGCATGGGGAAAGAGAGGGGTATCCACAAAGGACACGAATTTTCACGAAGCAAAAACTTCGTGTTTCTTCGTGCTCTTCGTGTATATAATTTCTTGAAAATCCCTTGACTCATTCCCATCCCCGGCATAGAATACTGCCCAACATGAAATACAAGTCCGCGCTCAAGCACCACCATCATCATATTCAACCCCCGCATGGTCGGGAGGTTTATGTGCGCGTACCTGTGAACGGATAATAGCAGATACCCATACTTCACCTCATCAAGCCCCGACCCTGCGTCGGGGTTTTTTGTTACCCCCCCACCCGTCCTCCCCCAAATACGACGGACGTTCGTCCGTCGTATTTTGGGGAGGTGCCTGCGATAGCAGGCGGAGGGGGCAACTACCAGACACAAAATTAAAGGAAACCTGATGACCCAACGCTCAACCCTTCGTCTCTCCCTTCCCTCCAAAGGACGCCTCATGGACGACTCGCTCGACTTTCTCGCCGAGTGCGGACTCTCCGTGCAGAAACTGAATCCGCGCCAGTATCAGGCGAAGATGCCCGCCCTGCCCGAGTTGACCGTCCTCTTTCAACGCCCAGGTGACATCGTCGTCAGCGTCCGCCAGGGCAGCGTGGACTTTGGCATCACGGGCATCGACGTGCTCGAAGAAAATCGCGGCGACAATGGCGAGATCATCGTCCTGCATGATGAACTCGGTTATGGCGGCTGTGCGCTCATGCTCGCCGTCCCCGAAGCGTGGGATGAAGTCACAGACATCCCTTCATTGAAAAAATATGTGACGAGTCTCAACCGTCCGCTGAGAGTGGCGACAAAATTCCCCGTCCTCACCGAACGCTTTCTCAAGGCGCAGAACATTCCGCACACGCTCATCACCGCCGAAGGGACTCTCGAAACCGCGCCCACCATCGGCTATGCCGACATCATCTCCGACCTTGTTTCATCGGGTCAGACCCTGCAAGACAATCGTCTGCGTGCGTTGCGCGATGGAGTTATCCAAGCTTCGCAAGCCGCACTCATTGCGAATCGCAAAGCCTTGCAAACGAATCCACAAGCGCTCGAGATGGCGCGTCGCTTGCTCGAGTACATCGAGGCGCACATGCGGGCGAAGGAAAATCTTCTGGTCATTGCGAACATGCGCGGGCGGAGTCCCGAAGCGATCGCATCCAAACTATTTGAAGAAACATCGGTCGGCGGTCTGCAAGGTCCCACTGTCAGCCCCATCATCACGCGCGACGCGAATCAAGATTGGCACTCTGTCACCATCGTCGTGCCGCGCAAACGCCTGCCGCAAGCCATCAGCGAATTACGAGCCATCGGCGGCAGCGGCATCATCGTCTCGCCCGTCACCTACATCTTTGAAGAAGAGCCGCCGCGTTACACCGCCATGCTCGCAGCACTCAAAACCAGTAATTAGTAATTGGTAATTACCAGTTACCAAATTACTAATCTCGAAAGGACTTGCCATGTTCAAGCAATATGATTCTCAAACCGCACGCCAAACCATTCTCAAACGCACGCCGCCCGATGAGTTCCCCGTCAGCGCGCGCGTGATGGACAACATCGAAAAACTTTTCGGCGAACGATTGACAGCCGAAGCCGCCGTGACTCGCATTTTGAAAGATGTGCGGACTCGCGGTGATTCTGCCCTTCAAGATTGGACACAACGCCTCGATTCTCTTAATCTCAAACCTGCTCCCGTTTCGACGGCTTTGATTCAGTCCGCGCTTGATTCGATCTCGCCTGCCCAGCGTGACGCGCTCGAAAAAGCCGCCGCCCGCGTCGAAGCCTTCCACAAAAAACAACCGCTGACCTCATGGTTCACCAACGAACTCGGCGGCACTGTCGGGCAGATCATCCGCCCGATTCAACGTGTCGGCTTATACGTCCCTGGCGGTACGGCACCATTGCCTTCAACGGTTTTGATGAGTGCCATCCCTGCAAAGGTAGCAGGCGTGAAAGAGATCGTCGTCATCACGCCGCCTAATCGTGAGTTTGCAAAATCAGAAGTGCCTATCAATCCCATTATCCTCGCCGCATGTGCCGTCGCAGGCGTGGACGAAGTCTATGCTATCGGTGGCGCACAAGCCATTGCCGCCCTCGCGTATGGCACCGAAACCATCCGCCCCGTTGATAAAATTTTCGGACCTGGCAATCTCTTCGTCACATTGGCAAAGCGACAAGTCTACGGCGTGGTCGGCATTGACGGGTTGGCGGGTCCAACCGAAACCGTGGTCATCGCCGATGATTCGGCAAATCCCAGTTGGGTCGCTGCTGACCTGCTTGCCCAAGCCGAACATGACTTGCTCGCCTCTGCCATTCTTCTTACTCCCTCACAAACCCTCATTCAAAAAGTCCAAGCCGAAGTTGCGGCTCAGATCGAACAACGCAGCCGCGCAGATATCATTGTCGCTTCATTAGAGAATCGCGGCGGTGCCGTTCTGACTCGCGACCTCGCTGAAGCCGTTGACCTTGCCAATGAGTATGCGCCTGAACACTTGGCATTATCCGTCACGGAGCCGTGGCGCTGGGCGGAGAAGGTCAATAACGCTGGCGGTGTCTTCATGGGCGAACATTCCTTTGAAGTGCTGGGCGATTACCTTGCTGGTCCCAGCCATGTTATGCCGACTGGTGGCTCCGCCCGCTTTGCTTCCCCGCTCAACGTGTGGGACTTTGTGAAGATCGTCAGCCTCGTTGCGTTGGATGATAAAACCGCGCAGGCAGTCGGTCCCATCGCCGCAACCCTCGCGCAGTCTGAAGGATTGGATGCACACGCGAATGCCGCGTTATTGCGGAGTGAGACTGCGTCCGTTTGCCCGCACGGGGATGAACCCCCGTGCTAGTTTACGAAGTCCGCTCAAGCGGACTAGCCGACTTCAGTCGGCTTTGTAATAGTAGCATGGACGTTCACGTCCATGCGGGCACGGCGAATAAAACGATCACACTACAAGTGAGACCTACAGGAATAATTATGAAAATCCGAACCCACCTCGAATCCCTTCCACCATACACACCTATCGAACCCTTCGAAATTCTCTCGGCGCGTATCGGGCGTGAACCATCGCAGATCGTCAAACTCGACGCGAACGAAAATCCCTACGGCGTTCTGCCCGCTGTCCGCAAGGCGCTCGCGGAGATGGACTTTCCGCACATCTACCCCGACCCTGAGTCGCGTGCCTTGCGCCAGTCGCTGGCAGAGTTTACTGGCGTGAATGAAGACGACCTCCTCGCTGGCTCTGGCGCGGATGAACTGCTCGACCTGCTCATGCGCGTCTTCCTTGAGCCGTACGAGTGCATTCTATCCTGCCCGCCGACCTTCGGCATGTATCCCTTCGATGCTGAGTTGAACGCCGCGCGTTGTGTCGAAGTTCCACGCAATGCAGACTTCTCTTTGAACATGAATGGCATACGGAAAGCAGTTGATGAATACAAGCCAAAGTTGTTGTTCATCGCTTCGCCCAATAACCCCGACGGCTCTTTGATCCCATCGGATGTGATGGATGAATTGCTCGCGCTTCCGCTGTTGGTGGTGCTCGATGAAGCCTACATCGAATTTGCTGGCGAGAATCTCGGAGCAAGTCTCAGCCGCATCCGCGAAGTGCCGCAGAGAGAGAATCTTGTCGTGTTACGCACGTTCAGTAAGTGGGCGGGGTTGGCTGGTCTGCGTATTGGCTATGGCGCGTTCCCCAAATGGCTCATGCCCACCTTGTGGAAGTCCAAGCAGCCGTACAATGTCAACGTCGCCGCGAGTGTTGCCGCGCAAGCTTCATTGGCGAATGTGGATGAGTTGAAGGTGTTGGTCGAAAAACTCAAGGACGAACGAACCCGCCTCCTCTCCACGCTGACGGAGATTCCGTACCTCAAGCCGTATCCTACGCAATCGAACTTTATCCTCTGCCAAGTGGATGGGCGCAATGCCGCCGAGTTGAAAACGAAGTTGGCGCAAGAATTCGGAGTCTTCATCCGCTACTTCAACAAGCCTGGGTTGAGAGATCACATCCGCATTAGTGTGGGGCGTCCGAGTGATACGGATGTTTTGTTGAAAGCGTTGAAAAATATATAAGTAACGTGTGGTCTTGAAACGCCGAACATTCAAACCTTAAACCTGCTAACCTTAAACAAAGGAGAAACCATGAGAACTTAGCGAAGTATCCAGAAAACAAACGAAACACAAATCGAAATTAAATTGAACTTGGATGGAATAGGCAAGCACGAGATTTCCACGGGCGTGGGATTCCTTGACCACATGCTGACGCATCTTGCCGTCCATGGTCTCTTTGATCTGACCGTCAAAGCCCAAGGCGACCTGCACATTGACGTCCATCACACGGTGGAGGATGTGGCGCTGGCGTTGGGTCAAGCCTTTGATAAGGCGTTGGGCGACCGCAAGGGAATTGTCCGCATGGGCGATAGTTTTGCGCCGATGGATGAGACTCTCGCGCACGTGGCAATGGACTTGTCGGGGCGTCCGTATGCGGTGGTGCAGGTCGAATGGCACACGCCGTATGTTGGCAACATCCCTGTGACGTTGTTCCCGCATTTCTTCGAGTCGTTTGCGGTGCAGGCACGCTGTAATTTACATGCACGAGTCTTGTACGGGCGCGATGACCATCATCAAGCCGAAGCCTTGTTCAAAGCCTGGGCGCGCGCGTTGGATGCGTCCACGCAGTTTGACCCGCGGCGGGGTGGGACAATCCCTTCGACAAAAGAAAGGATGAAAGATCTCGGGATTGGCTGAAAGGGGAATAATCTTGATTGACGCAGGCACAGGCAATCTGCGCTCGGTGCAGAAGGCGCTGGAAAATGTTGGAGCGAACGTCGAACGAACTGATGACCCGCAAAAAGTTTTAACAGCAAAGAAAGTTGTGCTGCCTGGCGTGGGCGCGTTCGGTGATTTCATGGATGGCATGAAAGCCAAGGGACTCGATGATGCTGTAAAGCAAGTCGTCTCACGCGGTGTGCCAATGCTGGGAATATGCGTCGGCATGCAAGCCTTGTTCGAGATCGGTGAAGAGATGGGCGAGCACGAAGGCTTGGGTCTTTTGCGCGGCACGGTGGTGAAGTTTGCAGATACGCTCTCGGTGAAGATTCCGCACACGGGGTGGAATCAAGTTCAGGTCAAGAAAGAAGCGGCGCTCTTCGATCAAATCCAAGATGGGGCGTATGTCTATTTCAATCACTCGTTTTACTGTCAGGCGGGCGATCCATCCGATGTGATCGCAGAAGTGGATTATGGCATTCGCTATGCGTGCGCGGTGCGGCGCGAGAATGTGTTTGGCGTGCAGTTTCACCCTGAGAAAAGTCAGGCGGTGGGGCTGCGCATTTTGAAAAATTTTGTGGAGGCGTGATGTTTACGATCTATCCTGCGATCGATCTGCGCGGCGGCAAAGTGGTGCGGCTGAAAGAAGGCGACCCCGCGCGGATGACGTCGTACAGTGATGACCCCGCCGAGATGGCGAAGCGTTGGATCGATGCTGGCGCTGCTTGGTTGCATGTTGTAAATCTCGATGGTGCGTTTGGCGAAAGTGATAATGCGAATCGTGTTGCGCTTGAATCAATTTTAAAACTTGGTGCGCGCGTGCAATTCGGCGGCGGGATGCGTTCGCTCGAGTCGATTGAAGCGGCGTTATCGTTGGGCGTGAGTCGCGTGATTCTTGGAACGATTGCGATTGAACAACCAGAGATCGTGCGTGATGCCTTGACTCGTTTCGGCGCGGAACATATTGCAGTTGGAATCGATGCACGCGATGGACTCGTGCGGACTCGCGGTTGGAAAGATAACAGCGGTGTGCCTGCGCTTGACCTCGCGCTTCAAATGCGGACCTTTGGGCTTGCTACCGTTATCTTTACCGATGTCAGCCGCGACGGTTTGGGCAGCGGGTTGAACATCCCTGCGACGCGAGAGTTATCTGAGAAAAGTGGACTCGATGTGATCGCTTCAGGTGGCGTGCATACCATTGATGATGTGAAGGCGGCGAAGGATGCGGGGCTGGCGGGCTGTATCATCGGGCGGGCGTTGTATGATGGGACGGTTGATTTGAAAGAGGCGTTAAATCTTTAAACACGAAGGGTCACGAAGGTACAAAGGGGAAAAGGTCTTAAAGGTTTTCCTTCGTGTCCTTTGTGTTTAAGAAGGAGTTTGAAATGTTAGCAAAACGAATCATCCCTTGTTTGGATATCAAAGATGGGCGCGTGGTGAAGGGCGTGAACTTTGTGAACCTGCGCGATGCGGGTGACCCTGTGGAGCAGGCGCGTCTGTACGATGAGCAAGGCGCGGACGAGTTGGTCTTTCTCGATATTTCTGCAACCCACGAAGGACGCAAGACGACCTTGGAGTTGGTCAGCCGCGTGGCTGAGACGGTCTTTATGCCGTTGACGGTCGGCGGCGGAATCCGCGAAGTGGACGATATGCGCAATCTGCTGCTGGCTGGCGCGGACAAGGTCAGTGTCAATTCGGCAGCGGTGAAGCGACCTGAGTTGCTTTCTGAAGGCGCGAGTCGCTTTGGGGCGCAGTGCATTGTGCTGGCGATTGATGCACGTAGAAACGGCTCAAGCTGGGAAGTGTATGTGGCAGGTGGACGAACCCCGACAGGTATTGATGCGGTCGAGTGGGCAGTGCGCGGCGTGGAATTGGGTGCGGGCGAGATCCTGCTCACCAGCATGGATGCCGATGGCACGCTCGCGGGTTATGACTTGGAGTTGACGAGCATCATCTCGAAGATGGTCTCTGTACCTGTCATCGCTTCAGGCGGGGCGGGAACACCCAGTCACTTTGCGGATGTGCTGACCAAAGGCATGGCAGATGCGGCATTAGCGGCATCGCTGTTTCATGATGGGAAGTTGAGGATTCCAGAGTTGAAAGAGGAATTAAGATTGCAGGGCGTACCCGTAAGACAATGATGAAGGATGAATTATGAATGATGAAATTAAGTTCGATTCAAATGAGTTGATTCCCGCAATTGTTCAGGACTCAAAAAACAAAAGATGTGTTGATGATGGCATGGATGAATGCTGAGTCTTTGCGATTGACGATAGAAAAAGGTGAAACAGTGTTTTGGTCACGCAGTCGTCAGGAGATTTGGCACAAGGGCGCGACATCGGGCAATGTGCAGAAGGTGGTCGAGATCCGCGTGGATTGTGATGCGGATACGCTGCTGGTGCTGGTCGAGCCTGCGGGTCCAGCGTGCCATACGGGCGAGCGGACGTGTTTTTACAGAAGCTTTAACCCAGCAAGGGCACTCTTGTCCCGAAGCAAACCATGTTTTAGTAACCTTTGTTTGCTTCGTGCTCGCCCTCCTGCAATGACGAAACGAGGAGTGAACATGAGCATTCAATGGTTGTTTGATGTGATCGAAGAACGAAAGAAAAATCCCACCGAGAAATCGTACACGACGAGTCTGTTCAATGAAGGCTTGCTGAAGATCGCGCAGAAGGTGGGCGAAGAAGGGACAGAAGTGGTCGTGGCGGCGTTGGCGCAGGAAGATCAAAGATTAATAGAAGAAATTGCGGATTTAACCTATCATACGCTGGTTCTACTCGCCGCACGCGGATTGACCCCGGCGGACATTCTGGCTGAGTTGGAGAAGCGTCATAAATGAAAAAGGTCATCTTGCTCGATGTAGACGGTGTGCTGGTCGCACCCGGTGGGTATCGTGCGGCATTGCATGCCACGGTGAAGCGCTTCATCGGCGCATTACGTCATGAAGAAGAATTACTCGCGGAGCTGGAGAAGCGCGGCATCTTCAGCGAATGGGATATGTCGCCACTTATCCTCGGCGCATATTGGGAGGATGTCCTTTCGCGCAAAAGCCAATGGACAATTTACCTGCCGACCTGTCACTTGCTGGGGAACAGATTCAACATCAATGCAAGGTCGAGGAGCCGAGCATTCATCATCCCTGAATTTGAGATGCTGGACGGACGTATCCTGTGGATGCGGCATACGAGCAGGAATTTTTCCGCCTCTACCGAGCGAGTTGCGCAAGAACCTTGATGACCGAGTCGCGCAATGTCCATAAGTCGCACACCCTGCGCTTGTTTCCAGCATTTCTCTCTGGGAGCCACATGTTCGGCCAATCGTATCACCTACCGCGCGAAGTTTGAGGCGCAATCCCTTTTGCTGACGCACGATACGGCTAACATCAGCGCAGAAATCCGCGAGAGGCTACGTCACGAGTGGAATTCCATCTCCGGTTTTACTGCCCGACCTTCCAAGCCGCCGCGTGAATGGGATGGGTCACATCGCGGCTACGCGCCCGAAGCGGAGCCGGGCCTCGAACTGGTCGGGTTGGCGGAGATTCCGTTGATGTCGTATGGAAAGTTGGAATTTACGCGAAGCAACACGGCTTGAACCCGGCGACTTGATCAAGCCGGCGCCTGTTCCATGCGCTGGCGGGAATTCCCGCCGCGTGGACCGGGGAGGAATGGTCTTCGATGAATGCGGCATACGAGTGGCATACATCGGGTCAGTTGAACGGCCACTTTAGGAGCTGCCGAAGTCGTTTGAACTGTACGTCATCGAAGATACGATGGGTGGGGTCCGCGCCACACGGGCGGCTGGTGAAATCCTGCGCGAGGCGGGTTCGATGTGAAAGTCCACGCTCGGGCTTGACCTCGGGCATCGCACAAAAGCAGAGGCGTTCGGCAAGGCGGAGGTCATCCATTTTCGAAAATTGGGAGTCTTTGATAGCGGGTGCGGGGTTATAAATAACGACGATGGACGATAGACCATTGACGATGGAAAAGATCTTTTCCATGGTCATGTCTACTGGTCCATCGTCAATTTTTCAGGAGTCTCCCTTTGAACAATTACATCGCTCTCGCCCTCACCTTTGCCATCGCGCTCGGATTTTTGCGCCTAATGGATTTCTTCGCCCATCGCGGCTGGATCGAAAGCAAGCTCAGCCGCAAGTTGATCCACATCGGCACGGGTCCGATCTTTGTGTTGTGCTGGTTCTTTTTCGACGACGCCCCTCCGCCCGCTGGCTGGCAGCCTTGGTTCCGTTTGCGATCACTGTGCAGTTTGCACTCATTGGCTTTGGAATTTTGAAAGATAAAGCCTCGGTGGATGCCATGTCCCGCACGGGTGACCCGAAAGAAATTCTGCGTGGTCCGCTTTACTACGGCATTATGTTCGTGGTGCTGACGTTGGTCTACTGGCGAAAGATCCCCCATTGGGATTATCGCGTTGATGATGATGTGCGGCGGCGATGGCATTGCCGATATCTTCGGTCGGCGCATCCCTTCGCCGAAATTGCCGTGGAGCAAGGAAAAATCCGTAGCGGGCATGGTGAGCGTATTCGTCGGCGGATTTGTGATGTCTGCGCTGATGATCTACATTTATGTGAATGCAGGCGTCTTTGATGGCACCATTACCAGTTACCTGCTCCCCATTGCCGCCATCGCATTGGTCGGCGCACTGGTCGAGTCGTTGCATTATAAAGATATCGACAACATCAGCATGACGCTGGCATCTGCGCTACTGGGGCATTGGTTCTTTTAACCTTGTGAAGCCCGGCAGCCTATTTGCAGAAACCTTCCAGCACCGTCAGGCGTATACTTATGGAAGTTGCTCCCATTCTGCAAAGGACTCATGACATGCACAGACATAAAAGATTTCGGCACGGACCGCATTTCCGCCGGGGCAGAGGCAAAATTTAAGCGGCTTGATCTGGCTGGTCGGGCTGGCGATCCTCTTTACCACTGGAGATTGGTGGCCCGGCATTTTGATTCTGGTCGGCATCAGCATCGTATTCGAATCGCTTTTTCGAGATGAACAACCGCCAGAGCGACCTGCGCCTCCTCCATTTGATCCGCCGCCCTTCGCCCCTCCGCCTCCTCCTGCGCCAAGACCTGCCCCGCCCCCCGCAGACCCGGTGCATCGCGCAGACCTGTTACCCGCCACCTGCCCCAACTGCGGTGGTCCCGTCCGCCTCGAACGACTTGAAATGGACCAGTTCTCACTCCGTCGCCTGCTCGTATTGCGGGGCGAACATTGAAACTAGAAAAGAAGAAGAAAAGCTCTGCCGAACCCCCTCTCCTGTCTACCAGTCACTATCGCTCACCCTTTCAAGTACTTCAGCGGGTACGCGTCCCCAACCCCTTATCTGGGGCAAGGGGAGAAGCTAAACCACCCGCAACCGAAACTTCATCTTGACACAAAACCCAATCCCCAGTCGGATAGGCCCCTCTCCTAAAGGAGAGGGGGGGTGAGGTTCTACCCCGCCAATCAAAAACACTGGGACATTCATCCCAGTGTTCTCTCGTTACTCCGAAACTCCATTGAGCAATTTCGCTATCTTCACTGCTCGCTCTTCCGCGTCTTCCCAATCATCGTAATTCGAACAGACACAGACTTCTCGCTTTTCCGTCTGGTCAATGACCACAAACGCACTTCCATCAAATTGGCTGACAACATACCTGTGCATTATTTATCTCCCTTTGAGTTTCATCCGATATTGACCACGACCAACAAAATTCAGAACGCCTTTATCCCGTAGAAACTGTAACTGCTGACGAATCTTTGCCTTCACATTGTTATTAGATGGATGTTTGGCTTTCAAATAACCTTCAAAAGCATAAACATCATCCAGCGAAAACTCTTCCTTTTTGATTTTCTCAACACACATCAGAACATCCAATAGCCAGCCTTTTGATTCAATGTTCTGAGTTGCTTTTACAAAATCGGTCTTGCTCCACTTTTCAAGCACTTCATCTTTGCTTTTGACCAAGCCGTTTTGAACAAAGAAGATTTTCCCTAGTTCAGGAATGTTGCTGACATCAATATTGCAACCAATCCAACCTGCTCGTCTTGCTGTAGGAGAAAGTGCTTTTCTCTTTTCAATAATCGAAGGAACAAAAAAGTATTTTGGGATGGTTAAGAAGTTCCTGATTTCAAAAGTGGATTTGTCGTAAGTCAAAAAGAAAAAGTTTGGATTGTTGTCCGATTTCAGACGTTCAATCATCGTGGAATATGCGCCATCCACAATCTTCTTTCCCATTTTTTGATTTCAGTTCATATTCTTCTGCACATTTCTTGCAGTAAAAATCCGCAACAGGCGAGTTGTTTTCAAAACGATTCAATGCATTCCCACAATTCGGACAGAAAACCGATTTGTTTACCCAACCCTCAGTCATCACGCGGATTTTCTGTGTTTGACTTTTATATTCCCTTGCAGAGAATTTTGAAAGTATTAATTCCATGAAATAATATCTCCCTTTATTCAGTTACCCACATCATCATGTAAATCTATCCAATCAGACAATCCCTTTGGAAGCACTGCAAGACCTAAAACATCGGCAACTGACAATCTCTTTTCCAGCCAATTGGAATATCCAATGACTTTCCAAGAGTAAATCACGCCATCAATGTTTTCAGCAAATTGTTCGGCTTTCTTGACATCTTCAAGTTCAAAGAACTCAAATTCCAAAGCGCCATCAAGAGAAATTTTCATGAATTGCCATCAATTGCTTTCGTAGTCATAATGTATTGATTATAAGGATCGAAAAAAAGAGGTTGTGTCCATTTTTAGACACAACCTCTTTTTGATAATTCTTGTTTATTTGTGCTTATTGCGCACTCACCATCACCCGTTCACGCGCCGCCGCGAACCCCAAACAGGCAAGGATATCTTCCTAAAGTCCTGCAAAATCTCCTGCTCGGTCATGCCCGAAGCAAGATATTCCAACACATCATAGACCGTGATTCGCATCCCGCGAATACACGGCTTGCCGCCCCTCTTCCCTGCTTCGATTGTGATAATGTCCTTGAACTGCATAAGACACACTCCATTCTCTAAGTCAACCAATCACCACTAATTTTATCACTCACAAACTTAAACCTTTGTGCCCCTTGTGCCCGTAGCCCGTCTTGAGCCTCTGCGAATTACACCCGCTTCATCAAGGTTTCCGCTTGGCGGATATCACGTTCCTGTCCAGGTGTTAGCAAAAAGGTAATCAATTTACCCGTTCCTTCACATCGAATGTGGATTTTGGTGCTAAATCCACCTCGGCTACGCCCTAAAGCCTCTTGTTCTGCGCTACTTTTTTGCGCCAGCAGCGTGTTGATGGGCTCGTACGGTTGTGGAGTCAATGAAATGGATTTCCCAATCCACATTGCTTTCCACATCCAACAAGGTCTGTAACTCGGCAAACATCTTCTCCCAAACTGCTGATTTGCGCCAACGCTGAAATCGACTGTAAATGGTTGTCCACTTGCCATAGCGTTCTGGCATATCACGCCAGGGTGCGCCTGTCCTCAGCACCCACAAAATACCATTCAGGAGTTGTCGATGGTCTTGTGCGGGTCGTCCACGAGTTGTTTTTGCCTTCGGGAGTAACGGTTCTATCCGCTCCCATTGTTCATTTGTTAGGTCGCCACGGTTTCCCATGGCGACCAGTTTAACCACTATTTTGTATTTTGCATACAGACCCTAGGAATATTCCATGCTACTTGAAGCACTAGGGGGTGCAAAGATTTACTGCTCATCAGTTCATGAAGAAACCATTCATACCTAGTGTTTGCATCCTAAATCATACTCAGCAAGTGGTATAGCAGCCATTGTGAGTTTCTAAAACAGAGCCAAAATCAAAAGCAGTTCTTGGCTCTTGGATATTATCCTTAACTTCTAATAACGAGTGTCCCAATACATGAACGCCATTTTCTGATAGCTCTTCATAAAGGTCACTCAACAAATCGAACAAACGACTTGTTTTTCCCTGTGAAATGTAATTACGCAAAACAGCTGTGACATCGCTAGAGTCGTTTGCAAGTGAAATAATTTTATTAACTTCGGTGATTGGAACTTCGCCAGAAGGAGTACCTAAAAACAAAATATGTATCAAACATATCTTCATGACAGATACGCCTATCTTTCCGCCAACTTCCTGGGTTTCCATCAATCGCAGTCAAGGGTTGAGGGATCAATATCCATATGCGATAAAGAAATAGTCGCCGGAGATTATTACGTTCCGTTAATAAATTACGAAACGTATCCGGTTATACTTAAAACAGATGCAAATCATGTGAAATCAAACCAAGAAAAGGATTTTTATCATGGGTCCCTTCAGTAATATTCTCGAAAAGCTCGGTCTCAAAAAGAAGGTGAGGAAGAAAAGCCTGTCAGCAACTGTCGCCGCTGCTGCCGATACCAAACCTGCTGCTCCGGCTGCAAAGCCCCGCCCAGCCCGGGTCCAAAGCTGCAGCCAGCGCTGGCGTAAATCTTCCGGCATCAAGCGCGATGACGCCGACGCATTTGCCCCCGCCCTGCCGCACTCACCGTCGGGGTGATGCGGCGCAGCTCGAAGAACGCGCCAAAGGCAAGGAACTCAACTGGAAGGTCTCCATCAGGATCTGCCTAAACTGCTCGAAACTCGACAGCAGCCGTGAAGTCCGCGAAGAGCTTGCCAAAGAACTCAACCTGCCCCGCCGACCAAATGAGCGACTTGCCCGGCATGAACGTCTGGCTTCACAAAAGAAGTTCTGCGCCAGATCGCTGCCAATGGCGGCAACATCCCCCAAGGATCTGCTCGACTAAAGGACGTTGAAAAGCCAACAGCGCGACAAATGTCCGCGCCGTTTTTCTTAATAGCGTTTTTCAAAACCTATCAAGCCTTAACGATAAAATACATCCATGCTCCTCACGAGTATATCCTTGCGCCGTGGTGGATTTCGAAGGCGTGATCGTTGAAGTGGAAGTGGATTACACCAACGGTCTTCCAGCAGTCATCATCGTCGGCTTACCTGATGCGGCAGTTCAAGAAAGCCGCGAACGTACAAACCGAGGTAAAAATGCCGGTTATTCTTCCGCGCCACCGCATCGTGGCCAACCTCCCCGCCGCCATCCGCAGCAGGACCAGCTTTGCGACTTGCCCATTGCCTTGGGGCGTCGTCATCCTCGCTGGATTTCTTCCGCAAGAAAGCATCGAAGGCGCCATGTTCATTGGTGAGCTCACTTGATGGCATTGCCCGCCACAGGGGCGTGCCCCCACGGCAGCCGCCGCCCGCGCCAATGGATCGCAGGATGTTCGTCCCCTGAAGCGGATGCGGGCGAAGCAGCTTGATCCCCGACCTTGAGGTGTACCAACGGTAAATCGCTTGGACATCTCTACGAACCATTTAGCGGGTCGGCATCTCATTCAACCATATCAACCTTCAAGCGACTTGCTCGAGCTGCCTTTACCTTGCGGACTTCCCCGAAATTAAAGAAACAGGAACACGTCAATCGCGTTTCAATGTAAATGCCGGAGTTGGCGGACACAACCGCTTACGCACTTGGCTCGCCATTGCGGGTAACATAATTAGCATGCGCCTGCCCGGCATCTTGCCTGAAACATCCATTTCGAAGAATCGTTGACGTGACGCGCATCTATTCGGTAGCAATGATCAACTCCCGCAGGACCTGGGCCATCAAACATCGTCCGTTTCCGTTCGCCGCACTACACCATCTCCCATGCCGGTCTAGTCGGTGGTGGGAACATTCCCAAGCCCGGCGAAATCTCTCTGCCTGCTTCGCGGTGTTTTATTCCAGATGAATTTCCCCGAATTCAAAACGAGTCCCCCGAAGTGATGCGCCAACTGATGGAAGATAAAGCCGTCACTATCAGCCGCGCCAAAGGCCCGCTTTACTTCTTTTTCAGCAAATTTCAACTCATTGCAGCTATGAATCCCCGCCCCTGCGGATTCTATAGGGATTCCCAAAAGCCTGTACTTGCACCCGCTGTCGTTACCAAATATCAAAACGGTATCTCCGGTCCATTGTCGACCGCATTGACATTCACATCGAAGTGCCGCGTGGGACTACGAAAAACTTAGCGGAAATAAACTCGGCGAGTCCAGGGAGACCATCCGCAAGCGCGCAAACCGCAAGAAACATTCAAAATCAACGCTTCGCCAACTCCACTGATATCGTCTGCAACGCAGACATGCGCATCGGCGAGGTCAGGCAATTTTGCCAACTCCAACCCGAAGGTCAGAGCCTGATGCGAGCGGCAATGAGTCAACTCAATCCTGGTCGGCAAGAGCCTATCACCGCATCCTCAAACTATTCCGCACCATCGCAGATTTGCGAGCAGTGAAGAGATCCAGTCCTCTCATTTAGCGGAGGCGGCGATATCGCCCCAAGATCATGATGGGGTAAAATTGTTCCCTGATCAATGTGTCTTTGATACACCCCATCTCTGAAACAGTATAAATGTCACAACAACACAAGCCATATCTGGGAACACTGGCTAGCCCAGCCCAAATTGACCGCCCGTCAGCCAGTTCAACCGGCACAGCTAAAGACGGGTTTGAATAAACCTGATTGATCCGTGCCAATCACGCCAAAACCGAGGATGCCACCTTGCATCAAATTCGCCATAAAGTGCAAGCCAAGCGGCATGACAAGTCTTTGGTGCGGATGAATGCATGTCAAATACGAGTGATAATCAAAAGATTAATACCGCAAAAAATTCGACATCGCCTGTCATGTCCGGGTTATTTAAATGCGTAAGCTGGAAATAACTCTGCCACGAGTAGTTATTGGCAATTGACCAAGCCCAGCGATAAGTCGTTGAAAAATAAATCCCCAAAATAACAATTCTTCTGCCAGCGCAACCTCTGAAAAGAGTAACAAGGTGGATGGAAAGGTTAAGAAGCTACTAGGATCCCCATTGCCAATGAACCCAACCAAAAACCCACAGGATGAGCGCGGGACAAGCATAAGCGTAGAGCCAGATCAAGCCGCCCAGTCCAAGTTCCTTGAGCTGAAGCGTAGGTTGAATTCCTCTAGCAGTACAGCTCAGTGGTCTTCGGCGTAGCAACTGACAAATCCACGAGGCGAGCATTAAGATAACAGCTTGCAGCCCAATGGAGACGTCCATAGAGAGTTTTGCCAAGCCACTAATAAGGCTGGAAAAGGGTTGCAGCCGTATTAGAAAGAAGATAAGATCCACCAGCCATTGGCAGTAACTGACGTTCAGAATTCAGAAATGGTTGATCGACATAAGGCGTCTCTATTTCTCGGGTGGTTGATTTTTATACGTTATGTAGATCCAGTAACGCGCTTTCTCCCATTGCTCGGCGTCGACACCTTAATCAGTAGCCACAAAGGGAAATACGATTTCAAGAAACGCGAGGGAACCAATCGAGGTGAAGAGCGCGCTTGATACTGGAGCAGAAGCATGGTTCCAAAATCTCGAATGAAGTAGCATAAAGCTACAATGAGCAAGATGATGCCCGAAAACTTGAGAGGTAGCCTGATCGTACATGTACCAAGTAGCCAAAGACCAGAAGGCAACCAAAGAACAAGCCCCAAATCAGGTCAGCAGATTCATGCGCATTGAGAAACAGCAGAGCGAAACGCCTGCGATTGATTCAGTGCGCGAACGCGGTCAGGTAGCCTGCAACGCTTAGAAGCAGCAAGACAACAAAATTATTAGTAGATTGATCTCCTTGAATAACCGTCATCGCGAGGCGAGAAAAGGCTGCAGCCAGGAGAAAGAGTTTTGTTGTCGGCTTGACCAAAACATAGAGGAGTACAGTCAATACGATCTCAATCAAAAGACAACCGAGTCACTGACCATCCCAGCGCGCGGAACAAGTCCTTGAGATGCCATGATGTTATTAGCCGTCGCCGCCGCATCGTCTGGCACAACTAGCGTCGTGGGGTAGATATATAGCATGCTAAACGGCTTGTTAGCACAAAAACTAACAGAGTGAGGATTGCGGCAATTCTGGCGGTCATTTGGATGGAATTAGTTTTTATAGTTGCGGGTCATGGTTTTCCTTTTCGTAAACGGTATTAATTATGTTCAAGATCAATTTGCTTTATTTTTGGCAGACCGAAACGAACGCAGTTGAATTGAATCCTTTTACGATCAAAGGCCACACGCCGATGGGACATTCCCACAGACCGCCCGAAGGGTGTGGAGCAGTTGGAGGTTGAAGCCCAAACCCCAACATGGAACCGAGCAGGAAGCTGACGTACCCATAAAGCCCTGATGACGAAAGGCTGCGGAACCAACTCTGCATGATAAAACCCTGAGCAAAGCGTCAGACTAGCCATCCCTAAAGCAAACATGCGCTGAATCTGGTAGGTATAAGCCTGTGACTGTACGAACAACGCGCCCAAAGATTGAAGGTAGGGAATTTCAGAAGCACTGGCTTTGAGGAACTCAACACCCAGCGGAATTTGAAGCAAACAATAAAGCCGAGACATGGTAATAACAGCAGCTTCAACGAGTCCGGCGCTAAGGTAACCAAGCGCAACACGCCTGTTGGTTTGCTTGAGGATTGGGAACATCATCACACACCGTGAGCGGCATCACCAGCGGCGGCGAGCACCCAGAGCAATGCGCCCATTGCGATCATCATGCTTCTGGCAGAAACCGTGTCAAGCTGACCTGGCGTACTGAGCACCGAACCTGCAATACCTACAACAAATCCCAAGATGTATAGCGCGCCCACTATTATTGCCGTCGTTCTGTATGTGTTAACTTTGTATCCATAATATTTTCTCCTGATTGAATCAACTTGATTGACCGAGACGAGGGGCATGCCCGTGTCTCTCACTTTCCGCAGCAACCCGCATAGGGCTGGTTGATCAGGCACAGGTCCAGAAAGAAGCGTTTTTCCATCTGGGCTTCGAGAGCGACGGAAAAGCCGTCAAACCAGTCCGTCCATTGACTGCCCAAATGTCCTTCGATCCTGA
>JADKIL010000005.1 GCA_016721315.1 Candidatus Villigracilis vicinus
CGGTATTTTCATCAGAAACCCATTGGATCTTTGGGTCCACAACAGCGACATTGAATAGATTATTCCAAAACTCAATGCCTAATGTGATGAAATAGTTGATGTACCCAATCGTCGCGTTGTATAACCACTGCCAAACAAGGGAGATACCAACGACCGCTGCAATACTGGGCATAAAGTACACGGCACGATAGAACTTCATACCGGGCAATTTGCTATTGAGAATGTTCGATAAGACCAAAGCGGGAATCACGCTCAGAGGAACAGCGAACAGCACAAAGGTCAGGGTGTTGCGAAGCGCGAGCCAGAAGAATTTATCTTCCGCTGCAAATAGGATTCCCGTGTCGCCATAAGTAAAGCGCCCCACTTCGTCATAGACTTTGATATCCACAACGTCACGGGCGAATTGATCGGGGGAGTCGAGGGTCACAAATTTGATGTTGAGGATCTTGGCATAATTTTCGAAGCCAACCCAGTTTGGCGTGCGGATGGCATCCGAGTCGGTGAAGGAAAAATAGAACGAAAGCAGTAACGGTCCCGCAAAGAAGATGAGAAAGCCCAGTAAATTTGGCGAAAGGAACAACCAGCCGTTAATAATCTGTTCATGCCCGGTCTTAACGTTCAACGCCTGCGCAATATTCGTTTGACTCATGGACCAGAGTGAAAGCCCAAAGGTCACCAACCCAATCACTGCTACGATTCCACCGGGCTGGGCAAGCTTCCCAAAGAAATAAATAATGCCACTGAGTGCATTCACCTGCCAGAGGAAAAGCACGAAGCCGCCAAACATCACCCACTTGCTGACTGTCTTGAGGCTGTTTTCAGTATCCTTGTTCCTGGTTGGGAAATACTCCTCCAATATGCCGAGGAAATATCCCAATGCCGTAATACCAAGATAAGGAATGCCCTTCCCAAAATTTTCACCAAGGGCATCAATGCCAACGAAAAACTCACCCACATTCAAAGCAAACACAAAGCAAACTACAAATCCGAGGTAGTCAAGTGTCAGGGAGGTCATACGACCCGCATGACTCCGCTTCGAGATCTGATAGGCTCCGTATCCGCTGAAAACCATGACCAAAACACCGACCAGCGAATATAGAATTTTTTGCCATAAGGGTGTTTCTGCCATTCCCTGCCAGATTACCCCAATGGAAATTGCTGCCAGTAAGGCAGCCACACCACGCCATACAGCATGGATGCGCAGAATCAAATTCGTCTGAGCGTCTATCCGTGATTGAGCCGTCATATTCTCATCTCCGTGAAATTGGGCGTCAGTGCGTTTACAAAAAAATCACAAAAGCGCAAAATAGTTTGAGTCTTTGGGATTTCTTTGTATATCTGGCAAAGTGGGGCAGGCAAGGTATTGCCTGCCCCACAGGTCATACAGTATTACTTATTGATTGAAAGCTTTGTTGGCCTCGTCACAGATCGTGGCGCCAAAATCGTCCACGGTGGTGGAGCCGGTCAACACGCCTTGGATGGCGGGACCCATGATCTTGTCGAACTCAGGCCAGGAGCCAGCCCACAACGGACCTTCAGCGGTCGGAGCAGCGGAAGGATCGATGCCGTTCAAGAATGCCTGGTTGTTGGCAGGCGGTGTGAAGGTGAGGAAAGCGTCAAGCGCTTCCTGGCTTACGCGGCTGGGGATGTTCGCGCCGAGAGCAGCGACCTTACCCTGGGTTTCAGCAGTGGTGAGAGCCTGAACGAGAGCCCAAGCTTCTTCAGGATGTTCGGTATTGGCGTTGATCACATACGCGCCCCAGAACAGCCAGTTGCCAGGGGTTCCGTTAGGACCAGCAGGCAGTTCAACAACGTCCCAGTTGAAGTCCACAGTGCGGACGCCCGGAGTAGCCCAGCGGCCGTTCTGGAACATGGCAACCTTGCCAGCGCGGAATCCCGGTTCGGGATCTTCGCCGTAAGGTACAGCAACGTCATAGTCTTGATAAAGTGAGCGTTGGAAATCGAGACCAGCAAGAGATTCAGCGCTATTGAGGTTACAAGCAGCGCGGTCTTCAGTGAAGAAACCACCGCCAGAGGCATTCAGCCAGACACCGTAAGGACCCCACCAAGCAGAGGCACCATAGCCATAGATGTCCGAACCGAGAGCGCGGGTAGCCTGAGACACTTCGAGGAAGGATTCCCAGTTCCATTCACCGTTCTTCGCCAGTTCGCGAGGATCAGCAGCGCCGGCTTCAGCGATCAGGTCAAGGTTAAGGTACAGGGCGAAGGTGGATACATCGCGAGGAAGACCCCAAACTGCACCAGAGCCGTCACCAGTTGCACCGGTTTCGGGGTTGTAGGTCAGGTGGTACATCGGACCTTCATAGAAATCTGCAGCAGTGTAACCATCGGTGGCTGAAGCGAGATCACCAGCATTGAGGATCAAACCACGGGTGGCGAAATCAGCCACATCGGTTCCGGGGATCCAGAATACATCAGGAGCGGTGCCGGCTGCAATTTCAGCGCGGAGTTGATCCTGGTAGTTCGCACCTTCGGAACCACCGGGTTCATAGGTTAATGTGATACCATCAAGCTGAGCATCAAGTTCTGTACTGATCTTGCTGTAAACGTCAATCTCTTCCTGATTGTCTGGGCGTGTGCGCCAGCGCAAAGCAACATCAGCGCTCGATGCTTCGGTGGCGGAAGCTTCAGTTGCCGCTGGGGCTTCTGTCACCGCTGGCGCTTCGGTTGCAGCTTCGGTTGCAGCAGGGGATCCGCATGCAGCCAAAACAAAAGAGGCTATAACGAGCAAGCCCATGATCTTCACGAGCAAATTCTTTTTCATTTATTCTTCTCCTTGGAATTAGACGAACAAATCATCGTACGATCAGGCGGATTGCAATAAAAGTATTACGAGGTTGAATCACCTCCTTTAACAGTAGACTGGCGTACAACCAATTGAGCGGGTAACTTAAGCACGGTTTGCTCAACGGTCTTGTTTTGAATAATATCGATCAACTTACGGATGGCTTCCTGCCCAATCAGGGGCATATCCTGCCGCATGGTCGTCAGAGGCGGGTCAAAATAAGAAGACAAAGGCATATCGTCCACACCGATGACAGAGAGTTGATCTGGTACTTTTAGGTTTGCATCCCGTGCGGCACGCATTACGCCCATTGCCATGCGATCGTTCTGGGCAAAGACAGCCGTCGGCAAATTTCCCTTCCGAACAAAATCCATCAAGGCTTCGCTGCCAGAAGAAGCCGACCAATCCCCTTCAAATACCAAAGACTGGTCAAACGAGATTCCAGATTCTTTCAGGGCACGCTGAAACCCTTCCAAGCGGTCTTGTGAACAATCTTCTTCCATGGGTCCCGTTACTAACGCAATGCGTTTATGACTTAGTGAGATCAAATGCTGTGTGGCTTCATAAGCCACTTTTTGGTCATCCAACGAGATCGAGCACACATTCTCGTCATGCGAACGCGCCCCCACGAAAACCACAGGGAAATCTTTCGGCAAAAACTCATACCGCTCATCCGCATATGGATTGATCACGATCAAACCATCCACTCGGCGATGCCCAACCAACTCATCCACCAACCCCTGAAAGGCCTGCACGTCTGAAGCCGAGGAAGACAACACAAAATAATTATGCTGACGGGCTTCCACTTCAGCGCCTTCAATGACACTAGCAAAGGTATAGTCTGTAAGATTTGGGGAAATAATGGCAAGTGTATGAGTCGAACCGCGCGCCATAGACCGGGCAATCGCACTCGGGCGATAGCCCAACTGCTCAATTGCAGCCTCAACCACGGCACGGGTCTCTGGCAAAACCTCTTCACTGCCATTGATGACGCGTGAAACAGTTTGGTGAGAAACACCAGCCTGGCGAGCAACATCACGTATAGTCGGACGATTAGGAGCCATTTGGTATAATGTTACCGGTCACGTGAACGGTAACATGAGTCTACAAGAAGATAATGCCTTTGTCAAGTAGGCAAAAACCATATTGAGGTGTTTTGATGGTAAAAATTAATGCCGATCTCCCCGTAATTCAAGCAATTTCCCCAAACTACACTTGGGAGTGGAACTCCGAAACAGATATCTTTTGCCTATACGACATAAATCAACGCCTCATCTCACGCGCCCGGCATTGCCCTCTGCTCCTTACCTCCCCTACCCAACTCGACGTTTCAACACCCACCTGCCACATTGAAAATTCACGCATCTCCATCACCTACCGTGGACAAAACCCCGCCTCTTCCTTAACGGTAAGTTGGTCCTTTCACTCAGACTTCATCTCCCTCGAACCGCTTCGCCTAACTTCCCCTGAAGCCGTGGATATTGCCCAAATTATCTACTTCCCTGAAAAAGACGGCGCTTCGTACAAACCCTCAATGTACAGCCATTATGCAGTCATACCTGGTTTGTGCATGAGCACGAACATCAACCCCGTCGTAGATCTACATTCGCGCCTCGCCACCACTACCATCCTGGGCTCCGGCGCCATGCGTGGACCCGGACTGACACAACAATGGGGACTGCCAGCACATTACTTCTGCACCTTCAACACCTCCGACCGCTGGAACGCCATCGGCGCAAAAGAGCTTCAGACCCAGGCTGCCTGCTGGGGTCTCGCCGAGCTACCGCAAGGCGACTTTCGGTTGGAAATCCGCGAGATCGGTATTAGCCCCATCCTCAACCTGCGTTGCGACCTATGGAAACACAAGCCCGATAAACTCGGCTTTAATTTCTTCATCACCTTCGGCGAAAATTACCACGAAGCCATCCGCAGCTATTACAAAATCCTTCAACGCGAAAAAGTAATTACTCCGAAAGAAAAAAAACTCTCGCCCAAAAAGAAAGCGGTTCTACTTGCCCCACAATACAATACATGGGGCGTGGAGTCTGCTCTGGCACTGCCGTCCGAGCAATTGACCGAAGACCTCGTGCGCGATATTTTCAACAAACTCCAACACTCCGGTATGCAAGCCAGGACCTTCGTCATCGACGACAAATGGGAAGGCGTGCATGGTGAGCTCAAACATGATGCTGAGCGCTTCCCAAATTTCGAACGCCTGCTAAAAGACATCCGTGCTCAAGGCTACAACATCGGTTTGTGGGCGGCGTTCCTACGCTGTCAAAACCCTGCCGCACTTGGCTTGGACGAATCGCACTTGCTACAAACACACGAAGGCAAAACACTCTGGCTCGACCACCAAACCTCACATTATGGCATCTTCGATATGACCCAGCCCAAGGTGCAGGCTGTGTTACGTCAACGTGCCAAAGAGTTCATCCGCCGCTACCAACCCGACCTGATCAAATTCGACTTTGGGTATGAGCTGCCCTCGCTCGATGTTGCCGCCCCGCAAGATATGACCTTCGCCGGAGAACGCCTCTTGCAAAAAGGCTTGGAGGTCATTGTGGGTGCGATGAAAGAAGAGAACCCTGACCTCGTCATCATGTACTATGGTCTTTCTCCCCTGCTCATCGATCACTACGACCTACACAGCCCCGACGACCTTGTCTACTGCATTGGCGATTACGACCTTGAAACCAACCGCCGTGTCTTCTTCAGCAGTCTGTGCGGTGAATTGGGCATGCCCACCTACAGCTCATCCGGCTACGATTGGGACTCCGCCATCGACATCTGGTTTGACACGGTTGCTTCGGGCAGTCTCGGCTCGCTCCACTGTTTTGACGGCGACGAGAACGGGGAAAAACCATCAGCTAAGCACATTGCCAAATTTAATGGACTCAGCTCCCTCGTTAGGAAAGAGGCGTTCTTCTCTACCAAACCGCTCCATGCCAAATGGCAGGGAATCCGGGCGGGGCTGGCTCCCTCCTGGGAACGAGTCGAAAACGGTAAGACGGTCCTACTTGCCCTGCGAACACATCAGTTCGACGGCAAGTCGACGCCAAATGGGTACAAAGACACTGTACAAACCAACGTCACGCTTGTTGTCGCAGCACTGGATAATGAAGATATCGCAGAGTCAGATCATATTGGAATCGTTTTTTGGGGTAGCGGGCGCTGCACACTAAAGAACAAAAACAAGCGCGCGAAGGTCGTTGAACATGGCCTCAATGGGACCACGACCGAGGCAGACCTCATATTCACAGACCAGATCACGCTTAAACTGCAGCAAACTGAAACCTGTGAATGGATCGAGGTCATTTTTGAAAAGGGTTGATCGGATTAGGCGTCTTCTTCATTATTGATAAATAAAAGAAAGACATCCACCATGCGCGGGTCAAACTGCGTACCGGCACGGTCAAGGATGTATTGACGCGCCTCGGCTTTTTTCCATGCCCGCCGATAAGGACGGTCTGAGGTAAGCGCATCCCAAACATCCACCACGGCAAAGATACGCGCAAAAAGCGGAATCCTCTCCCCCTTCAAACCACGCGGATAACCATGTCCATCCCAATGTTCATGGTGGCAATATGGAATATCTATGGCGTCTTGCAAAAAGGGGATCTTGGATAGCATATCATATGCATATTGTGTGTGCTGTTCTATGATGTTACGTTCTTCATCGGTCAGTGGACCAGGTTTATGCAAAATGGCATCCGGGATGCCCATTTTGCCGATGTCGTGCAAAAAAGCTCCACGCCGGATCTGTACCAGGTCAGCGTCAGATAGTTTTAATAGCCGCGCAAGTTTCAAGGTCATTTCGGTCACGCGGCGGGTATGACCTTCTGTCAATTCGTCGCGCAACTCCAGCGCACGCGCCCATCCCTCTAATGTGACGTCATACGCCTGGGCAAGTTCTTCGGCTTGCTCTACAGACCGCTTTAGATTTAATCCCAATACTTGCAACAAATAGGTGACCGAGATCAAAACCGCCACACTCAACGATAAAAAGACCGAGATGCCGCTCACCCATGCGCCCGTATCTGTGGAATTTACCTGCCGTGCCAGCGGCACAACCACGATCTCCGTCACTTGCAGCCAGCCCACTAAGATTATGGTAGCCATACCAATGCAAAATGCCAGAAATCCGTAAAACGGTTCAAGGAATATCGCTGAAAGTATGATGAATGTAAAAATGATGATGCGCCCATCCCCACTTAAAGAGGAAAAATACAAACCGACAGTCCCAACCAGATAGATCGCGGTAAGAAGCCCTCCAACCTGTGCATGGTATGAAACGGATTTGCTGAACGTAATAAAGGCAAGCAGCCAGGTTGCCACTGCATAAACGGTCAAAACCAAAATGAGTAAAAGTCGTGCATTTGGGGTGGAAGCCGATTCATTTTGATAGGTCACCAATGCATTGCGAACTCCACCCAACAGGGCAATCACCCAAAGAACAATAACACCGCGCAGGATGCCTTTCAGGACATGAACACGCCACTCCTGAATACTTTTTAATCCTAGCGAGGCATTGGGCAAGGCAAGAAAAGATAAAAAACGCATACGGGGATTTTTCGGAATCGCTTTCAGTTCAGACTCATAATGAAAAGCGAGTATAAATCATTTCGATATAAAGTAACTATCGCAGGAATATCTCAGGATATTTTTCATCAAAGAGCAGCTTTACTAAAACTTGAACAAAAAAGTCAGGTCATTCACATTCGTTCCGATCTGACCTATTTTTAACAAGTCTCCAAGTGCATCAAATAGCGGATACGAATTATTGCCCTGCAAAAACAATTCCGGAGAAAGCCCCAGGCGCTTGGCGTATTGAAAGGTTTCTCCTGTTACTACGGCGCCTGCAGCATCCGTAGGACCATCCTCACCATCGGTGGCGAGGGTGAGGAGCATGGCATTTTTCATGTCACTCATTTCTATGGCAGCAGCAAGAGCAAGCTCCTGATTGCGCCCGCCTACCCCACGTCCACGCAGGGTAACGGTGGTTTCGCCGCCAGCAATGAGACAAAATGGAGCTGCGGAAGCTTGTGTGAAATAAGAACAGAGTTCTTTTGCAACCTCACGGGCTTCGCCCTGCCATGTATCCCCAAGGAAGTGTGTCTGAAAGCCAAGTGATTTCGCTGTCGCCAGGGCTGCATGTGCGGCGAGCGAGTTACTGCCGACCAAAACATTCTGTACATGTGTGAACAACGGGTCGTTCGGTTTTGGAGTTTCGGGGGTGCTTTCTAAATAATGCAAGATCGCAGCAGGGACATCTTTAACGAGATCATACTTATTTAAGATATGTAGTGCATCCGCCTTGGTGGACGGGTCAGGTGAAGTGGGACCAGAAGCAATGGCTTCCAGCGGATTACCGACAACATCAGAGAGGATCAGGCTCACGACCTGCGCACCATTCGCAGACTTGGCAATCCCCCCGCCCTTCACGCGGTCGAGGTGGCGGCGCAAGGTGTTGATCTCATCTACACGCGCACCGCAAGCCAACAGCAGCTTCGTGAGCACTTGCAGGTCTTCAAGCTGCAAGCCTGGTTGAGGTGACGTCATCAACGCCGAACCACCGCCGGAGATCAGGCAGATGAGCAAGTCACGTTCGGTCAGGCGGCTGGCAAGTGCGTGAGCTTTGTTTCCGGCGGTCACACTGTTTTGAGTTGGCACAGGATGCCCACCCGCGTAAACTTCATATCCGCTGGCAGGGGCGGCAAAGGTTTGTTTTGGAATGAGCAAGCCGCGGCTGGGGTGAGGCGCGAGTATCTCTAACAACGCACCTGCCATGGCTTGCGTGGCTTTCCCCAAGCCGAGCACCCTTACCCGGTCAAATTCATTAAGAACATGGGGTTGATCGGCAATGCGTAAAACATTTCCGTCGTGTTGAACAAATCTGCGCACTGCATTGCCCGGCTCCACAGCTTCGATCGCAGCGGCAAGGATGCGGACGACATCATCGCCGCGCGGGTGTTTTTGCAAAGTGGATGTGTAAAATTTTTTCACAGGAACCCGATGTAATAGTATGATAACGCATCTGAAGGAGATAACTGGATGACAAAACCCAAAGTATTCGTCACGCGCATCATTCGAGACGCAGGCTTGGATCTCGTCCGCGAATTCTGCGACGCTGAGATCTGGCAGGACGACCTGCCGCCCACACGTGAAGTGCTGCTCGAAAAAGTTCGCGGTCTGGACGGCTTGCTATGCCTGCTCACTGACCGCATTGATGGCGAAGTGCTGGATGTGGCAGGACCGCAATTGAAGGTGGTCAGCAACCATGCAGTGGGTTTCGATAATATCGTTGTGCCTGATGCAACCGCACGCGGAATTCCGGTTGGGAATACGCCGGGCATCCTCACCGATGCGACGGCTGATCTTGCCTTCGCTTTGCTGCTCGCCGCCGCACGGCGGGTATCAGAAGCGGAGCGATATCTTCGTGCAGGAAAATGGAAGACATGGAGCGCTTCCATGTTATTAGGGGTTGACCTTGCTGGCAAAACACTGGGGTTGGTGGGGTTTGGTCGTATTGGGCGTGCCGTGGCGAAACGTGCCGCAGGGTTTGGCTTGCGGGTGATCTATTTCAGCCCGAACGCAACGCCAGAGTTCGGGGCAACACCAGTGAGCAGCCTGGATGAATTATTGCATCAGTCAGATTTTGTTTCGGTGCATACGCCGCTGAATCAGTCCACGCGGCAGATGGTGAATGCGGAGTTCCTGGCAAAGATGAAACCCAACGCGGTCTTTGTCAATACTTCGCGCGGACAGGTGGTGGATCAGGAGGCGCTATATCAGGCATTAACTTCCAGTCAGATATTTGCTGCCGCGCTGGATGTCACTGACCCCGAGCCTCTTCCCATGACTTCTCCCCTGCTTACGTTGGAGAACTGTTTGATCGTTCCGCACATTGGCAGTGCCAGTGAAAAAACCCGTGATGATATGGCACGCCTTGCGGCAAATAATCTTATAGCCGGGCTTAAGGGCGAGCGCCTGCCGCATTGCATCAACCCGGAAGTATATACCGATAATAAATGAACATCGACAGACTCATCCGTGCCAAACGCCGCACGATCGCACTCATCATTGAAAGAGACGGTAGTCTCACCGTCCGTGCGCCGAAGCGGGCATCCTTACGTGACATTGAAGAATTTATCCACGAAAAAACCGAGTGGATCATCCGCTCACGCGAGAAATTGAAAGCCGTTGTTCAACACCCCAAAAAACAATATGTGAACGGCGAGGCGTTCTTACTGCTCGGGCAGGAATATGAATTGCTTCTCGTCCCGCCGCAACGACCTGCACTTAAATTTAATGGCGGTTTCACTCTGGCGGTCTCTGCTCGTGAACGCGGTGAAGCAGCTTTTACCCGTTGGTACAAAGAGCAGGCATTCCTAGTATTTACCGAACGCATACAACGCTACTCCGCCATGCATGGATTTTCACCACGGCAAGTTAAAGTGAATTCGGCAAAAACACGCTGGGGGTCATGCAGCGCGAACGGAACCATAAACTTTACCTGGCGGCTGGTGATGGCACCGCTGGATGTGATCGATTATGTTGTCTTGCATGAATTGGCGCACCTAAGAGTGAAAGATCATTCCCCGCGTTTTTGGAAACTAGTTGAGTCCATTTGCCCTGATTTTAAGCAACATCGCAAATGGCTAAAAGAAAATGGTGAAAGGTTAAATCTGTAAGAGCGGGGAAACCCCGCCCTTATGATTTATCCAAATTCGAACGTTGGCATCCCCTCATGTTTTGTCACAACCTTGAACAGCCCGCCAGAGAGCGGGTATTTATTTAAGTCGGCTTCGCTCATGCCTTTTCGCGCAGATGTGACATACAATTCATTGCGGTCTTTTCCACCAAACACCGGGCAGGACGATTGCAAAGCGGGCACGGAAATCTGCTCGAGCAATTGACCAGTGCGTGGATCCCAGCGTGTGACCTGCGCCCCACCCCACATGGCGATCCATAGATTGCCTTCAACATCAGAGGTCATGCCATCTGCCCAACCAAGAGACTTGGGGACTTCAAAGGCACGGCGACGATTTGCAATTTCGCCAGTATTCACATCGTAATCATACGCACGGACTTCACATGTGGGCGTATCGATGTAATAAAAGGTCTTATAGTCTGGGCTCCACGCCATGCCGTTCGAGATGGTCACATCGCGGAACAAGGTGCGAGTGGAGGCACCGTCGAAGGAATAAAAACTACCGGTTGGGTCTTTCTCGTTCATATCCATCGTACCTGCCAGGAAGCGACCGGCTGGATCACACTTGCCATCGTTGACGCGGTTGGTGGCAGATTCATCTAAAGTTACAAGGACAGTCTGCTGGGATAAAACAGGGTCGAACTCCACGAAAGAGGCGCGTTTTCCAAGGATGAGATGTCCGTTCTTGCATGGGGCAAGGCAGCCGATAAACTCATCCACTTGGGTGAGAAGTTCTGTCCCGGCATAGATACGTTTTTCAAGGATATCCAACCAATACAAGGTCTGGGTCTTCTCATCCCATGCGGGACCTTCACCCAATGTAGCCCTGGCTTCAACAATAAGTTTTACTTGCATAAGACCTCCATTGGCGTTCTTAGAACCAATTCCGTTTATAGAAAATGTAGGTCGCCATTGCGGTGAGACCCAAAGACAAGCCAATAACAGTAAGGAATGCCAATGGATGTCCTTCACCAGGCAGGTTGACATTCATTCCATAAAATGAGGCGACAATGGTCGGCACATTGAGAATAATGGTGAGAGCGGCGAGGGCTTTCATGACCACGTTCAGGTTGTTGGAAATGATCGAGGCGAAGGCATCCATCATGCTGGAAAGGATCTCGGTGGTGATGGTCGTCATTTGGATAGCTTGCTGGTTTTCCGTCAGCACATCCTCAAGCAAGTCCTGATCTTCTTCGTAATAATTAAAGAGTTGCGTGCGCTGCACGCGTTCCATCATCACTTCATTCGAGCGTAATGCAGTAGCAAAATATGTCAGGCTTTTCTGATATTTGAGCAATTCCAGCAGTTCGCGGTTCTGAGTGGATTTTTGCAAGCGATCTTCCACCAATTCGGTGGCGCGGTTAATCTCACGCAATAAATTGAGGTAGCGTGCTGCAGTTTCAAGAAAGATGTACAACGTCAGGCGATAGCGCTTGCCGGTCTTCATTTGCTTATACTTGCCATTGGTAAGCGATTTGAAAATATCGCTGTCATAGCGGCAGACCGTGATGATCTTGTTTCCCAGGATCATGATACCAAGCGGCACCGTGTTATAGGGAATATCACTATCCGGTTGATGAATAGGAATGCGAAGCAGGATGAAGGTGTAATCTTCATCGCGTTCCATACGAGGCATCTCATCCTGGTCTAGAGAATAATTGACATAGTCCATATCCATCCCCCAGTTGACCAATTTTTCGATCTCTTCAGGGCTCGGGTCTACAACATTGACCCATGCACCATTCGCGATCATTTCGAGCGTTTCGAACCCGCTCTCGGTATTTTTGTAGATACTCAGCATGACTGCCTCCTTGCGTGAAATAGTCACGCAAAGGCGCTGCCGCGCACCTACGTGACAGTTATTTGAATATTAAACAGGTTCCATCCGCATATACTTGGCGGATTGTTATCAGAAGAACCTAAGTCGCTTTCGTCACTTGTATACATGATTCTTGACCGCGCCCATTTTACGCCCGTTGATGGAATTGCACAACCATTTTAATTATTGGGTTTTGATTTGCGTGCATGGATAACAAATACACAATGCGGAACGAATAAAGCGAAGCGAACCCGCGCCTCTGACTCAGCCTGTGCCTGCTGCATCCCTTCAAGCAGTTGCTTCAGCTCCGAGTCGAATCTCATTACCTCTTCCACCGAAAGGCTGCCCCCCACCCCGGCACTCGCGCGGATACGTCCGCGCCAGGCTTCGGCAGTGTAGGGCACATCCATATCGAATGAGAACGAAGTCACATCCTCAAAGCCCGCTTCTCGCAAGTCACTAAACCAATCAGGGTAGCTGCCGTTCTTGTTCCCAAAGCGTTCATACCATTTTGGGTTAAATGTTTGGATAAGCTTCTCCGTTCGATCTACAACATTCCCAGGCAACGGAAGCCAGTCGAAGTGAGCGATCAGTACCGTGCCGCTCGGCTTGAGCAAACGCTTCACTTCCTGCGCCGCCCGTGGACGGTCGAACCAGTGCCAGCATTGCCCGGCAGAGACGACATCAAAAGCTTCATCAGGTAACCCTGTTTCTTCGGCTTTTCCCAAACGAAACTCGACACCCAAACCTTGTTGAAGGCTAAGGTCTTTTGCCTGCTCAAGCAATTGCGCAGAAATATCCATGCCAATGACCGAACAGCCTCGGGCGGCGAATCCGCGTGCGAGAGTGCCAGTACCCGTTCCGAGGTCCAGTAGAGAGGCGTTAGGTTTTACGATCCCGCCTGCAAAGACACGGTCAAAAAATTCGTTGGGAAATCCGGCACGATGTTTGGCGTAATCTTGTGCCGTCAAACCAAAGTCGTATTCCATAAAGACTATATCCTTTTTAAATGGACCAATGCTTGAAACAAAGCCGCTATATTGAGGGCGTGCATTAACTTCCCTTGTTGCACCATCTCAATCAGTTCATCCAACGGCACAAGCACAACTTCGATCTCTTCTGATTCATCCAGATCCTGCTCGCCCACCCATTCCACATCGGTGGCAAGATAACAATACAAGGTATTTTGCTGGATCGCCGGGTTGGGATAGAACTTACCCACCTCGATGATCTGCCCTGCCTTGTAACCCGTCTCTTCCAAGAGTTCACGCTTCGCCCCCTCCAACGGACTTTCGCCATCGTCCACCACGCCACCGGGTAATTCCAACGAAATCTCCTGCACTCCATGACGGTATTGTTTCACCAGCACCACTTCGTTATTTTTCGTGATCGCAAGGATATTCGCCCACGAGTCAAATTCCAACACAAATGCCTTATACGGTTTTCCGTTCGGGAGTTCGCAATTGTCCATGCGAAACTTTGGGAAGGGATGACGCGAATCGATGATCTTCCAGGGAGTAAGAGTCATTTCAGGCTTCCTCGTTCTCTCTCGCCACACGGTTGATCTCATCGAGACTCACGCCTTTGGCTTTTTCCAATCGCTCGAAGCGTTTGCTGAATTGACTCATCGCGTAGTTGACAAAGTCTTCTTCTTTCAAGCCAAAAGGGACAACTTCATATCTCGCGAAGGCATCCCCGATTACGCCGATGGCGGAGGGCAGCAAAATGTTCATCTGCATTTGAAGATTATCCCATTCCTGCGGATGCTCCGCGATAAGGCGAGATAAAAGATAAACCCCATAGGCAATATGACGCGACTCATCCTGCTTCAATAACGAAATCCCTTTGCGTAAGCCAGGGCAAAGATCGTTACGCTCCAACATGGTAAAGAAAGCTTGATAGCCCGTCTCTGCTAACACGCCTTCGACGACCATGTTGTAGGTAACCGATGCCCGTATCTGGCTGGCAGGTGACGGGTCGGAGCGAAGCGCGTTCAGTGCGTCGGGCAGGGATTCGTAGAAAAGTTGGCGGTAGTTATCGCCGTGATAACGACTTAAGTCCGACCTCACCCCTAGCCCCTCTCCTAAAAGAGAAGGGAAGGCGACTTCATCCATAAAGCGACGGAAAAAATCAGTGTGCTTGGCTTCCTCGAATAGAAATGTGGTGAGATACATTTCCTCTTCGATGCGTCCTTCCTGCGCAATGGCTTGGATCAGCGGCAGCAGGTCAAGCGTCACCGCCTCCTCACCCGCCACAAACATGGACAGGAGCAACAGACACAGGTCTTTCTCTTCATCGGTAAAGCCTGCCCAATCCTGTTTATCCTTTGCGAGGTCAATGTCTGATGGATTCCAGATGCCAAGCTTCTTGGCTTTTTCGTACAAACGCATCGGCGGCAGCTCACGATTCAATCCGCGGGTGGTGGTGGCAAAGGCGGTGTGTGACATGGGTTCTCCTTTTGGTTATTTGCGCAGAGTTAACTTACCCTGATTATCGGCTTGATAGACGACTAAATCAGGCATAGGAAAATGTTTTGAATTTGTGGTCACGAGTGCCAAACTATGCTCCAAAGCACTCGCGGCAATTAATGCATCTGCATCTTCCAAGACAACCCCTTTCGTGCGCCAGGTACGGATTAATTCACCAGCTTTGTCTGCAATCTCAATGTTAATTTCTATTGTTTCAAGAGAGTCAAGAATATCAAACGTAGCTTCGCGCTCCCTATCCCGCATACCTCGAATAATTTCAAGGCGGGTGATCGCTGAGATATATAGCGCGTCATCTGCGGCAAGTGTATCTAAAAGTTCATAATATCCCGCGGTCTTACGCAGATATAAAATCAAAATATTAGTATCGATCAGGTAATCACTCATCCTGCCCCCACTCGGCAGAAAAATCACGCGTGGATTTTTTTCGTCCCTCTGCCACCCAGCGGTTAACATCTTCAAAGCTTGCCAGCTCGGGATGATCCTCATCCTTCCAGGCGCCGTAGGATTTCTTCAAGACCTCGCGTAATTTGCGACGACGCAATTCCCGCGCCAACACTTCCTCTACAAAGCGAGTTCGCTCGCGGGCAGGGACTGCTTTCTTTAGTTCGTCTATGAGTGATTTGGTGATATATAAGTTCATTCTCTCTTTGACGGCACGCATTGCACTCTCCTTTTGCACTACTCTTTGCACCAATATTATACCCTACCTACTACGATATAATTCCACCATGCCTATTACCACCGACTCTGTACGCACCTATTACGATGAAAATACCAACCTCTTTTTAAAATTTAGCGGTCACAAAAAAGCGCAAAACATCCACCGCACCTTGTGGATGGAGAACACTAAAAGTATTGAAGACGCACTCAACACCTCAAACGCACTCATCAAAGCGGAGATTGAATCTGTCGCTCAAACAAACGCCCGCATCGCGGACCTTGGCTGTGGCGTCGGCGCGAGTCTGTTCTACATTTATCCGCGTTTACAAAATCCTGCCCCTGCTCTCGGATTAACTCTTAGCCCCGTGCAAGCGCGGCTGGCGCAAGAATCTGCAAATCAACTCGGCTTGCAAGACCACATTCGCTTCGCCGAGGGGGATTTCACTTCCGTGCCCTTACCAAGCGAATCACTGGACGCAGTTTATTCTGTTGAAGCTGTCTGCCATGCGGTTGATCCAGAGAAATATTTCAAAGAAGCGGGACGTCTACTGCGCAAAGGCGGCAAGCTCATTCTCGTGGACGATTACAAATCTCCGCGTTCATTCAATTCAAGCGAACAAAAATGGTTCGATGCGTACATTGATGGTTGGTATGTTCCCGGTGTACGTAGTGTGGAGCAAACAAGTGCCTTCGCCAACAAGTACGGACTTCAACTCAAAAAGAACGACGAGCTCACGCCTCATCTTCGGCTGCGCAACCTGCCCGATTTTCTCGCCAGCACCTTGCTCTTCCTCGGCGAGAAACTTCCGATCAAACATGCTATTGTTCCATCCATGTTGGGGAGCATGGCATTGCAACAGTGTTTGTATATGAAGGTGGTTGAGTATCGGATGATGGTGTTTGAAAAGATAGACGATTGACCGCAGACCATAGACGATGGACAAGCATGGTCAATACCCCTCGGGCACTATGTGGTTTATCGTCCATCGTCACCATCCCATGAAAACAATTACATTATTAACCAGCGGCACTCTCGGAGACGTCCTCCCCTACATTGCCCTTGGTAAAGGGTTGATCGAAGCTGGGTACAACGTCCGCATTGCTGCGCCGCGGGGGTTTGCGAATCTCATTAAAAACCATCACGTCCCATTTTCTCCATTCGACGGCAACCCTACTGACCTGCTGATTGAACAAGGCGACTCCACGCCGATGACGCTTGGCACGAATCCGATTCGGTCACTGCGAGCCACACAAGATTTTCTGCGCAAAGCCCGCCCGTTATACCGTCACATGCTGCACACCGCCGCCGAAGCCTGCCGCGGCTCCGACTTGCTCATTCACGGCTTGCCCACCATTTGGGGCGCACACATCGCCGAAGGCTTGGGCATTCCCGCCATCCGCGCTAATTTGCAACCACTCACGCCCACTCGCGAATTTCCATCCGCACTTTTGCCGTTTCGTTTTTCTCTTTCAGGGATCGGAAACTGGTTCTCGCATTGGGCTGTGACTCAAGCCACTTGGCTTTCATGGCGCTCGGAAATAAACCACGCGCGTCACGCGGACTTTGGGCTTGCTCCCGCTCAACTACTTGACCCTACTCTAAAAGCGGACTCGTACCAACCTCTCACCCTTAACGCCTTCAGTGAAATTGTCCTGCCACGTCCACGAGACTGGAATGAGAAGCAAGTCATCACTGGTTATTGGCGAATAAAAGGATTAACCAGACCAGTTGATGAGCCGCAAGCACTGCAAAAATTCTAAACATTCCCCAAAACCCCATCGCCATCGGATTCGGCAGCCCCGGCACACAGGGATATTTGTCCATGCTTGAAGAAGCTCTGAACCTTGCGGACGCCCAAGCCGTGCTAACTCTGCCTGAAAAATATCATCGCGAGATCAAATCCAATAACATCTTCCCTATTGCATACGTTCCGCATGACTGGCTGTATAAACGCGTCAAAGTCGCCATCCACCACGGCGGCGCTGGGACAACGTCCGCGAGTTTGCACGCAGGCATTCCCACCATTACCATGCCCCTCGCTATTGACCAATTCTTCTGGGGTGAGCGGATTCAGAAAATTGGCGTGGGGCTATCCATTCCACAGCGAAAGTTGAATGCAGAGAATTTGGCAGAAGCCATCAGTGAAGCATTGACCAACAAAGAGATGAACGCGAGAGCAAAGGCAATCCGTGACGCGCTAAACAAAGAAGATGGCATTGAAGCCGCTGTAAGTCAGATCCGAAAACTGCTGTAAAAACTCCGAAGGAGTGAAATGATTGTAGAAACCGAGGTCAATTAAAAGAAAACCCCGAAGGGGTGACATAATTTTGCAAACCAATGACATCCCTTCGGGATTATTTGACCAATTAAATTAGTCTAGAATCATTCCATCCCTTCGGGATTATTTCTTCGCAGTGTCAAAATAGCTATAGCCAAGGCAAATGCTGAAAACAAACTCCCAAGCCAATACGGTGCGGAGATGGCGATGACATCAAACGAGATGCCCGCAATGGTGGGGCCGAAGATGTTGGTGAAAGCCAGCAAGGTTTGATTCCCTCCCATGAGGCGCCCTTGCTCATTCTCAGGGACGCGCAACGAGACTAGCGCCGTCAGTGACGGGATGCTGATGCCCGTCCCAAGCGCAACGACAGCCACAGCGGGGAAGATCATCCATGCCGTGGGGACGAACGCCATACCCGCCAAGCCGATCACCATGCAAGTGAGTCCCACGGGGATGAGTTTACTTTCGCCAAAACGCGCTTGTAACCTGGCATATAAAAGTCCCTGCACGATCACCCCACACAAACCGACATATAGATAGAAGTAACTATTCTGAGCAGGGGTCCAACCGAAGCGGGCATTGGAGAAAAGTGGAAAATTCGTCTGCAAACCAGCGAAAGCGAGGTTGAGTAGGAAGAGAACGATTAGAAAATTTTGGATATTCTTCTGACGGAAGATGCTGGTGAATTGACCCGCCCAACTAAAGACTTTCGAAAACGGTTTGGTCTCGCGGCGTTCGGGAGATAATGATTCGGGGAGGAAAAAGAATCCGAAAGCAGTATTGGCAAAGGCTAAGAAAGAGGCGACGAGCGCCGGGGCGCTGAGTCCGTATCCGCTCAAGAGTCCGCCGAGGATGGGACCCGCCATGATGCCCAATCCAAAAGCGAGTTGAGAATAGTTAATGCCCTTGGCACGATTCTCAGCGTTGGTCGTGTCTGCCACGTAGGCATGAGCAAGAGTCAAGTTCGAGCCGGTTAGACCATCGATGAAGACTGCAAGAAAAATAATGAGGAGCGAATTTGCCAAGCCGAGCAAAAGATAGGAAGTCGCCGTGCCCAAAAGACAGAACAACAAAATGGGTTTGCGCCCGTAACGGTCAGAGAGTGCGCCGAGAATGGGACCCGAGACGAGTTGAATGGTCGAATACATCGACATCAAACCGCCTGCAATAGCAGCACCGCCATCCTGTGCCTGCACAAAGAAAGGCAGCAAGGGCAGCATGATGCCGTAGCCGAGCATGTCTACAAAAACGGAAACGAGGATGATGAAGAAGGAAGTAGGCAAGGTAATTTACCAATAATAAAAGTGGTGAGCGGGCTGATTATACATTCCACTCACCACTTTCTGTATCATGCTTCGAGATACCCCAAAAACGTATTTACGGCAGTTCGATCACTGAAACCTTATTCCCCGATTGACTTACAACATACATCTTTCCATTTCCGAACGCGATCGCCGTGGGACGTCTAAAAGGGTTGTCCAAAACATGTTCATCGCCAAATGCCCGGAGGGGATTTCCCTCGGCATCGAAAACTTGAACACGTCCAAGGTCATAGTCTGTCACATAGACATTCCCTGCGGAATCCACAGCGATACCTTCCGGCGTGCCTTTGATGTTGATATCTGTACCCATCTTCCAGGAGACGAGGAAGGTCCCATCAGAAGCAAACTTCTGAACAAATTTGGTTTCGTAATCAGCAACGTAAATGATCCCTTGCGGGTCAACGGCAATGCCGGTGGCATGTTTGAATTTTCCATCGCCTTCACCATCGCCGCCAAACTTCATCAGGAACTTGCCATTATTATCGAACTTCTGCACAAAGGGATTGCCGTCATCGGTGACATACACATTGCCATCCACATCCACCGCGATGCCAATAGCGCGCACGAACTGACCATCATCCGTCCCTTCGCTGCCCCATTGGGTCAGGAATTTTCCGTCTTTATCGAACTTTTGAATGCGGAAGTTGGCGTTATCCACCACGAAGACATTATCGTTGGCGTCGATCGCCAGCCCGCCGAAGCCCATCGTATTGAATTCGCCTGCCGCGCTGCCTTGCTTATCCCACTTCGCCAACAGGTTGCCCTCGGCATCGAAAACAAGTACGCGGTTGCTGCCCATATCGCTGACATAGATCTGTCCGAGCGAATTAACGGCAACACCATATGGATCCTTCATTCCTTCCGTCGTTATCTTGATCTCAACAGGTTTTTCAGGGGTCATGGTTACCTCAATTGTTGGGGTTTTGGTTGGCGGATCAGGGGTGAAGGTGGAAGTTGGAAGCGCTTCCGCTCCCCCGCTACAGGCGCTTAATAAACACAACCCCACCAATAATAGGATAGTTCTTCTCATGCGTGTTCCTCCTCAATAAGTTTGAAGGATTATAGACGCACAAGATGGGATGGGTACCATTCTCCAGAATGGATTTCACCACCCCAAAAGACGGGTCTAATAAAAAAGGGACGGCAGAGTCGCCGTCCCTGAATGTGTCGAAGATAAGCTAGCTGCTCTTGCTCGGAGGAGGAGGCAGCTGCGGAATGATCCAATTGATCAGCGCCTGCGGAGAACGGGTCTGGATGTAGATCTTGCCGGGTCCGGTCAGTTCGATCACCAAACCTTCGCCGCTAAACAAGGTGGACTTGATACCACCCACCGACCTGGGCTGAACGCCCATCGTGCCATCGAAAGCAACCAGGTGAGAAGTATCCACAACATATTTCTCACCCGCATTGAGAGTCTTCTCAAAGATCGCGCCATAAGACGAAACCAGCAACGTCCCCGTGCCGGTCGCTTCCAACATCGCCACGCCTTCGGCAGACATCAACGCCTTGACACTGACCTTCGCGGTCAACTCAATGGTCGACTCAGATGCCATGTAAGAACCGGACTGCACCATCAACTTATTGCCGCTCATTTCGATCACAGCAATATCGCCGGGCAATTCAGGTGCGAGAGTCACCTCGCCGCCATTGGCAGAAGCCACAAAGAAATTTTGGAAGAACGACTCGCCGCCTAACATGGCACGCCCCAATGATTTGAGAATACCGCCCTCGGCTTTGGTTTCAATATTAACATCACTCGACATGCTGACCATTGCGCCAGCCTCCGCACGGATGCGCTCATTTGGTGCAAGCTTGGCAATTGCCAGCGAATACGACGGGCGGTGAATAATTTCAATATCCATGGTGGTTCTCTCCTGTTAAGTTTAAATTGATGATACAGTGAAATTATAGTGTGGACACAAAAAAATTATGTTTGCAGCTGCATATCATTTTAAAGCGATGCTAAAACCGCTCCAAGCGCATCGGACTTAAACTGAAAGCGGGGTGCTGTCCATTGAGAAGTTGACTTACAACCAAACCGGTTCCCGGTCCTAACGAGAGACCAAGCATGGCGTGACCTGTTGCCAGCACAAGATTGCTGTGCTTCGGTGACTTGCCAATGATCGGCACACCATCAGGCGTGGTGGGACGCAGCCCCGCCCAGGTTTCTTTCACGTCCAATTTTTCATCCATGCGCAGATACTCTCGTGCCGAATTCTCAATACGCTGAATCCAAAGCGGATTCGGCTCCATGCTGTAATTGCCTACTTCGAGTCGACCCGTGAAACGCAGAAGTCCAGCCATCGGCGAGACGGCGATGCGGCGTTCACCCAAAATCAACGCATGGCTCGGCATCTGCTTGGTTGCAGACATGGTCATGCTGTATCCGCGCGCCGGTTGGATGGGAATGTTCAACTTCAAATCTTTGGCAACAGAAGGAGTCACCGCACCAGCGGCGAGCACAATTTGTTCAGCTTCAAAATCTCCAGCCGTAGTTTTGACTTTGGTGATCATTCCGTTCGCCGACTCAAAACCAGTGACATGCGTGCCATCCATCAACTCCGCGCCCATAGACTTGACGCGCTCCTTCAGCAAATTGAGAAAGGCCGCCGGGTTGAGATGCGCATCTCCCGTAAAATGCACACCACCAAGGACATCGTCCACTGCGGCGGGTTCCACTTCGTGTATTCTTGTTCGGTCGTACACACTGACGCGGATGCCATGCTTCTGCATGAATTCGCCTTCGTGCTGTCCTTCATGGAAAGCTTTCTCGGTCTTGAAAAGATGCAGCAAGCCTTTCTCTTGATAGGCACAATCAAATTTTTCTTCGGCGATGATCTGAGCAAAATTCTTCGCGCTGAGTTGACCGAGCTGATTAAGCGGCTCCAGTGAGCGATCTACATTATTCTGGCTGCACGCCAGAGTAAAGCGTAACAGCCACATCAAATAATTCGGGTCGAGGCTGACCTTCATCCCAAACGGACTGTGCGCGGGGTCGAGCATCCACTTAAGAGCGGAGGTCACCACGCCCGGAGCCGCCAACGGAATGATATGACTCGGCACGATATGCCCTGCATTGCCCGAGCCACTGCCCTTGCCAATTTCCTTGGCATCAAGCAAGGTTACTTTTCTGCCAGATTTCAAAAGGTAATACGCACAGCTTAAGCCTACGGGTCCCCCACCGATGATCAATACATCATGCTTCGAATTCATTGAGTCTCCACAAGACACTCCACCTTTACCCTTTGCAAGAAAAGGTCAAACAGTGGAAGTCAAAAGTCAGTATGGCAAAGAGCCATCTCCAAAATTATACAGTGATTGGAAGCAAAAACGGAATTGCTATAGAATGCCCGTGAAGGGTATACTTTTTATCCATGCCCACGATCCCATCTGTTGTCCATCCCGCATGTCATGATTTTGTTGTAGTAGTCGAAGAATTATTGGAGCGGCGCCAGCGTGAAGCCGTCGAGACCACTCGTTCCACCATCTCATGGCGCGACGATGATTGGGGACCACGCACATGGACTCGGACCGAGTTGGAATACCGTGTGTACAGCAGCTATAAACAAATGCGCAATGGGCGCATCACCCGCCCGCCGCGCCGCGAAACCGTAATGGAGATCGCAGACTATTTGAACTGCAATCTGGACGAGCGCAACCGCTTGTTGGTGGCGGCAGAACTCGCTCCGGTCTCATCCTACTTAACCGGCGACGCATTGGATACTGTTCTACAAGTCGCAATTTCTGTGGCACAAAACCTCGCCATGCCCGCCATGATCATCAACCGCGATTGGCACATCCACTATTTCAATGAACATTTGATCCGGCTGTACGGGGTTACACCAGAACAACTGGCATCTCTTGCACCGGAACAAATGAATATCCTGAACCTGTTGTTCGACCCGCAACTTCCCCTCTACCCACGCCTCATTCAAAACCGCAGCTCATGGACGCGCATGGCACGCCAGACCATTTATGGTTTTAAGTCTGCAAACACCTTGTACCAATTCGAGTCCTGGTATCAGGGACTTGTTTCGCGGCTGATGCAGCTGCCCGAGTTCGAAAAACACTGGCGCACCGTCAACGCAAATTTGGATTTTGAAAGCGACACGAGCGTACAGGACCAGCACCCCGCCGTCCAGGTGGATACCCTCGTCTCGTTCCAGCAGAACAACCCCGAGCGCGCATGGATCCGTCCTCTATTGATCTCTGTTGGGTATTTCCAATTTCAATTCCCGCAGATCGTCGCATTCCTCCCCGCCGATTACGAAAGCCAGGGCGTGTTCAAAAAGATCGGTGTACCGTTCCCATAAGCCAAAGGACATTTTGTCCTTTGAGAATCTCCACCCCGCCTGTAAACTAGCCTAAAAGGAGAGAGTTATGGGTACAAAAACTGTTGTCTTTATTCACGGAATGTATATGACCCCGCTCTGCTGGGAACAGTGGGCGGAACGTTTTCAAGTAAGGGGCTATAACACACTTGCCCCCGCCTGGCCCGGCAGGGATAGATCGGTAAAAGAGCTACAAACACCGGATGCCAGCCTTGGCAAACTTAACCTTGCTGATATCTTGGAGCATATGGAAAAGGTAATTCAAGCGTTGGACGAAAAACCGATCCTGATCGGACACTCGATGGGCGGGCTCGCCGCTCAGCTATTACTCAACCATGGACTCGGCTCCGCCGCCATTGCAATTGATTCTGCTCCTCCGGCAGGAGTATTCACCACTGAATCCTCCTTCCTCAAATCCAATTGGGGGCACATCACCCCATTTGCAGATCCTAATTCACCAGTCGTGATGACCTTCGAGCGTTTTCAATACGCTTTCGTCAACGGCATGGAGTTGAGCGAACAACGCGCCGCCTTCGAAAAGTATGTCGTGCCAGAATCCCGTGCCATTCCGCGCCAGTCTCTAACTTCGGTTGGGAAAGTGGATTTCAAGAAAGAACATGCTCCCCTCTTGCTGATTGCAGGCGGCATAGACAATATTATCCCTGCCGCGTTGAACAGAACCAATTACGAAAAATACAAAGCCAGTTCCTCGGTGACAGACTTCAAAGAATTCCCCGGGCGCAACCACTTTTTACTTGGGCAAAAGAATTGGGAGGAAATTGCCGATCACTGTATGGATTGGATCGCTAACAAAGCAGGGATATAATTATAAAAACAGCCACCTAGATGGCTGTCTCTGGCAATGTTTTGGTCAAATGTGACGGTTTTTATTACAGCTTTATTTTTGTGCTGGTTTGTTTTTGACCCTTACTTTTTGAAACTTGCCCCTTCTCATACGTGATGACCTCTTCGATGCTTTTGCCGTAGATCAAAGACCCTTCAAAAATTTGGGTAAAGAACCAAATCCGAAACTTAAAGCTTTCAGATGCCAGCATCCAACAAGCAAAGAGTTCCGCCAAGGCGATCAGCAAAAAGGACACAGTCATGGTCATGAAGAACGCGATCACATTGGTGAGCGCCATCAGCAAAAGTCCAAAGGCAATGTTTCTCAACATCATGCTATCGGCTTGAAATCGATCAATGCTTTGAGCGGTTTCATAACTACGCTGACGAAGAATGATCAGCAATGTTTCCCAATCTTTTGGCACAAACTTAATGCCAAGTTTGGGGTATCTCTCTTTGATCATATTCAAACTAATGGATGTAGCCCCTTGCGGGTTTCGAATGCGGAACACAAATTTGAAGAAAAAATTCAGGGAGAGCGGGTCAAAGATATGCCCAACAATATAAGCGGCGAACAACCCCAGAGCCACCAACCCGAATGCCGGTTCCTGCCCCGCTTGCATCAAATTCGTCAGGTTGACATACTTCAAGCCCAACACACGTAACAGATCATTGACCGCATAAAGATAAACAAACCCCGGCAGCAAATACGAGAAAAAATCATAAAACCCTAAATTGATCGACATTCCATTTTCCTCTCATCGTGCAGAAACTTAGAGTGATTAGATCCCTTTGCCGAATGGATCGCGTTCATCTACCAGGATGGTACCCTCGGACATGACCCACGCTTCGCCCGTAATCGTTGGGATGATTCGGTTATCCTGAATCTGGATACTCCCTTCAAAGATACTTCCGACGACGCTTTGTTGTTTCCATACCTGACCGACTTGTAATTTGCCATCTCCATATAGGCAAGCGAGTTTTGCGCTCGTGCCTGTGCCACAAGGAGAACGGTCGTAGGCTTTGCCGGGACACAACACAAAACTTTTGCTGTCCGCTTCGGGCGTGGATGCGAATAACTCCACATGGTCAACTTCCGCGCCGTTTGCGCCAGTGATGCCGTTGGCAGTGAACTGCTCACGTACGCGCCATGAGAAATCAGTGAGCGCTTCGAGGTTTTGCATGGACACATCCATGCCGTGGTCATGGCAGAGGAAGAACCAGTTGCCGCCATACGCCACGTCGCCGTGGATGGTTTTGCCGTCGATGGTGACAGGGACGTGAGTCAGGTGGCGATAGGCGGGGATGTTTTGGACGGAGACTTTGTTGGGATATTGTTCGTCATTGCGAGGGCGCTCTTGTTCTTTGCCCGAAGCAATCTCTTGCTCGCTGGCTTGGAGATTGCTTCGTCGCTCGCTATCGCTCGCTCCTCGCAATGACGGAGGGTGCAGTGTTGCTTCCACAACCCCAACAGGAGTTTCCACCCGAATCACACCAGGTTGAACTTTTCCTAAATATGCAAGTGATGCGATGAGACCGATGGTGCCGTGTCCGCACATGCCGAGGTAGCCGACGTTGTTGAAGTAGATGACTCCGAACTGACAGGTCGGGTCGGCGGGTGGGACGAGGTACGCGCCGACGAGCACGTCCGAGCCGCGGGGTTCGAGCAGGACGGTGCGGCGCAGGTCGTCGTGATGCGCTTTCAGCGTGGATAATTTGTCAGCAACGGAACCAGTTCCGAGGTCGAAGGGAAGCGAGGTGATTAATCGCGTGGGTTCGCCGCCGGTGTGGGAGTCGAGGAAAGGGATACGAATCATGTTTGAGAGTTGGGTTCGATACTCGATATTCGATATTGGAGATTCGAATATCGAGTATCGAATATCGTTTTTAGATTGCTTTGAAGATCTTCTCGAATTCCGCGCGGTCTTCAGCGGACAGGGGCAGCAGCGGCTGGCGTGGATTGCCAACAGGGATGCCGCGCAGTTCGCAGCCGACTTTGACCTTTTGGGTGTAGCCGCCGCTTTCCATGTTGCGGAGGAGCGGGAGGAGTTTGTCCATGTGCTGGCGGGCTGTGACGAAGTCATTGTTGAGCGCGGCTTCGAGGACGTTGTAATGTTCGAGCGGAGCGCAGGAGGCGGCGCCGCCGATCCATGAGGTGGTGCCCCACAGGAAGTAGTCGAGCGCCTGATCGTCGGAGCCGCAGATCATTTGATAGCGGTCGCCGTAGCGCAGACGGAACTCGTAGACGCGGGACATGTCGCCGCTGGCTTCTTTGATGCCGATGATGTGATCGTATTTGGTCAGACCGTCCATCACTTCGTAGCTGACTTCGGTGCCCGCGCGCCAGGGGAAGTTGTAAAGCACGATGGGAATTTTGACGGCTTTGGCGACGGCTTCGTAATGCGCGAGCAGTTCGCGCTGGTTGGGACGTGAATACGGCGGGACGGCGACCATGAGCGCGTCGTAGCCCATGCCCTCGGCGATCTGCGAGTAGCGGACCACGTCGCGCGTGGCGCCAGAGTTGGTGCCTGCAATGAGCGTCACCCGCCCGTTGACTTTTTCTTTGGTGAATTTGAAAATGTCCAGCCGTTCGGCTTCGGTGAAGGCGTAGACTTCGCCCGTGGTGCCGCCGGGGACAAGCCCTGCGATCTTGTTGGCGATCAGGTATTCGATCAGTTGTTCAAGGACGGGGTAGTTGATGCTTTCGTCCGCGTTGAAGGGGGTGACGATGGGGGCGTATATTCCTTTGAGTTGCATGAGGGTCTCCGGTTTCAGGTGCCAAGTTTCAGGTTGAAGGTTTGAAAGTTGGAAGGTTGCGTCCATTATAAAAGAAAAGACCTGATAGGTCTGTGGAGTTTTTATCAAACTGATTGCCCCAGGGTATTACACGCCCGTCTGTGCCGCGTGCGGCTTTTTCCCATTCCGCTTCGGTGGGCAAACGCAAGATCAAGGTTGATGGCAATTCGGTTTTGATCAGACCATTCAACCACTGGCAATATGCCAGTACATCTGTCCATTTGACATGCGTCACAGGATGGTCTTTTTTCTTTTCCCAGCCATCCACTGGGTGTTTGATGTTTTTAGCTTTTATGTAAGCATTGAAAAGCTCATTCGTGACGGGATAACGCGCCATCCAGTAATCGTAGGGGATGTCCACTGTGTGCTGTGGTTTTTCATCATCAAAACCATTTTCACTGCCCATCAAGAATTTCCCCGCAGGGATACGCATAAATTCCATGCCATTGGAGAGGGTTAGAACATTGGGTATTTTTTTTGCCTTGATATTTTCCGACGGTCTCTCGTAAACAGGAGCGGGTTGGGGCGCTTCGGGCTTCTTGGCTTCAGCGGGCTTTGCTCTTGAAACATTCAGCGCCTGTAAAATCCTGTTAAAGTTTTGGTCATATTTTTCACCCTGCACATCAATGCGGTTTAGACTGGCATAGAGCATTTTCTCTTCGCAGGGTCGGTAATACAACGGGATGACCTTCTTGGTCTTTAACTGCTTGGCAAATACCACTTCCTCATTTACGTATTCTGAAGCAATGGAATCCGGTGAAAGTACCACAATCATGAACGGGCGTTGTTTGATCTGTTTTTCGATCTCATCCACCCAGCGCGAACCGCCATCCAAACCGGAAAGGTCATACCACACGTCACAGCCCTGCCCTTCCAGGTCGGCAGCGAGACGCTCAATGAAGGTCAGGTCTTTGCGGGAGTAGGATACGAAGATTCGAGGCATAAGTTATCGATCAATTTTATATGATTTAATAATTCGGCGCGGAGTTTTTGGTACAACTCGCGGACGGCGGGTTTGTCCGCGGAGGAATGGCAGAGGAAAAAGAAGAGGGCGGAGAGGGTAGGCGTCAAGAATGAGGAAGGATAAACTACTTTAGGAGTTTATCGTAATCAGCATGGGAACCGATCCAAAACCAGATGATCCCATCGGGCTTTTCCACACCGAGAGCGCGGTATTGTGCCCCAATACGCACAGACCATAATTGTTTGCGGATATTTACTTTTTTGAAATGAAGTGAAGGGTGATGAGGGTCAGACTTGAGGAGTTCAAAGTTCTTATCTGCCAATGCCTGTATATCTTTCGGCAGCCGTTTATAGTCCTCCCAGAAGCGCGGCAAGGTGCGATGGTTCATAAAGGTTTGCTCGAACCTGATTTATATTCCCTGTCTACATCGGCAAGCAGATTATCCAAACGCCCAGAATTCGCGTCGTCGTCAATTTGTTTGTCCCATACTTGCGCGTAATATTCTTCGAACCATACCATGAGTTCGTCTAATTCCTTGGGGTTTAAGTTGCGAATGGCAACTTCCATTTCTTGTAAAGTCATTTTTACCTCCAAATACCTTATACCAATAAATCGGTTTCAAAAATTTTCGGGGTTAATCCACACGCTTCTGCTTTGCGGCTGATTTCGTCCATCAACTCATCAAGAGAAACGGACGGTTTTTCAAACTCGCGCAGCCAAAGGCTTAGGAGTATTTGCATTTTCTTTTTGTCCGCCTGCGGAGCTTTTTCATAGATTTTGGCGGTTTCGTTGTCTACGGGAATATTTATAACAACCATAGGTCACCTCTTAAGACAATTATACTTCGGCGCGAAGTTTTTGATACAACTCCCCGCTTCGCGTATCATCCCCTTGTGGGGCGACGGGTTTGTCATTGCTGGAGTGGCAGAGAAAAACGCGAAGAGGGCGGTTAGTCATAAGGGAGTGGGATGAATAATGAAGAATGGAATTTGGGCTGTTTCCCCGTGATTATATCTTTGAAATCAAACACGCAAGCACACCCAACCAAAGAGGGTAAAAAATTCCCCACCTTTGCGGCTTCATCGTCTGCGCTTCAAACCCTACAATACAAGGGTCATATAAAAGGAATATATCATGAACCGCTACTCGATCACCCCTGCCATCCTCCTCCTCTTGCTAAGCAGTCTCGCCTGCTCCACAGTTTCTGTGCCGCAAATCCCCAACCCCATGTCCACGGTGATTGCCGTGAACGAAGAAGCACAGAAACCCTACGGACCCGAATTCATAGACCGCTCCACCCTGTCCGCGCCGAACTACACTCCCGCCGAAAACACTTTCAAAGTCGGCGATGAAGTCCGCTCTGGCGACCTGACCTGGATGGTGCTCGGCTGGGTGCTTGTGAACGAGCCGTTCATGACCGCCCCCACCCTCTATGTGGATATGCTCATCGTCAATCGCGGCAACGCCACGATCTACACCGGCGACAAATACACATCCAAAGACAGTCACGGGCAAGACACCTACGATGTGCTTTACACCACCGTTGCACCCGGAGAGCGAGTCCGCGTCTGGTTGACCTTTATGCTGGTTCAGGAACAACCCAACTTATTGATATTGGAAGCCGACCCAAATTACAACCTGCCCGCCCAACGCCTCACATGGGACCTCGGACCTGTTCCCTGCTCCGCGGAAGTTCCCACCACCCTGGAAGGCGAACGCGCCCCAACCGTTTATGGTATCGGCGAAACCGCCACCCTCGGAAATTTAAGCATTCAAGTCACGAACGTCACATATCCCCCGGCAGACGGGCAAACCCCGACCCGCTACAAAAAAGTCCACATAGACCTGGTCTTTCAAAACCTTGGCTCGCAGGATATTGAAATTGACCCCGCCTATGCCGCCTATCTCAAAGACACCCAGGGCTTTGGCTATTCCACCGACTTCGCCATGCAATACAACACGCTCTTCCCTGGCGGTCAACTCGTCACCACCGCCAAGTTTGAAGTGCCAGAAACAGCACAAGGTTTGATGTACGAATTCGACGGAACCTACCTCGGCTTCGGCAAAATCTACTTCGCGCTCGAACCTTAACCTGTTGTCAGCATCTTCCCATCCACCACCAGTTGACTAAACCATCCCTGCAACTCATCCAAATCACTAAGAACCTTGTTATGCAATGAGAGGATTGCCCTTTCGACAGGCGTCCAAGGTGAGTCAGTTATACAGAAACAGCCTTTTGCATATCCATGCAAAAAGTTTCCAGCTCTTCCAAATTAGAACGGTCAAAGATCTTCTCGATCAAGGCATCTGGCTGGCAGCGGATCAAAAGTTTTACGCGATCTTCTGCTGTGTCTTCCACAGAAATTGAGTCAATGCAATGCAGGGGGATGTATTGCCAAATGCCGCCATAACGCGCCGGGCTCATTTCCTTATCGTCGCCCGTCTCCTGGATGAGGATCAACTCGCGGTCTGTGCGCACCACCATATGAGCGAGAGAGGCGGGTTTATAAAAGGTCATGCCAAAGATGGTGAAGAACGGATTCTTGATCCCCGGCTGATGAATAAATCCCTGCACAGTCTCACCGGGCAGCAGGCTTTCGCGTCCGTAGTTCATGAATTTGAAACTGCGATCGGAGAGCGAATTGAATTTATCCTTTTGAGCCGCAACTGAACTCGCATCCGCTTCTTGAGTGAAACCGCGCAGCTTGTGCAAGATCCCTTCGAAGTGACGTTTGCTGGTCATGTTGAAATACAGCGTCGTTGCCTGGGTCTCGCCGGTTTGCGTCTGCCCGTGAATGGTCAACCACGCATCCAGCAAGATGTTCCCATCTTCCACGCCATATACATTTTCATACAAATAAGAAAGTGAATTGACCTGCTGTCCGTTTTTCTCGAAGATATACACAGCCTCTGGCGTATCGCAGATCAGTCTTTCGGTCGTCCGCCCTAAATTTCTTTCCAGTGCAGGCATCCAGATCACCAACGGAAATGGCTGTCCATCTCCAAAGTGCTTTTCAAAATGACTTTGATAGACAGCCAGGAATCTCCTCGCGAGATTCGATCACCTTCGACCACGCCGTCATCGTTTGGCGTGCGCCGGTCATCAGAACATTTTGAGTTTGCAAATCCTGGGTCATAAACGCCTCGCGTATCTATACAAGCATTGTACACCCAAGAATAAAGACAAAAGAGGCAGGCATATTCAAGATAACACGCTACACAGCGACGACTTTCCCCTCCGCCACCAGTTGACGCATCGACTCCATATACTCATACATCACCGTATCCGCTTCAATAAATGGGATGTGTGTACGGATCAACGCGTAGACGCTTCTTGTTCCTTCGCCCAATCGTTTTTCTTCGCCAATCACTTGCTTGCGAAAGTCCACGCCTTGTGCGGCAGACATCAACTCAATCGAGAGGATTCGCTCCACGTTATCGAGCACGCTTCGCAACTTAATTGCAGCGGTCGCGCCCATACTGACATGGTCCTCCACGTTAGCAGAAGTGGGAATCGTATCCACGCTGGCGGGGTGCGCAAAGACTTTGTTCTCGGTCGCCAATGCCGCAGCCGTGTATTGCAAGATCATAAAGCCGGAATTCAGTCCGCCTTCTTTGGTGAGGAAAGCAGGCAAGGTATGGATGTTCGAGCTTTCATCGGTCAAACGCATCACGCGTCGTTCAGAGATATTGCCCAACTCCGCTACCGAAAACGCGAGGTAATCCATCGCAATCGCCAGCGGCTCGCCGTGGAAGTTCCCACCCGATAAAACCGTGATTTCATCTTTCTCATCAATGAAGATCAGCGGATTATCCGTCACAGCATTCAACTCAATTTCAAAGACCCAACGCGCATACGCAATCGCATCGCGGACGGCTCCATGCACCTGCGGAATACAGCGCAGCGTGTACGCATCCTGCACATTCAATGACGAATGTTCGCGCTTGAACTCACTGCCTTTCAATAAACTTCGCAAATAACTGGCGCATTCAATCTGACGCGGAAAGGGTCGCAGGTTATGAATGCGTTCGTCGAAAGCCAGGTCCGTTCCGTTCAAGGCTTCGAGGCTTAAACATCCGGCAATGTCCGCTGTTTGGCTGTATCGCTCCGCCCGCAAAGTCTGCAAGACTCCCATCGCCGTCATGATGGTCGTGCCGTTCGTCAGCGCCAAGCCTTCCTTCGCCGCCAAGGTAATGGACTTCAACCCCGCACGCTTGAACGCCTCCGCGCCAGACATCACCTCACCTTGATACTCCGCCTTCCCTTCACCAATGATCGGCAACGCCATATGCGCCAACGGAGCCAAGTCACCGCTCGCACCAAGCGAACCCTTCTCTGGAATCACCGGATGCACGCCCGCGTTGAGCATATCAATCAACAGTTGCAAGGTCGTCAGGCGAATGCCGGAATGTCCGCGCGAGAACGTGTTGGCACGAATGAGCATGATCGCGCGCGTGGTTGCGATATCAAACGGGTTCCCCACTCCCACCGCATGGCTCACCAAGATATTGTGCTGCAACAACTCCACTTGATCCGCAGGAATAATGCGGTCTTTGAACGCACCAAATCCCGTAGTGATTCCGTAGGCAATGGTTCCACGCGAAAGCAAAGTTTGCACCGCATCGGCTGCACGCGTCACAAGCTTCTTTGCCGCGTCACTGATCTCCACTCGCGGCGCGTTTGCCTGTCCATACGCCACCGCCTGCACCTGCTCAAAGGTCAAACTCTGCCCGTCCAGATAGATCGTTTCCATGTAACCTCGTTAGTCGGTGGTCGAGCGCAAGCAGTCGAGACCACCTGATTTATTTTCTATCAAGCCACCCGCTTCGACATGATAATATCCGGCCTGCCCCGTCCATTTGCATCGGGCACCACGCCCGAAATGACATAACCCATCTTTTGATAGAACTCATACGGGTGCCGCTTAAAGTTCTGAATATTTTTCAATTTATCCCACAAGTTTTCATACAGATCCACATTCGCAAGTGACGTCATCTCATCTTGGTCATCGGAACCGAGCGTAACGGTCAAACCGCCGCGCTGGTGTACTTGTTCTTCAAACTCCATCACCAGAGCGCGCCCGATTCCCTTACCTTGCAAACCCGGCTGCACTGCCAGCGGATGCAACTCCCACACCTTGCCGTCATATTGAGGAATGCCGCCGATCATGCCGAGCAATTTTCCAGCGTCATCCAAAGCAACAAGGAAAATGCGTTCCGCCTCGCACATCTCTTCAACTTCTTTCAAGCCATCCTCAAACGTTTCCCACGCATCATCCCAATGCTCGCGGAAGGCATCCACCAACAACTGCGCCATTTGATGTTTGAGCCCTTCGTCTTTTCCATCGAACGTCACAATTTGCATGACAGCCTCTATTTGATCTCAACCGGATTCCCGCTGCGGATCGACTCCACCGCCGCAAATGCGGACTTGGTCACAGCGATGATCTGCTCATACGGAATCGGCGGCTCTTTCCCGCTCTTAACTGATTCAGCGAATGCAGCCATCTCCGCCCTCCAGCCTTTGTCTTGCGCAATGCGCTCTTCTTTCTTTCGTCCATCTTTCACCGTGGTCAATGAGACGTAATCATCCAACACCGCTACCATTCCCCCGCAGAACACTTCCAACCGTTCCTTCGGCATGGACTTGTCGCCATTGGCGAGATAATCCACCACACCAATGGAACCGTCTGCAAAGGTGAACGTCATCGAGACATTGTCCTCTTTGTATTTTCCATTGTTCGGCAAGGCGTGCGCCGAGACTTTCACTGGCAAGGCACCCACGAGATATGTGATCAGATCAATGAAGTGACAGGCTTCGCCAATAATGCGTCCGCCGCCGATGGCTTCGTCTTGAGTCCAATGATTGGCAGGGATAAAACCAGCGTTGATGCGGTAATGGGCGTGTAACGGTTCCTGACGCGTCAGGAGTGATTCGTGAAGTTGTTGAGCAAGAGGTGAAAATCTACGGTTGAAGCCGACGGGTAACGTTGATGGTTGGTAGTTGATAGCACTTTTGATACTGCTGCCAATTGTCTACTATCAACCGCCAACGGTTTTCTCCACAAATACATTCTTCCCGCTTTCAATGCCTTCAGCACCAGATCCAGCATGCGTATCGTGCCTGGTAAGAATAGCAACCGTGTTGATCTTCGGGTCATTGATAATTTCATCTTCCGAAGACGTGGCATATTGAAAGCCAAACTTTTTGCCGGAGTGTTGGGCGTGTAAACCACCTGAAGATGCAATACCGATCAATTCAAAGTCTTTGTTGTTCTTGAGAACGGGTAAAAGCGTGGAATTGGCAAAGAGACCGGCACCTAAAACGCCAAGCTTGACGACAGACGTCGGACGATGAACAATGGAAGGAAACTCAACCTTTCTTTCCTCTTTCATCTTTCTTTCCGGGTACGTAAGGAGAACGCCAAGGAACGGTTCTTTCTTCTTCCCCGTAATCACTTCGTAGGCTTTCACACCTTCTTCAATATCAAAGCGATGCGAGATCAACGGCGCGACGTTCAACTTTCCACTTGCCATCAGGTCAACGACCGCTTGAAAATTACGTCCCTCTGTCCAGCGCACATAACCGAAGGGATAGTCTTGTCCGTTCTCTTCGTAGTTCAGGTCATAGCGACCGGGTCCATAGGAGCGCGAGTTGATGAAAGCAATCTCTTTTTCGTAGTAAACCTTGCGCGGAAAGTTAAGCCCCACGGCACCTGTCGCCACCACTTTAGCGCGGTCTCTGGCAATGACACCTGCCAGTTCAACCGGGTCGTTTGAAGATGTATCAGCACAAATGATGATGCTATCGAAGCCGCGATTGGCGGTAAAGGCTGAGGCGGTCGCTTCGGCTTGGGGACGTGTAACCGCTTGAATTCCAAGCGAGGAGGCGAGCTTGACCCGCTTCGGGTCAATGTCAATGCCGAGGACGTTGCATCCTGCCGCAGATGCCAACTGAATCGTCAATAATCCTAAAAGACCCAAACCGATCACAGCGACATTTTCACCAAGCTGAGTTTCTGCCAGGCGGAATCCGTGCAGAGAAATTGCGCCGAGGGTGGTGAAAGACGCAGACTCAAAATCAACATTTTTGGGCAGCGGGGTTAAGAGATTGCGCGGCACGACATTATATTCGGCGTGCGTGGCATAGCCCCCGCCCGCACATGCCACCCGTTGACCGACCTTGAAGCCTTGCATATTTTTGCCAAGCGCCACAATGGTTCCAGCAGTGGAATAGCCCAAGCCCATCGGCTGGTCGAGGCGGTTGAAGACCGCTTGCACGGTCGGCATAATGCCTTCACGTTTGGCTTTATCGAGCGTTTGTTTGACGAGGTCAGGGCGGGAACGCGCCTTGCCAAGATAGCTTTTTTCTGCGAATTCCACCACCATGCGCTCGGTACCTGCCGAAACAAGGCTGGACGAAACTTTGACAAGTGCCTGTCCTTCGTGCGGGGTGGGAATGGGAACTTCCTCAACAATGGTCTTGCCATCTTTGATGTTTTGCAAAAGTTGCTTCATGTGCAAAAGTATACCCGTTACAGTGCGAAATTGAGGCTCTAACGAAACGTTTTTTTAACCATGAAGATTTTGTGATGAAAATATTTATTGTGAAAAGATGCGCAACGTGACATCTGTCACATCTTCGGTTAAGGAAAAACTTAAATATTGATTCTTCTTTTTATGCCATGTATCCTTTATTAAACAGGACGGCATGCGCCGTTCTATATTCATTTGTTAAAAAGGAGAAACATCATGGAACTTGGTGGTTATGCAAACAAGGTTGCGTGGGTAGACCTTTCCGCTGGTAAAGTGGATTTCAAACCCATCGCCGAAGATGACGCCCGCAAATATATCGGCGGACGCGGCTTGGGTGTCAAGTACGTTTTCGATAACGGACCGAAAGTTGATCCCCTCTCCCCCGATAACATCCTGTGCTTCATGAACGGACCCCTCACCGGCTCCGAAGCCAACATGAGCGGACGCATGGCGATCGTAACCAAGTCACCTCTTACCGGAACCGTGACTGATTCTCACCATGGCGGCTGGTCGGCTGCCCGCTTACGCTGGTCTGGCTACGATGGCTTGGTCTTCAAAGGCAAAGCCGCCAAGCCCACCTATGTTTACATCCATGATGGTCAGTTTGAGCTGCTCGATGCCTCTGAAGTTTGGGGCAAGGGTGTTCACGACACTGTCAAGCACTTCAAGAACAAATACGGCGAAAAAGACCTCACCGTCATCACCATTGGTCAGGCTGGTGAAAACCAGGTCAAGTTCGCATGCTGGGTCAACGAAAATGACCGCGCCTCCGGACGCGGCGGCACCGGCGCAGTCGGCGGCTCGAAGAACCTCAAAGCCATCGTCATCAAGGCTGAAAAAGCCATCGTCAAAGCCAGTGACCGCGATGCCTGGAAACCTGCTCACGACCGCGCCCTCAAGAACATCATGGCTGAAGAGAATATCACCAGCCCGCGCAAGGGTGGTCTCTCTGTGTACGGTACCAACGTGCTCATGAACATCACCAACAGCATCGGCGCTTTGCCTACTAAAAACAGTCAAGTCACCTCCTACGGTGAAAACGCCGAAAAGATCAGCGGTGAATACATCAACGCAAATCTGCTCGTTGACAACCCCACCTGTCACGCCTGCCCCGTCGCTTGCAAGAAGGAAGTGGAAGTCAAAGACGGCCCGTACAAGGGTCTGCGCATGGAATCTGTGGAATACGAACCGGCTTGGTCCGTCGGCGCGAACTGCGGCAACAATGACGCCCGCCTCGTCGCCAAGATGATCGACCTCTCCAACGACTTCGGCTTTGACGCCATTGAAATCGGTCACCCGATCTCGATCTGGATGGAAGCCAGCGAAAAGGGTTATACCAACGGCGACGGCAAAATCGCCTGGGGCGATGCTGACGGCATGACCAATGCCGCCGCAATGATCGCCAAGCGCGAAGGCCTCGGCAACGTCATGGCTGATGGCGCAGAAGCCACCGCCAAGCATTTCGGTCATCCCGAACTCGCCATGACCGTCAAGGGTCAGGGCATCCCGCTTACGATCCGCGCGGCATGAAGGGCATGGGCTCGGCTATGCCACATCCAACCGCGGCGCCTGCCATCTGCGCGCCTACGTTGCCGCCGCTGAATTGGGCGTTATGCCTTTCGGCTCCCTCAAGGTCGATCCCCTGGCTTGGAAAGACAGGGCGGCTCGTGAAAGTCTTCCAGGACATTCACGCCTTCTCCGACAGCATGGACCTCTGCAAATTCAGCGCATTCGCCATGGGCACCGATGAATACGCCCAGCAATACGCCGCCATGACCGGCGTCCCCTTCACCACTGACGACGTCCTCAAGACCGGCGAGCGCATCTACAACCTCGAACGCCATTACAACAACCTCGCTGGTTTCGGCGCTGGCACCGATGTTCTTCCTGATCGCTTCACAAGGAAGCATCCACACAGCCCGGCTCCGTCGGACATGTTTGCGAATTGGACGACATGCTCGCCGAATACTACACCGCCCGCGGTTGGGATAACGGTGTCGTCAGCGAAGCCAAGTTGAAGGAATTGGAAATCGCTTAAGTTTGGTGGTTGGTAATTAGTAAATAAAAGCGACGTGTCCAATGGACACGTCGCTTTTGATTAATTCCGCTTCTCTCTTAATCTCAAACCTGATTCTATTTCCTCAAGCATTTATCCCCGCTGACAAATTCATCATTCCACATTCATCATTCTGCATTTCCTCTATCCCCCCGCCCTCAACGTCTTCTTCTGAAACCGTTCCAGAAAATCATCTGCAACGCGCTCTTCCAACTCCATCGTCAAACGCGATTGACCGACAGACAACGAAAAGAGACGAAATGGTTCCATCCTTTCGATCTTGACACTCCAGCCATCCCCTTGGATGAAATCCTCATCATGCAGCGTACCCCCAAGTTCCTGTAAGTATTCCTTGAGCAAATAATAAGGAATCCCGCGCATCTCATGCACAATGGTGCGCATTATCCGCCACCCACCGGCGGGAAAATATCCACCTTATCCGCAGGTTGAATAATGGTCTCGAACTTCTCCGGCAGATATACCGCTTCGCGCCCATTGATGAAGAACTTCATGTGCGGCAAAAAATTCCCCTGCTCATCCAGCAATTCCTTGCGCATGGCGGGATACCCCTCCACAAACATATGCACCAATTGAATGGCAGTCGTGCCGTGAGGCAGAGTCAACTCCACCGTTTTTTGACCGACGATCGGTCGCAATGTGGCATAGAAATTCACTTTCATAAGCATCTCTTCCCTGACTGACACCTCTATTATTTTTTGATACCCTTTGGCATTCCTATTTTACCGCCATCAAAACAAAAAGACTCCGGATTTAGACTGAACCCTTCGAGCAAGACAAAAAAGAAAGCCCCGCTGGTCAATAAGACAGACACTGGTTTCGTAAGGTGTCTGTCTTGTTTTCAATTGTATCCGTTCATAGTTGTAAAAGTAAATGTATTCATCAATAAGTTGCTCTGTATCTTTAAAGGTGGTTTGCTTGAATTGTCGCAAATATTCCTCTTTGAGATGTCCAAAGAAGTTCTCCATCGGAGCATTATCCCAGCAGTTTCCACGACGCGACATGGAAGGCGTGATGTTATACTCGCCGACAAGGACATGATATGCCTGTGAAGTGTATTGCGTCCCCTGGTCACTATGGAGGACAAGTCCATCAGTGACCTTTTCTTTTTGCTGGGCTCGTTTCAGAGTCTGTGTTACCAGAGCGATCGAATTGGTTTGGTCAAAGACATGTGCCACAATAAAGCCATCGTAGAGATCCTTGATGGTGGACAAATACGCCCAGCCCTGCAAAGTGCGAATGTAGGTGACATCCGTGACCCACTTCTGGTTTGGCTTTGTCGCGACAAAGTCTCGATTGAGAACGTTGGGATAGCGATGGTAGGTGCCGATTTCTTCCAGCTTTTTGTACATTTTGGGCTTTCTGGCTTGCGAACGAATACCCAGCTTGCCCATCAGCCGTAAAACAGCCTTGTGATTGATTTGCAGACCCAGTTTTCGCTGGAGATGGATCGTGATCCGCCGATACCCGTAGCTTTTGTGTGAAGCCTCATAGACCGCCTGGATTTTCTCCATGCGTCCCTGATCCGGGTCTGTTTCTCCCAGTTTCCTCTCCCATGCATAATACGCCGCTCGCGAAACACCAAAGAATTTACACATCGCCTTCACTTCGTATTCTTCCTTATGGTGGTGGATCGCCCGATATTGCGCTGCGCGAGCTGCACTTTCCGCAATTCGGTATGGAATTTTTTAGAGTGCATTTTCCATTCGCAGTCGTTCCAGTTCCCGCTCTTCCGCTTGCGATTTCAACGGTCTCCCAATTGGTTTATGAAAGGAGGCTTCCCCTTCCTCTCGATACTTCCGTACCCAAACTTCGATCCGTTCGGCTTTACGGATTTCCAGCCGAGTCGCCACAGCCGCATACGTCAGATGCTCTTCCAGCACCAGACGCACCGCCTCCGTTTAATTTCCACCCGATAGTGCTTCATTCCTTTTTGTCCTGACATAAAAGCACCTCCTGTGCTTAGTTTCTCACAGGAGGGCTTTCTTTTCGTGTCTGCTTTTCGGGGGTCAGTTCAGGTCTTTGCTCTTTTCTTTTCAATTACGGACACTGAATAATACCCTGCGCCCACAAACATCCGCCGCAGACCGGGGCAACCGTGTTACCAAGGCAGTCTTCCTGATTTGTTTCAGAAAGGTCGCAGCCGCCGCAGAAGGTGCAGGGCGCAAAAGCAAAATTATGCAGGCGCTCGCGATAGGCAAGGTATTCCGGGTCGAGCCAGATCTGCTCAAGCGTTTTCTCACGCACATTCCCGATAATATGTTTTTTGGCAACGCGCGGTTTGTTATGCAGATAACTTATGTGAGTATGCATGAGCGGCCAGCACGGACTGACCTCCCCCGTCCACGCGATGGACATGGTGCCGTTCTCGACGAAGTTGCAAACGTCATTTGCACCGCCCCAATTGTTGCCCGCATAACTGACGTTCAATCCGCTGTTGAAAACCGCAAAAAGAGCATCGCGTGTTTCTTCAGTAAAATCCATTTTGGGCAGGCTAATGCGCGGAAGATGCTCGGCATTAAGGTAGGCAATATTGCGGGTGGCTTGATTGTACAGCCGGTCGCCTTGCATATCTTCGGTTGGCGGCTGAAGGTTGCTCACCGAGAAATACTTGGCACGGATGGATTTACCGATGTTGATCACCTCTGGCAAATCCTTGATGTTACGTTTCATGGCAACAAATGCCACACCGATCTCGGGTTTGGGGTAATGCCCGCCGCGCGCATTTTGACAAGGCGTTTCATATTTGCCACGATGTTGGGAAGTTCAGCCCCATGCGCACATCGGTATAACTTTCGGGAGTAGCGCCATCAATGGAAACCCAAAGCACATCCAGCCCGGCATCGATCAGTTCGCGGGATTTCTTCTCAGTGAGGGTGGTGCCATTTGTGATTAACTCAACTTTTACGCCCAACTCCTGCTTGATACGCCGGATCCATTCGATGGTCCTGGGGTGAAAGAGCGGTTCGCCGATTCCGCCAAAATAAACACTGGGGATTGGGTCCATTTGTTTCAAGCCATTGAGGATGCTTTCAAAGGTCGCTTCGGTCATTTTGCCGATGGGCTGATCCCAAGCGTTACGGAAGCAGGTAATGCAGTCGAGGTTGCAATCGACGGTGGGTTCGATGTAAATCTTGGTGAGGTGAGTGACCGGACGGTGCATGCGGACGAAGTTTGTGCCTTCGTCGAGACGAACCTTTGAGCCAGGATTCAGCCCGTATTGGCGGGCAACTTCGGGCGGAAGAATGAGGCGTCCGTTTTCGTCCACTTCAGCCCAGGCGGTGGTAGATTTTACCGACAAAATGGTCATATAAAACTCCTTGCAAGAAAGCGAATTACTACAAATCATATCCTTTTTTGCCGAAATTTCATGTGACAAAAGTTACTATTTTGTGCTTGCAATTTGGGGGTGTTATAATTTCGTCATTCCCTTGTTTAGGAGTATTCCGTTGGCTGATATCCGCGTTTCAAGGTACGCAAAAATTTTAGTAGAGCATTCCGCCCGTGTAAAACCCGGTGACCGCATTCTGCTTGAAGGTACCACAGCTGCCGAGCCGCTTTTGCGAGAGTTGTATGTGCAAATATTGGAGAAAGGCGGGCATCCGCATCTGATGATGGCATTGCCCGGCACCATGCCTTTCAGTCAGGATGAGCTGTACCTGACCTACGCCTCTGACGCACAATTGGATTTCGTGCCCTCTTTTTATAAATTAGCCTACGATCAATTCGAAGGGCGCATCCGTATTCACTCGGCAACCAACACAAAAGGGACGACCAACATCGACCCGGTGAAGATCCAACGCCGCAACAAGGCGACTTCGGTCATTACCGAAGCACAATTCCGCCGCGGCGCAGATGATACTTTTAAGTGGTGTACCACCCTCTACCCCACCGAAGCGTATGCCCAGGATGCCGGTATGAGCTTGATGGAATATGAAGATTTCGTTTTTGGCGCAGTACATGCCAATGAAGAAGACCCCATCGCTTTTTGGAATCAGGTGAAGGAAAACCAGAAAGCTGCAGCTGACTTTATGAAGGGCAAGAATCAGGTTGTCCTGCGCGGACCGAACGTAGACTTAACCCTCTCGATCAAGGGGCGCACTTTCATCAATTCGTATGGCACGCATAATATGCCCGATGGCGAGATCTACACCGGTCCGGTGGAAGAATCGGTAAACGGCTGGGTGAAGTTTACATACCCTGCCAATTATCAAGGCACCAGCGTCCTTGGTGCAGAGTTGACCTTCTCGAACGGCAAAGTGACTTCTGCAAATGCCGAAAAGAACCTGGACTTCCTGCTTAAAACTCTGGATAGCGACGAGCGCTCGCGTTATCTCGGCGAGTTTGCCATCGGCACCAATTTCGACATTCAGCAATTCACCGGAAATATCCTCTTCGATGAGAAGATCGGCGGTTCCTTCCATATGGCGCTTGGCGCAGGCTACCCGGAAACGGGCTCCAAGAACAAGAGTGCCATTCATTGGGACATGATCTGTGATATGCGCACCGATGCAGAGATCCTTGTAGATGGTGAGTTGTTCTATAAGAACGGGGAATTCGTTTTTGATAAATAATTGAAGAGTGCAGGTCGATCGTTAAAGTTACAGGTCACGCATAAAACGTGACCTGTTTTATTATTCATCACCAAAAGAAATGCCAATGTTGCGAGCGGTGACAACAGCATCTCCAAGCGGATTTACCCGTTTGGGAACTGCAACTGCCTTATCAAGCGGAATATCTGTGATCTCGCCGCATTGCAAGGCGACCATACGGTCGAAGCCTTTACGATCCGCCAAACGGACAGCCGCTGCACCATAACGCGTCGCCAACCAGCGGTCAAAGGCGGTTGGGGTCCCGCCGCGTTGAACATGACCCAACACAGTCACGCGTGATTCGAAGCCCTGTTGTTCAATATATTCAGCAACGATCTGCCCGATCCCGCCCAGGCGCGGCACATAGACCTCATTTCCCTTGCGGGAATAGACCTGCGCCCCGTCAACCGGTTTGGCGCCTTCTGAAACGGCAAGCAAACTGAATTTTCGTCCCTGCTCGCTGCGAGATCGAATCTTTTTCAAGATATTCTCAAATTTAAACGGAAGTTCAGGGATCAGAATCACATCAGCACCGCCGGAAACACCCGCATTCAAGGCGATAAACCCTGCGTCACGTCCCATCAGTTCAACAACCATGACACGGTGATGAGACTCTGCGGTCGTATGCAAACGATCTAATGCTTCAGTGGCTATGTTCAGAGCAGTATCGAACCCGAAGGTGATCTCCGTACCGCCAATGTCATTATCGATTGTCTTCGGTACACCAATGATCGGCACCCCTTTCATTGCCAGTTCATGAGCAATGTGAAGGGTCCCATCTCCGCCAAGGACGAGCAGCGCATCCAATCTTTGTTCCTCGATGCCTTTTACGATCTCGTCCGAAACATCGATCGTCACCTCCCTGCCATCCTGAATGACCTTGCGGGCATATGGATTACCGCGATTCGCCGCACCGAGGATCGTCCCACCGCGCGGCAGGATTCCCCGTACCTCTTCCATCCCCAATGGAACAATGCCGCTTTGTGGGTCTAGGAAGCCATCATAGCCATCGCGAATCCCGATCACTTCACATTTATATTCATTGATCGCCGTCTTGACTGCTGCACGGATGACCGCATTCAAACCGGGTGCATCACCGCCGCCTGTTAATATTCCAATTCGTTTCATTGTGTTGCTCCTGTGTCAATTACTATGATAATCCAAAAGCGCTGGGTATAATGTGACGGATGCAAACAAATTCACAACCATCAAAATTCGAGAACATTGCCAGTTGGGTCGTCCCCATTGCCGCCATTGCGGCTGTGATTGCCTGGTTCATTATCGCCCCTGAAGGCGCGCTCGGTAAATTGGACGCCATCGGCTATGCCGTCTGTCACCGTATTGACGCACGTTCCTTCCAGATCGGTGACCGCCAACTCCCGCTCTGCGCACGCTGTACGGGTGAGTTCTACGCCGCAGGATTGGCGCTTCTATTCCAGCTCATCGTCAGCGGAAAAAACAGCAAGCTGCCCTCGCGCGGTGTCATGGCGGTCTTATTCGCATTCTTCGTCGCCTTCGGTGTGGATGGCTCCAACTCTTACCTGTATCTTCTTAAACAAACCTCAGGCGGGCTGGAAAATATCCCCAACTTATATATTCCCAACCAGACCTTACGCCTCTTCACTGGCAGCGGCATGGGCATTGCACTCGCCGCCATGCTTTATCCCGTCATCAACCAGACTCTCTGGCGCGAACTTGACGACCGCCCGGCTCTCGGCTGGAAGCAGCTTGGGATTTTGACCGTCGCTATTATCGTGATCAACCTGCTTGTCCTCACCGACAGCCCCATCGTGCTCTACCCCATTGCCTATCTCAGTGCTCTTGGCACACTTGGGCTATTGGTCATTGTGTTCGGGCTGCTGTGGATCATCATCATGAAACAGGATAATACCTTCGAGAGCCCACGCCAGTTATGGTTGGCTTTCGCCTCGGGTTTAACTCTGGCATTACTGCTCATCCTAAGCATTGACTTGTTCAGGCTGCAACTCACCGGCACATGGAACGGTTTTCCCGGTCTTACAGGGTAGCAACGAAGAGATAACAAGATCGTATAATAAGTAAATTAAATACTTCGGAAGTCTTGTGACAAAATCGAGAAAATACAAAGGCTTCCGAAGTTCGTTTGTAACGAAGGAGAATAAAAATGGAACTCTTACTTGGAATCTTCACCGCCTTTGGGCTTTCTGCCAGCGCCGGGCTGAACGCTTACATTCCACTTCTGGTCGTTGGAGTGATCGCACACTACTTTCCCCAGACGCTCAACCTGGCAACACCTTTCGACCTGCTCGCCAACCCATGGATCCTTATCCTGCTGGGTGTACTCGTCATCATCGAAATGATTGCGGATAAAGTCCCAGCCGTCAATCACATTAACGATCTTATCCAAACCATAATCCGCCCTGTAGCCGGAGCCATTGCCTTTGCCGCCAGCGCCAACGTCATCACCGACGTAAACCCCGTGCTGGCGCTTGCCTGCGGTCTACTTGTGGCTGGCAGTGTCCATACTGTAAAAGCTGCGGCGGTCCGCCCTGCCATCACAGCCACCACAGGCGGTGTGGGAAATGTTCCCGTTTCCATTGCGGAAGATATCTTCGCAACAGTCGCCTCTGTCCTGGCGATCCTCCTGCCCTTGATTGCTGGAACGCTTGCTATCATCCTGATCGTACTCTTGATCTGGTGGTGGCTGGGCAGGGTACAAAAGTCCCAGTCAGCCTGACATCGTTTATAATGCACAAAATTACTTTCACGCTAATCTAATTAAGGAGAGAAATCATGTCTGAAATGCCCGTCACCCCGTCCGAAACTCCGGCACCTTCCAACAACAATCGCAACATCATCATCGGTGTTGTCGCCGCTGTTGTACTGTGCTGTTGCTGTGTTCTCGCTTCCGGCATCGGCTACTACGTCTGGAACAACTTCTAAGTTTCAAATCAAAAAAATCCCCTGTTTATGGCAGGGGATTTTTTTGATTAAAGAACGTTTGCAACTCGTATAAACCGGCATAGACCTTCTCCTTCAAGACTTCCCCCAACTTCAATTCTTCCATTTCATCTTCATCTAAAATGGTCTGCTTGCCATTGGCAGAAACCCAAAGATCAAGCGCCAAATCCACATACGAAACCGAGTCCACTTCAATGATGGCAGGCTTGGTGATATTGCAATACCAGCCTTTCAACTTGCCATCGTCACGGTCATAGATCTCGAAGATGTTGTACCATTTATCAAAATAAAAAGTTTCGACAAAACGGTCATTTCGTTTCAAGACGATTTCTTGAAAAGGCATGTCCTCGCGGTTGAAGAAGGCTTCGACTGTAATAGAATTATCATCTCGGCGCAGCACTTCACTGTCGTACTGCCAGGTGACTTCATCGGCTAGATTCTTTTTCAGGATTTTCATGACAGGCATTTTACCTGAACCTGCACGGTGATGACGTCGCCGACCTTTGGCGCTTCTTTCATGTAGATAGTAATTCCGCCTCTCGCTTTGACTTGGAACTGGTCCTGCTTAAAGAGAATGTCTTCCACTGTAAGTTGTATCTCCTCTCCCTTTCCTTCCCCAGTAGTAATGAGCAATTGAAGTTTCTCTCTAACTTGTTTTTTACAATCTAGAGAAAAAACACCAAATGCGGTTTTAACTTTATTCTCTGCCACTACCTCCCCATCAATGACATTCCCGATCCCCAGTAACTTCGCCACAAAAGCGGACTGTGGGTCTTTCCAAATTTCGCTCGGCACACCATCGCGGATAATGGTGCCTTCGTGCAAAACAAGGATGCGGTCTGCAATGGTGAAGGCTTCTTCCTGATCGTGGGTAACATAGATAGCGGGAATATTCGTCTTTCGCAAAATACCACGGATTTCGTTGAGCAGGTCTTCTTTTAGTGACCTGTCCAATGCACCGAGCGGCTCATCGAACATCAACAGGCGCGGACTTGGCGCAAGTGCGCGCGCAAGAGCCACGCGCTGTTGTTCACCGCCAGATAAGTCAGTAATACTTCGTGTTTCAAAACCAGCTAAGTTAATTTGTTCCAAAAGCAAAGTAACACGTTGTTTGATTTCTTCAGCAGAGGCATTACGCATCTTCAAACCGAAGGCGATGTTGTCAAAAACGTTCAGGTGAGGGAAAAGCCCATAGTCTTGGAAGACCAAGCCAAAATCGCGGAGGTGAGGCGGTGTACCGGCGAGGTCAAGGCTGTTTAGCAGAATCGCTCCACGTTCGGGAAAATCCAATCCGGCGATCATCCTCAAAATGGTGCTCTTGCCGCTGCCCGATGCCCCAAGCAGACAAACCGTTTCCCCATCTGCGACGGTGAAGGAGATGTCGGTGAGCAGCGGCTTGCCTTCGTAGGATTTGACGACGTTGCGAAGTTCGAGCATTAGAGTTCTCCGGCGTTGTTGAAACGCAATTTTTCAATGAGCAAAATGCTGAGCGTGGTCAGCAGCATGAGGACGGTTGCCATCGCCATGGCTTGACCGTAGTTGAGACCGCCGGGCTGTGAGAGGAAGCGCGAGATGGCGATGGGGATGGTGGGATATTCGGGGCGGGTGATGAGCAGGGTCGCGCCGAATTCGCCGAGCGAGACGGTGAAGGCGAAGGTGGCAGCACTAAGTGTGGCGCGCGCGAGGATGGGAAAATCTACAGTTTGCCAAACGCGGAAAGGTGATGCACCGAGAGTCGATGCGGCTTGGCGAAGTCTTTCGGGGATGGATGCAAGTGCGGGTTGCAGAGTGCGAATCACAAAAGGCAAAGCAATGAGCGTATGCGCGATGGGAATGAAAAATGGAGAAGCAATGAGCCTCCCAAAGGAGAGGATGAAACCGAGTCCCATCATTACAGCAGATGCACCAAGTGGAAGCATGAGGAATGGGTCGAGGATTTTTTCGAGGCGTGTCGGTTTGGCGAGAACGTAAGCGGCGGGATAACCAAGAGCTAGTGAAAGTATCACCGTGATGCCAGCAAATCCCAATGAGTTAACAGCGGCTTGCACTGGCGGGACGTAGAACAAGGAGCCGCGTCGGTTGATGAAGAGTTCTTCGTAGTAGTCGGTGGTGAATCCATATTGGACTTCGTCGCGTTGTCCACGGTCGGCTTCGAGGCGGGTGAGGGAGCGGATGGGGAGAGAGAGTAAGGGCAGTAGAAAGAAAGTGAACAGTGAACAGTAGACAGTAAGAACAAAGAGGCGTTCTTTGATGGTTTTAGGCGGACGTGCGATAGAAAAGCGCGGGGCAGTTTGGGTGCTCACTTGGTTTATTGCCCGCGAGTACAGAATAGAAAAGATGAGGGTGAAGATGAGTTGAATGACAGATAAGAGCGCGGCAAGATTTAGGTTGGGCAGTTGCAGGGCACGGATGTAGATATCCACTTCGAGGGTGGCGAATTGAGATCCGCCCAGCAGGAGGATGACGCCAAAGCTGGTGAAGTCGAACATGAAGACGAGCAAAGCAGCGGCGAGGAGCGAGGGGCGAAGGATTGGTAGGATGACATCTTTCCACACATGGAAAGTATCCGCGCCAAGGGAACGGGCAGAGGCTTCGAGTTTGGGATCAAGCCGTGAGATGGCATTACCAACAATACGAATAACGATTGAGGTATTGTAAAAGGTGTGAGCGATGAGAATAAGGATGAAGGGGGAAGGGGGAGGCAGTAAGGCAGTGATCAGTGAACAGTTATCAGTGGGACAGAGGAAAGAAGACAGAAGAAAGAAAAAGCCGCGTTGACTGAATAACGAGTTGAAGGCGGCAGCGACGACGACGGTGGGCAGCATGAAAGGGACGGCGGTGAGGGCGCGAAGAAGTGATCTACCGCGAAAGTCAAATTTGGAGAAGAGAATAGCAGCGGGGAGTCCGAGGGCGAAGGTGAGGAGGGTGGAGAGGGTGGCTTGATAAAAAGTAAAGAGTAACGAGTCACGAGCGATGAAGAGATTGTTTAGGTTGGTAAAGGTTTCGAGGTTGAAAGTGAGGTCGAGGATTTTGAAGAGGGGGAAGAAGAAAAAAGAAAAAAGAAAAAGGAGAGGTGGAATCCAAAGAAAAATCCGCGAGTTGGCAGATAGGTATGAACGTGTTTTAGTGGAAAGTGCTGATGAAAGCTTCATTCAAAATATCAACCACAGATAAACACAGATGAATTGGATTTTTTGTTATCCGCGTTTATCTGTGCTCATCTGTGGTGAGTAAAGTTCTTATTTCATCACTTCTGTCCACGCCTCGATCCAAGTATCACGGTTCGAGGCGATTTCGTCGTAAGTGATGGAAGCAGGTTGGTCAGTGACCTGGGCATACTTTACGAAAACTTCGGGTAATTTCGCAGTCTGGTTGACGGGATAGACAAACATGTTGAGAGGCATATCTTCTTGAAATTCTTTGCCCAGCATGAAGTCCACGAATTTTTCGGCGAGGTCGCGGTTCTGTCCATTCTTGAGAATGCCAACAAATTCAACCTGACGGAAGCAGGTGCCAGGACCTAGGCTGGATGCTGTAGGTGCATCATCAAGGGGCGGAGAAGCAAAGATCATTTCTGCCGCAGGAGATGTCCCATATGAAATAACAATGGGTTGAGGTCCACGCCCCGAGGAACCGCTGAAGTTGGTGTAATAAGCAGTCTCCCAACTACCTACAATGACCACACCGTTCTCCTTCAATCTCTTCCAGTAATCAAGATAGCCGTCGCCATAATACGCACGGGTTGCGAGCAAAAACGCGAGCCCAGGCGAAGAAGTAGCAGGGTTTTCAACCACAAGCAATCCCTTATATTCAGGCATAATCAGATCGCCTAGCGTTTGCGGCACAGCTAAATTATTTTCTGAAAAATATTTTTTATCGTAGTTGATGCAGACATCGCCATAGTCCACGGGCAGGGCGCGGAAGGAAGAATCAAGCACGAACTCGGCAGGCACGTCGCTCAATGCGGGTGATTGATAGGCATCGAAGATGTCCGCTTCGAGGGCGCGGGAGAGGAAGGTATTGTCCACGCCAAACATCACGTCTGCGAGCGGGGCGTCTTTAGCGAGGATGGCTTTGTTGAGCATGGTGCCTGCGTCACCGCTTTGCAGGAAAACCACATCAACATTGTTGGTAGTTTCAAAAGCAGTGACAACATCTTCGGTGATGGCGAAGGAGTCGTGGGTCATGATGGTGAGGGTGGTGGGTCCGGCGGGGGCGCAGGCGGAGAGCAGTAAACAGTAAGCAGTAAGCAGCAAAAACTTTTTCATGGGAATTCCTTTTCAGTAACTAGATATCAGTTACCAGTGATATGTGTGATGAGCAGTAATCCGCTCGTGAGTGAAACCGTGGCAACATCGGCTGTCATTTCGTTGCTGATGCCGCGGGTTTTATCGGGATAGAGCGTTTCATGATGGAGATGCCAGCGCAGGTTTTCGGTGAATACGCCGGTGACTTCTCCCTGCCAGGGGATGAGTGAGACGATGTCTCCGCTTCTTCCTATGACTTGGGCATGGTCTCTACAAAAGAAAATTTCTTCGACGCCGTCAGTAATTCTCAAGTTATGAGTAACGAGTGACGAGTTACTGATGAGGGCAATATTAGCGAGAGTTTGGTCCATACGACCGCCGAGGGCGGCGAGGATAAGAATTTGATTTGGGTTAAGGGTTAGCGCATAATCGATAGCGAGTTCCAAGTCGGTCTCGTTTTTATCTGTGGGATGCTGAATGATCTCAACATCCAATTCTTTCATCTTTTTTCTTTCTTCTTTGGTTACCGAATCCAAATCTCCGATGACCACATTGGGAGTGAGTCCCAATGCGAGGGCGTGGCGCGTGCCACCGTCCGCGCAGAGGATGAAGTCATCGGGGCGGATGAGTTGGCGGGCTTTTTCGAGATTGGGCAGGTTGCCGTTGGCAAAGATGATGATTCTCATAAGGTGACGATAGACCATAGACAATGGACGATGGGAAGAACCATGGTCTGTGGTCCGTCGTCCATTGTCCGTTAAACAAAAACATCCTCGGCAGCGGAGGATGTTGGCAGGCAAAACAAGAGGTCCCTCCGCTGGTATTAACCAGATCAGGTCTGCGGGTCGAGCGCGTTCACACTCCTCTCAGCCTTTCGAAAAGGCTCCCCGTTCAGTTGTAACTTTCAGTATATGACCGCCAAGAGTGCGTGTCAAGTAAAAAAATACCGCGAGTTTGGGCTCACGGCATTTTTATCGTACTCGGCGTTTCCACTCTTCCTTCATTTGCAGCTCACTTGGGCTGACCCCTGAGTCCAGCGCTAGGAAGTCCACCAATAACCGGTTAAATTGAGGGACATTATCAAGCATGGGAAAATGCCCGGAGCCTTCCAGGTTGATCTGGTGCATGTGAATCGGTAAGTTATTGATTTCCTGTGTTGGCACGGTGGTAAATGCAAGATCATTTGCGCCATATACGAATAGACAGGGAACACCGAAATTGCGGACATGCGGAAAAATGCTTTCGGTTTGCAAACTGCTCATCGAAGCGCTGATAGCTGCTGGATCCACTTTGGAAGCGTCAGAAAGGGCGGTCATGGCTTCAGGCTGTTTTCCGGTCAACCATTCGGCAAGCTCGGTAACAGGGGCAGTCCGCATACGAGGGGCGATCAATTCATACTGAAGCGGTGCACCGATCACCATCATGCGATCAACGCTTTCATAGTGTTTCTTGAGGTATTCGAAAGCAACCAGTGCCCCAAGGTCATGCCCGACGAGCGCAACCTTGCCAATGCCCATTTCATTCAAGAAGCGCTCCAATAGCAGTGCCTGTTTGGCAATCGTGTAATTATCAGGAGAACGCATCGTATCGCCAAAACCAAACAAGTCGATGGCATAGGCACGGAACGATGTCGAGGCGGCTTGCATGGCGTTGATCCAATAACGCCACGAGCCGACCCAGCCGTGCAGAAAGATGATGGGACGCCCGCGTCCCAACGCCTCATAATGCACCATCGAACCGTCAAGAATGATCGCGCTCATTTATTTTCCAAATTTCGCAAGGATCGCTTTTACCCGTTCCACAAGCTGGTCGGGGGCGAACGGTTTGAGTAGATATTCTTCTGCACCTGCATCAAGCCCGGTTTGTATTTCAGCATCCTGCCCTTTGGCAGAAAGGAATACCACAGGAATATCCTTTAGAGATGGGATCTGCTTCATTGCGCGGCAGGCATCATAGCCAGTCATGCGCGGCATACGTACATCCATCATGACAAGGTCGGGGATAATCTCCTGTGCTTTAAGGTATGCTTCTTCACCGTTCGAGGTAGTCGTCACTTCATGCCCGGCGAAACGCAGGGTGAATGCCACCAATTCGCGAATATCAGGTTCGTCTTCTGCGATCAAGATTCTTGCCATTTAGTCTCCGTTTTTATAGACGGGCAGGGTAAAGGAGAATGTGCTGCCCTCACCCGGCACGCCTGTACTTTTCATCCAAATACGTCCATTGTGCATCTCGACCAACTGACGAACAATGGGCAAGCCAAGCCCGGTCCCTGGCGTAGAAAGAACCAGCGGGTGCTCGCCACGATAGAAGCGTTCAAAAACGCGTGCCTGGTCTTCAGGTTTGATGCCAATGCCGCTATCCTGCACATCCACCTGTACTTCGCTCTTTTCAGGGCGGATGTTGACAAGGATCGCACCATTCTCGGGGGTGTAATTGAAAGCGTTATTGACCAGGTTGCTAATGATCTGGCGCACTCGCGCACCATCACCTTGAATAGGCGGAAGGTCTTTCGGCGCATCCAACGAAAGGGCAATGGGTTTGCTTTCGTTGTGCGAACGGCGTAACACCTCTGACACCACTTCTTCGGCGATCTCATACAGGTTAACCGACCCCTGTTCCAGTTTTACGCGGCCTGATTCAATGCGGGAAATATCAAGCAGGTCACTCACGAGGATGTTCAACCGGTCAATGTTATTTCTGACCACTTCGAGGAAGTGCATCTGGTTCTCGTTCAGGGATCCGGCGGCACCCATTGTCAAGATATCGACATAGCCTTTAATGGCCGTCATGGGCGTTCGCAATTCGTGACTGACTGTCGCCACAAATTCAGATTTCAGGCGATCCACTTCCACCTCGCGCGTAATATCGCGGAAGATAGACACAGTGCCGAGGAAATCATTGATAAGGATCACTGGTGCAAGATGGATAAGGACAATGCGTCCATTCTCAAGTTCCAGTTGTTCAGCATACATTTCACCGATCTTGTATGTGGAAGGGTCTTCCGACCAACGCCGGATGGTCTTTGTCCATGCGGCAGAGGAACTGCCGAATAGCCCGGCGAAATTCTCCAAGGTTTTTCCCAACAGTTGAGCATCATCCACATTTAGAACGCGGGTGATGGAGGAGTTCACAAAGGAGATATGATTGTCTGCGCCAGTGACCAATACGCCATCGGCCACCGCTTCAAGGATGGCTTGTGAGCGACTGGCTTCTACCTGCTCTTTGCGCAGCATCAAGCCGAGACGCTCCGCCTGATCACGGATCAATTCATAGAGGCGGGCATTATTGATCGCTACCGCCACCTGACCAGCAATCGCAGTCACAAGGTTTAGCAGTTCCGGGCTGAAGAAATTCATGTCGCGGTGGAAAACCATAAGAACACCAATGGCATCCTCCCCTACAGACATGGGAACCGCAATCGCACTTCGATGATCTTGACCCGTGGCTGTACTTCGTACCCAGCGCGGATCTTCGAACAGATCGCCGATCAGTACCGATTCACGATGCTTCACAACCCAGCCTGCCAAACCTTCGCCGATCTTCAAGGTAAAGCCTTTGTTCGAAGACGTGGATCGGTCTGACAAATAGCCATACCCGGCACGGTAATGCAACAGATTATCTTCAGCATGGACGAGCAGGATCGTGCCCTGTTCTGCACCACTGGCATCGTTAAGGAGAGACAACGTGCGGTTCAACGCTCGATCCAGGTCGAGGCTGGAAGAAACTTCGGTGAGAATGCGCAAGAGAGTATCTGTATTCTGCTTCTCACGCTGCAACTGCCCAGTGCGTTCCAAAACGCGCATTTCAAGTTCAGCTGCCAGGGTTTGGGTTTCGTTGAATAAACGTCCGTTCTGAATGGCAACGATCGCCTGATTTGCAAGTGTGCCTAAAAGTTGGGTGTCTTCATCCGTATAAACATCCGCCTGATAACTTTGCGCAGATAGCATGCCGAGCGCCCGTCCACCCAAGATCATGGGAACAGCAAGGATCGATTTAGTTTCTTCGTCATTTTCGCCTGCTTCCACAAAATCAGACCTGGACATGGAAGCTGCATTGGCAATTAACGAAGGTTTACCCGAGCTGATCACCTGGCTACTTAAACCCTTCCCAAAGGGAACGCGTTCCCCAAGCAGGCGTTTTCCACGATCAAAAAGATAAACAGGGTCAACTTCGTTTGTGGCTGCGTTCAAAAGAGTAATAACGAACGAATCGAGCGGCAATAACCGTTCCGCTGCGTGATGTACAGATACATATACTTCTTCAGGATTCAGGCTGGCGCTCACCAATGAGCTGGTCTCATTAAGGACTGCGAAGCGGTCTGCCATACGCACTGAAGATTGATACAAGCGTGCATTTTCCAATGCGATGCTTGCCTGATTGGTGATCGTACGTGACACTTCCAACTCATTAATCCCAAAACGTGCATCGCCGATCAATTGAACGAATACCAACGCGGTCAGGCTTTGCCCGCTGGTGAGAGGCAGAATCAGCAATGCCCTGGCATTCTCGCCCAACATTTCCAAAACGGATACGAGATCCGGCTCGTTGCGGACATCATCCGTGTTGAAGATACCGCGTGATTCACGCAAGCGGCTGAAGATGGGCGCATCCGGCAGGATGCGCGGCAGCTTGGCGCGAATGCGGGGCGATGTGTACTTCCAATAATTTTGTCCACGTTCAAAGGTCACAATGGAAACGCGGCTGGCACTCAAACCTTGCAGCAATTCTTCGGCGGTTGCAGCCAAGATCTGATCCGTATCCAACGAACGGGTCAGGACAGATGTGAAACGGTTTAAGGCGGTCAAACGCTGGGAACGCTGATCCAACTCGGTGGCACGCTTTACACTATCTTCAAACAGACGCGAGTTATCCAGCGATACGGCCGCCTGACTGGCGAACGTCAACCCGGCTTGCATTTGTTCACGGGTATAAAAATTCGACTGCCATTTTTCCACAGCCAGTACGCCAACCAATTCATTCTTATAAATAAGCGGAATACCGAGCCAGGAAAGGCGCGGCGCATCCACCGGCGGGAAGCGCGGGTCTTCGCGCACATCCTTGACAAAGATGGGCTGACCAGTTTGAGCCAATTCTTTGAAGAGTGCACTATCCGTTACGGAGATGGACAAGCCCTGCCGCTCCTCCACATCGGAAAAACCGCGGGTGGATACCACTGTCAGGCGGTCTTTATCGCGCAGCCATAAAGTGGCTGTATCGAAAGGCAGGATAGGTCCCAACTGATTGAGCAGGGAATTAATCAACTGGTCTGTGCTCAAGCTGGTGGTCAACGAAGCAGAAGCATCATTGAGCGCTTGTAATTGTCCTGCGCGTTCCTGCGACGTTTGCACAAGACGCATATTATCAAGCGAGAGTGCCACCTGCTGAGAAAGGGAGATCAACAAGGTCTCATCGTCAGGGCGGAAGGCAGCGACAGTATTGAAGTTATCAAGCACAAGTAGACCAAGGTTCTGGTCAGCAGCCACGATGGGTACGATCAAGCAGGATACCGGCAAACGCCCGCCGGTTGCCTGGCGATAAAGGGCAAGGTTTTCAGTGGTAAGGTTGTAATCACGCGGGAAGTTGATTTCATCCACCCGGCGCGCCTTGCGATTCATAAACGCCGTACCTGGCAGCGCTTCACCGATACGATAATTGATCTTCAACATGCTGTCATTATCGGCATACCCTGATACAGCACGGGGAACAAGATACTCAGATTTTGCGTTCCAAACCAACACTACACCCGCATGGGCATGCGGAATAACACGGCGAGCACTTTCGAGCAGAGAACCAACCACAGAGTCAGAATCCATGCCAGACAAACCACGGCTGAATTCGAGCAGCAGGTTCACTTCGTCCAACCTGCGGCGCGTCTGATTCAAGAGCGAGATGTTCTGCAAAATGACGGAGGTTTGCTGCGAGATCTGTGTATAGACATGCCGGTCTTCATCTGTGAAGGACGGCATTGGCTCAGGGCTGGTCGCCAGCATGGCAGCCACAGGCTTATTTTCCACCACAATGGGTAGACAGATAACCCCTTTCGCGCGCAGTGAGGTTAGCAGGGAGGCATCACGCCATTCATCATCTTCATCAAGATTCGGAATGAGGATGGGAACCCCGCTTTGCAAACAGGCACGCAGTGGATTACGTTGACCGAATAACGCTTCAACATTCGTAGCACGCGGCAGACTCCCCATTACATGTAAAAGACGCGAACCATCTGGTGTATTCTCTGCAACGAGCGCAACGGACATCCCAAGTTGAGTGAGCGTTTCACGCCCAAGCGCAGAAAGAGCCGAACCGGCATCCAATTGGCGGCTGACAGATTCAGTAATCGCCAAACCGGCACGTACACGCTGAGCACGCCGGTCTAGATTGTGAAGCGAAATGGTCTGCTCGAGATCTTTTCGAAGCAGGATCGGCAGATCATCCTTTGCCATATTGATGAGTTTCTGCTGGCGTTCAAACGCTGAAGATAATTGATCAATGCGGGAGCGCAGGTCGGATTGCCGCATGGTATTACTCAACAACAACGCAGCCTGAGCTGAGAATACTTCCACCGTTTCGATCGCCGCTTTATCCGGGCGGAATCCATCAGAGGGATCATCCAGGCTGATAAGCCCGATCACCTGTCCCTCTGAATTTTCGAGGGGGATCAGGAGGAAATCATCAGGGTGCCAGGCATTAACATTTTTAGCGGCGGAAGCCGAAACATCCAATGTAACATGATGCACATCGGGCGGAATGACAGGAGTCTGGTCAGCGGGAATGAAATATGAGTTGCTGGTCTTGAACTCAGGGCGCATGAGCTGCTGCAAGCTGCTAAGAGGTTGTTTGCGTGCAGAAAGTTCATTCCATGTTTCCGGCGAAAGTCCCACAGCAGTAACGCGTCGTAATTGATTCGTTTCTGCTTCAACGATGCTGACCAACACCACCCGGAATGGAGTTGTATCGCGAATGCCGCGGGCGATCATTTGCAATGCCTGATCAAGGGGCTGGTCGTGACCCAGGTTGTAATTGACATCCGTCAGGCGCACGAGTGTTTCCGCACGACGGCGCATCAATTCGCTATGTTGCTTTTCGATCTGGTAACGATAGGCATTATTTATGGCAATGCCAGCCTGCGCCGCAAGCATTTGTAAAAGTTCCACCCGCTCCGCTGTAAAAAAGCCGGGGCGGTTCGAATGAACGGTCATTAACCCCAGTATGCGGGTTTGGAACATGATCGGCAAAATAACCCCGGAGACAGCGCTTTCATGCGGAGAAAGGATGGCATCATGCGAATAATTTGATATAACCAACAACTCGCCGCTCTTTATCACCGATCGCTCTGTGGATGTGAGCATATCCGGCCGCTCACACCCAGTAAACAGCTGAATGTTCGGCTCGAAGGGCGCTCCATTTTGCTCCAACAGGATGATCGAAGAACAATCTGCCTGCGCAATACGAATTGCCTCATCACGCAGGATATGTAATAAGTGTTTCGGGTCTAGTGAAGAAACCAATTCCCGGTTGACACGGGTAATGGCAGTAAGCTGTTCCACGCGCTGGCGCAGGGTATCATCAGTTTGGGCAAGCAGCCCAGCTGATTCAACCGCAGCCGCAAGCTGACCCGCAGCAGTGGAAACCGCCTGCAAGTCAGACGAATTGAAGTAATCAGCTTTTTTACTTCCGAGCATCAACTCACCCACACTGTGGTCACGCACAACCAACGGAACCACAATGGCTGACTCCATCGCGAGAGCAGTTGCCAAAGGACGATAAGCCTGTAAAATACGTCGGTCCGTACTCATGCGACCTGTCAGGAAGGGGCGTTTGCTCCCTGAAACTGTATAACGGTATTCCGGATCATCCAGGAATATTTGAATGAAGGAAGCTCCGATCTCTTGTGGAACTCCATACATCGAAGGTGGGTTAAGGAACAGCAAACCGCGCGTTTCATCCAGCAGGAAGACCGCACCGGTATCCGCGCCAAAGAGACGTGCCAGCTCCTGCACCGAATACTTTAGGATCTCATCCAACGTGGCAGAAGAAGCTGCAAGGCTGGCAATGCGTCTAAGAGCATCTGCGCGCTGTGCGCGGGAACGTGTCTGCTGGACAAGGAGAATATTGGCAATGATGGAAGCTGCCTGATTCGCAACAATGCTGATCAAACGAACTTCTTCAGCACTGAATGCCACCACACCTCGAGAATGATGACCCACTTGCAGAAAGCCGAGCATGCGTCCCGAAGAAAGAAGCGGCATCAAAACCACATCACGCAAACTGGCTGCGGTTGCTACATCTGCCAGTCCGAGAGCCCGCCAGGATTCATCTTCCATTGCATTGGTGGTAATGATCGGTTTTTGAGCAACGATCAACGCATCGGCAGCGCTATCTGCTGGAATATTGGCGCGATAAATCTCAACAAAATGAGCAGGTAAACCGCGGAACGGAACCTTGCCTTCAAGGGTCCGCTTAATTTCATCATAAAGGAGAAAGCCGATGATCTCGGCTTCGAACACTGGAGCGATACTTTCGACCAGACGTGTGATCACATCCTGTTGATCGCGCACAGAGCCAAGAACCTGATTTAAGTTCGCAAGCCCCGTCAATTCGGCGCGACGCTTTTGTTCTTCTTCGAACAGCCGCGCGTTACGAATAGCTACCGCCGCCTGCCCGGAGAGCAGGTGCAGGATATTTAGATCATGCTGCCCGAATGCCCCACTGCTTAACTGTCCGATCTCCAGCGTGCCGACCAGTTCACCGCCTGACATCAAAGGAATGCCCATATAGGAATGGATCGGATTCAACTCACCACTGACGGCATAGCGCTGGATCGAGTCGACATCATTAAAAATAACCGGTTCGCGCTTCATCGCCAGCTGTTCGGTGAGACCACCGAACCTTGAGAGGGCGGCAGTAACCACGCGAGTGGCGCCCGGGGGTTGGTGACGGAAGGGGATGAGTGTGTTACGTTCCTCGCTCCACAATTTCAACTCCAGCACATCCGAAGGGACGAGGCGCCCGACATGGTCGAGAATGGAACCAACGGTAGTTGCCAGATCAAGGCTCTCGGCAATACCCTGGCTGAACTCGGTTGCAACCCGTAGGATCTCGTTCGAGCCTTCATCGCTGTTTCCTGTTGTCGATGAAGCTTCCTTTCCACGCACAGAAATAAGCATGCGCGGATACACACCGGGCACTTCATACGAGGCGAGTTCTGCAGGGCGTCCGCCAATGGAAACACGCTTTGCGCCGGGCGTCACGCACAGGTCAATGAAATCATCTGAGGGACGCACATGCCGGGCAAGGCGTTCAAGGTCGAACGATTCGTCATCCCGCAGGTTGAAATATACACGTGCCGCCGAACTGATATATTCCACACGCCCGCCTGGCTGTAGAACAATAACCGCTTCTTTTGTATTCGATTTTGAATTTATATTTAATGGGGCAGCTGAAAAACCTGGGTCAATGTGACGGGCAGATTGACTTCGCGACAGGATGCGTAACATCAACAGAGCCAGTGTAACGATCACCAGCCCGGCGATGAACACACCGACACCTAACCCAATTGACATTGGAAAAAAGCTCGCTTAACTAGGCACTGGTAGCAGTCGCCGCATCTTGCCTTCGGGCTTCAGCCGCCAACTCTGTGATTTCCCGGATATCCGCAAAAGAATGCAATTCCGGTGAGACAAGCCCCGCTGAAAATGTCATGAACCCGATCTTTTCAACTCCGCCTTCAGCCTTGGGAGCTTGAATGAATCCCTGTTGGCGATCGATAAAGTTGTAATGGCTCTGCACTTCCTCTGCAAAACGATCCTTAATTTTCTGGCGTATCAACGGCGCTGCCTCATTGGTCGTGATGATGATAAAGTTATCGCCACCAGCATGACCAATAAAATCATTTGGGGTCCCTAATTCATCAACCACTTCACCGATCAGCATGGCAGCAAAACGCATAACATCGTCACCTGCCACAAAACCATACACATCCTTAAAGGCTTCGAAATTATTAACCCGCAGATCTAGGAGCGCCCACGATTTCTCACGGATGATGCGACGCAATTGTTCTTCGATCAAGCGCCCTGCTGGGAGTCCTGAACGCGGGTCTGTCAGGCTTTCACGTTCTGCGCGCCGAATGGCACCCTGCACACGTAGTTTTAACTCTTCGATATCAAATGGTTTGGTAATGTAATCGTCCGCGCCAAGTTCCAAACCCTGCAATTTATCACTGCGCTCGTCCTTCTGCGTCAGAAAGATGACTGGAATATGACTGGTGCGTGTATTGGTGCGCAAGGTACGGCAGACTTCGTACCCGTCGATATCCGGCAGCATGATATCCAGCACGATCAGGTGCGGCAAGACCTGCCGGGTTTTCTCCAGCGCGTCACGTCCACGGTTGGCAACATCAACATCATATTGCAATCCCGTGAAATAGATCTTTAGCATGTTGGCAATGTCGACATCGTCTTCCACTACCAAAAGGCGAGCAGTTCCCATTTAAGCCTCCTGCCGCTTGTCAAAAATTTTTCAATTCGTAGGTTGAAAATTCGCTCAAGCAACACTGTTCTTTGCGTTGTTTATTTCGGTACTTTATAAGCACGTCCACGACGGGCATTACGGCGGACGGCTTCGATCTGTTCTTCGGTCACTTCTCGTTCAAAAGAGCGGAAGCCGCTCATTCGAAACCCATGTTTCTCAGCGATCGAAGTGATTTCCTGCACACGGCTGAGCGTAAATTCCTTACCTACCGTGTAATCTTCAAATTTTCCTTCCAACGCCAAGGCGATCGTCTCTGCCATACAGGCGTAGGCTTTACCTTCCGGAAAACCAAAATTGAAGTGGAAATTGACGGGACCGGGCACATCCACCATGCCGCCGTCAATCACTAATATATCATCTCTCACCGCCGCGACCATTGCAGAAACATCGCGAGGACGAGCCACGTCACAAACCACACTACCGGGCTTTAAATGCTCCGGATGGATGACATCATGGATCGCGCTCGTCACCGTCAGGATCAGCTGCGCCTCATTCAATACATCCATCTTCGTGCTGATGACAAGCTCGCTTCGCGCCTGGGGCTTGAGCCTGTCGCGCAGAACTTCAAGTTTTTTCTCGTCCCGGGCAATGAGCAAGGTCCGGGCGGCTTCCCCAGCCAAAATTTCAGCACAGACGCGCCCAATGGAACCGGTGGCTCCGACAACGGCAACCGTCGCCTCTGTCATCTTGATATCCATGACCTTCGCCGCCTCACGGACAGCCTGCACCGCCATCATCACTGTGTACGAATCACCGGTAGTGACGGGAATTTCGAGGTTTTTAGCAATGGTCACACCGGCATCCCCCACCACCGAGGTAAACGCACCCAACCCGAGAATATTGGCGCCAAGCTTCTCCGCCGCGTGACCTGTCTGGATAATTTTACGATAGACCGTGCGCTCCGGCAACTGCATCATGCGCCTGGGAGTATACGGACATGCAAGGAACCAGCCCTTTATCTGCTTGCCCGTAGCCTGAGAGGTGATCCCCTCAATCTCTGAAATGTAGACTGGAGGGAAAAAAGTGGAAAAAAAGTCGATTTGGCGCTCACTGAGCACTTTCCCTAAGAACGGGTATTTTCGGCTGACATCGCGCTTGGGATCGATGGGGTGAATGATGAACGCGAAACTATCCATTACCAGGACTCTGCCTTCGATTTCTTGTGATATGGGGTTTGGTGCAGGTGTGCAAGCTTTAGTTTGTGGTGGTCGCTCTGGTCAAAGGTAATATCGCGGTCGATCACACGGCGTTCTGCTGAAGCCGCTAACACCACATCTGACTCAATTGTGCGTGCCGGGTAAATAACCATGCCAGAACCGATGCGGCAATTATGTCCCACCGCCCCGCCCAATACCGGGCGATTGGAAACACTCAAATCGCCGTTCCCATCCCGTGCGCGGATCGGAGCAGGGATCAAGTTGTAATCGGTAAAAGTAGAACCAGCACCAATAAAGGTGTTCCGCCCCACCACACACATTTGCAGACAGGTATTTTGCGCCACCATGGTATTTTCCATAATGGTCGTCATGAACAGAGCGGTGCGAAAGGGCAAAAAGGCACCATCCCCCACTACTGAAAGCATCAACTGCACATCCTGAGAAACGTTGACATTATTACCAATAACACAGTTCTCAATGACTGCCCCCGCATTGATGGTCACATTATCGCCAATGATGGTTGGTCCATGGATCACGGCGCTTGGGTCGATAACACAACCTTTACCCACTTTCACCAACTCAGAACATTCCAACACCTGACGTCCCTCAAAAATAGCTTTGCCAAGGATCTTCAACTTAAAATTAAGGTCTTCATTGAGGCGCTTTTCAAACCGTGCCCCGCGTGCAAATTGCCCGAAAACCATATCGGCAATAAAGATATGCACCCAGGAGTCAATCGCGATCAAGGAGCGCAACGGCACTTGGAAGACAAGGTCACCACTCTGGTCACCCATATAGGTGGGAACGTGATAATAACCGATCTCGCGCGCTTGCATATCGATCACAAGCGGCTCAGCGCCCGCCACCGGTCCGTTGGGGTAATACCACAGGTCGGCGAGATATAAACTCCCTGCAGGCGTATAAGATATTGAAAGCGGCAAGGCGTGCTCGCGGAAAGCCGGGTCGTCTGCCCGGAACGCCGCCCGCACGGGTCGGTTTAACTTCAAAGCCTGTTTCATGAACTCTGTGATAAATGGTTCATCAAAAAATAGGTTATCACGGTAGACAATGGCTTGTTCGCGTACCGGCTGAAGACGCTCCCCCTGCTTTAGTTCCATTTCACGAGTCACATATGGGGCAAGCAGGTTGCGCTGATGAAGCCAAAGCGGAGAATTTTGGATCCGAAGTTCACGCGCAGGTTCGCAAAACGGCATGATCTGATTCGGCGCATGAAGGATGATCTTTAACATAGTTGGAATTATAAATCAAAGCGTGCCTTAAGGCATGCCATAAAAAGGGCATTATGATTGCGATTTTACTAGGTTAAAGGGGTTTTCTGGATCGTGATCGTACAGCAGGCATCGCCGCGTGCATGACAGGCGGTTTCTTCCACGCTGAATACCTTCCCCCCACTTAACCAGTACAGCGCCTCTTGCAAAAGCCCAACCGCCAAGTGACAGACCGGCTCTTCCGCCGTCCTTTCCCAGCAAAGCGGGCAACGGTCGATATGCCAAAAGATCTGGGTGTTTGTTTCTTCTACACGCACCTGCTGGTCGGTTTGCTTGTTGAACAGGTCGGCAAATGAACGCGCACCCGTATGCAACTTGGTCGGGAGCGGCAACAGACGGAATGCCATCTCAGTCAACCCAAGGATGGAACCGTACTCCTTGATCCCATATTTGAAGCTGGAACGTCCAGTTCGCAACGCCAGCCCTCGCCCCCCGCGCGGACCGTAGACCCGCTCCAACGCCAGATGAAGCTGACTCACCGTTTCAAAAGAAAACGTCCGCTCGTTGACTGCGGACGAATGAGAGACTACCAGATCATCCATTGAAGCGATGTTCAGGACGGCATCCAAGCCACCCTTACCAATCACTTCCTCCATACCGAGAAGGATGATCCTTCCCATTTTATTGGGGTAATGATAAATTGTTTCACTCATGAGGCAGGAATATCTTCGTCGAGGAAATTCTTTAGTTTCTGGTTAAAACTGATCGGCTCATCCAACATGATAAAGTGACCCGCCTTATTGAAACGTTCCACGCGGACATTGGCAACGCCATCCAGCAGGGGCTTCCACTGGTTGGGGTTAACCACAATATCCGTATCACCGTACATGCCCATCACCGGACACTGAATCGTGTGCAGGCTTGGGCGTAGGTCTGTGCGGCGCAGAGAACCAATGCTGGAAAAGAACGCCTCAAGGGAGGTTCGTGAAACATCGCGGTCCATCATCTGCGCCCAATTCTTGTCCTTCGAATAAAAAGGGGAAAGGATGCGGTAAAAACCTTTGTAGATCCACAGGTTATGATAAGTCAACCAACCGAAAGCGCGATACCCAAACACCCGCGGAAAGAAATAAAGCGAAGACCCGGAAATGGGCGAACCGATCACGACCACTTTTTGCACCCGATCGGGATGTTGAATGGCGGTCATCAAACTAACCGTACCACCCATGCTATGCCCCACCAACGGAGCGCGTACAATACCCAGTTGATCCATGAACTGATAGACAAGACCAACAAAATCTTTTACTGCATATGTAGAACGTTTGGTACCCGATTCCCCAAATCCCCAAAAATCAAGAGCGTAGGTGCGATAAAACGCTCCCAAATATGCCATGGTCTCCTGCCAAAGCCCCCAGGAACCTTGATAACCATGCAAAAGGATGACAGGCTTCCCCCTGCCAAAAACCTCGTAATGAACGATACCTTGATCAGTTGTAATTGAAGACACGGCAAGAAATCACCCGCCCGCTATTTCCCCTCCATCTCGCTCATGATGCTGTACAGCAATTCAAGCAAAATGGTCTTGACGGAGTTGCGGTCTGTTGCCACACACGGCAGCAACTTTGTACTTTTATCGAGGCGCAGGGCATGACCCATATCCTCGAGGTCCCAGGCATCTTCCTTATCCTGTTTGTTCGCAGCGACCACAAAGGGTGTGGGCGCATAGGCGCGGAAAGTTTCAAGAATGGAGCGCGCTTCACGGAAGGTCTCGGGGCGGGTGCTATCCACCATGACGATGAAACCCAACATGCCCTCAGAGAGGATCTCCCACATGAAATCGAAACGCTTCTGCCCGGGAGTGCCAAAGAGATATAGAACCAGATCCTGGTCTACTGTAATGCGCCCGAAATCCATCGCCACGGTGGTGGCAGATTTGACGGAGCGTTCCTCATCCGAGGAAATCTTTCGTTCTGTGGCAACCACATCGATCTCGCTGACAGACTGAATGAACTGAGTCTTACCAGCGCTGAAGGGACCTGTGACTACCATTTTGACCGTTTGCATAATTCCTATCCTTTCGGCCTCAAAAAATTATAATGAGCGAATACGGCCGATCAGTTTATTGACCAAATTCTTCTTATCTTCCATTTCCTGCGGAGCAAGCGGCTTTGCAGCCTGCGGGGTCGGTGCATTAGCCGGACGGACCAATTCCACTAGCCCTGCCTGCAACAATCCGTATACGATGCGGCGAACCTCCACCTCTGTCAATTTGTTCGTCTTTGCGATCTGACGCATGGTGTTCTTCGGGTCTACGAACTTAACCACTTTCCATTCGTCCACGCTCAAGTTGACATTGGTCAAAGGACGCTCGGTGAACTTGAGTGCCATATCCAGGCTGGGAATTTCATCTTGCAGCTGTTCCAGTTCACGCAGCTGCCGTGAGCCTTCGATGATGATATTTTCCAGGTCGAGCCGTACATTGATACGATCGTCTGGCGGGAGCATTTCATTCTCGAAACGGAAGACGCCTTCCACCCAGGTGAAGAGGCGTCGGATCTGGTCTGTAAAATAAACCTGTAAATTCAAAAGGATGTCATCACGCGAAACGTAACCCGCGTTGATCAATAACAAACCTAATTCCTTATCAGACATTTGACCGGAACGGTCAATAATGGCTTTGTACTGATTGGCATTGATCTTGCTCGATTTATAAAGAACCGAAGCAAGGCTGCCATCTTCCCTGCCGATCCGCGCATACGCCAACTTCCCTTCCCGAAACGAGACATACGCCTGTTCCGATGCCCCATCGATCACCAGCGTTCCCGTTTTGTTGGCGAGATTAATGAGGTTCAAGAGTTGTGTGATCGTAAAGTCTCGTAAATTACCGCGCAGCGCCATAATTCCTCTAAATCCCTTCAGCGAGGGAGTGTGCAAAATTATACTTGGTAAAGTCACAATGCGTCAATTAACAGTCTTTGCACTCTTGTATGGGTAAAAAAACGGACCAAGTTCCACGATGTAGTCGTTTCTTCCACACCTGCCGCCTCATTCCCCCGTAGTTGGGGGATCGTTCCGCGAACCGGAACGCGACCGAAGGGTCTCTTACACAAGGTAGAGACCCTTCGGTCGCGAAAAACGCTCCTCAGGATGACTAAGACTCAAATTATGAGACCGGAAGCACAGCAGACAAACGCTTGGGGAAAAGTCCATTCAACAAGACGCGCGCTGCATTATCCTGCACAAAACAATCTATAAAAGCGTGTCGCAATTCGTCCAGACTGCGATGACCGAATAGTAAATGCAAAAAGGTTAGGTCTGGGAAGGCAGCAGAAACATCGGCATACGAATCTGGTCGGGTTGATTCAATGAGGGGAATTCTCCCTCGTTCAAAGACCATACGCAGACCATCCTTGTAAAACCCGATCCTTAACTCACCGGAATACCCTGCCGCAACCGAGTCAGCTAAACGCTTTTCCAAGGCAGGCTTGACATGGTTAAGGAAAGCAGCCAGATCGGGCACACGCATGAAATACGCATAGGGTTTACGAAGGACAGGTAATCTATCTTCCATCACTTCATATACAGGATGGCTCTCCCCCAAATTGAAGCCGAAAGATGTATTTGTGGAAGAATCGCGCTCGGCATACTCAGCGCCCTTCTTCCACAAATAACGCGTCACACTTGGCGACACCTCCATCCAGGATGCTCCATCGATGAGCGCAAAATACTGACACGTCACTCCACCATTCCATAAGTTAACAGAGTGTTCGAAAAAGCCGACTCGTGTACCCTTCAAATCTTCGATCACCATATGCTCATAACGACTAATGTTCAAAACGTTCTTGTCGCTCATTTCATAGTGAATGATCTCTGGTGTACGTTTGCACGAGATACCAAATCGCTCTTCGTATTTTTCATACAACTGAAAAATAAAATCGACATCATCCATCCCTGCCGAGCGAATGCTAAACGGTTCCAACTCACCTTCTTTCAAAACAGGTACATTTGCCTCGAAACCTCTCCGCCCGCCGGAAAGATTCAACGCCATATCGTACCCAAATTGACGGTAGTAGTTGGGAATGCCCGTTATGACCTGCGCCAAATGCCCACGCGATTCGCTCCATTTGTGAACTTCTTCCATCTGGGCTCGCACCAATCCACGCCTGCGAAATTCAGGCAAGGTACACACCAGTTCCGGTCGCCCCACGCCAAACTCAATACCATCAAACGTCCACGTCTGCGGAAGGAGACATAGCGTAGAAACGATCTTTCCAGAGGCAGACTCTTCGACAATGGTGAAATCGCCCGGTTTCAGGGTAGGGTGTGGTTTCGTAACCAGATCGTGGATCCAAGCTCCAATGCCTGGGTCTGGCTTATCGGGTCCGTCGTCGCTGTGCATGCGGCTATTAATGTCCACCAGCGCCTCCGCATCTGCAACAGAGCCGCGCCTCAAGAGCAATCCATTCCCAAGGTCTCGAATAAATAATTTAGAGTTTTCTTCCATGACTCATGCTTTCAAAATATCTCTTAACTGCTGCATCGCTGCTTGCGGGTCTTTAAAGAGAATGCCTTTCATGCCAAGACTCTCACAAGCTTCGATATTTGCAGGCACATCATCGACGAAGACCGCCGCCTCTGCCTCGACCTGTGCCTGCTCCAACGCGAGGCGGTAGATCTTTGCCTCAGGCTTTGCCACACCTACTTCTGCCGAAATGGTCAATGTGTCGAACACGTCGTCCAATTTTTTACGGATGAGGTACTCACGCATATCTGACCAGGCATTGCTGATCAACCCCGTCTTCAAACGCGGACGCAACGAGCGCAAATATGCAACAATAGTATGGTCGATCACATCGCCTGCGAAAAAATCATTTTCGACGGCAGCGATCTGGTCTTTGCCCACTTTCAAGCGTTTGGCAACTGCCTGCCAGTGTTTTTGTACAGAAAGCTCCCCCACTGTCGCTTGTTTTGCCGTTGGGCTGTTGAAGACGATATTGTCAATGTCTTCATATTCCATGTTGAAACGCTGCGCCAACTGTTGGCGCGGAGCCTGATATTCAGTGCGCTGAATAACACCGCCAAAATCAAAAAAAACAGCTTGAAGTTTCATACAATGATCCATTCTTTTATGACCCAAATAGGTATAAAAAATCCCGCAGGCATGAGAGGGTCACCTGCGGGTCAAAAGTTGAAGCCAGTAAAACTACTTCTTCTTGGGTTTCGAAGCCGGCTTAGCCGGTTTGGTTGCCTTCGAAGATGTGGTCGTCTTTTTAGCAGACGCAGGCTTTGAAGCGCGTTGCCGCGAAGCGGCGGGTTTGGCACCCGCTTTCTTGGTGGCTGCGGGTTTAACCGCCGCACTCTTCACTGCTTTTGGCAGGGGTTCCGTTTTCAACGCGGCAGAAGCCGAAACCTCACCGGTAGGCATGGACGCTGCTTGTTTGGCAGCCTCACGCCAGTTCGGGAAGAACAGTTCCATCCGCTGACGGGAAATGGAGTTGGCGCGTCGGCAGCGCGGGCAATGTGCATCGTGATGATTTTGGTTCTTTTCATCCATGGTAACAAGCGCGGTAAGCATTTCCGCTCTTCCGACTGTAAATGGGGTCTGACAATAAAGACAACGAAGGTTTAACATGGGAACGCCCTTTCGTGGATTTGATCGCAAATCTGATTCTACCCCGATTTTTTCCCCCTTGCGAATCAAATTTAGGGAATTCCCAAAATGGCTTCTACTCTCGTACCCCGGCATCCTCCAGCGCCCGCCCTGGGCGAAGTTCCTTCTCAAAGGTAGTGAATTCGGTGGCAATGCTCATCCCGGCACGCTGGTACAGGCGGGTGGCACCGGTTTTATTCGAGGCATCCACCCCCAACCCAATAGTTGGCATGCCGCGCTGGTAAAAATCTGCAAACGAGGTAAGGAGTAACGCCAGCCCCAGCCCCTTTTTCCGCCACGGTTTGAGGACGCCCAACGTCCCCACCCAGCCAATGCCCATTCGGAAGCGATTCTGGGAGTAGCCTGCGATCTGGTCACCCTCCCAAGCCACCAACCAAAGTGTAGGGTCGAAGTCAGGACGATCGAACTTTCGGAAAGTCCACTCTTCAAATGTAGTTTCATGGCTGCCCCAGTGCTCGCCGAACGCCTCATTATCCGCCTGCCACAACAAGCGGGCATGCGCTTCCATATCGAATGGACGCAGCTCGATTCCCTTCGGCAGGCTGAATGCAGGCGGAGGTGTGTCCAATTTGATCTCCATTCGCCAGTGATAACGGACAAGGTGATAGCCTAATTCTGTGAACAAAATATGCCCTGCTTTGTTCCTGCTATCAGTGGTTACGCGCATAAAAACCCGTAGATCAGGGTCAGCAAATTTCATCAATTCAGTGGCACGCTCTTCAATACGTTTCAGTAACGCCGTGCCAATACCCTGCCCCTCAAAATCAGGGTGAACATACCCATCCACGTTTAAGTCGGCGTAGCCTTTTTCATTAAAAAGTTCTTCGTAGCCAACAATACGCCCATCACTGGTTTCGACCACAAAGGCATCGGTCTCCAGCATGAAGCCTTCTTCATTCCAGGCATGCTCCAACTCTTCAGGCGTGGTGGCGACGGTCACATCGCCATCGGCTTCACTCACGGCATAGATCAGGTCTGCTACAGCGTGCAGATCTGATCGGGAAGCGGCACGCAGCTTCAGCCCTGAGGCAAGAAGCGGATTTTCATTCATAATTCAATACCTCCATTTCATTTCAATCCGGCACAGAAACGCATCACTCCTGCGCCAGCTTGGATTCTCTCCATTCGGCATTTAACAAGCCGAAAGCGATAACGTCCCATAATTCGCCAGCGCAGTACAACACCCTGCGACGGCGAACTTCTTCCATAAACCCAAATTTCTGGAACAAGCGTAAAGCGCCCTGGTTGTATGCAGGCACTACCGCTGTAACACGGTATAGGTCCAACTCGTCAAAGGCGTAACTGAGCAACAGGCTCAATGCCTGTGAGCCGTATCCTTTGCGGCGAAACCCCGGCTCTCCGATTCCCAATCGAAGATAGCCGTTGCCGGCGGAACGGTCCACCCACTCGATCAGCGCTTTGCCAATAAAGCGGTCATCATCCCGAACACGGATGGTGAAGTAGGACAGGTTTTGCAACTCAGTCACATCCTTCTCGACAGTTTCATACTGCTCTCGCACCATTGCAGGCGTCAACGGGGGTGTGGGGCGCAACTCCATCTGGCACATGAATTCGGCGTCATGAGTCCATTTGGATTCGATAAGGGGATGCGTTTCATGGTCAATGGGACCTAAACGGACATCCTGAGCTTCAAGTAATTGGCTCTCAATGGTAAACATGATTTCCTTCTTTTCAAATAAAAAAAACGGTCACAAGAGATGCTCCCGTGGCCGTTTTGAGCGGTTAAACAAAAACGACCACGGGCTTGGCGCGCCGTGGTCGTAAAGGTTGAGATTTACCTAACGACGAACAGGCGCACTACGATCAACACCAGCAGGGCTGGTTGCTGCAGAAACGATGAAGAATTTGAAATTAAACATGGTAGTGCGCTCCTTTCTTGTAAATTCCTTGGTTAAGGTAGTTAGAGTTTATCATGTGAATTGAGGGGGCGTCAAGCAGGATGTTTGGGGGACTAAACCAGAGAACCTTTTTGTCCGGTTTCAACAACATAGTATCAAACGAGGTAATCATGAACACCACAAAACCCAATTCTAACCAAATTGAACAGCATAACGTCCTCATCATTTCACAGGATGTGGATATGGCACGGGTTTGGAAAACCCTTTTCGAACAGAGAAACTGCCGTGTTATCAGTGAACCCACTGCCCAGGAAGGGTTGACTGCTTCGCGGTTAGTCTCCCCCACCCTGATCATTCTGGATATCGACCTGCCTGATGGAGAACGCCTTTCGCTTTGCAAAGAATTACGCGCCACCACCAATGGTACGCTTCTGCTGCTAAATTCGGGGCACACAAATATTGATGTTCTGGAATATCACCGCGCCGGAGTGGACGAAACCGTCACCGACGCCATCAGTCCGATGGCTCTGCTGATCAAATCGTTGGCGTGGCTGGCACGGCATGATTGGATCGTTCCGCGCAGGCTATCGGCACAACAAATATGGGTATAAAAAAATGACGGGCATTCGCCCGTCATTTTTTTATGGGTTTGATGGGAGGATACGCCCGGCAATCAGAGCATCTAATGTTTCCCGCACAAGCCGCAGCTTTGCTTCAGTAAGGACGCCTGTATCCACGTCTGCTATGCCTAGCGGAGATTGAACGTTCTGCCCGCCCTGACCAGCGATCAACTGGGGCCAGGCTGTTTGAATAGCCTTGATGGTATCTGGCGAAATGGTCATCAACCAACCGCCGGGGCGCGGCTCCGGTCTGGAAACGCCCACAAGGTAGACACCCTGCGTACCAACATATGAAAGAAAATCATCGCTGGCAATGGATGGGAAAATATACAGACCAGAGACATCCTGATCGTTGATAAGTACATTGGCGTAACCACCGAACTTGGCGGGGTCTTCGCTGGCAGGGATGCCCAATATAGCCGGGTATGTGACCGGGTCAAAGTAGATGCCTTCGCATAAACCACAGTAATAGCGCATACCATTACTAAAGGCGTTCAATGCGGCTTGGGCGTTGGGTTCACCTTCAGGGTATAGCATGCCGATCTTAAATTCTTCGACCATCATCGCCAGGGTATAACCAGCCAAAAAGGCTGGCAATTCCACCTGCGTGTTCGGTGCCAGGACACTGATATTCGCACCGGCGGTCAGGTTGGGAATGTTAACCGCAAGGAATTGTACATTTGGTGCTGTGGGAGCGTAATTTGCCACACCCGGGTCTGGGGGCAGGGCAATGACAACCTTCAACGTAGGGTCTGCCAGATCTTCTGGTGTGATGCCGTTGCGAACTTGAAAACGAAAACCGGAGGCAAGCGCCAGGTCATAGACGGTTTTCTGATAAAGGTCAGAAGTCTCTTTATCCAGATCAGATGGCAGAATCAGCAAAGCCAGCGGTGTGGATAAAGTTGGAATGGGTGTGGCAGATGGCGGCGGAGTGTGAGACGGAACGACTGTAGGGGCGGCAACTTCCGGAACGTCATTTCCACCACAAGCCGTCAGAATCGCGACGAAAAGAAGTACGAAAAGAGTTTGTTTTACACGCACAGAATTTCTCCAGAACATAGAGTTCGGGAATTATAACGGTAAAAAAGTAGGTCACGCTTTTGGCGTGACCTACTTTTTTAGTGAACTCTCACTTGGATCTTCTTCGGACGGGCAGATTCTGCCTTGGGGAGGTGGAGCGTCAGGACGCCATCTGCGATCTTTGCCTCAACCTTTTCTGAATCGATTTCAGCGGGCATTCGCAGGCTGCGGCGGAAGGCGCCGCGCGGCAGTTCGCTCAACAGGAAGGACGCTTCATCGTCCTTGTATTCGCCTTCAATGCTGACGATATTTTCCAACACCTGAATGTTCAGGTCGTCGGCGCTTAAGCCGGGAACGAGGGCAGAGAGAACGTAGGCGTCATCTTCCTCACGGACGTTAACACTAAGGGAACGGGGCTGAGGCTGGGCAGTGTGGCGAACCATACGGCGGAACGGGTAAGGTTGAATATAGAGGGTCATATTGAATATCTCCTTTTGTTTGTATCAATGCGCCAATATTAAATCGGCAGTGTAAGAAATTGAATAACGATCGGTAGGTTTTTTGTAAGAAAATTTACCTACTTCTGCCCGGCAGTTATAATTCTTGAGATGTCAAAAAAGACTTTCCCCATTCTTATGATCCCTGTTGCCATTGCGGTTGCAGGAATTTATTTGTACTTCACCCAAGGAAGTGGAAAATCGGCTGCTCGTACTGTACAGGTCATCGATTGGATCCGTAACCCCGCCTCGTTCTCCAGCCTGATGATGACCAGCGGATCGAAATGCGCCGGAGCTCCGTTCATTTTCCCGACCAATGGCATGGTCGGTTACATTTGGGACGATTCCTTTCGACCGGGTCATCGCCATTCCGGGCTGGATATTTTCGGCGGGACAGATGTAGGTGTAACGCCCGTGGTAGCGGCGTATTCCGGGTACCTCACACGTCAGGCAGATTGGATCTCCACGGTCATTATCCGCGTGCCTGAAGACCCGCTGGAACCGTCCCGGCAAATATGGGTGTACTATACCCACATGGCAGATCCCAATGGAAATTCTTTTGTATCGCCTGAATTCCCACAAGGCACAAAGGAAGTATTTGTTGAAGCAGGCACATTTCTTGGATATCAAGGCAATTACTCAGGTGACCCTGCGAACCCTGTGGGGGTCCACTTGCACATTTCGGTGGTTAAAGATGATGGAGTTGGAAATTTTCTGAACGAGCTTGAGATCAAGAACACCTACGATCCTTCGCCTTATTTTGGGATGCCATTGAATGCCAACGAGAATAAAGATTCGATCCCGGTGTGTGAATAGCAACACCCGGTATCTGGTACAGTTTGAATTGAAAGGATGGACGAATTGAAGGGCAAAGTAGTATTGATCACTGGGGCAGGCAAAGGTATTGGACGTAAACTGGCAGAGGAACTGGCGGCACGCGGCGCCATCGTCGCTGCGAACGACATCTCCCCCATCAATGTAGAGGAGGTTGTGGCGGGCATCCGCGCGAAAGGCGGGCAAGCCAAAGCTTACGTTGAAGATGTGGCAAAAAAGGTTGGGGCGCAAATGCTGGCAAAAAGCGTGGAAGATGATTTCGGCGCGATCAATGTTCTGGTCAATCATGCGGCAGTCGAACCGCATAACCGGCTTTTGGATATGGATGAATGGGATTGGCACCGCACTCTCGATGTAAACCTAACGGGCGCCTTCTTAATGTCTCAGACGGTGGGGCGGGTGATGCGTGCGAAAGGCTCAGGTGTGATCTTAAACCTGGTTGCAGGTGCAGGCGAAAAGGAGAAGGAGGCGGGGGCATTCCTTACAAGCAAGGCAGGGTTGGGAGAGCTATCCCAACAATTGAGTCGGGAATTGAATCCGTTTGGTGTGCAGGTATTTTCGGTTTCAAACCTGGATGAGGCACTAAAAGCACTGGAGGATGCATGAAAGAACTGATCGAGTATCGCGAAAAATTACTGGCACGTTTGCACGAAGCGACAAGTGAATTTTGCGAAGCGTGTAAATCGTATGCAGATCCGCTTGCGAGCATAAATGGCGGCTGGTCGGCACATCAATTTGCATTTCATGTTCGCGGAATTGATCACGAAGTATATGGAATGCGCATCCGCCGCACATTGAATGAGGATGAGCCGGAGTTCCTGAACTTCGACCCTGAGGTTTGGATGGCAGAACACTACGATCCCCGAGAGCCGTTGGATATGATTTTGAGTGAATTTTCTGCCAGCATTCACGAGATACATGATGTATTGAAAAACGCATCACAAAGCGTTTGGTCGCGCCTTAGCAGTCACGAAGCCTTGGGCAAAGAGCTTACTTTGCAGCTTTGGGCAGAGCGCGGACTAGCTCATTTGGAAGAACACCTGAAATTGTTAAAAAGCGCCCAAAATCTGTAGTTTTTGCCCGTTTTTCCCATTTCCTGCGGTAAAATAGCTCCCATGAAGAAACAAAGAATTATTCTGGTTGACGATCACGAAGTTGTGCGGCTAGGGTTGAAATCCCTGTTGGAACGACACCCCCATTTTGATGTGGTAGGCGAAGCGGGTTCGGCGCGGGAAGCGTTGGAACAAACTGCTTTGCTCAAACCGGATGTAGTTGTAATGGACATCCGTCTGCCGGGCACATCTGGTATTGAAGCCTGCGAACAAATTATCAATCAATTTCCCAGCACCAAAGTCATTATGCTAACCTCTTATGCCGAGGATGAGATGCTTTTCTCTGCCATTCGGGCGGGAGCTTCAGGATACATCCTCAAGCAGATTGGCAGCGAAGACTTGATCAAAGCGCTTGAATCGGTTGGACGTGGTGAAGCCTTGCTTGACCCTGCCGTGACCCAGCGTGTTTTCCAGGAAGTACGCCGCGCTGTAAAAGAGGAAGAAGCCTCTGCATTTGCTCACCTGAGTCAGCAGGAAAAGCACGTACTTCTGCTTGTTTCCGAAGGCAAAACAAACCGCGAGATCGCCAAAAACCTCTTCCTCGGGGAAGGCACTGTGCGTAATTACGTTTCCAGCATTCTCTCCAAGTTAAATGTGAATAACCGCGCCGAGGCAGCTGCCTATGCAGTGGAACACAATTTGAGAGATTACATATCCTGATTTTTTCGTCACAGCCGGAAATTATGAAGAGACACACCCACACGCAATGTGAAGATGTGTCTCTTTTTTTTATTTAACCAACTGTAGACATACAAGCATACGAAACAAACTAAATTCCGTACAGGAATAAAACTCTTTTCTGCCGAATAAAAGGATAAAGCGGCTCATAGGAGGTCAACAAAACCATGTTCCCATTTGCAAAAATGACTGATGGAGTTATTGTGATACGTCCGTATGAATTTGGCGAAGAAAAGGAACTCTACACTGCGATAAAAGAGTCGCTGCCAGAACTAACCCCCTGGATGAGTTGGGCAACCGAAAAATACACGCTCAACGTGGCGCGTGATTTCATCATCATCACCCGTTCCGAGTGGTCACGCGGCGCACTATATTCCTTTGCCATCACCGATGCAATCACGGGGGAATTTTTAGGCGGGTGCGGGCTGAGTCATTTCCATCCGATCTATAAATTCTGCAACCTCGGGTACTGGGTACGCACACCCAAACGCGGCAGGGGCATTGCCGTCCGTGCGGCAAAACTGGCTGCACGGTTTGCCTTCGAAAGGGCGGGCACCATCCGCGCTGAGATCGTCATTGCGGAAGGAAATGAAGCCAGCAAGCGCGTTGCTGAAAAAGCCGGAGCCCATTACGAGGGCATCCTGCGAAACCGGATCACCGTCCGCGAACAGATCCTTGACGCGTACATGTTCTCGCTTCTCCCCACTACTTTTGGGTTGGTTGCCCATCTTTGAGTTTCCGCTTCGCTGAAACCTGCCCTGTTTACAAAAACCAGTAGTCCTATTGACTGATTACCGCCTTTTCACTATGATGATGCCATAAACCAAAAGGAGAGAGAATTCCATGAGTGAATCAAAATCAATTCATGAACGGAAGCATGTCTGGCGTGACGAGTTCCTGCTCGTTATCGGCTTGTGCGCCTTCGTAGGGCTTGTCTATGTTCTAGATAACGCCCTCCACCCCACCTTCACCCCAACCACCCTGGTGTTGACCGGCGTTTTCCTTGCACTTGTTCCCGCTTTTATCTGGCTGATCTTTTTCTACCTGCAAGACAGTGCAGAACCCGAACCCAAGGGGTTTGTAATGGGAGTATTCTTGCTTGGCGGCTTACTGGCAGCAGCGGTCGGCATACCGATGGTAGAGAAGGTATTTCGTGTCTCCCACTGGATCCGCAACGACACGTTGACCACCATCCTGGGCGGCATTCTAGTCGTGGGCTTCACACAAGAATTTCTAAAATATGCCGCCGTCCGTTATGGCATTTATCATTCAGAAGAATTTGATGAGCCCACCGATGGTGTCATCTACGCCACCGCCGCCGGGTTGGGCTATGCCACCATGCTGAACATCAACTTTGTCATCTCGAACGGAGGCGTGGATCTCGGCACAGGCATTCTGCGCATGGCGGTCGTCGCGCTGGCACAGGCAGCGTTCTCCGGCATTACGGGATACTTCCTCGGGCGCGCCAAATTTGAATCCGAGCCGATCTGGTGGATGCCGCTCGGCATTTCTCTGGCTGCCGTTTTCAATGGGTTATTCAACTGGCTCTTGGGCATCCTTAACCGCCCCACCATTACTCTGAACGGCTCCACTACCAATACATGGATGGGATTGATCCTTGCCGCGGTTGTCGCGCTGGTGACTACGGGTGTCATCCTCAGGCTGGTGCATCGTAATGTCACCATGCAGGCTGGGAAGTAGGAGAACAGATATGGAACACAAACAAGTTTCCCTCGGTGACCGCTTCGCAGAACTTGCCGTCATTCTTATAACCGTTATCGCGCTTACATTAGGATGGTTCTATAAATCGAGCATCGAAAACGCTTCGGTTCCCTTTGAGGCGGAAGGTATTACAGCCAATGCACCCAAAGGTTGGTTACAAGTCGGCGCATCCGGCGAAGAATTATTTCGTTCGGTCGATATCAACTCAAGCGGCTTTGGCGCGACGTACGTCATTCGTCAGGTTGCAATCTCATCCGAAGCGACGACCTCTGAAGTGGCAAGCCTTGTGGTGCTAGAGCACGCACAGAGACTGGTCGCGTTTCGTATGCTTGACCAGCAGGAAGTGATCGACAGGAATGGGCGCAACGCCTATATGATCGATTACGTCTTCGTCGAATCCAACCCGGATGTGACCCATGCCGCCTTCCCGAGTGTGGTGCATGGCACTGATCTGGTCTACTTGAACGGTGACCGAGCCATTGTGGTTTCTTTTCAGGCGGATGAAAAGAATTACGATCTTGATCTCGGAAGATTTCATCTCTTCCTTGAATCGATCAAGTTTTAATAATACGAGGCGAGCATGAAACCTACTTTCAACAAACACTTATGGGCGTTTATCTCCATCCTTGCCATCGTCACTCTGGCGTGTAAAGCTGCTTCTCCAGCAGTGGAACCGCTTACCCCTGTCGATGAGCCGGTGTCTGATGCGCAGTTGTCTTCGGCAACCCGTGCCAACCTGATCGCTGCCACGGTGCAGATCTTCGGTCTCTTTGATGAAAACGGCGAACTGGTGCCCGGTTACGTTGGCTCTGGGACGATCCTGACCCCCACCGGCTTGATCCTCACCAATGCACATGTTGCCAGCCCTGCTTCACAAGGCGAACCCGAAAGCGAACCTGACGCACTTGGTGTTGCCATGATCGTATCTGAAGACAAGCCTGCCGTGCCTTCCTACACAGCCAAGGTCCTCGCCGTGGATGGCTTCCTTGACCTTGCGGTCATTCAGATCACCGCAAACATCAACGGCACTGCCATAGACCCCAACAGCCTGAACCTGCCGTATGTGCAATTGGGCAATTCAGATTCTGTGCATGTGGGCGATAACATTAACATTTTCGGCTTCCCTGCCATTGGCGGGAATACCATCACCTTTACAAAGGGAACCGTCTCTGGTTTCTCTGCGGAAGACCAGCTTGGCGACCGCGCATGGATCAAGACCGACGCCACCATCTCTGGCGGGAACTCTGGCGGTCTGGCAGCGGATGGCAACGGTCATATCATCGGTGTACCCACCATCGCCAGCGCCAGTCGCGATACAGAAACCTCCGATTGCCGCCAAGTGCAAGACACGAACGGTGACGGCACCGTTGACCAAAATGATAGTTGTGTGCCGATCGGTGGTTTTTTGAACGGCATCCGCCCGGTGAATCTTGCCCTGCCTCTCATTCAGGCCGCTCAATCTGGACGTCAATACACCAGTACCTATGCACAGTCTGGTGTGGTGAGCAACCCCGGCAGCGGAAACGAATCGGTATCCGGCTTCGTCTGGCTGGATACAACTGGCAGCACCGCAGACAAATGCGATTGGGCAGACAGCACCGTTAACTCATATGGAGACTCGACCTTGTGTCTCGCTGCTGGATTCGAATATTCCGGCATGGCGGATGGCGAACTATTGGTGGAACACTGGTTCCTGAACAATGAACAAGTAGCAGAATATAGCTACGCTTGGGAATGGGGCGAAAGCGGGCTGTTTGCAACCTACCTACCCAACGACGGCAACCCCATGCCTGCCGGAACTTACAAAGTGGAAATTTTCGCCGGGGACGCCATGACACCCTTGGGCAGTTCGACGAACGTCACCGTCAGCGGAAGCAGCAGTGGGAACAGCGGCAACGGCGGGCTTCCGAAACAACCTGCCTCAAATTCAGATACCATCACAGTTTACGGTTTAATTTACGACTCTGCTACGAATAGCGCCATTCCAGGTGCCTATGTCTTCATCCTGACTCCCGGCACAACCTATGACGAATGGGAAGCCGCTGACTTTGCAGATAGTTATGTGAACACCTTCCTTGAAACCGATGCAAGCGGTAAATACACCATCTCAGATATTCCACGCAACACTGAGTTCACTCTGGTCTTCGCAGCGCAAGGCTACTACGACTCGTACGCCGATAATCAATATGCAGGGTCAAATGACCCAGACAGCTACGAGATCAATGTAGGGCTAAGTCAGTAAGGTATCTCTTTGAACCATTCGTAAAGTAGAAACAAAAAATCGCCTCTGAAAAATTCAGAGGCGATTTTTTGTTTTTGGTTAATACCAGGGAATACAGTTCAACCTACTTTTCTTTTTCACCACTAACTTTCATCCAGGTCTTTTTCATTACAAGGGCATCTTCTTCCATAATGGGGCTTTCACAGAGAATGCGTCCGCCGCAGTTAAATTCATGTAAGGCTTTGAAGAGAGCTTTCAGGTCGAGGTCCGCTTCAGAAAGTGGGAGATGATTCTTTTCCCCTTTCGGTCCATACTCGATACCGGAGAGATGAATGTGCAGGTTCTTCAAGGCTTTGCTGCCCAAGGTCTTGCCGTATTTCTCCAGCACTCGTGACCATTCGTCGTAGGTATTCATCGAACCGTCGCCGGGACGGGCGTGGAGATGAGCAAAATCGATACACGGCTGAACCATATCCATTGCTTTGCTCATGGCGAGCGCATCTTCGAACGAGCCGAGCATCGCAGATTTCCCCATCGTTTCCGGGCGCAATGTTACCGTATCACCATTCTTTTGTAATTCTTTCACACAGCCTTCGAGCCGCGGGATGGCAATCTTCAACACATCAGCAGGGTCGTTGCCAAAGTACGAGCCGGGATGAAAGATGATGTCGGTCACACCAGCGAGATAGCCATAATGTGCTGCATCCATCAGGCGTTTACGTGATTTGGGCCACTCATCGCTCAGTGCATTCAAGTTGATGAAATATGGCGCATGGACGCTCAAGGCTACTTTATGTTCATCTCGTGCGGCTTTGATCAAGGCACAAGTCTCTTCGCTCACTCGCACCGATTGTACCCAGCCAAGTTCCAGCGTATCCAAACCAATGGACTTGCTAAAAGCGATGGCACCGATCGTACCGCCTGGTTTTTTAGGGGTGCCGCTGGGCGAGCCAACAGTACCAAATTTGAAAGAAAGGGTCATTCGAGACTCCAAGAGTGAGGGATGATCGTACACATTAAGAAATATACATCGAAGATATTTTTTGCCACAGCGGCGGTCCGAGGATAAGCAAGCCAACCAGCACAGCTGCCAGAGCAGCCACCAGCACAGCCGCCGCCCCCACATCTTTGCCGATCTTGGCAAGTGGATGATGTTCTTCGGTCGCAAGATCTACAACAGCTTCAATGGCAGTGTTGATGAACTCGGCAGAAAATACAAAAGCAGCCGTGAGAATGACGACCGCCCAGTCTCGCAAGGGAAGTTCAAGCCACAGGCATACACCAAATACCGCGGTCGCAATGACGCTATGGATCCAGGCATTGCGTTGGGTACGCAAAACATAGCCCCATCCTTGAAAGGCATATCGAAAGGATGCGATACGCGAGCGAATGAATTCGTTCACAACTATTCCTGAATTTGAATTCGAGATAAACCGAGTTTTTCCAACACCCGGGCTTGTTCTGCCCACATGACAGCTTTCTCTTCCTCGGTGCTGTGATCGTACCCAAGCAGGTGTAATGTCCCATGAACGACAAGCAATTGGGCTTCGGCTTCCACCGGGTGCCCGCCGGTCTGCGCCTGTTGTGCGGCGCGTGGAATGGAGATGGCAATATCCCCCAGATAAAGTTCTTCGGTTTCCGGGTCCACTTCACCGGCTGGGAAGGAAAGCACATCCGTAGGCGCGTCCACGCCTAAGTAGTCGAGGTTGAGTTCGTGGAGTTGGCGGTCATCGGTCAGGACGATGGTCATATCTGCATGGGCAGACTCAGGACCGAAGTCGGGGTTAAGAGGCGAGACAGATTCAAGTGTGATGAGCGCGGCACGTTCAAGCAGGGTAGTGTCACGAAAGTCCATTTGGTTATCTATATTGATCATTTTTCTTTTCTCGAGACGAGCAGGGTCGTATCTTGATCGGGTACGGCGGCTTTAGGGTATTGAATGCGTGGATGATAGGTGCCGCGCAAGGTGGTGACAAAAGACTCAGTGATGAGTTTGAGGTCGCGCAAAGTCAGCAGAGTATCGTCAAGCTGGTTGTATTTTTGCACGGTCTGAATAACGCTGGTGACGAGTGCACGGATCTCATCATCGCTGCCGGGGCGTTCGGCACGAGCACGGGCTTCGGAGGCATCGGCGAGCATGAGCAACGCCGTCTCCCGTGAAGCCGGGCGTGGACCAGGATAACGGAACTTTTCGATATCCACTTTGGTAACGTCGCCGCCTGCGGCTTCCATGGCTTGGTTATATTGGTAGTGCGTAATGAGCGTACCATGATGTTCAAGGATAAAGTCTTGCAGGCGGCGCGGAAGGCGGTGCTTCTTTGCAAGCTGCACACCATCGGTCACATGCCGCACAATGGTGGCCGAGACTTCTTCAGGGTTGGCATTATTATGGGCATTAAGGTTGCCCTGTGCCTGATTTTCGATAAAGAAATTCGGGTTGAGCGCTTTACCAATATCGTGGAAGAGCGCACCTACCCGGGTGAGCAAAGGGTCAGCGCCGATCTTTTCAGCGGCTTGCTCGGCGAGGTTCGCAACCTGCAAGCTGTGTTGATACGTACCTGGCGCATTTCGCAGAAAGAATTGCAAGAGCGGGAAATCAGGGCGGGAAATATCAAGCAATTGCAGCGCAGTAGTAAGACCAAGGATCTGGGCAAAGATATATTGGAGGAGCAACGCAATGCTTGCGGAAGAGAACCCGGCAAATGCGATCACCCCAACGTATTGAAGGATACCCAGCCAATCCAATGTAATGAGCGGAATGCGAAACGCCAAAAGTGCCGCCGCGCCGGAAAATGATATGGCAATCCCAGCACGTACAAACCCCCAAAAACGGCGTGCAGGGCCGAGAGCCAGCAGCCCCATCAAAGACGAGAACATGTAATAAGGGATCAAATCATATGAGTTAGGCAAACCAAATGCGGCCAGAATAGCAAGCGGTATGGCGAAGACCAGCCCAACTTCCAGGCTAAACAACCCTGTAAACAAAAGTGCGGCAGCTTGTATTGGATATCCGTATGGGGCAAGTGTTCTTTCAGCAAATAGGCGCGCGCCAGCCAGAAAGAAGATAAAAATCAGAGAGATGATTAGCAGGTTCTTTGGATCGTTCAAAAAAACTGTACGCGGCTTACGATAAAAATAAGCTGGGACAAATGCAGCGCAAAGCAAGACCATCGCAGCCGCTGCAGCGATATCCTCCCAACGCTGACCAGGACGGATCATGCCCAATTGTTGAAAGGCTTCTACATCTGCAGGGGTGATGATCTCCCCCGCCGGAACGATGGTCTCTCCTGCCTTATACGTCTGAACGATAGGTTGGATCGCTTCACGTGCAGCCAACTTGGCAGCATCGGTCAATTCCTGGCTGAAGAAACTATTCGAAACAACGAAAGGCGAAACAAGTTCGGTTACCAGCTCGGTCTGTGGTTCGTTGAAGGTCAGGCTCACCAGTGCAGAGATGCCCGCTTGAGTAACCTCAACTTTGTCGTCATAGATCGCACGGCGCATTACCTGTTCGAGCACACGTACAGCTTCCGCCTGAACCGCATCCCAGCGCACATCTGATATGCCTAATAAATAATCGACCGTTTCGGCTTTCAGGCGCAGGTCGCTCAGGGCAAGCAGGCTTTCACGGGTCTCGTCGGTGGTCAAATCGGCATTATCGCGAATGGAGGTGATATTTTGCAGGGAAGTACGTAAACGCTCGATCTGTTCACGGGCGATGGCAGGGTCTGGCAAACTATACACCGGCTGAACAGCACTCTCCGCCGCCGTGCGGGCTTCTTCGGTACGGATCTCGCTGACATATTCGATATCACGCGGCGATTTAATGGTGGACTGCGCCACATCTCCTTCGCTGACAGCTTGCAGTGTGGGGCTCAACCCCGTCGGTGAAATTAGAATACCAAAAGATGCCAGACCGACGATGGCGATCAGGCTGTATTGTAATATTCGGATGCGGCGTGGAACGGGGGCTCGGGTATTCATAAAATAGACCGCAAGGAGATATTCACCTCCTTGCGGCGGAGTCTTACGGGTTAAGCAATTCCTTGACAGCAGCGCTGATCATGTCGTTGGGTGCGCGTCCTGCTACCTTGGGCATGACCACCTTCATGACCTTGCCCATATCACTCGGAGCAGCGGCGCCGGTCTCGGTAATGGCGGCTTGCACCAGAGCGCGTAATTCTGCAGGGTCCATGGCTTTGGGCAGGAATTCTTCCAACACTTTGATCTCTGCTTCATTATCCGCGGCAAGATCGCTGCGGTTGGCTTTCTTTGCTTCCTCCAACGCTTCACGCCGGTTCTTGACCTCTTTTTGGATCAGGGCATTGATCGCCATATCATCCAGTTCGATGCGTTTGTCCACTTCCACTTGTTTGACGGCAGCCAGCACCATACGCACCGTACGCTTGCGGAGGTCATCTCCGCTCTTCATTGCCTCTTTCATTGCTTCGTTTAGTTTTGCTTTTGTATCCATATGTTTTATTATACCTTTCTTGAGATGACTAAAGTGCAGGTCGCTTTGTCAATGCGACTAAATTGCAACATACAAACTCATTTATCCGTGAACCTTGAGAACATTTCCGGAGAGAGCAATTTTCGTAACAGATCAAGTTCATACGTAGAGCGTTGTGTGGCGGCGGCAATGGCGTAAGGAAACTTGGGCCCCTGATCGGGAGTGTCGAGATTCATCCAGCCGTGTGAGTCTTTGGGCAACAGTTTCAACGCCCACGGGCGCAGGGGCTTGATGAAATACAAGGCGTCCATTGGAAGGTAGATCTTGCCGGAGTGCAGGCTGGGGCTTTGTACCAATTCCTTCTTTAGCGGGTCAATTTCAGGGGGAGGCGGAGGCGCGCCGTTGTATTGATCCAGCCAGAGGGTCACATAATTAGTATGAGCGTAGAAATCCTGGGCGGTATGCAGCAGGCGTCCGAAGGCGATCCATGCGCCAAGGATGCCCGGTGAAAGCAGGGTCGCAAGTACGTATCCGCGTTGTTCATTGATGTAACGGTTGCCCTTGTCAATGGCGTTGTTATCGTAATGGATCTCGTCGTGCCCGAACTGATTCCAAAAGGAATCTTGTTTGAGGTTGGCTGCGATAATGATCTCCAGCGCGCGTTCGCTGAAGTGCGGGGCAAGCGCCGCGATGGTCATTTCGATATGATATTTGGCGATCATGCGCGACATTATAGCGGATATTGTGGGTATAATGCCCGCATGACATTTTATACAGCAAAAGGCGACGACGGCACGACCGGACTTCTCGGGGAGGGGCGTGTCCCTAAATATCATGTTCAGATGGAGGCGGTTGGTACGCTCGACGAGGCCTCTGCCGCCTTGGGGCTTGCCCGCGCCCAATGTTCCGCGCCTCAAACTCCCCGCATTCTGCTAGATGCCCAACGAGACCTCTACAAGCTGATGGCAGAAGTGGCCGCCACGCCGGAAAATGCGCAAACCTTCCGTCATATTGATGAAGCGCGGGTGAAATGGCTTGAGCACGAGACCGATGAACTAAGCAAGGTGGTGCCCATGCCGCACGAGTTCATTCTGCCGGGTGACACGCTGGGCGGCGCTGCACTTTCTCTGGCAAGGGCAGTCATCCGCCGGGCAGAGCGGCGCGTGGTGGAACTTTTTGACGGCGAAGTGGTGTTCAACCCGCACTTGCAGCGCTATCTCAACCGACTCTCTTCGTTATGTTTTGTATTGGAACTGCTGGAAAATCAGCATGCAGGCAGGAAGACCTCGCTGGCGAAGTCGGAATAAAAAAATAACGAGTTTCAAAGTTTGAAACCCATCATTTGTGTACTCTGAGCGACAGCGTCATTCTCCCAAGGGTATTTGGTGATGGAAGCGACAACGGAAAAGGAAATCATGACTGGAACGATAATCAATGTAGTTGCCATCTTGATCGGGGGAACGGTCGGTTTGTTATTTGGTTCACGCATCCCTGAAAGGTTCAAGTCCACTATCATTGCAGGTATGGGGCTTTTCACGGTAGCGATGGGGATGCAGATGTTCTTTAAAAGTGAGAATCAATTGATCGTACTGGGCGCCCTGATTCTTGGAACCATCCTCGGGGAATGGCTGGGCATTGAAGATCGCCTTCAGTCGTTTGGGTTGAATCTCGAAAAGCGTTTTTCAAGCGATGAAGAAAGTGGCACTGGCTCGCGCTTCGTGCGTGGATTCATGGTGGCGTCTCTGCTCTTTTGTATCGGTCCCATGGCGATCCTTGGCTCGATCCAGGATGGGCTGACCGGCGATTACAACCTGCTGGCAGTCAAATCCACATTAGATGGGTTTGCCTCGATCGCCTTCGCCTCCACCTTGGGGATCGGCGTGATGTTCTCTTCGATCATTATCCTTTTTTATCAGGGCGGCATTAGTCTGCTGGCGGGAGCGCTGAGCGCCATCATCAGTGACCCAATGATGAATGAAATGACCGCTACTGGCGGGGTAATTTTGGTGGGATTGGGGGTCAGTAACCTGCTGGAAATTAAGAAGATCCGCGTGGGGAACTTCCTGCCTGCACTGGCGATTGCGCCGTTGATCGTTTGGGTATTGGGGAAGATATAAAATTACTTCAATCCCCTAAACCAGCCTCTTTGTTTCATCGTTTTTCTTCTATGGCAATTAGCGCATAAAACATCACATTTATCAATTTCTGCCTGTATTTTTTCAATAGGGTATCCACCTGCAACCATCACACTCACAGCTTTATCTTTTCCGTAACGATGGTGAAATTCCAGCACAACCGGGTCTTTTTCACCACACTCAATACAGGGATGGTTCAAAAGATATTCCCAAACATATTGACGCACTTCCTGTCTAAACCTTCGCTTTCGGGCTTGAACGTTCTTAAGATGTCCTTCCTTATTTTTGATATACCATTTTTTAACTTGCCCCTTGCGACACTCGCGACAAGTCCCCTGGCGAATGCCAAGTGCTTTAAAGCGCCAACTGAATTCTTCTATCTTCTTAACCTGCCTGCAGGATGAACATCGTTTTTTATTTTCCATTTTCCCTCAATCATTAAATGAAAAGGTCCAATACATAAAGATAGTATCAGACCTTTTCAATGTGTGACTCCGACAAGATTCGAACTTGTAACCAATTGCTTAAGAGGCAACTGCTCTGCCGTTGAGCTACGGAGCCAAACCGTGCGGGCGGTATTATACCGCAAAGAGGAATTGTGTCAATAATTACAACCCGCTTTTTTAAGTGGTAAATATCATCAAGTATTTAGAGATAAACAAAAAACTCCGGGAAGAATTCCGGAGTTTTTTGTTCTCATCTATTTGATTATCTCAAGACAGCAGTATATGCCAGCATAAAAAGAAACTGGGGAACCAAGCTAACTGCCACAGTCGCAACCGCAGTAATTGCCGTTGTAAGCCCAAGCCATGGTTCGCGTTCTACTTCGGGGTCGCCTTCCTTCATGTACATGTTGACGACAACACGCAGATAATAGAATGCGGAAAGCAATGAGGTCACCAAGCCGATAAGGGCAAGTCCGATAAATCCGCCATCAACCGCAGAACGGAAGAGGTAGAACTTGCCGACCATACCAAGGGTCGGAGGGAAGCCAATGAGCGAGAGCATGAAAACTGTCATGGCAGCGGCAAGGGCAGGATGCTTCTTCGCCAACCCGGCATAGTCTTCGATCTCGAGCCCTTTGCCTTCGGCTTTTTCGAGGGCAATGACCACACCCCAGGAACCAAAGTTACTAACGGCATATGCCACGAGATAGAACAAGCCTGCGGCAACAGCGGTTGCTGCAACTTTTTCATTTCCATACGGTACAAATGCCATCAGGATGTAGCCCGCATGTGCAATCGCGGAGTATGCCAACATCCGCTTGATGTTCGTCTGCGAGATGGCTGTTAGGTTACCGACAACCATGGTCACTGCGGAGAGTGCCCAGAGGATATCGGTCAGGTCGGAGGAAAGTGATGGGAAGGCTGTGCTAAACACGCGGAACAATGCCACAAAGCCTGCGATCTTTGCACCAGCAGCCATGAAGGCGGTGACAGATGTCGGGGCGCCTTGATAGACGTCAGGAGTCCACATGTGGAAGGGAGCGGCGGCAACTTTGAAGCCAAACCCTACCAGCAGCAATGCCGCCCCAATGGTGAGGAGCAGACCTGAAGTCGCGCCAGAGGCGGCTTGAACGAAGATGACAGACAGGTTGGTGGCACCCGTCGCGCCAAAGATCAGAGCCGTTCCATAGACTACAAATCCGCTGGCAAAAGCACCAAGCAGAAAGTATTTCACGCCGGATTCTTCAGATTGCAATTTGCGGGAAATGGCGGAAAGAACATAAAGCGGTATGGAAAGCAGTTCAAGCGCGAGGAAGACCATGATAAGGTCTGTGGCTTGTGCCATGAGCATCATGCCGGTGACGCTGAACAAAAGCAGGGTGTAATACTCGCCGCGTTCAATGCCCATACGCTTGGTGTATCCATAGGCAAGGGCAATGGCAAACATGCCACTGGCAAGCAAAAGGATGTTGGCAAAAGTTGAGAAACCATCGAGGGCAACCATGCTGTTAAAGCCGGAGCTTTCGATGCCGACCTGAGTGACGGAGTACCCAAGTGTGATGGCTAGCCCAAGGGCGGCAAGGAATGCGGTAATGCCTTTGCGACCCCTTGGGATGAAAAGGTCAACAAGCAGCAACACACATGCCCAAACGGTAAGAATGAGGTAGGGAATGAGAGTGTAATAGTCAGTATAGGTAGGCTGCGTCATGAACGCTCCAATCACCAGTCACCAATTACCAGTCTTTCCAGTAATCAGTAATTGGTAATTTGTAATTACAAAGGTAAAGCAGACAATAACTTCTCAACCGCGGGGGCGAGGATGTCAAAGAAAGGCTTGGGGTACAGACCGATCCAGAACATGAAGACAACCAGCGGAAGGACTGTGATAATTTCGCGCCAGTTGAGGTCTTTGAGTTCGTGGTGGTGAGTAATTTCGCCAGCAGGTCCGAGGAATACCTTCTGGAACATGTAAAGGATATAGACCGCTGCCATGATGACACCGAGAGCAGAAAGACCGGCATACCATGGGCTGCCGATGGCTTTCGATCCGAAGGCACCAAGCAAAATGGTGAACTCACCCACAAAGCCGTTAAGACCCGGCAAGCCCATGGAGGAGAGCGAGGCGATCAACATGAGTGTACCGAAGATCGGGGTGATCTTCCACAAGCCGCCGTAGACTTTGATCTCGCGGGTGTGAGTCTGTTCGTAGATCATACCGATGAGGAGGAACAACGCGCCGGTGCTCAGACCGTGGTTGACCATCTGCAAGATCGCGCCGGATACACCTTCTGCATTGAGGGCAAACAAACCGAGCATGACAAATCCGAGGTGACTTACAGAGGAGTATGCCACCAGTTTCTTGACGTCAGATTGAGCGTAGGAAACAGCAGCACCGTAAATAATGCCAATGGTTGCAAGAAGCGCGATCACCGGCGCAGCTTTGACAGTGGCATCCGGGAAGAGTTGCATATTGAAACGCAGGAAACCATAAGTACCCATCTTCAGCAAAACGCCCGCAAGAATGACGGAACCAGCAGTCGGCGCTTCCACGTGAGCATCGGGCAGCCATGAGTGGAGGGGCCACATTGGAACTTTGATGGCAAAGGCGGCAGCAAAGGCGATAAAGAGCAGCATCTGCGTTGCAGCAGGGATGGTGCCATTGGCGTAAATATCCGGCAGACGGACGAGCAAATCCGGCAGGTTAAAGGTATTTGCCTTGATGCCAAGGAAGATGATCGCCAACAACATCAAAATGGAACCCGCCATTGTGTAGAGGAAGAACTTTACCGCAGCATACACACGGCGCGGTCCGCCCCAGATACCAATGAGGAAGTACATCGGCACAAGAGTGAATTCCCAGAAGATGTAGAACAGGAACAGGTCCTGCGCGAGGAAAACACCCATCATCCCCACTTCGAGCAGAAGGAAAAAGATCATGAAATCCTTCACGCGATCATCAACGGCTTTCCAAGTGGAGAGGATGGATATCGGCGTGAGGAAAGCAGTGAGCATTACAAGCAAAATGCTCAAGCCATCTGCAGCGAGGTAGTAATAGATGTTCCAACCTGCAACCTGGATCCACGGGTATTTGGCTTCCAACTGCAAGTCGGGGTTCGATGCTTTGAACATCGAGAAGACCCACAATGAAACGACCAGTGTGAGCAACGATGTGACCATGGCAGTCCAGCGGATGGCGGTCTTCTGCTCGGAATTGATGAACAGAATGACGAGCACGCCCAACAACGGGAGGAAGGTCAGAAGTGTAAGAGGTTGTAAAAGAAATTCCATGTTCTATCCTCGGTTTCTACGAGTTATTTAAAAATCAAGTAACCCAAAATCAAGACAACGCCCAAAAGCACAGAGAGTGCATACGAACGAACGAAGCCGTTTTGGATCTTACGAACATTACCAGAGAGCCACTGTGCAAACGAGCCCCAGCTATTGAAGAAGGTATCGATCCCCTTCTGATCTGCATAGCGGCTAAGCACTACTTCACTAAGCCAGTTATACGTCCCAGCAATGACGGTGTCATGCACGAAGTCGTGCCAGAAGCGCCAGTCGATCACATCGGCAAGGAACTGGGAAAGCTTCTTGAACGGGGTCAGGATCAGAACGCCATACCCCTCATCCACGAACCATTTGTTTTCCATACCGGTGAATACAAAGCCAAGTGGTTTCTTGAGCGGGTCGATCTGCCCAGCCTTGAGCGGGTTGCGCCCATAAATAAGCCAGGAGATGAAAATGGCAAGTAAGGCCAACGCCGTAGAGATGCCAGCAACTTGTAAATTCAACGGAAGTCCTTCAACTTCGCCGATGGTATAGCTGAGCCAGTGACCAAGCGTATGGAAGCCTTCGAACGGAAGGTTCAACGCGCCTCCGATTACGCTCAGAACTGCCAGCACCATCAGCGGCACGGTCATCACCTTGGGGCTTTCTTCTGCGTGCTTCGCCGCATCGGTACGGGCTTCACCAAAGAAGACCATCCAGATTTGACGTCCCATGTAGAAGGCGGTAAAGAAGGCAGCAAGAGTCAATTGTCCATAAATACTTTTGAAGTGTAGGCTGGCATCGAGAAGAATTTCATCCTTGGACCAGAAACCTGCGAAAGGGAAAATGCCCGCAAGTGCCAAGGTACCGATCATGTACAACCAAAAAGTAACGGGCATAGTCTTGCGAAGCCCACCCATGTTACGCATATCACCCGGGTCGAAGACTTCACCATGGTCATCGTGACCATGGCCATGCTCATCTTCTTTCCCTTCGACCTTGCTCAGGGCAGGCTTCTTCTTGCCCTTCGGTTTCTCGTCATGAGCGGCGTGATGAGCATGGGCATGATGACCACGTTCCAAGCCGAGGATGACAGAACCCGCAGAAAGGAAGAGTAGAGCCTTGAAGAAAGCGTGCGTGATGAGATGGAACATCCCCGCGACATAGGCGCCCATGCCCACCGCTGCAACCATGAAGCCAAGCTGTGAAATGGTAGAGTAGGCGAGGACTTTCTTGATATCGTACTGCCCCACTGCAATTGTCGCGGCGAAGAGAGCCGTTGTCGCTCCGACCATGGCAACGATGTATTGGGCTTGCGGAACGAGTGTGTAAATAGAAGCGGAACGAGTGACGAGGTACACGCCTGCAGTCACCATCGTTGCGGCGTGGATGAGGGCAGAGACTGGGGTTGGACCCGCCATCGCGTCTGGCAGCCAGATGTAGAGGGGGATCTGCGCAGATTTACCAGCGACACCCACCAGCATGAAGAGTGTAATGGCAACGATCACCCAAGGTGAGTCGTGAGCGATCGCGGGCGCGGCAGCAAATACTTCGTCGAATTGGAAGGATCCGAGATACCAAAACATCAAAAAGCCAGCCATGAGGAAACCAAAGTCACCCACACGGTTGGTAATAAAAGCTTTTTTGGCGGCGTTGGAGTTCGCCCAGGAAGGACGTCCTAATGTATCCATCTCATACCAGAAGCCGATAAGCAGGAAGGAGCATAAGCCCACGCCTTCCCAACCAACGAAAAGCATTAGGTAGGAGTCGCCTGAGACAAGGATCATCATCGCAGCGATGAACAGGTTCAAGAAAATGAAGAAGCGGGTGAAACGTCCTTCTTCATGCTTGAAGCGCACATCCTCATGCATATATCCGATGGCATAGACGTGGATGAGGGTGCCAACGCCGGAAACGACCAGCATCATCGTGGCAGAAAGCGAGTCGACGCGGAAGGTCCAGTCGAGCTTTAGATTGCCAACGTGGATCCATTCGGCAAAAGGCACGCTGACAGCATGTCCATGATTGATCGCCACGGAATACGCCAGCAGTACCGAAACCACAAATGCCGTGCCAGATGCCAGGCTTGCCACCGTGCCAACCACATTTTCTGAAAAGCGTTTTCCAAAAATGGCGTTGATGAGCAAACCAACCACTGGCGCAAAGACCAGCAGCGGGGCTAGGAAATAAAATCCTGTGTTCACTGTTTCGCTTAAGTGCATAACATTCTCCGTAATTGGTAACTGAAGATTGGTAATTACGAATTACCAATTACCTTTTACTTCTATCCCTTCAAGGAGTTCATCTCGTCGATGTTGATATTCTTCTTCGCTTTGAATATCTCCACGATCAGAGCGAGACCCACTGCAACCTCAGCGGCGGCAACGGCAATAACAAAAAAGACGAAGATCTGACCGCTGAAAGTTTTATAAACACTGGCGAATGCCACAAAGGCAAGGTTCGCCGAGTTTAGCATTAGCTCGATGGACATGAAAATGATGAGCGGGTTGCGGCGTGAGAGTACGCCAAGTGCGCCTATTGAAAAAAGGATCGCGGATAAGACGATGTAATAATCTACGGGAACCATTACTTAAGTGCTCCTTTTTCCTGACGACTCAAAACGATCGCGCCCATCATGGCAACCAACAGCAAAATGGAAGTGACTTCGAACGGCAGGAGGAACTGATTGAACAAAGCCAGCGCCATAGTGCGCAAACTTTCCATTGTGTTCAACGAGGCATCCGGCGCGGACACTGCCATGCTGGTCGTCGCACGGTTGAACAATAGGTAGATCGCTTCCACAGCAAGGATAATGGAGAGCAGTCTCGCCAGTGGTTTCTGCCACGGCAGCACATTTGTAGGCGCCAGGCTTTCAGCACCCAATAGCATGATGACGAAGAGGAACAGAACCATGATCGCGCCCGCATACACAGTGATCTGTGCCATGGCAATGAACGGCGCGCCCAATATGAGATAGAAGATCGCCACAGTGACGAAGTTCAACACAAGGAACAATGCCGAGTACACCGCATTGTTGCTGAACAACATCCCCAGTGCGGTGGCAATGGCGATCAGGGCAAGGACAAGGAAGACAATTAGGTCAGAGGACATAAAACTCCATTTACGATTTGCGATTGACGATTGACGATTTGCATTTCAATTGAAAATCGTAAATCTGAAATCGTCAATCGGTAGAGTCTTTCATTTCAGGTACAGATCGGGTGAACACACCGGCTTCCACTTTGCGCGGCGTCAGCATGGACTCGGAAGCCACCGGCTCCAGCAGCATTTCCTTGGCATAGATCGCCTGGCGGCGGTCGGTGAAGGATAATTCGTAGTTGTCACCCAACACGATCGCTTCGGTTGGGCAGGCATCTTCGCAAAAGCCACAATAAATGCAGCGCAGCATGTTGATCTCGTAGGTGGAGGCGTAACGTTCACCAGGTGAGAAGCGCTTCTCGTCGGTATTTTCAGAGGCTTCCACGAAGATCGCATCTGCAGGGCAGGCAGCAGCGCATAATGAGCAGCCGATGCATTTTTCCAAGCCGTTTTCATAGCGCTTCAAGACATGACGCCCACGGAAACGCGGACGGACGGGACGTTTCTCTTCGGGGTACTGATACGTTACGGTCGGCTCACGCAAGAATGAGCGTAACGTTTCGCCAAGACCTCTTGAAAGTTCAATAATGGGATCAAATACGCCCATGAGATTTTCTCCTCAGATCACGATAAATAAATCCAACCGCAACCAAAGCACTAATGATCGAAAGGACTGGAACAGCCCAAATGATCAGCGGGTTGCCTAATTCCTGTACGAGTAAAATGCCCACTGCACTAATGAAAGCGAGTACCAGGGAAAGCGGCAAAAGCACCTTCCAACCGAATGACATCAGGCGGTCATAACGGATGCGGGGCCAAGTGGCACGTATCCAGATCATGAAGAACAGCAAGACAATCACCTTCAATAACATGTAGATCGGTCCGAGGAACCAGTAGCGGTCTACACTGAAAATGGTATCCTTCAAGAACCAGAATTCACGATAACCGCCAAAGTACAGGGTTGCGGCGATCATGCAGATAACGATCATCTTCTGATATTCCGCCATAAAGAACAAGGCGAACTTCATGCCGGAATATTCTGCGTGGTAACCTGCTGTTAATTCCTGCTCGGCTTCCGGCATATCAAAAGGAGCGCGGTTCACTTCAGCAAGCGTTACGATCATGAAAACGATGGCACCTGCAGGCTGTATCACTGCGAACCACATATCTTTTTGGGCGGTCACAATATCGTTCAAGTTCATTGAGTTACCCAGGATGATGGAGATCACGAACCCCAGCCCCAATGAAAGTTCATATGAGATCATTTGCGCCGAAGAGCGGATGCCGCCCAGCATGGCGTATTTGTTATTGCTCGACCAGCCTGCCAGCACAATTCCATACACCGCAATAGACGCAATGGACGTCAAGTAGAGGACGCCCACGTTCAGGTCGGCAACGTACAGAGTGATCTCACGCCCAAACAAATTGAACGAAGTTCCCAACGGGATGACCGCCGCCAGAACGAGCGAAGGCACCACCGTCAATACCGGCGCGAGGATGAACACCAGCTTATACACATGCCCCGGCGTCAACTCTTCTTTGAAGATCAGCTTTACCGCATCTGCGATCGGCTGCAACAAACCCTGCGGACCCGCGCGGTTCGGACCGACACGCACCTGCATACGAGCCAGTGCGCGGCGTTCATACAACGTCAAATAGGCAAAGCCCGTTAACAGGATCAGGCACAAGATGAAGCCTTTGACGATCCATTCAACCCACATTGTCCAATCCATAATTACTTAACCTTCCCGGCTGCAGATTTCGCCTGAACGCGCGCCACCACAGGCTCATGGATCGCAATACCCATGCCGCGCGGAACAAGCACCACACCCGTTCCAATGGTTTCATCGATCTTCACGACAGCTTCGGCTTGCACACCTTCAAAACTCAGCTTTACGGTCTGCCCGGCTTCCACTTCAAACTTCTTCGCCGTGGTCGGGTGCATTGCAACTTTGGTCTCACCAATGCGTTGCTCAAGGAACTCCGCCGTCTGCACGGTCACACCCAGGTCATATAACTTGTTGGATGGAACAGCCAGCAGCTCTTTTTCTTTAGGACGAAGAGCCGCCTCTTTCCGGACCTTTGAAATGCGTACCGCTCCCCCAGCCTGAGCCACCGGGACGAGTTGTACACCCAATCCCTTGGCGTTCTCATACGTTGTACCGCCATAATACATGTCACTGCGACCCACAATGGGCCACTGTTCCTTAACTTGAGCCAGCGTTTCGTAACTTAACTCGTTGAAAGCTTCAACGGAATTCACAAGAATTTCAAACACCACCGAAGCAGACGTTCCTTGAAGGATCACACCCATCTGCTTGGCTAGCATGGATGTGATGGCGTAATCGGGTTTGCTGTCACCTTTCGGCGCCACCGCAGCATGGAAGCGCTGAACCCGGCGTTCGCCAGAAACGAGCGTGCCGTCACGTTCGGTAAATGCCTGCGCCGGGAAGACCACATCCGCAATTTCGGTCGTCGCCGTTTCGCGCAGTTCCTGAACAGCCACGAACTTGGCACTCTTCAATGCCTTGGCAAGAACAGGGTCATCCCCCACCGGGTCGGCGCCAACAATGTAGACCGCCTTACCCTTCAATGCCTTTTCCATATCATCCACTGGGCGGAAACCAACTTCGAACGCGCCCTGATCATTGGCTCGTTGCCATACACCAACCAAGCCGTTATTGGCACTGCCAATATGACTGGTCTCCTTCAACAGGTCAGCACAAGCCGAAGCCAGTGCAGAGGTACCGGTCACGCCGAGCCCTTCGCTGCCGTAGAAGATCACGGCATTCTTTGCCTTCGTAAATTCATCCGAGATCTTGCTCTTCTTTTCAAAATCGTGAATGGTCTTGATCTCATCACCATATGCATAGCGGATGGTGTATTTGGCAAATCGGTCGAGCTTGGTCTGGCGCGGGTTGGCAACAATCAATGTTGCGCCGCGATCAGCAGCCTGCTTGATCCTCAGCCACCAAATGGGAGCTTCTTCATATAGATCAGAGGCAATGACAAGGATCGTATCGCCCTTGCCAAGTTTGGCGAGGTTCGTGCCAGCACCAACACCCACCAACTGGGTCAACTCGCCGCCGCCCATATCAGAATATAGAATGGCTTCGCCGCCAGCCGTATCTGCCAGAGACTTGAGGTTGAAAAGGTCTTCATTCGAAAGGCGACCCGAAGCCAGCACCACAAAATCCTTTTTGTTTGCGGTGAAGCCTTCGGCAGCAGCCTTGATGGCGTTATCCCACGAAACGCGGGCAAGTTTTTCATCTTTGCGCACCATCGGCTTGGTGAGGCGTTCCTTACCTTCGGTGTAGTGATAGGCAAAGCGTCCCTTATCGCAAAGCCAGATCTCGTTAACTTCTTCGTTCTGGCGCGGCATGACGCGTTTGACCACCACATCACCGCCAGCCTTGGCTTCGCGGCGTGTGTTGAGCGTAGTATTGCAGCCCACCGGGCATTGAGTACAAATGGAGGCTTCAGCTTTTAATTCCCACGGACGGGCACCAAAGCGGAAGTCCACAGTGGTCAAAGCACCCACTGGGCAGATATCGGTTGTATTTCCAGAGAAGACTGAATCAAAACCAGGTTCGGAGTGAGTCATGATCTGGGTATAGCGACCGCGCTCATCGAAACCGAGAACCGCCTCACCCGCCACTTCATCCTGAAAACGGATACAGCGCGCGCACTGAATACAGCGTTCGCGGTCGAGGTAGATCAACTCGCCGAGCGGGACCATTTTGTCGAGATGCTGCTTCTCGTTGTAATTGAAGCGGCTCTGACCTGAACCATGCGCCATGGTCAAGTTCTGAAGCGGGCATTCACCGCCTTTGTCACAGATCGGGCAGTCAAGCGGGTGTGAAGTCAACAAAAATTCGACCGTACCCCGTTGACCATCCGTTGCTTTTTCAGTTTGGGTCATCACCACCATACCGTCTGAAATGCGGTTGGTGCAGGCCGTTTCGAGTTTGGGCATGAACTGGATCTTGGGTTGTCCGTTCTCAACCACAGGCTGACCCGTGGCACGATCCATCACAGGGCGACCGATCTCCACGAGACACATGCGGCACATCCCCACCGGCTCCAGCTTGGGGTGATGGCAAAATACGGGGATATCAATACCCGCCAGTTTCGCCGCATCTGCGACGGTAAGCCCTTCCGGCGCAGTGACTTGCTTTCCATTAATAGTGAGAGTGACTTGTTTGCTCATTAAGTCTCCGGGAAACGATATTCGTTGTTCGAATATCGAGTATCTGGTATTGCCTAACCTTTTACCGCTTTCTTGAAATCATCCGGGAACCGTTCAATACCCGTCACCACCGCCATGGTGGAGAATTCGCCCAGCGCACAAAGGCATTTGCCCTGCATCTGTTTGGCAACGTTCAACAACAACTTCACATCTTCGCCCGAGCCCTTGCCGTGATGAATACGGTCGGTCAGGTTGCGCATCCAGTGATTGCCTTCACGGCAGGTGGTGCACTTCCCGCAGGATTCATGTTTGAAGAAGTGAATGGTCTTGTTGATGACCCAATCCATGTTGACGGTGTCATCGAGAACAATGACCGAGGCAGAGCCAAGGTCTGCACCGAAGGCACGAACCGACGCATAGTCGAGAGGCGCGTCGAGCACTTTTTCATCCACTACGATAATGGAAGAAGAAGCACCTGCAGGCATGATCGCCTTGATGGGGCGTCCTTCCTGAATGCCCATGCCGTGTTCGTAGATCAATTGACGGAAGGTGGTACCGAAGGGAAGTTCATAATTGCCCGGCTTGCGCACGCGACCCGAAAGCGAGAAGACTTTCACACCCGCGCTATCGGCAGTGCCCATGGCTTTGTACCAGTCTGCGCCATTAGCGAGAATCATCGGGACGTTGGTGAAGGTTTCAACATTATTGATGATGGTGGGTTTGCCGTACAAACCATAAGACGGAGGGAACGGCGGGCGAACACGAGGCTGCCCGCGTTTGCCTTCGAGGGACTCAAGCAACGCTGTCTCTTCACCGCAGATGTAAGCGCCTGCGCCAAGGTGGGTGAAGATCTTCAGCGAGTAATCCTTGCCGAAAAGGTTATCGCCAAGGTAACCGGCTTCTTCCATCTCTGCAATCTTTTCATCGAGGATGGCAGCCACCTGCCAGAACTCGCCGCGCAGGTAAATATATGCCGCGGTCGCTCCAACAGCATAGCTGGCGATCGCCAAACCTTCCAAAAATTGGAAGGGATTATTTTCCATGATCTCGCGGTCTTTGAACGTGCCCGGTTCAGACTCATCCGCATTTGCCACTACATAGTGGGGCCAATTCTTGTTATCAATGAAAGACCACTTCATACCGGTCGGGAAGCCCGCGCCGCCGCGCCCACGCAGACCGGAATTCTTAACCACGTCAGTCACTTCGTTCGGCTGCATTTTGGTTACGGCTTTTTTGAAGGCTTCGAAACCGCCATTCTTCTTATATACGTTGATCTTATTGATATCAGGAATATCACGATGACGTAAAAGGACATGCGCCATGATTACTTGCCTCCCTTCAACGCTTCGATCAATTCCATGGTGCGATCCACGGTCATGTAATCGTGATACTTGATGCCATCCGGTCCCTGAGTCTGGAACATGGGAGCCCGGTCGCATGAGGCGAGGCACATCACAGCTTCGAGGGTGACCAGACCATCTTCGGTGGTCTCCCCCACTTTGATGCCAAGATTCCCGCACAGGTTGTTGAGGAATTCATCCGCACCGCGCAAGGCACAAGGCAGGTCGGTACAGACTTGCATACGGTACTTGCCCGCCTTCTTATCGTGATACAGCGAGTAAAAGCCGATAATGGACGCGACTTCGGTCTCAGTGATACCGACAATCTGGGCGATATCCTGCATCGCTTCTTTGTTGACGAAGCCTTCCTCGCGCTGGGCAAGGTACAGGAGCGGCATGACCGCCGAACGCTTATGTTCCGGCGGGTATTTGGCAAGGATCTGCTTAACTTCCTTCGAATATTTCTTTTCAAGACTCATCGGTCAATATCTCCGAGGACGATGTCAATAGAAGCGAGGATGGCGACCAGGTCTGCCACCAGGGTTCCCTTGACGATCTCTGGCAGGACAGCAAGGTTGTCGAACGACGGGGTTCGCATGTGAACACGGCGAGGTTTGGGTCCACCATCACCGGCGATCAATACGCCGAGTTCACCACGCGGGGATTCCACAGCGCTATAAATAGAAGCATCTGGTGCATGGAAGCCTTCGGTCCACAACTTAAAATGATGGATGAGCGCTTCCATACTTACGCCGATCTCTGAGCGCGGCGGCGGGACGAACTTGCGATTGTCCGAGCGGACGGGTCCCATGGGTAATTTGTTCAACGCCTGTTCAACGATCTTCAATGACTCACGCAATTCCTGAATACGAACGAGATAGCGAGCATAGGTATCGCCTTCGGTCAGTACGGGCACATTGAAATCATATTGTTCATAGCCCAGATATGGCCGGGCTTTGCGAAGGTCCCAGTTGACGCCGGAGGCTCGCAATGTTGGACCCGTTACCCCGTAGGAAAGAGCCGTTTCTTTGCTGAGGTAGCCGATATCCACCATGCGGTCAACGAAAAGTGGATTCTTCGTCAACAAGGATTCATATTCATCAATACGCTTGGGAAAGATCTTAATGAAATCGCGGACGGCTTTTTCGAACTCCACCGGAACATCCCGCCAGACACCGCCGGGGCGGATGTAGGTGGTCATCATGCGCTGACCAGAGACAAGTTCGAAGATGTCGAGGATCTGTTCGCGTTCGCGGAAGCAGTAAAGGAACATCGACATTGCAGCGAGGTCCAAGCCGGATGTGCCGAGCCAAACCAAATGCGATGCGATGCGTTGAAGTTCCACAAGGATGACGCGCAAGGCTTGTGCGCGCACGGGTACATCGAGATCCACCAATTTTTCGACCGCCATCACATAGGCAAGGTTATTGCCCATCGTGTTCATGTAGTCGAGGCGGTCCGTCATCACTTCGGCTTTTTGGAAGGTCTTGGCTTCCATATTCTTCTCAACACCGGTATGCAAATAACCGATATCGGGAATGCAGTTGACCACGATCTCACCATCGAGCTCCAACAACAGGCGCAACACGCCATGTGTGGACGGATGCTGTGGACCCATGTTCAACAACATGGTCTCGCCGGTAAGTGCGCGTTCTGAAACGAGATGTTTATATCGATCTACAGTAACTTCTTCAAGCTGTGCCATGTTTATTCCTTTGCATACGGCTTGCGCAGGTCGATCTCTTCAAAGTTGAAGGAGAACTGCGGTTCTTCGTAGCCAAGCGGGAAGTCTTTTCGCAGGGGGTGTCCCTCGGCGTCTTCAGGCATGAGGATGCGACGCGGGTCAGGATGACCTTCGAATTCGATGCCGAACATATCAAGGAGTTCACGCTCACGCCAGACCGCGGATTTATATACATTCGCGGCAGTCGGGACTTTCGGGCTGTCGCCACTGACCGGGACTCTCAACTGCACCGACTGATTCTTTGCCAACGATGTGAGCTGATAGATCACATGAAAACGCGGCGAAACCTGCGGGAAATAATCCATCGCGGTCTGCGCCGAAAGCAGCTCAAATTGGTGAGCGTCGCGAACAAGTGTCAGTGCTTCAACGATCTGCTCCGGCTTTATAAAACAATGCACTTCGCCGCGAAACTCTTCGAAGGTTGCGCCGAACTTATCCTGCAAATCTTTTACAATGGGTTCAAGGGATTTTTCCATAAATAGATTTCCAAAGACCTGACAGGTTTTAAAACCTGTCAGGTCTTAATTAAGTTACTTGGTATCTTTCGCCAGATCTTTGAACTTCTCGCCCTTCACCTTTTCATGCAAGGTGAGCACACCATGGATCAACGCCTCGGGGCGCGGCGGGCAGCCTGCCACGAATACGTCCACAGGGACGACTTCATCCACGCCCTGATAAATGGCGTAGTTGTTGAAGACACCGCCGCAAGAAGCGCAATCGCCCATGGCGATCACCCACTTCGGCTCGGGCATCTGATCGTACAAACGACGCAGGACGGGTCCCATTTTCTTTGAGACACGTCCCGCCACGATCATCAAGTCAGACTGGCGCGGACTGGCGCGCATCAATTCCATTCCAAAGCGGCTCATGTCGTAGTCTGAAGCTTGAGCCGCCATCATCTCAATCGCGCAGCATGCCAGCCCGAACAACATGGGCCACATGGCATTGGTGCGAGACCAGTTCACAACGGTTTCGAGCGTGGTGGTCACCACGCCCATGTTTCCAAGTTTTTGCTCTACTCCCATTCTAGGGCTCCTTTTTTCCAAGCATAGACGTAACCGATAAGAAGGATCGCAATGAAGACCACCATCTCAGCCAAGCCGAACAGACCGAGCTGGCGGAATGCGATCGCCCAGGGTAAAAAGAACACAACTTCAATATCGAACAAGATGAACAATACGGCGATCAAATAGAATCGAACAGGCATACGGCGCGTCCCCTCGCCATATGGATTCATGCCCGATTCATAGGGCGTATCCTTCCCCGCTGATTTCTTTCTTGGTCCAAATAACTCGCCTAAACCGATCGCAATAAAAGCGATGAGGGTGGCAACGGCGATCATTACCCCAATAGCAATATATTCCAGCAACATAAACACCTCGATGGATGTGTGAAATCTTGCACAGTTCCGCGAAAGTATATCACAAAGGTTTTTGACGGGCTAGAAAATGTACCCCTTTTCACAAAAATGATGATATTTGTCATGTTGATGAAAATGTAATCGAATTCATACTCTTCCCTCCTAAAAAAGTGACAGTCACCTTAAAGGTGACTGTCACTTTTTTACTAATCTCCTAAATAATCCCTCAACTCGCGGCTCTTGCTTGGGTGCCGCAGCTTCCGCAGGGCTTTGGCTTCAATTTGACGTACCCGTTCACGGGTCACATCAAAGAAGCGGCTGACCTCTTCCAGCGTGTGCTCCTTACCGTCCTTGAGTCCGAAACGCAGTTCAAGCACATCGCGCTCGCGATCTGAAAGCGATTCAAGCGCATGGGTGATCTGCTCACGCAGCATTTCGCGCGCGGCGGCGTCCATTGGGGAGAGGGCATCTTCATCTTCGATGAAGTCACCCAGGGCGCTCGAATCATCATCCCCCACCGGACCTTCTAATGAGATCGTCTCTTCGGCAGAGCGCAGGGCGCGGTTCACTTTTTGTGTGGCGGTTTCCAACCTGCGCTGCAATTCCGGGTTGATGGGTTGGTTCTCGGCGTGCGCACGCAAAATGGTTTGCACATCTGCTGCGGAGAGATAGCCGACTTCCAAGGCAAGGTCTTCGTTGTTTGGCTCACGTCCCAGTACCTGTGTGAGGTGACGTTGCGCGCGTAGAATTCTTGAGATCGACTCGAACAAATGCACCGGAATTCGGATCGTGCGTGCTTGTTCAGCGATGGAGCGATTGATGGATTGGCGGATCCACCAGGTGGCATAGGTGCTGAACTTAAATCCACGCCGGGGATCGAATTTGCCGATGGCACGCAGGAGCCCCATATTGCCTTCTTGAATGAGATCCAACAGTGGAATGCCGCGTCCCAGATAACGTTTGGCAACGCTCACCACCAGGCGCAAGTTCGCGCGGACCAATGCCTGCTGAGCGTCTTTGGCACGCTCGCGGGCTGCATCCATTTCGGCACGCAACTCCTCTTGCGAGGGCAGGTTGCGAGATAAAGTGCGCAGCGCCGGGAACCCTTGATGAAGGCGCAAGTGTTCCAGTAACCATTCGGCATAACTGAATGGCAGGAGATATAAATTGAGGTAAACACTGTAGGCATGCCGCGCAAGGTTATCCCACAGGTGATTGCTCCCCCACTGACCGTTGTCGAGGTAGGCACGCAGATAGGAGGGTGAATCAAACTCCCAGCCCGCATGAAGCGACTGGGCTTCCGCCAACAGCAGCGCCATATTGGGCAAATCATGCTCGAGAAGTTCCGCATCTTCAACCAGGCGGTCCCAGGAGGTCAGCGCTTCTGAAAGCACCGAGTGATACATGGATGCCTCCAACGAAACACCTTTGCGTTGTTTAAGTTTATTAAGTGTGGAAAGTAAACGGTCACCTTCGATAATGGTGGCAAGCCGAAACTCGCTATCGGCGCCGAGCAGTTTTACCTGCCCGATCTCGCGCAGATACAAACGCACCGGGTCTTCCCCCGGCTCGGCAGCAAGGTGTGCCTGCAAGGTAAGCGCTGCATCATCGAGTTCCTCGTCCTGTTGAGAGATCAGCGATTCATCCGGCTCCATAAAATCATCCGTGCCAAACTCAGGTGCAGAATCACCTTCGCCGGATAACGTCCCCAACACCGATGTAACTGAAAACTCATCGCGGGATTTGCTGTGTGACGTCTTTGTCCCTTTGGGGGTTTCTTTTTCAGCGGTACTTTTCTTCGTGGTTTTGCTGGCAGATACTCGTTGTTTCGGAACCATCGAACTGCCTCCTACAAAGCGGATTGAACTACACCTGTCGTTTCGATAACTTGAACTTTGCCTGATCCAATCCATGCAGCAGACGGGTGAAGCGCATCGTTTGCTCAATATACAACTTGAGGTTTTCCCCGCCCTGCTCCTGCTCATCATCCTGCATGAACTTCAACTGGGTCACATTCGCCATGGCATGATTACGCCGCAGATCCAAAAAACGTCCCAACAGGTCTTCCAGCAATCTATCATCCAAAGGATCGAGCTTCTCTGTTTGCGTCATGAGATCGGCAGTCAAAGAAGCCAGAGCTTCGGGCATTTGCGAGACCACGAACTGTTCATGATCTTTTTCATCCTGCCCCATCGCTTGCCGCAAGACGTTGAACAACATCTGATGGTCAGTATACTCGAAATCCTCAAGCGCCAATGGGCTTAAGCCGAACTCTTCGAGCTTTCGGTCGAGTCTGTATAGCAATTCCGGCTTGCGCAGCAGGATTCCCAAACAATAGAACTCAATGCTTTTTCTTGGGTGGACATTCGCCAGTGAAGCCGCATCAGCACGGCGACTGGACTCTGTCACGCGCGGCTTGCGCCTCAACACCGGACCCGTAGGCTGGGCAGCCATCAAAGAACGTTCGTCCACCCGCAGCATTCTCGCCAACGCCTGACGATACGTGTCGCGCTCCATCGGCGTGCCCATATCATCGATCAAGGGCAGCACTTGCGCGGCGATCTGATTCTTTATTTTCGGGTCGTTTAAATTTTGCCCGGCAGAAAGCGTTTCCATCACATGTGTGATGATGGGCTTGGCATTCTCGATGAGCGTTGCCCACTCTTCCTTATTACGCGCCACGATCTCATCCGGGTCGAGGTCATCGGGCATGGTCGCCACACGCAAATCGGCTTGGAGGCGGGCTTCATTGCGCAGCAACCCATGTGCATCGAAAGCCAGCTCGCCTTCCTTATCCATGGCAGAGCGAGCGGCTTCGAGCCCGCGCAGCACGGCTTTTTGTCCGGCTATGTCCGGGTCGAGCGCGAGGACAATGCGGCGCGTGGAGCGTTTTAACAAACGCAATTGATCTTCGGTCAGCGCCGTACCCATCGGCGAGACGACATTCTCATATCCCGCCTGATGCAAGGCGATCACATCGAGGTAGCCTTCCACGATCACAGCCTGGTCTGCCGCGCGGATAGGCTTGCGGGCGCGGTCCAAGCCGTAAAGCAAATGTCCCTTGGTGAAGATCGCCGTTTCGGGCGAGTTGAGAAACTTGGGGATATCGTCCGGGTCCACGATGCGCGCACCGAAGCCCGCCATCTTGCCATTCTCATCGCGGATGGGGATCATGATACGGTTGCGGAAGCGGTCATAATGACCGCCGCTCTCACGCTCCGAAAGCATACCCGCATCCACCAGGTCTTGCGGCAGGTAACCCTTGCCGGTGAAATGTTTGATGAGATTGTCATAGCCATGCGGAGCATAGCCCAAACCGAAGGTTTCAATGGTGGCATCGGTCAGTCCGCGTTTTTCATGCAGATACGCCAGGATCTCTTTATTGGCAAACAGATGGGTGCGGTAAAAAACGACAGCATCCTCAAGCAAAGTCCGCAAATGGTCGTAGGCTTCGCGTTGCTGGGGCGTCTCGCGTTGGATCTGTTGTACTTCCACACCGGCTCGAAGCGCAAGTTTATTCAAGGCTTCTTTAAAATCGATGCCTTCGCGCTTCATCACGAACTTGAAGATATCCCCGCCTTCGTTGCATGCGCCAAAGCAGCGCCAGGTTCCAGACTCAGGCCAGACCACAAATGCCGGAGTGTGCTTGTTATCGTGAAACGGACAAAAACCGGTCTGGTTGCGACCGGCTTTTCGTAACTTCACACCCGCTTCGGATACGAGGTCGACGATATCTATCTTGGACTTGATCTCATCAATGGTGGACATAGGCGCTTGGACAGGTTCATTATAATAGACTTGTCTATGCGAGACGGTATTACCAACTTATTTAATTCTTCTCCCCCATCAATACAACATGGACATGGATAATAAAATGCAGAGCAGCTGAATACAGACTGCCCTGCATTTTATGAATTGAATGATCTTTTATTCTTCAGGATTGATCCCAACTTCAGACTCGCAGTGGCGATACTCATTGGGAATATTTTCAAATTGAGGTTGGGGAGCAGCCTGTTCGGTAAGGGTTTGCGGCTTAAGCGGGTTAACCAAATTGCCGCTTAGAACATATATCCCAAGTGAATTTTTATGTCTATCTGCCAGCACAGAACTGGCGCTCATGAACACACCCGCAATGACCACCACACTGACCAACACGGCAAGAGTTAATCGAATCGCTAACCTGGACATACAATCATCTCCTTTTCAAGAAATACAGAAAAACTTTTTTACTATGCACCAATCGGTCAACGCTTCCCACTTTTATGTAATTATAACCACAATTGTCCGAATTTCAAAAAGTCTTAATCATCTTTAGGTGCCAGACAGGTCAGCGAAATAAAAAGGCGGCTCGTGTGAGCCGCCTTCATTTTTAGAAGCCTTCCAATGTACTCAAGTCTGCAATGCCGTTTGACAAGTTCGCAATGCGTTGCAGCAACCCAAGGCGATTTTCTTTCACCTTTTTATCCTCTGCCATCACCAGCACTTTATCGAAGAAGGCGTTGATGGATGGGATCAGCTTGACAACGATGTTCAAGAATTCATCAATCGACGATGGACGATGGACGGCAGACGATTGAAAGGCTGCATACAAGTCTTTCTCTTCTTTTTCGATCAAGGTTTTATCGTCAATGGTCAATGGTCTATCGTCCAAGTTCGCGGAGCGAATGATGCGGACGCAGCGGGCATAGCCGGGCAAAATGGATTGCCAATCTTCGCGGCTCACCCACACCGAGAGTTGCTTCACCGCCCGAGCCGCTGCCGCCGGGTTGGCGGATTGCGCCGCAAGTACACCTTCGACAACATCATGTTTGTAGCCCAAGTCCTTCAATACCACGGCGAGACGTCCCTTGATGAAGTCGAGAATCTTCGCCTGCGCTTCGTCGTTGCATTCGATGGGCTGAGTCTTGGCGGACTTTTTCACGGCGTCGGCGAGGTCAAAATTCACGTCATGTTCGATGAGCGGTTGCACCAAGCCAATGGCAGCGCGGCGCAAACCGAATGGATCTTTCGCACCGGTGGGAGCCAGTCCCGCGGCGAACATACCAACGAGCGAGTCGAGTCTGTCTGCAACAGCGATGACGAGACCAGGCTTGGTCTGGGGGACGGCTTGGTATTGCTCGCTGATCGCTGCAGCAACATCTTTCGGCTCACCCGAGCGGAGCGCATACTCGCCGCCAATAATGCCTTGCAGGGAGGTCATTTCGGTGACCATCTGCGTAACGAGGTCGGCTTTCATTAAAAACGCTGCACGTTTGGTGATTGGTAATTGGTTATTGGTTATTCCCAATGACGGCGCGATCTGGTCCACCAGTTTGGCAATGCGTTCGGATTTATCGAGCATGGAGCCGAGTTTGGTGTGGAAGGTCAGCGAAGAAAGCTTTGGGCGATATTCTTCGAGCTTGAGTTTGACATCTTCGCGGACGAAGAAGTTGGCATCGGCAAAGCGCGCGCCGAGGACGTGTTCATTCCCTTCGCGGACGATGTCGATGTGAATGTCGTCGCCGTTGCGGATGGCGATGAAATGCGCCATCAATTTTCCGTTTTTCTGAACAGGGAAATAGCGTTGGTGTTTCTTCATCACCGAGATGAGCACATCACGCGGCAAGGCGAGGAATTCTTCGTTGAAACCACCCATCACAGCCGTTGGTATTTCGATCAGGTTGGTGACCTCGTTCAGTAGGGGCGACTCGCGAGTCGCCCCTACGAAATCGAAAATCGCTTCCCCACCGATGAGGTGCGCGGCTTCGTTGACCTGCGCCACGATGGCGGCTTTGCGTTCTTCTTTATCCAACACGATTCCCAATTCCCGAATCACGTCGAAATATTTTTCAGCGGAAGGAACGGTCATTTCAGGGGAGTCATACGGGCGCAAGCCGCGCGTCACATTGCCACTGACCACGCCAGCATATTCGAACGGGATGACCATCTCCCCGAGCAAGGCGACATACCAGCGGATCGGACGTGAGAACGCCACAGCGGATTCATTCCAGCGCATGGACTTCTCGAATTTGATATCTGCCACCAACTTGGGCAGCGCTTCAGCTAGGACTTCGGGGGTGGTTCGTCCTGTCTGTTTGACGAGGGCGAAGATGTATTTGTTATTGCCTTCTTCGCGGACTTCCAAGGAAGCAGGATCAATGTTGTTCTTCTTGGCAAAGCCCAAGCCAGCCTGCGTCGGCTTGCCGTCTTTGTCCAGGGCTTTATCGGCGGGCGGACCTTTGACGAGGTCTTCACGGTCGGGCTGATTCGGGGAGAGAGAGGCTACTGAAACAACGAGCCGCCTCGGGGTTGTGAAGATGCGGACATCGCCATGCGTGAGATTCAGTTCCTTGAGAAGAGTCGGCACACGGGCAGATAAGGCTGCGTAGGCGGTATCGACGTCATCTGCTGGGAGTTCTTCAACACCAATCTCTAGCAAGAACGGGAGTGGGGATTTGGGAGTCGGAAGTTGGGGTTTGGACGATTCCCGATTCCCTTTGCCCGATTCCCGAAGTAACGGATACTCCAACCCCTTGCGCTGCTCTTCATACGCGAACGCCACTCCCCTGGCGAGTTCGCGGATGCGGCGGAAGAAGGCTTGACGTTCGGCAACACTGATCGCACCGCGGGTATCTAAAATGTTGAAGGAGTGCGAGCATTTGAGGACGTAGTCGTGCGCGGGGACGATGAGACCGGCGGCGAGACAGGCGTCGGCTTCGGCGGAGAAGAGATCGTACATGGCGCGGACGCGTTCGACGTCGGCGACTTCGAAATAATATTTGGAGTGTTCGAACTCTTCCTGACGGCGGATCTCGCCGTAGGTGACGCCTGCGCCAAATTCCTCGTTCCAGATGGCTTTGGCGTTGTTGAGCGCGATGAGGATGCGTTCGAGCCCGTAGGTGATCTCGACCGAGACGGGGTCGAGCGCCACGCCGCCCATCTGCTGGAAGTAGGTGAACTGGGTGATCTCCTGCCCGTCGAGCCAGACCTCCCAACCCAAGCCCCACGCGGAGATGGCGGGCTGTTCCCAGTTATCTTCCACGAAGCGGATGTCGTGCTGGCGCGGGTCGATGCCGAGGGCTTTGAGCGACTCGAGGTAGAGTTCCTGCGGGTTCCTGGGTCGGGCTTGAGGATGACCTGATACTGGGTGTGGAGTTGGAAGCGGTTGGGGTTCTCGCCGTAACGCCCGTCATCGGGGCGGACAGACGGCTCGACGTACGCCACGTTCCACGGCTCGGGTCCGAGCACGCGCAGGAAGGTGGCAGGGTTCATCGTCCCTGCACCGACCTGGGTGTAGTAGGGCTGTGTGATGAGACATCCCTTGGATGCCCAGAAGTCTTGTAGTTTGAGGATGATTTCTTGGAAGGAGGAGTTCGTCATTCGATATTCGCTATTCGGAGTTGGTGTGGTGGTTGAGTAGTCCCGCATGTTTGTTGCAGGATATATTGAAACCGAGGGGGGGATTATAACTGATGAATAAGTAAAATAAGAAAAAATCCAGGGAGTGGGAATGCATCCTGAATCTAAATCACGGAAGCATAGTGCTAAGATTTTCACAGTCGCTTCGAGTTTGATCAGTACAAACTTCTACCTTAACAATGTAAGGGCTAGCTTGAGCACAAGATGCACAACGCGTATCAAGATTAAAAATCATAGACGAAGAAGAAACTATCTTCCAACCAGAATCGTAGTCTGGCCCACCATCAAAATCAAAACTATTTGGGTCGGCTCCCAATGGTTGTTTGCCATCAATCCATGCTCCTTTCCAAACCAACCATCTAATTTGGCACCCCATACCGCATGGTGGATTTAAAACAAACAAACTATATTCAGAGCCTCCTAAACCATCACGTTGCAAGGAAAAAGGAGGTGAAGTTGGTGTGCTAGTTGGTGGTAGCAATGGTGTAAGTGTAATTGTAGGATATTGGGTGACAATTTCTGTAAGAGTTACAACATCCGTTGGTGTAAAAACAACTGTAGCCGTTGAAGTCAAGGTTGACAATGGCATTGATGTCAACGTTCCTTCCGCATTTAAATGGAGTTGTGTCAACACAATACTGCTTGTCGGGGCTTGGTTGAGGAGTAAACTTTTATTACTCCTCAACAACAAACTTACAATGACAATTAAACTCGTAATTCCAACTGTTATTAATAAACGAAGGTTTGCTTGAGTTCTTAATCGCAAACCAGGCATGATATTAGATATGCCAAAAATTGTTTTTTTAAGTAGTTTCTGTCTTTTTATTTTCCTGTCGATTCTATCCTGAGTAGCTTTCTCTGCCTTTAGGCGTGCTTTTTCAGCAGCCTCTTTCTCAGCTTTTTCCCGATCGGCTCTCTCTGCCGCCTGACGATCTGCTTTTTCTTTGGCAATCCGTTTTTGTTCTTCTTCCTTTGCTTTTAGGCGTGCTTGCTCAGCAGCTTTTTTTTCTGCCGCTTCACGGTCCGCTTTCTCTTTAGCAATCCGCTGTCGTTCTTTTTCCTCTGCTTTTTCAGCAGCTTCCTTCTCAGCTTTTTCCCGAGCTGCTTTCTCTGACGCCTGACGGTCTGCCTTTTCTTTGGCAATTCGCTGTTGTTCTTCTTCCTCTGCTTTTAGGCGTGCTTGCTCAGCGGCTTCGCGCTCAAGATAATTAATTCCTAAAGCTCGTAAAATTTCTTTATAGTTCTGTTGATATTTATTATTTTGGACATTAATAAAATTAAGGGTATGAAACCCCAAAGGAATTTCGCACGGTCGAAATAATAATGGGACAATCTTTTTTCTTAAGTTCCTAGCGAATAAAATTTCTTCTTCCACCCATGTCGATTCAACTGAGTCGGGAGATAAAACCACCACAACATATTGACTCCCCTTAATAGCCTTTTCAATTTCCTTACTCCAACGGGTGCCGCCTTCCAATCCCGAAAGATCATACCATGCATCAAGGTCAGCAATTTTTCAAGTCAACCACAAGTTGCTTGATAAAAGCTATATCTTTCGAGAATAAGAAATAAAGACTTGTGACATTAGGTTTTAGGATCTAACACCAAAATTACAGCCTAACTTAAGACTTTGTTAGTAAACAACACTTTAAAAGGAGAATTTGCTTTGAGCTCCCAAGAGGGCAACTTTTTAATTATACGACATTACCTACCGTAAAGGGTGGTAAATCCCCAGTTTCCATCCTTGCCCAGGGAGGAGGTTTTCTTTCTTTATACAGCCAAGCGTCCATACCATCGTTGGTTAGGCGCGTGTACAGTGCGCGGACAGCGTCACGGTCCGCGTGGGCATGGCAGAGGAAAACTTTGAGGGAGCGTTTGGGTTGGGTCGTGATTTGTCCACGCTGGGGCAATTATACGACGATGTAGGGGCGACTCGCGAGTCGCCCCTACATCCGGTTGCCCCTACATCCGGTTGCCCCTACATCCGGTTGCCCCTACATCCGGTCGCCCCTACGGGTTACGAATATTATTCGGGTTTTCATCGTCATCATTCCAACGTAAGGGATTGGTTTCAATGTATTTGGTGATATTGTCCATTTCGCGTTCGTTGCGGATGATGTGTTCGTAATAATTGCGCTGCCAAACGGGGATTCCATCTGTGCGGCGTAATAAATTGATATGTTTTGACGAAACGGTTTTGAATGCACCGATCAGCCCGCCCAATGGTTTGATGGGCGTCGTAGGGGCGGGTCGCGACCCGCCCCTACTGTCAATTACCAATATCCCATGAAAATGATTCGGCATCACAATCCATTCGCCTAATTCAACATAATCATATTGGGTTTCCAACCATTCCCATTTTTCAGCAATGGTTTTTCCATAATCATTCAATACCATCCCCCCATCCACCATCTCGCCAAACAGACATTCCCGCTGCCAGGCAACGATGGTCACGAAATATGCGCCTGCCTGTGAATAATCGTATCCCTTCAATCGGATACTTCTACGATGGTGTTTTTGCGGATCAAATTTCATTTGGAGGTTTCCCACTTTGAATTAGCGCGATTATACAACCGAAAAGAAGCAAAGCCATAAATTTTAGGCGGCGAATCGGGTCCCGGCGCACGTCCGCTCGCCCCGGCATGGGTTGTGGACATTCGGAATCAATGCCTGAGAGCGAAAGTCCCATTTTTCTTCAAGCAATGGGGCGGCGTTCAAAAGAAGAGAGCAGGAAGATTACTGGAAGGCAGAACATGGGATGAAATGCCAAAAGGATTTAGTTTAGCGAGTGCATAGAAAAGAGCCAGTCCGCTAGTGGGATGGCTGTTTTTTTACTTTAATTTGGTCTAGTAAATCTAGGTTCTACTTGAGAGTTTGCACTCACACTCTTTATGTTTACTGAATAATTTCAATGTGATAACAAGGAACATCATATGTATAAGCGTATTTATCGCTAGGAAGTCCAAGTGGAATTAGATAAACATTTAATTGAGCATTCATCTTTTCATCCCATACTATCCAACAAACATCCTCACTATAACCCAGACTAAAAAAAGTACCTACCATCCCTTTTTCAACAATGTTATATGTACTTATTGCGCGAACTCGCATATCTGGCTGAAGCAACGGCTTAATATATTCTCCATAATCTTCATCAGAAAAAATCCCCGTGATTTATAAGTTAAGGCCAATGTTGGCATTTGGGTTTTACTTGGCTCACCCGTTTTAGTATCAGTTGAAGTCGATACAACTTGAGTTTTAGCAGGTTCAAAAATCGCTCCTCCTTGAAAGAAGAGCACCGAAGCTAAAACTATAGCAAAAAGAACAAAAACACCCCAGAACATCAGAGCGTTATTTTCCAAAAATTTTCTAAGTGTAAATTTCTGTTTTGGCTTATTAACTACATTATCAAGTTCATTGAATTCAATTTGTGCATTCGTTTGAGACTTTGTTTTAATTTTTGGAGCTTGATGAGAAGATGAAATATTTGGCAGCCAACTCTTCTTTGTTTGTAGAGTCGCCCCAATCCTGTCCGCCCGTTTTCCGAAATGCCCGCATGAGCATTTCATACCCATCGTTTTCAAATAAATCCACCCAATGCCATTTTCTCAGGCTTTCAAGGTTTTCACATTCCTCCAACCTCGCTGGGATGATAAAAATCTCGCCCTCGGGCTTTTCCATGGCGGTATCGAGGGCAAGGCGTACTTCCTTTTGTCGGAAGCCTGCTTGATTGAATTGTTTTGAAAGACAAACCACCACCACGTCCGCTGCGCGCACGGCTTTGCGAATTTCCAGTTCCCAATCCTGCCCTGGGAGGAGTTTTGCTTTGTCCAGCCATGCATCCACACCGTCATTCGTCAGGCGTGTGTACAGTGCGCGGACAGCGTCACGGTCCGCGTGGGCATGGCAGAGGAAGACTTTCAGGGGCGTTTTTGGTCAGCGGACTTCATAACGGATTCACGGATAGAAACGGACTTGGCTCATGACGTTGGTCAGGCGTGTGTACAGTGCGCGGACAGCGTCACGGTCCGCGTGGGCATGGCAGAGGAAGACTTTCAGGGGGCGTTTGGGTTGGTTCATGTTTTGTCCGCGATGGGGTAATTATACGACGGGAACGTATAACAACTCAACAATTCCCCCATTTTTACCCTTTTCTCAAAATTGCAAAAAGCCAAATGAAGAGGCAAGAAATTATGGAACAGACATTACACAACGAAACCCATAATTTGAGCCCGCATTGATAGGGTGGAGCCGAGAACGATCAGAGGCACGCAGATAGATATCGCTTCCATTAAATGCACCACCACGCAACATGCGATATTGCCCTGACGTAGGTCCTAAAGGGTTAGAAGATGGGGAGTCTACATAGTAATTTAAGTCATACCAATCCGCAACCCATTCATAGACATTACCCGCCATATCATAAATGCCATAAGGGCTTTTTCCATCTTCGTAACTGCCCACTTCTGTGGTATCTCCAACACAATAATTCCCATCCCAGAAATTAGCAATAGTACAACTTATACCTTCCCCCCATGGATAGGTGCGTCCGTCTGTACCACGAGCAGCTTTCTCCCATTGGGCTTCAGTAGGGAGGCTTGCTCCACGCCACGCACAATAGTTATTAGCTTGATTCCAATCCACATTAATAACAGGAAAATTATCGTATAGTGATTTACCATAATAATTGGAATGTGTATAAGAAGATGTTTGTTGTGGCGGAGTACAAACACCCACAACTACACATTCTTGATATTTTGCATTGGTCACTTCATAAATGTCCATATAGAAGGCATCTAGGTAAACTTGATGAATTGGGCTTTCGTCATCTTTGTCGCTTCCCATCGTGAATTCACCTGCTGGCACGAGGTTTAGTACAATGCCTTTCAGGTCTGTGATTTGAGTTGGTAATGGCTCTGGGGTCTGAGTTCTTGTCGCAGTTGGTTCAGATGTTATGATTGCTGTAAAAGACGAAGGGATAAAAGTGAAAGTTGGGGCTGCCTCCTGAGAAGCAGTCTCATCAGGTGTTGCATTTCCAATGGTTGAATCTGCTTTTGGAAGGCTTTGTATGCCAATAACTGCCAAAATGGCAACAACACTAATAAAACCTACCATTCTTAAGTAGGGTTTTGAAAGAGCCTCTTTTAGTGAAGCTACTTGAACATTTCGGCTCTGTAATCTTTCTTGTTTAGCTTTTTCAGCAGCATCACGCCTTGCTTTATCAACAACTTCTTTTTCTGCTTTTTCGCGAGCAACCTTCTCCGCTATTTCGCGGTCAGCCTTCTCTTTGGCTATTCGTTGCCGTTCATCTTCTTCTGCCTTCAAACGTAACTTTTCAGCTGTCTCTTTTTCTTCCTTTTCACGAGTAGCTTTTTCTGCCGCATCACGTTCTACTTTCTCTCTCGTAATCCGTTTTTGCTCTTCCTCTATTTTTAGACGTTCTTTTTCAGCAGCTTCTTTTTCCGTTTTTTCACGAGCAACCCTCTCAGCAGCTTCAAGTTCTGCCTTTTGTTTGGCAATCTTTCGCTGTTCTTCTTCCTCTGCTTTGAGGCGCGCTTGTTCGGCAGCCTCTTTCTCTGCCTTTTCCTGAGCTACTCTTTCCGCCGCTTCGCGTTCTTGTTGTTCTTTACGAAGCCTTTCTTCCTCTTCTACTTTCAGTTTCTGTTCATATCGTAGTTTCAGTGAAGCAACAAGCGCTATATAAGAATCATCTTTTTTATCATCAAAATAATCCACCCATTGATAAAAGCGTAATCCGCGCGGGACTTCACATTCATCCAAGCGTAATGGAATTAGAAAAATAGCATCTTCGGGTTTTCGAGCGCAATCTCGCGAGCATAACGCAGTTCTTTTGAACGTGTCCCTCCTTGCTTACAGAATGATTGGAAAGACAGATAATTACAACATCGGCATTTTCAACCGCTTCTCTTCGATCTTTATTTTTTGCTCATATCGGTATTCAAGAGAAGTAACCAATGCTTTGTACGACGAATCCTTGCTCTCTCCAAAATAATCCACCCATTGATAAAAACGTAACCCTCGCGGGACTTCGCATTCCTCCAAGCGCAGCGGGATCAAGAAAATGGCATCTTCAGGTTTTTCAAGTGCGATTTCTCTCGCGTAACGCAACTCCTTCTGAACATGTCCCTCTTTGCTGACGGAGTGATTGGAAAGACAGATAATAACGACATCCGCTTCTTCCACAGCTTCTTCGATCTTTACCCGCCAATCCTGTCCGGGCAAAAGATTCTTTTCATCCCGCCAGATATCGATCCAGCCCTCGCCCATTAGCTGACGCGATAGTTCTCTCACAAGAGACCTATCTTGTGAGGCATAAGAAAGGAAGACTTTTAGAGGGCGTTTGTCAATAGGCATAGATTATCCACAATAATGTGATTATACGACGATGTAGGAGCGACATGCCCATATCATTGAATCCCAAAATCCCATAAAAATGGGATATCCACCCCATAATTACGAGAACATGTAAAACACACCTACGAACGTCATCACATACCCAAAGACAAGCAGCGCCCAAATAAACCCAAGGATGCCGACCACCAGCGCAACAAGTGCGAAATTGCGGTTGCCCTCTCCTGCACGGAGGGAGAGCCCGCCGAGAATGGCACCGATCAACGGTAGAATGCCCGCAAGACAAATCAACACCTGAGCAATATACCAGGCAGGATCATTCGCCATAAAGGCGTCGAGATTATTCGGGCTGCTTACAAGAAAAGAGACACAACAAAAAAAGAAGGAAGAGAGCGAAAGTATCAGCGCAATGATCGGACGGTTCGATCTTGCATGTGACGTAGAATGTTGTTCCATTAATGGTCTCCTATTGAAAAATTATAATCGGGTATGTCCGAATTACAACAAGGGTTCGCGCTATAATTCAGGTATGCTCATCATCATCAGCGACCTTCATCTCGGAGACGGCACCACCGCAGATTCTATCGCCCCCAGCGCATTCAAACTATTCGCCAGGCGACTTTCTGAAACAGCTCACTTCGCCTCCATTCGCAAAGATGGCAAGTACCGCCCCATCGAACGTATGGATGTAATCCTGTTGGGCGACATCATCGACCCGCTTCACTCCACCCGCTGGCTGGATACTGACCCCGGAGATAAAGAATACATCCGCCCATGGAGCGACCACTCCAGCCCTGCCTATGCAAAAAAATTATTGGATGTCACCCGCGCCATCCTCAACAAGAACGAAGAATCCCTGCAAGTAATGCGCCGGCTCGCAACTGGAGAAGAGATCCAACTAGTGCCCGCCAGCCGTAAAGGTGAACCAGATTACGAAAGCCGCATCCGCCTTCCACTTAAGGTTCATTTTCATTACATGGTGGGCAATCACGATTGGTATTACCATCTCAAAGGTCCCGCTTTCGATGCGATCCGCGCTGAAATGATCCGGCGCATGGGTCTAAGCAACCCGCTTAACACGCCCTTCCCATTTGAAGCCGAAGAATCCCCCGAGATCGCTGAACTTTTTGAACGCCACAAGGTCTATGCACGTCATGGGGATATTTACGACCGCTTCAATTACGACCGCACCATCGGACGCGACCACGGTACCCTTGGCGATGTCTTCACCATGGACGTTTGCAACCGCTACCCAGTAGAAGTTTCCAAACGCTATCGAGACCGCCTCCCCACCGGCATCGTCAACAGCCTGCGCAAGATCACGAACGTCCGTCCGCTGCTGGCAACCCCACTCTGGATAAGCGGCCAGATCCGACAATTTGCCGGAAACCGCAAACTTGAAAACGATCTAAAAAAAGTATGGGACGAGATCGCAGATGAATTCCTGCAATTAGATTTCGTCCGCCAGGCAGATAAAGCCTTCCGCTTCGACATGGTCGACGCCATGGAATGGGCAGTCAAACTATCAGGGAACGCCTCGGTTAAAACCATCAATGAGGTTGTCGTCTGGGTTCATAAGAAAATGTGGGGCGGCAAAAACTCCTTCTCTAGGTATGCATTGGAAGAGTCCGCCTTCAAAACAGGAAAAGCTCAATACATTGCTTACGGGCACACCCACGGATATGAAGTTGTCCCCTTGGCATTGAACACCTCCACGCCAGTGCCAGAGAGTCAGATCTACTTCAATTCAGGGACATGGCACTCCTATTACGACCTTGCCGTCGGAAGCCCTGAAAAACAAAATTTCATACCATATCAAACCCTCACCTACTTGACCTTTTACTCCCCCGAAGAACACGACGGGCGGCAGTTCGAAGCATGGTCAGGCTCATACGCTTAATAACACCTTTTCCATAAACACCAAACCAAAATCCACCTAAATACCACTTGACATGCCAAGGCAGTTAGACTATTATCTAATTAGACAACCGTCTAACACAGCCAACTGCCTAATCCGTCCCTTTTGGAGAGAGAGGACAATCATGTCACTTACCATCTTAGAAGCCACATTAAAACAAGAAAATGAAGCGGAAAACGCTTCAGATCATTCTACAAACGAAACAAACGCCAGAAGCCTATTCACCTACCAAACCGGTATGGCACTCATTACGCTTGGTACCATGTTCAAACATGTTCCGCCCTTCAATGAAAGCATAGACAAACACACCGGCGATACACTCATCTCGATCGGCAAAAAATTGAAAGGGAAAAACTAGCCCGAGCGAAAATCTGCCATGACAACCTTCAACTCCTCCCCCACCATCATTTGGGATTTTGGAACCGCCTACGAGCTTTTCATCAGCCTGCACGTTCTGCTTGAGCCGGAATACTTTGGCATCCGCCCGGCGTATGCCGCCAGCGTACGCGCCAGAATTCCAGCCGCCGAACGAAAATTGCTGGAGGAGTTATATCCTGTACTTGGCGTACCTCTCAAATGGGTGCATACCCTGCCTGCTCCAAAAGATGCCATCAGCGCACTCTGGGCACTCAAACAAATTCCGCCAGCCAGGCGCATGCTCGAACTGTACCGGGTAGATGAACCCTACGAAAGCGACGGCTCAGAAAACTCTGAAAAACATAAAGCCTTCAAAGACAATCTGCTGCGCATCGCGACAGAAGGGAAATGGACATCCGCCGATGCCAGCTTTTTCCTCAAGCACCTCAACAAAAAACTCAGTGGTGTAAAGCGCGAATCCGTCGAATCCGCTTTGGATTGGTGGAGCCGCCCGGCAGATTTGGGCGAAGCGTACCTTTCCGCGTTTCAGTCCTACTATCAGGAATTTTTTGAAGAGGAAGAAAAACGCATCGAACCCGCACTTCGAGCTGGATTGGAACGTGCCCAGGCACTTGCCGCCACGGTCACCTTTGAAGAGCTCTTCACCGAACTCTCACAAGGTTTACAGCGCGGCGATGAATTCAACGCCGATCATTTCATTTTTGCCCCCGCCTTCTGGACCACCCCGCTGGTCTTCTTTGAAAAATACGATGACAAGACCATGCTTCTCACCTTCGGCGCGCGCCCCGTGGATATGTCTGTCATTCCCGGCGAGATCGTCCCCGATGCGCTTGTTCGTTCGCTCAAGGCGCTTTCAGACCCTACCCGCTTAAAGATCCTGCGCTACCTCACCACAGAAAACCTGACCCCCAGTGAGATCGCCCGCAAACTTCAATTGCGTCCGCCCACAGTGACGCACCACCTCAAGGAACTTCGCCTCGCCGGTCTGGTCGAACTCTCACTCATGCACGAAGAAAATCGTTATACCGCTCGCAAGCAGGCACTCCATGCTGTTTATGAAAACCTGACCGCCTTTCTTGAAGGTGACAAAATCAAAGAAGCCTCATGAACGACCAAATCATAAAACCACCCAACCCATTCCGTATCCTGGGAGAATACAACTCCCACATCCGCGCATTCAAACCGAATGCGCGGCTTTATCTTCTAAACGTCATCCTCACTGGCGCGGTGATGGGCGTTTTCCGTCTCATCTTCAACTTCTATGCCCTTAGCCTCGGATTCGATGAAGCCGTGCTTGGCAACCTCATCACCACCAGCAGTTTCGTGGCATTGATCGCTGCCCTGCCCATGGGCTACCTCGCAGATACCATCGGACGCAAAGGTTCGTTGATCCTCTCAGGGGTGTTGTTAGCAGTGTCGATCATCACCATGGCGCTATGGCAGACCGAAGCCTCACTCTATGCCATGAATGTGGTTTCAGGGTTGGCACAAAGTCTGGCTGGTGTCACCATGTCTCCATTCCTCATGGAGAACAGTGACGAAAAAGAACGCACCTATCTCTTCAGTTTCGGTCAGGGACTACAAATGACCATGGCGTCTGTTGGGAACTGGTTGGGAGGGTACCTGCCTACCTGGATGAGTCAGACCCAGAATATCTCAGCAACGAGCAGCCCTGCCTATGGATACTCGATCCTTATCGCAGGCATTGGTGCGGTCATTGCCATTCTGCCCTTGATGTTCATCAAATCCCCAAATATCTCACGCAGCCAGCGTGCAGTTTTTGCACCTATTGCCTATGCCGCAAAAAACCCTGGTTTGCTCACGAAAATAATCCTACCCATGCTGCTCACCTCCCTCGGCGCTGGGTTGATCATGCCGTTCATGAATGTTTTCTTCCGGGTTGTACATCACCAGCCCGACCCCGTTATTGGCACTCTGTTCGCATGGGGTTCACTGGCAATGGGCATCGGGCTGCTCATTGCGCCGCCGCTGGCAGATCGCACCGGCAAGATCCAATTGGTCGTCATCACACAGGCACTCTCGATCCCATTCCTTATCCTGCTGGGCTTCTCCCCCATCTTTTGGGTGGGCGCCGCCAGTTATTACATCCGTCTTGCGTTGATGAACATGAGCAGCCCCGTTTACCAAACCTTCGTGATGGAACATGTTGACCCCTCAGGTCGTGCAACCGTAGCAAGCCTGACCAGCATGGCGTGGAATTTCGGTTGGGCATTCAGCCCCACCATTAGTGGATGGCTGCAGGTCAAATACGGTTTCGGTCCAGCTTTTGCAGGCACCGTCACGCTCTATACCATTTCGGTCCTTATGTATTGGGCATTCTTTTGGCGCAGAACCATTGAACCCATCCCGGCTCAAGCCGCCGCAGACTGAAGTTTTCGCTCAAAATAGGAAAAACAGAGCATATACGATTGCTCTGTTTTTTTATACAATTCCATAATGGAAAAAGACATCCTCATCATCGGCGGTGGACCCAGCGGGCTATCCACCGCGCTTCACCTCGTAAAACTTGCCCCGCATCTAACTGACCGTATCTTGATCCTCGAAAAAGAGAAGTATCCGCGTCTCAAACTTTGCGCGGGAGGTCTGGTGCTCGATGCGGAAAACATCCTCCAAGCCCTCGGTTTGGACGCAAGTGAAGTTCCACATGTAGATTCTGAAACGATACACTTCGACTTTGCCGCCAAAGGGCTCAAGATCCGTGTGCCGAAACGCCACGCCATTCGCGTCATCCGCCGTGATGAGTTCGATCACTGGCTGGCAAAGAAAACAGAAGAGCGCGGGGTTGAGATCCGGCAAGGTGTGACGGTAAAAAAGATCACACCAAGTGAACAAGGTGTATTGGTCGAAACGGACCAGGGAAATTTCAACGCCGCCATTGTTGTTGGCGCCGACGGCTCAAATGGCATGACAAGAAGAAGCATCTTCCCAAAAGATCCAGTTTATACAGCCAGAGTGCTTGAAGTGATAAGCCCTGCCTACTCCCCCGCCCACGGGAATCAGGAACGAGAACATACAGCCTACTTTGATTTCTTCCCCGTTCCTGAGAATATCGCCGGGTATGTATGGGATTTCCCAACCCAAGTACATGGAATTCCCATGCGCTGTTGGGGTGTTTATGACACGAACTTGCTCGCTGACCAAAAACGCCCAGCCTTAAAAGACCCGCTTGCCAAAGAGATGAAGCGCCTAGGTTTTGACCTGAACGCTCATGAGATCAAGGGACATCCCATCCGTTGGTACAGTCCGCAGAACAAAGCCGCGATCCCGCGGGTGCTATTGGTTGGGGATGCTGTTGGCGCAGATGTGATTTTCGGTGAAGGCATCAGCATTGCCCTGGGGTACGGTAACATCGCCGCGCGAGAGATCGTCGAGTCGTTACGGCGTGGCGAATTTTCCTTTCGAGGATACAAGCGTCGGCTGGTAAGAAGCGGATTGGGTCAAACCTTGTTCGCACGCTGGCTCGTCGCCCAGATCATCTATACGTTAAAGTGGCGCTGGTTCCAGTTTTTATTGTGGCGCATTCTACAGCCAGTTGTGATTTTCGTCGCATGGACATTTATTCTGAATTGGAGTAAAAAAGACCTGCAACACTGAAAGAAAAAGACATGGGCACCGCAGACCTTCACATCCATTCAATCTACTCCCTCGATGCAACCACCACTGTGCGAGCCATTCTCAAGCAAGCCGCCGATGTTGGGCTGAACGTCATCGCCGTCACCGATCATGATGAGATCCGCGGCTCACTCGAAGCACAACAGCTTGCCCCTCAATATGGCATTGAAGCCATTCCCGGCGCAGAGATCAGCACAAAAGACGGGCACCTGGTGGCATTGTTCATCAAGACCCTCCCGCCTTCTGGCTTGTCCATTATTGATACGCTGATATGGATCGGTAAACAGGGTGGCATTGCCATTGCGCCGCATCCCTTTAATAACCTACCCAACAGCCTTTCCATGGAAGCAGTGCTGGGGGCATTGGCAAACCCGCGTGCGAAGGGTCCTTTAAAAGGCATTGAAACACACAACATGGGCACACAGAATTTTGACCGGGTGGCACAAAAGCTATCGGTCTTTCTGCCGTTCGCCAAGATCGCATCCAGCGATGCCCACATCTACTGGGCGATCGGCGCAGGGCGCACGGAATTTCCCGGTACTACGGCGCAAGACCTGCGCACCGCTCTTGAGAAGAATACGACTGTCCCTGTCCCATATGAGGGCGAGTCTTCGGCGCGCGCAGTCCTTAGCTGGATGCGCCGCATCGCCATGCGCAAATTCGGTTATGCTTCAGATACCACCTCGGCTTCGACGCCCATCAATACCCAACAGATCAGCGACTCGATGATACGCAAGATCCAAAAAAAACAAGCCAACGATTAAGTTGGCTTGTTTTTCTAAGATCGGACTCGTTTCAAAAAACCGGGGGTATTTAATTCTCTTTCCAACAAGTAGGTGAAATAGCCCTGCATCAACGTCTCAGCTTCTTTCTGGATCTCAGGGCTGGGTCTGGCGCGTGATGCGTCTTTATAGCTGGAACGTTGAAAGTGCCGCAAGTACTTTAGCGTTTCGAGCGAAATACGTGCCAGATTGGGCAACCCTTCCCCACAGCGCGGACAAATGACACCGCCCGCCGTGAAGGAAAAATATTGGTCCTCGGCTAAGATCTCGCGTCCACAATTGGCACACTCGAACATTTGCGGGCGGAAGCCCACAGCATCGAGCAGGCGCATCTCGTAATATCGCACCGGCAGCCAGGCATCTGCCTCCTTCTCCAGCCGGTCAAGCGTTTCAACCACCAACCGAAAGATCGAAGGGTTCGCGCCTTCTTCTTCATACGAAAAGCGCAAAAGTAACTCTATGATGTAGGCAGCATACCCGGTCTTCATCAAGTCATCGTGCAATGGCAGGAAGGCGTTAATTGTTTCCACTTGCGTGATGATGAGAAGGTCGCGTCCTTTGGCAAGCTGCACTGTGATATGCGTAAAAGGTTGTAAATGCCCGGCTTTGCGCGAGGTTACTTTGCGTGCACCTTTGGCAAGTGCCCGCACGATGCCGTGGTCGCTGGTGTAAAGCGTGAGCATACGATCCGCCTCCCCCCAATCGGAATGGCGTAACACTACAGCAGAAGCACGAAAGGAACGAAAGTCGGTCATGTGCCGCGGTGGATCAAGTCACCAAGTGTTTGGGCGTAAAGGCTTCAGGCAACAATTCGTTTACGGTAGTTTCCTTCACCAACTGTCCTTCTCCATTCCCAAAGAGGACGATCGCATCCAGCCCGAATTCCGCCATGACCTGTCTGCAGCCACCGCAAGGCGAGCCGCCATTATTCGTGACCACAGCGATCACCTCAAATTCGGTCTCACCTTCGGAAACCGCCTTAAAAATGGCAACACGTTCAGCACACATGGTTTGAGGGTAGGCGGCATTCTCCACATTGACCCCTGTATAAATGCGCCCGGTCTTTGTTCGCAAAGCAGCGCCAACAGGATAGTTGGAATAAGGGACATACGCCCGACGGCGCGCTTCATTTGCCAGGTCGATCAAGGCTTGTTTCTCTGTGTTTGAGAGTGTCATAAGAAAAACCTGTTTATTTCTTTTTAGGCTTGCGTTCAAGCTTGCGGATCGCACGGGCTGGCATGCCAACCACAAGCGTATCCTCCGGCACGTTCTTCGTCACCACAGCGCCTGCTCCAGTGCGGGCTCCAGCCCCGATCTTAAGTGGAGCGACCAGCATTGTATCTGAACCAATGAATACATCTTCGCCGATCTCGGTGGGATGTTTCTTCTCGCCATCATAATTGCAGGTAATGGTACCTGCACCAATATTGGTTCCCGACCCGATCTGAGCATTCCCGATATAAGAGAAGTGTCCCATTTTCACCCCATCGGCAAGATGGGAATCTTTCACTTCACCAAAGTTGCCCATGTGAACATGGTTGCCCAAATGAGCACCCTTACGCAGCCGCGCGAACGGTCCCATATCCACATCATCTTCAAGCCATGCGCCTTCAATATCTGAAGAAAGAACTTTGCAGCCATTGCCGACCTTCGAATTACGGATGATGGTATTGGGTCCAATGACATTACCTTCGCCGATCTCGGTCGCCCCAAAGAGATAAGTATTGGGCATCATGACCGTATCCCTGCCGATCTTCACATCAGCTTCAATATACACTGAAGCAGGGTCGATCATGGTGACACCGTTCAACATATGCGCTTGATTGATGCGTCTGCGCATGGCGGCTTCCACCTCAGAAAGATGCACTCGCGTATTCACCCCGATCGTTTCTTCCACATCATCCATCACCGTGGCATGAACCGGCAGCCCGGCAGCGGATGCAAGTTCCACTGCATCGGTAAGATAGTATTCACCCTTCTTAGGGTTTTGAGGGATACGATGGAGGGCATCCCATAACCAGTTGGCGTCGAAACAATACCCGCCTACGTTCAATTCTTTGACCTGTAGCTGTTCGGGCGTCGCGACATATTCCTCCACGATGGCATTTATCGTGCCATCGTCCTTGCGGATGATGCGCCCAAACCCACGCGGGTCATCTGCAATCACGGTCAGCATTGAGATGGGTCCCTTATTTTGTTTTTGGGTATCCACCAGTTTTTGCAGGGTGTCGCCGCGCAGCAAAGGCATGTCTGCATAACAAACAACGACCAGATCCGTTTTGCCTTTGAGCAAAGCTTCCGCCTGCATCACAGCATGTCCCGTACCCAGCTGTGGTTCCTGTAAAACAGTTTGAGCAGAGTCTCCCAAATATTGGGTTACCTCCCCTGCTCCATGCCCGACAACCACCACAGGCGTTTCCGTTGTAGATTGCCGGATCGCCTGCAAGGCATGCCAGATCATGGGTTTGCCAGCCACCGGATGAAGGACCTTGGGCAGGGACGATTTCATACGTGTACCCTGACCGGCGGCAAGAAGAATGGCGGTAATTTTCATTCATTCACCTCATATATATAAAAACAGGATTTGTGCGGTAAAACGTGCTCCGCGACAAATCCCGTTTGAGAAAATTGTCCGCTTACGCGGACACGTCTGGCTGGGGCACCTGGATTCGAACCAAGATCCACAGCTCCAAAGGCTGGTGTGCTGCCATTGCACCATGCCCCAGTGCGGGCGAAATTGTATCACAATTTTATTGTCCGCCTGGAATGATCCCCATCTTTTTTGCTTCTTCGAGCGAGATCACCTCGGGGTTTACCGACTTCCTGCCGAGGTCATGGGCGGCTGTATCCCAAAAGTCATCAGTGTATTTTTCCTGTGATTTCTCACCAGCAGCCTGTTTGAGCAGGGCTTCCATCTCAGGCGACGGGGTTGCCTTGGCGAGCTGGTCCGTATTTTTCTTGGGGGTTGCATCCACCGGAGGAGCAGCCGCGGGAGCGGTCTTAAATTTCAATTCACCGGTGACGCCCATCGAAGCCAGGGCTTTTTCCACTTGGCTGCGCAGGGAGAGTAACCCTCGCACGGTATCAAGGATCTGGTCTTCATTGGCTAACCCTTTACCCGCCACGAGTAAAGCATATAACGGTGTGACCGGAATGAAAAGCAGGTCATGGTCGCCGCCATCAAAAACATGATACGACTCGATCGACTCTTGATGATTGAGGCGCGCCACTTTCAAGCTGGTGCTATGAATCGACATCAGGGTGGAGATAAGCGAAACCTCCATGCTGGGGTCGTAAAGGTTGCCGGTGCGTGCATTGATCAAGCCACGGTCATTTAGCAGAAAGACTGCATCTGCATTGAAGTCCTGCCTAAAATTGGCAAGCAGGTCTGAAAGCTTGGTATGACTCTGCGCCTCTTCACCGGGTCCTGAAGCAGCAACTTCAGGCGGAAAGATGGTTTGCACGAGACCCAAACCACGCTCCACGGAATCCAGAAAATCTGCCATGGGAATGGGCTTATCAAATATCGCAAAAGCGCCGGTATTGAGCATTTCTTCGCGCATTTTTCGTTCGGTCATGCCGGTAATAAAAACGACCTTCACTTCCGGGTGACGGGCACGGACCTTATGCATCAACTCCACACCGGTCATGCCGGGGAGTTTGTAATCGGTAATGAGCATATCGATCTTATGTCGGGAGGATTCAAGCAACGCCTCTTCCCCAGATTGGGCTTCATAGAATTGGATGTCTTTGTTCTTGAGCGTATCCAGCGTGGAACGCAAAAGACGAAGAATATCGCGTTGATCGTCCACTAGCAAGAGATTACGAAGCATGCCACCAACTCCATATACAGAAAATGAAAAAAAATTCTCGTTCAGGTCCCTATGTCGTATTTAATAAACAACTCAATAGGTAAGAATGGACAAATTATAGCAAAGTTAAGCATTCTGCCTGTAATCAGTTTTGACAGGTATCCCCCACCTCGAATGCTTCCAAATTCCAAAGCAGTTCAGAGGTCGGGTCAAGGTCGACGCCGCACAGATCGGGTCGGGCAGCAGCAACCCGCAAGCGGGAATAAAGCGGTATGGCGGGTACCTGTTCCGCTACAAGGATCTGGGTCTGTCGGTATGCTGATAGATATGCGGGATCATCATGCAATGAGGATTGAGCCGTCTGGCATTGCAAGTCATACTCTTTACTATTAAATCCTGTAATATTCGTACCTGCCCACAAATTCAGTTCGGTAGGGATGCTGGCACTGCTGAACCACTGACAGGGCGGTTCGATACCCTCCACCCCAAGGGCATATTGAGCCAGATCGAATTGACGTCCAAATAGGTCGCCACCTGGACCGGGGGCATAAAGGTCGTTCGGTGAGGAAAATTCCACTTCAAGTCCAATGCCGCACCGAGCAAGCGAATCTTCGAAAATGGCGGTCACTTGTCTGCGCTGGGCAGTGGATGTAGTTTGGTATTTCAGAATCAAGGGGGTATTGTAGGCTACATCTCGTACGTTGATAGCAAGGCGTGGTGTGGACGGATCGTCATCATGATCCTGCCAGCCTGCCTGTTCCAAAAGAGAGATTCCGATCTCAGGATCATATGGAATGGCACTCAGGTTTGAATCATACGCCGGGTGATTGGATGGTAGATAGGCGGCTGGGACATCGGTCAACCCATAAAGAACAGATGTTGCAACAGTTTGACGATCCAGGCAGTAGGCAATTGCCTGACGCGTATAAGTATCTGCGAAAAAACTCTGCCTATCTTTTGATATATCGTACCCATTATCGTAAGAGGCAGGATTGATCCCCAGCCCAAGCCATTCCATGCTCATTCCGGTCGTTACGAACATCTGGGCTTGTCCTGCGGTTTGCATCTCTTGCAGCAAACCGATGTGGTTCTCAAGGTTGATGGAGGGGTCAAGCAGGTCACAGCGTCCTGCAATCAACTCGGAGAGAGCCAGATCTGGGTCTGGTATGAAGCGGAATTGGATACTATCCAATTTTGGGTACCCATCTCGCAAACGGTAATAGTAGGGATTTTTTTCCAGCGTGATGCTTTGTCCGGGCAGCCACTCTTTGATCTGATAGGGTCCCCAACTCAACGGTTCACGTGCGACGATATCGACGCTGGGCAATTGACCGGCGGGGAATTCACTCCAAAGATGCTTGGGGGCTGGCAGCCAAAAGTTCAGGTCATAAGTCGGGTCGATAAAACCAGGCATGCCAAACCATTGCAGGGTTTGTTCATCTGCGGCTTCATAGGTTTGAGTGCGGTCAACCAGAAAAGGATTGAGTTTCACTTCACGTTGAAGCTCAAAAGCATAGACTGAGTCATCGGCAGTTAAGGGAGTACCATCCGACCAGGTAAGGTCGGGGCGCAGACGGAAGGTAACGATCATTTGATCCATCTTCAACGGGGAGACGCTGTCATAAGTGATCGCACAATCTTCACTGCGGCATCCAGCAGGATGGATGCGGGAGCCCTTTAACAACTCAGTAAGCTGCCCACTCGAATCCACAACTGTATCCCCAACCTTGATCTCAGTAGCGACAATCTGGGCGTCGCCATTTTCAAGGGAAGGCAGTTCGGTCAGAATAACGGGTTGGTATTCATAGCCGACATTGTCGATCGGTCCATCATAAATGGCAGCAAGCACACTGCGTGCCGCGGAATTCAACTCACCAAACGGATAGAGGCTATTCGGCTCCTGCCCCAAGCAGACCGTAAGACCGATCGTTGCCGCTTGTGGGGTTAATGTATTTTCGATGACAATTTCAGTAACAGGGGATGGCGTTTCCGTCTTCGTGCTTGTACTTAAACAAGCAGGGACAAGCAGAATAAGCGCGATCAAAAATGGAATTACGTTCTTTTTCATAGTCTCCAGCCTGAGAATTCGTATTGGGCAATTATAACCAGTCTCCCTATAGCCTTGAAAAAAAAGAGACCGCTAGTCAGCGGTCTCTTTATCATCATTGTAATACTACGCCTTCCAACAAGCCACCCAGTGACCGGGTTTGATCTCTTTGAATTCCGGTTCTTCCTGCGAGCACTTATCAACAGCGATCGGGCAGCGGGTATGGAAACGGCAACCCTTCGGCGGGTTAAGCGGGCTGGGCACATCGCCTTTGAGGATGGTGCGTTCACGCTCAACATTCGGGTGCGGAACAGGGATGGCGGAGAGCAACGCTTTGGTGTAAGGATGCAACGGGTCGCGATATAATGAATCACGGTCTGTCAATTCGACCATCTTGCCAAGATACATCACCGCAACACGGTCTGAAATATGCTCCACTACGCTAAGGTTGTGGGCAATGAACAGATAGGTCAAACCAAATTCAGATTGAAGATCCTTAAGAATGTTCAACACCTGTGACTGGATGGACACATCAAGGGCGGATACTGGCTCATCACAGACAATGAACTTGGGGTTTAACGCCAATGCACGCGCGATCCCAATACGCTGACGCTGTCCGCCTGAAAATTCATGCGGATAACGACGGGCATGGTAATCTTCCAATCCCACCTTCTTGAGCATGTTAACGGCAATCTCCATGCGTTCCTTCGGGTGACCGATCTTGTGGATCTGTAAACCTTCCATGACTGATTCACCGATCGGCATGCGCGGATTTAAAGAGGCGTAGGGGTCCTGGAAAATGATCTGCATATCGCGGCGCAGAGGTTTCAGTTCGTTTGGTCCCATTTTCAGGATGTCGCGCCCCTCAAAGGAGACATTCCCTGAGGTCGGCTCTACCAAGCGCAAAAGGGTGCGTCCAACGGTCGTTTTGCCACAGCCAGATTCACCAACCATGCCAAGGGTTTCGCCTTTCTTTACAGCAAAACTGACCTTGTCCACAGCCTGAACCCAGGCACTCACCCGCTGAAATAACCCCGAGCGCACGGGGAAATGTTTGACAAGCTTATCCACTACAAGAATATCTGATTGTTCCTGCTTGTTAATGGTATCCATAAATGAAATGATCCTTTTTATTTTCCAGCATGCTTAGGGGCCGTATGCCCTTCTGCATCCTGATATAACCAGCAGCGAACTTTATGACCTTCCGCGACCTCGATCAGCGAGGGGTGCTGTTCAGTGCAAATGGAAAGTTTATTTTCCACGCGAGCGCGGCAGCGCGGGGCAAAGCGGCAACCCTGCGGCAAATTGATAAGATTGGGAACATTCCCTGGAATCACATCCAGACGTTCTCGGCGTGCACCAAGAACCGGAATGGAGCCGATCAGACCCTGAGTATAAGGATGATGCGGTTTATCGAACAGGGAGGCAACTGGAGATTCTTCCACGATCTCGCCAGCATACATCACAACTACACGATTCGCCATTTCAGCGATCACACCCAGGTCATGAGTAATCAACATCATGGCAGAGCCAAGCTGCTTACGCATATCGCGCATCAAGTCCAGGATCTGCGCCTGAATGGTCACATCCAGCGCAGTGGTGGGCTCATCTGCGATCAACAGATCAGGCACACAGGCGAGCGCCATGGCGATCATCACACGCTGAGACATGCCACCAGACAGCTCATGTGGAAAAGCATCGGCGCGACGTTCCGGTTCAGGAATGCCCACCAGTTTTAACAACTCTACAGCTCGTTCGCGTCCGGCTTCCTTGCCAAAATCTTGATGAATGTTCAAGACTTCAGAGATCTGATCACCAGCACGGAAGACGGGATTAAGTGCAGATTGAGGTTGTTGAAAGATCATGGAGATACGATTTCCACGTACCTGCCTCATCTCTTCCTCCGTAGCCTTAACCAGATCTTTACCATCAAAGATGATCTCGCCATCAACGATCTTGCCAGGCTTGCTGATCAGGCGCATAATCGAAAGAGACGTGACGCTCTTTCCACACCCCGATTCGCCCACAATGCCAAGCACTTCCCCCGGGTAGATTTTAAAATCCACCCCATCCACAGAACGCACATCCCCATCTTCCGTGAAAAAGTACGTTTTTAGATTCTTGACTTCCAGTAAAGGCTTTTGATCTGTCATGGAGGAATCTCCCGAATTAAGATTGTTGCATTATAGCAAAGAATTAAAGATTTTCCCCCCTCTCTGGTAGGGAAAACGAAAACACCCTTCCCGAAGCCCGAAACTGATTTTCCCCCGTCAAGCCCAGATTGCGCCGATAACAAAAACCTGCAAAATCGAATGATAATTGCAGGTTTTTGCCTTATTTCGCCAAGTCTCTAGCGATATTTGTTTTCGTCTTCGTCTTCCGAGCTTTTTTGCCGGGCACGCAGCGTTGCCACGCCGATAAACCCAAGCACCATTCCCAGCACAGAGGTTGTGTAAGCCAGGAAGTTCAAGAAGAATGTAGACTCCCAGACATGGATGACCATCATAAAAGGCGCAATGCAGCCGAACAGCATCAACCCCACCCCAACGATTATCAAACGCTCGGGATGTACTATGTTCATTTGTACAACCAGCATGCAACAAGGTGGTCATCCGCCTGTAAATCATGCGGTTCTTCAACATCGCAAAGGTTATCGATCTTCTTGGGGCAGCGCGGATGGAAACGACAACCGGGGGGAGGATTCACCAAACTCGGTGGTTCACCGGGAGGGAGCTCACGGAATGTCAAGGCATTGTTCGCGTCCGGGTCGGAAGTAGCATCCATCAATGCCTCAGTATATGGATGCTTGGGGCTGTGAACCAGTGAATGCACTGGCGCTTTTTCTACAATATTGCCCGCATACATTACAAAGACGCGTTCTGAGAAATAGCGCACTGTAGAAAGGTCATGAGTGATATAGATCACTGCAAGTTTGTATTTTTCTTGCAAGCCACGCAGGAGTTTGAGGATCTCCACACGCACAGAAGCATCCAGCATGGAAACCGGTTCATCCGCTACAACCAACTTCGGCTCAAGGATAATGGCGCGCGCAATCACAACACGTTGTTGCTGCCCGCCACTCAACATATGCGGGAACTTATGAAGAAAATCATCCGCTGGGGTAAGCTTTACTTCTTCCATCACCTTGCGAACCCGTCGCTCGCGTTCAGCCGGATCTTTTACACCGTTGATGATCAGAGGCTCCTCAAGAATGCGTTGAACGCTCATAAAAGGCGCCAGCGCCCCAAAAGGATCCTGCTGGACATAGCCGATCTTGGCACGGTACAGGCGTAGGGGTTCACCTTCCAAGGTTCCTACATCCAGATCGTCGAAGGATATTGAGCCGCTGGTCGGTTTATTCAAACCCAAAATGGTTTTCATCAAACTGGATTTTCCGCATCCGCTTTCACCAACGATAGCGATCGTCTCACCATAATGCAGGTCGAAGGTTACACCATCCACCGCTTTGACATACCCGGCGTGGCCGAAACCAAAACGCCTGAGCTCGAACCATACATGCAAATCTTTAATGGAAAGAAGCACATCTCTTTGTTTGTCAGTCATGTCTTGTAGACCTCGTTTTGAATTTTATCCCACACAAACTAGGATGTGTAAAGCCAACACTTGACCTGAACGCCGTCCACATTTGCAACAGGCGGTTCTTCAGAACACTTTGCGAACCGCTTGGGACAACGGTCTGCAAAACGGCAGCCACTGGGCGGGTTCAAAAGACTTGGAGGTTGACCAACAATAAATTCAGGCTCCACATTCGCACGCAGGCGCGGTACGCTTGCCATTAACATGCGCGAGTAAGGATGCAGAGGTTCTGCAAAGAATTTATGAGCGTCACTCACTTCCACGATCTGCCCGGCGTACATGACCGCCACACGGTCAGCCAATTCGCTCGAGGTGGCAATATCATGAGTGATCAGAATAAAACTGATGCCAAGTTCCGATTTGAGGCGTTTTAGTACGTTAAAGATACTCGCCTGGGTTAGTACATCCAGTGCCGACGTTGGTTCATCAAGGATGATCAAGCTCGGAGAAGTTACCAATGCCATGGCGATGGCTACACGCTGGCGCATCCCACCGCTCAACTCGAATGGATAGCGAGTGATGAAATCTTCCGGAACCCCCACATGTTGGAACATCTTCTTTACAAGCGAAACAGCTTCCGCCTTGCTAATTCCCAAATGAATAACCGCAGGTTCTGCCACCTGGTCACCCACTCGGATAACCGGATTCAATGCATTCATGGCTGCTTGCGGAACCATCGAGATGGATGCCCAACGGATATTTTGGCGAAACTCTTCATCATCTAATTGCATCACATCGTTGCCATCCAGATAGACATGCCCGGAATAAGAAACAACGTTTCGAGGCAACAAACGCAAAATAGCTTTGGCTAACGAACTCTTACCGCACCCCGACTCACCAAGCACAACGACTGCCTGATTAACGTTTAAACCGAAATTCACCTTATCCACTGCCTGGACAGAGCCGCGCGTGGTACTAAAATGCAATACCAAATCCTCAATATTGAGAAGGTTATTATCTTGTGACATCTATACGTCCCTTAATCTTGGATTGTAAATACGATCAAGCGCAAATCCGAGCATGGCAAACCCCAAACCAGTCAACATCAACAAAGCGGCTGGCTCTAGTACCCAATAATACAAACCTCGATAAAGGGCGCCTTCTGTAAAAGCGTTCTCAATGACTTTGCCCCATGTGGGCAGAACGGGATCTCCCAAACCGAGCACCGCCAACGAAGCCTCCAAAAATACATACGAAGGGACCGAAGATACCAACGCCGGAATGAGCAAGGGGATCATGCGCGGGATCAAATAGCTAAAGATAATGCGTCTATCTGTAGTGCCATATGCTCTGGCGGCTTCAATATATGGCGAAACCTTGGATTGCATGAAAACCGCACGATAGGATTTGATCGATCCGGAAAATATACTCAACAAAATGGTCACGCCAAGAATGACCCAAATGCTGCGTGAGTAGAAAGTTCCAACCATGATCAAAATAGCGAGAAAAGGTAGAACTAGATTAATTTCGGTGATGCGCTGGATCAGTTCATCCAACCAGCCGCCATACCACGAGCCAACAGCTGCGATGATCATGGTCATTAGTGAAGTACCAACCGCCGCCAGCAAGCCAAATGCCAGCGCGATCGGGGTTCCCCAAAGTAACGGAAGCATTAGGTCACGACGGTATTGGTCGGTACCCGCCGCACCGTATAAAGTACCATGCATAACAAATTCAACATCCAGATCAGAATTCGCTTCAAATGTTGTTGCTAGGATTTCAAGCTGATAGATGCCTTTGACTGGTGTTGTGCTTTCACTCTTCGGTTCAGTAAAGAGAGCTAAAAGGATATCATCTGTTTTTAGTCTCTTCATTAATTTTTCATCCTGCGAAATGCGGAAGGTTTGCTCACGATCAACTGCGAAATCCCCAATGCGGATCCGGTCACCGGAAGGCGTGATCAGGGCAACAGATGCAAAGGGCAGTTTGTCCTGATAGGTACCATTCAGATATAAGATCAATTCCTGGGGAAATTCATCATATTGATAATCGAACGAGTGCGTGATCGTGATGGTTGAGGTATTCTGAGCACCCGCTTCCACTGTTTTCGTCATACTGCCATCTTTTGAGTTGACCGCAAAAGAGACAGGCTTTTTCACGCTGCTAAAAAAATTCATCCATGCAGGCGCGGCATATTTCGGGTTTTGATACCAAACATCTTCCCCACCACGCCACAAACGGGTAGCTTCGCTGTATGGGATAGTAATTAGCGCGTACGCCGAAACCACCAACAGGAATGAGATCGTCAGTAAGCCAAGGACTGCGGATGGGTAACGTAAAAGTTCACGGAACGATTTTGTCAGAGTATTCATTATTGGTTATTATCTCCAACCTTAACGCGCGGATCTACTAATGCGTAGACAAAATCAAGAATAAAGACCGTGATCCCCAACAAGTATGCATAGATAATTGTGGATCCAACGATAACAGGCGTATCGTATAAACCGATCGCCTGGAACAAGGTGCGCCCCAAACCAGGCCACAGGAATACCGTTTCAGTAATCGTAAAACCGGTCCACATGGCGATAATAAGCAAAGCAAAGTTCGTGATGATCGTTGGCAAGGTCGGGCGAAGGATATATTGACGTTCAATATCGCGCGCAGTCAGTCCCTTGGCTCTTGCCATTTCCACATAATCTTCACTTGAATAAATCAGGAAGAATGTACGCCAATTGTAAACGCTCAAAAAGAAAGAGCTAACAATAATAGAAGAGGCGGGCAAGATCAGGTGCTTCAAAACACTCATTGCATATCCAAAGGACGTATCAGGCGGAGGCGAATCAACCAATCCGCCAAACGGTAATATCTGGAAAACACCTGCAAAGATCAAAATAAGGAAAATCCCATAAAACCAGGGGGGAGCAGCGGAAGTAGGCGATAAGGTAATGATCAATTTATCAAAAAAGCTGCCATACTTTCGCGAAAGCCCAAGCGCAAGATAAACACTCGCAAAGAACAAGACCAAATCCGCCACACCGGCAAGTAGAAGTGTAGCAGGCAGACGTTCCAGCAGGATCAATCGAACCTGGCGCGAACCGCTGTCACTATTCATATTAATGGCGCGTCCAAGATTCAGGGTCAAACCGTTGATTAAATACTTGAATGAACGCGAGATGAAAGGTTTGTCCAACCCCAAGCGGCGTTCTTCATTCGCGATCTTATCTTGGATCAGCTTTTCGCGCGCTTCAGGGGTAAGCTGTCTATAGGCAGGGTTGGCGAGGATGGATTGTGTTGTGTTATCACGGATCTCGTTCCGCATGATCGTATCCACATACCCCCCCATGTTTGCGATCAAGATCGTTAAATAAATACCAATCACCACCGTGACGGCAAGAGTTACCAAGCGCACCAGAGAGTACCGTAAGACACGCGCTAATGTGGTGCTGGAAAACGACTCTCGCTTAGCTGGACTGCTCGTGGCTGCAATTGTTTCGGTAGCCATATCGCACCTCAATTCATTCTTTCATAAAAAGGTTAACGCTCAAGCAAAATAAGGAGACTTGCAGCGTTATGGTCTTGATACGTATCAAATAGTTCAGAATTTAGAAACGGAGATTTCTCTCGAATCAGGTCGACGAAAGTTTCGTCACAAAACCACCCTGCTTGCTTGGAGAACGCGCCGCTTATAAGTAACACTAGGGGCAAGGTTTCCCTTGCCCCTAGTGTTTTCAAATTAACGATTACGGAGCAGAAACGAACTCAAGTGAGGAGAACGCGGGGATCGCAGCCGGGTAAAGCACAACAGCGGCTTCGATCTTTCCTGCGCCAGCCTGCAACTTAACATCCGCAGGGATGGTGAGGGTGTATTCGCCCTCACCGGCTCCAGCAGCACCTTCGCCGACATAGATGGTCTCGCCCTTGTCATTGTAGACGAGGAACTTGACCTGCTTGATATCAGCAGTAGGATACGCATCGCCAGCCTTGTTGGTCACGGTCAGTGAGAAGGCAGTCTCTTCACCGATCTTAACCTGGGCAGGTCCATCCAAAGTGGCATCAGCCAAAGGAGGATTGCTCCAAGCGGACCAGCGGTCGGCGAGATCGGGGAAGTCGGGGTTGTTCTTTGCCAAAGAGGTCTTGGCATTGAGGTCAACAGAATCAAGGAAGTACGGACCCGTACCAACCCAGAAGTGACCATGATCACCAAAGAATGCCTTGAGATTGGTGTACCTGGCAGCAGCTTCTTCAGCAGTCACATATTGACCGAGAGTGGCTTCATACGGAACGGTGGAGGCAGCGGTCAGGGTGTCCAACTGAGCGTTCAAGAGATCGAGGCTGGGTCCACCAATGAAGCTGGTCCATTCCACGGCATTGCGATCAGCCTTTCCGGCACCCCAAGCGGTTTCGCCAGCAGCTTCAGAGGCATTGCCCATGGCAATGGCGGCCCAAGAGGCTTCGCCAAAACCATACTGAGGCCACCAATCACCAAGAGTGGCGATCAGTTCAGCATCAGAGTAGAAGTTATCGGAGTAGGTTTCGATCACGAGCGGGTCGGTCGAGGTGATTTTGACACCCTTGAAGGTGCTCAGGAAGGCTTCGTAGTTACCCACAACATCTTCATCGTAAAGGGCGCTTTCAGCCTTGGCCTGTTCGAAAGTCATGATCATTCTCATGACAAAGTCACCAGCGGAGAGGTTCGAACCATCATGCCACTTGGTGACTTCATAGAGGTCAGCCGGGTAGGTCATGACGATCTTGGATTTGGCAGTAATGCCGTCGCCAGCGGGAACGAAGGTTTGGGTGGTTGCATCCCAATTTGCCCACGCATCAGCAGGAACGGTGATGGTGTCAGCAGTGTTGAGGACAACCCAATCGGTGTTGGTACCGACGGGCAAGCCCGCCTGAACGGTCACTTCAGCGCCTTCAGCGCGAAGAGGCCAATACAGACCGGTGTAGGGGTCAGCCATCAAGCTGCCGCTATAGGTGGATTTCTGAACGAAACCATCCCACACCCAGTTGCTACCACCAACGGGATTCCAAGGATCAGTGAACAGGTCGTTCGTACCGACCTTAAGCTGTCCACCTTCTTGATCGTTGAAGCGAAGGTTGTAGTTCGGCATCTGAGCGGCTTCGATACCGGAGCCGAGATCGTAGGTTACACCAACATTACAGCCATGAGGTGAATAGACCTGCTGGTCGATGATCCAAACCTGGAGGGAATCCTTCAGGGAGAGTGGGAGCGCTTCCAAGATCAAGTCGCGGCGTTCTTCAAGGGATGAGAAGCTGCCGCTGGCGAGAGCATCACCAACTTCCAAGAAAGCGGGATCAGAAGCGTTTTCGGTGAATAGAGGAATGCCCTGTCCACTGGAGGGCAAGTACATATCCTGGAAGCCGGTTTTCTCATCACGGTTAAGACCGGAGGAAACCCAACCAGCGGTGTAGATATGCCACTGACCTTCTTTGGGATCGGAACCGATCCAAATGGGGGAAGCTTCGGAGGATTTGCGGTATTGGCGGTCCACGGTGAAGCCAAGCTTCTCGAGCTGGTCGGAGAAGTAGTCACCGATCTTCAAGCGGGTGCCATCACCATCATTGCGGATGAGGAAGGCAAGCACGATCGGTTCGCCATTGAAAGCCCATTTGCCATCAACGAGTTCAGCACCCATTGCAGCCATTTCAGCGTCAACAACAGACTTAGCCTGATCGAAGTTGTAAGCATAGTAAGCTTCGAGACCACGAGCGGTTTCGATCACACCAGTGTAATCAACCAACTGAGTGGTGAATACGGTGTACTTGGGCAAAGAACCGCCGCCATAGATTTCCTGGTTAATATAGTTGCGGTCAACCAGCCAGTTCATCGCTTCGCGCATCTTCTGGTTGCTAAACGGGTTGAGCTTGGCAGTATCGGTGAAGACAGCCGGGTTGAACAGGATGTCGTAGTAACCACCATAGGACTGGGCATAGCAGACGCCGGCATCCTTGATTTCCTGAACGCGGTCAGAAGCTACACCACGGGTGTAGATGTCGATCGCGCCAGCGGTGATCTGAGTAACAGCCTGGTCGGCGGTTACAGAAGAAACGGCGATTTCATCCAACCAACCACCATGACGGGTTGTCGGGGGGGCAGTGGGTTCTGCGGTGGGAGCTTCGGTCGCGGCTTCGGTAGCGGCAGGAGCTTCTTCAGTGGCGGCGGGGGCGCCACAAGCTGCAAGGACCATGCTGGCGATAACCAACAAGCCGAGCAATGCAAACAATCGATTTCGTAACATTAGTTTTCTCCTCCAAGAAGAAAAATTTGAGGTTTGACGTACAGACAAAAATACAAAACTACCCTATATCGTTATCTACTACCGCACCACCTCCTTTATAAAACAGTTGCGCGCAAAAGCACAATTTTTCAAATTAAACAAGAAACACTACAAATTATACCTAAATCCAAAGGGTAGTCAACAAAGGTACCATCACAGCAATTTGTGTAGTCATACTTTTTATTAAAAATTGGTTGAAAATACGCCCTACAAGCTACTGGGGAACTGTTTTTGTGGAACTTCTGACAAATTTTCACTAATATTCGTGACATAATAATGACAACAAATTTAGCCTCGTAAAAGTCGAAAATTGGCTCTCACCATTCGCCATTCCACCCTGCAACATTCATCATCCCATTTGCGTTGACAATCCCCCTCCCCTGCCATAAAATTTGAAACGCAACTACAGACATCAAGGAGAAACTTCATGTTAAAAGAATTCAAAGAATTCATCATGCGCGGCAACGTGCTCGACCTCGCCGTCGGCGTTATCATTGGCGGTGCATTTGGAAAAATTGTCGGTTCGCTCGTCAACGACATCATCATGCCCGCCATCGGCTTGCTCATGGGCGGAGTCAACTTTAGCGAGTTGACCATTGCTGAAGTCATCAAGTACGGCGCATTCATCCAAACCATCGTTGACTTCCTTATCGTTGCCTTCGTCATCTTCCTCATTATCAAATCTGCCAACAGCATGAAGAAGGCTCCCGCGCCCGCCGACCCCACCACCAAGGAATGCCCGCATTGCATCAGTACTATTTCCATTAAAGCTACACGCTGCCCAAACTGCACTTCAGAGTTGAATGCGTAACACCTTAATTGACCGTCGACCACAGACCGCAGACGGTGACCGTGGTCGGCAATCTGAATATTCACCCAAATGCTCCGATAAGGGTTAAGTCCCTGTCGGAGCATTTATAATGTCACCACAATGAACTTAGACTTCATCAACAAACTCAACCCTCAGCAGCGCAGTGCAGTCACAGCGGCAGATGGACCTGTTTTGGTCATCGCAGGTCCCGGGTCCGGAAAGACGCGTGTGTTAACTCAGCGTATCGCCTACCTCATTGCCAACGAAGTCGTCCGCCCGTGGCAGATCCTCGCCGTCACCTTTACGAATAAAGCCGCCAAAGAAATGGACGAGCGTGTCAAATCCATTTTGAACGAGCAAGCGACCGAAGGCATGATGCTCGGAACGTTCCACTCCATCTGTGCGCGGATCCTACGGCGCGAGTCGGAGCATCTGCCGGTTGCACAGAATTTCGTCATCTTTGATTCGGATGACCAGCAAAGCCTGACCAAGTCCATTATTCGCGAGATGAATTTAAATGAAAAGTTATATCGCGCGCAGAGTGTGCATGCTTCGATCTCGCGCGCCAAGAATGAATTGATCCTGCCAGATGATTATCCGATCAACACCTACCGCGACGAAGTGGTGAAACGCGTTTACACCGAATATCAAAAACGACTGATCGCCAGCAACGCCGTGGACTTTGATGACATCCTCGTCTACACCGCCCAGTTGATGGAAAACAACCCAGCCGTGCGCGACAAATACGCCCAGCGTTTTCGTCACGTGCTTGTGGACGAATTTCAAGACACAAACCTTGCGCAATACGCACTAGTGAAACATCTTGCTTCGCATCATAAAAATATTTTTTGTGTCGGTGACCCCGATCAATCGGTGTATGGCTGGCGCGGCGCGGACTATCGCAACGTGCGCAGACTCGAGCAAGATTTCCCCGATGCACAAACGATTTTGCTTGAGCAAAATTATCGCTCGCATCAAAATATTTTAGATGTTGCCATGGGCGTGATCGACCGCGCCAGCAATCGCAAAAAGAAACGCCTGTTCAGTGACCGCGGCGCTGGCGAAAAAGTTTTCTTCTACGAAGCCCGTGACGATTACGGTGAGGCTTCTTTTGTTGTCGATACCATCGCCCAACTCGTTGCTTCTGGTGATTTCGAGCCGAAAGATTGTGCCGTGATGTATCGCACCAATTCCATGTCACGTTTGCTCGAAGAAGCGTTTTTGCAGGCGCGCCTTCCTTATAAGCTCGTCGGCGCACAACGCTTTTACGGACGCCGCGAAGTCAAGGACATGATCGCCTTCCTGCGCCTCGCCCACAACCCTGCCGACGAAGCCGCCCTCGCGCGCATCATCAACGTCCCGCCGCGCGGCATCGGCGAGAAGACCCTGACGACATTACATTTAGTTGCGCGACAGAACAACACCAATGCCGGTTCGGTTCTGCTCAACCTGTCTCACGGTGCAGAATCGAATTTTTATAAAGCATTCACCGGTCGCGCCGCGTTGCCGCTCGCGGACTTTGGCGGCATGTTCGCCAACTGGCACGCACTATCAAAGACCGCCACCGTTGCCGAACTCTTCGACCGCATCGTCATCGACATCAATTACAAAGCCCATATCGTTGAAGATGACTCAGAAGAAAGTATTGACCGTTGGGAGAACGTGCAAGAACTTAAACGCCTTGCACTCGAGTATTCCACTCGCTCGATCGATGAGTTCCTTGAAAATGTCGCACTCATCGCCGACCAAGACACGCTCACCGATGCCAACGCCCCCACCCTGCTCACGCTGCATGCCGCCAAGGGTCTTGAATACGGTGCGGTCTTTATCGTCGGTCTCGACGATGGCATCATTCCGCACAGTCGTTCCTTCGACGAGCCCGAACAAATGGAAGAAGAGCGTCGCCTCTTTTATGTCGGCATCACGCGTGCCAAAGATCGCCTTTATCTGTTGCGCGCCATTCAACGCGGCGGGCGCGGCATGGCAGAAGAGACTTTCCCCTCACGCTTCATGGATGACATCCCCCACGACTTGCTGGTCGGGCGCACCCGCACGGGACGCTCAATGCGCGGCGCACCGACCGACATCAAATGGTCGCTTTCCCCTTCGGGGACGCAGCCGACTCCGACCCAGTCTGCTCCTGTCATCCAAGCCGTATACAAAGCCGGGACTCGCGTCCGCCACCCAATGTGGGGCGATGGCATCGTGCTTAACTCACACATCCAAGATGGCGATGAGATCATCGATGTGGTCTTTGAATCCGTTGGTATCAAACGTCTCGCCGCAAGTTTGGCAAATTTGAAAATCATTTAATCCGTCATTGCGAGAGCGGTGCTCTTCCGCTCGAAGCAATCTCATGACACAATCATGAGATTGCTTCGTCGCAAAGAACAAGAGCGCTCCTCGCAATGACGAAGACGAAGGAGAACTCCCATGCAATACGTAAACCTCGGCAAAACTGGATTAAAAGTCTCACGCCTATGCCTCGGCATGATGACCTATGGTTCAAAAACTTGGCGCGAATGGGTGTTGACGGAAGAAGAAGCCAAGCCTTTTGTAAAGAAAGCCCTAGATGCAGGTATTAACTTCTTTGATACAGCCGATGTGTATTCGATTGGCGAAAGCGAAAGAATTACCGGCAATCTCATGCGTCACTTTGGGGTGAATCGTCAAAACGTGATCATTGCCACCAAAGTCAATGGAGAGTTGAGCAAAGATATCAACGACCGTGGACTCTCGCGTAAGCACATCATGGATGGCATCGATAATTCGCTCAAGCGCCTGCAAATGGATTACGTGGACTTATACCAGATCCATCGTTGGGATTATGAAACTCCCATTGAAGAGACGATGGAAGCCTTGAATGATGTTGTCCGCGCGGGGAAAGCAAGATATATCGGCGCATCATCCATGTTTGTGAGGCAGTTCATGAAGGCACAGCACATAGCCGAGTTGAACGGCTGGACGAAGTTTGTGTCCATGCAGAATCACTACAACCTTGTATACCGCGAAGAAGAACGTGAAATGATTCCTTTGTGTGTGGAAACCGGCGTGGGTCTCATTCCGTGGAGCCCAATGGCACGCGGGTTCTTTGCCCGCAACAGCAAAAGTGGAAACGAAACCACACGCTACAAGACCGATGGCTTCTTTAAAGAACTCTATGGTCGCGATGATGACTTCCTCGTAGCGAACCGTGCGGAAGAAATAGCCAAAGAACGCGGCATGACCTCGTCACAGGTTGCGTTGGCTTGGGTGCTATCCAAGCCTTATATCGCCTCCCCCATTATCGGGTCCAGCAAGGAGGCGCATTTGGATCAAGCCATTGCGGCACTTGATATCAAACTTACTGAAGCTGAGATCAAACGTCTGGAAGAGCAATATCAGCCCCATCCGGTGCTGGGGCATTCCTGATGTATTTCAAAGCTTTATATTTTTTCTATAAAATTTACTGCTTCATCTTCCGCCCGATCCGTTTTGGGGTGCGGATCTTAATGCTGCAAGACGAGAAGGTCTGGTTGATCCGACATACGTATCTGCCCGGTTGGTTCATGCCGGGCGGCGGACTCAAAAAATGGGAAACGTTGGATCAGGCCGTACGGCGTGAAGCCCGTGAAGAGACCGGCGCGGAAATGGGTGAAATCTCTTTAATCGGAACATTCTCTAGTTTCATTCAATGGAAAACCGACCACACCACGGTTTTTCTCTGCCGGGATTTTAAGATCGTTGGCAAATCGGATGGAGAAATTGCCGAGATCCGTCAATTTGCGCTGGATGCACTGCCTGAAAACATGTTCCCATCTCACCGCCGGTTATTGGAGGCATTTCGGAACGGAATGGATCGTTCAAATTTTGGAGAGTGGTAGGCTTTCTTGGGGAGCTTGAAAATGCAAGGGGTATAATATGAAAAATCCAACACGAAATGGAAATCGTAACCATGAGCCGTGAATCAATCAAGATCGTCATTCCCATGGCGGGCTGGGGAACCCGAATGCGCCCGCATACCTGGAGCAAACCCAAGCCACTCGTCAGTGTGGCTGGCAAAACATCACTTGAACATGTGATGGATATGTTCAAAACCCTGCCGGATCCGGACAATGCGGAGTTTATCTTCATTGTTGGTCCCTATCTCGGTGAATTGCAGGTGCCTGCTTTCATTAAAGAAAATTATCCCAACCTCAAAGCTCACTATGTTGTCCAGCATGAAATGAAGGGACAATCTCATGCGCTATGGCTTTCGCGGGAATACCTTAAAGGTCCGATGATCATGTGCTTCTCAGACACGTTGATGGAAACGGATTTCTCCTTCCTCGCCAAGGAAGAAGCTGATGGCGTGGCATGGGTGATGCCCGTGGAAGACCCGCGCCGTTTTGGGGTGGCGGAAGAAGGTGCAGACGGTTGGGTAACACGCTTCATTGAAAAGCCTCAAAGCCTGGACAACAACCTTGTGGTGGTTGGGTGTTATTACTTTAAAGACTCGGCACAATTGCTTACTGCGATCGACGAGCAGATGAAACGCGGCGTGATGCTCAAGAACGAGTATTTCATGACCGATGCCATTTCCATCATGATCGAAGGCGGCGCAAAAGTGCGTACGCAACGCATCAGCACCTGGTTGGATACCGGTACCATCGAAGCGACATTGGATACGAACAAGATCCTGCTTGAAAAGTTCGGTTCGCACACTGGCAAGTTCGAAGGCTCGAATGTTGAGATCGTTGAACCAGTTGCCATTCACGCCAGCGCCAAGATCAGCAATTCCAAGATCGGTCCGTTCGCTTCGATCGGAGCGAACTGCACGATCGAGAATGCCCAGATCTCAGAATCCATCGTCGAAGCAGATTGTGAGATCAAGGATGCGGCATTGAATCGCTCTTTGATCGGCAAACAAGCCAGGGTTAAAGGCAGAGGCGATGGTCACGTCATGCAGGTGAACATTGGGGATACGAGTTCGATCACTCTGTGAGTTGGCATCATGGAAGTGGTTGAGTGTCGTTCAGACCCTTTGGGTCGCACAGAATATGCGGAACGCCCGCTTTCGCTGGTTTGGGAAGGGCGCAGATATGAGATCGTTGAGATCTTCTCGCGCTGGCATGGACCCGGTGAAAAAGGTTTTTACGTCACGACCGTGAACGGTCTGGCTTTCGAGTTGACATACCAGGAGCTATCAAACGACTGGCATGTACAACTTATTTAATTTTGTCGCTTTTGGCGGCTGAGCGCAGGAGGCGCGATGCAGGATAATCAGGCGGTACAAAGACTTTCACAACGTGTGGCAGGGTTGAAACCCAGCGGCATTCGGCGCTTCTTCGATATCGCCGCAACGATGAAAGATGTGATCTCACTGGGCATCGGCGAACCGGATTTCACCACACCCAAACCGATCCTCGATGCGGGCATCCGTTCGCTTCAAAATGGTGAAACCCACTACACCTCGAATGCCGGAAAGATGGAACTACGCGAAGGTGTTGTTGAAAATTTGCAAAAGCTATATGGTGTGAAGTATGACCCCGTACACGAGGTGATCGCCACGGTAGGTGTTTCAGAGGCGTTGTACCTTACGTTCACGGCAGTGCTCGAGCCGGGCGATGAGGTCATCATTCCCACTCCATGTTTTGTTGCCTACCAAGCCGAAGTGATCCTGGCGGGTGGTGTGCCAGTGGAAATTCCGGCACGCATTGAAAACAACTTCACCATTGACCCGGATGACATCCGCAAGGCAGTCACACCGCGTACGAAGGTTATTTTCATTGGTTATCCTTCCAATCCAACGGGGGCTGTTGCTCCACGTGAAGTGATGCTGGAGATCGGCAAGATCGCCGAAGAATTCAACCTGCTGATCGTCTCCGATGAAATTTATGACCGTCTCGTTTATGACTTTGAACATGTCTGCTTCCCAGCTTTGAGTGACAGCTTGAAAGAGCGCACGATTCTGTTGGGCGGTTTTTCCAAAGACTACGCCATGACCGGCTGGCGCATTGGGTATGCCTGCGCCCCGGAAGATCTGATGAAGGGTTTGCTGCGCGTCCATCAGTACACCATCATGTCGGCACCAACGACGGCTCAAGACGCCGCCATTGAAGCCCTAAAGACCGGCGAATCCTATGTAAAAGACATGGTAGCGGAATATGACCGCCGCCGCCGCTTGCTGGTAGATGGACTGAACCGCCTCGGGCTGACGACCTTTGAGCCGAAGGGCGCCTTCTACACCTTCCCCAATATCCGCGCCTCCGGAATGGATGACGAGGAATTTGCCGAAGCCTTATTGCGAGAGGAGAGTGTTGCTGTGGTGCCAGGCAACGCTTTTGGACCGGGCGGTGAAGGATTTGTCCGCGCTTGTTACGCAACCTCGTACGAAAAGATCGAAGAAGCCCTGCGTCGCATGGAACGATTCATGAGCAGGCACGGATAGTTTGCAAGATAAAGTAAAGGCAAAAAAGTGGGCAGGCGTTGAACCTGCCCACTTTTTTTGCCTTTTTACAAAATAGGGATTGCACTTCAGCACCGGATAATTATCTATATCGCAAGTTTAGACAAACAGCAGTCAATAAGGTGCTTTTAGTCATTGTGAATACAAAAGAGGGTTTGCTATAAACAATGTAGTTCCACTTCCATTACATACAACAGAATACATCAAGGAGCCCTATCATGTTTGATTCATTATCTCCTCTTGTACGTTCCATTCTAAATGCAATATTGATCGGGACTGGCGGCTTCTTGGTCGCCTTTTTGGTATCCAAACTTTCGTCTCTGCTGCTCTCACGCATGACGGGCAAAGCTTGGGGAAGATTCATTGGCAATCTATTGGCGCTCGGTATCGTCATCGGAACTCTCACATGGATGCTCAATGTAGCCGGTGCAGCTGCCGTCGTCGTCATCCTTGCAACCGCACTGACAGGCGCGCTTTCCCTCGGTTCCGAAAACATCGCTTCTGACCTCGTCACTGGTGTAAAACTATTCGCCACCCGCCTCTTCCAGATCGGAGATAACGTCTCCATTGCAGACCAGGAAGGCGAAGTATTGGAGATCACGCTTACTTACATCGTCTTATTGAACGAAGATGGAGACCGTATCATCATCCGCAATTCAGATGTAGTGGCAGGGACAATCATCAATTACTCGAAGCGCACCGAGCACAAGATCGAAGTCCAAATTTCCATCCCTGTAAGTCAGGATCTTGAAAAAGTTACCGCAGCCATTCTTGAAGGTCTCAAAGGTTTTTCAACAATAACAGAAGATACTCACAAACCGGGTGTCATTTGCGAAACCGTTAGCGAAGGCAGAATGAACCTGCTCGTTTATGCGTTCATAACGGATCAGCCCGATTACAACGCTGAGAAAACGCGGCTCATGGTGGCTACCCTGCGGGCACTAAAACAAAACAACATCGACCTGAGCGACTAAACAGGCAAAGCCATGTCAACCAGGGAAAGCAGAAAAAAACGGCGTCATCGACTTTCGCGGATGCTTTTCATCCTCATTTGGACAACCATCCTCATCGCAACCGATGTTCTGGGAACTGTTCCCAACAATCCCATATCCTCCCAGATGCGTGAGGCTTTTTCAATTGTATTGCCCGCGAAGTTCACAACCGGGCTTAATAAAGAACTGGCGGGATATGAACTCCCTACGCTTCCTCCACCACCGGTAGCTGAGCAGGCGAACTTTGACATTTTCTCAGCCCTGGCTTCTGCTCCTTTAATAGAAACTCCCCCGGTTGTAAAAGCCATATCCGCCCCGGCAACATCCACAAGTGTAGCTACCTCAGTACCCACAGTTTTTATTACTCCAACGCCTTACGCACCTCCGGCAGTTGAACCTCACCTTGCAAGGACATGGATGTTATTTTTCGATTCGAATGCAGAAACGTTTACCGTGGAAAAGCAGGGCGAAGATTATGTGATCACCGACATCACCAGCGACTTCGGTCCCGCCGAGTTGATCTCTCAAGCATGGGATGGAGAAAAACTGACCTGGGTATATGATGTTAATGGAGAGGTAGCCACAGTAGAAACAGCGAAAATAGATATCTGTGGGTGCGGCGATCTGGCGTACCGTCTCGACGCGTCGATGAACATCGTCAACTCGGCAAGCGGCGAAACCACGGCTATGGATGTTTTGCTATATCCAATAGCGGAAAAAGTCCCCAACCCTGATTATTCGGGAAATTGGTATCAGATTCTTAATCACGGCGAAGGAAACATCTACATCACCATCGAGAAATTGGGCGATGTCTATATCGTCCCTTCAGCAACAAGTGACTTTGGAGATGTAAATATCTTCTCCCAATCATGGGATGGAAGCAGCTTAAGTTTAACCTACAGCATCGGAGCCAACTTGATCACGACGATAAAGACGGTTGGTGTTGACAAAGACGGTATTCTGCTGATGGAAACATTCAGAGAAGACTACGATCAGCCTTACACCCTTGGCTGGCTTAAACAGACCCCATAGAAGCACCCTTGCCCTCTGGATAAAATGGCGCATGTACAAATAGTGCGTCGTTAAATCTTTACGGTTTTCGCACGGAGAAACACATGAAGCACAAATCATTCTTCATCGCAATAATTTTTGTAATTACATTATTCCTTGTCTCTTGTGCACCATCGGCTCCATCATCTACTGAAACACCGCCAGCCGCAGACACCCCTTCCCCCACCGAAACTCCTACACAGACACCCATCCCCCCTTCTCCCACGCCTCAAATGCTATTCAATGTGCTCGATTATTCTGATTGCTTTGCTCCCGAGGATGGAGACGGATATACAACTTTTATAGAAAATGACGCCCTCAACATTGTTGTCAGCGGAGGAGTCTTCAGTCCATGCGAAGGGCACGAATTCTCCGATTTCACCTTTGAAACCGACGCCACTTTAACCGACGCATCCACTGTTGATGCTCAGTATTCCATAATGTTCCGTTTCAATCACCAAAATTGGGAAAGTTATCAATACTACGAGCTGGTAGTATGGGGAGATGAAGCAGCAATTGCCTACGCCGATACCCGCAGTAATGATATGTGGACTCCCTTGCAAGGCTGGGTAACGATCCCGCAGTTAAATGAGATTGGTCAGCCCAATCACCTGAAAGTGGTTGCTGTTGGAGGGAAGATCGCAGCCTTCGTCAACACCTATCTCATTGGCTATATTCAAGATGATAGCCTCGCTTCCGGGCTGGTGGCTTTTACCCTTTCCAATCAAGGACCCGCCAGTGTAGAACAGCACATCATTTTCGAGAATATGAAAATACAGATCACTCAACCATAAAACAAAGCGGGTGGAAATTTATCCACCCGCGATCTTAACCTTATACCCCAGCTTAGTTAACACCTCCGCCATGCGCTGACGGTGTTCGCCCTGAATTTCGATCAAGCCATCCTTCACTGTTCCGCCTGTACCGCACTCCTGCTTCAATATTTTGGCAAGCGCTTTCAGGTCATCGTCTGTGAGAACAAGGTTCTTCACTACAGAAACCACTTTCCCGCCGCGCCCTCCCGACTCACGATGCAAGTAAGCCGTTTGTTGTTGCGGCGGCAGGGATCGAGCGTGAGATGTGTTTTGTTCTTTCTTGCGAAGGTCTCCATCCGAAGAGGACCAGACAGTTTTATTGTTAGTCATGGGGCTATTATAGCGACAAAACTCGATATACTTTACGTATGAAACCGTTCACTATTGAAGAAGATTACCTTGGCGAATTCATGGATCCGGTCAACTATGATTTAGAAGTCGGCGGCGAAAATCCATCCCATCGATTCTACGCTGACCTGGCTAAGCAGATTAGAGGGAATGTACTGGAGGTTGCCTGCGGGACAGGGCTGGTGGCGATCCCGCTTGCACTACAGGGAATTACCTTGACCGGCATGGATATCGTCCCCGCCATGCTGACGCATGCACAAAAAAAATCAGAAGCGTTGAATTTATCGATCCGTTGGTTTCAAGGCGATGCCAGGAATTTCAACTTGAACGAGCAATTCAACTTCATTTACATGACAGGCAACGCCTTTCAAGCATTCCTAAACAATGCCGACCAACGGGATTTATTACAAAACATCCGCAAGCACCTCGCAATAGGCGGTGTCTTCGCTTTCGAAACTCGCAACCCCAACTGGGAAGAATGTTCCACCGACTTGAATGAAACCGAATGGATGACCTATACCAACGACAAGGGATACTCCGTCCGCATTACAGAAACGCGGGTATACGACCACGTTGCACAGGTGTTGGTATACAATTTATATCGGCGCTGGAAAGAAGAGAATAGAGGTAAAGAACGAGCAACGCGCATCGCCATTCGATACACATTCCCGCAAGAATTGAATGCCCTGCTTGAGCGAAACGAATTTCAGATTTTGCATCAATATGGTAATTGGGACAAAAGCCCGCTGACCAAGGATAGCCCTATTATTATTTCGGTTTGTAAATTGGTATGAATATGCAAGTTGACTTGCGAATCACCTACTTCACATAAAATATCATCATTTCTCAGCTTCCCCGAAGTCTATGCTTTTCAGGCGGTTGATCAAGTTACAAGCTATAGACACCCACAATGGACGATAGATCGCTGACCGCGGTTCATCGTCCATTGTTGCGCTTCTACCAAGTTAGGGTGCTACATCTAAGTTTGAGATGAACTGACATCTGTTGGCAACGCATCCGGCAATTCATCTTCCAAATTGCGGATGCGCGGGTTGAGGTACACAAACACGCTGACAATAATACCGACCAGACCCGAAAGGATAAACATCAAACCAATTCCGCGGCCCGCGCCTGTGCCCAGAATCTGCCCAACGAACGTATTTGCCAAGGCACCGCCATCCTTAAGCAGCGATTCAAAGAATTTATCCGCAAGTGGACCAGCGGTAATGAAAGCAAGCGGCATCATGGATTGAGTGATCGCTGAACGCACAGCAAATGAACGCCCTTGGATCTCCTGCGGGATCTTTGTTTGAAACACGACCTGGCTGTTTCCGCTTGCCAATGGAACAGAGAACATCAGCAAAAAGATCCCTGCACCGATCAAGAATGGATTGGGCTGCAAACCTGCAATGACAAATCCGGTCACACCGAGAAGAATAAAGCCAATCGCAGCCGGAATGCGCTTCCTGGCACCGCCCCAGGCACTCATGATGATACTGCCAACCAACATCCCTACTCCCATCACTGTTTGGATCATTCCAAGGACGTCCGCAGTGAAACGGCTTAAGACCATCGGGATAAGCAGAACAGCCGACCAATTTAGCAGGAAGTTAACCATCGCATAGTAAATAAGAAGCCCAAACAAACCTTGTCGTTCACGCAGGTAGTTCCAGCCAAAAACAATATCCTGCCAGACATTTTTGTCTTTGTGCTCTTGAGTCTGTTCCGGTTGCGGAATACGGACGAATAACAACGCCCCCACTGCAAAGAAGAAGGTCACAAAGTCGATCATAATGATGCCGCTGAAACCAATGGCAACGAATAAAATCCCCGCAAGAACAGGTGTGATCACTGTACTGAGCGCCTCACGCATCTGGATCATGCCATTGGCACTACCAAGCTTTTCCTTGGGGACAATGGTGGAAATGGATGCGGAAAATGCAGGTTCTTGAAAGGCAGCAAAGACCGACTCTAGCATGGCGATCACATAAATATGCCAAAGCTGTAAATTCCCGGCGCCTAATAACAAAAAGATGATCAGGGTTAAAAGGGCATTGAGCGTATCAGCAGCGATCATAATGAAGCGCCGGTTGAACCGGTCAGCTATTGAACCCGCGACGGGCAGCAATAAGACACGCGGAATAGTGCCAAGCAGAACAGTGATCGCAAAAGGCGTGGCTTGCCTGGTCTTGTCATAGATCCACACAGCCAGGGCAAAATTTGTCAACCCTGAGCCGAGCATGGAGATCAATTGTCCGCTCCAAATAACAAAAAAGGTCTTCATGTCACGCGGCATTTCTACAGGAGTGTTTTTTACAGATAAAGAGTTCATTTCTTTTTACCTTTCTTACTCGCCTTGTCAAAATAAAAGCTTGGATAAAACGCCACAGTTAAAGCATAAGTCTGGTCATTGGTCTTGGAAAGCGAATCCGCCTCTTCAAACTCCTGAATAAGTTTCACAAATCGTTCTTGAAATTCTTCGATCCTTGTTTCGGAAACATTACTAACAACGCGGTTGATGATGATGCGGCGGGGCTTTTCCTCTACCCCGTGATCAAGTTGAAATTGCCGCGCCTGCAAACTGCGCATCAAGTCTTCACGAGTGGCATCAATGGTGGAAGCAAGCAGGATATTGATTGACTCGTTATCGCCGCCTTTTGAGAACTTGAATAAAGCCGGGTCCACATCCAAACTATCCGCAGCAGACTGGTACGTCTTCTCAAGCATATTGGCGACCATGCGAGTGGTAGCCACTTCGATCAGTCCCAATTTTTCAAGGGCGCCAAAATGATAATAAAGTTTGCTGGGTGCCAGCCCCAGCTTCTCCGCCACCTGTTTGACGGTGAGTGCCTGCCCTTCGAGTAGTTCCATGATCTGCACCCGCAACGGGTCGGCAATGGCTCGTAATGTTTCCAAATCAGAGATATGAAAGCGTTTCTTATCAGCATTTTTAGTCATCGAGAGTTTTTCCTTTATCATTAAAATATTTTTTAACGATAAACATGATTTTATAATATTTATCAACAATGTCAAGAGCCAATCTGGCATCACAAGCCCACCCAACCCCCAAAAGTTGGAGGTTGGCGGTATCATAGCCCTTGCAGGACTCGCATATCTTATTCTTTCAGGAGTTTTCAGATGCAGGCTTTAGGAATTGACATTGGCGGTTCAGGAATCAAAGGCGCTCCCGTCGATATCAAGACAGGTAAATTATTGGCGGACCGGATCCGCATCAAGACGCCCGAAGGAGCAAAACCCAAACCCATGGCGGCTGTGGTGGCAGAGATCGCCCAAGCTTTCAAATGGAAAGGGCGTATCGGCGTGGGCTTCCCCGCCCCCATCAAACAAGGCATCGTCATGATGGCGGCAAATGTTTCACAAAAATGGGTCGGCATCAATGCTGATGAATTGCTCAGCTCAACAACGGGATGCGCCTGCCGGGTTGGCAATGATGCGGATGTTGCAGGCATGGCAGAGATGGAATTTGGTGCAGGCAAAGGTCAAATGGGAACGGTCATCATGATCACCCTCGGCACAGGAATCGGCTCCGCAATCTATTTCAACGGACATCTATTGCCCAATACTGAATTTGGTCACCTGCAAATGGATGGCAAGGACGCCGAACATCGCGCCTCGGCAGCAGCACGAGTACGCGACAGCCTTTCGTGGAAAAAATATGCGAAACGTTTAAATAAATATCTTAACGAAATGGAAAAGCTTTTCTGGCCCGACCTTTTCATCGTCGGAGGCGGTATCAGTAAGGATCACGAAAAATTCCTACCCCTGCTGGAACTCAATGCGAAGATCGTGCCTGCGCAATTTCAGAACGAGGCGGGCATTGTTGGCGCGGCGCTTTTCTCTCAAAAGAGATAAAAAATAAGACCCCGAATAAATTCGGGGTCTTATTTTTTACTGCGCCTTTACAACGCTGAACTTTTCTTTGCCAATGCGATAATTACCGCTATGTTTTAGTACTTGGTCGACCACATCCTCTGGAACATCCACAAATGAGATCTTATCTTCAATGCGGATCTTTCCAATGACATTGCCAGGGATGTTGGCATGGAAGGCGATCTGTCCAACGATGTCATTCGGGCGGATGCTGTGCGCCTTGCCTTTATTGACCTTCAAGCGGATCATGCCTTCTTCATGGGTGCGGCTCCCCTTTACCCGCGACTTGTCACCAAAACGCCCGGGCTTTTCATTACGCCCAAACGATTCGCGCTTTGCCCCTCGCGATGGACCACCACGAGAGAAATCGCGTTCGCGGCGATCATCCCGCACTTCGGAGATTTCAGCGATCGGGCGTTGCTTTTCATCACCGCGAGAGATCTTAATGGCAGCCGCAGCGATGTTCATCACATCGTGACCACCATCGATCAATTCCTGCACAATTTCGAGTTCACGCTTGTAACGTCCGCGACCCAGCCAGATGCGCAGTTTTTCCACCACCTGCGCCTCGCGGTGCTTGGTGATGTCTTCGGCAGTGGGCAGTTCCATTTGTTTGACTTGCTGTTTGGTGAGCGCTTCCACTTCGCGCATGCGGCGTCTCTCTTTGGGTGAAAGCAGGGTGATCGCAACGCCGGTCTTGCCTGCGCGACCCGTACGACCAATACGATGGACATAGACTTCGGCATCATCCGGCAGGTGATAGTTGAAGACGTGGGAGATATCATCGATGTCCAAACCGCGCGCGGCAACATCGGTAGCAACGAGGACTTTCAATTGATTCGAACGAAAACGTCCAAGGACGCGTTCGCGGGCGTTCTGATCCAAGTCACCGTGAATGGCTTCAGCGGGAATGCCGCGGACGACGAGTTCATTGGCGAGCGAGCTGGTTTCCGCACGGGTGCGGGCAAAAACCAAGGCGCTGTGAATGGGTTCGATCTCGAAGAGACGAGTGAGCGCGTTCGTCTTGTGATTCTCGTTGACGAGATAGTAGCGTTGTTCAATGGCTGCAGCGGTGAGTGTGCTTCGTTTAACGGCGACCGTTTGCGGGTCCCGCATGAAGCGATCTGCCAGTTTGCGAATCCGCGCGGGCATGGTGGCGCTGAACATGGCTGTCTGACGCTCCGAAGGAGTCGTTGTAAGGATCTTTTCAACTTCTTCAACGAAACCCATATTGAGCATTTCATCGGCTTCATCAAGGACGACGGTCTTGATCTCGCTGAGGTTGAGGACTTTGCGTTCGAGCAGGTCGTTCAAACGTCCGGGCGTACCGACGACGATGTCAACGCCGCGATGCAGATTATTGATCTGCGGGCCATACGGCTGCCCGCCATAAACGGCAAGCACACGCACGTGCAAGTGTTTGCCATACTCGGTCATCGAGTCGGCGACCTGCAAGGCGAGTTCGCGGGTAGGCGCGAGCACCAATGCCTGTGGATTCTTTTGTTTTACAAAATTATTGAGGATGGGGAGAGCAAAGGCAGCGGTTTTGCCTGTGCCGGTTTGGGCTTGCCCGACCACGTCTACACCGGTGAGCATGAGGGGGATCATGCCAGATTGGATAGGGGTCGGCTCGGAATAGCCGAGTTCGGTAATAGCCTGCATGATCTCAGCACGCAGGTTGAGCGAAGAAAAATCGGTAGTCATTCAGTTGTCCTTTTTGTCGAGATTGCTTCGGGCAATGAACAAGATCACCCTTGCAATGACGAGATAATTAGGGATGTTCTGATGACTCTACCAACTACTTCTTGCCAACAAGGTCTGCTTTTGCAAACAGATCCGCCCAACAAAAAAGCCCGAGAAAGTTATTCGGGCTTACGTTCAATCAGAGTGATCAAAACAAGTTCCCAGAAATACAGCGGGCGTGAGTGTACCACAGAATCTGGATGGTGAATTTACTCCAATGTTTCCATGCTATGCAGGAACCAATAGTCGCCGTTATTAGAGCAATATACACGATAAAGGCGTTTCTTCTCGATGGTACTCATGAGCGTATCAGTGACCGAGAATTTAATGCTGTCCATTTGGAGAATGTAGGAAACCCGATGAGAGGAGCTATTTCCACGACGATTAAGACCCATGCTGGACTCGTATACATCAGCCCGCGCTTCGATAACTTGGATTTGAGGAAGCGGCTGTTCTTCGAGCGGTGTGCCCATTGACTTGTACATATCTACCGAGGATTGGTACGAGCGCGGGGCAATAACAAATACGAACAAGGCGGCAAAGATACACATCCCTGCCATTACGGGCAAAAAGAGACTACCCAACATATTTTGGAACATGTCGATCACGCCGAGAAAATAAAGTACAACAACAAAGAACAACAGCCCGCCCCCAAATATCAATGAAATCAACCAGCCTTTATTTTCGTATTTTCCGTGGTTTTGCTGGATATAGTCGCGCGACTCTCTGGCGCGATCCAACTGAGTTTTGGAGTATTGTCCCTTGCGGTTGGCTTCGAGGTCTTCGGCGGTAAAGTAACGAGTTTGCTGTAAAGCGTAGTTGTGTTCGTCAATAGAACCCATAAAGTTTCTCCGTTTCTTATATGTGAAGGAGTATCCTCACTAAAGGGTATTTTACAAATTTACGTTCGTATGGGTATCCCCCATCATGGGCACTAGACTGTCATCAAGATGATGGCGATCAACGCAAAAACGACTCCGATCCACTGATTGCGGTTGAGACGTTCTTTGAGGAAGATCCAAGCAAGAATAACGGTTGCGCCAGGAAAAAGCGCACTAAGCACGGATGCTACATCCAAGCGCCCGGCTTGTCCGGCAAGGATAAAGAAAAAGTTGCCGCCAAGATCGAGAATACCGTTGACTGAGATGATGGGCAAAGATGAAAGCTCGAGCTTCCAATCGGCACGAGTAACCAGCAAATAGGTAACAATAAGGGTCATGCCACCGGTACGAGAAAAGACCATATGCCAAACTGAGCCACCATCTCGGGTGGCTTGGTGCATGAAAACAAAGTAAAAGCCGAATCCAATGCCTGCAAGCAGTGGCAGTTTCAAGTCGGAAAGATGCGAGAGGATATCCGTCACACCGCCTTCACTTTGAGAGACCAGCCACACTGCGAGCAAGGCGAAGCCAAATCCGATCAGGGTTGTGAAATCGGGCAGTCCTTCGGTGAAGACTCCAACAGCGACGGGCATGGCTGCCGCCAACAAGGCTGAAACAGGTGCAGCAATACTCATCATTCCGACAGCCATGGCATGGTACAACAGCATTAAACCGACAGTACCAAGCATACCTGCCGCCAGCGCAAAGAGGCGGGCTCGCATGTCTGGAAAAGGCTCGTCAATAAATGCAAGCACACTAAAGAGGAAAATGACACCAATGACCTCGGCATAAAAAACGGAACGATACGCCCCCACTTTGCGAGCCGCGAGCCCGCCTGTAAAATCACCCGCGCCCCAACTGAGCGCGGAGAGTAGACCAAAAACGATTGAAGCCAATATAAATCTCCTTCCAACGTGAGCGCGATTATACCTTTTGATCAGTTCAGGAAAGTTCAAATAACAGGACATCATCCCCCGAAGAGGTGATTGCTGTAACTCCCTTTAAAGATAAACTTTCATAAAAATAAAAAGGACTAACCTTGATTTCCGATCCTTCTTCAAAATGCCCAGAGTGCGGAAAAGATCTTGTTTTGCAAGAACGCTTTTGCCCATATTGCGGCGCTGAACTTAATGCCGGAATGGATAAAAACCAAGCTCTTGCTCTCAAGTTTTTCGAAAAAGCCCAATTCAATTACAACCAGAATAGAAAACTTCAAAGTGCTCTCGCCGATTGCGAGCTTGCACTCGAACATGACCCAACCTTTGCAGAAGCTCATAATTTGCGAGGTCTTATTCTCGACGCCTTAGATCTGAGCGACGAAGCCATCATCGAATATCGCGAAGCAATTCGCCTTAATCCCTATTTTGAAGAAGCCCAAGCCAATTTAAAAGACGCGGAGAGCGAACAAATAACATCCGGCTATGGGATAAGCCCCTCGATCCAGGATTCTGAACAAGGCGGTGAATTGCGCCGCCTGCTCATTACTGGCGGTGTAGGCTTGATCCTTCTTCTTCTAATGGTGGGAGGATATTATGTTGTAAATCGTTTTTTGCTCCCAATCTTTGGTCCAACCACGGAACTTGTTTTTGTTCCAGATGTTCCCGAAAGTACCACCGTTTCAAAAAACGACCTTGAAGATGCAGCCAACATTCTTACAGAACGCAGTAAATTATTAGGATATTCCCAAATAACCTTCAGGGCTTCGAGTAATGGCGCGATCGTTGCCAATATCCCTGCCACGATAAATGGTTCGGAACTAGCCAGCCAGATCGGTCAGGTCGGACTATTGGAATTTGTGGATTTTGGTAACGAACAAGTCATGGTGGGGCAGGAAGTGCGAACAGACATCGAGAATCCCTACATGGTTCAGGTTGAGGGAAAGACCTGGCACACGGTCATATCGAATGATGCCATTGTCTCAGCAGATGCGGTTAAGCCAGCCGATTCCTACCAGGTCTTCTTCACACTAAACGAAGAAGGTAAACAGGTCTTTGCCTTCCACACGGCAAAACACATCGGCAAATATCTGGGGATCGTGTTTGATAAGGTCGTCATTTCCAACCCGATCATTCAACAGGCGATCACAAAGGGCGAAGGGGTCATTTCTGGAAACTTTAACCAGGAAACAGCGCAACAATTGGCAGCTGTTTTAAATACAAAACCGTTGCCGTTTGAAGTAAAACTTGTCGAAAAATAAGCTTATATTTCACCTGGCTCAATGCCACTACATATAGTACTTTCGGCTAATTGCACAAAAAAGTATATCCCTGTAGAATATAAATATCTTTATTGGTAATTTATTGGTAGGAGAGAGTTGACGAGGTCGCCTTCAGAGGGCGACCTCGTCGTTTTAATTCTCTAATACTTTTCTAACTTCCCTTCCCTTGACCAAAACTTAACTCAGGCATAAAGTTAAGCCCGCTTAACTAAAAAGAAGGCTTAACTATGACTTCCCCTATTCAATTGAAACAAACCCTGCACACATGGATGGATGTGTTCATGCACCGCTCCATGCGGAGTTGGACACAGTTCGCAAAAACCACCGGGCTTTCGATGCCGCAATTCAGCATCCTGATGCAATTGCATCACAAAGGACCTTGCGGCATGTCAGAGATCAGTGAGCGCTTCGATATCACCGCAGCAGCGGCGAGTCAACTCACTGAGAAACTCGTGCAGGGTGGCTACATCGAACGTACCGAAGACCCCAATGACCGCCGGGCCAAATCCATTCAACTTACGCCGAAAGGCAAAGACTTGGTTGAAGCCGGTATGACCGAGCGCTACCGCTGGATGGACGAGTTGATCTCCAAACTTTCGGTGGAAGATAAGCCCAAAGTGGTCGAGGCGCTCAAGGTCTTGACCGAGGCGGCGAAGCAGTTGGAAGAAAAGGCATAAAGTTTCGCCACCTTCCATAAATTTTCTACACATTCTTTTGTTATACATATCGTGCTGATCTCGATATAAGGAGTCTTAATCCCATATGATGAAATTAATGAAATTCGTAAAACCATATCGGTGGATGTTATTGTTTGCGATCGCTTTGATCTTTGCGCAAGCAAACCTCGACCTTGCCCTGCCCGATTATCTTTCGCGCATTGTCAACACCGGTATTCAACAAGGCGGCGTGGAAGATTCCATGCCCGAAGCCATTCGCGCCAGTGAGATGGATAAGGTCGTCATCTTTATGAACGCGCAGGATAAGGAAGACATCCTCGCCTCGTACACGCTGATAGATTCTTCTTCCTCCGATTACGAGACCTACCTCGAAAAGTATCCTGCTCTCGCTGACGAACCGGTCTATGTAATGAACGAGGTCACGCAGACCGAGCTCGACCGTCTCAACCCTGTCATGGCAAAAGCCTTGTTGACCGTTTCTGGTATTGAAACGGCGCTGGAAGACCCCGAAGCTGCTGCCCAAATGAGTGGAGCCTTCGGCGGTTTTGATCCCAGCCAATTACCCCCCGGCATGGATGTGTTCACAATTCTAGGGAAACTGCCCGCTGAACAACTTTCCAAGATCACTGATTCAGTGGATGAAAAATTCTCGGCGCTTGGCGACACCATGATCGTGCAGGCTGGGGTGAACGTCGTCCGTGACGAATATAAAGCCCTCGGCATGGATACGGAACAGATCCAGAACAACTACATCCTCACCGCTGGTGCATGGATGATCGGGTTGACCTTGCTCTCCGGCGTGGCAACCATCATTGTTGGGTATCTTTCTGCAAAGATCGCCGCGGGCATGGCACGCGACATCCGCCGCGATGTATTCCAGCATGTCGAGAGCTTCTCCAGCACTGAGTTCGATAAATTCTCGACGGCTTCCCTCATCACCCGCACCACCAACGATGTGACCCAGATCCAAATGGTCAGCATGATGATGATCCGTATGATGTTCTATGCCCCGCTCATGGGTGTAGGCGGCATCATCAAAGTCATCAGCAATGAATCACCGCTGGCATGGATCATCGGTGTAGCTGTTTTGATGTTGGTCAGCCTCATCGCTGTCGTCTTCTCGCTCTCGCTGCCCAAGTTCAAGATCATTCAAAAACTGACCGACCGCATCAACCTCGTTGCCCGCGAAAACCTGACCGGTATGATGGTCGTCCGCGCTTTTACGATGGAAAACTTCGAAGAGAAACGCTTCGACGTTGCCAATAAAGACCTGACCTCCGTCAGCTTATTCATCAACCGCGTGATGGTGGTGATGATGCCGTTGATGATGCTCATCATGAACGTGATGCTTTTGGGTGTGATCTGGTTCGGCGCACGCGAAGTTGCCGCCTCGAACATGCAGGTCGGTGACATGATGGCATTCATGCAGTATTCGATGCAGATCGTGATGTCCTTCCTGATGCTCTCGATGATGTTCATCATGATCCCGCGTGCTTCTGTTTCTGCGGACCGCATTCACGAAGTGTTGAGCACCGAACCTCACATTCACGACTCGCGAACAGCCAAGAAATTCCCCGAACCCTTCAAGGGCGAGGTTGAATTCCGCAATGTCTCATTCCGCTACCCGGGTGGTGATATTGACGCGATACAAAACATCAGTTTTGTAGCAAAGCCCGGGCAGACCACTGCCTTTATCGGGTCGACCGGAGCCGGAAAGTCCACCATCGTCAATCTCATCCCGCGCTTCTACGAAGTCTCGGATGGTTCCATCTTCATCGACGGCGTCGACATCCGCGATGTGACTCAACATGATCTGCGCGAAAAGATCGGCTATGTACCGCAAAAGTCCGCGCTGTTCTCGGGCACCATCGAAAGCAATATGCTGTACGCCGATAAGAACGCCACAAAAGACATGCTCGACTCTGCCATTGAAATTGCGCAAGCAAAAGAGTTCGTGAGCGAAAAGCCAGAAGGCATGGCAACCGAGATCGCCCAAGGCGGCACGAACGTCTCTGGTGGACAGAAACAGCGTCTCTCCATTGCCCGTGCCATCGTCAAGAAACCACCGGTCTACATCCTCGATGATAGCTTCTCGGCGCTTGACTTCAAAACCGACTCGGCTTTACGCCGCGCCTTCAAGGAAAAATCAAAAGACAGTACGCTGCTGATCGTCACCCAGCGTGTCTCGACCATCAAAAATGCCGAACAGATCATTGTGCTCGATGACGGCAAGATCGTTGGCAAAGGAACACATAACGAACTTATGGAAACCTGTGAAACCTACAAAGAGATCGCCCTCTCACAGTTGAACATGGAGGAATTAGCATGATGATGCAGCGTCCTGGTCAACAACAGCAAGGTCCACGCATGGGTGGACCCATGGGCGGACCCATGATGGGCGCCCCCGGTGCCAAAGCCCGCGACTTCAAAGGTACGATGAAAAAACTCATCCAATATCTGGGCGAGTATCGCGGACTCATCATTATCGTTTTTGTCTTTGCGATATTCTCCACCGCCGCCAGCATTGCTGGTCCGAAAATTCTCGGCAACGCCACAACCAAACTCTTTGAAGGTGTGATGGCGGAATTGAACGGTACGGGCGAAATTGACTTTGCCTACATTGGGCGCATCGCTCTCATAACGTTGGGCTTGTATCTCGTCTCCGCGCTTTTTGCCTACATCCAAGGCTGGATCATGGCAAACGTTTCGACCGATATCGCCTACCGCTTCCGCCGCGACCTCTCCGAGAAGATGAACCGCATGCCGTTGCGCTACTTCGACGGCACGACTCACGGTGAGGTGCTCTCGCGCATCACCAACGATGTGGATACGCTCAACCAGACCCTTAGCCAAAGCCTGACCCAGATCATCACTTCGCTGGTGACGGTAATCGGTGTGCTGGGAATGATGCTCTCCATTAGTTGGCAGATGACTCTGGTTGCCATCGTGGTCATTCCGCTTTCGATGGTGACTGTAATGCTGATCGTCAAACAGTCACAAAAGTTCTTTACCCAACAACAAGAATATCTCGGTCATGTGAACGGACATGTGGAAGAGATGTACAGCGGTCACATCGTGATGAAAGCGTTCAACGGTGAAGCCGAAAGCATCCACAAGTTCGACCAGTCGAACAATACGTTGTACGACTCGGCTTGGAAGTCACAATTCCTCTCCGGCTTGATGATGCCGATCATGATGTTCATTGGTAACCTCGGTTATGTGGCAGTTGCCATCCTCGGCGGATATCTCGCCATTCGCAATACAATCACCGTCGGTGACATCCAAGCCTTCATTCAATACATGCGCTCGTTCACCCAGCCCATCACCCAGTTGGCAAACATCTCGAACGTGTTACAGCAAACTGCCGCTGCTGCAGAACGCGTCTTTGAGTTTCTTGATGAAAAAGAGGAAGTGGAAGAAACCACCTCCCCCATCAAACTCGAAAGTGTGCAAGGTCACGTTGAGTTCAAAGATGTCCACTTCGGCTACGATCCGGCGAAGCCAGTCATCAACGACTTCTCAGCGGAAGCAGAGCCCGGGCACAAGATCGCGATCGTCGGTCCGACCGGAGCCGGAAAGACCACCATGGTCAAGCTGCTGATGCGCTTCTATGACGTGGACAGCGGAAGAATCCTGATCGACGGTCAAGACATCCGCGACTTTACCCGCAAAGACCTGCGTAAGATGTTCGGCATGGTGCTGCAAGATACGTGGCTCTACAATGGCACCATCATGGAAAACATCCGCTATGGGCGGCCCGAAGCCACGGATGAAGAAGTGATCGCTGCGGCGCAAATGGCACATGTTGACCATTTCGTCCATACCTTGCCGGATGGTTACAACATGGTCTTAAACGAAGAGACCACCAACATCTCGCAGGGACAAATGCAGTTGCTGACCATCGCACGTGCTTTCCTTGCAGACCCAAAGATTCTGATCCTGGATGAAGCGACAAGCTCGGTTGACACCCGCACCGAAGTGCTCATTCAACGAGCCATGACTAGCTTGATGAAGAACCGTACTTCCTTCGTGATCGCCCATCGCCTCTCCACCATCCGCGATGCAGACTTGATCCTCGTGATGAATCACGGTGATATCGTGGAACAAGGCTCGCACAAGGAACTACTGGCAAAGTTCGGTTTCTATCACGAGTTGTATATGAGCCAGTTCAAAAAGAAGGAAGACGAAACCATTGTGGCGTAACGGACGATAGACGATTGACCGCAGACGATAAACGGCAGACCGCCGTCAATCGTCTGCGGTCTGCCATCAGAACCAGTGATACACTCAAAAACTATGACCGAAACAACTCCGACTCCCCCCGAAGATAAACTCGACTTCAAACGCATTCTACCCATTCTCGTCATCGTACTTGTAGACTTGATGGGACTTTCCATCATCATTCCGTTACTTCCTCTCTATGCTGCCCGCTTCGGTGCGGAACCGATACTGGTCGGCATTCTACAAGCTGCTTATCCGCTGATGCAGTTCCTCGGCGCACCGATCCTGGGCAGGCTTTCCGATCGTTTTGGGCGCAAGCCAGTTTTGATCGCCAGCCAGATCGGTACCTTGATCGGGTTCATCATGCTTGGTTTTGCCAACAGCCTGTTGCTCTTGTTCATCTCCCGCATCATTGACGGTCTCTCCGGGGCGAACATCTCCACCGCTCAAGCCGCCATTGCAGACAGCACCAATGAAAAGACGCGTACTCAAGGGCTTGGCTTGGTCGGCGCGGCATTCGGCGTTGGCTTTGTGCTCGGACCCGTGCTCGCATTCATTGTCCTCGCCTCCACCGGGCAGAACTATCAAGCCGTAGCCTGGACAGCCGCTTTGTTCTCATTCGCCTCCATCTTGTTGACCACATTCTGGTTCAAAGAGACTGTAACAGATGCCGCCGATCCCGAAGCCTCACGCAAGCGCCGTCCGTTCTCCTTTGGCGCTTTACGCGAAGCCATGGCACACCGCCCGACCATTTGGTTCCTGGTTATTGTGATGTTCTTCTATCAAGTAGCTTTCGGCGGCTACGAACAGCTCTTCTCCTTGTTTACCCTCAACCAACTCGGCATGGATGCGCGCGATACCTCCGGGTTGTTCATGCTGGCTGGTATCCTGATCATCGTCATTCAAGGCGGGCTGATCGGCAGATGGTCCAAGAAAAAAGGCGACCGTTGGCTGGCATTGATGGGTATTGGCGCACTCGCCATTGGCTTGATCGGCACGGCGTTGACCCCTGCCATCCCTGTGCCATGGTACGAAAAAGCTCGCGTATTGGAAAGCCTTGCCGGGCAGGGTGAGTTCCGTGTATCGATCCAAAGTATCAACGTCAACTTACCGGATGAAACCTCACGAGGCTGGTTCGGGATCGTTTGGCTAATGATCGCCAGCATCCCGGCAGCTTTGGGCGGCGGGACGCTTCAACCTGCAGTGAACTCGCTGATCACTAAAGCATCAGATAAAAGTGAAGTTGGCGGCATGCTCGGCTTATCTTCTGCGGCGTATAGTGCGGCAAACGCAATCGCGCCGCTCTTTTATGGTGCGTTGTTTCAATGGTTTGGTCCGCCCGTGCCGTTCTTTGTTGGCGGTGCGATCCTTTTGATCTTGTTCATCGTTGCCCCAAGAGTGATTAAGAACCCTGCATAAAAACTACCTACAAAAAACGACCTCGTTCAGTTCAGAACGAGGTCGTTTTCTATTCCAAGAACTATGGGCGTCCAGGTCTGCCGCCCCCGCCGCCGCCGGGGCGTCCGCCGCCTGCGCCGCTGAAATCTGGACGGCTGCCGAGAGATGATTCAAAACCATTCACGTTCTCCCGTCCACGGTTGATCTCGCCGCGTGCAAACTGCTGGTTGATCTCATCAAATTTGCCAGCGAACTGAGAGACATCTGGTCCGATCACATCCGCGCCGCCAAATTGTTGAAATCCCGCCTGCGCGTTCTTGCCAAGTTGAGCGAGGGCAAGCAATTCATCACGGCTGAGTTTATTATCACTTAAGGCACCTTTGGCTGTATCCAGGAAGGAAAAGGCACTCTGCAATGCGGTCAATTTATCCGTAGGAATGCTATCCGGCTGGATCTGTGATATCTGATTCAAACGTCCCTGCTGGTCAGCTTGCAAGACCGAGATCATATCCTGAGCATTTGCCTTCAACTCCTGCGCATTGGTCTGGGCTGTCTGTGCGGCAGTTTCGAGCTGGGCAATGGATTCTTCTGCAAGGGCAAGTCCTTGTTCCAAAGTGGAACTGATCTGCTGAAGCGACTGGTCGATGGAACTGAGCGTATCGTTCATCTGGTTAAGTTCCGCTTCAATGGCGTTCAACTCGGCGATCATTTCGTAAGCAAGGTCAGAATACAGGTCATAGTATTCAGCGATCAGGTCTTCGGCATATTCCACGTAATAATCGGCATAGTAATAATATTCGTATACATATGCCACTTCCTCGGTCGTGACAGCGTCATCTTCAGTTACATAGTAGACATTGCTGGTCGTCTGTTCTGTGGCGGCAATGGCTTCCGCAACAGCCTGATCGATCAGTGCAGCAAGTTCTTCTTCAGTAAGTGTGACATACTCCACCGTCGGTCCGGGAGTGGGTGTGGCGGGCATGGCAGTCAACGAATTTGAGTTGACGGTGGCTTGTGCAAGAGCTTGCGACATCTGCGTCTGAACAATAGCGGTATTGATCGCATCTTCTTGAACAACAGGCGCAGCGCCCATTGTGCATGCAGCAAGCAGGCTGGCAACAACAAAAGAGAGTAAAACTGTTCGAAGTGTGGGTTTCATTTTGGGTTCCTCCAATCAATTAATCGTTAATTCATCATACAGCGCGGCGCGAAACAATCGTCTTTACATTTTTGTCCGGGCGTAAGGTGACACTGGGTTTTGGGTGGGCAAGCTCCAGCTGCGCAGGTGTAATCGTCCAACGGCGGGCGATCATTGCCAGCACCGCAATGGCTTCGGTCATGGCAAAGTGTTCGCCGATACAGACACGACTGCCACCGCCAAATGGGAAGTAACTGTAACGGGGGGGTGAATGCACATCGAGGTCGAACCAGCGCTCGGGGCGGAATTGAAGCGGAGCGTCATAGAAGCGCGAGTCGTGATGGGTCACCCATTGACTCATAATGACCGTCGAACCAGCAGGGATGTGTTGTCCGCCGATCTCGCAATCATGTACGGCTTCGCGTCCCATCGCCCATGCAGGCGGGCGCATACGCAACGTCTCTTTAACAACCGCCCGGGTATATGTCAGGTTTTGAATATCTTCCGGTTTCGGAAAGCGATCACCGAGAACAGAATCCACCTCGGCTTGCAGGATGGACATCGCCATTGGGTGATGTGCGAGCATATCCCAGCACCATGCCAACAACAGCGCGGTGGTCTCATGCCCCGCCAACAAAAACGTGAGCGCATGCGCATGGATCTGCTCATCGGTAAATTGATCTTTGTGATTCTCTTTAAGGATATTGACCAATGCGCGTTTGGCATGTTCAGACTGTGGATTCCTGAGCAGCGCTTCGGTGACTTCGCTCAAGTCTGCTTTGGCTTCTTTGAAACTTGGGAACAGGCTGCGAGCGGATTCTGGCAGGGGTATTTGCGCCAATGGGAAAAGGCGAACAAGCGTCTTCATTGAATCGCTCACACGTTCAACAACCCCTTCGGGCGCACTACCGAAGAATGACCACAATGCAATATTCAACGTCAACCGCATCATCTCATCAGACATATCCACCTGTTCCCCACTCTTCCACCGCGAAATGTGCCCATGCGTATTTTCATTCATCAACGGAAGATACTCTTCCATTTTGTGACGATGAAAGGCAGGTTGAAGTGCGCGCCGTTGTGCCAGGTGTTCATCCCCTTCGCTGGTGAGTAGACCCTCGCCCAAAATGACGCGCGCCCTCTGCAAGCTGGGACCTTTCACAAAGTTATCCGCCTGCTTAACCAGAACTTCTTCAACAAATGACGGGTGGCTCAGCAAAAAGAGATCGCGCTTGCGCAGTTTAATGCGGGCAATATCGCCTTGTTCGTTCGCAAGGTCGGTCAGCGCATTGAGCGGATTGCGAAAGATCTTCCACAGAAACTCGAAAGTGGATGTTCGATAAACAGGTTGTTCGAGAACTAGATTTGTTTCCATTGGTTATCGGTTTCCTTTACCAGTGCTGAGGCGGGGACGGGGAAGCCGTCCAGCCAGAAAAGTGAAAAGGCGTAGAAAACTGCTTGAGATGTGCGCATGCCCTCTCCTACGGGTAGTTGCCAGGATCAGATGCATGCTTTGTTGGGCAGTTTTGCTTACCTAATTCTTTAGTAGATCGATATACTCTTTTCCAAAATAGTGGCTAAGTAGTATGGAGAAATGCTTCGTGTCATTCAATATTTGCTCGCGCCGTTGTCCGTTTTCAACAGTTATTATTTTTTTGCTGTTTAGCATGACGCGTGTTTGAGGAGAAATAAGGCGGGAACAGATATAGTCTTTAGTAAATTTGGATTCTGAAGATGTCCACTTGAATTGGCATATTTCACTAAACTCCATACCCATACGCGGTTTCAGTGAAAACTCATATTGAGGCATGTCAAAACCGTTTGCGTTGCGCTGTAATAAAGTAAAAACATCATCTTTATTTTCAATGCGATATGTATTATTACCCTGAACTTGGTAATCAAGGTCATCGAGACAGATGGGGAGATGAAACCATTTAGCATTGCCAACATCTGCAAGAAAGCGCTTGTGAAGGGTGACCAAGATTATGGGGTGATCGAATTCGGGTCCACTCGCACCATCTTCCCCAATAATAGAAGCCGACAGCAAGTTGGCTTGAAATCCCAACTCGGATAGCAGCCTGGCAAAGAGAATATTTAATTCGTAACAATATCCGCCGCGATGGTTCAAAACAATTTTCTGAAAAAGGCTTGATTCATCCAGGTTAAAAGGTATTCCAGAAAGAATATCGAAGTTTTCGTAGGGAACATTTATCAGATGTGCCAAATGCAATCTTTCTAAATTTTCAATTGTAGGAGTGAGAATTCCTGCCAGCTTTATTCTTTTTAGATATAAATCAATATTAAACATAATTGTCCTGAAAATACTTGCAAGGCTGGTTCTTGACTGCCTAACTTCTTAATTACACATAATCAATACACAAACTGAAAAGCAACACTACCGCGATCTATATTATCCATTGGGGGAATGCTGGAAAAAGCAAATCCGAACGTGCGTAGTTGACTGTGAAGCTGCTCACACCGGTAGTATCACTCGTTCGATCACCGGTTGTATAAATGCCCACACTTTCTGTTGACCAGACTCTTATAAAAACCAAGTATTCTGTCTGGGCAGCAAGCTTCATTTGAGCGCTCAAATACCGTTCAGAAAACGAAGGATTGCTCTGGTCTTCAGCATCTACCCACCCAGTTTGAGAAGCAAGGACTTGCCCATGTTGGTCGATCAATTGAACAATGTACCCGCAGCTTCCATTGCAATAGTTGATCTGAGGATAAATGGATCTTATTGTGATATCTTCTTGAAGAGTAAAGGTGGTTAAACTCTCAAATTCCACATATGTCATATTGTCGGCAGCGTCTACACCACGTCCAGTGTCAAATAAAATTTGACGAGCAGATGTAGTTTTTTGGCAAGCACCAAGTACAAGTATTATGCTTGTCAAAACAAACATATAAACTCTTGGGTTTATTTTGTTTTTTTTCAATATATTGGATCTCCTTTGACTGTGTTTCCAGGAAGTCTTTCAACTCCTTGATCAATAAGTCAAAGGATACTTTCCCCGCTCAAAAAAGTCTGCCCGCAAAGGTGGGGAACTTTTCCCCCTATTTGGTAGGTGGAATAAAAAAACACAAGGGTTTTCTTCGTGAAAGCTCGTGTGCTTTGTGGAATTCAAATCACAATTCTTCCGGCAGAACCACTCCATAGCGCACAGCCATCAGCGCCGCTTGCGTTCTATCGTTCACCCCCAACTTCACAAACAGATCGCTGACATAACCTTTCACCGTCATCTCGGTCAGCGATAACTCGCCAGCAATTTCTTTATTACTCTTACCCTTCGCCAACAATTTCAAAATGCCGCGCTCGCGCTCGGTCAACGAATCAAATGGGTCATCAGGCATGGGCGCACGCGCCATCAGACGTTTCGCAATATCAGGGTGCAATTGCGGTTTGCCTTGCGCCGCTCCGCGAATGGCGATGACCAAATCACCGCCGCTCATTTCCTTTAACAAGAATCCGCTTGCCCCGGCACGCAACGCCGCATAGACATGCGCATCATCAGTGAAGGTCGTCAAAATCAAAATTGGCAGGTCAGGGTATTCAGGGCGGATCTGCTTCAACGCATCCACACCAGTCATCTCGGGCATTTGCAAGTCCATCAACACCACATCGGGCTTATGTTTTTTTATCAACGCCAACACACCTGCGCCATTCTGTGCCTCCCCCACCACACGCATATCTTTCTCAGCATCGATCGTAAATGTCAAACCACGGCGGACCACTTGATGATCATCGGCAATGATTATTTTCAGCATACTCACCTCACAGGAATCCGAAAACTCTATTTTCGGGCATGTCCTGAAGTAAAACTTCAGGACTCCGATACGGGCAGAGGGATTTTATAACTCAACATCGTGCCGCGCCCAATTTCAGAATCGATCATCAACTCGCCGCCCAACGCCAGCACACGTTCGCGCATTCCGCGCAAACCATAATGCCCCGCAGGCATGGCATGTACATCAAAGCCAGTGCCATCATCTCTCACACCCACATACAAAAAAGTGTCAACGCTCACATGCACGTTCACACTCCGCCCGCCGCTATGCTTCACCACATTATGCAGCGCCTCACGCAACACCCAGGCTGCTTCACTTGCAATATTCTTTTGGACAATGACCACCTGCGGCACCTCCAGCGTTATCGACAATAATGCCCCGCCTTCGGGTCCGCTTCGGTTAGAAAACGCCTCGCACTCCGCCCGAACAGATTCAGCAAAATCGACCTTTTCCTCGCCGGAAGCGTTGCGCAGTTGGTCGAGCATCAGCCGCATCTCTTTGAGCGTATCACTTGCCAGACTCTCCAACTCTGCCAGCTTCTCTCTAAAATCATCCGGCGCAGACTTTTTCAATCCGCGCGCCATCAGATGCAGACCAAACATCTGCTGCGTGACCGAGTCGTGCAGATCCCGCGCAATGCGCTGACGTTCTTCATACGCCGCAATCGCCTTTTGGTCTGTGATGGCTTGCTCGGTTTGTTCCTTTACCCGTGATTCAAGGTTCCGATTTAACTCATACAGCGACTCGTATGCATTAGCATATGCCAGCGCCAAAGCCGCCTGCCCAGCCAGCGCGTTGAGGCGTCTTACCTCATCCGCATCATAGTGCGGACCCGCGCGGCGCGGACCCAGCCAGTAGCCGCCAACGGTGACGCTCCCCGCCACGAGACGTATATTCCAGGCGGGTACAGCATGGGGCGGTGGAACGTCTGGTTCGGGAAACAACTTTAGTGCCCCCCACTCTGCACCGATCTGGCTTGGAAAGACTTCGCTGAGCAGATGCATGATCTCATCCCGTCGATTGGCACGGGCAAGCAGGTATTGCATAGACTGAACAGCCGATTCAAATTTAAGCCGGTCTGGGTAGAGGATCTTATCCAACCAGGTCTGAATGAGTTTGCGGGTTGGGTCGAAGAGAACGGCAGCAACAAATAAGCTAATGATCGGAGCAAGCGGTCGTGAAGTCAGTGAATCGGCAAAGAGGGAGGTCAGGCTGGTAGTGAGAGCCAGGTATAGCGTCAGAAGAAGAAGCGAGGCAGAGCCATAGACCAGAGTTCGCCTGAGGGCGCGGTCAATGCCAAAGAGGTCGTGCCGTAATACGGCGTAGGCAATTCCAAATGGAACAATGAGTTGAAAGATAAGCAACAGGTTGTAGGAGAAGATATTCAAACCCAATGCCAGAGTAAGCGGACGGATCCACAGCGGCACTTCGGCGAGAAACATGCTCATGCCAACGATGCGGGCGCGCTGAGCATCGACCAGATGTTCCGGGTTGAGATCGCGGGCAGAGACTAGCAGGTTTCGAATAAAAAAGATGATGACAAAGGTAAACCAGCCAAAACAAAGAGTTGCCAACAAGACCCGCTGCCAGGCAACCCGGCTGATAAATAAAAGGAAAAGCAGAAGAGCTGAAAAGCCGTATCCGGCAATCACGGTATGAAGTGAAGCGCCTGTATGGCGCGGAAATCGAACACTGACATGCAGCGCCATCGGCAGCAAAATGGAAGCCTGCACCAACCGAACGATAATGTACGGGTCTAAAAATGTGACCAGGAAATTACCGGGGTGAATAACAGGCAGGTCATTGACTTCAAATGGAACACTGAGAAAGAAAGCAAAGAAGATCGAAAAACAGGAAATGAGGGTGTGGCTGGACTGCGGGCGCAGTACCGCTGGAATCAACCCGGTTCCAAGCATCAAAATTGAGACAACAAAAGAAAAAGGGGTTACCGCCTGACGCATGGGTATGCCGCTTTGAGCAGCAGCCCAGCCAAATAGAATGACGTTAAAAACAAAAACGATTAGGATCGGCAGGAATAATGCAGTGTTCTTTCTCATACCGAAAATGCCGGGGTCATTTATTCAGGAGGTCGAGTAGTTTTGGGGTATCAGAAATGATCACATCTGCACCGAATTTTTGCAGCTCTGGCTCTTCACCAAAACCGCACAGGACACCCACGGTTTGCGTACCTGCCGCCTTACCCGCACGGATGTCCACGGTGGTATCGCCGATCATCAGGCAGTTTTCAGGAGCGACGTTCATTTTCTTTGCAGCCAACAACACCGGGTCGGGATAGGGTTTGGTATGAGTTGCCGACAAACCAGTGATGACAACATCGAAATATTTTACAAGATCGAATTGCTCAAGAAACCGCATGGTCCCTTTTTCGTCGCGTGCGCTGACGACTGCCATGGGATAGCGTCCGTGCAGTTGTTTGAGCATCTCATCCACACCGGGGACAAGCAGAAAGGTCTTTTCGGTATGTGTTCGGTGGCGCGAAAGCCAGTTGATGACAGCGATCATTTCATCATCAAGATGAAGCGTATCGGCAAGACCAAGCAAGGCATTTCCGGGTGCTTCGACCCACATCACAAAGCGCCGCGCTGCATGGTCGGGATCCTTGAAAAGAAAGCGCGGAAAAAATTTCGCCATTTTCCGGGCATATAGGTCATCGGTATCGCTGAGCGTTCCATCCACGTCGAAACATAGCGCTTTAATTTTAGAAATATTAAGGGGCATGGATTAATTGTACCAAAGGGACTATACTTATATAGACCTTAGCATGACCGAAGACCAAAATCGTTCCCTTCTCGAATTACTTGTAAAAGTCAGCCGTGAAGTTGCCACCGCGCTAGACCTTCGGACGGTGCTACAACGGGTTCTTTACGCCTGCCTTCAACACGTCGGCGGGGAACGCGGCAGCATCATCGTGATGGATGATCTCGGCAAAGCCGTGGATGCCACCATCGTATACGGCAAGCAATTCCACGATCACACCACACAACAGTTACGCGATACGGTCGAGCGGGGTCTGGCGGGCTGGGTGGTGCAAAACCGAAAAGCCGTCCTCGTACCTGATACCAGTCGTGATGAACGCTGGCTGCGGCGCGAAGACGATGCCGTGGAAAAGAGCGGAGCCAAGTCTGCGATCTGTGTGCCATTGCTGGCACGCGAACGTTTTGTAGGCGTGTTGACCCTGGTTCATTCCGTCCCCAATACCTTCAATGAAGAACATCTGGAATTGGTGCAAGCCATTTCCGATCAGGCAAGTGTGGCAGTGCTCAATGCACGCCTCTACACCGAAACACAGCGCACGGCGCGAGTCATGTCGGCGTTGGCTGAAGGTGCGGCTGCCATCAACTCATCCCTTGAAATGCAGGATGTGTTGCGGCGCATCCTTAACCAGACCATGCAGGCGCTGCAAGTCGAAACCGTGGCACTGGCATTGATCGACCCAACCGGCAATGAATTGGTCTTTCAGGCGGCAGCAGGAAATAACTCCGGCAGCATTCCGGGGCTTCGTACTCCTGCCGGACAAGGTTTGACTGGAAAGGTGATCGAAGATGGGCACGGATTGGTGATCCCAGCCGTTAAACAGGATCCATCCTTCGAAAAGACCGATAAGTTGAGCGGGGTGGATATGCGCGCACTTGCCATCGCTCCGATCCAGTTGCATGGAAGTGTCATCGGGGTGTTGGAAGCGATCAACCCCATCTCCGGCGCATTCGACCCGGATGCATTGGTGGTGATGACCGGTCTGGGCAGTCTCGCAGGAACGACCATCGACAATTCGAAATTATTCGAGCAGCTGCAAAATGCTCACAGGCATTACCGCGAGCTGTTCGAAGACAGCGCCGACCCCATCCTTATTACAGATTGGGAAGGCAAGGTTTTGGAAGTGAATCGCCGCGCAGTCACGTTAAGCGGGTACACGAACACCGAACTCCATTCCTTGAGCATTGACCAGCTTCATGAAGTAAGTTGGAACAAAACCGGGTTGAACTTTGAAAACCTGAGAACCGGTGAAGCCTGCGTTTACGAATCCGGGCTGCAGCGTCAGGATGGCGGTACCGTTCCGGTGGAAGTCTACGCCCGCCGTGTAGAGTTCGACGATGCAGAATCCGTCCAATGGATATTTAGGGATATTACCGCACGCAAAGAGCTGGATGCCCTGCGCGATGACATGACTTCGATGATCTTCCACGACCTGCGCTCACCTTTGGGCAATATCGTTTCGAGCCTTGAAATGATGAGCACACTCATGCCCGAAGACGAAACGCTGAACTCGATGCTCAACATCGCCAAGAATTCGACCGGGCGCATCCAACGGTTGGTGAACTCTCTGCTCGATATCAACCGCCTCGAAGCCGGTCAACAGATCGTTGACCAGAACTCCATCGACCCGGTGGCATTGGTGCGTGAATCGATCCGCGATGTGGAGCCTTCGGTCACAGCACGCCAGCACACATTGACCAATCGCGCCAACAGCGTGTTGCCGCTTATCTGGGTGGATGTGGACATGATCTACCGTGTCTTGATCAATCTTTTGGAAAATTCGACCAAGTTCACGCCGGTCGGCGGGCGCATTGATATTGGTGCCCAGACCAGTGAAGATGGCTTGTTCGTAAAATTCTGGGTGCGCGATAATGGTCCCGGCATTCCACCAGCCGAACGAGAACGTATCTTCGAAAAATTCGCCCGCTTACGCGGCAAGAACAAACCCGGCGGGTTAGGCGTGGGGCTGGCATTTTGCCGGCTGGCAGTTCATGCCCACGGCGGTGAGATCTGGGTTGACAGTGAAGTTGGAAAAGGCACAACCTTCTGGCTGACATTGCCGGTTGCGCAAATGCAATCCGCTGGTAAACTCAAGCGCCAAACCGGACGGCTGACCTTCAAGCCAGACCGCACCCCCACCCGATAAGCACTAACCGCTCAGATCGAGCCAAAGAGCCCTGCGGCGCGGGAATTTCGAAAGGAAATTTTTTTCAAAATCATCATGCAGGAAATTACCAAGAATATCTTTATTGAAGACCAGTTCCTGGGCGTTACGCTGGGTGTGATCGTTACCCCCCGTGGGTTGATCCAGATCGACGCGCCCCCGTCGCCGGAAGACGCCCGTTCCTGGCGTGCTTCGCTCATGAATTTAGGTGGCGGCATCGACCGGTTGTTGATCAACATGGATGCCCACCCAGACCGCACCCTTGGCGCACGCGCCATGGATTGCACTGTTGCGGCTCATGAAAAGACCGCTTATATTTTCCGTACCCGCCCCAGTACCTTTAAGGCACAGGGCGAAGAGACCGGCGCCGATTGGGAATCCATTCCCGGCTTGGGCAGTGTGCGCTGGGCCCCCCCCGAAATCTCATTTGTGGATCAAATGACGCTGCACTGGGGCAGTTCGCCCGTCATACTTGAACACCGCCCCGGTCCATCCGTGGGCTCCATTTGGGTCCATATGCCTGCCGAGAAAGTGCTCTTCGTAGGCGATATGGTCATGAAGAATCAGCCGCCTTTCCTCGCCGGGTCGAACCTTAAAGCCTGGCTGGAATCGCTCAACCTGCTGCTCGAACCTGAATATAAAGGGTACACGTTTATCAGCAGTCGCGGCGGCGTGGTCAATTCGAGTGCCATTAAAGCCCAGTACGATTTCCTCAAACATATTCACGATAAGTTGAATAAATCCACGACAAAAAAACCGAACCCCGCGGCTGTGGAAAAGATGGTTACTTCATTGCTCACCTGGTTCAAAGCACCCTCTGCACGCCAGAAGCAATTTGCCCAACGCCTGCGCTATGGCTTGATGCACTACAACGCGCGTCAATACCATGCCCCAACCGGTACGCCTGAAGATTGATGAATGCCCAGAAGCCAGTTCTTGAACTGAAGCGGGGCTCGGTTGTCGAGGCTACTCACCACGGCTCCATTGCAGTGGTGACAACCGATGGAACCCTGCTGCACTCTTACGGCGACCCTTACACGGTCGCCTTTTTGCGCTCATCTGCCAAGCCGTTTCAGGCTATCCCTTTTGTGGAAGCGGGCGGTGTAGAGCACTTTCACTATACCCAGCGTGAACTTTCCATCTCCTGCGCATCGCATGAGACCGCACAGATGCACCTCGATACAGTGGCTGCCATGCAGAAAAAGATCGGCATCGCAGAGAGCAACTTGCAATGCGGCCCACACCTGCCGGGTGATGTAAAAAAGTTAAAGGAAGTCATCCGACAGGAACTTCCCCTCACTGCCAACTTTAGCAATTGCTCGGGGAAGCACACCACCATGCTGGCATTCGCAAAGATGCGCGGACTTCCGCTCGAGAACTATCTCGCGCACGAACACCCCATTCAGCAGGATATCCTCAAGACTCTCGCCGACATGTGCAGCATGGACTCGAAAGATGTTCAGATCGGCACAGATGGCTGTTCTGCCCCCAACTTTGCCCTGCCGCTTTACAACTCGGCGCTTGGCATGGCACGCATCTGTGACCCGCGCCAACTCCCCTCTGCCCGTGCCGCCGCCTGCAAAAAGATCACCGACGCCATAACGGCATTCCCTGAAATGATCAGTAACTTTGGCGAATTCGATTGTGAATTGATGAAAACTGCCGGAGGCAGGATCATCACCAAGCGCGGAGCAGAAGGCTTTCAGATCATTGGCATTATGCCGGGCGTTATCCATGAACAAGGGGTGGGCATTGCCTTCAAAGTCACAGACGGCGACAAATCTTCCATGGACAACGAACTCGAAACGCACACCCGCGTCCGCCCGCCGGTGGCATTGGAAATCCTGCGTCAGCTTGGGGCATTGACCGAAGCGCAGATGCAAGCCTTGGCTGCGTTCGGACCCGAAAAAATCCTAAAAAATCTTGCCGGTCTTGTCACCGGCAAGCTCTACCCCACTTTCAAATTATGAAAAAGTCTTACTCCAGAGCGCACAGAGTTTTTCTACGTGCGCTCTGTTTATTTTGAGGTTAAATCTTCACCATGACTGATCTAAAACAACGTGCCTTGCAAATCCATGAAACTCTGCTAAAAGTCTTTGGCGAGCCCATCTGGCGCAATCCTCTGCCCGCCATTGATGAACTCGTCTCCACCATTCTTTCGCAAAACACAAATGATGTGAACCGCGACCGCGCCTTTGAAGCCTTGCGCAAACGTTTCCCCACTTGGGAGATCGTACGCGATGCAAACGAAACGGATGTGATCGACGCCATTCGCCCGGCGGGACTTGGCAATCAAAAAGGTCCGCGGATTCAGCAGGTGCTGCGCGCCATTACAAAGGAACGCGGCGCGCTCAATCTGGACTTTTTAGCGGGTCTACCGACCGAAGAAGCCCGTGCCTGGCTGACGAAGTTCAACGGCGTCGGACCGAAAACTGCTGCGATCGTCTTATGTTTCGCATTAGGCATTCCCGCCTTCCCTGTAGACACACATGTCTACCGCGTGACCGGTCGCCTCGGTCTACGCCCCGAGAGGATGACATTGGAGCAGGCACACCCGCATCTCGAAGCGGTCTTCCCGCCAGAGGCGTATTACGCTGCACACTTGAACATCATCCGCCTGGGACGTGAGGTATGTAGTGCTCGCAAGCCGCTGTGCCCGCAATGCCCGGTCAAGCATTTGTGCGATTTCAAAGAGAAAACAAAATAAAAATCCCGAAGGGATGAAATTATTTAGAAAGACATAAAACAAAATGGAACCCTGAAGAGGCGTCATAATTCTAGATTTATGACACCCCTTCGGGGTTCGTTATTTTCATCTTACCAATCTATAATCCTATCAATCCTTCGGATTTGAAGAAATGCCAAAGGTATAATTGACTAACCTATGAACCAGCCTCCTGTCAGCATCGCCTTAGAGAAACTAAATATCCCCCACCAAATCTTTCGGCATGAAACGCCGGCGGATTCGTTCGAGAAAGCCGCCAGTGACCGCGGTCAGCGCCCTTCGCAAATTGTGCGCACGATCCTCTTCCGCGTGACGGAGGATGAGTTCGCGCTCGCCCTCGTGGCAGGACCGGGGCAGATCTCGTGGAAAATTTTGCGGAAGCTGCTGGGTAAATCACGTATCACGATGGCAACCGAAGAAGAAGTGCTGGCAGTTACCGGCTATCGCATCGGGACGGTGGGTCCGTTTGGGTTGTTGAGACCAGTGCGGATGTTCATCGAAACGGGGGTCTTACAAGAAGAGGAAGTATCCATTGGGTCAGGTATGCGTGATACAGCGGTTATTATCAAAAGCGCAGACTTGAAGAAGGCTTTGGGGAATGTGGACGTTGTAGAATTGTTTGAGTGAAAATATTTCAGACGATGGACGATAGACCGTAGACCGCAGGGCATCTATCGTCCATAATCAGTAGTCTATCGTCTTCGGTCAAAAAAAATGGAGAATAACAATGAGCTATAAACAACGCGTGATCGATTTTGTTGAGATCGAATGGGCAGGATATGTTGAGCGCTTTAATCGCCTCCCTGAACTGGACGGCTCGAAGCGTGTGCGCAATCAAGGCTATGAACGCTTTCGAGACATGCTGGCACACATCCTTGCCTGGTGGGAAGATGTAATGCCGATCGTACTGGCAATTGCCGAGAACCGTGAGTTCGAAAAGAAAAAATACGATTTCGATGCCTTTAACGCGGAAGCGGTTGCAAAATATAAAGACTGGGACGAAGCCGAGTTCCTGGCTCACTTTGAGAAAACGCGTCAGAAAGCCGCAGCAGATCTGAGGTCCATGAACGAAGCGGCATTCGAAGATCGTCGCATTCAGGGACGGCTCAACGGCGTCTTCATCCATCATGCCCGCGAACATCTGGTCGCATTGAGCAAGTTCCTTACGTTGGATACACTTGAACATGAATGGAAAGCATTACCGGCAAAATTCGATGCATCCGATAAAAAAGAAGAGTATTTGAAAAAAGAAGGTTTGTCGCGTTTTGGCGATGTGCTGGCACATGCATTTGCATGGTGGGAAGAGGGTGTGATCGCGGTACAGGGTGCGCTGAAAGACCCGGGGTTCGTGTACGATGGTCCGGCAAATACGGATGCGTACAATGCAGAAATCGTGGCAAAATATCAGGGAACCAGTGATGCCGAACTGCGGATACTTTTTGAGCAGAAGCGGCTTGCATTGATCGACCTCGTGCGCGGGTTGCCTGAGAGCGCCTTTGAAATCCCGACCATTGAAAACTGGCTTGCCGCAGATATTGTGGAGCACTACGACGAACACACTCTATAGAAAGGTTTCACCATGGATCACATCGTATACCTTGCCCTTGGAAGCAATATAGGGAATCGCCTTTCAAATTTAAAGAACGCCATTTCGAACCTGCCGCCTCAAATGGAGGTCAAAAAGAAATCGCCGGTTTACGAAACTCCGCCCTGGGGCTATGCCGATCAGCCGCCATTTTTGAATCAGGTGGTGCTGGTAGAAACCTATATGGAGCCGGAGAATTTGCTCAGCCATTTGAAACGGCTCGAATCTGCACTTGGGCGCGAACCCAGCTTTGAGAATGGTCCGCGCGTGATCGATATCGATGTGTTGTTCTACGATGATGTGATCCTGAACACGCCGCCGCTGATCATCCCGCACCCACGTCTGCACCACCGTGGATTTGTGCTGGTGCCGCTGAATGACATTGCACCCGACCTGGTACACCCAACCCTTGGGAAAACCATCAGCGAATTGTTATTGGATGTAGACCGGCTGAACATCAACGAATATAAAGGAAAGTAGTCATTAGACGATAGACGATGGCTGATTTTCAATGGTCTATTGTCAGTCGTCTTCCGAAAGGAAAGTATGCGAATCATCCGTTATCAAACTCCTGAAGGCGCCGCCACCTACGGCTGGATATTGGAAGATAAAGTTGGCGAAGTGCAAGGCAATCTTTTCGGCGAATATCGCCGCCGTGAAGCACGGACTCCTTTCAAGGAGTTGAAGCTGCTCGCGCCTTGTGAACCAAGCAAGATCGTCTGCGTGGGACGGAACTATGTGGAACACGCCAAAGAACTCGGTAATGAAGTACCGAAGATCCCGCTTATCTTCTTAAAGCCGCCCTCTTCCATTATTGCCACAGGTGAATATATTGTGCTCCCGGCACAGTCCAAGCAGGTGGAACATGAAGGTGAGTTGGTGGTGGTCATTGGCAAACGTGCAAAGAACGTCACTGCTGAGAATGCCAAGGAATATATCTTCGGCTACACCATCGGCAATGACGTCACCGCCCGCGACCTGCAAAAAACAGACGGGCAATGGACACGCGCCAAGGGCTTCGACACCTTCTGCTCTTTCGGTCCATGGATCGATACCGACTTCGACCCATCCGATGCCGTGGTGACCTGCCGCGTCAACGGGCAGATGCGCCAGATGGCTTCTTCACGAGACATGGTCTTCAACGTCGGCACACTCGTTGCGTATATTTCATCGGTCATGACACTCGAGCCGGGTGACTTGATCTTCACGGGCACGCCCGCCGGTGTTGGTGAACTACAGAACGGTGATATTGTCGATGTAGAGATCGAGGGGCTGGGGAAGTTGAGTAATCCGGTCAAGGCTTAAGATTTAGGATCCACGAAGGACACGAATTTTCACGAAGCGCAAGACCTTCGTGCCGATCCGTAACTTCGTGGATTTTTTATTTAAGCCCGGAACACATTCGCTGCTCTTTTTGTGGTTAAATTGAATGAAGGAGTCTTGTATGTCCACCGAACTCGAAACCTTCCTTCAAAAATACCCCGCTTACAAACAAACCCAAAAAATAGACGACCTGCGTAAAACTGACTATGCCCGACTCGACTCGGGTGAGCATGTTTATTTCGATTACACCGGCGGCGGCATTTATGCCGAGTCGCAAATCCAAAAACACTATGACCTTCTCAAACTGAATGTCTTCGGTAACCCGCATTCCTCCAACCCCACATCCCAAGCCGCCACCCACCTAGTCGAAGGTACACGCGACTACATCCTCAAATTCTTCAACGCCGACCCGGACGAATATCTCGCCATCTTCACATCCAACGCCAGCAGCGCGCTCAAACTCGTCGGCGAGAGTTACCCCTTCCCGAACGGACGCTACCTCCTCACTTTCGACAACCACAACTCCGTCAATGGGATTCGCGAATTCGCGCATGCCCGCGGCGCGGAGGTGACCTATATTCCCGTCATGCTGCCCGAGATGCGAGTCGACGCCTCACAACTGGACCTCGAACTGTCTCGCCCTTCCAAGTCTGGTCATAACCTGTTTGCTTTCCCCGCCCAATCGAACTTCTCCTCCGTCAAGCATCCCCTCGAATGGATCGAGAAAGCTCACGCCCACGGCTGGGACGTATTACTCGACGCGGCTGCCTACGTCCCCACCAGCAAGCTGGACTTGAGCAAGGTCAAACCTGATTTTGTGCCGATCTCCTTCTATAAAATTTTCGGCTACCCAACCGGGTTAGGTGCACTCATCGCAAGAAAATCTGCATTGGCAAAACTTCATCGTCCCTGGTTCGCTGGTGGGACGATCACCGTCGCATCAGTACAAGGCGATAAATATTATCTCGCCGAAGGCGCACCTGCTTTTGAAGACGGCACACTTGATTATCTGAACATCCCTGCCCTTGAGATCGGACTCAGGCATATCGAGTCGATTGGTTATGAAGTCATCGGTGAACGTGTCAAAACGCTCACGGGTTGGCTGTTGGAAAATCTCACAGCCATGAAACACAGCACGGGCGAGCCGCTGGTTCGGTTGTTCGGACCCAACTCCACTGAAGGCAGAGGCGGAGCCGTCACGGTCAACTTCTACGACAAGAACGGCAAAGCCTTCGATCATCGCTTCGTTGAAAGCGAAGCCAACAAGGTCAACATCTCGCTGCGCACTGGCTGCTTCTGCAACCCCGGCGCAGGTGAAGTGGCGCTCGGCATCTCCCGCGTGGAATTGGACGTGTGCTTCACCTCGCCCGATCACAAAGACAAAATGACCATCGACGACTTCCGCCTGTGCATCGACGGTAAATCCTCCGGCGCTGTACGCATCTCGGTGGGACCGTTCACAAACTTCAACGACGTGCAAGCCTTGCTGACATTTTCGAGAGGGTTGTTGAGTTAAGGCTGTCTTGCTGAGCAATAGCGCCACGTCCCCGAAGGGGAAAGCGTCTCTACGATAATTTACGAAACCCTTCGGTCGCGAAGAGCATGCTCCCTCAGGATGACAAAAAGGAGGGTATATGAAAAAGTACTATGTCTACATCATGGCAAGCAATTCTCGTGTTCTTTACACAGGCGTGACCAACAACGTTGAACGGCGTATTTATGAGCATAAAAATAAACTCGTCGAAGGGTTTACCACTAAGTACAATGTCAACTGTCTTGTCCATTACGAAGAAACAAATGATGTGAATGTTGCGATTGCACGTGAAAAGCAAATCAAAGGCTGGTTGCGTTCGAAGAAGATCGAGTTAATTGAGTCGGTAAATCCTCAATGGAAGGATTTAAGTTTGGACTGGTATATTTAGCAAATCTAAGCAGTGTGTCATCCTGAGCCGATAGGCGACACATGCACCGCATTGCGGATGCAGTGCGGTGAGGATCTCTACCATTTTGTGCAAGACTCTTTGCCATGCCAGAGACTCGTCGCCGCAAAAGACAAGAACGCGGCTCATGCGTACCTGTCGTACGGTACAGGCAGAATGACACAATACACAAAGGAGAGACACCATGAACATCTCAGACGTCCACCTCATGTACGAATACAACTACTGGGCAAGCGGAAAGATCCTTGCCGCAGCGGCAAAAGTGACAAAAGAACAATTCCTCGCGCCGGGGGAATATCCCTTCGGCGGCTTGCGCGGGACTCTCGTCCACATCATTGATGCGGAGTATGGCTGGCGCGGCTTGTTCGAGGAAAATAAATTCGGCGACGAGATCAAACCCGAAGAATTCCCCGACCTTGCTTCTCTCACCGAACGCTTTCACATGGAAGAAGAAGCCATGCGCGCCTATCTCAACGGGTTGAGCGATGAAGACATGGAAAGTCACAAAAAATATACTGCTGATAATGGCGCAGAACGTGACCGCATCTTGTGGCATTGTCTTTACCATGTGGTCAATCACGGCTCACAACATCGCAGTGAAGCCGCCGCCATTCTCACCAGTTTCAACGCCTCCCCCGGCGACCTGGATTTCACCGTTTTTCTAAACGAATACAACGCTCATTAAACACTCCGCCAGCATGGTGCATAACAAAACTTGAGAGAGTATGCTTCCAGATTGATCCACCCATTCTCTGAAAAAAAGGAAAACACACCATGACCGATCAACCCACACGCCCCATTCGATTTGTTGTGCTCCACAAACCCGGACCCAAGTGGCAAACCGGTGTGGACTATCGCCAACAAGAAGGCGTGAACGCGCATGTGCAGCATTATTTAAAACTTCACCAGCAAGGCAAACTTCAACTTGGCGGACCTTTTCTCTTGCCGGATATCGGCGGCATGATGGTCACAACCAAAGATGTCACTCTTGAGGAGATCGAAACCTTTGCCGCCAAAGACCCTGCAGTGATCTCCGGCTTGCTTACGTACGAAATCCGCCCATGGATGACAGCCATGGAGCATGAAGGATAAAATATTTTCATGGTTAAAAAAGTTACCGGGTTTATTTTCATTGCCGCGGCTTGTTTTGCAGTCTCGTATGGAATTACATACTTTCTTTTCAATCTGAGCGAACGCCCCGCTGTCGATCAGATATTGATGCTGTTCTTTTTGACCTGTGCCCTGACCTGGATATTCTTTTTTCTGTGGATCGATGGCATTCAATTTGACCTTAAGCTGGATCTATCCTGGTTAAGTATGAATGCCTTGCGTGAAAATGCGCCGGGGATCATCCTGGCTCTGCTTTTCATGCTCGTGTATCTGTATTTCGGCACAACATTAAATAACTTTGGCGTGGGTCAGGTGGACAATCTTTTCGATGCCGATGTAGGTTCGTGGATGCGGCGCATCTCCTCACCCGACGTCAAAGAGTTCGAGATGCGCGGTCCGCATCCTTTCACTTATTTTATTTTCCAACCCTTTGGGCGCTCCCTGAACCTTTTCACACAAGACCCAACCCTCTCGGCAATCCTGTTCAATGCCATGGTGGGTGGTGCATGCGTGTTCCTGATGTGGATCTTCGTAAAACGTCAATTTGAGAGCCGGAGTTACGCCTTCCTTCTGGCAGCCCTGCTTGGATTAAGCGCCTCACACTTCTTTTTTGGCAGTGTGATCGAAACATATATCTTCTCGGCATTTGCCTTGCTGCTATTCCTTGTGATCCTCCAGAAAAAGGATCGTTCCATCTTCGCCCTGGCAGCGGGAGGTGTACTCACCTTCGGTATCACGCTCACGAATTTAATTCAGAATATTCTCAGTTTTATCGTCATCCGCCCACGTCTGAGAGATATCCTGCGTTTCACCGGATGGACGATCGCCGTCTCGCTGGCACTCACTTATTTGCATGCTTTGGCGTATCCTGCCAGTAAACTCTTCTTCCTTACACCAGATATTGAGACCGAAGAAAAGTTCTTTCTGGATATTCTCAAGATGCCCGAGTGGTTCATCATTGGGCGGCTGATGTATCTAGTGCGGACCATGCTGCTCTACAGTGTGATTGCCCCCAAAGTATTTGTCCTTACAGATGAAGTGGGCAGCACGATCCCTGAATTCCGTTTTTATAAGATCTCGATCGGCACCTTCCACCAGACCAGCTATGATGGGCTCGGGCAGATCCTCGTCATTATTTGGGCGCTGATCCTGACTGTTTCTGGAATCGTCTTCCTATGGAACTTGATCCGCACCCGCAAACTCGACCTGACCTTCTCCCTTTTGTTGTGCCTTTTATTTAATTTTTTCGTCCATGTCAACTATGGTCAGGAGCTTTTCCTCTATTCGCCCGATTGGACGTACGCCCTGATCCTTTTCATCGCCTTCGGGTTGGCACCATTCGCAAGGAATCGTTTTTTTCAGGCGGGCATGCTGGTCTTTCTGATCTTACTGGCATATAACCAATGGCAATTTATCAGTATCATTCTTGGTGCACTTGAAGCATATATCCGTTCCATAACATAAGGCTCGCATCCATGCAAACCAACCAGACCCGTTCCGCCATCAAACCAGGCATGACCGTACTCATCGTCCTAAAACAGGATCAACGCACCGGCAAGCTCACCAAAGGGATTGTCAAAGACCTGCTGACCAATTCACCCACCCATCCGCATGGCATAAAAGTTCGTCTCACAGATGGGCAAGTAGGGCGCGTTAAGGAAATTGTACAGCCTTCGTAAAGTAATTCCAGAGCATGTCATGTTATCAATACCTCATGACCACGCCCAAACTAAATTACGATCAGATCGCACCTCAATACAATCAACGCTATCCTGCTTCTCAAACATGGGAACGTGGACAGGCACTTCTTGAACTTGCCCAACAGGTGAATGCCAAAACCCTTTTGGAAGTTGGCAGCGGCACCGGCTTCTGGCTAAACCTGCTTGACCAGACAGGTGCGGCATTATACGGGTTGGATTACTCCATGGGAATGATCCAACAGGCAAAGAACCAACCTGCGCCTCTTCATCTGACCCGTGGAACGGGTACACATCTCCCGCTGCGTTCCGCCACCTTTGACCTTGTTTACTGCGTAGATGCCATCCATCACTTCGGAGATCATCACGTATTCATTGCCGAAGCGTATCGTCTGCTCAAACCGGGCGGCGCGCTGGCGATCATCGGGCATGATCCGCACCAAGGCTCCTCCAACTGGTATATTTATGATTACTTCGATACCGTTTACGATACAGACTTGCGCCGCTATCCTTCAGGTCAAGCCGTTCTCAAATGGATGGAACAGGAAGGCTTTCGCCAGATAGCCGACAAAACAGTGGAGCACATTCAAAACGTGCATATCGGCGATGCCGTGTTGAAAGACCCATTCCTCAAGCACAGTGCAACCTCACAGTTGGCACTGTTGAAGGAAGAGGAGTATCAAACCGGTTTAAATCGCATCATGGAGGCGCTCGAAAGGCAAAAAGAAGCTGATGAACGGATCATCTTTCGCTCAGACATTCACGTCAAGATGTTCCTGGGATACAAACCTTGAAGCAGCCATCCGGTTTGTTGGGGTAAACTCAAGCAAGAGCATAGAGAGAAGCGAATTGCCCGGGTCTTTTAGACCGGGCAATTTTTAATTCGCATGCTATACTCGCCTCGAATTAGTCACCTAGAGGAAAATCCATGAAAAAGATCCTGTTATCGTCTGTCATCTTATTTTTAGTCTGCGCCTGCGGACCTTCCGCACCTGCCTCGCCGACTGCGGATCTGCCAGACTTGATTCCCCCGACCCCTACTCAAGTAACTCCAGACTCTACAGAAGCAAGCAATCTGCCGCTCGAGCAGACTCCGCTTGTGGCTGCCCCCACTGACCAACCCGTCACTCTGGCAACGCCGGTCTGCATCGACTCAGCACCTATGCAGGCAGATATTGACCGTGCGCTTGCATTTTCTGGTAGGTTATTTGAAACCGGCGATTGGGAACGCACCTACACGGTCACCAATGATGTTGTCCAAGTATCGTGGTATAGCGCGTTGATCCCAGCCATTGTCAATCTCGAATTACATATCTTTCCGTGCGGGTACGAAGAACCGGACTTGAACACCTTTTTTAACACGGATGGCTGGAACATCATCTTTGGAAACTATCAAAGCTATCAGTACGTGACCGAATGCCGCAACAACAATGGTCTGCGTTTGTATGAATTCATCGCCGTGGACCAAGGCGTGGAGTATAACGTCCGTTACTGGTCGGTGAATGATACGAACAATCGCATCATCACCTTCATGATCGTTTTGCCTATCCAGTCGCCAGACTTAATGGAACAGTATTCCTACAGTTTGTTCCCCGCTCTGCAAAGTTGCGAATAAATCAAATGACCGCAGCCATTTGATTAAAGGAATCATTTATGACCTCCCGTTACGATATTTTGTTTCAGCCTATCCAGATCGGACCTGTGACTGCGCCGAATCGTTTCTATCAAGTGCCGCACTGCAACGGCTTTGGCTGGCGCATGCCCAAGGGACTCGCCGCCATGCGCGGTATGAAAGCAGAAGGAGGTTGGGGCGTGGTTTGTACTGAGGAAACGGAAATTCACTACACCAGCGATCTCTCGCCATTCTTCGAAGGACGCATTTGGGATGATGCCGACATTCCTTCCTTGCAGTTGATGACTGAATCCGTCCATAAACACGGCTCACTGGCTGGCATTGAATTAGCTTACAACGGACGCGACGCCTCGAACCTTTACACCCGCGCAGCTCCTTTCGACCTCGCCTCACGCGGACTTGTCGGTGGCAGCGGCTATGAACCGGGTCAATCACGCGCCGCATCAAAAGATGATCTCAAACAAATCCGTAAATGGCATCGCAATGCCGCCATCCGCGCCAAACGGGCAGGCTTCGACATCATCTACTGCTATGCCGGGCACAACTTGACGCTTGCATTTCATCTTTTATCCAAAGATAATGACCGTTCTGATGAATACGGCGGTTCGCTTGAAAACCGGGTGCGTTTCTTCCGCGAACTGATCGAAGATACCAAAGAGGCTGTTGGCGACACTTGTGCTGTGGCGGTACGTTTCGCTGTGGACGAACTCCTTGGCGCAGAAGGCATGCAACATGACGGCGAAGCGCGTGACATCGTTGGTATGCTCGCCGAATTGCCCGACTTGTGGGATGTTAACATCAGTTCATGGAAGAACGATTCCATTACTTCGCGTTTTGGGAAGGAAGGTCACCAGGAAAAATATATTGCCTTCGTCAAACAACTGACCACAAAACCCGTCGTCGGCGTGGGACGTTACACTTCACCCGATAGCATGGTCTCTGCCATTGAGCGCGGCATCATGGACATGATCGGCGCGGCACGCCCCTCCATTGCCGACCCCTTCCTGCCGACCAAGATCAAGGAAGGCAGGCACGAAGATATTCGCGAGTGCATCGGCTGTAACATCTGCGTCACCGGCGATACCCGTTTCGTTCCCATTCGATGTACGCAGAATCCCACCATGGGCGAAGAGTTCCGCCGCGATTGGCATCCAGAGATCATTGCGCCCAAAAAATCAGAAGAAGAAATTCTCATCGTCGGTGCTGGACCCGCAGGGTTGGAAGCGGCTCGAGCGTTAGGTCAGCGCGGGTACAGAGTCATTCTCACCGACGCGAAGCGTGAGGCGGGCGGGCGTGTGCTGCTCGAGTCACAACTTCCAAATCTGATCGAATGGCGGCGTGTCATTGATTGGCGTCTGACACAGATTCAAAAACTCGAAAATGTTTTCTTTTATCCGTCCAGCAAAGTCTCAGTGGAAGATGCGCTCGAAGCTGGCGCGCCGCATATCATCATTGCCACCGGTTCCACCTGGAGGCGTGATGGCATGGGGCGATATCATTCGCGTCCCCTCCCTGGCAATGGCAATGTCTTCACGCCCGATGACTTGATGAGCGGAAAACTCCCCACAGGCAAAGTTCTCATCTACGACGACGACCATTACTACATGGGCGGCGTGTTGGCAGAATTACTTGCCACAAACGGATGTGAGGTCACGCTCGTTACACCTGCGCCTACCATCTCAGCATGGACTGAATACACCCTCGAACAGAGCCGAATCTACAAACGCCTCCTCAGCCTGAATGTGACTCTTCTTCCGTATCACGCTCTCGCCTCCTTCTCTCCGACAACGGCTGCCATCACACATACAATTACCAACACTGAAACATCTCTCGCCTGTGACGCCATCGTCATGGTCACAGATAGAATCCCCAACGACAGTCTGTATCACGAACTCAAGCCCGCCCTTGCGGATGGTCGGCTCAAGTCCCTGCGCCTCATCGGCGACGCTGAAGCGCCCAACATCATCGCCCAAGCCGTCTTTAGCGGACACCTCGCTGCCAGAGAATTCAACGAAGTCATTGACCCCGATATGACTCCATTTAGGGTGGAGCGATTATTTCAATCAAGAAACGGAGACAAAATTCATGAAGAGGATAAAGGAACTTGATGGCATACGTGGAATAGCAATACTACTTGTATTAACTTATCATTATTTTTTCAATGGAGCGGTGATTGATAGCCAATTAGTAAATCAGTTTCTCAAGTTATTACATTTAGGATGGAGCGGCGTTGACCTGTTTTTTGTATTATCAGGCTTCTTAATAGTTGGAGTTTTATTAGACTCAAAAATTCGAGCAACTTTTTTTCCGTCTTTTATATCCGTAGAGCCCTACGAATATTACCGCTATACTATGTATTACTTGCATCATTCCTTATACTCCCAAGGTTTATTTCAAATGAGGATCTATTCAAACACACTCTCCCATTCTGGAGCTATTTATCTTTTACTCAAAACCTCTTTATGCTCAAGCTTGATTTTGGAAGCAGCTGGTTAGCAGTCACATGGTCATTAGCAGTAGAAGAACAATTCTATCTGTTACTTCCTCTTCTGGTTTGGAAACTCGACAAAAAGAAGCTGGTATATGTTTTTGTAAGCCTCATTGCCATTGCACCAATCATACGGGTTTTATTTAATGGATTAGGGGGATACATATTTACATTTGCACGTTCAGATGTTCTCCTGACAGGCGGATTATTAGCTATTGCCTATAGAGATCAAAAAACCAAAGACTTTCTTGTTCGGAACATCAACTTACTGGTCGTTCTATTTTTTATTTTTCTTTTCGGTGCAGGGACATTAATACTTCAAGGATTTACGCATATTGGTGATCCTTTTGTGCATTCATGGATGGGAGGGCTTTACAGCTTGTTTTTAACTATCTGCATATTAAGCCCAAGTAAAATAACCAATATCTTCGTGTCCAATCCTTTTTTTATTTGGTTGGGCGTTAGGTCATATAGCATATATTTATTTCATTTACCAATCACTATTCTTACCCATCAGTTCGTAACCGGGCATAAAAATCCATACTATTCAAATTGGGACGAGTTTTTTGTAACATTATTATCAATGGGTATTACGATCGTATTTGCAGAATTATCCATGAAGGTTTTTGAGGGATTTTTTCTTTCATACGGAAAAAGTTTTCAGTACAAATTTGATAAAACTCCCCTACCCATCTCTAAAGAATAACTTTTCAACCTGGAAAACTCAATCAGAGAATTCGACGAAATCATTGATCCTGATGTGATGCCCTCTAAAATAGAGATCTAGTTTTTAACTCCTCACGTTTCACTTCGCATGGTGAAGCATGAAAAGTGAAATGCGAAAGAAAACTCCATGCCTTCCCCTCTCATCCTTGTTACCGGCGCGACGGGTTACATTGCCAGCTTGCTCATCCCGCAATTGCTCGAAAAAGGCTATCGTGTTCGTACAATGGCTCGCCACCCGGAACGCCTCAAAAAACGTACATGGTACAAGCAGGTCGAAATGATCCGTGCCGATGTGATGGAACCGGAAACTCTTGCAGCCGCCATGCAAGGCGTGCAGACGGCATACTATCTCATCCACAACATGTCACGTGGACATGGGTATACCGAAGCTGAAACCCTGGCGGCTCACAACTTTTCTCAAGCCGCAGAGCAAGCGGGCGTGGAGCACATCATCTATCTTGGCGGGCTTGCCGACCCGGAGCAACACATTGCTCCGCATATGCGCTCTCGCATTGAAACTGGTGTAACCCTGCGAAAAGGCAGCGTGCCGGTGACGGAATTTCGCGCGGGGGTTATTGCGGGCTCAGGCAGCATCTCGTTTGAGATGATCCGTTTTATGACGGAGTTATTCCCGATCATTCCTGGTCCCATTTGGTTGAAGAACAAATCCCAGCCGATCGCCGTTCAGAACGTCATTGACTATCTGCTGGCTGCATTGACCAATTCCAATGGGCGCGGCGGTGTATTCGAGGTCGGCATGCAAAAGGTTTTCATTTACACAGACTTGATGAAAATGTATGCCAAGGCACGTGGACTTAAGCGCAGCATGTTCCTGCTGCCCTATGTGCCGGTCTGGTTCATGGCATTTGGCATTGATCTGATGACGCCTGTGCCATATCCCATTGCGCATGCACTCGTCGGCGGGCTTTCGAGTGACAGTATTATCTTGCATGATATGGCAGAAAAAACTTTCCCTGAGGTAAAACTCATGGATTACGAATCAGCCATCACTGAAGCCATGAAGCGTTTGCATCCACTGAGAATAGAACGGGTATGGGAAGACGGCTCGAGCGGCGTCAAAGTTCTGAAACACGAGGGTTTCTTCATTGACCAGCGCGCAATGAAAGTAGACATCCATGCAGAAAAAATTTTGAATGTCGTAAAACGCTTTGATAATAATAAAGATTGGCTCTTCGCCAATTGGTTATGGAAATTACGCGGCGCACTGGAAGGAAAACAGAGCGATTTTTACGAGGTGGATTTTCAGAACGAGAACATGATTTTGTTTCACTCGAAACTACGCTCTCCCGGCAAAGGCTGGATGGAATGGCGCGTGGAAGAAGGCTTGTTGATCCAAACCGCCTATTTCGCCCCGTATGGTTTGGGCGGATTTTTATACTGGTATTTGCTCGCGCCCGTTCACACTTATCTTTTTCGCGGACTGCTTGAGACCATTGCAAAAAAAGCAGTGGTACAATGATTTTATATACGATCAGCAAGCGGCGAAGTCCGGTGAAAACCCGGCGCTGTCGCGCAACTGTAAAGATAGTTGAACAGTGCAATAGTTGAGTAGTTGAACCACCAAACTACACCATTATCAAGCTGCCAAACTACCCAAGCCAGGTCGCCCGCTCTGATCGGTTCAACCACTTCTCGCGGAAAGGAGGTGGAGAACGGGTCCCAACAGGATTGCCTCTCCCCTCCCCAGCCTATGCTGGGGATTTTGATTCACACCCAGATACCAAACAGGCACATCGTTATTAAATACATATCAGGAGATAAGATGATTCGTAAGATTTTTGTTTTGACCTTGTTGATCGCGCTGCTCACAGCATGTGTTCCGGCGCCTCAAACCACACCGGTCGTTGAACCGGCTGCCACTGAAGTTCGCGCCACCGAAGCGCCAACAGAGGCTGTCACTGACGGTCCCATGACTTTAACGGATGGTCTTGGGCGCGAGGTAACTCTTGCTGCCCCGGCACAACGCATCGTGACCCTTGCCCCGTCACTGACAGAGTTTGTCTTCGCCGTAGGCGCTGGCGAACAGTTGGTCGGACGCGATGAACTTTCAGACTTCCCTGCCGAAGCAGCGGATATTGTCAGCATTGGTTCAGCATACGGTGGTTTGAATACAGAAGTCATTCTTGCACTTGAACCGGATCTAGTTCTGGCTGCAGAGATCAATACCCCTGAACAGGTTAACGAATTGGAAGGCTTGGGGTTAACTGTATATTACCTCGCCAATGTACTTACTTATGAAGATCTGTACGGACACGTCCAACTTTTTGGAAAGATCACCGGGCACGAAGAAGAAGCTGCAACATTGGCTGCTTCACTTAAGATGCGAGTAGAGGCTGTGAATTCTGCAGTCGCAAATGTTACTGAAAAGCCAACCGTTTTCTATGAGATCGATGGCAGCGATCCTTCCAAACCTTGGACGACTGGCCCGGGTACATTTATGGATACGATGATCAGCATGGCTGGCGGCGAGAATATTGGCGGCGTATTAAGCGACCCCTTTGTACAAATAAGCGCAGAAGAGATCGTTGCACAAGACCCCGATATCATCCTGCTTGGCGACACCCTATATGGCGTGACGATCGAATCCATTGCAGAACGAACTGGCTGGGCAAACCTGAGCGCTGTGAAAGAAGGCAGAATTTTTGCCTTCGACGATAATCTCGCCAGCCGTCCTGGTCCGCGCATGGTAGATGGGTTGGAACAATTGGTAAAGGTCTTGCATCCTGATTTGGTGATCAATCAATAATTTGCAAGGGCGTCCGTTTCAGCAAATAAAAACTATTTGTCAGGCAGAGACGGATCGCCCTCGCTATATTTTTTTCATGCGCCGCTTTCCCTTTCTCTCCTCTATTCTTTTTTTTCTATTCGCCTTGCTATTAAGTCTGGCGATTGGGTCTGTTTTTTTGCCAATGAGTGAGATCCTATCCGCCATTCGAGGGCAAGGCACGGAACTGACACAGAACATCTTATGGAAGATACGTCTGCCGCGTACAGTCTTGATCGCGATGACAGGCATGGCATTGGGTGGAAGCGGCGCAGCATATCAAGGCTTATTCCGCAACCCGCTGGCTGACCCATTTCTGATCGGCATCGCTTCCGGTGCTGGATTGGGCGCGGTAGTGACAATGTCTATGCAATGGTCTTATTCATTCTGGGGGTTGATGGCAATTCCGCTTTCAGCATTTATCGGCGCGCTGCTGACCGTCTCTTTCGTTTATTTTCTCGCACGCATCGGGCAAACGGCACCGGTGACAAACTTGATCCTGGCAGGTGTAGCTGTCTCTTCATTCGCCACATCATTGATGTCATTCCTGATGCTGCGTTCAGACGGTGAACTGCGCCGCGCCATGAGTTGGTTGATGGGCGGTTCCATCCAACTTGGTTGGACATCTGTACTGGTCATGCTGCCATACCTCATCATCGGCTTGGGCACGCTTACCCTGTATGGACATGCCCTCAATTTGATGCAATTCGGTGATGAACAAGCACAGCAACTGGGGCTGAATGTCAATCGCACCAAACAGATCATCCTCATCACTTCTTCGCTGGCAACAGCAGCGGCAGTTTCGTTCGCCGGGATCATTGGCTTTGTTGGCTTGGTCGTTCCGCACATCATGCGCCTATGGTTTGGCGGAGATTATCGCCGTTTGATCCCGCTCTCGATCCTTGGCGGGGCGACCGCGCTATTGATCTCAGATGTCATCGCGCGTGTATTACTAGCACCGCAGGAGCTCCCCGTGGGCATCGTCACAGCTCTGGCAGGCGCGCCATTCTTTTTATGGATCCTGCGCCGCACCAAAACCCAGGGACTTTGGTAAAAAACATATATCAGAGAACACACAGAGCACGGAGGAAAATCGTCCCCATGTACTCTGCTTAATGAAAAGGATAACAAATGAAAAAAGGACTCCTCATCGTCAACACTGGCGATGGCAAGGGAAAAAGTACGGCAGCCTTCGGAACCGTCCTGCGTGCCTGGGGGCGCGGATTTCGCATCTGCGTGGTGCAATTCATCAAGGCAGAAACGGGACAATGGGGCGAGATCAAAGCCGCCAAAAAACTCGGCATTGAATGGGTCACCACCGGCGATGGGTTTACATGGACGTCCAAAGACATGGATGAGACCATTGCGCGGGCACGTCATGGCTGGGAGATCGCCAAAGAAAAGATCGCTAGCGGCAATTACGACCTGATCGTGCTGGACGAATTTACCTACACCCTCACCTATCAATGGCTCAACACGACCGAAGTGCTGGATTGGCTGAGCCTCCATCGACCTGCAAATTTGCATCTCATTATCACCGGCAGGTCTGCCCCTGAAGCCTTGACCCAACAAGCCGACCTCGTTACAGAAATGACGCTCATCAAACATCCATACGAGCAAGGCATTGTGGCACAGGCAGGCATCGAATTTTGATTTTTACATATCACAGAACAAGTCTTATGTGATATGTAAGGGACTATCATGACCATCACCGAAACCATCAGATGTATCCAACCACTCGATCTAACCGCAATGGACGCGGCACGCCAACGGCAAAGTCAACTCACCAAACCAGCAGGCAGTTTAGGTCGGCTGGAAGAACTTTCGATCCAACTGGCGGGGATCCAGCGTAAACCATTCCCTTCGATCAACAACAGGGTCATCGTTATCATGGCAGGGGATCACGGTGTTGCAGCTGAGGGTGTTAGCGCATACCCTCAGGAAGTAACGCCGCAAATGGTCTTGAACTTTTTGCATGGCGGTGCAGCGATCAACGTGTTGGCACGTCATACAGGGGCACGTGTAGTTGTAGTTGATATGGGCGTTGCCGGTGAAATAAATTCGCCTATCAATGAAGCCCCGCTCCTGCACCGGCGGAGAGTCGGCTTGGGGACGATGAATTTGGCAAAAGGTGCAGCCATGAGCCGCCAACAGGCAGAAGAAACCATTCAGAGCGGGATCGAAATCGCATTGGATGAAATATCAAAAGGTGCGGATATCCTCGGTACAGGCGATATGGGGATCGGCAACACAACACCTTCTGCAGCCATCGCCGCTTGCATTTTAGGACGATCCCCAGAAGATATTGTTGGGCATGGCACTGGTGTAGATGAAGCCGGGCTGATACGCAAGATTCATGCGGTGAAGCGCGGTTTAAAAGTGAATAAACCCAGCCTTGAAGACGGTGTAGATATTCTTGCCAAAGTAGGCGGCTTTGAAATTGGCGGGTTGGCAGGTGTGATGCTCGGCGCAGCATCAAAGCATGTGCCGGTGATGGTGGATGGTTTTATTTCCACAGCGGCGGCAATGATCGCAGTAATGGTCGCACCACAATGCAGACCTTATTTAATTTCAGCACACCGCTCAAAGGAAAAGGGACATACCCTCATGCTTGAATGGCTTGGGCTGAAACCCTTGCTTGATCTGGACCTGCGTCTCGGCGAAGGCACCGGCGCAGTACTTGGCATTTCATTGGCAGAAGCAGCATGCAAAATATTAAACGAAATGGCAACCTTCGATGAAGCTGGCATAAGTGGAAAGGAGTGATGTATCGTTGTGCGGAGTATGACCTTCATAAAAATTCACAGGACTGTTTCTCGTTATCACCCTCACAATGACACGAAATAATATGACCTCACTTATTGCCGCCTTTCAATTCCTTACCATCTTCCCCACGATCATCAAACGCATGTTCACCTCGCAAGAGATGGGACGTGCCGTAGGCTGGTTCCCGCTTGTGGGTGTCTTGCTTGGTTTTGCACTTTACGGGGTGAACCGTGCCGCCGCCTTGCTTTTCCCACAAACCGTCTCTGCCGCGCTGACCCTCTGCGCGTGGATCGCCTTCACACGCTTCTTCCATCTCGACGGTTTTATGGACACTCTCGATGGCTTATTCGGCGGCTGGACCCCGGAACGCCGTCTCGAGATCATGAAAGACTCACGTATGGGGGCATTTGGGACGATCGGCGGAATCCTTGTGCTGCTAACCCAATATGCAGCTCTTTCTTCAACTTTACACCTCTTCCCATCCATAATGCTTGCAACCACACTCGGACGCTGGGCATCTCCGCTTGTGATCTATGCCTTCCCTTACGCCCGTGAAGATGGGCTGGGCATTGAGATGAAACGGAACGTCACCTTCCGCGAGATCATCATCGCTACACTCATTGCAGGGATCACCTCCTGGTTGGTCCTTGGCTGGCTGGGATTCGCTTTCATGGTTGGTGCAGCGCTCATTGCCTATCTCACTGCCGCCTACACCATGCGACTTATCCCCGGGCTCACCGGCGACATTTATGGAACAGTCACCACCCTGGTTGAAATGCTTATCCTCGTCGCCTTTACTGCAAACTTCATCTGAAACTTGGAACCCACCCCTTGAAACTTTTTCTAACCCGCCACGGACAAACCGACTGGAACATTGCCCGCCGTTACCAAGGGCATAGTGATACAGCCTTGAATCAAGTTGGCATTCTGCAAACGGAACAACTTGCCGAACGACTATCATCTGAAACTATCCACGCCATTTATTCCAGCGACCTCACCCGCGCCATGACCACTGCCAAGTCTGTTGCTGCCTTCCATGGGATCGAACCTCATGCCGATATGCGTTGGCGCGAACTATCCTTCGGCGACTGGGAAGGCATGACCTATGAAGAAATGTCCGCGCACTCGCCAGAATTGTTTGCCGCCTGGATGAAAGACTCACTCAACATCTCCACCCCGAACGGTGAGACGCATCACCAACTGGCAGAACGGGTAACGACTGCTCTTCACGAGATCAAAAACAACCACGCAGATCAAACTGTTCTCATTGTCTCTCACAGTGGAGCGCTTCAAACACTTATTGCCGCCACCCTCGGCGTAGACTTGAGCCGCTATTGGCAATTCCGCGTGTCACAGGCTTCTTTATCAGAATTGAACGTATTCGAAGATGGGGCAGTTATAAACCTCTTAAACGACATCTCGCATCTTGAGAGAGCAAAATGACAGCCAAGACCTTAATGATCCAGGGCAGCAGTTCCTCTGCAGGGAAAAGCCTGCTTGTCACTGCACTGTGCCGAATCTATGCGCGGCGTGGGATCAAGGTTGCCCCTTTCAAAGCGCAGAACATGTCTAACAATGCCGCGGTCTGTGCAGATGGCAGTGAGATCGGTCGAGCCCAAGCCTTGCAAGCCGTCGCAGCCAAACTCGCCCCCACTGTAGACATGAACCCCGTTCTGATAAAACCCGAAGCTGATTCTCGTTCACAGATCGTCCTTATGGGTCGTCCATGGAAAACTCTTGAAGCAAAAACCTATTACGAAAAAAAGCAGGTCCTTTGGAAACATGTTACACAGTCCCTCGATCGCCTGCGCGCCGAACATGAACTCGTTATCATTGAAGGGGCAGGCAGCCCCGCTGAACTAAATTTGAGATATGGCGATATCGTTAATATGGCAGTGGCGCAATATGCCAAATCTCCAGTGCTGCTTATCGGCGACATAGACCGCGGCGGGATATTCGCACAACTACTCGGCACACTTTGGCTTCTCGAGCCCGAAGAACGCGCCTTGATACGCGGCTTCGTAGTCAATAAATTCCGCGGCGATCTATCTCTCTTTGAAGATGGCATTCAGATCATCGAACAAAAAGGAGGAATTCCCGTGCTGGGAGTCGTCCCCTACCTAAAAGGACTCTCCCTTCCCGACGAAGATGCCGTCTCTGTAGAAGCCGCTTCTCTCGCCGCCCAGCCTGCCTCCCCAGCCCAAACAGATATCGCCATTTTGGCTTTGCCCCGCATTGCCAACTTCGACGATTTCGACGCCCTGCGAGCCGAGCCTGGCGTTCACATCCGTCATGTAGACTCGGCGAGTCAGCTTGGGACGCCGCATGCCATTATCATCCCGGGCACAAAAAGCACCATGGCAGACCTGAACTGGCTGCGTCAAACCGGGCTGGCAGACGCGATCATCCGCTTTGCAAAACAAGGCGGGGCTGTCGTTGGAATTTGCGGTGGGTATCAAATGCTTGGGCAAAGCATTCATGATCCACTGCATGTCGAATCGCATGACGATTCAATGCATGGGCTGGAGCTTCTTCCGCTTGTTACAACCTTCGCCGAAAAGAAAGCCACACACCAGGTTGATGCGCGTATCTTAGGTTTTTCAACACTTGCTGGCGAAACCATCACAGGGTACGAGATCCATGCAGGCGAGACTCACAGTAAAACTCAATGGTTGGAAATATTCCATCGAAACGGCGAACAGGTCAGCGTTAAAGATGGAGCCGTTTCGCCCAATGGAAAAGTTTGGGGTTGCTATCTTCATGGCTTATTCCAAAACGATAATTTTCGGCACGCCTGGCTCAAAAGCCTCGGCTGGCAGGGAGAAGCTTCTTCACAATCTGTGCGTTTCGAAGAATCGCTGGAAGCGCTGGCAGATGCAGTGGAAGGTGCATTGAACATGCCGCTGTTGGAGAAGATCATATGGGAAAGATAACCCTCATTCTTGGCGGCGCGCGCAGCGGAAAATCCTCCCATGCGTTAAAACTAGCCGAAGAATCAAAGAAGCCGGTCACATTCATTGCCACAGCGCAGGCGTACGATGATGAAATGACCACAAGGATCCAAAAACACAAAACCGAGCGCCCCGCATATTGGGAGACGCTCGAACTTCCGCTCAACATCACACCAAGCGTTTCGCAGATAAAATCAGATGTGGTCATTCTCGATTGCGTCACACTTTGGGTGACAAACCTATTAATGCAATTCGTTAAAGATGATTTTGCAGATGAAGCCCTATTCATGAAAACGACCCAAACCGAGACAGAAGCATTGCTGGAAGCCATTCAAACGTCGCAGCAAGAATGGCTGATCGTTTCAAACGAGGTTGGCTTGGGGCTTGTCCCGCCCTACCAAATGGGACGGGTATATCGCGATGGGTTGGGCTGGGCAAATCAACGCCTCGCACAAGCCGCGGATAAAGTTATTTTGATGGTGGCTGGCATTCCAATGCCGGTCAAAGGATAGGAAGCATATGAGCGTGAGCATTCGCAAACTAAGTACCGGTGAAACGTCACTGGCAAAACAATTCGATCGAAAATCCATTGTGAGATCCAGACTCGTTCTCAATATCGAAAACGAAAAGCTCGTTTACAGCATCGCCCCTGTCGAACCACCCTATGAACGCGAAGTCCAGCTTGAAGATTCGGACTATGGGTTTTCAGAAATCCCACCCACCGTTTTCATTGCAGAAGTGGACGGCAAACTCGCCGGACGCATCCGCTTGCTCAAATGGTGGAATCAGTTCGGTTACGTGGAAGACCTCGTCGTCAACCCTGAATTTCGCGGTCTTAAGATAGGGCGCGCCTTGCTTGAACACGGCATTCAATGGGCACGCGAAAATGAATTTCCCGGTGTAATGCTCGAAACACAGGATGATAATGTCTCAGCTTGTACACTATATGCGTCCTGCGGTTTCGTGTTAAGCGGCTTCGACCATAACGTATATAAAGCCATCAACCCCAGCAAAAAAGAAACTGCATTATATTGGTATTTGATCTTTTAATTTATTGCAAAGGCGGCAAAATCACCCGCTCTGCGAGATACCCCCATGCTAAAAATCCAAAACCTCTCTGCCTCATATCACGGACATCAAGTTCTGCATGACGTCTCTTTTGAAGTCCATCACGGTGAAGTGCTCGCACTCATTGGACCGAACGGCGCAGGCAAATCCACCATCATCCGGGCTGTGAGTGGCGTCATCCCATCCACAGGGTCGGTACACACGAATGGCAACGACTTCCACGCACTCGACCCGATGCAGCGCGCCAGGTATGTTGCTGTCGTACCACAGGCGATATCCCTGCCGCCCGCCTTCAGCGTTTGGGAAACGGTTTTGATGGGGCGCACACCGTACCTTGGCTTTCTCGGAAACGCCTCTGCCCACGACGAAGAGTTGACTCGTCAAGCCCTGAGCCGTGTCAACGCCTTGAGCTTTACAGACAGGCGCGTAAGCGAACTCTCCGGCGGTGAAGCTCAGCGCATTTTACTCGCTCGCGCCTTATGTCAATCCACGCCGATCTTGTTGCTTGACGAGCCGACCTCCCATTTAGATCTGCAATATCAAGTCAGTTTATTAGAGTTGATCCGCGATCTGGCACACAAAGAAAAGCTTGCCGTTCTGATCGCCCTGCATGATCTAAACCTGGCAGCCCGCTATGCAGACCGCGTTGCTTTATTGGTTGGTGGAAAACTGGACGCCGTCGGTACACCCCGCGATGTGCTTACCCCCGAAAAAATATCCAATGCTTATTGTTTACCCGTGCAAGTTGTAGAACATCCCTTTGAAGATTCACCGCTTGTGCTGCCAGGGATTGCTCAAAAATAAGCAGACCATCGACCGTGGTCGATGGTCTGCGGTCTGCTTTTACCTCACAAAATAAATGATCGCCACGATCACACCGATCGTTACCACCGTCCACCGCAGTGTGGATGGTTTGATCTTGCCAGCCAGTCGTCCGCCTAAATTCCCGCCGACCAACGCCCCTATCGCCATCACTAATGCGATCGACCAGATCACATGCCCGGAAAATATGAAGAACACCGCCGCTGCCACATTAACCGCAAACCCAACTGCCTGTTTGAGCGCGTTCAACCGGGTAAGCGTGTCTTCCAGGGTTAAGCCGAGAGCCGAGAGCACGATCACACTCAAGCCCGCACCAAAGTATCCGCCGTAGATCGAGGCGAGCCCAACTGGCAGCCAGGACATTTGCTCCAGCTTTGCTCCCTGCCCCTCTGCCATCCGTTTTGTGAGCCAGGCACGAACCGGGTCTTGAATGGCAAGCAGCACACATGCCAAAAGGATCAAATACGGCACTAGTTCGGTAAACAATTTTTCGCCAGTGCGCAGGAGTAAAAATCCGCCCAGAATGCCGCCCACTGCACTGGCAGGCAGCAGCAACCACAAGCGTTTGGTTTGATCGCGCAGGTCTTTCATCTGAGCCAGCGTCCCGCCAAAATAACCGGGACAAAGCGCGACCGTATTGGTCACATTAGCAACGACAGCGGGCACGCCAAGAAAGGTCAACATGGGGAAGGTGATGAGCGTCCCGCCGCCAGCGAGGGCATTGATGGCGCCTGCTGCAAGGGCTGCCAAAGCAGCCAAAAGATATTGAAGAGGTGTAAGAGACATGGAATGATGTTTTCCTTGGAATTGATTATAAACCTCACACCGTTCACTAAAAATGTACGCCTTCGATAGTATGGTATAGTGTGCCAACCACATCCCCACGCCAGACCGCGGAACTCAAATAACACATGCCCGACACACACACATCATCTTCCCCCAAGCAAAACAAATTCAATGAACACATAGCCGTTTCGGTCCTGCTCGTTGGCACATTGATCTCCGTTTTTTGGTCACTTTATTTTGCAAGAATAACAATATCAACCCCTTACCAGATCGGCTTTCGTGAAGGCGCGCCGCAAGTATTAACATCCATGCTCATTCATGGAGAGAATCCTTATATATTTGAGAACCACCCACTTGCCTTCAACAATTACAGCATTGCATACAGCACGGCAGTGCTGCCGTTCGCGCTTCTTTTCGGAAACACCTTGCACATCCATCGCTGGGTGACCTTCATTTTCATTTTGTTATCCACAACGTTTGGCTTTTGGGTGGTCTTCAGCCGGGGGCGCAAGTTTCCCGCCGCTCTGGCTTGCAGCGCCTTTATCATCATCGGTTTTATCGGGCGCGGCGGCATCGGGTCTGCACCGACAACGATGGGGACATTCCTATTTCTCACTGCAATATTCATCCCGTATCTACGCTCATTTGATAAACCCAGCATGACGCTCAGCATGGTACTTGCCTTGCTGGCATTCCACACAAAAGCCTATTTCGTGCTCTCCATGGGGCTGGTTCTATCCTATGTGTTCCTGTTCGTCTCCAAGAAAAAAGCGCTTGCGTATTTCCTGCTTTTCCTCGCCTTGTTTGTGATCGCGTTCGGGGTTATTCGCTCCGTCTACCCGCTTTATTTCACCGATGTCCTTCGAGGCAATGTATCAAATACATTCCGCGAATTGGATCACTTAACCTCTCAACTAAAGTGGCTTTCGATCTATTTTGCGCCGATCTTGCTATTGACCATCCTATCCTTTTGGAACAGCAGCCGAAATATCTCCCCGCAAAACAACCTCACAAAAAGGGCGTCGTTCGATATCTCTGCATGGGATACGCCGCTGCTCACTTTTTCCTTTGATTATTATCTATATATTTTCATCCTGTGCTTATTGATGTTCGTTCTCGTGTTGGGCTCACATGTTGGCAACTATCTCAGTTACGCGTATGAATTGGTGGTGCCAACCTTCCTATTTTGGTTCTTCGTTAATTTTGAGAAGCAGAAAGCAGCGCCCATCCTCTCCGCGGGGTTGGTGCTTGCCAACCTTTTTTATTGGCAATACAACACGATCAGTCCGCAAATGCTGGCAGAGAAAAATTCCGTTGAATGGGAAAAATTATTCTCCTACCTGAAACCTTCCATGCGTATCTTGAACTCCCCCACCATCACCTCGAGGCTGATCGAACTTGACATTAAACCGGTTGATTCAGGGCAAACGGATTACTATTACACCATGAAGCCCTATCCAGATAATCTTCTGCTAGGTCCATCTTTTGAAGATTTTTACAACGACGGGCAGGAATACACAAAATCCATTAATGACGCCATCGCAAAACAGGAATATGACCTGATCGTTACCTCCAAGGATGTGGAAGTTTTCTACGACCTGGATCTGATCGCTGAACATTATGTGATGACCGACGAACTCATTTTATATATGGATCAAACCGAACAAAAATGGGTGGTGCAGGTCTGGGAACCGAAGTAAATTGCGCCGCAACATCGGCGCTTGACTGGCTTTGTATGAAACTGTATAATCCCAGTCCTTGGAAGTAGTACGTGCAAGGTTCCCTGATAGAGAAGGATGTGCTAGGTGGAAGCGTCCGCAGGCAAACAGCACCGAAGTCGTCTGAGTGGATCTGCCGAAGAAATCTGTTCGAGAGTAGACCGGCACGGGGTTGCCCGTTACAGCAAAGGCTGATGGTTGTCAGCTAATGAGTGTCCCGCCCATGCGGGAAACCGAGGTGGTACCGCGGAGCCTGCGCTTCGTCCTCAGAATGGACGAGGCGTTTTTATTTTAAGTGCCGATATTCGGAAGGCGATAATCGAAACCCGAATATCGAATTATCGAATATCCGCTCTCGATTATCGAACAACGAAGGAGCAAGAATGACCAAAGAATTACCCAAAGCCTACGACTTCAAAGATACCGAATCACGCATCTATGCCATGTGGGAAGCGGGCAAATATTTCAAACCGCACAATGACCCGAATCAACCTGATTTTGATCCGAACGTCAAACCGTTCGTCATCTCCATCCCGCCGCCGAACGTGACTGGTGAATTACACCTCGGCCATGCCATGTTCGTCAGCGTGGAAGATCTGATGATCCGTTATCACCGCATGAAAGGTTTTTCCACGCTTTGGGTTCCCGGCACGGACCATGCGGGTATTGCCACGCAGTTAATGGTGGAACGAGAACTCATCAAAGAAGGTACCAATCGAGAAGCGATTGGGCGCGAAAAATTCCTTGACCGCACCTGGGAATGGAAGCGAAAATACGCCGGTCAGATCACCGGTCAGATTCGCCGCCTCGGCGCCTCTTGCGACTGGGACCGCGAACGCTTCACCATGGACGAGGGTCTCAGCCGGGCAGTGCGTGAAGCCTTCGTGCGACTGTATGAGAAGGGCATGATCTATCGCGGACCGCGTCTCATCAACTGGTCGCCTGGACTTAAGACCGCCGTGTCTGACCTCGAAGTGGAATACTCCGAGGAAGATGCCACGTTGTATTACTTCAAATACAAACTAAAAGATTCTGACGACTTCATTCCTGTAGCGACCATCCGCCCTGAAACGATCTTGGGCGATACGGCTGTGGCTGTCCACCCGGAAGATGAACGCTTCAAAAAATTCATTGGCAAGACCGCCGTCGTGCCAATGCTCGGACGTGAGATCCCCATCATCGGAGATGAATACGTCAGCATGGAATTCGGAACCGGCGCATTGAAGATCACACCCGCGCATGACCCGAACGACTATGCCATCGCGCAAAAACACAACCTACCCATGATCTCCATGTTGGATAAAGAAGCCAAGGTGAACGAGAATGGCGGAAAATATTCAGGCTTGGATCGCTTCGAGGCGCGCAAACAACTCTGGGCGGATATGAAAGAGGCGGGGCTTGTCATCAAGACCGAACCCTACCGCACCACCATCCCCCGTTCACAGCGCGGCGGTGAAATTGTCGAGCCGATGATCTCGGAACAGTGGTTCGTGAAAATTGAATCGATGGCAAATGCCGGGCTCGATGCCGTGAAAGATGGTCGCATCAAGATCGTGCCTGAGCGTTTTGAGAAGACCTACTTCAACTGGCTCGACAACATCAAAGATTGGTGTATCAGCCGCCAGTTGTGGTGGGGACATCGCATTCCGGTTTGGTATTGCCCCGATGGGCACATGACCGTGGCGCGCGAAGACCCGACCCAATGCGCCACTTGCGGCTCGAAAGACATTCATCAAGACGATGATGTGCTTGATACTTGGTTCTCGTCTGGCTTGTGGCCCTTCTCCACGCTTGGCTGGCCCGACGAAACACCCGACCTCAAATACTTCTACCCCACTTCCTACATGGAAACCGGTTACGACATTTTGTTCTTCTGGGTGGCGCGCATGATCATGAGCGGACTTGAATACACCGGCGTTTCTCCCTTCCACACCGTGTATCTGCATGGTCTCATCCGCGACGAACACGGGCAGAAAATGTCGAAAACCAAAGGCAACGTGATCGACCCGTTAACCGTGATGGATGAACTCGGTACCGATGCGCTTCGCTTCACACTTCTCGTGGGTGCCACGCCCGGCAACGACATGAATCTCTCGGTGAAGAAAGTGGAAGCAAATCGCAACTTTGCCAACAAGATCTGGAATGCCGGACGTTTCGTGATCAACGCGATCAATTCGCTTCAACCCGGTGCCGAGCTTGGTGACTACACCCTAGCCGACTCTTGGATCTGGGCTCGTCTGCAAACTCTCATCAATGACGTGGAGCGCCAATTCCAGAATTTCCAATACGGGCAAGCTGGTCAACAGATCTATGACTTCATCTGGGCAGACTTTGCCGACTGGTATGTGGAAATTGCCAAACAAGAATTAGCCGAAGGCGGCTCACGCGCCGCACGTGCCGCAGATACGCTTGTGCGTGTGTTCGACATGGCGCTGCGTCTTTTGCACCCTTTCACTCCCTTTGTGACCGAAGAGATCTGGGGGCACTTACGCGATGCCTTGCAAGAATCTCCGCTCAAGGATGTATGCAAAGACTGGCCTAATGCGCTTATCATCGCCCAATATCCTGAGCCACGCACCCCCGAAGGCTGGGAAGCGAAAGCACTTGAAGACTTTGAACTGATCCAGGAGATTGTGCGCTCGATCCGTAACCTGCGCGCAGAGAAAAATGTCGCCCCATCCAAAAAGATCGCTGCATTTATTTCTGCCGGAGCCAAAGCAGACTTGTTGAATGAGCAATCCAAAGTGATCGCATCTCTCGCCGGTCTCGACCATTCACAACTCGCGATTCACTCGTCGCTAAAAGACAAGCCCGCCGATGCTGCCGCTCTCGTGGTTGGCTCGGTGGAAATCTACCTGCCGCTCGCAGGCATGGTGGACCTTGCCAGTGAAAAGACCCGCCTTGAAAAAGAACTCAAGGAAGCCGAGTCTCACATTCAGCGTTTGGAGAATCTGCTCGGCGGCGACTTCGCCAACAAAGCTCCAGCCGCGCTCATCCAAAAAGAACGCGACAAGTTAGCCGCGTACAAAGATACTGCCGAAAAGATCAAGGCGCAATTGAAGTAAATTGTTGTAGGGGCGACTCGCGAGTCGCCCCTACAATTCTTAACGATCCAACTGTCGAATGGATTTCGATAACAACCCGCCAAACCCCAACAAGCCGCCGAAAAACGCAGTAAACAGGAACATGGATGACATCCCCGCGCCGGGACCTGTGCCAACCAACAAACCAAAAGAGTGTTGAACCCATACATAATTCAACATGGCGGGTTCAAAGAGGTTGTCGGCTAATAAACCACCTAACAAATAACCAATGGGTTGACTTCCGATCTGGATCATTTCGCGTGTAGAAAAGACCCTGCCCTGAATTTGATTCGGGACCAGTTCCTGCCACAAGGCAAAATATGGACTAACGATCAACGGAATGGTCACCTCTGCCAAAAAGCCCGCCACTGACCAGCCGACAACCGTGTCACTCATAGCCATGCTTACATCACATATCAAGAATGAGAGTCCCGTGGCAATGAGATACATCCGCGCCTTCTTTTGCGGATTCTTCCATGCAATGATCCACACTCCTCCCAAAATGCCGCCAACCCCCATTGCCAGGCGGACGATGCCCAGTGCAGTTTCGTCTCCTCCACTGCGCGTGAGAATCATAGGTGAGAGGATGGCAAAGTAGGTCAGGGTTGCGAACAGATTGACCAAGAAAAAAGACAAGGTCAAATTACGCAACCCGGCATTCTTGAAAATGTAATCCAAGCCAAAACGTAATTCACCCCAGAAATTTTCTGAAGGCTTTACTTCAGATTGTACGGTTGGAATATGGATAATAAACAATCCATACAAAGCCAGCGCCATTGTGAACAGGTCAATCCCAAGGACGACATTTAGCCCAACCGTTTGTTGAAACAACCCGGCAAAGACAGGTGCAAACATCCGCGCCATTGATCTGCCCAAGCCAAGCGACCCATTCGCGCGGGTATAGTCATCTTTGGGGACCACCAAACTCACAGTGGAATTGAAAGCCGGTTCTTGAAATGCCTCGAAGATGCCTGCCAAGCCAATGGTCAAGTACAAATGCCAGAGATGCAAAGACCCGGTCAGGTTTGTAAACAACAGAAAAACCGTAGTCAGACCCGCGCTTAAGTCCGCAAAGAACATGATGCGTTTACGCGACCAGCGATCCACAAGCACACCCGCGAACGGACTGGCAGCGATATAGGTAACGCAATTGAAAAATCCCAGCATAGCAAGCGCCGTGGCAGACTGGGTCTGTTCGTATGCCCAGATCATCACCGCAAAACGGGTCATGCCGGTGCCCAACAAAGAGATCGATTGACCGAATAATAGAACGTAAAACGTTTGAAGGTTTTTATTTTTGAAATTCATGTGAGTAGTGGTTAAAAAAGAAACCCGCGGGAACGAAATGCGCCCGCGGGAAAGGTCAGGGGAAATGCCCGGTATCAGCCAGATACCGTTAAACAGGCGCGCAAATAGGAGGCAGTCATCAGTCTGCTCATATTGATCACCTGTGGCATGAGAATGTGTTGCATAAAATGCATTATATCACCAGCAAAAATAGAAGCCAAATCGTGTATATTTGATTTAACAACCCGATCTTTTGAATAAGAGTTTGTAAATAATTTGAGGTACCCATGAACAAATTATCAAACCCAATCAATTACACCATCCGCCGCACCGAACCTTCGGATGCCGAAGCCTATCAGCGCATCTTCTCCTGTCCCAAGGTCATTCGCGGGACACTGCAATTGCCATATCCCTCTGTGGAAACCTGGCAAAAACGCCTCACCGAAGTCCCTGATGGGGTATACAACCTGTGCGCTTGTGTGGAGAATGAAGTCGTCGGTCAATTGGGGTTGCACACTTTCCCACATAGACCGCGCCGCAGACACGTGGGACAGATTGGCATGGCGATCCATGATGACTGGCAGGGAAAGGGAGTTGGCTCCGCGCTCATGGCAGCTGCCATCGACCTCGCCGATAATTGGCTCAACCTCACCCGCCTCGAGCTTGAGGTTTATACTGATAACGAACCAGCCATCGCCTTGTATAAAAAATTCGGCTTCGTCACCGAAGGGACTCATATCCGCTTTGGTTATCGCGATGGTCAATATGTGGATGTATACGCAATGGCGCGCCTGCGTTAGACCATGACCCCGGTATGATTTACGAAAAGGAGATTTTCTCCTACCATATCCATATCTTTAACTCAGGAGAAATCTCATGCAAACCCCAACCCAGTACGCCCCCTGCCCACAATGCAAACAATCCAATGCCAAGCCTGTCACCTATACCTGGTGGGGCGGCGCGATCGGACCGCGAATGATGAGCCATGTCAAATGCCAGAATTGCAACACGCAATACAACGGCAAGACGGGCAAATCCAACACCCAAAGCATCATCATCTATAACCTTGTCGTTTTTGTGCTCGCTTTCTGTGTTTGTGGCGGGTTGGCTGCAGTGAACGTCTTACTCCAAAATCAATAAACGACGTTCACAAAACTCAAAAGAGGGTACGGATGCAACAGTCATCCGTACCCTCTTTTGTTGTTATACTCCTTGTAGAAAGAAGGTCTTCATGCTCCCACGCATCTCCTACGAATCACTCCATTTTCACATCCCCGCCGCCACAGTAAACAAGATCGCCGCATGGATCCTGCTTTCAGACGACGCCTACATGCAGAGTGAGATCAACAAACACGGCGTCACGACCGCAATCAAGTATCAGGGCAAGGTCGGGTTTCACAGACTTAACGAAGTGCCCAAACAAACCGGAATGGCAACTCCTTATTACGGCACCATTGGCGGCGTGTATAACTTCATTTTCAATGTACAGGAAGATGACACCACACTGCGCATCAGGCACTCGCTGGGAAATCAGTTTAAGCTCAAGCCGTATGAAACAGCACTGGGTACACCCATCCAGTTCGAAGAACATAGTGAAGCGTCCAACCGCTGGTTCAGCAATCGCCTCGAAACGATCATCGAAGAACGCGAAAAAGACTTCCGCTTTTACATCGACGGCGAGATCTATGCCAACCTGCTTGCCATTGGCTGGCAAAAAGAACGGGTTCAGGAATATCAATATAAATTTATTCCCACCACGGTCGGCTGCCGTATCATCATCCGCCACATCGCCAGCACTCGCACCTTTGACCTCACTGAGAACATCGATTGGTAATGATATAATCAGCGTATAACTTAATTAACCTTCGGGGCAGGGTGCAATTCCCGATCGGTGGTATAGCCCACGAGCCTGTTTAGGTACATCGCTTTCCTTGTTGGGAAAACGGGCATGATCCGGCGTAACTCCGGAGCCGACAGTATAGTCTGGATAGAAGAAGGTAAAGAGCACAGATCCGTATGGGATTTTGTGTGGATTCGCGCCCCGAAAACGATCGTTGTTTTCGGGAATTTTATTTAACGCATCCACACGCCTCATACCCGGGTCGTTGCTTGTTTTCGCGCCCCGGAGTTTTACCTACTCTGAGGCGTTTTTGTTTAAGACCAGACAGGTTTTCGAAAATCTGCCTGGTTTGAGAATAAACTTTATGAAACCAAAAATACTGCACACCTTTTCACGCTGGTTCTCGCTCGCTTCCATTCTGCTTGCGATCCCATTATGGGCGCTCATTGTCCGTATCAGCGGACTCCCCAAATTCATCCTGCCCTCCCCTGCAGATGTGTGGATGCGTTTCCTCAAGGCTTTGTTCGATGGCAGTTTGCTTTATCACACGGGCATCACTTTGATGGAGATACTGCTCGGGCTGCTGGTCGGTGTTTGTTTTGCCACCATCGTTGGGTATGCCCTTGCCAAATCACGCGCATTGGAACAGATCCTTTCGCCGTACCTCGTGGCGAGCCAAGCGATCCCCATTGTGGCAATTGCGCCGCTGCTCGTCATCTGGCTGGGAGATGGCATCTTCGCAAAGGTAGTCATTTGCGCGTTGATCGTATTCTTCCCTGTATTGGTCAATACCATCGTGGGGGTACGGGCTGTATCAACCTCGCTCTACGATCTGATGAACTCCCTGCACGCCACCCGTTCGCAGATTTTATGGAAGCTCGAACTGCCTGCATCGTTACCCGTTCTCCTCGGCGGACTGCGTATTGGCGCGACCCTTTCGGTGATCGGCGCCATCGTTGGTGAGTTGGTGGATGCGCAGGAAGGGCTTGGCTTTTTACTGCAACTCGGCGATTTTCAATATGACACATCCATGGTGTTTGTGGCGGTATTCATGTTGGTTGCGCTGGCACTGGGCTTGTACGGCATAGTGACCTTGCTGGAAAAACGTTTCTTAAAATGGCAACAGAAGTAGACCGTGATCCTAACACGGCACTTGCACAAAACTCGTCACTCAAAAAGCGTGACTTGCAAATTCAAAGGAGAAATTTTGTAATGAAGAAAGTTGTTTTACTCATGCTTGGGCTGGCACTCAGCCTGATGGCTTGCACCAGCTCACAGTCCGCGAACGAAGCGGGCGAACTTCGCACGGTCAAGCTGCCAATGGGCTATATCCCGAACATTCAGTATGCACCGTTCTATGTCGCTGTGGACAAGGGCTATTTTGCTGAAGAAGGCATCGCCATCGAGTTTGATTATTCGTTCGAGACAGACGGTGTGGCATTGACCGGCGCAGGTGAGCTTCCATTCGCTGTGGCATCTGGCGAGCAAGTGCTGCTGGCGCGTTCACAGGGACTGCCTGTTGTATATGCCTTTGCATGGTATCAGCAATTCCCCATCTCGATCATCTCTGCACCGGGATTGAATATCAGTAAACCTGCCGACCTGCGTGGAAAAAAGGTCGGACTGCCCGGTTTGTTCGGCGCGAATTTCATCGGCTTGGAAGCGCTCCTGTTCGCAGGCGGCGTAGATCCCTCTGAAGTGACCATGGACGCGATCGGTTTCAATCAAGTTGAGGCATTCGCCACCGGCACAAGCGATATTGTGGTCGGGTACGCTGCCAACGAACCCATTGTGCTGGCTTCACAAGGCGTAGAGTTGAACGAACTACGTGTGGCAGATTATGCCCAACTGACCGCCAATGGAATTGTAACCAGCGAAAAGACCATCACCGATGAACCCGATCTGGTTCGCGGCATGGCGCGTGCTCTCGCAAAAGGTATTGCAGATACGATCGCAAATCCTGAAGAAGCCTATACCATTAGTTTGAAGTTCGTAGAGAATTTAAAGGATCAGGATAAAACCGTCCAGATGCAGGTCTTGAACACCTCCATCGAGTTTTGGAAGGCTGACCGCATCGGTTTCTCCGACCCACAAGCGTGGGAGAACATGAACGACCTGCTCGTGAAAATGGAATTGATCCCCGATCCCATTGACCTGAGCAAGGCGTTCACCAACGAGTTCGTACCGTAGGAAAAAATCCGTCGTTGCGAGGAGTACCTTTCATAAAAAGAGCACTCCTCGCAATGACGGAAGAATCACGCTCATGAAACCCATTCTCAGCATCCGCGATCTCTCTGTAACTTTTCCCGATAATAACGGCGGTCTTCACGCGTTAGATGCGATATCGTTCGATGTCCATCCGCGCGAATTTGTCTGTTTTCTTGGTCCATCCGGCTCAGGCAAGACAACCTTTCTGCGCGTACTGGCAGGGATCTTACAACCGACTTCCGGCTCGGTGAGTTTCATGCACAGCCATAAGCCGCGCATCGGCATGGTCTTTCAACAATCCAACCTTATGCCCTGGCGTACCGTGATGGAGAACATCATGCTGCCGCTCGAACTGGAAGGCAGTGGGAATATCAAGGCGCAGAACAAAGCACGCGAGATGATCAGCCTGGTGGGATTAAAAGGATTCGAAGATGCGCTCCCGCGCGACCTCTCCGGTGGAATGGCACAGCGCGTGGCGATCGCGCGCGCGCTCATCCATGACCCCGACCTGCTCCTGCTCGACGAGCCCTTTGCCTCGCTGGATGCCCTCACCCGCGAACGCATGTGGACGGAACTTTCACGCATTTGGCAGGCAAAGCAAAAAACCGTCATCATGGTGACACATTCCATCAACGAGTCACTATTCTTAGCAGATCGTGTCCTTGTGCTGACCCAACGCCCCGGCAAGATCAAACTAGACATAGAAGTGGACCTTCCACGCCCGCGCACAGATGACATTCGTTACACAAGTCATTTTGGAAAGCTGGCTAAGAAACTGCGTTCAGCGATCGAATGAAATATCCCCGCTTTCATGGCGGGGATATTCTTTTCACTTCCCTAAAAAACCTTCCACAATTTCCTGGCGATGCTTGCCGTAATCGCGGACCAGTGAATCTACACAGCGCGCAATGGTGGCAGGACTCCCACGATAATGGACAATGCCCGTATCCAACTCCCATTCGCCTTCAGAGATCGAACGCAAATAATGAACCAGGACATCATACGTGGAGGAAATGGCATTCATCAATTCATCGCGGCTAACTGATGGGAACTGCGTAAAGAATTTCTCATTAACCTTGCGATAGTCGTTCGTGCCGTCGTAAAAATAGAACGGCTCCGCACCTTCGCGCAGGGCGCTGCACCCCGCCAATGTGATGCGGTTCCAACCAATGAAATGAGCGGCAATATCACGCGGCGTCCAATCGCCGAGAGGGGCAAGAAAGCTGTCAGCAGGGAGTTCCTGCAAGGTATTCATAAAATCCGCATAAGCGGTTTGCAAGTCAGCCAGTTGTTTGTCACGAGGGTCGAACATGAAGCCTCCTTTAAAGCCATGGGGTCATTTTGTTCTTAGAAAACCAAGAACACCAACACCGAATAATGAAACCCCGCCTGCGAACACAGCCAATGGGAACAGCAAAAACCTGCCCATCTCCGAACTCATCAGGCTGTCACCAGCATTACTGGCTGCGCCTAGTGCGATCACACAACACATCCCCAAATGGACCAATCCCAATAGCGCAGATAGCACGGAACCGATCAGGCTGGCTGTTTTATTCTGCAAGCTGGTCAGTCCCACGAATAACAGAATTACCAGCCCATATGGAATGACGATGGCACTGAACATGGCTCGAAATGCACAGGCATAGTCGTTATAACTGCGGCAATCTCGTCCATTCAAAAACAGATAGACGCCCAATCCAATAGCGGCAATACCAAACAAGATAGAAGCAAAAATAAATAACCGATAAAGAATGATTTTTCGATCCATGGCTTATCCTAATAAAAAGACAGCCGCCAACAAGGAGACTGTCTTTTGAGTTACACCTTTGGCAGATCCATCAAAAGCACTTCCGCCAGCAGCCGCGAGTTGACATTGCGGTCCATCTTCTCCAGAACATTTTCATGGTCACTGACCACTTTGCGAGCGGAAGAAAGGTCCAACCGCCCGGCAAGGAACTCGATCTCCATGTTGCGGTCAATGTTGATGAGCGGCGTCCCCGCCCCTGCCACGCGCAGGAGCACATCGCGCCAGTAGGTGAGCCAAACCAAAATGGTCTGACGCATGGCGTCTTTGTCTTTGGATAATTTTTCGGCATAGGAAAATTTATCCACACGGGAAGCAGGCAAAATGGTCTGAAGATCGTTCAGGCGTTCTTCCCGTTTTTCGAGCAGGGTCGCATCATCGATGAGACGGCGGGCAAAGCCGGGGCGTCCGCCGGAGATGTGAGCGAGCAGACGGGCGCGGTCTTCATCCACACCGCGCTCTAGCAAGTCTGAAATAATGGCTTCGAGCGGCAGAGGGCGCAGACGCAGGATCTCACAACGTGAGTTAATGGTCGGCAAGAGTTGTTCGGGGGTGTCTGCGGTTAAGAGCAGGACGGCATGAGCGGGGGCTTCTTCCAGGGTTTTGAGCAGGGCATTGGATGCACTGTCATTGGCTTCTTGAAAACGTAAGAACATGGCGACGCGATACGGCGATTGATATGGCTTGAGGCTAAATGTCTTTTGCAAATTACGTATTTGTGAAATTCGTATTTCGCCTGTTGGGCTTGGATTTAATTCTGAATCTGTTGGCTCAACAATACTCAGGTCGGGGTGCTGCATGGCTTCGATCTGTTTACAGGTGCGGCAGTTGAAACATGGTTCCCCCGGCGCAACAGGCTTTTCACAATTCAACGCCTGAGCTAGGCGAAGCCCCAACGTCCGCCGACCCAAGCCGGGAGGTCCGGAAAAAAGATACGCATGGCGGGTTTCGCCGCGCGCCACATGGCGACGCAGCATATCCACAGCCCATTCGTGTCCGAGAAGGTTCCAGTTATCAGCCATTGAAATCAAGTATCAGGGCTCAAGTGCGAGGTGTCAAGTGGTGGAAAAAGGATCGGATTCCAAGCAGCAAGTGTCAGGTTGAGAAAGAGGCGGTGTTATTCTTTTCCAGAACGCAGTCGCAGGTAAGAGGCATACCGTTCTGCATAGATCGTTCCATCCTTCAATGCCGCGAGAACAGCACAACCGGGCTCATGTTGATGTGTGCAATCGCTGAATTGACAATGCGGCACGAGGTTGCGCAGTTCAGGGAAGTAGGCATCGATCTCTTCGGGTTGTGTATCCCATAAGGCAAGGCTTTTCCAACCGGGTGTATCTGCCACATATCCGCCGCCTTCCAGCGGGAACATCTGGCGAATGACGGTGGTATGCCGGCCTTTGTTCATCACCGCACTGATCTCATTGACCGCCAACCCCAGCCCCGGTTGAAGCGCGTTCAATAGACTCGATTTCCCAACACCGCTGGGACCTGCCAATGCGCTGGTCTTCTTCTGTAATTGAGTTCGGAGTTCTTCCAAGCCTGTGCCGTTCTTTGTGGATGTGTAGATCACGCGGTAGCCGATCTTTTCATACATGCCAAAGATATTTCTCGGGTCATCCACCAGATCGATCTTGTTCGCCACGATCACAACCGGAATCTTCTGTTTTTCCGTGATGACGAGGAAGCGGTCTAACATTCTCAATTTCGGATCCGGGTTCGCGCAGGCAAAGACGAAGACCGCCTGATCGGCATTTGCCAGCAGCACTTGCTGATAGACCCCTTGCGGGCGCGGGTCTAACCGAACGAGAGCCTGCTTGCGCTCCTCCACCTCTTCCAACGCTCCGCTGCCATCTTCCAACAAGGTGATGTGGACACGGTCGCCCAATGCAGCGATATCGCCCATGGCCTTACCTTTTTTGAGCTTCCCCCGTAATTGACAAACAATAACGCCCTCCCCAGTTTCCACCCAAAAGAAACCGGATTGGGCTTTTACGATCAAACCTTGCTTGACGTTCGTTTCTGTCAAATGAAATCCTTGGGAGACAGTCACTTACGAAATGACTGTCTCCCCATGATGAGCTAAGGGATAACGCCGCCTCCGGGCGGAGTGGGCGTGTAGGGCGGGTACCCGATCTGCCCATAATCATAATATTGGCGCTGCGGGCTGCCATAATAATAAGCTTCCACCATGGCACGGAAGAATGGCACAGCAAACTCTGAACCTTCACCGATATTTTCGCCAACGGCAACGATGGCAATATCCGGTAAACCGGTGTCGGCTTCGTTCATGGTATATCCGGCGAACCAACCATGCGGTTTACCGCTGCCAGATTCGGCTGTGCCGGTTTTGCCCGCCACAGTGAATTGCAAACCACGCATATTGAAGCGTGCCGTCCCTTTCGGGTTTTCAACCACCATCAACATGGCTTCACGCAGGATCTCGAGGTTCTCCGGGCGAAGTGGAAGCGTCCCTTGCGCCTCGGTCTTGAAGGTCAGGACGGGGTCGCCTTCCACAGGCTGGATCTTTTCCACGATCTGCGGGCGATACAACGTGCCGCCATTCCCGATCGCAGCAATGAATCGAACCACTTGCAGCGGGGTGACCAATACAGTCCCCTGCCCGATCGCTTGATTGACCGCGTCGATCTCGGTGGCAGGGTCGTCGATCTGCCCAGAGGCTTCAGGGATCTGCTGAATGCCAGTTGGTGAACCCAAGCCAAATGCACGTGCCATATTGGCAATGTCGGTACCGCGATCCCAGTTGTTATACAGGTCATTACCGATGTGCCAGAAATACGGGTTACAGGAACGCATCAGACCTTCCTGCAGGGTTACTAACCCCGATGGAACACTGTCCACCGTGTTACAAAACAAACCACCCGCAACACGATCCTGACAATGCTGCCAGGTCCAGTCATGGCGAACCTGGTCGGGGAGTTCAGTGAAATCATACTGACAATCGTAGGTCGTATCCTTCAAATACAATCCGCTTTCAAGGGCGGCAGAGAAGGTAATGATCTTGAACACAGAGCCAAGCGGAAGCTGACCCTGTGCGGCTCGGTTCAACATTGGAGTACGAGAATCATTCAACAACTCGCCCAACCCCAAATTATTGGGATTGTTCGAATCAAAAATGTTCGGATCAAAATCAGGTCCAGATGCCATGGCGAGGATACGCCCTGTATCCATTTCCATGACAATGATCGCGCCGCGGAAGAACTCCACAGCCGACTGGGCATGGAATTGCAAGTTGCTGTTAATGGTTAAATAGACCGAGTCTGCGGGCTTGGGGTCGCTCTTGCCCAACGTTGCAATGATCTGTCCGGTGGGGCTCACCACACGCAGCGTCCCGCCATGCTGCCCGGCGAGATAATCCTCTGCCCACTGTTCCACGCCAGCCTGACCAATGCGTTCACTGCCGCTATATCCTTTACGTTTGTATTCGTTTACTTGCTCTGGTGAGATCGCAAGGGTGTACCCCACCGCTTGTGGAGCCAGCCCGCCGCGGTTGTAATAACGCGATTCATATTCACTATAAGCCAACCCACCCGGATTGATGGACAGCAAACGCTGGGCTTCTTCGCGTGTGCCTTCGCACATGGGCAGGTACCAACCGGGTCCGGCAGCATCGATCTTGGCTTGAATATCCAGCGGATCCAAACCGCACAGGCGTCCCAATTCGGTGGTCAGTGCGCCGATCATGTTGTAATCGATCAAGTCAGTTTGAATGCCAAAAGCGAAGGCGTTGTTTTGCGTTGCGATCGGCAGACCTTTGGCATCATAAATGTCGCCGCGTGCGGGAATGTTATATTCCATTGCAAGCAGGTTGCCACCCGCCAGTTCCGGCAGGATGAGCGCATCATCCCACTGAACTTTCCAGTTATTGTCCTCATTTACAAGACGCATCACAATATCCCGCTGAATATCGCCAGCCAGGACGGTCTTGTATGTGATGGTGTATCCGATCTCAGCGTTGAAAGGGGTAATGGAAGTGCTGCCAAGCACAACGTCGAAGCTCGCGGCGCTCATATTGTTCAGCGCATCGTTCCAACGCTTGGAGAAATCCTCCAAAGTGACCGCATCGCGGCTGGCTTGCGAAAGCATCGCATACATGACTTCATAATCATCAGTCTTCAGCGCATCGAAGAACGCCGTCACTGCCGCTTCTGCATTGGGTGCAGGTGTTACACGTACTTGAGCCGTCGGCAAAGGCGTATCCGTCGCAAAGATGGCAGACATACCGCCGCCCGTCCCTGAAGAGGTACACCCGGCAATGATGAAGGCGGTCAGAACAAATTGTTTCCAGCGTAATGACTTCATTACGTTTCCTTTCAATTTCCAGTTGACAAGTTCCCGCTCAATATCATCGGCGAGACCTTGCAATCATACTTTAAAAGAGATTGGCATGCCGCAGGAACATCTGCAAAAGGAACAATATCATACGGTTTCAACATCCGCAGCACATGGCACATGGGCAGACCCATCACCCCGGCACGACAGCCTTCCAATGAAGAGACCGGCTGAAATTCGGGGTGCTGAATGGCATACGCGCCCGCCTTATCCATCGGGTCGCCGGTTTGGATATACGCCTCGATCTCCGCATCCGAATAATCGCGCATCGGCACATCGATAATAGACAAGTCGATCAGCATATTTTTCCGATACAGGATGGCAACCCCTGTGTAGACTTGATGCGTCCGCCCGCGCAGCTGCTTTAACATACGCCGCGCATCTGCTTCATCGACAGGCTTGCCAAGGATTTCACGCCCATCCACCACCGTTGTATCTGACCCGATGATGAACGCATCGGCATCCGCGCGGGCTTGGATCGCTGAAGCCTTGGCTTGCGCCAGCCTGATCACGTAATCACGCGGCGCTTCATGCTCAAAGGGTGTCTCATCCACATCCGCGGCGAGGATGCTGAACTCCCAGCCGCTCAAACCAAATAACTGTTTTCTGCGCGGAGAGTTGGATGCTAGAATAAACTTTATCTTGTCATTCACGCGCAAGATTCTAACACAGTCATTTTTGATGGATTAAACGGGGATAAGTGCAGGAAATCGGCAAATTCGTCGTTCATTAAATTATCTCAATTGCTACCTGCAATTTTCAAGTCGCTTTTAGTCGGGATTCTTAACGCAAAGTCGCAAAGACGCTAAGATTCCATTGTTTTTTCCTTTGCGGCTCTGCGCCTTGGCGTTAAAACTTTTGCACCTTCTGCAAGGTCTCAACTTGGATTAAATTAAGTTCTAAAAATGAATCAAGGACACTTTTCAGTTTCCAGTCATATTCAAAACTTCCTCTTTCCTCTTTCCCATTCCGGTTGTAAAATCACCCCCATAAATCTGTCTGGACAATTGGAGGCGCAATGAACAAACTGCAAGAACGTATTTTAGAAGAGGGGAAAGTACTCGGCGGCGGGATTTTGAAAGTGGATAGTTTCGTCAATCATCAAGTGGACCCCATGCTTATGGACGAGTGTGGACGTGACTTTGCAAAACGTTTTGCAAATGTAGGAGCGACAAAGATCCTCACGGCTGAAATTTCCGGCATCGCCCCTGCCATCACCACCGGCATTCACATGGGGCTGCCCGTCGTCTATGCCCGCAAGACCAAACCCATCACCATGCCCGATCAGGTCTACCTGACTCTCGCGCCATCGCATACCAAAGGGCGCATGGTCGAGTTGATCGTCTCCCCCGAATACCTTGCCAACAACGAAAAGGTTCTGATCATCGATGACTTCCTCGCCAGCGGACAGACCATTCTCGGTCTGGTGCGTTTGGCAGAAGCCGCTGGGTCACATATCGTTGGCATCGGCGCATTGATCGAGAAGATCTTCGAAGGCGGACGCGACGCGTTAACTCCGCTTGGTGTTCCGATCGAATCCATCGCTTGCATCAAATCGTTGGATGACGGCAAGATCGAGTTTGTGGATTAGCCTGACGATAGACGATAGACCGCAGACCATGGCAAATCTTCTATGGTCAATCGTCCATGGTCAATCGTCTACAAGCTCATGCTTCGGAAATTTCTACGCCTCCGCTTCATCACTTTCCTCATCGGTTGGATATTTACACACATGAGTTTTGCCATCCCGGTCAAACGCCTCCGCGAGACGCCGAACCTGATCGCCTTTCAGCATCCTTCTCCCAGCTATAAGGTTCACCTGCTCCTCGTCCCAAAGCGACAGGTGCAAACGCTGGCAGACCTTGACCCGCAAGATACCGCTTTCCTCACAGACTTATACGCCACGGTGCAAAGCCTCGTAAAGGAATTTGACCTCAAGGCTTATCGGCTCATCGTCAACGGCGGAGAATATCAGGATTTTCCGCATTTACACTTTCATTTGATTTCACCCTCTCCCCTTGCCCCTCTCCCAGAGGGAGAGGGGTTGGGGTGAGGGATTATTTACATGAATTCCATTGCCATTCTCGATTTCGGTTCTCAATATGCTCAGATCATCGCCCGGCGCGTGCGTGAAGCGCAGGTGTACTGTGAACTCTTCCCTTGGGATGCGCCTCAGGAAAAGATCCTTTCGATAAAACCGAAGGGATTTATTTTGTCAGGCGGACCCAGATCCGTTTACGAAGAGAATGCCCCCTTCATTCAGAAATTCATTCTCGAAAGCGGGCTGCCCATCCTTGGCATCTGTTACGGAATGCAAGCCCTCACCCACGCCCTTGGCGGCAAAGTGGATCCTTCGGCAGAACGGGAATATGGGCAGGCAGAAATTACGCCGCTAATTCCTGGCACGATGTTGGATGTACTATCCAAAGTCTGGATGTCGCACGGCGATAAAGTGACTCAGCTGCCTGAAGGCTTTGTTGCTCTGGCAAAAAGCGGGAACAGCCCCTACGCCGCAATGGGCGATATGAAGCGCAAATATTTCGGCGTGCAATTCCACCCGGAAGTGCATCACACCCCGAACGGCAGTGAACTCCTCAAGCATTTCGCCGTTGACATTTGCGGCGCAACCCCCGATTGGACGCCCGCCTCCATCATCGAAGAAAGCGTCAAACGGATTCGTGAGCAGGTTGGCAAGGAACGTGTGCTTGCGGCGGTTTCGGGGGGAGTCGATTCATCCGTAGCGGCGGCATTGGTCCATAAAGCCATCGGCGATCAACTCGTCTGTGTGTTCGTGGATACGGGGCTTTTGCGCGCGAACGAAGGTGCTCAAGTGGCGGATGCTTTCCGCAATGGGCTTGGCGCGGAATTAATTACTGTGGAAGCCAGTGAAGAATTTCTTGGCGCGCTGAAAGGGCAAACCGACCCGGAGAAAAAACGCAAGATCGTCGGAGAGAAGTTCATCCGTATTTTTGAGCGCGAAGCGAAGAATGTCGGTCAGCCGAAGTTCCTGGTGCAAGGCACGATCTACCCGGATGTCGTCGAATCTTCTGGACCCGATAGAAGCAAGGCGGCGAAGATCAAGTCACACCACAACGTGGGCGGGCTGCCCGAAGACATGCAGTTCGAACTCGTCGAACCTCTGCGTTATCTATTCAAGGATGAAGTACGCTTGGTGGGCGAAGCTCTCGGCTTGAATCAAGGCTTGGTGTGGCGGCAACCGTTCCCCGGTCCCGGTCTGACCGTGCGTTGTCTCGGGGAGTGTACGCCCGAACGTGTATCCCGTCTGCGGGCGGCAGATGCGATCCTTCTGGAGGAATTATCCAAAGCCGGTTTTCTTGGGAAGGGTGCGCAGACTTCGCAAGCTTTCATGGTTTTGTTGCCCGTGCGCTCTGTCGGCGTGATGGGCGACCAACGCACATATCAGGAGGCGGCGGCGATCCGCGCGGTCACCACGGACGATTTTATGACCGCCGATTGGGCGCGCCTGCCTTTCGAATTGCTGGCAAAAGTTTCAAGCCGTATTGTCAATGAAGTGGAAGGCATCAATCGCGTGGTCTATGATATAACGAGCAAACCACCCGCAACGATCGAGTGGGAATAGTCATTTTAGATTGATGTTTGGGAGATGAAAATGAACTTCGATTATGGCAATGTCTTAACCCGCGCTTTGCAGATCACCTGGAGACAAAAATCCTTCTGGTTGTTCATGATGTTCCCCATGCTGGTCGCATCGTTCATATTCGTTACATTTGCCGCACCTATTTTTCTCTTTAGCGAGGATGAAGATATGATGGGGCTGTTCCTTGTGCTTTGGCTGGGAGTGCTATCACTCAGTTTCATCGTCAGTTTGTTGGTGAATACAGCCGGGTCCACGTCGTTGATGCTTGGCATCCTGCGGGTGGAGCGCGGTGAAGGCTCTACGGCTTTTATGGATCTGGTACGGGATGGCTTTCAATATTTTGGGCGCGTGCTCGGCGCTGTGCTCATCATCCAGTTTTCGATCGGAGCGGTCTTTGCAGTCTTCTTCCTCTGCGTGGCGGCACTTACCGCTGTGACGATGGGCATTGCTTCCATTTGTTTGCAGCCGATCATGATGCTGCTTACGCCCCTTTCATTTCTCGTCATCGCCGTCATGGATGGAGCCATGGTAGCAGTGATCGAGGAAGACCTGGGTTCATGGGATGCCATCAAGCGCTCGCTGAACGTTGTCCGCGAGCATGTTTGGAAGTTCATCCTGGTCACATTGATCGCGTATTTCGGCTCCACACTGGTTTCCAGTATCTTTATCTTTCCAGCAACCCTACCTGCCGCGGCGGCGCCGATCTTAATGGAATCCGGCGTGGATATAAGCGGACAGGCAGTGATAGCGATGATGATCCTATTTGCTTGCATCTTCTTCCCGTTCATGTCACTGGTCACTGGAATCACCGGAACATTCATGAACTCCGTTATAGGCATCTCCTATCTGCGTCTCTCACGCCCGGCGGTAAGTGACATAGTCCTTTTCGGGGAGGAAGAGAACCCCGCGACTTCGTGAACTTCTCCGCGTAGATTAGGGTGTCGTATGGGACGGAAAATCCCCGTTCCCAACCACCTCCCAAGTGGACGGAAATCTTTGAGTAGTGTATGATTTAGCCGGTCTCGCTCGGGAGGACCACCTGTAACGCTCTGGAGAATGACATGAAAATCGATTTAGGAAAGATCCTTACCCGATCCTGGCAGATCATTTGGAATTACAAGATTCTGTGGGTTTTCGGGATTTTTGCAGGCTTTGCCAGCGGTAATGGGGGCAGCAACGGCAATTCCAGCTCCTCGAATGGCAGCAGCGACCCAACCACAAACTTCACAGGCGACCCCAGCCAATACGTTGATCAGGCGGGCGAATTCTTCCAACAGTATATGCTCATCATCATTGCCGTTTGCGTAGTGCTTGCGTTACTTTCTCTCGCGTTCTATGCGCTTGGCATGATCGGGCGTATCGGTATTCTCAAAGGCGTATACAAAGTGGAAGATGGCGCCGCCTCCCTTATGTTTGCCGAACTCTGGTCTGAAAGCATGCCATATTTCTGGCGTTTCTTCGGGCTGAATTTCCTCATTGGGCTGGCGTTCTTTGTGCTTCTTCTCCCCTTTATCTTCATAGCTATCGCCACAGCCGGTATTGGATTATTGTGTTTAGTCCCGCTCATCTGCGTGCTCGTTCCGGTAGGCTGGGTTGTGAATGTCATCCTTGAGCAGGCACAGGCAGCCATCGTTGCCGAAGACCTCACCATGTTCGATGGTTTCAAACGCGGCTGGGAAATCGCCAAATCTGATATAGGTGGCATGATCGTCCTCTCACTGGTATTGGGGATCGGCGGCGGTATTATTGGCTTGATCTTTGCCCTGCCTTTGATCGCAGCCATGGTTCCGCTTGTTTTCAGCATGTCCAGCTATCAAGCAGGTGCCGCTCTCCCGCCTACAGCATGGATATCCATCGTATGCTGTGCCATCTACGTCCCCATTCTCTTAGGCTTCAACGGTGTTCTCACCGCCTATATCAAAACGGCTTGGGCACTTTCCTATCGTCAGCTGACCGCCAAACCTATCGAAAGCACCCCCATCCTCGCGCAGGCTGATGCGTAAACTCCTCGTCTCCTTTTTCTCCATAAGCCTGATCCTGGGCACGATCCTTGTCCCTGTGCATGCACAGGGACAGATCGCAGCCTCTGTTACGCTACATAATGTGGACACATCCACCTTCCCGGTCATTACCGGGTTTGTGGATGTAACCGACGCGAACGGCATTTTCGCCTCAGGGCTTAAACCGGATGCTGTTTCTGTTCTCGAAAACGGGCAGCCCATCCCAGCCGATTCGTTCACAGAAATGGCGATCCCGCTCCAGTTGGCAGTCGCCTTCAATCAAGGCGAAGCCCTGGATGCCCGCAATGCCAATGGTATTTCCCGTTTTCAACGCGTTTCACAGATCATCTTGCAATGGGCACAGGCTCGCCCCACCGACCTGCCCGATGACCTCAGCCTCGTCAGCCAGGCAGGACCGATCATCAACCATGCGCCTGCTGCCGATTTCATCGTCGGCTTGGAAGGCTTTGAACCAGACCTCCGAACCGCCACCCCCAACCTGCAATCCCTCGTCACCGCCTTGGATGTGGTCAGCGCACAGACGCCGCGCATTGGTGTGAAGCGTGCCATTCTTTTCATCACTCCACAAATGGAAGATGCCAACCTGGCTGCATCGCTTGAGCCGCTGATCCAGCGCGCCGTAGAAAGCAATATTCACGTTTTCGTCTGGTATGTGGATGCAAACACAACCTTCACCACTACCAGTGCTGCAGTTTTCAACAACCTTGCCATTCAAACCGGCGGCAGCATGTTCCAATTCTCCGGTGAAGAACGCTTCCCCGATCCGGAAGTTTACTTTTCACCTTTGCGCCGAATCTACACCCTCTCTTACACATCACACCTGAACGCTTCCGGCGACCACAATATCTCGCTGCAAGTGAATGTACCTTCAACAGGCATGGTCGCTTCTACACCACAGACCTTCAGCTTGAACGTACTTCCACCCAACCCGATTCCTGTATCCCCTGCGTTGCAGATCACACGTCAGGCACCGGAAGACGACCCCTTCAATTCTGAAATCCTTTTGCCCGAAACGCAGGAACTCGAGATCATCATCGAATTCCCGGATGGTTTTGAACGTCCACTGGCACGTACTACGTTATATGTAGACGGCGTCAACGTGGCTGAGAATACCGCCGAGCCTTTCAATAAATTCAACTGGGATCTGATACCCTATACGGTCAGCGGTGAACATCAATTGACAGTGGAAGTGGTTGACTCGCTTGGATTAAGCAAAACCAGTATGCCGCTGCCGATCCTGGTCACCGTCATCAAAGCGCCCAGCGGACCTGCCGCCTTCCTTGCCAAGTATCGCATGCAATTCACCTTCGGTGCGATCATCTTTGCAGGGCTCGTGCTGTTCGTTATCCTGCTGGGCGGACGTTTCCGTTTTCTCTCTCTGCGTGCCATGCAAGAACAGCGCCGTGTCCAAAGCGACCCACTCACTCAATCCATCGCAGTGATGGCGGCAGAACCACCGGCTACAGAGGTTAAAGAGAAAAGCCCGAAGCGCCAACCCAAACCAAGAAAGGCAAAGACGGCTGAAAAATCAGAGAATGAAGCGGCGGCTTCGCTGGCTCGCATTCAAGCGGATGGGCAGTTTTCCGCAGTCCCGCCGATCCCATTGAACGGCAAGGAAATCGTGATCGGTACAGACCCAGTACAATGCACACAGATCCTGGATGATCCTTCCATTTCGTCTGTACATGCACGCATCCGCACCACCGAAGACGGCGGGTATTTGCTTCTGGATGTCCAATCCATTGTGGGGACATGGGTGAATTATGAGCCGATCTCGCGCGAAGGCTGCCGATTGGAGCATGGGGATATGGTAAACTTTGGTCAATTAAAGTACCGTTTCCTACTGCGGACTCCCCCACTCCCAAGAACTCCCAAGATCACCCCAGTGAATCCTGACGAATGATTCGTACCACTCTCGCCCACTTGCACATAGCCGCCCTCAGCCATGCGGGCCTCTCAGGCAAGAATAATGAGGACCGGTATGCCGTTTCGTCGTTCCAGTTAGGCAAGGACGATGCGCGTCCTTCCACGTTTGCCGTAGTGGCAGATGGGATTGGCGGGCATCGCGCTGGCGAAGTAGCGGCAGAACTGGCAGTGAATTACATCAGCATGCATGTGGCGGAAAGCAACGCTAGAAAACCGGTCAAGATCCTTGAGAACGCCATTCACGATGCCAGCCAGGCGATCGCCACCCACTCTGCAGGACGAGAAGAGGAACAGGGTATGGGCTCAACCTGCGCCTGTGTGTGGGTCATCGAGAACAAATTATATACTGCGTATGTGGGTGACTCGCGCATCTATCTTCTGCGTGGAAAATATATTCAACAACTGACGATTGACCATACCTGGGTACAGGAAGCCTACGAAAAAGGCATTATCTCTGCCGAACAGATGCGTGACCATCCCAATGTACATGTCATCCGCCGCCATCTTGGCGGTATTCGCCTGCCCGAAGTGGATTTTCGCTTACGCATTGATAACGAAGAGACGGATGAAGAATCGCTCAATAACCAAGGTTTTCACCTCCATCCTGGAGATACCATTCTGATCTGCACCGACGGACTCACCGATCTGGTTTGGAACGATGAGATTCAGGATATCATTCGTTCAAAGCGGGATTTGAAAGCCGCGGCAGAAGCCCTGGTTGGGCTTGCCAACGAGCGCGGCGGGCACGACAACATTTCGGTGGTTTTGCTGGCAATGCCCCGAGTGGAAGAAACACTTCCCAAAAAAGGCATCTTTAGCTGGCTAACAGGTGAGTAAGCCCTCACCTATAAACTTGAGAATATAAAAAAGCTGGTCTTCAAAGACCAGCTTTTTTTTGTGAATCAGCCGGGCTTTTCCCGGTCCAGCCATAGTTCGCGATATTTGCGATTCCAGTCTATCAAAAAGCGGATAGCGATGACAGCGCCTGTTCCAAGTGCAACCCAAAAAACGACATCACGAAAGTTGAGCAGCCACAAGACCGGCGCAATAAGGATTCCTGCGAAAACGCTTGCGCGTGCAGAGTGACGAACCACCAGTACCAGAAACACCAATAGCCCAAAACAGACCAGAAATGCCAGCGGGTTAACCGCCAAAATACTTCCGCCTGCCGTGGCTAGCCCCATGCCGCCGCGAAAGCCTGCAAAGATCGTCCAGCAGTGACCGATGACTGCGCAAGCTGCCGTCAGTGCAATGAGCCAGGTTTCGCCTGAATAACGGATGGCAAGCCAGGCAGGCAGGAATCCCTTTGTAACATCAAGGATGAAGACCAACACACCCCAGCCAAAACCCGCCTGACGGATGGTGTTCGTTGTCGTGGCGTGACCGGAACCAGCATCACGCACATCCACATTTTTGACGAAACGAGTAACCCAGATGGAAAAAGGCAGGGAACCGAGGAAATAACCAAGGAGGGGAAAGAGAAGATTCATCATATGATTGATTAACCCCGCCTGCCTAAAAAGTGTTCAGTTAATTTTTAGTAGGCATGAGCCAATACGCGGGCACGCGAGGCGAGGCGACGGGCTAGACCGTCAAAGATGAATTTATGGAATGGCCACATGGCATACCAATATAAAAAGCCTGGGACGCCGTGCGGCTCAAAATAAGCAGTAACCGTGAAGAGGGTTTTGTTTTTTTCTTCTTCCAGCGGAGCAGATTCAAATTGCAACCAGGCTTTCCCTGGAACCAGCATCTCGGCGCGCAGGCGCATAAGGTGGTCTTTCTCAACCGCTTCAACCCGCCAAAAATCGAGCGCCTCCCCGGTATGGATCTCATCCGGGTGACGGCGTCCACGCCGCAAGCCGACACCGCCAATGGCTTTATCCATCCAACCGCGGATCGCCCACGACCAGTCCATATACATCCAGCCGCGTTCACCGCCAATGCCGGTATAAGATCGAAAAACGGTTTCGGCAGAAAGATCGAGTACGATTTTACGGCGTTCAATGAACATGCCCTCTTCCACCGTAAACGTATATGGTTTCACGTCGCCGGCTTCGGTCACCAGGGCATCAGCCCAGCTGGTTTCCACGTTATCGCGTTGGATGCGCCCAAGCGCAAGATGAACCGCGGTCTGATAATCGATAGGCTGGATATGGGGGAATACTTTCTTTGCCGTTTCATCGCGAACGATAAGATTGGCGCGCAACCCTTCAATGAGCGGCGCCACCACCCGCCAATGGATCGGCGTGACCATGTGAACCCAGTACGCGGAAAGTCTTGGGGCGTAGAACGGTGTGCGGATCAGCCAACGGCGGAGATTCCGCTCTTTGGCATACCCCAACAGCATGTCTGCGTAGGTGAGGCGCGAAGGTCCCCCTATCTCAATAACCCTGCCGGTCGCTTCCGGCGTTTTGAGTGCATCTACCAGATAGGAAAGTGTATCCCGAATGGCAATGGGCTGGGCTTGCGAGAAGAACCAAGCGGGGCAGGTAAGCACCGGCTCACGCTCGGTGAGATAACGGATCATTTCAAAGAGAGCCGAGCCAGAACCAATGATCATACCTGCACGAATCTCAGTGACAGGTGTTTTGCCATGCCGCAACACAAAGCCGGTTTCATGTCGCGAGCGCAAGTAGGGCGAGAGGTTTGCCGTGGGATCCACAAGCTCACCAAGATAAATGATCTGCTCAATGCCTTCAATTTCAGCGGCATGGGAGAAATTCCGTGCGGCTTGCATATCCCGTTCGGCACTGTTCCTGCCGCCCTGTTTGCCATGCATCAGATAATATGCGACAGCAACATCTTTCATTGCGATAGCAAGCTCATCAGGGTTGAGAGCATCGCCCGCCGCAACCTCAACTTTTTTCAACCATGCCCGCCCCTGCAACCGGGACGGGTCACGCACCAGGCAACGCACGCGATAGCCTGCCTCGAGCAGTTTGGGGACAAGTCTGCCGCCAACGTAACCAGTAGCACCAGTAACAAGGATCAGTTTGGTTTGAGTCATGATCAAGGATTATAACGGCAGGGTCGGGCAGGAGTAATATTTTTTAGGAAAATTTCAGACCCGCTTTGCTGTAAAGAGACTGGAAAGTATTCTCCACAAGTTATTCGCTATAATTTTTTTACCGGATCATCGCGCAAAGGAGCAGAATGTATGAACCGAAGAATCTCCGACATCATTCCCGGACTGGCAATTTTCCTACTGATCGCAGTTGTTATTGGCTTTAGCGTATCCATGGGGGCATTTCCTGGAGGGGTGGAAGAATGGTTAAGCGGAAGTGCCAACCCAAGGCAGGCATTGATCACGTTCAGCGCCGCCCTCAGCAGCCTGACACTGATGCTCGTGCGCAGCGGGGTGGAGATCAGCCCGCTTAACTTTGCCAAAGGCGAAAACCTTAGAAGATACATCACCGGGCTGCCATTTTGGTTCCTGATCTTTTGCTTTGCCATCTCCCTTTTGGGGTTTTGGAATTTTTCACCCAGTTGCAAGGCTCCCGAAGCCGTGACGTTCAAAATTGTGGGTACAGACCAATCCTACCAGCCTCTCGATCTACTGGAGGTTTCCCCAAACCAACCCATGACCATCATGGCAGTCTCTCCGGATGAAGCGGCGCAACTTTCCTGTATATCCTGGGAATTCGTTGGTCCGGCATTCCCCACCCTTGGAGAAAAGAACGGCTGCCAGGTAAACATCACCTTCGGCGACCAGTCGGGTCCCAGCTTTATTTCCCTGCTTGCCACCCAAAACTTTTGTAACAATGCCACCCTATTTTCCCTTGAAGTTCAGGTCAAATAGAATGAACACCGCCCTTACCATTCGTATTCCACTTCTCGTCGTCATCGCAACCCTGCCGCTGGTCGCCTGCGGCGGGAACGCAAGTCATCAATCCCTAAAGATCATGCCGCAAGACTGCTCGCTCCTTGTTTCAGAAGTCATCGGCTTGACGCTCAATGGGGAGATCGACCCCAACTCACAAGTTACCTGGGAAGCCTCTCTTGGCACAGTCGTAAGCATCTCACAAGGAATCGGCGCCAACTATACGGCACCCTCTGTGGCAGGTGAAGCGCTTATAAAAGCCACCGTTACTTCAGGTGTGGGTTCAAATTCAAACATCCTGACAACTACTTGCAAGGTTATAGACCCCAGCGCCACACTACCATCTTCGGCTTCTAATCAACCAGAGTCAGTGCTTCCTCCCCAGCCCGAGGCTCAAAAGGGGAAGCCCACAATAATCATCAGTGAGGTAATGGGCAACGCCTGCGGCGGTATCGACCAACGCAAATACAACCAATACCTGGAACTCTATAACTACGGCGACCAGCCCGTGGATGTAGGCGGCTTCCATCTCTACGATGAAGGGAATTCCGGCACACCAGATGAGATCACAGCCTGGAATAGGCGCTCTGGTCTTATGCCAGATGGACCGTTCATTCTGGATACCACTGTCATTCCGGCAAAAGGCGTTGCCGTCGTATTGTCGCCGCAATATTACGAAAACCCAATGGGCGCGCCTTATACTCTGCCAGCCGGTACGATCGTCCTTACTGTGGCAGAGAGCGCCACACTGGGCGATGACTATTTCGGCATCATCACCGACCAAAATGGATACGACACTGTAACCCTATACACTGGCAGCGGATCCATCATCAACACCGTGGTGGATACATACGGTACACCCTCTGTTCTAACCAGCTATCCATTTGACATTGACGACAATCACAAAGACAACGTCCCCAGATATCTCAGCGAATGTACCTCCATCGAGCGCATCAACCCGCTCATGCCAGATTCAGAGTCAAACTGGACACCCGTGAAGAACGGTTCTCCCGGAGAAGTACCCTTCCACTAAAGCGACTTCGCACGCATGCCGGGATTCACCAGCTTCCGGTACAATCCGCTTCCAGATATGGACTGGAAACTGATTCCCGAACCCGAACTTTCAGCCGCTCTCGAAGCGGATATCCAACGCATGTTGGTTGCAGCCTTCCCCAACTACGTGGATTTCTTCAACGCGAATTCCTATTGGGGCTCCAAGCCCGAATACCGCCTGATCGCCATGCAAGCCGGGCAACCCGTGGCACACTTGGAGTTTGGTTTTCGCCGCATCACGGTCGAAGACTCTGCCTTTGAAATTGCAGGGATCGGCGCGGTGGCGATCCACCCCAAACATCAGGGCAGGAAGCTCGGCAAAACCATGTTTAGTCATTTACGCGACCACCTGCAACAACACACCCATGTAGATTTCGGCTTTATCGGCTGTCACGATGAAGTCGCCGGGTTTTATGCCGCATCCGGTTTCACCCGTGTACAACAAAGTGTTTACAGCCTCAACCCCGACTCCCAAGCCTGGGAAACTTTTCATGGTCCGACTCTCATCATGCCGATCCACAGTTCATTGGAACAATGGAACTCTCATGGGGTGATCCATCTTCACGGCATGCCATGGTGACGGCAAACTAATGTAGAATCCACGCCATGCCTTTGCTGTGGATCTCGCTTGCCTTCCTCACAGGAATCATCCTCGCCGCTGCCGTCACATTTCCAGCCTGGGCATGGGCACTCACAGCTCTGATTTTCTACTTTATCCGCACCCCACGGTTTAAGACCCGATACTCTTTTCTCGTCAAATATCCCATCATCCCCCTGCTCCCCATCTTCTTATTTCTTGGCGCAGCTTACTACCAGGTCCGTCAACCAACTATAGACGCATTCCACATCGCCTTCTATAACGACCGTAATTATGATTTACTAATTACCGGATATTTGACCGAACCGCCAGATTACCGTGATGCCTACACCAACCTGACGATTAACGTCCAAGCAGTGGATACTGGTGACGGTGACCTGCCAGTCTCCGGGAATATTCTTGTGCGTGTGTTGCCCAACGAAGAATATGAATATGGCGAGCGCATCCGTTTGCGCGGCAGTGTGAAAACCCCGCCCGAAAATGAAGAATTTTCCTATCGCGATTATCTCGCCCGTCAGGGCATTCACTCGTATATGACCAGCGCCAAAGTGACTCGCCTGCCCGGTAACGACGGCAATCCGATATACAAACTCGTTTACAGTTTCAAAGCACAACTCGTCCAGCATACGTACAAGATCTTTCAAGACCCTGAAGCCTCATTACTCTCTGGCATCCTCTTCGGCGTAGACACAGGACTACCCAAAAAATTACAAACTGCCTTCAAGAACACCGGCACGGCACACATCATCGCCATCTCAGGGTTCAACATCGCCATCATTGCGGGATTGTTCTTTTCCTTCTTCAAGTGGGTCCTCAGAAACGAGAGGCTTGGTGCCATCTTCGCCGTGATCTTCGTCTTTCTGTATGCCTTTCTGGTTGGCGGCGACCCGGCTGTGATGCGTGCCGCCATCATGGGCAGTCTTGCGTTATTCGCACGTCAGATCGGCAGACGCAATGCAGGCATGAACACTCTGGCATTTGTTGCCCTGGTCCTGGCACTCATCAACCCGCTCACATTATGGGACATCGGTTTTCAACTCTCGTTCTTCGCTACATTAGGGCTCATCTTATATGCTGAACCATTCTCGAACCTCACCGCCCGCATCATTGAAAAGATCACTCAACAGGAGAATAGTGCCATCGTCAGCATCATCAACGACAACGTCATTCTGACCCTCGCCGCACAAGTGATGACCATTCCATTAATGGCATATTATTTCAACCGCATCTCCATCATCTCCTTTTTCGCTAATCCTTTCATCCTGCCGGTGCAACCCGCAGTCATGATCCTTGGCGGATTGGCGGTCTTCGTCAGTGTCATGCTCCAGCCGCTCGGTCAACTGCTGGCATGGGTCGCCTGGCCCTTTGCAGGCTACACCATCCGTGTAGTGGAATTTTTTGACCGCATTCCCAATGGAGTGCTCATTCTTGGAGACGTGCCGCTCTGGTTCATTTTTATGACATACACCTCGCTTCTGCTCGTGACCTTTAACTGGTCTGCCATCCAAAACTGGTTCAAGTCTGCTGCCGTGTCGCTTCGAGCCGTCGCCTTAACCCTGTCATTTGCGGTGACATTCATCTGCATGGTGCTATTCTGGAGTGCCTCTGCCAAATCAGGTGATGGGCGCTTCCATGTCACTTTTCTGGATGCCGGTTCCGCAGATGCAGTACTCATCCAAACACCTGAAGGACGCAATATTCTTGTCAACGGCGGCGCCAGTACCTCTGATCTATCCGACGAACTTGGGCGCAGACTGCCCTTCTTCACCCGCAAATTAGACTGGCTCATCATTGCCTCCACAGAGGAAGATCAACTCGCCGCACTGCCCCGTATCGTAGAACGTTACACACCTAGGAATGTGTTATGGAGCGGCAACATACAAGCCTCGTTCTCCTCCCGCACACTGGATGAATACTTCGCACAGAATGAGATCCCCGTCAGCCGGACGGAAGCAGGGCAAAGACTTGAGCTGGGTGATGGTGCATTCATCGAGGTGCAGGCTGAAGGTCCGCGGGGAAGCGTGCTGCTCATCCAATATGGCAGTTTCCGCGTCCTGCTCCCTATCGGTGTCAGCGAAGGGACATATGAATCCATCGAGTATGGCAATACTATTGGCAAAGTGGATGTACTTTTGTTAGCCGAGTCGGGATATGCGCCCAGCAACCCGCCGGATATTTTCGAAAATTTAAATCCACAATTGGTGGTATTAAGCGTCGCCGCCGGTGACATGGACGGTCTGCCCCATCAAGAAGTACTCGAATCGCTCGAAGGGTATTCCATGCTGCGAACAGACCGCAACGGCTGGATCGATATCAGTACAGACGGCACTGAAATGCGCGTGAATGTGGAACGCGGGCAAGCCGCGACCAAGGAGTAAGACATGGGCTATCTTTTACTTGAAGGCGGCGCAGAGTTTGGCGGACGAATGTCTGAGCCGGACCTGCGCGCCATTGAACTGGCAGGCGGGGTTGATGCGCCGATTGCCATCATTACCACTGCTGCCGCGCCGGATAACAATCACAAGCGGGCTGGGAAGAATGGCATGAATTGGTTCCAAAGCCTGGGAGCAAAACAGGTTTTTACAGTTGATGTAATCGACTCAAAATCAGCCAATGACTCTACACATGCAAATCAAATTCGCGGATCAAAACTAATCTACATGCTCGGCGGGTTCACGCATTATCTGGGTGAAACGCTCAAAGATAGCCTGTGCTGGTCTGCGGCGTTGGACGCGTATCAGAATGGCGCGGTCATTGCCGGGAGCAGCGCCGGGGCGATGGTGATGTGTGAGTATTACTTCGACCCATCTAAAAAGAAAGTGGTACGCGGATTGAATTTAGTGCCGAATGCGCTCGTCCTGCCGCATCACAATACCTTTGGAAAAAATTGGGCAGGCGAGTTAAGGAAAATGCTGCCAGAGGTACTTTTGATCGGCATTGACGAGCGAACGGGTATGATCCATGCTGCAGATGGTAAATGGGAAGTCCACGGTGGCGGCGGGGTGACGCTTTACCGAGGCGAGTCCACTGTCAGCTATGGAAGAGGCGAGACGTTCTCGTTTTAGAAATACGATTGGATCAAACTCCAATTGATGTATAAGTCATACACACCAATTCCCAAAAGCAATAATCCGCTGATGAAGTTAATGACCCGGGCGCGCATGGCAAATTGACGCGTGATCCAACGTTGTGCCGCGCCGGAGATGAACGATAACAGCAAAAGCGGCATGCCGAAGCCCAAGCCAAACCAGAGGAAGACGTTCAACTTACCAAGTGCATCTCCGACCGTGAGCGAGAGTGCAAAAATGCTCACCACCAGTGGACCAGAGCAAGGCAGGGCAATCGGTCCGTACAGCAATCCATAAATAAAGGCATTTGCAAAGGGATGCGAAAGCAAAGGTGCTTGAATTTGCGGAAGTTTTTTGAAGGGGTTGATGTTGAATAAAAGCATCACACCAAAAGCAATGATGATCAGGTCTGCAACAGGGATGACGAATGCCAGCGCCTGCCCAATGGAAATGGACAACAGCGCAATGATCGCGCCAAGTGCAAGCATCATGGTCAATACGCCTGCGAGGACGAAGAAGCCGAGCAAATAACGAGCAGGTTTGTTCGCCAGTTTTTCCTGTCCGCCGCTGAGGTAGGCAAGGAAGCCCGGGTACAACGGCAGCACACAGGGACTGGTCGTGGCAAGCAAGCCGAGAGAAAGGGAGGTTAGGATGGTTTCCATGAAATGATCTCGCTCAAGTCGGTTTGCGATGTTCCCCGACTTGACCCTGAAAAGATTACAGTCTTTACCTTGCTTTCGTACGGTTGGATGGCGTTCATCAGATCGTCCGCGCTTTTGATGCCGAACGGCAGCGGGTGGACGTTGCCCTTGCGGTCGATCACCAGCATGGGAGTTGAAGGCGGGTTGAGGAACTGGTCACCGTAGAGAGAGGCGAGGTCGCGTGAGACATCTGCGGGAGAAACGGCGTATGCCCAATCGAAACCCTGTCCGTCAATGAAGCTCAGCAACTTGGATGAATCTTCGTTCGGGTCAATATCCAAACCGATGCTGACGAAATCATCACGTTCGCCGAGCAGGGTGTGGAGTTCCTGCACTTGTCCCTGCTGCTTGAGGCAATTCGGGCACCAAACCGCCATTGTTTCGACCAGAACAACCTTGCCCTTAAAGTCCTGGATGGCAAAGGTCTCATTCGTGCGGACGTTAGTAAGAGGAATGCCAAACCATGCCGGGGCTTCCATCATGGCATCGTCTGCCATGGCTTCCTCGGTCATCATGGCTTCTTCTGTCATCGCGGTGTCGTGCATTGCCTCTTCCGTCATCATGGCTTCTTCAGTCATTGCGGCGTCATGCATTGCATCTTCCGTCATCGCAGCATCTTCTTCCATCATGCCATCATCTGCGGGTGCGCCGCAAGCGGTAACGAGAAACGCAAGCAACAAAACAAAGCTAACTAAAATATTTTTGGATTTCATGTTCGAATTTATCTCCTTATATTTTCTTGAAGCCTGATAATAGATAAATCATCTTACAAAACCCCTGTCTAATTCTTACGAAAGTATGAACAAAGTCTCTGTGGGTTGATTTTTGCGTGACGGACTTAATAGAATCAAGTATGATTTCAGGCATGGCAGAAATAAAAATTCTTGTTGTAGAAGATGAGCCCAGTCTTTCCGAAGTGGTCAGTCTCTACTTAAAGCGCGCCGGGTATCAGGTGCAGATCGCAGCGGACGGCAGGCTGGCGATGAACATTCTCGAAAAACAAATTCCAGACTTTGTGATCCTTGACCTCATGCTCCCAGAAGTGGACGGTCTCTCCATCACTCGTTGGCTGCGAGACCGTTCGAATGTGCCCATCATCATGGTCACGTCGCGGCGCGAGGAGATCGACCGCATCTCCGGCTTGGAAATGGGCGCTGATGATTACGTGGTCAAACCGTTCAGTCCGCAAGAGTTGGTGAGTCGGGTTCGGGCGGTGTTACGGCGTACTGGACGGGAACAAGCCGGAGCGGAGTCTGAGCGGGATTTGTCGCTGGGCGAGATTAACATCAGTCCATCCACTCGTATTGTGACAGTGCGCGAATCCCACATCGAGTTAACTGCCAAAGAATTCGATCTGCTTTATCTGTTGGCGCGTCATCCAAAACAAGTTTTCACCCGCGATCAATTATTGGAACGTGTCTGGGGCGGCGCGGAATATATAGACCCCGGCACGGTGACGGTTCACATTCGCCGCTTGCGTGAGAAGATCGAAAGTGACCCATCTTCGCCGACCCATTTGCTGACCGTTTGGGGCGTAGGATACAAATTCGAATCATGAGATCATCCAATATTTTTCGGTTCATAGCAGGCATTCTGCTCATCTTCGTCATCTCGCTCATCATCTTTAATTTGATGATGTCGCCGCCGATGTACGAACTCGGCTTGATGGCGCTCTTTCTCGGTATCACTGCTTTCGTTTCGGCGTTTGCCGGGTATCTTGCGTATCGCCTGGGTTGGATGACGTTCTCCCCCACCTTGCGTTGGTCTTTGCTTGGTGTGTATGCGCTTTCAAGTTTGCTTACATTTTTCAACGTATGGTTTTCGGCACAGATGATGTTCGCAAGCCAGCATGATCTTCTGCTTGCGATTGTGTTATTGGTATTTGCTGGCGGTATGGCAATGGCGTTGGGATATTTTCTCTCGTCCACCATCACAGACCGTGTGCATCAATTGCGCGGCGCGGCAGAACAGCTTGCCGAAGGGGATCTGAAAACCCGCGTTCCGGTGCAGGGTCGTGATGAAGTGGCAACACTCGCACAGACCTTCAACAAAATGGCTGAGCAACTCGAAGCCGCCGATGCAAAGCAACGCGAACTTGAAAAGATGCGCGCCGATCTCATCGCCTGGGTCGGGCATGATTTGCAAACTCCGCTCGCTTCCATTCGCGCCATTCTCGAAGCGCTTGCCGATGGCGTGGTGGACGAACCCGAAACGGTGAAGCGTTATCTCAATACGGCACAGCGTGACGTCCGCTCGCTTTCAGCGTTGATCGATGACCTCTTCCAAATGGCGCAGTTGAATGCTGGCGGCTTCAAATTAGATTTTGAAGATTCTTCTCTCGCAGACTTAATCTCCGATACGCTTGAATCTTTCACCGAACTTGCCGCGCGTCAGAACCTGACCTTGAGCGGCAGCGTGGACCCAAACCTTGACCCCGTCCGCATGGATACGCGGCGCATTGGGCGCGTGCTCAACAACCTCATTGGCAATGCCATTCGGCACACCCCCGCTCACGGCGAGGTAAAGGTCACAGCATGGCGAACCAACTCTGGCGTAGAAGTGAGCGTGGAAGATACAGGCGAAGGCATCCGCGCGGATGACCTTCCGCATATCTTCGATGGGTTCTATCGCGGAGAGAAATCCCGCAGCCGTGCTACTGGCGGCGCTGGTCTTGGGCTTGCCATCTCACGCGGCATTGTGCAGGCACATGGCGGCGAGATCAAAGTGGAAAGTGAAACAGGCAACGGCAGCCGGTTTACGTTTTACCTTCCTCATCAAACTCTCAGGCTTGCGTAATCCTTTCGTAAGGAAGTTTTCTTATACTCAGCTCATCCTTTGAGGTAACAATGAGAAAACTTTTGATCGGAGTAACACTTGTATTGACCGCCTGCGCCGCCTCGGCAGAGTCTCAATCGTTGGAGCCCGTCTTGCCCATTGTCAACGCCTCCCTGCCTGACCTCGGACCCGCACCTGAACTGACGAATGATACCTGGCTGAATGTGGATTCTCCGCTGCGCCTCGCCGACCTGCGCGGAAAAGTCGTTGCCATCGATATGTGGACCTTTGGCTGAATTAACTGCCAACATGTGATTCCTTCGTTGAAGGAATGGGACCAAACCTACCGTGACCAGGGACTCGTCATCATCGGCAACCACTACCCCGAGTTCAACTATGAAGCGGATTTAAGTAATCTCAAAGCCAAAGTGCTTGAATACGGCATCGAATACGCAGTGACGCAGGATAATGACGGTACAACATGGCGCGCTTATAATAATCGCTACTGGCCCACCCTGTACTTGATTGACAAACAAGGACATATTCGTTATGTTCATATCGGCGAAGGTAGATACAAGGAAACCGAAGCCGCCATCCAAACCTTGCTGGCAGAAACATATCCGTAATTTGAGGAGAGACATGAACAACCCTTATAAATCCGTTCCAGTCCGTTCGTATGAAATTACCCCGAAAGAGACGTATCTTTCACGGCGTGATTTCATCAAAGCCGCCGGTGTGGTTGCAGGCAGTGCCGCACTTGCGGCTTGCGCACCCCAAGTCGAAGAGGTGACCTCCACCGCGCCGGTTCACAACTTTCCATCCATGAGTGACGAATTGGGCAACCCTGCCAATACCTTCGAAGAAATAACCTCTTACAATAATTATTACGAATTCAGCACGAACAAAGAAGCTGTTCTGCCATTATCAAAAGGTTTCACCACCTCACCCTGGACCGTGGAAGTGACTGGCATGGTGAACAAGCCCAAGACCTACGGTTTTGAAGACCTGCTCTCCTTATTCACTCAGGAAGAGCGCATATATCGCCTGCGCTGTGTTGAAGCGTGGAGCATGGTCATTCCGTGGAACGGTTTTCCGCTGGCAAGTTTATTGAAAGCCGTTGAGCCAACGTCAGACGCAAAGTATGTGCGCTTTGAAACCGTTTATCGCCCTGAGGAAATGAAAGGGCAAGGCAGTCCATTCTATCCGTGGCCCTATCAGGAAGGTCTGCACATCCGCGAAGCCATGAACGAACTGACCCTGCTTGCAACGGGGATTTACGGCGAAACCATGCTGCCTCAAAACGGCGCGCCGATCCGTTTAGTAGTGCCCTGGAAGTATGGTTTTAAATCCATCAAATCCATCGTCAAGATCGAGCTGACCGACCAGCGTCCAGACACACTCTGGAACACTGTAGCATCGAACGAATATGGCTTCCTTGCCAATGTGAATCCGAATGTAGATCACCCGCGCTGGTCACAAGCATCTGAACGGCGCATTGGCGAACTCTCCCGCCGCGAAACATTAATGTTCAACGGCTACGGAGAGCAGGTTGCTGACCTCTATGATGGCATTGACCTGAGTTTGAACTATTAATTTCGAAAGCAGCAAGATCTCAAATGACCGCCGACGGCGGACCGCGCTCTGCCGTCGGCGGTCATACGGTATGTGATCAACCTTTCTTCAAAAACCATGAAAATCTTCAATCGCTATACCCCTTTACAAATTACCATTCATCTTTATGCCTGGTCGGCATTGTTTTGGATCATTTTTGAATTACTGACCGATTCCTTTTCCATCAACCCCATTCAAGAACTCGAACAGCGTACTGGTCGGCATGCCATTACATTATTAGTTTTATCGCTGCTCTGCACGCCGCTCAACAACATTTTCAAATTTCCTGAGTTACTCAAACGTCGCCGCACCCTGGGCTTATACACCCTGATGTATGCCACGATCCACGTCTTAATTTTTATCAACCTCGATTACGGTCTCGCATGGAGCTTGATCGCCCGCACCGTATTTGAAAAGCCCTATATCATCGTCGGCACGATCGCATTCCTGCTGCTCATTCCCCTCGGCGTCACTTCCTTCGATGTTTGGAAGGTGCGCCTCGGCAAAAATTGGAAACGCCTGCATCAGGTCGTTTACATCATTGCGCCGCTGGCAGTGCTGCATTACATCTGGAGCAAAAAAGGCGACATCCTCACCCTGTCTGGAGATATCCTTCGCCCGGCGATCTACGCGCTCATCCTGACGGTCTTCCTGCTCATGCGCATTCCTGCCGTGCGGAAATATCTCGCCTCCCTCTCAACCCGCAGCCTGACTCTGCCCTTCAAAAAATCCACTCAGCCGAAAGCGGATCTGCCTTAATACGATCAAGGTGACAGTCACTCATAAGGCGGCTGTCACCTTGTGGTTTTAAAACAACCCACGAAAGAAAAGCAGCAAACCAACAAGCGCCAGCGGAATCCCCACGATCGCACCAATCAGCGTCAGACTGACGATAATACCGACCATGAAAAATACCACCCCAAGCACCATCGCCACAAAACGCCCGGTCATTTCAACGATAACCGCCAGCAGCTTCCAAAGCGCGGCAAAGGGCCACAAATACCAGGGGATAGGATGTTTCTGAGTTGTAGGTGTCATAAGAAGAGCCTCCATTCTTCATATACGTGAATTTCCAAAAAACGATGCTGGATGAAAAATACTTAAGTACCACTGCATAAATCCCAAAGACAGGACTATAATCGCCAAACTATGCCTACAAAAACCACCAAATCAAAGAAATCTGAACCTGCCGTGTTCGAGGTTGAACAGGAAACCCCCGTTGAAGAATCGGAAAACGCGGAAGAGTTCATCACTTTCAAGCGCAGCCATTTTTACTCGGTGCTGGTCGTGCTCGCTTTCGCCGTCGGTCTATTACTGGGATACGTGTTATGGGGACGCGGCACAACAACTGTCACCGTTGCGGCGGAACCGTCGACCCAACCTTCGGGCGAGGTGGCAGAAGTACCGATCACACCTCAGCCACAGTTCACCCGCTACGACATCCCCACCGAAGGCTACCCCAGCCTCGGACCGGATGATGCGCCGATCACCGTCGTAGAATTCAGCGACTTCCAATGCCCATTCTGTCGCCGTTTCCACGAGCAGACCTATCAAGCCCTGCTGGATGCCTACCCCGGACAGATCCGCTTCGTATATCGCAACCTGCCGCTCACATCCATCCACCCCGATGCAATGCCCTCCGCGATCGCATCGCTCTGTGCCAACGACCAGAATGTGTATTGGGACTATCACAGCAAACTTTTTAGTAGCGAAACCCTGACACGCGACACCTTCATCCAATACGCCACAGACTTGAACATCAATGTGGATGAATTCACAGCCTGTCTCGACAGCGGAAAACACGACGAGAATATCGCCAACGACATGAATTTCGCGCTCGACCTCGGCGTACAATCCACCCCCACTTTCTTCGTCAATGGCTTGGCCATCGTTGGTGCCCAGCCGCTCTCCGCCTTCCAGCAGATCATCGACATGGAATTGGCAGGCGAGATCCCGTAAACGGTAAAATGCCAAAATAAAACAAGGAACGGCGGACGATATCGTCCGCCGTTTTTCTTAAAACTCTACGCCTATTTTTATCCGGGTGGTAAGATACATGTAATAAATTTAACCTTCAGAGAGAATGCCATGAAACGTTTTATTGCAATTGCGGGAAACATCGGTGTTGGAAAATCCACACTCGTCAAAATGCTTTGTGATCAAATGAGCTGGGATCCGTTCTATGAGCCGGTAACAGAGAACCCATATTTAGCTGATTTCTACAATAACATGACTGCCTGGTCGTTCCATTCGCAGGTCTTCTTCCTCACGCATCGACTGCGCTCGCACCTCAACCTTGCCTCGCATCCCAATTCGGTGATCCAGGACCGCAGCGTATATGAAGATGCGGAGATCTTCGCCCACAACCTTTACCAACAGGGCAATATGACCGACCGCGATTATCAGACCTATCGCGATCTGTATGAGACCGCCGTGCAGTTCCTGCCTCCGCCCGACCTCGTCATCTACCTGCGCGCCTCAGTGGATACGCTCATGAACCGCATCAGCAATCGTGGACGTGACTATGAACGCACCATCAGCCCTGAATATTTACAAAACCTGAATGACCTCTACGAAGGTTGGATCGAGAACTTCACTCTCTGCCCTGTGCTTGCCGTCCCTGCCGATGACTTGGACTACGTCGCTCATAACGGACACCTGCGATTGATCGTCTCAAAGATCGAAGCGAAGTTGACCGGCAAAGAAGAAGTCGTTTTCGAACCGGAAGAAGTGGCACGAGCAGCGGAAGACTAAGGGACAAGAGATAAGAAATGAAAAACGAGTTGTGAAGATCGCTTCACAACTCGTTTTTCATTACTCGTCCCTGCTCTTACGCCTTCCCCAACACCATCGCCAACAGAGCCATACGCACATACAAGCCATATTCCATCTGGCGGAAGTACGCAGCTCGGGGGTCATCATCAAAGTCAGTGGAAATCTCGCCCACACGCGGCAATGGATGCATAACCGCCATCTCCTGCTTTGCCGCTTTCATGATCTCGGGGTCGATCACATAGGCGCCCTTCACTGTTTCATAGTCAGCCGGGTCTTCGAAGCGTTCCTTCTGCACGCGGGTCACATACAGGATGTCAGTTTCGGGTAGCACTTTTTCCAACGAAGAGAATTCCGCCTGTGGCACGCCTTTTGCGCCGACTTCTTCCATCACTTCTTTGGGCATCTTCAAAATATCCGGTGAGACGTAGTTCAACTTGATATTGCTGAATTGCGAAAGAAGCCGCGCAAGCGAGTGGACGGTACGCCCATACTTCAAGTCACCAAGCATGGTCACGGTGAGATTATCGAGGCGACCGAGTTCTTCCATGATGGTGAAAGCATCCAGCAAGGCTTGAGTAGGATGTTCCCCCACACCATCACCGGCATTGATGATCGGTTTTTTGGCAGCCTTTGCAGCAATGGCAGCTGAACCGGTCTCGGGATGGCGCAGCACGATCACATCGGCGTAACATTCCAGGGTACGAATGGTATCGGGCAGACTCTCTCCTTTCGACACGGACGAATACTTCACTTCACTAATCGGAATGACAGAGCCACCGAGGCGTTCCATTGCCGCTGTGAATGAAGATGATGTACGAGTGGACGGTTCATAGAAAAGATTGGCAAGGATCTTCCCTTTGAGCAAGTCGAAGGTCCCGACGCGTTCAACCATGCCGCGCATTTCATGCGCCACACCGAAGACGTACTCAAGGTCAGTACGGGTAAATTGTTTGACGGACAAAATGTCCTTGCCGTACCACTCGGCATTCTTATTTTCGCCGAAAGGCAAATGGGGGTTGGTGGAAGTTGTTGGCATTTATTATTCTCCTGGTCTCTTGATTGGAATTTAAAATTTCAAATATTGTTATTTCGCTTTATTACTCGCTTCCGATTTTCATATCCACAAGCACTTTTTGGATATCAGACAAATACCCTTCGCATGAATTGAGTGGCGACAGGAATTGATTACACACTTCCAAAAAGACACGTTCGCCTTCAGCTTGTTGACCAAGCAAATACATGGCATATAGATAATTGATCAATTCAAATTCACTGATATCCGACCCTTCACGCGCAGACCTTAATGCGGCATCTGCTTCTATTTGTATTAAATCAGGGTATTGATCTGTTACAGCAAAAAATTCCTGTCCGTTATAGGCATATATTTTTTGCGGAGCCAATCCGCGTGTTGCCCCTGCCCCACCAACAGCAAAATGAAAGTCGTAGTCCTGGGTAATGATCTCAAGACGACCATCATTATTTAAATCTGTATATTCGTCCACATAATAAACACCAAGATTAGCGAAAACCCTGTATTCATCAGCGACAGAATCATAATCCAACACCCGAAGATCACTCGAACAATAAGCCCCACAGAAGATGAATTCAAGCACATACTCCGTCTCGCCATCATTATCAATATCACCAATCCATTGTGTAACAACATCACCGGCATTATCGGAAAAATCAAAAGTTTCTGGCAATTTCTGTGTTGTTGCATCTTGATTCCACCATGCCCTGCCCGTATCATGTCCTAATGGCACATGGTATACCTTGCCATTCCGCACAATCTCAAAGGTATACATAAGAACGCCATACGGTTCGGATGTAGCTGTGATGGTGACTTCCGGTGAGACAGGGGTATGGCTGATAGCCGTCGCAACTTCATCTATGGGCTCGACAGTGACTGGTGCGCTACATGAAATCGCAATAACAATCACAAGAAAAGACCAGAACAACTTCTTCATTTAATGATCTTCCTCATGCCCATGCCGATGATGGATATCTGGCATGTGGTCGTGGTCATGTTCTTCCTGCGGATGTTCATGCTCATGCGAATGGACTTCCTTCGAATCACTATGTCCGTGCATGCCGTCGTTGTGGTTATGACTATGCTCATGGACAATAGCGGTATGAGCATGCGTGTGAGTATGGTCTTCATTGATCAATAACAATGCGCCGCCAATCATCAATATCGCAGCAATGATGAAAAAGAAGGATGGAAATTCTCCGAACATGAGGATCGAGAGCAGCACACCTGCCAGCGGAGCCGTGCCATACAAGGCACTGGTACGGGCTGCGCCAAGTCCGCGCATGGAACGGATAAAAAGAAAGGTGCTCAAGCCATAACTCAGAAAACCCAGCAGCATTGTGCCAAGAATGGTCGTAAGTGAAGGAAAGGGATTACCAAGCGCCCAAGCCAAAAGGAAGGAGAACGACCCAGCGATGAGTCCCTTCCATGCCACGATGACGAGCGGGTCTTTGCCCGAGATATTGCGCGTGAAGTTATTGTCCACGCCCCAGAGCACACAGGCAAGGATGACTCCCAGAGCGCCAAGTGATAACCCCAGCCCACCCGAAAAATCAGTGGAGAGGAAAATACTTGCGAGTGTAATGCCAAGGATCGCCATCCATGCGCGGCGGCTAATGGCTTCTTTGAAGAACAATAGGGCGATGAACGTCGTCCCTACGCCTTCGAAGTTAAGCAGCAATGAAGCCGTTGAGGCAGGCGTATTTTGCAAGCTCACCATCAAGATGATGGGCGCCAGAATCCCACCTGAGATGATCGCGCCTGCCAGCCAGGGAATATCCTCACGCGTGATGCCCGCCTCGGTCCCTTTGCGCTGAGTCAGTTTGGTCAACGCAATGCCAGTTCCGCTGCCAAGATATAAGAACGATGCGAGAAAGACCGGCGCGATATCCCCAAGCAATAGTTTTGCAACCGGCGCACTCGCACCAAAGAACACAGCGGCAAGCAGAGCTTGCAGAATATACACAAGGTTTTTTGATTTCATGGGTTTATCACTACCATTAGCTTAAGTTTTGCATCGGTAAAGTTGTGCATGGCTACTCCGTTTGTCATGCTGAGCGATAGCGACACATGCACCGCTTTGCGGATGCAGTGCGGTGAGCATCTCTACGATTATCCCAGAGACCCTTCGCTCCGCTCAGGGTGACATGCTAAACATATTAAGAAAAAAGCCTGACAATTAATTGTCAGGCTTTTGAGAACGATGAAAGAAAACGAAGAATGCGCCCGGTCGGGACTTTTCAAATAAGTGGCGCAAGGGATTTTCTCGGAACATCGCCGCGATTATACCCGTAATTAGAAACCTGTCGATGGGTCGGCATCCAGTCCATTGGCTGTGGCAATCTCTTCGAACATGATCTCGATCTCGTCGAGGAAGTGATCCAGCCCTTCCACACGTTCGGCGAAGCCATCACCAAGCAGACCCAACTCTGCAGCAGCAGATTGCCAGAAATTGAGATGATCGCCGCTTAATACAGCGGCAGATAAGGTCCAGGTATGCAGAACAGGCCAGAGCGCGGAAAGAGGCGTTTCTCCATCCAGCAGGGCTTTATTGGCTTTCTCATAATAATTCAGGCGTGCGGGGTGAATCCGTACATCCACACCGGGAGTTTCGGCGGCGAGCTTGAAGGCATGCTTCCAATCGTTGAGCCAGCCTTTGACCTTCTCCGCATCAACATTCGTTGCGCCAAGCAAGCCATAGACCGTCGCGACGGCAGTGGGTTTGTTTGCAGCCTCGGCGCGGACGGGAAAATCGAGCAACAGGCGGCGCTCCCAAATGGGCGGACCACTCAGCTCGGCGATGGCATTGACCGCATGAAAAAGTGACTTCATGTATTTTCGAACTTGTTTCGGACCCACTTCCCCATCATGCTCGGAGATGTCCATCCAGTTGCCGCGCCCATGATTGAGGAGTGTGCGGCAACGTTGTAACATCAGTGGCGGCTGTTCAAACTCGAAACCTGCGCGCAGACTGGCTTGTACGAAGTCGAAAAATTTTTCGCGTTCATACAAAAGAACGGGGTCATACATTTCAAAGCCAAGCCACGGGTCGGCTCGTAACTCGCGCGGTGACTTGAATTCATCTTTTGCACGGCGAGAAATATCAATATGAAAATCAGGTGTAAGTTTGATGAACTCGCGCGTTTTCATCGGCGTAGTCTTGTGGACGAAAACAATGTCAATGTCAGCAGTTCCGCCGAGCATGGGTTCACCACGCAGAGAACCGGTCAGATACGCTGCAACAATATCAGGGTCGTTATACGCCCGCTCTTGAACGGTCTCTTTGGCAATACGTAAAAGGGATTCTCTTGTAACGCGCATGTCACCTGCTTATTTCATTGGCAGAGCTGGTTGATATGGCGCCAGCCCCAGGGCTTCACGGATGCGATTTTCGATCAACTTGATATGCTCCGCGTTATGGATGATGTTCAGTTCATTGCTGTCAATTTTTAAAATAGGTGTATGGTCAAGCGGCTTCGAAAAAAATTCTTCATACGCCACATTCAACTCGTCGATATAACTGCGTTCCATTTGGCGTTCATACGACCGATCGCGAAAAGCGATGCGCTGCATGAGCGTATCCGTAGTCGCTTGCAAATACACCAGCAGGTCGGGCTTGGGAATCTTTTCACCAAGCGCTTCATGAACCTTGCCATACATTTCAAGCTCATCGCCCTTGAGGTTGATGCCTGCAAACAAAGCATCCTTCGCAAAGGTGTAATCGGCGATCAGGCTTTTGCCAGCAGCAAGAATGTTCGGCACATTGTTATTCTGTTGGCGGTAGCGGCTGAGCAAAAAGAAGATCTGGGTCTGAAAGGCGTAGCGGGCGCGGTCGCCGTAAAAATCGGAGAGGAAGGGATTCTCTTCGAATACTTCCAACAACACGTCTGCTTCAAAGGCTGGCTGCAAGAGGCGGGCGAGCGTGGTTTTGCCCACACCGATCACGCCCTCAATGGCAATATACATGAACAATTTCTCCCGAATGAGATAAACGAAGGATACCATAATTTGATGATGAAGGCAGAATGCAGAAAGCAGAATGAAGATTGTATAATGGACGCATGACCAAGATCTGCATTACGCCATTCGTTCAAGGCACTGGGGGCATGGCGTCCTTCCGTTTGAAATTCGAGCAGGGATTACGCGCCCGCGGCATTGACGTGACTCACGATCTGGATGAAAAGTCTGACGCGGTGCTCGTCATCGCAGGCACGCGCTTCTTACTGGACCTGAACCGGGCACGGCGACGAGGCATTCGCGTCGTCCAAAGGTTGGACGGCGTCAACTGGGTGCAGCGCGTGAAATGGTCGGGCATCAAATACAGCGTCCGTGCTGAGTATGGCAATGTAATGCTGGCAACCATCCGCAATCACTTTGCAGACAGGGCCATTTACCAAAGTCAGTTCATTCGCAAATGGTGGGAAGACTGGTACGGCGTTGCCAAAGCGCCAGCTTCGGTCATCATCAACGGCGTGGACCTAAATGCTTACACGCATAAAGGCGAGCATGAACGCCCCACAGACAAATATCGTATGCTTTTACTCGAAGGCAGCCTCGCCCGCGGATTAAACTCTGGGCTATTCCATGCTGTCAGCGTAGCCGAAAAAATGTCTGCGAAATATCCGATGGAAGTTGTTGTCGCAGGTGTAGTGGATGAAGCTACACAACAAAAGCTACAAAGCAAAGTTCCTGTTAAATTTCTTGGCACCGTCCCACGAGCGGATATTCCCAAACTCGCCCGCTCTTCTCATTTCATGTACTGCGCCGAGGTCAACCCGCCCTGCCCCAACTCGGTCATTGAAGCATTGGCTTGCGGATTACCCGTCATCGGCTTCGACAGCGGCTCGCTCAAAGAGTTGGTCACTGATGATGCAGGTTGTATCGTCCCATACGGTGCAAACCCGTGGAAGTTGGAAACGCCGGATATTGACGCGTTGGCATCGTCAGCGGGAGAGATGCTTGAGAAACAGAGTCAATTCCGGGCGGCGGCGCGGAGGCGGGCTGAATCCGCTTTCGGGTTGGATGGAATGGTGGATGAATATTTGAAGGTTTTGTTAGGGTAATTGGTAATTAGAGATTGGAGAGTTGAGCATGGATAACGAAGTTCATGAGTTTTTGTTGAAACATTTGCAAGGCATTATGACCAATGATATTGCGTCGTATCATGAAACCACTTCCGAAGACCTAACCTTGTATGAGTGGTGGGTCACGCCGCATCGGTTGGATGGGTTGCCCTTTCATGAATTCATGATGAACTCAAACGCAGAGCGCGGCGCAGTTTTTGGTGCGGAAGAAACGGGCAAAACAAGATTTGATCTTTCGAATTTATTGATTCAGCGCTATGGAGACACTGCAATCGCAAGTTATACATTGCTGATCAGTACGGCACTGGGAACAGGAGTGCAGGTTGCAGCGCACAATGAAAGCCGTGTGATGGTGAAACTGAACGGGGATTGGAAAGTGGTGCACGTACACAAGTCGCCAGCGTATTCCGCCTCTCATGTTGGGTAAGCAATTGAAGTTCAACGGCAAATTGGGTTTACAGCAGCGCGTCCTGCCGGGTTATCGCGTGCCGTTCTTTGACCTGCTTGCACGGCAATGCGAAAACGGCATGAGTCTCTTTGCAGGTCAAGCCCGACCGGTGGAAATGATCGCTGGAGGCACGACCCAGATCGCCCGTCATGTTGAAGCGGAGAATTTGCATTTACTCGGTGGTCCGCTTTATTTCTGTTATCAACGAAATTTTATCCGTTGGCTCGAAGAGTGGCAGCCTGATGCGCTCATCATGGAAGCCAATCCGCGCTACCTCGCTTCTCCCTCCGCCGTGAATTGGATGCACAAACACAGGCGTAAAGTCATAGGCTGGGGCTTGGGTGCGCCTAAACAAAGTGGGCTCTGGAAACGTTTCATCCATCAATTCGACGGGATGATCGCCTACAGTCAACGCGGCGCGGAGGAATATGCCGCGCTTGGTTTCCCGCGTGAGAAGATTTTTGTGGCGCATAATTCGGTGTCGGCAAAGCCAGAAAAACCTGACGATAGACCATTGACGATTGACCATGCGACCATTTTGTTCGTGGGACGTTTACAAGCTCGTAAGCGAATCGATTCATTATTACGCGCCTGTGCGGAGATGGAATCCAAACCGCGCTTGCTCATTGTCGGTGATGGACCGGAACGCGAAGCATTGGAAACGTTGGCAAAGGAAATTTATCCATCGGCTGAATTCATTGGGGCAAAACATGGCGCAGAGTTGAAACCGTACTTTCAACAAGCGGACTTGTTTGTACTCCCCGGCACAGGCGGACTCGCCGTGCAAGAAGCGATGAGTTATGGCTTGCCAGTTATCGTGGCAAAGGGAGATGGCACGCAAGATGATCTCGTCCGCGAGAAGAATGGATGGCAGATCGAGCCAGAAAATTATGAAGCTTTATCCTCTACAATGAAAAACGCGCTATTAGATATAGCGCGTCTGCGAGAGATGGGGAAAGAGTCGTATCGAATTGCTGCAGAAGAGATCAATATTGAGAAGATGGCGGAAACGTTTGTAAGGGCATTGAATTCAATGTCCACGTAGGGCGAGGAAACCTCGCCCTTTTTGTTTACCCATTAATTTGGGCGGGGAGACCCCGCCCCTACAAATTGAACCAACGTCTCGATAAACTGTTTCTGACCTGAAGCATAATGCGTCGCCAGCGTATTCAAACGAAAGATAAGGGTCTTGCCATCCTTGAGTTCAATGGCGATCATTTTCTGGTTGAGGAATCCGCTGGGTTTGATGGATTTAATATCGGTATAGAGAATCTCGCTTATGCCCTTATTTTCCATCTTTAGCGAAGCAACACCCATCTCTGTTGCGATGATGAACATCCGCCTGGGAGTAAGGGCGGCAAAATAGTATCCGTCGCCGATCAGGCTCAAGCCACCCGAAAGGACAACGCCTTTTAAAGATTTGGTGTAAAGAAAGCCAGTGAGTTCGATCCCTTCCCCGGCGGAGAGATGAGGCGCAAGTTGAGCGTGGGCAAATTCGTCGTACTTGTGCATATTACTTCTCTGCTTTATCCAAGTCCTTGCCGATATCGCGCTGGAAATCCCAAGTGAGGTAATCGAGGTTGGCAGGCAGGGAAAGTTCCACCGTGTAAAGATATTGCAATTCCACCTTTACCTTGCGCGGACGGCATTCGAGCAAATGACCACCGCTGGTTTTATCTTCGGTCAGAAAGTGCAAATGCACACCTGGCACACTGAGCGCAGAGACGAATGACGGCGTATAAAAACCGACCATCTTGCCGCTCACATTGTGAAACTCAAAGGTGGGTTGTTCCTTTGCCACCTCCACCAGCGGACGATAGTTCTCCTGCTTTGGTACCGAACGAGTACGCACATAGGAAAAATCACCTGTGATGCGGAAGGCATAAAAAATATTCGGCGATGGCATCAACTCCATCATCCAATGCAGAAAATGCTCATAGTCCATTTCTTTTTCGAGCACTTCATCGCTGGCTGGTTGAAAGAAGGTCACACAGGCAAACGGCGTACACATATCGTCATCCAGAATCTGATTGACCTTGCCATCTGAACCCACACGATAGATCTCGCCATCCACCATCATCATCTCGCCATCGAGATCGTTGAAGGTCCCCAGTCCCATATCGCCATGTTTGCGAATTTCATGGAAGGGGATGTTCTGCTCATAAATACCTTCGACCAGCGAATTGACCGGCGCGCACAAATAGATCTTGCTGTCTGCGCGCCTCTTTCTGGATCTGCGAATGGTTGTTCTTTCCATTTGACCTCTTCTTCTCTGTGAGTTGATGTATAGGTCACGTTTGTAACGTGACGAATTATCATACTGGAAGCATAATCTGCTAGTTTATCCGTAACTTGGCGTATCGCCGAGAATTTCCCAGCCGCGCTCCTGGGCAACTTTTTTTAATTTCGCTTCCGGATAAACCGCTACGGGGTGGTCGGCTTTTTCGAGCATGGGCACATCGAGAATCGTATCGCCATAAGCGACATCCACTCTATCCACGCCGAGGCGGCTGAGCACCTGCTCGATCTTCTTTTCATTTGCCACCAACTCGCCGATCATGCGCAATTTTCCATTCACGATCTCGGTCGGCGTACCTATGGTCTCCGCGCCAATGCGTTGCGCAAATGGTTGAATGAACGGCTCGACCATACTGCTGGCGATATACACCTTTGCGCCTGCCTCACGGTGAGCAACCAAGCGCGCGATCACATCTTCACGGCGCTTTGCCCACAGGTCACGTTCCACCATCCATTCGGATACCTGCGCGACCTTTTCAGGTGTTGCATCTTTGATATAGCCAAGGCTATCCACCATCAATTTCTGCCCCCAAGCCTGCCAGTCGATCAGCCCGCGTTTTGCCAGGAGATACGAAGGCATGATGGTTGCCATACGCAGGTTTGCTTCGAACTTACTCTGATTATGTTTGACCCAATCCACCATGCCTAAAAAGGGCGAGCCGGTGGTCAGGGTTCCCATCATATCGGATACTACGATCATGTGTTCTCCTATGAAGTAGAGTGGTCTCTACCGAAATTCGATCTTTAGATCATCTTCCAAACTCTGACAATCTGAGCCTTCACAATATTTCAGGGCTTCCAAGTTTGTATGTAAATCAGAAAGCGTTTCGGCACTTAACCTGCCTGCCAGGTTTTCCAACTGATACGGATCCGCCTGCAAGTCATAGAACTCGACCTCGCCATTGTCATATTCTACATAGACGTAATCTTCGCCGCGGATCCCGCGAAAGGCACCGCCTGCCACACCCACGAGCAGGTTATCGGTTTCCGGGTCTTTGAGGGTCTGCGCATCTGACAAAGCGGAAATGTTATACGTACTGGAAAACGCCTTATCAACTTCATATCCAAATTCAACCAACAAGCCGTTGCGCCAGGACACATTCTCGCCCTGCAAACATGGCAGGAAGGAACGTCCGTCCACAAACTCTGGCGCCCGGATATTGGTGATCTCGGCGATCGTGGGAGCCAGGTCAATGTTGGCAGTCATCTGGGAAATTTGGGTACCCGGCTCTATGCCTGGTCCACGCACCATAAGCGGCACACGGATATCTTCTTCATAGGGTGTCCCCTTCCCTGAAGGGATGCTGTGCTCGCCAAGGTGAAAGCCGTTGTCAGACACGAAGAAAATATACGTATTCTCCAACTGCCCATTCTGTTCCAGCGTTTGAACAACATCCTCCACCAACTCATCTGCCGCCTGCAAAGCATTGACTCGCGCTCTGAAATAGATATTTGCATCATCCACATCAAATTCATCACCGGTATTCGTCAATGAACGGATCAGTTCGGGTTTATCGCTCAAGTCCGCTTCTTCGAACGAAGGTTTTTGCGGATAGGTCAGGTCGGCATTTAATCCTTCGTGGCGCGGCGCAGAGGTCGCCGGTCCGTGAGGCGCGTACACTGAAACGAAAAGAAAAAAGGGAGAGTCGGCTTTAACGCTGTCATTGATAAAGGTCAGTGATTTATCACGGATCACATCTGTGCTGTAATCCTCCGGTGCATCGCCGTGTTTAACCAACGTGCCATTCTCGTTCATGGTGTAGTTGTAATACAGGTCGCCCTCGTAATCGGTGCCAAGAAAGGCTGCCCAATCCGTCCAACCGGGCGGGACATAATTCTGACCCGCATTGACCGGGTAGTTATTGAGATACTTTCCATACAATGCAGTACGGTATCCGGCATCGTGCAGCCAAACGTTTAATGTAGCTTCCTCTTCGCTCAACTTAAAAAAACGCGCGAAGCCGGGAGAATTCTCAAGAATATCCGTATTATGCGCGTATTGTCCGCGCAGCATTGAGGCTCGCGACGGGCAGCATAAGGGTGTGGTGATGAAGTAATTACTGAAGGTTGCGCCTTGTTCACCGATCAATTGATTGGTCTTCGGCATGTAGGGTATCAATGAATTGTCCATGTCATCCGTCAGAATGATGATGACATTGGGCGAGTCTTTGAATAAACGCGTGTTTGTCGCTGTATAAGTCGCGCCAGCAACCAGGACAAGCACAATGATCGCAAGGATGATTTTCTTTTGCATATTTCTCCAAAACAACGATGGTTGATCGTCAGCAGTATATCACTGCGCCGTATTGCCCCCATCCACCAGCAAAAGATGACCCGTCACGAACGAGGCCTCATCTGAAGCTAAGAACACAACCGCATTGGCGATCTCTTCCGGCTTGCCAAAACGCCCCATCGGAATATACGAACTTGATTCTTTGATCGCTTCTTCCAACTTCACCGGGGTTGAGTGCTCAAAATAGCCCTTCTCCATCCAACGATCCACAAAGGTATCACCGGGGCAAACCGCATTCACACGAATACCATCTTGCGCATGGTCAAGCGCCATCGCCTTGGTCATCATCCCTACAGCACCTTTACTCATAATATATGGGAAGGCATTCCTGCCCGCCACCACCGACCAATCCGACCCATTATTTACAATTGCCCCATTCCCCTGCTTCTTCATCTGCGGCAGCACCAACTGGCACATCTTCCACACCGCGGTCACATTGATATTCAATGTATCCTGCCAGGTTTCATCACTCGTAGTTTCGGCGGTCCCTTTGGTAACAATGCCCGCATTATTGAACAAAATATCAATACGACCAAATTCCTTAAGAGCGGTATCCACGACTCTCCGGCTATCCTCCACCTTTGAGTGATCTGCCTCAACAAACACGCATCTCACTCCCTTTGATCTGCATTCTGCCTCGACAGCTTTCCCCAAGCTGACACGTCGCCCCGTGACGACCAAGTCCGCGCCTTCTTCGGCGAAGCGCAATGCCGTGGCTTTCCCAATCCCAGATGTGCCGCCGGTAATGATGGCGGTTTTGTTTTGCAATCTCATAGTTTGCTCCTGAATATTGTGACGATAGACCATGAACAATAGACGATGGAAAAAACCTATTCATGATCAATGGTCTATCGTCCGTCGTCCGAAGTATAATCCCCCATTATGGACAGCAAGACACTCAACGTACTCGAATATCCCAAGATCCTCGAAAAGCTCGCAGGTTTCTGCGATTTTTCCGCTTCGATGGATCTGGCGCGCCAACTCGAACCGACCGACTCCTACGAACTTGCCATTGCAAGAATTGCAGAAACGACCGAAGCGCGCAAACTGCTCGCCGTGCAGGATGTGAGCATTGGCGCGGCGCATGATATCCGCCAATCGGCGGACCTCGCCGCTCGCAGCGGTGTGCTCGACGCCCACGCCCTGCTGGATGTGAAATCCACGCTGATCGCCTGCCGCGAATTGAAGAAAACCTTTGAAAAGAAAGAAAACGAGTTTCCCCGCCTGTGTCTGATCGCAGAAGGATTGCCCGAAACACATGGCATCGTAGACGCCATCTCGCGCATCCTCTCCGAACGTGGTGAAGTATTGGATTCCGCATCGGTCAAACTGGCAGACATCCGCCGCAATTTGAGAGTCGCCCATGACCGTTTGATGAGCCGTCTGCAGAAGTACGTCACCGATACGCGCACCTCATCCATGCTGCAAGAAGCCATCATCACCCAGCGTGACGGACGTTACGTGATCCCCCTGCGCGCAGAATTCAAAGGGCGCATCAAAGCTGTCATCCACGACCAATCTTCCAGCGGCGCAACTCTCTTCATTGAACCCCTGCCCATCGTGGAAGCGAACAACGAGATCCGTGAGTTGCAGCTTGCCGAACGTGACGAAGAATGGCGCATCCTTGCCGAAGTCTCATCGGTGGTGGGAGCGCATGCCAGCGAACTGAAATACGGCGTTGAAAATCTCGCCGTGCTTGACCTTGCATTTGCAAAGGCAAAGTACGGGGAGGAGTTACGAGCGAGTGAACCGGAATTGCGAAATGCAGAAAGCAAAATGCAGAATGCAGAAAAGCAATCATCGATCAAGTTGCTCCAAGCCCGCCACCCCCTACTCGACCCGGATATGGTGGTTCCAGTCGACGTCGACCCGCGAGAAGGAACGCGCGCCATTGTCATTACCGGTCCGAACACCGGCGGCAAGACGGTTTCACTTAAAACAGTCGGTTTGCTCGTACTTATGGCGCAAAGCGGACTTCACATCCCGGCCCAAAGCGGCTCGGAGTTGCCGTTCTTCAAATCGGTGTATGCCGATATCGGCGATGAGCAATCCATCGAGCAGTCGCTTTCGACCTTCAGCGGACACATCACCAACATCATCCGCATTCTCAAGCAGATCGATAACCGCTCGCTGGTCATCTTCGATGAGCTTGGTTCAGGGACTGACCCACAAGAAGGCGCTGCCATTGCGCGAGCGATCCTCACCCACTTGCTCGAGGTCGGGGTGATGACTCTGGTTGCAACCCATTATCCTGAATTAAAAACCTTTGCCCATTCCACAGAAGGTGTAGTCAATGCCTCGCTGGAATTTGACATCAAAACGCTTCGTCCTACCTACAAGTTGACCATTGGCTTGCCGGGCAGGTCAAACGCTTTAGCCATTGCCCAAAAACTTGGACTGTCGCAATCCATCATTGAATCTGCACGGGCAGAGATCAATCCCCTGGACCTGCGTGCCGATAAACTTCTGGACGATATCCGCAAGGAACGCAACCGCACATCGCGTGAGCGTGAGAAATTGGAAAAGCAACGCGCCAAGCTCGAAGCGCAGAATCTTGAGCTTGAGAAGCGCCTCGAAAAGATAGAAGATGAACGCCGCGAAACCATTGCCAAAGCCCGCGCCGAAGGGGAATTGGAAGTGGCGCTGCTCAAACGCAATCTCGACTCGTTGAAGTCTCAATTGAAGAAAGCCAGCCAACCCTTGACCGCCATCCGTGCGATTGAAGAGAGGATGGAGAAGCTCGAAGAGAAGGCGGAAGCGCCTGTCGAACGACGGCAGACGGCAGACGGCAGTCGGCAGTCAGCGGTCAGCGGTCAATTACGTTTGGGCGAGAAAGTCACTGTCAGCAGCTTGAATGCCGAGGGTGTGGTGACCGCTTTAGGTGAGTCGGATGCGGAGGTTCAGATCGGGACGATCCGTGTGCGGGCGAAGATGTCGGATCTTATCAGACGACAGACGGCGGACGATAGACCACAGAAAGAAAAGCCCAAGCAACAGCCATCGTCCACGGTCAATCGTCCATCGTCCGTATCTCCCGGCATGGAAGTGGACTTGCGCGGGTTGATGGCAGAAGATGCACTCGATAAGATGGAACGATATCTGGAGCAGGCGTATCTTTCGGGCTTGCCGTGGGTGCGCATCATTCACGGGAAAGGGACCGGGAAACTACGTCAAGCCGTACGCGAGACCTTGAAGGGGCATACCTATGTAAAGTCATTTGAAGAAGGGGCTTCCAACGAAGGCGGCGAAGGGGTAACGGTGGCGAAGTTGAACGCAGCGTAGGGGTTTAAGTGTCTTGTTCTTAGTACTTTTAGGTAGTAGGCTTAACGCAATCGTAATCTGACCGGGTTATGATTGCGTTTATAATTTTTATAGAGGAGACGTTTATGTCCATTGACGATGCCATCAAAAAAATGTCCGACCTTGTAACTTCCGCCTGTGCCAGTGCGGAGATCAAAGCCACGAAGATGTCTGATGAAGAAGCGCGCCTGACGGTGCTGGCACCAGCGGGCGATATGCAGAAGATCAAAGATGCGACCTTTCAGCCTGCGATTGATATGCTGAACTCAGACGGTATGGATGTTCAGGTCTTTGTGTATGACAAAGATGCGCCGCCTTTGAAAGGATGAATGCGGAAGGATGAATGACGAAAAAGTGTTTCCGTTAAGTAAGCGGGAAAAGGATGTAGTTGGTTTGTTGTTACAAGGGAAGAGCAACAAGCAGATCGCCTTAGCGCTTGGGCTTTCAGAGCGGACGATTGAATTTCATCTCAATAACATTTATACGAAGATGCAGGTTGGTTCAAGGGTGGAGTTGATCCTTTTGCTGGGGAAAACCGCCAACCCGGTGGAATCCACAGTTGTGTTGGATGGGGAAATTCTTGATAATGGCAATCAGCCCGTCTCGCCGAGAGGGGCAAAACTTTGGAGAGATACGTTCTCTCTGATCAGAAAAGAGGTTGCCATGACCATCCGTATTTCATTTGAAGAATTGGAAAATTATCTGCGAGGCCGCCCTGCTTTGCTGGGTTTCTTGTTATTTTCCACCGCCAGCCTGACGACCCGTTTTATGTTGACAGAGCTTGGTTTGTATCACTGGGCAACATACGCCTTGCTGGGAATCATCTTAGCCGCAGGCAGCATCACGCTTGGAATGCTCTGGAAAGCATTGAATGAAAAGTTCAATCCGCTCATGCTGCTAGCGTTGACTGTTCTCTTGCCATTGACGGCGGCTGTGTTTGACCAAATCTACTTAAATACAATACTGAGAAATGGTGGACAGATCGCCACTTCTATTGCAAATATTTCCACGCAAGCGGCATGGTTAGTCAGCCCGGAAGGTTATAACTATCTGCACACCGAACGGCATGCCACATCAGATGCATTATGGTGGCTGACAAACCTTTCTGCCGCGTTGCTCTTCTTGCTCACTTCAATATCAAGCAAACGGCTCAACAGGCAAGACATTTCCCCCACATAGATCGCTAAACAAAAAGACCCTCGCCATGTGAGTCTTTTTGTTTCATTGCTTGGTTGTCATGCGCCAGACGATGTTCAGCGCTTCCAAGCCGGTCTCACGGTGAATGACCTTGGCTTCGTCAGTGAGGTAGATATCCCCTTGCAGTGGACGGTCTTTGCGAGTGTACAGCCCGCGGTTGGGCAGGTCAGACACTGCCGCCCAGAAGTTCCACAAAGGCAGGTTGTATTCATCCGAGAGCATCGCCATATCACGGTTGATGCGATTATCTTTTTCGCGGTTGTCGGCTTTGGTGGCAAGGATGGGAACGACACCACTCGCCAGCAGCTGGTCAATAATGCGGCGCAAGTATTCGGTGTTGCGTGACTCGAAGTGTGAACCAATTTGAATAATGACAAAAGACGGGCGATGAATGCGCAGTTCACAGTCCACAGGTGTTTCGCCGAATTGACAGCCATACTCGCCGCGATGCCACTGATCCCATAACAAGGCGCCGGGGGTGGTGCCATCTTGTGAGGTGGGGCTTTCACGGTTGAAGGAGCCGGTGAAGTTCGCAACGGTCTCTTGCAATTCAGGCGAGAGACTGGCGACGAGTGCTGCGTCCGTTTCATAGACGCCGAAAAATTCATCGGGGCGAGATTGACAATCACCGAAGATGGAGAAGGCATGCGGATCATTGCCCAATGTCAGCCCGAGTTGATAGATGTCTTGAAGCATCGTCCCCGGCTCCGGCTGGACCGGGAGACTCATCCACGCATTGTCTTCATCCGCCGCTGTGGCCTGTGTCGCCTCACCCACCAGCGTGGACGTGGGTTGCGCCGCTGTCGCTTCTTTTGTGCTCGCAGGCTGGTTCGGGGTTGAGATACTTTTCCCCGGTGTAGGGACGCTGCGAGTAGGCGTTTCCGTTGTGGGCTGAGTCGGAAGCGGAGTGACTTGGGGTGAACAGGCAGTGAGGAGAACCAATAAAAGAAGAAAAAGTTTTTTCATTTCAAAAGCAATTCGGTGGCAACCTTCATATTACACGATGCGGTTTGTAAAATCCTGACGGGTCGCCCCTACGCGTTCCAGACCTCAGCAAACTTCAAGATACGCGGGCGGATGTGAAACGCCCCGGGGTCGGCTTGTGGACGTTTGGACTTGATCAACTCCATCGCAGCCACTGGCTGCATGCCTTGCGCAATGAGGATGCAGGCGCCCATGACCACTCCACGGTGCGCTCCGTAAGCGCAATGTGTAAAGACTTTGCCGCCGTTCTGAATGGTTTCGAGAGCAGCTTTTGTTCCGCGTATGAGCGGCTTGATGGGAATGGGAATCAGCGGTGTATCAAAGGTCGGGAGCCAGAGCCGCTCCATGGGAGTCGGATGCGCGTCGCGGTGTGGCATGCGTTCCACGCGCATGTTGATGACCAAGCGGATGCCGAGTTCGCGCAGGGTGTTGTAATCTTTTGAGGCAGGTGTGGTACCAATGAACAGGTCGGGGGTGATGGGAGAGAAGTTCATGGAAAAATGGTATCACAGATGCAAATCTACAAAATCAAAAAGGACTTGTCCATTTGCCAAGTCCTTTTTGATTGAATAGTCTAACAAAGCTCCATATTTATATTTATCCGTGCGGTCCTCAATATCCGTTAAGGGGTGGCTCGTCTTACGGCAGGCATAACGGGCTTGAAAAATTGGAAGTAGGCAAAGCCGATCGCAAGCAAGGCGCAGATACCGACCAGCAAGAAACCCATCGGGTTCAGCACACCTGTGAAGGTGCCATTGAGCGCGATCACGAACCCCAATCCGTTCGCGGATAAATAAGCATAGTTCAACGCACTGCGGACCTTGCCTTCCTTAACGTCATTGGCAAGCAAAGAGACAAGCCCGCCTGCAACAAGTTCCACACCGGTCAACTGCACCAGCAAGCGGGTATCGGCGGAATCAGAGATGCCAAAGATATCAAGCATGGTAGGCGTGACAAGCAGCAGCCCAAGCGCCAGGATCAGAGCGACCGCAGCGTTGAGCAGGTAAAGGTAGCGGACGTTCAGGATATTCGCGATATTCAGGTTATTATTCATTTTTTACTCCTCTAAATGAGATGCGTTCATTCTAGACCGCCCCCCTTGAAGGTTCAATGGTACGGCTGTCCCGAAAAGCAAGCGGAGAGTTTGCATTTTTATTATGTAATGAGGAAAAGAAACCCGCCGCCTGCGACGGTCCGCTGTATTATTACAAGGTGGCGTGTGATGAGGCTGAGAGATTTTTGGAGAAACTCTAGCCCCCTCCCGTCCTCCCCCAAATACGACAATTTAAATTTTAAATGAATCCAGAAAGCGCTTCACTGTCGGATTTGGGGGAGGTGCCCGTAGGGCGGAGGGGGTCAGCGATCCTGTACAATGAACAGAAAAATACTTGAGAGGTAATTTATTTATGTCCACATCTGACGAATCGAAGCCTGTCCCTGTGCCAGAGTCCACACCGCGTATTCTCCTGTCAGCCTGGCTCAATGTCACACGCATCCTGGCATTCGGGTCCATTTTGCCGTGGGGAGGTTTGGCGTTTTGTTCATTACTTTCTTACCCCTCAGACGAATGGAGTTTTTCAAGGGTGCTCTTCCTCGGAACCTTTTACTCCTATCCGCTCATCATCATAGGCATCGTCTGGTTCGCCCGCTCCGCCTACAAAAAAGGCTGGGATTGGGTCGCATGGATCACATCTGCGCTCTCGATCGTGCCGCTCTTTTGGTTTGTGCTGGATTTAATCGTCAACGGGATATAAGGAATTCGGGAAGTTGTAAACGTTAGACCTTCAAACAGTCACCTATTCTGGAATGGCAAGGCGCAGAGGATGTAGAGAAAAATCTCTACGACTCTGCGCCTTTGCCGTTAATTCCCAACCTGTCAACTTGACAACCTGCCAACCTGAAAACCAAAAATTTATGCTAGACTCACCCCAACACTGATTACGGTTCGCTGAAAACTGATTACTGGAACCTATGGAAACTTTATCCTCCGCCCTCGACCCGCAATCCCCCGAATTCAAAGCCAACACAGAACACAACCGTGCCCTCGCGCAAGAATTAAAGAAACACCTTGCGGATGTCCGCGAAGGCGGCGGCGAGAAGTATCGCAAACGCCATGAAGAGCAGGGCAAGTTATTCGTGCGTGAACGCATCGAACGTCTGCTCGACCCCGGCGCGCCCTTCCTTGAACTCTCCGCGCTGGCAGCCATTAATCTTTATAACAACGAAGCACCCAGTGCGGGCATCGTCACCGGCATTGGGCGCATCTCGAATCGCGAAGTGCTTATCATTGCCAACGATGCCACCGTCAAAGGCGGCTCGTATTTCCCGATGACGGTCAAGAAGCATTTGCGTGCGCAGCAGATCGCCGAAGAAAATCATTTGCCCTGCCTCTACCTCGTAGATTCTGGCGGGGCAAATTTGCCTTTTCAAGATGAAGTCTTCCCCGATGTCAATCACTTCGGGCGCATTTTTTACAATCAGGCACGCATGTCTGCAAAGCGCATTCCGCAGATCGCGGCGGTGATGGGTTCCTGCACGGCGGGCGGCGCGTACGTCCCTGCCATGAGCGATGAAGCCATCATCGTCAAAGGCGCTGGGACAATTTTCCTCGGCGGACCTCCGTTGGTCAAAGCCGCCACGGGGGAAGATGTCACTGCTGAAGAATTGGGCGGGGCGGATGTCCACACGCGCAAGTCGGGCGTAGCCGATCACTTCGCAGAGGATGATGACCACGCGATTGAAATTTTACGTTCGATCGTCGAGACCTTACCGCGCGGACACGTGCATTCGCATCTTTCCGCGCTGGATGTTGCTCCACCCGAGGAGCCTTTGTACCACGCTGACGAGTTGTACGGTGTCCTGCCGCGCACCTTCAAAGAATCCTTCGACGTCCGCGAGATCATCGCCCGCATCGTAGATGGAAGCAAATTCCGCGAATTCAAAGCCCGTTACGGTACGACTCTCATCTGCGGCTTCGCCCGCATCCATGGTTACCCCGTCGGCATCATCGCCAATAACGGAGTCTTGTTCAGCGAGTCCGCGCTCAAAGGGACGCACTTCATTGAATTGTGCGACCAGCGCGGCATTCCGCTTATCTTCTTGCAAAACATCACCGGCTTCATGGTCGGCAAAGAATACGAAACCGGCGGCATCGCCAAAGACGGCGCGAAGATGGTCCATGCCGTTGCCACGACTCGTGTCCCAAAACTAACGCTCGTCATCGGCGGCTCCTTCGGCGCAGGCAACTACGCCATGGCAGGTCGCGCTTACGGCTCCAACTTCCTATGGATGTGGCCCAATGCAAGAATCAGTGTCATGGGTGGTGAACAAGCTGCGAACGTGATGCTCACCATCAAACAAGATCAACTCGTCAGAGAGGGCAAACCAGCCCTAAACGCGGAAGAGGCGGAAGAGTTCAAACGTCCGCTGTTGGAAAAGTACGAACGCGAGGGCAGTCCCTACCATTCCTCTGCTCGCATTTGGGATGATGGTGTTATTGACCCCGCAGATACTCGTCAAGTTTTAGGGTTGGCGTTATCCGTTGTGTTGAATGCCCCGAAAGAAGAAGGCGGCTTCGGCGTCTTCAGAATGTAATCCCGAAGGGATGGCAGGATTATAGAGAATGGGCATGGCATTTCCAAATCCCGAAGGGATGACATAGCTCTGACACCCCTTCGGGGTTAAAAATAAATAATCTGAAATTCTACAATCATTTCACTCCTTCGGAGTTGCATAAATCAACAAAAGGATCGTAACTATGACATTCGAAAAATCGAACGAAAGCCCGCATCACTTTTTTACCCAACTTGCCGGGAACTGGCGCGGAACGAGTAAACTGTGGCTCGAACCAGACACCCTGGCAGGCGAAACTCCCATTGTTGGAACCATTCAACTTATCCTTGAAGGACGCTTTGCGCTCTTCCTTTACCAATCATCCATCGAAGGTGAAGCCCAACACGGCATGTTCACCTTTGGGTACAACACCCTGCTTGACCGTTACGAAACCAGTTGGGTCGACTCTTTTCACAACAACACCGGCATCATGTTCTGCACAGGCAGCGAGATCGAGAACGGCTTCTCGGTCCTCGGCTCTTACCCTGACCCCAACGGCGGACCGGACTGGGGCTGGCGTACCGAAGTAGAACTGCGCGAGGATAAGCTCATCATCACTGCCTACAACATCATGCCTGAAGGCGAAGAAGCCAAAGCCACCGAATCCATACTGACAAAGGTCAACACATGAAAATCCTCATCATTGGCGGCACTCGCTTCGTTGGACGTCATCTCGTCACCTCTGCCCGCGCCCGCGGACACGAGATCACCCTCTTCAACCGCGGTAAGACCAACCCCGATCTTTTTCGAAGGGTGAAAAATATTCGGGGAGATAGAGAAACGGACCTGGATCAGGTAGCGGGTCAGTGGGATGCGGTTATCGATACATGCGGCTATCTACCGCGCATCGTCCGCAAATCTGCCGAAGCGTTAAAAGATAAAGTTGGGCGTTATATTTTTATATCCAGCGTATCGGTGTACTCCAACTTCAGCAAGGTCGGCATCAACGAAAGCGACTCTGTCGCCATGTTGACGCATGAAGATACCGAAGAGGTCACCGGTGAAACCTATGGGGCGCTGAAAGCACTTTGTGAGAAAGCCGTGCAGGATGTATATGGTCCGCGTTCTCTCATCATCCGCCCCGGTTTGATCGTCGGTCCGCATGACCCGACCGACCGTTTCACCTACTGGCCCCTGCGCATTGCCAAAGGCGGCGATGTCCTTGCACCTGACCGACCGGATGCCATGACACAGTTCATCGACGCGCGCGACCTTGCCGACTTCATCATCAAACTCATCGATCAGAATGTTTCAGGCACTTTCAATGCCATCGGCAATCCAGTAACCCTTAACACGGTCTTTGAAACCTGCAAACGCATCAGCAAAAGTAATGCAAACTTTAAATGGGCACCCGTTGAATTTCTGGAAAAAAATACTGTAGCCCCATGGAGTGATATGCCCGCATGGGTTCCAGAAACCGGTGAGAACGCCGGAGTTTCACATGTGGATATCTCCAAAGCAATCCATGCTGGGCTGACATTTACCTCCCTCACCGATACGGTCAAAGCCATTTACGATTGGGAGTTCGAAAGACCAGAAGGGCACGAGCTCAAAGCAGGCTTAAAGCCCGAACGTGAAAAAGAACTCTTAACTCTGCTCAACCATGCTCACTAAAATCCTTATCGCCAATCGCGGCGAGATCGCCATTCGCATTATGCGCGCCTGCCGCGAGCTGGGCATCAAGACGATCGCCGTCTATTCCGAAGCGGATCACAACGCACAACACGTTCAATTCGCCGATGAAGCCGTCTTGCTTGGCGGTGCAGCGCCCAAAGAATCCTATTTGAATGTGGAAGCCTTGCTGCGAGCCGCTCACGACTCTCAAGCCGATGCCATCCACCCGGGCTATGGCTTCCTCTCGGAGAACGCCTCTTTCGCCGCCGCAGTGGCATCAGCGAACCTGACCTTTATCGGTCCCTCAGCCGATTCGATCCGCGCGATGGGCGACAAAGCTGAATCAAAGATTCTGATGAAGAAAGCAGGCGTGCCTACTGTCCCTGGCTACGAAGGCTTGGAAACGTACGAAGAATTCCTAAAAGCCGCGAATGAAATCGGCTACCCCGTCCTAGTCAAAGCCGCAGCGGGCGGAGGCGGCAAAGGCATGCGTGTGGTCAATGCTGAGAGCGAGTTAAAAGAAGCCATCGAGCTCGCCAGAAGCGAAGCTCGCAACGCATTCGGAGATGAACGTCTACTGATCGAAAAATATCTCGCCGAAGCACATCACATCGAAATTCAAGTCTTTGGTGATAAACACGGCAACCTCGTGCATCTTTTCGAACGCGAATGCTCCGTGCAGAGACGTCACCAAAAGATCATCGAAGAATCCCCCTCTCCCCTACTTACACCTGAACTTCGCGCAAAAATGGGCGAAGCCGCAGTTAATGCCGCAAAGACTGTTGGCTACTACAACGCTGGTACTGTCGAATTCATCTTCGACCCGAAGACCCAGCAATATTATTTCCTCGAAATGAACACCCGCTTGCAAGTGGAGCATCCCGTCACCGAACTCGTCACCGGTCTCGACCTCGTCCACTGGCAGATCCGCATCGCGGCGGGAGAAAAATTCCCCTTCAGCCAAAGCGACCTGCACCAACATGGTCACGCCATTGAGTGCCGCGTCTATGCTGAAGACCCAACGACTGGATTTTTGCCCAGCACCGGCAAACTACTGCAATTCATCCAACCGCAAGGACCCGGCATCCGCGTGGACTCTGGCTTTGCCGCTGGCGATGAAGTCACCCACTTTTATGATCCGCTGTTGGCAAAGCTCATCGTCTATGCTGGCAACCGTGAAGACGCCATCAAACGCATGCAGAATGCGCTCAACGATTTCATCGTCCACGGTGTGGTGACGAATATGGACTACATGCGTGCCGTTCTCGAAACCGATGACTTCAAAACAGGCAAAGTCACCACGCGTTGGGTAGAAACAAAATTCGGCGAGTGGTCCATCCCTCAACCTGAACTTAATGCTCTCATCGCCGCCGCCCTTGCAGATGTGGTTTTTGTCGGCGGCAAAGCACAACCTGCCGTTTCAAATGAGACCGATCCATTCAACCCGTGGAAGCAGACAGGGAATTACCGGAATTAATGTCATTGCGAGGAGCCATCCTTAGCAGAGTGAGGCGATAGCCGAACGCAGTCGAAGGACGAGCGACGAAGCAATCTTATGGCATGTGGGGATTGCTTCGCCGCAAAACAAGAGCGCGGCTCGCAATGACGAAATGAGATGCTATGAAAACAACCTTCGACACGCAAAGCATTGAACTCAATCCATCCGGCGATCAATACATCGCCACGGTAAACGGCAAGACCGTTACCGTGCAGGTTGTGCGCGCATCGAACGGGCGCATGGATTTGCTCGTGGATGGTCAACGAGTCACGGCGCATGTCTCGTCGGATATGGCGAAGCGCTGGGTCACTATCAACGGGCAGACGTTGATGCTCACGAAAACGTCGGGCGCCAAACAAGGCGTCAGGCACGATCATGCCGGGGGACTCATTGCTCCAATGCCGGGACAGATTCGAAGCGTGGCTGTCAGCGTGGGCGATGCCGTGAAGAAAGGTCAAACCCTGCTGACGATGGAAGCCATGAAGATGGAAATCCGCATTCAGGCGTTGAAGGATGGAGTAGTCAAATCCGTTTCGGTAGTGCAGGGGCAGACGGTGGAACGCGAACAGATTTTGGTGGAAGTGGAATAGTGAGAGCCTCCGAATGGAGGCTCTTTTTTCGGCTAAAATTCAGTGACAAGGAGCCACAATGACCGGAAAATATTTCGACGAACTCGAAGTTGGCATGACCTTCAAACACGGCGGGCGGACCGTGACCGAGATGGATAATGTGCTCTTCTCCGCGCTGACGATGAACACCCAACCGCTGCACGTCAATGAAGATTTTGCAGCCAAGACCGAGTTTGGTCAGCGGCTGGTGAATGGAGTTTTCACCTTCGGTTTGGTCGTCGGTTTGACCGTGGCAGATTTGACCGAAGGAACCATCGTTGCAAATTTGGGCTACGACAAGTTGAATCATCCAAGTCCCGTTTTTCATGGTGATACCATTTATGCCGAAAGCGAGATCATTGAGAAACGCGAATCGAAATCACGACCGAATGCCGGGCTTGTAAAAATTAAATGTATTGGCAGAAAGCCGGATGGAACGATCGTGGTTGAGTTTGAACGGACGGCGATGTTCCTCAAAAAGGAAAGATGAAAGACACTTGCACCGCACACAAGTGCAGGTGAGAAAGAAAACGATTCCTCACTTCTTTCCTCTTTTTTCTTTCTTCACGAATCACCAATCTCTATTTACCAATTACGAGGTCTTAAATGCACTCACGACGCGCACTACTCTACATGCCCGGTGACAATTGGAAGATGATCACCAAGTCCGTGACTTTGGGCGTGGATTCCATTTGCATGGACATGGAAGATGGCACCGCCGTCAACAAAAAAGGCGAAGCCCGCACCACCATTGCCAAGGCACTGCAAGAACTAGACTTCGGCACGAGCGAAAAACTGGCACGCATCAACTCGGTCGGTTCGGGCTGGGAGAAAGACGATATTGAAGCCGTCCTCCCCCATCATCCAGATGGCATCGTGATTCCGAAGGTCGAGTCATTCGAGCAGGTGGAATGGGCGAGCCGTATCATCGAAGATGCTGAGTTGAAGCACGGCTGGAAACTAAACTCGATTCGAATTTTGATCGGGGTGGAAACCGCGAAAGGGATATTGAATCTCAAAGAGATCGCGGCGCATCCGCGTTTGGATGCAATCATCTTCGGCGGCGAAGACTTCGCGGCGTCGATTGGTGCAACACGGACACAAGACGCCATTGAGTTATTGTATGCGCGGCAGGCGGTCATTGTCGCTTGCGCGGCGTATGACTTGCAAGCGCTTGATATCGTCACCATCGATTACAAAAACTTGGAAGCGCTCAAAGTCGAATCAGAGTTTGGGGCAAGACTCGGCTTCAGCGGGAAACAGGTCATTCACCCGAATCAAGTTCCGGTGGTGCAAGAGGCGTTCACTCCATCCGCTGAAGCGATCGCATACGCGCGGAGAATCGTCGAGACCTTTGAAGCCAGTCAAAAAGAAGGCAAAGGCGCCTATGCGCTGGATGGCAAGATGATCGACATGCCGTTGTTGAAGAACGCACAAAAAGTGCTGGCACGCGCGAACGCCGCAGGGAAGTAAAGCAAAACTCCGAGGTCTTAAAGACCTCGGAGTTTTTTACCCAAGCTTTTCCATAAAGACATTATCGTCATAATGATTGTAGATCGCGTTCTGATAGAACAAGACCACCTCCAGCGGAATCGGACGGAAGAAGTGGCAATCTGTGCCAACATTCAATCCATTACGTTTGACCATCTGCAATTGGTGGACGTGCCCAAAAAGATAGAACTCCCCGCCCAATGCCTCGTCTGGTTCGTGGACAAGCTGCAAGCGCTGACCTTCCACCTCGATCACCGTATTAGGTTCGATGATCTCACAAGTCTGCGCAAGGACTTCCAGCATCTCTGGCGTATCATAATTTCCCGGCAGAAGAATGATTTTCCCGTTGAGTCTGCTGACATACTCCAGACATTCCAGCGCCCCAAAATCACCAAGGTGATAGACAGTATCTCCCGGCTGGACAGCTGAATTCCAATTGGCGATCAATGCCGCATCCATCGAAGCCACATCCGCGAAGGGACGGCGGGAGAATTCCAGCGTGCGTTGATGACCAAAATGCGTATCGGCAGTAAAAAATGTGCTCATGACTTGGCTTTAGTACTCTTCTTTGGCGTTGTTTGGGCAGAGACTTCCTTGACGCGGAACTGAACGATCTTCGTGATCAAGGCGTACGGGATCGGTTTATCCAATGGAAACTTGACCGAGCCTTTCGCTCCTTCATACACAGCCAATTCTTTCTTGAACTTTTCAATACCAGATGGCGTGGGGTAAAAGCCGATGTGTTCCTTGAATGCTGAAAAATGCATGAGATTCTTGCCATTGAGTTTGAAGGTGGGAATTCCGTAACTCATCGCCTCCTCTGCCTTCGGTGCAGACTTGTGAATGACCGCCCGGATCTTTTGCAAAATGACTTGCACAGTAGCGGGGTACCTGGCAATAAATTCTTCCATTGGGCTTGCAGACATGGTTGATCTCCTTTTCCAAAGCATCGACACCCCCATTGTAAACGACAAGACTTCGGCATACGAAAAAAAATCCCTCTTTAAGATCAAGAGGGATTTGGGGTAAAAAAATTTAAAGTATAGTTCTATAAAATCGCAAGCGGTTTGGCGTCCGTCGGGTCAATGGCAACACCTTCGCAGTCTGCCACCGCAACGATCTGGTATTTGATTGGCGAGAAGACAGAGTTGGAGCTGGAAAGGTTTGTCCCGCCCGAGATCGAGAGCGTGCCGCCGAAAAGTTCCACAGACACTTTCCCGCCGCTAACCATGGCAATGCTGAAGGGCAGAGTACGTGTCTCGTTTTCCTTCAGCTCGAAACCATCCAATTTAACAAATGCAAGGTCTTTCTTCATCTCGCGCTGTTGACCGTTGAATTCACTGGTTGATAATTCCACCACCGCAACACGTACAGACAAAACTTTCTGGTCGCTTTTGGCTGTGATGGTCACCTTTCCCGAGACTTCCTCCGTGTTCCTGTTGATCTGAGAAGGAACTTCCACCAATTCGACCTTTGCGGTGCCGATCCCCAAACCTTTCTTTAACTTGCTGAAAAGACCCATTGCATTTCTCCTTTGGAATATATGTACGAACGTTTCAACAACGGCGCATCATATATCACCAAATGGAAAGAAGCAAGAAAAAACCTGTTTGCAATTTGCAAACAAAAACCGCACTACTTGTGCGGCTTTTTACAAACGATCTACACGATCCCCTATTTTCCATACCTCTTCCTTATCTCCGGCAGGAAGTATTCTTCAAAGAAACGGTCCACGTCATAATCGGGCTTCCAGTTCCAGTCAGTGCGAGCGCGTGAATCATCCACATCTTCGGGCCACGAATCAACGATGCCCTGGCGGCGCGGGTTAGGCTCATAGGTCACCATTGCATTCGGGAAAGCTTTCAACGCTCGTTTGCGGAAATCTTCGGCAGTGATGGCAAAAGCAGCCACGTTATATACATTCGTCGTCAGGCTCTCACGCGGAGCATCCAGCATCATCATCAACGACTTGATCGCATCCGGCATCGCCATGAACGAGATCTTGGTATCGGGGCGCACAAAACAGGAATACGCCTTCCCCTGCGCCGCTGCATGCAGCATCTCGGGACCATAGTCACTCGTCCCGCCGCTGGGAAGGGTAAAGGCGCTGATCAAGCCCGGGAAACGGATCGCTCGAAAGTCCAGCATGACCGGGGGCTTTTCATCCAAATGTTTTTGTCCGTGAAACTTGCTGTAATACATCCCCAGCTTTTCGCAATATAACTTATTGCAGCCGTACATGGTGTGCGGAAAATCCCAATCCTCTTCCACTACTGTTCCTGCGCCGCGCTTGGCTTCGAGGGTTGGCATTCCATACGCCGCAATGGAGCTTGGGAATAGGAACTTGACCGACTTGCCGTACTTCTCAGAACGATACGCCGCCAGCATCAACAGTTGCATCGTCCCTTCCACGTTAATGCGATGCGCCTCCTCCGTGGCGATCTCTGCTTTTGATGAAAGCGAAGCCGCCAAATGAAAGATCACATCAAAATCATAATCATAAAAAACTTTTACTTTATATACAAGATCGCCTTGCACATGTTCTGCCACTAAACTCTTGATCGATTCTGGCAAAGGGGCAATATCCGATGTTACAACACGGTAGCCGCCCTTCTTTGCCAATTCCTGCACCAGCGCCTGACCGATCTCGCCGCATGCACCTGTTATCAGCACTTGCTTCACAGTCATCTTCATCTCCTGATATGCTAGAATCATGCTATGTGTCACTCTGAGGGAGCGATAGCGACCGAAGAGTCTCTGGTAATTGACGTAGAGATCCTCACCGCACTGCATCCGCAGAGCGGTGCATGTGTCGCTACCGCTCAGGATGACATCAATGTAATTTTACGACATATTGAAATAAATCTTTGTCATAAAAACCCGATGACTTTCCAACGATTTTTAATTTCAGGTTTCCTCGCCGTATTCCTCACATCCTGCTCCGCTATGGATGCATTGCTCGCCACGTCCACACCCATGCCGGCGACGGAAACCCCGCCTCCCACTGCGACCATTCTCTGGTTCCCGCCATCTGCTACATCCACGCCCCAACTTTTATCCACCAAGGCTCCCACCCCAGAGATGCGCCCCGGTCTCGGCACAGACCTGCTCACCGATGATTTCTCCGATCGGTTCAACTGGGATACCGCCACGTCAAATGAAGCCAGTGCTGAAATCAACGATAACCGCCTGACGCTCGCCGTGCAGAGTCAGGTCTATATGACCAGCCTGCGCCGCGATACCCTGCTCAGCGACTATTACGCCGAGATCACCGCCCAGCCCAGCCTGTGCCGCGGTGAAGACAGCTACGGCATCCTTATCCGCGCTAATGGCGGTTCCTATTACCGCTTCGCCCTCGCCTGCGACGGAACTGTGCGCGCAGAACGGGTGAACAACAGCGTTCGTCTTGTTTTACAGCAACCGCTCCCCAGCGGAGATGTACCCCCCGGCGCACCGGGCAATGTGCGCATTGGGGTTTGGGTGGTCGGCGGAGAAATGCGTCTCTTTCTAAACGGAAGGTTTCAGTTCAATATCTACGACCCTTCCTTCCCCATTGGTTCCATTGGAGTCTTCGTTCGTTCGGCTGGGGAGACCGCCGCGGTGGTTTCATTCTCCGATCTGGTCATCCAGGAAGTGAATTACACCCCGCCAGCCGTAACCGCTACGCCGTAAAACATTTACGTTTGACGATTTTTGATTTACGATTGGCAAGATGTGGGGGATACAACGAACAAGCCTTACCCCACAAACCTTATCCAATCGTTTTGCATTTCACACAGCGGCATGATTCACGCATCCGATTTTCTACACCTCCCCTACACTCCCGACCTGACAGAGGCAGGTATTGCATACGCATTGCGTTCGCTGGCATATTCCTACGAACGCGAGGGCAGGTCACCCTATGGACGTCTGCGCCGTTTGGTTGCAAATGTATCCGTGGAACTGGCCTTCCGGCGCCACCTTAGTCAGGAAAATACTCCTTTTGATATCAAAGCCTCCACTCCATTTACAGATCACGAACGGTTCGATGTGGTCTTGAATGGACATCGCTGCGATATCAAGACATTTCTTATTTCACACCGTGAGCAGATCAAAGACATTCGCCAAAACCCAGCCATATTGATGGACGCCCCCGCGCTGGTGCCATCCGATTCACACGCAGGCGATGGACACTCCTATGACGATATCTACCTCTTTGCCTTCATGACCGGGCTGGTCGCCGCCTCGCAAGCCGATCTGCAAAAAGCGCTCGCAAAGAGGCAACCGCACTACCTCGTTCACGTCATGCCAATGCAATGGCGCAAACCATTGCACTGGAAACCGCTTGGAACATTGGTCTTAAAATCAGAATCAGCGGAGGAACTGATCGTCGAAGTGAACGGTCAGGATGAGGCGCGGGAAATGAAGCGCAAGGTTATCAGCCTCGCGCCGGGGGTGAAGGCAAAGGTCAACGAGTCGTTCTATTCCATTACTTCGCTGCACGTCCAGCGAATGCCTGAAGCACGCGTAGGCATTCATGGTGAAGGCATCAGTCAAACACATGTGATCACCCCACACGATTGGGCGAATATCTGGGTCTACGGCATGGACATATTTATGACAGGGTATGCCAGCTACGAAGAAATGAGTCAACGAGCAACCCTGCTCCAGCCAGGTTCAAAGACATTCCAATACGAACGCACTCATGTAAAGAACCTCGCCCTGCCGGTTTCCAAATTGAAGTCAATAAAAAAATTACTGACTTCAATCAAGTAAGTCACGCTTGCGCGTATCTCCTTTTCATGTACCTCATAGCAAAGTAGGGTAAGATTATCTTGAATATGGAATCCGCAAACGAACCTACTGCCACCAAAGAACCGACGATCGCCCGCAGACAAAAACCGCGCGGCACGAACCCGTTCTTATCCACGCTCGGCATCGCTCTCTTGATCGCAACGCTCTTCACCGCATGGACTCCAACCAGCTTTTTCGCCAGCAATCTGGAAGAGCAACTTCGCACCCTGCTCACGCCTCAAGCCAACGCGCAGAACGGACCCCTGACCCCAATACCGCAAGTTCGCATTGGGATCGTGGCTGGGCACATGGGCAACGACTCCGGTGCGGTCTGCCTCGACGAGAACGGACTGCCGACACTGACCGAAGCGGATGTCAACCTTTCGATCGCAACACTGGTACAGCGCAGCCTCACCGAACGCGGCTATCAAGTGGACTTGCTCAATGAGTTCGATACCCGCCTGAATGGGTATCGCGCGGCAGCGGTCGTTTCCATACATAATGACTCATGCGATTACATCAACGATGAAGCGACCGGCTTCAAAGTGGCGGCATCGCTCGAAACGCGGGATGTCAATCGCGCCCAACGCCTGACCGCCTGCCTGACTGACCGTTATCAACATATGACCGGGCTTGATTTCCATGCCAACAGCATCACGCCTGATATGACCCAATACCATGCCTTCTCTGAAATCGACCCGAACACCATCACAGCCATCATCGAAACCGGTTTTCTATATCTCGACCAGAACATTCTCACCAAACAGACCGATGTTGTGGCAGAAGGTGTGACACAGGGCATTCTTTGCTTTATTAACAACGAGAGCGTCCTACCGACCTCCCTTCCCCTGCCGACGATCCAGCCATGAGTTCGCGCGTTATCGGCTTCCTCCTCGCAGTGACCATCATGCTGCTCGGTGCAGTCGCATGGACGGTTACCTCGTCGCAAGCGCTTGGTTCGATTACACCCGTTACGCCTACATACGCCAAAGCATTCGCCGTTGCCGAGCTTGCAAAGCCAACATACACCCCATCCCCTATTGCCACAATCGCCCCTACAGAAACTCCAACGAATACGCCAGAAGCAGTTGCAGAAGCCGTGATCGTAGATTCGCCGATTCGAGCCATGGCAGCCGAGTCACAGGCAGAGGTGCCGGTCAGCTATAGCAGCGGGAAATATATCCTCGTGGATATTTCTGAACAACATATGTATGTATATGAAGGCGATCTATTGGTGTATAGCTTTATCGCTTCAACAGGCATGAATAATGCCACCCGCACCGGTACATTCAGTGTGCTGGATAAAATTCCCAATGCCTATGGTGCCACCTGGGATCTTTGGATGCCCAACTGGTTGGGCATCTATTGGGCAGGCAGCCTGGAAAACGGTATCCACGCCTTGCCGATCCTTTCGAACGGCGCCACGCTTTGGTCGGGCTTTTTAGGCAGCCCGATCTCGTACGGGTGTGTTGTGTTGGACACCTTCGATGCGCAAGTATTGTATGAGTGGGCAGAGGTGGGTGTTCCTGTGGAAATTCAATGGTGAAAACAAGGGCTTTTTGTTTATAATCCTATTAGACGTGTTCGCTTGAAATTATTTATTCGTTGATGCTGTAAAAGGTGCCTCCATGAACAATCGCTCCACAACCTCACAATCACCAGCGCAATCCGGTGGAAAACCAGCCAAAGGTCCGGCACAGAAGCGAAATCTTCTCCTCCCCATTTTATTGATCATTACCGGATGCGCCGTTTTCATGTTCGCAGCATGGTCGGCGGTCCGTTCTCCTGTATTGGCGTCGATTCTTAATCGCGGGTCAAGCAGTACACAGCTTCAGCAAGTGGCGCCGGGACAATCGTACGCGCAGGTATATATCGCCAAGCCAACTTACACTCCCATTGCCGCTGAACCGGTGGCACAACAAGTTCAACCGATGCAACCCGTTGCCACGGTCACACCCATCACTCAAGCGGAAGCGATTATTGCACCTCAGACTGATGCTCCTGCAACGGAAGCTGCCGCGGCGGTTTTACCAGCTGCCACAGAAGTGGTTGCAAATGCTGAGGTCGGCGCAGTGGTCGTGGAAGCAGCCATCATCCCAGATACGCCCACGGCTGAGTATGTCGCTCCGCCTACAGCGGTTGCGTATGTTCCACCCGTAAGCGCAAGCACAGGCGGCAGCGGAGGCGTGCATTGGTTCGATGTTGACCTTTCTGACCAGCGTATGTATGCCTATGAAGGTGATACTCTGGTCAATTCTTTCGTCGTCTCCACCGGCACATGGCAAACCCCCACAGTGACGGGCAAGTTCAAAGTATGGGTCAAGCTTCGCTCCGCACCCATGTCTGGACCCGGTTATTATCTGCCTGATGTTCCCTATGTGATGTACTTCTACGGCGATTACGGTATTCACGGAACCTACTGGCATAACAATTTTGGCGTGCCTATGAGTCATGGCTGTGTCAACTTGAGCATCCCAGATGCCGAGTGGGCGTACAACTTCGCCTCCGTCGGCACAGTGGTGAACGTACACGATTAAGAGAGTCCCCATCCACAGTTCCGTGGCAAAGATGGACGTCTGATCTATTGTTCTGAAATGAAAAATTTATCACGAAGAGACTTTATAAAATTGAGCGGGCTGGGTCTGGCAAGTCTTATGGCGCCCTCGCTCAATTTTGATATAGATGACCCGTTCGACCTGCAGCAAGGGCGTGTCACCGTCCGCACGGTTTGGGTGCATGAAACCCCAACCACCGAAGCCCCAAAGACAAAACTACTGCAACGCGACTCAGTCTTCGACATCACCAACACTGCCATCAGTGAAGAGACCATCACAGACAACCGCATCTGGTATCAGGTCGGGAACGAAGGCTACGTTCATTCAAGCAACATCCAGCCGGTGCGCACCTTGTTGAGTCAACCGTATGTAGATAACATTCCACGCGAAGGCTTGCTCGCTGAGGTCAGCGTCCCCTATAGCGATGCCTTCACAGAACCCGGCACAGAATCTGAAGTGGGCTACCGTATCTATTATGAAACGACCCATTGGGTCAAAGCTTTGGTGGCAGGCACAACCGATGGGCAACCCTGGTATCAGATCCGCGACGACAAATGGGACAAGCTCTACTACGTCCGCGCCGAGCACTTGCGCATTCTTACTCCTGACGAACTAATGCCCATCTCTCCTGAAGTTCCCGCAGAAAATAAAAAGATCATTGTGCGCCTTGAGCAGCAGCTTGTCACCGCCTACGAAATGGATATTCCCGTGTTCAGTGTGCCAGTTTCTACAGGCGCCAGACTCCGTAGTGGAACCTACACCACCCCAAGGGCAAGTTCATCACATCCTACAAACGCCCATCCCGCCACATGGCAGCCGGAGATATCGCCGCAAGTGGTTTCGACCTGCCCGGAGTGCCCTGGGTGCAATACATCACCAAGAGCGGCATCTCCTTCCACGGCACGTTCTGGCACAACGATTATGGGCGTCCGCGCTCACACGGCTGCATCAATATGAACTGCGCCGCCGCAAAATGGCTTTACCTTTGGTCTTCACCCGATGTTCCGCTCAATAAGGAATTTTCCTACGGGCACACAGGCACCAAGGTCGAGATCATTGCATAGTAGTACCAAAGAGATATTTTCTTATCCCCCTCTCAACCTTTATATTTACAATCGAATTATGAGCATCTTCCAACTTTCCCGCCGCGACTTCCTCAAGCTCACCGCCTCTGGCGCGCTCGGGCTTGTTCTCTCCGAATTAGGCGTCGACCGCGCCTTCGCCGCCCCTCCCACCTCAAAAGGACTCGCCCTGTTCAGCGGCGTCGCCATTATGGACGCACCCTTTGCAAACGCGAATCAGGTTGAAGCCATCGGCAAAGACCAGGTATTCGACCTGCTCGGCGAAGTGCAGGGCGATTACCTCAGCAACGTCAACAACGCCACATGGTATGTTGTCAATGGCGGTTATGTGCATTCCGGTCCCGTTCTGCCTGTGGAAACGAACTATCAAAAACCCGTCTACACGCTCGCAGCTGAAGGACAGCTGGCGGAAGTCTGCGCGCCATACAGCCTGACCTATCGCTCCCCATTCTCAAACTCAAACAACGCTCACCGCCTGTACTACGAATCGACCCATTGGGTAAAAAAGGTGATCGTAGACCGTGACGAGAAAAGTGTCTGGTACGAGATCTTTGACAAGGAATTAAAAAAATCCTTCTACGTCCCATCCTATAACCTGCGCCTCATCCCGAACGATGAACTGACCCAGCTCTCTCCAGAAGTGCCCAACGAAGAAAAACTCCTTCACGTAGACCTTGTCTCGCAAGTTGTAACCGCCTTCGAAGGGCAAAAAATGGTACTCTCGGTGCGCTGTGCCAGCGGTCAACGTGGAACGGACACGCCCAAGGGACAATGGCGTACCTATCATAAGGGTCCCTCCATTCACATGACCAACCGGGGCGATGCTGTGGCAAATATCTATAATCTGGCTGGCGTTCCATGGACTTCATTCTTCACGGGGTCTGGGCATGCCTTTCATGGCACCTACTGGCATAACGACTACGGACGCCGTCGCAGCAACGGCTGTATTAACCTGCCATCCAGCGTCGCTAAATGGGTCTACCGTTGGACGAGCCCGGTCGTCCCTGCCAATGTGGATTATCTACACCAACCCGATCAGGGCACAAATGTGATCATCGAGTGATCGAGCACTCGCCGCTTAATCTTTTCCACACTTTAATACAAAAGGAAACCAAATGAACCCTATCTTTCAGTCCAACCAGTATTTGCTCAAACGCCAGGTCTTCGCCTTGGCTGGAAAATTCCGTGTCTTCGACACCAGCGGGAAACTGCTGCTCTTCAGCGAACAGAAAATGTTCAAACTGCGTGAAGATATCCGCGTCTATGCCGATGAAACCAAAACACAGGAAGTGCTGGCGATCAAAGCCCGCCAGATCGTGGATTTCTCCGCTGCTTACGATGTGGTCGACAGTGCCACCGGTCAGAAAATCGGCGCCATGCGCCGCAAAGGACTTGCTTCCATCTTGAGAGATGAGTGGGAAGTGCTTGATGTGAATGATGCCGTGCTTGGAAAACTATTTGAAGACAGCATGGGGCTGGCTCTCTTGCGCCGCTTCCTGACCAACCTCGTACCTCAAAACTATGACATGTTCTTTGGCGAAACCCGTGTGGCGGATTACAAGCAAAATTTCAATCCCTTTACCTATGAATTGAACATCGACTTCAACATGGACACTGCCCGTCAGCTCGACCGTCGCCTGGGCATCGCAGCTGGTATTCTGCTCGCCGCGGTCGAAGGCAGACAACAGTAATAAATCGTAGGGGCGACTCGCGAGTCGCCCCTACAGGAATTAAATCATGCCCAACACTCCCCTTTTCACTGGTCTTATTGTGGATGAAAATGAAAAACCTGTTGCTTCGGGTTTTATCGGCAGTGAACCTGCCTACGTGGTGGATGATGACGGCTTCAAACGCCACATCCCATCTGAACAGGTGGATCGCGCAGTACTAAACCAGATGGCAGAGTTGATGAAGGGCAGCGAAGATCTGCTCTCTGAACAAACCGCCAAAATGCTTGGGCAGGATGACCCCTTCTCGAAAGCGATGATCGAACAACAGTTGAAGAACATCGACAAGCAATTCGACGCCGTCATGCAGACTGGCTTCCCTGAAGAGATGCGAACCTACTTGGGGATGATGGGATTCAAAGTGGTCATCAACTATCACGGCGAAGTGATCCGGGTGGAACAACCAGGAAGCGCAAGTAACGATAATGACGAATAAAAAGAGGCGGTCACCATGAAGGTGACCGCCTCTTTATTTAAGTCTTTTCCACAACCCAAAAATGAGACAAGCCCAATATCTTCAGTGGTGTCGCTTCTGCAAATTGCAGCACGGCACGGATGATCTTCCCGAGGGCACCAGTTCTGGCAATGATGTTATCGTACGCACCAAAGATGATCGTCCGTTCGATGAATTTGACGGGCAGCCCCGTAAATAAATTTTGCATATCGCGGCGGGAATAGACACGTACATGCGGGGCGAGTTTATCTCTCCAAACACGCGGCAGATAATTTACCAAAGGTTTATTCCCAAAATAATACTTCCCATTCCAAAAAATACCGTGCGTCTCCACCGGGTAGCCTCGGTTCGGACAAAAGATGACAGCCCGTCCACCCACTTTCATCACGCGCACCATTTCGCGGACAGCCAAACGATCATCCTGAACGTGTTCGATCACTTCGTGGCTGAGGATCAGGTCAAACGTCGCAGAAGGAAGCGGCAGGAATTCACCAGCCGCATTGATAATTTTTTCGGAATTGACTTTGGCATCGCGGGCGCGCTCAAAATCAAATTCCAATCCGGTGACCGTTGCTCCAAGTTCAGCCATCTTTTCAACGTACATGCCCACGCCGCAGCCATTCTCCAGTACGTTGCCTTGCATGCGTTCCCCGGCAAATTTTGCGATCATGTTCAAACGGCGCTTTTGTCCATCACGCCATACATACGAAGGTTCACCGCGCAGAGCGGCTTTATCCATGTCTCTTTCAGTCATGGCGGCGATTATACCTTGCGATTGTAGGTCATGCTTGCTTGCCCGCGAAGGGGCTGCGTGACAGTCTCATTAGAAACATGACCTACAAGTCCCTTCAAGACTCCTCCTTGCACACGCAAGGCCTTTATGCTAGAATTTAGAACGTAAGGACAACCCAATAAAGACGAAGTCACCGAGAAGTGGGTAGCCCCCACTTCTTCGCTTTATATTACAAGGAGCTTTGGAGCAGGTACGATGGCTAAGAATGATTTTGCGTTGGCATTCAACGAAGTGCTGGAAGAAAAACAACTCGCCAAGGATGTTGTCATCTCGGCAATTGAGTCGGCGATGGTTTCCGCCTATCGGCGCGCTGTGGGCGCCTCCACGGCTCAGCACGTGGAATCCAAACTGGACCCCGAAACGGGGATCGTTACCGTCTACGCCGAGAAGGAAGTGGTGGAAGACAGCGTTGTAGATGAACGCACCGAGGTGCTGATCGAAGAAGCACGCAAGGTGAACCCCGATTGCCAGCCCGGCGACATGGTGGTTGTGGAAAGCACCCCGGCAGATTTCGGGCGTGTGGCTGCTCAAACGGCACGCCAGGTCATCCAACAGCGCATCCGTGAGGCAGAACGCTCGAACCAGATGGAGTATTACCAGCGCCAGGAAGGCGAAATCGTCTCCGGCTTGGTACAGGCGATCAACGCGCAGGGCATCACCATCGGCTTGGAAATGAAAGCCGAAGGTACCATGCCGAACAACCAGCGCATCCCCGGCGAAAAACTGAAGCTGCACGACCGCGTCCGTGCGGTGGTGATCGAAGTGAAGGACGGCACCCGCGGTCCGCAGATCATCCTCTCGCGCGCGCATCGTAACTTCCTGCGCCGTTTAATGGAAAACGAAGTGCCTGAGATCTATCACGGCATTGTCGAGATCCGCGCAATCGCGCGTGAGCCAGGTGCCCGCGCCAAGGTGGCAGTCTCTGCCACACAGGCAGGGATCGACCCCGTCGGCGCTTGCGTAGGCATGAAGGGTGTCCGTATTCAAGCCATCGTCAAAGAATTGCATGACGAGAAGATCGACATCATTTTATGGGATGCCGACCCGGTCGCTTATATTTCCAAAGCCATCAGCCCGGCGCGTGTCACCGGCGTGTATCTCACTGAAGAAGAACGCACCGCCACAGTCGTTGTAGGTGAAGATCAGTTGAGCCTTGCCATTGGGCGCGATGGGCAGAACGCCCGCCTCGCCGCAAAACTGACGGGCTGGCGCATCGACATCAAGTCACTGTCTGAGGCTGCAGGTGATGCCCTCTCCAAATTGAACGGCGATCCTGAATTGCAGAACATGCTCAAACCTGCCGTGGAAGTTGCCCCGCAGGTGGAGGAAATTCTCGCCAAGAAAGCCGAGAACCGCCCCATCACGCCGGAAGAGTTCCATGTACTCGAAGGCTTTGTGGATCGTGTTGAACGCCGCATGATCCTTGCCAAGGAAGAAGCCACGCGCGAAGAGGATGAACGCATTGCCGCCGCGCGCGCCGACATCCCTGTGGCTGCGTTCAGCACACCTCTCGATCAGATCACCGATCTCAAGGAACATATTTTCAACATCCTCACCGAAGCTGGGTATGAAACTGCAGGTCAGTTAATGTTCGATATGAAGACCGATGCAAACAAAGTGCTCGGACTGGCAGGAATCGGCGGCAAAGCCCTTACCAATATCGAAGAAAGTCTTGCGGCTCTGACCTTCCCCGAACCTGTTGCTGAACCCAAGGCTGAAGAAGCCCCTGCGGCTGTTGTCGCAGAGGTGGCAGAGTCGGCTCCAGTGATCGAAGTGCCTGCCGTGGAAAAAGCAGCCGAAAAGAAGAAAGAATCGAAACGCGCTGCCGAAGAACAGGAAGAGGATGGCGAAGTCTCCAAGGACGGCGTCTCACTCGATGAGTTGTTCTCGATCAAGCCCGAAATGTTCCAGGCTCCTGAAGGTACCGAAGACGAGTCTGACGACAAGAAGAAGGGCAAGAAGGTCAAGAAAAAAGGCGTGGCGCTCGAGTTCGATGAAAGTCTGGGCGAAGTTGTCTCCCGCAAGAAGCACAAACGCGGCGAGGGCGGCGACGACGAAGCGTGGTAATTAATGAATCCCTCCTCCTTGTGAGGAGGGGAGTTGAATGGACGTGGTAAAGAAACCTGTACAACGCGTGAAGCATATCCCTCAACGTACCTGCGTCGGTTGCCGGGAAGTCCTGTCGAAACGACAGCTGTTGAGAATCGTCCGCACTGCTGAAGGCGTGCGGGTGGATCCCACCGGCAAACTGGCAGGGCGCGGCGCCTACTTGCACGATAAACGATCTTGCTGGGTGCGCGGGTTGAAAGGCGCACTGGCTCACGCGTTGAAAGCAGAATTTACAAATGAAGACCGCGTCCGGTTGGAAGAATTTATGAACTCTCTGCCCCTCGAAGCAGAGACCAACGGTTAAGTCATGTGAACGAATAAGCCACTCGCCCACAGGCTACCCCGTGACATCAAGCGAACCAAGACATGTTTTGAGATTTAAGGAGGTGGCTTATGAGCAACAATGGAAATAAGATCGAATTACCCGCCAGTATCGTGGTACGTGACCTGGCTCAAAAGATCGAAAAAAGCCCGATCGACCTGATCAAAAAATTAATGACCAATGGTGTCATGGCGACCATTAACCAATCGGTGGATTACGACACTGCCGCGATCGTGGTTGCCGAGTACGGATTCGAAGCCGTACAAGAAGTTACGGAAGACGAATCGAAGGAAGATGCTGGCGAAGTGCCCATGTGGCGCCAGATGATCGCCGGTGAAGACAAGTCGCAATTAAAAGGACGCCCGCCGGTCGTTACCATCCTTGGTCACGTTGATCATGGCAAGACCAGTTTGTTGGATGCCATTCGTTCTACAGACGTCGCTGCGGGGGAGGCAGGCGGCATTACCCAGCACATCGGTGCATATCAAGTTGAAATGAAGGGACGCCTCATCACCTTCCTCGATACTCCAGGACATGCCGCGTTCACACAAATGCGCGCTCGCGGCGCCCAGGGTGCAGACATCGTCATTCTCGTGGTCGCTGCTGATGACGGCGTGATGCCCCAAACCCGTGAAGCGATCGCACATGCCAAGGCAGCCCGTGTGCCGATCGTCGTGGCATTGAACAAGATCGATAAACCCAACGCCAACCCAGACCTTGTCAAACAGCAGCTTGCCGAACTCGAACTCGTTCCCGATGAATGGGGTGGGAATACGATGGTCGTGCCTGTTTCTGCCAAACAGAAAAAAGGCATCGACGACCTACTCGAAGGCGTGTTGCTCGTGGCAGATAGCAATGAAATCAAAGCCAACCCCAACGGCAAAGTGATCGGAACCGTCATCGAAGCCGAATTGGATAAATCGAAGGGTGTGCTGGCGACCTTGCTCGTTCAGAACGGCACGCTCGAATCAGGCGACGTGGTCGTGGCAGGAACTGCTCACGGTAAATTACGCGCCATCAACGATTACAAGGGCAAGCCTGTCAAGAAGGCGGGTCCTTCCACACCGGTAGCTGTCATGGGGCTTAGCGATGTCCCTGCCGCTGGAGATTTGTTCGAAGTCGTCCCGTCCGAAAAAGAAGCGCGTGTCATTGTTGGTGAACGCCTCGAAGTTTTGAAAACACAAGCCCAATCGCGCAAGAAGCTTTCACTCGAAGATATGTTCAGCAGAGTGCAGGCAGGTGAAGTCAAAGAACTTAATCTCATTGTCAAAGCCGATGTGCAGGGTTCGCTCGACCCGATCGTCACTGAATTGAATAAACTGGGTCAGGGCGAGATCGGTCTGAAGATCCTGCATGCTGAAACCGGTAATATCGGTAATAACGATGTAATGCTTGCCGCCGCCTCAAAAGCGATCATGATCGGCTTCAACGTTCAGGCTGATGTGGATGCCCGCCGCATGGCAGAAAAAGAAGGCGTGGATATCCGCTTATACGAGATCATTTATCGCATGACCGAGGATATCGAGAAGGCTCTCAACGGCATGCTCGAACCCGATTATGTGGAAAAGACTCTTGGAAAAGCCACTGTCTTGCAAGTTTTCACCGCCTCCAAGTTCGGACGCGTGGCGGGCTGCCGTGTGATCGAAGGCGAATTAAAACGCGGTGCGAAGGTTCGTCTATATCGCAACTCGGATATCATTTATGAAGGTGACCTTTCCTCCCTGCGTCACGAAAAAGATGATGTAAAAGAGATCCGTCAGGGGTATGAGTGCGGTGTCGGCTTCAAGAACTTTAGCGATATTCAATCCGGCGACACACTCGTCTGCTATATTTTGGAATAAGGGTAATCACGCATACCGTACCGCAAAACCTTATGGTACGGTATGCGTAATTTTTTGAGAAATCATGCCATCTGGAACAAGACTAAAACGAATTGAAGACCGCGTTCAGCAGGAGCTTTCTGCCATGCTGATCCGCGAGGTGAACGACCCGCGCCTGAAACAGATCTTTGTCACCGGCGTTAAGATCGACCGTGAACTCACCCATGCCAACGTGTACGTTTCTGCCATTGAAGGCACAGCCCGCTCAGCAGAAGTTCTGGCGGGGCTTGAATCTGCATCCGGTTTTTTGCGCCGGGAACTCTCTGCCCGCGTGGAAGTACGCGCCTTTCCAAAATTGCGCTTCCATTGGGATCCCACCCCGGAAAATGCAGACCACATCGAAAAACTTCTGGCTGGGTTAAGAAACAAAAAATGACCTTCCCAATCCTTTAGAATGGGAATACGTGGAGAAAACATAGTGAATAATTCGATCTCAGGGGAGATAAAAATCAGACTAGCCGATGCAAAAAAGGTGGTGATCGCATCGCACGTACGACCCGATGGCGACGCCATTGGTTCCCTGCTCGGGCTGGGACTGGCATTACAAGATGCGGGTAAATCCGTCGAAATGGTGCTGGCAGACGGAGCCCCCTCTTCGTTCAAGTTCCTGGAAGGCAGCAATCTGGTTCATAAAGAACCGTCCGGCGGGCATGATACTTTCATCACCGTTGACTGCGCCGATTTCAAACGCACGGGGAAGACCTTTGAAAATTTCGGTCAGCCAGACATCAACATAGACCATCACAAAACCAACGAAAAATTTGGAAAGCTAAATCTCATCGAAGCGGATGAAGTTGCCACTGCGGCGATCCTCACCAAGTATTTACCCGAGTGGGGACTTAGCATCACCAAGCCCGTTGCCGCCGCTTTACTGACCGGCATCCTGACCGATACGCTCGGCTTCCGTACTTCGAACGTCACACCGGATGCGCTGCGTCAGGCGGCGGAATTGATGGAATCAGGCGTGGACTTGCCTGAAATTTATATGCAGTCCTTGGTGCGAAAATCCTTCCCGGCTGCCAAGTATTGGGGGGCAGGGCTTTCCAGCCTCGAAACCAAGAATGGCATTGTCTGGGGAACTCTCAAACTTGAAGATCGAAAGTCTGCCGGCTACGGTGGGAACGATGATGCAGACCTGATCAACATGATCTCTGCCATTGATGGAAATAAAGTTGGAATGGTCTTTGTAGAACAATCCGACAATCACGTAAAGATCTCCTGGCGCGCTTTGCAGCCAGGTATCGATGTATCACCCATAGCCAAACATTTCAATGGCGGAGGACACGCAGCCGCCGCAGGAGCAGATATTGAAGGAACTTTAGCCGATATCCAAAGGGAAGTTTTAAAAGTTACGCGTGAGCTTTTAGCTTTGTAAGGATAATAGTTAGTTAAGTAGTACTGCCGAACCACTGTGAATTCAGACATTTATGTCATAATTAAACTGGATATCAACTCAGGAGGAATCCATAATGAATAGTCAGGATGTTAAGAACGCCATATCCGGCGCGCTTGTTATCGATAAACCCGTAGGCATGACGTCTCACGATGTCGTCCAAGCCATACGAAATGGAACCAATTTACGCCGGGCTGGGCACACCGGTACGCTCGACCCGCGAGCCTCTGGCGTGCTCGTCATTTTAGTGGGACCCGCCGTGCGTTTGAGCGAATATGTTTCCGCATCAGATAAACGCTATCAAGCCATTATCCGTTTAGGCGGCACCACCGATACCTATGACGCCGAAGGGAAATTCACCCCCACCAAAGATCCTTCCAATATCACTGAAGCTGAATTTGAAGAAGCACTTAATACATTCGTTGGTGAAATAGAACAGACTCCCCCGCCGTATTCCGCCGTAAAGGTTCAGGGGCGCAAAGCCTACGAAATCGCCCGCAAAGGCGAAGAGGTCGAGTTGGAACCGCGCACCATCACCGTCCACCACCTCGAAGTCCTCGAATGGACCCCGCCCGAAGTGGTCATTGATGTACATTGTTCATCGGGCACCTATGTGCGTTCATTGGCAAACGATCTTGGAAAAAAATTAGGCTGTGGCGCATATCTGGTTGGCTTGCGCCGCACCAAGAGCGGCAAGTTCACCCTGCGTGACGCCGTGCCTCTGCGCAAATTGCAAGAAGCCTTTACCGCGGGCAACTGGTATCAATACCTCATTCCCGCCGCTGAGGCACTCGGTGACTGGTATGCCATTGAACTCAGCCCCGATGAAGTGGAAGCTGTGCGGCACGGTCATCGTGTGAAGGCAAAGCCCGCCGATGCCGCCCAGGAAAAAGTACGCGGTGTCAGTACTCAGGGTGAGTTGGTCGCGCTGATGACCCGCATGGAAAACGCAGAAGACGGCTCCATTGAATGGCAGCCAAAGAAAGTTTTCTTCACGTCTGATTAAAATTTTTCTCTCGTAAATGTGACCCGCAAAAGAGCATTTACCACACAGGATGATAAAATAAAGCCGCCGTCAAAGGCGGCTTTATTTTTTATGCAACATTACCATTCCCTCGAAGAAGTCTCTCTCAAAGATTCATGGCTAACGATCGGCGTGTTCGACGGTGTACACCGTGGACATTGTGAGATCATCCAAAAGCTGGTGCAAGAGGCACATGCCAAAAATGCGCCTGCCGCAGTGCTGACCTTTCATCCCCACCCTGCCACGGTTTTAACCGGCAAGGAGATGCGCTGCCTGACCACTCCCGATGAACGTGCCGAGCTGCTCGCCTCACTCGGCGTGGATGCGGTCATCACTCAGCGCTTCACCCGGGACCTGTCCACTATGCCTGCCCATGAATATATGTCTCAACTGAAAACGCATCTTGGGCTCTCGCACCTGCTCATTGGCTATGATTTCGCCCTGGGCAAGGGACGCGAAGGCAACGCGCCGCGTTTGGCTGAGATCGGTTCAGAGCTGGGTTACAGTGTCGAGGTCGTGCCAGCCCTGGGCGATGAAAGCGGCGTGATCTCATCCACTGAGATTCGCAAGCTGGTCTCCACCGGAAACATGACCGAAGCCGCGAAGCTTCTCGGCTATCCTTACTCCATGAGTGGAGAGGTTATTCACGGTGCGGGGCGCGGCAAAACCATCAACTTCCCCACCGCGAACGTGGATTATCCCAAAGAGAAAGCCGCTCCGCCAAATGGCATCTACGCCTGCTGGGCAAAACTTGGCAATGAACGCTTTATGGCTGCGACCAATATCGGTTTAAACCCAACCTTTACTCCGGAACGACAGATTCCAAGCCTCGAAGCGTATCTGCTGGATTTTGACCGCGACATTTACGGTGAAGTGATGACGTTGGAATTTGTTACACGGCTAAGGGAGGAGATCCGCTATACAACCGTGGAGGCGCTCATTACCCAGATCCATGACGATGTGCGTCAGACCCGCTTGATCTTGAGCACGCCCCGCTAAGTTACACTGCACCCAAAGAGGAGGGTACTTTTTAATGAGAAACCGCGCAGGTATTATCTTGATCCATGAAGGCAGGCTCGCGCTGATCGAACGGCACCGGCAGGGACGGCATTATTTTGCCTTTCCCGGCGGCGGCGTAGACCAAGGCGAAACGGATGAGCAAGCCGCCGTCCGTGAGGCGGAGGAAGAACTTGGCATTCGCGTGGAGATCGTGCAAAAAGCAGCCACCATTTTGCGCGAAGGCAAGCGCGATCAAGTCTATTTTGTTGTTAACTGGATGAGTGGGGATTTCGGCACTGGCACTGGCGAGGAATATGGGGAATACAACCCCATGCATGGAACGTACAACCCCGTTTGGATGCCCTTGGATGAAATTTTGAAGAAGAACGTAGTGCCGAAAGCACTCGCCGAGTTGACGTTCAAATCACAACATGAAGGCTGGGGAAAAAGCGCGGTCATTCATGAAGAAGTTAATCGAAAGTAAAAGGAGAGCCCCATGCCAAATGTAAAATTTGACCGTTTCTATCGTTATGCAGATATGACCCGCATTCTCAAAGCATATGCAAAGGAATACCCGAACCTTATCCGCTTGGAATCGATCGGCAAAAGCCACGAAGGCAGGGATGTCTGGTTGTTACGAATGACCAACTTCAAAAACGGGAGCGATACAGAGAAGCCCGCGCTCTGGGTGGATGCAAACCTGCACGCCTCCGAAGTGACCGGCTCCACAGCAGCACTGTATCTCATTCATGACCTGGTGACCCGCTATGGCAATGATGAACAAGTTACACGCGCGCTCAATAGCCGTACCTTTTACATCGTGCCATGCGTCAACCCTGATGGCGCCGAATGGGCGCTGGCAGATCGCCCCAAAGAAATTCGCTCAAGTACACGTCCTTACCCTTATGTTGAAAATGCCATCGAAGGCATGGAGGCAGGGGAAGATGTAGACGGCGATGGGCGCATTTTACAGATGCGCATCAAAGACCCGAACGGCGCTTGGAAGGTCCACCCCGACCATCCACGTTTGATGATACGACGTGACCCGGTGGAAGTGGGCGGCGAATATTACCGCGTGCTCACCGAAGGGTTCATGAAAAATTACGATGGCATCACCATCAAAGTCAACCCGCCGAGGGAAGGGCTCGACTTAAACCGCAACTTCCCGGCAAATTGGCGCACTGAGTCAGAACAGTACGGCGCGGGTGACTTCCCCACCAGTGAGCCGGAGGCGCTCAACCTTGTGCGCTTCATCTTTGAGAACCGCAACATCACCGGCACTATTTCATATCACACCTTCAGTGGTGTGCTCTTGCGCGGTATGCCAGAAAAACCCGATGATGAGCAGATCCCTGAAGATATCTGGACACTCCAAAAGATCGGCTCAAAAGGACGAGAGATCACCGGCTACCCGGATATTTCCATGTTCCATGAATTTCGTTATCACCCCAAACAGGTCACCACGGGTGCATTCGATGAGTGGGCATACGAACATCGCGGCATCTACGCATGGACGGTTGAGTTCTGGAACCCGGTTAAAGAGGCGGGCATCGAAGACGCGAAATATATCGATTGGTATCGTGAACACCCGCTCGAAGACGATCTCAAAATGTTGCGCTGGAATGACACCATCCTGGATGGCAAAGGCTATGTGGATTGGTATGAGTTCAACCATCCGCAATTGGGCAAACTGGAAATGGGAGGCTGGGACTTCCTGCATGTGTGGTCGAATGTGCCGTCGGAATTTTTGGAAAGAGAGATCAGCCGCTTTCCCGATTGGATCGTCTGGCACGCTCTGATCGCGCCTGAGCTTGGTCTGCGCGACGTGAGCGTCACCCCGCTGGGAGCGGATACGTATAACATTCGCCTTGTAGTAGAAAACCGCGGCTGGCTGCCCACATACGTTTCAAAAAAGGCATTGGAACGCAAGGTTTCACGCGGTGTGATGTGTGAAATTCAACTGCCCAAAGGCGCAAAACTGATCGCGGGCAAAGAACGCGAAGAACCTGGTGAGCTCGAAGGCAGAGCGCAAATCCCTGCTTCTTTTATTTTTGATCCAGGGTATGGCACATCAGACCGGGCAAAAGTGGAATGGATCGTGAAAGCAAAAAAGGGGACAAAGGTTAAACTTTCTGCAAAGCATGAACGCGCTGGCGTGGTTCGAGCTCAGGTGGAATTAAAATAACTTCTGCTGCCTCCCCTCCAAAAGACTTTATCTAACGCAAAAGCCCCTCTCCAAAAAGAGAGGCTTTTGCGTTAATAGCAGCAAGAATTTATTAGACTTCTTGTAAAAGTCTATTTTTCATCCTGCTCAAGGCGGCGTCCTCGCCGCCGGGGACTGCGGCGAGAGCACTTATGCAAGAGGTCTATTACATTACCTATATCTTCACCCGCCACATTTCCATTGCCGCATCATAACCGCGAATCTCGCCATTAAAACGGGAAACAGAATTTGGCATAGCATTCTTCTCAAGGAATTCGATCACTTCCGGGTCGTTGCGGATATCACCAGAAAGGATCAGTTCTCCGCCTGCCGAAAAGTGCGGCAAACGTGCCGCAATATTCACTGTGGAGCCAAAGTAATCCAGCCGATCATTTAGATTCACTACAATGCATGGACCATGATGTACGCCCACTTTGATCGTCAATGGAGGGATGCCGCGTGCAGATAGCTCCCGCTGCACATTCCAGATCGCCCGCACCGCCGAAACAGGCTTACGGAAAGCCGCCATGACCGCATCTCCCATTGTTTTGACGATGGCACCTTCTTCATTGGCGACTGCCTGTTCCACAATATCAAAATGTTCGCGCACTTTCCCAAAAGCAGTTGCATCACCGATCTCACGATACATCTTGGTGGAATTTCTCAGGTCGGTAAACATCAACGTCATCGAACCGACGGAGACCTCCTCCCCCACCCGCAAGACTTCGCTGGAAAAGAGATCGCGAAACACTTGCAGCGTGGTCACATCCGCCGCAGTCGCCGCCTGGTCAGACCAGGTCACTCGTTCCAATTGAAAGTTCTGAGTAAAGTCTGTATCGTTAAGCAAACGGATCGTTGGAGTCAACCCAATGGACAGGAAATCGCTTGTCCAGCCGACCGCATCGGCATGAAAATCCATTTGAGCAGGACCAGTTGACGCGGCGGTCAGAACTTGCGAACCCTCCAAAGAAGAAGCAGAAAGACGATAACGCCCTTCGCTAAGGATCGTCTTGAACGGTAATTCTTCGCGTGGCGGCACGACCAGGGAGAAAACGATGTGCGGCTGGCGCTGCGGACTGCCCACGCAGAATTCCACCGAAGCATCCACCTGCCGAATGGATGAATTAGGGCGGAAGATCACTTCCACATTATGGTCAAAGTTCACATCGAAATTGATCTGACAGGTATCGCAGTGTGATTGCCCGCGAACATCGCCAAGTCGTTTATGATCTTCTGCCACGCCGCGGCATTCGGGGCAAAGCAGATCCCAATACATGTCCAAGATACCTTCACGTGTCGCATGCAGGAACGTTTCGAGCACGGCACGGCGCGGCAAATTCCAGCCATCTGCCAGCGCATACGGACGCATGCGCTGAATGGAAAGGTCATCGGCTTGCTGAAAGTATTCATATAACCGCTCAAGTGTCTGGCGGTCGCCGCCTTTTAGGCGTTCTTTGAGGCTGCGATAGCGCAGGCTTCCGTTCGAGTTGAGATTCCGCCCGGGCGCAGCGGCAAGCCTCATGTCGGGGTTTGAGGCGAGACGATCATAAGATTTAAATGCAGCACCGAATTGTTTTGCGCTGAAGATCCCAATTCCCAACGGAATGGCAATATCTCCGAGGATGTTACGAGCCGTTGCCCAAACCTCATATACAAGATGCGTACCCGAAGGATCGCGCCGTTCGAGGCGGCAATCCACACGCATCTCCAAAAGTGGACCCGTTTGATAGCGGCGCAAAATTCCAAAACGATAGGGATACGTCCACTCGAAGGGTTCTTCATCCCAAATGATATTGATCAGCGGTAATTTGAACTTAACGCGTTTGACGCGGTTCTGTATCCCCAGCAATTGCATCGGCGGCAAGCCGGTGTCACGATTAAAGCGGTTTGTATCGGAAACAAGGTTCCACAGGGCTTCAGGTGAAGCGTTTAGATCCCATTCCCAAGTATAGTGATATTGGTTCGTCATTTTTATTAGACCAGTAAATTGGGCTAATTTTACCTTTCAATCCTCCCTAAAGCATTACAGACGAATAAGAATTCTGCTACAGCGAGATCAACCCCAGCTCAATTCCGCGCTTCACGGCTTCGGTGCGCCCCGCTGCTCCCAACTTGGCATACAACGCCGAAAGATGGAACTTGACCGTATGCTCGCTGATCCCCAATGCCAGCGCGATCTGTTTATTGGCAAGCCCTTCTGCCATTTGCTGGAGGACTTCCTTCTCCCGCGCCGTTAGCGGTTCTGGCAGTGACTCTTCTCCCAAACTTTCTCCGCCCTTTGGCAACCGCATCAATCCCTCAACCAGACCGGGCACGCCCACCCATAGCCCTTCTGCCACTGCAGCAATACCTGCCGCCAATTCATCTCCGCTTGCATCGGTTGAAAGCACACCCCATGCACGAATGCCGAATGAAAGAGCCTGTCGTACAGGCTCAATATCCTCCGTTAAAAAGAGGATGCCGAAATTCGTATCTTGCATGCCATGCACAGAAGAAACCGAGGCGAGCACTGCCACCTCGGTTTCACGTTCATTCACATCGGAAAGGCGAGACGCCTCCCCCACCACCTGGATATTTGGATGCGCAGTTAGCATTTCGCGCAAACCCATCCGCAACGCATGGCTGGGTGAGACAATGGTTACACGGATCAAAAATTTTCCTTTCCAGCACAATTCATTTTCACGGAGAACACAAAACTCTGTGTTCTCCGTGATCTCTTTGGTGAACTCTTTTCGTTCTAACGTTCTCCAACCACCACACTGATGGACTGTAAGGTACCGCCGCGTAAAACGTCCATGGGCGTGGGCTTGCCAACTACATCACCACTCAGCCGTGTGAATAGTTCATCGTGATGTTCCACTGCAACGCCTGCCACACCAACCAGAATGTCGCCAATGATCAATCCAGCTTTTTCAGCGGGGCTGTCTTTTTCGATGCCGACGATCAACAAGCCGGTCTCCTGCTCGCGTTTCAGCTGGCTGCGTCCTTCGACCGGCAGGTTCACAGTCTGGCTGCGAACCCCGATGAAGCCGCGTTTGATCTTGCCATGTTTAATAAGGGTTTCTGCAATGCTCCAGGCAGCGTCTGCCGGAATGGTAATGGCTTCGCCACCCATGCCAAAGCCGGAGGTGTTAATGCCGTAGGCTTCTCCATCTCCATTAACGAGCGGTCCACCGGAAAAGCCCGGATAGGAAACCACATCGGTCTTGATGAATTTCTCCAACATGCCGCCGCGTCCGGTGCGGACGGGTCCGCCAATCTTGTTGATCGTGCCAAAGCTGGATTCAATTCCATCTGCTGAAGGACGCCCAAGCGCCAACACGAACTGCCCCACTCGTGCAGGGGTCCTGGCGATCTGTGCTGGTGTGGCAACGGCGGAGTCCAATTTTAAAACCGCCAGATCCGTTCCCGGGTCCCGACCAGCGAGGCGTGCTGTTACTTCACTTCCGTCCCCAAGCAAGATCTTGATATTCTCTTCACGCTCCACGACATGCCCCGCAGTGAGGACAGTATCCTTTGCAAAAGCAATGCCGCTGGCGGGCATACGGCGGCGCGCATCCACCAACACGGTGTAACTGCCAGCCTTTTCGGCAGCATTCGCCATGGCTTCAGAAAGTTCGGTGAACATATTTTTACTCATCGGTTATAACTCCTTTACACATCATTCTAGCGTCCGTAGACCGGGAGTGTATCGGTAATTCGAGCGGTTCGGTACTGGACATTTGGGTAGGTCTGACTAGCGGCTTCTTGCCTTCTGTTCGAGCGGCAAGAGGGCGGCAAATATTTTTTCCTGCGTGGGGGTCGGCACGCCAAGGGCTTTGCCCATGCGGATCACCGCTCCAGTCTGTTCGTTCAATTCGGAGGGGCGCCCTGCCATAACATCCTTTTGCATGGATGCGGTCATTTGCGCGGGCAGGTTGTCAATGCGCTGCATGGTCGCTTCTACAAAATTTTCAGCAATGGCTACCCCACGCGCACGGGCAACAGCGGATGTTTCGTTCATGGCATTAATAAGCATGGCACGCGCTTGCGGGTCGCTGCGATATTCACCAGTGGTCAGGCGTGTAAAAGACCCAACCCCGCTCGTACCAGAGATGAAGATGAATTTTTCCCACATGGCGGTTTGAATATCGTTTGGAATTTCAGCCGTAATACCGCTGACCGAACTAAAGATGTGGTGAAGGGTTTGGATACGTTCACTTTCAGAGTTATCCCATTCACCATAGGCAATATAAGGCTGGATGCCTACATGACCGATCCGCCCTGGAGCGGCGATCACAGCACTGATGCGGCATAACCCGCCCAAGACATGCTTTGAGCCAAACATATCCAGCAGGGTATCCATGTGTTCCATGCCGTTCAATAATGGGAGGATCATGGTATGTTCTGCCATCATCGCTCTCAACTGCGGAATCACCTCTGTCAACTGCCAGGCTTTAACGGCAAGTACGATCAAGTCTGCAATGCCAATGGATGACGGAGAATCAGTAGCTTTTACAGGGTGGACTATAAAATCTCCATTGATGGATTCCACATATAAGCCAGAGTCTCGCAGCGCCGCCAGATGTTCTCCGCGGGCAATGAAGGTTACATCTTCCCCATTATTTGCAAGGCGTCCACCAAAGTACCCGCCAACGCCGCCGGTTCCAAAGATCACTATTTTCATAAATGATTCCAGTTTCTATTTAAAGGATTTACAATATCGGTTGTCTATTTAAGTATATCCTACCCACAGGAACATCCAAATGAGCCCATCCAACATGATCATCACCACTGAGCGGTTGCTCTTGCGTCTTTTTACCTCAGCAGACCGCGAGGCTCTCTTTCAAGTCACTCAAGAACCGAATATTCTGCAATACTTTCCGACGAAAACCGCATGGAGCATGGAAAAAGTGGACCGGAGCATCCAATATCAAACCGAACATTGGGATAAACACAGCTACGGTCAGATGGCAGTAACCCTGCGTGAGACAGGTCAACTCATGGGTTGGTGCGGGTTGGAATTTCTGCCGGATACCAATGAAACCGAAGTCGGGTATTTGTTAAGTGGTATCTTTTGGGGCAAGGGCTATGCCACTGAAGCAGCAAAAGCGTCGGTACAGTTTGGCATAAGTGAGATCAAGCTGTCTGAGATCATTGGGCTAACCGATCCATTAAATATTGCATCGCAACGTGTGCTGGAAAAAAGCGGTTTAACCTTCACCCGCAGGCAAGCCTATTTCGGGATGGAAATGTTCCGGTTTGCCCTGCAGGCTTGAGCAGAGAAAGAAGCGAAATAACAAAAGGTCGGATGAGATCACTCATCCGACCTTTTGTTTGAATTCGATCAAGCAGGGATAGGTTCAGCTTTTTTCAGTTCATCGTGGTCAGGCAACAAAGTCTCCGCGTTATGAATAGCTGGCACAAAATACCCAAGCAAACCAACCAGTACACAGGCAAGTCCGCTGAAAAAAATGATCAAGCCCATCCCCGCACCAGGTCCCGTGCCGACCAATCCACCGAACATTTGAGAAAGAGATGTCGTTGTGCGCATCTGCGGTTCAATGAGGTAATCAGCCAGTGTTCCGGCAATGATGGGTGCAATTGGCTGGGCAAGCCAGGCGATCAAACGCCGTGCCGAGAAAACTCGCCCCTGCACATCCGGCGCAACCTTCGCCTGCCAAATGGACTGATTGGATGTATTGATCAGAGCTCCGATCACCGAAAGAATGACCATGCCGCTGATCCAGATGGGCAAGCCTCCTGCCAAGCCAAGAACGGCCGCCCCCACCCCAGAGATCGCCCAGCCTGCAAGCACACCGTGTACGCGGCGCTTGAAGCCACCCCACGCGCTCATGATAACGCCACCGACCACACCTGCAATTGCTCCTGCTGTCTGCACCGAACCCAGCATCAAACTGTTATTATCCGAACGGGAAAGTACCATTGGCGCAACCAACGTGAACATGATTCCTGAAAAAAGGTTTCCAGCAAAAAAGATCAATTGCAACCCCAACAAACTGGGGCGTGCAAATATATATTTGAAACCATACGCGGCTTCCTTCAACATACTGCCTTCACCTTGGGCGCCTTCTTCAGTCCGCACTGGTTGTGGGATATGCACCATCATCAACGCGCCAACGGCAAGAATGAATGTTGCAACATCAATGGCAAGGATGCCGGTCAACCCGATGAATGGCAGCAGCGCTCCCGCCAGCATGGGAGCCAGCACGCCGGGTCCCGCCTCGATCAGCGACATCATGCCATTGGCACGCCCATACTGTTCCTTCGGCACCATCGTGGAAATGGCGGCAGAGTACGCGGGCCACTGAAAGGACATGCCCAACCCATAAATGACACTGGCAACATACATATGCCAGAATTCAAGGATACCCATCCATTGAAAGATGAGGATCAACACCGTGGCAAAGCCTGCCGCGAGATCGCTGACCATCATCATCAATTTCCGGTTGTGACGATCCACCATCACACCGGCAATGGGCGAGATCAAAAGGAATGGGGTAATGAAAAAGACTTGCATCAAACCGAGCGCAGTGGCACTTTGGGTTTGCTCGAACATCCAAATGGTGAGCGCAAATTGACTCATCGAGCTAGCCAGCACAGAAACGATCTGCCCAAGCCATACAACTGTAAAGCCGAACATTCCACTTGGGCGATTTGTATTTGCTTCCTGCATGAATACTCCTTGAGGTGGTTATTTAAAGCTGCCGCCTTTCGTTCATCAACCTCTTTGAATCGAAATTCATTAATGCAAAGCGCGCAAAGGCGCAAAAAAACATTATGGTTCCTTTGCGACTCCGCGCCTTTGCGTTAAAACATAGGGCAGCTTTGATTAGTTAATAGTGCGGAGCGCAAGATCACGATCTCGCGCTCCAGTAAGCTATAGCATCAATTTATGGACTAAATTTAAGGCTGGGAACATCTCTCACTCTCCTTTTGTTCAGTGAAACCATGAACTTACTCAACAAAGATCTCAACGTGTTCGCCATCTTCTTCATCGGTCACGTCAATGATCTTTCCGGTCACACCCATACGCAGAGCTTCCATCACATTGCTCATATCCACGCCCTGCACTTCAGGGGCAAAGTGCGCACCGATCTTGAGACCGGCATCCACCAGCGCAAGCGGAATTTGAACGGAGGCTTTGGAGCGCCCGGTACGCGTATCCGTTACGCGGACTCTCAGCATGCGCGCTCCGCCAGCCGAGGGCGGGCGCGGCGGCGAGGGAAGTCCTCTGCGCGAATCGCTCAGCGCAGAGAGCAACTTCGCGCCTTCCTCCGCGCTGATCTTGCCCTCTTCGATCAATTTTAGGATCTTCATTCTTTCTTCGGCATTTGCCATGTTCCATTTCTCCTTTCGCCGTTGGATTCAATTACTTATTTTATCCCGCCGCGATGGGAACGCTCTCATCAATCGGCTTATCCGCATCGACTGGCTCGGCGGAATCAGGAAGTTTGAATTTTAACCATATCGGGATCACCGATAACAAGATCACGATCGCTGTGATCGTAAACGGAGCCTTGGGTCCGATTCGATCCCACAATTGTGCGCCGATCCACGGGGCAGGCAAAGAAAAAACGCCCAAACTCGTGCTGAACAAACCGAATGCCAACCCGCGCAGCTTCTGAGGAACCGCCTTGCTAATTAACGACTGATACGCCGGACCCGAGATTCCCGCCCCCAACCCAGCCACAGCCCAGCCAACAAAGAACAACCACTGGTATTCAACACCCTGCGGAATATTGACCAGGATGAATAAAGCCAAAGAGAGCAGCACCATGCCCAACGCAATGCTAACGCGCTCCCCTGCCTTATCAGAAAGCCAGCCGCCAGGAATGGTACTCAGCATCATAAAAACGCCGAACATCGAAGTCACCCACCCGATCTGTTGGTAATTCAGCCCGCCAGATTCCTGCATATACACCGGGAAAAGATTCCCCGAAAATTGAAAAGAAACATCGCGCAATCCATCGGTGATCAACATCCAGGTGATCAAGCCGCCAGACAAAAGCAGACCGATCATTGAACCAAGATTGCTCTTCAAATCATTGAATGACAGTTTCTTGTGCTCACCGTTCGCCTTCTCACCTTTAACAGCCTCACGCGCCATACTTAAACGCATAACCGTAGCAATAAAGTAGAACGCGCCCGCCACAAGCAACATCAATTTAAATCCATATGCGCCCGTCAGCCAGCCTCCCAGGGGAGGTCCCACGACCATCACGATCATAAAGATCGCCTGAGAAATTCCATAAACTCTCCCCCGATTCTGCTCACTGGAATGTTCGGCTATGAACGCGTCAAAACTGGGTCCTACAAGTGAACGCGCGATCGCGCCAATGGCTGTTGCCAAAAGAAGCCACTGCCATTTATCCGCAAGCACAAGTGGAATGTACCCTAAAACACCAAATACACTTCCGATCGCAATGGCGCGCAAACGCCCAAGAGAGTCTGAAACCCAACCGCCCAGGATCTGCAAAAATAAAGGGACGATCTGAGCCAGCGTAAAGAACAGTCCGATCTGTGTAATATCTGCGTCCAGATCCTTCAGATAAAGCGGCAACAAACCGTCATACATACTCCCGCCAACGTTCGCAAATACCATCGCCGCCAGGAACAGGATCAACACACCACTCAATAAAGGTTGTTTCTTAATGGTTTCCATTCTCATCCTATAAAGACTTGCACCCGTTCGCCGTCATCGCCATCGTCCACATGCACGATCAACGGGTCTTTAATATCCTTCGCCATCGCGATCACCTGCACCACATCGTCTACATTTGTATTCTTCAACCCGTCAATGTAGCCGCCAAAAGTCCGAATGAACCATGCCGCAAACCCAAGCGGAAGCGGGAATGCCAGAGAGATATTGCGCGGTCCATCCTGATCCCTTGAGCGCGTTCGATCCACATTCACATACAACCAGCGCGATGTACTGCTGCCCGCCCCCAATGCAATCAACAAAATACCGAAGGTCAGCGGCATTCCCATGCAATAAAACCAAAAATTCAAACCCGAATTTTGTTGAATGCCAAACATGCCCCATGCAGTCAGAACCGTGACCAGAATACCGATCCACAGGAAAGCGCCGGAAAAACGTCGTGCTCTGCGACGGACTTCATCAATCTCCGGCGCATCGCTTCTCTCCCCGCTCATGGCTGGTCCAGCATCAATAACCTCCGACTCCGCTGCAGCCGATTCTTCCAGCGCGCGCATCAACGCCGCCGCACCTTCTGCATCGACCTTTCCATCTGCCACCATTTGCAGGATCTTCCTGCGTTCTTCAGAAGACATTATGAGCCTCCTTCCAATGCTGATAAAAGTTTTTCTGCATCTTCTGCACTGATCTTCTTTTCCTGAAGCATCTTCAAGATCGCCAGACGCTCTTCATCTGAAACCGCTGATCTTGGCGTAACAGGCACACCCTTGGGTGCAAAATCCCAACTCCAACGCCCGATCTCAAGCCCTCCTTTGAATTTTCCAGAACGACGCCCGGCATCACGGACTTTATTCTCTGCGCGGCGGATCACTTCATCTGCTTTGCGTTGCGCACGCGAGGCAGCCTGCTCCACACGCCGCGAGATACGCTCGTCAAACCCAGACCAATCCATTCCCATACCGGCAAAGTTACCGAAATCTTCAGCTGAATCGCCCGCATCAGACCGGTTGGAAATGCGGATATCTCCGCCCGCGCTCAACGTCACTGGGGCCGCACCGTTCCCCAAAGTCAATACGCGATTGGTAGCATCTTCATCGTTCTCCACCTCAGCCCAATCGACATCGATCTCATCGGCACTAAGGGTCAGGGTCGCATTTGCCTTGGGAGGCATCACTAATAAAATGTCATCACCTGCATGCACAGTGTAGCTATTACCCGGCTGCGGATTAAGATACATCACCACATCTTCCCCTACATTGGCGCTTACACTTCCACGCACATCACGCAGGGCAAGGTCATCGGAAACAGACTCGATCAGAACACTGCCATCCACATCGCGAATGGACACGTCCGCTTTTGCCTGGCGGATGGACAAGTTCCCTTTCGCACCGCGCAGGCTAAAGTCCGCGTGAACCGCTTCGATCGCCACGGAATTTACATCGCGCATTGAAAGGTCACCGCCCACATCCTTTAGGTCGATCTGCCCCATCACCCCACGGATCGAGGCATCGCCGCCAATACTCGCGAGTAGCACATTTGCGCCTTTCGGCACACGAATAGACAGGTCATCATCGCAGGAAATACGAACCCTGTCACCGTCTTGTTGAACATGCAATTCATCTTCATCGGTCTTAAGAAGAATGTCGTCACCTTCCCAACCGACGAGGCTAAGGTCACCGCCAACAGAGTCGATCTCGATCGTTGGGGTTCGCCCTGCAGAAATAGTTTTCGACATGACTTATTCCTCCTCACCGCGTAAAATACGCATAGCTTGATCAACAGTGATCTTTCCAGCATGAAGGTCATCCAAAGCATTACTGCGGGCGGCTTCATCAACTTCCGGCGCTTCATCTCTGCCGGGCTCGAACCCAAGTTTGCGGATCACTTCATGCAAGCGATTACGAATGGTCGGGTAGGAAAGCCCCAACTCCTGCTCCATGCGATTGATCTTGCCTTCGCAGCGGACAAAGGTAAAAACGAATTCCATTTGTTCGGGAGAGAGATTAGAAAACTGCCCCAGAGCAAAGCGACCCTCAAGTGAGGTATCACAGCTGGAGCAGTGCAAACGGATGACTTCCAATTCAGATTGACAGATCGGGCAACGGGTTGGTGCGGGTCGCATAATAGACATCTCCGATTTATAATGGGATGGATTTGATTTTTTAAGTAAGAAATTGATATATTCAAGACCATACTTCAGAAAATCAATAAGTTTTTCTCTATTTCTAATAAAATTATACTCATTAAATAAGTTTTGTCAATAACTATTTCAATAAAATTGAGGCGCAAATAAAGATTATTGATTTTCGCTTCAAAATTTCACAAAAATACCTATTGGAGGCACACTTTGATTCGCACTCTATATTACAAACCCGGAAAGCCCATCCGTACCGACATCTCCCCCACTGAATTCTCTAAACTCATCCGCGACCGAAAAGGCGTGTTATGGGTAGATTTCATCGGCGAGCCGGAAGAAAAAGCCGAACCCATTTTGCGCAGCTTTGGCTTCCACCCCCTGGCTATTGATGATGCCTTGCAAGAAACCCACACCGCCAAAATAGACGATTGGGGAGACCATCTTTACATGGTATTTAATATCCTGAATTACAAACATGAACATGGTGTCTTTGAGTCAGAGATCGACGAGCTAGATATTTTCCTTGGGCAAAATTACATCATCACCTTTCATGATCAATTGCTCACCGCCGTGGAAGATGCCTGGGTCGCCTGCCAGCGCGATATACGCCACATACAAGACGGCGCCGATCACCTGCTTTATCGCATTGTCGACTCCCTGGTCATGAGCTACATGCCCCTTGTTGAACAGATCGACACTCAAATCGACCAAATTGAAGACCAAATCTTCGATCGCCCCAAACGGGAAATCCTGGAACAGATATTCACGCTCAAACGCATCCTTCTTACCATGAGGCGGATCCTGCTCCCGCAGCGTGAAGTGCTAAATAAACTGGCACGAGACGATTACCGCGTCATCGATCCGAAAGACCGCATTTTCTTCCGCGATATTTACGACCATCTCGTCCGCCTGCATGACCTCAACGAAAGCCTGCGGGACCTTGTCAGCGGCGCGATGGAGACGTATCTCTCCGTGACCAACAACCGCATGAACGAGATCATGAAGGTACTAACCATTATTACCACCTTCTTTATGCCTATTACCTTCATTACCGGCTTTTTCGGCATGAATTTCTTCGAACCCGTCGCCCACCTGGTCGGCTGGACCAGCCAACAAGTTTTCACTGCCACAATGGCAAGCATACTGGGGCTGCCACTTCTCATGTATTTTTGGATGCGTGGGCGCACCTGGGTCTAACCCGGGTTTCTACCTCGAAAATCCTTGACACAGAACAGGCGTTCGGTTATCATTCCTAGCACAAATGAGCGAATAATGCTCAGTACCTACGCCAGACCACTGGCAGGAGGCTTGAAATGATGATGGTCCGAAAAAGCAAGGGAATTGGCGAGCGCCACCAGAAAATTCTGGATTTTATCGCGTCCTATCAACGCGAGCATAAGCACCCCCCTTCAATCCGTGAGATCGGAGAACATTGCGATATCTCCTCCACCTCGGTGGTGAATTACTATCTTGACCAGTTGGAAAAAGAAGGCTTGCTTGAGCGTGACCGCAAGATTTCACGCGGCATGCGCTTGGTGAACAACAGCCCGCTTGGCGACATGCTCCGTGTCCCAGTGTTGGGCGTCATTCAAGCCGGTGAGCCCATTCCGATCCCCGCCTCTGACTTTAACCCCTTCACCGCAGAAGACACAGTGGACATTGCCACTTCTCTGATGCCCGCCAAAGAAAAGGGCAAGGATCTGTTCGCCTTGAACGTTCAGGGAGACTCCATGATCGACGCCATGATCAACGACGGCGACATTGTAGTTCTCAAACCTACCCAGGAAGCTCGTAACGGTGAAATGGTGGCAGTCTGGCTTTCCGACAAGAACGAAACCACCCTTAAATATTTCTACAAAGAAAAGGATGGGTATCGTCTCCAACCCGCCAACCCCACCATGAAGCCGATCATGATCAAAAAGAACGAACCACTGGAGATCAAAGGGAAAGTGGTAATGGTCATTCGCAAAATGGAACGCATGGCTGCCTAACCGGTCTAGATCACATTAAAACGAAAAAAGAAGCGGTATATACCGCTTCTTTTTTCGTTTTAATGGTGTATTATATTTAACAAGTCTTTATTGGTACAAAGAAAAGAGGTAAACCATGTACGGAACTGTAGCTCGATTTCGTGTCAAAAAAGATGTGAACAAGGATCATTTCAAGAAAAGAATGGATGAATTCGACTCATCTCAAATTCCAGGGTGGATAGCAGACTACATTTTCCAAACAGACGCAGACTCCAACGAATACTTTCTAGTTGCGATCTTTACTGACAAGGAGTCCTATCAGGCAAATGCCAACTCCCCATCACAACACGAGCGCTACCTGATCTTCCGCTCCTTCCTCGAAGAAGACCCGGAATGGAACGACGGAACCATTGTCTCTGCCACCGGACCTGGAAAAATTTAAATAGGTGTTAAGAACAAAAAGGACCACCCGAATTCGGGTGGTCCTTTTTGTTTGTTCCTGAAAAAAATTACTCGACGACGACGGCAGCGCCAGCTTCTTCGAGCTTCTTCTTGGCATCCATCGCGGCATCCTTGCCAACGCCGGTGAGCACCTTGGAACCGGCAGCTTCGGCAAGAGCCTTGGCTTCACCGAGACCGAGGGAGGTCAACTGGCGAATGACTTTGATGACATCGATCTTCTTGGCGCCTGCATCCTTGATCACCACATCGAACTCAGTCTTCTCTTCAACAGGTTCAGCGGCAGCGGCAGGACCAGCGGCAGCGACAGCCACCGGAGCGGCGGCGGAAACGCCCCACTTCTCTTCGAGCATTTTCACGAGGTCAGCAGCCTCAAGAACAGAAAGGGTGGAAAGTTCATCCACGAGTTTAGCGAGCTTGTCAGACATTGTTTAGCACTCCTTGCTAAGTAATTAGAAAATTTGAATTTAATGGTGCGAGTTGAACTCGCGACGATAAACTAGGCAGCAGCCTGTGCGCTCTCGGAGCGCGCTTTGATGACGGCAGCCAAACCGCGGGCGGGTTCTGCGAGCGTGCGGACGAGTTTGCCAGCCGGGGCTTGCAAAACGCCGAGCAATGTTGCGCGCATAACGGGCAGCGGGGGCAGGTCAGACAAGGCCTTCACCTGAGCAGCACTCAATGACTTGCCAGCCATGAAACCGCCTTTAACCTTGACGAACTCACTGCCTTTTGTGGCATCGGTCAGGGCTTTTGCAGTAGAGGCAGGGTCTGAGAATGCAAACGAAACAGCGGTAGACTTGACGAGCATGTCACCAGGGACTTCCATGCCATTGTCTGCAAAAACGCGACGAACAAGCGTATTCTTGACCACATGGAATTCACCACCAGCCTCACGGATCTTCGCGCGGAGACTATCGAGCGACTTCATATTCGCGCCGGTATACTCCACGAGAATGACCGCTTCGCTGCGCTTGATCCAGTCGTTATACTGAGCCAGCACTTCTTCCTTGCGTTGCTTTGAAATTGCCAAAGGGTATTCACCTCCTTTCAAATAAAAAGTCTTTGCCACTCACGCAGGCAAAGACTTTTTCGCACTCCCAAAGGGAGACAACGCGGAGGCGCTGAAATATGCTACTGGGTCTCCACCTGAGCAGGATATTAAGTTCCAGAGTTGGTCTCGAACACCGCACGACCTCTTCAGGAACACCCGCCTTCATCGGCGAAGTGGTTTATTAGGAATTATCGGATGTCTTGCTTATCCGGCTCCATCAATGTGTTCATTGGGATCGACCTTCACGCCGGGTCCCATGGTGGAGGCAACTGTAATGCGCTTGACAAAGTTGCCCTTCGCGCCAGACGGGCGGGATTTGTTGATCGCGTCCATCAGCGCCACATAGTTATCATACAACTTGTCTGCATCGAAAGAAACCTTGCCGATGGAGACATGAATGTTATTGCTCTTATCAAGACGGTATTCCACACGACCAGCCTTCGCTTCCTTGATGGCGCGTTCCATATCCTGCGCCGAAACGACGGTGCCAGCCTTGGGGTTCGGCATCAAGCCGCGCGGACCAAGCACACGGCCCAAACGCCCCACCTTACCCATCGCATCAGGGGTGGCGATGGCGACATCGAAATCGAGCATGCCGCCTTCGATCTTCTTCAGAGATTCATCGTCATCTGCAACGAAATCTGCCCCACCTGCGCGGGCAGCCGCAGCGCCATCTGCCTGAGCGAACACCAACACGCGAACCTTCTTGCCCAAGCCGTGCGGAAGCACGACTACATCACGCAACTGCTGGTCAGACTGGCGCGAATCGAGCGTGGTGCGCATGTGAACTTCGATGGTGGAATCGAACTTTGTAATGCTGGTCTCTTTCGCCAGGGCAACCGCTTCCTTCGCGGAGTAGATCTTATCGATATCAACTTTAGCGAGAGCCGCCGTATATTTTTTTCCGTGTTTAGCCATTTTATCCTCCGTGGTACTAGCGGACAGCCCGAAGCCATCCTCCCACAAAATTATTCAACGATCGTAATGCCCATCGAACGGGCGGTGCCTTCGATCTGCAACATGGCGCCTTCAAGGCTGATGGCGTTAAGATCCTTCATCTTCAATTCCGCGATCTCGCGGACCTGGGCACGGGTCACCTTGCCGACCTTTTCCTTGTTCGGCACACCAGAGCCCTTTTCGACCTTCGCGGCTTTACGTAGCAACACCGCAGCGGGTGATGTACGCAGTACAAAGGTGAAAGAACCATCAGTGAAGATTGTAATTTCAGCGGGGAGAACTTCGCCCGGGCGGTTGGAAGTACGTGCGTTGTATTCCTTACAAAACGCCATGATGTTGATACCATGGCTCGCCAACGCAGGACCAACTGGAGGCGCGGGGTTTGCCTTTCCAGCTTCAAGCTGGAGACGTACGATTGCTTTTAGTTTCTTTGCCATTTCTTGACTCCTTGTGGTTTTAGCGGGTCATTCTGGGAGACCCTCCCACTGCATCAGGCTTTGTTTCAGCCTGCTACTGTCTATTTAGTTTTACCTACACTGTTACGACTTCTCAACCTGCAGGAAGTCCAGTTCCACTGGCGTTTCGCGCCCAAAGAAGCTGACCATCACGCGAACTTTGGTGCGTTCCATATCGATCTCGGAAACCACACCGCGGAAGTCGTTGAAAGGTCCATCGATAATACGGACACGCTCACCCTGCTTGAACGTAACCTTGACCGTGGGCGACTCAGCTTCCATACGCTTGACGATCTGAGCTACTTCCTCAGGGCGCAAAGGCGTGGGCGAATTGCCCATCCCCACAAACCCTGTCACACCAGGCGTGTTGCGAACCACATACCAGGACTCTTCCGTAAGAACCAAGTTCACCAGTACATAACCGGGGAAGATATGGCGCTCCACCGTACGGCGCTTGCCATCCTTCACCTCAATTTCTTCCTGTGTCGGAATGACCACATCGAAGATCATGTCTTTCATGCCCATCGTCTCGATACGCTGTTCAAGATTGTGACGCACCTTGTTCTCATACCCTGAGTAACAATGGATCACGAACCAGGCAGGTCCTTCAACGATTGTTTCAACGGGAGGCAGGTCCGAGGGGATCTTCTTTTCGGGTGCAGAAGCAGGCACAGGCTTCGAAGTGGAAGCAGAACTCTCCTCAGAAGCGGATTGCGCTTCAGGCTGTTCTTCCATCGGTTCCTGTTCAAACTGCTCTTGCGGTTCCGGTAAATCCATCACGGGTTCCTCAATTCAAAAAACTATAAGCCAAGGATCAGGTCGAGAAGTTCTGCGGCAAGGTAATCAACACCCGCAAGAAATAACCCAACAACAACCATCACCAAGAGAACGAGAGATGTGAGACGGCGCGCTTCAGGCCAAGTAGGCCAGCTAACTTTGCGCAGTTCACCAGTCGTCTCGCGGAAATAACGCTGAATGGCGTTTTCCTGTTTCTTGACTTTCTTTGCTTTCTCAGCCAAGGTTTTGCTCCTTCAGTATTTTACGGCTAAAACGCCGCGAGGCGCGGCGTTGCCTAAGGCAGGCCAGGTAGGACTTGAACCCACAACCGCTCGTTTTGGAGACGAGAGCTCTGCCAATTGAGCCACTGGCCTAGGATGTAGGGGCGAGGTGACCTCGCCCCTACTGAATTACTTGGTTTCACGATGTACTGTGTGCTTCTTGCAGCGGTCACAGTACTTCTTCAATTCCATGCGATTCGGATCGTTACGACGATTCTTCTCGGTGGTATAGTTGCGTTCCTTGCAATCATTACATTGCAGGGTAATCACCGGGCGAACGTCTTTCTTCTTGGAAGCCATTTTACTACCTTACTTTCAACTAACTACGAGATGATCTTGGTGACGACACCCGCGCCGACGGTGAGACCGCCTTCACGAATGGCGAACTTGGAGCCCTGCTCCAACGCCACCGGCACGATGAGTTCCACCGTCAGGTTCACGTTGTCACCAGGCATAACCATTTCAACACCTTCAGGAAGGGCAATGTCACCCGTTACATCCATCGTGCGGATGTAGAACTGAGGACGATAGCCGCTGAAGAACGCCTTGTGACGGCCGCCTTCTTCCTTCTTCAATACGTACACTTCCGCCAGGAACTTCTTGTGAGGGGTCACAGAACCCGGCTTCGCAAGCACCTGTCCGCGCTCCACATCGTCGCGCTCGATACCGCGCAGCAATACGCCCGCGTTATCGCCTGCCACCGCTTCGTCCAGTTCCTTGTGGAACATTTCGATACCGGTGATCACGGATGCCTTGGTTTCGCGCAGACCGATGATCTCGATCGGCTCACCCTTCTTGGCTACACCGCGGTCCACACGTCCGGTCACCACGGTTCCGCGTCCCTTGATCGAGAACACGTCTTCAACCGCCATCATGAACGGCTTGTCGGTCTCGCGCTTCGGTTCGGGGATGTATTCATCCACCACACGCAGCAATTCTTTGATCGGTGCGTATTCAGGGGCATTCGGGTCGGTCGAGGTGCTCTCCAAGGCTTGCTTGGCGGAGCCGCGCACGATCGGGGTGGTATCGCCGGGGAAGCCGTAGCTGCTGAGCAGTTCGCGGAGTTCCAATTCGACGAGTTCGAGCAATTCGGGGTCATCCATCATGTCGACCTTGTTCAGGAAGACTACGATGGAGGGCACTTCCACCTGGCGAGCCAGGAGGACGTGTTCGCGGGTCTGAGGCATCGGACCATCGGGGGCGGCCACCACGAGGATAGCACCATCCACCTGAGCCGCACCGGTGATCATGTTCTTAATATAGTCACGGTGACCCGGCATATCGACGTGCGCGTAGTGGCGCTTGTCGGTCTGGTATTCTACGTGCGCGATGTTGATCGTGATACCGCGCGCTTTTTCTTCCGGTGCGTTGTCGATCTGATCGTAGGCTTTGAAATCTGCCTGTCCCGACAGCCCCGCCACCTTCGTGATCGCCGCTGTCAATGTCGTCTTGCCGTGGTCGATGTGTCCCATCGTTCCCACGTTCAAATGCGGCTTGCTTCTGTCAAACTTCCCTTTCGCCATGTTTCGCTCTCCTTAGTTATTTTCAAGAATGCTTGTGCAGCAACTGAGCCCTCAACGAGATTTGAACCCGTGACCTCACCCTTACCAAGGGTGTGCTCTGCCAGCTGAGCTATGAGGGCATTACGTGCTGTTTCCCCAAACGGGGAAGCACCAGGTATTGGTGCTGTGGGCAGTGAAGGATTCGAACCTCCGAAGTCGTCTGACAACTGATTTACAGTCAGTCCCCTTTGGCCACTTGGGTAACTGCCCATGATAAATTGTTAATTGATCACCGACTTTTGCTCTTCCGGTAATCCAGAGCCGACGACGAGAATTGAACTCGTAACCTTCCGCTTACAAGGCGGATGCTCTGCCGATTGAGCTACGTCGGCAAGTCAATAAGCGGACAGATTATACCAAAACAATTCATTGCGTCAAGCAATTTGAGCGACAACGAACTTAATATGTAAAGCCCAAATTTACCCCTTGACAGAGGAAAAGGCTTGGTATATTATTAGAACAGTTGTTCTAATATGAATGAAACCAACCACTTCGATCTCATGCTAAATGCATTGACAGAAATAATGCAAGAGGAAAAGGCGAAACAAACATCGCCTCTCTCTCAACCTGCACCTGCCCTGCCAAACCTGAGATCTCTCCTAACCCGTCTCTCTCCCCTGCCGCAGGAAGCGCTCTTCCTTGGCATGGCAATGGATGGATTGCCAGTTCTGCTCAATTTGTACGATCCGGTTCCCGGTCCGATCTTAATCGCAGGGGATGCATCCAGCGGGAAGACCCGTCTCTTGCAGACCGTTGCCCGTGCGGCAGAAATGCTACATTCATCCGCTTCCGTGCAATATGGCATTGTAACAACCAAGCCCGATGAATGGGAAAGTTTATACGACAGCGATAACAACGCTGGAATATACCAGACTGACGAAGAGAATACCAGTGAACTTCTTCAATCACTGGTAACCTGGGCACACAATAACAGAGGTGAAGGGCAATCCATTCTCCTATTGATCGATGGTCTTGAGTCTGCTACAAAACTGGATGAACAAACAAGGCAAAATCTACGCTGGCTGCTCTTACGCGGACCCAGCCGCCGTGTATGGACATTCGTAACACTGGATGCAGACCGCGCAGAAGAACAAAAAGAATGGCTAGAATTCTTCAGGACGCGTTTATTTGGTTGTGTGGAAAATTCAGAACATGCAATATTGCTGACGGGTAGTTCGCCGCTCAACCATCTCTCCAAAGGTGATGAGTTCGCCATGCGGGAAGGCAGCAAGTTACTTAAGTTCTGGCTCCCTGCTATCGAGTAAAGAAAGAGGAACCCAATGCATACCGGACTTTTATGGTTTGATAATGACCCACGCACAACTCTGAGCGTGAAGATCCAAAAAGCAATGGATTATTACAGTAAAAAATTCGGGCGCAGACCTGACTTGTGCCTCGTCCACCCGAGCATGATGGACGCCGGGCAGATCCATATTGAACTTGGAAAACTTGTCGTCCGCGCATACCGCCCTGTGATGCCCGGTCACTTCTGGATCGGAACCGAAGACCAGGGCAAATCCCCCGTCAAGTAGAGATATGGTCTTTCCTTTCGCCAACCTATATCTCCTTGGAGCCCTCCCGTAACTGGCATACGGGAGGGTCTTTCTTATAAAATAAACACTGGAGGCATATTATGAACGAACTCAAGAAACAGATACAAGAAGTATTCGACGGATATAAAAGCGCGGTCTTTGAGAAAGATGCAGAAGCATTCCTTAGCCATTACACTGAAGATATTCACATCTTTGATCTGTGGGAAAAATGGTCGTACGAAGGCATTGACGCCTGGCGCGGAATGGTGACAGGTTGGTTCGGTTCACTAGGCGATGAGAAAGTAATCGTGGACTTTGACGATATACAAGTGAATGCTTCGGATGATATAGCAATTGCACACGCCTACATCACCTACAAAGCTTTATCCGTTGACGGACAAGAATTGCGCTCCATGAACAATCGCTTGACCCTGGCTCTCAAACGCACCAAAAGCGGCTGGAAGATCTTTCACCAACATTCTTCAGCACCCATTGACGGAGACACACTAAAAGTAATGTTCAAACGAGCATAAAAGAAAACCTTCCACTCAAAAGTGGAAGGTTTTCTTTTAACCAGTCGCAACTACAAATGCGACTGCATGACTCTCGGTATGACTCAAACTTACCGACCAGGTGGTTAAACCCAGCAGCTTTGCTAACCGTTCCCCTTCCCCAGATAAAAGCAAATAGGGTGCTTTGCGCTCATCCGAACGGACTTCGATCTCTAGCCAGCTTACATCACCGATGCCGCAGCCAAGAGCTTTTGCTGCAGCCTCTTTAGCGGCGAAGCGAACTGCAAGAGAAGGAACGCGCCCATTACATTCTTTCTGTTCATACTCAGTGAAAACTCGATTCAAAAATCGTTCGCCGTGTCGCTCGATCGCCTCAGCGACACGGTTTGTTTCTATTAAGTCCACACCGGTACGGAGAATCACAGAAGCACCAATTACGGTCCCGCCGTAGCGATCACCAAACGGCTTGGGTCGATATATTTGCGGGCAGCCTCAAGCACATCTGCACGCGTCACCTTGCGGACAAGGCTTTCGTAACGTTGGTAATAATCCATACCCAGATCATACCGATGGATATTGAGGATCGCACTGGCCATGCCGCCATTCGACTCCAGCGACAAGGGCAGCCGCCCCACATAATTCGCCTGACTGTCGGCAAGTTCCTCTTTCGTTACGCCGCTCTTCACAAAACGCTGCAATTCTTTTTCTACCAAATCCAGCGCCTTCTTTAAGTTCTTCGGGTTTACCCCCGCATTCACTTCCCAACTGCCTGGTCCGACCCCGGCATGCAAACTGGAATAGGCATAATATGCCAAACCTGATTTTTCGCGCACCACATTGCCAATGCGCCCCATCATGCCAAATTGACCCAGCACCGAATTTCCGAGCGAAGCCGCCATGTAATCGGGACTTTTGCGATTCGGTCCGAGCGTACCAACGACCAGGTCAGATTGCGACTTGCCGGGAATCGAGTGGTGACGTTTGATGGTTTTTGTGACAGGCTTGAGCGGAGGAAGAACCGGCGCTTCTTTCTGACCCGGAACAGACCAGCCACCCAGGAATTTTTCCACTGCTTCAACCGCTTTCTTCGGCTGGATGGCGCCAACGATGGCAATGACCATACCGCGAGGTCCAAAATGAAGGCGATGGAACGTTTCCAGATCTTTGCGGGTAATCGCCTGGATCGTTTCCACATAGCCATCTGACGGTTTGCCATAAGGATGATCGGCATACAGGAATTTTTCAAAAAGCATATCCGCCATATCAGATGTATCTTGTGCGCGCAATGCCAGCCCCGTAAGAAGCTGTGTGCGCAGACGCTCGAATTCATCTTCAGGGAAGGTCGGGGTTTGCAATGATTCAGCGAGAAGGGTGAGGACAAGTGGAAGTTCTTCCACCAAGGCGCGCCCGCCAAAGTTCGTGTTGTGAACGCCCGAGTCGAACCCCAGGCTGGCGCCGACGGTTTCAAGCTCGTTATAAATGGCGTCGAAGGTGCGGGTTTGCGTGCCGCGCATCAACATACTGGAGACAAAGTCGGCGAGCCCCAACTTCTCGTCCGTTTCAAAGAGGGCACCCGCAGGGAGATACCCGCCGAAGTTGACCGCCGGGCTGTTAAAGTTGGAACGCGCCAGAACCGTAATGCCGTTCGGAAGCGTGGTCTGATAGACATCTTCCGGGCTGGGCATGGATGATCTATTTTTCGCTGCCATTTACGCCCCCTTGCCTTGTGGGATATACGTCCCCACCACCCGCTTGCTGGGCTGAAAATATTTCTGTGCCACACGTTGAACATCCTGCGGGGTGACTTTGGCAAGTTTGTTCAAATACGTGGTGTACCAAGTGTAATCCGAGAACATGGCAGTGTAACCCATCCAAAAAGCCTGATTGGTGATGTTCTCGCTGCCATACGCAAAAACGGCACGCGCCTGTTTGACTGCGCGTTGGATCTCGGCAGCAGGCACGGGTTCGTTCTGTATCCGCTTAATTTCATCGTCCAGAACAGACAATGCCTCTTCGGGCTTTTTATCCGGTCGGTGTACGATGGTGAAGCGATATAAAAACGGGTCAATGGTCGACTCTGACCAGCCAGAAATATCCACAGCATGCCCTTTATCGACGAGGGCGCGATAGAGACGGCAGGTTTTATAGGACAGTCCGCTGGCGCCGTTGAGCAGGCTTTCGAGCACCTGCAAGGCGAAGTAATCTGCATCCAGAGCATTTGGGAAGGGATAAGCGACTTGAGTGAATGCCGTCTCACCGGGACCTTCCACAGTCAACTGAAGCTCACCTTTGCGTTCCGGCTCAGGGCGGGCAAGCCGCGGCGGGATGTTGCCTTTCGGGATGGGCTCGAACAATTCTTTGATGCGCTTCAGCATGGACTTGGTATCGAAATCACCTGCCAGTGAGAGGGTGGCATTGTTCGGCACATAATAGGAACGATAGTGGTTATACAAGTCGTCACGGGTGATGGTGTGCAGGTCTGCCATATCGCCAATGATCTCGTGGTGATATGGATGCACACGGAAGGACGCATGCTGCACCGCTTCGCCCAGCAGGAACATCGGCTCATTCTCGGAGCCTTCCCGCTCTGAAATGATGACCGTACGCTCTGAGGCGACTTCTTTTGCATCAAAGATGCTTTTGGTCATACGGTCTGATTCGAGGCGCAAGGCAAGGTCGATCTTGGCGGCAGGCATGGTTTCATAATAGCGGGTGGAATCGCGTGAGGTGGATGCATTCCAGCGCCCGCCTTCACGCGAGATGGCTTTATCAAGCATGCTGCCGGGGAATTTCTTCGTTCCCTTGAACATCATGTGTTCGGTCCAGTGAGAGATGCCGGTCTTGCCGGTGGGTTCGTCGCGCGAGCCGACCTTGTACCAGATCCAGGAGGAAATGATCGGGGCGGTACGGATCTCTTTGAGCATGACTTTCATGCCGTTCTTCAACTGAACTTGTGTAACATTTTTCATAAAACTCCAAAGTTATTTCATCGGTTAGGCGCTCCAGCAAGGGTAAACCTGAAGCGAGAATTACTGGCAAATCGGATTTCCATCGATGTTGACAGCCTGGGGTTCGAGCAAACAGTAAAGAGGTTTAATGACATTCTGCAAGCCGACGAAGGGGTCGTTCAATTGCGTTTCTTTCAAGGGGATATCCACCGGGACGTTCAAGGTCACCGGCACTTGTTGATCTACCGGAACGGTCAATGCGAGGTTGACGGGCAACACCGTTCCTTTGGGGAGGACGATGGTGGTGTTTGCCTGGGAAATGTTCAAACCGCCGGTGTTGACCGTAACCAGCGCATTCGTAATGGTGACATCCTGACTGAGGACGACATTGGTCTGCTGGTTGAGCTGCAGGTCGAACTTTACAGGGATGGTGGTGTTAACCACCACGTTCGTTTGGATATTGGCACGTTCCATTTTTTCAAAATTGGAATACAGACCGGCAGGCAAGTCCATCACGGCCACGCCTGCGTTCATGATCTTCGCCATATCCAATTTGAGGCGATAGACGCTGATGACAAGAACAATAAGGATGACCGCCAGCACAATGTTGATGGTAAGAGAGATTATGCTTGCAGTCGTCCATAAACGTGGACCCCAAAGGGGTGATGCGCTCGCCGGAGCAGGAGCAGGTTTCGAGATGGGTTTTGAAGCGGGGGCGGAAGCAGGCGGCACTACCGGCTTGGGATCGGCTTTTTGAGGGGCGGCATCCGCTTTTTTTGGAAGAGCCCCCAAGGCGTCATTTTTCTTTGCCGATTTTTGAGGCAGGGATGAAAGAGCGCTTTTACCGTCTTCTGTTTTTGCTTCTTTCGCCTCTGCTCCTCCCTCGCTTAAGACTTCCTTGATCTCTTTTTCGGAGCGCTTCGAGAGCGGATTGAAGCTCGTCATGAGCTTTTGAAATTTTTCTACAGGATCTTCTTTGATAGGTTCTTCGGTCATTGCCGTCTCCTGTGCAAATACGATACATAATATTAGCATAGTTATTTCGGGCTGTAAGATTTTGTTGAAAGTTAATAAAGGCATGAGAACAACTTGTAATGACTGGTGTTTTAAAATATAATGCGATAGTTTACGTCCAATTTAGGAGAGAGAAAGTGGAAAATCAATATTTCGTCGCCGTGATCGGCGCGGGACCCGCGGGGCTTTTTGGAGCAAGAGAACTGGCAAACAACGGCGTACGTGTTGCACTATTCAATCGCGATATTAAAGCTGGCGGTCTGGCAGAGTATGGAATTTATCTTGAAAAGCACACCATGAAGGAAGGGCTGCGCAAGCAGTTCCGACAGGCGCTCGATATGGCAAACGTTGACTATTACGGCAATGTTTCCATTGGCGCAGGCGGCGATTTTTCGCTGGATGAAATTCGCGCGCTCGGCTTTGACGCGGTGCTGGTCTCTGCCGGTGCGCAGGGGACGAAGTCTTTGGGCTTGCCCGGCGAAACCCTTGAAGGCGTGTACCATGCCAAGGATGTTGTTTATCACTACAACAAACTGCCCCCATTCAGCCAGCGCAAATTCCATTTTGGAAAGCGCGCCGCCATCATAGGCGCAGGCAACGTAATGGTGGATATTGCACGTTATCTGATCCATTACCAGGGCGTGGAAGAAGTAACTGCCGTGGTGCGCCGTGGTCCGGCAGAGGTGAATTTCACCAAGGAAGAGATGAAGCACTTGATCTCATACCTTGATATGGCAGAGTTCGAGAAGGAGTTGGCGCGTGTGCGCCCCGCATTGGATGCGGTCGGGCAAAGCCCGGAACTGGGACGCCAGAAAATTTTGGAGGCGCAAGCCAAGGCAGACCCGAAGACCCAGAATGCCAAGTTCCAATTCGCCTTCCTCGCCTCGCCCACCGGGATGATGGGCGAGAACGGGCAGGTAACCCAATTGGAAGTGGAAGATAACATTCTCACTGAGCGCGATGGCAAGACCAGCGCCAAGGGCACCGGTGCCAAACGCACTCTCGCAGTGGACACGGTCATTTTTGCGATTGGCGATCAGGTGGATGCGAATTTCGGTTTAGCGACTGAATGGGGTGAGTTTGCCAAGGACAAGGAACCCAAGTTCCCTGTGGAAAATACCTCCTACGAATCCACCACCGAGGGAATTTTCGTGGGCGGATGGTCGCGCAAGGCAAGCGAAGGTCTGGTTGGCTATGCCCGCCGCGACGGAACGAATGCCGCCAAGGCGGTCTTGCAATATTTGCAAGCCAACCCGCCTGCCAACACCAACGCCGACACCGTGGCGGCAAAAATGAAAACACTGCAAAAGCCAGTTGTACACAAAGACGATATCAAACGGCTGGAAGCTGCCGAAGCCGAGGAAGCGAAAAAGCACAGCATTGAAGGCTTCAAGTTCGCAAGCAACGAAGAAATGCTGCAAGCCATGGGCTTTCTGGAAACAGCCTAGGGTTCACAGAAAAAGGAGACAGCCGCTGTGCAAGGCGGCTGTCTCTTTTTAGTTCGGCTATACACCTTGCCAAATTATGTCCATTGGTAGTTCGCCAGCATGGACGCTATCCCACCGAGGAACAATACGATAACGAGCGTGAGCACCATCACGCCCACTTCTTTGAGGATTTTGGCGCGGGCGTGTTCGGTTCCTGCATATTTTTGGATGATAGCGTAGGTGGAGAGGAAAAGGCTGGACAGTAAAGAAGTGATGCCCAGAGGTACACCTGCTTTCGGGTAAAAAAACAACGAAAACAAGGCAGAAGCTAATAATGTAATGGAAAATAGAGAGGCGACTTTTTTTATTTTATTTCAATTTCAAAACGATAGGGGAGGCATCTTTGCGGGAAATAAAAATCGTGCTGCCATCGGCTGACCAAGCCATGTAACCATACGCAACCACATGTCCAGGGTCAATTTCAGATAAACGAATTAACTCTTGACGCTCTTGGGTACGCCAACGTACTAATGTCAAAACCGTATCATAGACATTGTCCGCATGAAAAGGCGTAATACTGCAAGGAGTCGGGCTTTCATGGCATTGCCATTCTGAAATCAAAATATATTCCCCAGTTGGGTCAAAAAGCAATCCAGATGATAATTGATTAGGACGCTTGGAGATAAATCCTGTTGAGATGGTATAAGCTGGTAAATAAGGAGACTTAGAGACGAAAGATTCAATCACAACTTCCACATCATCCTTTAGTGTTGCGTCGCGTGGTAAAGTACTAGTCTGCGCAACTGGCACACCCAAACTCTTGCTCCACAAATAGCTTAAGTAATGACTGGTTACTCCAAATTCCTGTTCCCGTCTAAAGTCGAAGTCTGGGGGAAATGGAATGGTCGTTCCATCTTTAGTGTTAAATACTCCGTTTTCATTAAATATTTGATTGGAATCGAAGGGCGAAAAAGATTTTGCCCAAAAATCAAAACGTTTGTATGTACTATCTTGCAAGTTAAACACATAATATACAGGCTCTGGATACTCTAGGTTGCCAGCATATGGGCTAAAGTGTTTAGCAGGGATACCAAGATGTTCTCCATCAAACGACCAATCTCCTAAAGAGACGAACATATCATTGTTGGTATTTGCAATTTCTCTAATACCTAATTGTTTTCGCAGATCAATCTTCTCGGCAGTTTCAAGATTAGCTAGCGATTGTGTAAAACTCGCACTGACAAAAACAGATTCTCCATTTGGGCTCAAAGCAAGAGACGCATTAGACATCTTCTCATCAGCAGTTAGTTCAAAAGGCGAGATGTAAAACGACATAACTTGCGGAAAACGCGGCGCACACGCAGTCAAAAATGACAGCGTCAAGATAAAAATTACAAAAAATTGATTCTTCTTCACGGCACACACTCCTCTTCATCACTATCGCCATCAATATCATTCACATCAGTATCAGGGTATTGCATACAGAATGTGCTACCTCCACTTGCATAACAATCTGCATTGACTGGATAGATCACAACTTGGCACCAATTGGGAGGACTTTTTGTGTTTTCCCAAGCCTTCTGCAACCAAGTCTTATTTTCTTCTTCACTATCCTGTTTCCCCTTCGCCACAGACGCTACCCCTGCCCACCGCGCCGCACTGACAGCACTCTGCTTCTCCCGCACCTGTGACTTGTACTCCTCCGCAATGGACACCGCATTCCGCTCCCCTGCCCGTTGAGCCTCCAATGCCTTCTGGCGTTCATACTCTGCATTGCTCTCCTGCCGCGCAATGTATCCCGCCGTCTGCTTATACGCGGACAGTTTCTCTTCCTGTGTCATGTCTGCCTGTGCTGCTTTGGCAATGGCAGCCTGTGCTTTCGCATTCTGTTCTGCCTGCAAGGCTCCCACAATGCGCTTCTCCTGCATCATGGCTTGGTACGCTTTGCGTCCCGCATTCGTCCTGCCGCCGCCATCTCCTCCTTCATCCCCGCCGCCGCTGTTTCGCAGGGCGGCGAGACGCGCCGCTTCCTCCTCCGCTCGCTTGCGCTGCCACTCCGCCAGGGTCGCTCCCAGCAGGGCGGTCGCTGCCCCACCCCACAGGATGTTCGCATTGGAGATGGGAGCTGATAAATAACAAGACAGTAGTATTTTTACAGGTTTGAATCTTGGGGTGTGTCTATTTTGCATGTCCCCGCTCCTATGCATTTTATTTTTTTCAGATTTTATTGCATAGGATGCGGGGATGGGCTTTCAAATTTGTCAGGGGGTGTTTATTCCAAATCACTTATTGGATACATCGTTTTTCCAACAACATGTCTACTTTTTCTCCCGAATAGCCAAGGACTTCACGCAAAACAGCCTTTGTATGCTGCCCTTTCAGCGGCGGCGCAAGGTGATAGGAAACGGGCGTCCCGCCCAGCTTAAGCGGAGAGCCAACCAGCGGCAACGCCCCAATGGTGGGATGCTGCATTTCCACTAACATCTCGCGGTCCTTCACATGCGGCATGGCAAAGACCTGCTCAAAGGTATTGATCGGTCCGCATGGGAATTGATCCCCAATCAACGCCAACCAGTCGCCCACCGTCTTCGTAAGAAAGATCGGCTTGAGCAGGGGAATTAATACCTCACGATTCTGCACCCGCGCCGAATTCGTTGAAAATCGTTCATCTGAAGAGAACTCAGGGCTGCCAATGACCTTGCAAAAAGACTCGAACTGCCTGTCATTCCCCACTGCCACCACAAACCAGCCATTGCTGGCTTGAAAACTCTGATACGGCACAATATTGGCATGCGCATTGCCATAACGCTTGGGGTTGTTCCCAGAGATCAAAAAATTACTGGCAACATTTGCCAACCAGCCCAGTTCTGAATCAAACAAAGCAATATCAATGAATTGACCTTTCCCCGTGAAAGTCCGCGCTTGCAACGCCGCGAGGATCGAAATGACCGCATTCTGCCCGGCGAACAAATCCGCCACCGCCACACCAACCTTCATCGGTTCGCCCTCCGGCTCCCCGGTAACGCTCATGATTCCGCCCATGGCTTGGATCATAAAATCGTAACCAGGCATATCTTTTAGCGGCCCCGTCTGCCCGAAGCCGGAGATCGAGCAATATACCAAACGCGGATTCAACTCATGCAGGGTTTCAAAATCCAAACCGAATTTCTTCAGCGTACCCGGGCGAAAATTTTCCACCAGCACATCGCTCTGTATGGCAAGCTCGCGTAAAATATTTTTTCCCTCTTCTGTTTTTATATTCACGACCATGCCGCGCTTGTTGCGATTGACACACAAATAATACGCGCTCTCCCCGCCCGCAAACGGCGGACCCCACGCCCGGGTCTCATCGCCTTCGGGCGGCTCCACTTTGATGACCTCCGCGCCCAGGTCGCCGAGAACCATCGTACAATAAGGTCCAGCCAGCACACGGCTAAGGTCGAGCACACGAATATTTTGTAAGGGCTGCATAAAATCATCTGTCTGGGGTGCTCTTCCCGACGAAACGCGACTTAGAGTTTTTGGGAACAAGGCGCCCTCATGACGAAATAATAACTATGAAACGCGACTAGTATTTGCAAACCTCTCATCAATGCAGCGGGATCATTGGGATTCACCCCGACCCACGTAATGGGATTTCATTGGATTCGTTTGGTGCCTTCATAACAAATCCGATCTCTCTGCGCCCGCGCCTGCCGACTTCCCATCCGGCATTGGTCGAATTCCCCGGCGGCTTCCTGCTGCACACCGGTTTGCCGAACCCCGGGTTGAACGGGGCATTGAAAAAATATTCCGCCAAATGGAACCGCACCGGCCTGCCCATCATCCTCCACCTCATGGCAGACCGCCCGGAAGAAACTCAACGCATGGTGCGCGAGTTGGAAAATGCCGAAAATGTGATGGCGGTTCAACTCGGCTTCGCGCCGCTCCTGGCAGACGACATTATTCTCATGAATTTGGAAATGTGCCTGGGAGAAATGCCCTTGATCTTTGCACTCCCTCACGAACAAGTGCTCACCCTCGGGCGCAAATTAATGGACGGCGGAGCCAGTGCGATCAGTGTCGCAGCGCCGCGCGGGGCAATGTACGACAAGGCTGGCAAGTTGGTCACCGGGCGGATGTATGGTCCGTCGCTCTTTCCGCGATCGTTGGATGTAGTCCGCTCGGCGGCGATGAGTGGAATCACCATCATCGGTTCTGGCGGCGTCTGGTCAGACGCAGATGTGGAGTCCATGCTCAAGGCGGGAGCAATCGCTGTCGAAACCGATGCCCAGCTTTGGCTGCCGAAAGAGGCGCCCCCTCCCTAGCCCTCCCCCATTTTTTCAAAATGGAGGAGGGTCAATAAGTTAACAAAAAAGAGCCCCGTCTCACGACGAGGCTCTTCAGTAGGTTCAATTAATTACTTACGAAATTAGAGAACCACAACATCCGCGGCCTGCAAACCTTTGGGACCCTTCTCGATGGTGAATTCCACCTTCTGGCCTTCCTGCAGGTTCTTGAAGCCTTCGCCGCGAATTGCGGAAAAGTGGACGAAGACGTCGGGACCGCCTTCACGTTCGATGAAACCGTAACCCTTGGTTCCATTAAACCACTTAACCGTGCCGATGATACGTTCAGCCATATTTGCCTCCTGAGCAAAAAGAAAAAAAATTGGGTGACGCAGTTGTGTTCATCGGGTGGTAAAAAAAATACGGCTCAAGGTCTTGCTTTGAGCCGTCGTCTTCTTCCTTGCCACAACGAAAACCTCTTGCATCCTTCAAGCTTAATTTATCATGAAATTCTCATCTTGGCAATTATTTTAATGGCTCAAGCAACATGACCGGGATACGGCGGTGGGAGGCGCGTTCTTTGTATTTTTCGTAGCCGGCGTAGAGCAAAACCGCCTTTTGCCACCAGATTTCGCGTTCCTCCCCATCGGTTTCTCTTGCAAGGCAGGTTCGGGCAAGCCCATTAAGTTTCACCTGGCACTCAGGGTGTTTTTTGAGGTTGTAATACCAGCCGGGGTTGGGTTTACGCCCAAAATTGGAGCCGATGATTGCGATCTTTTCACCATCAACGACAGCGATCAAAATGGAAATATGTTCCTTCCCCGTCTTGGCGCCCGTAGTAACGACTTGAACGATGTTCCAGCCGAGGGCTTCAGAAAGGGTATATTTTCCGCCGGTCAGTTTCAAGACGTACCCGTCCAAAATATGGGTGCGGGTGGCAAAGAAAGCCGTTACCGGTTTGATCATGATAAAACGGTGCAGAGCGCGTTGAAGGAAGTTGGGGCGTTTCATTACTTCTCCAGCCAAATGGTCACAGGACCGTCATTATGAATTTCCACCGCCATGTGATGCCCAAATTTACCCATTTGAGTTGGCACGCCATGCGAACGTAACAGTTCGATAAAACGGTTTACCAGCGGCTCGGCAACTTCAGGCAGGGCGGCATCAATGAATGAAGGACGGCGCCCTTTGCTTGAGTTGGCATATAGCGTAAACTGCGAAACAACAATGGCTTCGCCTTTGACATCCAATACTGAGAGATTTGTCTTGCCTTGCTCATCTTCAAAAATACGCAGGTTGGCGGTCTTTTCGGCAAGGAATTGCACTTGTTCCTCCCCATCACCGTGACCGATACCCAATAAAATCAGCAGACCTTTTCCGATGCTGGAAAGGGTCTGCTGTTCGACAGTGACACTGGCTTGGGAAACTCGTTGAATGAGAACACGCATAAGGTTGGGAAACAGGAATCGATACGTTGGGGGGGCAATTCCCGATCTATTGTTTTACGGTAACTTCATTGCCTCGCGGACTTCGCTCATGGTCTCTTGTGCAATGGCGCGGGCTCGTTTTCCGCCATCGTTGAGAATGTCCTGCACTTCGGCGGGTTTGGCTTCAAATTCGGCACGCTTCGCGCGGAAGGGCTCGAGGTGCTTGTTGAGGTTGGAGGCGAAACGCAGTTTGCAGTCCACGCAGCCGATACCGGCTTTGCGGCACTCAACATTGATCATGTCCACTTCTTCCTGCGGGGAGAAGATCTTGTGCATGGTAAACACATTGCAGACATCCGGGTTGCCGGGGTCGGTCTTGCGCTGGCGAGCCGGGTCGGTGACCATTTCGCGGACGCGTTTGGTAGTCTCTTCGGGGGTGATGGCAAGCTCAATGTGATTGTTAAGACTCTTGCTCATTTTATCTTTGCCGTCGATACCAACGACCTTTTTGATCTCGGTATGCTTGACTTGCGGCTCGATCAATGCCTTGGTGCCGAAGCGGTAGTTGAACGAGCGCACGGTTTCGCGCGCAAATTCAATATGCGGTGCCTGGTCGATGCCGACGGGGACAATATCCGTTTTGTAGAGGACAATATCCGCGGTCATCAACACGGGGTAACCCAGCAAACCGTAGTTGACGTTCTCCGGCTGCTGGCGGATCTTTTCTTTGAAGGTTGGCAAGTCGGTCAGTTTGCCCAAGGGTGTGACCATCGAAAGATACGTGTGCAATTCCATTACTTCGGGAACATGCGACTGCACGAATAAGATCGAATCTTCGGGGCGAATACCCGCCGCGAGCCAATCCAACGCCATCTCAAACGTGTTCTGTTTCAGTTCTTGCGTGGTTTCTACGGTGGTCAATGCGTGGACATCCACAATGCAGTAGACGCATTCGTAATCCGTCTGCAATGCCACGTAATTCTCGATCGCGCCGAGATAATTCCCCAAGTGCTGACGTCCCGTGGGGCGCGCGCCTGAAAATACTCTTCCTTTTTTTGCCATTCGTATGCCTCGTTTTTTACCACGAAGGGCACAAAGAGCACGAAGGGATTATGACAATTCCCTTGTGTCCTTAGAGACCTTTGTGTTTAGATTTTTTTCAATCGACCATCTTCGAAATAAGACCGAGGATTTCTCCTGCTTCAGCGTGACGCTTGGTCTGCAATTTGGAGTAAAGCAAACTCCCATTCACGCTGACCTCAAACCTGCCTCCGTCCGAAGGAACCAAGGTGATACCTTCGATGACGTGCTCGTAATTCTTCAACAATTCCTCTGCCAGGCTCACGGCCCGTTGAGTGTAATGTCAAACTGCGCAGTAGACGACCTCGATCTTCAACATGGTTTCTCCGAAAGACCCAGACAACATCCCAGCCAAGAACGAATACTCGTAACTTTTCGCTCAGGTGGGCATCTATATTATGTTGATCAGGTCTGAAAATTTGTTAGAAAATTATAACATGCCGCTTTACAAGGCTTGCCATGCCCCCTTATGCAAGCTATAATGCCGCAGTCGTTATAAAGTAATAGTAGGAAGCAAGGAGAGAACAAATGCCCGTTTATACCTATCGCTGTGAAAATTGTGGAATTCAATTCGAAAAACAACAATCTTTCACCGATGATCCATTGAAAACCTGCCCTGAATGCCGCAAAAAGGCTTTGAAGAAAGTTATCACCCCCACCAAGGTCATCTTCAAGGGATCCGGTTTCTATGCCACCGATCACAAATCGCCCTCTGGCGACACCTCCTCCACAAAGAAGAGCACAGAAAGCAGTTCCTCCGGAGAGTAGTATGTCTGCCTCGTTCGGCATATTGCAGAGGACGCGCTTATGAGCGCGTCCTCTGTTTTTTTATTTGAATTCGTAAATACGCATCTTTCCGCGCTGACCTATGAATCTCAAGCCCAGGGCTTCGATATCCACCTCTTCATTGTAAATGGGAGGGAATATCTCGCCGCGATAGATACTGTTCTGTGAAAGGACAATAAAACGCACCCCCTGCGCCCGGCTGGCTTGAGAAAATGCCTCCCACGATTCGTTGGGAAGTGCGGGGAATTCCGCGTCAAAGCCCCAGACCCAACCCGCCGACCAGTTGCCGATCTGACGCGCACGATACGGCATGGTGTTCGGCGTGTAAAAATCATAGCGGTCTGCAAAGACCTCTGAAGGAGAGGTCATGCCGTTGCTGAGCAGTGTTTGTTCGATAACAGTGAGAACTTTTCGTTCTGCGATCGCTGCGCGGATCAAGCCGACGTCATAAACTGCCCAGCCATAAAAGGTTTGAAATCCCAATCCAATGAAGATGGCAGCCACTGCCCACTCTCCCCAGCGGATTGAAGCGAAATGTTTTTTTACAGTATCAGTCAACACCGCTAACAAGACCGCCATGGAAGGCAAATAAACGCCCATCAAAATAACGGGCGAACGCGCGCTGTCGCTGAGTGAGATCGGGATGGCGTATAAAACAATAAAGACGACCGAAAACAATGAAAAGCGGGCGTACCGTCCTTTTGGAGAAATTATGAAAGCCGGCAACGCTGCCCAGATATGTGAAATAAAATAAAAAAAGAATGGCTTGTACAGGTCAAGCGCACGGACGGGGTCTTCAGCGATGGTCTTAAATACAGAAAAACTTGCAATATCCGCAGGGGTGGGTGGATAGGTCCAGTCGACGCCGTAAAAAAATTTATATAAATTGAACGCCTGCCCCGTCTCCAAAGGTCCATGACCGGAGAAAAGGTTCACAGCGATTTGCAGACCTGCCACCCCAGCCATTGCTCCCGCCAGCACAAGCAACGGGCGGATGGGGCGTATTCCATTCAACAGAACGTATCCGGCAAGAATAGCTACAATGGAAACAGATGCATGCGTACGCCACAAGAATGACAACCCCAACGAGACACCAGCAAGGATGAGTTGGTTATCAGTCAAGCCCTCCGCCGAGGACGGCGGTGGGAGCTTTTCATCAAACCAGTTATGGCATAAAAGAAAAACGGCGAAAGCAGTAAAAGCCGCCGCGCCGATATCAGGGCTAAGGGTATTGGCATTCTGAAAAACAAATGGGGCGGCAACAGAAGAATAGAACGCGACGAAAGTGGCTGGCACAGATCCAGTACAGGCAACAAGTGTCGAAACAGAAGCAATGAAAAGTCCGGCGAGAAGCGCATTCAATACATAAGAGAGGAAAAGCACATAAGTGAACGGCATCTGCCCAATGAGGAAGGCATATCCAAATGGATAGAATCCGTTATACAAAGACTCAGGCTGAACCAAAGACATCCTGCGCCCATAATAGAGAATGTTCCAATAGTCGTTGCTGAGCGCATGGAATTGCATGAGCCAGCCAATGACAAAGGTCAACCCGGCGCCGAACGCAAAGAACAGAAAGAACAAAGCGGTGCGCGAACCGAGAGTTTTTTTCATCAGGCAGGTTTTAGGGTCGCCGGTCTTCTAGTCATCCAAACGGCTACAACAAGAAGCGGGATCAACGCCACAACAGCACTGACATACGCCATCATGTTATATCCAAGCGAGGCGAAGATGAATCCGCTTTCCAAACTACCAAGTGCGGATGCGAGACCGACGAGCAGGTCATTGAAGCCTTGCGTGCGCGCACGTTCGGCAGGTGAGAGCTGGTCTGCAAGCAAAGTTGAGCCGCCGACGAAACAGAAGTTCCAGCCCAAGCCGAGCAGGAACAACGCCACGCCCAACGGAAGAACATCGGGGGAGATCGTTGCCGCAATGCAAGAAATGACCAGCGTTGCCGAGCCGATCAAAATGACAACACCACGCCCCCATTTATCAGCGAGCCTGCCGGAGATGATCGAAAAAGCGTACATGCCAAAGGTGTGCGAGGCGATCACTGCGGAAATATCTGTCAGTTGATGGTTATGCCCGCGCATGTGCAGGGATGTAATGACCATCACCAGCACCATCACCATCTGCCCAAGCACCATACTGACCAGCGCCACCAATGCAGCAGGCTGGCTGAAGATCTCACGCAAGCTGCGCACATGTGTATGTTTGACCAGCGTTTCAGGGAATTTTTCTGCCACCTGTTTGCCGATCTCACGCGGATCAGGGCGCAAACCGGTAAAGACCACCACTGCACCGATCACAAAGAGGATTGCCGCTACAAGGTACGCGCCAGCCAATTCATCAATGCCCCACGAACCAACAAGTGAACCAGCAGGTCCCGCCACGAACGGACCGATTACCGAGCCGACAGTCCCACCGATCACTACATTAGAAATGGCGCGTCCGCGATGTTCAGGTTTGTTGACTTCAGCAGCCGCGAAACGACCGAGTTGCACCGCCGAATTGGCGATGCCCATCAGGATCATACCGCCCATAAATACAGCAAAGGAATGGATGGCGATCGCATAAAAGGTGACGCTTGAGCCAAATACACCTGCGGTGAGCCCAATGGTCAAGCCGTTGCGCCTGCCAATGGCGTCGTAAACATATCCCCACATGAAGGCGGAGAATGCCCCTGCCAGCAGATAAACAGCCGTCGGCACACCCGCCCAACTTGGGTTTTGACTAAGTTCTTTCCCTACAATGGAATTCAAGGTTGCCGCTGCAATAAACCCTGCAGAAGCGAGAGATTGCTGGGCAAACAAAACAGCCGTGATCTTGCGAGCAATGGATTCTAAATCGTTCACAAATTTATCCTTAGGTTGAAGTCGGTTCGGAATTATACACTTTTGCCAATGGATGATTATGGCTCAAGTCGCCACCAAACAGGGTCTACAAAAAATCTAACGCAAAGGCGCAGAGCCGCAAAGAAAATATTTAAATCTTAGCGTCCTAGCGACATTGCGTTAAGCCTTTAAAATTAAAAACGAAAAACCCCAGGCTTATCGCCTAGGGTTTCGACTACTGAGTTATCAACTACCAAACTACCTACCCATCGCATCCATCACAGCGACAGAAGCGATTTGCACAATGGCATTGACATCGTCACCCGTCTGCAAGACGTGAACCGGAGCGCCAACACCGAGTAGGATCGGTCCGATCGCTTTGGCATTGCCGAGGCGTGCCAGCAGCTTGTAAGCGATGTTCGCCGATTCAAGCGAGGGGAAGACCAGCACATTGGCATCTTTCACCGCGCTGAACGGATAACGTTCTTCAGCGATCTCAGGCACCACAGCGGTATCGGCTTGCATTTCACCGTCCACGCGCAGGTCGGGGCGGCGAGTCTTAACGATACTGACTGCCTTGCTGACCTTATCCGAAAGCGGATGCGGGGTGGAACCAAAGTTCGAGAACGAAAGGAAGGCGACATGCGGGTCAAGCTCGATCTTCTTGGCATAGTCCGCCGCGAGGATGGCGATCTCTGCCAGATCTTCAGCCGTCGGGTCAATATTCACAGTGGCATCAGTAAAGAGGAAAACCTTGTCTTCCACGATCATGATGTACACACCTGCCGCACGCGCAACACCCTTCGCGGTATGATGCACTTGCAACGCCGGGCGTATGACCTCAGGATAATCATAGGTCAAGCCGGAGATAAAGGCATCCGCATCGCCCATCTTCACCATCATCGAACCGAGCACGTTCACATCACGCACCTTCTTTAGGGAATCACCCACCGTCATCCCTTTCCGTTGACGCATCTCATAGAAAGACTTGGCATAGGCTTCCAATTTTTCGAAAGTATCCGGGTCAACAATTTCCGGCTTGTAATCGAAACTGAGCGACTTAAGCTCGTTCTCAATAACCGACTTGCGTCCGATCAGAACCGGCGTAGCAATACCTTCTTCCTGGATCTGATATGCCGCACGGATGATCTTCTGTTCCTCCCCTTCAGCAAAGACCACACGCTTCTTGCCGCCCGACGATTGGGCTTTGTTCTGGAAGAAATAGCGGATGCGCTCTCCCTTGCCCTGACGGAACGCCAACTGTTCCTTGTATTCTTCGATGTCAATGGTCTTACGCGCCATGCCGGTCTTCATTGCCATCTCTGCCACGGCAGGAGCTTCCCACAGCAACACACGCGGATCGAGCGGAGTGGGGATAATATACTCACGCCCGAACTTGATCGGCTCGCCTCCATACGCGCGGATGACTGAATCAGGTACATCTTCCTTTGCCAACGCGGACAGCGCCTTCGATGCCGCGAATTTCATGTCTTCATTAATTTGCTTTGCACGCACATCCAACGCACCGCGGAAGATGAAGGGGAAGCCCAACACATTATTGACCTGGTTTGCGTAATCGGAGCGTCCGGTCGCGATGATGACATCCTTGCGCGCTTCCTTCGCCAATTCAGGGCGGATCTCCGGGTCGGGGTTTGCCATCGCAAAGATGATCGGATCGGGTGCCATGCTTTTGACCATATCCGGCGTCATCACGTTCGCCACAGACAAGCCATAGAAAACGTCCGCGCCGCGCAAGGCATCAGAGAGAGTCCGCGCATCGGTATCAACAAGGAAGCGTTCCTTGTACTTATTCATGCCTTCCTTGCGACCCTTATACACTACGCCCTTGCTATCGCACAGCATGATGTTTTCACGCTTCACGCCCCAACGGATCGCCAACTCCGCACAGGAGATCGCCGAAGCGCCCGCGCCGGAAATAACGATGCGAATCTCTTCATGTTTCTTGCCGACAATTTCCAAGGCATTCGCCAAGCCTGCCGAGGAAATGATCGCCGTACCATGCTGGTCGTCATGAAAGACGGGGATATCCAGCATCTTCTTAAGTTCTTCTTCGATGTAAAAGCATTCAGGTGCTTTAATGTCTTCGAGGTTGATCCCGCCAAAGGTCGGGGAAATCGCCGCAACGACCTTGATGATCTCATCCGGGTCGTGTGAATTCAGTTCGATATCGAACACGTCAATATCGGCAAATTTCTTAAAGAGAACGCCCTTGCCTTCCATGACGGGCTTGCTAGCCAACGCGCCGCGGTCACCCAAACCAAGAATGGCGGTGCCGTTCGAGATCACGGCAACAAGGTTTCCCTTGGATGTATATTCATAAGCGTCACTAGGATTTTTTTCGATCTCAAGCACTGGTTCGGCGACACCAGGAGAATATGCCAAACTCAGGTCGCGCTGGGTGTCCATGGGTTTGGTGGGCACAATTGCGATCTTGCCGGGCTTGCCTTTCAAACGATGATATTCAAGAGCGTCTTCACGTGTGAACTTAGCCATGTTGCCTCCAGAAATTTGATATGTTAAATTATTCCACAGCCAGTCGAAAACTCATAGTTCCGTTTGTCACGATTTTTGGCGTAACAGCAACCACTATTGTTCTTTACCCCCAGCTTCCTAATAGTTCCGCGCAAATCCTATCAGATCAGGAAAATTTCAGGCAGGCATCTGCTACACGCCGCACCTCGTCCTCGGTTAGTTCAGGGTACATAGGCAGGGATAGGACTTCGTCCGCCGCTTTCTCAGAGTTGGGCAGGTTTCCACGACCCAAACCTAAGTTTACATATCCAGGCTGTAGGTGAACTGGGTGCGGGTAATGGATCAATGTATGGATCCCTTGCGCCCGAAGGGTTTCTCGAAACGCATCCCGCTTGGGATGGCGAATCACAAATTGATGGAAAACAGGCTCAACGTCCGCAGGTTGAGGCGGAAGGGTTACATCCGAGCCTGAGAGCAGATCAATGTATAAGCTGGCGAGATGTCTGCGGCGCTGATTCCATTCCTCCAAATGCCGCAGTTTGACACGCAAGAAACCTGCCTGCAATTCATCGAGGCGGCTGTTCATTCCTTTTATCTGGCTGATGTAACGTTGCTTCCATCCATATTGCCGCAAAAGCTGCACTTTCTCTGCCAATGCCGGGTCATTCGTTACAACGGCTCCCCCATCACCAAAGGCGCCCAGATTCTTGGTGGGGTAAAAACTAAACGCCGCGATCTCACTCAGCGAACCTACTCGTGTTCCACGAATGGATGCGCCATGCGCCTGCGATGCATCTTCAATAACCGTTATTTTTTTCTTCGCTGCCATTTCCAAAATAGGATTCATATCAGCAGGGCAGCCATATAAATGAACCGGGATAATTGCACGCGTGCGTTCTGTAATGGCATGGGCAATTTGCTCAGGGTCAAGTGTGTAACGCGCCAGGTCAATATCCACAAGCACCGGGCGAGCGCCGGTCAACTCAACGGCAGCAATGGTGGCAACCGCCGTGTGTGACGGTGCAATGACCTCATCTCCCGCACCAACGCCGCAAGCCAGCAGAGACAGGATCAACGCATCCGTACCAGAAGCCACGCCAATGGCATACGACGCGCCGCAGTACTCTGCAAATTCTTTTTCAAAAGTCTTAACCTCTTCGCCCAAAATATAAGAACCGCCCGCCATGACGCGCGCAAACACTTCATCCAATTCATGGCGTAGTGTTTGGTATTGACGGGTGATGTCAAATGCAGGGATGATTTCCATTTTTAGAGGTAATGCCTTTTATGCTGATAATAATATTCAAGCATATCTTTGATGCCGTCTCGCAACGGAACATGCGGCTCCCAACCCACTTCACTTTTTATCAAGCCATAATTCCCATAATAATCGCCAATGTCGATGCGTTTGCGCCCTTCGGGAAAAGGTACGATTTCGTATTCTCCACTGCCATGCACAGCGATCATAAGACGTGCAAGCTCCAACAGAGTGATCGGTTCCCCACCGAGGTTGTATATTTTCCCGTAAGCAGCCGGGTTAGCGGCACAACGTAGAAGCGCATCCATTACATCATCCACATGATTAAAATCTCGGATCTGGCTCCCATCACCAAATATCTGTATCGGCTTTCCTTCCAATAATTGACGGAACCACCAGCCGATAAATGTCAGGCGATCATCACGGATGCGCATCCGCGGTCCATATGTATTAGTCATTCGCAAGACGCAGGTTGCCATACCATGCACGCGATTGTAGACGATGTGATACATCTCACCGGCGCGTTTGCTCACGCCATTGTTATCAAGCGGGGTTAGCAAATGTTTTTCATCCACAGGCAGATACATGGGGCGTCCGTACACTTGTCGCGTTCCCGCAAATACGATGCGGACTGCTGGATTCGTCACGCGGCAAACTTCCAATAACTTCAACTGTCCTACTGCATTGACACTTAAATCTTTGAAAGGATCTTGCATACTGCCAATATGACTCATCTCCCCCGCAAGGTTGAACAGAAAATCCTGACCTTGAACTGCCTCTTTTACTTTTGCCTCATCCTGAATATCCGCTTCAATTACCTTAACCTGTTGCCTGATCCCGTCCAGATTAAATGGATTCGCCCCTGTAGCCGGGTCGGCATTATCAAGAATGTTCACCTCAGCACCAAGGTCAAGCAGTTTGCGCGCAAGATTGCTTCCAATAAACCCAAGTCCGCCTGTGATTAATGCCTTTTTATCTCTATAACTATGTGCAATATCCATTATGATTTTTTCTGAAGGTGTTCCTTCTTAACGACCAGCATCCAATACAAATCGGCTAATTGTTTCAATGTACGAACAATACGCCAGGGGACAAAAAATTGCGAAACGCCATATTTCCGCGAATAATGATTAACGGGCACTTCTGCAAATACATACCCGGCATCCTCGATCTTTTTGACCAACTCCAGGCAAATAGCCCCGCTGACGCTTTTCAACTCAACACCTTGCAAGATATGCCTGGGGATCAAGCGAAAGTCGCAATCTACATCGCGAATGCGAATGCCGAAGGTAAGTTTCACAACGTAATGATATGCCCGCCCAATCAGGATGCGGGCAATTGAATCATTGCGAGACAATTTATATCCATTGACGAGTTCAGCACCATCATAAACAGCCTGTGCCAGATCAACCAACTCAAGCGGGTTATATTGCGAATCACCGTCGGTATAAAATACCCAATCTTTTGTGGCTGCTGAAAAGCCGCTTTGTAATGCACCACCATAGCCGCGGTTCTTTTCATGTGTGATGACTCTCAATTCAGGGTAGCGCGCCTGCATTTCTGCCAGCATGTCAGCAGTGTAATCTGAGCTGCCATCATTGACGACGATGATCTCGAAATCATCTGTCACCTGACGGCAGGCAATCGAAGCTGCCGCGATCATACTTGCGATACTGCCCCCGTCATTGTATGCCGGAAAGACGGCGCTCAAGCTGTTTATCTTTTTACGATCAGGTTCTGTATTCATGATTTTTTCTCGCAACTGCAAACACACTTAACCCATAAGGCAGCCCAAAACGGGAAACAAAAGGCGCCTCCCATGAAAGAATGCGCCTGAAAATTTCGTTGGTCCCGTCCAAGGTTAAGTCTGAGCGTTCACTACGCAACGGTGAGAAATGTTCGCCGAGCCTTTTTGCTACAGCCAGCGGGAATAACAAGGTATTCGCATACGAAAGATGCACAATGTGAAATCCGCTTCCTTCCAGCAAAGACTTCAAAAGCCCTTTGGTATAACGTCTGCGCGTGTGGACACGCTCATCGTGTTGACCGCGCAGCCAGTCATAAGCGGGCAAGCGCATTAGAACATGTCCGCCGGGGAGGAGCACGCGGAAAAATTCTCGCAATGCGCAGGCTTCATCGGGCACGCCGCGTTCGTACAAAACGTCGAAGCTGGTGACAAGGTCAAAGGAAGCAGGAGCAAGCGGCAGGTCCAGCACAGAAGCGCGGGCGAGGCGGGAGGCATTTCGTTTGCGGCTTAACGTCACCGCTTCAGCATATAAATCCACGCCGGTGACATCGCCATAGTCCGCCAGGTAGGTCGTCATGGCGGCACCGGTGCCACAACCTGCATCTAAAATTTTCAATCTGCGTTTGGGTTGTATCTGGCGGAGGATCAATGCTTCTGTAATGGCAGCCATGCCAAGGTACCACCAATGGCGTTCCTCAGCTTGATACATGATCTCGTATTCACGCGAGTCCAATCTGCCTCGTTAAGGAACGACGTACATCAAGAGCATCTCTACATCGCAATCATATTGATAGTGCAAGTCGCCGCCAGGATGGGCACGCGCCCAAACTTCAAGCTCTTCGATACGGCTGGGAGGTGCAATGAGCACCTCATTGGAAATCGGGTTAAACGTATCCAAAAGTTCGGGCACATTGATCACACTACGGCTTCGACTCAAGAAAGATGTCGAAGGGTGTGTACCGTGAATAAAAACTGCATCGCTCAATAGATAAATCTGCTGCTGGTTGTCAATCTCATATATTTGCGACCCCAAATACGAAGCAAACCGACCGGCGGTATTTTCGGCAAACCGGCAGCGCCCCACAAAATCGGCATAATATGTCCATAAATTGAACACAACCAAACTTGAGAGGACGATGGAAGTTGAAACAACATACGCCTGTCGCTTCTGCTCCCAACCCAAGCCGAACATCTTCAATATTTCGTCCAAACCGATCGCAGCCATGATCATAGCCGAAGGCATTGCCATCAACATGCGATAAGAATCGGCAGAGGGCGGCAAAGCAAACACTCCAATGGCAACGGTTGCACCCCAAAAGTACCCATATAAAAGCAGGTATGCCGGGTTTCTCAAGCGCCATAGGGCAATCCCCAACCCCGCCAGGAACATGGTGGTTGAAATCATACTTAACATTGGAGCAGGTGACCCATAGAAATCTATCGCAGGAAAGTAGATTAACGAAAGAAATGCATGCATCACACGCCCAACCAAGATCTCTACAGCGCTTTGCCCCGTAGACTGCATGGTTAATTCCAGCCAGCCTGATTGAAATGTTCCATCATTTCCCAGACGAGCGAAGAACTCATTCGGCTGCAAATAAATAAACATTGCGCTTGGCAGCATCGTTACTACAAAACCGCCCCAAAAAGCGGACATCTGCGACAAGCGCTGTTTAAACCAATCACGATAGAAAATAAATCCTACCAAAGTAAAAACAACCAGCATACCCGCCACGACCTGAGCGGTCAAATAAACAGAAATGTGAACGGCAAGCAATGTCCCACCAAGAGCGGTTCGCCATGTCACACGTTTTTTCAGACCACTCCATAAAAAATACAACTCAAGCGGCGCCAGCCATGTCCCTTGAATATACGCTACTGAAGCGATGCGGCTATAATGAATATGGGAGTGAGAAAATGCCACCAAAAACGCTGCCAATAAACCAATACGAGCCCCCCCTATTGAACGTCCCAAGAGATAAATACATGGAACTGCCAAGACACCACCAATAGCAGGCAACAACCTTAAACCAAAGGGGGTAATTCCAAAGACCCTAAATGAGAAATTGATCAGCTGCAAGTAAATCGCGCCGAAGTTATCCCACGTTGCAAACGGATTGGTGAGAAGACCATTTACTGTATTTTGCGCCGCAAGCCCAACTGCACCTTCATCACCATCCAATACGCGTGGCAAACCGCCTAGTTTATAAAACCTAACAGCAAATGCCAAAAGAGTTATAAATAAAATCAAAAGGATTTCAGTTCTATTCTCTTTAAACCAGGCAAGGGCTGACGGCTTTATTACACTCGAATCCATTGAGGGTAAAAAAGCATACACATAACACACCACCCCCAATAACCATACCGTAATCACTGGAATATAATTAACTCTTGTAAAGATCGCAAAAAAATACGTTGCCAGCATCGCCAATGCCGAAAAGAGGGTTCCAGCCAGCACCCAGAAGACTCGCTCTGTAAAGACTAGAGAACCAGACCAGCGTTTCAAGAATGAAAATTCAGGCATAATTTGGCTGGTGACCAAAATTAGAACCCCAATACCCGCCATCCATGTATAAGGAGGAAGAAAAAACGCCTCATCTGCCGGTTGAGAAAAAACCAAGAACTGGCTGATCAGAACGATATATACACCAATGAACGCGAAAAAACGGCGTATATTTAAAATATCACTCCCCACTAAGTCATGTTGTTTCATAGTAAAGCCTCCTTCATCAGTTCAGTTTTGTATTAAAGATTATACCCACGAAATTGTTCAATTTCATTAACTCACCTTATACGATGTCACGGGTAAGCAGAGCGAAAAATTTCTGAGATTATCATAGAAACCTTTCGCTATCGCTCAGGGTGACATGCCAGGTGCGTAAGGTAAGTCATTAAGCATAATCTTTGCTCGTTATGCACATGACTTTCTCAAAATAAAACGGCAGGTTCTGAAGTTCGAGAAAAGGTTCGCTTAAACAATATACCTCTTGCATCAATGCTCTCGCCGCAGTCCCCGTCGGCGAGGACGCCGCCTTGAGCAAGGTAAAAATAGACTTTTAGAAGAAGTCTTATGTTCTATTCTCTAAAATTCCACCTGTTTTGTGCATTTCTTATCGCGGTTTTAATGCTCTGAGCAAAGCCACGTTGTTATAAAGACCCAACGTTAACAAATCTTCAAATTCATGTATAATTAAGGAAATCTTTAAACACTTCCCGCCGCCTTTTGCGGTCTTGGCTTTGAAACTAACTGGAAAATTCGAGCACGATCCTCCCCCGGTTTTGGGAGTTATTTTGTGAAGTCTGCCCAGGATAAAACATTGAACACGAACCTGGCTTCACCCTAAAATCTACAAGTGCCGAACGTGACGGAACCCAGTCACGGAATTCGACCTATCTCCGGAAACGCCTCTTTTGCGACCCCGGAGCCTGGTACCCTAACCCAGACCTTTTCGCAGCCGAGACCGATTCTGTCGGGCATCTCGGCTGTGTGTGTTTAAAAGGTTTTGTAGCAAAAGCGAGTCACGCAAAAAGCGTGACCTACATGAACATGAAGAAAATAACCGCTCTCGAAGTGCAAAAGAAGAATCCCAATCGGGTGAATGTTCACCTTGACGGGGAATTCGCCTTCGGACTGGCGCGCATCACCGCCGTATGGCTCAAAGTCGGAGACACGCTCAGCGATGAGAAACTCGCCGCCCTGCAAGCCGAAGATGCGCGTGAAAAAGCACTGCAACAGGCGCTGCTCTTCCTTAGTTACCGCGCCCGTTCGGAGAAAGAGATACGGCAGAACCTGAAAAAGCACGAATATCCCGAAGACGCCATCGAATACACGATGACCCGCCTCCGCGATAACAGGCTCGCCAACGATAATGAATTTGCCCATGCGTGGGTCGAAAATCGCAGTACATTCCGCCCACGCAGCCGCCGCGCACTGACGATGGAACTTCGTCAAAAAGGGCTCGACGAGGAAACGGTAAAAGAAGCCGTTGCCAATATCGATGAAGAAGCCCTGGCGTATGAAACAGCCCGAAAACGGGCACCCAGATTCAAAAGTCTGGAATGGAGCGAGTTTCGCAAGAAACTTTCCGAACATCTTGCCAGGCGCGGCTTCCCCTACTCTGTAGTTACGTCCGTTGTCACCCGCATTTGGAACGAGACGCATACAGAGGAAACGAAATACGAAGATGAGGAATTGACATGAATCCGATCATCATAATTTTGATAAATATTGTGGCTCTGCTCGTGGGTGCTGCAGCGGGATATTTCTTTCACCGCTATCAGGTAGACCGCGCCGCCAAGGCACGTCAGGAACGGGCTGATGATATTCTAAAAGCCGCCCAGACCCAGGCAAACATGATCGTGAAAGGTGCGCAAGATAACGCCACCAAGATCATCCAGGCTGCCGAAAGCGAGATCAAGGAACGCCGTATCGAGTTGAACCGCGATACTGAGCGCCTTGAAAAACGCCGCTCTGAAGTGGACAGCCGCTACGATAAGATCGAACAGCGCGAACAGAACCTCAATCGCCGCCAGTCACAGATCGACAAACGCTATAACGAAGCCGAAAAACTGCACGAAGATCAAATGAAGAAGCTCGAAGAGATCGCGCAGATGACCCCGGAAGAAGCGCGCAAGGACCTCTTTGCCGCCGTTGAAAAAGAAGCTCGCGGCGACATGGCGCGCATCATCCGTCAGATCGAAGCGGAAGCGCGTGAAGAAGGCGAGAAGCGTGCCCGCAAACTCATAGCGGATGCCATTCAGCGCGTCGCTTCTGAACACGTGGCGGAAGTCACCCGCGCCGTGGTGACCCTGCCCAGCGAAGAAATGAAGGGTCGTATCGTTGGTCGCAACGGACGCAACATCAAAGCCTTCGAACAAGCCGCCGGTGTGGATGTGATCGTGGACGATACGCCCGATTCCGTCACCGTTTCCTGCTTCGACTCGGTCCGCCGTGAAATTGCGCGCCGCGCACTCTCCAAGCTCATCCTCGATGGACGCATTCACCCTGCACACATCGAAAAAGTTATTGAAGACGAAACCCGTGCCGTTGATAAGATTATCAATGAAGCAGGCGAACAAGCCGCGTACGATGCCAACGTGTCTGGCATACATCCTGAAGTCCTGCGTATGATGGGTCGCCTCAAGTTCCGTACCTCGTATGGTCAGAATCAACTCGCTCACGCAGTGGAAGTTTCCAAGCTGGCGGGCATCCTCGCCGCTGAGATCGGTGCGAATGTAGAGTTGTCTAAGATGGGCGGCTTCCTGCACGACATCGGCAAAGCCATGGATCACAATCAGGAAGGCACGCACGCCGGTCTCGGTGCGGAATTCTGTAAACGCTATGGGGTCAACCCCATTGTGGTGAATGCCATCGCTTCTCACCACCATGAAGTGGATCAGGAAACTGTGGAAGCCATTATCGCCGAAGCCGCCGATGCCATTTCTGGCGCCCGCCCCGGCGCCCGCCGCGAAGACCTCGAAGCCTACATCAAACGCATCCGTTCGCTCGAAGAAATGTCCATGTCCTTCGACGGTGTTCAGCAAGCCTTCGCCATTCAGGCAGGACGCGAAGTGCGCATCATCGTCAAGCCGGAAGCGATCGACGATCTCGGCTCCACCCGCCTTGCACGCGACATCGCCAAGAAGATCGAAGAGACCATGCAGTACCCCGGTCAGATCCGTGTGACGGTCATCCGCGAGACTCGGGCGACTGAATACGCCAAATAACCCTTACAGGCTGGTTACGAATGCCCAAACCCATCCCCCAGAGTGCTAAAATAAACGCACCTGCCGGGATGGGTTTTTATTATTCTTCGTCCTCATCCCAAAGGTAGAGGCGAAAAGGTCATGGCAAAAACCAAGGCACCGAATATTGCAAAAAAGGGGAAAACCGCAGCAAAGCAAGGGGCGGCTCTAAAATCGTCCGTTAAGACAGTGAAGCCCCGAACCGGTAAAAAGAATGCTCTCAGCATTGCAAAACGGGCTGCCGCTCTGGAGCAGCAGAATGAGTATCTCGCCTTACTTAATGAAGTGACCATGACGATTCTGCTCTCGGGGGATTTTGATACCATTCTACGTGAGCTGGCAAAGAATATGGCGCGGCTTACCAATGCCGATGACTGCTACATCACTCTTTGGGATGAGGAAAGAAACCTGACCATTCCACAGGAAACCACTGCGATCCTGAATACTCCCTACTCGGAAGACCAACTTCCCAGCTCTCACAGCATGACGGCATCTGTATTAAGATCTGGCCACACCTTAACAGCCGATGATGTTTTCAACTCGCCGTACATAGATAGTGAGATCGCCCGGCATTATCCTGCCCGCTCTGTAATGGGCGCTCCGCTCATCGTGCGCAAACACAAATTAGGCGCGGCGATCATTGCCTTTAATACTCCTCATCACTTTACACAAGAAGAAGTCAAGCGCGCGGAATACGCTGCTGGGCACATCGCTGTGGCGGTCTGGAATGCCCAGCAAGATATTGAGATTAAGAAAAGGCTGAAGGAACAGCAAACACTCGCGCGTATTACAACGGCCTTGAGTCAAACTGAACGGATCGGACTTGCCAACCTGCTCAAATTGATCGTCGACTCTTCCCGAGACTTGATCGCAAACGCCCAACAAGCAGTTATCCACCTGGTGGATCAGGAAAAAAACTTCCTGATCCCCAAAGCCGTTTCAGGCATCGAGATCACCGAAGACAACAAGAGTAAGATGCGTATCGGCGAAGGGGTTGCCGGGCAGGTGATCACGGACGAGCAAAGCATCTATATTCCGGATATCCAAAACGATGAACGCTATATCAATCTGTCTGCCAATATCAATTATCGTTCCATGATCGTGGCGCCGGTTTCCAGCGGCAGCCAAAAACTCGGGACCATCAGCATCCAAAGCCGAAAGACTCATGCCTTTTCCAGAAACGATATCAGCCTGTTAAATGAACTTAGTCAACAGGCTGCCATTGCCATTGAAAATGCCCGCCTTTATGCTGCCGTCCAGCAGGAGTTGGCAGAGCGTATTTATGCAGAAACAGCGCTACGCAGCAGCGAAGAACGCTACCGCAGTGTATCCGAAGACATCCCTGCCATGATCTGTCGCTTCCAAGCCGATGGAACCCTGACCTATGTCAATCAATTTTATAGTCAGTTCTTTGGCAAAAAACAATACGAATTCACGAACATCAATCTCTTCTCTCTAATCGAAGATGAAGAAGAGAGAGCCAAGGTCAAATCAAAATACCTTTCTTTAACACAGGAAAACCCATTTACCATCTACGAAGTGAATGAAACCAACAGCCGGGGTGAAAAGCGCTGGGTGCAATGGATCGACCGCATGATCTACCACAAAGACAATGAGAATGTGGAATACCAAGCCATCGGTATGGATATCACCGAGCGTAAATTGGCGGAGCTCGAACGTGAACGACTCTTAAAAGCCGAACACGTACAACGCCTGCGCGCTGAGACCAGCGCCGATGCCACGCTTGCGCTTGTCTCGCACACTGAAACCGATAAGGTTCTAAATGAGATCCTGCATCAGGTGCAAAAACTACTTCCCGGCTGCGCAGCAAATATCGCCTTGCTGGAAGGAGATATACTGCGAACTGCCGCATGGCTGGGATATGAAAACCGCGGCGAGGAAGGTTTCAAAAACCTGATCAAACGCACTTCCATGTTCCCGGTCGAACAACAAGTCATGCAGGACCCGCGCCCACTACTGGTCGCAGATACGCATCAAGATCCAAACTGGAAAATCCTGCCCGGGCTGGAATGGATCCGCTCAAACTTAAGCATCCCGCTCATGTGGAATAACGAAATGCTGGGCTTGTTGTATATCGACGAAGATACCCCCAACAAAGTGACAGAAGAAACCGCCAATCTTCTCAAACCGCTGGTCAACGCCACCACGGTTGCACTGGAAAGCTCCATTCTGATCGAGACCACACGCCAGGCGCTAAAAGAGACCAGCGCCCTTTATCGTATCAATCAAGGCTTGGTTGCCCTTGAAACCGACGAGCTTCTAAAAGATGCCGTGGAACTCCTAAAGAATAATTTTGATTATTATCATGTTCAAGTCTTCGTCATTGACCCGGTCACTGAAAATTTCATTCTCAAAGCCGCAAGTGGAGAGATCGGGAAGAGACTGGTGGAAGCCGGGCACGAACTACGCGCCGGGGCAGGTATCATTGGATATGCCGCTGAAACCGGCATGCCGTTCTTTACCAACAATGTAGAAGAGGTCGTTTTCTTTATGTTCGATCCTTACCTGCCAGAAACCAAAGCAGAGATGGCCATCCCCGTTCGAAACGGAGAAAAATTGTATGGCATCCTCGACATTCAACAAACCACCGCAAAACCCTTCACGCCCAGAGACCAGCAACTGGTCATCACAGTCGCAGACCAACTTGCCGTGGCACTCCACAAAGCAGAGTTATACAAAGATCTGCAAACCGCTTTACAGCAGGAAAAAAATATTCGCAACCAATTGGTACAAAATGAACGGCTTGCCATCATGGGGCGACTGCTCGCTTCGGTATCACATGAATTGAACAACCCTCTGCAAGCCATTCAAAACGCCCTATTCCTCTTGAAGGAAGAAAAAGGGCTTTCGCAACAGGGCTTGAACGACCTCGATATCGTACTCGCCGAATCTGAGCGCATGGCAGCATTGATCGAGCGTCTGCGCACCACCTACCGCCCGCCTCAGGCAGAGGAACTACAGCCTACGTACATCAATAACATTATTGAAGACGTTTACGCCCTGCTCGCCACCCACCTGCGCAAGAATGAAGTCGTCTTTGAATTCCACCCGCAAACTGATTTGCCGCCCATCATGGCACTACCGGACCAGATCCGTCAGGTGGCACTGAACCTGATGATCAATGCCGTGGAAGCCATGCCCAATGGCGGCAGTCTGACTGTAGATACCCATTACCTGCGCGCATCAAACGAGGTTAAGTTGTCCGTTTCGGACATGGGAGCAGGGATTTCTCCTGCAATCCTGCCTTCCATTTTCAACCCATTCGTCACAAATAAAAAACGCGGAACGGGCATTGGTTTGACGATCTCACATGACATTGTCATCAAACACAGAGGTCGTATTACTGCCGAAAACAACCAAGGCAAACCCGGCGCCACATTCAACGTGTGGCTGCCCGTGGAACAACCTCTCTCGGCGGAGATCGAATGAACATCACTGGACACATCCTCATCATTGATGATGAAGCCTCGCTGCGTAAAACGCTGGCGCGCATTCTGCAACAAGCGGGGTTTGATGTCACTACTGCTGAAAGCGCCGAACAGGGTTTGGATTATATAAAAACCACTCCCTTTGACATGGTACTGACCGATCTACGTATGCCCGGCATGCATGGTATGGACGCACTCAAACTCATCCATAGCAATCACCCTGCCCTGCCAGTGATACTCTTTACCGCCCAACCAGATGTCAACTCGGCAATCGACGCCCTGCGGCACGGCGCCACAGACTACCTGCTCAAACCGATCAAGCCCGAAGCCATCATCGAACGCACCCGAAGCATTCTGCTTAACCATCAACGTGAAAAACGGAAACGCGAGATCCAATCACAGATCGAAATACTGCAAAGCGAGTTGAAAGAATTGAATGGCATGGAAAATTCCACAAAACCGCCAGCACAACCTGCGAACCCGGTTGCACTGGAAAAAGAACGATTCCTCAAACGTGGTCCGCTTGTGCTGGATCTTCAAGCCCGGCGAGTGCTGTTCAATGAAGAGACCCTGAACCTGCCGCCCACTTCCTTCGATTACCTGCTCGTATTGGCACGACACGCCCCCCATGTGGTCGATTACCAAACCATGGTAGCGGAGGCGCAAGGATACCAAACCGACACGCGTGAAGCTCAGGAGTTGACCAAGTGGCACATCCATCAACTGCGTCAGATCATCGAAAAAGACGTTCACAACCCTGCCTACCTTCTCAACGTACGTGGAACCGGCTACCGCCTCGTCGTTGATTAGTTGGAAGCGCCCTACAAAGGGGCACCCCGCTCAATGGATGGAACCCGCTTCAGCCCTCGCCTGAAGCGGGTTTTTCATTCACCAACTTTCCCCAACTTTTGCCTCTTCATCCTATCTTTTCGCAGGGTGAATCCTGTGAAAATATAAGCGATGAATACCCCAGCCTCCCCCCAAGAATTGGTACGCATCCTCGTAGTGGATGATCACCCCAACACCGCGACAACCCTTGCGCGTGCGCTCGCACAGATCGGACCCACAGTGGATGTCGTCTCGGCAGTCAGTGGAATGGACGCCCTCGCTAAGGTAAAAGACATGGGCGTGGATATCCTTTTCACCGATATGATCATGCCCGAGATGACTGGCTTGGAACTGATCGAAAAACTACAGAACCACCCTGGCGGCAAACCTTCGTACTCGTATCTCATTACGGCGTACGATGTACCTGGCCTTAAAGTGACCGCCCAGCGCTTGAAAGTGAACGACGTCATCATCAAGCCGGTGCGCCCCGAGCGGATCTGTCAGATTGCGACCAACGCCATTGATGAGATGAAGCATGCCACTCACCCGACCGGCAGCAAAGCCTCAACAAAGCGAAAATTCAAACTTCTTGTAGCAGATGATGTAATGGATAACGTGACCCTATTAACGCGTTATCTTGAATATGAAGGGTACGATCAAGTCACTGCTCGCGATGGGCAGGAAGCGTTGGACAAGATCCGCGATGAATTACCAGACCTCATCCTGCTGGATGTGAACATGCCTAACAAAGATGGTTTCACCGTCCTCGAAGAGATCCGCAATGATCCTTCTGTCGCACATATCCCGGTCATAATTCTGACCGCTGCACGACTCGACCCTTCTGATGTGCAATCAGGTTTAAACCTGGGTGCCGATGATTATGTAACCAAGCCCTTTGACCGTCACGAATTAATGGCACGCATCCGCACCAAATTGCGTGTTAAAGAAGCGGAAGACATCACCCGCCGCCGCAACCGTGAATTGAATCTGTTGCCCGAGATCGGCAAAGAATTAAGCGCCCGCCTCGACACAAAATACCTTGCCAATGTCCTGCTTAAACGAACTGCAGAAACACTGGGTGCCATTCAGGCGAACATGTACATCCTTGGAGAAGATGAAAATGAAGTCCACGAAAAATATGAGGTGGCGTTGAATCCCTCTGGCGCGGCAGTAGACCTAACCCCGCCCGCAAAACTTATTCAACATATGCAGGGAACTCATCAGGGACTGGTGATTGAAGATGCCGTCAATGACCCGCTTTGGCATGTGGACGCAAAAACCTATATCCGCTCTGCGTTGGTGGTGCCGATCTTTGGTCGCCACTCGCTGCTCGGTCTGATCCTGCTGACCCACGAGCAGGAGAGTTATTTTTCCGGCGACCATCTCCTATTGCTCCAGGCGATCGCAAGTCAGGCAGCTATTGCCATTGAAAATGCGCGCTTGTACTCGGCGGTGCTGCAGGAGCAGAAAAAAGTGGCTGCGATCTTGCGCCATGCCTCCGAAGCCATCCTCCTTTTTGACGAACATACCAACCTCACCTTGCTCAACCCGGCTGGTGAACAACTATTCAACGAAAGCCCTGCAAAAATTAACACTCCCTTGCCCCGCGACCACGGCTACGAAACATTTACCCGGTTGATCGATGAAGCTCGCGCCGCGAACATGTCCATTTCAGGCGAGGTGGTGTGGCCTGACCAGCGCACGTTTACGGCGTTCATCGCCCCGATTGAAGACGGTGGAACGGTCGCTATTTTGCACGATGTCAGCCGCTTCAAAGATCTCGACCGCATCAAGAATGAATTCATCGCCACCGCTTCACACGATTTAAAGAATCCACTCACCACCATTGGCGGCTATACCCAGCTTTTAGGTCAGGCGGGTCCATTAAATGACCACCAAAAAGAATTTGTCGAGCGCATTCAACACGCCACCAAGAATATGGGCGAGCTGGTCCATAACATGATGTCACTTGCACAATCTGACCTTGAGACCATCCAAAAACACGAGCCGGTTAACATTAAGGAATTGGTTAATGAGTTGGCAGCTGAATTCAACCCACAAGCCAAGGGAAAGCTGCAAACACTTGAAACAGAAAACGCAACTTCGATCCACATCAACGGCGACCCACTGCAACTACACCAGGTATTCCGTAATTTGATCGGCAACGCAATCAAATACACACCACAGGGCGGTCATATCAAGATCAAAACTATTATCGAACAACAACAAGTCACCATTCAGGTCATAGATAATGGATACGGCATTCCCGCTGCGGATCTACCCTTTATTTTCAATCGTTTTTATCGGGTCCGCAGCGGAAAAGCCAACGAGATCGAAGGGAATGGGCTTGGGTTGGCGATCGTTAAATCCATTACAGCAGATCATAAAGGCACAGTTAATGTAGAAAGTGAAATCGGCAAGGGAACCTGTCTCAGCGTAACTCTACCGATCCTATCGCCAGGTTCAACAGCTGAAAACACTTCACAATCAGTTTCTACACAGGAAGGAAAGCAGGCATGAAAAAATGGTTCTCAAACATACTTGCTAACACATTGCCGCAGGGACAAGTCGTCTTTCGCGCATCCCTCATCATCATTGCAGTGATCGTTATTTCACTGCCTTTTTATGTATTTCTTTACAGCCAGACTGGAGCATGGCAGCTTACAGGGCTTATATCTCTTGCTACGATCTTGGTGCTGGTTTCATTTTATAGCGCTATTATCGCCTGGGACAACCGCTACCATGCCGCGCTTGATCTCCTTATAGTCACCATGGGTATCTCCTTCTTTTTGGTGGTTGGATGGTTCAACGGGTTCGGTCTCATTCTAGGCGTCAGTCTGTTCTCGTTTACAACAACCACATCCGGTGAAGCGCTGAACAATAAGGAAGCACCGCGGTCCATTGTACTAGGCTTGGTATTTGGCGTAGCGGCCTTCTTAATGGATAATTTTGTCGTCTGGGAGCGGTACTCGATCCCAGGCGTTACAAACTACCTGCCTTACTTGATCGCTCCTTTTATTCTGCTTCAGGTCGGTCTGGTCCTTCGTAAATTTCCCAATTTCTCGATCCGCACCAAGTTCATAACTGTATTCGTAGCAACCTCGCTAATCTCCATCCTTACTGTGGGGTTTGTTTCAAACCGTGTCTTCACCTCTCAAGCCACAGAACTGCTAGGGCAGGACATAAAAGCCATCTCCGATTCATCGGCACGTCAGGTTAGTGCTGTTCTCGAAGCGAATCTTGACCGCCTAAATGTTCTTGCGCTCAATAAGTTCATTCAAGACGGTGTAGATGCTGCCAACGTGACAGGCACCTCAAACGCTGCCGAGCTCGCCGCTCTCGATCAGGAATGGAAAACCGCTTCAGAATCCAGCTCACTGGTCAGCAATGTAGTGAGTAATGACTTAGCCCTGGAGATCAATGAATTTCAATCCAAATACCCGAATATCGTTGAAGTATTTATCACTGATAAATACGGCGCGATCATATCTTCCAATGTAAGAACTTCGGATTATTACCAAGCCGATGAAGAGTGGTGGCAAAAAGCGTGGAATAGCGGACAAGGCAGCACGTACATTAGCCAGCCGAACCTGGATGAAAACACAGGCACAACATCCATCATAATTTCCACTGCCATTTCAGGTCACAACCGTACTGATGCTGTTGGGGTATTAAGGTTCACAGTGGATGTTTCAGATTTCAACGACATCCTTTCAACGGGCAGATTTGGTGAAACAGGTCACTCAGACCTATATTTTGAAAACTCTCAACTCCTGAACGATGATCCCGACGACGGACTCCAGCCCGCCTCTCAGGAATTGCTCTCGACCCTTAATACGATTAAAAACGATTATGCTGAAATAATTTACGAGGGTAATCCAAGCATTGCAAGTCGCACACCTGTAAAAACCAGCTCAAAACTTGGCGGAGAAATTATCACCAATTTAAACTGGTTCATCGTAACTCATCAGGACGTAACAGAAGCAACCGCCCCTGTTACTGCGGTTTCGAGGGTCATTACTCTGGTATCCCTTGGGTTGTTATTAGCAGTTGCAGTTCTGGCGTATTTACTGGGCACACAGTTTACCCGTCCGCTTGAAATTCTTACCACAGCAGTATCCAACCTTAGTATCGGGGAAACCACAACTGAGGTGGAGATTCAGTCAGAAGACGAAATCGGCATTTTGGCAACATCATTCAACGCCATGTCTACTCAGTTGAAAGAACTGATCACAACTCTGGAGCAGCGCGTTGCAGATCGTACCAAAGCGCTAAGCGCCTCTTCAGAAGTCAGCCGCAGACTCTCCTCCATTTTGGATCGCGGGCAACTGGCAGTGGAAGTGGTGGAGCAGCTCCAGTCCACCTTCCATTACTACCATGCTCACATTTATCTTTTTGACGAAACCAAAGAAAACCTGGTCATGACCGGTGGAACGGGTGAGGCAGGAAAAATTCTACTGGAACGCAATCACAAGATCCCGCGTGGACGAGGCTTGGTAGGTCGCGCCGCAGACTCAGGAAAAGTCGTTCTGGTTCCTGACACTCACGCTGACCCCAACTGGCTCCCCAACCCGTTACTGTCAGAAACGCAGGCAGAAGTTGCTGTTCCCATTATGGTTGGCGATCAAGTTCTAGGTGTTTTGGATGTGCAAAACAATGTTGCAAACAGCTTGGGAACAGAAGATGCGAACTTGCTACAGAACATCGCAGACCAGACCGCGATTGCTCTGCAAAACATTCAATCGACCGAGAATGTAAAAATTTCTCAGGAACAATATGCCCTGGCGTTGGAAGGCTCGAACGATGGCATTTGGGACTGGGACATTGCCAATAACAACATCTATTACTCGGCACGTTGGAAAGCCATGCTAGGGTACGAAGAACACGAACTGACCCGTGGCTTTGTAGAATGGGAGGAACGTATCCACCCAGATGACCGCGATTATGCGGTCAAAGCCCTTGAGGATTACCTGGACCGCCGCGCGCCCGAATATAAGGTCGAAATCCGCCTCCGCCATAAAGATGGCACCTGGCGCTGGGTGCGCGACACAGGCAAAGCTCTTGCGAAATCCTGATGGCACTGCCTACCGTATGGCAGGTTCACATGCCGATATCACCGAAGCCAGGTTGCAACAGAACCTAACGGCTCAACGCGCCCGACAGCAGGAAGCGCTCAACTCGATCTCCCAAAAGATACAGTCAACGACCAGCATTGAAGCGGCGCTTCAAGTAGCAGCCCGCGAACTGGGACACGCTCTCGGCAGAAAACCCACACTTATCACGCTTGACCCTGTAAATGAACAAAAGAGCAAAGACTCGGGAGCATCTCATGCAAACTGAAAGAAACAACGCCCTCACCTTGCGCTATGTATTCGCTTTGAGTCTCATTGCGCTTTTATCGATCACGGCGTTCTTCACCCTGCGTTTTGCCATCACTGAGCAGGAATCGGGTGCAGCCATCATCAACGTAGCCGGGCGCCAACGCATGCTTTCACAACGCATCTCGCGTTTTGCGTTACTGTATGTGTTAAATGCAGGCGACCGTGAAAACCTGCGCACTACCCTCACTAACGATCTCGAACTCTTTGAAGACTCACATACCGCCCTGATCAATGGCGGCAGTGTCCGCGGATTAAGCAGTGATGAAGTATTGATCCTTTCGGGCAATCCATCTGAAACAGTAAGCGATATGTACTTCGCGTCTCCGATGAATCTTAACCAGCAGGTAAAAACCTTTATTGCCGAAACCAGACTGCTGCTCGCAGATCCAACAGAGGAATTAACGCTCGAAAATACCCACCTTGCTTACATTCTGGAAGCCGCCCGGTCCAATCTGCTTTCCGGCTTGAACACGGTCACCGGGCAGTATCAAAAAGAGAGCGAAAGCGCAATTGCCAATCTCCAATTCCTCGAAAGTATCGTTTTAGGAATCACCCTGCTATCGCTTCTTGCTGAAGCGTTCTTTATCTTCCGTCCCATGGTAAGTCAGATCACCAAACACACCCATGATATTCAAGAAGGTATTGACCTCTTAGCCAAGCAGAATGAAGTCCTTTCCACCAGCACACGTGCCCTGGCAACAGTGGCAGAGATCAGTACTTCTGTTTCCAGCATTTTAAATGTCGACGACCTTCTCCTAACAGTAGTTGACCTTACAAAGGAACGCTTCAATCTTACCACTCACATATTTACCTGCTGGATGAAAAAGGGGAAAATCTGGTGCTGGCAAAAGGCTCAGGTGAAGCTGGGCGCATCATGGCAGCTGAAAAACGCTCCATTCCGCTTAACCGCGAGCAATCTCTGGTGGCTCGTGCTGCCCGCGAACGCAAAGGCGTTACCGTAAACGATGTGACCCTATCCCCCGACTTCCTCCCCAACCCCTTGCTGCCGGATACACGCGCAGAACTGGCGGTTCCAATGCTTGTTGGTCAGACCCTCATAGGCGTATTCGATATCCAATCAGATGTGGCAGGACGTTTTACTGAGACGGATGTAAATATTCAGACAACCCTTGCTGCGCAGCTTGCCAGTTCCGTACAGAACGCAAGATCTTTTGAACGATCCAGATCTCAGGTGGAATTTGAAACCTTGGTTAACACGATCAACCAAAAGATCCAGCGTACAGACTCAGTAGAGGAAACTCTTCAAACTGCGATCCGTGAGCTGGGAACAGCCATTGGGACATCCCGTGTCAAGGCAGTGCTTAGCGCAACCAGAACTCTGGCAACACATTATGAACCTAATTTCAAAACTTTCCTGTGCATAGCCTGTCAGTGCGAAGGAGATATCAAAATGGATAATACCAAAACAGTAAATCGCCAGGAAGATTTCATCTCCCAATATTCGCGTACAGGGACGATCATTCTTGCAATACTGGTGCTGTTGGTGGGAGTCTATTTCCTTAACGTTGTCTTCAAGCAACCCCCATCCGTTATCAACTATATAACCACAGCCTCGCTGATCGTCGCCACGGCTCTGGCGCTATTCGGATTGTTTTCTGCCATTCGGGAACAACCTGAGAGGGCTGAAGTTAACACTTTATGCCTTATCTCTCCTTGGCGTTACGGTCTCTGCCTTGTTCGTAGGAAGAACACTATCGGCTTCTATTTCCATTTTGACCGTTTCGATCATTTCCACTGAGTGGCTTCTCCCGGCACGGGCACGCAGACAGCAATTTATCTTTGCCACTGCAGTATTCGCTGTGATGTGGGTCATTGAATTGATCAATCCGCCCTGGCGAATAGGCATGGAAGCGGCAACTGTTGGTCCGTATGTAACCATTATTTTTGCAATCCTCCTTGGTCTCGTTACCTTCCGGCGCTCACGCAAAGCAGTGGCAACAAGCCTGCGTCTTCAGATCACAGTCTGGACTGGTGCCATCATCGCCCTTCTCGCCATTTCCTTATTGACCTATTCAGTGGTTTCCAATCGTCTAACAGCCATTGACGCTGCAGAAAAAGAGGCTATTGCTGTTGCTCAAGCAAATGCACAACTCGTACATGATCGGTTGAACATCCCATTGGTCACCGCGCGGGCAATGGCTGACTCGTTCGAGGGCATCAAAGATCCCCAAAATCCGATAGGTTGAGCCATTAAAGTCAATGCGATGCTGAAAAGGTCGCAGGAAGAAAATCCTAACTTTCAAGCACATACACATTGTGGGAGCCGACGCCTTCGACGGCTTCGATTCTTCATGCCGGTGAAGCTGGCTGATGAAACTGGACGGTTCATCCCCTATTGAAGGTGCGCCCGGATGGCACGGTAACCGTTGAACCTCTTCTTAATTACGAAACCCCGGGTCTGGGTGATTGGTACCTTATTCCGCGCCAAACCCGGCAGGAATACACAATCGCACCGTTGATCTACCCGATCGCCGGTGTGGATACCATGATGGCTTCCTTCGTCGTGCCTGTTGTTGTAAACGACACGTTTTATGGCATTGCAGGTGTGGATGCGCCCATCACCTTCGTCCAATCCATTGTGGATGATGTAAATCTTTATAACAATCAGGCAGAAGCAGTTTTACTAACCGATACTGGAACACTGATCGCCGTCCACCAAAGCCCGGAATTTACGAATCAACCTGCCGAAAATTGTTCTCAGATTTCGCAGAGTTACAAGCGCGCATTGCGAACGGCGAAACTTTCATCAGCTTAAGTCCTGACGGTAAGTTCTTGCGGGTCTTCTCGCCGATTGACATTGGAGAGGTCGGTACACACTGGTCTTTCAGCCTGATCATTCCATTCGCTGTCATCACGTCGGAAGCGACCAACTCCGCCCTGCTGGAAGGCACGATCGGTCTGGCACTCATGATGGCTGCGCTCTTCGTTTTATGGTATCTCACCGGACAGATCATTAATCCGATCCTCAACCTCACCTCGGTAGCAAAAGCAGTTTCACAGGGGAACCTAAATGCGAATGCTGAGGTTCGATCTCAAAACGAAACCGGAACTCTAGCGCGTGCGTTCAACCTCATGACATCCCAATTGCGTGAAATGGTCGTCGGGCTTGAACAACGCGTAGCAGACCGCACCCGCAACCTTGAATTGGCGGCAGAGGTTGGACGTGCGGTGTCCCAGGTGCGCGCACTTGATGTCATGTTGACCGATGCAGCAGAACTGATCCGTGAACAATTCAACCTGTACTATGTGCAGGTATATCTCGTCAACCCAAGCCAGACTTATCTCATCCTTCAATCAGGAACCGGCGACGTGGGGCGGGAATTATTGAACCGTAATCACCGCCTGCCCTTACAGCAAACTCTCCTGAACGGACGTGCCGCAACCGAGAAAAAGCCTGTGATCATTGCGGATACACTAAGAGTGCCACGTTCAAACCGAACTCGCTATTGCCTATGACCCGTTCAGAAATGTCCATCCCACTCATGATCGGCGACAAGGTAGTGGGCGTACTGGATATGCAAAGCGACAAAAAAGATACCTTGAATAAAGATGTACTGCCTGCTTTCGAGGCATTGGCTGGTCAATTAGCCATCGCCATTCAAAACGCAAACTTCCTCGCTGAAACACAGCAAGCCCGTGCCGAGGTCGAGGCGCAAGCCCAACGGATGGCACGCTCAAACTGGGCAAACTACCTGGATGCGATTCACAAATCAGAGCACACCGGCTTCGTTTACGAGAATGACAAAGTGGAGCCTCTTACAACTCTTGATGAGCTAAAGAACACAGACATAAGCGCATTCATGACACCCATCGAAGTTGCAGGTGAACCGATTGGCAGTCTGGTCGTGGAACAGGACGAGTCCCAATTAACTGAGCGCGATAGTCAGCTCATCGAGGCGGTAGCCCGTCAGGTGGCGCAACAAGTTGAAAACCTACGCCTATTGGATAGTGCTGAACGCTACCGCAGCGAGTCAGAACAAGCCGCCCGCCGTCTCACCTACGAAGGCTGGCAGGAATACATGCAGTCCCAAGCTAACGATGGCATCAGTTACATGTATGATCTGAAGAATGTCAAGTCATATCGCAGTAACGGTAATGAACAGCCTGAAACCGATGGCTATACTTTGCCTCTCAAAGCTCGAGATGAAATTATCGGCAAACTTGTTGTTCAAGGGCTTGACACTACGAACACCGAATCTGTCGAACTCGTCAACGCTGTGGCGGAACGCCTTGGCATACATCTTGAAGGGCTGCGTCTTTCCAATCAAACAGAACAAGCACTGCTTACAACCCAGAAACAGGCGGAGCGCGAGCAGGCACTACGTCAAATCACCAGCGCCGTCCGTGGTTCAACCGACCCTGTCACCATCCTGCGATCTGCCGCGCGCGAGTTGGGTACGTTTTAGGTCGCAAAACAGTTATTCGTTTGACCACTGACTCGCACTCAGAAGAAACCACACTACATGATGGTAAGAACCCTCTGCTGTCTGCGAAGAGTCCTTCACAAGAAGCATGATCGGAGATACTCATGGAAAATAAAATAATGACACCTCAAAATATGGATATCTTTCAAACCTTCTTTGAACAGTCTGCCGATCCCATTTTGATTCTGGAAAATGGACTCTTTACAGATTGCAACCATGCGGCGGAGCAAGTACTACACGCCCACAAAGCCGATTTTCTCCCCATCTCCCCTGCGCTGATTTCACCTGAATTTCAGCCCGATGGCAGGCTATCCACTGAGAAAGCAGCTGAGATGATCAACATTGCAATCGAAAAAGGCAGCAACCGTTTTGAATGGGTACATCGTCGATTAAATGGTGAAGACTTTCAGGTGGAACTCACCCTAACATCGGTACACATTAGCGGACGCCAGTTGATTTATACAGTTTGGCGTGACATTACCAAGCGTAAAAAGGTGGAAGATGCGGTTAAGCATCGCAACAGAAACTTTCGCTGCTGATCGATAGCTCGCCACTGGCAGTTATTGAATGGAATACAAATTTTGAAGTGGTTTCCTGGAATCCCGCGGAAGAACGTATTTTGGTTATTCATTTGAAGAAGCAAAGGTCGCCATGCCGCAGGGTTGATCGTACCCGCCGAGTACAAATCCGTGGTGGACGAAGTGTGGGCAAATCTGCTTAAGCAAACCGGCGGCACCCGCTCTACCAATGGCAATGTCAGAAAAGACGGACGCGCCATTACATGCGAATGGTACAACACGCCATTGGCTGACTCGGACGGCACAGTATTCGGCGTCTCTTCCCTCGTCGAAGATGTCACAGAGCGCAAGCAGGCGGAGGATGAAATCAAAGAGTCGCAACAGAAACTTTCGCTGTTGATCGATAGCTCGCCTCTGGCAGTTATTGAATGGAACACGAACCTTGAAGTGGTTTCGTGGGATCCGCGGCAGAACGTATCTTTGGTTATTCCTTTGAAGAAGCAAAGGACGCCATGCCGCAAGGCTGATCGTGCCTACCGAGTACAAATCCGCCGTGGACGAGGGTGGGCAAATCTGCCAGACAAACCGGCGGCACCCGCTCTACCAATGGCAATGTCAGAAAAGACGGACGCGCCATTACATGCGAATGGTACAACACGCCATTGGCTGACTCGGACGGCACAGTATTCGGCGTCTCTTCACTCGTCGAAGATGTCACAGAACGCAAACAGGCGGAAGAACTTTTGCAGCAAAGCGGAAGCAAACCTATCGTCCGCGCTGCGTGTTGCTCAAATGGGATACTGGGAATTTGATATTCCCACCCAAATGTTCACATTCAACGATCAGTACTACTCCTGCTCGGTACAACAGCCGAGAAAGCGGAGGCTACCAGATGAGTGCTCAAAATTTGCCGCAGAATATGTCCCCCGGAAGATGCGGGCATTGTGCAAAGCTCCATCATAAGAGCCATCAAGCCACCCGATCCCAACTTCCAGACTCAAATTGAAACCCGTAACTTACGCGCAGACGGAACGCCGATCTCAACGATCGTTTGGTTTCGTATCCGAAAAGATGAGCAAGGTCAAACCGTCAAACTATATGGCGTGAGTCAAGACATCACCGACCGTAAACGATTAGAACGCGAAATTCAGGAAGGTTTTGACCGCCGTGGTTATCAGGTGCAAATCAGTACTGAAATTTCGCAGGAAGTTGCCACTGTCTCTTAATTGAACGAACTATTTACTCAGGTCGTAAAACTGACTAAGGAACGTCTGGGGTATTACCATACACAACTATTACGTTATGACCCAACTCGCGACGCCGTGGTCTTAGTCAGTGGATATGGGGAAACAGGTCAAAAATGCTTTCCGGCGGTCACCAAATGCCCATGGGAAGCGGTTTGATCGGTACTGCTGCTGCAAGCGGACAAACCGTCCTGCGCCCACTTTGGCAGATGACCCTGACTGGCAGCCCAATCCCTTATTGCCAGACACAGGGTGAGATCGCCGTGCCCATCAAGCTGGGTGAACAGGTACTGGGCGTGCTTGATATTCAAAGCGATCAAGCTGGCGCCCTCACCGAAGATGACCGTCTATTGCTGGAAGGTCTGTGCGGACAGATCGCTGTGGCTATTGAGCAAACCCGTCTACGCGAGGAAATGAACGAACGTCTTGAGGAAGTTAATCGCCTGTATCATAGCATGAGCCATGAAGGTTGGAAAACCTACCGCGAAAACGCAGAACTGCCTGAAGGTTTCGTATTCGACCAAACAGGTATCCGACCAGTGAGAGACGAAATTTTGCCCGAAGGGCAGTTCGCAAACATCCCAATGAAAGTGCTTGGCGGTGAAGTGGTCGGATCTCTGTCCATCGCCGACGACCCGAACCAACCCACATCACCCGAAGATTATGCTTTCCTCCAGCAGGTTTCTGATCAAATTGCGCTGGCGTTGGAAAGTGCGCGCTTGTCTGCGCAAACTCAGATCGCGCTCGCACAGACGGAAAAACTATCAGAAGTCAGCCTTCGTTTCGCACAAGCATCCAATTTACAGGAACTGCTGGTGGTGCTTAATGAAGCACTGGGAATTCCAGCGGTTAATCGATCTCTTTTAGGTGTCACCAATTTGAGCTCAACGAACGAAATGGAAAGCATTGATATCGTTGCCAATTGGTGGAATGTATCGGGTCGGAGCCATCAGAGATCGGCAGACATTACACATTGGAAAATCTTAATGTGCTGCCAATGCTACGAAGTAATACCACCATATTTTTCAACGATACTTTTAACGACGAACGAATAAATGATCCCACAATGCAGATGTTCGTAAAGCAAAATATTCGTGCAGCCGCAGTGTTACCTCTTTTCCTTGGTACGCGTCAGGTTGGCGTTCTATTCCTGGAAGCGCATGAGCCTCACGAATTCACACCAGATGAAATCCGGTTGTTCACGGCGCTGTCGCCACAGATCGCCACTGTACTCGAGAACCGCATTCAATTTGAAATTGCTCAAAAGCAAGCGCAGCGCGAGAGTACACTAAACGTTTTAGTCAAAAGATCCAAAGCGCCACCACCGTGGAAGCCGTGCTACAGATCGCCGCACGCGAGCTCGGACACGCCCTCGGCGCGCCCATGACCATTGCCCAGCTAAGCATGAAGGACTCATCCTCGTAATGCGGGGCAAGTATCAGGAGAAGCGCTGATGTCGATCAACGATAAGTCTCGAAAGCGTGTAGAAGACCTGTTCTCAGGCATGTCACCGCTTATTTCAGAAGGCTCAAACGGGCAGGATCGCCACGCCCCTGCCCCAGCGGAAGTAGCTGCCCACTCACTACCCAGCTCTGTTGCCATGCTGCAGGAAATGGAAGCATTGCGTGCTCGCGTTATTGACTTAGAAGCCCGCCTCAAGCAAAAGAAGAACAACCGGCAAACCCTGCTTCTGCTCCTATTATCTATGAAAAGGAACAAGTCGGATTCGCGTACATGGGAGACCAAGTCCTGCCGGTTCGCGGCGACCAGTTACCGGTCCCGAATGATGCGAAAGTCATCAAAACGCCGCTAATCTCCAGTGGGCGTCCCATCGGTGAAGTGCAGATCACCAAACCAACTGAACGCAATCTAACAGACGAAGACATGAAGCTCGCCAATGCCATCGTCCAACAAGCTTCGATTCAAATCGAAAACCTGCGTCTGCTCGCCGCAACAGAACGCGCCCGCACTGAAGCTGAAGAAGCCTCGCATCAATTTACACACAAGAACTGGGCAAATTTTCTGGATGCCATTCACAATGCAGAACGGATCGGCTATGTGTATGATCAGGCAGCAGTAGAACCGTTTACAGAACCTGCCCCCGCCCAATATGACCATGAAGAGATCATGGAAACATTGAATGAACAGATCGGCAGACTCTTTATAAAGGGAAACGGCTCGCTCACCGAAGACGATAAAAAAGTTCATTGGCACGATCGCAAAGCAGGTCAGCCAGCAAGTGGAGAATATCCGTCTGTTGGCAGATGCCTCCCGTGCCCGTGCTGAAGCCGAAGAAGCCACACGCCGCCTCACCCGCCAGAACTGGGAAACGTATACCCAACGTGAAGGCATGCTTGGCTTTGTATATGACTCCGTCAAAGTATCGCCATTAAGTGACGACATGGCAGCCAGTGACATCGTACTTGAGCAACCCCTGTTCGTTCGTGGTGAAGCCATTGGTCAACTCGCAGTGAAAGGACTGCGCCATGTTTCACAGGAAGCAAAGGACATGGCAGCCGCCATTGCCTCACAAACCAGCATCCACCTCGAAGCCCTGCGCCTGACCGAAGAACTTCAAAAGCGCGCCGAGGAATTGAAAGAACTCGACCGGCTCAAGTCTGCCTTCCTTGCCAATATGTCGCATGAATTACGTACCCCGTTGAATTCCATTCTTGGCTTCACCGATGTGATGCTGGAAGGACTCGACGGCGAACTGACACCCTACATGGATAACTATCTGCGCCTCGTTCAAAAGAACGGGCAACACCTCTTACACCTTATCAACGATGTACTCGACATGGCAAAGATCAGATCTGGACGCATGAGCCTGCACCCCGAAAATTCAAGGTCCACAGCATCCTCGAAGAAGTGACCAGCATTACCTCCACCCTGGCAAGCGAAAAGAATCTCGCGCTTTATATAGATCCCAAATCAGATGCAGAGATCGAGATCTATGCCGATAACACCCGCCTGCGCCAAGTAATGATTAATCTCGTGAACAACTCCATCAAGTTTACCGAGAAGGGAAATGTCGCATTGAAGGTCACACCCATGGATGGGGATAGAGTGCTCATCACCGTCCAAGACACAGGTCTTGGAATTCCCACCGAACAGCTCGAAACCATCTTTCAGGAATTCACCCAGGTCGACACCTCCACCACACGCAAGGTGGGCGGCACAGGCTTGGGTCTGCCGATCAGCCGCCGCCTTGTTGAAATGCACGGCGGACGCCTATGGGCAGAAAGCAGCGGGCTCGAAGGCGAAGGCGCCACCTTCCATGTGGAACTGCCTCTTGAAGCGCGGAATACGGAAGTCATTGAGAAAAAGGAAAAATAATGGCAGCACCACTCTACCTCGAATGCAATCTTTGCGGCAACCAACAACCCTACGTGCCATTCGTCCCTGCCATCTGCCAAAAATGCGAATCGCAATGGGTCGAAGCCCATTATGACTACGAAGCCTTCAAACGCGAGATATTACGCGGCATTCCCAATCGCCCCAACAACCTATGGCGCTTTCAGGATGTCCTGCCATTGAACGATCCCTCCGCCCTCAATCTTTATCCTGCTGGCGGAACTCCACTGTGGCACTCAAACCGCTTCGCCCCGGACCTTGGACATTCTGCTGTTTACTTCAAAGATGAGCGCTACGGACCGACCTCTTCCTTCAAAGATAGGCAAGCGGCGGTTGCTGTTGCCGCCATGAACGAGAATGGCATCCGTGAAGCAGTGATCGCATCGACCGGCAATGCCGCCGTGGCATACGCTGCGGCTTGCGCGCGCGCAGGTATCAAACTCTGGGTCTTCATGACCAGCCTTGTCCCGCAGGAAAAACTGCGTGAAGCCGCCCTCTTCGGCGCGGAAGTGATCCGCGTCAGCGGCAACTACGACCAAACCAAACAGATCGCCAGTCAATTCGCTCAACGCAAGAATCTGTTACTCGACCGCGGCGCCAGTTCTGTGCCTGCCCGCGAATCGATGAAGACTATTGCCTACGAGATCGTGGAGCAACTCGGCTGGCGCGCCCCAGACTGGTACATTCAAGCCGTTAGCGGCGGCTTGGGTCCCTTGGGGGTATATCAGGGTTTTAAAGAAATGTTCAATATGGGGCTCATCAATAAGGTGCCCAAACTGGCGATCATTCAAGCAGAAGGCTGTGCGCCCATGGTTCACGCCTTCAAAGCAGGCAAAGATACAGCCACCCCTATCATCCCCGACACGCGTATCATCATCCTTTCCACCGGCGACCCCGGCAAAGCATATACCTATCTTTGGAACCTCACTCAGCAATACGGCGGTGTGATGGAGTCTGTGACCGACCTTGAAGCCTATGAAGCAATGAAAGCCCTTGCCAAAAGCGAAGGCATGGCGGTCGAACCGGCTACAGCTGTGGCTTTTGCGGGCTTCCAAAATTGTCAAAACAAGGCATCATTGGCAAAAATGAGCTGGTGGCGATCAATTGCACCGGTCACACCTTCCCGGTCGAAAAGCATGTTCTCGGCGACCAATGGGCAGTGGATGTTCACCTGAGCAAAGATCAGTCCCCTGCTCCGCGTGAAGGTCTACAAGCCGCGCTCGAAAACCTTGATGAAAAGACCACGACCGTGCTGTTAGTTGACGATAATTCGGATGATGCTCTGCTCATCCGCCGCTTGCTGGAAGGGCGCAAGAATTACCGCATGTATCATGCCAAAGACGGTTGGGAAGGTCTTTCGATCGCACGCCAGAAACTGCCTGACCTAATCATCAGCGACCTGACCATGCCCGGTATCGACGGTTTTGGTCTTGTGGAAGAATTAAAGCTGGATCCGCGCACCAGGAACATTCCGGTCGTGGTCGTCAGCGCAAAAGATATTACAAATGAAGAACGAAGCCGCCTCAATGGTCAGATCGAGGCGCTATATCAAAAGGGATCCCTGCCTACCCGCAAATTCGTCGAAAAGGTTATTGGCGTCATTGAAGATAAAATGGAAGAAAAAGGCAAGGACTAAGGAGAACCATGGGACACAACATCCTATACATTGAAGACAATCCTGATAACATGATGCTCGTCAAACGCGCATTGGAATCGCGCGGCTATATCCTATTGGAAGCTTTTACAGGTATGGATGGCGTTACATCTGCCGAACAGAACGCCGTAGATCTGGTTCTGCTCGATATCAACCTGCCCGACATTGATGGGTATGAAGTTGCCAGGCGGCTGCGTGCCAGCAGCAAGCATAACCTTGCCTACGTCCCCATCATCGCCATCACTGCCAACGCCTTGAAAGGGGATGCCGAAAAAGCGCTCTCTGCTGGCTGCGATGTGTACATGTCCAAGCCGATCAACATCCGTGAGCTATGGGCTCGCGTGGAAGCCTTCGTTCCAGCGCCGTAGAAATATAAGGAAATAAAAATCCGCCCGCAAAATTTGCGGGCGGATTTTGTTTATGGCTTTCTGTTGCTAGCCTTCTGAGATAACGATCAGTTTATCTTCAGGGCTGAAGGTCACTTTTTCAGATTTCTTCGGGTTGGTGCGTACGCCATAGGATTTTTCAGCTTCACGGCTTTCACTCATCAAGCGGTACCCAATGGCGGTTTCGCCACGGCTTCTGGCGGCTTCAACTGCCGTATAGAAATTGACCGGCTCGCCCGTCTTCACATAATCGCCGATGGGCTTGAGATACACTTCTGAACCTTCGGGGTCAAAGAGGTCGGTAAAGACATCCATAAGCTCGGAATTTTCGGAAAGCTGGGCAAGCATTAGGCTGATGAGGTGCTCGCTAACGATAAAGTCATCCACTTTGGCGGCTTCGGCAAGCTCGCGGTTGCGCAAGTCAAGCATTTCGCTAATGATGGAGAAGGGTGTCTCATCCTTCTCGGCGATATCGCGCAGGTGCAGCAAAGTCACCAAGGTGATGGCATCGGCTTCCTGTACGTCAAGGTGGCTGTATGCCAGTACGATGACATGGTCATACTCGGTGATTCCCAGTTCATTCAGCAAGGTACGGTCACGGATGTCACCTTCCATGATCTTAAGTTTCTGGTTCTTGAGTTTGCCCACTTCACGCTGGATCTGTTTTTCGAGGTCATCCACTTCTGAGACGATTAACAACTCAGAGCCTTTGGCGACGTAGTTATCCAACTCGCGGACGATAATGGAGCCGGAGCGGTTCCAGCCGAGGATCAGTCCACGTTCGGGCTTGGGCTTGGAGGCGCTGCCAGAACGCTGGATCAGGCTTTCTTCCAGAGGGATGCGGGCAAGGTTCGAAAGTTGGATCTTGTCGTCATCTTCCGCAATGGCAAAGATGGCGTCGCCGGGTTCAAAGCGGGTGTCCATCGCAGGGTTCATGAGAATTGCGCCATCGGCACGGCGAATCCCCATGATAGTGGATGTATCGTAGGCGAGTAAAGCATCGCCGTAGGTCTTACCAGAGAGACCGGGTTCTTGCTTGAAGTAGATCTCGTCGCCGCCGAAGTTCATCAGCTCGGTATACACCACAGACAAACCGCTCTGACGCGATGTCTGCGCCACAACGCGGGCAATAAGATCGGTCGTGAGGATGGGCTGAACGGTGTCTTTTTCAGAAAGCAGTTTGATCACATCCAGGTTTTGCGGGTCGCGGATCTGAGTGACGATATGATAGGCTTTGTCGTGGCGGTTGGGGTTATTGGTGATCGCCAGCACAGACTTGATCACGTGGGTATCGGGGTCTTCGCCTTCGGAAAGGATGATGATGGAACGGGCAGCATGCGGACTGACGATCTCAAGGTCGTTCATATCCATGGGACTGCCAGAACGACAGATGACGCGTGTATTTTTCATATCGGAGATGCGTTCATTGATCGCATCTTCCATCTCGACCTTGTCTTGATCTGCCAGCACGACGATGACCGCACCGCTCTTGCGGCTCTCGTTCGCTGCGACCAGTTCAGAGATGACAGTGAAGATCTGCGGGGTAAAACCAAGGATGAGAGTATGGTCGCTTTCAAGGACCAGAGAACGTCCCTTGCGGAGTTCTTCGAGGCGGTCTTCCAAACCATTGCTCAAAATACCAATGAGAGTAGAGACAATGAAAATACCGCCAATAGTGACGAGCAGCATCATCAAGCGGAAGCCCCAGCCTGCGTCACCGCCCATGGTGCCGGCATCCAGTGTGCGCATCAGGCTCAGCCAGAACGCTTCCAGAAAGGAAAGAGGCTCGGCACCTTCAGGGGAAAGGATACGCCCGCCAATGACGACGATCAGTGCAGCGACTGAAATGATCACCACTGAAACGACAGCCAGCCCGCCAATTAATGCGCCTGTGCCTCGTGCCATGTAGTTATCAAACCAGTATTGAAATCTCTGCTTGAATGTGGGTTGTTTCATGAACTCTCTCTCCTTGCGACTTTGGAAATTTGACTTATTATAAGAGCAATCTCTTTTCTGGCTAGTGTATATTTTCGTTACATTTGGCAAGCAGCGTTTTTCAATACTCTCTTAGGAAGTTATAAGTTTTTCAGGGTAACATCCGGCATCGTATCCCTGTCTATTCCATGCCGCTATGGCAGACTTTAGTAAAACGAGGTGTACCATGTTCCAATTTGAAGGTTTTGACCGCCGTAAACAGGAAGACCAAGTTCGTTCAGAAGGGCGCCTGCCCCCCGGTCAGTCACTGACCCAAAAATTTCCCGTCCTACATTACGGACCCGTCCCTGCGTTCAACCCAGCCGCATGGGACTTCCGTGTATGGGGCGAGGTTGAGGAGGAAAAACGCTGGAGTTGGGACGAATTCAACCAACTGCCGCGCACCAAACTCCACATGGATATTCATTGCGTCACCCGCTGGAGTAAATTCGACACCGACTGGGAAGGCATATCAGTGAAAACGCTGGTCGATCAAGGTTTCTTCAAGATCAAACCGACAGCGACTCACGTGATGCAGCATGCCGAGTATGGGTTTACGGTCAACCTGCCAATAGAAGTGGTGATGCAGGATAACTTCCTGCTTGCCACCCACTTCCAGGGTGAGCCGATCACTCCCGACCACGGCTACCCGCTGCGCGGTGTGGTGGGGTTCATCCCCGGGCGCGAAGATATGGAAACGCCGTATTTCTGGAAAGGCGCCAAATGGCTGCGCTCGATCGAGTTCATGTCGCGCGATAAACGCGGTTTCTGGGAACAGGCTGGGTATCACAACCGCGCCGATGTCTGGCGTGAAGAACGGTTCGGATAGAATCAAAAACGCCGAGGTCTTTTTTGAGACCTCGGCGTTTTATTTTACGGACGCTTATCCAGTTTCACAGGCACATCCACACGTTCTTCACCGCGCAAAACAGTGAGTACAACCGTATCACCGGGTCCTTTATTGGTAATGAGATATGCCAACATTTCATCGAAGGTGCGCACTTCTCTGCCATCAATGGCTACGATCAAATCGCCGCCTGCCAGCAAGGTCGGGTAATTGGTCGGGGTCGTTCCAGCTTTGATGCCTGCCTTATCCGCCGGACCGTTCGGCACAACCGAGGTCACATACGCACCGGTATATTGCTTCAACCCCAATGCATTGACCGCATCGAGGCTCAAGGCACTGCTGGAAGAGATACCGAGGAAAGGATAATCATAGTTACCGGTCTGGATCAACACCGGCACCACGCGTTTGACGATATTGATGGAGATCGCGAACCCAATGCCCGAGTTGACCGGCTCGCCGGTATCGGTAAAGTTGGTGGTGCGAATGGCGCGATTGATGCCGATCACTTCACCATAAATATTGAAGAGCGGACCACCCGAATTGCCCGGGTTGATCGCCGCATCGGTCTGAATGATATCGCCTGCGCTAAAGAGTGCGCCATCAGGGCTGGAGCGCTGAGAATCCAATGTGCGCCCAAGCGCAGAAATGATCCCCACCGTCATGGTGCTTTCCAAACCAAAGGGATTGCCAATGGCAACCACGGTCTGCCCCACCTTCAGCAAGGACGAATCACCCAAAGGCAGCGGCTTGAGTTCCGCCGCAGGGGCATCCACTTTGATGACTGCCAGATCCGAATCCGTATCAATGCCCACGATCGAACCAAACACCATAAAGCCGGAGCTAAAACGCACCTCCACTACATCCACCGGCTCGCCCGGATTGCTAACATTTTCAACTACATGGAAATTGGTCACAATGTGACCCTGATCGTCGAACACGAACCCGGAGCCCTGACCACTATCCGTAAAGATGGCAACCGTACCCGGGCTGACATTCTCGAACAACGTCACCAGGGTTTCCTGCTCGGCAGGATTGACATCAGATGCATCTGAAACCTGAACAGTGGGAGCCACTTCAACCGGTAAAGACGAATCAGGGCTCTGCGTTGCCGCAAAGGACGGAGTCTGGCAAGCCAAAGCGGCAAGCGCCAGCGTTAATATCGCAAGGGTTACTTTCTTTTTCATCAATAGAACTCCTCTAAAACTTGATACGGGATGCTTCCTCGATCAATTCCCGCTGTTTGGACGACAGGTATTTCGGAATCTGTACCTTGAGCTTCACATACAGATCCCCTTTAACCTTCGGGTCTTTCACAGTCGGCATACCGCGCCCAGCCAGTCGAAACACTTGCTCGGGCTGGGTTCCAGCAGGAATGCCCAGCTTCACTTTACCAGTGGGCGTTTCCACATCCGCATCACCGCCGAGAATAAGCGTAAAAACATCCACATTGGATGTTGTGGTTAAGTTACTGCCGTCACGTTCAAAGCGTTCATCCTCCGCTACTTTTATCAGCAGAAAAAGATCGCTTCTATCTGGACCTTCGCCTGCCACCCGCACCTTGGAGCCCGTCTTCACCCCAGCCGGGATGCGAACGTTGACCTTGCTGCCATTGGCACGCTGTAATTGGCGCATGGTGCCGTCATATGATTCTTGAAAACTGATCTCCACTTCCTGCTCGTACCCCGGCGACTCTTGCGCGAACGGATTGCTGCGTCCTTGCGAACGCAATGCTTCGCCAAAAATGGTACGGAAGAAATCAGAGAATCCACCCGCGCCGCCCGTGCCGCCGAACATATCGTCCACATTGCCGCGTTGACCCGCCGCCTGCTGCTGTTGAAACCAGTCGTCCCATTGAAAGTCGCCTGGTCTGCCGCCAGTGGTGCGGAAGTTCGAGTAGGCGCTGCCAAGTCGGTCGTAATGAGCGCGCTTTTGATCGTCGCTCAAGACCTGATAGGCTTCGTTGATCTCCTTGAACTTGTCTTCCGCCTTTTTATCCCCGGGGTTCTTATCGGGATGATATTGCATGGCAAGCTTGCGGTACGCCGAGCGGATCTCATCCGCGCTGGCTTTTCGTTCTACACCGAGAATCTTGTAATAATCCTTATAGTCCATTAGGCTATTTTCATCCCGTAAGAGGAAGGGGTCAAGCACCCAAAGGTTGCACTTACATAACTCTAACCTGTTTGTAGTGTGGTACAGTAGTCAAAAACCATTCTAAAAAGAAAAAATGAGGGTACGATGAAATCAATTTGTGTTTTTTGTGGCTCTTCCGATGCAGTCCACAACGACTATAAAACCGCGGCGTTCCAAATGGGGGCAACTCTTGCTCAAAATGGAATACGTGTGGTGTACGGCGGCGGAAAAACCGGGCTGATGGGCGAGGTTGCCAACGGAGCCCTTTCTGCAGGCGGCGAGGTGATCGGGGTCATTATCCCTTCCATGAACACACCTGCACTGGCACATACCGGGCTGACCCAGATGGAGGTTACCCCTGAAATGCGCTCGCGCAAAGCCCGCATGCATGAACTATCAGACGGATTCATTGCCCTGCCCGGCGGCTTTGGCACCTGGGACGAACTTTTTGAAACCATTACTTGGGCACAGACCGGCGGGCATGAAAAACCGGTAGGGTTATTAAACGTGAAAAATTATTACATCCCCCTGCTGGCTGCCATAGACCATGCCGTGGCAGAAGGCTTCGTTTTCAACGAACATCGCCAAGCGATCTCGTTCGAGACAGACCCATCCAAGCTGCTGGAGTCGATGCGAAATTACGAGCACCCGCATGAAGCCGTTAAACGTTGGATGAAGGAAGACTAGTTTTACGAATTACGCCCCAGGCAGTCTACTACCTGGGGCGTAATGATTTAACCAGCCTGAGATTTTTTACGGCAGAGTCAAAATGATCGGCTCGCCTTTGGTGATAATAACCGTATGTTCGAATTGGGCAGCGATGGTGCTATCCACGGTCTTGAGAGACCAGCCGTCCATTTTTTCTACCACGTGACCCTGCCCGGTGGTAAGGAAAGGCTCAATGGCAAGCACCAAACCGTTCTCAAGAATGCGGCGATCTTCCGGCTTGTGAAAGTTATACACGGCGGAAGGCTTGTCGTGCAGCTGACGTCCGATGCCGTGACCGGTCAGGTCAAAGATGGGGTTATAGCCATGTTTGCTGGCTTCCTGTTGAACGGTTTTACCAATGAGATTAAGCGGCTTGCCTGCTCTCACCACACTGAGCACTGCCGCCAGCGCAGCCTTGGTGGCTTCGAGCAGTTTTTCATACTCGGGTGTGGAGGTACCTACCACCATGGACGCGCCGGTATCGCCAAAGTAGCCGTTCAACTCCGCAGAGACATCAATATTGATCAACTCGCCGTCTTGAATAACATGGCTGCCGGGAATACCATGCGCGATGACAGGAGAAACGCTAATGCAGGTACCGCCGGGGAATTCGTACATCACCCGTGGCGCTGATTTGGCGCCCTGCTTGTTGAGAAAGTCTTCGCCGATCTGGTCAAGTTCCAATGTGGTCATGCCTGGTTTTACACTCGCCATCATTAATTGCATGGCTTGAGCACAGACTTTGCCAGCGGCTTTAAGCCCATTGATATCTTTTTCGTCTGTAGCGATCATTTAAGTTTTAATTCCTCTTTCAATAGTCTCACGGTGTTCTTGGAAATGTTCAGTGGTATCACCCAAGACCCATAAGAGCAACGGGTCTGGTCGGTCAGCATGACGCGGTTTGAGCAGATCTTCAAAGGAAGTTTCGTCTAATTTTTTCATCAGCAATGCATACACGCGTTTGAGATGATCCAGTACCTCAGCACGCGGACGGGCTTGATTGCGTTTGAACAAAAGCGGGTTGACCGCTTCCACGCTCCATTCGGGCAGTTCCGCCTGCGAAACTCCAACGACATCATAATATGGGCGTTTGTCCATGTGATAGCCCATGAGGAGGTTCATCCATTCGGTGAGATGAGCAAGGTTATCTTTGGGTGACCAGCCGCCTTCATCAGGCGTTGTCATTTGCTCATCGGTTAATGAGTCGGCAAGTGAATTCAATGCCGCCCATTCTCGTTCAATGGCAGACATCAACTCTTCTTTGTTTTCAGGCATCCATTGTTCGGTCATAGTGTCTCCTATAAAGCGATCTGCTGACCCTCTTCGAGTCTTTCTTTTTCCGAATCTTTTCTCAAAACATACGCCTCGCCACGGACGAGGGTGGTCTTGCCCTTTTCTGTTTTCACATACGCCCCATCACACATTATGATGACGGGGTTATCGTGGAAGAAGTGATAATCCGCAAGCCAGTCATCTTTCACCGACTGACCATATCCATCCAACGGGTAATGCGGCGAGACGTTGAACGGAATTGCATTCAAGCCTTTGAAGAAAGCCGTACTGACTGCGTTCAAATCTTTCGAAGTTAGGATGTTCGGTCCACACAGGATGGCGCCCGCGCTAAAGCCGACATAAGGCAAACCAGCTTGAATGCGCTTTTGCAGGAAAGGCATCACTCCGCTGGCATGCAAACGATGGTTTAGCAAAAACGTGTTTCCGCCAGGCACATACACCACCTGCGCATCGCGGATGATGCTCTCAATTGCCTTTGGGGTCATCAACTCGGTGTTGATTGTTTTCAGCTCTGCCAATCCCTTGAAAGCATCTTCGGTCATTTCCAACCAGCGTTCGGCATATAAAGAAGCCAGCGGCAAATAGGCAATGGTCGGTTCCTCTTTGCCTTCCACATACGGACGGCAGGCATCGACGATATCGTCCAAGTCCCTTTCGCCGGGAGATGAGAAGAGATGTAAATTTGCGGGCATAAGGGGATTGTATCAAAGATGTAGGGGCGACTCGCGAGTCGCCCCTACGTAATTATTTGTTCAATCTTTCCAAAATCACTTGCCGCAACTCCGCCTGCACGGATTCCCATGCCTGCTCCGAGTTGACGACCACCCAACGCTTCGGCTCGGCGTTGACCATCTCCAAATACCCATCGCGAACTCGTTTGTGGAAATCCACAGTCTTGGCGTCCATGCGATTCCATTCATTATCTTTCTTCTTGCGTGCCAACCCTACTTCAATATCAAGGTCAAGCAGAATGGTCAGGTCAGGAGTCAAACCACCGGTGGCGTATTTGACCAAGGCACGAATTTCATCCAAGTTTTGCTGGTGACCGTAGCCTTGATAGGCAATGGTGGAATCATAGTAGCGGTCGGAAAGAACAATTTCCCCATCGGCAAGACGCGGCTTGATAACCTGCTCCACGATCTGGGCGCGTGCAGCTTGATATAGCAACGTTTCCGTGCGTGGATGCATCTCGGCATTCTTCATATCATGCAGAATATCGCGGATCTGCTCGCTGATGGATGTCCCACCGGGTTCGCGGGTCGGGAAGACGGTGTGTCCCTTCTCGCGTAGAAATTCGACCAGATGGGGAATGTGAGAAGTTTTGCCCGAACCTTCGGGACCTTCAAGAGTAATGAACATGGGGGAAGTATAAAGGAGACAGGGGAACAAGTAAACGGGAATTCTTACAATATGTCACCCTGAGCGACACTGCGCCGCACTGAGTTTGTTGCAGTGCAGGTGTAGCGAAGGGTCTCTACCAAGATAATCGAGACTCTTCGGTCGCGAAGAGCGCTCCCTAAGAGTGACACCATAATCCTTCAATCCCGATAATCCCCCACGTAAAACTCCAGCTGAATATTATCAGGGTCACGAAAGCAGACGTATTCTTCCTTCCCGTCCGGGTCGAATTCAATGCCTGCGGTTGGAATATTCATTTCTTTCAATAAGATCAATAAATCTTCTAATTGATTGCACGAATCGACGGCAAAGGCAAAGTGGTCGAGCCCGATACGGTTCTCATCAAAGCGGTCATTGGAAATCGGCTGATGCGGCGCTCGTTGAAACGCCAACAGGAAGTTATCACATGAGATCCAACGGATGTTTTCGTTCCCGCCGCCGATCTCCACACCGAGAATGCGACGATAGAACGCATCCGACCGGGCAGGGTCAGCTACGGTCAAAATGATGTGATGAACTCCACGAACTTGTTTTGGCATCCGAAATCTCCTTCACAAGATAATAAAAGACCGTGGACGCCCGACAATCGTGATTGCCTTCGTCCACGGTCTATGGTCAATCGTCCGCGGTCTTACTCTCTAAAAATCCTCACATGCCTGCGTGGTTCTTTGCCATATGAATGAGAAACCAACTCGGCATCACGCGCCATCTCATGTTGCAAACGGCGCACGAGGGATGGTCCCGGCGGCAGGTCAACGAAGCGCTCACCATTCAAGACCGCGCTAATGGCTTGCTTTGCCGCATCACGAACATCTTCCATGTTATCGCGCTGCACATGCTCGGTCAGGCTATACAGGTCGCTTACGAACTGCTCGGTCTGCGAAACCGAATTCGCGCGCAGTACATAGATCGGCATGCCGCGTGCTTCGGCGTCCATGATGGTGTGCTCGCGATTACGGTAATACGTCCGCAGCGTCACCAGCACATCGGCTTCGGCGGCATCGGTTACAACAACCGCGGGCACACCGAGTCGCTTCGCGGCTTGCTGGAGTCGATTGCGCGCCACGCCATAAGCGAAGATGCGGATGGTCTGCAACTTTGCGCCAACGTTCGGAACTTGATTCGGCGTAGGCGAATGATCGACGGGTTGAGAAGCAGGCTGTTGTCTACGAGTCCGAAGCGGGGTTTTCGTCGGCGCTTCCGTTCTGGACTTTGGAGCGGGTGCGGCTTTCTCGATCTTGATCTCACCCGATTCGTCGCGGGTGCGCACTTCCGGCGGGATGGGTGCATCACGCAAGAGCGAGTCGACCGAGGTCATGATGTCTTGGTGCACCGTGAAGCGGTCGCGGGTTTGGATCTCGATCAGCACGTCAAAGGTCGGCGGCGCGCGGCGTTCGAGCACGGTCTTCTGCGTACCACGACGGCGGGCTTCTTCATCTGAAAGAGTCACGGCTTCGATGCCACCGACAAGGTCACTGAGCGTGGGGTTGAGCAAAAGGTTATCAAGGGTTTGTCCGTGTGCCGTGCCGATGAGTTGCACACCGCGTTCTGCGATGGTGCGGGCGGCGAGAGCTTCAAGTTCGCGCCCGATCTCGTCGATGACGATGACTTCGGGGTTGTGATTCTCGACGGCTTCGATCATGACTTCATGCTGAAGCATCGGCTCGCGGACTTGCATGCGGCGCGCCCTGCCCACAGCGGGATGCGGCACATCACCATCACCACCGATTTCATTGGAGGTATCGACGATAACCACGCGTTTATTCTCGGCGAGGATGCGGGCGGCTTCGCGCAGAAGCGTGGTCTTTCCCACACCAGGGCGACCAAGGATGAGCACTGACTTACCTGATTCGATCAAGTCTTGAATGATATCGACAGTGCCATACACCGCGCGACCGACGCGGCAGGTGAGCCCGACGATGGCACTGCGCCGATTTTTGATGGCAGAGATACGATGAAGCGTACGCTCCATGCCTGCGCGATTGTCCGTATCAAATGTACCGATGCGCTCGGTGATATGGTCGATCTCGGCGCGGGTGATCTCAGTATTGAGTAACGGAATTTCGCCATCCACAAAGCGGGCGGCAGGAATACGACCGAGGTCGATGACGATCTCCAGCAGTTTCTCGTTGTTATTCGCCTTCTCCACGGCATGACGAATGTTCGAGGGGAGCACGTCCAGTAGGGCTTCAAGGTCGTCTGTGATTCGATGTTGTGTCATAGTTAAAGTACCAGGTTCCAAGTGTCAGGTATCAAGTGACACGTTAAATCAAAAAAAGGAAAAAAGAAAGAGGCACGCGAATAAGGACAAGCGCGGCTTGGGTTTTATGGGTGTAGGGGGGAATAAAAAAGGATCATGATGGTGTACCTGCCTTCCTGGGGCGTCACGCGCAGAGTTTCGCGTGTCAGGCATCCTGTGCCGTTTTTGTAATGGCAGATGACATTATAGCAGGTGCCCGGTTAACAGACTGTTAGAGATGCGTGTTAATTTTTTGATTTGTCTGACGAATTTTGGGCGTGCCAATTCTTCAAGACCAGGTACGCGATCGGCAGGCTGATGCCCAACCCAGAGATGCGAATGGATTTTCGGTTGGTCAACATTAAAGCGATGAAATACTGTTTACCGTTGCGAGATTGAGTAAAGGACAATCGAACCGAAGCGATCTCATCCGCAAGCAAGGTCTTCTCGCTAAACACATATTTCAAAATCAACGAATTCCTTTCCAGCGTCAATGAGTTTGGAATTGAGAAGACCATGGCAGCAGCAAAAGCAGCAAATAACACGAATGCCAGCAGGGCGATCAGTCCGGCAAATGGCGCCTCAGAAGTATCCATGATCGAAAGAAAAAATGAGAGCGATATGCCTAATAACAACAGCAAAACGGACATCAACAACGCAAGCGGACCCAACCCGCGCCTCATTTCGCCATACTCCTGCGATGAAAAAAGGTCTGGGCGCTTCGAGCCAAGGATATCAATGATCTCCTCATAGCCCGGCAACCCCGGGCTTGGAGTGACGGTCATATCTTCATTGTAGTCATGCAACTTGATATTGAAGCCCCTGCCCGAAACACGCCCAATATCCGACCAGCGCATAGACTTGGAACCGAAAAGGGATTGAGTGGTGATCTCATCATCGGTAAGAATGACCTTTGACGAAACACTCAGAAAGATCGCCCCGAACATCAATATTCCCAAAACGGCAAAGGGCAGCATGGGGAAAAGCCGAATCAAAGCTGCTCCCGAAAGCGATGAACGCCAACATGAACACAAAAAGATAATGAGCACGATCAAGGCAAAGAGCGAATTCTTGAAAACATGCGGTTCGTTCATGGAGTCTCCTTATTAATAGGATGTACGCTAAAAACAAAAGCAGGATGCAGGCATCCAATTACCCGAGAGGATTGTAATTGCAAATTCCCCACCCCGCCTCCCTCTAATTCATTATCGCCTGTATAATTACAGTATGTCTATGTCAGAAGAACCAATTCTGCCCCCATTGGAACCGCCCGCAGAGCCGCCCGTCCGCCGCAGGCGCGCCACACGCCGTTCCCACATCCCAACCGATGCGGAAGGGCAGGCAGAGTTGATCGCCTCACTCGCACGCCGTGCTTACCCGTCCATCGAGTTGTTCGTCTTCTCCCTGGTCTGCGGCGCGATTCTCGGTCTTGGCTACCTGCTCGACTCGCAGGCAGTTCTTTTATTAGGCATTCTGGTTGCGCCGCTCATGATCCCCTGGGTTGGCTTCCTGCTTGCCATCCTCACTGGCTCGCTGCGCTTCATGTTTGAAACAATCATGGCGCTGCTCATCAGCATCCTCTTTGTATTTCTCGGGGGACTGCTAACAGGGTTCGCTGCACGACTGTTCATGCCCATCACGTTCAACAATGTATTCATTCACTCGCGGCTCTGGCTGCCTGAATTGATCGTCTTTGCTCTTGGCGCAATCACCCTCACCATTTCCTTCGCTAGATCTGAAGATAAGCCTTTCCTGCCTAGTGTGTTGATCGCCTATGCATTCTTTCTCCCCATCGGCGCAACTGGCTTTGGTCTTGGTGCAGGTCTGCCGGATGTCTGGCTGCAAGGCTTGCTGGTCTTCCTGACTCACTTTGCCATGACCAGCATCCTCGGTCTCATCACGCTCTTCGTTTTGCGCCTGCGCCCATCGTCTGGGGGCATCGTACTAAGCGGAATTACATTCGCCGTCTTCGCAGGCATCATCATTGTTCTGATCGGATCCGGCGGCGGATCCCAGCCTGCTGCTCCAACCGCCATCCCAGCCACTGCGACAAATGCATCAGCCTCGCTTCCTTCCCCGACCGTAGGTCTCTCTGCCACCCCCAACCCCAGCCCCACACAGGCGGTTGATTCTGCCACACCCAGCCCTATTGCCAGTCTCGGCACCGCAGAAGTGAGCCCCGTACCGTTGACGTTGGAGATCACACTCCCGCCCACCGATACGCCCACGATTACACTTACCATTCAACCGCAGTCGATCTATGGAAAGGTGGCAGCCAACGAAGGTGGTGGTGCAAACTTGCGTGACGCGCCCGGCGGCACCTATGTGATGACCCTGCTCAACGGCACCATCGTCGAGACCTATTCTGAGTTTCAGGTGCTTAACAACGTCACTTGGGTCAAGGTCTTTGCTTCTGTGAACGGACAACGCATTGAAGGCTGGCTGCTGGAATCGGTCATCTCGTATGCCACTCCCGCACCGAACTTCGGTCCTTCCGTCACCCCCGCCGTCACATCCACCCCGTAACCTCACCAAACAGACAACAGTCACTTTCCAAGTGGCTGTTGTCTTATTTTTATGTCAACTTACCACTCAAGGAGAATCAATGCCCATCCATTTTGGCACCGACGGCTGGCGCGCCGTCATCTCAGATAGTTTTACATTCAGTAATTTACGCATGGTTTCGCAAGCCATCGCCGACGCAGTTGCTTCAGATCACTGGGACAAATCCGAAAACGTCGATTCCAAAAAGATCGTGGTTGGCTACGACACTCGCTTCCTCTCGGACCGCTTCGCAGGTGAAGTGGGGCGCGTCCTTGCCGCCAATGGCTTTACCGTCCTGCTGGCACAATCGGACTCACCCACACCTGCCATTTCATACGCCGTCAAGAACAACAACGCCATTGCAGGCGTGATGATCACTGCCTCACACAATGCGCCGCGCTATAACGGCGTGAAGTTAAAGGGCGCATTCGGCGGCTCAGCGCTGCCGGAACAATGCCGCCGCGTGGAAGTCTACATTAACGACAACGAAGAACAGGCACGCGGACCCAACTTAATGGATTACAACAAGGCGCGCGAAGCGGGACTGATCCAACGTTTCAATCCATTGCCCGCCTACTTTGACCATCTTCGAAAGCTCATCAATACCGATGTGATCGCCGAAAACCCACAACGCTTCGTGGCAGATGCCATGTACGGGTCAGGGCGTGGCGTGATCAAATCCTTTTTGCAGGGCACCGGCTGCGAGGTCTACGAGATCCGCGGCGAGATGAACCCCGGCTTCGGCGGTGTCCACCCTGAACCGATCGCCAAGAATCTGGGCGCATTATCCAGCGCGGTCAGTTCGGGTTTTGGAAACTTCGGCGTGGTCACCGATGGTGATGCCGACCGCATCGGCGCGATGGATGAACGCGGCAACTTTGTTGACCCGCACAAGATCATGGCACTCTCGTTGAAATATCTCGTTGAGAAACGCGGCATGAGCGGCGCAGTCGTCCGCACGGTTTCGACCACACGCATGCTGGACCGTCTTGCCAAGCGCTATGGTGTCAAAATTTACGAAACACCTGTGGGCTTCAATCACATTGCCGACATCATGATGAATGAAGATGTGCTCATCGGCGGCGAAGAATCCGGCGGCATCTCATTCAAGGGACACATCCCCGAAGGCGACGGTCCCATCATGGGCTTGTTGATCGTGGAAATGCTGGCAGCGTATGGCAAGTCGCTTGGAGAACTGGTCAACGATCTGCTTGCAGATGTGGGTCCTGCCTTTTACGAACGCGTTGACCTGCGCCTCAGCCGCCCGGTTGCCAAAGCCGAGATGACCGAATTCCTCACCAAAAATGCACCTGCTGAGATCGGCGGCGCAAAAGTGTCCGAGATCAGTCAACGTGACGGCGTTAAATACATCATGTCTGACGACTCCTGGTTATTGGTTCGCCCATCGGGTACCGAACCGGTTCTGCGTGTCTACGCCGAAGGACGCACGAATGACATGGTCAAAGCGCTCTTGGGATATGGAAAGAGTGTTGCTGAAAGTGTCGTCTAAATTTTGATAGAGAAGTAATGAATCAAAAACTCACCCAGTGATATCGGGTGAGTTTTTGATTCAGGGTGATTAACCAGTTAGCGGGTCGGGGCGAAGCGTAAACGGCGCGCCATCAAGATGACGATAATGAACGCCAGTGCCATCACAACCAACCCCGGCACACCGACATCTTCCACAAAGCCGGTCTGCGGTAAAGCAGTGGTGGTTGGCACAATGGTCAACTGTGCAATGGCAGCTTGGGTCAGCGCCGCACCAACAGTGGCAGTAGCTGCCGCCGGAGTACCAGCCCCGGTTACAAGGTTTGGATCGGCAGTGCGGGTCACAGTGGCAATATTCACCACAGGTGTGGATGTCGGCGGTAGAGTTGCCGTCGGCAAAATGGAGGCTTCGAAAGTGGCGGTCAGGGCATCATTGATAAAGTTGCTGGCGACCTGTGCAGTTTCAGAAGCTGCCACAGCCTGCTCATTGACCTGTGTGCTGGAATTCTGGGTGAAAAGATAAACACCTACAAGACAGGCAATGGAGATCAGGATGATACCGCCCAAAATACCGGCAGCGATCAGGAAGGTGCGATTATTATTCGACTCTTCCGGAAGTTGTCCGTCGTCGGGGACGTTTTCATCAAAATTGGGTTCTTCAAAAGACATGGAGCACTCTCCTGATTATTATGGTCTTCAATTTACAGTTCAGCCGGGGCAATTATCCCACAACTTCCATGTTTACGAGCGGAACGATCACCGTTTCGTCATTCTCAAGTTTAACTTCAGCTGCCTGAGCGCGCAGTCCGCTGGGCAGGGTGGTCAGACCGGGCTTGATGGATACAATGGAACCGATCATTCCCATGGCTGGCGGGCGGCGCATTTTAACTTGCAGTCCCGGCGCAAAAGCTTCGATCTCATTGAGCATGGGCGGCTCGGCAGAGACAGGCAATGGAATGAATATCTCGGGGCGCGCACCAGTATAGCGATCATAAGCTTCGGCGTTCAGGGAAATTTCACGCTTGGCATTTGTGCTGAGCAATTTATATGCAGCTGAATTCATCGACAGGGAACCGATGCCGTCTGTAACCAGAATGGGGAAACGCATCTCACGCGCTTTTTGCAGCAGTGCAGGCTGAATGCTGGAAACGATCAACCCACGGGCAGGCAGGTCTGCCAGCGCCTGCAAGGCTTCGACCGTATTAAGCATACCTCCAAGGATAATGGAACCGCGCAGGCTGACATCCACACGACCCGGCACCAGTACGGTATCGGGAGCTTCCATCAAGTTGACGAGCAAGCCCGCGTCAATGCGACCGTTCCCCCAAACACCCTGCACCAATCCGCCAGAGGTTTGGATCACCACACCGCGATTCGGCACAACCTGGATCACGGTACCAGGGATACCGGCGCGTAATTCCATTTTTGCTTCGCCGACTTCCATCAAAACCTGACCGCCCCCCACAGCCACAACACGCCCTTCGCGCGGTGCGCGAACTGAACGAGCGAACATGCCGCGCCCAACGGCGATCGTGGTGCCTGCTGCAATCTTATCGTCCACCTGGCACTTGATCAATTTCTCCGCAGCGATGGGCGAAATGCCCAATGTGCGAGAGACATCCAGCAGGGCATGTTCACGCGCCCAGTGAGTTTCAGCAACAATCTCACCCGCGGTCACTTTCTGTTGAACGCGTGCGATGACATTTCCGGAAACAGGCAAAAGCCGCTCACGGACTATGGTGGTCAGACCGACGACATGATGTACGGGTGCAAGCATGGATTATCCGCCTCCCAATGTCCAGTTCCATTTTTTGATAAGCTCACGCCGCCGCACGGGGTCGGCAGGCATATCCAATGGACGTCCACGTCCATCGAAGACAATGCCAAGTGCGCCGCCAGTAACAGTGAGCGCCTTCACGCCACGACCAGGACCGAAACCAATATCCACACCACGGGCAACTTGAATGGTGATCCGCCCGGTTTCACCGCTGGCAAGCGGGAGGGTTTCAAGGAACCCATACTTGAGATCCATGGCGGCTTCTGCGCCGTTTTCGTAAATCACTTTTGCCTTCAAAATGGAAGAACCATATCGGGCAGAAACGACCGGTGAGATGACGGTACCCACGCTTAGGAATGCGCCTGATTCAAGTACCTGCACTGGCAGGATGTTGTTCTGAGAGGCGGCGGCACCGAGCATCGGCATGAGGTTATTTTGGTCGAGGATGATAGTGGAAATGCCAACAGGTTGAACCGTGTCGAGGAGCAGGAGCAGGCTCTGACCGGGGCGTGAAGCGTCACTGAGGGCGGCGCCTCCAGCAATGATAGGATCAAAGAGCGGGACAAGAGTCGGTTTGATTGAAGCGGCATCCTTGGGAAAATCACGGCGAGCCGCTTGCATGGCAAGGAACAATGCCTGTTTTGCCACAGATTGCGCGATGACAAAATCTTCTTTCGTGGCGGCAATGGTCGAAGGGTGCAGTGCTTTTTGATGCAGATAATCGAGGATGGCGCTGGTGGGAATATCAAGGGTAGACCAACGCAGGATGTCTTCCAGTGTGGTGTAATTCAATAAACCCGGCAGGTTCTCACCAATGCCGAATTGCGGGAAGGTCTTCAACACGGATTTGTTCTTAAACCCGGCAGAGATGATCGCAGCCGATACGCCAAGATCCACACTGAGCAGCCCTTTGTTAGAGCCATACACATTCGAGAGGAAACGCACCATACGCCCGGTTGCGTACGATGTGGGTAGAGTATGCCCGCCCGCCCAAAGGTCGAGCATATCCAAACCTTTGAGTTGCTTCTTGCGGATGTTAATGAACATCTGAGCCAGTTCAAGTTCGGCGGGGTCAATGTCTTCGGTTTCAAGGGATGGGCGGATGTTATGGCTAAAATGCAGGCTGGATGCCAATGAACCAACAAGCGCTTTAACTTCATCCACCAGTTTGGCGTTGCCCGCATACAGAACAGCGGGGCGTTTTTCTTCGGGTAAAAGGTAGCTGGCTAACCCGATCGGGTCGAGTAATTTTTGAATGGAGCGCGATGCGCCGCCATCGGTTCCCCCGGCAATGATGACCATATCCGGACGCATGCGTAAGATGCTGTCTATCTGTTGCTCAGGTTTGCGATGGTCGCTCAAGCTGATGGCATCCAGGACGCGGGCATAGGTGGTCTCGGTCAATCGGCGGGCACTGTCGAGTGAAACATCCTTGAGCAAACCGACGACAAGGGTCCTGACAGCCGGGCCGGCAGAAATGGTGACCACAAGCGAATCCACGCCAGAACCGTCCGGCTGACTCGGCAAAATAAGACTACGGGCAGAATTGAGCAGAGTCTTTTTGAGGATATTCTGCAAGACTTGAATGGCATTCCGGGCACCTTCGGAAACATCCTTGAAGGGTGCTTCGGCAGTGCTGGGAGCAATACCAGACGCGACAAAGCGATATTCGCCTTCGATCACGTCGAACAATACGGCACGAGTGTTCGACGCGCCGACGTCGATGGCAAGCAGGGAGTTACTGGTAACCAGTGAAGTTGGCATGAGATCTAAGGAATCCCGAACAAAGTTTTGATGAAAACGACAAGTGAAGAAACGCGATCGATCATGGCGGTGAGCGCCGCAGCGTAGACACCTGCGAAGACCACGCCCAGGGTAATTCCAATAAAGATGCGGCCCACCCATGCGATCATATCGATCAAGCCAAGGCGTTTGGTTGAGCCATCCGGTTTTTGGCGGGCGCCAAAGTGGAAGTAGGCAAGTGAGGTGACCACACCAAGCAGCATGATCGTACCATTCCCCAACACTTCAAACACACTGATGTTGCGCGCAGCAGCGGCACTCTGATCGAAGAAATTAATCGTTGCCGTCACTTGTGGAATGAGCGTGCCGGTCAATGCACCAGCGAGCGTGACAGCCGCTCCCGCCCCTACCAGGAATGCCATCGTGATGCGGGCAATACCCGCCAGACGTGGAGACCCTTTCATCAAGATGAAGCCAAGCCCAAGCAACGGCACGACCAGCAGAACACCTTGACCATAGGCTCCCGTTAGCAGGACGTTGCCCAACGGCATGAAAAGTTTCGGATACAGCACTTGCCAGATGATAACTGCCGCGGCGTACCCCGAAGCAACCCCTACAAACAGATACACGGCAATTTTGAAAAGGGGGTTATCCCCGATCAAATAACTCAGGATCAAAAGAGTGAACAGGAAACTCAGCGCGCCGGTGATGAAATCGAGAGGAATAAAAGGCATATCTACTTTCCTCCTCTCGCCGCAGCACGGTCACGCAGACCGAGCGCCAGATTCAAGAAACCGCCACCGATTGTGACCACCATGGCAAGCAACATTCCAATGCTAAAGGCGTCCCAATAATTTCGGGCCATGCCGGGGCGTCCGTTGTTGTATTGTCGTTCGATGATCGCGCCTCCATATAGACCGGAGACCATTCCTGCCACCTGTCCCGATTCATAATATGGCTGGATCATCGGCGAGGCTTGCGCACCGGCAATGACAATAACCGGAACAACGCCGCGCGAACCTTCCGTCTGCTCAACCCAGGAGCGGGCGGCATCGGCACTGTCAGTAATGAGGATGATGGCGGCAAATTTGGTCAGGTCGGTTACATCTTGCAATGGTTGCTGCGCCCAGGCAGGCTGACTGTTAATATCCAGCCGCGCAACCGTGGATGGACTTTGTGCAAAAGCGCGGATACCCATCTGTCCACCAGAGAGATAGCCAAGGTTCAGGTAGGTAACTCCGCTTTGATAGTTATGAACAGCCAAAGGTCCTGTAATGAAACGTTCGGCAAGTATCGATCCGTTTTCGTTACTGGCAATGAAGGTCAGGCGTGGGTGTTTCAACAAAAGCAGGTTATCAAAAAGCGGCGCAGCGGCGGCTTCCATTTCAGCAGCACGGGCGGGTTCATAATCCACTGCCACCAATACAGGTGCATTTTCAGGAATGGCTTGCGCAACAGCTACAGCAAAACCAAGTTCACTTGGAATGCCAAGCGGAGTGGAAAAGACCTGTGTACGCATGAATGTGGTCGCAAATGCCACAAGGATCAAAATGGCAGCCAGCGCCCAGCGTAAACCACGGGAAGCGACCAATGATTTTTCTGAAACCAGAGATTCCGGCGCGGTCTCACCGGCAAGAATCTGCTCCAGGATCGCGGCATGTTTCATCTGCTCATCGCTGGCATTCAGCTTGATGGAATATGACTTGGGTTTACTGGTTGGCATGAAACCTGTACCCATCGGCAGAACGCCCGAAAGACCAGCCAGTGCGCCGCGCGATTCCATCGTTTGATCTTTGGATGCCTGAACGATGTTCGTCATGACGTTTTCATCGGTCGGGCGCATCGCCTCCACCCACGAAGGCAAAACGTTCGGTGCCAATATATCCGAACCAGTGATCGGCTCCGGCACCACCCCACTGGCGCTGGATGGCGTTTCCATGGCGTTGGAAAGCCAATCAGGCATTTCTGCAAAGAGGGCATCATCCTGGCTGGAGAAGGAATCTTTCTCAAATGCGGGTGCCGATTCATAACCGGTATCCACCGGCGTTTTAGATATTTCAATTTGCGAAGGCTCAGCAGTCATTTCAGTTACTGGTGCAGAGTCATCAAAGATCGAGGTTTGCGGCGCAGCAGATTTCAACCAGTCTGGCAGGTCGCCGAGAATATCACCCGATGCCGATGCGGCATCTTCCACAGGCTGTGCCGCGCCCGCGTTCTCATCAGATGCCAACCATGCAGGTGCCGCGGGTTGTGCTTCACTTTCCTGCAGCCAACGCGGAGTAGAGTCCACTTTCTTAGAAGCCTCCGGCTCTGCTGCCAGCCACGAAGGCAGGTCACCATTGGACGCGAACGGTTCGGACTCAACTGGATCTGATTCTGTAAAGGGAGCCGCTTCGCTGCTGAAAACGGCTGCTCCACCCAAACCACTCAACCAATCAGGAGTCTCTGCTGATTGATTGAAAGGATCAGCAGGTGTTGCAGGTTGGATCACGGTACTGGCATCCGCCGCCGACATTTGATTTAACCAATCTGGTGTATCCGCCGGAAGATCAAAAGCTTCGGCAGATTGTGTCTGTGCGGCAGAACCTGCATTGGCAGACATTTGGCTCAACCAATCTGGTGTGGAGGAAGAAGACTGCGGCGCAGCATTCGTATCTGCAGCCGGCTGCTTGAACCAATCATTTGTATCAAACGATGTTTCGGCAAGAGGCTCAGGTTTTTCGCCCGCATCGGCAGCCATTTGCTTCAACCAATCCGGCGTCTCATCAGAAACTGGCGGGGAGAAAGATGCATCAAATGCCGGGGTTTTCTGAATGGACGGCTGCTCAGCATCAGTTTCACGGAACCACTCAGTAAGCTCATCTTTTTCTTCCACAACCGGCTCAGACTGGATCCCAGCCAGCCAGGAAGGAACTTCTTCTTCAGCGGCGGCTTCCTGTTGGAAGTCGTCTTTTTTACCGGTTTCCACCCAACGGATGCCACTGGGTTCCGCTTCATCGTGTTTCGGTTTCGGTTGTGCCGCGCCGGTGATGCTGGCGAGCCAGTCGGGAACGTCTTCTTCGTCATCATCCCCTGCCTGAGATTGCAAACCCGCTAAAAAGTCGTTACTTGCAGCGACAGGTTTAGGTTTGGCAGGCGGCGCTTCATTTACAGTAGGTTTTTGTTCAAGCGGAGGTTCTGTCAGCTTCGCAGACTCGCGCGCATCCCTAAGCCATTGCGGCAGGATGGGTTCCAATTCGCCGGTATCCATGTTTACAGGCGACTGCCCAGGTGTAAAAGCAGATTCACTAACAAGCGGCGACTGACAGCGCTGGCATGTTTTTTGATTAGGCGGGTTCTCAGTTCCACAGACGGGGCAAACGATCATATCAGCCATTTTCTAATTGCCCCCATAAGGACGATCCACGCCGAACAGAACGCGCAAACCAGTGGTAAGTGTGCCAAGCGCAACACCGATCAAAATCCCGCGCGCGCCGCCCAGCGCCCAGATTTGCGAGATCCATGGGCGAACCAGTGTACCAATGATCGGGACATCTCCAAATGGCAGGGTTGCCGAACCTAGGAAGATAAGCCCGGCGGTGATTACAAATATGATGCTCATGGTATCCGCCCGACGGCGCAAGAGGCGAATAATTGCATATAGCAAGGTAACTGTGAGCAAGCCCATCAGGGTTATTTCGACGGGGATAATGATGCCGTTCAAGGCAATGGCTTGCAAAAACGCATTCTGCGGTTTGAGGATCAAGCCAAAAACAAAAGTGGCGAATAATCCCATAATGAGAATGGCACTGTAAACAGCATCCTTCTCACGACGGCGGATCTTATCGAAATGAACCATGCCAAGGTTAAGGATACCTGTCAACGTTGCCGCCCCAGCAAGGATGACCGCCCAATCAAGCAGAATGATCTGAAAGATCGCTGCGGCTGGGAGGAAATATCCAAGCAGGACGAGAAACCCAACCGTAATGGCAATAAATGCGGTCACAATACGCATCAGATGACCCCCACAAATTTCGCAGCCGCACCGCCCAACAAAACGAGAATGATCAGCCAGCGAAAGATATCCTGCACGGTCAGGCTGGCAGCATGAGCAGTATCTTGATTAAGATATGCCACACCCGCAAAAAGTTCTTCACCGATCAATGGGTCTTGTGTGCTGGCAAACAGAACGGCCTGCCCCGCCAGGTTATCAGAGGCGCCGATCAAATTGATGTTCGCCCGGTCAGATGCATCGGTCAGCAGCCCTACTTCAGGACCCACATGCCCGATGATGATATTCGTGGAAACATCTTCATTCTGCGCAATATGCATGGCTCCGGCCGCATAACTGAAGGGAGTCAGACCGGTAACACGCCCCATAGTATGGACGTAGTCCTCTTCAACACCGGCAGCCAGATACCCTGCTTGCAAAGTATCCTGCGTCAGCAAACCCAGCGTTGGGTCACCTGCAGAAGCGACAGCCGGTTTATCACTAACCGAAGTGCGCTCGGCAATATTCCTTAAGAGCGCCAACCCGGCAAATGCAGAACCGCCGCGTGCATCCAACAGGTTGCCATTACCGAGCGAAATATGAAGGCGCTTGCCGTCTTCAATGCTCAAACCCAGGGTATGCACAAGTTTGGTAAAAGCCGCAATTTCACGCAAATGCGCGGGGGAACGCCGCTTCCACAGCGTAATGACAAGTAACAGGAAGGTGGCAACTACAAGGATGGCAGGGGCAATCATGAACTCGCTCCAGGGTAATTTAAAAAGGAGACGAAAGCGCGGGTCTCGGATTCATCTTCAAGCATACCGGCAAGAGCAGAAAGCTGGTCGCTTTTGAAAAAACCCCCGCCAAAATAAATCGCCTGTGCACCGAGCAGAGCAAGTGGACTTCCTGCTTCGAGGAACGAGGCGACAAGATCGTGAAGTTGATAACGGCGCAAGGACTCAGCCCAGCGTTGCCAGAATTCGCGGGTTGACTTCATATTAATGCGAGTATAGCATAATTTTAAGGTTGACCCCGCCATATCCAGCCGGGAAATGTTACAGTTTTGTGAAATTTAAAAAGACCCTAAAGGGTTTTAACCTTTAGGGTCTGATATTTACGGAGCGATCACTGTATCAGGCGGGATCTCCACATCCTTAGGGATGATGACTATACCATCACGCACATACCATTTTTCATGGTCAATATCCGTATTGCGCGGGAAGGGTCGAATGGTCACATTGGATCCAATACGCACGTTCTTATCCAGGATGGCGCCTTCGATATGGCAGTTGGTACCAATGCCAATCGGCAATACACCCGAATCACGTTCAAAATAATCCGAACCCATCACGATACTATCCTTGATGACACAGTCCGCGGCGATCTGGCTGCGAATACCAATAATGGAATGTGAGATATCCGACTTCAACACACGACTGCCTTCGGCGATCAAAACATCCTTGAACTTGCAATCCTCCACGATCGAAGCAGGCAGGTACCGAGTGTCTGTATAGATCGGCAGTTTTGCATCGTAAAAATCGAAGGGAGAATCCGAACGGGTGAGCATCAGGTTGGTCTCATAAAACGAGCGGATCGTTCCAATGTCCTGCCAGTAGCCGTCAAAATCAAAGCCAAAGACCTGATGCGTCTTGATTGCCTGTGGAATGATGTCGCCGCCGAAGTCATCATAGTCCGGGAAGTTATTAATGAAATCAACCAGAACCTTCGTGTTAAACATATAAATGCCCATCGAACCAAGGTATGGGCGTTTGGGATCATCCCGGCTGACGAATCGTTTCTGGGTTTCTGGGTCTTTGGGCTTTTCAAAAAAGTCTGATATCTTGCCATCGGATTCACGCTTCAAGACTCCGAAGCGGTCTGCTTCTTCCTTGGCAACCGGCTGCACGGCGACGGTAATATCCGCTTTATTCTCCCAATGATATTCCGCCATGGCTTTGTAATTCATACGATAGAGATGATCCCCCGCCAAAATGAGCACGTACTTTGCTCCAGAAGCCTGGATCTCCATCATCTGTTTACGCACGGCATCGGCAGTGCCCTGATACCAGTCGGCGCTTTCAATGGTTTGTTCCGCCGCCCAGATCTGCACCCAACCCTGGTGGAACGAGTCGAAGTTATACGTGCGGGTGATGTGACGATGCAGCGAGACCGAATTGAACTGCGTCAGGATCGCAATCCGAAATATCTCTGAGTTGATGCAATTACTGATGGGGATATCAATGAGACGGTATTTCCCCGCAATGGGAACGGCAGGTTTCGATCTCATCTGCGTGAGCGGATAAAGACGCGCCCCGCGTCCACCCCCTAGGATCACTGCCAAAACTTCGTTATACGACGGCATACTGGAACCTCCTGGATTTTTTCGTTCAGGATTGTCGAGCAATGTCCTCTATTTTACACCCTTCATCTTACGAATGCGATGAATTACGTAGGCGATTGGGTATGCCAAAATGATAATAAGGTCAAATAGAGCAAAGAAGAGTGAAAGCTTCATTGCGGGTCTCCTTCCCAAATAAGTGAATTGACCAAATACTGATCATGTACAATTCTTATACGCATTAAGTACAAGAATTGTTGCTACTTTCACATTTTATACCCCCCAATAGGGTAGTCAATATTATTGAGGGGTTCACATATATGAATCAAACGTCCTCCATTTCTGGAGGACGCAGCCCTGGGGGTAGTAAACTACCCGTGCGGTATAATTCGCGTGTGCCGAAGGAGGGAATCGAACCCTCATTCCCGGAGGGAACACGATTTTGAGTCGTGCGCGTCTGCCTATTCCGCCACTTCGGCTCGTTGTCGAACACCCCGCTCTAGCGGGGCGAACGCAAGTATACCACTCCCAAGAACAAGGTCAAGATGAAACTAGGAATTATCGGTCTACCCCAATCAGGCAAAACAACGATCTTCAACGCCATCACCCGTGGCAACGCCCCCACCACCGCCTCCGCCGGACGCATCGAAGTTCACCAGGCTGTTGTGGATGTCCCCGACCCACGTGTGGACCTGCTCTCAAAGATGTTCAACCCGCGCAAGACGATCTACTCCAAGGTGACGTATGCCGATATTGCCGGTCTGGATAGCGGCTCTGCCAAAAGCGGCATCTCCGGTCAACTGTTGAATGTGATCAACCAAATGGACGCGCTCATCCTCGTGGTGCGCGCCTTCGATAACGACAATGTGGCACACCCCAATGGCAGCATCAATCCATTACGAGATGTGGACACGATGACCAGCGAATTGCTGCTGAATGACCTCATCGCTGTTGAGCGCAAATTGGAACGCCTCGTGGATGAACGCAAAAAAGGCGGTACCGATAAGACCCTCAACGCCCGCCAGACAGAGTTGTTCGAGAAGTTGCACGCTGCACTTTCAGACAGCAAGCCCTTGCGTGACTTGGAATATACCCCTGAAGAAGAAAAAGAGCTCTCAAGCTTCGGCTTACTCACTCGCAAACGCTTGTTGACCGTATTCAACCTCGGCGAGGGACAGTCTGCGCCGGATGCGAATCTCGATCACCCTTCGGTAGCGCTCATGGGGAAGTTGGAAATGGAGATCGCACAACTTTCTGCAGAGGATGCGGCAGTCTTCATGGAAGAATACGGCATCAAAGAACTCAGCCTAAACCGCATGATCAATGTGTCTTATGAATTACTGAGCGAGCAGACCTTCTTTACTGTGGGCGAAGACGAAGTCCGCGCATGGACGACGCACCGTGGGGCGACCGCGCAGGAAGCTGCGGGCGAGATCCACACCGATCTTTCGCGTGGATTCGTTCGCGCCGAGGTGGTGGCTTATGAAGACCTGACCAGTCTTGGGTCCATGAATGAAGCGAAAGCCAAAGGCAAGTTCCGCCTTGAAGGCAAGGAATACATCGTCAAGGACGGCGATATCATGCACGTCCGATCCAGTTTGTAGATCAAAAGGTGACAGTCATTTTATAAGTGACTGTCACCTTCTAGAATCCATACTTAAGAATGGGTCGAAAAAAATCTGTTTGTGATAAAACACCAATCTAAGGAGATACCATGGCTTATAAACTTTCCAAATGGGACCTTTCCCAACTGTATAGCGGCTATGACAGCCCTGAACTTGAAAATGCGTTCGACATGATCGAAGAACAGGTCGCTTCTTTTGAAGGGGTTCGCAATAAACTGACACCGGATATTTCCACCGAGCAATTTATGGACGTGATGAAAGCCGATGAGACCTCGACCCGTATTGCGAATAAGCTCTATTCGTTCGCAGGCTTGTCGTTCACTGCGGATACGCAAGACCAGAAGGCACAAGCCTTGCAGGCGCGTGTGATGCAGTTCCTGGCGGAAAACCAGAACCGCACCTTGTTCTTCAGCTTATGGTGGAAAGAACTCGATGATGCAAACGCCAAACGCCTGATGGATGTTTCGGGAGATTATCGTTATTACCTTGAAGCCATGCGTTTGTACAAGCCGCACACGCTGAGCGAAGCCGAAGAGAAGATCGTCAACCTCAAGAATGTGACTGGTGTGAATGCGCTTGGCAATCTGTACGACTCCATCACGAGCCGTTATATGTTTAAGTTGAAAGTGGGCGGCAAAGAAAAAGAAATGACGGCAGGAGAGTTATATTCCTACCGTTACAGCACCGATCCGGCTGTCCGTGCTGCGAGTTATCAATCCCAATTTAAAGTTCTGGCGGAGGATGGCAACATCCTCGGGCAGATCTATCAGACCATTGTGCGTGACTGGCACAGTGAGAACATCAACCTGCGCAAGTTCAAGAACTCGATCGCACCGCGCAACTTGAGCAATGACGTCCCCGACGAAGCCGTGGAAGCTTTGTTGAACGTGGCACGCAAGAATGTGAGCATCTTCCAGCGTTACTTCAAGATGAAAGCCAAGCACCTCGGCATGAAGAAGATCCGCCGTTACGATATTTATGCGCCGCTGGCGGCTTCGAAGAAGACCTATGATTGGAATACTGCCGTCAATATGGTCTTGGATGCATTCCAAGGCTTCTCGCCCAAAGTGGCGGAACTTGCCAAGCGCGTCTTTGACCAGAATCGCATTGACAGCGAAGTTCGTAAAGGCAAACGCGGCGGCGCGTTCTGCTGGGGCTTCCTGCCGGAAGAAACGCCATATGTGTTGGTCAACTATCAGGGCAACAGCCGCGAAGTGGCGACCCTGGCGCATGAACTCGGTCATGCCATTCATGCCATGCTGGCGGAGCATCACAGCACCTACACCTTCCATTCGTCATTGCCGTTGGCAGAAACAGCCTCCACCTTTGCAGAAATGGTTTTGATCGACAAGCTGCTTTCAGAAGAAAAAGACGAGTCTGTGCGCCGCGACATCCTCTTCAAGCAAATGGACGATGCCTACGCTACGATCATGCGTCAATCCTATTTCGCTTTGTTTGAGAAGACTGCCCATGAGCTGACCCAAAAGAACGCCTCGGTGGATGACCTTGCCAATGCCTATCTCGAAAACCTCAAAGAACAATTCGGTGACTCACTTGAGTTGAGCGATGAATTCAAATGGGAATGGGTCGGCATCCCGCACATTTACCAGACTCCTTTCTATGTCTATGCCTATGCCTTCGGTCAGTTGTTGGTCTATGCCTTGTATCAGCAGTTCAAAGCGGAAGGCGAATCGTTCAAGCCGAAGTACCTCAAGATCCTTTCGGCAGGCGGCTCCGAAGCGCCAGAGAAGATCCTGAGCGAAGCGGGCATCAACATCCGCGACCCGAAGTTCTGGCAGGGCGGCTTTGATGTGCTGGAGAAACTGGTAAGCGAGTTGGAAAAGCTGCCAGTTGAGAAAAAGCCTGCCGCACGCAAGGCGGCAAAACCTGCCAAGAAAACCACAGCTAAAAAACCAGCTACCAAAAAAGTTGTGAAGAAAACGTCTGTAAAGAAAAAGAAATAATACAAACAAGAAAAAAGACCCGGTGATGAGCCGGGTCTTTTTTCTACTTCACCGTGACCTGAATGACTGCTGTATCCACGATCTGGTCATTGCGGACAACGATCAATTGCACAGCATATAAACCACTCAAACCTGTTGTATCCCACTCGGCGAGCAGCCCGCCATCCACAGGGGTGTACGTATCTTCTCCCAACTGCACCCATTCCTGCGGATTCAAACCTTTGCCGACCTGCACACGATAGTACATGAAGTCTTCTCCGGTTGCAGTGCCGAGAATAAGCACTTTGCCATCCACATCTGCAAATAATTGTGGGGCAGTGATATTGGCTTTGGGGTTCACAGGCGGCGCTTGAATGGCATCATACGAAGTGGGTGGAAGCGCCACGCCTGTACCCAATGCCCATTCACGCGCTTCATCCGGGATGAGCATATATACACGCTTATCGATCAATTCAGGCGGAGTGAACACCGTGGCAAGCAGACCTGTTTCGCGGTTGATGGAGTATTCACGGAATAATGTATCGGCTTGGGTTGGCTCACTACCATTCAGGAAAACTTCCGTCACCAAATTGGGACATTCGCGGGTTGGCAGCATGCCGGAAGGGTCACAGACAGCCAGCGAAGTAATGCCTTGCGGCGTGCTCCACCCGTCCGTAGGTTTGCCTTCCGAGGCAATTTGCATCAGCGCATTCCACAATACAGCCGGGAAGCGCGGAGTGACCCCGCCCGGTCCGGCTTGCTGCGGAGTTGAAAGATCATCTCCATGCACACCTGTCCAAACGGCAACAGAAACATAAGGTGTATATCCAACCACCCATGCATCCTTTCCATCCACAGTCTGACCTGGCTTTACACCGGCGGGTCTGCCAAGCTCCAGCACATTCTGTCTGCCCCAGGTATCCCAGCGGGCTGGCTCATCGCTCAAGACATGCGTCATCAAATACGCCATGGCAGGCGTCACCACTGTCTGCGCCTCAGGCACAGACCAATCCAGGATCACGCCATGATCCACGCCTTCGACACGCAGAACCGTCACTGGCGAAAAATCACTGCCGAGGTACTGACCGAACTTTACTCCTTGCACGCCGAAGACACCATACGCACTCGCCAGATCTAACATTGCTGAACTTTCATTAATATCCAACCCAAAGGAAGCAGCGATCTTTGTCACGTTCTCAATGCCCATTTGGGTTTTCAACGTTTCCATGGGGACTTGATAATCATTCACCAATGCTTCACGTAAAGGCAGTGCGCCATGATACTCGCCGTCAAAGTTTTGCGCAGCAACATTGCCGGGAATATCCCACGTTAAGGAAGCTGGACTTAACCCGCGAGTGAAACCTGTAAGATAGACGAACGCATCCAGCACCGACCCGGAACTGTGTGCGCTGACCAGAGGCGTTTCTACACCTTGAATGGTCTCCCCTACCAGAGCCAACACCTGCCCAGTCTTGGGGTCGAGGACGACTGCGCTGGCGGATGAATCAGCAAAGGTGACATCCGGCGGCAAAGACGGGAGCAGCCGCACCGCTTCACAATCGCTTTGGGGTTCGGGCAGGTCTGCCAAACGGGAAGCGTAAATTTCGGTAACACAGGCAGCGTTCTTTTGCAGGTTGTAATCGAGCGTAGAAATGATCAACAAGCCGCCGCGTTCAATCCGGTCACGCGGAATTTGCGAATCGATCTGAGCGAGAAGCAGGTTCAGAAACGCTGGCGCAATTTCGGGCGAAGAAAGAGGCGTCGTTTCGAAGGCAGGATTCTCTGCCAGCGCCTGAGAGGTTTCTTCAGCAGAGACCAGTCCGAGATCACTCATCACATAAAGAAGCTCGCGTCCGCGTTGAACAGCGACTTGCGGCGCATCCAATGGATTGAGCGCGGGCGTTTCACTCACCGCCGCAAGCACTGCCGCCTCGGCAAGGGTTAACTCATCCACCGGTCTGCCAAAATAAAGGTGCGCGGCTGCATCCACCCCATAGGCATAGTTGCCAAAGTTGGCACTGTTGAGATACCACTCCATGACCTGAGTGCGCCCATATTGCGCAGTGATCTGTGAGGCAAGCAGGCGTTCGCGGATGGCACGGGAGATGGATGGCGGCTCGCCATAGAGCAGGAGTCCGCTGACGAGTTTTTGTGCAAGTGTGGGGTGCAGGTCTGAGTTGTTCAAGCCCTCAATTGAATACCCGGAATGCCGCTGGAATTGCGGGTCGGCAGCAGCGATGATGGCATTAACCAGATATGGCGGGATATGCTGTGCATTCTGTTCATTGATGGGAATGTAGCGGCGCGGCGATTCGTTCGGCGCAAAGGTGGCGAGCAACTGCAACCCGGTACGGTCATAGATGCGGGTGGGCTGCAGCAGGAGTCCATCTGGCGGGTTAAGCAGGCGCGGAAGGATGTTCGTTGATGGCAGGTCGCGGGTAACATCCGCATAAGCAAATGCGCCGAGAATGATGCCAACCCCAATCACGATCGAAAGAAGCAGCCCCACGCTCAAGATCGCGCCGCGTGAACGGTTCTCGTTCCGTTTTTGCCGGGCAAGCCTGCGTTCACGCCGGGTTCGGAGGATGGGAAGTGTGGAGGGCATGGGGAGTATTGTAAATTAGTAAATTGGGATTTGGTAGATGATAAAATCTGCCACCCCATACAAACAAAGACCTATAAATCCGGCTTTTCCACCTGTATAATATTGGAAATATTTTTTACCCACAAAGTGACGCGAGTTTTTTTCATTCTTTATGAAGATCCGTGGTCCTTGTGGATGACACTCTTATTTCCGATTATTTTATTGTTAACCAAGCGGCAAGGAGCCATGTATGGCACCAAACATCTTTATGAGTTATTCACGACGCGAAACCGGTTTTGTAGATGATTTAACCCACCGGCTTGAAAAAGCTGGTTTCAACATCTGGCTGGACTATCGCGTGCTGGTGCCTGGCACTCCCTGGGCAGGGCAGATCGACAAGGGATTAAGAGAAGCAGACGTGATCCTCTTTGTCGTTTCCAAGGAATCGCTTTCTTCTCCCTACGTAGAGTTGGAATGGCGGCGAGGCTTGAACGATAAAAAGCGCATTGTACTGGTGCTCTTTGAAGCCATTCCCTTGCCGCCTGAATTACAAGGTCTTGAATGGGTGGATTTCCGCAGCAACTACAAAAGAGCGCTAAAACAACTGACCACTTTATTGAATTCACCAGAACAGAAGATGCGCCCTGTGCCACAATCTGGTTTCAAGGCTCCGCTGGCGATCTGGTTCACCGCAGCGCTGGCGCTGTTCGTGGGGGGATATTCGTTATTCGCGTTCTGGACGATCTTGCTGCCATTGATCCTGGTGCCGTTTACATGGCGAGTCTTTACGCGAAGCTATAACTTTCAACAGGTACAAAACGCCCTATGGGCACTTCCGATCGGGTTGATCTTCAGCCTTGGGCTTCTGATGGAATTCAATGACATCAACATCAGCACTATGAGCGGAATGACAGCCCTTGCCATATCCTCGCAGGTATGCGGCATTCCTTTGGTCATTATTGCGCTCAGTATGCTTTTACGCTCCGCAGCCCTGCAACGCTGGGGCAAGCCCGAAGCCAATATGCCCCTTTTCGCCAATCCATATCATCCGACGAATACAACCCCAGCCCCCATCCCATTTTTCATTGACCATGCGCCACAGGACCGTCTATTTGCAAAAGATATCGCAAAGGGATTGACCCAGTACGGACACAGCCCCGCGGCGGATATACAGTCGGCAGATGTGGTCTTCGTGCTGATCTCACGCTTCAAAACGGACACGGAAGCTGATCCTGAACAAAAGGTCGTTTTCCCCGTTTTGGTGCAAACCGCACAACCTTCGGAAAAGCTCTCACATGTGCAATGGATCGATTATCGCAAAGGGCTGCGTGGACTTTCCGCACTGGCACAATTGCTGCCCAACCCGGCAAAATTACTGGCAGCCCTTAGTGTGCGCCCAAGCAATGGAGCCCAGATCGTTACACCAAACATCATCACCACCATGATAAATTTTCTGACTGTGATCATTGTTATTGACTTTGGCGCTTTGCTGACCTATCCGCTTGAGTTGTTGAGCAGCGGACTGGCAGATGTACTTACCAGCGACGCATCGTCTGTGGCGTTCTATCTTTTTGTGCAAGCAATATGCCTGATGGTAGCAGGTGTTTTAATCTACTTTATGGTCAAAGCCCTAAGAGAGCGGCGCGGATGGTTCGCATCGATCCCTGCTTTTCTACTTGGACAATTCCTGACCTTCATCACCCTGGGGATCCAAACCTCAACGGCCAACGATATGGATAGCCTTTTAATAAGCTACGGTATAGCCTCCAAAGCGATCTTCCCCGGAATACCGTTTATTTTCTTTACGCTTGGCGCATTCTTTATTAACTTTGCTGCTCTCATCCGCGTAAATGATATCCGCCGCTGGTTTCCCGCAAAGGTGAAGTAAACCCGGGCGTACTCAATATAACCGTAACGACTTCAACTCCTAGTGTATGCCGACATAGGAAACCAGCGAAAAGAGTCCGTAACCTCAACAGCTGCTGGCAGCCATGCGTTTGTGGTGCTATGTGACAGGGGATCAATCCTTGTGATTATTTTCCTAAAATTGCTATTTCGAGTAAGTACTGTATACTGAAGTCGCTCAATCGGCGTAGTCTCTACGAGACCAGGCGCATAAGTTGCAATGCGGTGGATGCAGCTACTCATCGTATATCTAATTTTAGGAGTACCCCCCATGGTCTATATCAATGTCCGTCACACCTGTACCGATTATGCAACTTGGCGCACCATTTTCGACGGGGATGAAACCCGACGCCACGCCGCTGGTGCAACGGGTGTCAAACACGTTTTCCGTGATGTGGACGATCCCAACACCGTCACCGTCATCATCGAATGGGACAATGAAGACAATGCCCGTAAGTTCATGAACGACCCGGCATTGAAGGAAAAGATGCAGGAATCAGGGGTGATCGGCATGCCCGCCGTGCGCACGCTCTTGTCGCAAGCGTAGGATACAACAGGCTTCTCGTGCTTAGCGAGAAAATAAAGCTCCTGGATTTTGAAAATCCTGGAGCTTTATTGTTTCCATCCATAAATGCTGACTGATTGCATGCAGTTCTTTGATTCCCTTTGCCACAGCGGACAACTCTCTCACCACCTCATCATTCCCAAAGCGGACAACACCTTCTCCCGACTAGCATTTTTACAAAAATACTGCGCTCGAAACTTTGAATTTCTCCGCAAGAAATCGAATCTGACGAACATTCAGTTCGCGTTTACCGTTCAAAATCTCAGAGACCACGCCTTGCGATCCCACTTCTGGCAGGTCAGACTGAAGGGATCGGGTAATGCTCTTCTTCATAGATTTCAATAAGGGTGCCAAGAGTATCCAACAACCCGTAAAGCGGATGTCTCTCGTTGTCCCTGATCTCATCCAATAATTCATTGAGCCGCTTGACAGCCGCGTTGTATTCGCGCTCGTTGCGAATGGATAGCAACGGCGCAATCTTTGCCCAGTGGACTTCGAGTTCTTTCATTGTGAACTTAAATTTTCCCGTATCCATGCAAGGACGTCGCCTGGTGTTCCTATCTTGATGCCTGCATTTTCGGCAACTTTTGGATCGGCTAAAAAATGTTTACGATCGTGTGTCGCCAGATAATCCACTTTGGCTTTGATAGCGGCTAGTAAAATGGGGACATCATCTGGATCTTCCATCAAATACAAATTTGCTTGAATCTCTTCATGGGATGGGTCTTGAAGAATGACAATTCTTGCCTTCTCGATCTCTTTCTGGATATTTTCCAGATTTTCAGGAGACTTTCTTCCAATGGAACGCGTCGTTTCGTTAAACACGAATTCGCTGATCTTCAACGAGACATCCCCTGTTTCTCCAAGCTGAAGCAAGACATGAGCCGCACCATTTTCGGAAATTACACCTGCAATTAAAGCGCTGCTATCTAAAAAGATGCTTACTCTCTTCATGGGCTATCTCCCAGAAGGCTTTATATTGCCATATTTTTCTTGAAATAGCTTTTTTCTTTCTTCTTTTATGATTGGAAGCCATTCCTCAATGTCAAAGTCCTCTTCTTTGAGGCTTTGAGATATTCGTCTTGAAAGAACGTCGACTTCCAAAACCTTTGGTGTAAGCAAAAAAGACCCGCCACCCATATCAATAATGGTGAACACTTCGCCTTCTTGAAGTTTGTATTTGGAGCGTAATTTCGCAGGAAATGTGATTGTTCCCTTACCGCGCATTTGAACTGTAGTCATATTTTTCTCCAGAAAATCAGAATTTCCGATTTTCTGAAATTCTACCATTAATTGTTATTTTCGCGCTTTTGTCACAGCAGACTTTACATCTATCTTTGTCAGCTTTGTCTTCCTGGCTTGTAAATGGGTTTGTGAAAGTAGACTCACAAATGAAATGCCTTCTCTGATCTTCCCCACCACCGCGGACAAGTTCCTCCCAACCTCATCATTCTGAAATCTGACCACCCTCAGCCCCATCTCACTCAACACCTTCTCCCGCCGTTCATCTTCCTCTTTATGCAGATCGTGGACATCTACCCCCACCCTTCCTCCCCCAAATCCGACAATAAAAAGTCTTGATAATTACCTAAAGTCTCAATGTCGGATTTGGGGGAGGTGCCCGCTAGGGCGGAGGGGGTTCTACCCCGCCCTCGTAAACCGACTATATCTCCATTCCAACGACTCCCTGCTGGGATAGTGACTCTTCGAACTCGGCAAAATCAGCGTGGACTTGTGCAATCCCTTCAAACCATGCTGCAAAACGGGACCGTCTTCCTCTTCCAAAATATCTGCGCGGACTTGGATAATGTAATCAGGGGTTACGCCGATGATAAAGGCGTCATAAGCGGAATGATGCAGCTTGCACAGCGACAATCCATTTTCGATCGTGGACTTTCCTTCGGGCATATTGTCTGGAATGATATGGGCGGCATCGAGCAATTCGCGATGTTTCAAGCGGCACAAAATCCGTTGACCAGCTCTTCCCTCTCCCGTTTGGAATTATTCTTCTGCCAAATATCGATCCAAAAACTCGCGCGGCTTCAAGACTTCAATTCCCTGATAACCAGAAACTTTCAACAAATGCTTATCTCCGCTGACAATGACTTTGCTGTCGCTCGCCAACGCACAAGCAAAGAATTTATCGTCGTCAGGGTCTTCACAGACAGGTTCACTAAGTTTCACGGTTTCCAGTTAAACTTTCTGTTCAATCACCAATGTGAAATTAGCAAAATTTCTGCGGGCGGTTTGAAGCCAGAAAGAACTGCTGAAACCGAATCCTTGGTTACTGATGCCAAAATTTTTTGCTAGGAATAATCTCAAAATCGCCAGAGTTGCCAGTGCTTTCTTCTGGCAATTCCTGATATGGCGGACCACTAAGCCCGAGACTGAAAATACTTCGTATCCATCTGGCAAGATTGCAAGTCGATCAGAAAATTCATGCCGTTGAACCCAAACTCATCCGCCTTGGCCTGGCTTAATCTTTTGCGTAAAACATGCCTGCTTGAATCAGTTCATCAAGACTTCATAATCTGCAAGGATTTCTTCGTTGGTCATACCTGAACTGAGCGTTTCAAGCAGCCATTCCACAGAGTAACGCAATCCACGGATAGTGGGTTTCCCAAACGCCCTATGACATGTTGGGGTGGTTGGTAATGTTTCGCAGGAGTTTGATCTTCTCACAGGTAAGATCTCCTGATCCAATGATATTGACCTTTTATTTTCCCCCACCACCGCGGACAGATTCCTCAAGACCTCATCATTCCCAAAGCGGACGACCTTCAGCCCCATCTCACGCAACACCTTTTCCCGCCGTTCATCTTCCTCTTTATGCAGATCGTGGACATCTACCCCCACCCTTCCTCCCCCAAATCCGACAATAAAAAGTCTTGATAATTACCTAAAGTCTCAATGTCGGATTTGGGGGAGGTGCCCGAAGGCGGAGGGGGTTCTACCCCGCCCTTGTAAACCGACTATATCTCCAATCCAACGCCTCCCTGCTGGGATAGTGACTCTTCGAACTCGGCAAAATCAGCGTGGACTTGTGCAGTCCCTTCAAACCATGCTGCAAAACGGGACCGTCTTCTTCTTCCAAAATATCTGCGCGGACTTGGATAACGTAATCAGGGGTTACGCCGATAATAAAGGCATCGTAAGCGGAATGATGCAGCTTGCACAGCGACAATCCATTTTCGATCGTGGACTTTCCTTCGGGCATATTGTCTGGAATGATATGGGCGGCATCGAGCAATTCACGTGTGACAAACTTCCAGTTGCAGAGAAATGCCCATCGCGGAGTCTCCCCCAAATCCGACGATTCAATTGCTCAATTTTCAACCTAAATTTTCGTTGTCGTATTTGGGGGACGTGTGCCCTTTAGGGTAGATGTCCGAAGGACAGAGGGGGTTCCTCTTCCAAAATATCTGCGCGGACTTGGATAATGTAATCAGGGGTTACACCGATGATAAAGGCATCGTAAGCGGAATGATGCAGCTTGCACAGCGACAATCCATTCTCGATCGTGGACTTTCCTTCGGGCATATTGTCTGGAATGATATGGGCGGCATCGAGCAATTCGCGATGTTTCAAACGGCACAAAGTCCGTTGACCAACTCTTCCCTCCCCGTTTGGATTTGATAACTATAGCGCTTGACGTTTAGTGCGACGCGCTATATAATATCCCTGTGATTAAAACCTTCAAAGACGCCGAAACGGAGAAAATTTATCAACGTGAGCGTTCGCGAAAATTACCATCCGATATTCAGCAAGTTGCGTTGCGTAAATTAAGAATGATTAACAATGCCATTAACCT